>NZ_OY762556.1:0-3773938 GCF_963666085.1 Bacteroides graminisolvens
AGAAGAAATTAAGAGAAAAGAAAAAGAAGCTACCGCTTCTGAAAAAGAAAGCAGCAGCGGCAGCAAATCTTCTTTTTGGGAGACTTGGTTGAACGAAGCGTTGGGGGAGCCTTCATGGCTGGAGCTTCAGGCCATACACTCGGGGTTGAGTGGTGCTTTCCTGCCGCACCTGGAGATCATCTCCAAGGCTTTCAGGGAACACGTGCTGTTGCAGGGAACGGAGGTTACGATCTGTTCGCTGCGCGATGTCAAGTCGTACTTCAGCAACTTCATTCGTCAGGGCACTGTTACGAACAAACGCTTGCGAAAGCTGATTGAAAAGGCTGCTGCCACGGATGTGTACCGCTTCGAGCAGCTGGTCGACGGACAGCGAACGTATTGCGGATTGCCCATCCCGGAGGGAGCACCACCTCGTCCGGCCGTGACTTCGGTGTGGGATGAAAGGAAGTTCTGCTGGGAGTATTAGCTTGCTTTCACGGCAACAAATTGCTCGTGGCAATCCACCCAACTGCTCAGGGCAATCGCCTCCATTGCTCGGGGCACATTTTGAATTGCTCGGGGCAATTAGAAGCACGAGTCGTGACCGTTTTTGGGTGCTTTTTCGTGAAGTGCTCCAACACCTGTTGCAGGTTCTCACTCGGCAAAAAATACAGGCAAAAAAATGTTGCAAAACAAACATTTTGTGTTCGAAATTGTTTTTAGATACGAAGCTACCTAAAAGGTGGTAATGGTGCAGCAATGAATACCCATTTGTGGGTAGAGGCGCACACCCTGCAAAAAAGTATCTTTGCAACATAAAAAGAAATCAAATCAATCATAGTTTGAATTATGAAAATAGAAAAAATTACAGGAAGAGAAATCCTCGATTCAAGAGGTAACCCCACAGTTGAGGTGGATGTATTGTTGGAATCAGGTATCGTAGGAAGAGCATCCGTTCCATCGGGAGCCTCAACCGGTGAACACGAAGCGCTGGAGTTACGCGATGGCGACAAAGCCCGTTATGGCGGCAAAGGCGTACAGAAAGCGGTTGATAACATCAATAACATCATTGGTCCGCACTTGGTGGGTGTTTCTGCACTCGACCAAAGAGGTATCGACCATCTGATGCTTTCACTTGACGGTACTCCTACTAAATCCAAACTGGGTGCCAACGCCATTTTAGGTGTGTCTCTGGCTGTAGCTAAGGCTGCTGCCGCTTACTTGGACCTGCCCCTTTACAGATACATCGGTGGTGTTAACACATACGTAATGCCTGTGCCGATGATGAACATCATTAACGGTGGTTCACACAGTGACGCTCCTATCGCTTTTCAGGAATTCATGATTCGTCCCGTAGGTGCCAAATCTTTCAAAGAAGGTTTGCGCATGGGTGCCGAAGTGTTCCACGCATTGAAAAAAGTATTGAAAGATCGCGGACTGAGCACTGCCGTAGGTGACGAAGGTGGCTTCGCTCCTACTCTGGAAGGTACCGAGGATGCATTAAACTCAATATTGGCAGCTATCAAGGCAGCCGGATATGAGCCTAAAAAGGACATCACCATCGGACTGGACTGTGCTGCTTCTGAGTTCTTCAAAGACGGCGTGTATGATTACACCAAGTTTGAAGGTGCCAAAGGAGTGAAAAGAACTGCCGATGAGCAGGTTGACTTCCTGGAATATTTGATTAACGAATTCCCCATCGATTCTATTGAAGATGGTATGAGTGAAAACGACTGGGAAGGTTGGAAGAAGCTAACCGACCGTATCGGCGGACGCTGTCAGTTGGTAGGTGACGACTTGTTCGTAACCAATGTTGACTTCCTGTCAAGAGGAATTGAAGAAGGTTGTGCTAACTCCATCCTGATCAAAGTTAACCAAATTGGTTCGCTGACAGAAACGTTGAATGCCATTGAAATGGCTCACCGTCACGGATACACCACTGTTACTTCTCACCGTTCAGGCGAAACAGAAGATGCAACAATTGCTGACATTGCAGTAGCAACCAATAGCGGACAGATTAAGACTGGTTCTTTGAGCCGTTCTGACCGTATGGCTAAGTACAACCAATTGCTCCGTATTGAGGAAGAATTGGGCGACCGTGCCGTTTATGGTTACAAACGCATCAAATAAAAGAGAGAATATAATTTATGAAAAAGGCCGGAAGCGATTTGCCCCGGCCTTTTTTATGAATTGATTTCAGTTGTTTTAGAACGCTTTGCGATACAGAGCCTCAATGTCTTCTACTGAAGTAGAACGAGGATTACCTCCTGTGCAAACATCGTTGAAAGCAGCTACTGCCAAAGCAGGGATGTCTTCTTCTTTCACGCCGATTTCGCTAAGCTTCTGCGGAATGTTAATGCTTATAGAAAGAGCTTTCACTGCATCAACAGCAGCTTTCACACCTTCTTCAGTACTCATACCGTCAACATTTACACCCATTGCCTTAGCTATCTCTTTGTATTTGGGGGCAGCTGGCGATTCGGCATTGTATTCCATCACGTAAGGTAACAGCAATGCATTGGCCACGCCGTGCGGTGTGTCGTAGAACGCTCCCAGCGGATGCGCCATAGAGTGCACAATACCCAAACCTACATTAGAGAATCCCATACCTGCAATGTACTGTGCTTGTGCCATGGCTTCACGGGCAGCCGTGTCTTTACCATTGTCAACAGCAGCCTTCAAATTGGCAGCAATCATTTCGATGGCTTTCATTTCAAACATGTCACTCATCACCCACGCGCCCGGTGTGATGTAACTTTCAATGGCATGAGTCAAGGCATCCATACCCGTTGCGGCAGTCAGTCCCTTCGGCATAGAGTACATCAATTCAGGGTCAACAATGGCAACAGCGGGAATGTCGTTGGGGTCAACACATACCATTTTCTTTTTAGCTTCCTCATCAATAATTACGTAGTTGATGGTTACCTCGGCAGCAGTTCCGGCAGTGGTAGGCAAAGCAAAAGTAGGAACGGCTTTGTTTTTTGTGTCGGCAATACCCTCAAGCGACTTCACATCGGCAAAATCGGGGTTATTCACAACGATACCAATACCTTTAGCTGTGTCAATAGAAGAACCTCCGCCCAATGCGATGATGAAGTCGGCTCCGGATGCTTTAAAAGCAGCCACACCGTTTTGTACATTGGCAATGGTAGGGTTTGCCTTTACATCGCTGTAAAGTTCGTAAGGAATTTTGGCATCATCCAAAACCTTGATCACTTCGGCAGCAACACCAAATTTAATCAGGTCCTTATCAGTTACAAAAAAGGCTTTCTTGAATCCGCGACGAGCTGCTTCCGTAGCAATCACCGTGCGACAGCCTGCTCCAAAATAAGAGGTTTCGTTTAAAATAATCCGGTTAATCATAATTTTATATTATTTAGCGTTGATAAATGTCGTGACTTGCCCTACAAAGATAGGAAAAAAGAAAGCGAATGCCTTTCACTAAAAAACACCACCATCAAAACCAATAACATAAAAATCAAAACGATTAGACCGAAGGCAGTAGCAGGGGTGAACAAAAAAAGGCAGAAGAAGAAATGTGTTACCACACCTGCCCCTTCTGCCTGTCAAACAACAACAATCTTCTATTCTCCTACCTTAAAAGCTATTTCTTGTCCGCTTTGGCTGTCGCCTGCTACCCAAAGAGCAAAGTCTCCGGGTTCAACAACATGTTTCATGTCGATGTTCCAAAAAGCCAATTCGCTTACCGGCAGTTCAAAAGAGAGCGACTTCTTTTCTCCCGGCTGTAAAGTAACACGCATAAAACCTTTTAACTCTTTCACCGGACGGGTTACTGAGCCCACCTTGTCTTGCACATACAATTGAACCACTTCGGTTCCTTTGTATTTACCCGTATTCTCGAGGTCAAATGTCACCTTCAACACATCATCTTTCTTCAGCGTGCCCGAAGCCAGCTTGATATTGCTGTACGAGAAAGTAGTGTAAGACAGTCCGTATCCGAATGGATACAACGGGTCAAAGCCGGCATCCATGTAGAAAGATGTACAGCCCAATGACGTTTGTCCGGCCTCAACCGGAATATCGTTTAATAAAATTTCATTGCGTGTAGCGGGGCGTCCGCTGTTGTTGTGCGAATAGTAAACGGGTATCTGCCCCACCATTTTAGGGAAGGTTACCGGTGTTTTTCCGCTGGGCACTTCTTTACCAAACAACAAATCGGCTATTGCCGGACCACCCATGGTACCCGGATGGAAATAGTAAAACACAGCAGCCGACTGGTTGACTTCTTTTTCAATGGTCAACGGGCGACCCGCCATGACAACGGTCACCACCGGTTTACCTGTTTTGGCCAACGCTGCCAGCAAGTCAGACTGTGCACCTTGCAGATTCAAGTCGGCCAAGCAATGAGCTTCTCCCGAAAGGATGGATTCCTCACCCACAAATGCCAGTACCACATCTGCACGAGCTGCCGCAGCAGCTGCCCGCGCAATGCCCGTTGTATTTTTATCGCGACTGAAATCCAATCCGGCTTCATAGATAACATTTACCTTGTCACCATATTGTGCCTGAATGGCTTTCAGAGGAGTTTGCGTATATGCTTTATCGCCATCGAACACCCAGGTACCCATTTGCTCGTAAGGAGCATCGGCCATGGGGCCAACCACAGCTACCGTTTTCACCGTTTCTTTCAACGGCAAAATTCCATTGTTTTTGAGCAGTATGGCCGACTCTGCCGCAGCGCGTTTGGCAGCCGCCAAATGTTCCGGTGCGTACATAACCGACTGACGCTTTTCGTCAACATAAGGATTCTCAAAAAGTCCCAGACGGAACTTGATTCGAAGAATATTACGTACCGCCTCATTGACAACGTCTTCCTTTACCTTTCCCTCTTTGATAAGATCTTTGAGATGAGTCATGTACGTGTAACTAACCATTTCCATATCTACCCCCGCATTGGCAGCCTTCATTGCAGCATCTTTTTCATCAGCGGCAAATCCGTGAGGGATCATTTCTTTGATCGAAGCCCAGTCAGACACCACGAATCCGTCGAATCCCCATTCCTTGCGAAGCGCTTGCTTTAGAATAAACTCATTGCCCGAAGAAGGCACTCCGTCGTTGTCATTAAAAGAAGTCATGTACGTAGCTGCACCAGCCTTTGCAGCAGCCTCAAACGGCGGCAAATACACATTCCGCAATCTTCGTTCGGGAATGAAAGTAGAATTGTAATCACGACCACCCTCGGCAGCACCGTAACCCACAAAATGCTTGGGACAAGCAGCGATGGCGGTCGGGTCATTCAACGAATCACCTTGGAAGCCTTTCACCATGGCAGCGCCCATCACGGCAGTAAGATACGTATCTTCTCCGCATCCTTCGGCTATACGTCCCCAGCGTGGATCGCGGGCAATGTCAATCATGGGAGCAAACGTCCACCTGATACCTACAGCAGAGGCCTCAATGGCAGCAACACGCGCCCCCTCTTCTGCAACGGCAGGATTGAACGTAGCAGCCTGCCCCAACGGAATAGGAAAAATAGTTTTAAAACCATGAATCACATCACGCGCAATCAACAAAGGAATGCCCATGCGTGACTCCTCAACAGCCACCCGTTGCAACGCATTGACGCGAACGGGATCAATTTCATTCAAGATAGAGCCAATTTCACCTTTTTTAATGGCTACGCTCATCTCTTCAATATTACCCAAAGAGCTGATCTGATTCATCTGACCGATCTTCTCTTCTAATGTCATTTTCGACAAAAGAGTTTCAATCTTGTTTTCAATCACTTTATCTTTGTTTTCCTGCACCGTACCGCAGGAAGACAAAGACAAAAGCAACAAACATCCCGGAAGGATTTTACCAATTCTCATATCTATTTACATTAATTATTTTTGAAACACACGCACATAGTCGATCTCGTAAGTGGCGGGTAACACACTTTCATCTACCCCTTGCGCGCCACCCCAGTTACCGCCCCAGGCCAGATTTAACTTCAGGTAAAACGGCGCATTAAACGGCCAGGTGTTTTTGTTACCGGTTTTATCGTTGGCAAAGTAGAAAAGCTCCTTGCCGTCGACAAACGTTTTGATATAATCTTCCGTCCACTCCAATGCGTAAACATGAAATTCCGTCTGCGCTGTTGAAAGCAGAATTTCTTTTGTTTTCTGAGTGCCGATGGAATGGTTATAGGCCTTGCAGTGAATGGAAGAAGATACGTAATTGGCATTGTAGCCTACTTCTTCCATAATATCTATCTCACCATCATCGGGCCATGCCGTAAAGTTTTTAGGTAACATCCAGAAGGCAGGCCACGTTCCTTTTCCTTTAGGCAGTTTTAAGCGGGCTTCAAAATAACCGTATTTCCAGCTCTGCCTCGTATTCATACGAATGGAAAGTACCTGATTACCAACCTTCTTAGCAATAATCTTCAACTTACCGTCGGTCACAACCGCACACGTATCAGTGCCGGAGAAACCTGATATATAATTTTGCAGCTCATTATTTCCCCAACCGTTGTTACCTGTTTCATAAGACCAATTAGTAGTAGCAGGTAAAGCAGGTCTTCCACCACTCAGCCTTGATGCATTAAATTCATCATTCCACACCAACTGATAACCGGCAGGAGCAATAATTTTGGCCGGCTGAGAAATTGAATAAGTTGCTGTGTACGAACCCGATTTGAATGTCAGTTCTGCTGTTTTGGGTGAACCGGAAGTATTCTCTTCAACAGTAATAGTAACACTAGCCGCTCCGGTTGAACCTGAAGAGGGAGTTACTTTGCACCAACTCTGGCTGCTTATAACCTCCCAATCAGCATTCGAACTGACTTGCAATACTTTATTCTCAGCTTGCCCGGTGAGTTCCAGAGACTGTGGAGTAATACTGATTAAAACGGCGTCAGGCTTAGATACCGGATCATCACTGCTACAGCAATAAATGAAAGGTAAAATAGAAATAAACATCAATAAAAGGACTTTTCTCATCATATCATCATTGTAGGTTGTAACCATTATAAGGGCAGCTTGCGCTGCCCTTATGGGTTTGCTTATTTATTAAAAGAGAAATCATCAAAGAAGAATATGCCAGGCGCAGCATGGCCTTCACCGCCAAACTGAATCACTATCTTGTCATAGTCTTTACGATCTTTCACGGAACTAAAATCAAATTCAAGTTCCAACCATCTGTCTTTCTGAAGATTGGCTTTAACGATTTCAGTCTGCGTAGTATATGAAGTAGTACCCAGATTACTATTTTGCAACTTCACAGCAACTTGTGACTGTAGTTTGTTAATAGTAACCCAATCACCGGCTGTAGCAAATACATCTTCATAGTTATTGTACGAAGGAATATATACTTTCATTCTTACCTTATTCATTTCAGTCAAATCAAATTTATATCCGGTTACGGTATAAGATATGTTTGAATAGAATGCAGATGTTTTTTGGTACAAATAAACGAGTTTGGATTCATTAACCGGTACTGGAGCAGGGTTTGCATAAATGTGTTGTAACGTGCCCATTTCCTCGCGCTTAAAGTCGACAGACAATTTCTCCTTTTCAAAGTTTTCGGCTAAAGCAACTGCTTTAACAGGTACCACAGGCTTCACATTTTTCTCTTTAGGAATAAATCGATACCACCATTTATTGCCGGATTCTACTTTACTAGCACAACTCAAATAAAGAGCATCATCGGTCAACGATTCAATTTTATAGGTAGATGTACCTGCATAATGCCCCAAGAAAGCATCATTGCTTAACGTAAGCGTTTTCTCATTCTCGTCTAAAGCAAAAGTATATTCAGCTTGAGGCGTATATGCCACATCAAAGTCACCAGCACCACCCGGATTTTCTATAAAGTCACTTATTCCCAATGCATTTTTACCATTGGCATTGGTATAGATGTAACCATTATTTTTCCATATCATCTTCACACCAACCTGAATAAAGGTGAACTCTTGCTTATACAAGCTGGCTCCTTCTTTACCAGAAGCAGGGCATGACCACCATGACGGACTAGTAGAAACACTACCGTCATCATTAAGCACCGGACCTACACCAAAGTGCCCGTCGTGATATTCGTCAAATACCCAAGTCTTTCCTGCCAGATTAGCTGCACCGCCTGTTAAAGCATTGTACATCGGAGTATCAAGCAATGACATATCGTCTTCAGCAATAATAATTTGCTTAGTTACAGTAGCAGAACCACCTGTGGTATACAGCGTTAATGAAACGGTGTATGTACCTGCGAAAGGATATTGAGCCTCAACCGATTCACCTTTGGCCGTTGCACCATTGCCCAAATTCCATGTAGCAACACCCGAAACAGAAGAGGTGTTCTTAAGAACTATAATATTTGCCTTTGAGGAAGACGGAGTTGCAGTAAACGACAAATCAGTTTCTGTCGGTGTAGTCCCCAAACCATATTCATTGTTTTCTTGAGGGTCACAGCTTGTCATCAAAAGAACTGATAACAAAGCCAGTATACCTGTTTTAAATATATTTTTCATATTGTTTCGTATTAACTTGTTACGGTTCATCTTAATTCCAACCTGTATTTTGTTCTAATTCATATTCAGTTCCTTTTGTCTTATCAAGTTCACCTTGAGGAATAGGAAGATACTTCATGTAATCATTCCAGGTACGAACCGAATTGTGTGCTGCATCATTATCGTTCAACAAAGAGGTGTCTCCCCAACGAACAATGTCCCAAAAGCGCATACCTTCGCCCAAGAATTCCCGACGTCTTTCTAGTTTTATATTTTCAGCTGTTGCCGGAATAGAATTATCAGCTCCAAAGGCGCGTTTGCGGATTCTGTCTAAACATGATTGGGCGGATAAGCCGTTCACTTCGGTTTGACCATGAATAACAACCAATTCGGCATAATTAAGCAAAGCTTCGGCAAAACGGAAGATACGTACATTATTGCAGTAGTTTAAGTCTTGGTCTCCGGGAGGAGGGTTATAACCTATACGAGCCGAATACTTACGCATGAATAGGCCAGTATCCTGAAAGCGCGGAGTATAACTGCCTTCCGGCCATGCATTAATTGATCCGGCCAAACGAGTATCGCCATCTTCATATACGGCATAAGCAGCCTGTCTTACCGGTCCGAATCCCCAGCCTCCTTTAAATACCTCTGCCGGGTCAGTCAGTCCATTAGGAGAAATAAACGCAGGAAGGTTAGTTCCATATCCTTGCCAACCGCTTGACCAAGTTTTTCCTTCGGGCAACTGGTTACTTTCAAAGATTGATTCTACGCAAAATTCATTCTCATCATTCCACATGGCATCAAAGTTTGAATAAAGGTCATATCCTCCGGTAGAAATAAGTTCTTCCATGTCTTTAGCCAATTCGGCATATCTTGATGCATCTTTCTGGTACAAAACAACACGAGCTTTCAGCATCAATACAGCAGCACGTGAAACACGCCCCGTATTGGCTGCAGAAACTTTCATGGGTAATTTTCCTTCAGTAGCAGCAAAATCAATGTCTTCCATGATTTCTTTGTAAATGTCGTCAGCCTTGAATTGTTTTGCCATGTAAGGTGCACTAGTTAAGGGTTCTTCAAAATAAGGAATATTTCCCCAGAACTTCCATAACAAATGAACATAGTAAGCGCGTAAGAAATGTGCTTCTGCTTTGTATTGTTCAAGTGTGGCTTCGGGCACATTCACTGCATTTCCACAAGCTATAATTACATTGTTACAACGAGCAAGCCCCGTATAATAGATACTCCATAAACCGGTTATATTTTCATCGGCCGATGAAGTAAACTGTGACAGTTTGTATAATTGTCCCTGGTCACCGGCATCTCCACCACCTTTATAAATATCATCCGAACGAAGGTCAGACATCAGCGGCACACTGTTGTAGTTGCTATTTGCATAACTGTCAAACAACAATATCTGATAAGCAGAGCCTAAATTAGATAAGATAGCTCCTTCGGTAGCTGCTCCTCCGGCTTCTTGTTTCTCCGTGGAGGAGGCTGTTAGAAAATCATCACCACATGAAGTTGTACCAAGTACAACAAAAGCGGCTGCTATTATCATTAAGAATTTATTATTTTTCATACCATTTATCATTTAAGAATTAAAAAGTAATATTTGCTCCCACAGAAATGGTTCTTGCCTGCGGATATATACCACGATCAATACCAATAGTAGTATATCCACCTGAAGCAACTTCGGGGTCAAACCCGTCATACCCGGTGAAAGTCAACAAGTTCTCTGCTGCAATATAAACTCTCAACTTTTGAACAGACACTTTTTGAGTCCACATTGCCGGCAAGGTATATCCAAACTGAGCAGTTTTTAAGCGGACATAACTTCCATCTTTGATATATAAATCAGAAGAACGCCAGTTGCTATTGGGATTTGATGATGTCATGCGTGGTATTTTATTAGAAGTACCCTCGCCAATCCAACGATCAAGTATCCATGTTGGACGGTTCATAGCAGGGATATCACCACGTTGTGAAAAGTCAAACACATCATTTCCGGCAGTACCTTGGAAAAATAAATTAAGATCAAAACCTTTCCACTCTGCATTTAACGTCAATCCGAAAGTCCAGTCAGGCATTCCCTTACCAATTTTGGTTTTATCAGCATCGTCAATTACGCCACTGTTATCATAATCAACAAAGATAACATCACCCGGCTGGGCTTTAGGTTGTAATTTAACTCCTTTATCATTTACGTAAGCGTCAACTTGTGCCTGGTTTTGGAAAATACCGGCGGTTTTGTATCCATAGAAGAACGGGTAAACTTCACCATTCTTACCTTTTACATAACTACCTAAACCTGATGCACCAGCGTTTTCATAAATAGCTTCTCCTGAAGCATTACCCAATTTTATCAGTTTGTTCTTTAAATAAGAAGCATTGGCGTTTACAGAATATTTAAAATCTCCCAATGACTGCTTCCATCCCATTTCAAATTCCAATCCCCAGTTCTCCATATCACCGGCATTGGCAATGGGTGCGCTCTGCCCAACATAACTTGGAATAGGCTGATCCATCAACATACCATTTGTCTTTTTCTTGAAATAGTCAAAGCCAAAATTCAAAGCATTATTAAAGAAGCGGATATCAAAACCTAAATCGGTTTGTTCAGACTCTTCCCATTTCACATCGGGATTAGGTATTGCAGCCGGAGAACTACCATACTGCATCACACCATTTTTACTTTCCGTAGCAACTACGTAGCCACCACCAAAATAATAATTCTGTCCGCCATCCATCAATGATGTGTAACGGAAATTACCAATATTCTCATTACCGTTTTTACCCCAACTTGCACGAAGTTTCAAAGAAGTCAACCAATCCGGTCTGTTTTCCATAAAAGGTTCATTGGATACGTTCCATCCTAAAGATACAGCAGGAAATACAGCCCATTTATGACTAGGGCCAAATCGAGAAGAACCATCGCGGCGTACAGTTGCCTGTATCATGTACCTCTCTGCATAGTTATAATCAATACGACCAAAATAAGACGCTAAACTAGCATTATTATACCCACCGGTTCCACCATAAACACGTTCGTCATCTCTATCGGCTATAGCAGAGTTTATATTTGCTTTTGACGGATCATTTTCAAGTAAATCATAATCACTGCCCCCTAATTGACGATAGGTGTACCTTTGAGCAGATTGACCTAATACCACAGTCAGATTATGATTGCTAGCAAATGTTTTATTGTAAGTCAATACATTTTCAACCTGCCACTTATAACCTCTATTCATCTCACTCCAAACGGAACTTTGTGTTACGTCTTTGCCTTGGTTTGCCAAGAAATAAGGAAATTCATATCCGTCTTTCCCCCAAAATGCGAGGTCGAATCCATAGCTACTTTTGAATTTAAGTCCGGGCAATACATCTATTTCTCCCCAGAAAGTACCTACAAATTTATCTTCGTTGTTTTTCTCCGAACGAGGTTGATGCAACATAGCAACTGGATTTGCAATTTCTTGAAAGCCCGAAGGAGGAATAGAATAAACGCGACCATCTTTATCTTTTACCGCATAAGGATGTGCTGCCAATATATTAGCCGCTTCGGTGTCACTTGCATATACAGAAACCAAAGGAGAAAAAGTGAGTGCACTACCCAGAATAGAACCATATTCAGAGTTGGTTTCAATTCCTGTAGATTTTCCTCTTGAGTAACCAACATTCACTCCTACTCTTACTTTATTAAGGAATTTGCGGCTATTATCCTCAAACACATTATAAGTAGAATTTGTACGAATGCTCCATCTGTCATAATTTGATTTGCCATAATCACCACCAACAATACCTTCTTGATTAAAATAACCTAAAGAGAGGAAATAAGAGACTTTTTCACCACCCCCACTGATACTTACTTGATGATTTTGAACGGGAGCATCATAATTGAATGTTTCATCTTGCCAATCGGTACCTTTACCGGCGTTGGCAACCTGATCTGCAGTGTATCTGGGAGCATTCCCATCATTAATCTGCGCTTCATTCATTATAACCATGTATTCAGTTGCATTGAGCACAGATTTCTTCTTCCACGGATTCTGCCATCCATAGCTAAAGTTGTAATTTACAGTAGCCTTACCTAATCCTTTGCCAGTGCCTCCATCTCCGGTTTTTGTAGTAACCAACACTACACCGTTGGCAGCGCGTGCTCCATATATAGCAGCAGAAGCGGCATCTTTCAGTATTTCAACTGACTGAATATCTACCGGGTTCAAATAACCAATGCCACCATCAACAGGCATGCCATCTACAATATATAAAGGGTCGCTGTTGTTTACGGTACCAATACCGCGAATCCTCACCTTGGAATCGGACCCCGGTTGGCCGGAACTCTGAGTTATTTGCACACCGGATACTTTTCCTTTTAATGCATCTTCAACGCGTGAAGGTTTTGCTACATTCAATTCCTCTGCTGTTACACGGCTAATAGCTGCTGTTACAACACTTTTCTTCTGAACACCGTAGCCCACAACTACAACCTCATCGAGCGTTTCGGTATCTTCTTGCAAAACGACTCTCAGTGATCGGTTACCTTTAACTGAAACCTCTTGCGATTTATATCCTACATAGGAAATAGATAAGATACAATCAGAAGGGGCATTCAATGTAAACTGACCATCGAGATCTGTAATTGTACCATTAGTAGTCCCTTTCACTACCACATTAACTCCGGGCAAAGGTTCACTGTCTTGCCCGCCTACGATTACACCTTTTATCTGTATATTCTGTGAAAATACAGTAAGTGCAATCCCCCAAAAAAGAAATAAGAAAAATAATTTTTTCATAAATTTGATAAATTAAGATTAACACTGTTCCTTGTCGAACGATGCAAACATAATGTATTTGGGCATGAATGATATCATAAAATAGCATTCCTAAATACGTCAATTCAAAAATTTAAATACGTTACCAATACGTCAAAAATAAATAATCAGCTGATAATCAATGTTTTATATATACACCAATCCAACTCGTCATTTATGTTATAAAGCATATATAACAAATAAGGCCACATCAAAATGCAGCCTTATTAATACCATGTGAACAGGAGTTAAATTTTAGTGTTTAAATATTCAGTTAATCCTTCATCTCTTTCCAACTCAAATTTCTTTCGAAGACGATAACGGATTGTTTCAACTCCCCTAATGGAAATATTTAAAAGAGGAGCTATTTCCTTACTGGAAAGATTCATTTTAAGATAAGCGCACATCATGCGTTCATTTAAAGATAGATCGGGATGTTTCTCTCCCAAATGCTTCATAAAGTTATTGTGAATAAGATCGAACTGATCTTCAATGCGTTTCAAGAGTTCATCCGACTGGATGTTAGCATCGATTTTATTGTTAACCACCAGCAGCATTTGTTTCGCATCTCTGGTGCCATCTCCTTTCATGCTGGAAACAACCTTATACAAATCGGCTTTAATCTCGGTAAGCATTTCGTTCTTGCGAACAAAATTAATCATCAGATTGGCCATCTCCTGACTTTTATGTTGCAAATCGTATTCCAACTTTTCTTTTTCAAGTTCCATAATTTGTCTTTCCTTTATAGCCTTCTCTTTCTCGTATTCTTTTTCCAAATGATGAATCTCTTTATCCTTTTCAACTACTACCTGCTCTTTTTTACGTTTTACACGTGAATCATCCCAGCGATAAACATACCATAAAGCCAAAAGAAACAAAACCAAGTATATTGCATAAGCTATCGCTGTTCTATACCAGGGAGGCAGAATTTGAAAAGAAAAAGTGTCGGCAGAACTACTGCCATCAAGAAATACTGCTTTTACTTCAAATACATAGTCGCCTTCGGGCAAATTACTGTATTCTTTAGTCAAAGAAACAGTAAAGTCCGACCATTCACCGCCATTCAGACGATACTGGTAGCTAACCTCCTCACCTTGCGTAAAAGATGATATGGCATATTCAATACGTATTGAATTATGCGCATACGGAATTCTGGTATTTTCTTTTTCTCCCAAAAAATTGCCTATATAAACCAATGAATCTTTGGGGTATGAAACGAAGACTTTACGTACAAACATAGACCGGCTATAGTCCTTTTTTATCTTTTGGGCCGGCACTTTCAACATGGCAAATCCATAATCATTGGGGATAACCATCAATGAATCATTTAAAGGAACTATTCTCTCGGCTCCCTGCACCAATTCAACACCCGGCAATTCTATAGGAACAACAACAGTGGCCGCTCCTTTTTTGTAATTACGCAAATTGGCAATACAAATTTCTTTATGACTCAGGCTGATAACGTGATTATTAAATTCCAGTAAACGTGAATACGTGGTGGTTCCATTCAATAAATTATCTATTTCCTTAGAGTGTTGCATGCAATCACTCTTATCATTATACTCATATGCTCCTTTGGGAGTGGCAAAGTAGATTTTATGATTCAATTTGCTGACATAAATATCTCTTTCGGAGGGAAATCCTTTTGTCATCCCATACGACTTTATATTCTCAGCTCTTTTTAAGTCCGCACTTAATTCAATCCGCAATGTTTTATCCGAGTTAAAAACCCATATAACACGTGATGATTCTTGTTCAAAGAAACGGCAAGAGTCAAACAAACCATCTATTTTATGGACAACTTTCCATGTGCCATTTTGTTTTTCAAGTAGATACATTCCGTCATAAACTCCGACGAACATTTGATTCTTTTTGCCCATGATCTGTTCACAGGTCCATGTACCCGAGATATAACCAACACGTTCCATCTCGTTACCTTTTACCAAAAACAATCCTCTATCATGCAAACAAAAAAGATCATCTCCTATTTTGCATAAGTTCCACACCTGTCCACTGGAATGCCCTACCGGCTTTATATCCGGTAAATTATCATTCATAACAACAGGATATTTCACGTAATAAAGCCCCCTATTTGTTCCCAAATACAAGAAATCATTGTGTAAGAATGCGGCATACCCGGTTCCAAACGAATAAGGATAGGTGTATAGATTAGTGAGCGATGAATTCAGGCATATATAATCTATTCCGCTATCAAGACCAGCCCATAGGTTATGAGAACGGTCAAAAGCCATGGAAAGTACGGTATTATTCTGAAGACCGTTGTTCTCATTGAAATACTTTGTGACCAGAGTTTGCTTATTAACCAGAATAATACCCTTATGGACGGTTCCCAAAGCTATTTGATTTCCGGATGAAGCAACGCAAAACACTTCGTTATCCCTCAAGAAAGTTTCGGCGCCTGTTAAGAAAGGACGAGTAACGCCTCCATCGCAGTAAAAAAGGCCATCGTAGGCAGTGACAACAATCACCCCTTTCCCATGAGGAATAATTCCTCTAATGCGCTTCGACATTAATGATTCCGCACCCTGCAAAGGGAAAAAGGTATTGCCAACCAGAACATACACTCCATAATCCGTTCCTATGTACAATACCCCATTAACCATGGCGGAGCATTCAATTTTGGCTGCCGCATCTATTGCCGTGTATTTACCATTCAAATATTTTAGTATTTTCCCGTCACCTTGTATATAGAGTATATTATCATTTTCATGAATACGCCAAACGTTGCCGATAAAACGGTTTGAATCAGGAATCGAGTCAGACATGCAAACATACACAAGCTTTCCACCTTTTCCCGGTTTAAAGTACCCGAATTCGTTGATTCCACCTACATAAATACACTTTTGAGAGGTAGAAGGAAGCACTGATCTCACATCCGAATGATTGTGTAAAGCGAACACATTCCATGAGCTTCCATCAAATTGAAGCATGCCATTTTTGTTTGCGAAATACACCCAGTTGGCATCATAAGAAGCAATCTGCCAAGTCTGCGAGCCCTTACCGTAGAGGTTTTTATTATAATTGATAATAAAACTATTCCAATCAGCGTAGACAGGAAAGGCAAAACCTAAAAAGAATAAAGAGATAATACTCCAGTGTCTTAATACCGGCCAGTATCTTTTCATAGTAATTGGTGTTTAGTGTACAAAGTGATAACACAAATGTAGATAAAAAAGGCGAATCTGAAAAGAAAGGAAGAGGAAGTATATAAAAAAAGCGTTTCTGTAGAAAGAAACGCTTTTTTGAGCCTCTTGTCGGATTCGAACCAACGACCCCGAGATTACAAATCACGTGCTCTGGCCAACTGAGCTAAAGAGGCAGGTGGGTAAGCTTACTATATCGCGCCGCTACAACCAACTACCTTTGCTGCGATCAAGCCCTGGAGGATTCGAAGGGAGCTGGCCGTATAGGACTTACCCGGGCGCAAAGGTAGGTATTTTTAGCAAACCTGCAATACCTTGCCTAAACTTTTTTGATAGGTAAATATGTAACTAGCTACCTATCAATCGATTAATATGCCAAACTATTTGCAAAAAAACAAAAATTAACCTGCAAAGCGTCAATCTTTTCCTTACCGGACCTATCTTTGCAATGAAACTTATACTTGTTTATGAACAGGTATTTCGTGGAAAGTACTAACTTTGTGCACAATTATAACAAAAAGAAATGGCAGAGAGCAGAAGTCACATACAAAAATACGCCATGCATTTTGGCACGTACATGGGAGTTTACTGGATCTTAAAATTCAGCCTATTCCCCTTGGGATTAACTATTCCATTCTTACTTTTCTTATTTCTGGGGCTAACCTTAGGTGTACCGTTCATGGGGTATTACTATACCCGAATTTATAGGAATAAAATATGCGGCGGAGAAATCAGCTTCGGCCATGCATGGATGTTTACCGTATTCATGTATATGTTTGCCGCATTACTCACAGCCGTAGCACATTATATTTATTTTCGTTTCATAGACCATGGCTATATAATTAATACTTATACAAACATTCTCAATGCGGCTACCCAAAACACTTTGCCGGGAATGGATTCCTATATAACACAAATCAAGGAGGCGATGAATGTAATCAAAGCATTCAGTCCCACTGACATTACCTTGCAACTCTTGTCGCAAAATGTTTTTTATTGCAGCATACTGGCCATACCCACTGCATTAATTGTAATGAAAAGAAAGAAAAACATAGAATAAATATAAATCATGGATATATCTGTTGTTATTCCATTATATAATGAAGAAGAATCACTTCCCGAACTTTATAGCTGGATCGAAAGAGTGATGAAAGCAAATAACTATTCATTTGAGGTCATTTTCGTCAATGACGGAAGTACTGATAATTCTTGGGAAGTAATAGAGCAACTTAAAGCTACATCGGGTGAAACCGTTAAAGGAATCAAGTTCCGCCGGAATTATGGTAAATCTCCGGCTTTGTACTGTGGGTTCAAGGAAGCTCAGGGGGAAGTCGTGATTACAATGGATGCAGACTTGCAAGACAGCCCCGACGAAATACCCGAATTATATCGTATGATTACCGAAGAAGGCTACGATCTGGTTTCCGGATGGAAACAAAAACGATATGATCCGCTCTCAAAAACTCTTCCCACTAAGTTGTTTAATGCCACGGCCCGTAAAGTATCGGGAATCAAGAACCTTCATGATTTTAACTGCGGACTGAAAGCTTACAGGAAAAAAGTTGTTAAGAACATCGAAGTATACGGTGAAATGCACCGTTACATACCCTATTTGGCCAAGAACGCTGGGTTTAAAAAAATAGGAGAAAGAATAGTGCAACATCAGGCTCGCAAATACGGAACCACTAAATTCGGTTTAAATCGTTTTGTGAATGGATATTTAGACCTCATATCATTGTGGTTCTTATCGCGATTTGGAATAAAGCCCATGCATTTTTTCGGTTTATTGGGCTCGTTGATGTTTTTGCTGGGATTCATCTCAGTCATTGCGGTAGGAGTTTCCAAATTGTATAATATGTACAACGGAATGCCGTACCGATTGGTCACCGAATCGCCCTATTTTTACTTATCGCTTACTGCTATGATTATTGGTACCCAACTATTTTTGGCCGGTTTTTTAGGCGAGTTGATCTCCAGAAATGCTCCGGAAAGAAATAACTACCAAATTGAAGAAATAGTATGATCGAATAGATCCTAACTAAACATGATCAAATAATGAAGAATCTGATTACAAAACGATTCATGTATACTTTGGCAACTACTTACGTTGTATTAAGTGTTGCTTCATGCGTGGAAGAAGAAAATTGTTCGCAATACGGCAGAGAAAGCCTCACTTGTAACGTTTATACACTGGAAGACAGCAAAGCTGTAAAAGACACTTTAGATTCACTCCATGTTACTGCATTGGGTACTGACTCAATCATACTGAACAGAGAAGCCAAAGTTCGAAGCTTTTCCCTGCCTTTGCGCTATACCAGTGACACAACCACCTTTGTGCTGAAGTACATCAACAACATAAAAGATACCATACGGGTTATCCACACCAACACCCCCAAGTTTATATCGATGGATTGTGGTTACCAAGTTAGCCAGGTTGTGGAAAAAGTAAGTTATACCAAGCATCAATTAGATTCAATATACATATCAGATGAAGAAGCCAATACTACAGGGACTGAGAATCTCAAACTTTTTTATTAGTCTGATTGTTCTTTTGCTATCGGCACAGCCTCTATTCAGCCAGATTCAACCGGCTAATAAGCGACCGGCCGGCAAGGCAGACAGCAAGAAGAAAGACGAAAACAAAGTTGTTTTTCCTCTCTATAACGGAGTATATGTAGGAGCCGATTTATTCGGTTTGGGCAATAGCCTATTGGGAGGAGACTTTATCAGTTCTGAAGTTAGCATAGACGTGAATCTTAAGAATAAATTCTTTCCGGTTGTAGAAGTAGGATATGGTAAAGCCAACAAATGGCAAGACGATGGAGGCATACACTACAAAAGCAGCGCTCCTTATTTTAGGGTGGGAATGAACTTCAACACCATGTATAAGAAGCAAAGAGAAAATCACCTTTTCGTGGGGTTTCGTTACGGTGCAAGCAGTTTTAATTATGATGTTGAAACAACTCCTTTGCAAGATCCCATTTGGCCGGGTCAAACCAGTAATCCGGATATTGTTGACGGCATTTGGGGCGGCAGTTTACCTTATCGGCGCACCGGACTTAAAGGCAGCATGCAATGGTTTGAACTGGTAGCCGGAGTACGTGTGCAGATATTCAAAGATTTTATGATGGGATGGACCGTCCGCAAAAAGTATAAGACCTCATCATCCATCAGTGAATACGCTAATCCCTGGTATGTACCCGGTTTTGGAAAATATGGAGATTCGCAAATGGGAATCACCTACTCACTTATTTATAAACTCCCGTTTTAAGATACAAGTATGAATACAAAGAATTCAAAAACAAAGCTTTTGTGGTTAATTCCACTGGTTTTGGGCACCATTTATATTATTCGCCGTGAGCAACAAACGCCCTATAACAGTATAGAAGGTCTTATTTTCGGCACCGTTTACCACGTTACTTATCAGTACGATGGCGACTTAAAGCCCGAGATAGAGAAAGCATTTAAAACTTTCGATGGGTCCTTGTCAACGTTCAACGACACCTCTGTTATATCTAAAATAAATCAGAACAAAGAAGTCGTACCCGATTCCTTTTTCTTAAACGTTTATAACCGTTCGATGGAAATATCAAAGGAAACAGATGGCGCATTCGATATAACCGTAGCTCCTTTGGTCAATGCCTGGGGATTTGGTTTTAAGAAAAACCAGCAAGTAGATAGTCTGACGATTGATAGCTTACTACAAATTACAGGCTACGAGAAAATATCACTTGCCCAAGGTAAGATTATAAAGAAAGATGCCCGTATTATGCTCGATTGCAGTGCCATTGCCAAAGGATATGCCAGTGATGTAATAGCAGGCGTACTGCAAAGACACGGTGTAAAAAACTTCATGGTAGAAATTGGAGGTGAAATAGTAGCCAGAGGACATAACCCGAAAAAGGAAGCTTGGCGCATCGGGGTAAACAAACCCGTTGACGACTCATTGTCTATGAACCAAGAACTGCAAACAATTCTTCAGCTCACCGATGTAGGTATGGCGACTTCAGGCAATTACCGCAATTTCTATTACAAAAATGGGAAAAAGTATGCCCACACCATTAACCCTAAAACAGGTTATCCGGTACAACACAATTTATTGTCGACCACAGTTGTGGCTAAAGACTGTATGACAGCCGATGCATTAGCGACCGCATTCATGGTTATGGGATTGGAAAAAGCCGAAGCATTTGCCAATGCACATCCTGAAATTGAGGCATACTTCATTTACAGTGATGAAAAAGGTAACTTTCAAAACTATTTCACCAAAGGGATGAAGAAGTATATTGCAGAGAAACAATAAACTACTTCATAAAAACGAAATAAACAGCCAAAATCAAACACAAGAATGCCGCCAGGTGATTCCAATGGAGTGATTCACCTTTGAATAAAAGAGTAGAGAACAGTGTGAACACAACCAGCGTAATCACCTCTTGAATCACCTTGAGCTGCATCAGTGTGAAAGGACCGCCATTGCCGTGGAAACCCATCCTGTTGGCAGGCACCTGCGCACAATATTCAAACAGAGCTATTCCCCATGAGAAAAGAATCACCATAATAAGCGGCCAGTTATCAATCAGTTTAGCATCTTGCAATTTCAGGTGCCCGTACCAGGCGAATGTCATAAATACATTGGAAACAATAAGTAACAAAATAGAATAAACTCCTTGAGACATCATATGGATTATATTTTTATAATATAGATTCTTTCATCGCGTCCGGCAACAAATCAGTCTGTATGTTTGTCATGCTCCCCCACAAACTATAACGAGCTTCCGGGTTCATACTTTCCAACTGCTTCAAAACCCCTTTCATGTCGCTCCTACTCGACCCTGATTCGTACGGACAATTCTTCACCTGTTTTTTGTAATTCCTAATCTCGGCCAGTTCCAGCAAATCGCTTTCATGAATAAGGCACATCGGGCGAATGATTGTCATATCGAATTTCCTCATAACCAGTTTAGGAGGCATCGTACTAAAAGCCCCCTGATAAGTCATATTCATTAACAGCGTTTCAAGTATATCATCCATGTGATGCCCTAACGCAATCTTGTTGCATCCGCTCTCCTTAGCTACTGCAAAGAGAGCTTTCCGACGATTCCATGAACATAAAAAACAGGGAGATTTTCGGGTATCCATAGTAGGGTCAAAGGATGTTTCAAATACAATTAACGGAACATCATAGGCGGCTGCATGGTTTCTGAGGTATTCCAAATCACTTTGATAAGGAATATTCTTCATCACAACATGTACCGCTATCACAGAAAACCGGGGTTTAAAAATGCGTGCCCTCTTCCCAAGAAGCTCAACCAACGCCAACGAATCTTTTCCACCCGATAGGCCAACCAGTATTTTGTCGCCATCCTCAATTAATCCGTATTGTATAACTCCTTTGCCAAACCGCTTATTGATACGGTTGATACATACATCTTCCTTTGTTAACTCTGCCATAAATTCAAAATTGGGTGCAAAAGTAAGCCAAAAGAATCATTTAAAGAAGAATTAACATAATAGAAATACAGGCAGGAAGTGTTATTTATAAAATATTTGTATTTTTGAACTTCTGAACATAAAGTTGAATATAATAATGAAGAAAAGAGGGATTATACTTTTTCTATTCTGTTGCATCGTTAGCTTTCTTTCGGCACAAACGCTTGAAGAAGCAAAAGCCATGTTTTTAAAAGGTGAATATACAAAATCGAAACCGGTATTCAAGAAATATTTTAAATCTCAGCCAGCCAATGCCAGTTACAATTATTGGTACGGAGTATGTTGTCTCAAAACAAATGAGCCCCGCGCAGCGATAAAGCCTCTGGAACTGGCCGTAAAAAAGAAAATACAGAATGCACCATTCTTCCTTGCCGAAACGTATAATACACTCTATCGGTTTGATGACGCAGTCATGCTGCTTGAAGAACAAATACAGGCCAATTCTAAGAAGAAACAACCGGTTGACGATCTGGAAAAGCTATTAGAAAAGACAAAAGTGAATGCCCGTATGCTAAAAGGAGTAGAAGAAGTTTGCATTATCGACAGTTTTGTTGTTGACAAACGGAATTTTCTGGCAACCTACAAATTAAGTGAAGAATCGGGAAAGCTATTTACCTACAATCAATTCTTCGGATCAGAAGGAAAGAACGTAGGAACGGTTTATGAAACTGAAATTGGGAACAAGATATATTACAGTGAACGCGGACGTAACAAAACATTAGACATTTTTACTAAAAACAAAATGCTCGATCAATGGGGAGAAGGAACTCCACTACCGGGAAGCATTAATGATAATGGAAATGCCAATTACCCATTTGTGCTGACCGATGGAATTACTATTTATTACGCATCCGACAATGAAAATTCAATGGGTGGGTATGATATCTTTGTAACTCGTTACAACACCGGGACAGACACCTTTTTGAATTCCGAAAACGTAGGCATGCCGTTTAACTCACCTTACAACGATTACATGTTTGCCGTTGACGAATACAATGACCTGGGTTGGTTTGCTTCCGATCGTTTTCAGCCTGCTGACAAAGTGTGCATTTACGTTTTCATCCCCAACACTTCCAAACAAACCTACAATTACGAAAGCATGGATCCGGAGCTGATAAAGAATATAGCCAGGCTTTCGTCCATCTCCCTGACTTGGAAAGATAAAAACGCAGTAAAAGAAGCCAAAGAAAGATTAGAAGCTGCTATCAGTCAGAAGCCAAGGGAAGAAAAGAACTATGATTTTGAGTTTATCGTTAACGATCAGATAACCTACCACAAAATTGACCAATTCCAATCTGAGCAAAGCAAAGAACTGTTCAGGGAATACCAACAGTTGTGCAAGGATTACCGCCAGCAAAGCAGTAAGCTGAGCAGCCAGCGTGACTGGTACGGAGATGCTTCAGCCGAAGATCAGAAAAAGATGTCGGCAGCCATACTCGATTTAGAAAAAAGAGTAGAGGAAATGTCACATCAATTAGATACGTTATCGACCCGCGTACGTAACGAAGAAATACAATACCTTAAAAAATAATGTCTATGGATATACTTATTATTATTGTGCTTATCATTGCAGCGATCGTCCTTTTCTTGGTTGAACTGTTTGTAATTCCGGGAATCAGTATTGCCGGCATATCGGCTTTGGCTTGTGTGGCTTATGCCAATTACCACGCCTTTACCTATTTGGGACAAACAGCCGGATTCATTACACTGTCCGTTTCCATACTGGCTTGCATCGGCTCATTGATTTGGTTTATGCGATCTAAAACACTCGACAAGTTGGCTCTGAAGAAAAACATCACCTACAAAGTCGACAAACTTGCAGCCTCTCGTGTCAGAGTGGGTGATCAAGGTGTATGCACCACCCGATTGGCTCTTATCGGCTATGCAGAAATAAATGGTGATATAATAGAAGTCAAATCAACCGACGGCTTTTTAGATGAAAAGACCCCTATCATCGTTGAACGCATTACCGACGGGGTCATTCTGGTCAAAGAAATTAAAAAATAATATTCACTAAATACTATTATTATGATAGACAGTACGTTTTTAACGATAATCTTCGTAGTCGGAGGCATTATCTTTCTCATTCTGTTTTTTCACTATGTGCCATTCTTCCTTTGGTTATCGGCCAAAGTATCCGGAGTAAACATTTCGCTGATACAGCTCTTTTTAATGCGTATCCGAAACGTTCCTCCCTACATCATCGTACCCGGTATGATTGAGGCACACAAAGCCGGACTTAGCAACATCACCCGTGATGAACTGGAAGCTCACTATCTGGCCGGTGGTCATGTAGAGAGAGTGGTGCATGCACTGGTATCGGCATCCAAAGCCAACATCGAATTGACTTTCCAGATGGCTACAGCCATTGACTTGGCAGGACGCGATGTGTTTGAAGCCGTACAAATGTCTGTTAACCCCAAAGTGATTGACACCCCTCCTGTTACTGCTGTTGCCAAAGACGGAATTCAGCTCATTGCTAAAGCCCGTGTTACCGTACGTGCCAATATCAGACAATTAGTAGGTGGCGCTGGCGAAGATACTATATTAGCTCGCGTTGGTGAAGGTATCGTATCTTCCATCGGTTCGTCTTTAAATCATAAAGCCGTGCTTGAAAACCCGGACTCAATCTCGAAACTAGTGTTACGAAAAGGGCTCGATGCCGGTACTGCTTTCGAAATACTATCCATTGATATTGCAGATATTGATATTGGTAAGAACATTGGTGCTGCTTTGCAAATAGACCAAGCCAATGCCGATAAAAACATTGCGCAAGCAAAAGCCGAAGAGCGCAGAGCCATGGCCGTAGCTACTGAACAAGAAATGAAAGCTAAAGCCCAGGAAGCACGAGCTAAAGTTATTGAAGCTGAAGCACAAGTACCACAAGCAATGGCCGAAGCATTCAGAAGCGGAAACCTGGGAATCATGGATTACTATCGTATGAAGAATATTGAAGCAGATACTTCTATGAGGGAAAATATAGCAAAACCATCTGCAAATCAAGGGAAACCCCTTGGCGAATAAATAAAAAGGACCTTTACTTATGACAAAAAAATATTTTGCTTCTTCAGAACTGATTATCAATGAAGACGGTTCCGTGTTTCACCTTCACGTGAAACCGGAACAGTTGGCCGACAAGGTCATCCTGGTGGGTGACCCCGGTAGGGTGTCATTGGTAGCCTCACATTTTGAAGAAAAAGAATGTGAGATTGAAAGCCGTGAGTTCAAAACCATTACCGGTACCTACAAAGGTAAACGAATTACCGTCGTATCAACGGGCATTGGTTGCGACAACATAGATATCGTGATGAACGAACTCGATGCGCTGGCTAATATTGACTTTACAACCCGCGAAGAAAAAGAAACGTTCCGCCAATTGGAACTCGTCAGAATAGGCACTTGTGGAGGGTTACAGCCCAACACACCCGTGGGCACTTTCATCTGCTCGGAGAAATCCATTGGTTTTGACGGGTTACTCAACTTCTATGCCGGTCGTAACGAAGCGTGTGATCTGGAATTTGAGAATGCTTTCTTAGCCCACATGGGGTGGAAAGGGAACCTCTGTGCTCCGGCTCCTTACGTGATTGACGCCAATCAGGAACTGATTAACCGTATAGATCACGGAGACATGGTGCGCGGTGTGACGATTGCAGCCGGAGGATTTTTCGGACCTCAGGGACGCGAATTACGCATTCCTCTTGCCGACCCCGACCAAAATCAAAAGATTGAAAACTTCACGTACAAAGGTTACAAGATAACCAACTTCGAGATGGAAAGTTCCGCATTGGCAGGGCTAAGCAAACTCATGGGACACAAAGCCATGACCGTATGCATGGTCATAGCCAACCGCCTCATCAAAGAAGCCAATACCGGTTATAAAAAGACCATCGATACATTAATTGAAACAGTGCTCAACCGAATTTAGGTTGAGCACACCTTTTTCATATTACAATAATCGAGAAAAGATAGAATTAAGCCTCACCAATGAATAAGGTTTTGCCATCACTTCATTGCAACCGGCAGCAAGCGCTTCCTTAAACAAAACATATTCAACCTTCTTAAACACGCCTACAATACGAACATTGGAAGATAATTGTCTCATTTTCCTAACAGCCTCCCAGCCTTGATTATCGGGTAACTCCATTGACATCAAAACTATCGCGGGATGCATTCGCACAAAACTTCTAACCGATTCGTCAGCGCTGCGAGCCCATGCTAGTCTCAAATCATTTGCGAGCATATCATGCAGCTCTAAAAAAGCCCTTTTATCAGGATCAACAATCAGTACAATTTTGCCTAAATCAGACAGTTGTTCTTTCATTAAATTAATAGATGTATCAGTGTAACCAAGTGATGCATCCCAAGGCAAATAAAAAGAGAAAGTACTTCCCTTACCTAATTCCGAATCAACCTCTATCCGACCACCTAAACGTTGTGCAATTCGTTTTGCAATTGGTAAGCCCAATCCAATCCCTTGAGAAAACTCATCCACCTTCTCAAACATCTCAAAGATCTTTTCCAACTTATCGGCCGGAATACCTTTACCTGTATCAGAAACAGATAACTTTATATTATCTTTTAAAGGAATCAAATTAATCAAAATATCACCCTTATCAGTATTCTTTATGGCGTTCGTAATAAAGTTATGCATTACCTGAGTCACCCTATTCAAATCAGTTTGCATCCATATTTCTTCATTGGGTGCACCAACAATCAGCTTCACATCGGGTTTCATCTTCACCACATAAAGTTCATACAAATCACGAATGAGATGAGTCATTTCAACCCGCTGAACATTCAAAGCCATTTCTGTCGCCTCAAATTGCGAGAAATCTATGATATCGCTTATTAACTTAAGAAACAAGTCTGAATTTGACCGGATTAAGCTAGCATAAGTATTCTTTTCCTCCGGCGAAAGATCATTCATTGTTATTAACTCTGAAAATCCCAAAATAGCATTGAGCGGAGTACGAATCTCATGACTTACAGATGCAAGAAAAGCCGTTTTAAGTTTTTCAGCCTCTTCTGCCTTCTTACGTGCTTCTTCCAATGCTTCTATCTGTTTCACTTTCTCTGTTATATCACGTATAATGACCAAAACCTCGTGGTCAGAGAAAGGAGAATACCGTGATTGAAAATGAAAGACGATATCATTAAAAGTCATTTTTAATTCCGACTCTTTTATTGTACCTGTACTCAGGCACTCATCAATAGCTGTCATTATTGCCGTTGCTGCTTCAGGTTCATAAAGTTCAGTGACGGTATGTCCTATCAATTCTTCCCGGGTATGAAAAAGATGAATGTGCTGTGAAGCGATCACGTCAACCGTTTTATACTTATTATCAAAAATAAAACCAAAGTCGGGGAACGCATCAATAATCTTTCGGCTATAAGATTCTATATATTGAGCCCGATTCTCCTCCTCTACCCGATTGGTTATATTTGTACGGTAACCAATGATTCGCGCAGCAGAACCTTCTTTACACTCAGGACAAGTAAACAGTGAATCTTCAAGCCACAAGGTTTGTTCATTCTTTCCAACCATTCGAAAGCGTACTTTGAGCATTTGCTCGGCACCGGACATGATTGAATGAAAAACATTTAGGTAATTGACCACATCATTGGGATGTATAGAATGAATAAAACCTTCGTATGTATCATATTGAATGCCGATCTCTTCAATACCCAGGTTTTTGAAAAAGTCATCAGAAAACCCTATACATCTAGTGCTTCCGTCATAAAACCACATGGCTACCTTATGGGCACCAAGAATAGAAATGATTTTGCGGCAGTTTCTCTTAACTACTTCGCTATCGCCTTCGGTCGACAAGAAATTAAATTCTGCATCCATACCCGTTTTCTATATAAGGTTAACAACTAGAAAACACGCTCTTTCATACGAGTTCCTCAAATATAACAAAAAAAGCGTATATTTGTATACTCAAAAACAAAAAAAATGAATCAAGATACCATTTGTGCCATTTCTACAGCTCAGGGAGGTGCCATCGGATGCATCCGCCTATCGGGAACGGAAGCCATTTGTATGGCCGAAAGCATTTTCACTCCGGCAACACCCGGCAAGAAGTTTTCCGAACAAAAGCCTTACACACTCACCTTCGGTCAAATAAAAGACGGTGAGGAAGTAATTGACGAAGTACTGGTGAGCCTCTTCAAAGGTCCCCATTCATATACAGGCGAAGATTCCGTTGAAATCTCCTGCCACGGGTCTGCTTATATTCTTCAGCAAGTGATGCAACTACTCATCCGCAACGGATGCAGATTGGCGCAACCCGGCGAATATACTCAACGAGCTTTCTTAAATGGCAAGATGGATTTGAGTCAGGCCGAAGCCGTGGCCGATCTTATTGCATCTTCTTCTGCCGCCACCCACCGACTGGCCATGAGTCAGATGCGCGGAGGCTTTAGCAAAGAACTCACCACTTTGCGTGAACAACTCCTCCACTTCACCTCGCTCATCGAACTGGAGCTCGACTTCAGCGAAGAAGACGTGGAGTTTGCTAACAGAGACCAACTGATGCAGCTCGCCACACACATTCGGGAGGTCATCACACGCCTTGTCGACAGCTTTAGTGTGGGCAATGCCATCAAAAATGGTGTGCCGGTAGCCATCATCGGCGAGACGAATGCCGGTAAATCCACCCTGCTCAACGTGCTGCTTAACGAAGACAGAGCAATCGTTAGCGACATTCACGGCACCACAAGAGATGTGATTGAAGACACCACCAATTTAGGAGGCATCACCTTCCGTTTCATTGACACAGCCGGTATCCGTGAAACATCAGACACCATTGAGTCATTGGGCATTGAGCGTACTTTTCAAAAGCTTGACCAGGCAGAGATAGTGCTTTGGATGATTGATGCATCGGATGCATTAAAACAGATAGAGCAACTCTCGTCGCAGATTATTCCGCGATGTGCGGACAAACGATTGATCCTGGTACTAAACAAAACCGATCTCATCAGCGTAGGGCAGCAAAAAGAGCTTGAAGAAAAACTAAATGGCTTAATCACAGAAAACATTCATCACCTCTTTATCTCAGCACGCCACAAGCAACATACCGATGCTTTGCAACAACTACTCATATCAGCCGCGCAGCTCCCCACGGTAACACAGAATGACGTAATTGTTACCAACGTACGTCATTACGAAGCATTGAAACACTCACTTGAGTCGATCGAACGTGTTCAGGAAGGTTTGTCAACCGGCATTTCGGGTGATTTCCTTTCGCAGGATATTCGTGAATGTATTTTCCATTTAAGCGACATTGTGGGCGAAGTAACCAATGACATGGTACTTCAAAACATCTTTCATCATTTTTGCATCGGAAAGTAACCTACCATAAACAAACAATCAGCATTTCAGTATAAACCGTTATAATACGCCCTATTATAGCGGTTTTTCTTTTATCAGATATTTATCAGTTCTTTGCT
Source organism: Bacteroides graminisolvens (assembly GCF_963666085.1). Lineage (NCBI taxonomy): Bacteria > Pseudomonadati > Bacteroidota > Bacteroidia > Bacteroidales > Bacteroidaceae > Bacteroides > Bacteroides graminisolvens. The sequence continues at coordinate 29,349 of NZ_OY762556.1, forward strand.
TTATTATTCGTTTATTTATCATATATTTGTACCACATACGTACCACACAAACAAATAGAGAATACTTGTACCACATTTGATATGAGAAAGTCTCCTATTTGGACTAAAATAAATTGAAATAAAAGCTCCGTTTTGGACTAACATAGACTAAGATGGACTAACATGGACTAAAAGAGAGCGAATACATCCAAATATGCGAGCGAAAGAACCAATAAAGAAGCTATGTGAGTATTGCGGAAAGGAATTTCAGGCAAGCAGACAAGACACGCTCTATTGTTCCCATGACTGCAACCGGAAAGCATACCGAGAAGCAAAGCGTAAAGAGGTTATTGCTCTTACCGAAACATTGGTATCAAAGAAGAAGATAGAGCAGGCAGTCGTAGACTTATCAGATCGTGAGTATTTAAGCATTTCGGAAGCTGCAAAAGTATTAGGGTGGTGTAAACAGTCGGTTTATAACTATTGCCACAAAGGAATCATTCCGGCAAAGAGAATATCACAACGCACCACCTTGATACGCAAAAAAGACATTGAATCACTCTTTGATGCGATAGAACCCTACGAAGTACTAACTACTGGAGAGCGTAAACCTATTGAAAGCTGGTACACATTGGACGATATTACAGAGAAGTACGGACTACTTCGCCACCGAATAAGAAAGATTGTCAATGCCGAAGAAATCCCCACCAAGAAAGACGGCACACGAACACTGATTGCAAAAGGTAAGATAGATGCTTATTTTAAAAAGAAAGGTTTCGACGGATCATTAAATAATCTTGCTGACTGGCTAACAATATCCGGTGTCATGGAAGAGTACGAAATGACAGAACAAGGCGTTTACGTCTTCGTTTCCCGGTACTCCATCCCGAAGAAAAGAGTAAACGGAAAGCTCTATTATAGCAAACAGCATATTGATAAACTAAAGAATAAAGGACAATGAGAAAGTCAAGAACCACTAAAGTAACCCTACGTTTTCGGATGCTGGGTACAGGAAAAGAAACGCTCTACCTTGACTATTACCCCGGAGTTGAAAATCCAAAGACGGGTGAGTTAATGCGAAGGGAGTATTTAGGGCTGTATGTCGTTCCTCTAAAGAAACGCACCGGAGAACCTCAAACCAACAAAGACGGTTCATACAAATACAGTGAAGTTGATGAAGAAACAATCAGATATGCAGAACTAATCAGGAACAACCGGCAAAATGAGTTAAGTAAAGCAGAAATATATACAGAAGCAGAAAGCGAATTATTAAAAGCGAAAGAACGAAGTAAAGGAGATTTCATAAGTTACTTTCGGGACTTAGGACGTGATAAACAAGGTTCTAATTACAATAATTGGATGAGTACTTTGAAATATTTGCAAAGCTACACAATGATATCCGACAATACAAAAACAAAGCGGTTCTGTGACATCGATTTGCTTTGGTGTGAACGTTTCCGAGATTACCTCTTAAATGCAAAGACATATCGAAGCAAGGAGACTACTTTGTCCAATAACACAGCAGCTTCTTATTTCATCAAATTTAAAATTGCAATAAAGGCTGCTTATAAGTATGGCTACCTATCCAAAGATATTAATGCTGATCTAAAGAGTATCAAACAAAAAGAAACACACAGGGAATTCTTAAGCCTTGATGAACTTAGAAAACTAGTGGAAACTCCATGCACTAACCTAGTACTGAAACGGGCAGCTCTATTTTCGGCTCTAACCGGCCTAAGACATTCAGACATACGAAAAATGAAATGGAGTGAGATTACAGAAACTAACGGTAAGTACACCTTGAAATATATCATCCAAAAGACAAGTAAATACGATGAGTTGCCAATATCCGAACAAGCTATACAACTTTGTGGAGAAAGAGGCAATCCAGAGAATCTTATATTTGATGGACTAGTTTATTCCGCTTATACTAACAAGGCTTTGGCCCAATGGCTGGGAGCAGCAGGCATCACAAGGAACGTGACATTTCATTGTTTCCGACACACGTTCGCAACTTTACAGCTTGCAAGCGGTACACAAATAACAACTATACAAAAGATGTTAGGGCATAAGAATATAGGCACTACTATGGTGTATGCTAAGACACTAGAGGAGGCTAAAAGAGAAGCAATAGAAAAGATAAAAATACTATAATAAAATGAGAGGAGTTAGCTTAACTGTAGATAAATTCTTAGACTTTGTGTTCACCCATTCCGTCACGTACGATGAAATATATAGATATATTTTCAGAACAACATCTTTTGACGAACTCAAATTAGCGACATTTAGAAGCCAAATTGAGGGATGGTTAGAGAATAGAATTTATAGCGAATGCAAAAAGATGGAAAGGGAAAACCCTCAAATAGAATTTTGCGAGTTATTAGACAAAGAAGGTATACTAAAGAAAATCATAAAAGAGAATGAACTAATAGATATCCAATTAAACAAGATCAATAAAATATTAGATAAAGGAATAGACAACTCTATTAATTACATCCCAAAAAAGTTGGAATTGAACGATGAAGATTACCATAGAGTAAAGTCTATACTAAATTATACCAACCCATTACTAAACGGGATTCCGGTCGTTGACGGAGCCGATTATGTTGATAAAATATTGAATGATGAAAAAATACTTAAAGGAGCAAAGATTATACAAAATCTGTACGAGCAATACAAAGATTTTGAATTTGACGTAAAAGCACTATGTCAATTATCACCTTTTTGTATCAACACGAAATGGCATGTTTTCAAAAAATTATTTGATGAATATAACTACGAATCACGTTTTCTCGCAGAGCTAATACCGCCTGATTCTAGCAAAACAAAAAGTGATATAGAGAATTACGAGAAGTATTCCAGTCATTCCAAGGGGGAAATAAAGCTTACTTTTGCTAATATATTCACTTGCAATAATTGGGAAAAATACATTAACGTGCTAACTCAATGCGATCCCCCACTGCTGAAGAGGGAACAAAAAAAATATTATTTTATTGGCAATAAAAAAACTCAGAAAGGATGTGTAGCGCAATGGTTTAAATATCTTAGAAACAAAGGCTACATAGATCAGAATATTAGCCGAGATGAATTAGCACAATTATTAAGCAATGAGATTATTAATTTCTCTATATCTGGAAGTAGCATTGATAACAGAAGCCGTACTTATAGAGATTTTGAGCCTCAACTAAATGATTTATTAGAGAAGCAATTAGCATGATTAAGCATGCTAATTAATGCCAAATAAGACTTCATTCTTTTGCACCACTATCCTACACCGGGATGGTGGTTCTCATTTTCTTTCATGGCAGAAGACAAGAACCTACACTAAGCCAGTAGAGAATAACGATGAATGAAGTAATTACACTTGAAACAATGCCTAAAGCAATGGCTTATCTTATCACCAAGGTAGAAGCCTTAGAAAAGGCCATAGCACAAAAAGATAAAGTTCATAATATCCATGTAGATCATTGGTTTAACATAGATGAGCTTGCGGATTATCTGCCTGACCGTCCCGCAAGAGCTACTGTTTACGGTTGGGTAAGTCGAAAAGAAATACCATATCACAAAGGAGGTAAAAGATTACGCTTCTTGCAAAGTGAGATTGACACATGGCTATCTAGCGGTAAGAGAACGAGTAAGAAGGAATTGGAGGCGAAAGCCGAGAGCTATTGTGTTGCTAAAAAAGTATCAAAATAAGAAAGGATGCCTTATGAAAAGAACATCCAATCCCACCCATTCAATTGATGCCAACAAAGATACTCTTTCTAGGCAAATCACCCAACAGATACGTAAGCTTTTCTTAGAGGGCGGCAAATATACTGCCCGAGAACTGAATGAGTTAACATCAGGGAATGACAGTCGAAAAACAATATCCGTTCTACGGCATAAGGGACGAATGAACATTGTAGATTGTCGTTTACCCAATGGATGCAAACTCTATTGGTTGGACGAGAAAGGAGGCAATAATGAGTGAAGTTATCGAGAAAATTATGACTGAATTTGAGGAGCCTGAAATAATTGCCGAACCTGCTATTATGGAAGCTATAAAAAGTAGCAGACTAGATTTATCTCTCAATATTCCCGATCCGCAAATGTTAGTATCAAAAGAAGATTTACCCATATGTACTAGAGGTAACTTCTCGTTCATCATTGGATTACCCGGTTCAAGAAAGAGTTTTCTTTGCTCTGGAATATCAGCTGCATTTCTGAACGAAAACGGATGTATGGGGCTAGATAACCCTAACGGAACTGGAAAACTTCTTTGGATTGACACTGAACAGGCAGCCGGCCATGTGGCAAAGATAGGGAGAAGGCTTCACCGCATTGCAGGTTTACCCACAAACAGAAATTCGGAGAATATTATCATTCACATGTTGCGGGAATATCAGCCCACAATGAGACATGATATTTTCGTAGCGTGCCTAAAGCTGTATCATCCTGATTTTGTAGTACTAGACGGGCTAAGTGATCTTATCGCAGACCCGAATAATTCGGAACAGTCCACGGCTGTAGTTAATGATTTACTAGCCCTCACTAAGGAGTACGATTGTCATATACTCACCGTTATTCACGCCAATGTAGGAAGCGAGAAAGCACGTGGACATCTTGGTGCTGAGGCCCTACGAAAATGTGAAACTGCCATCTATGCAGAAGCGGAAGGAGATACAACCATCTGTAAATGGGTCAAAACAAGAGATATGCGGCCCGCTGAGTTTGCTTTCACAATTGTAGAAGGACTGCCCATCGAAGCTGAATACATGGGGAAACAATCAAAAGTGGATAAGCTGAAACAGATTATATCCGATTCAATGCCAAAGTTACCAAATACAATTTCTTATGCTGATTTATGCACTAAGATTATGGGTGTAGCTAAAATCAAGATAGCAGCCGCAAAGAATAAGATTCGTGATGCAGCTGAAAGAGGATTAATTATCAAAAACAACGTTGGCATGTATCATCTTCCAACCATAGATGACAGGCCTTCTAATCTGCCTTTTTAGGGAGTATAGGTTACGGTAGTATACGGGCTATCTATATATATAGCCCGATATACCTATACCAAATAGACCGAATATATACCAAATATAGACTGAATATACACCTGTTTCATGGTATATTTTATACCATTCTAAAAAACAGGCTAAATATACCAACTTTTTAGACCATGAACGAACCAATATATCACTTACAAAAATACGCCGGAATGAAAACCAGACACGTTTGTCCATCATGCGGTCACAAGGGAGAATTTACTTTTTATGTTGATGCCCAAGAAAAGCCCATAGCCCCGGAAGTTGGCCGATGCAATCGGGAACGATGTGGGTACCATCTCACACCGAGTAACTATTTCAAGCAGTACCCAAATAAGCAATCTATTGATTTCTCCATATGGAAACAGCCTCAACCGGCTAAGACTGTGACCGTGTCGTTACTGCCTATATCATTACTCCAACGAGATGCCTACAGAAGCAAGAACAATCTATTTCGTTTCATGGCCAAAGAGTTCGGAGAAGCTGAGGCCGCTTTTGCTTTTGATCTCTATCGAGTGGGCACATCCCGACACTGGAGCAATAACAACGGGTTGGCCACCATCTTTCCACAGATAGACGAACAAGGCCGATTGTGCCAAATAAAGGTAATGGCTTATAATCCTGTCACCGGCAAACGGATGAAGAAGCAGGACCGGGCAGAAGTATGGAACGATAAGATGCAGAAGTACACAACTGATGTCCGGCCAATGGATAAGATTTGGTTTGCCGGCAAAACATTGCTAAAGAACTACGAGGCGAATTTACAGCAAACTTTCTTTGGCTGCCACCTGATCAAAAATGCTTCACGAGTGGGAATTGTTGAAAGTGAGAAGTCGGCTCTTATCTGCTCTATTTTGATGCCGGACGTTAGTTGGATAGCAACAGGCGGTTGCAACGGGTGTAAATGGACGGAAAGAAGCGTTTTAAAACCTTTGGCCGGCAAAAGGGTAATCTTGTACCCTGACAGTGGAATGTTCTCAAAATGGGACGGAAAAGCGGCAATTTTGCGAAGTAATGGCATAAATGTAACCGTAAGTCAGACATGTGAAGGCTTGCCGGATAATTGGGACATTGCAGACATACTTCTTCAGGAACGTCACGCAAAGAAGGGTATGACCGTTGGCGAAGTATTGACCTATGCTACTGAAATAGGGGTTTCACATCAAATTAATGTCAACGCACGATGAAAGTATTCGAATTACTATCTCTATACTGCATATTTCGGTGATACCCACCCAGCGATTTCGGTCATATCCACCCAGTGTTTTTACTGATACATGGCTTTCTTTTGCAAATTTATTATTTCTTTCTCAAACTCTCTCCTTTAATATCAAAACGATGTGACGAATGTACAATTCTATCCAGTATCGCATCAGCAATAACCTCATTGCCTATCACATCATACCATTTACTAACCGGCAGCTGACTTGCAATAATTGTAGCCTTTCTCCCATGTCTGTCCTCTATGATTTCCATAAAATCGTTTTGTTGTTGCCCCTCTAATGCTTTCATTCCAAAGTCATCGATAATGAGTAAATCCACTCTGGATATCTTGGCAACCAACTTGATGATTGTTCCATCTACCCTTGCCAACTTGAGTTTACCGAGCAATTTCTGCATATTGAAGTAACACACTTTATAACCTTGATGACAAGCTTTGTTTCCTAGTGCGGTAGCCAGATAACTCTTGCCTACTCCTGCAGCACCAGTTATCAGGATCGCCTCTCCTTTATCTATATAACTTCCGGTACCCAACACTGCCAACATGTTTGAATCTACCCCACGATGACTACCGGCTTGAAGTTGTTCCAAGGTTGCACTGTAACGGAAGTCTGCCTCTTTTACAAGGCGGTTATTCCGATTCGTTGTACGGGTATCTCTCTCTGCCTGCAAAAGTAGCATGATTCCGTCAACAAGAGTAAGCTTATCTAAACGTTTGGTTTCGCCAAGTGAAGCCCATAGGCGAGCCATGCCTGATAGCTTGAGCGAGTGAAGTTCTTTAATAATTTCTTCCATGATACATTATTTTATAAATTATTGATAATAAGCCGCTCCCCGGATATTCTCATGATTATCCGGTTCGGGATTCTTTTTAATTGCATTTTCCTCTTCGATAAAAGCCTGTATGTTGCGCAGTACACGTTCCACAAACTTGTAGGTGTATTGTTTATGTTCCATGGCTATCCGGCAGGCTTTTTCCATTTCCGCTGCGGGGGTTATTCTTTGAAGACGCAGTAAGCCGTCACAGCGATTGTAAAAGAACTCCGGTGGCACATTTTGGGAAGCGAACATTAAGGTGAAGAACTCTCTTAATACAGCAGACTTTTCTCCTGCTCTCTCTGTATAGTAGGCTACAGAGCGTTTGTTGTATGCATTAGAATGTGAAGCAGTATGTTCTTCCAACATGCTGTAACCAAAGCCTTCCACGCGTGGGTGAGTAGCAATACGCTTACCTTTGAGATACACCTTGACCAGCGTACGAGTATAGATTACTTTGACTTTCTGCCCGATGTATTGATAAGGAACCGAGTAATAATGCTTGTCTCGTCCTAGGTATATACAACAATTAGCGCTAACGGTCAGCTCAGTATCATATTGCACTTCAAAGCGGGATTCAGGCAGTGGCTTAAGAGTTCTCTTTTCATCACTGATAAAGTGCTCCTCACGACTATAGGGACGTTGTTGCATCCGTTTGCGGTTATGTAACCGTGTCTGCTCGAACACAGCTTTATTAAGGTCTTCCAAAGAGAAAAACATACGATTACGCAAAGGAGCGTACACCCGTTGATATAACAGTTTAACTTGATTCTCAACTAAGCATTTGTCTTTAGGCTTGCCTGGTCTTGCAGGCAAAACCACAAAACCATAATGGTTACCCAAATGCTCCATCAAACGATTTATCTCAGGCTCGTAGCGGTCACTTTTGGTAACAGCTGACTTTAGGTTGTCCGGAACGACAATCTTAGTTACTCCGCCAAAGAAGCAGAACATCTGGGTAATGGCATAAATAAAATCTTCACTCTTTTGTGAAGGCACGCAAAGGGCAAATGCATAATCCGTATAAGGCAAGCAGCCCACAAAGGTCTGCACTTTAATGATTTCCCCCGTATCCATATCTGTATATTGCATTGGATCACCGGCAAAATCAATGTAGCACTTCTCCCCAGCCATATAAGTATTCACTAAGACAGTGGAAGGTGTTTGGATAGCAGCGTGTTGGTTCAGGTGGAAACAGAATTGGGTGTACCCGTAACCGCAGGGATACTCAGTGATATACTCCTCCCAAAGCCGTAAACGGGTTACGTGTTTACGGGTAAGCTCTTTCTCCAAATAAGGTAATCGCTTAGAAAAATCTTCAAACCGCTTGTCCACATAAGCAGGAGAACCACCGTTAAATAGATGCTCCAACTCAGGATTATCTTTTTGCAATACCTCTTGAAGATCAATGGACAAGCCTTTAAACTGACGGATGTATTTATTTACCGTTTCTTTGTAGAGTCCAAGTTGTGAAGCGATAGATCGGTTGGAAACTCCACTATGGTGTAATTGAAGTACTTGTTTTAGTTTACTCATTTCTGTTATTTTACCCGCCATATAATTGTGCATTAATTTATTATCAATTAAAACTAGAGCACAAAAGTAAAACAGATGTGAATATGACTGGGTGGCAATGCTCCGAAAAAGAGGACATTTTTGAACAGAACCATCTAAGTGGGGGGTAATGCTCCGAAATGCCCTTGGAGCATACCCACAAATGGAAACATTTGCTCCAAAATAAAGGCGTATGATTACTGTTTTTTATCATTTTTATCCCAGTTTATTCATAAACAAGGTAAATATGACTCAAAAATGGCTTTCAAAAAACAACTAGTTACGAGTTGTAAGCAAGCTATTTGGGGAGAAATACTGGGTGGCAATGCTCCGAATTATGCATCTATACAGAAAGCTGTTTGCCAATATGACTAGGCAGGGAATCAGTACAGATGATATTATGTACCTTGACATGTTCAAAGAATACAGAGTTATGCTGTCTGAGGGGCGAAGAAAGAGCGAAACGTACCAATACTTATCTGAGAAGTATAAAATCCCTCTATCAGCCTTAAAACAAGCCATCAAACGTTTAGATGAAAACTATAACTTATAACAGAACAATTCATGAATACAGACAATGACCTAGAAAATATTCTCAATGCTGAATCACTTGATGATCCTGACTACTGGAATGGTGATATTTGGGAAGAACTTGCAAGTCTCCCCGAACCGCTTAGTAGTCCGAAGTACTGGGATGATAATATTTGGAAAGAACTTACAAGCCTCAACATTTCAACAAATCTAAGTGAGGTGCAAGATGAGGCTTGCACGGAGGGAAGCACGTTAAGATAATAGCGAAACATTAAAACTATTTTATAGCTAGAAAGATCATTCAGAAATAGTTAATATTATCTATTTTCATTCAATATATTATCAATATCTAATTTTATGCGTTCATATTGCTCAGAAGGTATAATCTTCTGAAGTTGTTCGATTTTTGCAATTAACTCATTTTTTTTACCGAGCGCTTCTTTAGCTATAATTATATTAAGTTCCTCAAATTTGGATAAAATATATTGAATAATTTCTTTTAATAAATCCAATAACAATCGGCTTATTCTAGAAAAGTTAATGCACATTTGAGATTCTACTTCAACATCAACTTTAAGAATATAATTATAATATTCCCTATAGTCCTTAATGTCATTAAAATGGGCATAATAGGAATTCCTTCCCTCTTTTATTTTAGCATAATAAGTTTCTCTAAATACGGAGATTTCTTTAGTAAATGATTTAAATTGTCCCATTAGATCAGCTTCTAACGCAATAGTCCTTATTATCCCTAAATCATTATTATTCCTTTCTAAGAATCTATATAAATCTACATATACAGACTTTACGTAAAAGGTTTGTTCACTTTTATTTTTAGCTATATATAATTCTCTTAAGCTTATAGAAAAATCAGAAATATAACTAAGCGATAGACAGTAAATATTTAAAACATTCTCCCATGAGCACATTTTTTCAATAAGCTGAGTAGAAAAATCGTTTGGTAATAGGTTAAAAACTGCCCTGTATTTCTTCGATTGATTTATAACCTCAACCGCAGCATCAATGTTCAAAGAATTTTCAAGAATTAGATTCTTTGAAGTTTCATACAGATTGATCCCAGCCGCATTAGTTAAGATCACAATGCCATTTTCAACTATAGAATAACTTTTATTGTCCATAAATTCATATTTTATTTACAGATTGAATTAATCTTAAGTGTTAACTTTAAGCTCATTCATATATTACCTGCTATGTTGCCGTTTCTGTCACTGAGAGTAACATAAAAGGCATTACTCCGTCCTATTTGCTCGGTTTTGTGATCCTGTGAATTCAAATTTTAGATAAAATTCTTTATTAAATAACCTCTTTAATACAACAAGGTAGTGGTCTGTGCTATCTTGCAATATTTTTTGCTTCTTATCAATATTTATATAAAATTCATTTCTTACCTCTTCAAGTCCAGCCCTACTTTTTCCCATATTTGTAAGCGCTTCTTGATTCCCTTGAGTATATAAATCAAAATAAATTTTCCATTCTGATAAATGACTAATAGCATTGCTAGCAATAGTGCAAAGAGAAATCGTATATTCATGTGAACTACTAATAAGAGCGCCCATAATATCCATGACTTCCTTATCACTTTTTGTCGATACTATAACCATACGTGATTCGTGAATTAGTTCTAGTAATGTATTATTTGCATCTTTTATTAGATTAGATAACTTCTCAACAGAAGAACTATCATATAGATAAAAAAACAGAAAGTTTCTGTAAAACAGCAATTCTTCAATAAGATGCAAGATCTTTATAAATCGTTCAGTCCTTTGTTCTATATATGCATGTTTTCGCTGATTCTCAAAAGATATTTCATTTTTTACACTCTCAATTTGCTTAGTTATTTCACTTAGATCTTCTTTTGTAGCTAAGTTTTTACCCTTTTCTGTTTCATAAGAAATATCTCGACCATCTTGTTTATTAGCTAAACCTTTCCCCTTTTGGGTAAAATAACTAACGATGAGTTGTGTCAATACAGAAATGACAAAAAACAATAACAATTGTAACCAATCAGGCATAATTTAGTCCTCCTCTTCGGCTAATAGTTTTGTTTGTTCTCTATAATATTCTACGAGTAGAGAGGCGTTTGCAGATGGCGAATCGATATCTTTGCCATTATATTTAAGCACAAAATCAATTGGTATTATTATTCCGTAGTACTCACTTGAAAGATCATTGGGGGCAAGTGTGTAATCTTCAACCTTTTCGTCATGCATATTAAAGCCGTGAGGAATATAGATATCATATGTACTATACAAAATGAAACCTTCCAGATAGCCTTTTCTGTATTTATTCGCAATATATTGAGAGTTACCAAAGCATCTACTTTCTATTATTTTACGATCATTTAAAATAGCCTCATCAAGAGTTGATGAAACGTCAAAAACGTATGCGTTCTCAAAAAACCATATAAAAAAATCTTCTACTTCAGTATCATACAACTGATCCTGCAACGGATAACCTACACGATCCAATTTCTCGGTTATAGAGTTCTGTATTTCTTTTGTTAATCTTTTCATACCCTGTATCATATTAAAATTATTTCCAAGCAAAACAATGAGAGTAAAGTATTGATTTTGCAAACATATTGACTATAATCGAAGAAAGCAAAAGAAAATACTTGTTTTCGACAACAAAATTACTTCAACCCAATCTCAATAGGTTTTCCACAATGAGGGCATGTAAGCTGAGCCGTATCATGTTTAGGTTGTTCAAACAGTTCTGTTACGGGAACACCCAAGGCATCAGCGATCTTATTTAATGTCTCAACTGTAGGATTACCATTTACCATATTCGACAAATTTACACGGTTTATTCCCATCTTTTCGGCAAGTTCAGTAATCGTTAACCCTTGCTCCTTAATAACTTCTTTAATTCTTAATTCCATATTGTAGTATTTTAGTTTACGCCACAAATATAACGACATTTTCAATATGTAGCCACATAACGGTACACTTTTTCGTTAAAGTAGTGTTAAAGACATCTTTTAATTTGCATTATCGTACCGTTATATGCTACATTTGCGTCATAAAAGAAAATCAAAGCATTACGAACCATGATAAAAGAGTTTTTAAACCAGATGTGCAAAGAATACGAGCAAGTACTTTCAATGACTGAAGTTGAGGTATTAGCTAAGTACGAAGAGGACAAAGCAAGCTGTATTGCTTCTTTTGAGGCTGAGATTGATTATTGGGAAAACATTTACTATAAACTATAAAACGATGACACGAGAATCATTAAAACAAATCATGTCGCTTGCATGGCAGTTTGTCCGCAAGAACGGCTACACAATGAGTGAAGCATTAAAATGTGCTTGGGCCAATATACGCCTAAAGATGAAAATGCAAAAGGGCATTATCCGTTTCTACTATCGCAAAGTATCCGGGGAAACACGGGAAGCGTTTGGCACATTGACCGAGAAGTTAATGCCTGGTACTAAAGGGACCGGCCGGAAAGCAAACGAAACACTACAAACCTATTACGATACTGAATGTGAAGAGTACCGTTCATTCAAGAAAGCAAACTTAATTTATTAACCAGTAGCCCTTCGGGGCTGCCTCTTACTTGTACAACAATGGAAAATCAAACAGTTACAACGAAAAACACAGAAGCAAACGAAACAGAGCTGCAAAAGGCTCTCAAAAGAGACAAAGAAAAGTTCATTGACATATTTAGTCTCATAGGCAGATACACATGCGGAGAACGAGACTTAACACGAATGAAAAGTGATGGCATTGCTATGGATGTCATTATATCTATTAAACGGCTATGCGAAGCTGTCTCCGAGATAGATGGGTATACAGATGAATGCGTGATGAGCTACTATAACTTTTTCATGGAAAGCTCAAAAGGACAATATTATCAGTCAGAAGGAAAGGTTTTCTTTGATTCTCTTCTGCGCTTTCTGTTAGTCATTAAACACTACCAACGTGATGCTTCGCAAATATTCTCTGCCATGGAAGACATAGAGCAGTTCATGGACGAAAACTGACTCCGGCCACAGCATGGCTAAACATGATACGTACAGCCTCAACACACGCAACACAAGGATGAACATGTTTAAAACATCCTTGTGTTGTTCATTCAATGAAAAGCGTGTTCAATATTGTTTGTTGATACTAAAAGTGCCCTATGATACACCATGAAGATTTTTTGATAGTCATACACGTGCGTGCGTAATTTTTAAAAGGAAATGAGGCTTATTTATACCTCAAATTAGGTGTATTTAGTTTTGATTACCGCTTTAGTTACCTGTAGAAACGTAAATGGTAACGAAAGTGGTAACATAAACGGTAACATAAACATATTTAATGATAGCAATAATAACATTGATGCTAGCAATAGCCCATTAATCTCCGATGCAATAAATATTAAGCATACCTACGCTGCATCAATTCGAGATTTGTTGAGGCTATGTGGCTCAGTCAATAATGAAGGGGTCTTATTGGTCACACACGTGTGTGGAGATAGAAGCAGAATAAACCTTCAAATTTTCACTAATCGCTTTTAAAGTCACTAAGATTAATTATCTTTGCTTTAAAGCATTTCATTAGTGATATATTTATGCTTTTTGATTGTTAAAAACAACATACTTAGACCATATTTGTACCACAAAATTGTAACACCCTGATTATCAGCATAGGTTATATTTTGCATCGAAATGAGAAGGTTCCCGTCATGACGGGAGTTCCTGATTATGCAATAAGCGACCGATATTTTTACGATGCAAAACAATAATAAGTATCGCGCAAACCAACAAATAGTAGAATATGGGAGTTATTCCATTCAGAATAAATTCGCTAACCACCAACATGATGGCGAGCGTGATGGAGCCTAGTGAGACATATTTAAAACGCCATTTAACAATAAAATAAGACGCCACGGAGATAAGGACCGCAAGTGGAGCAAGTAAAACGGAAGCTCCCAATGTGGTGTTTACGCCTTTCCCTCCTTTGAACTTCAGAAAAATACTAAAATCGTGTCCCAGAATTGATGCAAGCGCCACATAATAGATAAACGAGTCGGATACCACATTTTGATAATAAGTTAAATGGGAATCATATGCAAAATACAAGTATAGACCTACCGGTAAAAGTCCTTTCGCCATATCCAACAACTGGGTAATGGCAGCCGCTTTTTTACCGGCTATGCGCTTTACATTGGTAGAACCGATGTTTCCACTTCCCAACTCCAGAATATTATGTCCGGTTACGAACCGCACCATCAGATATCCTACAGGAATTGAACCGACTAAATAGGTAGCTAAAAGAATGATTGCCTCCATACGAACCTCATTTCATTGTATCAGTATTAAAATATATAACAAAAATCCATGAGCAGTTACTTTTTAGGGAACCATGGGAAAAAGGAACTCGTTTTTTCTACATATTCAGCATACTTCGGTTTGGTTTGATTCAGTGTCTTTTCGAGCAAAGCCACCCCAGAAACCTTGATGATGAGCAAGGTCATCAGGACAGAGCCTAACACTTGCCAGTAGTTTCCGGCAGAAATACTAAATAGGCCGTAAGCCCACCACACGGCCGAATCGCCAAAATAATTGGGGTGTCGGGTATATCGCCAAAAACCATGAGAAAGCACCTTTCCTTTGTTTTGAGGATTGTTTTTAAAACGCGCCAATTGATAATCGCCTCCGGATTCGAAAGTAAAACCAACAAGCCAAACCAAAATACCAACATAATCGAGCGCATGGAGCGCATGAGATGGAGTGCCCATGCTAACGCCCAGCAACGGCAATGAAATCAGCATGGTCAATACACCCTGCAACAAGAAAGTCTGGAAGAAACTTACCCACCAATAGCGCGCAGGACCATACTTTTTTCTGAACGCCTGATACCTGAAGTCTTCGCCTTTCCCTTTATTGCGCCAGGTAAGGTAGATAGACAGCCGCACTCCCCAGAGAGTTACCAAAACGAGCAGGAGTATTTTTCGGGGAGTTAGATCGCCCGACATGAATACATAGAACGTGTTTACCACCACAAAACCGATTCCCCAAAAGAGATCGACAATACTTACATTCTTTAACCGAACGCTCAAGAGCCATAAAAGCGTAAAAAGAATCAAGATAACAAGCGATGCCTGTGAAAATAGTGTCAACATGACGGGTAAATTTAATTGGTTAATAATAAAGAGATTGCTATTGCCCCACTGCCAGCATGCATACCGATAACGGGTGAAATATCAACAATGGCAGCAGCCTTTTTACCGGTAAGAAGCACCATCTTTTTGGCTGTTTCTTCAGCACCTTCGGGGTTGTGTGCATGCAACACAATATAATTCCACACCTTTTTCTGCCGACTGATTTTTGCGATATGCCCCATTACTTTCTTTAAGCTAGCGCGCTGGCTGAAGGTATTGCCAAACAACATCGACTTTCCCTGCTCATCCATAGATATAACCGGATTGAATCCTAAAAGATTGGCTATGAACCCTTTGGGCTTTGACACCCGCCCCCCTTTGATCATATACTTCAAGTCGCGGACACTGACAAATATCTTCGTTTGCAGGATATCATCGGCAAGCGTTCGTACAACGGCATCGGCCGTTTGTCCGACTTCAATGCTTTTAGCAGCCTTCAGCACAAGCAATCCCAAGGCTCCAGACAGGTTTTTAGAATCAATCACGTAGATCGGCTTATTAAACTCTTTCGATATACGCTTTCCGGCTTTGGCACTATTGGCAAATGTTCCGCTAAAGTGCCCGGTGAGGTGTATGGCAATAATAGCATCATAATGCGAAGCTAGGTGGGAGTACAAATTCGTAAAGGTCTGTTCGTTTATTTGAGAGGTTTTAGGAAACTCAGCTTCCGATTCGAGCATATCGTAAAAACGGTCGGGATTGATGGTTACTTTATCCAGAAAATGATTGCCGGCGAAGTTCAGGTTAAGCGGAACGACATTTATTTGATAATAGTCGATCAGTTCCTGCGACAGGTCGCAAGAAGAATCGGTCACCAAGGCGATGTTCCATTTACGCTTGGTAGCCGTTTCGTGTTGTCGAATCATGTCGTCCACTTTTTGAAAAGTGATAGTGCCACACGCTTTCAGTTCCTGGAAAAGTTCTGCCGGCTGATTGGTATGAACATGAATGCGGCAAGTTGCTTCGGAACCAGCTACCACAACAGAATCGCCACTTTTACTTGCTATTTTCTGAATCTCATCACGACCTACACTCAGATTTTTAATGATCGCTTCTGTACAGTAGCGGTATGTAATCTCCTCATCGACTATATGCTCGGGGGAAACAAAAGAGAAAGCGGCTGGAGAGGGGGCAGCCAACTGTCGGACATTTCCGGTTCGTAAAAAATCGGTAACACCTTTGATAAACACCACAAACCCCTTCGCTCCGGCATCGACAAAACCCGATTGTCGCAGTGCCTTTAGTTTGAAGGTCGTTTCAGATAAAGATTTCTCCAACACAAACAGAGAGTCGATAATCACCTTTTTAAATTCATGTATATTTTCTCTCTTGGCATGAAGAAATTCGGCCCACTCTTTAATGATCGTCAGCATAGTGCCTTCCACCGGATTTGAGATAGCCCCGTACATATAAGGAACGGAACCGGAAACGCTTTCCGAGAATTCGGTGATTGTGAGTGCAGCTTTGTCTTTTGTTTCACAACTCAGCCCATACAAAAACTGGGCAAAAATAACGCCGGAGTTACCTCTGGCACCCACCAATGCCGCCTCGGCCATATCGTTTACCATCGTTTTATAAAACTTTTGCGGTTGAATGTTATCTAATACTGACCGAACCGTAGCGACTAAATTGGTTCCGGTATCTTTATCATTTACAGGGAAAACATTTAGCTTATTTATCTCTGCCTGATGTTGAAATAGTTGATTGGCACCGGCAATAAACGAATAATAAAGTATTCTCCCATCAACCTTTGTAGTGTCATTATTTGTTTTTTCTGGGTATTCAGCCATCTTCTTTGAATCATTTGGAACTTATCTTGTCATATTAACACTAATGAAACAACTCAAAGGAATTAGGGTTCACCGGATGAGTCTAAATAAGTTAATAATGATAACTCCCTAAATTCTACTTCATATCTTTGAGCCTATTTCTGCGTTGACGGCATTCTGCCAGATAGGTTTTCTGGGTGTCGGTGAATTCCAGGCACATAAAAAGTATGAAAAAAAGTATCACCAAGTATCACCAACTTTTTCCGCAGTTATTTATTACAAACACATCGCTATTTATCTTGTATATATAAGCCTTTTAACAAGCATGCTTATGCGATTTATTTTGCCGGTGAACAATTTTCGTCTCCACCCGGATGTACACAGTTTGTACACCCGCATGTACAGGTCCTGTACACCCAGATGTATAAAACTTGTACACCGGGGTGTATGTGGAAATTTGCAACGAGCTGTAATCCGTTTGCGAAAATGGACTAATTGGGATGAATTGCAGGGAAAAGAAGGCACAAATTCATCCATACCACAGAAATATTGAAAGTAAGCATTCTCACTCCATTGTTCGACGACAGACTCATCAGAGAGGTTGTGCAGATGTTTGAGAATCAGTAACCCGCACATCAGACGGATCGGTTCAGCCGGACGACCATTATCTGGGCTGTAAAGAGAAATCAATCTCCAATTTCATTCATTTTGACCTAATAATTCCCCCTGTCTGAAATAGCTCCAGGCAGGGGGAATTTTATGTGATATAGAACATTTATTTGGTCTTCAATGATAATGTGGCGGTAGGCAGCGAGCTCTTGATGCTCACGCTGACAGTGCCCTTTTTCTGCGTGCTGCGTACCACTAGTATGGCACGTCCTTTCCACGTCTTCGTGCGAGGCGAAGTGTAAAGTTCCGTGTCTTTCAGGTCAGCAGAGGCGAAGGCAAGAAGCTTGCCGGCACCCTTCACTGTGGCCTCACAAGGGAGGGCTGCTTCCGGTACGAGTGTACCGTCCTTGTCCACTACTTCTGCAATGATATAGGTGAGTGATTGGCCATCAGCAGTCATCACGGAGCGATCAGATGTGAGGCGCAGACGGGCAGGTTGGCTTGCTGTCTTCAGTGTAACACTCCTACCGCCAGTTTCAGCACGTATCGTACCAGCCTTGTAAGGTACGGTGAATACAGCTTTAAACTCGGTGTCGCGACTTACCTGCTTCGTGCCTATGAGTTCGTCATTCAGATAGAGGCTCACCTCAGGCTGATCGGTGTAGACCTCTACCTCTACAGGTTTGCCTTCCCAACCGTTCCAAGTCCATGATTCCCATGTAGGCCAAACGCTCCACATGGTTTGCTTGATTTCTCCGTGATAACCCTCTGGTTCTTTTACGGCCATATAGAGTGGTGTATCTTTATTCCAAAGCATCTCGCGATAATGACTGATAGGTTTGCGCCAACCTGTGATATCTACGTCGCCACATGGAGCGCCATGCCATTCAGGTTGTCCGCCCTCAATCCACGACTCACCCTCGCGTTCACCTTTGTAATAAGTACGCCCGATGCCGCTTTCGCCCAGATAGTCGAGACCCGTCCATACGATATCACCAACTACATAAGGGAAATCATTGACTGTGGCCCAGTTTCTGAAGGCATCGCGTGGGTAACTCTCAGTCTGCCAGATCACACGCTTTGGGTCACGCTTATGGTCATCGGCATGCTTGAATAGCATATAGTTATAGCCCACCACGTCGAGCACCTCTGCGTGTGGATCATATATTTCCCAGTCACGGTCCCATGCACACAAAGCCTCGGTCACAGGGCGTGTGGCATCTTTTTCAAGTATTGCGGCCTTCATCTGTCGGGCGGTATAGACCACGCGGATGTCCTTACGTTCAATCACTTCGTTGCCGATACTCCACGAGATGACGCTCGGATGATTACGATCGCGCAGCACCATCGACTGGATATCGTCACGGAAGCAAGAGTCGATGACGGTAGAGTAATCATAAGGATTTTTCTGAGTACGCCATCCATCAAATACCTCGTCGATCACGAGCATACCAATGGAGTCACAGGCGTCGAGGAAGGCGCGAGTGGTAGGATTATGACTGGTGCGGATGAGGTTGAATCCGGCATCCTTCATCTGTCTAACTTTACGTATTTCTGCGTCGTCGAAAGCACGTGCACCCAGCACACCGTCATCGTGGTGTACGCAGGCACCATTGATGAGTACCTTTTTGCCATTAAGCATGAAACCGTTTTTGGCATCGAAAGAAAAAGAGCGGATACCGTATTTGCAAGTCTGATTGTCGATGATCTTGCCGTTCTCCTTTAGCTTCACAGCGATTTCGCTAAGGGAAGGATTCTCGGGCGACCACAGTTCCGGATTATTGACCGTCAGCATCGTGCTCACGTTTTTGGTTTGACCAGCATCAACTGCCACCTTTAACTCAGTATCACCTACAATGACAGTAGCGTTACGGTTGGTCTGCGACTCATTGACAACCGTCACCTCCACCTTCACCTGAGCCTTATTTGCCAACACATCGGGGGTAGTGACAAAGACGCCATTCTCTGCGATATGTAATACGGGCATCGTTTCAAGCCATACGTGGCGGTAGATACCTGAGCCGGAATACCAGCGGCAATTAGGTTGTTCGCTATTGTCCACTTTGACAACGATCTCGTTCTTACTCTTCGGAGCTTTTTTCAGTATATTAGTGATATCGATTGTGAATGGTGTATAGCCATAGTGATGCTGTCCAGCCTTCTGTCCGTTGACAAAAATCTCAGCTTTTTGATATACCCCCTCGAAGTGGAGCTTTACAAGTTCGCCCTTAGGTGTGGAAAATGTCTTATGATACTCACCCTTACCAGCTTCGAACCATCCACCTCCAGTGCCTGTAGCACCTTTGCCAGAATTTGAACCTTCGAAAATGTCCCAGTCGTGAGGCAGATCAATGTTTTGTGTAGTTCCGTTATGTGTAAATTGCCAACCGAAGTCAAACAACTGTTTTTGTGACTGTGCCGACATGCCTATGGTCCAAATAAGCGCAGCCAAAGTTAAATAATAGTTTTTTAGTTTTTTCATTACGTATTAATTTATTTTCGATTTCAAAAGTACTAAAAAATGTTGAAACATACCTAACTTTTGCGTAAACTCGTTTATTTAGCTAGCATGTTTTTGATATATGAGAAGAAAAGGGCATTAGGCCTATTGTGATTTGCTTATGATCCGAATCATAAAGGAACCACAATGCCGTTCATGCCAGTAATCAAGAAAGCTAAGCAGCCTCTCAAATTTAGAGAAGCTGCTCATAAATTATTTCTTCATCTTACAGATACTCCTGGACATGGTACCAAATGTTCATAGGCTCTGTGTCAATAACCGAGTAAAGTCCAATCATTCAATCGGCTTTATGATTACACTCCTATCGTACCGTGCGATGTAGTGGCGAGAAGGAGTCCAAAATAGTCTCTCTCGTCAATCCTCAACAATCAGCACTGAACCTCTTTGTTAGCTCGCTCGGATAATAGGCTAAAGAAGAACGAAAATAAATAATCGCTCGTAAATTTAGCTTGCGTTTTAGACAATGTTAAGCACACCTCCGGCATACGAGGTATTGGCAAAATAAGCAGGCTCATACTCAAACGAATAACTCCCGTTATCGTTCTCAGTTGAGTTCCGGCCTCAACGCCTTCAGACCTTTGCACTTCGCATTGTTTATCGGTTCAGCTGTTTAACACCCACAGAAATCTCCAGTTCCAGCACATCCAATATCTTACTAAGTATCTCGATGGAGGGGTTCGCCTATCCACGTTCTATTTTATAGAGCGTATTAACACTAATATCCGCAATATCAGCCAAGTGGGGCTGCGTAATCATAAGGTCTTTTCTTCGGAGACGTATCTGCTCACCAATAGTCACCCGTAACGAGTTTATTTATTACAAGTATATCGCTATTTATCTTTTATATATAAGCCTTTTAACAAGTATGCTTATGCGATTTATTTTGCCGGTGAACAATTTTGTAACGAGCGGATAAAAATTTGCTTACTTGAATCAAATATTTATCAAAAACACAATTAAACATCAACACCTAATTAAAAAACAGACATGGTTTCTTATCTTTGCAGAAAAGAGACATAAGGGTATTGTAATACAACCAGCCAATAGATGAATACAAAGCAATGCATGATAGTGGATTTGGATAAATTTGGTGACAAGCGAATGTTTATCACAGAACAAGTTGCCTCCATTTGCGAAAACAAGAATGGACTGTGGACTATTCGGTTTTCCTCCTCTCCTCGCATGTTCAACTATAACTATTCTCGATTACTGTATCTCACAAACCCCGAAACGATCAATCTTGGCGAAAAGGGGCTATACATCAAAAATAAACGCATCAACGACGTAGCTGAGTTGCTCCGTTTTACGAACGGTCATTATACTTTCTATCGAGTGACTTATACCAATGGGTACTATGAGAATCTGGACGGAAGCAAAGTCTATATCACCCGTACTCCAATTGACAAGAATGGCGGTTCTACTTGGGATTATCTTTGCAAGTTGGCTGCCGAAACAGGATTGTTAGCTGAAGATGATGAAAGTATCTTGTCCAAGCAATACAACTTGGTGGATTTGAAGCGAGACAATGTACCCTTGGCACAATATTTAGGTGATAGAACGAAATTGGCTACTTATCACAAACCGAATCAGATATATTATCCTTTTGGATGCAATGCTAGTCAGAAAGCTGCTGTGGAAGCAGCTTTGACACATCAGATAAGTATTATTCAGGGGCCTCCGGGGACAGGTAAGACGCAAACCATTCTGAACATCATTGCCAATCTACTGATAAAAGACAAAACGATATTAGTGGTATCGAATAATAACTCTGCCGTAGAGAATGTAGCAGAGAAACTCAATGGAGAGAACCTGGGATTCATTGTTGCCAAGCTTGGTAGCGTGCAAAACAAGGAGGCGTTCATCGCCAATCAGTCAGGTTATCCCGATATGACAGAATGGAGTCTCGATGAACCGGTATCCATAGAGGAATTGGCGCAAAATTCGCTCCATAACGTATCCCAAGCATTTGATGAGCAATTGCGTCAGGCTCAACTGAAAGCAGCGTACGATGCTTTACTAAAAGAATCGAAGTACAACGATATACTGAGAGCAGGCAAAGCAGGAGAAGATTGGCTAAACGGTAAACCATCGACTAAACTCATGAAACTGCTAAGCCGATACCAAATGTTGACGGAAAGGGGACATAAACCAAGTTTATGGTTCAGGTTAAAATGGACGTTCTCATTAGCTACGCAGATGTTTTCGCTCTTAGGTAAGCAATCATCACATATCATTTCGACTTTTGAATCGGCCTACTACTTCTCTCGCAAAACGGAAATAGAACATGAGTTGGAATCAATTGCTTTGGCACTTCAACACATAGACATCAATAAGGGCGTAAAAGATCTACGTTCCTCTTCTCTCCAACTATTAAAGAACAAGATAGCAAAGCAATATGGTACCGGCGAAAGAAGAAAGTTCACCATTACCGATCTCAAGTTCAAATCGGAAGAATTCTTAAAAGAATATCCAGTTGTACTCAGTACTACCTATTCAGCCAAGGGTTGTATCAGCAAGGATATGGTGTTTGATTATGTGATCATGGACGAGGCTTCACAAGTCGATATAAAAACAGGAGCACTGGCACTGTCGTGCGCCATTAATGCCGTGATAGTTGGTGATGACAAACAACTGCCCAATGTGGTAAGCCGTGAAGAGGCATTGGCACTTAATGCCATCCAGACAACCTACGAAGTGGATGACCGATACAACGCCGTGACACACAGTTTTCTGCAATCCTGCGCCGAAATGTTTCAGCATGCACCGGTGATATTGCTACGTGAACATTATCGTTGTCACCCCAAAATCATAGAGTTTTGTAACCAACGTTTCTATGATGGAGAGCTTGTTGCTATGACAACAGACAACAGCGAAGATGAGGTGCTACAAGTAGTGAGAACCGTTGCAGGGAACCATGCCAGGAGCCATTTTAATCAAAGAGAAATAGATGTCATCACTCAAGAGGTACTGCCGGATTGCTCAGACGCGGAAAGCATAGGCATCATTACCCCCTATCGTTCTCAAGCAGAAGCCATAAACGAAGCATTAGGAAAAGATATTGCCAGCACAGTGCATAAGTATCAAGGACGCGAGTGCGACACCATCATTATGAGCATGGTAGACAACTCTCCCACTGAGTTTTCTGATGATGCCAACCTGCTTAACGTGGCAATATCTCGTGCAAAAACAAGGCTTTGCATTGTAACAAACGGTAACGAGATGAGTCAGGATTCCAATATCGGCCAGCTTATTAGTTACATCCAATACAATAATTTTGAAGTGAAAGCAAGTAAACTACATTCTGTTTTTGATCTGCTCTACAAGCAATATACGGCAGAAAGACTAGCTTACGAAGCTACACATTCTGCTGTCTCAGAACATCTATCAGAAAACCTCGTTTATGACCTCTTATCAAAAGCCATTGCCAAATTAGGCTTGTCCAATACGGATGTGCTTTGTCATTATCCGCTATCCATACTCATTGCAGACTGGAGTTTGCTAGATGATAAAGAGAAAGCATTTGCTGAAAGTCCGTTCTCACACGTAGATTTTCTTATCTACAACTCGCTCACCAAGAAACCGCTTTACGCAATAGAAGTGGATGGCTGGCACTTCCATAAAGGAAGTGACTCACAGCAATCTCGTGATGCACTCAAAGACAGGATCTTTTCAAAGTTAGGTCTCCGTCTGATTCGCATTTCTACTACAGATACTGTAAATGAGGAGACAATGATGAAATTGATTTCAGAAGAAAGTTTGATGTACAAAAAATAGGAATAAGATTCAATGCTAACCTTTGATAAAACTCCAAAAAATTACGGATCAAAGATAACCCACTTTAACGAAATCAAATTGATATTTTTAAATTGTTTTTCAAACGAATTCCTGTCTCATCTTAAAATTATTTATATTTTTGTAACTTGCGTATTAAAAGTATATAATCATGAAAACAAATAAATCTGATATAATGGAAATTATGGAACAAATAGTCTCTTTCACTAAGGAACGTGACTGGGACCAATTCCATAATGGAAAAGATTTAGCATTAGCTCTATCGATAGAAGCAGCAGAATTAAACGAAGCTTTTCTATGGAAGAAAGCTGAAGAAGTAAATATAGAAAAAATAAAAGAGGAATTGGCAGATATTTTTAACTATGCCTTTCTTATTGCTAATAAGTATGACTTAGACATCAAGAAAATAATTTCAGATAAGATTACGAATAATGCAAATAAATATCCTATAGAGAAATCGAAAGGATCTGCCAGAAAATATACCGAATTATGATTGTGTATCATGCTTCAAAAAAAACTTTTATCAATGACGTCTTCAATAACACAATTGCGGATGAAATAGAAAATGCATTCTTAGCGCATTTGGGAAGACATACTTCTTATAATGAAGTTCTATCATGGAGAAATTCAATGATTCACATGTACAAGGTTATCGACACACCAGATATTCCGAATGACGCTAGTATTGCTATTGAGTATCAAATACCACTGACGTCAAAACGAATAGATTTTATTATCTCGGGTTTCGATAATGAGAACAAAGGTCATGTTGTTATTATTGAACTAAAACAGTGGGAACAGGCAAAACTATCACCTAAGTCAGCATTAGTAAAAACTCGTTTTCAACATGGAGAAAGCGAGGTAGCACACCCTTCTTATCAAGCATGGTCATATGCATATATGCTCATAAATTATAATGAAACAATAAGAGACCAAGGTATCAATATATCTCCTTGTGCATTTTTACATAACTATCAAACAGATGATGTTATTACTAATCCTATATATAGTGAATATATAGAAAAAGCCCCTGTTTTTCTTAAAACAGATGCGCAAAAGCTACAAAACTTCATAAAAGACCGCATCAAATATGGAGCTAAAGATGACATTGTTTGGCTTATTGATAAAGGGAAACTTAGACCTTCTAAACAATTGGCTGACGCTCTTACTTCTATGATTAAAGGGAATCAAGAGTTTGTATTGCTGGATGATCAAAAGGTTGTTTTTGAGACAGCTATTGAAATGGCAAACAAGGGTAATGCTGGAAAAAAACATGTATTAATTGTTGAAGGAGGGCCAGGAACAGGTAAAAGCGTTGTAGCGGTCAATCTCCTCGTACAACTAACCAAACAAGGAATTGTCACCCAATACGTATCAAAGAATGCAGCACCAAGAAGTGTCTATACCAATAAACTATCAGGATCCTTCAAAAAATCATATATTGACAATCTATTCGTTGGCAGTGGAAAATTTATTGATGTTCCTGAAAGCACCTTCGGTGCTCTTATCGTTGATGAAGCACACCGGCTTAACGAAAAGAGTGGACTCTTCAGTAATTTAGGAGAAAACCAAATCTTAGAGATAATTCGCTCTGCAAAGTTTTCAGTTTTTTTTGTTGATGACAAACAACGAATACATATAAAAGATATAGGGACAAAAAGAGAAATTAAAAGAATTGCAGATTCATATAATGCTGTTGTTTATACAACGAAACTTGAATCCCAATTTCGTTGTAACGGATCTGATGGCTATTTAAGTTGGCTAGATAATGCATTGCAAATTAGAGAAACAGCAAACATTAAAATTTCGTCTGACGATTATGATTTTCGAATATTCTCTGATCCTAATGAACTATTTGATGCCATAAAAAACAAAAACCGAACAAACAACAAATCAAGACTTGTTGCTGGATATTGCTGGGATTGGAAAAGTCAGAAAGATATTAATGAATATGATATAGTAATACCAGAGTTTAACTTCAAGAAACAGTGGAACTTTAATTCAAATGTTCCTTGGATTTTAGGAGATGAATCCGTTAATCAAATTGGGTGTATTCATACTTGTCAAGGACTAGAGCTTGATTACGTAGGTGTAATAGTAGGTATGGATATACGTTATGAAAATAATAAAATAGTCACCGATGTACTTAAACGCTCTACTAAAGATCGTTCTATTGCTGGATTTAAAAGTTATCTAAAAAAAGACAACAAGAAAGCATTACAAGATGCTGATGAAATTATAAAAAACACGTACAGGACATTAATGACTCGTGGGATGAAAGGCTGCTATGTCTATTTCTGCGATAAACCACTTGCTCAACATTTCATGGACTTGATAGAAAATCAGGAAAAGAGTAAGTCCATTACACGAATTGAAGACACGGTAAATGATGATGTAAAATATATCGACTTTCTACCTTTTTATTCAATCAAGGCTGCATGTGGATATTTTGGAGAAGGAGAAAATGTTGAAGAAAAGGGATGGATAAAGGTAGAAGGTATGGGTAAATTAAATCGTAACATGTATGTAGTACAAGCTGTGGGGAATTCAATGGAGCCACTGATTTATGATGGTGATTATTGTGTATTTAGGAGTAATCCTTCTGGTAGCCGTCAAGGCAAAGTAGTATTGGCTCAACATCATAATTTCTATGATGCAGATTATAGTGGCAGCTATTCAATCAAAATATATACCAGCAATAAAGCATACAATTCTGATGGAAATTGGTGGCATGAATCAATTATATTAGAGCCTAAAAATTCTACTTATAATCCAATCATCATCGATGAAGATCAAGCCGACGATTTTCGAATTATTGGTGAATTCGTTGGAGTTATTAATCACAAAAAGGACTAATTCATAACATTTTTAAAATATGATATCTCCCTTATATAAAAAACATCTATCAAAATAGAAAAATATTTTGTGGGAACAAGAGGCTAAAGTCATTATTTAAAATTTTGCCATAGATATTATAATTGCGGTTTAAAAAAGATGATGAATATAATTCAACTAACAGAAAACAAGAAGCAGCATATAGACTTGTTATTGCTTGCTGACGAGCAAGAGTCTATGATAGACCGATATCTGGAGCGCGGAGACATGTTCGTGCTTGATGATGGCGGAGTAAAAGCTGTCTGTGTGGTAACTGATGAAGAAGACGGAGTGTGTGAGCTAAAGAACATAGCAGTTACCCCTGAGTATCAACGGCAAGGATATGGTAAAAGACTAATCAAATACCTGCTTACCCACTATATAGGAAAATATTCCCGAATGATAGTTGGAACAGGTGATGTTCCGAGCGCGGTTGGATTTTACACAAGTTGCGGTTTCAAGTATTCTCACCGCATTGAAAACTTTTTTACCGATAATTACGACCATCCAATGATTGAAGATGGTGTATTACTCAAAGATATGATTTATTTAAAACGAGAGATTTGTTACTCAATATAAACAAATAATTAAACTGAATTATGACAACAATTTATGGAATGAGCACCTGCCCCGACTGCACTTATGTGGAGGAGCAGGTCAAAGGAGACAGCAGATATAAGGTAATTGACATCGGGCTGCACGTAAGAGACCTCAAGGCTTTCTTGAAGCTTCGTGACCACAATCCGGTTTTTGATGAAGCAAAGAAAGCCGGGGCGGCAGGTATCCCTTGTTTCGTTCTTGAGGACGGTTCTGTAACACTAATTCCTGAAGAAGCCGGATTGCAATCACGTCCCATTGAAGGTACAGCTTGCAATATTGATGGAAGCGGTTGCTAGTATAGGGAAAAGCACAACGGTTAAGTGAAATATATAGTTTTATCTAACACTATTGGGCCGAAAACGCTGTTAGGAAAATTAAAGTCAGGCGCAAGGTAAACGGGTATTCATCCACTCTTCTTATTATATCTGAGTAGATTAGAAACATTTTATATTTAACTGATTTTATTGCAAGTATTTCACCATTCGGATTCCAGCCTGATGTGCATTTTGCAAATCTGAATTCCAATGAGTATTATGCCAAGCATCTTTCTTTCCTACGGAAAATCCTGCCATATCGTAACGATCGTAATTTTTAACCTGTAAGGTATTCAGAGCAATAATGCGTTCTGGCTTGGAAAGGAAGCGAGCAATAATGTCCTCGTTGCGTTCGTACATCGCCTGCATCTGTGGTTGATACTCCTCAGTAGCATTCATCGTGTAGATGATAGCTGTAGGCACACGTTTGGGTGCGTGAGTAGTGTAATCGTTGTAAGAGAGCCATGGGAAAGTAAGTCGTTCAATGAAAGCACGGAGTTGGGCGGTGACATCACTATAATATATAGGTGATGCAAAGACGATGCCGTCTGCAAATGCTGCTTCTTTCAAAACTTCGCTGATACCGTCTTTGTGGGCACAATATTCTGTAAACTTACTATTCTTTACCTTACAAGCCAAGCACGCCATACAACCGTGGTAGTCAACATCGTAGAGCCTTACGTGTTTCACTTGCACCATTTTATCGGCTTCTTTCACACCCGCTTTGAAGGCTTCAATCATCTTTGCTGTATTGAAGGTCTTGCGTGGACCTCCGTCAATTATCATTATCTTTTTCATCATTTTTGTATATATGTATTGCTTACTTGTTAAAGTCCCTGTTTATTCTTATAACATTCTCATGGCTGAAATCATCATTAGCCAACAATGCAAACTCCGCATCAAAACGTTTGCGATTTTGGAAAACACTTTCTTTTGTTGCCGTTGACTTACAACGTATATCTTTGAGCATTTCTGCCGTATAATCGCAGCAATATCCAGGTGAATTGGGTTGCTGACTCCAAGAATCTTTTAGCAGTCCATTGTCTATTGCATCAAACCCCATATCCTCGACAAGCCTCATTACTTTTTCTTTTTTAATAACATTATCCCCAGCTACCAACATGCCGAGTCGTCTCTTGTCATTTTGGGGTTTACCACCATTGATAAGAGTATGTGCCAACAACATATTGAAGGCTTTGATAACCGATCTGCCGATTTGCTCCGATACCCATAGACTCTCTACCATACCATCTTCAATTTCTTGAATCACACCGTGTTTCCTACCTGGATAATAATTATTGGAATCGACAATAACGACATCGTCAGAAACACTACAAAACAAATCTTTAGGGAGCTCTGCAATTGATGCAAAAGGTATGGAAAGCACGATGATTTCCACATCCTTTATTACTCCACGAATATCCTGCGGCTCAGCAGCAATTTCGCGTGCAAAGTCTTTTACACCTTCCACACCTTTAGTGTTTGCTACTTTCACTTGGTGACCTGCACCTACCAATTTTCTTGCTATTGTGCCACCGATAGCACCCGTACCAATTATTCCTATTTTCATTTGTTTGATTTTTAGATACTGCAAAGATACTGCAATATCTTTCAATGAAATGTTATCTAACGACACTGAATAATTATCTAATACAACGATTCTAGTGATAAATATATTATTTTACCATTTTTGTACCTGAAAGAATGATCGATTGATATTGGTATCATATTTTTATATTCTATATTTGCACTATAGATATAAATAGTCTAAGCTGTTAAGGAAAAAGTACATCAACCCGTAGGACTAAGTTTTTATGAAACTCATAGATACCATTAGCATGGAAGGCACACTCTACGAGCCTGGAAAACGAACAGAGGGTGTGTGGCTGAGGCAAGGTCTTGGTCTCATGATGGATTCCAAGAATATTGCGCAGGAAGACTGGCGAAAATACAACGAACCATATCGTGCGAATGACTGGCAAGTGATTCTTGTATTAGAGGGATCTTATACTTCGCGTTACAACTTATTGGATGTTGAGCGCACGAAGGGACAACTTATTATTCAACGCCCTGGATTGCTCATTACACACACAAAAGCCAGTAGCGACGTGAATCTTCGCACACTCTCCATTAATCCCGAATTGCTTGGCAACATTACAATGCAGGATTATTACTTGCTGTTTCGCCTCACCGAGGAACAACGTAAGTGTGTATTGTCCTACTTTGACTTGATGGAACAACAAGTCAAAAACTATAATTTAGACGTGAGAATTCTTTCTGATCTCGGCAGTTCGCTCCTCCGCTATGCTCTTCAGATTGGACAGGAAAGCTTTGGAAAAAAAGAAAAGCAATCGCAGGAAACAGTTTCGCGGAATACTCTGATATTCCGTGAGTTCATATCATTGTTGAATACGCACGGAACTAAGGAACACAAGATTGCATTTTATGCTGACCAGCTGGCAATGACACCCAACTATCTCAACTCGCTCATTAAGCAAGTAAGCGGACAAACCATGATGTCGTGGATCAACGAATACCTCATTGCCGAAATTAAGGCTACCCTCTCGCACAGTGACATGAGTGTGGAAAACATTTCCGATGCTCTTTATTTCCCCAATTCTGCTTTCTTCTGCAAATTTTTTAAAAAGCATACGGGGCTAACACCGAGCCAGTATCGTAAAAGTAAATAAATAGTAAAGCGATAGGTCAGAAATTGTTTTACCGCTTTACTTGAATTAATAATCAATGATTTATTTTGGAACAAGAATTTACTAGCCTTTAAAGATACCTGGATATAAATAATCATCCACCTTTTCTTTTCAGAAAATCTGTAGGACTTTCTCCAAATAATTCTTTATAACATTTTGTGAAATAAGACGGTGATGTAAACCCAACTTCATAGGCAATCTCAGAGACAGTCATCTCAGATGCAGCTAATAGAAAGCTAGACTTCTTTAGTCTCATCTGACGCAATAATTCATTTGGAGAATAATTTGTCAACGATTTTAATTTACGATAGAGTTGTACACGGCTCATGCCCATTTCACGGCCCATGTTCTCAACATTTAAATTCGGATCTTTCATTCTTTCTTCAACAAGCATCTTAAAGCGAGAAATAAAGTCTTTATCTAGATCGCTAATTGATTCTTTTTCAATAGCCTGATTATCTTCAAAAAATTGTTTTAATTGTCGACGATTAGCAATTAAATTACGTAAACGCGACAGTAATAATTGTGAGTTGAAAGGTTTAGAAATATAAGAATCGGCCCCACCATCATACCCTTGAATGCGTTGTTCATCCAAAGAGCATGCTGTAAGTAAAATAACCGGAATATGAGAAGTTTGTAATTCACTCTTCAAACGACGACAGCATTCTACTCCATCTAAACCAGGCATCATAACATCAGAAATTATGATATCGGGAATATATTTCATAGCAAGTTTAATCCCTTTTATTCCATCGGAAGCCTCTAGCACTCGATATTCTACCGACAGCAATGATTTTACATAAGTACGAATATCAGAATTATCATCAATGATAAGAACAGTAGGAGAATCTTCTTCAATCATTTCCTCTTCGTTAATAATCTCGGATTCAATCAATGTAGTACTAATATCCTCAACATCCACACATTTAGAATTTTCCACAAGAGAAGACTCCGATATATCTTGTTTAGGTAAAGTGACTACAAACATGGTTCCTTTACTATCACTATGCGCCACAATATTACCTCGGTGCATTTCAACAAAAGCGCGGACCAAAGCTAATCCAATACCCGTACCTGCTTGATGAGCATCAACTTGATAAAACCGTTCAAAAACAGCCTCAACATCTACCGGTGCAATATAGCTCCCCGAATTAAATATCTTCAAACAATAATTTTGAGAATCAGATTCCAAACTGATCACTATCTTACCATTTTCAGGTGTATATTTAATTGCATTTGAAAATAAATTAAAATAGATACGTTCCATCTTTTCGATATCAGCAATCGTTCTATAATCAACATCAGAAGAATAATCAAATGTAAAAGAGATGTGTTTCTTCAGTAATGCAACACGAAAAGAATCATTCCATTCTTGAAAGCCTGAAAGCAAATCAAAAGGCTCAGAATGAAGTTCCATTCTTCCATTCTCTACTTTCCGAAAATCAAGAACTTGGTTTACTAAACGTAGAAGAATATGCGTGTTTTTCTTCATCAGTTCTAATAGCTGTCGAGAACGTTCAGTTACCGATTTATCAGCCAATAGCTGTTCAATAGGATCAGCTAGTAATGTTAACGGTGTACGAAAGTCATGCGAGATATTTGTAAAGAAAACAAGCTTTGCATGTGTTGCAGTCTCTAATTCTCGAGCAAGCTGCTCCATTTGCATCTTTTGTTGTTCAAGCAGTTCCGTCTGTTGTATCAATTGAATTTTCTGTTCCTCCAATTTCTTTTTTTGCAAAGAAAGTTCACAATTTAGCTTATTTTTGGCACGCAGAGATAAATAAACTGTTATTAGCAAAGCAATCATTAATGACAAAGCCAATAAACTCCCTATCAAAATACTCTGTTGAGTAGCGTAACGAAGTAGATATTGATTAATTTTCCCCTTTAAAGTTTCAATCTTATCATCTAAAGTTCTAATATGAACTGTTTGCATTTTCATTATTAGAGCATTATCAGAATCAACAACAGAAGTATTTAGAATATTTTCACGTAGGAAATCACGTTTATTAAGGATATCCATAGCTGTTTGCATAACAACATCACCTCCTGTGGGGTAAATAAAAGTAGCATTCAATTTTCCGGAAAGTACATGCTCTAAGCCATAGCCTTCACCGGGAAGAGCATCAATTCCAATAAAACGAATGTTATTTTCTCTATGCTTATTAAGAG
The DNA here is from genome assembly GCF_963666085.1 of Bacteroides graminisolvens. Classification (NCBI taxonomy): domain Bacteria; kingdom Pseudomonadati; phylum Bacteroidota; class Bacteroidia; order Bacteroidales; family Bacteroidaceae; genus Bacteroides; species Bacteroides graminisolvens. The sequence goes on from NZ_OY762556.1 coordinate 62,010, forward strand.
CAGCAGCATAAGCTCCGGCAGCCATGCGATCGTTTTGTGCATAAACAACATCTATTTGTGGATAGTCATCCAGCAATTTATTCATTTTCTCTTCTGCTTGCGACTGTAGCCATGCACCATCTTCTTTTGCCAGCAACTGAATATCTTTATATGAAGATATTGCATTTATAAAACCTTGATGGCGGTCAATTGCAGGTGAAGACCCTGCCAAGCCACTAATTTCAATCACGGTACCTTTACCATTAAGCATATTGGCCACATATTTACCAACAGATTTACCTATCTCATAATTATCCGCTCCTACATAAGCAGTATATTTATCCGATAGTATCCTACGATCGACCACAATTACAGGAATCCCTTTGTTGTATGCTTCTTCAACGACTGGGGTTATTGGAGCAGCTTCGTTAGGAGCGACAATAAGCAAATCCACTTTATTATCTATGAAATAACGAATATCATTTTTTTGTTTGATATTATCATCTTTAGAAGTACGTATTTCCACTTCAACACCATCATAAAAAAGAGCTTCACGCAACATCTCATTATTCATCTGATGCCGCCACTCATCATCGCTACACTGAGAAACCCCAATATAAAAATGAGCTTTCCGCTGTGAACAAGAATTCACAATAGCTCCAAGAATGAACAAAAATAATAAAATCGAAAGTTTATGTGGCTTCATGACGCTCTGTTAGTTAATGATCGAAAGAAACAAAGGTAATAGAAAAAGTGAAATAATAACAGAACATTTAAGTGCGAAACAAATAAAGAGAACTCCCCTCTCTCTAAAATATGGCATTAGAGATAGAGGAGATCATACGACGACTCAAATCAATACTTATTTCAATCTATTTTTCAAAACTTCCGGAAGTTCAGGCATTGCTCCACTTTGAGTGCACACAAATGCAGACACCTCTACAGCCAATTTATGAGCTTCCTGTACCGGTTTTCCAGCAAGTACCGCAGATGTGAAGGCTGCTGTAAACGAATCTCCGGCTCCAACCGTATCGGCAACAGCTACTCTTGGCGTTTCTTGAAAAGAAACAACTCCGGGCGTAAACACATAGCTGCCGTTGGTTCCACATGTTAGTATAAGCATCTTTAAATTATATTTTGCAAGAAGAATCCAACACTTATCTTGTAAGTCAATACCAGGATAATCAAAAATACGACTTATTGCAACCAATTCCTCATCGTTTATCTTTAGAACATTGCAACGGCTCATGGAATCACAGAGAATTTCTTTAGTATAGAACCCTTGCCTGAGATTGACATCAAAGATCTTCAAATTACCGTCTAAATCAGGCATCGCATCAAGAAAACGCTTGATAGTATCACGACTCACTTGACTGCGTTGTGCCAAAGAACCGAAACATACTGCACGTGTATTTAAAGCTAAAGATTTCAATTCATCTGTGAAAGGAATGTTATCCCATGCTACAGCTTCTTTAATATCATAACAAGGTACACCTACTGCATCAAGAGTAACTTGCACTGTCCCTGTAGGATAAGGAACACACGCAATCATAGTCTTTAAAGCTTTCTTTTGAAACACATCCATTATTTCTGTTCCATCTGTATCCTCACCCACTGCACTAACAATGCGACTGTCAAACCCAAACTGTGAAACATGATATGCAAAATTTGCTGGAGCACCTCCTATCTTTTTCCCCTCTGGAAGAACATCCCAAAGCGCCTCTCCCATTCCAACTATAACTTGATTCATATTAATTTATTATTTATTCTATGTATATAATTTAAACCGTTTGTTCTTTTACTCAATGTTTGATTTTTAGCATATAAAAAAATAAATATATTACACCAACGGTCATCACGGCAACCGCTCCACTTTGGCCAACAGCATCACTTGCCATACCCATTGCTATAGGGAAAATGGTTCCACCAAACAAGCCCATTATCATAAGACCAGATATTTCATTTTTCTTTTGAGGCATAGACAATAAAGCTTTTGAAAATATGACAGGGAAAATATTTGAATTCCCAAATCCAATAAGAGCAATACAAGCATATATCATCATTTTCTCATTAAAAATAAACAGGCCTACCATAGCTACTAACATACATATAACACTGATAGCAAAAAAAATCTTTGCCGATACCCTCTGTAAAATGAAAGCGCCCAAAAAACACCCTGCTGTACGAAAGATAAAATAAAGGCTTGTCGCAAAGCCAGCATCTGCTAATGTCATACTCAAACGCTCCATGAGAATTTTGGGAGCAGTTGTGTTAGTCCCGACATCAATACCAACATGACACATAATACCAAGAAAACAAAGCAAGATAAAGGGTCTACGTAATAAAGAAAAGCATTCCTTAAAGGTAGATGGGCGTCCTTCTTCTCTTTCCTCTTGAATGGATGTCATATTTAACCAAACAATAGCAAGCGCAGCTATTGACATATATATGAAAAACAACACTCGCCACTCCATTCCGAAAGAAGGTATGGTTTGCGCAACTCCCCACATGGCAATATATGGTGCTAAAAAAGAAGCAATAGCTTTTACAAACTGACCAAAGGTCAAATAGCTTGCCAACTTCCCTGTATTTACTATATTTGAAAGTAAAGGATTAAGAGATGTTTGCATCAATGTATTTCCAATACCTAATAATGAAAAAGAAATTAGCATGATTACAAAGCTATCTCCCAAAATAGGTAACAATAAAGAAAAAAATGTCACAACAAGGCTAAGTAATACTGTCTTTTTTCGTCCTATGCGGTTCATTAGTATTCCTGTAGGTACAGAAAAAATAAGAAACCAGAAAAACACGAGTGAAGGAAATATATTGGCTTGCGAATCTGTTAGGTTAAGATCTGCTTTTACATAATTAGAAGCAATACCTACTAAATCAACAAAACCCATAACAAAAAAGCAAAGCATGATAGGCAGCAGCTTAGTCTGCAAAGAAGGTTTTACACTTTCCATACTAAATAAATTCTATTTTTTTAATCCTAATCGATATACAGTCAATTCAGTAACATTGTAGCTTCCCCCTTTAGCATAGAAGCTGATGCGATTGTAAGGTTCTGAGGGAAATACAAGATTGGACATTGCAAAAGCCCCGTTATCACCAAAAGCTTCAATACTAGATTTATCAATAAACAGACGAATCTTTAATATATCCTGCCCTTTTACAGGAGCAATTGTTACAGATGGGAATTCTTTACTAAATGATATCATTCCACTCTTAGTACGATCCATGTAGAATTTCTTCTCAATCAAGTTATAATACATCTCAACCTCTTCACCTCTTGAGTTAAAGAGTTGGAAACCTATTACTTCTGCGTTTTTATTTTTAATTGTTAAGTCAATCTCATAACTTCCGGTATTATCATCAATAAGTTTGTCCAGATTATGATTGCGATCAACTTTAAAAGCGTATTTCATGCTACTTTTATCTCTCAACTTTAAAAGTTCAGGAGAAGGAGTTACTTTTATATAAGTTTCCCCCCTTGATGTATAAAGGGAAAGGTCCCGCGGCACTGAGTTAGCACTGCGATACTGTTGTGTAGGTACATCATTGGCATATTGCCAATTGCTCATCCACGCCAATGCTATGGTGCGGCCTTCAGGAGCATTACTCCAAGTAACAGTTGCGTAATGATCTTTCCCCCAATCCATCCACTTCGTAATCTCAGGTGATTCATTTACAAACTTCTTCCCATCAAATGTGCCCACAAAATATTGAGTGGCAGAGCCACCAAATGGTCCGCCCGGATTAATATTGCAAACAAGTACCCACTTCATTAGTTCAGTACCTTCAATAGGTAATTCTAACAAGTCAGGACACTCCCAAACGCCACCATGAGCCCCTTGCCCTTTACCAAAGCTACTTTCATAGGTCCATTCTTTCAAATTAGGTGAAGAATAGAACTGCATTTCCTGTCCTACAGCAAGTATCACAACCCATCTTTTAGTAGCATCGTGCCAAAAAACTTTTGGATCACGGAAATCGCGTTGTGTAGAAGTTAGTATAGGATTACGGGCATATTTTTTAAATGTTTTTCCGTTATCCAGACTGTACGCCATGCTCTGCACTTGGCGATCGCTAGCTGAAGTATAAAAAGCAACGATGGCCCCTGCACCAAACCCCGCAGTATTTTCTTTGTCAACGACACAAGATCCACTAAATATGGTTCCCAATGCATCTGGCGCTATGGCCACCGGTTGATGTTCCCAAGCGATAAGATCAGTACTTGTTGCATGTCCCCAATGCATATTTCCCCACATGGAACCATAAGGATTGTATTGATAAAACAAATGGTATACTCCATCTTTATATACCATTCCATTGGGGTCATTCATCCAGCCATACTGAGGTGTAAAATGATAGACCGGACGGAATATTTCACGATTAACTGTATCAAACTCATTAGAAAGTTTCATCTCATTCCAACAAATAGCCGTATCAGATATAAGCTGAAAGTTAAATGAAAGTGATTTATTATCAAACCCGGAAAGGTCCACTGGAATAAAATAATCAATCTTTCTTATTGCCAAGCGAACATTCATGCTGCGAACCACATCATTGTCCGCAATCATATAAAGTTTAGCCTCTGGAGAAGACTCCTCAACAGGAAGTAGCAGAAATTTCTTTGGACTCTCTATTTGTACTATACTTTGCCCCTCGCCTAAATGCTTAATAACAAAAGGAGGATTAGTTGCCTGACACGAAAACACAGCCGCGGCAGTCCCTAATATAAATACAGCAAACGTTCTTCCAACTGTATGCCAAAAATCTTTTAAATAATCCATGTCTTAATAGGTATTAAATTAATTATGTTTTTCTGTGATGCAAATATACTCTCTTGAATAAGTAGTGACTATCTTTTTTGTTTCAAATCATATTAGAAATGTTACATTCACTATCAAAACAAATAATGCAAACAGGTTTCTATCATCTCCATACAGATTTCAGCATCCAAGCGTTCAACTCCATTTTTGTCCCTTCCTTTTGTGCGAAAAGTTCAATTCCGGTTTGAGCCTCACCCGGATAGGTTAACAACGTAAATACGTCTCTCCCATCATTAGCAAAAATTTCAATGCTTGATTTATCTACAAAAATACGCAAGCGAATTTTATTGTCAACCGGTTTTACATTGGCATACGTCATACGATCAAATTTGGGTATTGCAACATCAGCACAATGAGTACGGTCAATCACCAGATTATACGAATCCGTATCATAGCTAACAACCACTTTACGCCCTTCACCTACACATAAATTAAAGCCAAAGGTATTGGATATATCAGTAGAAAATGAAGTTTCAAGCTCATAAACATTCTCTCGGGGCACAAACTCAGATAATAACCGTGTTCCTACTGGAATAGTACGTTTCATGGAAACTTTATTATAACGAAGTGTTTGCAATTGTTCTATGGGCGTCTGAGTTAACCGAATGCCTTCTGAATATGTTTTCAATCTCAAACTACGAGGAATAGACCAGAATCCCTTCCCATATTTTGATGGAACTAACTGTGCATAGTCCCAAGTCGCAACCCATCCCATTGAGATTTTAGATTCTAAAGTTTCATCAAAGTCCTGAAAAGTACGGGATGCATAAAAGTCTAATCCTTTGTCCACATACAAAGGTTCCTTAGGATGATTTTCTATCAGTTTAAAAGAAACGCCGTCAAAATCTCCTATAAAATATTGTTCTCGCGCCCAGTTTACAGACACCACCATTACCCATTTCTTTTCCTTGGAGCTTCCGTCAACTGGCAATTGAAACAAATCTGGGCATTCCCAAGATTTTTCATTATCACCGGCAGGGCCAAAATCACTCATCCAAGTCCATTCTTTTAAATCAGGAGAAGTATAAAACTTTATTTTCTTTTCTAAAGCCTTAGCTACCACCATCACCCATCTCTGAGTAGGCTCGTACCAAAATACCGTAGGATCTCTGAACTCTGTACTCCATATATCCAAAATCGGATTACCTTCATAATAATGAAATATTTCCCCATCATGGCTAAAAGATATGCCCTGTGCCTGTTTTTTGGAGTCTTTCTCGAAAATCGTATAGGCTGCGACATAAGCTTCTTTTCCAAAACCTGCCGTGTTATTCTTATCAATAACAACAGAACCGGTGAAGTAGCTGATATTATGATCTTGTCCGGTCATCGCATAGGGAGTTATTTGTTTATAATGCACTAAATCTTTAGATTCCACCTTACCCCACCAAAACATATGATATTTACCCTGATAATATATAAAACCCGAAGGGTCTCCTATCCAACCTTTCTCAGGACTGAAATGAAACTGAGGGCGGTAATATTCTTTATATAAACTATCTGAACGCAATTGTGCTTTGACAGACAATGTTAAGCCCCATAACAAAAGCAGACCTAATATTTTGTAGTTTTTCATTCCGTATGTTTTTATTAAAAATTCATATGTACTTTTGCATCCTTTAAGTTCCAAACTTCGGCAGTAGCCTCAGTCGTATTTCCATCTGAAAACAGCTCTAATTGAGTACTATTTTTCTTTAGTGGAAAGATTCTTGTAGTAAAAGTGTCTTCATTATTGATAAACCCCTCCACCACAGAACCATCAATAAATAAATGAATCTCTACCGGATTAGCTTTATTCATCTGATAATGATCTTTGCGAATTTCAAGAGGAATATGAGCACGCTGAGAAGAATGCGTCTGATCTAAAACAAGCTCTTGCTTTTCCACATCGTAATAAATCATGCTAAATTCACTATTATCAGGATTCTTACATAATGTAAATCCGAAACGTTTTGCATCACCTGGATAAAAAGTCATCTTGACTTCAACTTGATGACTGTCTCTGCTTACAACATAGGGTTTTGTTGATGTTAATTTTCTTTTAGGATAAAGCATATATTTTTCACGCAAATGTTTCATTACGGGATGAGGATTCTGACATAATTTTCCATTCTTCAATTGCCACCTTCTGGGGATGCTGTAAAGATGAGCCCAGCCTTGTTCATAAGTCGCTTCTCCTCCTATTTCATCAGGTATTATGGCAATTGCAGCTACATCTCCTTCTGGAGTTTCTACTACAGAGGGAGACAACAGACGGTTGATTACTTCCAAATTTTGAGGGATTAAGTTATCAGGAATAAACTTTTCATTCTTAAAATCACCTATCCAATATTGACAACGTGCAGGTACACCATTATGAGGAACTCTATTCACTAAAAGCACGTATTTATTACCCATTTTTTTAAAAACCGGCATTTCCCAAAAAACACCAGAGTGATCAACCTCTGGATTTCCCTCAAACAACAAATGTACAAAGTCCCATTTTTTCAGATCTGCCGATTTGTAAAGTAACAAAGCCCCATGAGACGCATTTATTTTCTCAATACCGAAACCAATAATCATGTACCAAGTTCCAGCTTCTTTCCAAACATACTGATCACGCATATCTGTACGGGTATATTGAGTCGGTTTTTGGGCAATAACAGGGTTACCTTCATATTTTCTCCATTCGATGAGAGAACTGTCTTTTGGAAAAGCAAGCGCAACTCCCAATTTATCTCCACCAGCTGTATATATTAGTTGAGGAATATCATCATCATTGATTACTGCATGACCGGACCATATGCCATTCTTATCATATGCATTGTCGGGAGTCAAAGCAGGTTTTTCCTCCGTCCAATAAAGTAAATTAGAACTAGTAAAATGTCCCCAGTTGATTTGTCCCAAAAATATTGCGGAGGCATTTTTCTGATTAAAAATATGATATTTCCCTTTATAATAAAATAGCCCATGAGTTTCATTCGTCCAATTAGCAGATGGCAATAAATGATAACGGGGACGATTGAAATCTTTAGCAAAACGTATTTCAGGAATAGCCAGAACAGGACATTTCTCAATATGCTTCACAATACTTTCCTGCAATAAACCCACATCCACAGGCTTATCTGCAATTTCTATTTCATCAATCAACCCATTTATAGACGTAACATTATACATCCAAAGTTTTTTTTCGCGAAAATCACGGCCTACTTGAATCTGTATCTCATTACCTAATAAAAGCTCCTGCCAATAGTTACTAATTAACTTCTTGCCATTCAAATAAATGGCTTTACCATTTAAATCAAGCAGTAAATGCAACCATTTAAATGGTTTAATCTTAGTATCTAATGAGTAATATACAAAAGAAGAGTCTTTTCCAATTCCAATAGATAAATCACCAAAGCGATCTGTACTTACAGTAATTGAATTACCTAAAACATCTTGCACTCCTATAAATGTCGCAGTATCTGTAGGATAAGATTCTAAAGCAAACCAACCTGAAACTGATGAAACTGGCTGATTTATAATCGTTTCAAGATAAGTTGAATACCCGTCAGTTCGAACAGCTTTTCCAACAATACCATCTACAAACTCATGTGATTCCTTTACAGTATGCAAATTCAAAGAAAAGTTACCGTCATCTGATAATAGCGGATTTGTATTATCAAAAGACCATTTTTCTTGGGCTATAAGGGCTTTTATCGGAAACAAGAAACAAATGGTGAGAAAACAAAACAAATATTTCATACCATACATTTTTCTATATTTATAAATAAGATAGTTATTCCAAATTTACATTCTCATCTCTTTCTATCTTTATCTTATCAACAGGCACACAATTATAAATTTTAGCAGATTCGTTGACGAGAAACACTCTAGTACTATTCTGATTTTCAATCAACAAATTAGCGAAGGAGTTTCCCTTACCTGCTAATGAGTAGACTGTTACAGGATCAATAGATAAATTATTCCAATTACAAACAACAATATTTGAACTCAACATATTAAAATTCCCGGCAACACGTATTACTCCATAATCCTCATTATAACCCATGAGTTGGTTTTTGAAAATGTCAGCCAGCCAAAATATATTTCCATTTACAAGATTATGATTCCCATTAATATCTAACATCCCAACATAATAACTTTTAAAATTATTATTAGTAACATTTATCTTTTCACAGTTATCTAAAACCAGATTTTTGGAACCATCAGGATAAATATGATTATTTGTAAAAAGGAAGTTTGTTTGATTCACCAATTTGCATGTAATTCCTGACGGTTGGGCACCTAGTTGACAATTGGAAATCATATTCTGAATGCCATCAGTCATTTCTATTGAGTTTTGCACTTCACATATCCAGCTATCCTGAATCATCATTGCATCGGCTGACTTCACCCGAATGCCATAATTCAAATTAATTCCAATTAAATTGGATATTCGACATCTGTCATTATCATATTTCACATCAATTCCAATCCCGTTATTAGAAGCGCCGCCAGAAATCATTAAATCTTTTATTTCAACCCCACTAATCCTATTCTTAAGACCTCCGAGATTAGGCATAATCGGTATTAAAATAGCCGTATTTGCTCTACGCAATATGAGTTTACTACCACCGCCAGGGCCTAATAGTTTATGAATATCGACAACATCAATATTGCTTCTCATTCCCGTATTCAGTCCTCTTATTGTAACAAAACTCTTATTAACAATAATAGGACTATCAAGAACAAAGTCACCCTCCGGAATTACAATTACCCCACCGGATGGAGGTAAATCCTCTATCAATTTATTGATTATTGTAGAACAATCATTTTCGCCATCACCAATAGCACCATACTTAGTTATAATATATTCATGTCCTTCTTTATTTTCGGTTATATCCTCTGTATAATATTCATTTGTACAAGAAGATAAGCAAGCCAATAACAGCAAAAAAATATAATTTTTCATAGTATAATAGTTCTTAAGGAAGGGTGAACTTAATCAGTCAGCACACCCTTCCTCATATATCACATATTACTTAAACGAAGGGTATCCAGGGTTCTGTACATATTTCCCTTCAGAGAAGCCGTATTGATTGTTCGGTATTGGATAATACTCATCTTTACCTTTGGTGAACTGTGCATTTCCGTAATAAATACGATGGTCCTTTTCTGTCGTAATATAGCTATTGATCATTTGATCTGCTATACCCCAACGAACCAAATCAAAGAAACGTTCACCTTCTAACGCTTTCTCTAATCGGAATTCCCATCGAAGAGCCTTACGAGCATAATCTTGGTCCCACACCTCAGTAGGATAAGGATTAATTAAATAATTCGCTGCATATTTAGAATTATCACTAAAATTTTTTACGTAAGAGCTATTCCTTGCACGACTACGGATATTGTTAATTAATGTCCGGGCAGTCTCAAGATCAGTACCTTCGTTTAATTCAATCAAAGCTTCAGCTTTCCAGAGAAGGATATCTGCATAGCGAATTATTTGCCAATTCAATTGTGAAGCTCCCCAAGGCCAGCCTTGAAACATATCACTACTTTCCGGAGATACCCAAAATCGTTTTGCACAATTATAACCATATGTTTCCTTGTCACGTACCCAGCCCTCACAAGCTTTTTCCTTGTAAGTCTTCCAAGTTATATTCGGACGTCCTACTACGAAATCAAGTCGTGGGTCAACATTAGGAGTTGTATTTATTAAAGTATAATTGCCATTAGATAATACAGCCCAACTGTAATCTGCTTTTACTTGATAATTAAAATCGGGTAAACCATTCGCATCTGTTTGATATGCATTAATCAAATCTTGACTAGGCAAGAAAAAGCCATCACCACCATAAGGACTACCACCACCAGGTGAGTTCAACAAATTACTCCAATTAATACGACCGGCGCTTTCAGTACCATCATTCATAGAATATTGAATGGCAAATACAGATTCTTTGCCATTTTCATAAGCAACAAGATCTAATTTTTGGAAATCATCAAGTAACTCATAACGATTACTGGCCATCACCTGATCACAAAGAGTTGCTACTTCACGAAGTAATGTTTTGTTAATATTCACCACTGCATGCGTAGTTTCATCTTGTTCATATGCTTGGTATAATTTGATTTTGGCAGCATAAGCTAAAGCGATGTATTTGTGAATACGTCCCACTTCTGGTTGAGATGTAGGAAGCTGTTCTGCTGCATCAAGCATTTCTTGAGCCAATTTATCCAATATTTCATCACGTGTAAATTCATTATTAGAAATTTCTGGATATTGAGAAATATCAACATTCTCATCAAAATAAGGTATTTTATTGAAAAGGCGACTCAATTCAAAATAATAGTGAGCACGAAGAACCTTCATTTCAGCAATGCGAGATATACGACCACTTACTTGTTCATCTGTAGCAGCATTTAACACACGTAAAGCAGAGTTACAACGCTGTACGCTACAATATAAGTGATACCACTTACTATCAAGAAAACCATTAGTGGCATCCATATCAAAGATTTCCATCCGATGAACTTCGTTAAGATCACCGACTCCTCCGCCTCCTTTATAAGCGTTATCTGAACGTACTTCTCCATATGTCCAGTTAGAAGTAGGATGGCACCACACACTCCAGCTTTGTCCTTCAGGGCCTCCAAGAGCGGCATATGCAGCATTAACAAGAAGATCGGCCCCTTCGGTTGAAGTCATAATATTTTCATTCAAGCTACCTTGAGGTACCAGATCCAAAAAGCTATCTTCATCGCAGCTTACAGTCATCAACGCCAAAGCGCCAAGCATATATATATATTTAAATTTCATAGTTATATTCTTTTAATGAGTTTAAAAACCAAATGATAATCCTAAAGAAAATGTACGAGGCAAAGGATAAGGATAACCCAAACCTTCGGGATCAGCCCCTTTATAACCGGTAATCGTAAACAAATTCTGAGCTTGGAAGTAAATCCGGGCATGATGTAACTTCATTTGATTAAGAAGTGATTTTGGTAGTGAATAACCTAACGTCAGACTTTTCAGTTTGATATAAGAACCATCTTCAATATAAAACTCTGAAACTTCATGCTCATTATTGCTATTTAGAGTGGTCAAAGCAGGTACGTCGCTATTGTATAAGCCGGTTTTTTCAAAGTTTTCATAAGCGTGCATGGCATCAAGTAGACGAGTGGAGTGATTACCGCTCCAGCATTGAAACAAATCCGTATAATATTTAGAATTATTGTAAGCATCACGAATCATACCATTAAAAAACATATTAAGATCAAATCCTTTCCAAGATGCGCCGAGTGTAAGACCGCCAATCACTTTTGGATTATCAGATCCCAACCATACGCGATCATTGGTATTAATGTCACCATCACCGTTAGCATCTACATACTTTATACGTCCCACACCTGGAGCTCCAAATTGAACATCATATTTAGACTTGTATTCGTTCACTTCCTCTTGAGTGCGAAATACGCCATCTGTTTTGAACCCCATCCAAGAGCCAAATGACTCTCCTACCAACGTTTTATCAACACCGTTACCTCCTCCATAAGTATAATAAATATCTTCAGTCAGATCAGTAACTTCATTCTTATAATAAGAGAAATTGACATCTACATTATATTGAAAGTCTTTAACTTTATCTCTCCAACTTAAAGACATTTCCAAACCTTTATTACTCATTGTACCACCATTGTACCAGCAATATCCTCCCTCACCAATTACTGCGATATATGGTTTTTCTACCAGCATATCACTTGTCTTCTTATCAAAATAATCAAGTGATACAGCCAAACGATCATTCAAAAGAGTGGCATCTACACCTACATTGATTTGTCTTGTACTTTCCCATTTCAAATCAGGATTAGTAGATCTTACCTTATATCCGCCCGGAGCAAGCGTTGTGCCGTCACCGTTAATGTTATAACTTGCATTTTTCAGGCTGATAAGATATTTGGTATATGGAGCCTCATTATCAATAATATCATTGCCATTAATACCCCAAGATGCACGAAGCTTCAAATCGGTTAACCATGTTTTGGTAGATTCCATAAACTTTTCGCTCGTGATACGCCATCCCGCAGAAACAGAAGGAAAATAATCAGCATTATTACCTTTAGCTAAACGAGAAGAAGCATCGCGACGTAGCGTAACAGATGCCAGATAACGTCCTTCATAATCATAATTAGCTTTACCGAAATAAGAGACCATGCCATAATTTGATGCGCTAGCACCCACATTCTTACCAGCAGTTACTCCATCAAGATAAATATAATCTTCATTTTCTACTGCCAAACCTGTTCCATAGCCAAACATTGATTCCGAATGATTCTTTTTGGCTTCAGTAGCAACCAGAGCAGTTAAGTTATTTTTACCAAAAGATTTAGTATATGTAGCCGTATTCGTCCACACCCAATCAATTCTCTTGTTAGTAGATTGAGTCAACTTGTTTACTGCATCACGCGCCCATGCAGGCTCAAATGTTTTATTAGTTTCATCATAGTAATTCATTCCAAAATTGGTACGCAGCACCAAGTTCTTTATCGGTTCTATTTCAAGGAATGCATTTCCAAAGATACGCCAATAATTGTGTTTGTTTTGTTTTTCATTTTCAAGCAAACGAGCCATATTTGGAGCATCGCCTAAAACATCATTAATCGCATCATTATAACCGCCATTTTCGTCATAAACGGTTTTGGCTGGGTGCTGCTTAATGGCATTTTCATCCACGCCACTCGGGCTAAGAGTTTGTGTCCACCGATTAATAGCTACATTCTCACCTATACGCAACTGGTTATTAAAAAAATTATAATTTGAACTGATGCGAGTATTGATACGTTGAAAATTTGTATTCTTTACAAGACCATCGTGATCAAGATAGTTCAATGCTAATGAAAAAGAACCGTTATCAGACCCTTTTGAAAGTGTAGCACCATAATTTTGCATCAAAGCAGTACGATAAATTACATCTCTCCAGTCAGTATCTGCAGCATGAACTTTCACATTATTCAACCCAATATAATCCTGAAGCTGAGGAGTTGAGCCATTACCATAAATTTCGCTACTTGGTGTAGCGCCATTATTTGCATATTTGTAAGCTTGCCAGTAAACTTGCCCCCACTCGTCAGCATTCAACATATCAAAACCACATTGATAAGTCTGCATCGTAAGTGACATATCAAAATCCACACGAGTTTCACCACTCTTCGCACGTTTAGTAGTAATGATTATGACACCATTAGCAGCTTGTGCACCATAGATAGAAGCAGAGGCTGCATCTTTTAAGACCTGTATAGACTCAACGTCATTCGATGAAAGAATAGAAGATATATTTTCACGAGTCATTACTCCATCAATCACGTAAAGAGGAGAATTCGCATCACTGCGAAAAGAGGACTTTCCACGAATTAATGTAGAAGTGTTTCCACTACCCGGGGTGCCATCTACCGTAATGTTCATGCCTGCAACTCGACCTTGTAAACTTGATAATACATTACCGGTCGGGATATCGGCTACATCTTTCATTTTAACTACAGCAACGGAACCCGTTAGACTAGCTTTTTTTTCAGACATATAGCCAGTAACCACTACTTCATTCAGCATTCGTGAGTCTTCTGTCAACTCAATACGAAGTGTTGGCTTAGCTCTCAATGTCACAGTCTGATAACCAACGTAGGATACAGATAAAGTAGCTCCAGAAGCTACAGAGAGATTAAAATTTCCATCAAGATCAGTTATAGCCCCGTTACTATTGGAGCCCAGTTCTAACACAGAAGCACCGATGATTGATTCACCGGTCAATTTTTCAACGACTTTACCTTTCACTTGGATTCGCTGGGCAAACAAGGTAGTGCCCGTTAAGAGAAGCACAATTAATGTGCAAAGTCTGAGACTAATGTTTTTCAACATGCTTACGTAGTTTAAAGTTAATAAAGAATCTGTTCTTCAACCCCAAAGTGGGTTTTGACATCGGCAAAAGTAGTGCAAACAGTCTTTCACGAATATAACAAATGTTTCAAATGATAAGATTCTTGATACAGGTTCATTAATTTATCTATCATTTAATGATAATCTTGGTGAGATGCATAAAATTACATCATCAAAAAACAAATCAAAAGTTATATTTCAAGGAAAAGGGGCATAGCTATTAGAAGGGAGACAGACTTTGATAAATCTTTGTGGTCCCACTTTTATTTGATTCACAGAAGGCAAAGTAAATGAGATGAATAGTATTGATC
Organism: Bacteroides graminisolvens; assembly: GCF_963666085.1. NCBI lineage: Bacteria > Pseudomonadati > Bacteroidota > Bacteroidia > Bacteroidales > Bacteroidaceae > Bacteroides > Bacteroides graminisolvens. Next base: position 77,036 of record NZ_OY762556.1, read on the forward strand.
TAATTTTTGTAGAACTAGAAAGTTATTATCTTTTAAAGAACATTTTTTCTACACACACACTATGACGGCAATCACCAATTACCAAAATAGCTGTAACTGTTATTATCCGGATTAACGACGATTTGTTCTACAACAATTTCGGGGTCAATCATTATGATCTTCAAAGTGTGCTTACCCGGTTGGGTTGAAAATGAAACATCAAGCCAACGAATATTGTCAAACACTTCGTCACGACGAGGCAACTGACGACCATTCACAAATCCGCTAAGCGAGAGTTGGCTGCGTGAAGGAAGTGGTTTAAGCACCTTCGACACGGCAAGATTCTGTTTGGTATATTCAGAGAACGTATCTACCAATCCACGTCGAGCATCAAGTATCTGCATGGGTTGATCATCAAGCTGTAAGCCTATCCGAAGACCACGAGCGGGGTAAATATCTTGTGTGGGGAGAATACCAATGGCAACCTGTCCGGTACTCAGGTCTACCTCGTATTCCAAAGTTGCACCTTTGCCTGTTTCATCACTCTTTGCCAACACATTATCTATACCCATACAACCATCACCTCGGCCCAGATCGGGAAGGAATATCCATTTGGCGTCTTGACCATCTGTTTTGTTGGTGTATTGGTATGCAGAGATAGAGTATTCCTTGGTATCTTCCTTGGGATAAAGACTGTGCTCAACCTTAAATCCCAAAGTCATCGGGTTGCGGTTCTTGTCCGGAATAGCCCATTGAGTATAGCCAATATGATTATCAAGTATCATGCCTTTCCACTTACCACCAGCCAATTCATTGTTATAATAGTCGGCAAGACGTTTATCTTTCTGCATCAGCAGTTCAATGGTAGCCGAATCGCCCAGCGTGGCGCAATTGTATATCATTGCCACACCGGCACTGGCAACGGCTGGATAATATACCAATTGATAGAAAGCATCTTGTGCTTCTGCCGGGATTTTATCCTTCAACGCATCACATCTGAGCACAAGCGACTGCCACAAATTGTTGGTTCGCATCATTTCTTCCATATTGAATATGCCCGGATATTGTACTTCTGCCTTTCTCCAAAGATTGTATTTGCTGTATTTACTTATAATATCAGCAACCTCACTCGCATACTCCTTTCCAAAGATGCTCTCTGCAAATTCTTCCTGATAGGCTTTCTCATCACCCGGTTGAATGGCATCCGGATTCCATGCATACTTCATGATGAAGTCAATAGGCATTTCCTTGGGTTTGAGATCACCAACATTGATAATCCAGATGCGGTCGAGTCCTGTCTTATAAGCCAGATTTAACTGCTGGCGAAGCTTTGGGACAGTGGTTGTATTTACCCAACGGTCATTCCAGGGGCCACCATTCATATCAATGTGATAGTAGAGTCCAAGACCTCCCTTGCGTTTACGTTCGAAGTCACGACCGATGCGGCGGATGTATCCCCAGTTGTTGTCGCAAAGAAGTAGTGTCACATCATCAGGTACAGTGAATCCGGCATCGTAATAACGCTGAACTTCAGTAAAGATGGCCCAAAGCTGCGGCACACTACTTGCCGGTTTTCCATAGACTTTGTTTATGATATTACGCTGACTGGCAATCACTTTCTTCAGTGTTTTCATATTGTCGGCATCATTGCCTGCTCCCATTGCCACATCGCCATCACCTCGCATACCCATAGTGATGATGTTTTCGTATGGTTTATTGCGTTCAATGCCTTCCGTAAAAAACTTATCCAGACGATTAGGGTTCATTGCATAATCCCATGGGCCAACAGAATCTTTGCGAGTGACGTACTCCTTATGGGCACGCATCATGGGTTCGTGGTGACTGGTTCCCATCACAATACCCATCTCGTCGGCCACCTTAGGAGAAAGCGGATCGTCTTCATTGAAACGGCTGTCCCACATGGCTGGCCAGAAATAGTTTGCCTTCAAGCGCAAAAGCAATTCAAAAATCTTGCTGTATGCTTTTGAGTTAATGCCACCGAAATGTGTGTTGCACCATGTTCCAAAAGAGGGCCATTCATCATTGATAAATATCCCGCGATATTTCACTGCCGGTTCGCCGTCAGTGTATTCGCCTCGACTAACGTATATACGATCATGTTTAGCAATGGGAGCATCGGCCATCCAGTACCATGGGCTCACCCCAATCTGGCGGGAGAGTTCATAGATACCATAGATGGTGCCACGCTTATCGGAACCGGCAATAATAAGTTTATCACCGTCGGTCGTGATGATGTACTGTTCCCACTTGCCTTTCAACGTCTTATTTATTTTGCTGTAAGATTTCAAATGCTTACTCTTACCAACGGTACCAATAACGATGTTGGCCTTGTCTGAACCGGTAACTGCCTTGAGATCATTTTGGAGATTGCGGATAGCAATTTTAACGCCTTCCCAATCATTGTCATCGTAAGTGATTGTCCCATTCGATGGACAAAGAAGAAAGCCGTCATTCACAGTATTAAATGACACAAATCTCTCCGCAGCCCGAGCGGTCAAAGAACAAAAACTAACAATCAAAAAGCTGAATACTACAATACGTTTCATAATATATCATTTAGTTGGGTTATTTTTCAAGTAATCGTACTCCATAAATCTCACCAATCTGCTTACCCTGACGGGCTACAAACTTAATGCGCACCTGTGTCTTGTCTTTGAGTACCGATGAGGGGATATCGTATGTTTCGGTTTTGAATTCCGAGATGCGATATTTGCCGGTGTTGTTGACCGACTTAACAAGCACATCGTCAATAAAGATGTCGAACTCATGGGTTTTCCATTCGCCCACACCCCAGTATTTGAGTTGCAAGTCCAGATCGGTTTTACCCCCTGTCTGCATCAGGTAACTGAAATAATGACCATCACGGGCATCGCGATAAAAAACATCATTGGTATTGCCGGTGAAAGAGTTGTCTGTCTCCATCTTGTGATCGGTTTCCGGTTGTTGCTCTCCCGGTTGAACTTTATCGATGGTGCGCGCCTCCAGCAGTTGGCGTTCTTCCTCCTCCTTGGCTAGTTGAGCTATGTATTCCTTATAATTCTTCTCCGTAAGGGCCAGCCAATACATCATGTAGCGACTATCATGTATCTCAAAAAATGGTTGCAATTCATTATCTATAGCATTCTCCATGCGGGTAGAAAGACGGAAATGCAACGGTTTACCGGGTATAGGGGTAAGCTGAGTGGCAATAGACTCAATATCGTTATTAATCAGAATCGGAGCCTTGTCGACAGGTAACTTCTTACCACTGGCATACTGACCGAAGCGACTGTCGTCGGCCACCAGGCGTGCAAGATCTTCCGTACCGGTTTTCATTCCGAGAAGAACAGGACCGTGCATGATGGCAATGTACTGCGGCGTGTTTGGCAGATATTTTATGCTGTTGTGCATCGGAAATGTAACATCAACCACATCACCTTTCTTCCATTGACGATCTATGCATACGTATGATGAAGGACCGGTGATGAGTGTTACCGGCTTGCCATTCACGCTGACCTTGAAGTCACCCGGCTTCACCCAACCCGGATAACGAACCAGTAGTTTGAACTGTCCCTTACCTTTGGCGATGGTAATTTTACTTGTTTCATCGTATGGAAAGGCTGTTTCCTGACGAAGGACAACACCTTTTGCCTTCCAATTAAGCTCAGAGGCTGTAAATAAATTCACATACAATGCATCGTGGCGGGAAGTATAAATAAATTGTCCATACTTGCCATGATTTTCCATTCCCGTACCCACGCAGCACCACATGGCTTCGTTGGGAGCAGAATAGTTACGATAATGACGTGGACGGGCAGGTGTGAAATAAACATATCCCCCGTGTTCCGAATGTTGAGTAGAAAGGATGTGATTAAAGGTTGCCAGTTCATAATAATCAGCATATCGGGCTTCCGGGTTGCGACGGTGAAGATCTTCCGTCAGCTTCAACATGTTATTGGTATTGCATGACTCGGGACCATCAATGTCGTTGATGAAGTCGGTGCATGCTTCCTTGCTTGGAAAATGCTCGCGACGACTATTCCCGCCAAAGGCCAGGGAACGTTCGCCGGTCACAATGTCCCAAAAGAAAGAGCCCGCAGCATGATACGTTTCATCACCCGTCAGTTCGGCAATGCGCTCAAAGCCAATAGCTTTTGGTACTTGCGTATTGGCATGCATATTATCAAGGCAATCTTGCCGCTGCGACATGGGAGTAAGGAGTTTCTTGTGAGAAAATCGCTTGGCACAGTCAATGTACTTCTTATCATGAGTAATGGCATAAGCATCGGCAAGTACCTCATTCATACCACCATGCTCGTTGCCCAGCATTTGTTCCATCTGTTCATCACTCAAGGAAGAGGTGATGTTAACAGCCCAATCACTGAACTCAAGGAAGAGTTGTTTGGCCTGTTCGTTACCGCAATAGAGCCAAGCATCACGAAGTCCGGCATACATCTTATGAAGATTATAGAACGGAGCCCACGAACCAAAATAAGTAGAGAAGTTTCCTGTTTTGAAAGTAGACCAAAGCTTGTCGCTATGAGGGAATCCGCCCATGTAACCGTTGCCCCACTCGGGATGATTTTTCTTGTTTGCCTCGGCACATTCAGCAATCTCGGCAATCATGTATTCCATCCGCTTGCGGCACTCTTCATGACCGGTAGCCGCGTTGATAGCCATAGCTGTGAGATAATGCCCACCCACATGCCCGTCCAAACCATCCCAGTTTGGATAGGTCTTTCCCTTAGGAGCAAGCCCCGCTTCCTTGCGATAAGGAGCCAGCAACCGATCACAGTCGTACTGCAAAAGTGTCTTAATATTCAAATCGCAAGCTTTTTTAAGCGGACCATCGAGCAAGGTTACATCGCCAAGAGGAAATTCATCGGCATAAAGCTTATCTTGAGCGAAACTTGGCGCGCAAATCAAAACAAAAACAGAAACTAAAATACTTTTCTTATTCATGAGTCTTTTTATACTATATTATTTCTTCGTTGTCTCTACTTAATAATCAAGCAAAACCTTATCAATCACAATCGGTTTATCACCTGTTGACCAGAAACCAATGATATACAAATGTGACGGATCTATTGTAAGCCCATTCTTATCCTTCATGTTTTGCAAGTCGACCACCACCTTACGTGAAGATCCGAAATCATACGTAGCCGAATCCGTCCAATAGCTGGTTTTATCAAACAAACGGAAAGAAACACTGGACTGATTATCATTGCCCAATTCTATTGTTAAGGTTTTGAAAGCCGATAGGTTCAGTCCGTTAGCATACTCCCAGCCTCCAAATCCATACTTTCCGGTTACTAAGGTGCGCGTACCTTCGTCAAACGTTCCCTTTTCCCAGATGGAAGGGTTGAACATGGCAGCCGTCAAGGGGAAAGGCGTAATGACATTGACAGTGAGAACCAACTGTTTAGTGACTCCTTTTGCGGAAGTATAAGAAATGGTCACTTGAGCCTGCCCTTCTTTCACCGCAACCATTTTACCGGCATTATCTACTTGAAGCACAGCAGAATTACTACTGCTGACGGATGATTTCGAGGTAACAACCCGAGTAGTTCCATCAACATATAATGCTTTCACTATAAAACTCTTGCTGTCGCCCATTCGGATACTTAAGCTGTTAGTGACGCCGGCAACTTGCAGACTGTTCAAATCGCCTTCGGCTGGTGCTTCACCCGCATACTCCTTAAACCAATGATACACCGGCCACGGACACGCTTCGGGGTCATTGAGAAATGCATAATTTCCTTCCGTTCCGGCTACATTTTTAAATTGAGCCAACAAGTGAGGGCTTGTGAAAAGCAACCAACTGGCATTGCCTGTTCGATCCATGATATACTTGAAATTAGCGCCGAATCCGGTTCCACCCACTTCGCCCGTGATACTCTTTCCCCAAGAAGAATTATACTTTTCGGGGGCCCAGTCCATTTCAGTAATCATAATAGGGGCAAAATTAGCAACCGGCATCACCTGTGCATCCCATCCTCGTTGGAATCCATCATATCCGCCACCCATCACACCACCTAGTTCGGCGCTGGGCGATTGAGCATCGCTGCCGTACCAACCGGGGTAAACATGTACGGCATAACCAATATTCTCTCCTTCAATCGGGTACGTGGCATAGCCGCTGTAACTGGACTGATAAGATAAGCCCGGCACCCAGATAATATTCTTCGCTCCGTTAGTTCTTACTTTATCGGTAATAGTCTGGAAATAGCTCTTGAGATTCATGAAATGTCCGCTACCCGTTCCAGCATACGTACCGTCGGGCCCCAGAATATGAATGGGTTCGTTGGCCAACTCAAACATAATATCCATATTATTCTTTATATCAGGATGTTTGGATACAATGTTCCACAACGTGAGCAGAAATTTCTGGTAGTCATCGCCGACCGCAATTTTTTCGGGGGCAACTCCGGGCGGGCGCATCACGATGTATAGTCCTTTCGAGATAGCATATTTGGCCATGGGAATAAATAGTTCGTCGAGATACTTTTGGAAGCGTGCAGACGAAAAGCGTTCGTGCCCTTCATAGCGCACTGATTCCTTACTCGTATCATCACTCCAATAAGGATCCAAGTGCATACGAATAAAATTGAATTTCCAACCGGCCGACTGCATCTGGTCAATCAAGCGTTTGTTGTAACTTAAACAACCCGATACATCGTAGTTATTCCAAGCATTCTGATTAAAATAAGGGCTGTAAGTCTGGGCAAAGCCATGCAGATTAACGATTTCGCCTTTGTTATTCTTCAAGTACCGCCCCACTACCGTCAAAACCGGCAAAGCCGATTCCTCATCTGTCGTTTCTTCTTCGGGCGTGGTTGGATTCTCCTTGGGAGGTTCTTCTGCTACTGGTGCCGTATCGTCGGAGCATGAACTTAGCATGCCCACTAAAAGTAACATCACGAAAAATTTCAGGTTGCGTTTCATAGTATTTTATTGATAACAATTTGACCATACAAAAATAGGAATAACCCACACAGTCACAAGCCTCTTACTGAAACGCATTTATTTCGTGATGTTACATTTGTAGTTTGTTATGTTACATATGCCTACACGTATGTTACATCTGTAACATAAAAGAATTAATTCTTATTGAGTTCTTTTATTTCATTAGGAGAATATCCGTTCAGGTACCAACGTGGCGAATGGTTAGAGTAATTAATAAAATGAGTTCTTCTTAGTCATAAAATATACCTGAGTCAACATTATTTTGTGCTATTGTTTAAATAACTATATAAAATTGTTTTATATCTTTGTGAACACTCAGGTATATAATTATATGCATGGAGTAAACTGAACACCCTAAAAAACGAGTCAATGTCTTTATTCAGAGTTATTTTATCTATTATATTCCCTCCTCTTGCTGTGATCGACAAGGGTTGCGGTTCCGTGCTGATCGTGTTCATTCTTACATTGGCAGGATGGATTCCGGGCGTTATAGCAGCGCTTATCATCATCAATGGTTCAAAAAAATAAGGCTCGTAAAACCCAATCAAGTTCCATCATTTTCTACCTCGAGGTAAAAAAGGCCAAATGGTATTATATCTCAAATTAGTCCATTATCTTTTTTGATGTGATACCACATACCTTCTTTGGGAGAATCCGGCAATGAGCCAAGTCTATTCTGAATGTACTTTAAATGTATTAAATTCAATACCCGGTCTGTATCCGATAAAAACTCTTCAAATTTATAAAAAGCAGATAATGGTTTATATCCTTTATTTAATGCAAAGCCTAGAAAATCTTCAAACTGCAATAAATCCTCAACTTCGTCGGTCAGTTCAATCAATTCCATCCCCTCAATCTCCAACGGAATGTGGGCTTCTCTGATTACTCCCATCTCATCAACAGCCGCTACCATAGGATCTTGATACGCATTGCGTTTGCGTATTTTTTTCTGATCCAATCTCCAAATCCGGTCTTGCTGGCAAAAGCCATGCTCCAGCCACAGACCGGCATTATCAAGAACAATGCCTTCCTTTTTGCCTGCACAAGGGCGCATACATCTTCCTACTTGCTGTAAATACAACGCTAATGATTTGGTAGGACGAGCCAATTGTACGACTTCACAATCGGGTACATCAAACCCTTCGGACACTATATCAACGTTACTCAAAACCATAGTCTCTCCATTCCTGAAACGCTGTAATATTTGTTCACGTTCCTTCTTCGGAGTATTAGCGTCAATGTGTTCTGCCGAGATTCCTTCTTGCTGATACCTTTGCACAATGAGTCTGCTATGTTCTATATTAACAGCAAAAACAATCATCTTTTTACCTTCAGCTTTACTATAATAGCTTTCTATCAGATCTGCCATCAGTTCGGAGTCTTGCATGAGTTCACCCAATTCGTCTTGAACGTAATCATTCATTTTAATATTGATGGATGACAAGTTGGGGGTTACACCTACAAAATGCTTCACTTTAACTAAATAACCATGAGAGACAAAGCCACTTAGTTGTCCGCAGTTAATAAGTATATCAAATAAGTCAGAAAATCCTTCACCGTTCATGCGAATAGGTGTAGCAGTAACTCCCAGAAAACGTGCTTCATAATAAATATCCCACAATTTTCTATAAGTTGCTGCTTTTGCATGATGGCATTCATCAATGATCACTATATCTGCCTTAGGATACTCTCTTCTTGACAAAGATTGTATCGTTGCAACTTGTACCTCTTTTGTTCTATCAGGTTTAATCTGTCCGGAAATGATTCCGGCATCTATTCCAAAACGTTGCAAACGGTCAATAATCTGTTCTACTAGTTCTTTCCGATGAACAACAATGAGTACATTCTTCTTTTTACGATGTGCACGACGCACAATTTCGGAAAAGACAGTTGTCTTTCCTGTTCCGGTGGGCATCTGAAACAAAACATTCATCAGATTGCGTGAAGTTGGATCCCAAGCATCGAATATGGATCTAATTCCCTCGATTTGGTATGGACGTAGTTCTATCAATTTTGTATATGTTTTAAGGGAAGAAAGAGAATTCATAGTATAATACATCCATACTTCCTTAATTATATAGCAAAGATACAAATTATTTATACTATTTTTGTAAAACTCAATCATTTAAACATCACTCACCATGGAACAGAAATGTAACGATTGCTCTTTGCGGGCAAAGTATGACAAGAATCCCAAATCATTCATGGGAAAGTTCTGGCGTTGGCACATCAATTTTTGTCCGGGTTGGAAAGCTTATTTCCAGTCACTTGACCCCGAAGAACAGGAGATGTTACGAACAAAGTATCATTTCAAAAAGTACTAAATAATGCGCATTACCTCTCTCCTTTCAATTTGTGCAGCGATTATACTCGGCTTTTCAGGATGTAGTTCGCAGAAAAACATCAGTGAAATCAAGCTGAATCAAGTGGGGTATTATCCGCAACAAGAAAAAGTGGCTATCTGGGAAGGGAAATTCTCCGGTTCTTTTAAGGTTATAGATGCCACCACCCGCGAATGGGTAATGGAAAACAAAGCTGGGGTGAACGTTGTCTCTCCCTGGAATGATAAAATACGCACTCAACTGGACTTGAGCCGAATTACCTATCCCGGCGAATTCATCTTGGTAGTGAATAATACCGAAGTTCCTTTCAGCGTGGCCAACCAAGCACTGAAACCTTTAGCACAGGCTGCTTTCAAAGCATTTTATTACCAACGAACCGGTATGGGTATAGAACAACCGTATGCCGGAATGTGGAGCCGACCGGCGGCTCATAACGACAATCGTGTGTTGGTACATGCCAGCGCAGCGTCTCAGTCGCGCCCCGAGGGCACCATCATCAGTTCGCCCGGCGGGTGGTATGATGCGGGTGATTATAATAAGTATGTGGTAAATTCGGCATATTCCATCGGATTGATTCAGGCTGTCTGCCAAATGATTCCCGATTACATGGCTTCACTCAAACTGGATATTCCGGAGAATACCAATAAGACTCCCGATGTGCTGGACGAGATGTATTATAACCTGAAATGGTTACTGACCATGCAAGACAGTGTGGACGGTGGTGTGTATCACAAATTGACAACTCCCGATTTCGAAGGGTTCATTAAACCGATTGATTGCAAGCAAACTCGCTACGTGGTGCAAAAATCGGTAACGGCAACGCTGGATTTCGCTGCTGTAATGGCGCAGTCATCGCGTCTTTTTGCCGCTTTTCAGAATGATTATCCGGGCTTTTCGGAACGTGCTTTGCAGGCCTCCAGGCAAGCATTTGTATGGGCTCAAGCGAATCGTAATGCATTTTACAAACAAAACGAATTAAACGAAAAATACGATCCCGACATCAATACGGGGGCGTATGGCGATATTCATGCGGAGGATGAGTTTTTCTGGGCGGCCTCTGAGCTTTACCTCGCAACGGGAGAAAATGATTACTTGCAAGTGGCGCTGAAGTATGCACCTCAGGCGTATGCCGTTTCTTCGTGGGGTAACGTATCGGCACTGGGAATCTTCACTTGGTTAACGCCCGGTTTCTCGGTAAGTGAAGCGGCTGCGGAAACAGCAAGCCGACTTAAAGAGAGCTTGCTGGCGTATTGTGACCATTCAGTGAAAGCAGCAGAGCATTCTTGTTTCCACTCTCCATTCGGCAACAAACCCGAAGACTTTTTCTGGGGAAGCTTATCGGAAGGTTGTGCCAATCAGGCGTTGTCACTGTTAAGGGGGTATGCTCTCACGGCTAAAACCGAATATTTGCAAAACGCAATGCGTAACATGGATTATTTGCTGGGGCGCAATGCCACTGGTTACTGTTACGTAACGGGCGTGGGGACAAAGAGTCCGATGCACCCACACCACCGTTTATCGGCTTCCGATGAGGTTAAAGATCCTCTTCCCGGCTTCCTGGTGGGTGGTCCTAATCGCGGCAAACAGGACAAAGCGGAAGTAAATTATGCATCAAACGCACCAGACGAATGTTATTCGGACACCGAACCATCGTATGCATCCAACGAAATTGCCATAAACTGGAACGCTTCTCTGGCTGCTTTGGCCGCTTCATTGGATGCCATATTAAGCGATAAATTAGAGAAGTTCATACGTAACTGATAAAGTTATATTCTCCTCGCTTGTTTTAGGAATAATATAAGCTAAACACCAAGGCTCCATGACCGCAGCAATGTTTTTATATACGTGAATAGCGAACATATATTTATTATCTGTTTTCAAAATCGTTTTCTCAATGCTTCTTATCCCTGATGTGGAAACACCTTTGACTAACAATAAAGTATAGTTCTTAAAATCAACGGCTTTTGCATTGGGAAAATTGGAAAAAACCCTTTGAAATTCAACCTTATCATTAATTAGTACAGCCTTATCTGCCTCAATATTTAAATCCAAAGCACCAGCCTTGGCCGGTAACTCGTATTCCTTATAAATAAAATCCTCAGATTCGCTATCACAAGCGCACATACAAATCAACATTAGTAAGGATAAAATAGTTTTCATAATTTACTCAATTTATATAAATACTTACAATCGTCTTCTAGCTCCCAATACGGCATTATATGCATCAATCAATCCGTGTCCCATCTCTCTATTCCATGTGCAATTAAGTCTACCGAACACCGTTGTATAAGAATAGCCATCAATAACTCTGTTCATTATTTACTTTTACTAATTCAAATATATATATTTATTAGCAATATAGAAAACATAAAACACAGTCAAACAAACAATTACAGTCATTTACTTACAGTATGTTTTTGTTCACTAACATTCAACACACCGATATTCAATATCATTTTATCATTTAATGAAATAATAATTACTTACTAACGAGACAATAACTAATTAATGTTAAGAACAAAACTATCTAATTTTTAGTATTTTAATGGTGACCAAACTATTAATATACAGTTCAAGGTAGAACTATGTAAGAATCAAAGAGGATAAAAAAGTTCAGTTGACCACGTAGTAGAACTAATTTTACAAATTCACCCTTTGACATCATGAATCAGACAAATCTTGTCAAGAGCAGTTTTATATATTATTAACCAATAAACCGGGAACCAACAAGGAGCAGCAAGACTTTGGTAAAACATAACCAACTTTTTGAAAAACATAACCGACTTTTTCAAAAAGATAACGAGCAATTTTAAATCATAAACCGTCTTTTGGTTCGGGAGAAACCGTCTTACGGCCATAACACGGTTTCTCAGGAACCTTTTGCTACCGTGCTCACCGACGCGAGACACCGTGTTAATGCAATAATAAACCGCTAAGACATAAAAAAAGGCAAGAGTATGAGCTCCTGCCTTTGCGCCTATAATAATTTGAATATACTATAAGATTATAAGTACAAAGATAATACATTATACTGTCAATTCCAAATCATTGTGGTTATTTTATTAGGTGTTATTACATTTTATGAGGAACGCAACAACCCATGTACAAGTATCCGTTGGCGGAATTCATGAAGTTAAAAGGGTTATGTCACGAATAAAAGTTCATTTGGGAGATGAATCAAAGCAAAAAAGACTGTTTATTATCAGAAAAGGCTCGAAATGAGCCAAACATCGACGAGATTTCAGTTAAATTGTAGTTAACGAATCTGTATACATTGTTAAAAGTGATGGATAGTGATAGTAAAACACCGTTTTTAGTGGTAGATATCTTTTACTATCACTACACTAAAAGCCCTTTCTGCAAAGGGTTTTAGTGTAGTTAGTGAGGGTAAGTGATGGTAAACCACACTTTTTTATTTTCTGGGAGGTGTGTCGCGTTAGCACCGGTTGCTAAAGAGCACAGCTTCCTTCACCTCCAAAGTCGGCACCGGTGGTTCCCTTGTATTCAGGATGCCGTTGCAGCCAAACAACAGCGTACGAACAGGTTGCAACAGGTTTGTATCCGTTTTCCAAGGCATAATCATACGTAGCCTTAACCAAGGCAGACGCAATGCCACGCCCTCCTATTTCTTCGGGAACAATAGTATGCCGAATGTCTAACGCTCCGTCGGCAAGTGCATAGGCTACGTAAGCCGTTACACCATCAACTTCAACACGGAACTTACTTTTTTCTTTATCATGTACTATATCCATAACTTTATATTTTAGGGTTCGCCCAAATATATAAAATTATTTTATATAACAAGTGCAGCCTAACAAAGTATTATTACCTTTGCTTGCATGAATCTGAAGACGCAACTATCCAAACGAATCGGCATGAACCAGGTGCGACAGCTGTTGCTTCACATCGGGGGAAATGAAAAGTCAATCAAAGAGCTGTATGGCTTAATCTTTGAGGAAGACGTTACCACTTCTTTCCAGGCTCTATGGGTGTGCACACACTTGAACGAGGAAGATAACCGCTTGCTGTTTGACAAACAAAACCAATTGATTGACTTGGTGATGAATTGCACGCATACGGGCAAGCGACGCATTTTGCTGAATGTGCTTTGTCGCCAGCCCGTTCCGGAAGAATTCAGAACCGATTTCTTAGACTTCTGCCTCGAAAGAATGATGTCGAAACAGGAATTGCCCGCCACACAAATGCTTTGCATGAAGCTGGCTTACGAAATGTGCCGACACATCCCGGAGCTGCTGCAGGAATATCGTAACCTGATAGAGATCATGGAGCCCGATTTATTATCACCCGCCGTGAGGGCTGTTCGTCGAAACATTTACAAGGCGATCACTAAAAAAAGAGGTATACTAAAACAATAACAAAGAAAGAATATGAAACTACATCACATCGCTATCTGGACATACAAACTGGAAGAGTTGAGAGATTTCTACACGCGTTATTTTAACGGAAAAAGTAATCAGAAGTACGTCAACAGCGCCAAAGGATTTGAATCTTATTTCATTGCTTTCGACGGTGAAACGAGTCTGGAGTTAATGAGCCGCACCGATGTGCAAAACCTGCCCATAGAGGAAAACCGACTGGGTTTAACGCACATGGCTTTCACTTTCGGTAGTCGGGAAGAGGTTTTGCAGCAAACAGAAAGATTAAGAGCCGACGGGTATGTCATTGCAGGCGAGCCGCGAACTTCGGGAGATGGCTACTTTGAAAGTGTGGTGCTCGATCCTGACGGCAACAGAATAGAATGTGTATTTCAAAAAGAAGCATAAGTATGAATAAGAATTATATAGAAACAAACCGCTTGATTTTAAGGCGATTCGAAGAGACCGACATCGATGACTTTTTTGAGTGTTGCCAGAATCCCAACCTAGGCAATAATGCCGGTTGGAAACCGCATGAAAGCAAAGAAGAATCATTGGCTATTCTGAAATCTTTTTTCATTGAGAGCGAAAACAATGTATGGGCAGTGGTACTGAAAGAGACCGACAGAATCATCGGTTCTATCGGACTTGTTCCCGATCCCAAACGGGAAAACCCGCACAGTGGCATGCTGGGCTATTGGTTAAAGGAATCTTGCTGGGGAAAGGGTTACATGTCCGAAGCCACACAAGCTGTCTTGAAGTTTGGCTTTTCCACACTCAACCTGAATCTGGTAACGGCCAACTGCTACCCGCATAATGAACGTTCGCAGCAGGTGCTCAAACGCAACGGCTTTGTTTACGAAGGTTTATTGCATCAGGCGGAAGTTACTTACGACGAAAAGGTATTGGATCATCTTTGTTATTACCTAACGAAGGAGGAGTATATAAAGTAACCTTACTGCATTTGTCTGATGCGCACTTCAACGCCACTTCCTTTGAGTTTAGCCGGTAATTCATCAATGGCGGTACTGCCGTAATGATACGGGTAAAGGACTTTGGGCGAGAACATGCGTGCTGCACGAGCAGCCTGATCAACCGTCATGGTGTAAGGCTGGTTCACGGGCAGAAAAGCCACATCAATTTCTTTCAGTTCTTTGAGTTCGGGAATGTCTTCCGTATCTCCCGCTACGTAAATGCGTAGTCCGTCAAACGTAAGCACATAACCGTTATCACGGTGGCGGGGGTGATACATCTCTCTTCCCGCCGTAGTATTGTAAGCCGGAACAGCCTCAACCTTAACATCACCCAAGATAAAGGCTTCATCGCCATTCTTAAGTATGTTGCCTTTTTCCAGTTTTTTGTAACCGGATTCATTAATCAGTACTTCGGTTTGATTTTTACTGACTGCCTGAATGGCTTGCAAATCCAGATGATCGGCATGTTCATGTGTAATAAGTATCACATCTGCTTTGGGGAACGACTGGTAATCGGCATATTGTGAAACGGGATCTATCTGAATGTATTTCCCGTTGTACGAAAGCATCAAGCTACCGTGTTTAATGAAGGTAATAACAACGTCCTTACCCGATTTGGTTTTAAACGTATCTGTTTCAAGGGGTTTTGCCCAAAGAACTGTGGCAAGTGCACAAAGCAGCCCCAACACCATGTTTCGTTTCATATCATTTTACTTTTATGGTTCACACACAAATATAGATAAATTTAAAAAGATATTGCTACTTTTGTTGCTGCATAAATAATAAAAACGATTAACTAATGAAAATTTCTTCTCCTCGCATACCCAAAAAGCTTCAGGAAAACGAAGATCTGAGTAATCTGGTTGCCGAACTGACCGAGGATATTGAAGGCAGGCTATTTACGGCACAAACGGCTCATGAGATTTCGAAATCATTGCTAGACGTACAAACTTGTATCTTTAATCAGTGCATATTCCGTGAGTGCGACTTGCATAAGTCGAGATTCTGTGATGTGGAATTCAGAAGCTGCGATTTGTCAAACGTCAAATTGCATGAATGTGCCTTTAACAGGGTTAGCTTTGTTGATTGCAAACTAATGGGGACTAACTTCTCGGAAGGAACCTTTAATCACGTTTCTTTCAGTCATTGCAGTGCTCCTTACGTTATTTTCTCGGGCAGTAAGTTTCACCACGCACTGTTTAGCGAGTCGGACATGCGTAGATGTGCTGCCGAGAATTGCGCATTCGGCTTCACGGAGTTCAATCAGTGCAACTTCACCGAAGCAGAATTTCATCAAAGCAAACTGAGGGATATTGATTTAAGTTCCTGCGAAATTAATGGCATCCGTCTTACCGGCAATGAACTGCGCGGAGCCGTTGTAAACAGCATGCAGGCTGTAGAGTTAGCCAAGTTGCTGGGAGTTATCGTTGTTTAATGAGAAAGAATCATGAAAAAGGTTATTATAATAGGTGCTACGTCGGGCATTGGAGAGGAAATTGCTAAAATATACATTGCCCAAGGGTGGCAGGTAGGTATTGCCGGCCGGCGCGAGGAGGCTTTAACGGCCTTAGCGGCTACCGCACCTGCACAAGTAAAAACGCAGGTGATTGATGTTACATGTGCCGATGCACCCGAACAACTTCAAAGCCTCATCGAAAAGCTGGGGGGAATGGATTTGTTCTTACTCAGTTCGGGCATCGGTAGCCAGAATGTAAAACTGGAGCCCGAAATTGAATTGAATACCGCACGAACCAATGTAGAGGGGTTTATACGAATGGTAACGGCTGCTTATCGCTTTTTTAAGGAACAGGGTAGCGGACACCTGGCAGTAATCAGTTCCGTTGCCGGTACCAAAGGATTGGGGTCGGCACCGGCTTATTCGGCTACGAAGCGTTTTCAAAACACTTACATTGATGCTTTGGCTCAACTGGCACGCATGGAGAGGTTATCCATACAGTTTACGGATATTCGTCCGGGCTTTGTGGCTACCGCTTTGCTGAAGAACCGGAAATATCCGTTGCTGATGCGTGCCGATAGCACAGCCCAACACATTGTGAAAGCGCTTACCAATAAAAAACGCGTGGCGATTATCGACACACGTTATGCTATACTCGTTTTCTTCTGGCAGCTTATACCTCGCTGGGTGTGGGAAAGACTGCCCATACGCAACGACAAATCATAAAGCGATCAAGGCTTTTTCTCCTCAAAATCGAGCGAGATGGAGTTGACGCAATGGCGGGTGTTCTTTGAAGTGAACCCTTCGCCCAAAAATACGTGTCCCAAATGTGCTCCGCAACGAGCACATTGTATCTCCGTTCGTCGCCCGTCGGCATCGGGCACGCGTTTTACAGCACCTTTTATCTCATCGTCAAAACTGGGCCATCCGCAACCGGCATCAAATTTATCGTCCGACCGGTACAGGGGGGCTCCGCAGCGTTTGCAACAATAGGTGCCGTCTGCTTTATGCTGGTAGTATTTGCCTTGGAAGGGACGCTCAGTCCCTTTATCCACAATCACTCTCTTTTCTTCGGGGGTTAATTCTTTCATAACATATCCTTTCTGAACAGGTTTTCCTTTCTCTTCTGTTTCACGTTGCATCTGCTTCAAGCCCATCAGGCTGACCGACAACATAAAAATCCATATCAAATCTGTTACCTTCATCTTTGTTTATTCTATTATAGAAACAGTGGCTTTTAGTTAATAGTTCAAAGCAATGGGCTGTTTGACATACTTAAACAAACAGATTCTTTATATTTGCATTTGCTATGACAATATCAAAGATAGAAAAGATAGATAAGGAGAAAAGAACAGTAGAGCGAATGATCAGGCTGTACTGTGAAAAGAAAGAAGGGAATCAGGAACTTTGTGCCACTTGTAAGGAACTGATTGCTTATGCACATGCCCGATTAGATCATTGTCCGTTTGGCGAACAAAAAGGCATGTGCAAGTATTGCAAGATTCATTGCTACTCACCCGAGAAACGCAAAGAGATTAAAAAGGTGATGCGTTTTGCCGGACCGCGAATGTTACTTTACGCTCCATGGCAGGTTATAAAACATTGGCTGAAAAAATAGACGGCTATTCCTCGCTTTGTTTCACCCAAAGCAAACGGGAGATATCGTATCCTCTTCGTTCGGCTTTGTAAAGCAGCATTTTCTTAACGTCATCCGGCAATTGCGGCGTGCGGCTTAATATCCACAAATAGTTATTGTTGCTACTTCCTATAAGCACGTAATTGTAATTCACTTCATCAAGTTCCAATATGTAGTAGTCACTGTAGAACCAAAGGAAAAAGGCGACTTTCAGTTTGCCGGGCATATCCGGATCGGGCACGTATGCTTTTCCTTCCGAAACATTCAGTTCTCCGTTTAGGTAGCCGCTGTTAACGACACGTATCTTGTTACCGGATAGTAAAGTGTACTCCGCCGTCACGCGGGTCAGATTGCGTTCAAACCGATTTTCAAAACGGGCTATCTCGTACCATTTGCCCATGTAACGCGACAAATCTATTTTTCGGACGGTCCACTTAGTCGTGTCAGCCAGAAATTCATCAATGTCATTCGCCGAGAATTCAAAACCTGTTTCTTCCAGCGTGGCAGGGATAACGCATTGACCTGTAGTAAGGAAATTCGATGCTTCTCCCATAAAGAAACGAATAACGGCAGACGGAACGGTCAATTTGAACCAACTGCTATATCGCCAGGCCATTCTGTCTCTCAACTCGGTTTGGGTTATTTGATGAGGTGCAACAAAATTAATGATGCCGATAATGGAGGTGGTCTTAATAACATGGAGCATGGCCTTGTTCAGGTCTCGGATGTCTATCCACGGAAAATACTGATTACCGGGACCTATTGCTACGGCCATCTTCAACTTCAACGAGCGCGAAAGTTCTTTGAATGCGCCTCCGTCGGGCGAAAGCACTACACCGAAACGAGTAATAACCAACCGTGTATCGGTATGCACCTTGGCAGCTTCGGCTTCCCAACGACAGCAAAGGTCAGACAAGAAGCCTTCTCCCCTCTCCTGCGAGTAGTCGTCATGGCAACCTTCCGTAGGATAATACCCTACAGCCGAAGCCGAAATAAACAACTGAGGTTTCTGTTCGAGTGAATTGATGGTTTGTACCAGTCGGCGGGTAACGTTGATGCGACTGTTATATAGTTCCTTTTTATATTCGGTTGTCCACCGGCGATTGATGGTTGCCCCTGCCAAATTGATAACCACTTCGCACTGTGAAAGGCGAGCGATTAACTGATCGGACATGTTATCACGGAACATAGCACGTCCTAAAGGGACTACCTGGTGTCCCTGTAACTCCAAGAAGGCTGAAAGACGCTTCCCGATAAATCCGCTTGCTCCGCTAATGGCTATTTTCATGTTATACTTGTTTTCTTAAAAAACACAAATATAACATGAAAAGTTTAGCTATCAATAGATTAATCGGCACAATACTTTTTCAACGGGCAATCTGTTGCTTTTAAACCTTCAACAATGCTCCGGGCATTCATCCGGGCGCCTTGAAGTGAAGTGTGAGTATGGTCGTTATTAAAGAATGCCGCAGCCTTTTCGGGTCCCATCTGCTGAAGTTTATCGGCCGACAGTTTATTCAGGTCAATATAGTAAGCACCGGCTTTCTCGGCGGCATCTTTCGCCCACTGTCCGTAGGTGTCTGTGTTACGTTCAATTTGGCCGTCCTTCCACTTGTTACGAGGCGTGTGACTTAACACTACAGGTATGGCTCCTTTCTCTTTCACATCTCGAATAAACTTGCGAAGGTACCACCCAAATGTATATACTACCTGATATTTACCGGTTGCCTCCATTAAAAAGACTTTACTTTCTTCACCGGAACCGTGCAGTTCGCCACGAGCTTTGCCTACATGAATATCACCACCGTCATTGTGTCCGAACTGCATCAGCACAAAATCACCGGGCTTTAATGCATTATAAACTTTGTCCCAACGGCCTTCATCAAGGAAAGTACGTGCACTGCGGCCTGCCATCGCACAGTTTTCAACGGATATTTTATTCTGGTTGAATTCATCGGCTATAACGCTACCCCAGCCCCACATGCCGTTTTCATCTTTGTCATTGTTCTTAACGGTACTGTCGCCGATGGTAAATAGCACCGGACGACCCTTTTTTCGACTAGAGCCTGTGATTGTGTCTTTTGCAACCGGTTTCAGGTAGTTAGCCAACTCCAATCCTTTGTAAGCACGAATTCCTTCTGCAGCCGACTCAGCATTGACTTTAGCTCCGAACGCACTGGTATGTATGCGGTCCAGATAGAACATGTACTGAACCTTTTCTTTTCCGAATTTCTCAAACTTGCGAGCACTGATGTCATTCAAATCAATGAAAGGAACCTTCTGTTCTTTCGCTATTTGTTTTGCCCATAAACCAAACGTTTTGTTTACTCGGGTTACAATGGTACTGTCTTTGTCTTCCCAAGCATTACGAGGAGTTAGCGAAACTAAAATGGGATGCGCTCCTTTGGCTTTTGCCTCCTGCACAAACCGACGCATGTACTCGCCATAGGTGTAAACAGTTTCTTTGGCACCTGTTTCTTTAATGGTTACCGGAAGACTGTCTTTGCCGATACCGGGAATGGAGGCACGTGCACGTCCGCTGTCATAAGGACCGTTGTCATTATGTCCCAGCTCAATGATTACCCAATCGCCCGGACGAATACCTTTAAGTACATCGGGCCAAAGACGAGTATAAAAGGTGCGGCTACTGGTTCCTCCCAGAGCATGATTCTCAACGGTTATCTTATCTGTATCAAAAAAGTCGCCGGCATAGTAGCCCCAGCCCCACTGCCCGTTATTACCGTTACCTAACGTACCGGTGCGCATCGTAGAGTTACCAACTAAAAAAAGAACCGGGTTGTTGCCCTTGCGACTGGCTCCGGCAACAGGGCGTGCCGTTCGCGCCTTATTTAAACTGTCGAGTGTATTGTCAATCACGTTATTCACATCTTTCATCGGTGATGTGATGTTGTTTTGTGCGTGTACAGATCCTGTATATAACAGGAGTCCGAATAAGCCCCAGAGGCTGCATAATAATAGATTCTTCATCTTTCTACTTTTAAACATTGGTTTGAGTGCAAAAATAGAAAGGATATGCTTATGTATACATGGCATATCGTTCACATTCATGTTATATTATTCTTTTTAAGGCAATAATAAAAGTTAAATATTCATTTTCGTCGAATAACAAAAGAGACTAAACATGCAATTCTAACTCCCAGGTAACCATGTAACTTCGTGGTAAGCTCTTGCACAGTTAAACTTCACATTGTACATTTGCTCTCCATAAGAGAGTTATCGCTAAAAATAAACGTGCTACACTTTATATATTAATTAAAGTAGGTTTTACGATTTAAAATAAGAAGTCATGAAGAAGTTATTTATTTTATCTGTCATAGTATTGAGCTCTGTAGCCGCAATGGCTCAAAGCAAGGTTTGGAAAAACGATCCGGCACATTCTCGACTGGGTTTTGTTGTTAAGCACTTGACCATATCTGAAATTAGTGGTCGTTTCGCTGATTTTAGTGTGGATGTTACTACAACAAAAGCCGATTATTCTGATGCTCAAATATCAGTTACGGCAAAGGTAGCAAGTATTGATACGGATATTGAAGCGCGCGATAATCATTTGCGCTCTGCCGATTTCTTTGATGCGGAAAAATATCCGGTTCTTACTTTCAAAAGCATTTACCTGAAAAAGACCGGTCAGAATGAAGGAAAGCTATATGGTAATCTGAGCTTTCACGGCATAACCAAAGCTGTAACATTAGACGTTACTTATTTTGGCACGGTGGTTAATCCCATGAGTAAGGCTGAAACTGCCGGTTTCAAAATTAAAGGAACCATTAAAAGATCTGATTTTAATTTGGGCGCAAACTTCCCTGAAGCGGTAATCAGTGATAATATTCAGATTATTGCCGATGTGGAATTCAGTCCCGCTAAATAATACATTCACCATTAATAACAAATTGAATTTATGAAAACAATAGTAGTTTTAGCTCACCCGCATATTGAACAATCTGGTGTTAACAAAACATGGACCAGTGCATTAGTACAAAAGCATCCGGAAGTGAAGTTACATAACCTGTATACCAAATATCCCGACTGGAAATTTGACGTACAAGCCGAGCAAGCTTTGCTGGAACAATACGATCGCATCATTCTGGAGTTTCCGGTTCAATGGTACAGCGTTACTCCTTTATTAAAGAAATGGCTCGACGATGTATTTTTGCAAGGTTGGTGTTATGGCGAAGGAGGCAATAAACTTGCCGGCAAACAGATTGGCATTGCTTTGTCTACAGCGGGCGTTGCGGAAGCATACGTCGAAGAGGTATACGGAACTGTAGCACAAATTTTGAAACCGCTGGAATCGACCGCCAAGTTTGTTGGAGCCGAATACATTTCACACCATGTATTCCACGGTGCATATACTCCGGATGCAAGCGAACGACTTGCAGCGGATGTAGAAAAGTATATTGATTTCGTGACGAAATAAGCAGCACGTTGCTAAGTGATACCATGTCTCTGTTTTGCATGCGTTGCAAGACAGAGATGTGTAGTTTATTAATACACCAACAAAAGGATGACAATGAAAAGAAGAACAGAATCAGCCTGCCCGGTTCGCTCTGTTTTAAACAGTGTGGGCAGTAAATGGTCTATATTGATTATAGATATTTTGGGCAATACGGAAAGTATGCGTTTTAATGAGATAAATAAAACATTGGGAGATATCTCTCAGAAAATGCTAACATCTACGTTGAGGTCATTGGAAGCAGATGGTATTCTATCAAGGAAAATGTATAATGAAATACCTCCCCGAGTAGAATATGCGCTGACTCAATTGGGACAAGAACTGTTACCACATATACGCAACCTGATTGGTTGGAGTCAACAAAATTTAGAATCTATCAAAAAGAACCGCTTACTTTTTGAACAAAACCATTAAAGAAAGCGTATTGAGAGTACTACTAAAAATAAAAAGATGAGCTTAAAACATCAGGCGTATAAAGAAGCCAACATTCGGTTTCTAGAAGAAAATCTTCAGAATGAGGGAATTAACGAACTTCCTTCGGGTATTCAATACAAAGTCATTTTAAAAGGAAATGGACCGGTTCCTTCCATCAAAAGCACGGTGAAAGTACATTATAAAGGGACCATGATTGATGGCACCGAGTTCGACAATTCATTTGCTCGCAAGAAACCGGAAGTGTTTCGCGTGAAAGATGTTATTACGGGCTGGCAACATGCGCTCACGGCAATGCCTCTGGGGTCACGGTGGATCATCTATATTCCGTATGAATTGGGGTATGGAACAAGAGCATGCGATAATATCAAAGCGTATTCAACACTTATCTTTGAGGTGGAACTACTCGGAGTCAAGTAGGTCAAAGTTGTTTTTCGGTTAAATGTTTCCAATAGCGTACAGGCATGTTTTGCTTGTGCAACTTAGGATTGATACGCTCTTTAATGGCAATAGACTTGAAATAGGTTTTCCACATTTCCTGAAACAGTTTCTCGTCTTCTGCCATTTGGGTTTCATCAAGCATTCCACTCACCAAATGGGCGGCTTCGGTTTCTAATGTTATTTCTTCTACGGTATTCAGGTCGTAATAATAACCGTAACTGCGTTTCAAATCATATATAATCCACTTTTGATCGGAAAACCGGTCTTTAAAGTGAGGAATAGCAAGTGCCAGAACGTTATACATAGGCTCAAAAGCAGCAAAGAAAGTGCCGTCTGCCGCTTTTTGAAAGCGAACAAACTGAAGCATACGCCTTCTTTCTGCACATACTTTTTTCCATATCTGTGCTAATTCAAGCACATCGGGATCGGCAAAGTTGACTTCGATAGACTGACGAGAATCAATTGCCTTACGAATATAACGAAACAAAAGCATATCAATGTGTGGAAGCTCAGACAGCCAACAGGTGGTTATGCATGAAAGAGCTGAAGTTGATAGTTTTTTCTGCAGACCGGCCCAAACACGGGTCGACTTCTCTTCGTCAGCAATAACAGTAAAACTATCATCAACGAAAAGCGGTAAAGGTTCACCTTCGGCAAGCAATACATCGGGGAAAGTACGACGGTAATATGCATCAAACACCACCGTGAGTAAACCTTCAAATGTTTTATCATACCGAAAGACAATCATTCGTCAACAAAGTTAAGTAACAATTGCCTGTCATCCAGATTTTTCTTACCCGACGGCACAAGTAGTTTTCGAACAGTCTGAGGCGTCATTTCATTGACTGTACGAACCGTTAACTCGTTGCAGGTAATAAAATACTGTGCTTTCTTCATCACAATCCCTATTTTCTTCAACTGATAACTGCCCAACTTTCCGTAACGGCGAGAAGTAATAATGAGCTTAGCCGATTTCACTCCGATACCGGGAACCCGCAACAGCAATTCGTAATCAGCTTTGTTCACATCGACTGGAAATTGTTCGGGATGCCGCAATGCCCACGACAACTTAGGATCGACCTCTAAGTCAAGATCAGGATAGGCATCATTGACAATCTCATCCACTTTAAATTGGTAGAAACGGAGTAGCCAATCGGCCTGATACAACCTGTTCTCCCGAACCAAAGGAGGTTGTTTCAACGCTGGTAGACGTTTATCGTAAGTATTCACCGAAACATAGCCCGAATAATAAACGCGCTTCATTGTTGGACGTTGATAAAGCACGGAAGAAAGGCGCAGTATGTCTTTGTCTGTTTCAGGAGTGGCCCCTACAATCATCTGCGTACTTTGTCCGGCAGGAGCAAAACGCGGTGCATAGCGATATTTCTTTCTCTCTTCACTGCTCTCAAGTACTCCCTGCTGAATATATTTCATCGGTTGAAATACACTCTTAAAGTCTTTTTCGGGTGCCAGGTGTTTTAAGCTCTCTTCATTCGGGATTTCAATATTTACGCTTAATCGATCCGCGTATAATCCGGCTTCATTCACCAACTCCCTACTTGCTCCCGGAATACTTTTAAGGTGTATGTATCCGTTAAAACGATGCACTTGTCGCAAATCTTTAGCAACGCGCACCAGTCGCTCCATTGTATAATCAGGGTTACGAACCACTCCGGAACTCAAAAAAAGCCCTTCAATGTAATTCCTACGATAGAATTCCATTGTAAGCTCTACCAATTCAGTAACGGAGAATGTTGCTCGTCGCAAATCATTGCTGCGGCGGTTAATGCAATAAGCGCAATCATAAATGCAATGATTGGTAAGCATGATTTTAAGCAGAGATATGCATCGACCATCTTCCGCAAAGCTATGGCAAATGCCCCATCCGCCTACAGTATTCCCCAATCCGCCCTTCTGATTGGAGCGAACACTTCCACTAGACGAACAAGATACGTCGTACTTGGCCGACTCAGCCAATATCTTTAATTTTTCGAGCACATCTGCATTCATAATCAGCACTTTAAGCACTTAAAATCGTAGAGCCAAAGATAGTAATTATCAGTCAAAAATCAATTAGGCATTATATTGTTATAACAAAAAAAGACCACTCTTCACCAGAGTGGTCTAACTGTTTTTTGAAAAGATGAAATTTATTTCTTAGAAGCTTCTAAAGATGCTTTTCTGAATTCTTTCATTGATTTTTCAATCTCTAAAGAAGCTTTACGAGCACGTGTACCTGCAGCTTTGTTTCCGTTCTCAATTTGTGCTTCAGCGTCTTTTAGGAACTCAGCTACCAACTGATTTACCTTTTCTACTAGTTCTTTCATAATCCTTTTTATAATGTTTCGTTAATATTTGGTCGGCAAAATTACATTCTTTCCGCAAATAACAACATAGTTGAGAATCTTTTTTTTAATAAAAAAGCCTTAAAAGGGCTCACAGCATACTCAAATCGTTTTTTTTCTATACTTTTGCATCTGAAAAACCGATTAGAGGCATTCATAACTGGCCCAAATATCAAGAAGTGCAGTTGGGCTCTTACCAGCCAAATCTATTCGGTTTGATATAACCGAAACTGTATTTGAAAATCATAAATTCTGTTTCAAACTGAAATGATCATTCTTTTTATTTGTACATTTGCACTTTCATGATCATATATAAAAATAGTAAGAATCAATAATATAACTCTTATAAATAATGAGCTTGTTATCTAAATTATTAAAAAAGGACACCGGAGACGGTAACAGCAACGTTGGCAATGTGGAAGATTTCGTTTCACTCACCCGCGTTTATTTTCAATCGGTCATTGCTGTAAATCTTGGAATCACCAATATCAATTTCATTCCCGATGTTGCACAATTTAAACGTATGTTTAAAGTGCAGACGCAAAATGGAAAATTGGGATTAGCCGAAAAATCACGTGCACGCAAAATGTTGATGCAGGATTATGGATTAAGTGAAAACTTCTTCAAAGAAATTGATGCATCGGTCAGAAAGAGTTGTAAAACACCTAATGACATACAAGCGTATCTGTTTATGTACCAAGGATTTTCAAATGACTTGATGATGCTGATGGGAAACCTTATGCAATGGAAATTCCGCATACCTTTATTATTCAAAAAGATTTTGAAAGGAATGACAGAGAAAACCGTTCACGAAGTATGTACCAAGAAAGTGTGGAAGGCTGACGATGTGCATAAAACAGCGACTGCCGTAAGGCAGTATAAAGAACGCTTAGGGTACTCAGAACAATGGATGACAGAATATGTGTACAATATTGTTTTATTAGCCAAAAAGGAACCCAAACAAAAAGGAGACATCGCTAAATAATTGAAATAAAACTGTTTGTATTGATTAGAAAAGGGAACAAAAAAACTTTTTTTTTCTTAATAAACGCACGAGTTTGAAAGCGGAAGAATTGATCTTCCGCTTTTTTTTGTTATATTTATGCAAATATCTCAATTAAGAACTTATAAACAACGACGCGCATGAAACAAAAGAAAATGCTTTCACTTACTCTTTCCGAACTAAAAATCATGTATAAACAAAGGCTGCCCGACATAGTTTCTATGGCCGAAAGCTCCTGCGATGAAAACGAATTCAAACAGAAATTAAATGAATACGTTGGCTTGCATAATGAATGGAATGCTAGAAGAAGTGAGCATATTCGAATGCTGATTGAATACGATGGGAAAAACATCAACGAACTTTCTACCGGCGAAGATATGCATATTCAAACCTTGACACTTCTTTGGAACTACCTCAAAAACCCACTTGATAAGACAGAAGCAAGCACTGATTTATTTATCGACTTATTCTTCTTGTTCTACGAAAATGATTGGGCCGACAGCAAATCAACATCAATAAGCAAGATAAAAAGGCAAATGGGGCGTTGGAATACGGGTATCGATAAAGAGACAGTAGCTATCAGAGTTCAAAATAAAGAACGTATGATTAGAATCTTAAGCAAAAAAATTGAGCAAAAAAAAACGGTTCATTCACGTTACACCTTTGAAGAAAATCTATCTGAAGAAGGCAAGCTTGAAAAGGTAAGATATTGGTGGAATGATTATCGTTTCCATCTGGCTATGGCTGCAAAGAGCCCTACAGAGCTAAATACCTTACTAGGCAATTCTTTTTCTGATAAAACCATGCAACTGCTTGTGCGGGCACATAAAAAGAAAATGCCTTTTTTTGCTACTCCATATTATCTATCACTACTAAATACAACACAGCAAGGGTATGACGACGAAGCCATCAGAAGCTATATTCTTTATTCACCAGAACTGGTTGACACGTATGGCAACATCAAAGCTTGGGAAAAAGAAGATTTGGTGGTATCTGGAAAACCCAACGCAGCGGGTTGGTTGCTTCCTGAGGGACATAACATCCACCGCAGATATCCAGAAGTCGCCATTTTAATTCCCGACAGTATGGGGAGGGCCTGTGGTGGCTTGTGTGCTTCTTGTCAACGCATGTACGATTTCCAAAGTGAAAGGCTTAACTTTGAGTTAGAATCATTGAAGCCGAAAGAATCATGGAACAAAAAACTAAAACGCTTGATGGCTTATTTTGAAGAAGATACGCAATTACGTGACATTCTCATCACAGGAGGAGATGCCTTAATGAGCCAAAATAAAACGTTAAAACATATTTTGGAAGCTGTACTGCAGATGGCTAAAAACAAACAGAAAGCTAATTTGCAAAGACCTGATGGTGAAAAATACGCAGAACTAACTCGTATTCGCTTAGGAAGTCGCTTATTGGCTTATCTCCCGATGAGGGTTGATAAAGAACTGATTGATATTTTGAAGGATGTGAAACAAAGAGGAAGTATGATAGGCATAAAACAGTTTATCATTCAAACGCATTTTCAAACCCCACTGGAAGTAACCCCCGAAGCTCTTGATTCCATAAAAAAAATACTTTCTGCCGGATGGCTAATAACGAATCAACTGGTCTATAACGTGGCAGCGTCAAGAAGAGGACATACCGCACGACTGCGTGAGGTACTCAATAAAGCGGGAGTTCTCTGCTATTATACTTTTTCTGTAAAAGGATTTAATGAAAACTATGCCGTGTTTGCACCTATCAGTCGATCTATACAAGAGCAAACAGAAGAGAAAATATGGGGAGAATTAAACGACTGTCAAAAAACTGAATTAGATAAGTTGCTCAAAGAAAATCATGAAAAGGAGAATCTTATCGCCACATTCCTGAAAAAGTACAATTTGCCTTTTCTATCAACAGATCGAAATGTTCTTAATTTACCTGCCATCGGTAAAAGCATGACCTTCCAAACAGTTGGTATTACTACCGAGGGAAAAAGAATCATGTTATTTGATCATGATGGTTCGCGTAAGCATAGTCCCATCATCAACCAAATGGGCAATGTATTCATTGTTGAGAATAAATCGCTGGCTGCCTATTTGAGGCAACTGGACACAATGGGTGAAAACATTGAAGAATATGCAACGTTATGGTATTATACAAAAGGAACGACGGAACCTCGCTTTAAAATATACGAGTATCCGTCGCCTTTGTACAGTATAACTAGTAGAATTAGTAATCTGGAGATAAAGAATTAAATATCACCTTCTTCTTTAACGCGTATCACTGCATTGGCTACAATAGCTGTTAGTCCACCTGTAGTGATACCGGAAGAGAAAATACCCTTAATCGCATCAGGAGCATTTATTAAAATATCAGGAATAAGTTCGACCCCTAAGCCGAGTGACAAGCTGACAGCCAGTACAAGCGTTTCTTTACGACCAATTTGCTGAGAAGAAACAATGCGAACACCAGCCGCTGCTACAGTTCCGAACATGAGTAAAGTAGCTCCACCCAATACAGGATCGGGCATTAAGGAAAACACTGCACCTACAATAGGGAAAAGACCCAGCAGTACAAGCATGGCAGCAATGTAATATCCTACAAAGCGGCTTGCCACTCCAGTAAGTTGTATGATTCCATTATTCTGAGCAAAGATTGAATTTGGAAAAGAATTGAAAACTCCTGCCAAAAAAGAATTAAATCCATCAGCTAATACACCTCCTGAAACTCTTTTCACATATCCTTCTCCCTCAATGTCTAATCCGGAAATCATAGAATTCGCGGTCACATCTCCGGTAGCTTCAATAGCCGTAATCAAATAGACTAAACCGATAGCAATAAATGAGGATATATTAAAATCAAGTCCATATTTAAAAGGCATCGGGATATTAAAACTCGTAAGTAGATTTAAATCCAAAGATGACATATCGACTTTACCCAAAGCAAAAGCCAATCCATATCCCAAACAAATTCCCAACACAATGGAACTCATACGGAGATATTTGTTTTTACTGCGATTAAAAAATAAAACGCTTAGTAAAACCAAACCTGCTATTGAAAGATTTTCCCACGAACCAAAGGTTCCATTATCCATAGCTCCATATCCGCCCCCACATGATACAACTCCAACTTTAATCAGACTTAAGCCAATCAAAAGAACTACGATTCCAGAAACCAAAGGAGTGATAATATTGCGCATATAGCGAAAAGTACGACTGATAACCATTTCAACGGGAGCAGCAGCCATACATACACCAAATATAAGTGGTAATCCACCCATCAGACCCGTTGTTATAATGGGACCGATAAATGAAAAACTGGTTCCTTGAATACACAATAAACGAGCCCCGACTGGGCCGAAGCGTTTACACTGTATAAATGTAGAGATTCCTGAAACAAAGAGTGACATGGATACCAAAAAACTTGTTTTTTCAACATCAAGTTTTAAGGCTCCTGCAATGATAAGCGGAGGGGTAATAATAGCCACAAAAATAGCAAGTAGATGCTGTAATGCAGCAAATATTGCATCTTTAAATGGTGGGCGATCTTCAACCCCATAGATTAAATCTGTTTTCATTCAGGCAGATTAATTTAAAGTCCATTTCAAAGCAAGAGTAGGAATCACATAGGCTCTACCTTTATAGAAATTATTACTCACTTCTACTTCAGTGCCCACACTAAGATTGAATTTATCATTTACTCCATCTATTTTATTCAAGTTAACCCAAAATTGAGGTTCGGTAAGAAATGTGAGTTTTGAATTAAACCAGGTCTCTTCTCTCCAAAGGTCAGCAAAACCGCAGAACGTAAAGAGGTTATCATTCATATTCATATACCAAGTACCAGTTAATTGAAAATTATTAGGTGAATCATTCTTCTGAATGTATTTATACATTGCAGTCAATGAAAATCCTTTGCTAAAAGATGCATCGTTATATGTATAAGTCCCACCAAGCATATAAGCATTATTAATAGAATATGTTTTTGCCAGACCGCCATTGTATTCTAAATGAAGAGATAAAGGACCGTCCCAAAATTTTAATTCGCGGGCTATTTCCCAATATGCCTGCTCAACGCCTTTAGAGTTATAGTCCATATCGACAAAGAAGAAAGTACTTCCCCAATCGTCTGGCTGGAATTTTTCTACAGTACTAGTTAACAATGGACGAACATCCATGTTCTTGTCATACAACGCACGACCAAAATCATAGTGTAACTGAATGTTTTGCGCACGTAAACCAAAAATGCTCAGAGCAAGCGCTAAGAAGAAAATTGTTGCTAATCGTTTCATAAACTTATGTAATTCGGATAATTAAAGGTGCAAAAATAGTTAATTTAATTAAGAAGCAAGCAAACATAGAGCAAATAGTATGTTTTTGATTCTTATTTTTGAAGAGAAATTAAATCCATTAACTAATAAATTATGCCCAATATATTAGACGAAATACCAATAGAAATACATCCGTTAAAGCCATTTCTGCCCCCTCAAGCTAGCCTATTGATGCTGGGTAGCTTTCCTCCTCAACAAAAAAGATGGTCAATGGATTTTTATTATCCGAATTGGAATAACGATATGTGGCGTATTATGGGGCTATTATATTATGATAATAAGAGTCATTTTCTAAAAGAACCTTTAAAAACATTTGATAGAGAAAGTATTATTAAGTTTCTTAATGAAAAGGGTATAGCATTGTATGATACGGCATCTTCCATAAAACGTTTACAAGACAATGCCTCCGACAAGTTTTTAGAAGTGGTTGAACAAACAGATATCAGAAGATTACTCAATCTCTTGCCTCAATGCAAAGCTATTGTTACTACTGGGCAAAAAGCAACGGAAACTTTACTCAAACAGTTCGACATACAAGAACCCAAGTTGGGGGATTTTTCAGAATTTGTATTTAACAATCGCGCATTGAGACTTTACCGTATGCCTTCTTCTTCAAGAGCGTATCCACTCCCTTTAGAGAGAAAAGTTGCATCCTATCGCATCATGTTTCAAGACTTGCAGATGATGTAGCTTTTTTCAGTCAGATAAAAAAATAGGGTAGAGAGCTGATTATCAGCACCAAGCAAATTTATAGGTTAGAAAATAAAAAAGTATTCCCTTACAACTCTTGCTAATTCGGGATATTCTACTACCTTTGCACCGCAAACACGGGAGTAGCTCAGTTGGTAGAGCACCGGTCTCCAAAACCGGGTGTCGGGAGTTCGAGCCTCTCCTCCCGTGCATAAAATAAAACTGTGGCCACAAAATGTAGCCACAGTTTTATTTTATAAAGCAAATCTTAATATGGTCAATCTGATGAGAATATTACTTGTAATCATAGGCACCATTTCACTTATATTAGGTATTGTGGGTATATTTCTACCCCTACTTCCTACCACGCCTTTTCTGTTACTTTCAGCTGCCCTGTATTTCAAGTCTTCACCAAAACTATATGACTGGCTACTAGGCCAAAAACACTTAGGACCTTATATTCGCAATTTTAGAGAGAAAAAAGCGATTCCACTCCGTGCCAAGATAATATCCATCACATTGATGTGGGGCAGCATGCTTTATTGCGTAGCCTACCTTGTTCCAATCATCTGGATTAAATTTTTGCTTATAGCCATTGCCATTGGTGTTACTTATCATATTTTATCATATAAAACACTAAAAAAATGACTTAAAGCCGTCCGCGCATCTTTCAATTTATCCTCCCAATGAGCAACCGAGTTCTTACCAACAATATCAGTTACGTATTTTACTGCAATAAAAGGCACCTCTTTATCACGACACACAAATGCTTGAGCATAAGCTTCCATATCAACAACATCACCCTGAATAGTTGATTCTTCTGTAAGAAAACTATCTCCGGTATTACATACGCCCTCTCGACCCCATTCTTTACAAAGCCCTTTATCTGACAATAATGATGTAGTCGATATTTCACTTTCCAATCCGAAATCTTTCAACTTAGCCATATCTCTGTCTACAAATGTTCTGCAAACAAAGATATCGCCTACCTGATGAACTATGGTACCGGCAGTACCTGCATTGACAACCAAATCAGGTTGAACATGATTTATTGCTTCTGCAACACGGTAAGCCGCTTTAGCTTTACCAATTCCGGTGAGTACATAATACACCTCTGTATCGGGCCATTTTATTTCAAAGAATTCTTCTCTGACGGCACAAGTTATTAAAATCTTAAGCATATGGTTATCTTAATATATATGTTTTCAAAGCTTCTACATACTCTTCAAAAGCATCTACACCTACAGGTGTGATTTTACAGACGGTGCGTGGCATTTTTCCTTTGAATGTCTTGGTAACGTCAACATATCCAGCATTATTCAATTTATCGATCTGAATGCTTAAATTACCAGCGGTAGCACCAGTTTGCTGGCGAAGATACACAAAGTCTGCTTCTTCGACTGTCATTAACAAAGAAATAACAGCTAAACGTAATTCAGAATGAAGCAAAGGGTTTAATTCTTTAAACATCAAGTCCTCCTTTCCTACCTTCTTTTAGCTGTATAATTTAGCATGTGACCAGGTATAACCATCATCAACACAAAAATAGCAGCAAAAATTAAAATAGAAGATGTATCGCGAACTATTACGCAAAGCGGCGAAAAGAGAATACCGATAAAGCCGGAAAAAATAATAGGCTTAAAACGAATTATCAATCCTGTAATTGCCGTAGCCATACCCATGGTAAGTAATACAATAAATAAAATGGGGATGTAAGTCAAAAATGATATGATCGAAATCATAAAAGAAGCAATTCCAAACACCATCCACACATGACTGATTGCTCTATCGACAAACGTGATAACTCGCGATCTATTATTTAGTTGTTTCTTATTGTGCAATAACCATAATGTTCCTCCAAACACCGGTATAGCGAACCAAAGCCAATGCCATAAATAATTGCCGGACGTTGTTACTAAAGACCACACAATTACAGCAACAATTACAGTAGTATATCCCCAAATGAGAAAAGGAATACCACTATTATCTTCTAAACGACTTCGTGTATTACGAATCATTTGAGAAATAAGATCTAAACTTTCTTTCTCAGTTAAAACTTTATCTTCCATATTTTCTAATAATTACGTGTGTAATCACAACATATATAAACTATAGCAACAAATGATACAATCCAACACACACTCAATTTTAAAATAAGCTCATCCATTTTATTTGTTGTTATACTTAAATTCCAGATAGTTTGTCACAATAGTTAATATTAAACCGATCCCCCAACCGGCAATTACCCACAGTACCCATAAATAATTAGGCGTTGTCATCAAATTGACAAACACCAAAAATGCATTTACGACCAAATACTTCACAATGCTCATTATTATATTTAATTTGCATTGATTCTTCATTTTTGTTTTTTCATCTGTTAGTTCCATAATTAATTTTTCGTTTTCATCTTCCGTACTAAGAAATACGGTTCTGGTTCATATTCTTTTTAGAGATTTATTTTTTATAAAGTACAAATACCTATAAAAAATAGTAAGATTCGAATCTTCTGCAAATGTAACTAGTTTATTT
Source organism: Bacteroides graminisolvens (assembly GCF_963666085.1). Lineage (NCBI taxonomy): Bacteria > Pseudomonadati > Bacteroidota > Bacteroidia > Bacteroidales > Bacteroidaceae > Bacteroides > Bacteroides graminisolvens. Next base: position 110,994 of record NZ_OY762556.1, read on the forward strand.
TATAAACCAAATTATTTGAAATTATTTTTTCTTTCTATCATTTTTAAAGATAATAAAGACTGTTTTATTAGTATTAAATAAGTTTTTTAAGACTTTTGAATTAATTTCTTATGAAAAGTTTTTGTAATCTGAGAGTAAATTGTATTTTTGTGTACAATTTTAGTGTGGAATGACAGAAGAAGAAAAAAAGTTATTATCAACCTTTGAAGCCCGATTAAGGCATTTGATTTATCTTCATGATGAGCTAAAACAAGAAAATGCCGGTTTAAGGCAACTATTGGAAGAACAGAAAGAAGAAATAGCAAAGGTAAAGGCTTCTTATTTAATTTTAGAAGCCAACTACACTAACCTAAAAACAGCGAGGACAATCAGCCTTAACGGCAGCGATGTAAAAGAGACAAAGCTGCGATTGTCGAAATTAGTGCGTGAAGTCGATAAATGCATCGCTTTATTAAATGAATAAAACAAATAAAGAATGGTGTATGAACGATAAGATAAAAATAAATCTGCAAATTGCTGATGCCAATTATCCTCTACAAATAAATATGGAAGAGGAAGAATTAGTTCGAGAGGCAGCAAAACAGGTAAATATGAGACTTAATACGTATCGGAGCCATTATAAAAATTTGGAACTCGAAAAAATTATCGCTATGGTAGCGTATGAATTTTCTTTAGAGAATCAAAAATTAAAGCAACGTAATGACACTGAACCGTATAGCAAAAAAATAGATGAACTCACAGACTTGCTGGAAGAGTATTTCAGGAAAGAATAGAGTTCAGATATATTTAGAGATTTATTAATTATTAGAAGATACACGCACTACTAGAATACATGGACAATTAAGGTGTTGCATGTGTTTTAGTAAGTGCGTTTTTATTTTATACACATATTAAATTAATTGAAATGACAGTAACAATAGTAGCATCCATTGTATGCCTCCTTCTTGGTGGAACATTGTCGTATGTAATGTTTCGATATGTACTCAAATCGAAGTATGACAGTATTCTCAAAGAAGCCGAAACGGAAGCTGAGGTTATAAAGAAGAACAAGCTGCTTGAAGTGAAGGAAAAATTCCTAAACAAAAAAGCAGACTTGGAGAAAGAAGTCTCTATCAGAAACCAAAAAATTCAGCAAGCTGAAAACAAACTGAAACAAAGAGAAATGGTTATTGCCCAAAGGCAAGATGAAATTCAACGTAAAAAAGCAGAATCCGAAGTAGTAAAAGAGAATCTCGAGGCTCAGCTTGTAATCATTGAGAAGAAAAAAGAGGAACTAGATAAGTTGCAACATCAAGAAATTGAAAAACTTGAGGCATTATCAGGACTTTCTGCTGATGAAGCAAAGGACCGATTAATTGAATCATTGAAAGAAGAAGCTAAAACAGAAGCCCAATCTTTCATTAATGATATTATGGACGATGCTAAATTAACCGCTAATAAAGAGGCTAAGCGCATTGTTATTCAATCAATACAACGCGTAGCAACTGAAACGGCAATTGAGAACTCAGTTACAGTATTCCATATTGAGTCTGATGAAATCAAAGGACGTATCATCGGCCGTGAAGGTAGAAACATACGAGCTCTTGAAGCTGCAACCGGAGTTGAAATTGTGGTTGATGATACCCCCGAAGCGATTGTATTATCTGCATTCGATCCTGTACGTCGTGAAATAGCGCGTCTTGCACTTCATCAACTAGTAACAGACGGACGTATTCACCCGGCTCGTATTGAAGAAGTCGTTGCAAAAGTTAAAAAACAGATTGAAGAAGAAATCATTGAAACAGGTAAACGTACCACAATTGACTTGGGAATTCATGGTTTACATCCTGAATTAATCCGTATCATTGGTAAGATGAAGTATAGGTCTTCATACGGACAAAATTTGTTGCAACATGCTCGTGAAACAGCTAATTTATGTGCAGTAATGGCATCGGAACTCGGTCTTAATCCAAAGAAGGCAAAAAGAGCCGGATTGTTACACGATATAGGTAAGGTGCCCGATGAAGAACCAGAATTACCACATGCATTATTAGGTATGAAACTAGCTGAGAAGTTCAAAGAAAAGCCTGATATCTGCAATGCTATCGGGGCACACCACGATGAAGTTGAAATGACAAGCTTATTAGCACCTATCGTGCAAGTTTGCGACGCAATTTCCGGTGCACGTCCAGGAGCAAGACGAGAAATTGTGGAAGCTTATATTAAACGCCTCAACGATCTTGAGCAATTAGCCATGTCATATCCGGGCGTTACCAAGACGTACGCTATTCAAGCAGGTAGAGAATTACGCGTAATTGTAGGTGCTGATAAGATTGACGATAGGGAAACAGAAAATCTTTCTACTGAAATAGCTAAGAAGATTCAGGATGAAATGACTTATCCAGGCCAAGTAAAAATCACCGTGATACGTGAAACTCGTGCAGTAAGCTTTGCTAAATAAGCAATCAATCAAAAGATAAATGAAAAGGTTCGGCAGTGTTGCCGAACCTTTTTTGATTCATAAATTCAAAGGAAAAGACCCATACAAAATAAAATCGAATACTTTTAGCATTATTTATATGTTATAAAACATACAAATAAGAAATAAGCTTTATCTTTGCATCGAAATAATAGAAAAGAATAATAATAGCTCTCCAAAAGGTGGTGAGCACAAAAGATGAAGATTATGAAAAAGAATGCAAATGAAATTATGATGTTACAGTACCGTATTAAAAGATACCAAGCAATGGGAAACGGCATTATGTGCCAGTTATTAAATGGTAAGTTACAAAAGCTTATGGCAAATAGAGCCGTAGCCTAACACAAAGTAAGACTTCATATAGAAGTCGTAAATTCCAAGAAAGTATATAAATAACAATAGAGAAAAGGGGAGGGCGAATAAACACCCTCCCCTTTTCATTTATATCAAAACGAAACTAGGATTAAGAAACTTCTTCAATTAATTGGTTAGTATTTCTACAAGAGAAATTGTAGAATTAACAAGAACCGTAATGCCCACTGTAAGCATAATAATGCGAGACCTAACTTTTAAACAACAGCCGCCATGAAGACATTCTGAAAACGACTTCTTGAAGCATTTTTTTTGTAAATAGCGAAATAATAGGAATACCAAAAAACCGATCATGGCGCCCAACAAAATTCCACCAAGAACATCAGTCACAAAATGAACACCCAAATAAATTCGTGAGTAACACGTTATGAGCCCCCACAGAGACATGACAGAAGTAAATATCAAACATCGATAAACCAAAGACAGAAATACGACAGCTCCAAAACCATTGGCAGCATGAGAAGAGACAAAACCAAACCTGCCTCCTCGATAGTTATCTACAGTAAGCACCTGAGCCATAAAATCCGGATGATGCGTGGGGCGTAACCTTGAAAACAAAGGCTTAATGACATTGGCTGAAATTTGATCACAAAGACAAGCTAACAATATAAAACAAGCAATAAACAGCAATGCATTTTGCCACTTAACCTTATAGAAAGCTAAACCAAGAAAAACCAGACAAAGCGGAACCCATAACAACTTACCCGAATACAACATCATGAAATTATCCCAGAACTCAGAGTGATGTCTGTTCAAAAAAAGAAATAGATCCCTTTCATAAGGCAACATTCCTTCGCCAATCTCTTCAATAGCAGATTCTTCCATTGTATTTAATTAAAAAAATGTCTTCATAGTAAATTACTCATTCATACTGAAAAAGCAACAACTTGTTATATGATTTAAATTCATTAAAATTTAGTGGATTGCTTCTTTAACCGCTCCCTACAAATCAGGTTAAATTTGTAGGGAACGACTAAATTGTCAGATTGGCTAAGTGGAGCTGGAGGGAATCGAACCCTCGTCCAAACGAGGAAATCATAAGCTTTCTACATGCTTATCTTTGCCTAAATTTTCGTGTCTGTGCAGAACCAAAGCCATCAACACAAACCTTATCTTCTTTATTTTCACTTTAAATGCGAAGCCACTTAAAGCTATCTCCGATATGACTGCACCACTGAACCAGAATACTTCGAAGCCACAGCTTCTGAGTGATGTCCCGTCCGGATACCTAGTATCCAGATTAAGCTAATCTACTATAATTCGATTAAGCAGCAAGAGCGTAATTATTTTCGCCAGATAAAATTTTGATAACTGATATTTAAGTGCAAATTACCGACGCACTGCATGCTTACATACCATTTCTGCCCGCTGTCAAATCCAGTCAACCCCTTTAAAGGAGTGGTAAACCACTTTAGCGTTGCAAATATATGTATTATCTGATTAATACAAACACAAAAAGGGTCAATTATTCGTTTTTTATGTTCTAAAAAACAAAAATTAAAAGATTATTGTATTTTTGTAGTATCGTTGAAACATTTAAAAGACAAACAATGGTGAAAGAGATCGTAAGTATTTGTACAATTGGCATCCTGGCAACAAGCTGCCAGTCGCGTAAGGAAGCCAAATCAATGAACGAAGCAACCAATGACACACTAACCATGTTAGTGGGTACATACACTTCCGGAGAGAGCAAAGGCATATATACCTATCGCTTAGATGCGAAAACAGGAAATGCACAACTAATGAGTGAAACACCTGTTTCGGATCCTTCTTATTTAACCCCCTCCGCAGATGGAAAGTTTGTGTATGCTGTGAGTGAGCACAACGACACGACGGCTGCAGTCACAGCGTTCGCGCTCGATAAAGAAAAGGGAAAGCTCACTAAATTAAATGAGCAACCCGCTATGGGAGCCGACCCTTGTTACATTATCACCAATGGCCAATATGCAGTAACGGCCAACTATAGCGGCGGCAGCATATCCGTTTTCCCTATTAAAGAAGACGGTACACTTGACAAATCTTCGGAAGTTATGAGATTCAACGGCTCCGGACCCGACCCTGTTCGCCAGAAAGTGCCCCATCTGCATTGCGTACAATTCACACCCGACAAGAAATACCTGTTCGCCTGTGATCTTGGCACCGACAAAATACATAAATTTAATGTCAACCTTCAAGCCAACCACCGCAATAAACAGCCTTTGCTGACTACGGGGCAACCTCTTTCATTTCAATTAGAACCAGGGTCGGGACCGAGACACCTCACCTTTGCTCCCAATGGTATGTACGCATACGTAATTAACGAGTTATCGGGGAAAGTCACCGCCTTTCAGTATACAGACGGACAATTAAAAGTAATACAAAACATTGAGGCCGATAGTGTAAGAGCCCAAGGAAGCGCAGATATACACATTAGTCCGGACGGAAAATTCCTATACGCTAGCAATCGCTTAAAAGAAGACGGAATAGCCATTTTCAGCATCAATGGCAAAGATGGCACACTGACCCAAAAAGGATATCAACACACCGGCATACATCCGCGTAACTTCATAATCACCCCCAATGGAAGATTTTTGTTGGTAGCCTGCAGAGATAGCAACGTCATTCAGATATACGAGCGCGACATAAATACAGGTCTGCTTACAGATACCCGCAAAGACATCAAACTCAGTAAGCCGGTCTGCATTAAGTTTGTCGAGTAATTACAACGATTTCACACGGACTTTATTACCTTTCTTAATACATTGAAGGCATGCTTTTCGAAGTGTGCCTTCATTTATATTGAAAATTAAGTTCGGATTAAAGTGCTGCCCATTGATGCGGGTTTCAAAATGAAGATGTGCGGTGGTAGCCCTGCCAGTCCGTCCGGTAAGTGCAATGGGCTGACCGGCTTTCACCACATCACCACTTTTCACAAAATTCACTGAATTGTGGCTGTAAACAGTCTCCAAACCACCGGGATGACGAACCACTATAACCTTTCCGTAAGCACTATAAGGTTTCGACATGCGAACAATGCCGTTGAATGCTGAATAAATGGTATCATTCGGACAAGTTTTTATATCGACACCACTGTGTCCGCCTCTTGATCCATAATTAGAAATAATTTTAGCACCAGGCAATGGGAAAGCGAAATTGGCCATTTGTACCAAAGAATCTATATTAAGTATTAACTTACCCGAACTGGCAAACAAACCGGGAGTTGCTACCCGAATGTGATTAATCTCCATGGAACTAAACTCCGGACACGCTTCCTGAGCCTTCAAGAAAACAGAAGCAACTAATAACAAGGTAAGAACAAAGGTCTGTTTCATACATTAAAATTTAAACGATTCAATAATAATAAACGCCTCCACTGTTAGATTCAGCATAATTTATAAGCAAATGCTGAATCATTGCGGCAGCCTGCTCCAACTCCCCACGGCCATTGTATCCATTGACCAACGCCAGAATATGCGTGGTTTCCAAATCCATCTTTGTACGTTCGTGATCACTGGTAGGCGTACCGATTCCCCCTGAAGCATCTCGGTAAACAGGCAACCCGTCAATGTTGAGTATCCCCCGCCCTATTCCTTCAAACGGTTCATCGGTCTTCCCTATTCCAAGTACCAGCCGATTACCTTGAATTTTATCAGCATCAAAGCCTCCAATGGAATATCCCGTGCGTAAAGAGACCAAATTGATGAGATCCACTAACGTATCAATCTGATACAAAGGAATATTACGTAACAAGCGCCTGCGCAAAGCCTCAGCCGACGGACGATAACGTCCAGGATCCTTGCCACATCTTTTATACGCCTCACGCGTGGCAGCAATCACCTCATGTTTCTTGATATCATCCAACTGAGACGACTGCAAAAGCTCAGCGGTAAAAGTATTAATTTCATCCCATAATCCCTGAGAAAAAGAAGAGTTTTTCACCTCCGCATAAACCGCCACCCCTTGAAATTGGGGGCAAACAGCCCTTATTTCTTCTGAAACAATGATTTCAAACATATCATTTCAATGTCTTGTTCAACATAATTCCCGATAAGATTCTGCCCGACAGAATTCCCAAACGCCGAGCAGAGAAGAACTCCTCATGACGAGCGAACGTACAAATGCCGGCAAGCTGAACCTGTACATCGGGTACTCCGAAATCAATCAGCGCCATGCGGTTCGCCTCCCACAAGTCCAGGTGATGCTTACCCGTCTGCTCATTAAAGAAAGAAATACGTTCCATCGGATACCCTTGCCGGAAAAACGCATCATAAACCTCCTGTCCCACTTCAAAGGAAGTGCACGAAATGGAAGGTCCGATGCATGCCAGCACATCCTCACCTTGCGTACCAAAAGAAACATTCATCTGGTGAAGCGTCTCGGCCAAGATTCCAGCCACCGTTCCACGCCATCCGGCATGAACCACCCCAACAGCAGCATTCTTCCTATCATACAAAACAATAGGAACACAGTCGGCTGTCGATACACAAATGCAATACCCTTCCACATTTGTAATCAGCGCATCCACCCCTTCGAGTAACAACTGTCGACTATTCGCATCCAAATCCATGAAATCAGCTTCCAAACACCGAACCACCGTACCATGAACCTGATGAGGAATAATCAACACCTCGGGTTGTTGCGGCAACGAGTTGCATAGTTTAAGCTGATTGCGCTGCACAGCCACTTCATCATCGCCCGAAAACGGTGAGCAATTAAAAGTTGAGTAAGCATCATCCTTACTGAAACCTCCCATACGAGTGGTTACAAAACAAGCAATGTTGGGATACGAATCATACAGTTCATATCCCAACATTGCCTTATCTTCTGTTAAAGAGATCATTTTTCTTCCCAATCTTCTTCCTCGTATTCGTAATCAAGATCGTCGTCTTCCTCTTCTTCCTCGTATTCAAAATCAAGAACCTCATCTTCACCCATATCTTGTAGCTCCTGCTGCAAGCGCGAAACATCTTTCGAACGGTGTACAATCCCTTCAATCTTGTTACTCTCCTTATTGAGCTCCTCCCATAAAATATCTTTCAGCTCCGCTATACCCAGTCCGGTAATAGAAGAGATAAAGACAGAAGGAATACCCTCGGGCAAAGTCGGTCTGATTTCATCCATCAGTTCCTCGTCGAGCATATCACTTTTCGTGATGGCAAGCACCCGCTGTTTGTCGAGCATTTCCGGGTTGAACGTTTTCAGTTCATTCAGCAAAATATCATATTCGTTGCGAATATCGTCACTGTCTGCCGGCACCATAAACAACAACAAAGAGTTACGTTCAATGTGTCTGAGGAAACGCAATCCCAATCCTTTTCCTTCACTGGCACCTTCTATAATGCCGGGAATATCAGCCATCACAAACGACTTTCCGTCGCGATACGACACAATACCCAAGTTTGGCTCAAGCGTAGTAAAAGGATAATCGGCTATTTTCGGTTTGGCCGCCGACACAGTAGACAACAAAGTCGACTTACCCGCATTGGGGAAACCTACCAAGCCCACATCCGCCAGCAACTTCAACTCCATGATCACCGTTAACTCCTGCATCGGTTCACCCGGCTGAGCAAAACGAGGCGCCTGACGAGTAGCCGTACGGAAATGCCAGTTTCCTTGTCCGCCACGACCACCTTTCAACAAGATTACCTCTTGTCCGTGATCCGTTACATCACAAATATATTCCCCCGTTTCTGCATTATAAACCACCGTACCGCAAGGAACATCTATTACTTTATCCTCACCATCCTTACCAAAACTCTTGTTTTTGCTACCCGACTCGCCGTGGCCAGCCATAGCATGCCTATCGTAGCGCAAGTGCAGTAACGTCCAGTAATTACGATTTCCGCGCAAGATAACATGGCCTCCTCTACCGCCGTCGCCACCATCGGGGCCTCCGTTAGGAACATATTTCTCGCGCCTCATGTGTGTAGATCCCCTACCACCCTTACCAGAGCGGCAATATATCTTTACGTAGTCAACAAAATTCGATTCAGCCATACTTCTTTTCCTCTATTGATAATAATAGCCGGGCACGCTATCTCTACGAGAAACGTTGCCCGGCTACAAAATTATACATTTTCTATTGCTTTGCAAATATCTGCAAAGATTCCGTCCATTGTTCCAAGACCTTGAATGTGTTTATACACACCTTCGTTCTTGTACCAGTCAATTAACGGAGCTGTTTGTGAATGATATACCAGCAAACGCTTCTTAATTGTTTCTTCATTATCATCGGCACGACCTGATTCCTGTCCGCGTTTAATCAAACGAGTCATCAATTCCTCTTCGGGAACATCCAGATCAAGCATAACAGAAACCGCCTGTCCTCTATCGGCAAGCATTTGTTTCAATGCACCTGCTTGTGCAATGGTGCGTGGAAAACCGTCGAAGATCACCCCTTTGCTATCTTTAAAGCTATCGAAAACGCTAGCCAGGATGTCAATCATCAACTCATCGGGAATCAATTGGCCTTGGTCAATATAACCTTTTGCCGTTTTACCCAATTCGGTTCCGTTTTTAATTTCAGCGCGAAGAACATCACCTGTAGAAATGTGGTTAATCCCGAATTTTTCTACAATACGTTCGCTTTGTGTTCCCTTTCCTGATCCGGGAGCACCAAAAATAACTACATTCAGCATCTTTCTTTTTACTTATTTATATTTCAAAAAACATTCTTACCTATTCTTCTACTACCGTATAAATATCAGGGTAATTACGTCCGTATCCGTCATAATCGAGTCCGTAGCCCACAATGAAATCATTCGGAATTTCCATTGCTACGTAATTAATATCCAGCTTTACCTTCAGTTTTTCGGGTTTAACTAACAGCGAAGCGATCAAAATTTCTTTAGGATGACGAGTGCCCAATGTCTCGATAAGACGCTGCATGGTCAATCCGGTATCTACAATATCTTCTACAATAACTATCGTGCGACCGGCAATATCTTCATTGATACCAATCACCTCTTTAATCGTTCCGGTAGAAGAAACGCCCTGATATGAAGCCAGTTTCACAAATGACACTTCACAAGGAATGGCAATGTGCTTCATCAGGTCGGCCGTAAACATAAACGAGCCGTTCAATACACTAAGAAACAATGGATTTTTATCTTTCAGGTCGCGATTTATCTCATCGGCAACACGCTTCACTTCTTTCAGAATGTCCTCCTCCTTAATGGAGATAGAGAACTGTTTATCTTTTATTTGTATGGTATCCATAACCGGTTGAATTAATAATAATGGGGCAAAAGTACGATTTTTATTCCACTCCATGCATCATCTGGCGCAATTTCTTCGATAAAAGGAAGAGAATCAGTGCGGCAATGCCCGACATAATGACAAAAATCATAAAGAAATCATACATGGTCTCAATGCGGAAACCGAGTAGTACTTTCTCTTTTCCTGCCTCCGGATAGAGACCTCCCAGCATACCGGCAAACTTATTGGCCGTTGCCATAGAAAGGTACCATAAGCCCATCATCAATGAAGCAAAACGCAAAGGTGTCAATTTGTTGACCATCGAAAGGCCAATGGGCGACAAGGCTATTTCCCCCATCGTGTGTATAAAATAAAGACCGGTGAGCCACATCAAATTAACCTTGGTTCCGGCCTGCACATCCTTCACCCCAAAACAGATAAAAAGATAACCCAGAGAAAGCAATAAGAGTCCGATAGCCTGCTTCGCCGGCGACGAAGGCTCACGGTTTCGTTTATTGAGAAAAGCCCAAAAGGCCGGCATAATATAAGCCAACAAAACCACAAACAAAGGGTTAAACGACTGAATCCAGGAAGCAGGCATCTCCCATCCCCAGATAACCCGGTCGGTTTGCTCGGCGGCAAACAAAGTAAGAGACGCTCCCGCCTGCTCATAAGCTGCCCAGAAGAAGATTACAAAAAAGGCAATGATGTAAATGACAAAGATTCGCTCCCGCTCAATTTTGGTCAGCGACGAATCGAGCAATATACTGATAGGAAACACCAAACAAGCCGTAAAGATGCCTACACTAACCCAGTCATCGCCCAGCCAGAGGTAAAACAACGTGCCAAACACGAGTGCCAGAGCGGCCAGAATGCCCAAGTTGCGCCACTTGCGTGAGCTTTGTTCGCCAGCCGAAGCCGATTTTGCCTGCTCTGCGGAAAGAGCCTGCTGACGAGCGTCGGGCAACACACCCAACTGCTTGCCATCCGGCGAAAGCAAGTACTTACTTTTCTGCGTTTCAAAAATGACAATGGTAAGCAGAATTACAACGGCAGCCAGCAGAAAGCCCCACTTGAAATCGTCGGGATTGCCCGTTTCGCCAAAGTAACCACATGCCAGCGGAGCAATGAAAGCCCCCACATTAACCCCCATATAGAAAATAGTATATGCAGAATCAATCCGTTTATCACCGGGTGTGTACAACTGTCCCACCAAAGAAGAAACCGTAGGTTTGAAACAACCGTTGCCCAGAATAAGCAATGTCAGTCCGCCATACATCAACCCGTGTGCCCATCCGGGCGTATGCAACATAGACGCACTCAAGAAAAGCAGAAACTGTCCAAGTCCCATCATAACCGCTCCCCAACGAATGGATCGCCTGATTCCCCAATACTTATCTGCAATGTAACCACCTATCAGAGGAGTGAGGTACACCAGCCCCGTATAACTTCCGTAAATTGAGGTGGCCAGCTCCTTATCAAAGAGCAAAGCCTGCGTTAGAAATAAAATAAAGATGGCACGCATGCCGTAATAACTAAAACGCTCTGCCGTACTAGTGGCGAAGATTAGATATAATCCTTTGGGATGACCTTTTAAACTGTTCATTTGCTTAATTGAGTATTTACTATTTGATTAATGGCTGCAAAAATAGTTATTTTCACAGGAGTTTTAAATGTAAGGCTTGACTGTTTTATATCTATTGAGTACTTTTGCAGGATACAAAAATACACGAATATGAAGATTTTCTCGGGAAACCGTATTAAAATACTCGATGCTTACACCATAGAGCATGAACCGATCAGTTCCATTGACCTGATGGAAAGAGCTGCTCATGCTCTTACTTCAGCTATTGTTGCCAAATGGACCGCCCAGACTCCGGTCACTGTTTTCGCCGGACCGGGCAATAACGGGGGCGACGCCCTGGCAGTGGCTCGTATGCTTGCCACGAAAGGTTATCAGGTAGCCGTTTACTTATTTAACACCAAAGGATTGTTGTCGGCCGACTGCCAAGTTAACCGGGAACGAATTGAATCCATGCATTCTGTAACCTTCACCGAGGTAAGCACACAATTTGTGCCGCCCACGCTAACAGCCAACCATTTAGTGATTGACGGACTTTTCGGTTCCGGCCTCAACAAACCCTTAAGCGGAGGTTTTGCCGCCGTGGTGAAGTACATCAACTCATCGCCTGCAACGGTGGTATCTATCGATGTTCCCTCGGGATTAATGACGGAAGAGAACACATTCAATGTACGCGCGCACATCATCAAAGCACGCTACACATTCAGTTTGCAGCTGCCCAAGCTATCTTTTCTGTTTGCCGAGAATGCAGAATATGTAGGCGAATGGAGCCTGCTTGATATCGGCATTAGTAACGTCGCCATCGAAGAGACACAAACCGATTACTATCTGACAGAACGCGAAGAGATGAGCCGACTCATCAAACCACGCAACCGCTTTGCTCACAAAGGCAACTTCGGCCATGCATTGCTCATTGCCGGATCATACGGCATGGCAGGCGCTTCTGTCTTAGCAGCTAAAGCTTGTCTGCGGTCGGGCGTGGGATTGCTTACGGTTCACGCTCCTTCACGAAACGTAGAAGTATTGCAAACATCCGTTCCCGAAGCAATGGTACATGCTGATTTGAACGAAACATATTTCGGCACACCCGTTGACACCGAAAAATTTCAGGCTGCCGGCATTGGTCCGGGGCTGGGCAAGCACATAGAATCGGCAGCGGCATTGGTAGAACAAATCAGCGGTAGCCAAATTCCGATGGTGATTGATGCCGATGCGCTGAACATCTCGGCCGAGAACAGATATATTCTTTCTTCCATTCCCAAAGGTTCCATACTGACCCCGCATCCGGGAGAGTTTGATCGTTTGGCAGGGAAGTGCCAAGACGGCTATGAGCGATTGGTCAAAGCCTGCGAACTTGCTCAAAACACTCGATGCTATATTGTGCTGAAGGGTGCTTATACAGTAGTAGTCACCCCGCAGGGAAAATCATACTTCAACTCAACAGGTAATCCGGGCATGGCCACCGCCGGAAGCGGCGACGTGCTGACGGGCGTTATTTTAAGTCTGCTAGCCCAGGGATACGTCTCCGAAGATGCAGCACGACTGGGGGTATTTGTGCACGGAATGGCCGGAGACATAGCCGCCGAGCAACAGGGAATGATTGCCCTCACTGCGGGGGATATTGTATCCTGCCTGCCTGCCGCATGGAAAGCATTGACAGAGAAATAAAACGTACGTTGAGTATTTTTCACTCCCATTAGCATCATTCTATCAAGAAGATGATTACATTTGCTGTTAAACTATTTAAAAGAAAACCATAAAAATGAAGAGAAGCTCTATTTTACTTTTAAGTTTGCTCCTTTCATCTACCGCAACCTTCGCCCAAACCAAGGTAACTATGGGCGTTACACGCGGAAAAGATTTTGGTGTTACCTACCTGTTACCTAAAACAGAAGTTGAAATTGAAATAAAAAGCGTAAAGACTACCTTTACTCCCGGTGAGTTTGGTAAATACGCTGAGAGATATTTGCGGATGAACAACGTATCTGTTGACTCCGACGAATACTGGGAACTGTCTGAAGTAAAGGCAAAAGCAGTGGGTGTGCCCGACAAAGAGCGGACTTATTTCGTTAAGCTCAAAGATAAAACAGTAGCTCCACTCATGGAGTTGACGGAAGACGGCATTGTGCGCTCCATCAACATGCCGTTGAGCCCCCGTAAAGAAGTGGTTGCCCAACCGCAATCGGCAAAGACTGTGCGCATAAACCCCAGATCATTCCTTACCGAAGAGATTCTGATGGCTAATTCTACCGCCAAGATGGCTGAACTTGTGGCCAAAGAGATATACAGCATTCGCGAAAGCAAAAACGCTTTGCTACGCGGACAAGCCGATAACATGCCCAAAGACGGCGAACAATTACGTATCATGCTCGAGAAATTGGAAGAGCAAGAACGTGCCATGACGGAGATGTTTACCGGAACAAAAACAAAAGAAGAAAAGACACACGTTATACGCATCACTCCCAGCAAGGAGATGAAAGGCGAAGTGTTGTTCCGTTTCTCAAAGAAACTAGGCATATTGGGTGCCAACAACCTGGCGGGCGAACCAGTATATGTATCGCTCACCAACCTTAAAACGCTGAACATTCCGGCAGAAGATAAAAAGAAAGAGCTAGAAGGTATTGCTTACAACGTGCCGGGAAAAGCGCAAATCGTAATTGAAAGAAATAACGAAGAGCTAGTGAAAGAGGATATTTCCGTTACACAATTCGGTACGCTTGAATATCTTGCTCCAGAATTGTTTGATAAAAAATCGACCATCAAAGTTTTATTTGATCCGTCAACCGGAGGCTTGATTAAAGTTGACCGCGAAGAGGAAAGCAAATAAGTAAGAGATTAAAATAGTTAAAGCCGTTTGCCTTTCTGTCATCATTTGACAGATATAGGCAAACGGCTTTTATTATATATCAATCGCATTAATATCAAATCTCGTTATAGCTGTCGGGAAGCCCTAAGTTTAGCCCATTCATTCGACCTTCTTCCTTTTGATTACATACATTGAGAAAGTACAAATAGTTACCCAACCCAATACAGCTCCTATAATAGCAGGAATGTTTTTAAATGGAATAAAAAACAAGATTGAGACAGCAGTAAAAGAAATGAGCTGTTTCCATGACATTTCTTTATAATGGAAAGCATTTGTTATTGAATAGGCAGACGCCATAAAAAAGAAGCCATTGCCTACATCTACTAAATGAAAGTCCTTTAGTCCATGATCAATAAGGTATGGTTTCAATATATTATTTAAAACGAATCCGATAAAAATCCCCATAAGGGCAAGAATAACAAAGGACTTTCTTTTCATCACATGTAATATTTAATAGATTGTTTCATCGCATTACTTACCTGCAAAACTAATCAATAATATTGAATCCATCCCAAACCAAACCAACTTTTATTTTACAAGGAAAGAAAGAAACAGTTTAACGTTTATTATTCGAACGGTCGGCATCGGGAATGTATTCGTTGCCCAGCGTAACGCTTGTTATATCCTCCTTTGAATCAATTGAAACGGTGATGGATTTGTTGTGCTGTTCCAGCCAACGGTGTGCCGGCAGCGTAATCGTTTTCACTACTTTGTCGCCACTGTAAAAGGAAAGAACAACGGGCAACGGAAAATCACCCTTATTGGCAACAGTCACTTGCACTTTGCCGGTCTCACGAGTCACTTTGTCTATCGCCAAATCGGGGATGCCGCCCTGCTGATAATACCAAACATTCCAAAACCAATTCAGATTTTGTCCGGAGAGTGCATTAAAGGTATTAAAGAAGTCGTACGGCGTGGGGTGTTTGTATTTCCAACGTTCCATAAAACCTGTCAGACAAGTTTTAAACAGAGCATCACCCAGTTCGGTTTGCAACATGCGCAAGGCGACTTCTGTCTTAGCGTAGTTGAGATAGAAGTAGATGCGTCGATCCAGATAGTGCGTAGAAGTTATAACAGCCGGTTCGTCTTCCAGGCCGGCGTAACTTGAAAATGCTGCGGTATTCCGTTTGCCCTCATCAAGAGTAGCCATCTGCGTTTGAACCTTTTCGGGCAGAAAAACAGTTAGCCCCTCGTCAAGCCAGCCGTTCTTGGTTTCGTTGGTGCAAACGTAGAACGGAAAGTATGTATGCGCTATTTCGTGTGAATTGGCATAGACCGTCATCTCGTAACTCGGGTCGGCACCCACATTGGTAATCATGGGATATTCTACACCGAAATCGCCGTTGAAGA
The DNA here is from genome assembly GCF_963666085.1 of Bacteroides graminisolvens. NCBI lineage: Bacteria > Pseudomonadati > Bacteroidota > Bacteroidia > Bacteroidales > Bacteroidaceae > Bacteroides > Bacteroides graminisolvens. The sequence continues at coordinate 126,798 of NZ_OY762556.1, forward strand.
CTGTCATGTAGGGGAAGGGAAATGGAATGCCCGGCATCTCTTCCGACAGGGAGCGAACGGTTTTTCGGGCAATATCTACCACTTTATCGAAATGTGGCGAGGCAGCGTTATAAGCAACTCCTACCACGGTGCGCCTCTTCGTGAGTTTATCAACCTCCACACTGGTCACGTCCCAGCAGTAATGGTCACTGATACCGAAAGCAAAATCAGAAACCTGCGAAGCCTTGTATTTCCACGTATGCCGGTTCGTCGTGACATTTCCCTGCTGCAAGTCCTGTTGCGTAATCAAATGTACGACTTCATCCGAAGTTGCCGCCTGCTGATACTTGGCATAATACGGAGCTTGTATTACCTCTTGTATATTCACCGGTTCGCCCGTAGCCCATACCATGAATCCCTGCGGAACGGTAATTTCCACATCAAAGTCGGCCACTTCGTTGTAGAACTCAGCCAATCCGTTGTACGAATGAATGTCCCATCCGTTTACGTCGTCATACACAGCTACCTGCGGATACCATTGTCCCAGAAAAAGAGTAGTGCTGTCAATGGTGCCCATCCTTACTAACGTGTGTTCGGGAATGTGAAAGTTCCAGTCCATCTGTATGTCGGCCTTGCTATGTGGCAACACCTTATCGTCCAGCTGAACGTACATCAGTGTTCCTTTGCGACGCACTTGTTTCTGAGCAGCATCGGCAGATAGTTGCTTATTGCCTACTAACATTCGTCCAATCTCTACCCCATCGGTCAGGTCGCGCGCATCAACATCCACCAGCGAAGTGCGATTGGCGCCTTTTTTAAAGAAGTCTTGATAAAGCCTTATCACAAGCGTCTTTAGCGTATCGGGACTATTGTTGAAATAGGCAATTCGTTCCGAACCGTGTAGCATTTTGTTCTTCACATCGACTGTAGCTTTGATGGAATATGATGTCGTGTTTTGCCAGTAATGTTCACCGGGATTTCCATCTTCGCCGCGCGTTTGTTTGGCGTATGCCAATGCAACGGCTTTGGGCACTATGACTTTTTCTTGTTGCTGTGCTTTTGCGGAAAGGCAAAGCAACAACGTAACAGCAATTACAACTCGTTTTTTCATCTTGGGGCAGTATTATTTATTTCATTATTTCCGGTAGTCTTTGTTGGATTTCCTGTTCGCTCCAATCCCACCATTTCATTTCCAGCAATTCAGCGATTCTTTCCTCAGAGAAACGCTTGCGTATTGGTTTAGCAGGTACACCACCAACTATTGAATACGGTTCCACATCTTTAGTCACCACTGCCCGTGAAGCAATAATAGCTCCATCTCCAATGGTTACTCCCGCCATGATAACTGCTTCAAAGCCAATCCACACATCATTTCCTATTACTATATCTCCTTTGTTATCCCATGCGTCTGTTACGGGAACCTGCAAATCCCATTCACCGGCTAATACAGGAAAAGGATAAGTTGACAAAGATTTAAGCGTGTGGTTAGCTCCGTTAAACAAAAACTTCGTTCCGCAGGCAATAGAGCAGAATTTCCCAATAATAAGCCGGTCGTTGTTTACGTACGGATAATGGTATAAAACACATTTCTTTTCAAAGTCCAGCGGATTATCAAAATCATGATAAAACGAATAGTCGCCCACTTCTATAAACGGGCTTTTGACGCAACTTTTGAGATAAACCATTGTTTTATCTTCTTTGCGGGGGTAAAGGGTTTCTTTGTTTGGCATAATTATATTCTTTTCTCTAAATAAATCATTGTCATGTTTGTGTTCGTAACTTCTCTTTTAAACTCCTTATAGCCGTGTTTACGGTACAGATACAAGTTCTTTTCACTTTTGTGCCCCGTAAAAAGCACCCATCGTTTACAATCGGGGAAGTCAGTTTCGACAGCACGGAGCAATTGTCCGCCAATTCCGTTATTGTGAAAGTCTTTCTTGACGATAAGTTTTCCCACAAAACAAGTGGTTCCGTCGGCATACGCACGTATGGAGCCCACTATTTCCGTTGCAAGCACGGCTTTCAAAAAGAGGGAATGCTCAAATTCTTTCTTCAAAGTCTGCATATCTTGCAATAAAGGCGGAATGGCATAGTCATTGTAAATCTCCGCCTCGCTCTGATAACACTCTTTCTGAAGGCGAAGAATCTCTTCTAGGTCGTGTTCATCAACTAACTGTATGTTAACCTGCATAGCATTGTTTATTTATATCGTTAGTCTGCCACATGAATGAAAAATCACAGATTGAAGTGGAATAATGTGAGAAGTTGAAGCGCGTGATGTTCTTTATATTGGACAAACAGACAGCAATCAAGGTCTTTTTGTCAAGAGCAACTTTATATATTATTAACCATTGAAGAGGTAGTGAGCACGCACCAGCAAGAAGCAAGGAAAAGATAACCAACTTTTTGAAAAACATAACCGACTTTTTCAAAAAGATAACGAGCAATTTCAAAAGAGAAACCGTCTTTTGGTCCGCGAGACGCCGTCTCCCGGCTGTGAGACGGTGTCTCGCGGACCTTTTGCTACCGTGCAAATGGGAATAAGAAACCGGGTTAAGTCACTTTTCAACCGGGCAAAACGAAAAAAGGCAGGAGTTTGCGCTCCTGCCTTTGCCGCCCATAATAAAATCAATCTATTATAGGATTACTTTTACAAAGATAATACATTATATTGCCAAAGTCAAGCGTTTGGCCAATTATTATTTCTTTTCTATGTTTGCCTTTTCCAATCCGTAACCGTACTTCTTGTTGGCTACCTTCAACAACAGTCCGATGACCAGAGAAAGGGTAGCAAAGCCGGTGAAGACGAGCATCGGGATGGTATAATCGTACTGATTCACACCGTTAACTGTTTCACTAATACAGAATTCCTTCTGAATCCATCCGATTAAATTGGGCACGCCCCACAAACCGATGTTCTGAATGAAGAAGATTAGTGCATAGGCCGTTCCCAACTGATGGGCAGGGAATATCTTAGCCACCGAGGGCCACATGGCCGATGGTACTAACGAGAAGGCAATTCCCAGGATAATCATCAGTACGGTAGCCACCCACCAACCGTTGATGGAAGGGATGGAATAAGTAAGGTGTACGAAGATAAGCATGGCAGCGCCGATGATCATGATATTGTCTGCCTTGCCTTTACTGTCAACCAAACTACCAAAAACGGGAGTGAGAATCAGCGCGCCCAGTGCCGGCAAACCTACAATGGAACCGGCAAAGTCGGCATCAATACCGTATTTGCTCACCATCAATTCTGTGGCGAACTTCTGGAACGGGAACACGCATGAGTAAAACAACACGCAAAGTAAGGCGATCAACCAAAAGCCGGGATTGGAAAGAATGGCTCCCACGTCTTTAATGGAGAATTTCTCCTCATCAACAGAAGTCTTATCGTCTTGTATTTGTTTGTCGAGCTTCTTATCGAGTACAGAGAATGCGAAGAAAGCAATCAGTCCGCCCACCAACAATACTAAACCAATCAGTACGGGAGTATCAAGGTGAAAGCTTTTGGCAACAGGAATAGCCAGCGTATAAGCGGCCTGTGAGCCGATACGGGCTAACGCAACCTGAACGCCCATGGCAGTAGCCATTTCTTTTCCTTTAAACCATTTGGCAATCAGTTTGGTAACTGTAATACCTGCCACTTCTGCGCCCACACCGAAGATGGAGTATCCAACCGACGATATAAAAACACCGGCCTTGTAACCGAAGTAAACCGAGTTACTGTCGGCCAATTCGGTAATGCCGTAATATTGAAGTGCCGTACCAAACACCATCAGGATGGCAGCCAGTTTACCGGTGAAACGAATGCCGAAACGGTCAAGAATGAGTCCGCCCCAGATAAGCATCAGGAAGAATACATTCAAAAAGCTGTATGCGCCGGTGTAAAAGCCGAAGTCCGTACTTCCCCACCCCAGCTGCCCTTCGAGCATAGTCTTCAAAGGTGCCATCACATCGTTAACGAAATATGCGGCCATCATGGTGAAAGCCACAACCCCCAAAGCCATCCAACGGGTGAACTTGGAGTCATTCAATTTTTTATTCAATTCTACAGACATAGTAAATTATTGCTTCTATATTATTATTTTAGTTGCCAAAGATAATGTAAGTACGCTATAACTGCAACAAAAAGACAGTGTAAAGCGGACAATAAAATAAGGGCCGTTCATTTTTTAATGAACAGCCCTCACTTTTATTTCTATTTATAACATTCCGCGCATTTAACGGGCAGAATCCGAAGGTGCAGCAGTAGCCGGAGCAGTAGTAGTTTCTGCTTTAGGCGCTGTAGAGCCTGCGGGTAAGTTATATGGGTTGGTCTTCTCCTCTTTCTGTGCTTGTTCCATGATGACACTACCATCTTGTTGTGAAGCCGATGGCATTACGTAGGCAGTAGCAATGCTTGCTATAACCATGAATACGGCAAGTCCCCAGGTTAGTTTCTCAAGAACATCGGTCGTTTTGCGCACGCCCAATATCTCATTAGACGAAGAAAATCCTGAAGCAAGACCGCCTCCTTTGGAATTCTGTATCAGCACAATAAAGCACATCAATATGGCTGCAACAACCATTAAGATAACTAAGAATAAATACATTTTATTATTTTGATTTAGCGTTAATAATCAATTTCTTTAAGAATCTTATTTGATCTGCAAAATAAGCATTTTTTTTTGGATAATTCAAATTTAATTTTTCAATAATTTCTAAAGCCTTCTCGTATCGCTGTTGTTTTATGTATATTTTAGCCAAAGTTTCCGTAAAACAACCTTCTTCATCGTCTTCATCTTCTAAAACAGGATCATCGTGAGTGGCTTCAGCCGTTTCGTCTTGTGGGATGCTTTCCATCATTACGCCGGCAGCTCTTGCCGCTTCTATCACAACTGAAGGGCGGCGGCGACCTCCTCCTTCTGAAGTTGCAACAAGTGATTGGGGTTCTTCGTCCTCTTCTTCGTTGTAATATTCTTCTTCGTCTTCGTCCTCTTCCCCCACAAAGGTTTCGACTTCGATCTGCTCTGTTTCAGGATCCGTTGTCGAATAGGTTTCTTCATCGGGCACATCCGTTTCGTCTTCCTCCGGTTGTTCGGGCTCTTGGGCAATCAGTTCTTCTGGGGCGGCAGGGATCGGCTCGACTGTTGCCGGTTCGGCGGCCAACATTTGTTTCTTTACCCACAACGATTCGGCATCATTACGGGCAATGAATCCGTCAATCAAATCTTGTCCTTTCAATCGGGGAGCATCCGTTGCCGGTTGTTCGTCGCCAACGGGCATATCGTTTTCCAGATAAGTGGTGTAATCGGTTGCATAATCAAGCCCGATAGCGTTTTCAGACTCTTCGGGAATGGTAGAAAGAAAAGCGTCGATGAGTGAGATGGTTCGGTCCAAACCGGGTTCTTCATCTTCTTCACCGCTAAGGTTTTTCTTTTTCTCTGCTTTCTGAATGGCATACTTCTCACCCTCAATAAGGTAAAAAAGGCTTCGGCGGTCGGCTACATAGAGCGCTGCCTTTCGAAGTTCGGGTCCGAAAGTAATGTCGTGAAGCAAGTAAAGGTTCTTCAGATAAAGCAAACGAAGGGACTGGAAATAGGGATAGCGCGCCAGCAGAGTTCGTATCTCATACAGCGTTTCCCGATTCAGTTGATCCGGATGCTCCATCCATTGTTGAAGATCGTACGAAGTCATTTTTACCAGTTTGCTACGGTTGCGTTAAATATCTGATCGGCAATCTCTTTCACCATCTGCTCTATCAGCTCGTCTTGCACGGCGGTAAGCATCTGGGTGGAATCATACGTACGGAAGGCGCTGAACTGTTGCTCAAAATCTTCTTCGTGATTGGTGTTGTTCACATAACGCACGTTGACCGTGATGGTGAGTTTCACTTCGGATGAATATCCGTCGGCCTTCACCGCCTGGTTGTATTGGTTGTAACCGGTAATTTCACCTTCAACCTGCAAATCGGCATTACGGGGAACCAGTCGCAAACGGGTTTGCTGAACATACACGTCCTTCAACTTTTCATTGAACTTAGTGGCCAGCGGAGCATATACGTAAGCTGCTTTTATGGGGAAATCGGCTACGGAGATGGTTTTCACCTTATCATAATTGATAGATGCTCCGTTAAATTTATAGGAAACACTGCATGCATTTACCACAACCAGCAAACCGATCAGGGCAAAGGCGTGCATCATTTTTTTAATCCAATCCATATTCTTTTATCTTTCTATATAATGTACGTTCCGAAATATTCAAATCTTGGGCAGCTGCTTTGCGCTTACCGTGGTGTTTATCAAGCGCTTTACGAATAACTTCGCGTTCCAGATCGTCGAGCGACAGGGACTCTTCCACATATTCTTCCGTGTCTTCAATGTCTTCGTCTTGTTTGGAAACTACGGAGTGAATGTTAATGGTAGACACCGGCTGCGGTTGTGTAACCACCGGCGCAGGGGTATAATAAGAAGGTGTGTTTTGGGGCACATTGGTTGCACCAACGGAACGCTCGGACATGATGTCGTGCACCAGCCTTTTCAGCTCAGTAACATCCTGACGCATGTCGAACAATACCTGATACAATATTTCGCGTTCGCTTTCAAAGCCTTTGCTTTGTCTCACTCCAAACAGGGCAGGCAGGCGTTGTGCCGACTGCTGGGGCAGGTAGCTTTGTAAGATGGTGCTGTTAATCTCACGATTGGTTTCAATGATGGAGATTTGTTCCGTTATGTTTTTTAGCTGACGCACATTTCCGGGCCACGAATAGGCTACGAGTACTTTGCGGGCGTCTTCGGTTAGCTGAATAGCGGGCATGCGGTACTTCTCGGCAAAGTCCGAAGCAAACTTACGGAAAAGCAATACCACATCGTCTCCTCTTTCACGCAAAGGCGGAATTTGAATGGGCACCGTGTTGAGCCTGTAGAATAAGTCTTCACGAAAGCGTCCTTCAGCAATGGCATTGCTCAGGTTTACATTGGTGGCAGCCACAATACGCACATCGGTTTTCTGTACTTTTGATGAACCTACTTTAATAAATTCCCCGCTTTCGAGTACCCTGAGCAAACGAGCCTGTGTGGGCAAAGGCAACTCTCCCACTTCGTCAAGGAATATAGTTCCTCCGTCGGCCTCACCAAAATATCCTTTACGCTCGCCAATGGCACCGGTAAAGGCACCTTTTTCATGACCAAACAGTTCGGAGTCAATAGTTCCTTCGGGTATGGCACCGCAGTTTACTGCAATGTATTGTCCGTGTTTCCTGCGACTGAACTGATGAATAATCTGAGGAAAGCTTTCTTTTCCCACACCACTTTCACCTGTAATCAGCACAGATAAGTCTGTTGGCGCCACCTGAATGGCAACGTCAATGGCACGGACCAATGAATCTGTATTACCAATAATACCGAATCTCAATTTTACCTGTTGAATCTCTGCTTTTGTCATATCTTACCAAATCTATGACAAAATTACAAAAAGCTTTCAATAGCACAAGAAAAAAGCCTATATATTGGGCAAAGAATGCTACCTTTGCACCATTCACTCACAAAAAAAGGTTTTAGCGTAAATATGAAAAAGCAACTTTATATCTTCATACGCACTTATTTATTGTTCGTTGTGGTCTTTATTATTCAGAAGCCGCTGTTCATGTGGTACTACCACGGGTTATTCACAGACGCAAATCCGGCCGATTATTTACAGGTTATGCTTCACGGATTGCCACTCGATTTGTCCATTGCCGGTTATCTGTCTGTCATTCCTGCTCTGCTGCAAATTGTTTCTTTGTGGTTGCTTCCACACTTTGCTCAAGGGGCCCGAAGGGTGTACTTCGCTCTTATCTCTTTTGTAATGGCCACCGTTTTTGTGAGCGACATGGCATTGTATAGTTACTGGGGGTTCCGCTTGGATTCTACTCCGCTCTTTTATTTCTTTTCATCACCCAAAGATGCGCTGGCGAGCGAAGGCATAGGCATTGTCATTGCCGGCTTTGCTATCATGGTCGTGTTGACGGTGTTGTTTTACCTGTTGTTTTTTCAGTGTTTTGCCAAAGAGTATCGCGATATGCGCATTCCGTTGAAGAGGGGTCGCGTATCTATCGTTTTATTGTTGGTCACCGCCGCTCTCTTCATTCCCATCCGAGGAGGCTTTTCGGTGTCGACCATGAACATCAGCCGGGCTTATTTCAGTGAAAAGATGTCGCTCAATCATGCAGCAATCAACCCGATGTTCAGTTTACTAGAGTCGGTGAGCAGGGAGAGTGACTTCAAAAATCAATATCGTTTTATGGAGGCCGATAAGGCCGATGCTTTGTTTCAGGGAATGAAAGATGCAGGTGCTGCCGATAGTATTCCGCAACTGTTCAATCAGAAAAGGCCGAATGTTGTTTTTATCATCCTTGAAAGTTTTATGTCGAAAACCATGACTTCGCTAAAAGGTTTGCCCGATGTGGCTGTCAACATGGACAAGTTTGCTGAAGAAGGGGTGCTATTCACGAATTTCTATGCCAATAGTTTCAGAACGGACAGGGGATTGGTTGCTATTTTAAGCGGGTATCCGGCGCAACCTACTACGAGTATTATGAAGTATCCGCGGAAAACGGAGAATCTTCCTTCTATTCCGCGGTCGTTAAAAGCCAACGGCTATAACTTGCAGTACTACTACGGGGGTGATGCCAACTTTACAAACATGCGTTCTTACCTGGTGTCTACCGGCATTAAGGATATTGTGTCCGACAAAGATTTCCCCATTACGGAGAGATTGAGCAAGTGGGGTGCGCATGATCATGTGGTGTTCAACCGGATGATTGCCGATTTATTGAAAGAGCAAAAGGAACCTTTTATGAAGATTCTGCAAACATCGAGCAGTCACGAGCCTTATGAGGTTCCGTATCACAAACTATCGAACCCGTATCTGAATTCGGTGGCTTATGCCGATAGTTGTTTGGGACGTTTTATAGCACAGTTCAAACAAACGAAATGGTGGAAGAATTCGGTAGTGGTGCTCGTCCCCGATCATGCCCGTCGTTACCCCGATAATCTGAGTGATTTCGCTGTCGAAAGGTATCAGATTCCTTTGATTCTGATAGGCGGGGCGGTGAAGCAACCTACCAAAGTGTCTGTCTATGCATCGCAAATTGATTTGGCTGCCACGCTGTTAAGTCAACTGCAAATGAAGCATGATGAGTTTGCATTCAGCAAAAACATAATGAATCCGGCTTCGCCTCACTTTGCTTATTTTACTTTCCCCAATATGTTTGGCATGGTAACCGAAGACAATGCGGTGGTCTTTAATTGTGAGGGGAATAAAGTGGTGTCTGACACGGGACGGGCAACAGGAAAAAACTTAGAAAAGGGAAAGGCTTTCCTACAAAAGTTATATGATGATTTAGCGGCGCGATAAGGAACTGTGTGTTCCGCGTGGGGGTACAAACAAAAAACGCTTTTAACGGGTTTATCCGGTTAAAAGCGTTTTTTATTTCTTGGCATCTGGTCTGAATATGCTATTTACATATCATCATCAATGCTATCTAATTTAAGTTTATCGCTATCATCACGTTTTTCGTAATACTGTTTCCGCAACGGATTGACGCGTGCTTCTTTATCCCGACAACGGTTACGGAAAATATCCAGTGCTACGTAAACGGCTTTACGGAAGGAATCTTCACTGGCAATACCTTGTCCGGCAATGTCATACGCAGTGCCATGAGCAGGTGATGTGCGGATAACGGGAAGTCCGGCGGTATAATTTACGCCCTCGTCCATTGCTAATGCTTTGAAGGGAGCCAATCCCTGATCGTGGTACATAGCCAGTATTCCGTCGAAGCGCATGTAATTTTCAGAACCCATGAAACCATCGGCAGCATAAGGGCCGTAACAAATAACTCCTTCGTCATTCATTTCCTGCAATGCGGGAGAGATTATTTCTTGCTCTTCCTTTCCCAGCAAACCGTCATCTCCGGCATGTGGGTTAAGGGATAAGACCGCAATACGTGGTCTGCCTATGCCGAAATCTTGTTTCAGTGACTTATTGAAGATAGCAATCTTTTCTTTGATCAGGTCTTTGGTTATAGTCGAGGCAATCTGACTAACCGGAATATGTCCGGTAACAAGTGCCACACGGAAATCATCCTTCATCAGAATCATCAGCGACTTGGCACCATTGCCTAACTTCCTTTCAATGTATTCCGTATGACCGGGAAAGTCGAACGTTTCCGATTGTATGGTGTGTTTATTAATGGGCGCGGTTACAATGACATCAATGAGACCTTGTTTATACTCTTCAGTGGCTCTTTCTAATGCATCAAGTGCAGCTTTACCTGCTTCGGGATCGGCCTTTGAAAACTCAACCTTCACCTCATCATCCGAGCAATTCACAACGCTCAGTTTGTTAGGTGCGGCTTCACTTGCCGAGTTAACAATGCTAAAACTGGCGTTGATGTCGAGTGATTTGCGGTGATAAGCTGCCACTTTGGGCGAACCATATATAATAGGCGTACACAGTTCCAACATCAACGGTTCAGAGAAGGTCTTGAGAATCACTTCATAACCTACTCCGTTAACGTCGCCTTGCGTAATGCCGACTCTGATTCTATTGTCTTCCATTTATTATAATGTTTTAATTTAGTTTTCTTCTTTCACTTTTAATGGAATCTGGCCTTGCTTCTTTTCATTGGGTAATTTCAATGTATATAAAGAGGCTTCCATTAAGCGTACCAGGTTTCTTTTAAGTTTTTCCGGAGAATAAATAAAGATTTCAGCTACAATAATACGCTGATTTGCTTTATCCAAACGCATGTGCGAAACAAAAGGTCCTCCCATAAAGTCGCCCTTTACACGCCACAACCCGCGAGCTTCAAGCGTATAGTCTCCGTGCACATCAATGGGGCGTACGGTTACCATGGCCGAATCTGTTGTCATGTACATTCCTTCCTTGGAACCGGGAATGTTCTTCTTCATCACAGAGTCGCGCTTGTGTATAAAGTATTCTTTCGTAAAGGTGTCTTTGTCTTTGTAGGGAAATGAATACATCACGAAATTCTGATCGGCTGTGGCTGTGTTCGTGGCTGCCCAAAAGAAATTATCGCCTTCTTTAGATCCGGTAAGTTCAGCCGGTAACCAGATTTCACAATCAAACATAGAGGCTACTTTAGTAGAAATATAATCATTGTGTTTCTTTTCTAGGCCGGCTATCTGACGGTTCATTTCGGCACGGGTAAAGAAGTCAAGAAGTACTTGCTTATTTTCATTCACAAATTTCTCAAACTCTTGTTCATTAGGTGCTTGTATGGTTAAAATGATCTGCGGAGCAGCATATACGTCGCGAGCGTATTTAAACTTGGCTTGCGTATACACGTCTTTTTGTATGTCAACAATAATAATATTGCGAATCAGCTTGAGTGTAGTGTCATAGTCTCTGGGAGCTGTATACATGATTTTGAACGAACGTTCTGACTGGGGTAATCCCGGAACATCGGTATCAAGTACATTAAACAAGGCTCTACCTGCCGGCCTTTCCCACAAATCATGGTCAACAACCACTAAAAGTTCATACGGACGACCACTGGAAGTAGGTGTCATGATCCCTTTATTCCCTTTACAGGAGAATAAACTTATAGCCATCAGGGCTACCGACAAATATAACAAGTACTTTTTCATGTTGATAGGTATTATGTTTTTCACAAATCTACAGAATAACTGTAGATTTAAATCATGTTGTGCGACAAATTATGTTAATATTATTTCAGTCCTTCTTGTTTTGCAGTCGATAACATACCACAGGCTGCAAATATATCTTCTCCTCTGGAAGCTCTTATTGTTGTAAACAATCCATGCGAAGTAAGGTAATCGCGGAAGGCTGTCATTGTTTCCATATCGGCACCTTCAAGCGCAACTCCGGGAATGGCATGAAAACGAATCAGATTAATTCTGCAATCTATTCCACGCAACAGTTTCAACAGTTCTTTGGCATACACCAAAGAATCATTCACTCCTTTGAAAACAATGTATTCAAAGGAAAGGCGACGCTGTTTGGAGAAGTCGTATTCTCTGAGAATATCTGCAATTTCTAACAACGAGAAAGCACGTTCGGCTGGCATCAGTTCGGCTCTTTGAGCAGAAAGCGGAGAATGTAAGCTTACAGCCAGATGGCAATCGGATTCATCAATGAAACGCCTGAATGATTTTTTCAACCCGCATGTTGAAACCGTTATTCTTTTAGGGCTCCATCCATACCCGTACGATGAAGTCATTACTTCGATGGCTTTCAATACTTCGTCAATATTATCCAGTGGCTCTCCCATTCCCATAAACACAATATTGGTCAGCTCTTCTTTCTCGGGCAACGAATGAATCTGGTTGAGAATATCACCGGCCGTGAGGTTGGCAGAGAAACCTTGTTTACCTGTCATGCAGAATTTGCAATTCATTTTGCAACCCACTTGCGACGATACGCATAAAGTAGCCCTCTCATCATCGGGAATGTAGACAGCTTCCACAAAGTGGTTTCCATTTACTTGATACAAATACTTTATAGTACCATCTACAGAGCGCATCGCTTCCACCGGCTCGTGCAGACCTATCTCGTATTCTTCCTTGAGTAACTCTCTATGTTTCAATGACAAATTACTCATTTCATCAATAGAACCAATTTTCTTCTGATACAACCAAGAAGCTATTTGCTTTGCAGCGAAAGCAGGCATTCCTAAACTTTTAACGACTCCTTGAAGTTCAGACAAAGTCAACCCAAACAAAAATCTTTTATCCATAAATCTGATAATACGTATATTGTATGCAAAAATAAGGAATAATACTAAAAGTACGACATATATATGGAAGAAAACGTAGTTAAAGAAAGGACACAAAAAAAGTGGCACAGTTCCCTGTACCACTTTTCCTTATATAATTACCGATATTTAGAAGAACAAATATCGTTTATCTTTTACGTTAGCTTTTAAATACAAATCGTTAACAAAACGACTAGCCATGCGTTGATGCATACTTTCTATTGTATTTTCTTCAGCTCTTACATCAAATTTCTCATTCAATTTTTCCTTTGCAAAAACCTGAAGAACAAATACGCCTGCGTTACCTTTGATAGGTGCACTTACTTGATTCAATTGTGCTACCGAAGCATAAGCTCCGACTAATGGTTCACTGCTACGCAAAGCTGCTACGTAAGCCGGAGCCGCAAAAGTTACGTGTTTTACAGAGTCTGTTACTACATTAGCAACCGATTTGAACTGTTCAATTGAAGAAGCCTTAACGCCACCTAATTGTGCAATAAGCTTCTCGGCTTTCTTGTCTCTGATCAGTTCTGCTTTCAGTTGATCTTTTACTTGATCGACAGAGCGATATCCTTCTTCCGTTACACCAGCTAAAGCAACAACCATCATGTGGTCACTTTCACCGCATTCATATAATCCGGAAACTTCTCCTTGTTTAGCAGCAAAAATCCATTTCAATGCTTCTTTGGTACCACGAACACCGCCAATTCCGTGTTCCGAGCTATAAAGATCTTTTCTTTCAAGCAATTTATAACCAGCCTCTTCTGCATTAACAGTCAACTTATCAAGAGTAGGATTGGTAGCAACAAATTGGCTGAAATCATTGTAAGCCTTGTTATAGGTGTCTTTACTGAACTCAACGGCACGTTTAATAACGGCTACCTTATACTTATCCTGAACACCTTTCTTATTAGTAACTTGCAAAATTACATTAGCCTGACCAAGCGACAAGTTTGTCAATTCATTCACTCCTAAAGAAGTAACAGCTTTAAGGAACTTAAGATTGTCTCCGTCAACCTGAGCGTTCTCATAATTAGCAGAAGACATCCAGTTAGCGTCACCTGTCTGACCATATTTTTTAGCAATAGCAGCAAAATCACCACCAGCTTTTAATGCACCCATAATGCTATCAGCCAGTACTTTTGTTTTTGCAGCATCGGCTGCCAAAACTTGAATCTGACGGAACTCTACTGAATCAGCAGCAGCTTCTTTCGCTAACACTTTGAAAGAGTTAATCGTATTGTCGCCTGCATTATAATAAGGGCCATACACTTGTCCCATGGAAACTGAATCAAGACGAGCTGCAATATCAGTTGGAAGAGCTTTTTTTGTATAAGGTATATCAACATAAGGATATGTTGAACCCGTTGTGCGAATAAAAGAGGTATAATCAACGTCAGCTGCAGCTAACTGATTAGTATATTCTGCAACTTCTTTCTGTATAGCAGCTTTATCTTCTGCACTAGCAGTAACTTGTACGTCAATATACTTCACGTCTCGTGTCTCAACATACTGTTTGAACTGCTCTTTCTTTTTGTTATATAGGTCTTTAATTTCAGAGTCCTTCACAACAACTGTTGAGTCAACAATTGAAGAATATGGTACTGCCGCTAACAACAAATCCATTTGATTCACACGCGCGTCAAATGCAGCTTGTGCTTCAACCGAATTTGAAAATAAAGCTTTCGTAACTAAAGCCTGATATTTCTCTGCCAAACGACTTTGAGTAAGGCTCTTTTCAATAAAGCTCCAAAATTTATGCAAAGACTCATAATACTCTAAGTATTGAGGTGTCATTTGTTTCTTATCCATCTTGGCATAGTCAACCAAGAACTTCTTCAACATATCCTTATCGAATGCACCGGTTTGTGGATTGCGGAATGGAGTTTGTTGAAGAATTGGATTCACACCTGCATCAATAATAGCTTGTATCTCTGCTTTTGAGACTGTTAACCCTAATTTTTTGGCTTCGTTTTCTATTAACTTGTTATTAACATAGCTACGCCATACCTCGTCCTTTATCTGGTTTGTCTGTTCATCATCAAGTGATTTCATTCCACTGGAGAATTTTACAACTTCAGTATACTCTTCAACCATCGCTTGATATTCCTGAGCAGAAAGAGCTTCACCATTTACTTCACCGGCATCTTGTGCCTGATGAGGCTGAAGAACTTTCCATGCATCACCCGCTATAAAAGCGAACAATGCCAAACCAATAACAATTACCAATAAAGGTCCTTTGGTTCTGATGTTTTGTAATGTTGCCATCTTAATTAATATGATTTATGTTTATTATTATTTTCCACAGTATTTATTATTAGCGCACGAAGATACAAAAAATGCTAATATACACCACTTAATAACCGAAAAAATAGAGCTAATATTGATTAATCGATGATTTTGAGTCTTACTAATTCTATTTTAGTTGCCGTCATTTTAATAATTCTGAACTGATAATTATCCAAATGAACTACTTCGTGTAATTTGGGGAAGCTCTGATATGTATTCAGAATGAGGCCGGCAATCGTTACATAGTCATCGGACTCCGGCAATTTCAGGCTAAACATGTCGTTTACCTTCTCTATTTCTAGACGCCCCGAAAGCACATATTCATTTTCTGTAATTTGTTTGCAGATATATGAACTGTTATCGTGCTCATCTTCAATATCTCCAAATATTTCTTCGACCAAATCTTCCAAAGAAATAACACCGGATGTTCCACCAAATTCATCAACGACCACAGCAATAGTCTTCTTCTGCAACATGAATAATTTCATTAATTTATTTGCAGCCATTGTTTCAGGAACAATAGGAATCTCTTTCACGCTTTTCAACCAATCATCTGATTGTTTAAACATCTCTGATGAATGAATATACCCAACAATATTATCTATATTTCCATCAAACACAATAATTTTCGAGAGTCCCGACTCTACAAAAAGTGTTTTCAAATCATTCAACGAGGTATGTATATCAACTGCTACAATTTCAGTACGGGGAACAACACAGTCGCGTATTTTTATAGAAGAAAAGTCAAGCGCATTTTGGAATATTCTGACTTCAGTATCCAAATCATCTTCATTAGAAGCATTGCTTATACCTGATTGGACAAAATAATCAAGATCTATCTTTGTAAAAGCCTTAGCAGAAGCTGACTTTGTTATCTTCTGACCCAATAATCGTAACAGCAAATAAGACAAGCCTGAGCTCAATAAGGAAATGGGATATAAAACGACATAACATATAAACAAAGGCAAAGCAAATACACGAAGCATCCGATTGGGATTTATCTTAAATAAAGTTTTGGGAAGAAATTCCCCCGTCACAAGTATGATGAGGGTTGATATGAGAGTTTGAGTAAAAAGTAATAAGAGATGGTTATCTATTCGGCCCGCCAATAAATTCTTTTCAATTAACTGCGCCATGAGTATACCATATACCACAAGTGCAATGTTATTACCCACTAGCATAGTAGAAATAAAATTATCCGAGTGGCGGTAAAAGAAAGAAAGGATTCGGGAAGCCAATCCAGTACCCTTCTCCATTTCAAAACGTAGTTTATCAACAGAAACAAAAGCTATTTCCATTCCGGAAAAGAACGCAGAAAAAGCCATTGTAAGAAGTAGGTAAAAGAAAAAGTCCATTTGTTATTTTTTCAAAGAGTCGTTTCTGGCGTCTTCATCAACATAGAAAATGCCTTCGATATTGCGTATAGTATAAAGTGTCATTTGTTGATTAGAATCAAATCCATGACCTGTGATAATTCGGTCTGTTTGTTCAATGCGGATAAATTTATCTGAATAAACCTTTTGAGTCGCTTCATTCCAATACAGTACTTCGGTATTAAATTTATCTCCTTTTTGATTCTTTATGGCAACGTGACCCGATAACTTCCAAAGTTTCTGTTTATCATAATAATAAGCTGTATCAGCTTTAATACTGGCATCAACATGAAGTAAAGAGTCGAATTTTTCCAGATAAACACCTTTCTCAAAGGCCCAATAAGAAGGACGTTTTTTATCATAAATCAACCACTCATCGGTTTTTATACGATATCTAGTTACACCTGAGTCTGATATTAGGGTTGTAACACCGCGTGTATCCATTAAAGGTAAAGAATCACGTTCTTTAATGGCTTCTGCCAGTTGTTTTTTCTCCCCTGAGCAGGAAGATAATAAAACAAGCATAACAATTGCCCCAAAGACAATTGTTATGCTTATAAATTGATGAATAAAAATTCTATTTTGTTTGAACCACATATTATCTGATGGTAGTAGATTCACCGATCCAGCCTCCTACAGTAATTCTGTCACCTTGCTTATATCCAAGCATAAACAACTCATTAGCGGCAGGAACATGACGTCTGTAAGTAGAAATCAGTCTGTCAGCATCATCAGCACAACTTGGGTCAACAGCTTTCGCTCTTGCGAGTTTATCAAGAATCACAAAATAAGTGCACTTATTTAATGCGGGTTCATCGCTCCAATTAGGGCTAGTAGCATACAAATTAGCAATCAATATATAAGGAGCACCATAATTATCTCTGTAAGAAATTGCTTTCTGTGCATAATTTCTTGACTGAGAAAGTCTCTTTACAGAAGCCAAGACCGCAGCAGCAGCATAAGCATAGTCTGCCTTTTTATTATTATCCTGCTCTAACTGAATAGCCTGATCGAAAAACTTAACTGCATCATCAGTATCACCTTTCTTGAAAGACATGTAAGCGCATCCTGCAGCAGCTTCAGCAGTTGGTTCTATTTTATAAGAATAGAATGATGCTTTAAAGTAAGCTTCCTGTTCAGTACATTTCATCATTTTCATGATATCAATCACTTTTTTGAGATAAGCAAGATCCGTTTTGTTTGCTTCAATCTTTGGAGCATAAATTTCTTGTAAAGACTCACAGCTTGCAGTTCCACTGTTAATAAACAAAGCTACTAAGTTATCTTTTACTAGTTGATAATCTTTCTTAATGCTTTCTTTTGTAGCAGCAGCGATAGCATCATCAGCCCACTGAGAAGCATTTAAATAATCTTGAATGAATTGTTCTTTATGAACAGCATCAACTTGAAACTTCTTCATGGAAGAATCCAAAAAATAAAATAGTACAGCAGCCAATGATTCAGATTTCTCGACATTAACCGATTTACTTAACCATTCATACGCCACATTTGGATCTGCTTTAGGGGCAAATTGCAAATAATCAATAGCTTTCAGAGCAAGTGTTTTTTCAGCTGAACGAACACCACGAATATTTGCCTGCAAATCAGGAGTATACTTTATTAATTGATCGTAAACTCCCATCAACTCTTCGAAATATTTATCGTATTCAGGTTTACCTTTGGTTGTAGTCAGAAAATACTTCAAAATATCAAACCCGTCTGAATAAGTGTAATAGCGCAAAAGCGGACAATCCTTCATAACAGCTTTCCAAGGCAAATAAGCATCTTTGTAATTTCCTGCTTTTACTGCCTCATGAGAAATACTACTATTTACATTACAAATACTGTCAGTTGATTGTGCTAAAGCACTCGTTGCTCCTGTCGAAAGAAACAACACAGCCACAAGCGTTTTAATTTTCATTGTTATATTTTTTTTAGTTTATAATTTCTTTTAATCAACTTTTCTCTTGAAAAACCATCTTTCATTAAATGTCAAACCGACAGAAAACCTCAAACAATTCTCATTCAGAAGATTTTGCTTTAGACCTTCTACTCTGACATATTGTGCAGAGATACTTAATACAGAGCGATTTCTAGAAAAAGGTATACCAAATCCACCCGTTACTCCATATTCTCTTGCAGCTCTTTTACCTTCTATTTTATAATATGGTTCTGAATAATAAGCTCCTAATCTATATTTTATGTGCGCCAAATAATTACTGCTTGTATTGCTAGGCAAATATTCCAATCCCAAAGAAATCTTAGATCTATCAGCCAATACGTTTTGTTCATCAAGATAAGTTACATCTCCCCATTTCTGAAGTGTGTAATCCAAACCGACAGTCAGTCTTTTATCATATGTATAAGCTAAACCTATTCCAAATGTATTTGGCAAGCCCATGCTCAACAATGTATCTTTTCTAGTAACTACAGATCCTGTTGTATTTTCAACATAAGCATCATTATTCAAATCATTTCCCGGAGAAAAGGTTACGCCAAGAGTTAAGTCTTTCTTATCAGCCAATTTATAAGTATACTGCACACCTAAATCGAGCTTAACATCCTTTACCGAATAATAATCCAGCTTTTTCACACTAGATGCATTGGGGTTAGTAGGAAACTCAACAGTAAACGAACGACTCACATTTCCCCAAAAATAGGATAAATTAGCTCCGACCGACAAATTCTTCAGAATCTTGTATCCGGCACCAACATACAATTGATGAAAACCTCCTTCACCATTATAAGTAACAGTATTATAAGTGTCTGAATTTCCAGTATTATCTATTTTATTCAAACTATAACCCACATTTGAATAGGGTAACAACCCCGCGCTTATTCCTAATTTAGGATGTAAACGGAATTGCATAGCTATGTAATCAAAACTTGAGTTCTTAGCATTAATCTTTGTTTCTCCATTACTAAAGTTACTATTTTGGAGAGTTAGACCTCCATCAAAGATGAAAGTCAACGAATCAACAGCCGAATAAGAGGCTGGATTCATGGCATTAACATGGTAAGGATCACGTAGTGCATAAGCAACACCCCCCATCGCTTTACTATTTCCAAAATTTTGATCAGACAATTGTCCGAAACCATATCGAGTGTAAGGAGAATTTGTATTATTTTGAGCTACAGCCAATATAGGCAATAGCGTTATGCAAAAAACACAAAAGTACGTTTTATATCCTACCATTATTATAGTTTAATATTCTGTTTAATCCCTTCAGAACTAAAAATCTGTCTGCAAAGATGATACTTTTTAATTTCGTATCAAAAGAAATTTCATCTCCACCCGTTAAAAAAACCAAAAGTTCAGGATATTTATGTTTCAAAGACTCTATGTAGCCCTGAATTTCAAATTCCACTCCTTTTAAGACGCCTGACCGAATAGCCGTTTCTGTATCTTTGCCAATATGAAGCAACTTTCCTTGAGCTGAAACCAGAGGTAATTTCCCTGTAAAATTATTCAATGCTTTGAAGCGCATTTGTATGCCCGGTGAAATATTCCCTCCATGATAACAGCCGTTAGCGTCAATAAATTCATAAGTAATCGCCGTACCGGCATCAATTACCAAAATATCTTTCCCAGGGAAATAAGTATATGCACCTACTACAGCAGCGATACGATCATATCCCAGCGTTTCGGGAGATTCATATAAATTTTGAATGGGTAATAAAGTCTTGCTATCTAACGTAATTAAAGGGAAACTCAATTTGGAAACCATCTGGCTAACCGAATCATTCAGATCAATAACAGAAGCTAGAATGCCTCTACTTATAGGATACTTATCACAAACCTCTTTCAACACATCAAGAGAATCGTTTGAGGCATAAAATACTTCAACGACTTCTTCTGCCTCAAAAACAGCAATTTTTGCAACGGTGTTTCCTATATCAATAATCAGATTCATGTAAAAGACATATTTCGGGTTGCAAAGTAACTCAAAAAAAGCCTAACATAATGCATTCTTATGAAAAAAAGAAGAAGGAATAAAGCATATAATTACAAATAAAAGTACTTTTGCAGCAAAATACATCTTTTCTTATTAATATGAAAGTACTCCGTTGTATACTGTTGTTAGCTTTGTTATTGAATGCCAGAGTTATGTTTTCAACTTCCGTAGTGAATCAGAAAGACTCCATACGGATAAGTTTGCTCACATGTGCACCTGGAGATGAGGTCTATTCTTTATTTGGCCATACAGCAATCAGATACCAAGATCCACAACAAAAACTGGATATCGTTTTTAATTATGGGATGTTCAGCTTCAAAACCCCTCATTTTCTATGGCGTTTTATTAAAGGAGAAACCGACTACGAATTGGGGGTTAACAGCTATCAGGATTTTGCATCCGAATATATATATTTAGAGCGAGGTGTAAACGAACAAATATTGAATTTAACCTCAGATGAGAAAAACAAGCTATTCCAATTACTGCAGGAAAATTACAGGCCTCAAAACAGAGTATACCGCTACAATTACTTCTTTGATAACTGTGCAACACGACCAAGAGATATCATAGAAGAGTCTATCAATGGAAAAATTCATTATCAGAACCAAATCTCGTCTAAATCATTCAGAGACATTGTGCATGAGTACACAGCGAACTATCCGTGGACGCGTTTTGGTATTGATCTGTGCTTAGGATCTCAAGCTGATTTACCCATTACGCTGCGTCAGGAAATGTTTGCACCTCTCTATTTGCAGCGTAGTTTTGAAAGTGCAGTCATTAAAACCAATAATAATTATTCAAAGAAGTTAATCCTTACCACCCAAAACATAATCCCAGAAAGAGAAGATAGCATAACCGGCAAGGCTGCAGGAGTTACTCCATGGCAAGCCTCTCTCATCCTATTTACCTTAGTGACATCAATTACGATATACGGCTTAAAAAAGCGTAAAAGCATGTGGGGTGTTGATTTAATACTATTTTTTAGTGCGGGGATCATCGGCTGTATCCTTACATTCTTAGCAAACTTCTCCGAGCACCCAACTGTAAGCCCCAATTATTTACTCTTTATTTTTCATCCGTTTCACATTATTGCCCTTCCTTTCATTATTTACAAGAGCATTAAACAGCAAAAATGTTTGTATCACATCCTAAATTCAGTGGTTTTAACACTATTTATATTGCTTTGGGTCCTAATACCTCAAAGATTTGACTTAGCTGTATTACCTTTGGCCCTAAGTTTGTTGATACGTTCAGCAAGCAATTACATTTTAGCATATAATCATAACAAATGAAAGGACTATTAACCTCCCTCATCACCGTACTTACTTTCACCGGGCTTCAGGCTCAGTCGGTTCCTTCTACCCCCAAGCTGATTGTAGGACTTACAATTGACCAGCTCCGCACTGACTATCTGGAAGCATTCTCGGCTTTGTATGGGGAAAAAGGTCTGAAAAGGTTATGGAAAGAGGGAAGAGTTTATCGTAACGTTGAATATTCATTTGCTCAACCCGATCGTGCATCTGCCATTGCTGCCATATATACCGGTACTACTCCGTCTGCTAATGGTATTATAGCTAATAATTGGCTCGATATATCGTCTCTCCGCCCAGTGAATTGCGTTGACGATGCTTCTTTTATGGGGAATTATACCAATGAAAGTACTTCTCCTTCAAAATTGTTAACCTCAACCATTACTGATGAACTTAAAATTGCAACCCAAGGTAAAGGATTAGTCTACGCCATTTCTCCATTTAGGGAAGCCGCCGTTTTGGCAGCCGGTCATGCGGCTAATGGTGCGTTTTGGTTAAACGATGATACGGGTAAATGGGCGGGTACAACATATTACAGCGATTTCCCTTGGTGGGTAAGCCAATATAATGATCGGAAAGCACTTGACTTCAGAATTGACAATATGGTATGGACACCGGCATTACCGGTAGAGAACTATAAATACCTGACTGCCGAATGGGTACAGGACACGTTCAAATACAAATTTGATGATGCTCGAAAAAACAAATATCGACGATTCATTGTCAGCCCCTTTGTTAACGATGAAGTAAACTCCTTGACGTCAGAGTTATTTGCCAACAGCACCATTGGTAAAGACGAAACACCAGACATTCTGTCACTAACCTATTATGCCGGAAATTACGATCACAAAAGTCCTCGTGAATGCGCTCTTGAAATGCAAGATACGTATGTAAGACTTGATAAAAGCATTGCAGCATTACTAGATTTGCTTGATCAAAAAGTCGGTTTACATAACGTAATGCTTTTCATCACATCCACCGGATATACCGACCCCGAGACTGCCGATTTCGGGAAATATCGCATACCAGGAGGCGAGTTCCACCTCAACCGCTGTGCTGCGTTACTCAATATTTATCTGATGGCTACATACGGCGAAGGGCAATATGTGGAAGCATATCACAACCAGCAAATTTACCTAAACCATAAGCTAATAGAGAAAAAACAGCTCAACCTTACTGACATACAAGAAAAGGCAGCTGATTTCCTTGTGCAATTTAGTGGTGTTAATGAAGTATATTCTGCTCACAGACTATTATTAGGTGCATGGACACCGGAAATTTATAAAATAAGGAATGCATTCAACCGAAAACGTTCGGGCGACTTATTAATTGATGTATTACCAGGATGGACCATTGTTGAAGAACAAGCAACAAATAGTCGCATTGTCCGAGCAGCTAACACGCCTGCTCCCCTTATTCTTTTAGGCGCTTCAGTAAAGCCTGAAATTATTGAAATACCAACCTCTGTTGAGTATATAGCTCCAACCATCGCACATGCGATCAGAATACGTGCCCCGAACGGTTGCAAAACATCTCCTCTAACCGGCATTCGGTAAATATTCCTCTTAAAAAAGGAAGAGTGAAGCGCAAATAAATCAGCATTTTAGTATAACTTTGCGCTCACATATATTCATCAGTAAATAATAAAAATACATAAAATGGGATTTAATAGTTTTTTAAGTAAACTCCTCGGCAACAAGTCGGCACGTGACATGAAAGAAATTCAGCCATGGGTAGAGAAAATCAAAGCAGCCTATCCGGAAGTTGCCCAGTTAGACAATGACGCACTCCGTGCAAAAACAGAGGAAATCAAGAAGTATATCTATGAATCGGCAGCAGCCGAACGAACAAAAGTTGAAGCTCTCAAAGCAGAAACCGAAACCCTTGAACTTGAATTTCGTGAAGAACACTTTGCTCAGATTGACAAAATAGAAAAAGACATTCTTGAAATATACGAGAAAGCACTCGACGAAGTTCTTCCGGTGGCATTTTCAATCGTGAAAGAAACCGCCCGACGTTTTTCTGAAAATGAAGAGATAATTGTTACCGCCAGCGATTTTGACCGCGAACTGGCAGCAACGAAAGACTTCGTTCGCATTGAAGGTGATAAAGCAATTTATCAAAATCACTGGATGGCAGGAGGTGCCGAAATTCTTTGGAACATGGTACACTACGATGTGCAGTTATTTGGTGGTGTTGTACTTCACAAAGGTAAGATTGCCGAAATGGCTACCGGTGAAGGAAAAACGCTTGTTGCCACATTGCCGGTATTCCTCAATGCACTGACAGGCAACGGTGTACATGTTGTTACCGTGAATGATTACCTGTCAAAACGTGACTCAGAATGGATGGGTCCTCTTTACCAATTCCACGGGCTAAGTGTTGACTGCATTGATAGGCATCAACCCAACTCTGATGCACGTCGTCGCGCTTACATGGCCGACATCACTTTCGGAACAAACAATGAATTCGGTTTTGACTACCTGAGAGACAATATGGCAATCAGTCCGAAAGACTTAGTACAACGTCGCCACAATTATGGTATTGTTGATGAGGTCGACTCTGTTTTGATTGACGATGCCCGTACCCCACTTATCATTTCGGGTCCTATACCCAAAGGAGAAGATCAACTATTTGAAGGTCTTCGTCCATTAGTAGAACGCTTAGTCGAAGTTCAAAAAGGACTTGCCACCAAATACCTGGCAGACGCCAAAAGATTAATTGCTTCCGAAAACAAGAAAGACCAGGAAGAAGGCTTTCTGGCTTTGTTTCGCAGCCATAAAGCATTACCTAAGAATAAAGCTCTGATCAAATACCTCAGTGAACAAGGTATTAAAGCCGGCATGCTGAAAACGGAAGAAATTTACATGGAGCAGAATAACAAACGTATGCACGAGGCAACTGACCCGTTGTATTTTGTTATCGATGAAAAGCTCAATAGCGTAGATCTTACCGATAAAGGTATCGACTTGATTACAGGAAACTCAGAAGACCACACGCTCTTCGTTTTACCAGACATTGCGTCGGAACTTTCGGCCCTAGAAGCAGAGACCGGACTTACCGAAGAACAAAAGCTAGAGAAAAAAGATGCATTGATGACAAACTATGCCATCAAGTCAGAACGCGTACATACAATCAACCAGCTACTCAAAGCATACACCATGTTCGAGAAGGATGATGAATATGTTGTTATTGACGGACAGGTGAAGATTGTTGACGAGCAAACCGGACGTATTATGGAAGGTCGCCGTTACTCAGACGGATTGCACCAGGCAATTGAAGCTAAGGAACGTGTGAAAGTGGAAGCCGCTACGCAAACATTTGCAACCATTACGCTTCAAAATTATTTCCGTATGTATCACAAACTCTCGGGTATGACGGGTACTGCTGAAACAGAAGCCGGTGAGTTATGGGACATTTACAAACTTGATGTGGTAGTAATACCAACCAACAAACCCATTTCTCGTACTGACATGAATGATCGCGTTTACAAGACTAAACGTGAAAAATACAAAGCTGTCATTGAAGAAATTGAACAATTGGTACATGCCGGTCGTCCGGTATTGGTAGGTACTACATCGGTTGAGATATCTGAAATGTTAAGCAAGATGCTTACCATGCGTAAGATAGATCACAATGTATTGAATGCCAAGTTACACCAAAAAGAAGCCGACATTGTAGCCAAGGCAGGTTTCAGCGGAACAGTAACCATTGCAACTAACATGGCCGGTCGTGGTACCGACATCAAGTTAAGTGCAGAAGTGAAAGCTGCAGGCGGTTTGGCAATCATCGGAACAGAACGTCATGAATCTCGCCGTGTGGACCGCCAGTTGCGTGGTCGTGCCGGTCGTCAGGGCGATCCAGGTTCATCCGTATTCTTCGTGTCACTAGAAGATGATTTGATGCGCCTTTTCTCATCAGACCGTATTGCCAGTGTTATGGACCGTCTGGGCTTTGAAGAAGGCGAGATGATTGAACACAAAATGATTTCTAACTCCATTGAGCGTGCACAGAAGAAAGTCGAAGAAAACAACTTCGGTATCCGTAAGCGTTTGCTTGAGTACGATGATGTGATGAACAAACAACGTACAGTGGTTTATACCAAACGCCGTCATGCTTTAATGGGCGAGCGTATCGGTATGGATATTGTAAACATGATATGGGATCGTTGCGCGGCAGCCATCGAAAGCGTTGATTACGAAGAATGCCAAATGCAACTGTTGCAAACCCTTGCCATGGAAACTCCTTTCACTGAAGAAGAGTTTCGTAACAATAAGAAAGAAGAGTTAGCCAACAAAACGTTTGATGTGGCTATGGCTAACTTCAAACGCAAAACAGAACGTCTGGCTCAAATCGCTTATCCGGTTATCAAACAAGTATACGAGACTCAGGGACACATGTACGAAAACATCCTGATCCCTATAACCGACGGCAAACGCATGTATAACATATCATGCAATTTGAAGTCGGCTTACGAAAGCGAGTGCAAAGAAGTGGTGAAAGCTTTTGAGAAATCAATCTTACTTCATGTGATTGACGAAGCTTGGAAGGAAAACTTGAGAGAGCTTGACGAGCTGAAACATTCTGTACAGAACGCAAGTTATGAACAGAAAGATCCGCTGTTGATTTACAAGCTGGAATCAGTAAACTTGTTCGATACCATGGTGAACAAGATCAATAACCAAACCATCTCCATTTTGATGCGCGGACAAATTCCAGTTCAGGAACCTCAACAGCTAAGACAAGCTACGGCTGAAGAACGTCAGGACATGAGTAAGTATCGCGAAGAAAAGCGCGACCTTTCTGATCCGCACCAACAAGCAGCAGCCCAACAAGACACGCGCGAAGTAAAACGCGAGCCCGTAAGAGCTGAGAAAACAGTTGGTCGAAACGATCCTTGCCCATGCGGAAGCGGCAAAAAGTACAAAAACTGCCACGGTCGTAACGAATAACAACCCCTTATAAACTTAAGAACCCCGATAGAACTTCTGTCGGGGTTCTTTGTTTATATAAATATTAATAACATTTTATATACATATTAATAGAAGAAATTGTATTTTTGTGGAATACATAATCTGTTGATGCCATGATTAAGATACGCACCTATTTTATCTGTTTGTCTGTTCTGTTCAGCCTTAACGCCTGCCAGAGTCTGGAGACCTTATCCATTGATTACCTGGTACCGGCCGAAATCAGTTTCCCTTCGAATCTGAAACGAATTGCCGTTGTCAATAACACATCGGCAGTGCCCGATAGTAATATCATCAACGTTCCTCAGAAAAAAGAACCACTGCTGGTCAATGAAATTAAAAAAAGCACCACGTATTTTTGGGGTGATGCAGCCATAGCAACCGAATCGTTGGCTAACGGGTTAGCCGATGCTAACTATTTCAACGAAGTAGTGATCTGTGATTCTGCTTTAAGAGCCAATGATGTGATACTTCGGGAAAACACGCTGAGCAAAAGTGAAGTAGAAGAACTGTGTCGGAAACTAGACGTTGACCTGCTCATCTCTTTAGAAAATCTTCAGATAAAGGCAGTAAGAACCGTAAAGTTTATGCCCGATTGGAACGTTTTTCTGGCAACAACCGATGCGCGAGTATTTACTAGTGTAAAAGCTTATCTGCCCAAAAGAAACGGAGCAATGGCCAGCTTGGTACTCAATGACAGTATACTTTGGGAAGAAGGCGCCTCAACAGAAACTTCAGCCATGGCACAACTCATTAAAGATGAAGAACTCATTAGACAAACTTCCGATTTTGGCGGAACCATTCCGGTGAATAAGCTGACTCCCTCTTGGAAAACCTCCCAACGCTTTTACTATTCAAACGGCTCTGTTAATATGCGTGATGCGGCAGTATACGTTCGTGAGCAAGAGTGGGAAAAAGCATTTGAGTTGTGGCAAAAAGAATATCAGCAAAGTAAAAGTAAAAAAGTAAAGATGAGGACTGCACTCAACAGCGCCCTTTACTATGAGATGCAAGACAGCATACCTCAAGCGGTTGAATGGGCTACCATAGCACAAAACCTAGCTGATGAAGTTGAGAAAGCAACAACTAAAATGAAAGAAAAGAAAAGCATTTATACCTTCCCCAACTATTTTTCTATCAGCGTGTATTTGTCCGACTTATCAGAACGGATGTCGAACATAGCCAAATTAAACATGCAAATGGACCGGTTTAAAGATGATTTTTAATCAAAACGGAGAAGCATATTTGTTTTTTTTATACCTTTGACTCTCAAATAATAAAAAGTCTTATGAAACTAAGTCAACAGTCATTGTCTGCCATAGAAAAAGCTATTCAGAAAGCAGTCAATAAATACGCCGGCTTACCGGAACAATCCGTCGTTACAGATATTCATCTGCAACCGAATCAGAATTCGGGCGATCTCATTATATTCGATGACGAAGATAAAGAACTGGCATGCATTAGCATTGAAGAGTTTGCGAACGATGACAGTGATGATTTCTATGAAGAAATGCAGCACATATTGCAAACGTTGCTGGGCAAGTTAAAGGAAGAAGGTACTTTTGACAGGCTACCTATCATGACTCCCTACAACTTTGTACTTGTTGATGAAGACAAAGAAACCGTTGCCGAGCTACTGATTGTTGACGATGACACACTTATTGTAAACGATGATCTGCTCAAAGGACTGGATGAAGAACTGGATACTTTCCTGAAAGACTTACTTAACAATTAAGTTTAAGGGTTACTTCCATTCCACTTTCATCTCTTTAAGTAACGAAGCACTGGCACCCACGGATCCGGTATGTTGAATACCCATTCCAGCAAAAGACAAAGGTTCCACTACTGCACTCATATCTACCACCGGAAGAATACGGTGGTCCGTTACATCGACCGTGCGCGCATTGGATTCAGCGTGGGCGGTCAGTTTGTTTCCCACCATTGCCAAACGAATGCTACAAGTGGAGCGATAACAAGAGGAAGCCACCGGCTCAGCCAGCGGAGTAGCAACTCCGTTAACAAACTTCATCAGTATAAATTCCACCGCTTTGTCATATTTGGTAGTGCGCACAATGCGTAAACCGTAACCGGTTAACGTGCGTGTGTCAAACTGAATATATAGATCCAAATACTGTCCCGTTGCACTACCAAAACCCTGTCCCGCCGTTTTGCAAGGATCTATTTGCAGAGAAACAACCATACCCGCGCACTTGTCTGCCACAGGAGTATACAATAAACGTGCCCCTTTGGCCGCTTGTAAAAGTCCCCAACTACCCGATGCCCCATCAACTCCGGAACCGTACATCCAACTACCGGCAGGATCCGGCTGCCAGTCGAATGCCGCTGTGTCAGCAGGTTTAAATCCATCTACCGTCCAAAAGCCAGGAATAATCTTCGGCTGATAATTAGTCGGGAAATTCCTGAAATCAGTCATAAAGTCGCGCCCTGACACATCCGTTGTACGAATCACCTGAGCACACACCACACTTTCAGCCTGCCCGGCACGACAACGCAAATGCTTGGGAGCAACCGAAGCCATAAGATAATACCCCACATCTCCGGGTGAAAGACGATACGTTTGCTCCGGTTTATTTAATCGTGAAACGGCCACCGGTACAGCATTACTTCCCTTCGCATCCGTGCAACGATACCACATAATAAGAGATTCATCAACCCTTCCGGCAAGGTCTAATTCATACTGCACAGTCAATATTCCTTTTTCTTTCCACTCAATTCGTGGCAAGTTCGTAAAAGCAGGCGCCTCCAGATAGCGAGGTAAAATAAGGATAGCCGCAGCACCTTGCAAGCCCGATTCGGTACAAGCGTTAACAAGTATCGTTTTCGCCTCATCGTTATCATTATGTCCGGATACTTCACAACTACCATCTTCCTTTACTTGTAAACGAGCTATCTGGGCATCCTCGGGCGATAAGCTCCAATGCACAGTTTCTGCATTAGCAGGTAAATTGCCAAACAATAAAACTTGCGCCTGAAGCAATTGAGTACTAACCCCCGATTCCAACTCGCACCGGCGCGGAGAAACAGTCAGCATGGTAGCAACAGCCGTATACTTCTTACCCGTTGCCTTACCAATCATCTCAATAGTCTTCTTGTTTTTCAGAGGATCCCATTCATCGGCACCGCGCAATAAATTGTACGTATTGTATACCACCGCCCCTTTGTGCACCAAACGATAAGCATCGAGCACCCGCTTTCCCGTCATGTCTACCGTATTGGCTGGCTTTAATCTATTAATAAAAAGAGGCTTTTCGTTGAGCGACACGTTATATTGATAACACTTCAAATCGGGTGTGGGGTCTTGCGTCCAACCTACGTATAAAGGAGACTGAACCGTATGCAACCGGCAGTCGACCATTGTTACCGCACTACCTACTTTGGTGAGGTACTGCCTTTCACGCGTTACCACCTCAAAGTCGCAATTGAGAAACACCGCCCCTGTGCCCTGCGTAGCATAAAACGGTTTGGAACTAAACAACTTCAACTTGCAATTAACATGCACTCCCGTACCACAAAGCGCATCATCCGTACATTCAAAATAACAGTCGTCAAACAGTACACGCTTCCCTCCCACCAACGGGCACGAGTTGAGCCGGCTCACAAAATGCACCCCACGCGCCATGATGCGGTCGCCCTCACAAATAGCCAGCTGCGCCTGCACAATGGCATCGGCCCTTCGGGTTCTGTTAAGCTCCGGCATCAACGGATAAACCAGGTCGATGTTACAGTAGTTGCCCATCGTAAGATTCTCAACCGACAAGTCATTACCTACAAAATGAAACATGGTAAAATTACCAACCGCCCCCTGTGTTTGTCCCCGATTACTCGCCAACACCACCTGCTGCGGTTTGTTCGTCAGTCCCACAAGCCTCAATCCGTTACACTTCACTTTCATTCCATAAGGAATACCACCGCCGGCAGGCACACGCACCGCCTCATCATCCGGATTATCAATCCAGTAAACATAAGGTGCCAGATAAATAGTCATCGGAGCATCGGGCGTACCGTCTTTCAGTTGCCCAACCGCCGCTTGAAAAGAAGAAAAAGCATACGGATATTTATCGGTTATTTCTTTCGTTAAACGCCCGTCGACAAAGAAAGTACGCTCATTCAGCATTATTTTCTTTCCTTGATAACGAATGTAATCACCCCCAAAAGCAACCGGATTCTTTTTATCGAGCGGCAAGTAACCATCCACATCCTTGGCAGGCATGCTATGCGCCAAAAACAGAAGAATGAGAGAGAAGATAATGTTTTTCATGATGCTATGATTGGTTTGACAATACGAATGTATACAAAAAGAGTCTCTTCTCCAATACATTGATCGGAAAAGAGACTCCCTGCCTGGCAATCACTGCTTATTTAAACTTCAAAGCCATCGTTACCAAGTGCGATTTTAGTCCGTCGTTACGGCTATAGTAGCCGTATCTCAGTTCCAGCACATTCAGCGGTTTGATGCCCAATATTCCTTTGGCAGACATCCATCTGAAGTTAACCCCCACCAAGCTACTGTTGAATTTAGACAAATCATAATCACTTGTATAAAACTCCGGATTATCGGCCATGCGGTGCTCTCCATAAGGTTTAAAATAATCCACACCGTTTTGCGTATAGAAACGATAATACGGAGCGATGGAAACAAAAGGAGTTATTTTATAAGGCACTTCCAACTCAGCGGTATGAGCCGTGAGGTTCCAACTATCCGTGTAGAAACGATAAAAACTTCTCAATATAATCCTGTCACTCAGGAAATAGTTGGCTCGCAAGCCGATGGGAAGTTTAAAACGATGATCGGGCAGTTTCTCGGAGAACGACTGAGTTCCCTTATCACTAAAATACACACGTTGATAAGCCGTACCAAGAAGTCCGGTTTGATAACCGATGTCTGCCAACAAAGAAACCTGAAGTTCTTTATTAACCACCTGCGCTATGCCTAACCCTAAGTTATAAGAGTTTCGAGGAGCGCTGTCGCCCTGCTTATACTTAAAGTTATTATTATCAATATTGTCCCCTCTGAGTTCCACGGGGAGCAACACCTTCCAGGTATCCAGAAAAACAGACGCTTTGGCAGATAACTCGGTATTGCCACCGTTTAAAGACTTCGAATAAACCATGTTACCACCAAAGGAAGTATAATCATACTCTTGCGAGAACGACAAGCCACCGCCCCATGAATACTTCTTTTTAGTATTCTCGAACAGATAACTTGCTGCAGGCGAGAACCGCACATCGCCGCTTGAAGCAGACGAAACGGTTGAAGGATCTATCTTGTCAGATGACGCCGAACTGTACACATCAACGCCCAGTTCAAAATTCCACGTATGCTTATTCAGTTTCTTATCGAATCGACTAAGCTGTAAGTCTATTGAGTTACCAAAGTCATTGAGGTTTTCGCTACCCACACCGCCCGTAACGGCAGAGTGATCACCACTTTGATGATAGTAGCTGGTTACAAAATTAACCTCATCAATCTTTAACTTGCGATGCGAAACAGAATCTGTTTGCGCTTTGGCCACATTCATGAAGAACATAAAAGAGGCTACTGTATAAACTATCTTTTTCATTAGAATACCCTCTTTTAGTTACAACCACATCCACCGCCCGTGCGCCCACCGTTTCCACCGGTAGCACCTTCGCGGTACATTAAGAAATTATTCTCGTACTTTTCAATGGAACGGCCGGACAATACCATCTCCGCATCATTGAGTTTCGCTTTCTGATAAGGTTTTACGCTAACGCACGAAGCCATCATCAAAAGAGTGAAGCATACGCATACTATAAAAAACACGTACTTCATCATTTAATTAATTTAATGTTATTGGATACATAAAGCTTGTCTGCATCGTCTATCAAGACACATTCAATGCCCTTAATCTGATTAATAAAATTCAATCCGTCTTTCACCCCCATGATAGAAACAGGGGTAGCCATGGCATCGGCCAGTTCCGCATTCGTTGTAATAATGGTAACACTCTTTACGCCCTTCACCGGATATCCGGTACGAGGATTAATGGTGTGGGAATAAAGTTGATTATCAATAACGACAAACTTCTCGTAGTTACCCGATGTAGCAATGGATTTATTAGTAATATTAAGCGTGGAAAAAAAAGTGTGCTTCAAATTAGGGTTGGCAATGCCTACCGTCCACGGAGAGCCATCTTCCTGATAACCCCACGCATTCAAGTCGCCCGAGGCACTGACAATACCGTTTTCAACACCGGCCAGCATCATCTTCCGTTTGGCGCAATCGGCTGCATAGCCCTTCCCTATCCCACCAAAGCCTATACGCATGCCCTTGTTCTTCAGAAAAACAGTACAAGTTTGCGCATCCAGCACAATGTTTCTGTAGTCAATCAGGCTGACAGATTTCTTGGCCTCATCGGGGTGAGGGAGCTGAGTCATTGCCCGATTAAAATTCCAGAAGTCTTTATCAAGCGAACCATACGACAAATCAAAAAGACCTTGCGTAAGTGCCGATATCTTCTGAGCACGAAAAACCAGCCAGAAGAATTCCTCCGGCACTTCAACAGGAGAAACACCTGCCATTCTGTTGACCTCGTTGGTCACGCTGTTGTCGCTGAAAGTCGTGAATATCTTTTCTATTCGCTTTACCTCCTCGACACCAACGGCTATCTGCTCATTGCCTATTTGTTCGTTGGGCGCCAGTGCAATGAACTCAAACGTGTTCCCCATCAGGCGGGTTTGTACCTTTACAGGAATCATCTTTTATTTATTGATGAAAGCGTTGACGTCGGCCATGTAATCCTGCACCGTGTGCTTCTTATCGTAGCCGTGCCATTTGCGCAACGTGTTTCCCTGTGCATCGATTAAAACCATGCAGGGGAATTCTCCTTCAGGATTGTACGTTTCGGCCAATTGATCATTGATGGCTTGCTGCTCTTTAGGAAGCTGATTCTTCTTTAGTCTGGGAAAATCAGCCTTAAACAGAACTAGTTTGTCGTGAGCAAACTGCTCAAACACCGGATCGTCAATGATCACTTTCTGAAGTTGAATACACGGTCCGCACCAATCGGAACCAGAGAATTTCAATAAGATCAGTTTGTTTTCTTGTTTTGCCTGCGCTTTGGTGTCGTCCCAATTGCCAGCATATACGAGTTGCGCCAGGATCAACACACCCAGCAAAAACAGATTTCGTTTCGTCATAATTGTTATTACGTATTACGTTAATTAGTCACGTTATCAGTAAATCAACATTCGGCGTGTTATTTTGTTGCGCCGGGAGTCTTAATAAATAAAAAAGCATCCTTCCGTCTGTGCAGAAAGATGCTTCTTATTCACTTAATTAAATTATAAATAGATTAAAATTCCTCGTCTTTGAAGATAAATATATATTCGCCTTTGATATTTATAAAACCATCATATCTTTGATCACCTACAAAAGCCTGACAATGAGCCAAACCACTATTGTAACCGAACATTGCTTCATTGTAATTTCCTTTAATAAGTTCCTTTCCATCAGGAGATACCAACCAACAGCCATCACCTCCTAGTCTCACAGAAGCTACATTATCTTGAAAATGATATCCCATCTCTGTTTGTTCATACGGAATATACATTTCTGATGTGCGACGCACTTCCGTAAATGTAGTATCGATAACCGATGTATACTTGGGTCTTGAAACTTGATTGACAAAAGCATAACCGGCATAGAAGCTATTAGCTGAGTCATATTCGCCACTCACAACCTGACCTTTTTTATTGATATAGACAAACTTACCGCTTTGCTTCTGCACAGGAGCCAATCCATTAGCAAACCAAAGGGGGTGTTCGCTAAATTTCGCTTCAACTACAACTTTACCGGCTTTATCAATAAAGCCCCATTTTCCTAAATTACCAGAAGCATTCGCATCGTATAACTGAACAGCAGCCAAGCCATCGCTAAAATCATCTGCATTCATATAAGTTGCCGGAATCACAATCCGCCCTGTCTTATCAGCATATCCCCAGCGATTCTTGTTTACATCCATAAAAGCACGTAACCCTTCAGACACTTTTCTGGGTGATTGAGGAAAAGAAAAGAATGCATTTTCAATTGTCTGGCCTAAGGTTGGGAAGATCTCTTTACCCTGAGCATCTAAATAAACGAGTTTACCTTTCACTCTGACTCCCATGTTCTTTACTCCAAGAGCTATGCCATCGCAAAAGTCGGTCATTCTTGTAATGTTTGCAGGCATTTGTATCACACTTCCATCTTTATGCAGAATGTGATACTTCATGTCTTTCATTACAGTAGCAGCTCCTCCACTAAATTGGTTAGTTAAGTTAGTTGAACCACCCCAAACTAAATCAATCACTTTGTTACCCTTCGTATCAAAATAACCAAATTTATAGTTGTCCGTATTCGTCACGCGCAGCATTCCATCACTGAAACAATCAGCTTTTACCGAATTTACAAACACAGTCTTCGTGGAAGGAGATAAAACCGGTCGACCCGGTTTCCAAGCAACAACTTCAGCCACCACATTTGTGACAGCAACAGCTGATTCCGTTGTTTTAGCATCCGTCTTTACAGTCTCTTTTGACTTGGTTCCTTCTGTTGCAACCTCTGTTACCGCCTTAATAAAAGAACCAAACTTTGATTTTTTCTGAGCATAAAGATCACTCAAGCCAGAAGTTGCACACAACAAAGCCAACAATACAATTGCCGTTTTACATTTCATGAGTTATTTATTTAAAGTTAGAAATACAGTATCTGAACAAAGATATAAAAAGCATTCGGTAACAGAACAAGATTGGTAATAATATTCTTTTTACATTTAAAAAATGATCTGTAACTTACTTTTTTCACAAGCTGCTTAATGCAGCCAATGCATCACACTGTCGGGCTGATTGGTTATGATAGCATCTACTCCCAATTGTTTCAATCGAAAAACATCACTACGATTATCTACAGTCCATGGTGCCACTTCCATGTGACGAGCATGTGCTTTCTGAACCAATTCCTTCGTTACCAAATCATATTCGGGACTGTAGACTTGCGGAGTAAATGAAAGTCGCTTCATTTGCTCATCAAACGAAGTTACATGATCTTCAACCAAGTATGACAAACGCAGTGTGGGGTATCTTTCATGAAGGTAATTCAAGGTGCGCACGTCGAAACACTGTACCAGCAAACGGTTACCTAGTTTCTTAGTTAATAAGACGGAGATGCATAAATCAGCAAAGGTTTTGTAATCGGGGGTAAAGATTCCATCTTTGGAGGGATCCGACTTTATCTCTATGTTATAAGAAACAAGCGGCAAACTGTGAGTTTTGGTATAATTCTCAACACTATCTATTAACTCACTAACAAGCGGAACTTTGCATTTCAGGCTTTTTCGTTGTGGAAAGCGGGGATTAGGGTGCGTGCCCACATCGTATTTAGAAATACTATCATAATCCATGGCGTAAAGTTTGTATGATTTCATTTGTTCTTCGGGTATCGTATCACCTGTGGGAGTATAAGCTTTCACGGCATTAAAGTAGGCATCATGAGACACCACCACCTGATGATCTTTACTAACGTGCAAGTCGAGCTCTAATACCGGCGCACCGATGCTAACTGCATGAATCATGGCCGGAATCGTATTTTCAGGATACAAAGCCATACCTCCCCGGTGTGCGTGTACCAACGGAGTTTTCTCTACGGTTGATTGGCAGGCAGAAACAGCAGTTGCCAACAACACAAGCAGAGCGCATTGAAATACATATTTTTTCATCTTTTGTATATTTTAG
The DNA here is from genome assembly GCF_963666085.1 of Bacteroides graminisolvens. Lineage (NCBI taxonomy): Bacteria > Pseudomonadati > Bacteroidota > Bacteroidia > Bacteroidales > Bacteroidaceae > Bacteroides > Bacteroides graminisolvens. The sequence continues at coordinate 163,188 of NZ_OY762556.1, forward strand.
TTTGCCGGCAAATATAAATAATCCATATTACGATAATACAACAAATACCATTCATCAAGGAAAACATTCCATTCATCATCTAAATTTTATGGACTGCAACGGGGCATTTATCTTTGCTGAAAAAGAAAAAGATGATGGTCAACAAAGTTATTTTATGCATTTGTGCCGGCTTTATGGCACTATTGCCATTGGCAGCTCAATCGGTTAGCGGAACGGTTACCGATGAGAAGAATCTTCCGTTGGAGGAAATTACGGTGATTGCTTTGCAAGCGCCGGATTCCTTGTATATAACCGGAGGGGTGACGAATGGAAACGGGGAATTCCATATCCGCATTTCTCATTCGGGGAAATACATTCTGAAACTATCGGGCATCGGGTTTCAAACCAAGTACATTGCTTTTTCCCTGAGCGCCGACCAAAAGAAACAACTGGGGAGTATTCTTTTGAAAGAAGATGCTTACCTGCTTTCCGGGGTGACGGTTACGGCCAAGAAACCTGAGATGGAACTTACATCGTCGAGTACGGTGATAAATCTGGCGTCTTCGTCACTGGGTTCGCAAGGGACTTTGTTTGATGCGCTGAAGAGATTACCGGGCGTGCAGGTGAAGGACGACGGAACCATTTTGCTGAACGGACAAAGCGGTGCTACTGTTATGCTCAATGGCAAGCCGACTTATCTTTCGGGAAGCAATCTGGCTACCTACCTGCAAGCCATTCCGGCTTCTTCCATCGGTAAAATTGAGCTGATCAGTATGCCTTCTTCCCGCTACGAGGCCTCGGGCAAATCGGGAATCATCAAGGTGGAAATGGCTAAAAACAATGTTCAAGGTTTTTTGGTTGGGTTCCATGCCAGTAGTCAACAGCTTGATCAGTATAATAAGGGCAACAGCAACTGGATGTTTCAATTACGCAAAAACAAGCTAAACGTATCAGCTAATTATTCTTATTATGAGGGGACGGACATCAATCCCACGTTTATAGTAAGGGATCATACTGATTATTCTCAAACTCCCGTAGTGCCTGTTATCTTGAACCAGGATGCGCATCGTACTTATAATTACAAGTCATATTATGGTCGCACGAGGGTGGATTACGACTTATCGTCGCGTTTATCGGTGGGTGCGTACGTCAGTAAAAATTGGACCGACAGGGTTAGAAAGGAACGAATGCACTCTGTTTTTACTTCTGTCAAAGCAGAGCCCGACTCAACATTGATGACTTGGAATAAAAACAAATTGAGTCAAACCAACCTGCAAGGCGGGGCTGATTACAGCTACAAAGTAACTTCTAAACTCCAGTGGACGGGTTCTGTTGATTTCCAGTCATACCGGGCTTCTGACAAACAGGATCAAAACAGCCTGTACAATGATTATTGGCAGGGCAACTACGAACAGGCCGACACGCTGAGAGGGAAACTAAGAGACAACATTGATATTGTGTCAACGCAGAGTGATGTGGAATTTGTCTTAACGAAAACGCTCAAACTAACAGGCGGCGTGAAGGCTTCTTTTGTGAACATCGACAATGAAACTAATTACTCGGACAAGTATAACGGTGCATGGACGCCCAAGCTGAATATGAACAAAGACTTCCAGTATGAAGAAAACATCTATGCCGCTTACGTGCAACTGCAAAAGAAGATAGCCGAACGTGCTAACATGGAAGTGGGACTCAGGTTTGAGGAGACGCACGTGAAGGGGCAGTTGCACGAGTACAGTTCCAACAGAGACTCGTCTTTCCAAAAGCGCTACCGAAACCTCTTTCCGTATGTATCGGTCGATTACAATCTTTCCAAGACGATTAAACTGAACGCGGCCTACGGCAGCCGGATTGTGCGTCCCAACTATGAGGACATGAATCCTTTTGTTACAATCAACGATAAGTATTTATACGATCAGGGCAACGTGGAACTGAAACCAGAAATATCTCATCAAGTGGAAACGGGTTTGTTATTCAATAACCGATACAAAGTGATTCTTTTCGGAGCCTACACTCGTCACCCCATTTGCAAAAGCTACCTGGCCGGCGCCGGAAACCGTGTTTGGGTGTATCCGTTAAACATGTCGTCGGATTATTCGTATGGCATCAAGATGACTGCCGTCAATTTACACCCTACCCGTTGGTGGACATTGGTGGGCAACGCTACCCTGACTTATAAGAAATACGCCTGGATATACGACCATAAAAAGCAGAATAACCGCGTAATGACTCCCTTGTTTTATTTGGGAAACTACTTGAAGCCCGCCGACAAGTGGAATGCGGAGTTAAACGGCTATTGGAACGGAAAAACGCCTTTGGGACAAGGGTTAATCAGTCCGATGTGGTCTGTAAGCATGGCCGTTTCACGAAGTATACTCCATGACAAAGGAACCGTTCGTTTATTCCTGAACGACATATTGTGCAGCAGATACACCCGTGTAAGGGTTATCAATGTGGAGCAGCCTGCCCGGTACAAAGAAAGAAAAGAGGCTACTATCGGAATTAGCTTCTCGTATAAGCTGCAACGCGGTGAGAACATTAAGAGTTCCGCTCCGCAGCGCGAATCGAATGAAAGTAAACGAATCAAGTTATAAGCAACGAACAGGGCATATCACGAAAGAATAGTTGCCGGCTTGCTTCGTAGAAATTGTTTTACCAATACAGCTTTCTCCTCCCCTTTTCGGCCGATTTTTGTCAAGAGCAGGTTTATATATTATTAACGAATGGAAACAGGTTCACGAATCATCGGGAAGAGTTGGGCAAAACATAACCAACTTTTTGAAAAACATAACGGCCGATTTGAAAAAGATAACGAGCAATTTGAAAAGAGAAACCGTCTTTTGGGTCATGAGAAACCGTCTCTTCGCCGTAACACGGTTTCTCGCGGACCATTTGCTACCGTGCAAACAGGAATAAGCAACCGTCTCCGCAAAAAATGGAACCGTGCCCAACGAAAAAAGGCAAGAGTTGGAACTCCTGCCTTTGCGCCTATAATAAGTTGAATATACTATAAGATTATGATGACAAAGATAATACATTATATTACCAAAGTCAAGTGTTTGGCACATTATTTTGGTTACTTTTGTATTCAAGACCAAACTTATATGAATCATACTCTATCCGTATGAAAAAAGTAATGCGCTGGCTCTCGCCTCTTATTCTTGGAGTTGTCATGTTCAACTTCATCCGTTTGGTTACTGATTTGCCTCGGAACGATGATTTCTGGGCACATTCTAAAATGCAACACCTGCAAGCACTTGGGGTGAGCGTTTTATTCTGCTATGTGCTCGACTATAGAATCAGAATCACCATTGCCAAAAAGCTGTCTCAGCCCAAGCCATTTATTTTTAAGGAATACCTTACGCTCACTGTGGGGTTATTTGTGGTACTAAACCTCGTTCTGTTTATCGGATCATTGACGGGCATCTTATATATGGGCAACGGAATCAATGATTACATCATTGCCAACGTGATATACATACCGCTGTTTTTGCTCTATTACGCCATCATACGCAACGATATGATAGCCGCCCGTTATCACGAGCAAACCCTGCAACTCGAAAAAACTAAAGTGGGACAACTCGACATGGAGCTGAAGTTCTTGAAATCTCAATATCATCCTCATTTCTTGTTCAACGCACTGAATACCATTTACTTTCAGACGGAAGCCGGCAACACGCAGGCGCGTACTTCCATTGAACTGCTGTCCGAATTGCTTCGTTACCAGCTTTATGATATTCAGAAGACAGTTACTTTGAAACAAGAAATGAATTACACGCAAGCTTACATTCGGTTTCAGCAAATGCGCATGAGTGAACGGTTGCAGCTCACCCAGTTCTATGACGAGGGAATGGACAACCAGGAAATACACCCGCTGCTGTTTCAACCATTAATAGAGAATGCGTTCAAGTATGTTAGCGGTGAATACTGGATTAATTTCTGCTTTGAGTTGAGCGGCAACGAACTGACTTTCCGGGTTGGAAACTCTTTGAGCTGGAAAGGCAGGCCGACGAAAACCAAACAGGGCATCGGCATTGAGAACCTGAAACGACGTTTAAATCTGCTGTACCCCGCCAGGTATCAATTGACCATTACTCCGGCCGATGATGTGTTCACTGCCGAACTAAAAATAAAGCTATAAACCATGAAAATAAAATGTGTCATAACAGACGATGAGCCGATAGCACGCAAGGGCATCAAAGGCTACGTGGAGAAGATTGACTTCCTGCAACTGGTTGGTGAGTGCGAGGATGCGCTTCAATTAAATACATTATTGGCCGAACAAGAGGTTGATCTCATCTTCCTTGACATAGAGATGCCTTACTTAACGGGCATGGAGTTTCTGGCTCAACTAAAGAACCCGCCCCAAATTGTGATCACTTCGGCCTACGAGCACTATGCCTTGCAGGGATATGAGCTCAATGTAACCGATTACTTGCTAAAGCCTGTTTCGTTTGAACGCTTTCTGAAAGCAGTGAACAAGGTGCGCGATGCATTGGCCAAGGAGCCGGCAGCGGAAGAGGTGCCTTATCTTTTCGTGAAGAACAACAAACAGCTAAAGAAGATCAATCTCAATGAGATACTCTACGTGCAGAGTCTGGAGAACTACGTCATTATACAGTCCGAAACGTCAAAGGAAATAGCCTATAGTCCGCTGAAAAAGATAATGGAGTACCTGCCCGAGCCACAGTTTATACAAGTGCATCGGTCTTTCGTGATCAACTCACTCAAGGTGGAGGCTATTGAAGGCAATCAGTTAGTGATTCAAAATCACAAGATACCCATAGCCCGCAATCTAAGGGAAGCCACCTTCGAGAGTTTGTTGAAGAACAAATTAATTTCGCGATAGGCTGCGGGGGCAACGATTGGGGTGCTAAAAAAAGACGCGGACAAACCCCGAAAGATTAGCCCACGTCTCCGTATATAAACTAAAACAAATATATTACTGTTTTCTCAAAGCAGCAATGCTTTCTTTGAGCGAAGCAATAATGCTTTCGGCATCCGCCTGTTTCTTGCGTTCAAGATCTAACACGGCAGCAGGCGCATTGTTCACAAACTTCTCGTTGCTCAGCTTTTTCATTACTCCCTGCAAGAAGCCTTCTTTGTGCTTCAGCTCGGCTTCCATACGGGCAATCTCGGCTTCCACATCAATCATATTGCCCAAAGGTACGGCAAATTCTGTTGTTCCCACCATGAACGATGCAGCTCCTTCGGCCTTTGTTTCTACGGAAGTCAGCTCACTCAAGTTGGCCATCTTCTTAATCACCGCGGTGAATTCGGCTACCGGATTGGCTCCCAATATCTGAAGTTCAAGCTCTTCTTTCTGAGCAATATTTTTCTGCAAACGAATGCTGCGGATGTTGGCTATCACTTCTTTGGCTACTTCAAACTGACGCACGTAAGGTACATCCACATAAGTGTCTAATTTAAAGTACTGAACCATGATGCTTTCACCTTCTTCGCGTTCGTACATCTGTTGCCACAGCTCTTCCGTAATGAAAGGCATAAAAGGATGCAGCAACTTCAACAAATTATCGAAGAAGCACAAGGTAGTGCTATACACCGAGCGGCTGATGGGCTGACCGTAAGCCGGCTTAATCATCTCGAGGTACCAAGAAGAGAACTCATCCCAAAACAGTTTGTACACTGCCATCAATGCCTCGCTCAAGCGGTACTTGCCAAACAGGTCGGCTACTTCGGCAGCCACTTCGTTTTGTTTGGACTCAAACCAGTGAATGGCTTTCTGTGAAGCTTCGGGAACCGATGCGGTTTCGTCAATCTCCCAACCTTTAATCAGTCGGAAAGCATTCCATATTTTATTATTGAAATTTCGTCCTTGCTCGCAAAGTGATTCATCAAACAAGATGTCGTTGCCGGCAGGTGCCGCCAACATCATTCCCATACGCACACCGTCTGCTCCGTACTGTGCAATCAGGTCGAGCGGATCGGGCGAGTTACCGAGTGATTTTGACATCTTACGACCTATCTTGTCGCGCACAATACCGGTAAAGTACACGTTTTTAAAAGGCATCTTGCCTTCGTATTCGTAACCGGCCATAATCATACGGGCCACCCAAAAGAAAATAATATCGGGTCCGGTAACCAAATCACTGGTTGGATAGTAGTATTTTATTTCTTCGTTTCCGGGATTGTTGATACCGTCGAACAAAGAGATAGGCCACAACCAAGAAGAGAACCACGTGTCGAGGCAGTCTTCATCCTGACGCAAGTCGGCCATAGTCAATACAGGGTCAATGTATCTTGCATTTGCTTTTTTCAACGCTTCTTCTTTAGTCGCAGCTACCACATAACCTCCTTCGGGAAGGAAATAAGCCGGTATGCGGTGGCCCCACCATAGCTGACGGCTGATGCACCAGTCTTTGATGTTTTCCATCCAGTGACGGTAGGTGTTTTTATATTTAGGCGGGTAAAACTTGATGTCGTCGTTCATCACCGGCTCTAACGCTGTTTTAGCCATTTGTTCCATCTTCAGGAACCACTGCATAGACAGCTTCGGTTCAATAACCACGTTGGTTCTTTCGGAATAGCCCACCTTATTGGTATAAGCCTCAACCTTTTCGAGTAAGCCGGCTGCTTCCAGGTCTTTTTCAATTTGCTTGCGCACATCGAAGCGGTCCTGACCAACATACAGTCCGGCAGCCTCGCTCAGTGTACCGTTGTCATTGAATATGTCAATGCTCGGAAGGTTATATTTTTCACCCAGCATGTAGTCATTTACATCATGCGCAGGGGTTACTTTCAAACATCCCGTACCGAATTCTATATCTACGTAGTCGTCTTCAATAACCGGAATAACGCGGTTAACCAACGGCACAATCACTTTTTTACCTTTCAGGTGCTGATTCTTGGGGTCATTGGGGTTGATACACATAGCTGTGTCGCCCATAATAGTTTCCGGACGAGTGGTAGCCACTACCGCGTAACCATCTTCTCCCTCTATCTTGTAGCGCAGGTAGAAAAGTTTGCTGTGCTCTTCCTTGAAGATAACTTCTTCGTCAGAAAGGGCAGTCAACGCTTTCGGGTCCCAGTTAACCATTCGTACGCCCCGGTATATGAGTCCTTTGTTGTAGAGGTCAACAAAAACTTTCAAAACACTTTCGCTGCGCTCTTCATCCATCGTGAAGGCAGTGCGCTCCCAGTCGCAAGAAGCACCCAACTTACGGAGCTGCTGCAAAATAATGCCTCCGTGCTCATCGGTCCACTCCCACGCGTGTTTAAGGAAATCTTCGCGGCTCAGGTCTGTCTTCTTAATGCCTTGTGAAGCCAAACGGTTTACAACCTTTGCCTCTGTAGCAATAGAAGCATGGTCGGTACCCGGCACCCAGCAGGCATTCTTGCCTTCCATGCGGGCACGGCGCACCAGAATATCCTGAATGGTATTATTAAGCATGTGTCCCATGTGCAACACTCCGGTTACGTTGGGAGGAGGAATGACGACGGTATAAGGCTCACGGCTATCAGGTTTTGAACTGAATAAACGATGACGGTTCCAGTATTCATACCACTTCTCCTCAACCTCGGCAGGATTGTACTTGCTTGCTAATTCCATTTTATTTTATCTGTTAATTATTTATTGCAACTTCATGCATACTATTGTTTTATAGTATAGTGGTCGCAAAATTAATAAAAATAAGTAGAAAAAAGCAGCGGGAATGCGTACTTTTGCTTTTGCTTAACAAGAAAAAGGATGATACGTAAGAAACAACTGATCAGGTATATCGTTCTGGGTATTCTTTTGGGCTTGGTGCTCATGGTCCAAAGCATTCCCGCGTGGGGGGAGGTGTACGCCCGTTCCGTGTATCCGGTAATAGGTGCACTATTGTCTTCGCTGTCTCACGGAATTCCTTTTTCTGTAGGCGATTTGTTCATTTCTCTCAGCATAACGGCAGTCATTTGCTTTCCCTTTTACGGCAGATACCGGAAGTTTTCTTGGAAAAAAGTGTTGCGTCTGGAAGTAGAGTTCCTGGCGTGGATCTATGTTTGGTTCTATCTCTCCTGGGGATTGAATTATTCCCAACATGATTTCTATGCTCGGACGCAAACGCCTTACGTGTCGTATACACCGCAGGGCTTTAAAGAATTCGTAAAAGAATATATTGTGGAGCTTAACCAAGCGTATGTTCCAGTGAACGACATCAATAAAAAGGAGATTGCCCACGAAATAACGTCGCAATATCGGTTGATGGCCGATTCATTGGGGGTAAACAAGCCGTTCCAAAGTTCGCCGCGGGTGAAGAGTATGATGTTCAGCTGGCTGAGTTCGGCCGTTGGCATTACAGGATACATGGGACCGTTCTTCTGCGAGTTCAACCTCAATAAGAATTTGTTGCCCGTTGAATATGCTGCTACTTATGCTCATGAACAAGCTCATTTGTGGGGAATAACTAGCGAAGCCGAGGCTAATTTTTATGCGTACCAGGTATGCACGCATTCTGCCAATAGGGCCATTAAATACAGTGGCTATTTTTCGGTGCTCAACCACGTGCTTTATAATGCCAAACGGTTGTTGCCCGAAAAAGATTTCAAGGAGTTGGCGGAATCGGTGAAGCCGGATATTCAGGCGCAAAGCGAGGGTGTGTATAAACATTGGATGGCGATGTATAACCCGGCTGTGGGTAAAATGCAGGATTGGATTTACGATCTTTACCTGAAAGGGAACAAAATAAAAAGCGGACGGAAGAATTATTCCGAGGTAGTGGGACTCCTCGTTTCATGGAGGGAGAAAACTCAAATTGATCATTTAAGAAATAGTATTATAAATCAAAGAAAAGATGCACAATAAAGAAGAAAAGATGGAAGCCTTCGGGCGGTTACTGGATATTTTGGATGAGTTGCGTGTGAAGTGTCCGTGGGACAGAAAGCAAACGAACGAAAGTTTGCGCCCCAACACCATTGAGGAAACTTACGAGTTATGCGACGCTTTGATGCGTGACGATAAAAACGAAATCTGCAAAGAGTTGGGCGACGTTTTACTGCATGTTATTTTCTACGCTAAAATCGGTTCTGAAAAAGGTGATTATGATATAAAGGATGTATGCGATAAGCTTTGCGACAAACTGATTTACCGTCACCCTCACGTCTTTGGCGAAGAGAAATCAGAAACCGTGGGACAGGTGCTCGATAACTGGGAGCAACTGAAACTGAAAGAAAAAGATGGGAACAAGAGTGTGTTAAGCGGGGTACCCGCAGCACTTCCTTCGCTCATCAAAGCGTATAGAATGCAGGACAAGGCGCGACATGTTGGTTTCGATTGGGAGAAAAAGGAACAGGTGTGGGATAAGGTCAAAGAGGAATTTAGTGAGCTTCAGGTTGAAATAGCCAACTTGGACAAGGACAAAGCCGAGGCTGAATTCGGGGATCTTCTTTTCAGTGTAATCAATGCGGCACGACTTTACGGCATCAACCCCGACAACGCGCTGGAAAGAACCAATCAAAAATTCTTGCGACGGTTTAACTACCTGGAGGAGCACACGCTCAAGAAAGGAATCCAATTGAAAGAAATGAGTCTGGAAGAGATGGATGTGATCTGGGATGAAGCTAAGAAATTGGGATTATAAGCCATATAAAAAAGTCGTTCATTGTATATTCTCCAATAATGAACGACTTTTTTGTATTTTAGCTCCTATCTTATTGCTGCACTGTGCCCGAGAAAACAGGACCACCGGCACCAACTTGCATATCCGCACCGAACTGAGGCGAATAAAAACCTTCCGGAAGATCTTCCAGCACAAACGTATTGCATCTGCGGGCAGCAATTACTTTATCGGTCAGAGCGGTATTGATGGCAGACGCTGCCAAATCGACTAATGCCCCGAGAAGTCCGGCATTTCCTCCGGAGTTCACACTGGTGTCAACACTTAATACACCTTTTCTGGTAAACAACACTTCATTGGAAGTCGTTGATTTAAGAATGTATTCAATATCGACAGTTATAACGCTTCCAATGGTCGACTTACTCCATTGATTGATGATCGTAAACAAAGCAACATCGGCTCCAAATACATTCTTAAAGGCAGTTAGCGAACCATCTATATACATTTCACTATCATAAGCGCTTTCACTTTTCATAAAATCCATTGCCAGAAAAGGAGAGATTACATAATAACCCTTCTCTGCCAAAGGCATTGCCATGGATGTATAAAAGTATTCTTTGGCCTCCACATTCACTGTTTTATTAATAGGAGGCATCACTAAAATAGTTAAAGGCTTTTCAGCATACATTTTAGGATAACTATCGCCACGGGTGGTAGTGGCAGTGGTTCCGCAAGAAGCTAAAATCACTGAAGCCAACAGCAAGTATATATATTTTTTCATTTGGTAAACTTTTTAATAAGGTGATCCATAAACACAGCCGACTCCGGATAAAGTTCCTTCTCCTTGGTAAACATAGCCAAACCTTCTTCTTGTTTGCCATTTTGAATCAAGAAATAACCATACTCAGCACAAATACCGGGAGGAACAACCTTTCGGGTGCCCTTCTGATTATTGATAATGTCTTCATACGTTTTCATCAAGTCGGCAGCCGCTTCCGGTGTTTGTTTCTTATAGTATTTATAAGAGCTGTTCACGTAATCGTCCCAACTGTAAAGTGTGGTGGTGGTAGAACACGATGCAAGTATGCAACTGAGTGAAACTAAGAATAGTAATTTTCTCATGGCAATGATATTTTTTTCGTTTCTTGGGGAGCAACAAACACGGTACGGTCATACAATACCTGACCTTTACTTCTTACAACTACGTGTCTTTTGCCCGTTCTTATGGCATACGTAAAGCCTTTTATCGTTGATTTCTTTTCTTTTACTACTTGAGCTTCGAACGTTGCATCTTCGTCAACACTCACAACGACCGGTTCCTCATACTTATTGCTGGATGCAAAGTACAGATACGCCTGATCGGTCAGCCCCTGACTGGAAGCTACGTTTCCCACTTTGCAACCTGTCATAAGCAAAGCCAGTCCAAAGACAGCTCCTAGAATCCATTTGTTTTTCATTGTTTAATCTCCTCTATGTAATAGTTACGTAATTGTGTTCCGTCAATTTCTCCTTCTTTAAAAGAAACAATGGAGTATTCCGTTTCGGGGGTATCTCCTGCTACCGACACTACCTCAACCTTGCCCACTTGTTTCCCGGGGAGTTCTATATTAATTCCTGTCTGAGGGTTTTTAACAGTCTTTCCTTTCAGCTTTACTGCAAAAACATCTCCAACGGATATTCCTTGGCTAGCGCCTCCCGATACAATCACTGCATCAGAGTCATAGGTCAGGAAGTATGATCTCCAAGGTTTGTTGGTGCACTTATTAATAATATTCTCAACCAACTTAGAAATAGCGGCAGAAATCGCTTTATCACTCAGCGTTGCATCAAAATCGGCTCTTCCGCCTATGCCCATGGTTGTTTTGGTTTTTAGTTCAGCATCCCCCTTCGCTTCGTCGGAATAGATAATCAGTCCGGTAGAAACATCCACCAGACGAATAGATACTGCTGCCTCAACAATTTGGGTTTTAGTGGTAGAAAAGACTTTGGCATCGCCTAGATTCTTGCGGCCATACTGGGTTATTGAACCTATGATCATGTAGTCGGCGCCTATTTTCTGAAAGCCATTCTCTGTAGAATTGGCTTCATCTAGTAACTGACTGATGTCATTTCGTTCCAATAAGATAAACTTGTCGGATGCGGCAAGTCGTGTCGATAAGATGTCTAGGGCCTGTTTCCCCATCGGGTCATTTTCTTTATCATAAAACAACCCTTTAGCATACTGCGTTTCATTTGAGAAACGACCGATAGCCACTTTACGTTTCAACATTCTGGCCGTTTCAGATTGAGAAGTAGGTTCTGTTTCAACCTCAACGACTTTTCGCTGTGCATACACAGCGCCAGAAATACAGATAAACAATAGAATAAAAATGTACTTTTTCATACGTGTTTCATATTAAGACATTTAAACAGAAACAAATTAAATACATTTATCCAATATAATGAATCTTTTTGGTTAAAAAATAGACCCTATAAACAAAAAAACCGGAATTACTTCCGGCTTCATTTGTATCATATAAGTTACTTATTCTTATTACCTCCCCACTCTCCTCTTTGCACACCTTTCAGCAGCTCTCGGTGGAAACGCATCTCGGCCCTTTGAATAAGGTATATTTTCCGTGGAGACAAGATTCCTTTGAATCTTTGATAATAGGACCGCTCCAATTTATCAGAAGCAATTCGGAGATCGTATATTTTACGGAGTATCTCATCATATTGCTCATCAGTCGTTTTAGAATCTCTTCCTTTTCTTAATAGATTCCATACCTGATCACTCAAGTCTTTCTTTTTATCTTGTAAATCAAAATAAACAGGAAAGAAAGAGGTAGCTTCCTCACTTGAAAGTCCGGCATGTTGAGTCATAAAAGCTTCTTGCTTAACCCGGAACTGTTCGGGCGTAAGTTTCTGATTCACATCATCTTCTGCAAAAAGATGTAATACGGAAACACAAGCAAAGAAGAATAAAACAATCAGCTTCTTCATTTATATCTGTACTTTAATTATTCAACACTTTCATCGGCCAGATACACATAAAGCGAATAATCATCCATCATAGAATGGTCAAGCGCAGCATCTATGTATTGATCGGAAACAGCCTCAGATGTTTCTTTTTCAGTAATAACAGATTTATCAGTACCTTGATTAGATGAAGCGATTCTGATAATCAATGCGGCACCGGCAAACATCGCTGCCATATATGCCCACGGCTTCACCCTATCCCATAGAGTAACCTTCTTCACACTAAATTCAGTCTTTTCTTTTTCAGGAAGTCTGTTCATTACTTCTGAAGTAAGGTTTTCAAAGTAGCCCTCAGGAACCGTAAAAGGGTTCGTTGTGCCCACTTTTCTAAGTAACTTATCTTCTTCTTTCATATCTTTATCCTCCTATTCACTCTTTTCATTTAGACATTCTATACCATCAAAGGTTTAATCCGTACCTTCTAAAATCTTCTCTATCTTCTTCACTGCGTGATGATAAGAAGCTTTTAAAGCACCTACTGAAGTTCCTAATATCTCCGACATCTCTTCATACTTCATATCCTGATAGTACTTTAAATTGAATACCATTCTCTGTTTTTCCGGAAGGGAAAGAAGTGCTTTTTGAAGAGAGAGTTCAATCTCATCACCCGAAAAGTAAGGATCACTTTCCAGTTTTTGTATCACATCGGCTTCGGGATCATCTATATCAACCAGCGTAGTTGCCCGTTGTTTATTTAAAAAGGTAAGTGATTCGTTTAACGCAATTCGGTAAAGCCAGGTAGACAATTTAGCTTCAGCCCGGAAATAATCAATATTCAGCCAAGCTTTTACAAAGGTATTTTGTAGTATATCATTCGCATCTTCATGAGAAAGAACCATACGACGAATTTGCCAATATAACTGTTCGCTATATTGCTTTACCAGCAATTCAAAGCCTTTTTTCTGCGTATCTTCTTCCTGCAGTAAAGCAAGAATTTCTTTCTCATTGAATAGTGTCATGGATACTGTTTCTTCTATCTTATAAAGATCATTTGATAACAAGTTTTTTCACTACATTACCAACCCGCACTAAATAATATCCTTTAGGAAGATTTAAATCTGTTTCCTTGTTAGCAGATTCGCTTGGTATAGAAAGTACTTTCACACCAAAGACAGTATATATATCAATGGAAGAGCCGGGAGCTATATTCTTCACAGAGAGTTCATTTCCGGAATACGTAATTACAATCTCGGCATCAGGTTGGGCTGTTTCTGTTTTTTTCTCCTCTCCATAAATAGAAGTAAGGTTCAAAGAAATCAGACTCATGAAACATATACTAAAAAGAAATTTCTTCATTTGGTGCAAAACAATTAATTGTATTGTACAAATATAGAATCTTTAGCCTTTATAAAAGAGACATTTTAAATCTTTAACACAACAAAATACTATAGCGGAATCGTGATGCACAGGTTTTCGCGTGCAAGAATTGTCTCAGGAAATACCATTTGCGCTTCTTCAAGCAATACGCTTTCGTCTTCATATCGTGCAGAGAAATGCCCAATCACAAGTTGTTTGACATTCGCTTTCTTAGCAATCGTAGCAGCCTGCGCAGCAGTAGTATGAAATGTTTCACGCGCACGAGCTTGTTCTTTCTGAGCGAAAGTCGCTTCATGAAACAATAAGTTAACCTCTTTGATTTGTTCAATCACTGATTCTCTGTAGATTGTATCAGAACAATAAGCATATTTTCGAGGTGGATCGGCCGGTATTGTTAAGCGAGCATTGGGAACAACAGTTCCATCGGCAGTAACATAGTCTTCACCGCTCTTTATCTTGTTAAGTTCATAAAGAGGGATTTCATAAAAATCAACCATATCTCTGATTATATGATTAAGAGTAGGTTGCTCAGCAAATAAAAACCCACAGCATGCAATCCGGTGTTTTAAAGGAATAGTGGTAACGGTTAGCGAGCGATCTTCGTATATCAGAGTCGGCCGTTTGGTTTCGAAAGCATGGAAAAACACCTTATAGGGTAGATTATCACAAAAGAATTTTAGCATCGGCTGCAACAGCTCTTCCAAACCTGCTGGAGAATAGATATGCAAATCGGCCGTTCTCCCCAGCAAACCGAAGGAAGAGATAAGCCCCAGCAAACCAAAACAATGATCACCATGAAGATGGGATATAAAAATATGATTTAATCGGGAGAATTTTAATCGTGATCTTCTAAATTGCATCTGACAGCCCTCTCCACAATCTATCATAAACAGCTTGTCGCGAACATTCAATACCTGAGACGTAGCAAAATGTCTGGTTGTTGGCAAAGCCGATCCGCAACCTAAAATATGTAGTTCAAATTTCTCCATTCCCCATTTAATCAATAAAACAACACCTTATAAATAATACAGAACAAAAAAAGAGTTGCCACAGTTCGCAGCAACTCTTTTTATATATGAATTTTCTACAATTTTACTTTTCAGAATCCATTTGTTCTTTCAAAGCAGCAAGTGCATCAATATCACCCAATGTAGTAGAAGCAGCTTGGTTTTGGATTGAAGAAGCTGGTTCTTCTTTCTTAACTATTTTCTTAGCAGCTTTCTTCTCTGCTCTTTCTTCAGCTTTAGCTACATCTTCAAAGATACGGCTGTGAGAAAGGATAATTCTCTTAGCATCTTTATTAAATTCAATCACCTTGAACTCAAGTTTCTCTTCAAGTTGAGCTTGTGAGCCATCTTCTTTTACAAGATGTTTAGGAGTAGCAAAACCTTCAACGCCATAAGGAAGAGCAACTACAGCACCTTTATCTAACATTTCGATAATAGTACCTTCGTGTACAGAACCTACAGTGAATACAGTTTCAAATACATCCCATGGATTTTCTTCCAATTGTTTGTGGCCTAAGCTTAAGCGACGATTTTCTTTGTCAATCTCCAAAACTTGAACTTCAATATCTGCTCCAATTTGAGTAAATTCAGAAGGATGTTTCACTTTCTTTGTCCAAGACAAGTCAGAGATGTGGATCAATCCGTCAACACCTTCTTCGATCTCAACGAACACACCAAAGTTAGTAAAGTTACGTACTTTTGCTGTGTGCTTAGAAGCTACAGGATACTTTTCTTCAATGTTTTCCCATGGATCTTGTTTCAATTGCTTGATACCCAAAGACATTTTACGTTCGTCACGATCAAGAGTCAATACTACAGCTTCAACTGTATCACCAACCTTCATGAAATCTTGAGCAGAACGCAAATGTTGTGACCAAGACATTTCAGAAACGTGAATCAAACCTTCCACGCCTGGAGCGATTTCAATAAATGCACCATAATCAGCCATCACAACTACTTTACCATTTACCTTATCACCAACCTTCAGTTCAGTGCTAAGAGCATCCCATGGATGAGGAGTAAGTTGTTTCAAACCTAAAGCAATACGTTTTTTCTCGTCATCGAAATCAAGGATAACTACATTCAGTTTCTGATCGAGTTCAACAACTTCTTTCGGATCGCTTACACGGCCCCATGAAAGGTCAGTGATGTGGATCAAACCATCTACACCACCAAGGTCGATGAATACACCATAAGAAGTGATGTTCTTAACTGTACCTTCAAGAACCTGTCCTTTTTCAAGTTTACCGATAATTTCTTTCTTCTGTTGTTCCAGTTCAGCTTCAATAAGAGCTTTATGAGAAACAACAACGTTTTTGAATTCTTGGTTAATCTTAACCACTTTGAATTCCATTGTTTTTCCTACGAATACATCGTAATCGCGGATAGGTTTCACATCAATTTGAGAGCCTGGTAAGAACGCTTCAATACCAAACACGTCAACAATCATACCACCCTTAGTGCGGCACTTGATGTAACCCTTAATAATTTCTTCGTTTTCAAGAGCAGCGTTCACACGATCCCAAGAGCGAGTAGCACGGGCTTTTCTGTGTGAAAGAACCAACTGTCCTTTTTTGTCTTCCTGGTTTTCAATGTATACTTCAACAGTATCACCTACTTTTAATTCAGGATTGTAGCGGAATTCATTTAAAGGAATGATACCGTCTGATTTGTAACCGATATTAACAACAACTTCACGTTTGTTCATAGCAATTACGGTACCGTCAACAACCTCACGGTCGTTTACCTTGTTCAGCGTGCCATCATAAGCTTTTTCAAGGTCTTCACGGCTTGCTCCCGAGAAGCTTTCACCATTTTCATACGCATCCCAATTGAAATCTTCAATAGGAGCAACGTTCTTCAAATTTTCCATTAATAATAAATTGTTTAAACTTTAATTAAATAAGACATTATGTTGATTATGTAAATCGGGCGCAAAGATACTATTATTTTCGCGAACGACAAACAATTTCAGTCATTTAGTTCTTCAAATAATAGTTTATGGTAGTTACCACACGCACATTTTTAATGAACGGAGTATTGGCATCGCGATCGGTTATGGTAAATTGTCCTTGCGAAGCATCCCTTATCTTGCCCAATTCACTGTCCGAATCGCGTGCAAACTTATCTGCTGCCGTACGCGCATTTTTAGTTGCTTCTTCAATCATCCGGGGTTTAATCTGATTCAGCCCGGTGAATTCATAAACTACATTATACCGATAATCGCCACCTGCAATAGCAATTCCCTGCTTCAGTAACTCGGCCTGTTCCGTCATCAGTTTTCTTACTTTGGCTACATCTTTTGAAGTAACAGTAACTACAGACGTTGCATTGTATCTGTAAGCAGAAGGAGTAGAGCTGTACCGTTCCGCCTGCATATCCAACACTTCGGGCGGAGCAATACTAATCTCTTGAGGGGTTACGCCATTCGCTTTAAGGAAAGACACAATGGCCTGATTTTTACGATTCATGATATTGTATAAGTTAATAAGATCATCTCCTATTTCCTTATACATCAAAGGCCAGATTACTTTATCGGCTGCAACTTCCATTTCGGCCAATCCTTTTACGCTGACCACCCTTTCCTTGTCTTTAAAATCAGTTATGCCCGATTTTATCTGATAACCCAATAAAAACAACCCGACACAGAGCAACAAAGCTTCCCATTTTAAGTTTTTCATGTTAAGTCCTCCTACAAAAATTAATTATACAATTATTATCTATTAAATAGTTCAAAGGTGAATTTGCAGCCAATTTGCGAAAATTCACCATTTACATTACTCACAAATACGCCCAAATCAAATATATGCGTACCGATGCCGTAACCAAATTCCAGATAAGGCATTAAATGCGGTACCAGTAAAGCCCCAAAATAGAGACGTTCATTAATAACATTGCGTGTATATCGCACAATATGAGGTAATACTAAGAACGGTGCTTCATAAGTAAAGTTAGCTCTGACGTATTTATTTGATGAGTTATACCAACGCCTGTCTAAAAGTTGAAAAACACCACCAATATCATCATTCCATCCCACAGGTAAATTGTTCTTACTGAAATTAACAAAGTCAACAAAGTAAAGCTCTTCTTGTTCCGTAAACATACCTCCTCCCAAACGCCAATAAACACTTTTCATCAGACCGAGAGAACGTTGATGCTGAACGTCAAACTCCCAGCGTTCATATTTACCGGTACTACCTAAAACTCCTTTCACCCCTCTTTCCCAATCGAGCGAAACAGAAGGATAATCTGAATGCAGATTCACTTTGCGCTTTCCATTCATGTAATAATACTGCCCCGGTGTCCACTCCAATCTAATTCGGGGCGCAAAACTCTTATACTTACTTTTAATTTTAGAGTCGCCACCGGGATGCAACGAATCAATCGGAGCAAAAGCAGCAGGATTCACGGCAGTCCTCCTGTGCGCGGAAACTCCAAGGTTAAGCGTAAACCCGTTGAACACCTCCAAACTATGATTGAACGCAGCATACAAGTCGCGGAAATAATTCAATTCAACCTTATTAAAGTTAAAAATACTATCGGGAATATCTTTCAACTCATCCAATACATCACTACTATAAATACGGTTACCATTACCAACCTGCAAATGCACTGCTGCCTTTTTGGCCGGCCAATAATCAAAATCAGTATTAGCTGACCAATACAATTCTTTGCGTTTGAAGTTATAGCCAACCTTTGGTACAATGCGCAGTAACCGGTCGCCCTTCAGATACCTGTTATATTTAAACTCCTGCTTGTAAGAAAGACCGTCAGTAGCACTATAGCTCAATAAAAAAGGATTTAATATCGGAGAGCACTTTACCATGCCCAGATTTGACATATCAATATAATAATTGCTAATCAATGCATCTCCCGCATTTCCAAAGAACGACCATTTATTGTTTTTGAAAGACAACTTATTTTGCAAAGAATACTTCCTTACATCATAATCATTATATATTTTCTCTTCGTTGGCGTTAAGACTCAGCGGACGCATTTTTTGAAAGTAATTCTTATCCGTAAAAAAAGAATTCGTATCACATTGCAACGTATATGACTCTGTCAGATCATACATTTTTTTTTGTTTTCCCAATTGATGCTGAATCTGTTGATACTTAATATCCTTATAATGCAACGCAGCATTGTAATTGGTAACAACCACATTGCCTAAAAATCGAAAACGCGTATCAACCTTACATGCAACAGGTAAGAACTCATCATCATCTCCTATTTTCCCCATCTCAATATGATTGGTGAAAAGACGATATTCAGATCTACCGGTAAATAACATTTCACGCACACTCCAAACCTTATCCGTCACAATAAAATAGCCTTCAACCAATTGATAACTGGGCCATTTGGGAACGAAGGAAATTTTATAATGCACATTATTCGCATCATAAAGAATGGAATCTATTGAATACGTATAATATTTACGCGCATCATTTTGCAATGGAGAAAGCAATTTCTTATTTAATAAATCAGAAGAATAAACATTAACATGAAAGAAATCTAAAATATCCGCATTTACACCTTTGTACTTTTTCACCGTTCCCGAGCAGGCCTTAACCTTCTGATCATAAATATTAGGAGCCGTGTAGTGCAATTCGCTATGCGATTCCATAATATATTGACGTACACCCTTATCCGTATCAAACATAAAAGGCACAAAACGCAATATAAGATTTTTCTTCTTTATGTCGGCTTTGGCTTTAATATATAGATCGGCAGTGTATTCGCCTACTATTTTTTCGTAAAAAGGAGCATAAAGTATTACTCTATTCAGAATCGTATCAACAGGCATTCCATTGGCTTCCGAGCCAGAGAACGTATATGATGCACAGGCTTTGTTTCCACATAAACCTGACAGAACAATGCACAACCCTATTAATATATATTTTTTCAAATCAAAAACATGCCTAGAATAAACCACACAAATATAAATAAATTAGATAACATTGACACGGTCAAGCTGTTAATACATGTTGTTATCTTTATATTTGAATGAATATTCATCGAAAACCGATATAAATAGATTATTTTTTGCTTTTATTCCGTTTTTCATTTTTTCTTCTTACATTTGTGCTTTATAACACAGTTTTGCAACACTCATGGTTAAAATGAATTTGTCAGACATAGTTGTTTCGGATTATATTGCAGAGATGTGGACTCCTTTAAACGAAGAGCAAAGGGAGTTCCTTGCCAGTAATTTTACTCTTCAAAATTACAAAAAGAACGAAACCATTTATTGTGAAGGCGAAGCTCCCACTCACCTGATGTGTCTTTTAAGTGGAAAAGTCAAGATATACAAAGACGGTGTAGGAGGCAGAAGCCAAATTATTCGCATGGTTAAACCGGGAGAATATTTCGGCTACAGAGCCTATTTCGCAAAAGAAGATTACCTTACTGCCGCTGCCGCATTCGAACCATCCGCCATTTGTCTGATTCCCATGAGCGTTATTACAAAGCTGGTTAGCGAAAACAATCAATTGGCGTTATTTTTCATCAAACAATTGTCTATTGACCTTGGAATATCCGACGAACGTACGGTTAACCTTACCCAAAAACACATTCGCGGACGATTGGCAGAATCACTTCTCTTCCTCAAAGAGAGCTACGGATTGGAAGAAGACGGCTGCACACTGAGCATCTACCTTTCCAGAGAAGACTTGGCCAACCTTTCCAACATGACTACATCTAACGCCATACGAACCTTATCCAATTTTGCAAACGAAAGATTAATCAGCATCGATGGAAGAAAAATAAAGATCATTGATGAGGAAAAAATAAGAAAGATTAGCAAGATAGGTTAATCTTGCTGGTTTATTATCACTTAACACACGTAATATTATGAAAAGAGGATTTTTTATCCTTCTTTTGATTGTGTCATTTATCTCCCCCGGATGCGGACAATCAAAAGAAGCAGTTAATGAGTACCAACTCATTCCGTACCCTAATGGGTTAACACCCCAAAAAGGAAGTTTCAAACTAACCAACGGTTTACCGGTAGTGGTTCAATGCCCCGAGGCACAATGCGTAGCCGACAGTTTTATAACCCGCCTGAAGCAGTGCGCTCTCATGAACCTGACAGCAGAGACAAAGGGAACTCCCGGTCAACCGGCTATTTATTTCCAAAAGCAAGAAGGTCTTCACAAAGAAGGATATAAACTTTCCGTTTCCAACAAGCAGATCACTGTGAAAGCCTCAACAGCCAATGGCTTTTTCTATGCCGTGCAAACATTGTATCAACTCCTGCCACCTGCCATTTATAAAAGAGATGTAACTCCTGGCTTAACATGGAGCATACCCGCCGTTGAAATTGAAGACGAACCTCGTTTTGCTTATCGCGGTTTAATGCTTGATGTATGCCGGCATTTTTCACCCGTAGGCTACATCTATCGGTTTATTGACATGCTGGCCTACCATAAAATGAATGTCTTCCATTGGCATCTCACGGATGATCAGGGATGGAGAATTGAAATCAAAAAATACCCCAAGCTAATAGAAATAGGTTCAAAAAGACCGGAAACACTGATTGGGTACTATTTTGAAAATTACCCTCAATTATTTGACGGCAAAGAACATCAAGGTTATTACACCCAAGAGCAGATCAAAGAGATTGTAGCTTACGCCGCCAGTAAACACATCACCGTTATTCCTGAAATAGAGATGCCGGGACATGCGCTGGCTGCTTTGGCCTCTTACCCGGAGCTATCGTGCAGACCCGATACAACTTACGGAGTATCAACCAAATGGGGCATCTTCAATGAAGTGTTCTGTCCCAAAGAAGAAACATTTGCGTTCCTAGAAGGAGTACTCGACGAGGTAATGGCGCTCTTCCCCAGTCCGTACATCCATATAGGGGGCGACGAATGTCCCAAAACCGAATGGAAGAACTGCGCCCATTGCCAGGCATTAATCAAAGAACTCGGATTAACAGACGACAGTGAGCCTAATAAAGTAGACGGGAAAAAGCACAGCAAAGAGGAAAAGCTACAGAGCTATTTTATCACTCGCATGGAAAAGTATCTCAATGCTAAAGGAAGAAACATCATCGGATGGGATGAAATTCTGGAAGGTGGACTGGCGCCCAATGCAACTGTGATGTCGTGGCGCGGTGTTGAAGGAGGTTTAACCGCAGCCAAAGCCGGGCACAATGCCATTATGACTCCTGGTGCCTACATGTACCTCGATCAGTATCAGGAGAATCCGGAGATAGCGCCTACCACTATCGGCGGATACGCAACCTTGAAGAAAGTATACGGATACAACCCCGTTCCCGATGATGCCGATGCGCTGGTGAAAAAACACATCATTGGTTTGCAAGGAAACATCTGGACTGAGTACATGCCTACCACCGACCGAAGAGATTATCAGGCATTTCCTCGCGCGTTGGCCATTGCCGAGACGGCGTGGACACAGAATAAACATAAGGATTGGAACAGCTTCCGCCAAAGAGTAGAAAGTGATTTTGCCCGCATGGACATCATCGGTGTAAAAGCATGCCGAAGCTTCTTCGACGTTAACATCCACACACGCGGAAACGGTAAAAACGGACTGAACGTGACGTTGGAAACCGACGTACCCAACGCCGAAATACATTACACCACCAATGGTACCGAACCAACCAACCAATCAACCCGCTACACTCAACCTTTCCTGCTTCACGGCAACTTATCACTGAAAGCAGCAACGTTCAGAAACGGGAAACGACTGGGAAGTATTACATCAAAACCACTGTACGGAAACCTCATCAGCGGACACAGCTTTACCGTAACTCCGGGAGCAGGTTGGATGACAGGCGACATTTGGGACGACAACCACGTGCTGGGTTCCGACAAACAAACCTTTGGCCTGACCAATGGCAAACGCGGATACCGACAGTCATACACGCCGTGGGTAAGCTTCGGCATGAACGAATCATGCAAAGAAGTTATTTTCACAACCGATTTGGGTAAAACAGAATCGATTAGCAAAGTCGTATTCGGTTCCCTGCACAACCCGGCTTATAAGGCACTCCCTGCGGGAAAAGCAGTTGTAGAAATATCGACGGATGGTGTTAACTACAAAAAAGTAGCCGAAGAAACCTTCCGCAGACAATTGCCCGAAAACGGCAGAAAAGCCTTTACCGACGAAGTAATCTTTGCCGCTTCCGATGCACGCTACATTCGTTTAACCATTCAAAACGGAGGAACGCTGCGCAACGGCATTGATTACAGAAAAGATAACGGGCCCGCCACCATCCAAGCTAATTTATACCTGGATGAGATAGAAGTTTATTAAGCAAAGCAACGATTAAAGCTTTCATACAAAATAAGAAGCAGGGTGATTGAAGGAAGTCCCATTCAATCACCCTGCTTTATTTATGATCCGGTGCTAATTAAAGCCCGTGTTCAGACAAGTATCTTTCAGCCTCAATAGCAGCTTTACAGCCACTTCCGGCAGCCGTGATGGCCTGACGATAATGCGAATCGGCTACGTCACCGGCAGCAAACACACCCGGCACTTTGGTTCGGGGTGAATCACCTTCCGTTAAGATATAACCCACTTCATCCGTTTCCACATAAGGTTTGAAAATATCGGAATTCGGTTTATGACCAATGGCCAGGAAGAAACCGTCAATCGCAATGTCGTAACGTTCTTCATCGGCCTCTCCCATCCTTTTAACCAAATGAGCCCCTTCAACGCCTTTTTCTCCAAACAATCCAAGCGTGTTATGCTCAAAAAGAACTTCAATTTTCTCGTGATTCATCACGCGATCTTGCATGATCTTTGAAGCACGCAAGAAAGGCTTGCGAACAATGAGGTAAACCTTAGACGCCAATCCGGCCAGGTAGATAGCCTCTTCACAGGCAGTATCACCACCTCCTACTACAGCAACCACCTTTTTGCGATAGAAGAACCCGTCGCAAGTAGCACAAGCACTAACGCCCATACCGGCATATTTCTTTTCATCTTCCAGTCCCAAATACTTAGCCGTAGCTCCTGTTGATATAATAACAGTCTGAGCCTCAATCACCTTTTCATCATCGATGGTTATTTTATAAGGTGCAGCGCTCAAATCAGCTGCGGTAGCCATACCAAACCGAACGTCAGCTCCGAATCGTTCAGCCTGTTTGCGAAGATCCTCCATTAACTCAGGACCCGTAATACCTTCGGGATAACCGGGAAAGTTCTCGACTTCAGTCGTAGTCGTTAACTGTCCGCCCGGTTGAATACCTTCGTAAAGCACAGGTGAAAGATTAGCTCTTCCGGCATAGATAGCTGCCGTGTAACCAGCAGGGCCCGACCCAATGATCAGACATCTTACTTTTTCTGTTTCCATATACTTAATCTTATTTTATCTTAAATCAATTAGTTCCACGTTAGGGTGCTGTTTTCTATTAAATACAAAAAAAGAATCAGCGTACCGCTGTCCCGGCTGATAATCAGTGATGACTATTTCGCTGCGAGAACCATCCCGCTGCTGTGCCAATATGTACAACGGTTGATATGAATCCCTGGCCACATAAATAACCAAGCTACTTAAACTCTGTTTCTTGCTGCTTGCCGAAAGCTTCACCTCATAAACAGCCTTACCCCGAAAACTCTTCACCGAACCCAGCTTGTGCGAGAATCCTTTTTTATACATATATAATAAAGTATACGGATTCATGGATTGCAGTTCCTGTTCGGTAGGGTTACTGATATTAACCTCCTCACTGCCCGACAGATAACTCCACTGCGTTTTCCCATCAAACCAAGTAGTCATTTCCGCAGTTTGAAGCACAAACTTATTACCCTTTAGTTGAATGGTACCGCGAGTATCTCCGGCAGGCCGTCCTTTCGCAAAAGCTTTTATGGTAAACCCGGCTTTGATGCCACCCGCATTTTGAAAGGCAGCAGCCGTTTTGTCGAGCACCTCAATAGAACTTCCCTGAGCAGCTAGTAAGCTAAAACCACCAGCAACACATAATAACAGCGTAAAAATATATTTTTTCATTGTTCTAATAACGACTTATTACATCAAATTGTTCAAACGCATTTCCAAATCATTTTCATCCAAGCACATTACCTGACGCGCCTTACTTCCCTCGCTGGGACCCACAATTCCCGCTTTTTCAAGTTGATCCATGATACGTCCCGCACGGTTATAACCAATGGCAAACTTACGTTGAATAAGCGACGTAGATCCTTGTTGGTGAATGACAATAAGACGTGCCGCATCGGAAAATAAAGGATCGAGTCGTCCCATATCCACATCGCCCAAATCACTTGAAGCATCTTCATTCACATATTCGGGCAAGAAGAAAGCCGTGGGGTATCCTTGTTGTCGGGCAATGTATTTGGTTATATCCTCCACCTCGGGCGTATCAACAAAGGCACACTGCACACGAATGGGGTCTGCCCCCTGAAGGAAAAGCATATCACCCCGACCAATAAGCTGGTTGGCACCCGGGCGGTCGAGAATGGTACGTGAGTCCATCATAGAAGACACACGGAAAGCCACTCGTGCCGGGAAGTTAGCCTTAATGGTACCGGTAATGATATTTGTCGTTGGGCGTTGCGTAGCAATCACCATGTGAATACCAATGGCACGAGCCAGCTGAGCAATACGCGCAATAGGCAACTCCACCTCCTTACCGGCAGTCATGATCAAGTCGCCAAACTCATCGATGATCACCACAATGTAAGGCATGAACTTATGTCCCTTTTCGGGATTCAGCTTGCGGTTAATAAATTTCTCGTTGTACTCCTTAATGTTACGCACATGCGCCTTTTTCAGCAAATCATAGCGGCTGTCCATCTCCACACAAATGGAGTTCAACGTTTGCACCACCTTGGTTACATCGGTAATGATGGCCTCCTCCCCGTCGGGCAGTTTAGCGAGAAAATGATGCTCGATAACCGAATAAATGCTGAACTCAACTTTCTTGGGGTCAACCAATACAAACTTCAGTTCAGACGGATGCTTCTTGTAAAGCAAGGAAGTAATGATGGCGTTGAGCCCAACCGACTTACCCTGTCCGGTAGCACCGGCAACCAGCACGTGAGGCATTTTACAAAGGTCGACCATGAACACCTCGTTGGTGATGGTTTTACCCAATGCAATGGGCAAATCGTATGACGACTCCTGAAATTTCTTACTACCAATGATAGACTGCATCGACACAATCTTAGGATTCGAGTTAGGCACCTCAATACCAATCGTTCCTTTACCCGGTATGGGAGCAATGATACGAATACCAAGAGCCGACAGACTGAGAGCGATATCATCTTCCAATCCGCGTATTTTAGAGATACGCACACCCTGTTCGGGTGTAATTTCATATAGCGTAACCGTGGGACCTACCGTTGCCTTGATGGAACTGATTTCAATACCAAAACTTCTCAACGTATTGATAATACGATCTTTATTCGCCTTCTGCTCCTCCATGTTAATGGTCGGTTCGTTGTTATCGTATTTCTTCATCAGCTCCAACGTAGGATAGCGATAATTCTCCAAATCAAGTTGAGGATTATAAGGTTCCACCTCGGGGCCTTGGTACGATTCATCGTCGTCGCCTACAGGTGTTGCAACCTCAAAAG
Source organism: Bacteroides graminisolvens (assembly GCF_963666085.1). Classification (NCBI taxonomy): domain Bacteria; kingdom Pseudomonadati; phylum Bacteroidota; class Bacteroidia; order Bacteroidales; family Bacteroidaceae; genus Bacteroides; species Bacteroides graminisolvens. The sequence continues at coordinate 189,631 of NZ_OY762556.1, forward strand.
CCGGACCCTCGGGAATCGGCGGACTAACCATCACATCATCAGCCGTTTTGGAGAAAGTCATATCCAACGCTTCTGCCGGGGCAGGCTCTTCAACCATGAAATTGTCATGAACAGGAGGAGCCACTTCCATCGCAGGCTGTTGAGCCGGAATATCTTGTTTGAAAGTCTTCTTCACCGAAAACTCAACCGTCTGCGGCTGAGGATTTGTAAATTCGGGCTGTTCAGCCTCTTCCTCCTCGCCCAGCGCCTCCACCGATTCTTTCTCTTTGCGTTTGATAAAGCCCAAAGAAAGAATTTTGCGCAACCAAATAATGGTACGAGCACTCAGGTAAATCAAGAAACAAATAGCAGAAACCAAAAGAATCATCCAAACACCGGGTACACCAACCTGAGAGATCAGCCAGATACTCACGTTGTAACCATGCATGCCTCCGAAGTAGATAAAAGAATCTTTGTAATGCTCCATGAGCACAAAGCCAAAAAATACAGAAAACCAAACCAACAGCAGCGTACAACCGATAAACCATTTCCACAGTCGGAAGTTACGTACGCGCATCAGTTTCAATCCCGTGACAGCCAAAAATACCAGAATAAAAAAAGAAGAAACCCCAAAACAGTCGTTTATAAGGTAGCTGGCCAACTGCGCTCCTCGTGAACCTGCATAGTTTTTCACGTGATTATTGACCGAAGCCAATTCCTGTGAATTGCCCGCATCAATAATACTTTGATCGGCAGCTCCCGTGAAAAAGAACGAAGAGAGAGCCAACAACAGATACACCGAAAAAATAACCAATACCAATCCGAGAACAAAATGAATGGTTTCATTCTTGAAAAACAGTATAACTTTATTGGTAGAAGCTTCATCAGTAACCACTTCCTTTTCTGATTTCTTTTTAGCCATGAATAGAATATCTTAAACAATAACATATTAATAATGCAAACTTAGACAAAAATCTGCAATTATTCGCTGCTTACCCTAAAATTAAGAATTTGTAGCCCGAAATGAGCACCCGCTCTCATAAAAAGTATGAAATAAAGTATCACCAAGTATCACCAACCTTGTAACAACCTGACAATCAGATTATTCCGGGTGACACTTGCCTAAAAAAAAGCCTCACCAAGTATCACCAAGTATCACCAACTTTTTTGGCATTTATTCATTACATGTACATCCGTATTTAGGTTCTATATATAAGCTTTTTAACAAGTACGCTTATGCGATTTATTTTGCAGGTGAGCAAATTTCATCTCCACCCGGATGTACACAGTTTGTACACCCCCATGTACAGATTCCGTAGACCCGGGTGTACAAGCATTCTACACCCGGGTGTACACAAAGATTGGCCACATTGTTTTACCGTCCATTAAACTAGCAGTAATAATAAACAGTTATTCATTGTACCAAACACAACTTTTTCTTACCTTTGCAAATCAATTTCTTATTTATGAAAACAGAAAGCCAAGTTATATTCGATAGAAACGTCATAGAATTTGTTACAGTTGCTGCTGAATTCTGCGGTTTTTTAGAACGCGCCGAAGGAATGAAGCGCGATAAGTTCGTTGACACCAGTTTAAAAATACTCCCGCTACTATATCTGAAAGCGTCACTTCTGCCCGAGTGCGAAATGATGAGCGATGAATACCCTGAAAACTATGTTACAGAAGAAACTTACGAAATTCTTCGAATGAACATTGCCTCTGTCTTGACAGAGAAAGATGATTACCTGGAAGTGTTTCTGCCCGACATGGCTTACAGCGACACCCCCATCAAGAAGTGTATTTCCGAAGATCTGGCCGATATCTATCAGGACATTAAAGACTTTATTTTTATTTTCCAGCTCGGTTTGAACGAGACCATGAATGACTCATTGGTTATTTGCAAAGAAAACTTCGGCAATATCTGGGGACAAAAGCTGGTTAACACATTGCGCGCATTGCATGATGTGAAATACAACACCAGTCCTTTTGAAGACGAAGAAGAGAGCGAAGACGACGACGATCACGAACATTGCCACTGTGACGACCCCGATTGCGATTGCGGGCACGAGCATCACCACCACGACCATGAATAAATTATGATTATAAAAAGAAACATATCCAAACAGACTATTTCAGAACTGCCCAAGGCTTTTTTTCCCGGTAGAATATTTGTTGTACAAACAGAAACGGAAGCGGAAAAAGCGGTGGAGTATCTTTCCTCACAAAAAGTGATTGGAATTGATAGTGAAACACGGCCGTCCTTTACCAAAGGGCAATCGCACAAAGTGGCTTTGCTGCAAATATCGTCAGATGACATATGTTTCTTATTCCGTTTAAATATGATAGGGCTGACTCCTTCTATCATACAATTATTAGAAAATCCCCACGTCATCAAAGTGGGACTTTCGTTGAAAGATGATTTCATGATGCTTCGAAAGAGAGCTTCATTCAAGCAACAAGCCTGCATTGAGTTGCAGGAGTATGTGAATCAGTTTGGCATACGCGACAAGAGTTTGCAAAAGATATACGGTATTTTGTTCGACGAAAAAATATCAAAATCACAGCGTCTCTCCAACTGGGAAGCCGATGTGCTTAGCGATGCCCAAAAACTATATGCAGCAACCGATGCCTGGTCTTGTCTGCGCATATATAACCTGTTGCAAGAGCTGCAAGAGAACGGCAATTATGAGGTAGCGCCGGAAGAAGAAGTGATTCAAAGTACATCATTCACAACAGAGTCTACAGAAAACAAGTAATTCTTAAACAAAAATATGTCTTATAAAAAAGTATATCTGAAAGCAGGTAAAGAGGAATCATTAAAGAGATTTCATCCATGGATTTTCTCGGGAGCCATATCACACATTGACGGTGAACCCGATGAAGGCGAAGTGGTAGAAATCTATACATCGAAGAACGAATTCATTGCTGAAGGACATTTTCAAATTGGTAGTATTGCCGTGCGCGTGCTCAGCTTCAAACAAGAAGAGGTCAATCTCGATTTCTGGAAGCAAAAACTTCAAATAGCTTACGATATGCGTAAGAGCATTGGTGTGGCAGCGCACCCAACGAACAATACCTATCGGTTGGTGCACGGTGAAGGCGACAACCTGCCCGGACTTATCATTGATGTGTATGCAGCCACCGCGGTTATGCAGGCGCATTCGGCTGGTATGCACATGGACCGCATGGAGATAGCCCAAGCGCTAAGCGAGGTAATGGGCGAAAGCATCAAGAACATCTACTACAAATCAGAAACAACGCTTCCTTTCAAAGCCGATCTTTTTCCGGAAAACGGCTTCCTTAAAGGAGGTAGCAGTGATAATATAGCCCAAGAATACGGATTGAAATTCCACGTGGACTGGCTAAAAGGGCAAAAGACAGGCTTTTTTGTCGATCAACGTGAAAACCGGGCATTGCTTGAACGATATGCCAAAGATCGCAGCGTGCTCAACATGTTCTGCTACACGGGTGGTTTTTCGTTCTACGCCATGAGAGGCGGCGCCAAGCTGGTGCACTCGGTGGACAGCTCGGCCAAAGCGGTTGACCTCACCAACAAGAATGTGGAATTGAATTTCCCCAATGACAGCAGACATACCTCTTATGCAGAAGATGCCTTCAAGTACCTTGACCGCATGGGTGATCAATATGATCTTATCGTTTTAGATCCACCCGCATTTGCCAAGCACAAAGACGCACTGCGCAACGCACTGCAAGGTTACAGAAAGCTTAATGCCAAAGCCTTTGAGAAAATAAAACCGGGCGGCATTTTGTTCACATTCTCGTGCTCACAGGTCGTTACAAAAGATAATTTCCGTACGGCCGTGTTCACCGCTGCTGCCATGTCGGGACGCAGTGTGCGAATACTACATCAGCTTACTCAGCCGGCAGACCATCCGGTCAACATCTATCATCCTGAAGGTGAATACTTAAAAGGATTGGTTTTATACGTAGAATAACAGCATTAAAGCATAATTAAAGTTAAATAAGATAAGATTTTTAGTCTAATACTATGTTTTAAAGCATAAAACGCTTTATATTTGCACTGTGTTTTTCATGGTATTAGATTTAAGGTTATAAAGATTGGTTGTCGCGACGACAATCAATTTTTTTTTTGCCCGTAAGTGAGAAACGACTGATAATCAATTAGTTAGACGCATTAAGAAATATAGGTTTTTGAACTATGTTGCAAAAACGTTGCACAAAACAAAAAATCAGTCGCCCACAAAACATCAATAAATATATACTAAAATATTATCGGAACGATTCTCTTGAAGGGATTACAGGGCAAATATATAATATTAAATCCACATTACAAGTCTTCGTAGGGTAAATTTGAAAACCTAGAAAATTGCCATCCGTGTGAATTCGGGTTGGGTGTGGTTTAAACGGTGTTTCCCATAAAATATTGCCCCATACCCCTTAAATAATTGATTGTCTCTTTTCATCGTCTCCCACGCATATCAAAAAACGGATAATCATAAAGATCAGGATTATCCTCCTCTCTTAGTAAAGCAAAAAAAGCTTTTGCCTTATCGGTTAGATCACCATATATGACACAGTATTCACCAGAACTTATTGGTTCGTTAGTCTCAATATCTATCAAATTATAATCAGACGGTGCAACGCATCTTATTGGAGGTGGAATATATATCCCACGTTCGTTTATTCCCATCTCTCTTTGACTATCCCTATCTAAAATAACAATCTCTCCACTAGGTCTTAGACGAGGCCTATACGCTATTCTAATACCAGCAGCTTGTAGATCACGATACGAGGTTACTACATCAGTAGATTCTGTTCTCAATTGATTGCAGTAATCTACAACCCTTTCTATTAAAAAGAAATCATTCATATATTTAAAACGTTATTAGTTAATAATACAACTGAAGAATGGGAAAGAGGTGGTTTAATACCTCTTCCCATCACTCTCGCCTACCCTATACTGTTGCTATAGGCTGTGTTTAGCAGGGCAATGAAGTCTGTCTCAGAATTTATTTCACTGGTTAAAGCCGATAATGCTTGGAAAGCTCGTTCTTCACTATGGGTCTATTAAACCCTTTACCCAATATTTAGACACTTTCTTTGTTTCGTATTAAGCGATAATAAATTGATGTAGAATCTTTTGCCCACATCATATATATATCAACTTTTTCCCTTCCCTTTTCAGTAAATAGAGATATATAAAACGCACCTGACATAAAACCCTTATTGTATTTATCCTTTGGAATAGTAGAACCACCACAGTACGCCCTTTCAATAGTCGATAGGTTAAATCCATCATTTTGAGCGTTGTTAATCGCCACTATTAGATTATCGCTATCAAAATATCTAAACTCCTGAATATCAATTTTATCACCATCACTACAAGTTGTATATATAGAATATATAACTATATGATCATTGATCTGAGTTCTCACCTTAAATTCGTCAAGTACAACACATCTACTAAGCTTTCTTTCAACCTGAACAATTTGCTTTTCTACAGCGGTAATAATTGATTGATCAACAGAATTCGCTCTAAGCGTTTCTAAATTTCTCTTTGTGGCACTAAGTGCCTTGAAAATGTTTTGCATATTAAATTGAAAAGGAGAATTCAACTCATAAAACATTTATTAGCTGTTTTCCTTTACGCCACAAAGATCAAGCAAATAAAACCAGTGTAAATAGAATAAAATTTTTATTCAAACACCCCCCCCTTCTGAAAAACAAAAGCAAAAAACTAATAAATACGCCTAATAAATGCTTTATTATTGCCAATATATATCATTAAGTTTATCCCTTTTAGCGTTTTTATATTGTTTTATATATCCTTTTAGAGTTTCATCTCCAACATTGAAATTTTCGTTCCTAGATAATTCTACGAAATATATAAGTCTAGATATTAATAATAACTTTCCTGAATCCTTTCTTTTCTGAGCTTTAAATTGAGGATTAAGCTCAAAAATTTAACAAACATTGAGGCGAAAAAATAAATAAAATATGAATTAGACTCAATCGAACTAAATTCCTCAAAACTTCTATGATCCATCCTTTTATAAAAAGAATTTGAATCTAGTTTTTCACTTTCAATTAGGCAAGAGTTGCAAAAAAGAGAAATAAAAAATAATGTATCCGGATTCTTTATTGTGAAAGCCTGTTTATTATCTATATGGAGTGTTAGCTTTAATTCTTTATCAGATTTCATACGAAATGGTTTATTACCTTTATAATCATAACCTTTAATATTATCATCTATTGCCCTTATTAAATCCTCTAATTCCTCCCTTGAGCTTTTTTTGCATCTATATCCGCTTGTACATTCACCATTGCAATAATCATAAATAAACAACAATAGATACCAAAACTTTTCAGAATCAATATTACGTATTTTAAGTGTATTTTGTATATCTAAATCAGACATATATTTGTCATAGGTAAAATATATACCAAAGTAATTATTATACCGATTCTTAAACGTATACAATGAAGCAGGATTAAAAGACCTATCAGAATAAAATTCACCTATATCATAATCATAGTCTATATATGGACAATACTCGCCCATTAATTGAATTACATAATCCAGCAATTCATTTTCTTCTGGAATATCAGTTTCAATATTAAATTTATCTATCATATTTAATTCTTTTTCTGCAAAGAAACAAAAAAGCCTGTAATCACCAGACTACAGGCTAATATAATTAACTTTGAATTTTTCTATAATGATAATCAACTCCGAATAAAGCACCCGCAAAAGTGCATACTTCTCCAAAAGCTACAAGGATAGAGCTGTCTATTATGCCAACAGGCGCAACACAGAAGCCAGCAATCAACAATCCGACTCCAACCAAAACAAGTAAGCAGGCTACGGTTAGTTGAATATTTAATTTTCAATTTTTATTCATAAAAAGGTTTTATAATTTATGTTTATTATTAGTATATTAATTTCATCTTTTCTAATATTATATCTTTTTAATTATGCGTGAAACATAAAAGGTCCTCAAATTAATGAGAACCTTTAATTTAACGTCCAGAAACTCTAGGTGCAACACAATTTAATAAAGCCTCTTTTGGATTGTACAGTTTAACTGTATCAATAAAAAACTCTGTACTTTCAAAACTTTGTCTTTCAGTACTAAAATATGCCACTTTCACTTTAGTTTCTTCGATTGAAGTGACTGTTAGTTTAACATCTGGAGGTAAGTTCAAATAAACAACATCCCCTACTTTTAAATTATTATTTTTCATAAATAAAATATTAATGCTCATCAACATAATGAACATTTGCAAATATAGTAGCAGATACAAAAAAATAGCAATGTAAATCATTGTTTAACTATTAAAATCTAAACATTTTCCAAAAACACCACTTAAACTCCTGATTATCAATACACTAGACACATAATAATAAAACAGGTGGAGTTATTAACAATTATAATGTAAAAATAAAACATTGTATTCGGATTATCCGCGCAAAACGTCCAAAATTGGGCCATAAAAGCAAAAAGTTACTTATCAAAATAACATATAATCAACTATAAATATTATTATACCACTCATCCCAAATTTGTTAAAAATATAAAAAAGGCTCTCAAATTAATGAGAACCTTTAAAAAACTACCACTTAATTACATTTGGTTTTAATAATAATAATAATAGCTTCATCGTTTTTTAAAATTTGAAAACAATCACGTGGAATTATACGCATTTTAGATATTCCATTGCGATTTTTATAAATTAATTCAATTTCATTATTAGTGTTAATGTTAATACCAATAATATTGTCAAAATCATCAAAGAAACAATTTTCTTTAAATAAGCCATTTTTTAAAAAATCGGTGCTCATTTTTGTGATTTATTTGACAAAGGTATTTATTTCTTTTTTAATGCCGATATAGAAATAAATAAAAGTTAAAAAAATATTTTTAAACAACTGATAATCAGATAATTAACACAAGAAAAACAAATTCTTAAAAACACACAAAGCTCTCTAAATAGAGAGCTTTAATTATTATAACTGTGATAAATCTAATATTATTTCTTCAGTAATTACTTTCTTTTCAAACGCAACAGGACTAGACTTTTGGAAACTGCAATATATCCTTGCATTTCGAGCTTTTCCATTCACCAACAAAATATCAATTATAGTTTGAACATAATCACGTAATTCAATGGAACTGCAACATAATCTTCTCAGGACATCAGACATAGAACCGTTTGCTAATTTAACCTCAACTATAATTGCCTCTATAGATTCTAATTTCTGATTTACCAATAACGCATCTTTAGTTCCCTTAATAACCCTTTGGGCATCGCTATCCCAATGATTAGGATTAATAGAATATCCAGTAACAATTTGCTTGCGTATTCTACCACTCCTTAATTTCAGTACAATAGGACTTTTTTCGTTTTTATATACATTAGAACCACCAGAAACTATTGCAAAACTGTTGCAAAATTGATCTAAAACACCGATTTTAACCATCTTTTTAACTCTTGTAAAATTTATAACTAACTGATAATCAGGTACTTATCCATCAAGAGAACCTCCGCAACGACAATCATTTTTTTTTGCCCGTATTCCATATATAAAATAAAAGAAACTTCCCCATACAGGTCTTACTTTCTTCTCATTTTGTTTAAAGATGTAACAGTAGCATATATTCGTGTAACACAAGTCTTTAATCTTTATTAGTGTTATTCAGTAATTTTGCCACATCGCATGAAGGCATACTTCAACTAAACGATAAATGTCTGATAAAAAACACTGATGATTATGAGATCTTTTGACTTAAATTATAAAATCTGTTTATATGAATACTAATAATTTCATTCTACTTCTTACCCTATTACTATTTGAGACACATGCCGCAAAAAGCAATTCCTTAACAGGTGTTCAGCAAAAACACACAAAGGAATTGAATACAAACCGAACTTCTGATAATCCATCAACAGAACAGCGTTTGCTTCAAATGCTTGACAGAAAGGACTTTTTTCGACTTAAAACTTTATTGCAAGAAAAAAAGGATGAGTTACCTCAACATATTGTATTGTATATTGAAGCTAACTTGCAAGATGCCTTCAATCAAACTGAGCAATCTTTGCTAACTATTGACAAACTACTCAACAATTATAGAAAATCTTTGAGTGATGCCTTTCTTTATAGGATATACGCAATAAAATACGACAATTTATTTAATCAATATCACTACAAAAAGGCCGCAGAGGCGTTAAAAATCGCTATTGACAAGTATGGTCATGCTGTAGACAGTGCAGAATTGACTAGGTCGCGTAAAGAAAAATACGATTTTGTCAATTCATTAAGAAAGTTCCCTGTACAAAAAATGCATATAACCACTGACGTAAGTATTCCTATATCGCTCAATCAGTACAATCATATAATACTAAATGTATCAAGTGGCGAGCAATCAGAGAATTTCATTTTTGATACAGGAGCTTCGAATATTGTAACCGAAAGCAGTGCTCGACGATTGGGAATCCGAATACTTGAATCCGAAGCAAGTATAGAAGGAGCAGTAGGCAAGAAAGTCCAATCAAAAGTTGGCTTAGCTGATAAACTATGGATTGGTGACTTAATGTTTGAAAACGTCGTTTTTAAGGTAATGCCTGATGAATTACTCACATTTCCGGCAGCCAATTATGTAATCCATGGAATTATAGGTTTCCCTGTCATGAACCAAATGAAAGAAATAGAAATATACAAAAATAAAAACATTAACGTGATTGCCAATCCGCAAAAGGGTAATTTATGCAATCTCTTTTTGGATAACACCTTGCCTATTGTTCAATTTGAGGCGAATAGCGATACAGTACTTTTCGTATTAGATACTGGTGCTAATACAAGCAAGTTTTCCTCAAAATATTTCGCCGCGCACAATACTGAAATAAAAGAGAAAGCAACTTCAAATACAATACGACGGGAAGGGATAGGCGGTACTGCCGATAACAATGTGCATGAATTGAAAAATATCCCATTGAAGATCGGAGGACAAAAGATGACAGTTCCCACTATTATTGTATTAACAGACGAGCTCTCGTATCTTACAAATTATGATGGTCATTTAGGACAAGACATATTGATGTCTTTCAATAAATTAACCCTAAATTTTAAAGAAATGAGTTTGTCATTTGATAATTAGTGAAGCAGGTATTATAAAAAAAAAGTAACCATGATTAATACAAATAACATACTATATTATTCATCTCACTAATTATCGGGTTGAGCCTACTTACTTTCTTTTCATTTCGTTTAAAATATAATAGATTATCCCAAAATTTCTAACTCACTTCTCTACTAATCTTAATTTGTACTGCACAGAAAGCGTATAATGTGCATTAATAAAAACCAATTTTATACTCAATTCACGCCCAAAAACACAAATGCGTACCAAATGCGTACTATAAAATCATAAGAAGCAACACATTCAGAACTATGTTTGCAAATAAAAAGAACATGCAAGAAAGACATTTAGATAGACTCCGCTATTTTGAAGAGTCAGCTAATTCCGCGCAGGAATATTATATAGACTACCTGAAGAATTTCATTTCAATAGACTCAGAAACAAACATATTGGAAGTGGGATGTGGTGAAGGAGGAAATCTTTTACCTTTTGCAAAAGCAGGTTGCCAAGTAACAGGAATAGACCGTTCTTCAACGAGAATCTCACAAGCAAAAGATTTCTTTATTAGATTTGGCCAAAATGGGAATTTCATCACTTCAGATTTCTTTAATATTGAAGTCTCTATACATAAACATTTGTATGACATCATTCTAGTTCATGATGTAATAGAGCACGTAGAAGAAAAAGAAAGGTTTATGGCACATCTAAAGTCTTTTTTAACTCATAAAGGAGTTGTTTTTTGGGGGTTTCCAGCATGGCAAATGCCATTTGGAGGTCATCAACAAATATGTCATCATAAAATTTGCTCGAAACTGCCATTTATTCATTTACTTCCAAGTTTTTTATATCGTACATTACTAAAAGCATTTGGAGAAAACCAGGCTTGCATAGATGAATTAATGGAAATAAAAAGATGTGGTGTCACAATCGAAAGATTCGAGGAACTTCTCAAAATAAACGGTTATAAGATTAGTGGTAGAATTTTGTGGTTAATCAATCCGCATTACATGCAAAAGTTTAAACTAAGGCCTCGAAAATTGAACAAATCACTGTCACAAATCAGATATTTACGAAATTTCTTTTGTACATCCTGTTTTTACATAACAAATATTATTCCTAAAGACGTAAAAAAGAATTAATGTGTGTTTCATAGAATATTATTTGTATTTATTATGATTAGACACCTTTACTCGCATCAGGGAAGAGCCCCTTCTTTGCATTTAAAAATTGTTCAAAGAAAAATAAGTCTCTATTCCTTATTTTTATTACCAACCTCCAGCATATAGACACCATCCGTATAAGTATATAAATATAGTCTATTTTTATATAACTCAAAATCAATAAGTCCGCCAATACCCGACAAGTTTGTCTGAAAAAGAGTTTCCCAACTATCACCTCCATTAGTTGATTGATAGATCATAAGCTTATGATTCTCATACGGTAATCTGTTTACTCCCGAAGTATATAAAACTGAGGGGGTATTTTTGTCAAAAACAGTTTTAAAGAAATACAAGCCACCAGTTAATACAGCTTTCCATGTTTCACCTTTATCAATGGACTTTTTAATAATAAGTTCTCCGGAATAGAGTAGTATCTTTGAATCAGTAGGATGAAATTCAATGTGGTGAATGCAATTATTATCTACTGACTCTATTAATTGCCAGTTTTTTCCGTTGTCATACGAAGAATACATAAGAGACTCAAATGCCATAGATTCACCTGTATAATAAATATTGGTTGTATCGTTGGGGTTAAACCCTACAAACCAATTCTGATACCCTGCATACTCTTTATTAAGTACCGTCCAACTTTGCCCAAAATTGGTAGATTTGATCACCCCAATCGGTTCTACCAGAGCCAAAATAGAGTTGGGATTCTTGGGGTTTTGAATTATTGAATACGGGATTACCTTATACTCATTTTCTTTTAAAATGAATGAACCGGGAGTAATCGATTTGTAGGTTTCTCCATTGTCCGATGAATAGAGAAACGCCCTTTCATCAGCACATCCGGAAATAGCCAAAATTTTATTACCGTTCTTTACAAACTGAATAATGGGAAGATCTTTAAATGCAAACAGTTCCCAATCAGTGTTATTGGTCGTGCTTATATGCTTTCGGTACACACCGGTCAAGGTGGTAACATAAATGTAATTGTCTATAATTTGTATTTTAGATCGGTAAGGAACTCCAAAGTCACGAAAAACAGCCTCTTCTGCTTTGCTGACATTTGCAATATCTTTTAAACCCAAATATTGAAACGCTTCGGTTGAGGAGGTTTCATTCGTTTCATTGTCATTGCTGCATGAGCATAAGAAGAAGAAAAATATAATCGGCACTAGAAACAACACTCTCATTATTTAAATGATATAAATTAAACTCATTTCCATCTATGTATTGCGAATGTAAACAAAAAAATGTGATTTGCAACAAATTTTACCAACCATAATACTAGGAAAAAAGCAATCAATTATTTATTTTTGCAGCAAACACAACAATTACTATAAATGAAGCCATCTATCCAGTTTCTATTTACACTTATTTTTCTGTTCTGCTTGTACTCTTGCAATAATAAGCCTTATCCACGCCCTATGCAAATTGCAGATTCCATAGTTATACAAGACCCAGACAGTGCAGTTTTATTATTAGAGAAGCTCGAAAAAGATATAATTAAAGAGCCCGAAAACACCCGCATGTATTATTATCTACTTTATACAAAAGCAAAAGATAAGGCATACATTCCTCACACTTCTGACAGCTTAATGCAAAGAGTGTTGCACTATTACCAATCGAATAAGGACAAAAAACACTTACCGGAAGCCTATTATTATACGGGATGTGTTTATCGGGATTTAGGTGATGCACCACAAGCATTGGACTATTTCAACAAAGCCATTGAAGCCAGTAAGAAAAGTCCTGATTACAAAGTAATTAGCCTGATTTATAGCCAAACTGGTACTTTGTATCTATATCAAGACATTTATGATCTAGCCATGAATGCTTTCAAAGAAGCTTACAACTACAATAAGATGGCAAAAGACAGTGTAAGAATTGTATATAACTTAAGAGATATAGGACGAACCTTCACAGGGCTTAATAATGCTGATAGTGCGTTATGCTATTACAAAAAATCGTATGAACAAGCTTTAAAAATAAAAGACAAACATCTGATAGATGTTACGCAATATGGATTGGCTAGCCTTTATGTGCAACTTCACAAGTATAACCTCGCCAAACAAATCTTGCAGTCCACATCAAGAGATATTAAAAGAGGCTATGCCAGCGGGGTATATTCTATTTCAGCAGATTTGTATTACAAATTAGGGAAAACCGATTCTGCTGTTTATTTTTTTAACAAAATGCTAAATGAAGGCACAGTTTATGCTAAACAATCGGCCCATTGGGGACTGGCTAGCATTGCAATAGAAAAATCCGATTGCAATACAGCAATAAAACAACTTCGTGATTACAATACTTATACGGATTCCATACAAAAAATAACGGCCACAGAGACCATAAAAAAGAAGCATTCGCTCTATAACTATCAATTACGTGAAAATGAGAATAATAAATTGCGGAGAAAAAATGCCTATCAAACTTTATGGATTGGATATGCTTCCATAGCAGTTATTCTTCTATTAGCATTTATAGTCAGCTACATTCAATATAATAAGCGCAAAAAGGCTCAATGGCAAATACAGTTGAACAAACTAAAACAGATTAAGGAAGAACAATATAAAAGAAGCATTCAATTTATTGAAGAGAATAAGATACAAATTAAAAAATTAGAAGAGACATTACAGCTCGCAAAAGGCGAATACAATACGCTAAAAGAAAAGTTATTAAAAGCACAAAAGAATGCTATAGAACAAACAAATACACAAATAAAGGCGAAACTCAAAGAAGAAGAATTAGCTGAAATGAATCTCAAACAATCTGACATTTATATTCTATTTCACAAATCCGCAAACGATTCTACATTAAAAATAACTAATGACGATTGGGATGCATTACAAGATGCTGTAGACAATACTTACAATTTATTCACCCAACGTCTTAATGCTCTTTATCCAATTAGCGAAATAGAAAAACGTATTTGCCTACTTATTAAAATTTCAATTCCCATTAAGGATATTCCATATTTAGTTTCACGCTCCAAGCAAGCCGTTACTTCCGCACGAAAAAGACTCTATGAGAAAATATATGGGGAATCCTGTGCTCCCGAAACTTTTGACGCTTTTATTTCTGAGTTTTAGTTCGAATAGAATTAATTCTATTCTATAATGATAAGGAGAACTTTTCCGGTTTTCCTCAAAAAAGCATTTATTTTCCAATAAAATACATACATTTGCACTGATGTTACAGTATTTTTAAGAACACACAAAAATATATTTAAGGCTATGAGCATTAAGTTTCGTTTAACGATCATGAACTTCCTTCAATATGCAATTTGGGGAGCATGGTTAATTTCTCTGGGTGCCTATTTGGGCGGTGAACTCTCATTCAGTGGTCGCCAAATAGGCAGTTTCTTTGCTACAATGGGTATTGCCTCTCTGTTTATGCCCGCCATCATGGGTATCATAGCCGACAGATGGATTCCCGCCCAGAAACTTCTCGGGATATGCCACATCATAGGTGCAGCATTACTGGTAGTTGCTGCTCCGCAACGAGAGTATCTCCCGCTTTATAGCTTGATATTATGCAGTGTTATGTTTTATATGCCCACCATTTCTTTATCTAACTCGGTGGCTTACAACGCATTAGCCAAATCTGGCCTCGATACAGTAAAGGCTTTCCCGCCTATCCGGGTATGGGGAACAGTTGGTTTTATCTGCGCTATGATTGCGGTCGATCTCCTTGGGTTTGCTCAATCATCCATGCAACTTTACTCATCGGCTGTGCTGGGATTCATTTTAGGAGTTTATTCTTTTACGCTTCCTAATTGTGAAGTAAGCAAAGCGTGCAAGAATCAATCGTGGGTGGACACCCTGGGACTGCGCGCATTCATGCTCTTCAAGCAAAAGAAAATGGCTATTTTCTTTGTTTTCTCCATGCTGCTGGGGGTATCGCTTCAAATTACCAATGCATTTGCCAATGATTACCTGACCAACCACTTTGGAGTGATTGATGCTTACAAAGGTACTTTCGGAGTGGAGCATGCCAATATCTTAATATCTTTATCGCAAATGTCCGAAACGCTTTGCATTCTGCTGATTCCTTTCTTCTTGAAACGTTTTGGTATCAAGAATGTGATGCTCATCAGTATGTTTGCCTGGGTGCTCCGTTTCGGTTTATTAGGAACCGGTAATCCCGGTGATGGCGTATGGATGTTAGTACTTTCCATGTTAGTTTACGGTGTTGCATTTGACTTCTTCAATATTTCAGGTTCTCTGTATGTTGATAAAGAAACGGATCCTTCCATCAGATCGAGCGCGCAAGGTGTGTTCATGATCATGACCAACGGATTTGGTGCTTTTCTGGGGTCGTATGCTGCCGGCGAGGTAGTTGACATTTTTGGCTGGCCTCATTCGTGGTTCATCTTTGCTTCGTATGCTCTGGCAGTGGGCATTTTATTCGCTATCGTCTTTAAATACAAACATAATCAGGAAATAAAGTAAGAATGGAAAGAAAGAAAGCAGAAGTACTGGTTATTGGGGTGATTAATATTCAGGAACCCAGCGGAACCTATGCGCTGTTATTGGGGGAGCTTAACGGAAATCGACAAGTTCCTGTCATTATAGGCCCCGCTGAAGCAAACCCCATAACCATGCAGCTGAAAGGAGTAGAAACACCTCGCCCCATGACTCATGATTTGTTTAAAAGTTGCCTTCGCACTTTCAATATTCAAGTCAGTGAGGTACTTATCTACAGAGTGGAGGAGGGAATCTTTTATTCTTATGTCTATTTAAAGCACAATCATGATGTGATTGCAATTGATGCCCGAACTTCAGACGCTATTTTGCTGGCTCTTACTTTCCACGCTCCGATATACATGTATGATGATATTTTAGAAACTCAATGCATGCCTTACGATGAGGATGAGGAGAGAGATGATTATTCAACGGCAAATGAGAGCGAAGAAGCTGAGTCTGTTGAGGAGCTTGAGATGGCTTTGGAAAAGGCGATTAAAGATGAGAACTACGAACTGGCCTCGGTTTTACGCGACAAGATAAAAAAACAAAAATAACATGCATGTTTTTTATACTCCTGATATTCTGACCAAAGCCGAACTTCCTGAAGAAGAGGCTGCTCACTGCACGCGGGTGCTCCGCCTCAGCGAGGGGGATGAAATAACTCTCACGGATGGAAATGGCTATTTTTATCAGGCTGAAATATCGGCTGCGAGCAACAAACGTTGCTCCGTCATAATTAAAGAGACTACTTTCCAGGAACCTTTGTGGCCGTGCCACCTGCACATTGCCATGGCGCCGACCAAGAATATGGATCGCAATGAATGGTTTGCCGAAAAGGCTACAGAGATTGGATTTAGTGAACTTACTTTTCTGAACTGTCGCTATTCGGAACGCAAAGTCATTAAAAACGAGCGCATTGAGAAGATATTGATTTCTGCCATGAAGCAATCGCTGAAAGCCAGACTGCCTAAGCTAAACGAAATGGTTGACTTCGACAAATTCATAACCGGCAACTTCGAGGGACAAAAATTTATAGCACATTGTTACGAAGGTGAAAAACCTTACTTAAAAGATGTGATCAAACCGGGTGAAGATGCACTGATACTAATTGGTCCCGAGGGCGATTTTAGCGAAGAGGAAGTGAACAAGGCAATAGAAAAGGGATTTACTCCCATAAGCCTTGGCAATTCAAGGCTTCGCACGGAGACTGCTGCTCTTGTGGCTTGCCATACGCTGATTTTAGCAAATGGATAAATGAAATTGAATAGATGATATATAACGATAACTATGAAAAGAAATGTTTCATGCTGTTTATCGGTTCTGATAGGACTGATAATTGTTTTAACCGGGTGTTCTGATAAGAAAGAGTATACCAATGCTGTACCTGCCGACACGCAAGTTTTGGCTCGCTTTGATTTAGTGGCGATTGCTCAGAAATCAGGATTAAATGACAAAGAGAACCAAGCTACGAAAGGCAAACTAATGGATGCTTTGAAAGAGGGTATGGGGGCAGCAGCCTATAAACAGATGGAGAAAATCATAGCCGATCCGGCTGAAAGTGGCTTGGCGCTGAACCAACCGGTATATCTTTTCAGTTCTCATAAGCTACCCTACCCCACGCTGCTGATTAAGGTCGACAATGAGGAAAAGGTTACTGCTACATTAGAGGCCATGGCGTCCGAACAGCTTTGCAAAAAGCCGGTTGAGGAAGGTGATTACTATTTCACAACAATGACCGATGGCTCCGTGTGTATGTACAATGAAGGTACTTTTATGCTTGTATCGGGCACAGTCAACGCCGCTTCAAAAGAGGTACAGACTACTGTTGCCAAACTGTTTGATCAGGATGCGGAAAAAAGCGGAGTAAAGAATAAGGGGTTCATTAAAATGGAACAACAAAAGGGTGATATTACTTTTTTTGCTTCCATGCGCGACTTACCCGAAGCCTATACCAAACAAATTGCCTTCGGATTGTCTGATGATGTTGATTTGCGTGAAGTATTTGTGTTAGGTGCGCTTCGTTTTGAGAATGGGAAAATAAGCATAAACTACGAAACGTATAGTGAAAACAAGGAGCTGAATGCTCAACTCGACAAACAGCAAAAGGCTTTCGGCAAACTAAAATCTTCGCTTACCGGTTTATTCCCAGCCTCAACCGTTGCCTATATCAGCATGAACATCAAAGGGAAAGACTTGTACGGCATTTTATCTGAGAATAGGGAGTTTCAAAATGCATTCATCGGGGCTGAAAGAAAAGAGGTGAAGAACTTCATCACGCATGTAAATGGTGAGGTGGCTGTAGCTATTACTGATTTTTCGATGTTTGGCATCCCGGGGTTTATTGCTTATGCCGAAATTGATAATGACGAAGCAGTGTCTGCTTTGAAAAAATATGCCATGACTTCTTTTATACCTATGTATGCGGGTAAAAGTGGAAACTTGGCTTACTTAACGAACAACAGGGCTTTGGTTGCTTCGGTAGGTAAAACAACCGAAAAATCGCTGACCAGCGCTCCTTTTGCTTCCAACATAGCAGGAAACAGTTTCTATTTTGCACTTAATGCCGAGAATATCTTGAATTTATCGGCTATAAATGAGTTAAGTAGCTACGGTGAAGAATTTGCAATGTACCGAAACATAGCTTCTCAAATTTCTTTTCTGGAAGTGAAAGGGTATGACAACGGAAAAGGTGAAGCAGCACTCGTGCTCAAGGACCCAAAAACAAATGCATTGAAACAGATGGTAAACTTTGCAAAGCAATTTACCGGTTTATAATAAAGAAAAGAAATGATGGACTGCATTCACTTGCAGCAAACACTACCAGCAGTGTTTGCTGACCGCAACTCAATAGAGTCTGATGTTTGGCACAAAGACATACGTTTTGAGAAAAAAGGAATTTACCTGATTGAAGCGGCATCTGGTACCGGCAAGTCTTCTTTGTGTAACTTCATCTATGGTTACAGGAAAGATTACCAAGGCATCATTAATTTTAATTCTGATAACATCCGTTCATATAAAATCAAACAATGGGTGGAAATCAGAAAGCATTCTATCAGTATGTTATTTCAGGATATGCGGTTATTTACTGAACTTACTGCCATGGAAAACATATTGCTTAAGAATAACTTAACGCATTTTAAAAGCAAAAAAGAAATAGTCTCATTCTTTGAGGCGATGGGAATTGCCGACAAACTAGATAGCAAAGTAGGCCGGTTGTCTTTCGGGCAACAACAACGTGTGGCATTCATACGCTCGCTTTGCCAGCCTTTCGATTTTATCTTCCTGGATGAACCGGTGAGCCATCTGGATGACACAAACGGAGAGATTATGGGGGGGATACTAATGAATGAAGCCAACAAGCAAGGTGCGGGTATCATCGTAACCTCTATTGGCAAGCACATTACGCTTCCTTACACTGAGACATTAAAATTATAAGTATAACATGGAGCAGGCATAACCGCTCAAAACCGTAAAACAATGAAACTTCTTTGGAAACTTCTTCGCCAGCACATTAGCATAGGACAACTAACCGGTTTTTTCCTGGCGAATCTCTTTGGTATGTCTATTGTCTTATTAAGCATACAGTTTTATAAAGATGTAATACCTGTCTTTACGGAAGGTGACAGCTTTATGAAGAAGGAATATCTGATTGTCACAAAGAAAATCAGTGCAATCGGGTCTTTCGCAGGTAAAACGAATACTTTCTCTGAAGATGAATTGAAGTCGCTTCAGGAACAACGTTTTTCAAAAGATGTAGGTGCTTTTACTCCTTCGCAGTTCAAAGTATCAGCCGGTTTTGGGATGAAAGAGGCAGGTATCAGTCTGTCAACAGAGATGTTTTTTGAATCGGTGCCCAACAAGTTTGTGGATGTTAGTCTGGACAAATGGCATTTCGACAAAGAAAGTCGCTCCATCCCTATCATAATACCCCGGAGTTACTTGAACTTATACAATTTTGGGTTCGCACAATCACGTAGTTTACCTAAACTTTCCGAGGGGGTTATGGGACTGATTCAGATGGATATTGTCATCAAAGGAAACGGACGTTTAGAGCAATACAAAGGAAACATTGTGGGGTTCTCAAACAGATTGAATACGATTTTGGTACCGGAAGATTTTATGAAATGGGCCAATAGTGAGTTTGCCGATGAGAATAAGCCTCAGCCTGTGCGACTAATTGTTGAGGTTGACAATCCTGCCGACGATGGAATAGCTCGCTATTTTCAAGAAAAAGGCTACGAGGCTGAGAATGATAAGCTGGATGCCGGTAAAACAACTTATTTCTTAAGACTCATAACGGGTATCGTCATGGGAGTAGGCTTATTTATAAGCATTCTTTCGTTCTACATCCTGATGCTGAGTATTTTCTTGCTGCTTCAGAAGAATACGGTTAAGCTGGAGAGTTTGCTACTTATTGGCTATAGTCCGGCCAAAGTAGCTATTCCCTATCAGGTTCTGACTCTCGGACTAAACCTCATCGTATTGGCGTTAAGCATCGGCATCGTTATGTATATGCGTGGTATGTACACGGAAGTGCTTATGCAGTTGTTTCCTCAAATGGAAATGTCCATCATGTGGCCGGCATACGTAGCTGGTATTATTTTATTCAGCTTAGTATCCGTTATTAATATTATTGCAATCAGAAAAAAAATAGCTTCTATCTGGCTACATAAGAGTTAATCACTTTTTTTGTTATCTTTGTAGAAATATAATCAGATACTGCTATGCCAAACTATGATTTAATTGCCATACTGGGTCCTACTGCATCGGGTAAAACTTCTTTTGCTGCCACATTGGCTTATGAACTCGACACTGAAATTATCAGTGCTGATTCTCGCCAAATATACAGAGAGATGGATTTAGGAACAGGAAAAGATCTGGCAGATTATACAGTCAACGGTAAGCAGATTCCTTATCATCTTATTGATATTGCAGAACCCGGATACAAGTACAATGTATTTGAATACCAACGTGATTTTCTAAATGCCTACCAAAGCATTAAACAAAAAGGCCGTTTGCCTGTTTTATGCGGTGGAACAGGTTTATATCTGGAGTCTGTTCTCAAAGGGTATCAGTTAATTCCTGTTCCTGAAAACCCGGAACTGAGAACCAGGCTGGCCGGTAAAACGCTGGAGGAGCTGACGGATCTATTATCGACTTATAAAACGCTCCACAATTCGACGGATGTTGATACGGCCAAAAGAGCCATTCGCGCCATTGAAATAGAAGAGTATTATGCGACTCATGATTTGTCGGCCAGGGAGTTTCCATCCATTAACAGTTTGATTATCGGTGTTGATATTGATAGGGAACTTAGACGGGAGAAAATAACCAAACGCTTGCGTCAAAGACTGGATGAAGGAATGGTTGAGGAGGTTCAGCAATTGCTGAACAAAGGCATTCAGCCCGAAGATTTGATTTATTACGGACTGGAATATAAGTACCTCACGCTGTATGTAACCGGAGAAATCAGTTTCGAAGAGATGTTTAAACAGCTGGAAATAGCCATTCATCAGTTTGCCAAACGACAAATGACTTGGTTCAGGGGGATGGAAAGAAAAGGATTTAAGATACATTGGATACAGGCATCCATGCCTACAGATGAAAAAATAGAACTGGTTAAAAAATTAATTTAATCAGGATGAACTGAAAAAGCCTCCGTCAATTGATTAGTGCTTTGAAGTTCTAGTAACTCTCTAAAAAAAGAACAACTATGAGTGTAGATTCAGGAAAATGGGGAGTAATATACAATCCCAGAGCCGGTACCAGAAAAGCTCAAAAAAGATGGAAGGAAATTAAAGAATACATAGACAACAAACAAGTTGCCTATGATTATATACAGTCCGAAGGGTTTGGCTCCGTTGAGAGAATTGCCGGTATGTTTGCAAATAACGGTTATAAAACCATTGTAGTAGTGGGTGGTGATGGTGCACTAAATGATGCTATTAATGGAATAATGGCATCGGACGCTCCCGAAAAAAGCAGCATTGCCATTGGTTTAATTCCCAATGGGATTGGTAACGATTTTGCCGACTACTGGGGACTGACGCTTGACTATAAAGTGGCGGTTGACTGGATTATCAATAACAGAAAAAAGAAAATAGATGTGGGGGTTTGCAGTTATTATAATGGGAAATCTCACGAGAAACGGTATTTTCTGAATGCTGTAAACATAGGCCTTGGGGCAAGAATTGTATCTATTACTGATCAGACTAAACGCTTCTGGGGAGTTAAATTCTTATCTTATGTGGCTGCACTGTTTTTATTGTTCTTTGAGAGGAAGCTTTACCGAAGCCATCTCAAGATAAACGATGAACACATCAGGGGTCGCATCATGACCGTCTGCGTGGGAAGTGCCAAAGGGTATGGTCAGACGCCCAGTGCTGTTCCCTATAACGGGTGGCTCGACGTATCGGTCATTCATCGCCCGGAACTTCTTCAGTTGGTGTGGGGACTATGGATGTTGATTGAGGGCCGAATTCTTAATCATAAAATGGTGAAGTCATATAGAACCAAAAAAGTACGGGTGTTACGAGCAAAAAATGCATCGGTTGACTTAGATGGTCGCTTGTTACCCAAACACTTCCCTATTGACATTGGCATCATTCCTGAAGCAATAACCTTGATTATTCCTAATTAAATTGATTATAAAGATGAGAATCAAAGAATTAAAACATACTGACTCAGATAATTTCTTTCTGTTGGCCGGTCCGTGCGTCATTGAAGGTGAGGATATGGCACTTCGCATCGCTGAAAAGGTAGTCGATATCACAGATCGATTAAGAATTCCTTATGTATTTAAAGGGTCTTATCGCAAGGCAAATCGTTCCAGGTTAGACTCTTTCATGGGAATAGGTGATGAAAAGGCGCTGAAAATACTTAAAAAGGTGAGCGATACATTTAATGTTCCAACGGTAACAGACATACACAGTCCGGAAGAGGCAGTTATGGCAGCCGAATATGTAGATGTGTTGCAGATACCCGCTTTTTTATGCCGGCAAACGGATTTATTAGTAGCAGCTGCCAAGACCGGTAAAATAGTAAATATCAAGAAGGGACAGTTTCTTTCGCCTATGGCTATGCAGTTTGCGGCTGACAAAGTGGTTGAGGCGGGCAACGAGAACGTAATGATCACGGAACGCGGAACAACCTTTGGTTATCAGGATTTAGTTGTTGATTACAGAGGAATTCCTCAAATGCAAACGTTCGGATTTCCTGTTATACTAGATGTTACGCACTCGCTGCAACAACCCAATCAGTCGAGTGGCGTAACAGGTGGCATGCCCCAATTGATTGAGACTGTAGCCAAAGCCGGCATAGCTGTTGGAGCCGACGGATTATTCATTGAAACACACGAAAATCCTTCTGTTGCCAAAAGTGATGGAGCCAATATGCTGCAACTCGATTTATTGGAAGATTTGCTAACCAAACTAGTACGTATACGCCAGGCAATCAAAGCGTAAATACCACTTGATAGCTACCGAAACAAAATGTTCTACTGTCTTTTTTTTCGGTAGCTATGTCTATTCTATCCTCCCTTGTTTATTCTTTTTTTCTGCTATGTGTGATTAATCTACCGCAGTGGCCGACCAATGTAGCATAATAGAAAATCACATAAAAAAACATTCTAAAATGAAACATCTATTTCTCACATGTAAAGTTGCTGTTGCATTCTTTTTTTGTGCTCAGACAAGTATTACTTTTGCACAACAAATGCCCCCTGTTCCGGTAGATACCAAAGTTCGTATTGGAAAACTGGAAAATGGGTTGACTTATTACATCAGAAAAAACAATCTACCCGAAAAAAGAGCCGATTTTTATATCGCTCAAAAAGTTGGAGCCATCCAAGAAGAGCCTTCACAGAGAGGTTTGGCGCATTTTTTGGAACACATGTGTTTTAACGGCACCAAACATTTTCCCGGCAGTCAACTAAAAGAGTATCTGGAAAGTATCGGCGTTAAGTTCGGTGAAAATCTGAATGCATATACATCGGTTGACGAGACTGTTTATAATATATCCAATGTGCCGGTTCACAGAGAAGGGCCCATTGATTCTTGTCTGCTCATTCTGCATGATTGGTCAAACGACTTATTGTTGGAGGAGAAAGAGATAGATAAAGAACGTGGAGTCATACACGAAGAATGGCGTACACGCATGAGTGCCAATCAACGTTTACAAGAGAAGGCGCTTCCACAAATGTTTCCAGGTTCCAAATATGCCGACTGTTTACCTATAGGCAATATGGATGTTGTGGATAATTTTAAGTATCAGACATTAAGAGATTATTACGAAACATGGTATCGTCCTGATCTTCAGGGAATTGTCATCGTTGGTGATATAGATGTTGATCAGGTTGAAGCTAAAATTAAAAAAATATTCTCAGACATACCCGCACCAACTAATGCGAAAGAAAGAGTATATTATCCGGTTAATAACAACAAGGAACCGATAGTTATTATTGAAAAAGACAAAGAACTTCCCAATGTGCAGCTTCTTATTTTTAACAAGCACGACTATACTCCTCTCGAACAAAAAAACAACTTGGGATATGTAGTTGAGAATTATGCTAAAAGTTTGATTAGCAACATGTTGAATGCCAGACTGAATGAGTTGGTACAAACGGCCAATCCTCCTTATGTTTTTGCTCAATCGGGCGACGAGGAGTTTTTTGTAGCTAAAACAAAAGATGCATTCACTAGTATCGTTATTTGCAAAGAAAACGAGGTAGAGCAAGGCTTAGCTGCCGCACTACGTGAAGTAGAAAGAGCACGTCGTTTCGGTTTCACTGAATCAGAATACAATAGAGCCAAAAGCGAATATCTGCGTCACCTGGAATCAGCATACAATGAACGTGATAAAAATAAAAACGAGAGCTATGTTCAGCAGTATGTACGACACTTCCTCGACAACGAACCGATACCCGGTATTGAAAACGAATATACAATTTTAAATCAGATTGCTCCGGCTATTCCGGTACAGGCTCTTAACCAAATGATGCAAAGCTTAGTTACCGACAGTAATCTCGTTGTGGCTTTATTCGGTCCTGATAAAGAGGGAATAAAATATCCGGAAAAAGAGCAACTTCTTGACGTTATCACAAAAGTAAAGGCTGAGGAACTGACTGCTTATGTAGACAAAGTCTCTAATGAGCCGCTAGTAGCCAACAAGCCTAAAGGGGGTAAGATTGTTAAGACACAGAATAATTCTATCTTAGGAACAACAGAGCTGACCTTGTCAAATGGTATCAAAGTATATCTGAAGAAAACTGAATTTAAAGCCGATGAGATACTCATGAAGGGCTTCAGTTTAGGTGGTAGTTCACTCTTCCCCGATACGGAAATAGCAAACATAATGAATTTGAATGACGTTGCTGCAGTAGGCGGTTTAGGTAAATTCAGTACTACGGAACTTGAAAAGGTGCTTGCGGGAAAGAAAGCTTCTGCAAGTGCTAGTATTGGAGACAAAACAGAGGCAATTAACGGTAGCTGTTCTCCTAAAGATTTTGAAACCATGATGCAACTCACCTACTTGAGATTTACGGAACCTCGTAAAGACCTTGATGCATTTAGTTCTTATAAAACCCGAACAAAGGCTGCACTGCAAAATCAAGAACTGCAACCAATGGTTACTTTAGTGGACTCAATACAGCAAATTGTGTACAACAAGCACCCGAGAAAACAAAGACTCAAGGCTGCAAACATTGACCAGATTGATTATGATAAGATTCTTTCAATGTATGGCGATCGATTCAAAGATGCAGGCGACTTCAAATTTATCTTTGTAGGAAACATTGAAATTGATAGCATTAAACCTTATATTGAACTGTATTTGGGTTCATTGCCTAATTTGAAAAGAAAAGAATCATTCAAAGACAATAAAACTTATTTCAAAAAGGGTCTTTATAAAAGTGAATTTATAAAAGAACAAGAAGCAGTTAAAGCATCGGAATTTGTTTTTTATAATGGCAATTGCAGCTACAATCTTAAAAACAACATTCTCATGAGCATGACCGAACAAATTCTCACACTGTTATACACCGAAAAGGTACGTGAAGAGGAAGGCGGTACTTATGGCGTTTATGTAAGCGGAGCGCTCGATAAATTCCCTAAAGAAAGCTACAACCTGCAAATCATGTTCGATACGGATCCGGCCAAGAAAGATAAGTTAATGCAAATCATTTTGGGAGAGATTCAACAGATTGCCGACAAAGGTACTACTCAAGAAAACCTCAGCAAAGTAAAAGAATTCATGCTCAAAAAATATACCGAAAATCAAAAAGAGAATGGATACTGGCTGGGACAAATTGACGAAATGCTCTTCACCGGAAGCAACATGAGCAATGAATATGAAAACATTGTCAATGCGATTTCAAATGCAGACATACAGAAGTTTGCTTCAGAGATATTCTCTCAAAACAATCGGGTAGAGATCAGCATGATCAGTCCTGAAAAAAAGAAATAATAACTTGTATACAGAATTATGCTTTTTAATGAACTAAGAAAACATCACAGGCTTGCCGCCAAAAGACATCCGATGTATGAGAAGAATCGTTTTGGGAAATTCTTCATGTATTTCATGTCTGTCTTTTGGGCGGGCTACCTCATCTTCTTCGGCACAACTTTTGCATTTACTTTTGCCGAAGGAATACCCAACATGGAACCTTATCATGTGCTGAACAGCGGATTGATATTTGTTTTAGCATTGGACTTTCTATCTCGTTTTTCTTTTCAGAAGACCCCTACGCAGGAAGTAAAGCCCTATTTATTATTACCAATCAAAAAGAGCAGGATACAAGATTTCCTGCTCATCCGCTCGGGAGTTGACCCGTTTAACTTCTTATGGCTATTCATGTTTGTTCCATTTGCCATTATAACAGTAACCAAGTATTATGGAGTAATGGGAGTGATTACTTATTCACTTGGTATCTACTTATTAATGGTGCTAAATAACTATTGGTATCTTTTCTGCCGTACGCTAATCAATGAAAAGCTTTATTGGATCGGGTTACCTTTAGTTGTCTATGCCTTGATTGGAGTAGCCACTTTCCTTCCGAAAGAGAGTATTGTCGACAATCTCACTATGGATTTAGGCGAAGGTTACATTGAAGGTAATGTACTGTTTTTCGCCGGAACATTACTCGCCATAACTGCTGCCTGGTTTATCAATAAATGGCTGTTAAGCAAATTAGCTTATTCAGAGTTGAACAAGGTGGAAGATACGAAGGTGAAACATGTTTCCGATTATAGTTTCCTTGAAAAATACGGTGAAATTGGTGAGTATTTGCGTCTTGAGCTAAAGATGTTGTTTAGAAACAAAAGATGCAAAACTTCATTGAGAATGATTGCCATTATTGTTGTATTCTTCTCTCTTATGCTGAGTTTCTCTGGAGCATACGACGGTACATTCATGAAAAGCTTCGTTTCTATCTATGCTTTCGTTGCCTTTGGTATGGTAATCCTAACTCAAATAATGAGCTTTGAAGGTAACTACATTGATGGTTTGATGACACGAAAAGAGTCTATATTCAACCTGCTGAAAGCCAAATATTATTTTTATAGTTTGGGAGTGATTATTCCTAATATCTTAATGATTCCGGCTATGATAATGGGAAAGATCAGTGTCTTGGATGCATTGTCATTCAGTTTCGTTGCGATTGGACCCATCTATTTTATACTATTCCAGTTAGCTGTTTACAACAATAAAACAGTTCCTTTAAACGAAGGGGTGACAGGTAGACAAGCTTCGGGAACCGGATTTCAAACAATTGTAAGTTTCACCTCATTTGGTTTACCTATGCTGTTGAACTTCGGTCTTAAATCGGCTTTTGGTGAAACAGCAGGTACATTCATTCTGCTCGGGATAGGATTGGGATTCACGTTAACCGCACATATTTGGATTAAAAACGTTTATGTGCGATTCATGAAAAGAAGATATAAAAATATGGAAGGTTTCAGAGATACAAAATAAGAAGAGATATGATTACGATAAATGAATTACAGAAAATATTTGGAGAAAAGATAGCAGTCGATATTAACAGCTATACTATTAATCCAGGCGAGATGATTGGTCTTGTTGGCAATAACGGTGCGGGAAAAACTACTTTGTTCCGTTTGATACTAGACTTGTTGAAGGCTGACAAGGGCAATGTAACGATCAAAGACATTGATGTAAGCAAGAATGAAGAATGGAAAACATTCACTGGAGCATTTATTGACGATGGGTTTCTTATTGACTACCTTACACCCGAGGAATATTTCTATTTTGTTGGAAAGATGAACGGAATGAAGAAAGAAGCCGTTGATGAGAGATTGGCAACTTTTGAAAGATTCATGAATGGTGAAGTCATGGGACAGAAGAAATACATACGTAATTTCTCAGCTGGTAACAAACAAAAGATTGGCATTATATCTGCCATGCTTCATCAACCGGAACTGTTAATTCTGGATGAACCGTTTAATTTCTTAGACCCAAGTTCTCAATCCATTATCAAACAATTGCTGAAGAAGTACAACGAAGAAACTCATGCTACCATACTTATTTCAAGCCATAACTTGAGTCATACGGTCGATATTTGTCCGCGCATAGCTTTGTTAGAACATGGAATTATAATAAAAGACATCAAAAATGAAAACAATTCTGCCGAAAAAGAGTTGGAAGAGTATTTCAATGTAACTGTTGAATAGCTTATCAGCTGTCGCTTCACAACTTTGTCTGACAGCATGTAAAGCCGGCGTGCCAGAACTCAATGATAGAGTTCTGGCACGCATAAGTATTAATTAATCAAATAAAAAATACAATGGTGAAACTAAAATTATGTCTCTTTTTCTTAGCATGCTTCAGTTTAAATACAAATGCTCAACTTCTGTGGAAAATAAGTGGTAAGGGACTTAAGGCTCCTTCATACCTTATGGGAACTCATCACTTAGCCCCACTAAGTATTATGGATAGCATAAAAGGTATGCAAACAGCTTTGAATTCAACAACACAAGTAATTGGCGAATTAAATATGTCAGACATACATAAACCGGCCAACATACAACTCCTGCAAAAAAAGATGATGATTGAGTGCGATACCACACTACAGACTCTCCTTTCACCGTCAGATTATGATACGGTTAATAAATTCACAAAAGAATCTCTCAACTTCGACTTGTCGCAAATGCCCAAAGTCAAACCTGCTTTTATATCCAATAATGCAGTTGTTATAATATACATGAAGCACATTGGTAACTTCAACCCTCAAGAACAATTGGATTCTTATTTCCAGAAGCAAGGTACTGAGAAAGGGAAAAAAATAGAAGCACTGGAAACCCTCGATTTTCAGCTTAATATACTTTATAACAGCAGCTCACTTCAAAGACAAGCTCAGTTATTAGTCTGCGCTTTGAACGATTTACCTCAAATTATTGACAACACAAAAAGACTCTCAGCCGCTTACATGACTCAAGATCTCAACCTTATGCAACAAATAGCCGAAGAGAAGCAAGGAAATTCTTGTGATCCATTGGCCCAAGAAATAGAAAGCATGATTACTGCCCGCAATAAAACATGGGCTGACAAGCTTCCTTCATTAATAGAAACGGCGCCCTCCTTTATTGCAGTAGGAGCTCTGCATCTGCCTGGAGAAGAAGGCTTGATTAATTTATTGAGAGCCCAAGGATATCAGATTGAAGCTGTTTGGTAAATCGAATAACATGAATACTCAAAGAATCAAGGCATACATTCGTTTAATCACTTTTCGAATCAAAGAAGGAAAGAAAATCCCTGTATATCACCAAGAGGGAACTACAATCTGTGGCAACTGCCAAACAGACTTCAGCGGAAACTATTGTTTGAACTGCGGTCAGCACAAAGATGTACCCAGGTTTTCGTACAAATGGATTGCCAAAAACATGATTGGAGGATGGATAAACATTGATAGTGGATTCTTTTTCACTATAAAAGAGCTGTTTATAAGACCGGGATATATGATAAATGATTATATAACCGGAAAAAGAATACGCTATTTCAGACCTCTTCAGATGTTATTCGTGTTAGGAGCTGTATACGTACTCTTAAGTCAAGCGCTATATTCTTCTGCAGAAAGCATAATTAGCCATGATAAAGAAAACCAGGAATTAGTTCTTGAATTGGGGAAAATCAATATTGGAAAATGGATTACGGAAAATGAATTCATTCAGTCCGTTTACAAATTGTTGGATAGCTGGTTTAGCAGCAATAGAGCGTTAGGGGTTGTTTGGATGTTGCCAGTATCTGCCTTAGCCATGAAAATTGCTTTTAGGAAAGGGGCACGGAAGCTAAATTTAAACTTAGTTGAATATTTCCTAGTGAGGACTTATGCTGCCTGCCAAATATTTATCGTTTCAATTTTACTTCTTCCCTCATCGAAGGATCCGGAAAATTCACTGCCTTGGTGGTTGTATTTTATATTTTCTTTTTGGATCAACCTGCAATTATTCAATGATAAGATTAAAACAACGTTTTTCAGAACAGTACTCATGTACGTCTATTTAGTTTTAATACTAATTATACTCGCATTATTTTTAGTCAGCATATTGGTATTTATACTCTGGATATTCAATTAAGATAATATAAAAGAAAAAAAGATAAATGTTTGTCTGATTGAAAGAAAATATCTAATTTTGTGCCCTGATTATTCCGCAACGGGTAAACTAAGTGTACTTTGAGTGATTAAAGACCACCCGCCGGATCAAACCTGTATAGCAATATTATAACAGATGTACGCAATCGTAGAAATCAACGGTCAGCAATTCAAAGCAGAAGCTGGCAAAAAACTGTTTGTTCACCACATGCAAGAAGCTGAAAACGGATCAACAGTTGAGTTTGACAAAGTTCTTTTGGTAGATAAAGACGGAACTGTAACAGTTGGTCTTCCTACTATCGAAGGAGCTAAAGTTGTATGTGAAGTTGTTTCAAACCTTGTTAAAGGCGACAAAGTGATCGTTTTCCACAAGAAAAGAAGAAAAGGTTACAGAAAACGTAACGGACACCGTCAACAGTTTACAGAGTTAAAAATCACAGAAGTAGTAGCTTAATCAATTTAAATTTTAAGAAGAAATGGCACATAAAAAAGGTGTCGGTAGTTCTAAGAACGGCCGCGAATCAGCAAGTAAGAGATTAGGCGTGAAGATATTTGGTGGCGAAACTTGTAAAGCAGGTAACATCATCGTTCGTCAAAGAGGTACTGAATTCCACCCGGGAAATAACATCGGAATGGGAAAGGACCACACTCTTTTCGCTTTAGTTGATGGAGTTGTAACTTTCAAGAAAGGTAAAGAAGACAAGAGATTCGTATCTATTGTTCCTGCTCAAACAGAAGCATAATTCTTTGTTGAAAACACAAATAAAAGAAAAAAGAAAGAGGTGTCACTTTTAAGTTGCACCTCTTTCTTTTTATATATAAATCACATCGTGTCTTTATTTTATTTATCTTTGCACACGAAATTTGATATTTAAAAAAACAGATATGCTTACCATTAAACAAATTACAGAAAATACAGACGCTGTATTACGCGGTCTGGAGAAAAAACACTTTAAGAATGCTCAAGAAGTGATTTCTCAGGTGATTGAAGCAAACGACAAGAGACGTAATTCGCAAAATCAGTTAGACAAAAACCTGGCAGAAGTAAACTCCTTATCGAGATCCGTAGGTCAGCTAATGAAAGAAGGTAAGAAAGAAGAAGCTGAAACTGCGCGTTTGCAGGTAAATGAAATAAAAGAAAAGAACAAGGAACTGGAGGCAGCCATGAATGAGGCAGCAACTGAACTCCAAAATTTATTATATACCATACCCAATATCCCTAATGAGGGTGTTCCCGAAGGTTATGGTGCAGAGGATAATGTCGTTGAACGAATGGGAGGAAACCATGCTGAACTGCCAGCCGACGCACTTCCACATTGGGAACTAGCCAAAAAATATGATCTTATTGATTTTGAACTCGGAGTCAAGATTACAGGAGCCGGATTTCCTGTTTATAAAGGAAAAGGGGCACGCTTACAAAGAGCGCTTATCAATTTTTTCCTCGATGAAGCAAGGGATGCAGGTTATCTTGAAATAGAACCTCCTTACGTGGTGAACGCAGCTTCCGGGTATGGCACAGGACAGTTACCCGACAAAGAAGGACAGATGTATCATGCCAATGAGGATGATTTATATCTGATTCCAACCGCTGAAGTTCCCGTAACTAATATCTATCGGGATGTTATTTTGGAAGAAAAAGAATTGCCGATAAAAAACTGCGCATACTCTGCGTGTTTCCGTCGTGAAGCCGGTTCTTACGGTAAAGACGTAAGAGGTTTGAACCGCTTGCATCAATTTAATAAAGTAGAGATTGTACGTATTGACAAACCAGAGCACTCATACGAATCACTAAATGAGATGATTGCGCATGTTGAAAATCTGGTTCAGAAACTGGAACTACCCTATCGCATCTTGCGACTTTGCGGAGGAGATATGAGTTTCACTTCTGCAATCACTTTCGATTTTGAAGTATTCTCTGCTGCTCAAAAAAGATGGTTGGAAGTAAGTTCGGTATCAAATTTCGAATCATACCAAGCCAATAGACTTAAATGCCGTTACAGATCCGGAGAGAAAAAAACAGAACTTTGCCATACGCTAAACGGTTCCGCCTTGGCTTTGCCTAGAATTGTTGCTGCATTACTAGAAAACAACCAAACTCCAGAAGGTATTAAAATACCCAAAGCATTGATTCCTTATTGCGGTTTTGATATAATTGATTAATATTTTGTTCATAACATGATAAAAGCCACCCATTTGAGGTGGCTTTTCTTTTACATTTACTAAAATAGCAGTATCTTTGTCCCGCAACAATCTGACATAGGTTACATACAAATTACAACAAATTAATTAAATAATGAACAGAATCGTAAACAAAGAGCACTTTTCCGAGAAAGTTTTTAAGCTTGAGATAGATGCTCCTCTTATCGCAAAATCACGCAAGGCCGGACATTTTGTAATTGTTCGCGTTGGGGAAAAAGGCGAACGTATGCCACTGACTATTGCAGGTGCCGACATCGCAAAAGGTACTATTACACTCGTAGTTCAGGAAGTTGGATTATCATCAACGCGGTTGTGCGAACTCAACGTGGGAGACTATATTACAGATGTGGTGGGTCCACTGGGACAGGCCACTCACATAGAAAACTTCGGTACTGTAGTTTGTGCGGGAGGCGGTGTAGGTATTGCTCCCATGCTTCCTATTGTTCAAGCTCTAAAAGCAGCAGGCAATAAAGTTATTTCTGTATTGGCAGGCAGAAGCAAGGAATTAATTATCTTGGAAAAAGAGATTCGCGAAAGTTCTGATGAAGTCATTATTATGACGGATGATGGATCATATGGCAGAAAAGGGCTTGTCACCGAAGGAGTGGAAGAAGTTCTCAAGCGTGAGAAGGTAAACAAATGCTTTGCTATTGGTCCGGCTATTATGATGAAATTCGTATGCCTACTTACCAAAAAGTACGAAGTTCCAACGGATGTTTCATTGAATACCATTATGGTTGACGGAACAGGAATGTGTGGAGCATGTCGTATTACTATAGGAGGAAAAACCAAGTTTGTTTGTATTGATGGACCCGAATTTGACGGACACCAAGTTGATTTTGATGAAATGTTGAAACGCATGAATGCTTTCAAAAGCATTGAGCGTGAGGAAATGAATAAGCTTGAAGCCAACTGTGAAGCTACCAAAAAGACTGAACTTACTGGAAGAGACGCTCCTTGGCGCGAAGAATTAAGAAAATCAATTAAAGCCAAAGAAAGAGCCGGTATAGCCCGCGTTAAGATGAATGAACTTGATGCTGAATATCGTTCTCATAGCCGTAAGGAAGAAGTTAATCAGGGACTGACAGCCGAACAGGCGGTCATTGAAGCCAAACGCTGCCTTGATTGCGCCAATCCGGGTTGCATGGAAGGTTGTCCTGTAGGAATTGACATCCCCCAATTTATAAAAAACATTGAACGTGGAGAATTTCTTGAAGCAGCAGTAACGTTAAAAGAAACAAGTGCATTACCCGCAGTATGCGGACGCGTATGTCCTCAAGAGAAACAATGCGAATCAAAATGTATCCACTTAAAGATGGGTAAAGAGGCTGTTGCCATAGGAAACTTGGAACGGTTTGCTGCCGACTACGAACGTGAAAGCGGACAAATATCTGTTCCTACTATAGCAGAAAAGAACGGAATAAAAGTAGCCGCCATCGGTTCGGGACCTGCCGGACTCGCCTTCGCCGGAGATATGGCGAAATACGGATATGACGTAACGGTATTCGAAGCTTTACATGAAATTGGAGGTGTACTAAAATACGGAATTCCTGAGTTCCGTTTACCCAATAAGATTGTAGATGTTGAAATTGACAATCTTTCAAAAATGGGAGTGGAATTCATCAAAGACTGTATCGTAGGGAAAACAATCAGCATTGAAGATCTCAAACAAGAAAGATTCAAAGGATTTTTTGTCGCATCGGGTGCCGGTCTTCCTAATTTCATGAACATCCCCGGTGAGAATTCTATCAATATTATGTCCTCCAATGAATACCTAACACGAGTAAACCTCATGGATGCAGCAAGTCCGGATTCTGACACGCCCGTATCTTTAGGTAAAAATGTAGCAGTAATAGGTGGCGGTAATACGGCAATGGATTCAGTGAGAACAGCCAAGAGACTTGGAGCTGAGCGTGCTATGATTATTTATCGTCGGTCAGAAGAAGAAATGCCTGCGCGTTTAGAAGAAGTGAAACACGCAAAAGAAGAAGGGGTAGAATTCCTGACCTTACATAATCCGATTGAATACATTGCCGACGAACAAGGCAAAGTAAAACAAGTAGTACTGCAACAGATGGAATTAGGAGAACCGGATGAATCAGGAAGACGTAGCCCAAGAGCCATCCCCGGTGCTACTGTTACCGTTGACATTGATTTGGCAATTGTCAGTGTAGGCGTATCCCCTAACCCAATTGTGCCTAGCTCAATAAAAGGGCTTGAAGTTGGAAGAAAAGGTACTATCACCGTTGACGAAAATATGGAATCCTCTATACCTACAATTTATGCAGGAGGAGACATTGTCAGAGGTGGCGCTACCGTAATTCTGGCCATGGGAGACGGCAGAAAGGCAGCCGCATCTATGAACGAAAAACTTAAAGTTCAGAAATAAATAACTTCACATAAAAAAGAAGAAGGCGTCTTTTCAGGATGCCTTCTTCTTTTTTATGGTTTAATAGTAAGCCTATTTATTTCACTTAACAACACTATTTGTTGTTGGATCAGGGAATATAACAATAGGTTTAAATTGTTTCGCTTCCTCAAAATCCATCATGGCGTATGACATGATTATGACAATATCATCCGGCTGTACCTTTCTAGCTGCCGCACCATTCAAACAAATCATGCCAGATCCTCGCTCACCTTTGATTACATAGGTTTCAAAACGCTCACCATTATTATTATCAACAATATGTACCTTTTCACCTGCAATCATGTTGGCTGCATCCATAAGATCTTCATCAATTGTGATGCTCCCCATATAATTCAAGTTTGCTTCTGTTACACGGGCACAATGAATTTTCGACTTCAACACTTCAATCATCATAAGGTTTGGTCCATTTTAAATTTAAACTTCTTTGTACTTAATGTTATCGATGAGACGTATTTCACCACAAAAAACAGTAATGCATCCTACAGCATAAGGCGTCTCATCCCAACTTTCAATCCGTTGCAACTTGTATCCGTCTACTATTTCAAAATACTCCAGGTCTAACCCGGGAGCTTTCTTGATAGCCTCTTCAACAAACTGTAATGTTTCACTCACCGTATGAGTGGCTGCAAAGGTACGACTTTTAAATAATGTATCAGATATTTTTAAAGCATTTTCACGTTCCAGAGAAGAAAGGCGTGCATTTCTACTGCTAAGTGCAAGTCCATCGCTCTCACGAATGATGGGGCAACCCACTATTTCAATTGGATAATTCATCTGCTTAACCATTTCCCGAATTATAGCCAATTGCTGAAAATCCTTCTCACCAAAATAAGCCCTATTCGGCTCAACAACGTCAAACAGCTTACTGACTATTTGGCAAACACCATTAAAATGACCCGGCCTGAATGCACCCTCCATTACAACATCCAAAGGTGGGTAACTAAACTGCCTTTGATCGGGTTCGGGATACATTTCCAGAACAGAAGGAGCAAACACCAAAGTTGCTTTATTTGCCTCCAACAACACACAATCGGCATCTAATGTACGCGGATATTTAACCAAGTCGTTCTTATCGTTAAATTGAGTCGGATTAACGAAAACGCTAACAACCGTTATATCATTCTCTGTTACACTGCGTTTCACCAGTGACGCATGACCCTCATGCAAAGCTCCCATAGTAGGCACTAAACCTACTGATTTACCTTGAATCTTCAGCTTTGCTAACTTATCTCTGAGATCCTTTATAGTATGAATAACTTCCATTTCATTCGTTTTATGACAGATTATCTTTTCAAAAAACACTGCAAAATAAACCATTATTTACCACATAACGAAAGAATACGGTAAATTAATGCAGCTTATGTTATATCCAGTGCATACATAAGCAAAGTATTATTAACTGATTTACAAAGAGTTAACATATCACAAGTAATTATAGAGCCGTCCGACTTGTATTAATGCCCTTTTTTTTTTATATCTTTGCAGAATATTTACGAGAATGATTGTTATTATGGCAAAAGCTAATAAAGTTTTATTCATTACACAAGAGATAACTCCTTACGTTGCAGACACTGAAATGGCAAATATAGGACGATATCTTCCACAAGCAATACAGGAAAAAGGAAGAGAAATCAGAACTTTTATGCCTAAATGGGGAAACATAAACGAACGTAGAAATCAACTACATGAAGTAATTCGACTTTCCGGGATGAACCTGATTATTGATGATACGGATCATCCGCTCATCATAAAGGTGGCTTCCATTCAAGCAGCACGAATGCAGGTATATTTCATTGACAACGATGATTATTTTCAGAACAGATTGCAGACATGCGATGAAAACGGTTTGGAATATGAAGACAATGATAGCCGCGCTATTTTTTATGCCAGAGGAGTTCTGGAAACAGTAAAAAAGCTCAGATGGGTTCCTGATGTAATTCATTGCCACGGATGGCTAACTGCCTTGGCACCGTTATACATAAAAAAAGCTTATGCAGACGAACCTTCGTTTAGAGATACTAAAGTAGTATTTTCTGTGTATGGTGAAGATTTTAAAAGCACATTCAAAGAAGATTTCCCTTCTCAACTGATGCTCAAAGGAGTTGGTGCAGATGATATTAAAAGTTTAAGCACGCCTGTAGATTACACTTCATTAATGAAGCTGGCCATCGACTATTCTGACGGAGTAATCCAAAACAGTGAATCTGTTAATGAGGAGGTTATGAATTACGCACGTCAATCGGGCAAGTTAGTACTTGATTATCAAACTCCGGAGGCATTTCATGATGCTTGTGACGAATTTTATGATAAAGTTTGGGAGTCAGAAAACAAATAGGAATAACTTAACGATAATATAACCATGAAAATAAAACATCTGTTAATGGCGTTGTTGGCATCTGCAATTTACAGTTGCGATGACACCACAGGTAGTTTGGGTCTTGATATGTTGCCCGGAAGTGACAATGTCAATGTCTCCTCTACTAGTTTCGATGTAACAACCAAATCAATACTCTCAGGTCCTGTATTTGCCAAAACCGATATTGGTTATGTAGGAAAATATACGGATCCGGACTTTGGTTACTTTGAATCGGGATTTCTTACTCAGCTAAACTGTACAGATAGCCTTCAATTTCCTTTCGGTGTAATGGCAGGCGATACAGCTCATTTAGCTGAACTCGTTTTATTTTACGATAGCTATTTCGGAGACTCATTAAACGCTTGTAAAATGAGCGTTTATGAATTAAATAAAGTATTGGATAAAAGCCACTATACGAATATTAATCCGGATAATTACTACAATAAGTCGACCGGGTTAATAGGAAGCAAATCATATAGTGCGGTAGATCTTTCTATTAGTGATTCTATAAGAAACAGTTCAAACTATAGTAAATATGTTCGTTTCGTACTACCCAAGTCATTTGGAAATGACATGATCAAACTCAACAAAGAGCATCCTGAATATTTTTATAATGCAGATGCCTTTATCAAAAATGTGTTTAAAGGGTTATACGTAAAGAGTGATTACGGAGACGGTACTATTTTATACATCAACCACGTAAACCTCAACATTATCTACAATAGTCATTACACTGACAGCCTTGGCAACTTCTTAAAAAAGAAAGACGGAACCGATTCCTTGTACTATGGAAAAAGGACTTTTGCCGCTACAAAAGAAATTATTCAGGCCAATCAATTTAAAACGTCTCAAAAGTTAGCTGAAAAAGTAAACGAAAAGGATTGGACATATCTCAAATCACCTGCCGGTATATTTACTGAAGTAACGCTCCCTGTGCAACAGATTGCTGACCAATTAAGTAAGGACACATTAAACACCGTTAAACTTTCAATCAATAATTATCATCAAGAGAAAGTAAATCAATACAGCTTACTTGCTCCTAAATACATGTTACTTGTCAGAGAAAAGGATGCAACATCATTTTTTGAGAAGAATGAAATCATTGACAATATAACATCTTATTTAGCTGTTCACAATAACTCAAAGAATAATAACTATACATTCGGTAACCTTTCCCGATTGATAAGTACTTGTATTGCAGAGAAGAAAGCGGCAAAGGAAAAAGCAGGTAAAAATTGGGATGAGCAACAATGGCTCAGTCAGAATCCTCTTTGGAACAAGGTCGTTCTGATTCCTGTAAATGTGACTGTTGACAATAACAGCAATAACATTAATCGCATACAACATGACTTGAGTCCGGCTTCAGTTAAGTTGGAAGGTGGTGAAAACAATAAATTAAAATTGGAAGTAACGTACACCAAATTCCCCAAATAGCTAGTCATCGGTTAGAATAATAACATATTCATATAAGTAATCCCATCAATGATACGATTGTAACTTTGATGGGATTATTATATAAAGCCTATAAAACAGAACTTATTCTACAACCTCCGTATTAGTTCCCTTCTTTTTACCGGCAGCCTTTTTACTGCGTAAACGATCCAATTCTTTGTGCAGTTCACTCAACTCCTCGCCTTGGTTACGAATAGTAGTCAGCAAGGAATTAAGTTCCTCATTATCCATATCTTCAGGGTATAACGCATTGACTCTGGTTATGAAATCGCCTAGAATATTCATATAATTAGTGAACGCATCATACGCAGAATCATAAATACCTCTATAAACAGGAAGACCGGTGTTCTTTGTAGTCATAAAGCGGAAGTTATTGCTGGCCTGCAAATAATCCCAATCTTGCTTAATACGCCTGTCATTACACAAATAGACTCTTTCTGCAATACTATACAACTTATTAAATGCTTCACGCTGCAATACATTACCCAACCAAGGACTTATATCGCGTTCTTCGTCAACCCACGATATAGGATAAGGAACATCCAGTTGAGAAACCGACTTCAATTTAGAAACGATCTCTGTAGGCGTTGAGAAGTTAATGCCTTTAGCTTTTGCACATCCCGGTAAAGCCTTTAAAAACTCTAATATATTAGAAGATAAAGGCTGCGACATGCCTAAGGCCGATAATTCCATAAAGACGTTGACTATTTGCTCGTCTTGAGGCAAAGCGTCAATCCAATTAATGTATTTATCAGCAAACAGAGGATATTCACTCCATTCCGAATTAGAGAAACGCAAACTGATATCATCCGAGAGTTTAAAATCACGCAATAAAAGTTTCAACGAAGGAGCCTGATTGCAATGATACATGTAATGAGGACTTTTCCAGCCAAGAATATATTTTGCACCTTCAGTAAGCATCCCTTTGAATCCCATCGAAGCAACTACCGCCCCAATATCATCCGAATAAATCAAGCTTGAATTGCGAAACACCTTGGGAGCCTTTCCGAACAACTGTTTTATCTTCTGACTCTGCCTTAAAACCTCCTCCTTGAAACACTCTTCGTTGATTAAGGAAGATAGTCCATGTGAATAAGGCTCAGCCAAGAACTCACAGCAGCCGGTATCGTTCAGCTGATGTAGCAAATCAATTACTGCGGGAGCGTGAATTTCCAATTGTTCCAAAGCCACACCGGACACAGACAAGGCAACCTTAAATGTGTTATCTGAATTTCTGACCATTTCAATTAACGTATTCAGTGCCGGGATATACGATCTCTCAGCCACCTCGTTAATGCTTGATTCATTCACAAAATCATCATAGTAATAATGATCCTTACCTATATCAAAAAAACGGTAACGTTTTAAGTGAATAATTTGGTGTATTTCAAAATAAAGACAGATTGTTCTCATATTCTATCTATTGTTTTCGTTATTATCAATATTTAGTTAACACATCCTCATAAATGCGGCGCACCTTGTGCCCAACATTCTCCCATTTAATTTCATCAACTTCTCGCTTCCCTTCCACTTTGAGGTATTCATACAAAGCCGGATAAGTACAAATAGCATAAATAGCATCGGCCATGGCCTGAATATCCCAATAATCAGTTTTGATACATTTCTCTAAGATTTCTGCACAACCCGACTGTTTGGAAATAATAGTAGGCACACTACATTGCATCGCCTCCAAAGGAGAAATGCCAAAAGGCTCTGACACCGAAGGCATTATGTACACATCACTCGCTTTAAGCACTTCGTATACCTCATGTCCTTTCATGAAACCGGGGAAATGAAAACGGTCGGCTATTCCTCTTTGGGCAGCCAATCGAATCATTTGATTCATCATGTCACCGTTGCCGGCCATCACAAAGCGAACGTTCTTAGTCTTTTTCAAAACAAGAGCAGCAGCTTCAACAAAATACTCCGGACCTTTTTGCATGGTGATTCGTCCCAAAAAAGTAACAATCTTCTCTCGTGGATTTTTTTTGGGAACAATATCGATGATATCTTGTGAAAGGGGAGACACGGCATTATGTACGGTAGATACCTTTTTGGGATCTTGAAAATACTTATGTATCACCGTCTGCCGGGTGAGTTCGCTCACACACATAATGTGATCGGCCAGATCCATTCCATTCTTTTCTATGGCATAAACCGTAGGATTGACATTACCCCTGCTGCGATCAAAGTCAGTTGCGTGCACATGGATAACCAAAGGTTTGCCGCTCACTTGCTTAGCATGAATGCCGGCAGGATAAGTCAGCCAGTCGTGTGAGTGAATTATGTCATACTGTTGCTGACGCGCAACCACTCCGGCTACTATTGAATAGTTATTTATTTCCTCGTATAGATTATCAGGATACTTTCCCGAGAACTCAATGCACCCCAGGTCATTGGTATACAGATAATTAAAATCGGCATAAATATGATCACGCAAGTCATAATACAGTTGCGGATCCATATAAGCCCCTACTCTACTCTTCACATGCTCCCAGTTAACATCACGCCAAACAACCGGCGTGCTGTTCATACCTATTATTTTCAAGAAACTTTGATCTTCATCACCCCATGGTTTAGGAATACAAAATGTGATTGATAAATCATTCTGTATGGCCATGCCCTTAGTCAACCCATAGCTTGCAGTTCCCAAACCACCAAGAATATGAGGGGGGAATTCCCATCCAAACATTAATACTTTCATATCCGCCCCTCCTAAAAATTATATTTCGACAATAGTTTTAATATTCTCAGCATCTCCGCCACATTCATTGCAAAAGAAACAGCTCCCCGACCCTTGAACGGTGGATTACCGTCAAACAGTTCAGGCAATGAACCGATGCAGTGATTAGTCATTTCATCTTCAAAGCCAATCAGTTGCCTTTCAACAAACGATATGCCACTTATTTTATAGATTTTAAGATAAGCTTCCATGTAAAAGCCCATCAGCCAAGGCCAAGCGGTTCCCTGATGGTAAGCACTATCCCGTTCTCTTTGAATTCCTACGTAATTGGGGTTATAGCCCACACTCTTAGGGCTCAGACTTCGTAAACCTTTGGGGGTAAGCAGTTCCTTGGTTACTATATCCAAAACCTGTTTCTTTTGAATTTTATCCAGTGGAGAATAATCAAAGGCAACCGTAAAAATCATATTCGGACGAACGCTCCAATCCATCATGTTACCATCAACAAAATCAAGCAGATATCCATATTCATTACGGAATGTTTCAACAAAAGACGCTGCCATTTTCTGCGCCAGGGCGTCCAACGTATCGGCTAAAGAAGGATTTTCATCTTCTCTTAACATATCGGCCACAAATCGCAATGCATTATACCACAAAGCATTCACCTCCACAACATAACCGGTGCGGGGAATAACCGGATGACCGTCAATGGTAGAGTTCATCCACGTAACAGGTTTATTCGCCCCATGCGTGTAAAGCAAACCGTTGTCATGCAAAAACAAGTTATTGTGCTTACCCTTTCTGATAAAATCAATAATTTCCAGCAGCAAATCGCCATACTTTATCCGGCATTTTTCTCTTGTGGTTTCTTTGGCATATTGCTGTAAGGCCCAGACAGCCCATAATAATACATCCGGATCATCTAATTCGTATATTTTGCAATCGGCAGGAATGTTATTCATGTAGCAACGCAGTGTTTTCTGAGCTGTTTCCATTACATGTTCAAACTCCTCAGGCTCATCAATTGCCAAAGTCAGTCCTGGTAAAGACACAAACAAATCGCGTGCTCTACACTTAAACCAAGGATAACCGGCTAGTATATAATGGCAATCACCCTGTTTGTTATGAAACTGATGAGCTGAGTTTTTCAAACAATGATAAAAGCTATCACGCGGCGTACGGTCATTCACTTCATGCTGAAATATCTGTTTCAACTTATTAGTCGACACATCGGATATTCCGGCGGAAAAAACCACGCTTTCACCTTTCTTAATATCTACCTCAAAAAATCCGGGTACATAGAGATCCTCGTTAAAGTCGTACCCTCGCTCCTGTTCTTTGGGGTATTCAATACCCCGATACCAATCGGGTTCAAAATGAAATTCATTCTTCTTGTTCACTTGCATAAAAAGTTCCGGATAACCGGGATACATGCACGTTTTAATTCCATTTTCAACTACCTGATACTCCTTGTTCACCTCATTGTTTTCGTGCGTATATTGCCGCACACTTCTAAAGGCCAAGAAAGGCCTCAATCGCAACTTGGTAGCCGAATGTGCCTCTACAAGCGTGTATCTGATCAGGATTCTATTCTCATGGTGTACAAAAACTTTTTCTTTGGTAAGGAGTACTCCACCAACACGGTAAGTTGTAACCGGAACTTTCTCACAATCAAATTCACGGATGTATTTATGTCCTTTCGGGCTAAAATTATTTCCCTGATACTTATGTAGTCCCAAATTAAACTCTGCACCATGCTGAATTACCGTTTCATCAAGAGAAGAGAGCAGCACATGATTTTCTTCATCCAACTCAGGGACAGGAATGACAAGCAATCCATGGTATTTTCGTGTGTTACAGTCAACTATTGTTGTACAATGATAAGCTCCCGATTTATTTGTCCGAAGAATTTCTCTGGGCAGAGATTCCTCCAGATTAAGCATAAGGGTCTTGTCGAATCGTAAATAGCTCATAGTCTGCACTATTAAAAAGGTTAATTTAAATGCCACGCGGCAATATTATTGTATTCTCCAAAAATACAAATTATACGAAGAAGTCGAAATAAAAAAGC
Organism: Bacteroides graminisolvens; assembly: GCF_963666085.1. Lineage (NCBI taxonomy): Bacteria > Pseudomonadati > Bacteroidota > Bacteroidia > Bacteroidales > Bacteroidaceae > Bacteroides > Bacteroides graminisolvens. The sequence goes on from NZ_OY762556.1 coordinate 233,157, forward strand.
CGATTATTTTCATTTTTATTGTAAATATTCGTAGCATTGTGTAGCCAATCACATAAAAAGACGATTATGAAAGTTGAAATACAAAGATTAATTCTTTCTCTGGTTATTCCGTTGCTTTTACTTTTGATGCTATACGCTATTAAGATATTGGAAGTAGGTATGGGATGGGATTTGTCACACTTTGGCATATACCCTTTACACGTCAAAGGAGTCGTAGGAATTATAACTTCTCCGTTGGTTCACAGTAGCTTCAGCCATTTAATAGCTAATAGTTTCCCGCTTTTATTTCTTACGTGGTGTTTATTTTATTTCTATCATTCCATAGCAATCCAGATACTTACTGCCTTATGGATAAGCAGTGGTTGTTTTACTTTCATCATAGGAAGTCCCGGTTGGCATATCGGTGCTAGCGGACTCATTTACGGGTTGGTCTTTTTCCTTTTCCTTAGCGGTGTAATCCGCAAGTACCCTCCATTGATTGCCATTTCGCTCCTGATTACATTTCTATACGGGGGCATTGTGTGGAGTATGTTTCCGTTCTTTGTGAAAGCCAATATTTCTTGGGAAGGTCATTTAAGCGGAGGAATAACCGGAATGATACTCGCATTACTTTTCAAGAGCTACGGTCCACAAAAAAGGATCATAACCGATGATGAAGAAAGTAACACTGACATTGAAACGGAAGAAGAAAGTGACCGAAATGAGCAAGACGCTACATGAAATGCATGAAAAAAAGTATCACCAAGTATCACCAATCTTATAACAAATTGACAATCAGAGCATTCCGTGTGACACTTGGCTAAAAAAAAGTGTCACCAAGTATCACCAAGTGTCACCAACTTTTCGACAGTGATTCCTTACAAACATATCACTATTTAGCTTTTATATATAAGAGTTTTAATCGGCATGCTTCTACGATTTATTTTGCAGGTGAGTAAATTTCGTCTCCACCCCGGTGTACACAGTTTGTACACCCCCATGTACAGCCTTTGTACACCCCGGTCTACAAAGACCCTACACCCGGGTGTATAAAGAATTTCTTGACGTGGAAAAAAAATATCTATTTGTTGAGAGCCTCCATAAGCAAGGTTATGTTGGCAGTAAACAGTCTGACAGAGATAGCTAACAAAATAATTCCAAAGAATTTTCGGATGATATAAATCCCTCCTTTTCCCAGAAATCGTTCCACCCGGTCAGTCATCTTAACCACAAAATAAACCCAAACCATGTTAAGTATCAAAGCCAGAATGATATTAAAGCTATCATACTCGGCCCGAAGTGACAAAAGAGTTGTAAATGCACCAGCCCCAGCCAACAAAGGGAAAACCAACGGCACCAATGTTGCTTCTTTAATAGGTCCTTGATTCTTGAAAATCTCTACATCGAGCAACATTTCCAATGACATCAGGAAAATGACGAAAGCACCTGCAACGGCAAACGAGGCAATGTCAACATGAAAAAGCTTCAGCATCATATCTCCCGCATAAAAGAAGCCAAGCAGAAGAAGAAATGATATAACCGTAGCTTTCATGGCATTAACTCCCTTCCCTCTTTGTTTGAGATTAATGATAATAGGAATTGAGCCAATAATATCAATTACGGCGAATAATACAATAAAAGCACTGACAAGCTCCTGAAGATCGAATCCTATAAACATATTACCTCCTTTTTGATTGCAAATATAGGTAATTTTTATGCAGAAACAATACAATATAGCTGCAAACTTAAGAAATGATAAAAAAACAAAAAACTGAACTTAATAATAACAAAAGGAATCTATTTTACTTACATTTGTCTAAAATAAAAAAAACCTTTATGGAAACAATGTACGACACACTTCTTCAGTTGCCTTTATTTCAAGGCCTTTGCCACAATGACTTTACGGAAATACTTGAAAAAGTAAAGATACACTTTGCCAAATATCAGGCAGGAGACACAATCCTTACTCAAGGTGACGTTTGTGATAAATTGGTTTTCCTGTTAAAGGGAAAAATTTCTTCGAACACTATTTCGGCAGATAAAGTATATACATATATAGAGTATATTGAAGCACCCTACCTTATTGAGCCCCATTCGCTTTTTGGAATGGAAGTGGCGTATAACTCTACTTATATGGCTGAAGGAGAGGTCAATATCATTAGCATTGATAAACCTTTTGTTTTAGAGGAACTTTCAAAATACGAAATATTCCGAATCAATTACCTGAACATAATTAGTAGCAGGGCACAGTTGTATTATAAACGGACTTGGGAATCAAGTGTTAAAAATGTGGCCCAACAAATTTTAGACTTCATTGTGATGCGCTCTGAAAAGATTATGGGCGAGAAGTTATTAAAAATACGCATGGAAGACTTTGCCGAATACATTGATGAAACGAGGTTAAGCGTTTCCAAAGAGCTGAGAAAGTTTGAAGAAGCCGGATTGCTTACCATTGGCAGAAGCACCATTCAGATTTTTGATTTAGAAAAATTGGTCTTATGGGTTGATGAGCACAAAGACGAGTGATTGAGTACTTAGTAGCAACATAAAAAGAGACCGGATCTTTTCGACATACGAAAGAATCCGGTCTCTTTTTATTATATTCTATACATTTTCACTTACTCCCATTCAATGGTTGCAGGTGGTTTTGAACTAATGTCATACGTTACACGATTAACGCCTTTCACCTTATTAATGATGTCATTGGATACTTTCCCCAGAAATTCGTAAGGAAGGTGAGCCCAATCGGCCGTCATAGCATCAGTGGATGTAACTGCACGAAGAGCAACCGCTCTTTCATACGTACGTTCATCGCCCATCACTCCAACTGATTGGACGGGCAATAAAATGACGCCGGCCTGCCACACCTGATCATAAAGGTCCCAATCACGCAAGCCTTGAATGAATATATCATCAGCATCTTGCAAAATACGCACCTTTTCCGGCGTAATATCTCCTAAGATACGTACTGCCAGCCCAGGTCCGGGGAACGGATGGCGTTTAATGAGATGCTCCGGCATACCCAACTCACGTCCAACTCTTCTTACCTCGTCCTTAAACAGTAAACGTAAAGGTTCGCATAACTTCAAATTCATCTTCTCGGGCAAACCGCCTACATTGTGGTGGCTTTTAATAACCGTACCGGTTATTGAAAGAGACTCAATGCAATCCGGATAAATAGTACCTTGCGCAAGCCATTTTACATCCTTTATCTTGTGAGCTTCCACATCGAAAACATCGATAAAGCCTTTGCCTATAATCTTTCTCTTAGCTTCAGGCTCGGATACTCCTGCCAATTCACTAAAAAATTTCTCGCTGGCATCAACTCCAATTACATTTAGTCCCAGACATTTATAGTCATTCAAGACATTAGCATATTCATTCTTACGCAACATACCGTGATCTACAAAGATACAAGTCAGGTTACCACCTATGGCTTTATGAAGCAAAACGGCAGCTACGGATGAATCAACACCGCCGCTTAGCCCTAAAACAACTTTATCATCACCTAATTGCGCTTTCAATTCAGCCACTGTGCTTTCAATAAAAGAAGCAGGCGACCAGTCCTGTTTACATCCGCACACATCAACCACAAAGTTTTTTAAGATTTGCGTTCCGTCTTCCGTATGAAAAACCTCGGGATGAAACTGAACTCCCCACACCTTTGCATCGGCTACTTCATAAGCAGCAATAGCAACTTTGTCAGTCGAAGCAATAATTTTGAAATTATCGGGTATGGCAGTAATCGTATCACCGTGACTCATCCAGACTTGTGAATTGTTTCTCACCCCTTTAAACAGAATGTTACCGGAATCAAGACTTGCCAAGTGAGCACGACCGTATTCACGTGTGCCGGCAGGCTCTACTTTGCCTCCATTGACGTACGAAATAAATTGCGCGCCGTAGCAAATTCCCAATATAGGGTATTTTCCCCATATCCCTTCCATATTAATTTTAAACGCTGCATCGTCATAAACAGAGAAAGGACTACCCGACAGGATAACCCCTTTTACGCTCGGATCTTCTTTGGGAAACTTATTATAAGGTACAATTTCGCAATAAGTGTCGAGCTCGCGAACCCTGCGTCCAATAAGCTGTGTAGTTTGAGAACCGAAATCAAGTATAATAATTTTTTCTTGCATATAGAAGATATGTTTTGAAGTTTGCGCACAAAAGTACGCAAAATATCACGATTTTACTTCTTTTCTTTCAGTAAATCGCGAATTTCAGTCAACAATAGCTCTTCTTTACTTGGCGCTGGAGGCGGTGGAGGCGTTTGTTCGACCGCTTCCTGTTTGCGTGACATCTTATTTATAAGTTTAATAAACATAAAAATGGAGAATGCGATAATGATAAAATCAAAAGTCGCCTGCAAAAAGTTACCATAGTTTAATGTAACGGCTGCTGCTTCTTTTCCATCGGCACCTATTTCGGCCGCTTTCATTACCCATTTCAAATCTACAAAGTTAACACCTCCAACCAGCAAACCGATGGGTGGCATAATCACATCTGCAACAACAGAAGATACTATTTTGCCAAATGCACCGCCAATGATTACACCGACTGCCAAATCAATCACATTGCCCTTCATGGCAAAAGATTTAAAATCCTGAAGCAAATTGTTTTTTCCCATTTTTTTTGTTTTTAATATTAATTTGTGCACTAATATAAAAACATTTTTTTAATTTTGCACCGCATTAAGTTGAAATATGAAGTCTTTCTACATATTTTGAATAAATATTATTAGAACCCTTAAAAGTTTAAACAAAATGATTAAAGTAGGTATTAATGGATTTGGCCGTATCGGACGTTTCGTTTTCCGTGCTGCTCAAACAAGAAATGACATTGAAATCGTAGGTATTAATGACCTTTGCCCTGTTGATTACTTGGCTTACATGCTGAAGTACGATACTGTACATGGTCAGTTCAAAGGTACAATCGAAGCTGACGTAGAAAAAAACCAGTTAATCGTTAACGGTAAAGCTATCCGCATCACAGCTGAAAGAAACCCTGCAGATCTGAAATGGAACGAAGTTGCTGCTGAATACGTTGTAGAATCTACTGGTTTATTCTTATCAAAAGAAAAAGCACAGGGTCACATCGATGCAGGTGCAAAATACGTAGTGATGTCTGCTCCTTCAAAAGACGATACCCCTATGTTCGTTTGCGGTGTTAACGAAAAGACTTACGCTGGTGAAACATTCGTTTCTAATGCATCTTGTACTACTAACTGTTTGGCTCCTATCGCTAAAGTATTGAATGACAAATTCGGTATCACAGACGGTTTGATGACTACAGTTCACTCAACTACTGCAACTCAAAAAACAGTTGACGGTCCTTCTTTGAAAGACTGGAGAGGTGGACGTGCTGCTGCTGGCAACATCATCCCTTCATCAACTGGTGCTGCTAAAGCTGTAGGTAAAGTAATTCCTGCACTTAACGGTAAACTGACAGGTATGTCAATGCGCGTTCCTACTTTGGACGTTTCTGTAGTTGACTTAACTGTAAACTTAGCAAAACCTGCAACTTACGCAGAAATCTGTGCAGCAATGAAAGAAGCTTCTGAAGGCGAATTGAAAGGTATCCTTGGTTACACAGAAGATGCAGTTGTTTCTTCTGACTTCTTAGGCGATCCTCGTACTTCTATCTTCGATGCTAAAGCAGGTATCGCTTTAACTGATACTTTCGTTAAAGTTGTATCTTGGTATGACAACGAAATTGGCTATAGCAACAAAGTTCTTGACTTGGTAGCTTACATGGCTTCAGTTAACAACAAGTAATTATACGCTGTATTACTTATAATGAAACTGCTTCGGAGCTTCCGAAGCAGTTTTTTTTTGCAACTTACCTAATACTTTGTTAAAAAACTATTCTTATCAGCTTAAATAAAGCACAATTTTAGTATGTTTGTATCTTGAAAATAAGTATAAACAATTAATCTACGGATTATATGAGACGAATTGCACTATCTCTTTTTTTATTTTGCACTGTAAATATGATAAATGCCCAAAATCCTTTTTTCGAAAAGTATAATACTCCGCATCAAACCGTACCGTTTGATAAAATAAAAAATGAACATTATGAACCGGCCATGCTCGAAGGAATAAAACTTCATGAAGCAGAGATTGAGGCCATCATCAATAACCCTGAAGCACCCACTTTTGCCAACACAATAGTAGCTTATGAAAAATCCGGAAAATTCCTGGATAGAGTTACTACGGTATTTGGAAATCTTCGTAGCGCTGAAACGAATGATGATTTGCAAAAGATTGCTCAAAAAATGATTCCTTTATTAAGCGAGCACAGCAATAACATCAGCTTGAATGAAAAGTTATTTCAACGCGTAAAAGCGGTTTATAAGCAAAAAAGTAAATTGTCGCTGACCATTGAGCAAGCTAAATTGTTGGATGACATCTACGATGGTTTTGTGCGACGGGGAGCCAACCTACAAGGAGAAGCACGCAATAAATACAGAGAGTTAAGTAAAAAACTCAGCACATTAACGCTTCAATTTGGAGAGAACAACCTGAAAGAAACAAACAACTTCCAACTGGTTCTCACACAAAAGGAACAACTAGCCGGATTACCCGAGGGGATTGTTGAAGCAGCCGCACAAACAGCCCGCGAAAAAGGAGTTGAAGGTTGGGTCATCACTCTTCATGCACCTAGTTATGTTCCTTTTATGACTTATGCAAGTAACCGTGAGCTACGAAAAGAACTCTACATGGCATATAATACCAAATGTACTAAAGACAATGAATTCAACACGCTTGAAATCGTTAAAGATTTAGTGAACATACGTATGCAAATAGCTCAATTGCTAGGATATAAAAGCTATGCGGATTATACGTTGAAAGAGCGCATGGCCGAAAACAGTAAGAATGTTTATAAGTTATTGGATCAGCTACTCGATGCCTATACTCCTACAGCTAAGGCAGAATATAATGAAGTACAGGAGTTAGCGCGTAGTACTCAGGGTAAAGAGTTTCGCCTCATGCCTTGGGACTGGTCATACTATTCTGATCAATTGAAAAATAAAAAGTTCAGCCTGAACGACGAGATGCTTCGCCCTTACTTTGAATTGAGTAATGTAAAAGAAGGTGTCTTCGGACTTGCCACTCGATTATATGGTATTACTTTCCGTAAAAATAACGAAATCCCGGTTTATCATCCGGATGTTGACGCTTACGAGGTATTGGATAAGGACGGAAGTTTCTTAGCTGTTTTATATACTGACTTCCACCCGCGTGCCGGTAAACGTGCCGGTGCATGGATGACCAGCTTTAAGGGTCAATGGATTGATGACCAAACAGGAGAAAACAGTCGTCCGCACATAACATTGGTCATGAATTTCACTAAACCCACCGAAAGTAAACCAGCTTTATTAACATTCGATGAGGTCAATACTTTTCTTCATGAATTCGGTCACGGTTTGCATGGTATCTTTGCCAACACTCATTATGAGAGTCTGAGCGGAACAAGCGTTTATCGTGACTTTGTGGAACTTCCATCGCAAATAATGGAGAACTTTGCAGTTGAAAAGGATTTCTTGAGCACTTTTGCCAAACATTATCAAACTGGCGAGATAATTCCCGACACTTTGGTGCAACGCATTATAGATTCATCTAACTTTAATGTTGCTTACGCTTGTCTGCGCCAAGTTAGTTTCGGCTTACTCGACATGGGCTGGTATACCCGAACCGCACCTTTTACCGGCGATGTGAAGGCATACGAACAAAAGGCATGGGAGAAAGCGCAGATTTTACCCGTAGTTGAGGGCACTTGCATGAGCGCTCAGTTCTCACACATATTCGCCGGAGGATACTCTGCCGGGTATTACAGTTACAAATGGGCGGAGGTTCTGGATGCCGATGCTTTCTCTCTTTTTATGCAAAAAGGAATATTTAATCAGGAAGTTGCACAGTCATTCCGTAACAACATTCTATCAAAAGGAGGAACAGAGCATCCGATGACGCTTTACAAGCGATTCCGCGGACAAGAACCTACTATTGACGCTCTCCTGATTAGAAATGGAATAAAGAAATAAAAAAATGAAAAACAGGTGTTTGTTCATATTGTTATGTATACTTCCCATGCTCTGCGGATGCAATGAGAGTGACGATGTAGTCAGAATCTTCACTGGGAAAACCTGGAAGTTAACGGATGTGTTGGATGGTGGCACTTATATTGTTCGTAATCCGTATGATGCTTCAAGCAACCCCGGTTATTGGAGTAGCAACGAAGCCAAAGAAGCGTCTATCAAGTTATTAGAGGCTGAAAATAATTTCACCATAACTTTCACAGGCGTTCTCACAAATAAGACAATAAGTGGTGGCATATCCGGAAGAGCAGCCAGTACTTCTTTTACCGGTTCGTGGAGTGCAGACGCTGAAAGCAACTATTTTACTGCTAAACCATCTTCAACTTCAGATAATGATGCACTGGGTAGGGCCTTTTTAAATGGTTTGAACAACGCAACTTCTTACAAAGGTGACGAGAACAACCTGTATATTTATTTTAAGGAAGGACAAAGAACAAGATGCTTATTGTTTCACGTCCAAGAATAAAGTTGAGAATACATGGAAGCACCAAACAAACAATTAGAATTAGACATGCGTTATATACGCATGGCCAAAATATGGGCAGAAAACTCTTATTGCGAGCGCCGCAAAGTTGGTGCGCTAATCGTTAAGGATAAAATGATCATATCCGACGGATACAATGGAACTCCGTCGGGTTTTGAAAACATCTGTGAAGACGAAAACAACGTAACCAAACCTTACGTATTGCATGCAGAAGCTAATGCCATAACCAAAATAGCACGTTCAAACAACAGTAGCGATGGTGCTACCATGTACGTGACCGATGCCCCATGCATTGAATGTGCCAAATTAATCATTCAGGCAGGCATCAAAAGACTTGTGTACTCGAAGGAGTACCGGGTAGAAGACGGAATTAATTTATTAAAAAGGGCTGGCATCGAGGTTATTTACCTGAACCCCGATAAAAGTGACTCCATAACCGACTAAGTAATCAGGGACAAACGTTCAAATTATATTAAGGACATGCGTACAAAAAACTCTTCACGGTTTATACCCATTGTAATTGCAATCAGTGTAGTTATTGGAATTCTTATTGGAACTTTCTATGCAAAACATTTTGCCGGAAACCGATTGGGCATCATCAACAGCTCGTCAAACAAACTAAATGCTTTGCTTCGAATCGTTGACGATCAGTATGTTGATACGGTAAACATGACCGATTTGGTTGAGAAAGCACTTCCGCAAATATTAGCAGAACTGGATCCGCACTCTACTTACATACCGGCAAAAGATTTGGCGGAAGTCAACTCCGAATTAGAGGGAAGCTTTAGCGGTATTGGCATTCAATTTACCATTCAGGATGACACCATACATGTAAACAGTGTTATTCAGGGTGGTCCTTCTGAAAAAGTGGGGCTCATGGCAGGCGATCGTATTGTATCTGTGAACGACACGGCATTTGTGGGAAAGAAAGTAACCAATGAACTTGCCATGAGAAAGCTCAAAGGGCCTAAAGGCAGTGAGGTTAAATTAGGTATTAAACGAATGAGCGAAAAAGAGGTTCTTCATTTTTCAATTATCCGTGGAGAGATTCCTCAAAATACAATTGATGCTGCTTATATGATTTCCGATAATTTTGGATACGTGCAAATAAGCAAGTTTGGACGCACCACACACGTTGAATTGTTAAATGCAATAGCCCAACTCAGTCACAAGAACTGTAAAGGACTGATTATTGACTTACGGGGCAATACGGGCGGATACATGGAAGCTGCCATTCGCATGGTAAACGAATTCCTGCCCGAAGGACGGCTGATTGTATATACGCAAGGGCGTAAATATCCACGAACCGACGAATATGCTAACGGCACAGGCAGTTGCCAGAAAATGCCTATTGTAGTACTCGTCGATGAAGGTTCTGCTTCTGCCAGTGAGATATTCGCAGGGGCTATTCAGGATAATGACAGAGGGGTTATCATCGGAAGACGCTCTTTTGGTAAAGGATTGGTTCAGCAGCCTATAGATTTCAGTGACGGTTCGGCTATACGCCTTACGATAGCTCGTTATTATACTCCCGCAGGTCGTTGCATACAACGTCCTTATGAAAATGGAAAAGATCAGAATTATGAAATGGATTGGCTAACTCGTTACGAACACGGTGAATTCTTCTCCAGAGACAGTATCAAACTGGATGAGAAATTACGGTATTCAACCACTCTAGGCCGTCCTGTATACGGAGGTGGAGGCATTATGCCCGATATTTTTGTTCCACAAGACACAACAGGGGTCAGCTCTTATTTAACAAGTGTATTGAACAAAGGACTAACCATTCAATTTACCTTCCAGTACACAGATAAAAACAGAGACAAAATGGCCCAATTTGAAGATGAGACAACCTTACTGTCGTATCTTCGTCGCCAAAACATAGTAGAACAATTTGTGCGTTACGCAGAAACGAAAGGGATTAAAAGAAGAAATATTTTGATACAGAAATCCCATAAACTATTGGAAAGAAATATCTATGGCAATATCATTTACAATATGCTTGGAAAAGAATCTTATATTAAGTTCTTCAACAACAGCGATGCAACTGTAAAAAGAGCGATTCAAATTCTTGAAAAGGGAGAATCATTTCCTAAAGCACCGGCTAATGCCAACCAACCAAAAATAAAAAATGAAAGAAAGAAAAAAAGAACTGCGCAAGCTGATAGCAGAGGAGAAAGCCAAGTACTCCGCCTCTATGCTGAAAGATCTTTCTGCTGATATACTTTTACAGCTCGAAAAGCACCCCGCTTTTCGAGCTGCAAAAACCGTACTTCTCTATCATTCAATGAAAGACGAAGTATACACTCACAGCTTTATTGACAAGTGGACAGATAGCAAACAAATAGTGCTTCCCGTAGTAGTGGGTGACACATTGGAAATACGTAGTTACGAAGGAATTGATAGCATGAAACCTGGTCCTTACGGCATTCTTGAACCTATAGGTACTGTTTTAGACAATTATTCATCTATCGATTTAGTGGTTGTTCCCGGTGTGGCTTTTGATCGGGAAAGAAATCGTTTAGGGCATGGGAAAGGATATTACGACAAAATACTTCCTCAACTAGCAGCCTATAAAATCGGAATCTGCTTTCCTTTCCAATTGGTAGAGAAAGTACCAGCCGACTCATTTGACGTAAAAATGGATGCTATCATAGTTGGAGCGTCTGAGATATAAAGCCCAAAGGTTTAACGAAAGATGATGTTTGTGATAACAGTTGCCCCTACGTGATTATTTAAATTGCGAACAAGAATTTCTCTCCCCATCATCAACTCCTGGCGAAGTACTGAAGAAGTCAGATGAACATACAATATCTGATTTTTTATAAACAATTCTTTGGTATAGAAATTTATGGTAGGACCCAAAACCTCTTTCCAAGCGGCCATGAGTCGCTGTTCATTCAACGGAGCCTCCAAACTCTCCTGTCTTAGAAACTGCTGAATTAATTTTCCAATCTGTTCTGCGTCATTTCTTTTCATGTCAGTTCTCCTTCATCAATTGAACCTCACCCTTTTCAACTAAAAACATGCTATGATCACTCTCCAAGTTCAAAAGAATTTGATCTAAATGCTCCCGGTTCGTATCTGTTATAAATATTTGTCCAAAACTGTCACCCGATACTAGTTTCACAATTTGTTCCACTCGTGAAGCATCCAGCTTATCAAATATATCATCGAGCAATAATAAGGGAACAGAACCTCCGGTTCTTTTTAAAAAATCAAACTGAGCCAGTTTCAGGGCCACGAGATATGTTTTATTTTGCCCCTGCGAACCTTCCCGTTTTATAGGAAAATCACCGAGCAACATATTTAGTTCGTCTTTGTGGATACCCTTAAGAGAGTAGCCCATAATTTGGTCTTTCACTCTGCTTTCTTTAATGACTTCTAACAACGAGTTGCCAGAGGCGTGTGAATCATAAGACAAACCCACCTTCTCTTTGTCTTGTGAAATAAAAGAATAGAAAGTCTGGAAGATGGGAATAAATTCACGTATAAACTGCTCACGTTTACGACATACCATTTCACCGGCAGTAGCCATTGCTTCTTCCCAAATAAAAAAAAGTTCTTCCTCAACCGGGAATTCACTTTTCAACAACGTGTTACGTTGCGCCATGGCTTTATTATAACGAATCAGATTTTCCAGATAATCTTTGTCATATTGAGAAATAACCACATCCATAAACCTCCGTCTTTCTTCGCTGCCACCAGCTATCAAATCGGCATCGGCAGGCGAAACCATAACCAATGGCACAAATCCGATGTGATCCGACAAACGGGAATACTCCTTTTTATTTCGCTTAAATTGCTTTTTTGATCGTTTCTTCATCCCACAATAAACTTCCTCAGGAGATCCATCCTCAGCTTCATAAAAACCTTGGATAACAAAAAAGTCCTGCTCATGTCGGATGTTCTGCGAATCAACCGGATTGGCGGCACTTTTACAGAAGGATAAAAAATAAATGGCATCGAGCAAGTTGGTCTTCCCCATTCCGTTCTGTCCGAAAAAGCAATTCAGCTTAGCAGAAAAGTTCAACTCAACCTGTTCCAGGTTTTTATAATTTAAGATAGAAATTCGTTTCAAAATCATAAGCAACATAAACTTAGGTTACAAAAGTAGCAAGAATTTCGAGGTTTTAGGTTACTAAAGAAAAAAAGATGGCTCTAAATTTCCTTTATATATATAAAAAAACTACTTTTGCTGACCGAAATATCTGGTTTGAAAAACAACAAAAAAATATTAAAATAAAATGGCAGATAAAAAGAACCACCACGAATCCTTAAATGTAGAAGAGGCATTGAGCGTATCTGAAGCATTTATCGTTAAACACAAAACCGCAATTATTGGCTTTGTTGCAGGCGTTATTATTTTAGTAGCCGGTGCTTTAGCATACAAACACTTATATGCTGAGCCTCGTGAAGAAAAAGCTCAAGCCGCTATTTTCAAGGGTCAGGAGTATTTTGAGCAGGATGCTTATGATATTGCACTGAATGGTGACAGTTTGGGTTACCAAGGTTTCCTAAAAATTGCAGATCAGTTCAGTGGGACATCCACAGCTAATCTGGCCAAAGCATACGCCGGTATCTGTTACAAGAACTTAGGTAAATACGATGAAGCATTGAAACAATTGGAAAGTTTTGACGGTGATGATCAAATGGTAGCTCCTGCTATTCTTGGTGCAACAGGTAACTGCTATGCCGAACTTGGACAATTAGATAAAGCCTCTTCTATCTTGCTGAAGGCAGCAGATGAGGCAGACAATAATACATTGAGCCCTATTTTCCTTATGCAGGCTGGTGAAATATTGGTTAAACAAGGCAAATTTGATGATGCAGTAACTGCTTATACAAAGATAAAAGATAAATATTTCCAGTCTTATCAGGCTATGGATATTGATAAGTACATTGAGCGTGCTAAACTTCTGAAGAAATAAGAAGCAAGTTCCATTACTTATTGTGTAGCGCAGATTTCCGCAGATACTGAATCTACGAAGATCTGCGCTATTTATTTTAAAACATACTCATACAACTAATTAAATTAATATAATTCAGATTATGGCAACAGCATATCATAACTTATCAGATTACGACTTTAGCTCGGTACCTGATGCTTCTGAAATGAAATTCGGCATTGTTGTATCCGAATGGAATAGCCAAATAACAGGCGCTCTGTTAAACGGTGCAGTTTCAACACTGAAAAAGCACGGAGTCAAGGAAGATAACATTCTCGTAAAAACAGTACCCGGAAGCTTTGAATTAACTTTTGGTGCCAATCAAATGATTGAGAGCACAGAGGTCGATGCGGTTATTGCTATCGGATGCGTTATTAAAGGAGACACTCCACATTTTGATTATGTTTGCATGGGCGTAACTCAAGGCATTACTCATTTAAACGTAACTGGCGATATACCAGTCATTTACGGATTGATAACGACTAACACCCTAGAGCAGGCAGAAGACAGAAGTGGTGGAAAGCTAGGAAATAAAGGGGATGAATGTGCAATTACTGCAATAAAAATGATCGATTTTGTTTGGAGTTTAAATAAATAATCGTATCTTTGCACCGCATTAGAAAACAAAGGGCAAATACCAGAGTGGCCAAATGGGGCAGACTGTAAATCTGCTGGCTTACGCCTACGGTGGTTCGAATCCATCTTTGCCCACTTCTAATTGCGGAAGTAGCTCAGTTGATAGAGCATTAGCCTTCCAAGCTGAGGGTCGCGGGTTTGAGCCCCGTCTTCCGCTCAAAAGAGAATCTGAAAACAGATTCTCTTTTTTTATATCCACAATTAACGTTTCACGAAGATCTTTCTATCGCTAACCCACTCAAAAGCCAAAGGCTTAGATAAAAAGCTTTTCACCTTATCAGCAATTTCCTGACTCAAGTAATCAGTAGTAGTCATGCTAAAGGTTAGCGTATCATCTTCTTTATTTAAAGAAGCCTTCATCAAGAATAAGTCAGCTGCATCTCTGGCCTCTGTGTATTCCAACTGTTTAGTAGAATCTGGATTTAAAAAGAAATCATCCATAACGGGCAATAGAATAAATTGTGATGCGGGTAGTTCTTGCCAATCGGTTGTATAAAACCTTATTTCGCTATCACAAGCCGGTGCGCACGCTGTAGAAATCGCGCAAACAATCTTTGTTGAATCTGTGGTAGCCAACAACTTCATTTGCCAATCACTCTGTTCAGTCATCTTCATACGAATGTAATCAACAGATAGATCTGTCATTTCCGACGTATTACCAAACTTGTTTTTCACCTGCGCCCTCATTTTGCTATCAAGAAAATCAATGCAATCTTCTCTATTCACTTTCGTGAGCAAAGGCATCAGCGAATCGGGCATGTTAATAAAAACAGTTCGTGCATCCTGCGCCTGCGCGAATAAAGCCAGAAACAAAAGAAATGATCCTAGTAAGCTCTTTTTCATATCTATTTTTTATTTTGATCCCAAATATAAGAATATCATACCGATTAGTACCAGTATAAGGTCAACTGCTTTACTTTTTAAATTCTTTTCACGGAAGAACATCGCTCCAAACAAGAAAGATACAACAACGCTTCCACGTCTCACCATGGAAACAATGGAAATCATCGAATCGTCGAAACTAAGCGCATAGAAATAAACGAAATCGGCAGCTGAAAGAAAAATTGAAATAAGCAAGATGGCCCAGTCCCATCTGAACGGAGTGGTTTCCTTTCGTTTAGGCCACCACAATAAAGCCAAAATAGGGCACATAATAAATACCTGATATACATTGTACCAAGACTGCACCACCATCGGATTAAACTGTCTCATCAAAAACTTATCATACAGTCCACTAATTGCCCCTGTTATGGCAGCCAAGACAATAAAGAATATCCATTTGTTATGTGCAAAATCGATCCCTTCTTTCTTTCCTGATCGACTCAACATAAAAAACGAGAGAATAGCAAGCATCACCCCAACCCATTGATAAAGATTAAGACGTTCACCAAACAGCAGCATGGCGCCCACTAAAACCATTACAGGACGAGTAGCATTAATAGGCCCCACAATGGTAAGTGGCAAATGTTTCATCCCAAAATAACCAAATATCCAGGAAGAAAGTACGATAAACGATTTGATGATTATAAACTTATGCACATCCCAGCCAACTAGAGGTACATGAAAAAGGGTGCCTTCAAGTATGGAAGGAGCGATAGCGGATAATCCGATAAAAGGCAAGAAGATAAGACTTGAGAATAAAGTATTGAGAAACAAAACCGGCAAAACGGCATTCTCTTTCAGCGAATGTTTTTTAAAGACATCGTAAAAGCCTAGTAGAACAGCCGAAAGAAAGGCAAATAATAACCACATTTTTACTATATTTATTTATATAAAACGAAAATCAGTCAATAAACAAATTTTCTGGATACTCCACATTAACCAAAAAAAGAGCCTGACCGGGAGCTGAAGTGCCCGCTTTACCGCGATCTTGCAGTTCTATTACCTGCTTAAAATCTTGAACGGTCATTTTACCTCTGCCCACTTCAAGCAAAGTGCCCACAATAGCCCGAACCATATTACGCAAAAAACGATCGGCCCGAATTGTAAAGACCCAAGTCACTTCGTCGGCCTGAGTCCACTCAGCCATCGTTATGCGACAAATGTTTGTTTTTACGTCCGTATGCAATTTACTAAAACTGGTAAAATCGGAGTAGCCAAATAATTCTTGAGCAGCTTCATTCATCCTTTTAAAATCAAGGTTTCCATGAATACGGCAACGATATTGGCGATTAAACGGATTCTTAGAAGTGGTAATATAATACTTATAGGTACGTGCAGTAGCATCAAAACGTGCATGTGCGTCAGATTTCACTCTTCGAACCTGATAAACTGAAATATCAGGAGGTAATAAACGATTCAGTTTATCTGCAACCAACTCTACATCCAAATCATCTCCTTCAAAGTCAAAATGTGCAACCATCAACGTGGCATGTACGCCAGCATCCGTTCTTCCGGCACCAATCACCTCAATTTCACGTCGCAGGAAAGTGGCAAGTGCTTTTATTAAACATTCCTGCACACTAATCCCATTAGGCTGAATTTGCCATCCGTGATAGTTTGTTCCATCATACGCCAAATAAATAAAATATCTCTGAGTTGCCATTTCTTCAAGTTAAGGAGAATAAATAATCAAGAAAGAACTGTCAGACTCTTATCTGACAGTAATATGAAAACATCCTTGTTTAAGTTCGTACTTTACATAGCATTTATTGGCTTCGCGCATATCTCTCAATACTTCGGAGAGTACCAATTTTAAGGTGTCGGCACTCACATCCTCAGAAGGGCGGCCATCAGGATCCTCCACTTTTCTAAAACGTTTCCAGCTAACGTCAAAGGTAGTTCCATAAAAATGAGCTGAGTTCTCAGATGCGTTACCATTACGACGACGTAATTTCTTAACGTCATCTTTAGTTCTTAAAACCGAAGTTACAACTATTTTATTCGGATTTAAACCTTTTGATTCAAGCGAATCAAGAAAAACAAGACCGATTGAATCAAGTAAGCTGCTAGCACGAGGAACTAAATAAGGCAACGAGTGAGTCAACGAATCAAGTGAATAGTGCTCATTGTCTCTTATTTCCATCAATTGGCCTTTTAAACTTTCTGCTTTTTCTCTTGAATTAAGAGGTATTATTCCATGCGTACGCGCAGCAACCAGTTGAATATCATTCAAGTCGCCGAAAGAACGCTTATAGCTGATTACACCGTGGATATTCCGAGGATTATTCACCTTTAGTGACATATCTTTTTTCCCACTCGGAAAAATCAACAACGCAATCAGTCCCAAAAACAAAAATAAAAGAAGATAGCCTATCCGGCGATATTTCGGTTTCAATTTTCGCATATCACTATTACTGTTTTCTTAGCGCAAAGATAAGGAAAATGCCATTTATCAGAAATAAGCCGGCAAATTAAATCGATTGTAAATAGATAAAATGTGCCGGCGATTGCTTAAATTTGCAAACGTTTTGGCCGAGCATAATCTACAACCCGGCAAATTATTGTTCGCCGAGAAAACAAATCAACCCTTAAACTCATTTAATGATAGAAAAACTAATTGTTCTTGAGGACATTGATCCTGTTATTTTTTACGGTGTGAATAACGCTAACATACAATTGCTAAAGGCGCTCTACCCCAAATTGAGAATCGTTGCCAGAGGAAACGTAATCAAGGTATTGGGAGATGAGCTTGAGATGTGTGCTTTTGAAGAAAACATTCAGGCTCTGGAGAAATATTGTGCAGAGTACAATTCTCTGAAAGAAGAAGTAATCATCGATATTGTTAAAGGTAACGCGCCGCAGGCTGAAAAAACGGGCAATGTCATTGTTTTCAGTGTAACAGGAAAGCCAATTATTCCACGAAGTGAAAACCAATTAAAGCTAGTTGAAGGCTTTGCCAAGAATGACATGATATTTGCAGTAGGGCCAGCCGGGTCAGGCAAAACCTATACAGCAATAGCATTAGCCGTAAGAGCATTAAAAAACAAAGAAATAAAAAAAATAATCCTTAGCAGGCCAGCCGTTGAAGCTGGAGAAAAACTTGGTTTCCTGCCGGGAGATATGAAAGAGAAAATTGATCCGTATTTACAGCCATTGTATGATGCATTACAAGATATGATTCCGGCAGCTAAGCTGAAAGAATATATGGAATTAAATATTATCCAAATAGCACCTTTAGCATTTATGCGCGGACGTACTCTGAATGATGCAGTCGTCATTTTAGATGAAGCACAAAATACAACGGTTCAACAAATCAAAATGTTCCTCACCCGTATGGGGATGAACACTAAAATGATTGTAACAGGTGATATGACGCAGATAGACCTTCCTCCGTCTCAGACTTCCGGTTTGATACAGGCCATGAAGATACTAAAAGGAGTAAAAGGAATCAGCTTTGTTGAATTGGGTAAACGAGACATTGTGCGCCACAAACTAGTAGAGCGTATTGTTGATGCTTATGAGAAATTCGATAAAGAACAAAAAGCTGCGCGGGACAAAAAAAGAGAAGAAGAAAAGAATGATAACCAGAATGGGTAAATCCTAATTGTAATTGAATATGAAAGCATTAGTAAAAACCGATTTCAACTTTCCAGGACAACAAAGTGTATATCACGGTAAAGTACGTGATGTGTATAACATTAATGATGAACTTCTAGTGATGGTAGCAAGTGACCGAATTTCGGCATTTGATGTAATATTACCTAAAGGCATTCCTTTCAAAGGACAGGTTTTAAACCAAATTGCAGCCAAATTTCTTGATGCAACTGCAGATATTGTTCCTAATTGGAAAATAGCGACTCCCGATCCGATGGTTACAGTTGGCATCAAGTGTGAAGGATTCCGCGTAGAGATGATTATTCGCGGTTATTTAACCGGAAGTGCTTGGCGAGAATATGAAGCAGGATGTCGCAATTTATGCGGTGTAGCTCTGCCCGACGGAATGAAAGAAAACCAAAAGTTTCCCACTCCGATTATCACACCAACAACCAAGGCAGATGCCGGACATGATGAAAACATCTCAAAAGAAGAAATAATCAGCCAAGGTTTAGTAAGCAAAGAAGACTATGAGCTTATGGAAAAATACACCTATGCGTTATTTCAGCGTGGCACCGAGATGGCTGCAGAAAAAGGATTGATTTTGGTTGATACAAAATACGAATTTGGGAAAAAGGATGGTAAAGTTTACCTGATTGACGAGATACATACACCAGACTCATCACGTTATTTCTACGCAGAAGGCTATGAAGACAAATTCGCGCAAGGAGAACCTCAAAGACAACTCTCAAAAGAATTTGTTCGCCAATGGTTGATTGAGCGCAACTTCATGGGTAAAGAAGGGCAAGTTGTACCCGAAATGACCGATGAATATGTAGAATCGGTATCTGAACGTTACATTGAGCTTTATGAACACATTGTTGGTGAAAAATTTAATAAAGCCAATGCCGAAGATGTTGCAGCACGTATCGAAAAAAATGTAACTGAGTTCCTGAAAAAATGAATTATCCACAAGAAAACATCAAGCCTTACGGAAGCGAAGGCAGAAAAGCTCCGCAAGTAGAGCGCATGTTTGATAACATCGCGCACAAATATGACTTGCTCAATCACATGCTCTCCATGGGCATTGATAAATACTGGAGACGCAAAGCCATAAACTGGCTACAGCCTTTTGCACCAAAACAGATTATGGATGTAGCAACCGGAACAGGTGATTTTGCTATTCTGGCGTATCGCATGCTACAACCGGATAAAGTAATCGGTACTGATATATCCGAAGGAATGATGAATGTGGGTAGAGATAAAGTTGAAAAGTACAATCTTTCGAATAAAATACATTTTATCCGTGAAGATTGTACTTCACTATCATTCGAATCCGGTAAATTTGACGCTATAACGGTGGCATTTGGTATTCGAAACTTTGAAGATTTAGATAAAGGGTTAAGAGAAATGCAACGAGTACTGTGTCCCGGAGGGCATTTGGTCATTCTTGAACTGACAACCCCAGAGCACTTTCCTATGAAGCAACTATTTGCCATCTATTCTAAAATAGTTATTCCCACTCTTGGTAAACTCTTATCAAAAGACAAGAATGCCTATTCTTATCTTCCGCAAACCATAAAAGCTTTCCCACAAGGAGAGGTTATGAAAGAAGCAATTGCTAAAGCGGGTTTCAGCGTTGTTAGTTTTGAGAGACTTACCATGGGAATTTGTACTCTTTACACAGCTACTAAATAATTTATAAAACATATAGTCATGCAAAAATACGGTTTGGTTGGTTATCCATTGAAACATTCCTTCTCAATTGGATATTTTAATGAGAAATTCTCTTCTGAAAAGATTGAAGCAGAATATATTAACTTTGAGATTCCTGATATTAATAATTTTCCGGAAATAATCGAAGCGAACCCAAATTTACATGGGCTAAATGTCACTATACCCTACAAAGAAAAAGTGATTCCCTTTCTTGACGAACTGGATAAGCAGACTGCTGCTATCGGGGCGGTTAACGTAATCAAAATCATTCGAAACAAAGGAGGAAAGCCCAAACTGATAGGATACAATTCAGACATTATCGGATTTACTCAATCCATACAACCTCTTCTGCAGTCACACCACAAGAAAGCCTTGATACTGGGAACAGGTGGGGCTTCCAAAGCTGTGTTCCACGGTCTTAAAAACTTAGGTATTGAAGCAAAGTTCGTTTCACGAACCGCACGTTTTGGTATGTTGACCTATGAAGAGCTTAACGCGGAAATTATCAAAGAATATACCGTCATAGTCAATTGCACTCCTGTGGGAATGTATCCCAAAGTAGATGCCTGCCCCGACATTCCGTATGAAGCTATAACTTCCGAACACTTATTATATGACCTCCTTTACAATCCCAATATAACTCTTTTCATGAAAAAGGGAGAGGCCAAAGGAGCCGTTACTAAAAACGGATTGGAAATGCTCTTACTACAAGCATTTGCTGCTTGGGAAATCTGGCAGAAATAAACCAAAACAGCCGCAACTATGAAACGCCGCAATATTCTTTTAATACTAAGCGCACTCATCTTACTGATAGTTGGTGGACTTACCTGGGGAAGTTTCTACATGTTAAATTTTTCTCTTCGTCCTGATGAAAACAAAGAAACTAAGGAAGAATCTCTCGCATATATGTTCCGTGAGTATCCTTACATAAAACCTTGGATAGACAGCTTACAAGAAGCTGGAGCATTGAGAGATACAAACATTTACAGTCCGGCAAACAATGTAAAACTACACGCTTATTATATAAAAGCTTCAAGGCCTACTACGCACACCGCTGTTATTGTACATGGATATACAGACAATGCCATACGAATTATGCAAATTGGCTATATGTATAACCATGATTTGGAATTCAACATCTTATTACCCGACCTTCAGTACCATGGACAAAGTGAAGGGAACGCCATCCAAATGGGTTGGAAGGATCGCTTAGATGTACTGCATTGGATGCAAACCGCAGCACATATTTACGGTGATTCCATCCGTATGGTAGTTCATGGAATTTCGATGGGAGCCGCCACAACCATGATGGTATCGGGAGAACCTCAACAAAATTATGTAAAGTGCTTTGTGGAAGATTGCGGATATACAAGTGTATGCGAGCAATTTAGTAAAGAACTTAAAGAACAGTTTAATATACCGGGTTTTCCTTTGTTGTATGCAGCTAGTTGGCTCTGTCAGCTAAAGTACGGATGGAATTTTCAGGAAGCTTCAGCTCTTGATCAAATAAAACATTGTCATCTGCCCATGCTTTTTATACACGGTGATGCAGATAAATATGTACCAACCTACATGGTAAACAAACTTTTCGAGAACAAACCTGCCCCCAAAGAATGTTGGATTGTTCCCAACGCTGAACATGCAGTTTCTTATAAAGAAAACAAAGAAGCATACACCAAAAGAGTGAAAGAATTTGTAAGCAAATACATATTCTGATTTTTTATTGGCCTAAACTTCCTGATTACATGTTTTTTGAGTAGGTTTGTGTTATTAAATAAATAAAGATGAAACGACTCTTAATCATTCTTACATTTTTCTGCTTATGGCTGCAAGTTCAGTCACAGGAGAACAAGATATATACAGTAGATAACATCCCCAAAGTACACTTGCAAAATAAAACAAGGTATGTTTGTAACCCCGAAGGAATACTTTCGGAAGCAGCCGTTGATTCGATTGATCGGATGCTGTATCATTTAGAAGAACAAACCGGCATTGAGTCGGTCGTTGCAGTTTTACCGTCCATCGGTGAAGTTGATTGCTTCGACTTTTCTCATCAATTGCTTAATTCATGGGGTGTAGGAAAAAAAGGAAAAGATAACGGACTCGTTATTTTGCTTGTTACCGATCAACGCTGCATTCAGTTTTATACCGGTTATGGACTGGAGGGAGTGCTACCCGATGCTATCTGCAAAAGAATACAAACCAAAGATATGATTCCGTACCTGAAAGACCAAGATTGGGATAAGGGAATGGTATCAGGTATAAAATCTACCATATCGCGGTTAGATGGTTCCATGCCTAATGATGCGCAAGAAGAATCTGAAGACGGTGGTGTTTTCTTTTTGTTCATTGCCATTGCCGGTGTGGTACTGGTAGGCGGACTAACTAGCTTATGGGCTATCTGGATTAGTACCAAATGCCCTAAATGCGGAAAACATAAACTTCAGCGAAGCAGTACACAACTCATATCTAAACGTAACGGAGTAAAAACAGAAGATGTTATTTATACTTGCATGAATTGTGGACATAGCATTGTCAGACGTCAACAATCGTATGACGATAACTATCGGGGAGGCGGTGGCAGCGGCGGCCCGTTCATCGGTGGTTTTGGTGGTGGCAGCTTTGGCGGTGGCGGCGGCTTCAGCGGCGGTAGCTTCGGAGGAGGCTCCGGTGGTGGCGGTGGAGCAGGATCACGCTTTTAAAAAATAAATAGTAATAATTAAAACGAAAAGAATATATGAAAAAGTCAGTTATCATTTTAATAGCCGTTATAGCAGTCATTGCCATCTGGGCAGTATCTTCCTATAACGGTATGGTATCCATGGAAGAAAATGTAAGTAACCAATGGGCCAATGTTGAGACACAATATCAACGTCGTTCCGACCTGATTCCTAACTTGGTTAATACAGTAAAGGGATATGCGTCACATGAAAAAGAAACGCTGGAAGGAGTTATTGCAGCACGTTCACAAGCTACGCAAATGAAAGTCGATCCATCGAACCTTACTCCCGAAGCTATAGCTAAATATCAAAAAGCACAAGGAGAGATAGGCGCTGCATTAGGTAAATTATTGGCTATCACCGAGAATTATCCTGATCTAAAAGCCAATCAAAACTTTTTAGAGCTACAAGCACAACTTGAAGGGACAGAGAACCGAATAAATGTAGCTCGTAAAAACTTCAACGATGCTGCTAAAGAGTACAATACTGCTATTCGCAGATTCCCCAAAAACATCTTTGCCGGAATGTTTGGGTTTGAAAAGCGTCCCTACTTCGAAGCTGAAGAAGGAGCAGAAAAGGCACCCAAGGTTGAGTTTTAAAAGAATAATCTTATCTTAAGGTACAAGGAAATGGAGGCCGGTTTTTATAAAACCGGCCTCCATTTCCTGTATTTATGCATTCCTAAATGAGTATCTGACAGAAATAGTTGCCTGTAAACGAAAAATGAAGTAATTTTGCGGCATATACATTAAAAATGTTCCATTCATGAGTAACCAACGATACATGCAACGTGGCGTATCGGCATCTAAAGAAGATGTGCACAATGCCATAAAAAACATCGATAAAGGTATTTTTCCTCAAGCTTTTTGCAAAATTATTCCCGACATACTGGGAGGCGATCCCGATTACTGCAACATTATGCATGCCGATGGTGCAGGTACAAAATCAAGTTTAGCCTATCTTTACTGGAAAGAGACCGGTGATCTCTCAGTTTGGAAAGGCATAGCTCAGGATGCCCTTATTATGAACATTGACGATTTACTTTGTGTAGGTGCCGTAGACAATATTCTGGTTTCTTCAACAATTGGCCGCAACAAATTACTAATCCCCGGAGAAGTTATTTCTGCTATCATAAACGGAACGGATGAACTTCTGGCCGAGCTACGCGAAATGGGAGTTGGCGTTTACGCCACCGGAGGTGAAACAGCAGACGTGGGCGATTTAGTTCGAACCATTATAGTTGACAGCACAGTAACGTGCCGCATGAAACGAAGCGACGTTATTGACAACGCTCAAATTCGTCCGGGAGATGTCATTGTTGGTTTAGCTTCGTATGGTCAGGCCACTTATGAAAAGGAATACAACGGTGGTATGGGAAGTAATGGTTTAACTTCAGCCCGTCACGATGTTTTCGCTAAATACCTGGCACAGAAATATCCGGAAAGTTTTGACGCCGGTGTACCCGATGAGTTAATTTATTCTGGAGGGCTCAGGTTAACAGACGAAGTAAGCGGTTCCCCATTAAATGCCGGGAAACTGGTTCTTTCGCCAACACGTACCTACGCTCCTGTAGTAAAGCAATTATTGGATCAACTTCGCTCTAAAATACATGGAATGGTACATTGTTCGGGTGGTGCTCAAACTAAAATTCTTCATTTCGTAAACGATGTGAGAGTCATCAAAGATAACCTTTTCCCTGTTCCTCCCCTATTTAAAACGATTCAGGAACAAAGCGGAACCGATTGGGCTGAAATGTACAAGGTATTCAATATGGGACACCGTTTGGAAGTATATCTCTCACCCGAAGATGCTGAGACAGTAATTGATATCTCGAAGTCATTCCGGATAGACGCTCAGATTGTAGGCCGTGTCGAAGAAAGCGATAAAAAAGAGTTAATTATTAGAAGTGAATTCGGCGAATTCAGATATTAAAATATGGCAGGAAATAACAGTTTGCTAGAAAAGCTGGAAGGATTAGTAAGTCGGTTTGAAGAGATTTCTACCCTCATTACAGACCCGGCAGTAATAGCCGACCAGAAAAGATATGTAAAGCTCACCAAAGAGTATAAGGATTTGAATGGTTTAATGAAAGCGAGAAATGAATACATTCAAGCCGTTAATACCATTGATGAAGCCAAAGAAATTATATCTAACGAAACAGATCAAGAGTTACGTGACATGGCTCGCGAAGAGTTAGATATATGTCAGAACAGACTTCCTGAACTTGAGGAAGAAATAAAAATATTACTTGTACCTGCTGATCCACAAGATGGCAAGAATGCCATACTTGAAATTCGTGGAGGTACAGGAGGTGATGAAGCCGCTATATTTGCAGGAGATCTCTTCCGCATGTACGCAAAATATTGCGAAAACAAAGGATGGAAAATGGAAGTTTCGAGCTGCAACGAAGGAGCAGCTGGCGGTTATAAAGAAGTTATATGCAGTATTACAGGTGATAATGTATACGGCATCATGAAATATGAATCGGGTGTACATCGCGTACAACGGGTTCCGGCAACAGAAACACAAGGGCGAGTTCATACATCGGCTGCATCGGTAGCCGTCTTACCGGAAGCTGAGGAGTTTGATGTAGTCATCAACGAGGGCGAGATCAAATGGGACACTTTCCGTTCGGGAGGTGCTGGTGGACAAAATGTGAATAAAGTAGAGTCGGGCGTACGCCTTCGTTATGTATGGAAGAATCCGAATACCGGCATACCCGAAGAAATTCTAATTGAGTGTACTGAGACCCGTGATCAACCTAAAAACAAAGAAAGAGCGTTAGCCCGTCTGCGTACTTTTATATACGACAAGGAACATCAAAAATACCTTGACGACATTGCATCAAAACGCAAAACGATGGTATCTACCGGGGACCGTTCAGCCAAGATTCGTACTTACAACTACCCGCAAGGCCGCATCACCGATCACCGCATTAACTATACCATCTACAATCTCGCTGCCTTTATGGAAGGAGATATACAAGACTGTATTGACCATCTAATTGTAGCCGAGAACACAGAACGAATGAAAGAAAGCGAATTATAGGACTATTAAAAGTACAGAATAATGGATAAACAGCAATTATTTGAAAATATTAAACGTAAACAATCTTTCTTGTGTGTAGGGCTAGATACCGACATAAAGAAGATTCCTGAGCACTTATTAAAAGAAGAAGATCCTATTTTTGCTTTTAACAAAGCCATTATTGATGCCACTGCCGATTTGTGCATCGCTTTTAAACCCAATCTGGCTTTTTACGAAAGCA
The DNA here is from genome assembly GCF_963666085.1 of Bacteroides graminisolvens. Taxonomy (NCBI): domain Bacteria; kingdom Pseudomonadati; phylum Bacteroidota; class Bacteroidia; order Bacteroidales; family Bacteroidaceae; genus Bacteroides; species Bacteroides graminisolvens. Next base: position 259,486 of record NZ_OY762556.1, read on the forward strand.
TGGGAGTTAAAGGCTGGATAGCTTTTGAAAAAACAATAAAATACATCAAAGAGAATTATCCCGATCAGTTCATTATTGCCGATGCCAAACGCGGAGATATTGGGAATACAAGTGAGATGTACGCTCGCTCATTCTTCGATGAACTGAATATTGATTCGGTAACCGTAGCTCCTTACATGGGTGAAGACAGCGTAAAACCGTTCCTTATCTATCCGGAAAAATGGGTTATATTGTTAGCACTGACTTCTAATAAAGGCTCACAAGATTTTCAACTTACGGTAGATAGCAACGGAGAACAACTCTTCGAAAAAGTACTTAAAAAGTCACAAGAATGGGCTAGTGACGAACAAATGATGTATGTAGTGGGTGCCACTCAAGGTGAAATGTTCACTGAAATTCGCAAGTACGCTCCCAACCATTTCTTACTCGTACCCGGCGTTGGTGCCCAGGGAGGTTCCTTAGAAGAAGTTTGCAAATACGGCATGAATAATATGTGCGGACTGATAGTCAACTCCTCCAGAGCAATCATCTACGCTGACAAGACAGAGCTTTTTGCAGAAGCAGCCCGAAAAGCCGCTAAAGAAGTGCAGGAGCAAATGGCAATAGAGTTGAAACGACTTGTTTGAGCCGTATTCGCAGATACTTAATCCGAGTAGCAGCAATAAAAGACAATGAATAATAAACGAAAGATTATCAACGACCCGGTATTCGGGTTTATAAACATCCCAAAAGGATTGTTGTACGACATTGTGCGACATCCTATTGTGCAACGCCTCAACCGCATCAAGCAAATGGGACTTTCGTTTGTTGTTTATCCGGGTGCCCAACACACACGTTTTCAGCATTCGCTGGGTGCCTATCATTTAATGCAGCAAGCCATCACACAACTCACTGCAAAAGGAAACTTCATATTCGACAGCGAAGCAGAAGCTGTTAAAATAGCCATTCTCTTACATGACATCGGACACGGTCCCTTTTCTCATGTACTTGAAAACACGTTGGTGCACCATGTTTCTCACGAAAAAATATCTTTGATGCTCATGGAACGCATGAACAAGGAAATGAATGGTCAGCTCAGTTTAGCCATTCAAATATTCAAAGATGAATATCCAAAGAAGTTCCTGCATCAAATGGTTAGCGGGCAACTTGACATGGACCGTCTGGATTATTTAAAACGTGACAGTTTTTACACCGGTGTATCCGAAGGCAGTATCGGTTCTGCACGTATCATTGAGATGCTTCAGGTGAAAGATGATCAGCTTGCTTTAGAAGCCAAAGGAATTTATTCCATTGAGAATTTTCTGACTGCGCGTCGCCTCATGTATTGGCAGGTTTACCTGCACAAAACATCAGTGGCTTATGAACGTATGTTGATTAGCGTACTGCTTCGTGCCAAAGAGCTGGCTACACAAGGAACTGAGCTATTTGCTTCGCCGGCCCTTCGTTTTTTCTTGTACAACCATATCGGACCAGAAGAATTTCACAACAACCCAATTGTCTGGAGCACTTTATTCAGCTCGACGACAATGACATTTGGACCTCTTTAAAGGTGTGGGGATCACATCCAGACAAGGTATTGTCAACATTAAGTAACGCCATCATAAATCGGAACATATTCAAAGTGGAAATATCGACCGATCCTATTAGCCCAGAACGCAAAAAGGAATTAACTTATCACATCAGTCAAAAACTAAATATCAGCTTCGAAGAAGCCGGTTATTTTGTCTCTACCCCCAGCATTGAGAATCACATGTACAATCCGGATGATGATAGTATTGACATCATATATCCAGACGGAACGATAAAAAATATAGCAGAAGCATCAGATATGCTTAATTTTTCTATGCTTTCTAAAAAAGTAAAGAAGTATTATATTTGTTACTATCGTTTTGCCTAGGTACTGTAAAATATTCAATGAAGAATAAGGTAATATAAAAAAAAAATCCGTTATTTGCGCCCTGATATGCTGTCGCGAAACAATATGTCTCCGACCCCGAACAGCAAATATAAGGATAGAACTATACAACAAGAAAATATAAAATGGAATTTTCAGCTAAGCAAATAGCAGCATTTATACAGGGTGAAATTCTTGGCGACGAGAATGCAACCGTGCATACATTTGCTAAAATTGAAGAAGGAATACCGGGTGCCATTTCTTTTTTGGCTAACCCCAAATACACCTCTTATATATATACAACACAGTCAAGCATTGTGTTAGTAAACAAAGATTTCATCCCCGAACATGAGATAAAAGCTACCTTAATTAAGGTAGATAATGCCTATGAGAGTTTGGCAAAGCTACTTAACATGTATGAAATGAGCAAGCCCAAAAAGCAAGGAATACATTCATTGGCATACGTATCATCAACAGCGCAGATAGGCAAAAACGTATACATTGGCCCCTTTGCCTATATTGGTGAAAATTGTATTGTGGGAGACGATACATTAATTTATCCACATGCATATCTTGGCGACGGGGTTACCGTAGGGAACCATTGTACTGTTTACTCCAACGTAAGCATATACCACGATTGTCGCATAGGTAATGCATGCATACTACACTCAGGAGTCGTTATTGGAGCCGACGGATTTGGCTTTGCCCCTACTCCTGATGGATATGAAAAAATCCCTCAGATAGGAATCGTCATTCTGGAAGATAGCGTAGAAATAGGTGCCAATACTTGTGTCGACAGGGCTACCATGGGAGCTACCGTCATTCGCAAAGGAGTCAAACTGGATAACTTAATACAGATTGCTCATAATGACGAGATTGGTTCACATACCGTGATGGCCGCACAGGCTGGTATAGCCGGTTCAACCAAAGTGGGAGAATGGTGTATGATTGGCGGTCAAGTAGGACTTGCCGGACATGCCAAGATTGGCGATAAAGTAAGTATTGCTGCTCAATCGGGTATACCGGGAAATGTAGCATCGGGTTCTCAGATAATGGGTTCGCCTGCATTTGATGCCAAAAAGTACTTCAAAGCATCTGTTGCATATAAGAAACTACCTGAAATGTATACAGAGGTCCATGCACTACGCAGAGAATTAGAAGAATTAAAACAACAATTAAATAAGTAAACGATGTTGAAACAAAAAACACTGAAAGATAGCTTTTCGCTAAGTGGAAAAGGTCTTCACACCGGGCTTGAACTCACCGTAACCTTCAACCCTGCTCCAGACAATCACGGGTACAAAATACAACGTGTTGATATGGAGGGGCAACCAATTATAGATGCTGTGGCTGATAATGTTGTGGAAACAACCCGAGGTACAGTATTGGCAAAAGGAGACGCCAGAGTCAGCACAATAGAGCATGGTATGGCTGCCCTTTATGCTTTAGGCATAGATAACTGCTTGATCCAGGTGAACGGTCCTGAATTTCCTATTCTTGACGGAAGTGCACAATACTACGTACAAGAGATTGATCGCGTAGGAATAGAGGAACAGAATGCGGTGAAAGACTTCTACATCATTAAATCTAAAATAGAGTTCCGTGATGAAGCAACCGGTTCTTCCATCATTGTGCTACCCGATGAGAATTTTAGCCTGAACGTACTCGTTTCATATGATTCAACAATCATCCCTAATCAGTTTGCTACGTTAGAAGACATGAGCAAATTCCCTACAGAAATAGCGGCAAGCCGCACTTTTGTTTTTGTTAGAGAAATTGAGCCGTTACTGTCTGCCGGACTGATTAAAGGTGGCGACTTAGATAACGCCATCGTTATCTACGAACGTAAAATGTCTCAGGAAAGTTATGACAAACTGGCCGACGTTATGGGTGTACCCCACATGGATGCCAGCGAGTTAGGATATATCAATCACAAACCACTTGTATGGGCTAATGAATGCGCCCGCCATAAGCTACTCGATGTAATTGGTGACTTGGCACTTATTGGTAAACCCATCAAGGGAAGGATTATTGCCACCCGTCCGGGACACACTGTAAACAACAAGTTTGCACGCCAAATGCGCAAAGAAATCCGCTTGCATGAGATACAGGCTCCAACCTATAATTGCAATGAAGCACCAGTTATGGATGTCAACCGCATACGCGAATTACTGCCCCACCGTTACCCATTCCAATTGGTAGATAAAGTAATCGAAATCGGAGCGAACTATATTGTTGGTGTAAAAGGAGTAACAGTTAACGAGCCCTTCTTCCAGGGACACTTCCCAGAAGAACCTGTTATGCCCGGTGTACTACAGGTTGAGGCGATGGCGCAGGTTGGAGGACTTCTTGTTCTCAACTCAGTCGATGATCCCGATCGTTACTCTACTTACTTCATGAAGATTGACGGAGTTAAATTCCGCCAGAAAGTAGTTCCGGGTGATACGCTCATCTTCCGTGTTGAGCTTATAACACCTATCCGCAGAGGAATTTCTACCATGAAAGGATATGCTTTTGTAGGTGAAAAAGTGGTATGTGAAGCAGAATTCATGGCACAAATAGTAAAAAACAAATAAAATTATAGCATGATAAGTCCCTTAGCGTATATTCATCCCGAAGCAAAAATCGGTGAAAACGTAGAGATTGGTCCTTTTGTATACGTTGACAAGAATGTGATTATTGGTGACAACAATAAGATTATGCCCAATGTGAACATCCTGTACGGATCTCGAATTGGTAGCGGTAACACCATATTCCCAGGTGCCGTCATTGGTGCAGTACCGCAAGACCTAAAGTTCAAAGGAGAAGAAACAACAGCAGAAATCGGTGACAACAACCTGATTAGAGAAAATGTAACAATCAACAGAGGTACAGCTGCTAAAGGCATTACCAAAGTAGGTAGTGGCAACCTCCTGATGGAAGGCGTACACGTAGCTCATGATGCACAAATCGGAAACGGATGCATTATCGGCAATGCAACCAAAATGGCTGGCGAAATTGTGATTGATGACCATGCCATCATTAGTGCAGCTATTTTAATGCACCAGTTCTGTCACGTAGGAGGTTATGTAATGGTACAAGGCGGAAGTCGCTTTAGCAAAGACATCCCACCCTACATCATTGCCGGTCGTGATCCTATCACTTACTGCGGAATTAATATCATTGGCCTTCGTCGCCGTGGTTTTTCAAACGAAATCATAGAGAACATCCACAATACTTACCGTATTATCTATCAAAGCGGTTTGAATATATCGGATGCACTTCAAAAGGTTGAAGCAGAAGTGGAAATGACACCCGAGATTCAATATATTGTTGATTTTGTACGTTCATCAGAAAGAGGAATTATCAAATAATAACAACCATGATATACAGATTTACCATAATATCTGATGAAGCCGATGACTTTGTCAGAGAAATACAGATTGATCCGGAAGCAACGTTTTTCGAATTGCACGAGGCCATACTGAAATCTGTTGATTATAAAGCAGATCAGATGACATCCTTCTTCATCTGTGATGATGATTGGGAAAAAGAAAAGGAAATCACCCTTGAAGAAATGGATGATAACCCTGAGATTGACAACTGGGTGATGAAAGATACCCTGTTGAATGAACTCATTGAAGATGAGAAACAAAAACTTCTTTATGTATTCGATTACATGACAGAGCGTTGTTTCTTTATTGAACTTTCTGAAATCATCACAGGAAAAGAAATCAAAGCAGCCAAATGCACAAAGAAAGAAGGAAATCCTCCCAAACAAACGGTGGATTTTGAGGAAATGGCTCTCACCAACAGTTCTATGGACCTGGATGAAAACTTCTACGGTGACCAGGACTTTGACATTGAAGAGTTTGATCCGGAAGGATTTGAAGGTTTGAACGGAGATACTGCCGGAGGTTCATTCGAAGAAGATCGTCTTTAATGGCAAAAAACCTGCTTGTTATAATAGGCCCTACAGGTGTCGGGAAAACAGAACTCAGTTTACGTATCGCTGAAAACTTCGGTTCCGAAATTGTATCTGCAGATTCCCGGCAGCTGTACGCCAATCTCAAAATAGGCACAGCCGCCCCAACCCCTGAGGAGCTGCAACGGGTTCCTCATCATTTTATAGGCACATTGCAATTAACAGACTACTACAGTGCCGCCCAATACGAAGAAGATGCTTTAAAATTACTTGATCGTTTATTCCAAACAAAGGACGTAGTCATTCTGACAGGAGGTTCCATGATGTACGTTGATGCCGTTTGCAAAGGAATCGATGACATCCCGACTGTAGATGAAGAAACCCGCAAGACTTTGCTTGAACGATATGACAAAGAAGGTTTGGAACAATTGTGTGCCGAGTTAAAATTGCTTGATCCTGATTATTATAAAATTGTAGACCTTAAGAACCACAAGCGCGTTATTCATGCGTTGGAGATATGCTACATGACCGGAAAAACCTACACCTCATTCCGCACACAAGAAAAGAAAACACGTCCCTTCCGCATGATAAAGATTGGGCTGATCCGCGATCGTGAAGAACTTTACGCCCGTATCAACCAACGTGTCGACATCATGATGGAACAAGGACTGCTTGATGAAGTCAAACAGGTATACCCCTACCGACAACTTAATTCACTGAACACCGTAGGATACAAAGAGCTATTCAATTACCTTGACGGTGAATGGGAACTCCCTTTTGCCATAGATAAAATCAAGCAAAACTCACGAATCTATTCACGCAAACAGATGACTTGGTTTAAACGCGACGAAGAAATACGCTGGTTTCACCCGAATCAGGAAGAAGACATCCTGACTTACATCAAACAGAAGATTCAATTATAAATCAAACAACTCCTTGTATTTGAGTGCAATAAAATCATCGAGCTCCCTGTACAAGAGAGCCTGATCCGCTGTATCAACGAATCCGTTTTTGCGCCAACCTTCCAGTTTGGTTGCCACCCGTTGAAAAACAGCATCCTCAACTGGCTCCAACAACTGCATATATCCCTTGCCTGCCTTGTTAAAAATCAGTTCCCAATTAAAATAACGTTCGCTTCCCAGACCCTGAGTATATGAAAAAGCCCGATCTCTCAGTGTAACCGCCCTGTCACACAAAGGCGACAGTTTCGTTCCGGCATTACGAGCCAATAAAGCAGGCAACTGCTCAGAAGCACCTTTTACCCAAACCGGTACCACAACACTAGCCGGCGGATACCCTAAAACCGTCCACATGGTAGTAAGCTCCGCATTCTCGCCAAGCTTCACACCTTGAACAACCACCGAACAAGAAGTACTTTTACGTGCAATAAAGTCCTGATCAACAAACCACCCTGAAGTCTTAGGACGGTTAAAATCTCCACTTTTGAGATCAATGCCAAGCAATGAATTAGTAAACGAACGAGCTAATTCTTTAAATATCCACGAAGGCGTTATCTGTTTCGTTGCCGAAGCCGGCATTAATATCTTATCTTCCTGCATGTAACGAACATACCCAGCACCGTTGTTCACCTCGCCGGCAAATGAGAAATTGGTTCGTGCTATGTATCCGTAAGGCGCATCCTTGGGATTGTTCACATCATACATCGTATATTTGTAGTACCCCGTTTCAAACATAGCCGCACCCCCTTTGGCGTCAATCACCCCAAAATTAGCTTCCGTAAGTGAAGGCTTCTTGATTGAGTCAAGGAAATGTTTAAAATCCTCTACTGTAGCACATACCTCCAATGCCAGTTTCATGATCCGGCCGTTGTCCGATCCTCTATCCTCCCCCTTCTTAACCTTTTCCAGATTGTACGACTGAGTGTTCATAATAGAAAAGCCAGCAGAATTGGTACCAATCCATATATCCCTGGGATTCTTTTCATTGCTGTTTATAATTGCAACAAAAGAGAAACGTTTCCCCGAAAAATACATCACACTGTTTTGTGCCGTATCCGTATCCCTTTGTTTCCACAACAGCGGTCGCCCGTCGGGAGTAATCTTACCGGATATAACAGCCGATGTACATGCCCACGTGTGATTGCATACAAAAGCCAGCAAAATGAAAAAAGCCACAAACAAATTTCGTTTCATAAATAAGCATTTTTAGAAATTAAACGTAGCAGGAAAATTTATTTAAGAAGTCCGGTTACCACCCAGCAGGCAACATCGTTCATCACATAATCAGGAATAGAATCAGACTTCATGTATTCGCCGGGCGTTGATTTTCCTACGCCACGCTGGTATAAGTGATTCAGTTCAGGATACGATTTCAGGAAAACATTCCTTCTTTTCTGCAAGGCCGACTTCCATAATGAAAAGTCGTTCATAGTAACCTGATAGTCGCGCTCACCTTGCAACAACAACATCCTTAACCGCAATTTGGCAACCGTTTTAAGCGGATTATAATTGTGAGCAAACACCCAATAACTTTCAGACGCATTCATGGGGCCTCCCAACTCAGCATTAAACTTTCTGGTACCCGCCACTTTCACATTATCAACCTGCTTCTTCAGCTGTTGCAGCTTATCAGCCCCGTATTGATTATTCCCCGGCAAAGTCGATAGATAAGTGACCTGTTCCCAAATTAAATCCTCCATCGGACGGGCGGCTGCCGAAAGCATGATAACGCCCGCCAACCGATTGTGAGCTTGTTGAGCAATTAACGGAGCCAAAGTAGCCCCCAGACTATGTCCCAGAATATATACCTTTGTCGAATCAACCGACGCATGCCCTCGCGCCCAATCGATAGCCGCCAAAGCATCCTCCACCGTTTCATCCATGAAAGTACCCTTTCCCGCAACCGATTCCCAAGAAGAAGGATAAACCAATGTACGCTTATCGTAGCGCACCACGGCCACTCCCCTTAACGCCAACTCATGCGCCAACTCCCTGAATGGTTTATTGGGACCTATCGATTCATCCCGATCATTCGGTCCCGAGCCATGCACTAAAATCACCACAGGCACCTTCTTGCCCGCCTTAGGCAAAGTCAATACAGCAGGCAACTTATACTTTCCGGAAATCAGTTCAAAAGAAGACTCCGCCATCTTATCATTGTTGAGCAGATTATCGGTAGTGGATTTAGCGGCCGGAGTAGCCGGAACAAACCGAACCGTATTAGCCCTACCGTCCTTGTTGAAAACGGTAAAAAATCGCAGGGCCGAACGTTCAAACCGCACATCACAATAATAAACCGTCATGTCGCCGTTCGTGGAAGTTCCCCAAGGACCTTTCGATTGAAACGATCCAAATTGCGCCTCCAGCTGTTTAGGCGTTTCACTAAAAACAGCCGGTGCAATTTTAGAACGAATATCTTCCGTCAGACGAACATGCACACTATCCCCTTTGCCATCCATCAAAAAGCGAAACAATTCCTCAGCCTTGGCCTTTCCATCCTGAGCCATAACACAGCCACAATCTCCAATCAGCAAAGCAACCGAGAGCAGCAACTTAAACAAATAGTTTTTTTTCATATACGTCAGAGATTAAACTTAACACCAAAGAAATACAAATATAGAAAAATCAACCAAGAGCCTGCTTTATATCTTCTAATAAATCATCCGGACACTCAAGTCCCACAGAAAGACGAATCGTTTTATCGCTTACATCCATGCTCATGCGTTGTTCGGGCGAGAACGAACCATAAATAGTACTAGCCGGATGAATGGCCAATGTTTTGTTATCGAATAAGTTCGTTGCCCGGCGAATCAGCTTCAACCGATTCATGAAACGAAAGCAATCCTCACGTGAAGCCAGATCGAACGTAAGCATGGCCCCCGGTAAGCTACCAAATTGTTCTTTGCTGATCAGATAAAAAGGATTCGACTCCAATCCCGTATAGTTAACCGACTCAATACCGCCCAAATCTTGCAAGCCGCGGGCTAGCTGCAAACAAGAACCAGCCTGTCTGGCATACCGCACCTCCATTGTTTCCAATCCCAGCGTTTGCATGTAAGCCACCTGGGGAGTCATATAAGCCCCCAAATTCCGGTGAATTTCCTTTCTTAATTTCGTAGCAAAAGCCGCCTTACCAAAATCACGGCTCATGCCCGCCAATTTCTGCGAGCGACTCCAATCAAATGAGCCATAATCAACAATTAGTCCGCCGATGCTGGTCGCCCCACCCGAAATATACTTCGTGCTCGACACAATTTCAATATCTACCCCAAACTTATCAGCCTGAAACACATGAAAAGGCACAACCGTTGTGTCGGCAATCAACGGTACCCCTTTCTCGTGAGCAATGGCAGCCAACTTCTTCAAATCCGCCACTTCCAGTTGAGGATTGGTAATCACCTCCAAAAAAAGAGCACAAGTATGTTCATCTACCTGTGCCCGTACCTCATCCATATTTGTTAAATCACAACAACGGCACTCTACCCCGAAAGCAGCCAACGTATTCTTCAGAAAAGAATAAGTATTGCCAAACAAGTGAGACGAAGTAACCACATTGCTTCCTGCATAAGCCACCGTAATAAGCGCATTACTGATGGCAGCCATGCCCGAGTTCAGTGCCGTGACTCCTAAAGCCCCCGTTACGCTGCGTATGCAATTCTCAAAATGTTGTACTGTAGGGTTTGTGATGCGTGAATAAGCATGATCTGCCGTCCGACCGCAAAAGGCAGCCTCCATAGCCTCAGCCGTTTCAAACTCATAAGCCGCCGTGTTATAAACCGGCATAGCCAATGCTCCATACACATCCTCCCTTTCATAAGAAGTATGTAAAACCCGTGTTTCAAAACCTTGTTTCTTCATTCCGTATAATCATTATTTTTGTCGTTCGTTACAAGCTTTCTCCAATTGTTCCAAAGCTTTCTGCAGCACACTGCGCGGCGTTGCCACATTCAGCCGCATAAAACCGGTACCCTCCTTACCAAATATAGCCCCATCGTTCAATGCCAAATGCGCTCCCTCCACAAAGAGAGAGACTAATTCAGGTTGCGACAAACCCAGTTCCCTGCAATCCAAAAAAACCAAGTAAGAAGCCTGCGGTCGTATGGCTTTAATAGCCGGAATACGCTCTTTCAGAAAACGATCCGTGAAGTCAATGTTACCCTGAATGTAAGCAATCACCTGGTCAAGCCATTCCGTACCGTTACTGTAAGCCGCCGCCACCCCGATAAAAGAAAACACATTCCCTTCAGCATACTCGCTGCCATTGATGTAAGCCGTAAATGTGCGACGTATCGATTCATTTTCGATAATACAATAAGAGCTTGCCATGCCCGGCATGTTGAACGCCTTACTGGGCGACATAAAGACAATGGAATTGCGCCTTGCCTCCTCAGAAACAGTAGCAAAAGAACAATGCTTGTTGGGAGGTAACGTTAGGTCGGCATGAATTTCATCAGACACCACAATGGTACCGTTCTCATCACAGATGCGGGCCACCTCAATTAATTCCTCTTTTGTCCACACCCTGCCTCCTGGATTGTGCGGGTTGCAAAGAATGAACAGTTTGCACCCCTTTACATCCTCCTTGAAACGCTCCATATCCATACGGAACTGACCGTTTTCAAGCACCAGAGGATTGTACACCACCTCACGGTTATTGTGCTGTGTGATCAGAAAAAACGGATGATATACCGGGGGTTGCACCATCACCCTGTCGCCGGAGCAAGTCAGACTCTGAATCAACATAGCCAATCCCGGCACAATGCCCGGTGTAAAGTTCATCATTTCGCGGGAAACCTTCCAGCCATAACGCCGATCAACCCAATTGATAATGGAATCATACCAGCTATCCGGTTTTACCGTGTAGCCTAATATTTCATTTTCCAGTCTGTCACGCAAAGCTTTGATTATAAACGGAGGAGTGCGAAAGTCCATATCCGCCACCCATAAGGGAATCAAATCCGTTCTTCCCCAACGAGGTTGCAATGCCTCCAGCTTCAGCGCATCCGTGTTGCGGCGATCAATCACCTCATCAAAATTATATATCATATCCTCATTCTTTTAAAGATTACATTCACAAAGGTAAGATTCATCTCGTTGATAATAAAAACAAATGTTATTTTTTAGACTAAAAAGCCATAAAAATACCATATCTATGGTACTAAGTTCGTATTTTTGCAACAAACGAAAAAGAATAATAATTATGATAAAAGCCCTGTTTTTTGATATCGACGGGACACTAGTTAGTTTTAACACCCATACCATACCGCAATCTACCCTCAACGCCATAGCCGAACTCAGAAAGAAAGGAATTAAACTGTTCATCTCCACCGGCCGCCCCCGGGTAGCTATTAACAACCTGGGCAACCTACAGTTTGACGGTTACATCACCATGAACGGAAGTTACTGCTTTGGCGAAAACGATGAGGTCATTTACAAAAGCCCCATTCCGAAAAGCGATGTAGAAACGATGCTCGGCATACTGAAAAAAGAGAAAAGCTGTCCGTGTGTTATTGTGCACGAGAAAGAAATGTCTTTTTGCAATCCCAATGCACAGACGGCATCCTTCATACAAATGTTGAAGTTTCCCGATGTGCCCGAAATCAGTGTGGAAGATGCCGGTAAAAAAGAAATCTTCCAATTATCACCCTTCTTCACGTTGGAAGAAGAAGAAAAATACCTGCCACTGATGCCCCATTGCGAGTCGAGCCGCTGGTATCCTACCTTTACCGACATCGTTTGTAAAGGCAACAGCAAACAGCTCGGCATGGATAAAATCATGGAGCGTTTCGGTTTCACGCTAGAAGAAACGATGGCCTTCGGAGACGGAGGAAATGACATCAGCATGCTTCGCCATGCCGGTATCGGAATAGCGATGGGCAACGCCAACGATACCGTAAAAGCCTCGGCCAACTACGTAACCGATTCTGTTGACGAGGACGGCATCTGGAACGCATTGAAACATTTCAACTTAATATAAAAATATCATGGCAGATAACTTAACAGTCGACACCCAAAACCAGGAATTTCAGGACGCACTGAATTTGATTCAGTACACCCGCCAGTCGGTATTCCTTACCGGTAAGGCAGGTACGGGTAAGTCGACTTTCCTAAAATACATCTGCCAAAACACAAAGAAGAAGCACATTGTGCTGGCTCCTACCGGTATTGCCGCCATCAATGCAGGCGGAAGCACCATGCACAGCTTCTTCAAACTACCTTTTTACCCATTGCTGCCCGACGATCCGAACCTCAGTTTACAGAAAGGACGCATACACGAATTTTTCAAATACGCCAAGCCTCACCGCAAGCTCATTGAACAAGTTGAGCTGGTTATTATCGACGAGATTTCCATGGTACGCGCAGACACGATCGATGCCATCGACCGCATTTTGCGAGTATACTCACACAACTTGCGCGAACCCTTTGGCGGCAAACAGATTCTGTTGGTGGGCGATGTGTTTCAGCTGGAGCCCGTAGTTAAAAACGATGAACGCGAAATCATCAACCGTTTCTACCCCACTCCCTATTTCTTCTCGGCACGCGTATTTGCGGAGATAGATCTCGTATCCATTGAGTTGAAGAAGGTGTACCGGCAAACCGACAAAGTTTTTGTGAGCGTATTGGATCACATCCGCACCAATACCGCAGGAGCGGCCGACCTCCAACTACTCAACACACGTTACGGCACCAGCCTCAGGCAATCAGAAGAAGACATGTACATCACACTGGCCACCCGTCGTGACAGTGTGGACTTCATCAACGATAAAAAACTAGCCGAACTGCCCGGAGATCCCATCACATTCCCCGGCGAAATAACCGGCGAGTTCCCCGAAAGCAGTCTGCCTACCCCCAAAGATCTGGTCCTGAAGCCCGGAGCACAGATCATCTTCATTAAAAACGATTACGAAAAGCGCTGGGTCAACGGCACCATCGGTGTAGTGAGCGGCATTGACGAAGAAGGAACCATTTACGTTTTAACGGATGACGGTAAAGAGTGCGATGTGAAGAAAGACTCGTGGCGAAACATACGTTACCGGTACAACGAAGAAAAGAAACAAATTGAAGAAGAAGAACTGGGAGTATTCGTACAATACCCTATCCGTTTGGCTTGGGCCATCACCGTACATAAAAGTCAGGGCCTTACCTTCAGCCGGGTAGTGATTGACTTTACCGGAGGTGTGTTTGCTGGCGGACAAGCCTACGTGGCACTCAGCCGTTGTACTTCACTGGAAGGTATACAATTGAAGAAGCAAATCAGTAGGGCCGACATCTTTGTGCGCCCCGAGATAGTGAGTTTCTCTGAACGGTTTAACAACCGCGTAGCCATAGACAAAGCCTTGAAGCAAGCTCAGGCCGACGTGCAATATGTAGAGTCGGTGAAAGCTTTCGATGCAGGAAACTTTGCCGCATTTCTAGAGCAATTCTTCAAAGCCATCCATTCTCGTTATGACATTGAAAAGCCTGTTATTCAACGTTTCATCCGCAAAAAGCTGAACATCATCAACCAGCTTCGCGCCGAAAACAAAGAATTGAAGGAGCAGATGGCGCAACAAAAGCAACGGCTGCGCAAGTACGCACAAGAGTACTACCAGATGGGAAATGAATGCATCACCGTGGCTCATGACAATCGCGCCGCATTGGCTAATTACGACAAAGCCCTCGATCTGTACCCCGAATATGTTGATGCATGGGTGCGCAAGGGAATTACTCTTAGCAACGAAGGCAAATACGGCGAAGCAGAAAATTGTTTCAATACTGCCATCAAGCTATCACCAATTGATTTCAAAGCCTTTTATAACAGAGGAAAGTTACGCCTGAAAACAGAAAATAACGACGGTGCCTTGGCCGACCTCGACAAAGCCACCACATTAAAGCCCGAACATCCCGGTGCTCACGAACTCTTTGGCGATGCCTTACTTAAAGCAGGGAAAGAAGATCTTGCCAGTTTGCAATGGCGATTGGCGGAAGAATTAAAGAAAAAGAAGAAGAAAAAATGAAAGAATTCTTATCATTTCCACTTTTCCAATACAATTCGAGGTGTTTTTTGCCGCTTTTCCAATAATAGCCCGATATGTGTTAATCAAGTTTTAAAATGGTACTATTCATATTCGTGTTAATTTCGTTGTTAGCACGAGACGTTTTCCGGCCAAAGTCAAAGGTATAAGTCACTTTGACATAGCCGCTTTGCTGATAAAGCTTACCCGTAGCCACATTATGGAAACTGTAAACACCCCGATTCATAGACGATTCCTTTTGATCATGTTTTGAAAAAGGATTCTTCCACCCACCTTCTAACTGCCAGCCCGAATGGCTCCAGCCAATATAGCAACCATATTGAGCCGGTTCAGTGATGTACATCAGGTTATAGTTTAGCGATTTATTCTTCGTTCGGGAAAACACTCCCGCCGAAAAATCATTTAAATAGTAGTCAGCTTGCACCATACCCGAAAAATGACGTAACGTTTCCGGCGTATCTTTATGCCTGATATACAACCAATTACCAACACACTTAACACGAAAATTATCTGTCACCTTCCATCCGCCCGACAGTTGGCTTGAAAGCATTCTACGTTTCCCCTCACTTTGATAACTTCTTATCAATTTATCATTTTCAATGTAAAAACCTTCAGAAGGAACATGATTAATCCCATCATACCATAACTCAGCACCCAGATTAAACCGACCAAATTGTCCGCTGTACGATGCAATGATTTTATAAAGAAAAGCAATCTTTTGATTCAAATTGCCCCGCCTTATCTGCAAAGAATCAATTTGTTGCTCTACTTCATTTAACTCATTAATTTGCAGCTGACTGTTACCGACATGGTATCGTAACTGAAGCTGCTGATTTTTGGCAAAAGAATAAATCAGGCGAGAACGCAAACGAGGAGTTAACTGGTCTTCTCTGTCACCACCGTGCAAACGATATTGTACGTATGATACGCCCGGACCAACTTTAAGCGTCACTTTCTTTCCTATTTTCTGGTTATATTCTAGGAATAAAATACTCTCACCATTCCAGAAATGCTGCCAGGAAGGGTTAGTACCTTTGTAATCCACAGAACTGATTGTTTGAAAATGAAAGGCCTGAGCTGTTAATGAGCTTTGAGGATTGAACTCAATGCCATAATTCACATTCACTGAAAAATCGTATAAATCTTCTTTGCTGTCGGTTAAAGTCGAATAATTAGGTTCCTTGTATCCATAAGTATACGAGTTATTAGTGTAGTTAGCCCCTAGGCTCGTTTCCAAAAACTGATTTTTACTCAAATGAAAATAACCGTATAGCTCCATGTCTGTTTTCCATCCGGACTGGTCTGTACTTTTAAAGTTCTCTATCACCTGTGCCGTATCATCATATTTCAATAAGTTTCTGCTAAAATTATCGGGAGCATCATTACGCACCAAAGATAATTTTCCAATAAGTGTACGTTTGGTACTCTCATTTGCAACATTGAACTGAGTATATTGGCTGTTATTCTTTACCCTATTTTCCAACGTGCCCGATTGGCGATCTGTTTCATGATCTGAAAAAACAAAATGCTCACTCGTTTTGTCTTTTGTGCCATCATATTTTTGCATGGCATGCCCGGCAAACAAGGTGTAACTGGTGTTATCGTGCGATAGTTTAGCCACGACATTGTAATCTCCGTTCAAATAACCGATTCGTTGCTCTGCATTTACTGACACGTATCCGCCTGTTTTATATTTCTTGGTAATAAAGTTAACAGCCGCCACATCATTCATATATTTTCCGCTAGGAACATCATAATACTCAACCTTATCAATATCTTTAGGATTCAGGTTTTTCACTTCTTTAGAGTCAACCTTACGTCCGTCAATATAAAGCGTAGCTTCGCCGCCCAAAGTCGAGACTTTTCCATCCATTCTGTCTACGTCCAGCTCCGGAATCATCAATCTATAAAGCAAATCATATCCTGAAGATGAGTGCTTCACTTGTTTTTTATCCGGATAGACCAAAAGCTTATCGGCTTGCCGAACAAAGGAAGAAGCCTCAACGGTGACCTCGTTGAGAACCACATTGTCGGTCTCTAAAATGACCGTGGGAAATGATTTAGTTGTTTGCGCCTGCACTTGCAACAGGTGTGTTTTGTAACCGATGCAGCTTAAACTCAATAAATAATTCCCTTCGCGTCTCATATCCATCGAGTAAACGCCCAAACTATCAGTATAAGCACCTTGAACGAAAGTTGAATCAGTTTGGAGTAAACGAACTGTTACGTAAGGTAGCGCCTAATGATTAGCATCTAAAACAGTGCCTTTTATTGTTTGTGCTGTAACGTGTTGGATAGATACAATAAGTAGTAAAAACAGTATTATTTTTTTCATATACTTATATTCGTGTTTACTAAAGATAGAAACAATTTTTAATTTTCCGATTCATTCTGTTTGTCTTTTTTAATACGCTTAATTTCCCTGTCAAAGTCAGATTCAAATAAACGATCTTGCACAATACGGTATTTCTCAAATTCGCTTTCGGCAAAAGCTTTAGCCATCAGGGCTGTAATTTTTCCGCTGTTTTGTAATATATCACGATCATCGGCCTCTAGAAATTTATCGAGACGTCGCGCCCAATCTTCCATTGTCATTGGAATATGTCTTTTTGCACGATCTTCCGCTAAGTCCAAATAAGCGTTGACAATACGCCCTAAAGACTCCAATTCGGCCTCGGTTAGGTAGTTTTTAGCCACAGAAACATCCGTTTTAACGATTTTTCCATCGGGACATCTCTCCCATGAAGTCAATCCCATATTCTCTTTTTGGGCATTTGTTCTTGAAATAATGAGTTCGGCTGCCGTATGCCCATGAACGGCATAATGCAGCTTATTTTGGACTTTGGCAAAAAAATCTTTGGTAACTTGTGCGTCCTTATTATAGTCCATTGCGGTAGCATAAATATCAGTTATTTTTTGATAGAAACGACGTTCGCTCAGACGAATTTCACGTATTTCAGCAAGCAGATGTTCAAAATAATCTTCACCAAGAAAAGCACCGTTTTCCATCCGTTTTTTGTCAATGACATAACCACGAATGGCATAATCGCGCAAAACAGTTGTTGCCCATTGTCTGAATTGTGTTGCTCTCTGAGAATTAATGCGATAACCAATTGAAATGATGGCATCAAGATTATAGAACTTCGTTTGATAATTCTTACCGTCTGAAGCAGTTGTCAAGAAATCCTTGACAACTGAATTCGCATCCAATTCGCCGTCTTGAAAGATGTTTTTCAAATGAAGGCTGACATTTTGTTTTGTAGTCTGGAATAATTCTGCAATTAGATTTTGCGTCAACCAAACAGTATCATCCTGTACACGCACTTCAATCGTATTCTCTCCCGATTGGGAAGTAAACACCAAGAATTCTGCTGTGCTGTTACGTATTTGTAAAGGTTTCTTTTTCCCCATTATATTATTCTATTCTTTACTTTAAAACGAATATTATTACATGTAAAATAGATGGATATATTTTAATATACAAGTACATCTTTCAATTTATTTCATCCCATTTGTTAAATTGTTGATGTATTTTGCAAAGGTATTGATTCGGTTGGAGTTTTCTAAATATTTATTATCTTTTTAATTGTCCAGACAAAAAATGCTACCAACACACATTAATCGTATAAACCCCAATACACCAAATTATCATTTTTATCAAAGGGTTAATAAATCATATCCAAACTTCCTTTTCATAAATATCAGCCAACAATATTCAAAACATCCGAAGGATGCACTAATTCATATTTACAAGGTATTTCCTTTTTACCATTACTCCAGGTAGCCAATGCGAAGTCAACGTGAGAGTTGGCGGCACAAGCACTATCATACGCAGCGTCTCCTATATACAAACAAGCTGATAGAGTAGCACCAGTTTTCTCTAAGTAGGCAAGTACCGGCTCTGCCGAAGGCTTGGGGTTTACAGTATCCGTTACGCAAATGGAAACATCAAAGAGATGAAATATTTCACAGAGAGCATCGTCGTTATTCAATTCACTTCGTGTTCGTGAAGTAATTAATCCCAATCTGAATTGCCTTTCTTTCAGGGTATTAACAAGCTCATCAATCCCTTCAAACAAGGCTATCTCGCGTCTATGTTTTTGGAAATTACGGCTCCATAATTCAAACGCTTTATCCGGATTCTCTATTCCTAACTTCTGCATAGTAGTAACGCCTGGTATGCCTAACACAAAATCCAACTCATTTTTCTCGAAATGTTTACCCAGCAATTCTTCAATGGTTTGCTGCCATGTATTTATTACAGCACTTTCGTTATCAACCAATGTGCCGTCAACATCAAATAAGATATGTTTGTATTTCATAAGATGAAATCTGATTAGTGTGAGTTCGATGAAATCTATTTGATTGATTTATTGGTAAACAACGATGAAAGCAGTAAATTTATAGTACTTAATTATAACTTTTACCACTATATTTACCGATACCAAAGTTACTGAAATATTTTGTTTAGCTGATCATTTCTGTAGGTTTTTTGATTTTTTGCTGGAAAGAGACTCGTTGAATGCATCTTCTGTTACCCCAAAATGGAAATATTATCGTGCCCCCAAGGATATATTAGCAAAAAGCTTTTTGAAAAACTCTTTGTAGATGGAATACAATTGACGTTGATAGACCACTTACTTTATTTTAAAAATTTCATCGAACTCACGTTAAATATTATTATGGAATTTTTGAGATGAGGAGACAACAACGTAGTCGTTTTCTATCATTTTGCTAATTTGTAATAGTCGATAATATTGTCGATTGTTTTCCCGTCTGAAATAACATTTTTATAGTTTGTACTATATATCCAATCATTAAAGAAAGACTGGACTTTTTTAGAATTGGTCACCTCTTCCCAATGATCTACAAATTCTTTGGTAGATGCACCTGTCACATAATATTCTTGGTAAAAACCGCCAATCACATTGTTAAATATTTCCTGACCAAACCAATAATATAATATAGCAAACATAATCATTCCTTGATTATATGAGTAATCGGTCAACTGTTCATTTCCGTATTCAATCATTGGAACATTGGCAAGTTTTTGATTTTCAGTTAGAGCATTTCTTAACCATTTTAGGTTACTATTAACAATGCGTTTCACTAATCCATTCTTTCCCGCGTTCAGGTTTTCAGATAATAGGTATTGGCAAAACGTAGCCAATCCTTCTTCCCAACGTGGCGATAACCCTTGCTTCTCTTTTATGCGTACATTCCATAAATGAGATATTTCGTGGAATAAATATTCAAAATTCTCTCCACCAAATGCTTCTCCCGGTAATAATATGGTTGTTTCATCGGTTTGACCTCCGCTACCTTTTTCGGTTTCGATGACTGTCATTATATTACTCTTTTTCAACTTGCCCCACCAATCCTCGTATAAAGAAAACGCTTTTATGCCATACTCTATAATATTTTGTGCCGCAATGGAATCATTGTAATAATAAACATTCAATCGTTCGTTTTTAATTTCTTTATAGGCAGCAATGGCAATATCAATTCTCCAATTAGGTTTCTTGCTTTTATATTGATAGGAAATAAGATTATTAGCTTCTGGGTTCTTTGATTCCAAAATACCTCCGTTTACAACAACTAGACTATCGGGAACTATTACTTTAAGCGTATAGTTATAATTGGATGAAGAAACAACTTGTTGTAGCAATGAGATACTTGGTTGTCCTAATGATGGATAAGCATATGAATCTTCTCGGATTAATGTGAAATCAGGCGAAATTTTATCAGTAATATACCTCATTCCGGTCTCGGAATATCCTAACAAATAGCCTTTATATTGCAAAGTGATTGTCTTGGTTTCATGAGGGAGTAAATTTTGTTGGATAGTAATATAATTAACTTGCAGTTTTTCAAAATCACTAAATTGAACTACATTTTGTGAAAATGAGATATTGCTACCTGATTGGTCGGTTATAGATGATACATTCATCAATCTATATAGTAATAAGGGGATTTCAGAAACATTTGAATCAGATTGGTTACTGATAGTTATTTTTGCGACTCCATTGAGGATACCTTCTTCAAAGTCGAAGGATAGTTCCAAATGATAATTTTTTGTCTCCAAAGGAAATTTAGTTTGCGCGATAGATGAAGCTAAAGCACAAATTGAAAAGATTAAAATTAATAATGTCTTTCTCATAAAATAATGTTTATTATGCTGTTAGTTCTTTCGTTTTAACTGTAACCAATTGAGACATGAGTTACACTGAATTGCCGTTTTTATGTAACACGACTATCATTCCCCACGATGCCAAATGCAATGGTTTCTGATAGTTCAAAGGCTTACACTCGCCAATATAACGTGAGTTCGATGAAATGTATTTGATTGATTTATTGGCAGATAGCAACATCAAAGATACTGAAATATTTTGTTTAGCAGATGATTTCTGTAAGTTTTTTGATTCTTTGCTGGAAAGATACTCATTGGATGCATCTTTGCATCTAACTCATCCATTACCATATAGTCTGCCGTAACGTAAAGCTTCAAACGATACATTCGTAAACTATACATCACCATCGTTTACACTAATCCCTTTCAACAGACAAACTAAGCAATTTCTTCTTTATATACAGTTCGTCCCCGCTACCTGTGACGAACGTCCCCGCATGCGGGGCTATGAGTCACCGCATGCGGGGACGAATGGAACGGGTATGCGTGACGAACTAGTTGTCGGCAGAAAAGGACTTAGTATCCGGTAAGCAATGATTTAGGTTGCGGCAGTAAAATACATGGCACAGCCGTTAGATTATTTATGAATGAATATAACACTTAAAACGCCAAATTGCATATTATTGCATTTAGAGCACCTTTCTTCAGAAACAAATCAACGCAAAAACGGATCGAAGCAACCAAGTATGTGCCTAAAATGAAGAGTTATGAGTCCATAAAAGGGCTTTTTTCATCGCGAAAGGCCTCGAATGGGCCCAAAGTCGACAGATTTATAGTTAATTTGGAGTTAACGAATCTATATACTTAGTTAAAAGTGGTAGATAGTGAGGGTAAAAATGCTGTTTTAGTGGTAGACATTTTTTACTATCACTCTTCTGTAATTCTTTTCAGCAAAGAGTTTCCGTTCAGTTAGTGAGGGTAAGTGATGGTAAACCACACTTTTTTTTCTCTGGGAAGAGAGCAGCGCATAAACATGCAATTGGCTTTATCTATAAGGAAATTTGTACTCTTATTAAAAAAACAGTATATTTGTGTTTGAATAGACGTTGACAACTAACTCACTTAAACTGACTAATTATGAAGAAGGGTCTTAAAATTACCGCAATTACCGTTGGGAGTATCTTGGTTTTGATGCTCCTATTGCCTTTTGCGTTTCAAGGAAAAATGGAGAAAATCATTAAAACGGAGGGAAACAAGATGTTGAATGCTCAGTTCGACTTTGAGAAACTGGGCATTAGTCTTTTCCGCAACTTCCCCAAAGCGTCTGTTACTCTCAACAATTTCTGGCTAAAGGGTACCGGTGAATTCGAAAAGGATACGCTGGTGCAGGCGGGAGAGGTTACCGTTGCTCTCAATTTGTTTTCGCTGTTCGGAAACAGTGGTTACGATATTTCAAAGATTACACTCGAAGATACGAAGTTACATGCCATTGTTCTGCCCAACGGAAAGGTGAACTGGGATGTCATGAAGCCCGACTCGGCTGCAACGGAGGCTGCTACTGCAGAAGAGGCTCCGTTCAAAATGAAGTTACAGGAACTTACGGCCAGCAACCTGACGATTATTTACGATGACCGCCAGGCGGGTATGTTGGCGCAAATAGATAGTTTGGAGGCAACCTGCTCGGGCGACTTAGGCAGTGATCGCACGCTCTTGAAGGTGGAGGCTAAAACGCCGGGACTTTCTTTCAGGATGGGTAACATTCCGTTCTTAAGCAGGGCGGTGGTGACCACGCGGATGGATTTGGATGCCGACTTGCTCAACAGCCGCTACACGTTCAAGGAGAGTGAGTTCAGCCTGAATGCCATCAAAGCGGGAATCGATGGTTGGGTGGCTATGAAGGATCCGGCCATGGAGATGGATTTGAAATTGAAGACCAGCGAGGTTGGGTTCAAGGAGATTCTCTCTTTGATTCCGGCTATCTATGCGAAAGATTTTGAAAGTATCAAAACCAACGGCAAGGCTACCTTGTCGGCTTTTGCAAAAGGTACGTTGCAGGGCGATACATTGCCGCAGTTTGATGCGACGCTGGATGTGAAAGATGCCATGTTCCGCTACCCATCTTTGCCGGCAGGGGTGGATCAGATCAACATACATGCCAACGTGAAGAACCCGGGCGGCAGTGCCGACCTTACGGAAATTACGGTCAGCCCGTTCAGTTTCCGGTTGGCGGGAAATCCGTTCAGCATCACGGCCGCCGTTAAGACTCCGGTTAGTGATCCGGACGTAAAGGCTTCAGCTAAAGGTACGCTGAATTTGGGCATGATTAAACAGGTTTATCCGCTGCAAGACATGGAACTCAACGGGGTGGTGAATGCCAATATGGAGATGGCGGGCCGCTTGTCTTATGCCGAGAAGGAGCAGTATGACAAGTTCTACGCAGCAGGTACCATCGGACTGAGCAACATGAAGCTGAAGATGAAGGGGATGGATGATGTGGATATCAAGAAGTCGTTGCTCACTTTCACTCCGAAGTATTTGCAGTTGAGCGAAACAACGGTCAACATCGGTAAGAATGATGTGACTGCCGACAGCCGTTTCGAGAATTACATGGGTTATGCCTTGAAGGATAAAACATTGAAAGGTACGCTCAACATCCGCTCTAATCACCTCAACCTGAACGACTTTATGGGTAGTGCGGACACTACCGCAACAGCAACTCCCGCCGATAGCACGGGAATTATTGTCATTCCCAAGAACATTGATTTCCAGATGGAGGCTAATCTCAAAGAGGTGTTGTTCGATAAAATGGCTTTCAGAAACATGAACGGTAAACTGGCCGTGAAGGAGGGAAAGGCCGACATGAAGAATCTGTCAATGAATACCATGGGCGGACAAGTGGTGATGAATGGATATTATTCTACGCAGAACGCTGAGAAGCCCGAAATGAACGGGGCGTTCAAATTAACGGGTATTCAGTTTGCGCAGGCGTACAAGGAGCTCGACATGGTGCAGAAGATGGCGCCTATATTCGAGAATTTAAAAGGAAATTTCTCCGGAAATATGGATATACGCACGGAACTCGACCCAACCATGAGTCCGGTAATGGAGACGATGAAGGGGGCGGGAAGCCTCACAACACAGGACATCAGCCTCAGCGGGGTGAAGGCGATCGACGGAATTGCCGACGCTTTGGGCAAGCCCGCGCTGAAGGATATGAAAGTGAAGAACCTGAAGGTGGACTTCACCATCGACAAAGGGCGGGTGTTTACCGAACCGTTCGACGTGAAGTTGGGTGAGTACACCATGAATTTATCGGGTAGCACGGGACTGGACCAAAGCATTGCTTACGCCGGTAAGGTGAAGTTACCCGCTTCGGCAGGTAGTTTAGGACAGTTATCTACACTCGATCTGAAGATTGGCGGCACGTTTGCCTCGCCCAAGGTGTCTATCGATACCAAGAGTATGGCTAAGCAGGCGGCGGAATCGGTCAAAGACAAAGCAATTGACAAGTTGGGTGAGAAACTGGGACTCGACTCGGCCACACGTGCCAATACGGATACGTTGAAGAAAAAAGTAACAGAGAAGGCCACCGAGAAGGTATTGGACTTCTTGAAAAAGAAAATAAAATAATGTTGTTGAAGTTATACGAAAAGAATAACAATCCCAATGATTTGCAACGAATTGTGGATGTATTGAATGATGGCGGGTTAATTATTTACCCCACAGATACGATGTATGCCATCGGGTGCCACGGTTTGAAAGAGCGTGCTATCGAACGCATCTGCCGGATAAAGGATATCGATGCCAAGAAGAATCACCTTTCCATCATCTGCTATGACATGAGCAGCATCAGTGAGTACGCCAAGTTGGATAACAATACGTTCAAACTGATGAAAAGAAACCTGCCCGGCCCGTTTACATTTATTCTGGGTGCAGGAAGCCGGTTGCCGAAGATATTCAAGAACCGCAAGGAGGTGGGTATCCGTATGCCCGACAATGACATTTCACGGGAGATAGCTCGCATGCTCGATGCTCCCATCATGACCACCACCCTACCCTACAACGTGAAGGATGATGTGGAGTATCTTACTACGCCGGAACTGATTGAGGAAAAATTCGGAAACATGGTCGACTTGGTGGTCGACGGTGGCATTGGTGGTATTGAACCGTCAACCATTGTGTATTGTGTAGACGGTGAGGCGGAGATTACCCGTCAGGGAAAAGGCATCTTACAAGATTTTTAAAGTAAAAAGACCGGCTCATGTTACTGAACCGGTCTTTTTTGTATCTGTACGTAAGCCGAAGGGCTTAGTCGGCCAGCAAGGATTCGGGATCCAGGTTGGCTGCTTCAATATCTTTGAAGTAACGGTACGTACCTACTTTCAATTCAAAGGTAGCAGCGTCATCGCAAACAATAATGCCATGCTCATGCATCTGCAAAGCGCTGATGGTCCACATTTGTGTAATGGGGCCTTCAACAGCATGATACAAAGCGCGGGCTTTGTTGTGACCGTTCACAATGATAAGCACTTCTTTAGCAGCCATCACGGTTCCTACTCCTACCGTGAGCGAAGTCTTCGGAACTTTGTTCACATCGTTATCAAAGAAACGCGAATTGGCAATAATCGTGTCTGTTGTCAACGTTTTGATGCGTGTACGCGACGAGAGTGAAGAGCCCGGTTCATTGAACGCAATGTGTCCGTCGGGACCAATACCGCCCAAGAACAAGTCAATGCCACCATACGAAGCGATTTTAGCCTCGTAATTGGCGCATTCTTCTTCCAAGTCGTTTGCATTACCATTGAGAATGTTCACGTTTTCACGCTTCACATCTACATGGCTGAAAAAATTATTCCACATGAAAGAGTAATAGCTTTCCGGATGTTCTTGCGGCAAGCCTACATACTCGTCCATGTTGAACGTTACTACATTTTTAAAAGATACCAGGCCTTTCTTATTAAGGTCGATTAATTCTTTGTACATGCCCAGCGGAGACGATCCGGTAGGTAAACCAAGTACGAAAGGTTTGTCCGCAGTAGGCTGTGCCTTGCGGATACGGGCTGCCACATAACCGGCTGCCCATTTGGAAATTGCCTGATAATCGGGCTGAATAATGAGTCTCATGTCAGATTGTATTTAAGATGTTAATAAATTGGGGGAATTTCTATGCATGGTGTTATCTGTCTTTCTTCAATCTGTCGGCCATGGCTCTACCTAGCTTTTCGCATTGCTCGTAGATGTTGTCGTCGATAGCCATTTTCATGTCCACAGGATTGCCTACAATCTCGAACTTGCTCTTTTCGGCAAACTCGGCCAAGCGTTTCACTGCGGCACTCGACCAGCAGAATGATCCGAAGTAACCCAGGTAACGGTCTTTCATGTCGCGAGTCAGAATCTTTGAAATCAACGAATCAATTTCAGGGAAAAGGTGATTGCAATATGTGGTACTACCAATGATGAGGCCTTTGTATCTGAATATATCGGCTATGATATACGAATGATGACGTTTGTTGGCGTTATGCAAAATGATGTTCTTTATGCCTTGTGCAGAGAGTTCCAACGCAATGGCTTCGGCCATCTGTTCGGTGTTGCCGTACATGGTTCCGTAAACAATGACCACGCCTTCTTCTCCTTCGTAACGGCTCAATTTGTCGTATATACCAATTACTTTCTCAATCTGATCAATCCATACCGGTCCGTGTGTAGAACAGATAGCTTTGATGGGAAGAGGTGCCAGCTTTTCAAGGGCTTTTTGTACAGCCGAACCATACTTGCCCACAATATTGGCATAGTAGCGTCTCATTTCATCCCAGAAGATTTCCACATTCATGTTGCTGTCAATAAAGCCACCGTCGAGCGTACCGAATGCTCCGAATCCGTCGCCCGAGAAGAGCAATCCTTCCGTTTCGTCGAATGTCATCATCGTTTCCGGCCAATGCACCATAGGTGTAAGGTAGAACCGGAGTTTGTGATAACCCAAATCGAGCGAATCTCCATTTTTGATAAGCAACTGATGATCCGGCGAGATGTTGTAGAATCCTTCTACCATGCCGAATGTTTGCTTGTTACCCACAATGGTTATGTTGGGATAGTATTTTTTGATCAGCGATATAGAACCTGAATGATCGGGCTCCATGTGGTTAATAATAAGATAATCAACCGGTCTGTCGCCAATAACGGCTTTTATTTTGTGCAGAAATACCTCAAAATAACAAATATCTACCGTGTCTATTAAAGCTACTTTATCATCATCAATCAGATAGGAATTATATGACACACCATAAGGAAGGGGCCACAATCCCTCAAACAAATGTTTGGTGCGGTCGTTTACCCCCACATAATGTACTTTACCTCTGATTATTGTTTTCTGTTTCATACTTCTTTTTTTTTATAAAGCAAAAATAATCCTTTTTTTTCAATCTTTATATAACTTACCCTGATATGAGCCTCTTTCCTGCATCCTTTTCTGAACCCGGGCGGTAAATTCATAGTTCTTCAACCCCCAGTCGGGCGCAATAAGCAACTTCTTGGGCGATTGCGAAATGAAACGTTCCAGTACGATGTCCGGACGAAGGTGTTCTACATAATCAATCACTAAATCAATGTATTCGTCAACTCCGAACAGATGAAAATCTTCGGGGTTCTTGTAATATTCATAAGCCATGCGGGTACCTCGTATGAGTTGCAGCTGATGCAGTTTCAACGTGGTAAGCGGCAAACGCGAAAGGGTGCCGGCTTGCGACACGATTTCTTCCGGGCTCTCACCCGGCAGTCCCAGTATAACATGACCGCCCGTAAGAATGCCTCTCGAAGCAGTTCGCTCGATGGCATCAACGGTTTCGGCGAACGTATGTCCGCGGTTGATCCGTATCAACGTTTGGTCATTGGTACTTTCAATTCCATATTCAACCAATAAAAAGTGCTGTTTGTTCAATTCCTCCAGATAGTCGAGCAATTCATCGGGCATGCAGTCGGGCCGTGTACCAATAACAAGTCCCACTACGTCTTCGGTTTGAAGGGCTTCCAGGTATTTGTTTTTCAGTTCTTGCAACTCGCCGTAGGTATTGGTGTAGGCCTGGAAATAGGCCAAATACTTCATATCGGGATATTTATACGAAAAGAATCGTTTCCCTTCTTCCAACTGGGTGCGTACCGACTTATCGGTGTGGCAGTATTCGGGATTGAAGGTCTGGTTGTTGCAGTAGGTGCAGCCTCCCTGACCTTTGGAACCGTCCCGATTAGGGCAGGTAAACCCGGCATTTATGGATATTTTCTGAACTTTGCAGGTGAAATGCTGCTTCAAGAAGGCAGCAAAATCATTATATAGTGGGTTGTGAACCATCATTCAACTAATTTTAGCTGCAAATTTACGAATTAAGTAATTACAAATTCTTAAATTTGCGGGATAATGCGTAAATCAAAACTATTAAAAGATGAAAAAACTTAGCATACTCTTTCTACTTTGCCTGTTGGTGCAGGTAGTACCGGCACAGGGAAGCAAGGCTCTCGACTTGAAGGAAATCACATCCGGTAAGTTTCGTGCCGAAGGCATTCAGGGTGTAATTCCAATGGCCGACGGAGAACACTATACTCAGATGAATGCCGAAGGTACTCAAATCATTAAATATTCGTTCAGAACGGGGCAGCAGGTGGAAGTTGTATTCGATGTGGCCAAAGCGCGTGAGTGTACCTTCAAACGTTTTGATGGTTACACCTTCTCGCCCGACGGCAGTAAGATTCTGATTCGCACGGAAACGCAACCTATTTACAGGCATTCATACAAGGCAGTACATTACCTATACACCATCAAACGGAATATCGTTGAAAAGTTGTCGGAAGGCGGTCCGCAGCAATCGCCCGTGTTCTCGCCCGACGGTAACATGGTTGCTTTTGTCAGAGACAACAACATTTTCCTAGTGAAGATGCTTTACGGTAACAGTGAATCACAGGTGACAGAAGACGGCAAGTTTAATCATGTGCTGAATGGCATACCCGACTGGGTGTATGAAGAGGAATTTAGTTTCGCGACGGCTTTGGAGTTCAGTCCGGACAACACCATGCTGGCTTTTATCCGCTTCGACGAATCGGAAGTAGCGTCTTTCACGTTCCCCATCTTTGCCGGACAAGCTCCGCACTACAGCGCACTCGAAACCTATCCGGGTGCCTATACATATAAGTATCCCAAAGCAGGTGAAGCCAACTCAAAGGTTTCCGTGCATACGTTTGACATCAAGTCGAAAGTAACCCGTAAAATGAAGTTGCCGTTGGATCCCGACGGGTACATTCCTCGCATCCGTTTCACGCAAGATGCAGCCAAGTTGGCTATCATGACGCTGAACCGTAACCAAAACCGGTTCGACCTTTATTTTGCCGATCCGCGTTCCACACTCTGCAAGCTGGTGTTGCGTGACGAGAGTCCTTACTATATTAACGAAAGTGTGTTTGACAATATAATGTTCTATCCTCAAAACTTCAGCTTCATCAGCGAGAAAGACGGATACTCACACCTATACTGGTACAGCATGGGTGGTAACTTGGTTAAGCAGGTTACGAAAGGAAAGTTTGAGGTGAAACGTTTCATCGGGTGGGATGCTGCTACGAATACATTCTACTTCGAAAGCAATGAAGAAAGTCCTCTACGTACGGCTGTATACAAGACCGACAAAAAGGGCGGACGCATCAAGCTGTCTGAGAAAGCGGGAACCAACTCAGCCATCTTCAGCAGCAATTTGAAGTATTTCATGAACACCTACTCGAGCCTGCAGACGCCTGCCGTTATTACGCTGAACGACAATACGGGAAAGGTTCTGAAGACTTTGGTGACTAACCAGAAGCTGAAGGAAACGCTGGCGCAGTATCAGCTGCCGAAGAAGGAGTTCTTTACTTTCCGTACTTCTCAAGGCACGGAACTTAACGGATGGATGATTAAACCGGCCGACTTCAACGAATCGAAAAAATATCCGGTGTTGTTGTATCAATATAGCGGTCCGGGTAGCCAGGAAGTGGTCGACAAATGGGGTATTGGTGGTGATCGCGGTGGCATCGGCTGGGATGCATACATGGCTTCCAAAGGCTATTTGATAGTATGTGTAGACGGTCGCGGAACAGGCGGCCGAGGCGCTGAATTTGCCAAATGTACGTACCTGAATTTGGGTGTGAAGGAAGCACAAGATCAGGTAGAAACAGCCAAGCACATGGCTGCACAGCCTTATGTGGATAAGAGTCGAATTGGTATTTGGGGATGGAGCTTTGGCGGATACATGACCATCATGAGTATGAGTGAAGGTACGCCGGTATTCAAAGCAGGTGCGGCCGTAGCGGCTGTAACCGACTGGAGGTTCTACGATACCGTGTACGTAGAAAGATTTATGCGCACGCCACAGCAAAATGCAGAAGGCTACAAAGCAGGATCGGCTTTCACCCGAGCTGCCAACCTAAACGGTCGCTTGCTATTGGTGCACGGCATGGCCGACGATAACGTACACTTCCAGAACTGCGCGGAATACAGCGAATGCTTGGTGCAAGCCAATAAGCAATTCGACATGCAGGTGTACACCAACCGCAACCACGGCATTTACGGCGGTAACACCCGTTACCACTTATTCACCCGGTTAACGGAGTTTTTCCTGAATAATCTATAAAAAAGGTTGCGGCGGAGGGTTTTACCTTCCGCCGCAACAACAAATATAAAGAGCAATCAGAACTAATTGTGCCATCGGTTGTTTTTAGATGTAGAAACGATAGATTATGCGAAGATGAGTCACCGAAAAATTCTTTCCGTAGCTTTTAATATGTCATTGGGATATGCGCCCGTTATTTTAACCATATTACTTAGCGAATTAATAGCACAGGATGTTGCGATATACATAGGCATGGCAACAGCTCTCACTTATACATATTTCACCTTGTATATAAACAAGGCGAGGATGCACAATTACATTCTATACCTGTCAACCTTTGTTTTATCGGTACTGGCTTTGGCTACATTGCTTCCTATTGATTACTGTCCGAAAGGAAACTTGCCCATTACATTGGAAATGTCTATTGTAGTTCCGTTACTCATTCTGCATTTGCATCGCAGGCGGTTTGTTAATTACTTCCGGCGTAAGAAAGGGGCCTGTGACAAACGGAACCTCATTCAAAGTGCAGAGTCGACCGTAGTGGCGGGTAAGGTAATTCTTATTTTATCGGGGCTTCAGTTCCTTGCTTTGACGTTAGGCATCTTATTTTCGCATCCGCTCGCGGAAAGAACGATGTGGGTGTACTTCAACTTACTGCCGGGGCTGATCTTTTTATTCAGTATCTTACTCAACCAAGTAGTCATCAATTTCTTCAATTCCATGATGGCCTGTTTGGAATACGTTCCCATCGTAAACGAAAGAGGAGATGTAATTGGTAAAAGCTTAAAGGTGGAGGCCATTAGTTATAAAAACACATACATCAATCCGGTTATCCGTATCGCAGTGGTGAGCAACGGACGTTTATTTCTCTGCAACCGCTCACAAGAGTGTATTCTCGACAAAGGAAAGACGGATATTCCCATGGAATGTTATTTGCGCTACCGCGAAACACTCAAAGAAGGTGTAGCCCGGGTAGTTGGACATGTATTCCCCAACCTGACCGATATAGAGCCGACCTTTAGCATCATGTACCATTTTGAAAATAAAATCACCAACCGTTTGATTTATTTGTTTGTGGTGAACATGGATGACGAATCAATTCTATGCAATCCCCGATTCAAAAACGGAAAACTGTGGACCCTGCAACAGATGGAGCAGAATTTAAAAGAAAACTTCTTCTGTGAATGTCTGGAGGTAGAATACGAATACCTCAAAGACATTATTTATACAACAGAAAAATACAAGGGATCTTAGACAAATCAGGAACCTTGCCTTTCCATTCACTGATTGCACGTGTTTTAATGTACTCGCCCTCACAAGTGAGATTGGCTGCTATACAGAGTTTTGTCTGCGGACGACAGTTTTGCAGCAGGTCGTCAACCATTTTATGGTTGCGGTAAGGTGTTTCAATAAACAGTTGTGTCTGATTCTCGGAATAGATGCGCTGTTCGAGTTGCTTGATTCTTTTCACCCGTTCACCCGGTTCAATGGGCAGGTATCCGTGAAAAGCAAAACTTTGACCGTTAAAGCCCGAACCCATAACGGAAAGAATAATAGATGACGGCCCCACCAGAGGAATTACTTTCAGATTCTTACGCTGTGCGATGGCTACCACGTCAGCTCCCGGATCGGCTACTGCCGGACAGCCTGCCTCGGAAATGACTCCCATTGATTGCCCGGCCAACAAAGGTTCTAGATAACCCGAAATATCCTCGGCAGAAGTATGCTTGTTCAACGGATAAAAACTAAGTGAGTCAATATCGAACTCGCGATCTACCTTTTTCAGGAAACGGCGTGCCGAACGAACATCCTCTACTATAAAATGTTTGATCCCTTGAATGATCTCTATATTATAAGCCGGCAAAACGGTGTTCAACTCGGTGTCGCCAAGTGTAACCGGCAACAGATAAAGGGCTGTATCCATAAATGATTAAAATTTAAACTTATCAGACGTGTATTGTGATTTGGCTAATACCAAATCATAGTCTGTCGTATTGAGTAATTGTTGGATGGTCACTTTCTTGTTGTGTTCCATATAGGAAGAGATAATTTGCATACCTACCCATATACCGGTTAACGGGGGTGAGTCATCACCAAAGTAAACCGGATCGGGTGCCGGCTTTGTATAGTTGCGAATAATTTGAGGGTCGGTTGCATGCAGATGTCCGTTGGCCAACATATATTCCCACACCGTTTTACGATGACTCTCACACCACGCCTTTTCACGCTTGGAATATCCCAAAAGATCTTCAGCTGAAGATATGTTCAAAATCTCCTGTACGATGTAGTTTAGCTTGCCGAAATGAAGAAGCGTATGTAATAAGGTACGCTTGCTGTTAGCCGGCAAAGGATATTTACTAAAAAGATAAAAGAAAAAACAATCGGGTACTATTCGCTCAGGCAACATGGAGCGACATTGATAATCGTAATAGAATTTTTTGTAAAGTGGGTAATCAGCACCCATATATTTATCAAGACTGATTCCAATCAGACTATCTTGAACAATAATCGACTCATTGAGCGCAGAAATCTGGGTGTAAACGTGCGGAACAGGTAATTGAGGAACCTCCTTCGTTAACCGGGCAAATCCTTTGTTTATCTGTTTTTCTATTTTCCCAATATCTTCATATTTGGCTTCCACATCAGCCATGAGTTGCAACAAAGTGGTATCTGAGTAGAATTCTTTGAGCTTCTGATGAATGTTATCGTCGTTAACCCGGCCGATAGAGAGAACATCTTCTATCAGGATTTTAGTCTCCTGCATGCTCTCGGTATTCATCTTCTGAAGAGCAGAAAAACTATTGAATTTTACATATTCGGTGAGCAGCTTATCATAACGGGTTATGTGAACGGCTGCACTGTCTGAACGTTCTAAAGGCTTACTGTCGCCGCCAAATTTACAAGCGGAGAGCAGCAAGCCTATTAGAATAAATATGTAGATTCTCTTCAGACTCATTTAACGATTAACCGTAAATGATATGACCATCTTCATCTTTGTACTCATCAAGTCCTTTTTCGTAGGTAGCCATTGCACGAAGGCTCATGCCCACGCTAGAGAATCCTCCATCATGGAATAAGTTCTGCATCGTCACTTTACGAGTAAGATCGGAGAACATCACAATACAATAGTCAGCACATTCATCGGCAGATGCATTACCCAGTGGTGCCATGCGATCAGCAAAGTCAAACAGCTTATCCATTCCTTTCACTCCCGATCCGGCAGTAGTCATGGTAGGCGACTGAGAAATGGTATTGATACGTACGTTGTGCTCACGACCGTAAATGTATCCAAAGCTGCGAGCGATAGACTCAAGCAACGCTTTGGCATCGGCCATGTCATTGTATCCGAAGAAAGTACGCTGCGCAGCCACATAGCTTAACGCCAAGATGGATCCGTATTCTGATATGGCATCTAATTTCTTAGCCACCTGAATCATTTTATGAAAAGAAACAGCTGAAATATCAAGTGTTTTATCCAGCATATCGTAATCAAGATCATCATACGTACGTCTTTTGCGCACATTGGGCGACATACCAATAGAGTGGAGAACAAAGTCTACTTTCCCACCGAAAATTTCCATAGAACGTTTAAATACAGTTTCCAGATCTTCAACGCTGGTAGCATCAGCGGGTATTACCTCACAGTTCAGTTTTTCAGATAAAGCACTTACTTCACCCATTCTAACTGCAATAGGAGTATTTGACAATGTAATGGTTGCACCTTCTTCAACGGCTTTTTCGGCTACTTTCCAAGCTATTGATTGCTCGTTCAACGCACCGAAAATAATGCCCTTTTTTCCTTTTAATAAATTGTAACTCATACCTATATTATAGTTAAATTAGACGGCAAAGATAAGAACTTTCGCAATAAAAGCAGACAATAAGGGCAAAGAAAAACCCTAATCAACAAAAAATCCACCTAAACTAACAAATTGTACACACAGAGATGGATGTTCTGAAATATTTTTGCACTCAGATAGTTAGGAAGTTTTTCCCGATATTTTTAAAGTTTAAAAATTAGGTTAACATGAATCCTATTACCATCTTCGCAGGCCGCTCGCGAGAGTAGCCTGCGAATGGGTAATAGCTTCCGCAACTGCTATAATCCCGAGTGAATTACCATATTATATAATCTTAGAATATTCATAGCGAATGAACACACTTGCAAAAAGGCTTTTATTGGTAGCTACACTTTGTTTGCCCCTAACGGCAAATTTAGTGCAGGCACAACACAGAGAGGTAATAGACAATAGTATCTATAACGACGTTCCTTTTGAAATGCCAAAGGTACAACAACCCAGCTTCCCCGCTTTGTCGGTCAACATCAAAGACTTCGGAGCAAAAGGTGATGGTGTAACTCTCAATACCCAAGCTATCAACGATGCTATTAAAGAAGTAAACTCAAAAGGCGGAGGAACAGTTGTTATTCCCGAAGGCTTATGGTTAAGCGGTCCGATTGAGTTATTGAGTAACGTCAATTTGTATACCGAGCGTAACTCATTGGTCTTATTTACCGATGATTTCGATGCATATCCCATCATAAGCACTTCTTTTGAAGGTTTGGAAACCCGTCGTTGCCAGTCGCCTATTTGGGCACGCAACGCTGAAAACATAGCAATAACCGGCTACGGTGCCTTTGATGGTGCCGGCGACAGCTGGCGTCCAGTCAAAAAAGAGAAGCTAACAGCATCTCAATGGAGCAAGCTGGTGAAGTCGGGTGGAGTACTCGATGAAGCCAAGAAGATATGGTATCCCACTGCCGGCTCATTAAAAGGAGCATTGGCATGCAAGAACTTCAATAACCCCGAAGGCATTGAAACGGACGAAGAATGGAACGAAATCAAACCATGGCTCAGACCGGTGCTTCTTAACATTGTTAAAAGCAAGAAAGTATTGCTGGAGGGAGTAACCTTTAAGAACTCGCCCAGCTGGTGTTTGCATCCGCTATCATGCGAAGACATCACAATCAATAACGTAAAGGTGTTTAACCCGTGGTACTCACAAAACGGTGATGCA
Organism: Bacteroides graminisolvens; assembly: GCF_963666085.1. Taxonomy (NCBI): domain Bacteria; kingdom Pseudomonadati; phylum Bacteroidota; class Bacteroidia; order Bacteroidales; family Bacteroidaceae; genus Bacteroides; species Bacteroides graminisolvens. The sequence goes on from NZ_OY762556.1 coordinate 295,024, forward strand.
CTTGATATGGAATCTTGCAAAAACGCATTGATCATCAATAATATATTCGATGCCGGTGATGATGCTATCTGCATCAAATCGGGTAAGGATGAAGACGGAAGAAGAAGAGGTGAACCTTGTCAAAACGTACTTGTAAAGAACAACGTGGTATTACACGGACACGGAGGTTTTGTGGTAGGAAGTGAAATGTCCGGAGGTGTGAAAAACATCTATGTGGCAGATTGTACATTCCTCGGAACCGATGTAGGTCTTCGTTTCAAAAGCACACGCGGTCGCGGCGGTGTAGTTGAAAACATCTTCATCAACAACATCAACATGATCAACATACCGAACGAGCCGCTTCTGTTCGACTTATTCTATGGTGGTAAAGCACCCGACGAGCTGACTGAAGCAGATAAGAACAGAAAACCGGCGCTTATGCCTGTGACCATTGAAACTCCTGCTTTCAGAAACATTCATATATCTAACGTTACCTGTAAAGGTGCAGGAAGAGCTATGTTCTTCAACGGACTTCCGGAAATGCCTATTCAGAATGTAACTGTGAAAGACGTAGTGATTACTGATGCTGCCGAAGGTGCTGTCATATCACAAGCAGACGGTGTAACATTAGAGAACATACACATTCAGGCAGCCAAAGGTGCAACTGTAGAGCTGAAAAGCGCAAAGAATATCAAGGTAGAAGGTGTTTTTTATAAAGAGATTGATGCAAAAGGAAAATCGATTAACAAGAAATAAACATTCGGATTCTTTCAATTAATCGATAAGCTTGCAAATTTCGGGCAGTATTAACCACCTGAGGTTTGCAAGCATTGTTTTATACCCGAGCCGCCTTTCAGGATTATACAAAGTTCTTGTTCAGCATCAAAACAAAGAAGCTAGTGATTCAATCAAATTGTGTATCAGAAATAGGTTCAATTAACCTATATTTGTATCAAATATAAATAGACCAATTCCATGAAAAAAGTAGTAGCAAGCATTTTCCTTCTTTCCATTTGTACGACAGCACTTATGGGAGCAGTAAAAGCATCGACCAAAAGTGTGGTTGTAGAAGTAGAAAATAACTGGAACAAAGCAAAAAGCGACGAACCGGTAGTACTGAAGATAAGCGATCTGAAAACCGGCTTCGTCGTTAAATCAGCCACCGTATGGGATGGCGAGAAAGAAATCCCGTCACAGCTCGATGACCTCAACTCAGACAGAAAAGCCGATGAGCTGGCATTTTTGATCAACATCGATCCTCAAACAAAGAAAACATTCAAGGTAGTTCTGTCCGGCCAAAAGTCAGACAAGAAATATCCTTCGCGCGTTTTTGCCGAGATGTTAGTAAGCGACAAAAAAGGAAAGCACGTGCCCATTCATTCACTCACCATTCCGGGTACCAGCAACATTTACAATCAATTACATCATCACGGTCCGGCATTCGAATCGGAGTTGGTAGCTTACCGACTATACTTTGATCAGAAGCAAACGGTAGACATCTACGGCAAATTCAACAAAGGATTTGAAATCGAAGCCTGTCAGTTCTACCCCAACGACGAGCAGCTGGCCAAAGGATTCGGTGATGACGTACTTCGAGTGAGTGGAAGTGGTGGCCTGGGTGCATTGAAAGGCTGGAACGGCAAAAAAGCAACGCACATAGAACCCGTACTGCAAAGAACAGAACGGATATTGGCCTACGGTCCGGTAAGAACAATCTGCGAAATTGAGGTGAATGATTGGGAGTATCAAGGTTCGGCTTTAAACATGATCAACCGTTATACACTTTACGGCGGACACAGAGATGCCATCGTGGAAACTTTCTTTGAAGAGCCTCTGAAGAATGAGCTATTTTGCACCGGAGTGCAAGATGTAAAAGGATCTGTTTCTTATTCGGATCACAAAGGACTGATTGGATGTTGGGGTACCGACTGGCCTGTTAACGACACCGTTAAATACGCCAAAGAAACAGTGGGTTTGGCTACTTACATTCCTCAGAAATACGTAAAAGCGGAAGTGAAAGACAATGCCAACTATTTATACACCATCGGTGCTGAAGGACAAGCTTACATCCGCTATAACATCATGTTCACTTCCCTGAAAGAAACCTTTGGGTACAAAACACCCGAAGCATGGTTTGCTTATATGCGTGAGTGGAAAGAGGAAATTGACCATCCCGTACTAGTCAAAGTGAAACGATAAACTACGTTTTATCAGATTCTAACAAATAATACGAAGACTCTGCTAATAAATCCACCTTTATTGCAGAGCCTTTTTTTATCTTTGCTCTTATTCTTATTATTCACCAATCAATATTACATGAAAAAGTTAGCACTAATTATTGGTTTAAGCTTATTCGTTACATCATCAGTAACAGCACAGAAAAACTATGTTTCTGAAGTGTGGGTAGCCGACAAAGGTGATGGTACCTACCGCAACCCCATTATTCATGCAGACTATTCTGATCCCGACGCATGTCGCGTAGGAGATGACTACTACATGACCTCTTCCAGTTTCAACTGTTTACCTGCCTTACAGATCTTGCATTCAAAAGATTTGGTAAACTGGACCATTATTGGAGCTGCCGTACCTTACGAATTATCGCCCGTTGAGTTTCCCGAGAAACCTCAGCACGGTAGCAGAGTATGGGCGCCAAGCATTCGTTATCACAAAGGAGAATTCTATATTTTCTGGGGAGATCCGGATCAAGGAGCTTTCATGACGAAAGCCAAAGATCCCAAAGGACCTTGGAGTGAGCCCGTACTGGTGAAAGCCGGTAAGGGAATTATCGACACAACTCCGCTGTGGGATGAAGACGGTAAAGTCTACATGGTTCACGGATATGCCGGAAGCCGTTCGGGCATTAAGAGCTTATTGGGAATTTGCGAACTGAATGCAGATGCTACCAAAGCAATCACACAGTCGCGCATCATCTTTGACGGTCACGATGAGCACCCCACTGCAGAAGGCCCGAAATTCTATAAACGTAACGGTTATTACTATATCTTTGCTCCTGCCGGAGGTGTTGCAACCGGATGGCAGCTGGTGCTTCGTTCTAAAAACGTATACGGACCTTACGAAGAAAAAGTAGTTCTCAGCCAAGGAAAAACCAATGTAAACGGACCTCATCAAGGTGCGTGGGTTGACACTACTACCGGTGAAGATTGGTTCTTGCACTTCCAAGACGTAGGTGCTTACGGTCGCTTGGTACACTTGCAACCGATGAAGTGGGTGAATGACTGGCCTGTTATCGGCGTTGATAAAGACGGTGACGGATGCGGCGAGCCTGTTTTAAGCTACAAGAAACCCAACGTGGGCAAGACTTACCCCATCTGCACTCCGCAAGAAAGTGATGAATTTGATGGCTACACCTTGTCGCCCCAATGGCAATGGCATGCTAACATCAACGAAAAATGGGCTTACTTTGCCGGCCACAAAGGTTATGCAAGGCTTTACTCCTATCCGGTGGTAAAAGAATATAAGAACTTATGGAACGTGCCCAACCTGATGTTGCAAAAGGCTCCTGCCGATAACTTTGTTGCTACCATCAAACTCGATTTCAAACCAACAACCAAGTATAAAGGAGAGCGTACCGGTCTAGTTGTCATGGGATTCAGTTATGCCGGTCTCGTATTGGAAAACACGAACGACGGCATTGTGCTTTCACAATTGGAATGCAAGAATGCCGATAAGGGCACTGCGGAACAAATAAACGAAACCACTAAATTAAAGAACGGTGCTATCTATCTTCGTGTTGAGTTCAAAGCCGGCAAGAAGAAGCTAAAGGAAAGCGAAGGCGGATCGGATGTACTGGCCATGTGTAAGTTCAGCTACAGTCTCGATGGCAAGAAATTCAAGTCAATGGGCAATGAATTCCAAGCCAAAGAAGGTATGTGGATCGGCACGAAGGTTGGAACCTTCTGCACTCGTCCGGCTATAACCATTAACGATGGCGGATGGTCTGAAGTCGACTGGTTCAGAATCACTAAGAAATAAAAGAGAATGATATTTCTTTCAGAAAACGTATTTCCCCAAGGAGATACGTTTTTTTTATGTTTAAGCAAAGAACAAAAAGCGTATCTTTGCAGAAACTAAGATACTTAAAAGATGAAGAGATTGATTATATTCGATTTGGACGGAACCTTATTAAACACAATAGCAGACCTGGCTCAAAGTACGAATTATGCATTAAAGGAAGCGGGCTTCCCTACACATCCTGTCGAGGAATATAAATTTATGGTAGGCAACGGCATCAACAAACTCTTTGAACGGGCATTGCCAGAAGGAGAGAAAACAGAAGCCAACATACAACTGATCAGAAAACTATTTGTGCCGTTTTATGATAGTCACAACACCGATTTAAGCACTCCCTACCCCGGGATTACAGATCTTTTGAACGAGTTGCATCAACAAGGAAAGGTGCTGGCTGTTGCCTCCAACAAATACCAAAGCGCTACAGAAAAGCTAGTCAGTTATTTCTTTCCAAACATTCCTTTTGTTGCCGTATTGGGACAACGGGAGGGTGTCAACGTAAAACCCGATCCGGCTATTGTATATGACATAGTAAAACAAGCCGGAATAAGCCAAGAAGAAACTCTTTATGTAGGTGACTCGGGAGTAGACATGCAGACAGCACACAACAGTGGCGTAGAGGCCTGCGGTGTAACCTGGGGGTTTCGTCCGCGCACGGAACTGGAACAATTCACCCCCAAACACATAGTGGATGTTCCGCAGGAAATTATCCATTTTATCTAATCTAAAAGCGGCAACTTCTTATTCAAAAAGAAATACAATATCAAATTAAATGTTGCAACTTTAGATACATAAACAGGGCATTAACACAGCAAAAAGGGAGGCATACGCCTCCCAAAATCTGACTAAAACCAACCAATTACTAACGCACCATACTACGTGAAACCCTACGGAGATATGCCACGTTCAAACTTACATTCCGAAACTCAAAAAGGGCTAATTCGTCTATAAACTTCCCATTCGCAACAACAATGATACCAATCTGTAAACGCTTTAAGCTGAACAGAATGATAATTCGTTGTGCAATGTGCCCAAAGCATATAACAAAAAATACTATCGTAAGAACAAATATTGCACACAGACCACTTAAACCCGTCTTATTTTTGTATTGATGAATTAACAGAAACGTTATACTTAAAATTTTTTAATCAGTGAACATGCAAAAAATGTCTAACAAGATGAAAAACATGCGCACGGTATTGCTTATGCTTTTTGCAACAATATCGCTTAGTTTATCTGCGCAGAGTGTTACCTTGAGTGGTAATGTGAAAGACAAGACAGGAGAACCGGTAATCGGAGCCTCTGTTGTTGAGAAAGGAACCACCAACGGTACTATTACCGATTTTGACGGAAATTTCAGTCTGAAGGTATCAGGCAAACATGTTTTGGTTATTTCCTATATTGGAATGAAAACCAAAGAAATAGACGTTAAAGGTAAAAGTAAGTTGGAAGTAACACTGGAAGATGATGCACAGGCATTGGATGAAGTGGTTGTCATTGGTTACGGAACCGTAGCAAAGAAAGACTTGACCGGCTCTGTGGCTTCTGTAAGTGCCAAACAACTAGAGTCAGTTCCTGTGTCAAGTGCTTCTGAAGCATTGCAAGGGAAAATGGCCGGTGTGCAAATCACAACAACCGAAGGCTCTCCTGATGCAGATATCAAAATCAGAGTAAGAGGTGGTGGTTCTCTTTCGCAAGACAACTCGCCCCTTTACATTGTTGACGGATTCCCTGTTTCAAGCATTTCGGATATAGCACCTACAGATATTCAATCTGTTGATGTATTAAAAGACGCTTCTTCTACCGCTATCTATGGTGCCCGCGGTGCCAATGGTGTTATCATCATTACCACCAAATCGGGTAAAGAAGGAAAAACACAGGTAAATTTCGGAGCTTCGTTCGGTCTAAGAAAAGTAACGAAACAGGTTGGAGTGCTTAACCCTTATGAATACGCATTGTACCAATACGAACTGGATCAGACCGGCACTTCATACGGAGTGTATGACGACTTGGAAATCTACAAATCAGTGAAAGGTACCGATTACCAAGATGAGATATTTGGCCGTACCGGAAACCAGCAATCATACAACGTAAGCGTGAGCGGTGGAGCAAAGTCAACAAAATATAGCGTAAGCTATGCACGCAACGATGAAAAAAGCATTATGAGGGGTTCCGGTTTCTCAAAGAACAACATCAATGCTAAAATCGATACCGAGATCAACAAATGGTTAAATCTGGACTTCAATGCCCGCTTAACTTATCAAACAGTTGATGGTTTAAGTGGCGGAGCCGACAACGAGACGAGTGCTGCTAACTCACTTGTGGCCAAATCAATTGTTTACAAGCCCATCAGTCAGCTCAACGAAGACAGTGAAGACGGCGAAAACACCCTGAATGCTCAGTACTCTCCATTGGAACGTTTGAATGCAACCTACAAAAAACAAACCAAGTTCCAACAAAACTATAACGCCGGACTGAATTGGAAGCCAATGGCAGGACTAACTTTCCGTTCCGAATTCGGTTATGGATGGAAATACCAAGACACGGATCAGGTGTGGGAGTATCAGGCTACTTCAAACTCTAAATACGGATATGCCGGATTACCACAAGCCTACATCTCAAAAGTAAATAACAAGAACTGGAGAAACGCCAACACGGTTACTTACGATACAAAACTCTTTAATAAAAGAGACAGGCTGAATGTGTTACTTGGTCAGGAAGTAACTTCCAGTCAGGATACCAAGACCTACCTTACGGCTGTTAACTTTGCCAAAGAAACAACGGTTAACGAGATTTTGGCCGCATTAGGAAATGGAACTTCATTACCTACCACAACTTATATCGGAATCAAAGACAACTTATTGTCATTCTTCGGACGTGTAAACTATACATTGAACGATAAATACCTGTTTACTGCAACAATGCGTGCCGATGGTTCCAGCAAATTTGCAAGCGGAAATCGTTGGGGTTACTTCCCTTCTGCTGCTTTTGCATGGAGAATGTTCGATGAACCTTTTATGGAAGGAACAAAAGACTGGTTATCAAACCTGAAGTTCCGCTTAAGCTATGGTACGGCAGGTAACAACCGTATTCCCGATGGTTCTATGTATACTACTTTCTCTGTAGCAGGAACCGGCGACAAGAGTATTTATTTCGGTGATCAGACAGCTACCGTACTGAAGCACGGTGACATTTTATCGAACCCTGAACTGAAATGGGAAACTACCATTTCAAGAAACTTAGGTTTCGACTTTGGCTTTTGGAACAACAGACTGTCGGGTTCTCTCGACTTCTATTGGAATACCACCCAAGACTTGCTCATGAAGACAACCATTGCAGCAAGCTCCGGTTACGGATACCAGTACAAGAACCTGGGACAGACTTCAAACAAAGGTGTTGAGTTACAACTCGACGGAGTTATTTTGGATAAGAAAAACTACGGTCTGAACTTCAACTTCAACATTTCATACAACAGAGGTAAGATTGATAAGCTAGATGGCAATAGCAGCTGGCAAAGCAGTAAGTGGGGAGGTAGCGCAGCAGCCGGACTGGAAGATTTCTTAATTGAAGAAGGCGGACGTCTGGGTGAGGTTTACGGTTACAAGACCGACGGTTTCTATACAGCCGACGATTTTAATTTCAACGAAACTACAGGAACTTACTCACTCAAAAGCGGTATCACGAACAGTGCTTCGCTTACCGGAGGTAATGTGTACCCGGGTAGCATTAAGTTGAAAGCCGATGCTGATGGAAACATCAAGAAAGTACGTTTGGGTAACACGATAGCACCCGTATCGGGAGGATTCGGATTGAACGGACGCTTCAAGAACTTTGATTTCACAGCATTCTTCAACTACAGCTTAGGCAACAAAGTGATCAACGCTACCAAACTGGGTTCTAGTTTCTATAGCGGATCATCAAAGAATTGGAATATCAATGATAACTTCACCATCGATAAAAGATACACATGGATTGATCCGACTACAGGTAACAGCCTGTTAAGCAGTTCATCCATCAAAACATTGGGAGCCGAGGGAGTGAAGAATCGCTTAAATGAGCTGAATGCCAATGCTTCGATCTGGAATCCGGCAGCAGCAACCGTTATGCCGCTTATCGACTGGGCTGTTGAAGACGGATCATTCTTGCGCGTTAACAACATCAGCATAGGGTATACCTTACCCAAGAACCTGGTTCAAAAGATGCTGATGCAAAACGTCAGACTATATGTTACAGGATATAACCTTTATTGCTTTACAAAATACAAGGGTGCAGACCCCGAGGTTGATAGTGCTACCAGCACACCTATGACTCCGGGTGTAGACTACTCTGCATACCCTAAAAGCCGTTCTTTTGTAGGTGGTATTAATGTTACATTTTAATTTAGAAGCCATATAATGATGAAAAATATATTTAAGCTATTTATTCTGGGAACAGGAATAGCAAGTTTAACGGCTTGTTCTGATTTTCTGGATCAGACCTCACCGTCTGAAATGACTGATGAAACAGTCTTCAACTCCGCCGCATACACAGAGAATGCACTCAATAAAGTATATGCAGGCCTAACCCTTGACCACACTTACGGAGCACGTATTCCATTGAACTTCTCAACCAATTCGGACATTGAATTAGTTGACGGACTTGATAACACCGGTTCCGGAAATTCAGTGGCCGTTAACGAAAGAGGTGCAGGTAACTTTAACCCGAGCTCAAGCTGGACTAAGCTGGATGACAATTGGAGCGAATGTTATGAGATCATTGAAAACGCCAATATCGTTGTAGAGGGAATAGAAAACAGCAGTTTGATTGCCGAAGGTAACTCTTCAAGAGCCAAGATGCTGAGATACAAAGGTGAGGCATTGGCTCTTCGTGCTATGATCTATTTTGATCTGATAAGAAACTACGGAGACGTACCGATGAAATTCGAAACGACTAAGTCGGACGGATCAAATATTTACCTGCCCAAAACAGATCGTGATGCCATTATGGAGCATCTCATTACCGACTTAGAAGAAGCCATTGATTACTTGCCATGGGCCGGAGAGTCATCATACACAACAGAGCGCATCACCAAAGGTTTTGCACACGGACTATTGGCTCGTATAGCGATGAGTTACGCCGGATATTCTATTCGCGAATCATCCAAAGCCGGTGAAGGTTACGAAACATTGGCAAACAGTGATGCCACTTACCCCACTCAAAGACCGGGTGCTGCCAAAAGAACGGAGCTTTACACGAAAGCACTGACTCATCTGGACGCTATCATTGCCAGCGGTACGCATCAGTTGAACCCAAGCATTGAAAACGAGTGGTACTTGATTAACCAGCAATCATTGGATCAAACGTACAGAGAAAACATCTTTGAGGTGGCTCACGGATTAAATTATTCAGGAGAAATGGGATACACAGTGGGCGTACGTTTGTCGGGTGTAACCACCACTTACGGATACGGAAACTCATCCGGTAAAATCAAGCTGACCGCACCTTTCTTGTGGTCGTTTGACAAAGACGACTTAAGACGCGACCTGACTTGTGCAACCTATGAAATTAAGCCGGGCAGCAGCAACGAACCTGTTGAAACCATGCAAAGCAACTCACCATTTGCCATCTACGTGGCTAAGTGGGACCCTCGAAAAATGAGCGACTCTTGGCGCACGGCATCAAAGGCCGCAACAACTAAGTTTGGTTACGGTATTAACTGGATAGTACTTCGCTATGCCGACGTATTACTGATGTACGCTGAAGCGTTGAATGAATTGCAGGGAGCCGACGTGGTTGGTCCTACCTGCGGACTCACCGCCCGTGAAGCCTTGTTGAAAGTTCGTTCCAGATCTTTTGATTCAAGCAAGCAAGCAGCCGTAACGGCTTATGTAAACGCAATAAGCAGCGGAAGTGATTTCTTCAACGCGCTGGTTGATGAAAGAGCATGGGAGCTTGCCGGAGAAGCGGTTCGCAAGTACGACCTGATTCGTTGGGGATTGCTTGACAGCAAAATAACAGAATCAAAAGAGCAATACATGGAATTGATTACCAAAGCACCTGCTTCACTATATTATAAGATGAAAAGCAGTGATGCTAACGCCATCGACATGTCGAGCATCTGCTGGTATGAAGCTCCCGCTAATGTGGCCGATTATAAGAGTGTAACCGGATGGGGAGGCGAAGATCCTACAAACGGTAAAAACGTAGCTTATCTTCCTTACATCAGCTGGGGATTGAACAGAGTGGTAAAGAACAGACACTTATTGCCTCTGGGAGCAACCACCATCTCCGACTCAAAGGGATCACTAAAGAACTCATATGGATTTGAATAATTTATATACAATGAATAGCATAAAGAAATTAAAAAACATAGCAGTCGCGGGAGGATTATTCCTCCTGACTGCATGGGTTAACACATCGTGCGATACCACAAACGACTGGTCGGTTGACGAGAGTTACGACCGCTTATTCCGTACTACTTCCATTAGCATCGTTCCGACTGCCACTGAGGCCGAAGTAACTTGGGGAACAGGATCGAAAGCCGATTTCTATATCATTGAAATCAGTAAGGATTCTCTTTATCAAGATGACATTCAAACCGGATCTATTGTTTTCGGTGAAGACAAGTCAATCACCAAATCACCGTTTACATTAACCAATCTGGATAGCGATACGAAGTATTACCTGCGTATTAAATCTTGTTCGAACGAAAAGATTAGTTCGAAGTGGGCTTACCATGAAAAGTTCTCGTTTAAAACAAAATCGGAACAGATCATGTCGCCCGTAGCGTCCGAAGACTTGAAAGCCACTTCGGCTACCTTGCGGTGGACAGCCGGCAAAACTGTTACCAACATGGACATTCTGACTCCAGACCTCGCGGTAATTAAGACAATCAATTTAGATGCCAATGCAGTTGCTAACGGATACGTAACCGTTACCGGTTTAACACCTAATACTTCGTACACGGCCAACTTGTATAACGGTACCGTAAAAAGAGGATACATCAGCTTCACAACCTATCCGGAAGTGCCGGAAGCCGACAAGATGATTTACCTGAATGCTAACGACTCAATTAATCAAACCTTATTTGATGACCTGGCCGGTAGCTATTCAACCGTCACATTGGCTATTCCTGCCGGAGCCGTATTTGCAAACAACAATATACTGACTATCCCCAACGGCATGTCGGTGAACTTCTTTGGTTTGCCGGGAGCCAGCAAGGCCGTACTATCAATCAAACAGATTGCGTTAAGTGCCAACCATTCGTTCATCAACTTTACAAATGTTGATATAAGCGGATATGTGTACGAGAATGGAGTGGTAACAAGCTCGCTGAACAGTTACCTCTTCAACCAGACAACTGCCACTAACGTGGGTGCCATTACGTTTGACAATTGCTTGATTCACGATTTAGCGAATACACCTTTCAGGTTGCAAGGTTCGGAAGCCAAAACCATTGGTACGCTGACATTCAATAATTGTATCGTGACGAATCTGAAGGACAGTTATTACTTTATCAATGCTGATGCCAGCGGTAATGGAGTGATAAGCAACATCAATATTACCAACTCAACCTTCAACACGGTTGGCCGCTTTATTTTGAGTAAGAGTACCAATACAAACAGCATAACGCTGAGCGACTGTACTTTCTATAACATGATTGCAAGCGGAAGATACTTCATTGATTTCGGTTCAACCAGCTACGGTCCGGCCAATGGCATCAGTATCAAGAACTCAATCTTTGCACTGAGTCAGGCTGCTACTGCGAAAGGAATTCGTGCTTCGGGCACAGTGGCAGTAGAAAACAGTTATGCTACATCCGACTGGCAGCTAGGTTCACCCTCCATTTCAGGATTGATAAGCTATAGCGGTGCTGCTTCTGCCTTATTTACTTCACCGACGACAGGTGATTTCAGCTTCCTCGACAAAACATTTGCGGGAACAGAAACAGCCGGTGATCCTCGCTGGAGAGAATAATAGTGATGAGGGTATGCTATGCCCAAAATAAATGGCCAAACGCTTGACTTTGGTAATATAATGTATTATCTTTGTCAGCATAATCCTATAGTACATTCAAATTAATATAGGCGCAAAGGCAGGAGCTCAAACTCCTGCCTTTTTTGTTTGCTGCCGGTTCATTTTTGAGCAGAGACGGTTGCTTATGCCGGTTTGCACGGTAGCAAATGGTCCGCGACAAACCGTCTCTTGGCCGTGAGACGGTTTGTCATGACCCAAGAGACGGTTTATCTTTTCAAATTGCTCGTTATCTTTTTCCAATCGGCCGTTATGTTTTTCAAAAAGTTGGTTATGTTTTACCCAACTCCTGCCGATCATTCGCCGAAGCCTCCTTACGAGTTAATAATCTATAAAACTGCTCTTGACAAGATTCCACTGAAAAGTGCGTAGAAGTAAAGCTATTTCATGGAAACAGCCAGGTACGTGGGGATAAAAGCCATAGTCCGTTGAGTGAACTGCTCAGCGAACTACAGCTTACACGACTTGCCATACGTGTCGCGATACTCGGTTGGGGTCATGTTAAACCGTTGTTTAAAGCACTTGCTGAAGTAACGCGGGTCATTGATGCCCACCATATAAGAAATCTGCGTCATATTGAACTCGCCCGTCTCAATGAGTTGAGCAGCGCGTTTGATTCGCATCTCTTTAATAAACTCAATAGGTGCAAGACCCGTAAGTGTTTTCAGCTTTTTGAAGAACACGGAGCGGCTAACGGCCAGCTCGCTTACCAAATCGTCGACAACCAATTCGCCGTTATCCATATTCTTTTCCATGATTTCCACCAGCTTATCCATAAACTTACGGTCGTGCGACGACATTTCAGGTTGCTCGTCATCCTTACGCTCCTCGTCGGCCTGCATGTTCATCAGGTTGCTACGATACAAACTCTGCAACTTGGCACGTTGCGCCAGCAGGTTATCCACTCTGGCCTCCAGGTAAGCAGCACTAAAAGGTTTGGTAATGTAGTCGTCGGCACCGTATTCCATGCCCTCGAGCTTGCTTTCGATGGAGTTTTTGGCAGTGAGCAATATCACGGGAATGTGGCTGGTTGTCATGTCGGCCCGCAAATCTTTGGTCAGCTCCAGTCCGTCTTTCTGAGGCATCATCACATCACTGATAATGATGTCGGGCAGGTACTTCAACGCTTTGTTCCAACCATCAAGCCCGTCAACAGCCTCAACCACACGGAACTTGGAGACAAAGATGGAGCGCAAAAACACTCGCAGCTCCGAGTTATCTTCAACGATAAGCATCGTTGCCTGCGTTTTTTGCCGTTGAGCGGTTTCCACCGTTCCGTCATCCGGAGCATCTTGCTTCGAATCATCGTGGCGTGCTTCTGCAAATTCGCAAGGCAAAGAAGTTGTGTCTTCGGCTTTGACCGAATCGTCGAGAATAAATTCCACCGTTGCCTCATAGTGTTCTTTCCCTTTCAGGAAGGTCGTTTTGAAACAACTGCCCTCACCCAGTTTGCTGTCAACGGAAATGGTTGCCTGATGCATTTCAACCAACTCCTTTACCAAGGCGAGTCCGATGCCGGTGCTGGCCTGCTGGTTGAAAAGATTCTTATCTACCAGGTTTTCAAAACGCACAAAGATGGAGTTCTTTTTGTTTTCGGCTATACCGATGCCCTGATCTTGCACGCCTACCGAGACCGTATTTTCTTCCTCCCTGATAAACACGGTAATGCTCTTGCCCACAGGCGTGTATTTAAACGCGTTGGAAAGGAGATTAAACAGTATTTTCTCAAACTTATCGGCATCCACCCATAAACACAACTCCTCTTTTTCGGTTTCGAAAATAAAATCGATCTGTTGTTCCTCGGCCAATGACTCAAAGTTATTCATAATGTTTCGGGTGAATGCAACCACGTTGATGCGTTGCACCTGCATCTTCATCTTCTTGTTCTGAATCTTTCGGAAATCGAGAATCTGGTTGACCAACCGAAGCATTCTATTGGTGTTTCTTTCTACGACCAGCAGTTGCTCTCTTACGTCGGCCGACAATTGGTTGTTCTTCAGGATGTAGCCCACCGGACCGGCAATCAGCGTTAACGGTGTGCGCAACTCATGCGATATGTTGGTAAAGAAGCGCAATTTAATATCAGAAACTTGCTGTTCTACGGACACTTCGTGTTTCAACCGGTAGATCGTAAACAAAATGTAGACCGTGATGAGAATGATCAGCAAGATAGCAACCACATAAAGGAAGTAGGCAAAGGGTGTTTCCCAAAAAGAAGGCAACACCTCAATATCGAGCGTGCGCACATTGTCCACCCACACACCGTCACTGTTGGTGGACTTCACCTTAAACACATAATGTCCTTTCGGCAAATTGGTGTACGTGGCGTTTCTTAGTTTATCGGCATACGTCCACTGCTTCTCAAAGCCTTCTAGTATGTATGCGTACTGAATATTGGCGGGGTTAATGTAATCGAGGGCGGCATACTGAATAGCAAAAACATTTTCCTTGTGAGAAAGAACCAGTTCACGCGTATCGTCAAGAATAACTTTCAGCACCGATTTATCTCCCGGTATTATGTCTTCGTTGGCTATCAGAAGTTTTGAAAACACAATGTGAGGAGTGAAAGTGCTTTTCCTTATCTTCTGCGGATTGAAGTAGAAAATCCCTCCGCTTGCTCCGAAAAAGATTTGTCCGTTCGCTGTTATTTCAGAGGCCGCCTCATTGAAACGCACCCGGAAGGTGAAACTTCTGTCATCATAGTTTTCGAACGTCTCTGTAGAGGGAATGAACTTGCTTATTCCGTTCTCCGTGCTCATCCATAAGTTACCTTGTTTGTCTTCACGAATAGAGAGTAAAACGTCCGACGGCAGCCCGTCGGCCACGCTATAGGCGCGAAAAATCGCTTCATCTCCTTTGCCGTAGCCTGTTAACTTGTTCAACCCTCCGCCGAAAGTGGCCAGATACACCTCGCCTTTACGCGTGGCCAGAATCCAATGCACATCGTTGTTACTCAAACTATGAGGATTGGTTGATGATCTTGAATAATGATGGAAATGTATGGCCTCGGGGTTCTTAAAATTCTCATTGAAGGAGATGGCTCCCGTAGTCGTTCCTACCCAGATGCTCCCTTTCCGGTCGGACGTAATAAAACGGGCCCGGTGACATTTGTCAATGGGGTATCCTTTCAGGTTGTTCCGGTGATTGATAAAAAGCAACTTATCCGTTTTATCTTTTTGAATGTAATTGATGCCTCCGCCGTAAGTCGCTATCCACAACCTACCTTTGCTGTCTTCAAACACACTGTATAGGTTGTCGTTACTCAGACTGTAAATGTCGTCTGCGCTGTACTGGTAACGGGTCAGCAGGTAACGGTCGCCCCGTTTTTCGGCGCGGACCAGTCCGTCGCCCTTCGTGGCAATCCACAAAATTCCCTGGCGGTCTTGCGTCAAAGCATACGTGCTGCCTTTGAGGGGAGTGCCCGACTGAGCGATGGTTCCCTGTTCGGTGAGGTAGCCCAGGTACTGTTGTTTCGAGTTATACACCCTGAGCATTCCGTCTTTAAAACCTGCCCACAGGTTGCCCTCCTTGTCTTGAAACAGCGCACGCACGTCGTTACTCAACGATTCGTAGTTATGCTTAACGGGCGTATTCAGATGAAACTGTGTGGTGAGGAACGTTACTTTTTCCAATCCTTTGGAATGCGAGCAAAGCCACAAATTACCCTGACGGTCGGAGAAGGCGGCATGCATTTTATTTGAGAACCGCCAATCGGGTGAGTCGAGGTCATCATAAAAAGGAATCAGGCTATTGCTTTTGCGATCGAAATAAGAAAATCCGCCGCCGTAAGGGTGCACCCACGTGGTTCCGTGGCTGTCTTCGTGAATGTGAAAAGCCGGATGTCCGCGATAAGCGCTACCGGGCTCCACACGCATCTTCTCTACTTTCAGTATCTTCGAGGAAGGATTGAAATGGGCAACGGTACCTACCAGTTCCTGTTCAAACCACACTTCCGATTTCTTATCAACGTATATGGAGCGCACGGGCACATGGGGGAAATCGCTGCAAACAATGTGCGAATAGTGCGTTGCCTTCTCCGTTTTCAGGTTGTAGGTAAAGAATCCGTCGGTTTCTGTTGCGGCAACCAACTCCGAAGAGTGAACGACTGCTATATCGGCAACGGCCGATTTCGTTGGTAATTCCAGTAAAGTAAAGCGTTGCGCTTTCTTATTGTAACGCCACACACGCCCCCTATCGGATGCAAAAAAGAGTTCGTTCTGACTCTCGGCGAAACCATAAAAGGCCTGATCGGCATGTTCGCGCCCGTCTTTGGCATCAACGAAGTAAGGAGTCATTTTCTTCTCCCCTTTCTTGATCAAGCCCAGGCCGTTGTCGGTCAGTATCCATTCGTTGCCGCTTTGATCCAGTTCCGCCTTGTACACCCGGGTTGCAGGAAAGAGTCCCGACTTCACCGAATACGTATCGGTAGAAAGCCGGTAAGTATCCGCATCCGTGCGAACTCGGATGGCTCCGTCGGCTTCGGTAAGCAGCCACACCACGCCGTTGGGTAGCACCTCAATCGTTAAAACATTATAAGTACTCGCCTCTCCCGTGGCCGGCACCTGTTCAAACGTCTCGGTGCGCGGATCGAAACGATGCGCCCGGTTGTCGTAAGTCAGCACCCACAAGTAACCATAACGATCCTCGTACATCCGGTCCACCCGGTTGTTGGTCAGACTGATGAGATTGCCCTGACGGGCTTTGTATGTTTTAAAGGAGTAGCCGTTGAACTTATTAATACCATCCCAGGTAGCAAACCACATATTCCCTTTGTGATCTTGCAGAATACTCATTACCGTATTCTGCGACAGTCCATCTTCGGAAGAATAATGGGTAAAGAAACATTTATGTTGAGCAAAAGAAAACAGACTGGTAAAAACAAGTAAGCAAAAGAGGCCAAATTTCTTCATATAATACGTGGCGTTTTTTAATAATAAGGTTCAAATATACGAATTAAAGAGAGATTTTGCTATCTTTGTTACAAATTTTAAAGTTTTCAAGCCATGAGAAGATTCGCATTCATATTTGTTTGCATAGCACTATTGCAGTCATTAAACGCCCAAGAAGCAGCAAACGCCTCGTACGAAGTGACAAAAAACATGCCTGTTTTTTATGAGCAGATAAAACAGCAGCTCACCTACCCTGAGGCATGGGGAAAATCACCCGTCAAAAAGTTTGCCAAATGGCGCACGGAAGCCCGGAAAACGCTCATGGAATGTATGGAAAATATTCCTCCCACAGCCAAAGCTTACAACATGGTGGTAGTAGGCAGTGAGAAGCGAAAGGGGTATGAAGCCCGAAAAATACTATTTAACTTATCGGAATGGAGCCGGGTGCCCGCCTATCTGCTTGTTCCTGAGGGGAAAGGACCGTTTCCGGCTATCGTCATGCTACACGACCACGGTGCACACTTCTCCATCGGAAAGGAAAAGATGGTCAGACCGTTTGGCGTTTCTGCCGAAGTAATGGCCGATGCAGATGACTGGGCACAGAAATGTTACGACGGACAGTATACCGGTGATTACTTTGCCGCGCACGGGTATGTCGTTTTATCCATCGATGCTTTGTATTGGGGGGAACGTGGACGAAAAGAAGGGGTTAATTATGAGGGCCAGCAGGCATTGGCTTCCAAT
The DNA here is from genome assembly GCF_963666085.1 of Bacteroides graminisolvens. Classification (NCBI taxonomy): domain Bacteria; kingdom Pseudomonadati; phylum Bacteroidota; class Bacteroidia; order Bacteroidales; family Bacteroidaceae; genus Bacteroides; species Bacteroides graminisolvens. The sequence goes on from NZ_OY762556.1 coordinate 312,678, forward strand.
CTGCTGCAAATGGGAACTTCCTGGGGGGCTTTGATCACCATGGATGATGCGTATAGTGTTGACTTTCTGTCGACTTTACCCGAGGTTGACTCGGAGAGAATCGGCACGCTCGGCTTTTCAATGGGTGCGTACCGCGCCTGGATGCTTTCTGCTGTGACCGATCGTGTAAAGGCGGCTGCGGCCATTTGTTGGATGAACACAACCGACTCGTTAATGACGCTTACCAATAATCAAAACAAGGGAGGCTCTGCTTACTCCATGATCATACCGGGCATACGGCGGTATCTGGACTATCCGCATGTTGCTTCCATTGCGTGTCCCAAGCCCACGCTGTTTTTCAATGGAACGAAAGACAAGCTCTTCCCTGTTCAAGGGGTGGAAGATGCATATAAAACCATGCGTGCCGTGTGGAACAGTCAGGGAGCCGACGAGAAACTGGTCACCAAAATATGGGACGAGAAGCATTTCTTCAACCGGGCCATGCAGCAAGAAACGCTGGACTTTTTTGACCGTTGGTTAAAGAAGTAAGGAATAGCATAACGAATAAGTCCCCGAAGTGAGATGACTCTGCTTCGGGGACTTATTTATTTGTAGTAACTACAGCCTGAACTACTTGTTACCTTATCTTTTTATTTCAAACACAGCGTTTCCGTTTTTCACGGGATTCCAGCCGTCATCACCTGCCAGTACAGTTGAGATTTCGTATCCCTTTGTTGTTTTCAGCTGATGCGAGAAACCGGCACGTGCTTGGGGATTTGCTCCGGGACCTTTGCTTTGGTATTCAGCATAAAAAACAGTTTTCTCGTTTTCTTTCTTTCCCCAGTTATTCCAACCCACCGGCAAAATGTGGCTACCCAGTTCACAGCGAATATATACGGCCTGCGCGTAAGGTCTCCACGGGCGCGATAAATAGACGTTCTTAACGCCTTCATCTGCCGTCAGCTTACAATCATAAAACAGATAACCGTATTTTTTCCCCTGATCCGTTGAAGGCGCCGTTACGTATCCGTCACGTTTGCTATGAATAACACAACGATTAAACACAACCGTTGACCATCCGAAAATGAAATCAACCGTACCCTCTATGTAGCAGTCCTCGTAATATTGACGACTGTGCTTACCGTAGGTGTAAAGTGTGTCTTGAAATCCCAAGAAGCGGCAATGCTTGAAATAAGCTCTGTCTCCGTTTACGAAACAAGCAACAGCTTGTCCCACCGGGCCGGCCGTATTTTCAAAAGTGATGTTCTCTGCGTAGAAATCGGGGCCATAAATGTAACAGGTAGAAGACCCCGATGTGCCCATCTTCTCTCCCAACCGGTTGAGTTTATCGGCATAATCATCGTTGGATATAACTGCACCCTCCTGCCCGATCAACGAAACATTGATTTTGCTTTCGGGAACCACCAATTTCTCTTTGTAAACCCCTTTTCTGATCAGAATGGTAGTGCGTACACCTTTGCGGAAATCGGGAACGGCATCAATAGCCTCTTGTACGGTAAAGAAGTCGCCGCTACCGTCTTTCGCCACTACATAGTCATAGTAACGAACATACCCGGCCAGCGCAGGAACTTCTTTAGCTATGGCCTGCACAGCCAGTTTAGCAACGACCCTCGCACCGTATACATTTAAGTGCGTATTGTCTTCACGTCCTTGCGGAATGGCGGGAACCGTTTGAGGCTGAACCCACATAAACAGTTTCTTTGATTCTACCGGCCCCATGCCTTGAACCAGATCATGCGTTATTTTATTCATATCCACGAATGCCACGCCCAACTCTTTAGCTACGCGACGAGGCGATTCAAGATACGCTCCGTGCGTGTCATACAGCACATTGCCTTCAACCGGTTTGGTCGCAGCGCCGGGCACCTTTCGGGCATCAACCTTCATATCCTTATCGTCCGGACTGATAAAGTTGCGACGAACAATGGAATTGAATAGAACAGGGATACCTCCTTTGGCACGAGTTTCGTTGACAAATCGACGAAGATTATCATCAAACGAACCACCGGGAACGGTGTAACGTGTTGAATCCTTCTTCTCGTCGTTGTGTCCGAATTGAATAAAGACATAATCGCCCTTCTTCACTTGGGAAATGACTTTCTCCCAACGTCCCTCATTAATAAAACTTTTTGAGCTTCTGCCATTTTGGGCATGGTTATCAACTACGATGTCTTCGGAAAAGAAGCCGGGAAGTACATGCCCCCAACCTCTTTCGGGATTGCCTCCGTCTAACTTTTTGTTAGCCATGGTCGAATCGCCAATCATGAAAATAGTTATTGCCGGTTTATCTGCTTTAAAAGCCGAAAAAAGGAAAAAGGTTACCAAAAGTAACGCTAATTTATTCTTCATCTTTCTACATATTATGGTTTATACTGCAATATTACAAAGAAACATCCGGTTAGAAGTGCAAAAACAGGTGTAACAAGTGGAAAAATTAATATCTTGTTATTTATTCTTCTTGCTTTCGAGGAATTGGATGCACTTCATCATATTTGACACATAGACAGCTGTTGATATGCCCATAACGGGCTCTTCACTCGTATAACAAGATGTATCAAATTCGTCGCCTACAAAAGTGGATGCATACTTCGTTTCCTTGCTCGGCTCCATGTCCAGACATTCTTTATAAGGGTTGGAAATTTGTTGTAGTGGAGTAAGCCAGTATCCTTCTTTTGTCAGTGAACGCACAACTTGCATCACATCTCCTCCCTTATCACCGCCCCGAGAAAATATACGCGTATAAAACCGGGGTAATGGAACTTGTTCGGTGCTCAGGAGCGGAGAGTCTTTTATTAACTCTTCCACCGGCTTTGTCCGTATCTCGTTGTAAGCCGATTTTAAAGATGCTATATCAATAAAAGCACCCGAACTGTAATGAGCAATCGTATTGGTGATATTCTGATCCGTATAATAATGACCGTTTGCTACATTGCTTCCTACCCTGTGTACATAAAGAGGTTTGCCGGTATCGGGATCAACAAAGCGGGGAACCAGTATTCCTTGACGGCCGTTTCCGGTATAACCGTACTTCCGTGCTTCTTCTGCAGGTAGTTCCATCGATTCCAAATACTGAATAGCAGCCGGTATGCCTGCCAAGAACTTGGTTTCACCCGTCAGCCGATAATAATCCATTAATAAATGAATGGCACGAACCGTGGTTCCGGCATTGATACTTCTGGGTTCGTAAGAGCGTGCATGTGCAGGTTTCATGTCTTCTACGTAGTATTGATCGGCCCAGCCGGCATAAGGAGCACCCTGTTGCAGTACAATAAGCTGATTCATTGCCCTGTAAATGGGTTCTTTCACGTTTTGTAAGCCAATTGCCTGATAACATTGAATCAGAAATTCAATGTTCTCGGGAGTTACATCATCATTCAAGGTTATAAATGACGAATAATCTTTCTTCCCTCTAAATGGGTGATCGTGCATCAATGGGAATCTTTGCGGCCACCCTCCCGAAGGATATTGACTCTGCAAAACAAAATGGATAACTTTTTCCAAAGGGTATCGATAAACCGGATCGTCTTTCTCGACATACATGCGAAGTAAGAATTTGGCCGCCTGCATAGTACCCGAATCATCAAAGGTTGCATTCCCGTAATAATGCTGAAACTCTTCCAATCGCCAAGCGTTTTTGCCAATCGTAGCATACCATTGCTTCAATGAATTCTCTCCGGCAAAATCAAAAACGTAGTTCCATCCGCCACAGGGTAGTTGTCCCCAAATCAGAGCGCTGGCCACTTTTTGTGCAGCCTCATAGTAGTATTCATCACCGGTAGCGTGGTAGGCATCCAGAAGCAGATGTCCAACTGTAGGTGTTCCGGGAGGTTGTATCCAGACCATGGTGCGTTTTGCTTCCAATTCGCCCCAACTTCTAGATAGGTCGGGCAGATAACTCCAAACAAATCCTCCATTGTAACTAACAGTTTCCATCATGAATCGGGTGGCTGTTTTCATCACTTCCAAAACTTGCTGTTCATTTTTGGAAGCATGTGCCGGCTGTGTAAAGATTGCAAGAAACAAACAAGCCAGACACGAAGTCAATTTCAGGGGTAGGTTTCTCATCATTGTGTTGTTGGTATTAGAATTAAATGTGTATATTTGAACTATATAATTACAAAAGAAATAATCAAAATATTGAATTTATGAAAACATGTAGCGAGAAGTTTATTTTTGAAAGTAACAAAGAATGGGAGCCTGCCGGTGAAGGTGTAACACGGCAGATTATGGGGTACGATGGCCAAGTGATGCTTGTCAAGGTTCAGTTTACCCAAGGAGCAAAAGGTTACGCACATGCCCACTACCATACGCAGACAACTTATGTGGCAAGTGGTAAATTTGAATTTACCGTAGATGGTGAGACGCGTGTTGTTGAAGCAGGTGATGGCATTTACATTGCCCCCGATGTGGAACACGGATGTAAATGCCTCGAAGCAGGTATACTGATTGATTGCTTCAGTCCTATGCGTGCCGATTTTATCGGGAAATAAACTTTGCATACGCTTCAAAAACTTTTTTTGGCCAATATCCATACCAGTCGTATCCGGTACGTCGTTCCGGATCGACATCGGCCAAACGCCATACCTTCTTTCCGGAACGTGTACACATAAACGGTTTATTATTCGTCACTTCGTAAAAGCGAGCCCAAATAGGTTCCGCTTTTAAATCTTTCACCACAACTAAATCATACGGATATTCATGGTTAATGATCTGGTCAGGTGTCAAAGGAACACGCTTCAACTTGACATCCTTGATCTGAACTTGGCGAAGCCATTTCACTCCGCAATGAATAGCCTCAACTACTTCTGGCGATGGGTTCTTAATTCCCATGAGGAAAAGAAGTATCTCGCAACTCTCGTTCGCTGTTATGGCCGGCAGTTCAAAAGTACGGGCCTTGACCGGTTGTAGGGTTATATTGTCATGTTGTTGTGCCCATGCCGTCTTCACCCCCTGCTGACTTACCTGACAGTCGAGCACCATCTTCAAACCTCTTTCAAAAGCAGCATGAATCTGGTTGCGCACGGAATCATTAAGCCAGGCAAAGCTTTTATCACCCTGCACTATATTACGAAACAACTCCAACGCTCCCGTTGTCACATCATCATTAAACGTGATCGCATCTACATCCCAACCTCGCCAGCCACCGTTTTCATTCTGTGTATTCAGCAAATAAAAGAGTCCTTTCAGGGCAGCCTCTTTGTACGCCGGTTTACGATACAAACAATAAGCATCGGCCAGATACTCTATTTGCGGAAAAGTGTTACGATTATCGAGTGTACTTCGTTTATATGATTCTTTTAGTTTCTGATAAACCGAGTCGGTATTTAACACACCCAGCCAATCTATGTTTTTAGGCCAGCCACCGTCTTTATTCTGATAAGCCATCAGATTCGAGGCTATCTCGTGTACCTGATCCGGTGTAAAACGTTGATAGGTTCTCTCCTTGTGCTCAAGATTCCAATGGTGAATGCCATCGCTGAATCCATCCAAAGAAGGACTTTTGAAATCAATCATATTACAAACTAACTTTTGAGCGACCAAACCGGCTGAAGATGGATTCACAATATTACCATAAATATCTAATGTAGAAAAAAGCACCTTTCCTTTGCCCACAGGGATTATTCCCATAGAAGTTCCTAAAGCCATGGGATAAGTATGGTAAGCGCCGACCAAGAGTTCTTCTCCCTCCATCACAATTCCCATGCGTTCAACTCCTGTGTGAATCAATGCCTGATAAGGCCAGTTCAATGCTCCGTCCGCCGGAAGTTCATTGAAAACCGGGTGTGATTTATTAAACATCACCCCTCCCAGCCAATTGGTTCCGACAAAAAATTTGTCTTTAAACACAGCGCGGCTATTCCTAGCAATATACTCCGTCCATTCCTCGGTATTTTCTAATATAAAAATACGCGTTCCGTCATTTTGAGCTCGTTCAAGCAAACGCTGCGGATTGGGTAAATTGTTGTTGGGAACAGCCCATTCCAATCGGCATCTGGCATTACTTCGAGGATGTTTGAATCGAACTTCAATCGTTGCTTCGTCCGATGCATTTAAATGTACTTTGCCATTGCCCAAATGAGTTTTATTGGCCAATACTTCATAAACCACCTGGCCGTTGACCAGCAGTTCGATGATACTTCGGTCATTACTTTGAACATGAAAAGTATATTCTCCACTAACGGGAGGTATCACCTTGCCTTTCCACACAATACCATATCCGGCAATAGTAGGAACCGATGGATTGGGAGTAGCTCCTTCAATAGCACTCAGGTTAACCACTTTAGAAGTCTCTCGGTGAACTTCTTGTTGAAAATCCATATCCATATAATAAACAGCCTCCAGACCGTGTTCACCTTGTGGAGTGCGCAAAGATTCTGAGGGAATCATAGTTAACTGTTCTTTTCTGGGAGGGCGGGTAACAAGCACCCAGTCGAGCTTACCCAAATCATCACAATATTTTTCTACCGGCTGTGCTGTTCGTCCTTTTAAGAATGAAGCCATAGCGGTTCCATCTTCCCATACGGATCCCTTCCCTTCTAATTTATTCGTTGAAAGATCAACTACCAATACCTCATCATAACCAGTAGTTACCGACGTACCATCTTCGTTGAGTAGTCTGGCAGATATTCGGCACAGGCCTCCCACCGAGGGGAGTTTCAAACAAACACTATCGGCTATTAACTGACCATACGTTTCTCCACCAATCACTTTCACTTGCCGGTTCGTTTCAGTACATACTCCTCCAGCCACACTTTGAAGATTGATAGATAAAACAAAATGGCCTTTCACGTCATTCTCGTTAATCAAATAAAAATCGGTGACCACTGTTTCACCTGCCTTTACGATTTGTTGCCTCGGTTTCACAGCTACGTAAAGAGGTTTATTATACCTCGCTATAATACTAGGGTTTGATTTGGGGTAACGAAAACAATCGACTATACCCGAATAGTTCTCTATCAACTCTGACTCCCAGCCATTCACCACATAAGCATCCGTATAATTGTTTATGCGAGCCAATTCGATTTTTCGTCCTTGGTGTTCAAAAGAGACAGTCCCCATGGCTACAGTCAATGAATCGACCGACGGATATACCTGCCTCAAACCTTTGTTGTCGATAAAGCGGTCGAACTCATCATACCAGCGCAGATATTCGCGTCCATCCCATCCTTTGTATTCCATTTTGTCGAGTTCCTCCTTGTTCTTGGCCAGTCTGGGTGGGGCCGACAGAGCACCTTCCTCACCAAAAAACACTATTTCTTTAGCATTTGTAGTATTGTTATAATAATTTGCCGGACTTTTATACAATGCTTCATTCCAAACAGCCGGACCGCCCGCATGATGATAGTCGTACCAACCATTCCAATAAACAGTCGTATCATTTGGCCGAATATGGATTTTGGCCTGATCATCTATATCATAGCCTTTAGCCCAAGCCGAAGTGCGAAGAACGTATCGTGAAGGATCCATTTTATGGACATCCTTCATCGTATTTATTTCAATCGCTAACTGCTCAGGAGATGCATTTCCCGATTCATTCATCATATTATAAATGACTAAACTAGGATGACTGCGGTCACGCCTGACCATTCGCATCACTTTCTCATGCAGATTCTTGTTCAGAAAATCATTACCCGCTTTCACACGAAATCCACCAGGCTCTTCGAAATACAAAAGACCTAGCTCATCGGCATAATTTAAAATATTGGTAGAACCAATAAAGCGATGAAAGTTCAGCATATTTAAACCCAGTTCCTTAGCTATGCGAATTTGTCGCTCGGCCAACTCATCGGATGGGTAAATTCCATTAACCGGCCAAAATCCCCAACTAATAGCCGAGCGCAAAACAATTCGTTTGCCATTCAGACGAAAAACTGCATTTTGTCCGATACCTGATACCTCAAACCATCGGAAGCCAAAACGTTGTTCAGCTACATCACGATGATTTTTATTCCCTAATAATTCGACCTTACATACATATAAATTAGGTTGATCTATATCCCATAATTTAGCTGCAGGAGCCGCAATTGAAAGCTTGACATTGTTGAGGCCAGACGATAAATCAACTGACTTTAATTTCTTTTTAAACAAAATTTGCGATGGATTATTCCACTCATATATCGTGAAAAGCACATCTCTTTTGTCTACCCTGTTTAATTGATTGTCTATGCTAACAATAGCATTCACCGTAGTTACTTCAGGTGTGTTTTGCATGTAAATATCGGCAACATGAACAGCCGGACGTACTTCCATACACACCTTACCAGTTATTCCGCCAAAAGCATGTCCAGGGGGGAGTGTTTTATCGCCCCACGTAATCAAAGCGCCGTCTCTCCAATCATAATTGCCGCCGGCATCGGTAATTCTAACAGCTAATTCTGCCGTAGTGCCTTTCTGTACATAAGGAGTTATGTCAACCTCAAATGGCGTATTATCTACAATCTGATAATCGACCAGCTGCCTGTTAATGAAGATTTCCGCACGCGAGCGGATAGATTCAAACTTCAAATAAACCTTCATTCCCTTATTAAAAGAGGGAATCTGAATCATTCTGCTCCACCAACTGACCCCGTGAATATCGCCCTCCGGCCCCGAGATGGTCTGCAAATATTCTTCGGCAGTACCAGGAACCTTTACTTCAAGCGCATCATTAGTAGAAAAGATATTCCATCCTGAAGAAGGAATAACTATAGGCAACGTTCTGACATCAAGCGGTGGCATAACTAGAGATTCACTCTTCCAATTGGCCTCTTTGTCGTACCAAAGTTTCCAACCTCTTCCCGAAAGATCTATAGAAATTCTTCCCGACTGAGCATAAAGTGTAAAAGAGAATAATATGCATGCTAGAAACAGCAGTATACTAAGTATATTATGTTTTGGCTTCATGAAGTATAAGATTAAATCAGTGCTTTGAAGGGGTTCATGTGGTAAAGTGTGTGAAAATAAAAAAGGAAGAGGATAGTACTTCGATTATCCCCTTCCTCTTTTTATATCCTCACTACTTACTCTTGCTTAAATCCATAACCGTTGGTAAATCCGCCCGTTGATAAAATATTAGGAGTAAACGGCCATAAATAAATAGGCGCTTTCTTATAATCATAATCGTAGAATAAATACTTATTGTACTCATCTGCAGCGCCCCTCAAATCTGCTCCCCAATTCGTTTTCTGATAGCCTGCAGCTTCGAGCGCTTTGGCTTCATCACTACCCGGGATGATATTCTCAAAGAGTCCCTTGATGGCAAGGTTGGTTTTACCATTGTTACCAGTCAAACCAAGACCTTCCCAATTATCATTTTGTCCACGCCATCCCGGATAAAGTACCGGATCAGTTTCTTTCCCTTCAGGACATTGTGCTGTAAGCCGGAAACCATATTCTGTTTTTGCGTCGACCAACTTCGTCCACACGTAATCAGAAATAATATTTCCATTGTTAAAGCGATAGTATCCATTGGTTTTCAAACCTTCAATCATTTCATTGGTAAGATCCTTAATGCGTTTAATTGCTTCAGGTAAGAATCCCGAACGGATCAGTGTCCAGCGACGGTCTCCTTCACCTGCAAACTCGAAACCACGTTCTTCAATAATCGCTCTCAGCAGACCTCCCTGTGATGTGATGAAAGCATCTGTATTTGCTTTACCGGCAGGGAAGGAACGTTCACGGATAGTTGCTAAATATTGCTTAGCTGTCACCTGATCACCTAATGCAGCACATGCTTCAGCATATCCTAAATAGATTTCGGCAATACGCATGTATGGACCATTAATACCCGACTTACGTTGCTCAGCTGTCCACGGACTCACTTGACGATTCTCATCCCATTTATTAAGACTCGGGCCACCACCATCAGCTTTTGAATTCGGTTTAAAGGAAATAAGTTTTTCTACACCTTTACCTGTTGAACCGGTTAGTACAACACTCACGTCGCGACGTTTGTCCTGAGGATCGAACACCCCATAATAATAAGCAGGATTGATACGCGCTTGTCCGTAAGCCTTGCAAGGATAAGCTTGCTTGCTACCTCCACTGGAAGGACGGCCCATTGAGTAAGATCGTGCATCGTTACCTCCACTCCGCTGCATAGGATATTCATAAATTGATTCATCTGCATAAACCGCATCATCCATCATCATCTGTTGAAAGAAGTACTGATAAGGATTGTCATAGACACGTCCCTTTTCAGCCGAACGCGGATCTGTTAGCACAAGACGTGCAGAACCAGAGTTATCCAATACCTTCTTAAAGTAGTCTTTCGCTGTAGTGTATAGACTTTGCCAGTCACTGCGTCTGCCATAAACAGCATTATTATTTTCTGTTCCCTTGTTCTCGAAAGTAAGTACATTGCCTTTACCATCTTTGTAGAAAGACGCCCCAAGATCTGTACGTCTTGTGTGATATCCACCGGCTTCAAGCGCTATACGCCCAATCAAGCCTTGTACATAAGTACGTGAGAAATAGTTCTTACTAGCAGCTTTAAATCCAGGAGCTTCACCCACACGATACATTAAAGGCTCTACGCGAATAAGGTCTTCCAACACTTTGTCATAGATTGAATCACGTGGAGCCAATCCTTTAGCAGGTGCACCAAAAGCAGCCTGATAAGGCACATCACCATAATACCTGATCAGTTCGCGATACATAGTGGCCCTCAAGGCAATGGCCTCACCATATAATTGTCCTAACTCCGACGGCTGACCAGTACCAGTGATATCGGCAAAGTTACTGGCATTTTCCATAGCCGTTATAATAGCATTTGCTTTTCCTACAACGCTATACATTTTATTATACGGACCGGTAGCATCATCCTTGTTATAAGAAGTTAGTGTATATTGCGATGCATAAGTTCCATTTTGATAGAAAGTTTCGGGATAATGACGACCAGGTTGGTTAGTAAATGATTCGGGGTGACGCTCTATGTCTGAACCTGCCGCATCTGCAGCGTAATATAATCCGTCACCAAACACTTGATTCTGTGCACAATCGCGCCAGGCTTCATAGGCGCCATCCATAGCTGCGCGAGCTGTTCTTGTATTAGAGAATACAAAGTCAGCATCCACCACCGATGGAGAACTTGTATCCAGATAATCGCTACATGCTGTGGTAGTAACAAGGCCTACGGCAACAATTAATAACTTATATTTTTTCATATTGTTTTCCTCCTTTAATATTAGAATGATACGTTAACGCCGAATGTATACGACCGAGTTTTAGGATATGCTTGATAATCATAGTTAGGTGTTGGGAATCCGTTTACACCATCAGTGTCAGTATTGACATCCGGATCAAGACCAGAATAGCCAGTCAAACAGAAAAGATTGCTCCCTGTAAAATAAAGACGTACACGTTGCATACCGGCTTTCTTGGTCCAAGTCTTAGGTAAAGTATACCCCAAAGTTAAAGTCTGTAAGCGTAAATAAGAAGCGTCTTCCACAAATTCAGAAACCGTAATACCGTACTCTGAATAATTAAGAGCATATTTGGCATTCTGATTCAAAGTATTCAATGCATTAGGTTCAGTTACCAAGAATAAATCGCCATTGCTATCAACATCATATACTTTATAGCAATCTTTCACAATATTCAAACGATTAGCTCCCAAAGCATTATCTTTATCTCCCATCATGCTGTGCATAGCATTAGCGTTATACACATCTCCACCAATCTGATAAGTAAATCCAAGAGAGAAGTCGAAGTTACGATAGTTACCTGTAAAATTAAAACCTCCGGTATGCTCGGGCAATGTTTTACCTATTACAGTTGCATCACCTAAGTCAACTGTCTCACTACCGTCAACATCCTTGAGCTTCAACATACCGGGAAATGCAAGCTGACCGTCGGCGCGTTTAAAACCTGACATGCCTGTGGGGTAATTAACCACATTCTTAATGTCGGGAACTCCTTGTTTTAAAGTATACACACCATTAGCATAATCAAAATCGTCAACAGTATAGAATCCGTCAGACTTGAATCCCTGAATCAGACCCACCGGTTGTCCTTTACGAATGATGTAGTCATATTGAGGTAAACGCATAGAAGATCCCCATCCAGTATTAGTATCTGCAAGTGTGTTTTCGTCTAAATCATCAATGTTATTTTTATTAAAGTTATAAGTCAAATTCACTGATAAATTGAAATCTTTCGAACGAACCAAGTCGGTACCCAATGCTAATTCAACACCTTTATTAGACGTTTGACCTACATTTTGGAATTGATAGCTATATCCGGTAGAAGAGTCTACAGGAACTTTCATTAATAGATCTTTTGTTGTATTCCAATAGAAATCTAAACTACCACGAATGCGGCTATTAAAGAAACCAAAGTCTAAACCAATGTTGCGCGATATCGTTGTTTCCCACTTCAAGTCAGGATTGCCTTTCATTGAGCCCGGTTTATAGATTGTTACTGATTCACCGTCTACCTTGATTAATTCTGTTGTCCAGGTTTCTTTCCACAAAAGCGCATCGATATTATCAGCACCCGTTGATCCATAAGACATACGTAATTTTAAATTATCCAACCATTCCTTCTGTGCTTCCATGAACGGTTCGTCAGATATACGCCATGCTACAGCTGCTGCAGGAAAGTATCCCCAATGATGATTGGGTGCAAATTTACTTGAACCATCGGCACGAAATGTAGCTGTTAACAAATAGCGTCCTTTGTATGAATAATTACCACGTCCAAACCATGATTGAGTGTGATTAGGAGTACCGATTGTTGACCCAAATTCATCTTTTCCCAAACTAGGAGTTGTCATATTAATCATACCGAATGCATCTTCCTTGGTAAAACCATCAGGATATCCGGATCCGGAGATATAACTTTCGTTAGTTTTAGAAGAGAGCACTTCGTTACCAACCATGAACGACAGATTATTGTCAGCTCCCAAACCTTGCACCTCATAGTTCAAGGTTGTAGCCCAACGTATAGCATAACCATTTTTATTAGTCAGTTCCGCCGTGTTGTAACCAGCCTCCAAACCGCCATCCCATTTTTTTGTTTCTTGCCAGTGACGGCTAAGTGACAATTCTGATTTGGCAGTCAAGCCTTTTATTACATTCCACGTTAATCCACCTTTAGCACGGATACGTTGCATCTTGCTATTGTTATCATAATTATTAATAACAGAAACAGGATCTCTTCCTAATTCGACATAAGAGCTACCATTACCAAATGCAGTTGTAAGTTCAGCATCACCCAACGGATTATCTACCGGGCGGTATTTATAAGCAGAAGTAGACACATCATATTTGGTTCCTAAATATTCGGTTTCAGTATAACGCAAGTCAGCATCAAAACTCAATGATTTATTAATCTTCTGATCTATTTTAAAGCTACCGCTCCAACGACTAAATCCTGTATTAATACGAGCACCTTCTTCATCCGTATAGTTAACAGAGGCATAATACTTGGTCTTATCGTTACCTCCACTCAAAGAAAGGTCATGGTTCCAAGCGGCGGCACTACGCATAATATCGTTAACATAATTATGAGAAGCAACACCTTTATATTCATTTAAATGATTTCCATATTTGGATCCCAGTCCAAAATATTTGGCAATATTATCACCATAAGTACCACCGTAAGCGGTTCCGTAAGCCCAAGTTGAATAAACATAATCATAAGCATTCAGCACATCCAATGTTTCGGGTTTCTCTTTCATCTGGTAATACATGTTGTAATTAACAGAAACCTTTCCTTCTTTACCCGCTTTAGTAGTTACCAAAATAACACCATTTGCACCGCGTGCACCATAAATAGCTGTTGAAGCAGCATCTTTCAACACATCAATACTTTCAATGTTATCGGCTGGAATATCATCAATGCCACTCACTTGAACACCATCAACAATAAACAAAGGATCATTGCTTTGAGTTATAGAGCCACCTCCACGTACACGAATAGACATGGTAGCTCCCGGACGACCATCCTGAGATGTCACAGACACACCCGGCAGCTGACCTTGTAGTGCCTGCGCCACATTAGAAACCGGATTTGCAGCCAGTTTCTCACCCGAGACAGATGCTACCGCACCTGTTAAATCTCTTCTTTTTACTGTACCATAACCAATTACCACCACTTCATCGAGGTTCTTGGCATCTTCCACCAACTTAACATTGATTTGTTTTTGGGTACCAACTTCAACTGTTTTGCTCAGATAGCCAATAAAAGAAAATTGAAGTTTAGCATTAGATGCTACGGATAGTGAATAGTTTCCATCGATATCGGTTATTGTTCCGTTGGTTGTTCCAACCACAGTAACATTCACTCCAATCATCGGTTCACCATTAGCATCAGTGACCAATCCCGTAACTTGTCGGGTTTGTGCATAAGAAAGCAAACATAGCATACTCATAAACAGAGACGCAATTGCCTTTCTGGCAAGTGTTTTTCGATTCATAGACTTTTGTATTTTTTATAGTTATTAATAGGCGACAAAGGCTAATAAAGACCCGTTATCGAACACAAAGATACGTTTCTTAACGAAACGGCAATGGGATTTATTGATTTTTTATGTGGAAATGTTATTCTTTTCCTAGGGAACAATACGTTGCATATATAGCACAAGAAAAGGGGACGCGTCATTTCGGACACATCCCCTTTTCTTTTTTGAGTAATTTCTATCACATAGAACTATTAATATCCCGGATTCTGATCAGCAGAAGTTAATTGATCATTTGCATCAATTGCAGCTTGTGGAATAGGCCATAATAGCTTTTCACCAATAGCTGTTGCCGCAGTACCTAGAAGATTAGGGTTATATAGATTATTATATTCTATCAGTTTGCCAGTGCGACGCAACTCCATACGTCGATAACCGTTTCCAAACATTTCACAAGCAGACTCTTTAAGGATGGCATCAATATTAACGCTTGTAGCATCCGTAAGTCCCGCACGTTTGCGAAGTGCATTCATACGCTTAAGCGCTAAATCATTATTGCTAGCTTTCAAATAGGCTTCGGCTGCTACAAGGAAAATTTCCGGCAGTGTAATGACGTGTAAATCACGGAAACTTTTGCCCGCAGCGTACTGAGCCGTTTGACTATCATCAAACTTACGACAAGGACTTACTGCCCAACTCCACTTTTGCGCAGTTGTGAAATCATATTTGGCAATGACACCATCAGGATATCCTGCAAGATCTTTTATATAGTTAGTCATAGGCTCCATTCCGGCAGTCAGGTCATTCTGAGGAATAATGAACGTATTAGCTCTGTTAGCCGGATCTTCAGCACGCCATGCTGCAACAGATGCAGCGTCGCACTCCCAGTAAGCTGGATAATAAACACCAACCATTTTGCCTTTAGCCTTCTTGCCATTTGTATAGAAAGCAAAGTAATCACCTATCGGACTACCGTTTTCTTTGAATCCCATTGCCGGATCCCATGCTTTTTTCACTAACAACGTTTTCATGAAAGTTGCATCATATCGTTTATCACCCGGTTCAAAACACTTCAAGGTGTGCATGAGAGGAATAAAACCTGAAGAACCGTTTTTCATACCCTCTTCTGCACCTCCGTAATAACCGGAATAGAATGATTGCCAACGGTTACCTGTATTTTGGTCGTGAGCACTGTTGTAGTCATACTCCACATCAAAAAGGAACTCGGCATTGTCATCACCAGAACGGTCAGCAGCCCATAAATCGGCAAATTCAGTAGTTAATGAACGACTAGCAATCACTTCATCAGCATATTTTGCAGCTTCCGTGAAGTATTCAGCCTTGTTTAAGTCCCAAGCTGCAGAAAGGTAAGTCTTTGCGAGCAAAGCTTTTGCTGCTTCGATGCTAGCCTCGCCTCCTCCTTTTGTTGCAGTTGAAGCCGCTAATTTATTGTTAGTAATAATGCTTTTCAGTTCATCTATAATATAAGTATAGACCTGCTCCGCAGTAGCGCGCGGATAACCTTTAACAGCAGAATTAGCATATTCTTTCACTAATGGTACACCACCATAGTTGTTTACCAACAAGTAGTAGAACATAGCTTCGACAAAACGTCCTTCATCAATCGCTTTCTGTTTAACATCAGCGCTAACGTTTGCAGTAGGCGCATAGTACTGAATGGCCAAACAAGAGCGAATGCCATCGTAACAATCAGTATAGAATGTTTTTACAGTTCCATTTTCAGGCGTAAAGTTAGACCAACGGTGCAACGCAGCATTAATATCTCCACGACCATCATGATACAAATCCGTACCCGCATTGAAATATGTGGTTACGTCAGAACTGTTATAAATACTCGTTAATTGAGCATACGCATCGTACACCAGAGACTGAAAACCAGAGGCAGTTGCAAAGTAATCGGCATCCGTCACAGAACTTTTATTGTCAGCCGTAAGGAAATCATCGCAACCAGTCAGCATGGTTGATCCTACCATGCATGCAATATATAATATTTTTTTATAAATCTTCATATCCTTAATAGTATTAATGTAATTAGAATTTAATATTTGCACCAATCTGATAAGTCACAGAAGCAGGTCCCCCATCAGTTAAGTTTGCACTAGCCCATTCAGGATCGAACCCTTTGTAATCAGTGAAACAGAAAGGATTGAGTACATTAACATAAAGACGCAAATGCTTCATGGCTATTTTATTCAGCCATGCCTTCGGGAATGTGTAACCTAAGGTAATGTTTTTCACTTTTACAAAAGATGTTTTATGATAGCGTACAGATGCACTGCTTGAACTGTAATAACCGCCACCAGTCTTTTCTGTATTGTTCGGATAAGGACTTGAACCAATGTGTGCTTCTGCAAGAGCAGTAACTTCACCGGTTTCTTTGTCCATTACGGGGGTTCCTGCAGGGATATAATAATCAAAACTCATTTTCTGACGTCCACGGTCATTATAGTCTTGGTATTGTTCGTGGAAATAACTGCGAGACCATTGTCCTTGTTTAGTATAAAGCATAAATGAAAAGTCAAAACCTTTATATCCCATGGAAGAACTTAAACTACCAGTCCATTTGGGGTCTGTACAGCCATAAATCTGTTTGTCATCATCGTTAATAACACCATCGTCATTCCAATCATTCACTGCCATTTGACCTTCATACCATTTCAGCTTGTTTTTGCTTTTCGGCCCGAAAGTATCATAAACTTCCTGAAGTGTATAATGACGGTCACCATTAACAGTATGCATTGTAACACCTTCGGTAGTTATGATGCCGGCACTTGTATAATCGCGCAATACATTCAAGCGTTCGCCAACAAACCAGTTGTTAGCCACATCGTCTCCGTTAGGAAGTTCCTTTATCTTGCTCCAGTTACGGGCAAATGACAGATTTACATCCCAAGTGAAGTTTTGATTACGAATAACTCCCAGATTCAATCCTAATTCTATACCTGTATTTTGAACGGAACCAATGTTGGTAGTAATAGAACTCTCGCCTGTTTCCAAAGGAACAGTAGCTTTCATGATCTGTCCGTCTGATAAGCGTCGGTAAGCATCGGCAGTCAAGCTGATTCTGTTTTGAAGAACTGCAAAGTCAACACCAAAGTTAAGCTCTTTAATTTTTTCCCAGATCAGACCTTTGTCAATAAGGCCGTTGGCATAATACCCTTGATATTCTTGCCCGCCAATAACAGCATAGCTAGGACCGGATGCGGAAGAAGCTGTAACATAATCGCTTACGTTATTATTACCCGTAACACCATAAGACAAACGAAGCTTCAAGTTGTCAACCCACTCTACATCTTTCAAAAAGTCTTCTTCCGAAGCTCGCCACGCAACGGCTGCAGATGGGAACCAACCCCAGCGGTTGTCTTTTGCAAAACGTGAAGAACCATCTGTACGTACCGTCACAGTAGCCATATAACGTTCTTTGTAGGCATAATTCAAACGAGCTGCTGCCGAAACAAGAGAAGATTCAGTGTAGGAAGAATTAATGTCTTTACTGCCTGAACCTTTCCCCATAGAGTGATATGAAAGTTTATCATCAGAAATATTTGTCACAGTCTGCGTGTAAGTTTCCTTATTTGTGGCATATAAAGAGTACATACCCATCGCACTAAATCTGTGCTCACCCCAAGTTTTACTGAAGTCTATTTGGTTATCCCAAGTCCAATCGAAACGTTCTGTATTAGTAACAGATGCGTTATTATACTTTTTATTTTGATAATATGCAGTTCCCAATGGATATTTTTCTGACACACCTGTGCCCATGAAGACACCTTGGCGACCATGGTAGTAATTCGGCGAAAAAGTAGTCGTAAACTTCAAACCTTCCATGATATTGAATCGCAAATAGGCATTACCGAAGACGTGGAACTTACGAGTTTCATTTTCGTAAGCATCAATATCGAAGTCAACCAAAGGAGAGGGAGTAGAAGTCAAAGACATTTTACCCACTTTTGCAGGAATGGCTAAGAGGTTACCATTTTCATCCCATGGTGAAACGACCGGCGCAAACCAAAAGGCATTATTATAAGGAGAGTATGCATTAGAACTATCTGTAATCCAATCATTCTGTATATCGTGTACCAAATTAACAGACATACCTGCTTCTACTACTTTTGATAATTTACTATCAAAAGACCCCTTGATATTAAAACGATTATAATCATTCTTTTTGAAAACATTTTCTTCACCTTGATATCCCATTCCTAAACGGTAAGTCGTTTTTTCAGTAGCACCTGTTGCACTGATGAAATGGTTCTGTTGCGATGCGGTACGCAATACTTGACCCGCCCAATCATAACCTTGATTATTTTGCCATGCGCTGTATAGAGAAGATTCTTTCCATTCTGCACCATTTTGGAACACAGACTGAAGATCAGCATCTGTAATAAGATAATTAATCGTTCCGTCAGCGTTAGGTCCCTTTGTTGTTGTGTAGCGGGCGAAACGATAATCCATCCATTCTGTAGCTCCCATAAAATCGGGCATACGTGCTACTTTACGAATACCATAATAACCGTCGTAACTGATTTCTACCGGTTGAGCTTTGTTTTGACCTGCACCAGACCCTTTGGTCGAAATGATGATAACGCCTTCGGAAGCTCGAGAACCATAAATAGCTGTAGATGACGCATCTTTTAATACATCAATTCGTTCAATGTCTTCGGGATTAAGGAAATCAATTGAGGATACAACCATACCATCAACAACGTAAAGCGGACCACTTGAATTGTTTATAGAAGCCTGACCTCTGATCTGGATATTAAAGCCTCCGTTAGCACGGCTGTTAGACTGTGTGATGTTGACTCCCGGAACAGATCCTTGTAATGCATCTTCTACACGGAGCACTCCACGTGCCGCCAATTTATCAGAAGAGACAGAAGCCATGGAACCTGTTACGTCTGTTTTCTTCATCGTACCATAACCAACTACCACCACTTCATCGAGGGTCTTGGAGTCTTCCACCAACTTAACATTGATTTGTTTCTGGTTACCTACTTCAACTGTTTTACTCAGATAGCCAATAAAAGAAAATTGAAGTTTAGCATTAGATGCTACAGACAGAGAATAGTTCCCATCGATATCGGTTATCGTTCCGTTGGTTGTCCCAACCACAGTAACATTCACTCCAACCATGGCTTCACCATTAGCATCGGTGACTAATCCCGTAATCTGTCGGGTTTGTGCATAAGAAAACAAACATAGCATACTCATAAACAGAGACGCAATTGCCTTTCTGGCAAGTGTTTTTCTACTCATAGATTTTGTATTTTTTATAGTTATTAAATAGGCGACAAAGGCTAATAAAGGCCCGTTATCGAACACAAAGATACGTTCTTTAACGAAAATGCAATGTAATTTATTGATTTTTCATGTGGAAATATCGTTTTTAATAAAAAAGGCCGATACCAGATTATGGAATATCGACCTTTTACAATTCACTATAATATTACTTATTTAAACGGATACCAGTCCGAACAATTCTTAAATATATTTTCAACAGTATATTTCAAGGCTTCTTTCTTGGTCAACTTATGGCTCCAATTAACGCGGCCAGCTAAGCTTGAACCTTCACCTGTATTATCAAATTCGGCATAGCGGGCTGTTTTTTCATTCTCCGGATTGCGCCAGTTTTCCCAACCCGGTGCACAAATGTGCTTACCCATCTCGCAATTAATAAATGCAGTGGCTGCATAAGGACGCCAAGGACGTCCCAGGTATACCTTGTCAACTCCATCGGCAGCGGTTAGCTTGCAATTTTTAAAAACATAACCATATTCAACATCCTTGGGAGTAGAAGCCGCCGTGATGTATGAATTCCGTTTGCTATGAATAGTACAATACTCAAAAAGGACTGTTGAAGGGCCAAAGATAAAATCAGTAGTACCTTCAATGTAGCAATGTGAAAACAACAAACGTGTGCCTTCGGCACCGGTATAGATTGTATCTTGATTACCTAAAAAACGACAACCAATAAAGATGAGCTTATCACCTTCCGTATGCAGAGCGACTGCCTGCCCCAATTGGGCTGCATTATTTTCTATTGTCAGATTCTTAAAGGTAATGCCACTGCCCTCCACTTTTACCGTATAAGTACGGAAAGTTCCCATCTTATTAATATTTGCATGGTCATCATAGGTAATAATGGTACCTTCAGCACTTTCACCCACAATTTGCACATTTTTAAGCCAGGAAGGAATCACTAGTTTTTCCTTGTATAGACCGTTCTTAATATAAATGGTAACGGTGTAATCCATAAAAGCACGGACAGCCTCCACCGCTTCCTGAATGGTACGGTATTTACCGGTTCCGTCACGCGAAACAACCAATGTATCTTGCTGCTGAGCCAAGATGGAAATGCTAACAGAAGTCAGCATAAATATCGATAAAACAATACGTCTCAACATGCTCATCATTATTTAGCCAGTTTACATCCTAACCGTTGAAGGCGTTCCCACTCCAGACTGGCCATGATAAACGGACCAACAGCCTTGGGATCGTTGCTGCGAATAGTTTCATTTATATAATAGTTATAATCTCCTGAACGGTAATTCTTTCCACCCAGTCCGGCCACAGCACAAGCTTTGGTGATGCTAACCAGTCCGTTCTTGTCAACCTCAATAAAGTTATTCAAAATCCCTTTGTATCCTTTTATTGCCACTTCCAGATAGGAAGGATCAATGTAGCCCATGCGTACAGCTTTAAAGAGTGTATACACAAACATGGTTGAGCATGAAGATTCAAGGTAATTGCCTTTATCACCGCTTCTATCGAGCACCTGATACCACAATCCGGTTTTGGGATCTTGAATTTTCTTCACCTGAGTAGCGATATTATTTAAAATAACAAGCATTGAGTCTCTTCCTGCTTCATGTTTTGGAATAAAATCGAGTGCATCGACAAATGCCATGGCATACCACCCCATTGCCCTACCCCAGCTATGAGCCGATTGTCCGGTAACGGGGTCCGACCATCGTTCTTTTTTGCTCACATCGCAAGCATGGCGATACAATCCGTTTTTGGGATCGTACGTATGTCGTGCCACGGTAATGAATTGGTTGACTACATCTTTATAATCTTGGGGACGGCTATTTCTGAACGCATACTCAGCGTAGAAAGGTGCTCCCATGTAAAGTCCGTCGAGCCACATTTGGTTAGGATATATTTTTTTGTGCCAAAAACCACCATCGGCATTCCGTGGATGTGTATCGAGCTGACTTCTAAGTAAATCAATGGCTTTCTGGAACTTCTCTTCTTTTGATTGTTCGAAGATGCGAAATAAAAACTTGCCCGAGTTTAAACGGTCAATGTTATACTCACTTAATTTGTAAGTTTTGATACTCCCGTCGGCCTGAATCATAGTATCGGCGTAGGCATAAGCATAATCATATATCTTCTTGTCACCGTAAGCATCATACACATCAAGCATGGCCTGTAATTCAAGTCCGTGACAATAATCCCACTTCAAACTAGGTTGAAAGTCGAGTTGCCAAGACTCCGGACAACGAATCATTTCCGATTCGGTCATACGCACAGACCACGGAAGCTGTTCGTCAACTTTCTGGGCGCTGACTTGCAAAGAGCTAACCACAGCTCCCATCATAAGTAGGTTACAAATTAGTTTATTCATCTTTTCTTTAAATTAATTAGGTAATAGATTTCTTGCCATTATACAAAGATAATACCTTGTTTATACACATTTGTGTATTTTTCGTTTTAAAAGGTGTATTAATTACATTTTCTCGTGTACGCTAACGATTGTCTTCGTTATCGCGAACGATTTTGCACTACTTCGGTCAATTTATACACTAAATTAAGCAATATTTATAGTTGATTTACATCAAATTATAACT
This sequence comes from Bacteroides graminisolvens, assembly GCF_963666085.1. NCBI lineage: Bacteria > Pseudomonadati > Bacteroidota > Bacteroidia > Bacteroidales > Bacteroidaceae > Bacteroides > Bacteroides graminisolvens. The sequence goes on from NZ_OY762556.1 coordinate 334,929, forward strand.
AATTTTGGCAACAGATAAAAACTATATAATTTTAAATTAACTATCATGAGTACATTTCAGAAAGTAAATGAAAAAATGACGAACTACAGATGGACCATTTGCGCCATGTTGTTCTTTGCCACTACAGTTAACTACCTGGACCGACAAGTCTTGTCGCTGACATGGAAAGACTTTATCGCCCCCGAGTTCCATTGGACAAATGATGACTATGGTAATATTACGGCTCTTTTTTCAATTTTCTATGCTGCCAGTATGCTTTTTGCAGGTCGCATAGTCGATTGGTTGGACACAAAAAAAGGCTTCTTATGGGCAATTGGTGTTTGGTCTATCGGTGCATGTCTTCATGCTTTTTGCGGTATAGCAACGTCTGGTGTTACTACAGGCCAATGGCTGCTAGGTTTTGAAGGCGCCAAAGAAGCGATTGCAACCGTAGGAGATGCTTCCATGGTAGTATCTGTCAGCGTTACACTGTTTATCTTCGCTCGTTTTGTACTTGCTGTGGGTGAAGCCGGTAACTTCCCCGCTGCAATTAAGGCAACTGCCGAGTATTTTCCCAAGAAAGACAGAGCACTTTCAACCAGTATTTTCAATGCAGGCGCTACCGTAGGCGCTCTTGCTGCACCTGTTACTATTCCGATTATTGCCGAGCATTTTGGCTGGGAAATGGCTTTCATCATTATCGGTGCGCTAGGCTTCATCTGGATGGGATTCTGGGTACTCGTATATAAAAAGCCCGAAGTTCACCCCAAAGTAAATGCTGCCGAGCTCACTTACATTCAACAAGACAAAGACGATACACAAGCGGCTTCTGTTAACGGTGAACCGGCTAAAGCACAACGCAAGCTCACTTTTGCCGAATGTTTCAAATTCAAGCAGACATGGGCGTTTGCCTTTGGTAAATTCATGACCGATGGCGTTTGGTGGTTCTTCTTATTCTGGACACCGGCCTACCTGAGCTCGGTATACGGAATGAAATCTTCTGATTTCGAAAGCCAGTTGGCTCTATTTGTTCTATACGCCATCACATTGCTTTCAATCATTGGCGGATGGTTGCCTACTTACTTCGTTGATAAGAAAGGAATGAACCCGTATGCAGGCCGTATGCGCTCTATGCTTATCTTTGCATTTTTCCCGCTATTGGCTCTTGCAGCACAACCATTGGGACACATTTCTTATTGGTATCCGGTTATCATCATCGGTATTGCAGGTGCAGCCCACCAGGCATGGTCGGCCAACATCTTCTCAACCGTAGGTGATATGTTCCCCAAATCGGCTATTGCTACCATTACAGGCATTGGCGGTATGGCAGGTGGTGTTGGTTCTTTCCTTATCAATAAAGGATCGGGTCTTTTATTTGACCATGCAGAAACAACCAACATGAAATTCATGGGCTTCGAAGGAATTGAATCGGGCTATTTCATTATTTTCTCTATCTGTGCGGTAGCTTATCTCATTGGATGGATCGTAATGAAAACATTGGTTCCTCACTACAAACCAATCGTGGTAGAATAATACTTCTCCATAAAGAATCATAAAGTCCTCCGGCTATTGCAGTTCGCTGCAAATAGTCGGGGGATTTTTTATTTGCCGTATGGCGCCAATAAATTTTGCTGGTAGCAAATCTTTGTGTAAACCCGGGTGTAGGATGCTTGTACACCCGGGTCTACACAACCTATACATGGGGGTGTACAAACTGTGTACATCCGGATGGAGACGAGAATGGCTCACCAGCTGTAATAACCTAATATAGGTTGACTAAACGTCTCTTATCCCTATCTGAAGTTGACAGGTTATAATTTAAATCTCTAACTCAGGTTGACTAGCTTCTTTCTAGTCCCTAACTTGGATTGACAGCTCTCTTCTAGGCTTAAAATATTTAAACGTGAGGAGCTGTTTGCATCCATCCGGGTTTGTTTCATTCAAGTGCTAAACAGAACCCGGTTCACTCTTTTGAAAGCAAAGATAGTTTTTTCTTCTTATTGCGGGCAAGGATCTCTGTATTTATCCTTATAACTTCTCCACCGCTTCTTGATGAGCCCCGTCTTACCATAAGCTTGTTCAGGAGTCAGCATATCCAAACTTCTATGAGGTCGTTTAGTATTGTAGAATGTGACAGCTTCCTGTACCGCTTGCCTGACTTGCTCTATCGTTTGAAAGGAATATTGATTAAGGAATTCCTTTTTGAGAATGCCATTTACCCTTTCTGCTATGGCATTCTCTTTAGGATCTCCATTCTGGGTCATACTAATCCTTATTCCTTTTTGCCTCAATTCATTTATATACCCAAAGCTTGCGTACTGCACCCCTCGATCTGAGTGATGAATCAATGAATCTCCCTGTTGTATACTTCTGTTTTTATAAGATTGCTTAAGAGCCTCTATGGTGTGAATAGCAGCCAGCGTAGGGCCTACGTAAGCACCTACAATCTCATGGTCGTAGGCATCTGTTATAAGGGAGAGAAAACAAAATTCATCTTCCCGTAAACGAATATAGGTTATGTCGCTCACCCAGACTTGATTGGACCTGTTGATAGTCAGATCCTTGATTAGGTTAGGGTAAGTCGGTAAACCGTGAGTCGAATCGGTGGTACGGCAACTTCTCTTGGGCGCTTTGAGCATCAGGTTGTGTTGCTTGAGTACTTTCAAAAAAACATCACGGCCGATGCTGTAATCTTTACCGAAGTATTGGTTGTACATCACCCAGAGTTTCTCACCACCTATGGCAGCGGCTTTTCCCCGAATATCTTGAGCGAACTCAATAATGAAACGGCAGAGGGCAAGAGATTTGATGTTATCATCTACGTGTTGGTAATAAGCTTGCTTAGAAGCACCAAACAGTCCGCAAAGAGCTCCCACATGATAAGAGGGATTCTTTGCGTGAAGCTGTTTTACCGTTTGGTGCCAGCTTTTTTTCGAATAGGAAGCTGAAACTTTTCTTCGGCTACATTAATCATTTCATCTAAGAAATCAGCACGCATCTTTTCACGCTTCAAGCACAATTCTTTTTCTTGAAGAAGACGACGCAAGGCTAAGATTTCTTCGTTCTCACTCTGAGGTTTCTTTGGCATGGGCGTATCATGTAGTTCATTATCCGGAGCAAAGATACGAATCCAACTCCGTAATGTACTTGTACTGGGAATGGAATATTTATTACACAAAGAACGTTTGCTATGTGTACCCTGAAGAAACTCTGCAACTACCGACATTTTAAATGCGGTATCAAAAACACGACGACTCTTAGATATATCACTCATCTTTTAAGGAATTTTAGAGTCAACTTTTTCTAGGGTAAGACAAGCAAAATAAATCGCATAAGCATGCTGGCTGAAATTCTTTATGTAAAGGATTTAATCAGTGTTATACTGTAAGGAATCATTGCAAAAAAATGTGGTGATACTTGGTGATACTTGGTGAGGCTTTTTTTAGGCAAGTATCACACTTCAACGACCTGAAAATCAATCTGTTAGCAAGTTGGTGATACTTGGTGATACTTTTTTTCATACTTTTTATGTAGCGGTATGATCCGGAATCGGCATATATCAATAAAAAAGCCCTTTCTCACGAAAGGACTTTTTGAGCCCCCTTCAATCTATAAAAGAAAGAGGAGGCTTAAGGCAAAAAAAAGGGAAGTCTCACGACTTCCACAATTCTTCTAACCTTAAATCTAAATCTCTATGAAAAAAACGTAGTGCAAATATAGAGGTTTTGGCAATACGGAAGTGTTAACAAACCGCATAAAGACAGAATAAAACCTAATTACTCCGTATTTATGTAAAATCTGCTTTCATTTTGATAAAATTAAGCAGCTTTTTATAGATCGGATTCAGAGCCAACAATTGAGGCACGCCCATTATGAACATTTGTTTTCGGGCACGCGTTAAAGCCACATTCAATTTTCTGTCAACTGCTACTCCGTCTTCTTCCATCAGGTTCGACAAGAAACGAAGCTGATAGGGTTGATTCACACAGAAAGAATAGATAATAACATCGCGTTCGCTTCCTTGAAATCGTTCTACCGTATCAACCAATATGGAGTTCAGCTGAGGGATGCCCATCAGACAAAGCTCTTTTTTGATTAGCGCAATCTGACTGCGGTAGGGTGTAATAATGCCCAGTGTAAAAGAAGGATTGAATGTGTTTTGATACTGCTCAAACACTTTCCGCGCCAATTGAGCACACAAGCGGGCTTCACAGTAGTTCACCTTAACAGATGCTCCTTGCTTATTTGGTTCTGAGGGAAGAAAAGCTACGCGATGAGTTATTAGTGCGTTGAGTTTGTCCTCCGTCAGCGTATCGGCCGGCAAAATCTCGTCGACTTGATGCGGAAGACCTATTGAGACCAATTTTCCACCATAAAAGGCCTCGTTCGGAAACAGAGCAACCTCCGGATTCATTCTGCCTTGTCGGCACAGCTGGTCAACCGCCTGCTCCTTTACCGGTGCAGAGAGGCAGGCACGGTGTAGGCGCTCAAACAAAGATTCTTTGAGATTCACAAGTCCGGCCGAACGCAAACTGTCTTCGTGTATTTCGGAGTGAACATCGCTTTGCTGAACCACGGCCGGCAACTGTTTGTAATCGCCTATGAGGATAAATTTTCCAATTGCATTGGAGCCGGCTGCATTACGGGCGCACAGTATGCCCAGCAAGTGAGGTTCCAGTATTTGAGTAGCCTCATCAACAATTGCCACGTCAAAGGTTTTAAGGCGGAACAATTCGGGTTTGGCGGCTATGGAAGCCACTGTCCCCACAAATATCCGGCAGGAAACCATGCGCTCTACCACTTCCGATCGACGGGTGCAAAGCGCCAGCTCATTCTCCATCAGGTGATTTCTGTAAGCGGCATCACAAGATAATTCGCTACCAACACGGATGAAGTCAACAGCAGGTGTGATGGCCGACAAGGCCTTACATATTTCATCAACGGCTCTATTGGTATAGGCCATCAGCAGAATATGTACCTCAGGATTTTCCCGAAAGCGTTCAACCATCAAGCGCAAAGCTCGCGATGTTTTGCCCGTTCCCGGAGGACCAACCAACAGGAAATAATCTTGGGCAGCCAATGCTTTCCACGCAACACGATCAAAGTCGGTCGATGCATGCACGATCTGTTCATCATAAGCCGTGCTAAACTGAGGCAGGCGCTGAAAGAGAAGCAAGTCACGCCTTTCTTTCGTGGCACGCGCAAAAGCCGACAGTCCCATATACATGCTTCGGAAAATGGTATCCATGACGTCGTGTTCCAGCGCATAGAGACTATCGGCCGGAATCACCGAAGGATTTTGTTGCGAAGCACGCAGCCGTACTTTCACACAATGTTCGTCAATGTATTCAATATTACCTTTAAAAACCATTTGGTTGGTAACCTTATCGGCATCGTTGTTTCGCTGATACAAAACAACAGCATCTCCTTGCCTGAAATTAGGCAACGCCACCTCTGCATCAACTTCACAGCAGTCGGCTTCGGGAATAGCTAGAGTAAGCGATGCTTTGTGTTCATCGGCAGCGTGGTTCTCAACAATGGTTAAACGATGCAGAATCTCACCTGCTTCGAGTTTCTCGGACAATGAGGCGAGCCACAACGCAGCTGCTCCGGCACGACCTTCGTAATCAATATCACCCGATTTTGCGGTATACTGTTCTTTGGTGATGAAGTTATAAACGGTTAGGTAATAAGCTTTTTCGATGGAGGTAAGCTGTTGCAGCTCTCCACGGAAACCGTCAATAGAAGGTGCCAGGTATTGTTCCCAGAACCGACCTGAAAGATGTTTCTCATTCAATGTGTTCGCATTGATTTGCTCCAACAGGTTACCGGTGTATTCTATATTATTATGCAACTGTACACCGAATTCATTTGCAACAATGCGGTTTCTCAGGTTAATGGCACGTCGCACCAGCGCCCAGGAGGTACGTGCCGGATAGAGCAACGGATAGCGGGTGTAGAGTAAATAAGGACGCACTTTACGGTGATCTACTCCCATGGAATATTGCAGCACCGCTTGGTATAGCAACATTTGTACCAAGTTATTTTCTTTTGGCTCTATCTTTCCTTTTATAGCGTATTCATCGGCCTTGCCCGACTTCATCTCAATAAACGAACGCATATCGCGTTGCATATAATCGAGGCGTCCTTGCAGCCCCAAAGCTTCACAAATATAGGCCGGCTCGAGCACAGCATCTTTTTTATTCAGGTCGTAACCGGGCGAAGCAAAGGTATCGGTCACCATGCGACGAATGTTTTCAAAATGCATCTTGCAATCATCAAAGAATTGACGCTCACGCTCTTTGTCTGTCAACTCACTACAAGCAGCCAATTCAATGGGGTACCGGCGAAACGCCTTTTTCATGCTGCTGATGTAGTCAACCTCTCCATCCGCATGTATCCATTCATCCAGAAAGAGGTTGGCGATATTTCCCAGCAGCAAAGGCCGCGCATTGTCTATGGGTTGAAGTCTGCTTAACAGGTAATTGGCCGGGTGATGACCGTAATCTCGAAAGCATTCTGCCAATGAGCTGATATCTATCAGGTAATCGGGTTCCAAAACAATAAAAGCAGGAAGCAATACGCCATCTTCACCAACACGTACATCCAGCAGATTCAACTGCGCATGCGTCCACAACAGCTTGCAGGTTTCAGCAAATTCTTCATTTACCTGAGGCTCATTATAACGTACACGAAGACATTCATCGGATACTTCATCAACAGGCATCACATGTAGAAAAGTGTCATCGGCATATTGAAAACACACCCTCATTCTGCTGAATTGCTTGCGTGTTGAGGTCTGTTTGACGGAAGTCGGCTGTAGCTTAGGTAAGAGGTTGTAGAGTTTGGATGGAATATCTTGGCTCGTCAATTTCCGGAGCAGGTAGCTCAACGTTTTCACATCACGAAGGAAGAGTTCTTTCGTTGGAGCCAACTCATGGTTGAGTATGGCATTGGATGTAACCCTGAACGTGTGTAGCTTGTTTTGTTCTGCACTATCTAACGAAACGCAAGACGACAGAAAGCTGATTCGTGCAGCTAAATCGGTCATCTGAAGACTTTCGTCTTTCATGTATAAACGACAAATACGTTCCAGCATGTCACGCAACTGTCGGTAGCGAGCACTCAGCGAAGTTTCCTCTGCCTCACAAAGTGCCAACAATATGTCATAGTATTCTTTTACTTCATCAATCATTTGGCAAAGGTAGCGAATCTTTGTCTTTTATCAGCAGGATGCTTAGTTCATATAAAATGATTAGGGGAATGGAAACCACACTCAGGGTAAATGGGTCGCCGGTAGGAGTAATAATGGCGGCTACCGCAACAATAATAATAATGGCGTGCTTGCGGTATTTGCGAAGAAAAGTTTTGTTCACTAACCCCAAGAGGGAGAGCAACCAGGTAACAAGTGGCAGTTCAAACGCTAGTCCCATGCACAACACCAATACCATGAAATTGTCAATGTATGAGTTCAGCGATATTTGGTTCACAATTTCGGCACTCAGCTCATACGTTGTTAGGAAGCGCAACGTCAACGGATAAACCATAAAATAACCCATCAACACGCCAATAAAAAACATCATGGCGCCTAAAATCAATGTTTTGCGCACACCCTTCTGTTCGTGGGGATACAGAGCCGGACTAACAAATTTCCAGATTTCCCAGAAAAGATAGGGCATGGCTGTGACAACCGACATCCAGAATGCGGTAGACATGTGGATAAAAAATGGAGCGGCCAGGTTGATGTTAACCAACTTGACGGAGAATTCTCGCGTAAAGAAATCATCCGTCAGGTTAAGCGATTCTCCGATAGACCGTAACAATGAGTAAAAAACAAAATCATTGTGGCAGGGAGCCAGTATCACATGGTCAAACAACCAAGGCATGGCAATGAAATAACCAATTGCCAGAACAAACCAAACTCCCAAGATGCGAAACAGTACTTTCCGCAATTCATCCAAATGATCCCAAAAGGTCATTTCTGCCATTGCTAGTCTTTCTTCTCGTTCGTCGTATCATCAGCCGGTTTCTCAACATCTTCTTTCGCTTTGTTGATCTCTTCTTTGGCCTCGTTGACTCCTTCTTTGAAACTCTTTACGCCTTTGCCCAATCCCTTCATCAACTCAGGAATTTTTCTTCCTCCAAAGAATAACAAAATCAGCAGTGCCAGAATCAAAAACTCCGATCCACTGGGAATAAAGCCTAAAATCACTAATTCATTAACCATACATTCAGATTATTAGGTAGATACATAAGTTATAATCACACAAAACTAGGTAAAAGCAAGCATGTCACCAAGTTTTTTATTTCCTAAGTTTAAAGCATAGAATATTAATCTTGGAAATAGATTCGTTTCACCCTCGACGACACGCTGGTGAGCACCTCGTACGGAATGGTTTCCAGCAAATCCGAAAGTACCGTTATGGGTAATTCGTCTCCGAATATAATAACCGGATCACCTTCCTTGCAATCAATTCCGGTAACGTCAACCATGCACACATCCATACAGATATTGCCTACATAAGGGGCTTTCTGACCGTTAACAAGGCAATATCCTTTTCCATTTCCCAAATGTCGGTTCAGTCCGTCGGCATAGCCTATCGGAATGGCAGCAATGCGCGAATCACGGGTCAGATGGCCTTTACGACTGTAGCCCACCGTATCATCGGCCGGCACGTTGCGTATCTGCAGAATGGTTGTTTTCAATGTGCTTACATTATTTATAATGGAATTGTCGATGGGACTAACGCCATATAAACCGATACCCAAACGCACCATGTCATACTGTGCTTCCGGAAAGCGTTCAATACCGGCTGAATTGCAGATATGACGAAGTATTTTATGCGGAAAGGCATTTTGTAAAAGTGTAGAGGCTTCTTCGAACGCAGCAATTTGTTTACGGGTAAATGCATCAAACTGTTCACTGTCACTGCCCACCATGTGCGAAAAGACAGAACGTGGAATTACAGCATTCTTACCTTTCAAACGTTTAATCAACGCCGGCACATCCTGCGGAGCAAAACCGAGCCTGTGCATACCAGTATCCAGCTTAATGTGTATGGGGAAATTGGTTATACCTTCTTTTTCAGCCTCTTTAATTAAAGCATCGAGCAGATGAAAACTATAAACCTCAGGTTCCAGTTTGTAATCGAACAACGTTTTAAAAGCTGTCATTTCTGGGTTCATAATAATGATTGATCCGGTAATGCCAGCCTTGCGAAGTTCGGAACCTTCGTCGGCTACAGCTACTGCTTGATAATCAACCCTGTGTTCTTGCAACGTTTTAGCAACTTCGTACGAACCGGCGCCGTAAGCAAATGCTTTAACCATGCAAACGATTTTCGTTTCGGGTTTCAGTTTAGAACGGTAATAGTTTAGATTACCAACCAAGGCATTCAGATTTATTTCAAGAATTGTTTCATGCACCTTCAGTTCTAATCGTTCGGATACGGTGTCAAACTCAAAGTTTCTAGAGCCTTTAATCAGAATGATTTCATTACGGAGATTCTTAATTACATCTGAGTGCAACAATGATTCTGTATCCTGAAAGAAATACTTCTCCACATCAAAGCGGTCTGCACACGAAGAGATATCCTCTCCAACACCTATTATCTTTTCGATGCCGCGACTATGAACCAACTGTGCCACCTTACGGTAAAGGGTAGTTACGCTTTGTCCCGTTTCAAGCATATCCGACAAAATCAAGGTACGTTTGAGCCCCTTCGACAAAGAACGTCTATAAACAAAATCAAGGGCAATATCCAGCGAAGCCAAGTCTGAATTGTAACTATCGTTAATCAGCACACAGTTATTCTTTCCTTCCTTTACTTCCAGGCGCATGGCAACAGGTTCGAGCTGTTGCATACGTTCCGTAATTTGTTCGGGAGATAGCATGAGGTATAGACAAACGGCTAAGCAGTTCAGTGAGTTTTCTATTGACGCATCATCAATAAAAGGAATGGTGAAGGTATTATCCATCTCCAGATAACGATAGGAGATAACCGTACAGTCGGCTTCCTTTTTGATACTACTGATGTAGAGCGGCTTCTCCATGTCCACACATGACCAAGCAATTTCACGGGCAGTAAGCATGGATTTGGCAACACAATTGCTCAACAGTTCATTGTCGCCGTTGTAAACAAGAACCTCGCAATCTTTAAAAAGCAAGAGCTTCTCCATGCACTTCTCCTGCAACGAGAAGAAGTTTTCCTGATGAGCACCGCCTATATTGGTCAACACTCCTATGGTAGGTCTGATGATATTTTGCAATGCCCGCATCTCTCCTACTTCAGAGATACCCGCCTCAAAGATTCCCAATTCGGTAGATTCGTTCATCTGCCACACGGAGATGGGTACCCCTATCTGCGAATTATAACTTCGGGGTGATCTCACAATAGTACGTTCCGGACTAAGTAGCTGATGAAGCCACTCTTTCACAATGGTTTTACCATTGCTTCCGGTAATTCCGATAACGGGAACCTGAAATTTCTGGCGGTGTAACTCTGCCAGTTTTTGCAAAGCTTTCAGCGGATTGCTCACTACCAGAAAATTAGAATCCGGGTATTCATCCTTGTTCTCAGGCAGTTTGCTTACTACAAAGTTACGTACTCCACGAGCATACAAATCGGGAATATACTTGGAGCCATCGTTACGTTTCGTTGATAAAGCGAAAAACAAGGTAGTCTCCGGAAAACATAAAGAGCGACTATCGGTAAGTAACCAATCAATGTGTGCCTCGGCATGAACCATGCACTTGGCGTCAATCAGTTTTGCTATTGATTCAATTGTATATAACATTGTTCTAATTCTTTTTTCAAATCTAAGTACGGGTATTTTTCGTTAAGTTGCTCGATTTTTAACACTATTTGTCCTAAAAATCTTTTATACTCTGTCGAATCGGGCTTCAGAGGTCTGTGAGCTAATGCTCGAGCCAGATTGCTACATTCCTTCATTAATTGAAGCGTGTCAGCCGAAAAATACAATTCACAAAAACGCTCCCATATATATTGAATTGCTAATGCAGAAGGATGAACCATATCATCGGCGTAGAAACGATAATCCCTCAGTTCATCCATTACAATTTCATAAGCAGGGAAGTAAGAAATTTGTTCGGGAAACCTTCTTGTTAATTCGTCAACCGCTAAAAGAAGTGTTGCCTTGCTTAATTGATTTTCATGCAAGCCGTCTTTCACATGCCTGATAGGGCTCACCGTAAACAATAGGCGCAGATTAGGAGAACATTGCTGCAGCTTAGCAATCAGCGAAGAATAGGTTTCCACAATGTCGTTTACCGTTAACTTTTCTCTTACAAATTTTTTTGCAGGCATCTTATGGCAATTTGACACAACTTCCCGAGTGCTTTGCAGATAATACACCCATGCTGTGCCAAACGTGATAATAAGCACTTCTGTTTGTGCCAATCGTTGAGATGCTTTGCTCAGACGGGTATTGATAGTATCAAGTACTATTTCCTGATTGGTCGCCGAGAAACTTCCATGGTGCATATAGCTATGGTAACATTCTTGGTGAAAGAACAAATCATCGGGTCCGTAGTGCTTACACGCAATAATATCGTCAAGAGCTTTCGACACAGATAGCGGATTGTATAGAATACCAAACGGATTGACATCGCAGTCGAACTTATTCTCCCTCATCAGGCAACCTATATTTTCGGCAAAACATGAACCCAGTAACAAAGATTTCGACAAGTGACTGATTTTGAAAGGCGCTTTACCGTACTCAACTTTTGTAATTAGTTCCATTCTATAGGCTATTTATCATTTTCGTGTGACAAAAATAAGGCAATAAATTCAGAACAATGCATGAATTCATTTAAAATGCAGGATTAGGAATGACAGTAAGTCACATTGCTATAAAATTATGCCTTAAAAGAGCATACTTCGACTTATTTATACTAATTTTGCAGTAAATTTTGGCCATATAATGGAAAACGAGCAAATACATAACTTGCTAAAATTCATTTCATATCCGGAAGACTTACGTAAACTGACCCTGAATGAGCTTCCTTTGGTATGTGAAGAACTTAGGCAAGACATCATAAAAGAACTGTCCTGTAACCCAGGACATTTTGCAGCCAGCCTGGGAGTCGTAGAACTCACAGTTGCTCTGCATTACGTTTACAATACCCCTTACGACCGCATCGTATGGGATGTTGGGCATCAGGCATACGCACATAAAATTCTAACAGGCCGGCGAGAAGTCTTTTCAACTAATCGTAAATTCAAAGGCATTCGTCCTTTCCCCTCACCCGAGGAAAGTGAATATGATACATTTACATGCGGACATGCATCAAACTCTATTTCTGCAGCTCTGGGCATGGCAGTAGCCGCTCAGAAAAAAGGAGATCGTAAACGGCATGTGATTGCTGTTATTGGTGACGGTTCCATGAGCGGCGGACTTGCTTTTGAGGGTCTCAACAATGCTTCATCAACTCCCAACAACTTATTGATTATACTCAATGATAACAATATGTCTATCGACCGCAGTGTTGGAGGGATGAAGGAGTATCTGTTTAACCTCACTACATCCAACCGTTATAATCGGTTACGATTTGAAGCATCTAAGATGTTATTCAAAATGGGGGTTTTGAACGAATCACGAAGAAAAAGCCTCATACGCTTTGCCAACAGCCTCAAGTCTATGTTGGCTCAGCAACAAAACATATTTGAAGGCATGAATATTCGTTATTTCGGCCCTATTAACGGGCACGATGTAAAGAACCTCACCCGGATACTTCATGATATAAAAGACATGCAAGGACCCAAAATATTACACTTGCATACTATTAAAGGAAAAGGATTTGAACCGGCAGAGAAGCAGGCTACTTTGTGGCATGCACCCGGCAAGTTTGATCCGCAGACGGGTGAACGTTTTGTGGCTAACACAAACGGAATGCCTCCTCTCTTTCAGGAAGTGTTTGGCAATACGTTGGTTGAGCTGGCATCTATGAATGACAAAATCATCGGGGTAACTCCAGCCATGCCTACAGGCTGTTCCATGAATATATTAATGGATAAAATGCCAGATAAAGCATTTGATGTCGGTATAGCCGAGGGGCACGCTGTCACTTTCTCAGGAGGAATGGCCAAAGACGGACTAATACCTTTCTGCAACATATATTCTTCGTTCATGCAACGGGCATACGATAATATTATTCACGACGTGGCAATTCAAAAGCTACACGTAATCTTTTGTCTGGATAGAGCGGGACTGGTTGGAGAAGACGGACCTACGCATCACGGCGTGTTCGACATGGCCTACTTAAGGCCAATACCCAATTTGACTATTGCATCACCTTTTGATGAACATGAACTCAGAAGAATGATGTACACCGCTCAACTACCCGATAAAGGGCCGTTTGTGATCCGTTATCCGAGAGGAAGAGGATCACTTACAGATTGGGAATGTCCATTGGAAGAGATTCCGGTTGGTAAAGGTCGTAAACTCACAGATGGCAACGAAATTGCCGTCATAACAATCGGTCCAATCGGTAAAGCAGCAGCAGAGGCTATTAATATGGCAACAAAAGAAGGTATTTCAATTGCTCATTACGATTTGAGGTACCTCAAACCACTTGATGAAGAATTGTTGCACGAAGTTGGCCGACAATTCAAGAAAGTAATTACCGTAGAAGATGGAGTGATTAAAGGAGGTATGGGTAGCGCGGTACTTGAATTTATGTCGGACAACAATTATTATCCGCATGTAAAACGCATCGGTATACCGGATCTGTTTATTGAGCATGGAAGTGTACAAGAGCTACATTCGTTGTGCGAAACAGACGCACCGGCTATCTGCAAAGCAATTATACAAATGCACAATCAAGAGGTGTGAACCTCCTGACAATATAAAACAATCGTTTGGAAAACGAATTAAAAGAAAAACAGGTATTGCGATGAAAATTATTATTGCGGGTGCCGGAGCTGTAGGCACACACTTAGCCAAATTACTATCCCGTGAGAAACAGGATATTATTTTGATTGATGACGATGAAGAAAAGTTGAGCGCATTGGGTTCTAACTTCGACCTGATGACTGTATGCGCTTCGCCGTCTTCCATCTCCGGATTAAAAGAAGTAGGTGCCAGTGAAGCTGATTTATTCATTGCAGTTACACCCGATGAAAGCCGCAACATGACGGCTTGCATGATTGCCAGTAATCTGGGGGCTAAAAAGACAGTAGCCCGTATTGATAATTACGAATATCTGCTGCCCAAAAACAAGGAATTCTTCCAGAAATTAGGAGTCGATTCACTCATCTATCCTGAAATGCTTGCTGCAAAAGAAATTGTTTCATCTATGCGAATGAGTTGGATCAGACAATGGTGGGAGTTTTGCGGAGGCGCCTTGATTCTCATTGGAACTAAAATGAGAGAGAGTGCCGAAATATTAAACATTTCGCTTCAACAATTGGGTAGCGGCAACAACCCCTATCACATCGTAGCCATTAAAAGAGGAAACGAAACCATTATCCCACGCGGTAGTGATGTGATAAAGTTACATGATATTGTCTATTTCACCACAACCCGTAAATACATTCCTTATATTCGGAAAATTGCCGGCAAAGAAGATTATGCCGACGTACGCAATGTTATGATCATGGGAGGGGGCCGCATCGCAGTAAGAACGGCTCAATACGTACCCGACTACATGCAGGTTAAAATAGTAGAACAAGACGTCAACCGGTGCAACCGATTAACCGAACTGTTGGATGACAAGGTCATGATCATCAATGGAGACGGAAGAGATCTCGACTTGCTTACTGAGGAAGGATTGAAAAACACAGAAGCATTTGTGGCGCTTACCGGTAATTCTGAGACAAATATTCTGGCTTGCCTAGCTGCCAAACGAATGGGTGTAAGCAAAACCGTAGCAGAGGTTGAGAACATTGACTACATCGGAATGGCAGAAAGCCTGGACATCGGTACTGTGATCAATAAAAAAATGATTGCTGCCGGACATATCTATCAAATGATGCTCGATGCTGATGTATCGAACGTGAAAAGTTTAACCTTCGCTAATGCAGATGTTGCCGAATTTACAGTGAAGGCAGACTCTAAAATAACCCGCCATCATGTTAAAGATCTCGGCCTCCCCAAAGGTACTACCATCGGAGGGCTAATCAGAGACGGAGTTGGTATTGTCGTTACCGGTGATACGTTAATACATGCCGGAGATCACGTCGTTGTGTTCTGCCTAAGTATGATGATAAAGAAAATAGAAAAATTCTTCAACTAAAAGACTGTCATGCTTAACACCAAAATGATCTACCGAATTATGGGGTTTCTGATTCTTATTGAAACAGCCATGTTGTTATCGTGCATCGGAGTCTCTCTATATTATCAAGAAGATGATCTGAATAGTTTTCTGCTGACTACAGGTATCACATTTATTACGGGTAATTTATTGCTCTTAATGGGCAGGAACGCCGAAAAAAGTCTTAGCAAGCGAGACGGATATGTAATTGTAAGTATAGTATGGGTTGTCTTTACTATCTTTGGTATGCTGCCATTCTACCTGAGCGGTTACATTCCCGATATAACAAATGCATTTTTTGAAACCATGTCGGGCTTCACGACTACAGGAGCAAGTATTCTCGATAATATTGAATCCTTACCCCACGGATTACTATTTTGGAGAAGCATGATTCAATGGATCGGCGGACTTGGTATTGTCTTTTTTACAATAGCCGTGCTACCCATATTTGGGATAGGTAGCATGCAATTATTTGCTGCCGAAGCGACCGGTCCTACGCACGATAAAATTCATCCTCGTATTGGGGTCACGGCAAAACTCTTATGGAGTATCTACTTAGTACTTACCATCAGTGAAACCATCCTTCTGATGTTTGGCGGCATGAGCCTCTTTGATGCAGTTTGCCATTCCTTTACCACAACAGCAACAGGCGGTTTCTCAACCAAGCAAGCCAGTATTGCCTACTATAATTCTGCCTACATAGAATACGTCATTTCTATCTTCATGATTTTATCGGGGCTCAACTTTACACTCTATTTCTTCATGATTAAAGGCAAGGTACGCAAGTTCTTCAGTGATGCTGAAATGAAATGGTTTCTATACTCAATCGGCCTCTGTACGCTTTTCATCACAGTTAAGTTAATACAGAATTCACCGATGGGCATGGAAGAAGCATTCCGAAAAGCACTCTTCCAAGTAGCATCTTTGCATACTACTACCGGATTTGTGACTGCAGATTATATGACTTGGGAGCCGATTTTATGGAGTATTCTTGCTTTTACCATGGTAGTAGGAGGTTGTGCCGGATCTACCAGTGGAGGTTTAAAAGATATCCGTTTGGTGGTACTGGCCAAAATTATTAGAAATGAATTTAAGCACTTGATACATCCCAATGCCGTATTACCCATTCGAGTAAATAAACAAGTTATTTCACCGTCAGTTAAAAATTCAGTTTTAGCATTTACCTTTCTATATATATTAGTACTTGTCGTCGGACAGCTTATTATGATGTTACTAGGCGTAGGATTTATCGAGTCATTCGGAACAGTTGTTTCAAGTATGGGAGGCGTAGGACCTGGATTAGGAACTTGCGGACCCGCATATAGTTGGAACCATCTTCCGGACGCAGCCAAATGGCTATTGTCTTTCCTCATGCTTGCCGGCCGCCTGGAAATATTCACTATCTTGCTGATTTTTACTCCTGGTTTTTGGAAGAAGAATTGATCTGCGACAAAAAAGAGTGCTAAAAAAGCTTTTTTTGATATATAGAGATTACAAAATAGCCAAATTAAGTTCTATATTTGCACCCGAAAAGGGGTAGCATGAAAAAAATACTTAAATACGGCATCTTTATTTTATTCGTTGTTATGCTTCATTCATTAGTAATGACAGCAGCAAAGGTGTCGTCTTCAGCCCCAATCACCGGCCATGCAGAAGAAATTGGTAGTGCTCAAAGCATGCAAACCGTCTTATTAAGACAGTTTTGTTACCTCTATTCCCATCTAGCATGTGACGCGGCTCATATAGACAAGTGCTACACGCTACAGTACAAAGTACTCATACGCTTTGTCAATGGCTATTGTGCTTACAAGCCGGAATCTCTTTTTTCATGTTATCATCCTCCTCACCTCCCTCTATTCAGCTCAACGAGCCTTAAGACCTACTATGTGTTTGGGTTGAGGAAGATACTGATCTAACATCCCAACCTCCCTCTTTCGAACAGTATTGTTACACCGGCTAAAGGTCTGTGTAACCCAGCATTATATCATTCAATCTTAAGTATATTGAATTATGAATTTCGTATTATTAGTTGTTGTATTATTAACGGCAATAGCTTTAGTTGCCGTAGCTTTAGGCATAGCAAAGGCCATCTCTCCGCGCTCTTACAACGCACAAAAAGCTGAAGCGTATGAATGCGGTATACCCACACGCGGTAAATCATGGATGCAATTCCGAGTAGGATACTACCTATTTGCTATTCTATTCCTGATGTTCGATGTAGAAACCGTATTCTTATTTCCTTGGGCAGTCATCACCAAAGACTTGGGTGTTGCCGCTCTGGTTAGCATCCTATTCTTTTTAGTAATCTTAGTCCTGGGTCTTGCCTATGCCTGGAGGAAAGGAGCATTAGAATGGAAATGAAAAAACCAAAAATCAAATCGATTCCTTACGAGGATTTCGTTGATAACGAATCATTGGAACAAATGGTCAAAGAGCTCAACGAAGGTGGAGCCAACGTTTTTCTCGGTGCATTGGATGACGTCGTTAACTGGGGACGTAGCAATTCATTGTGGCCGCTTACTTTCGCTACCAGCTGTTGCGGTATTGAATTCATGTCATTGGGCGCAGCCCGCTATGACATGGCCCGCTTCGGATTTGAAGTAGCACGTGCCAGTCCACGACAAGCAGACATGATTATGGTTTGCGGTACCATTACCAACAAGATGGCTCCCGTGCTGAAGCGACTTTACGACCAAATGGCCGACCCCAAATACGTAGTTGCCGTAGGTGGTTGTGCAGTAAGCGGCGGTCCATTCAAGAAGTCCTATCACGTACTGAACGGAGTAGACAAGATACTACCCGTAGATGTATACATACCAGGTTGCCCTCCCCGCCCCGAAGCATTTTATTACGGATTGATGCAATTGCAACGCAAGGTCAAGGTTGAAAAATTCTTTGGTGGTGTTAACAAAAAAGAGAAAAAAGATGAATGAGATCATAGAAATACCTTTGGAGAAGCTACACGATGAAGCTTTAAGATTATACAACGACAAAAAGATGGACTTCCTTGAAAGTCTCACCGGTATGGACTGGGGAGACAGTCTGGGAGTAGTTTATCACCTCGAGTCGACCGTGACAGGTGAAAGAATGACCATCAAAACATTGACTACCGACCGTGAGAATCCGGAAATACCTTCCGTATGTGATATTTGGAAAGCCGCAGAGTTTAACGAACGCGAAGTCTATGATTTCTACGGCATACGCTTCATCGGGCATCCTGATATGCGCCGCCTCTTTTTACGCAATGATTGGGTAGGATATCCCATGCGTAAAGACGACGATCCGATGGATGAACGCAATCCGCTACGAATGGATAACGAAGAAACGATAGATACCACCACCGAACTGGAATTGAACCCCGACGGTAGCATAAAGGACAAAGAAAATATTATCTTCGATGACCGCGAATATGTGGTGAACATAGGACCTCAACACCCCGCAACACACGGAGTTCTGCGTTTTCGTGTATCGCTGGAAGGCGAGAATATCAAAAAGCTGGATGCTAACTGCGGATACATACACCGAGGTATTGAGAAAATGTGCGAAAGTCTCACTTACCCGCAAACACTGGCATTGACAGACAGACTCGACTACCTCGGTGCACAACAAAACCGCCATGCCCTGTGCATGTGTATTGAGAGAGCTATGGGCGTAGAAGTTTCGGAACGCGTACAGTATATCCGTACCATTATGGATGAGCTGCAACGAATCGACTCCCATTTACTATTCTACTCCTGCCTTTGCATGGACTTGGGAGCTTTAACTGCATTCTTCTACGGTTTCCGTGATCGTGAAAAGATACTCGATATCTTCGAAGAGACCTGTGGTGGCCGCTTGATTATGAACTACAACACCATTGGAGGTGTACAAGACGATATACACCCTAACTTTGTAAAACGTGTAAAAGAGTTCATCGTCTATCTGAGAGGTATCATTCACGAATACCACGATGTATTTACCGGTAATGTGATTGCACAACAGCGTTTGAAAGGTGTCGGCGTACTTAGTCGTGAAGACGCCATCTCATTCGGTGCAACCGGCGGAACCGGACGTGCATCGGGTTGGGCATGTGATGTTCGTAAGCGTATGCCATACGGAGTGTATGACAAAGTTGACTTCAAGGAAATAATATACACGGAAGGTGACAGCTTTGCCCGTTACATGGTGCGTATGGATGAAATCATGGAATCGATGCGAATTATCGAGCAACTCATTGATAACATCCCCGAAGGTAACTTCCAGGAAAAGATGAAACCTATTATCCGCGTACCCGAAGGCTCGTATTATACAGCTGTAGAAGGCAGTCGCGGCGAGTTCGGCGTATATTTGGAAAGTCGGGGCGACAAAACACCGTATCGTGTACATTTCCGTAGCACCGGTCTTCCTCTGGTTTCCACTGTCGACACCATCTGTCGCGGAAGCAAGATTGCCGACCTCATCGCTATCGGTGGAACACTCGATTATGTAGTGCCCGATATAGACAGATAATTCATACAGGTAATAACACAAATCATCAAACGTAAATCAATTATATGTTCGATTTTAGTATAGTAACCAGTTGGATACACCAGACACTCACCTCGCTTATGCCCGAAGGACTGGCTGTGTTCATCGAATGTGTAGCAATAGGCATATGCATTCTGCTCATGTATGCAGTGCTGGCCGTTATTCTCATATACATGGAGCGTAAAGTCTGCGCTTTTTTTCAATGCCGCCTGGGGCCGAATCGTGTAGGTAAATGGGGAAGCATACAAGTTTTTGCCGATGTAATCAAAATGCTGATCAAAGAAATTATTGAGTTAAAGCATGCTGATAAGTTCTTGTACGAACTAGCCCCTTTCATGGTCATCATTGCTTCTGTTATGGCATTCTCTTGCATACCCATTAATAAAGGAATGGAGATACTCGACTTTAACGTGGGTGTATTCTTTCTCTTGGCAGCTTCATCAATCGGTGTGGTAGGTATCTTGCTGGCAGGTTGGGGAAGTAACAACAAATTTTCATTGATCGGAGCTATGCGAAGCGGTGCTCAGATTATCAGTTATGAACTCTCTGTCGGACTATCCATCCTCACGATGGTAGTACTCACAGGCAGCATGCAGTTTTCGGAAATAGTAGCCAACCAGGCAGATGGATGGTTTATCTTTAAAGGACACATCCCCGCTCTGATAGCATTCGTTATCTACCTCATTGCCGGTAATGCCGAAACCAACCGTGGTCCGTTCGACTTGCCTGAAGCAGAGAGTGAGCTCACCGCCGGATACCATACCGAATACAGCGGTATGCATTTTGGATTCTTCTACCTGGCTGAATACCTTAACATGTTTATTGTTGCCTCTGTTGCAACCACTATCTTCTTAGGAGGATGGATGCCTTTCCACGTAGTGGGACTCGACGGGTTTAATGCAATCATGGATTATATACCCGGATTCATCTGGTTCTTCGGCAAGGCATTCTTTGTTGTATTCCTGCTTATGTGGATCAAGTGGACGTTCCCCCGTTTGCGTATTGACCAGATACTCAGTCTGGAGTGGAAATACCTTGTCCCCATCAGCTTGGTCAACCTTATCATCATGGTATTAATCGTAGTCTTCGGGCTGCATTTCTAATAAGGAGGAAAAAGAATGAAGAATGAAAACAGCTATTTCGGAGGCTTGATACAAGGCATCTCATCCTTGTTAGTCGGTATGAAAACCACCATCAAGGTATTCTTTCGTGCCAAAACAACCGAGCAATATCCCGAAAACCGTGCCGAACTGAAAATGTTCGACCGTTTCCGCGGTGAACTGATCATGCCCCACAACGAGAACAACGAACACCGTTGTGTAGCTTGCGGACTCTGTCAAACAGCCTGTCCCAACGACACCATAGAGGTAATCAGTGAAATGATTGAAACAGAAGAAGGGAAAAAGAAGAAAATACTGAAAACCTATCGATATGATTTAGGTTCCTGCATTTTCTGTCAGCTCTGCGTCAATGCTTGTCCGCATGATGCCATAACTTTCGGTCAGTCATTTGAGCATGCAGTCTTTAACCGCGACAAACTTGTTAGAACGCTCAACAACGAGGGTAGTAAAGTAATCGATAAAAAATAAGTTATGGAATTCTTTGAAACAATTATATTCTACGCACTAGCTATATTCATCTCCGTATTCTCGGTGATGACCGTAAGTACCCGGCACATACTCCGTTCGGCTACCTACTTGCTATTCGTGCTATTCGGAACGGCAGGTATCTACTTTTTGCTCGGTTACACTTTTCTGGGTTCCGTTCAAATCATGGTATACGCCGGTGGTATCGTGGTGTTGTACGTGTTCTCCATCCTGCTCACCAGTGGAGAAGGTGACCGCGCCGAACGCCTGAAACGCAGTAAGTTTCTGGCCGGGCTCGTTGCAACTTTGAGCGGTGCAGCCATCGTTCTGTTTATCACCCTGACGCATAAGTTTACTCCAACAACAGACATTGCGCCGGTTGAAACCAGTATCAAAACCATTGGCCACGCACTATTGGGCAGTGACAAGTACGGTTACATATTACCTTTCGAGGCAGTGAGTATTTTACTGTTAGCCTGCATCATAGGCGGATTATTAATTGCACGTAAACGATAAGATTATGAGTATACACATGGAATATTACCTGATAGTATCCGCTATCATGTTTTTTGCCGGCATTTACGGTTTCTTTACCCGCCGCAACACACTTGCCATCCTGATATCCATTGAGTTGATTCTGAACGCAACAGACATAAACTTTGCCGTGTTCAATCGCTTCCTGTTTCCGGCCGGATTGGAAGGACATTTCTTTGCCCTGTTTTCAATCGCCATCTCGGCAGCCGAAACCGCCGTTGCGATTGCCATCATGATCAACATTTACCGCAACATCCGCAACATTCAGGTGAAGAACCTGAACGAGATGAAATGGTAGTTTTAATTGCTAACAGAATAAATTCAGAACAATGGAATTAACAATATTGATACTCATCCTTCCTTTACTCTCATTTCTAATATTGGGAATAGGAGGAAAATGGATGAAACCTGCACATGCAGGACTGTTGGGAACGCTGTCACTATCACTGGTTACCTTGTTGAGCTACGCTACTGCCTGGCTCTACTTTACCAGTCCCCGTACAGCCGAAGGTGTTTATGAAACCCTGCTTCCCTACAACTTTACCTGGTTACCCTTTACGCAAACCCTGCATTTTGATCTGGGTATCTTGCTAGACCCTATCTCTGTTATGATGCTGGTAGTTATCTCTACCGTATCATTGATGGTACACCTTTATTCATTCGGCTACATGAAAGGAGAAAAAGGATTCCAGCGTTATTACGCTTTCCTTTCCCTCTTCACCATGTCGATGTTGGGATTGGTAGTAGCAACCAATATCTTCCAGATGTATCTTTTCTGGGAATTGGTAGGCGTCAGTTCTTACCTGCTCATTGGGTTCTACTACACCAAGCCTTCGGCTGTAGCAGCCAGCAAGAAAGCCTTCATCGTGACTCGTTTTGCCGACTTGGGCTTTCTGATTGGTATCTTGCTATACGGTTATTACGGTGGTACTTTCGCCTTTACGCCCGACAGTATGACTCTGCTCACCGGTGGAGCAGCCATGTTGCCGCTGGCTTTGGGACTTATGTTTGTGGGTGGTGCCGGTAAAAGTGCCATGTTCCCGCTGCACATCTGGCTGCCCGATGCCATGGAAGGACCAACTCCCGTCAGTGCCCTCATTCACGCTGCAACCATGGTTGTAGCAGGTGTATACTTGGTAGCCCGTATGTTCCCGCTGTTTATCGCCTATGCTCCGCAAGTGCTCGAGGTGATCGGTTGGGTAGGTGCATTTACCGCCTTCTTTGCTGCCAGCATTGCCTGCGTGCAGACCGACATCAAACGCGTGCTTGCATTCTCTACCATCTCGCAGATTGGTTTTATGATTGTAGCATTGGGCGTATGTACCGATATGAACCCGCACGAAGGCGGTTTGGGTTACATGGCATCCATGTTCCACCTCTTCACTCACGCCATGTTCAAGGCGCTCTTGTTCTTGGGTGCAGGTAGTATTATCCACGCAGTGCATAGCAACGAAATGAGTGCAATGGGAGGATTGCGAAAATACATGCCCGTTACACATATCACCTTTCTGATAGCGTGTCTGGCCATTGCCGGAATACCTCCTTTCTCCGGATTCTTCTCGAAAGACGAGATACTGGCAGCCTGCTTCCACTACAGTCCGATAATGGGCTGGGTGATGACAGTGATAGCCGCCATGACAGCCTTTTATATGTTCCGTTTATACTACGGCATCTTCTGGGGAAAAGAGAACAAAGAACTACACGCACACCACACCCCGCACGAAAGTCCGCTGGCCATGACTTTCCCGCTGATCTTCCTGGCAGCAGTGACTTGTGTAGCCGGTTTCATTCCTTTTGGTACCTTGGTAAGCAGCAACGGTGAAGCCTATCACATCCATCTGGATGCCACGGTAGCGGTAACCAGCGTATTGATTGCTATCCTTTCAATAGCTATCGCCACATGGATGTACGCCCGTTCTTCACAACCCGTGGCCGACAAGCTAGGTAAGCGTTTCAAAGGCTTACATACCGCCGCATCACACCGCTTTTACATTGACGAAGTGTATCAGTTTGTAACACACAAAATCATATTCCGTTGCATATCCACCCCTATCGCCTGGTTCGACCGCCACGTAGTTGACGGCTTCTTCGACTTCCTTGCTTGGGGAACCCATGCCACGAGTGATGAGATACGCGACTTCCAGAGCGGACAAGTGCAGCAATATGCTTTTGTGTTCCTGTTGGGAACTCTGGCGCTGATTGTAACCCTTTTTATTGACATTCTAAAGTATTAACGATATGAACTTCTTATCTTTATTCGTACTAATCCCCTTAGTCATGCTGGCAGGCCTCTGGTTATCCAAAGGCATTAAAGCCATCCGCGGTGTGATGGTTGCGGGCAGTACGGCATTGCTGGTATTGTCTGTAGTGCTTACCGGCATGTATCTGAGCGAACGCAGCGGGGGCAACACGGCCGAAATGCTCTTCCGGGCAGATGCCGTTTGGTATGCACCGCTCCACATAGCCTACTCGGTAGGTGTAGACGGTATATCGGTAGCCATGCTACTGCTGAGTGCTGTCATTGTATTTACCGGAACATTTGCTTCGTGGCAGATGAAGGTACAAACAAAAGAATACTTCCTCTGGTTTACCCTGCTTAGCATGGGTGTATTCGGCTTCTTCATCTGCATTGACCTCTTCACCATGTTCATGTTCTACGAAATAGCATTGATTCCGATGTACCTGCTTATCGGAGTATGGGGAAGCGGCCGGAAAGAATATTCGGCCATGAAGCTGACTCTGATGTTGATGGGAGGTTCCGCCTTCTTACTCATCGGCATTCTGGGAATCTACTTCGGCAGCGGAGCAAGCACCATGAACCTGCTGGAGATTGCAGCTTTGCATAACATCCCCTTCGAACAACAATGCATCTGGTTCCCGCTTACTTTCCTGGGATTCGGTGTATTGGGAGCACTTTTCCCTTTCCACACCTGGAGCCCCGACGGTCATGCTTCGGCACCAACAGCCGTATCTATGTTGCACGCCGGTGTATTGATGAAACTCGGAGGTTACGGATGTTTCCGCATCGCCATGTACCTGATGCCCGAAGCAGCCAACGAACTAAGCTGGATCTTCCTGATCCTGACCGGTATCAGTGTTGTGTACGGAGCTTTCAGTGCTTGTGTGCAAACCGACTTGAAGTACATCAACGCCTACTCGTCAGTTAGTCACTGCGGACTCGTGTTGTTTGCCATCCTGATGATGAACCAAACCGCCAGCACCGGTGCCGTACTGCAAATGCTCAGTCACGGACTGATGACCGCTCTTTTCTTCGCCCTGATCGGTATGATATACGGTCGTACACATACGCGTGACGTACGCCAGTTGGGCGGACTGATGAAAATCATGCCCTTCCTCAGCGTGTGTTACGTCATTGCCGGTTTGGCCAACCTCGGTTTACCCGGACTCAGCGGATTCGTAGCCGAGATGACTATCTTTGTAGGATCATTCCAGCACTTTGATGCGTTTCACCGCACCATGACCATACTAGCCACCACCTCTATTGTAATCACAGCCGTGTACATCTTGCGACTGGTTGGAAAAATTCTGTATGGCACCCCGGTGAATGAAGAGCACCTCAAGCTTACCGATGCTACGTGGGACGAACGTTTTGCCGTGATCTGCCTCATTGTTGCGGTAGCCGGATTGGGACTCGCTCCGTGGTGGATCAGTAACATGATCGGTGATAGCGTATTACCGGTTGTTTCACAATTAATGCGATAAACAGTCACCGTCTAATCATAAAACAAGAATATGGATTACTCACAATTTTTATATATGAAAGAAGAACTGTCACTCATTGCCGTGATTGTGATTCTTCTGGTAGCAGACCTGTTCATGAGTCCCGACGCACACAAACGCGACGGTAAAATAACACTGAACACCATACTACCCGTAGCGCTAATGACCATCCACACCCTCATCAACCTGGTGCCGGGTGCGGCAGCCGACGCTTTCGGAGGCATGTATCACTACGTGCCGATGATGACCATTGTCAAGTCGGTACTCAATATCGGAACCCTCCTGGTCTTCCTGTTGGCACACGAATGGCTGGCACGTGAAGACACCGCCATCAAGCAGGGAGAATTCTACGTGCTAACCCTGAGCACCTTGCTGGGTATGTATTTCATGATCTCGGCAGGCCACTTCCTGATGTTTTTCATCGGATTGGAAACCGCTTCCATCCCGATGGCTGCATTGGTAGCGTTCGACAAATACCGTCACCACTCCGCCGAAGCCGGAGCCAAGTACATCCTCACCGCCCTGTTCTCGAGCGGATTGTTGCTGTACGGCATCTCCTTAATATATGGAACAGTAGGTACACTCTACTTTGACGACATCGTTACCGGCATCAACGGCAACCCGATGCAGATTATGGCTTTCGTATTCTTCTTCGCCGGTATGGGATTCAAGATATCGCTGGTTCCCTTCCACTTGTGGACTGCCGATGTATACGAAGGAGCACCTACAGCCGTAACCAGCTACCTCAGCGTTATTTCCAAAGGATCGGCCGCATTCGTGCTGATGGCTATTCTCATCAAAGTATTTGCTCCCATTGTAGCACAGTGGCAAGAAGTACTTTACTGGGTGATCATTGCCTCCATCACCATTGCCAACCTCTTTGCCATTCGTCAGCAAAACCTGAAACGCTTCATGGCCTTCTCGGCCATCTCGCAGGCAGGTTACATCATGCTGGGAGTTATTGGCGGCAGTGCCGACGGCATGACCGCACTGGTGTACTACGTACTGGTGTATCTGGCAGCCAACATGGGCGTATTTGCTGTGATCTCTATTATAGAGCAACGCAGCGGAAAGTTGGAGATGGACGACTATAACGGTCTGTACCAAAGCAACCCCAAACTGGCATTCCTCATGACATTGAGTTTGTTCTCACTCGCCGGAATTCCACCGTTTGCAGGTTTCTTTAGTAAGTTCTTCATTTTCATGTCGGCATTCCGCAGCGGCTTCCACCTGTTGGTATTCATTGCGTTGGTCAACACCGTTATATCCTTGTACTACTACCTGCTCATTGTAAAGGCCATGTACATTAACAAAAATGAAACACCTGTTGCGACATTCCGCAGTGATGTGTACAGCAAAGCAGGCATGATTATCTGCCTCATCGGCATCATCGGTTTAGGAATAGCCAGCATTGTTTACGAAACGATAAACCAGTTTAGTTTCGGCATCTAGCCACATACAAACAAACCTAAAGTCGAAAGGTCCGGAACAGACAGTACCCCTGTCGGCCGGGCCTTTTTTGCATCCGCCTCATCCCTTTCTTAACCAAACTGTAACACATCTGTCAATTAAATGTATAAAACCCGTCTTACTGTTGTAATCTCATACCCGCATCTTTGCATCGAAAAAGAAACGCATTATAGTTAAGTATGAAAACAGTTAGAAAAAAAGTTTTATTTATTGTCACATTACTTAGTCTGCTATCCACTCAACTGATGGCAGAAAACATCAAAGGAATCATTCGGGATAAAAGCTCCAAAGAACCCCTCACCGGAGCCACCGTACAAATCGTGGGTACCAACATCGGTGTAATAGCCGACTTAGATGGTAATTACAACTTAGCCGGACTCAAAAACGGAACGTACAATCTGGAAATCAAGTACGTATCTTACAAAACCATCCAGATTAGAAACATTAAAGTATCGGGCAGCACCCCCACCGTTCTGAACTTCGAAATGGAACCCGAGTCACTAGTCTTGGGCGACGTAACCGTTGTGGCACGTAAAAACCTCGAAGGCGAGAAAGCCCTCTTGCAGGAGCGCCAGAAAGCTACGTTGGCCATTGAGAACATGGGAGCGAAAGAAATGAGTTTGAAAGGCGTATCGAGTGTAGCCGACGGTGTGAAGAAAATCACCGGCGTATCACTGGCCAGCGCAGGACAGCTTATTGTTCGCGGACTGGGCGACCGCTACAGCACAACCACCCTCAACGGGCTACCTATTGCTTCACCCAACCCCGACAACAAGCTCATCCCCCTCGACATCTTCCCTACCTCAACCGTAAAAAACATCACCGTGAGTAAGGTGTACGAAGCCGGCGCATTTGCCGATTACTCGGGAGCACACGTTGACATCGGTACGCGTGAAAATACCGGAGAAGACTTCTTCTCTATTTCCATCAATGCCGGAGGAAAGATAAACACACTTTTCAAAGACTTCTACAGCAGTGATCGCAAAGGCTCTTTATTCAGCACAGGCAACCTCAACAAAAGCCTGCTTACCATGAATAAAAGCGAGTTCGAAGACAGCTACGTAAAAAACAACGACCCGTTCGGTACCAGCTTCTCCATTTCAAAGAACACCTCACTACCCGTTATTGGCGGATCATTAGGAGTTGGTAAAAGCTGGAAGCTGAATAACGGACAAAGACTTAGCCTCCTGGCATCCGTAGGTATCAGCAACGACAGTCAGATTTTGGAAGACGCCTACGTAACCACCCTTACCGCACAAGGCACCAACCTCAACGAATTCAGTTATGACAAATACACATCCGAGTTGAAAATGGCAGGTCTGGCCAGCGTGGGTTACACCTTCCGCAAGGCCGACCGCATCAACTACACCCTATTCTATGCCCGCAACGCTGTTGACACCTACATGCGTCGTGAAGGCTATGACTCAGAAGGGGTAAACCTCATCGGTAGCAACAGCGTGTTTCACGCCTACACACTGCTCAACAATCAGTTGCTCGGTCACCACGAATTCGGCAAGCAATGGGATTTGAACTGGAGCGCCTCATACGGCGAAACCGGAAGTGACGAACCCGACCGCCGTCAGGTAATGTTCCGCAAAGACGATGCCGGTGCATTGAGCCTTTTCAAACTCAACAAGCAAGAAACCATGAGATACTATGGTGAGTTGGACGAAAAAGAAGTAGTAGGCGATCTTCGCCTGAACTACAAGTTTGGCGAAAGCAACAAAATTAAGGTAGGCGGAACCTATAAAGACAAAGACCGCGACTTCACCTCCGCTCGCTTCTATTACAACCTCAACGCCATCAACCCTACCATAACCGATATTTATGATACGGACGGCTACCTCAACCAGTCGAACCTGGCCAACGGTACCATCTCCATCACACGAGATTTCCAGCCGAAGTACACCTACTACGCAGGCAGTGAAATAGCAGCAGCCTTTGCTGAAGCCGAATACTACCCCATTCAGTCGCTCTTGGTTAGTCTGGGCGTTCGTTACGAACACTCTACCCAATGGGTACGCTACTGGGACGATGCTTCCAACGAGAAACGTTCCGAGTTGAATACGGACGACTTCTTCCCTGCCCTGAACATGAAGTACAACTTCAACCCGGCCAACAGCCTTCGCTTATCGGCTTCCAGAACCGTAACACGCCCCTCATTCATTGAAATGGCACCGTTCCTCTACAAAGAGTCATACGGAAGTTCTGAAATACGCGGTAACGAAAACCTGAAGAACGGATACAACTACAACATCGACCTCCGTTACGAGTTCTTCCCGCAAAACAGCAGCGACATGTTCTCTATCACCGGTTACTACAAGAAATTGGAAAGCCCTATTGAACGCGTACAAGAATCATCGGGCGGATCGGCCGTACACTCTTTCCGCAATGCCGATAACGGTATGGCAGCCGGAGTAGAAATAGAAATCCGCAAAGAAATTATCAAGAACCTTCGCTTCGGCATCAACGGATCATACATGTACACCGACGTGAAACTGCCCGAAGGAGAAGGAATCTACACCGACAGTCAGCGTCAGCTACAGGGAGCATCGCCTTACCTGATCAATGCCGACCTGAGTTACACACCCAGCTTTGGCGAAGAAAGACGCATGTCACTCGCTATGATGTACAACGTACAAGGTCCCCGCATACATTCAGTGGGTATCTACAACCTGGGAAATGTGGAACAACAAGCCTTGCATACATTCGACTTTGTAGGCAACTACGAATTCAACAAACATTTCAGTGCCAAAGTGCAACTCAAAGACCTGCTAAACAGTACCGTACGCTTCAAGCAAGACGTGCCCAGTACAGGCAAGGTGGTTGAAGTAGAATCTTTCAAACCCGGAATGAGTGCTGAGATTGGATTCACTTACAAATTCTAAGCATAGATTATTAAAGTAAAAAATTAAAAAGTAACACTAACTTTTATTCGTATGAAAATGACAAATTGGAAATTAGCAACACTGGCCATGGCAGCCACCCTGTTCGCTTTCACTTCGTGCAGCGATAACGATGAACCCAATAACGGGGGCGGAGTGGATGCAGGATCGACCTTAACCGGCGAACTCACCAAAGACCTCACGCTGAAAAGCGGTAACACCTACTACCTGTCGGGCGGTTACCACGTGAAGAGCGGTACTACACTGACCATTCAGCCGGGCGTAAACATCATAGCCAAAGACGATGACATCGTTGATTACATCCTCATTGAACAAGGAGCTAAAATTGATGCGCAAGGTACTGCCGGTTCACCTATTATCATGACTTCCGAAAAGAAAGAAGCCGGAGCATGGGGCGGTTTGCACATCTGCGGATATGCACATACCAATGCCGGAACCGGAGCCAAATCAGAAATTGGTGACGCTGCTTACGGCGGAAGCGTTGAGAACGACAACTCAGGAACACTTCGCTACATCCGTTTGGAGTACACCGGTTATGCTTTCAGCGAAGAGAAAGAAGCTAACGGCGTATCATTCTACGGTGTAGGTAACGGTACAACCGTTGAATACCTGCAAGCTTACAAAGGTTCTGACGACGGATTTGAATTCTTCGGCGGATCGGTAAACGTGAAATACCTCGTGGCAACTGACTGTAGCGATGACTCATTCGACTGGACTGAAGGTTGGAACGGTTACGGACAATTCCTGGTTGGTTATCAGGGCGACAAAACGACCATCGGTTACGACTGCGACTGTCTCATTGAAGCTGACAACAACGGCAAGAACGCTGCTGCAACTCCTGTTTCAGCACCCATATTGGCTAACATGACATTGGTGGGTAACTCATCCACAGCCAACAAACGCGGTATTCGTCTGCGTGCCGGTACTCAGGCTAAAATATACAACACGTTGGTAAAAGGAAAAACCAGCTGCTTGACCACTGAAACCGTTGAAACAGAAACGGCATTGGTTAACGGTACTTCCGTGCTCGACTATGTGTATATGGAAAGCGGTGTAGGCACCAGCAGCAACGGTTATACAGAAGCTCTTTTCACCGGCAATACCAACAACGGCATCAGCAAAATTATTTCGTTGACCAGTAACTACATCGGTACCATTGACGGTGGTAAAGACATGAGCACCGTAAACAGCTTCTTCACCAAAGCCACTTATAAAGGAGCCGTAAGTAGTAGCAACGATTGGACAGCCGGTTGGACACTAGCCAGCAACGCTGTGCAACAGTCGGAAACACTGGAAGGTTCACTTACCAGCGGTACCAAAACACTGACAGCCAACAAGGTGTACTACCTGACAGGCGGATATACCGTGAAGAGCGGTGCTACACTTAAAATCGAAGCCGGCGTAACTGTTATTGCCAAGAACGATAATATAGTAGATTACATCCTTATTGAACAAGGCGGTAAAATTGATGCACAGGGAACAGCTAGTTCACCCATCGTGATGACTTCTGAGAAGAAAGAACCCGGAGCATGGGGCGGCATACACATTTGCGGATATGCACACACCAACCTGGGAGCTACTTCAAAATCAGAAATCGGTGACGCAACTTATGGCGGAACCAATGATGCCGACAACTCGGGAACACTTCGCTACATCCGTTTGGAGTACACCGGTTATGCTTTCAGCGAAGAGAAAGAAGCTAACGGCGTATCATTCTACGGCGTGGGTAACGGTACAACCGTTGAATACCTGCAAGCCTACAAAGGATCTGATGACGGATTTGAGTTCTTCGGCGGATCGGTAAACGTGAAATACCTTGTGGCAACCAGCTGTAGCGACGACTCGTTCGACTGGACTGAAGGTTGGAACGGTAAAGGTCAGTTCCTCGTTGCTTACCAACAACCAAGCACCGCACTGGGTTATGAGTGCGACTGTCTGATTGAAGCCGACAACTTGGGAAGCAATGCAGCAGCAACTCCTATCTCACAACCCACATTGGCCAACCTCACACTGATTGGTAACGGATCGACAGCCAACACACGCGGCATTCGTTTGCGTGCCGGTACCTATGCTAAGATATATAACGCTTTGGTAACAGGTAAGACCAATAACCTCACCACAGAAACCAAAGAAACAGAAGAAGCATTGGTAGGCGGAACAAACTCTATATTAAACCACATATATGTAGCCAATGACATCAAGGTAAGCGGTTTAGGCGGATACTCATCGGCTTTATTCGCAGCAGCTACCGGCAATGCCATTAATCAGACGCTGACATTTACAGATACGTTCTTCGGAACCGTTGACGGAGGTGCAGACCTGAGCGCCGACAGCTTCTTTACCAAAGCTACTTACAAAGGAGCCATCAGTACAGCTAATAACTGGACAGCAGGTTGGATTCGTTAATCATACAAATTAGTTTGTTGATATCATTATAATAGCGTTTCTTTTCAACTAACTTGCTTAAGCCGATGGTGAACTGTTTCCCATCGGCTTTCGTTATTAAATAAAAACGAGATGAAAAAATGGACTTATGCCATCCTGGCACTTACACTGACTGCCGGCCTTGCCGCCTGCAACGGCAGTAACGACGAAACCGACAACAACATTGTTTTTGGTGATAACCAGATAGGTAACGGTGAACAAGAGTTTATCATTACCCACAACCAGACAATTAAAAAAGGAGTTTACCTGCTCAAAGGCTGGTGCTACGTAGCAGACGGTGCTACATTGGTCATTGAGGCGGGCACCGTTATCAAAGGTGACAGCGAAACACGTGCAGCACTTATTGTGGAGCCGGGCGGACAAATCATTGCCCGCGGAACAGCCGAACTTCCTATTGTATTTACTTCCGAGAAAGCTCCCGGACAACGCAAGCCGGGCGACTGGGGTGGCCTTATTCTCTGTGGCAACGCCCGCAACAACCAAGGCATTATGCAAGTTGAAGGCGGTCCGCGAACCACACACGGCGGCATCAAAGACACTGACAACTCGGGCATACTAAGCTACGTACGCATAGAGTTTGCCGGATCACCCCTGCGCACCAACCAAGAAATTAACGGACTAACACTGGGGTCAGTAGGCAGTAACACGCAGATAGACCACATACAAGTATCTTACTCCAACGATGACGCCTTCGAATGGTTTGGCGGAACAGTAAGCCCCAACTACCTGATAGCCTACCACACGTGGGACGATGACTTCGATGCCGACAACGGATACCGCGGTACCGCAACCAATCTGCTGGGCATTCGTCACCCACGGATAGCCGATGCCTCCACCTCACACGGTTTTGAGTGCAGCAGTAGCAGCAATGCCGAACCGCAGACCGCCCCTACCTTCAGCAACGTAAACCTGTACGGCCCCTCCTCCACCGATGCCGAATTTGAAAACACCACAACCTACATCAACGGAGCCGGATTGCTGCCCGATAATCAGAGTCTGCTAGGTCTTTACGGGGCAGCCATTGCTTTGACCAGTAACACAGCGGTCAACTTCAAGAACGCAAACATCAACGGATACCCGCTGAATTGGGAAGGTACTGCCGCTACTCAGGAAAACGTAACCTTTGGCACGGCAACAGTTTCATTCCCTACCTGGACCAACGGTTGGTGTAATTTCGACCCACAGAATACTGTATATTAATACACCACTTTCCTCCTAAAGAAAAAAAAGTGTGGTTTACCCTCACTTACCCTCACTAACTGGAAAGAAACGGCTTGCAGTAAGCGGTTACAGAGGAGTGATAGTAAAATATGTCTACCACTAAAACAGGCATTTTACTATCACTATCTCTCACTTTTAACCATGTATACAGATTCGTTAACTACAATTTAACTATAAATTCGTCGACGTTTTGCTTATTCAAGCCCATTTTCGATAAAAAACACTCTTTTTACGCTTCATAACTCTTCATTTTGAGAGCATATTTAGGCGGTGATTCTTCGGAGTTGCCGTTTTTTTTATAAAATAATCAGTCAGAGAGTTGCATAATTGTGCAACTTGAATTATCTTTGTGGTATGAAACGCAGAATTATAGCATTCAGACAATATTACCATGACTTTATTGCTTCTCTTAATGAAAAAGAGGTGATGAAAGTTAAGTATGTGTTATCTTTGTTGGAAACATACGACCGAGTACCAATAAAGTTTATGAAGTTCATACGTGATGGGTTATATGAATTGCGAATCGAATATAATGGTAATATATATCGTATTTTTTTCATCTTTGATGATGATCAGGTAGTTGTATTATTTAATGGTTTTCAAAAGAAAACGCGAAAAACACCTACTTCGGAAATAGATAAAGCTTTAAAAATAAAGGAGGAGTATTATGACTACAAAGAACAACATGCTGACTGATATTAGTGCTGAATTAGAAAAAGAATTCGGTAAACATGGTACGCCTGAACGTGCAAAGTTTGATGAAGAAGCCTATGCTTTCTACACCAGTCAGATTTTGCTTGATGCAAGGAAGAATGCAAGATTGACTCAAGAGGAACTTGCAAGGCGTATCGGGGCAAATAAATCATACATTTCCCGTATTGAAAAAGGCACTACCGTTCCCAGTGTTGCGACCTTCTATAGGATCGTTAATGCATTGGGACTAACAGTTGATTTGAATCCGGCTATGCAATAGCTGAACAATATGAACTTATATTGGCCAGTGTCATTGACTGGTGATAACCTGCAAGTTATGTCAAATATATTAATTAGGAATATTTAAGCGGTGATTCTTGGGAATTGCCGCTATTTTTATCAACTACTATAGCAGTATCTTTACTAAGGCTGCTTTGAGCCGGATTACAGGTATTAATGAACGCCAGTTGTGGCATTATGCAGCAGGGGTTCATAAACCTCGTAGACAACAGTTGGAAAAGATTCAGAAAGGCATTCAAGCATTAACAAAGGAATTATCTGCAATTAATCTTTTGTAATATGGCAAAAATAGAGTTACATTCGGAAGTACGCAGTTTGTGCCCTAATAATAACCTAATAAAAGAACCACAATGATTTGGAATTGACAGGATAATGTATTATCTTTGTACTTATAATCTTATAGTATATTCAAATTATTATAGGCGCAAAGGCAGGAGTTCATACTCTTGCCTTTTTTTATGTCTTAGCGGTTTATTATTGCATTAGCACGGTGTCTCGCGCCGGTTCGCACGGTGGCAAAAGGTTCCTGAGAAACCGTGTTATGGCCGTAAGGCGGTTGTTCACGACCCAAAAGACGGTTTATGATTTAAAATTGCTCGTTATCTTTTTGGAAAAGTTGGTTATGTTTTTCAAAAAGTCGGTTATGTTTTACCAAAGTCTTGCTGCTTTCCGGTTTACCCGTTAATAATATATAAAACTGCTCTTGACAAGATTCGTCTGATTCATGATGTCAAGGGGTTGATTTGTAAATATGCGCAACTTCACAAGCATAAATCTCTTAACTTTTTAATCCCGCCAACGAGTACTATAAGTGCTTTTAGATCACTGAATTGCAAATTAATAATTTAATATTCATACAGCATGAAAGAAAATAATGATAGCGGTGCAATAGGTACGCTATGGCATCTGTAATTTCCAATTGCAAACGTAGTTGTTTCTTCTATCTTTTTACGCTTACACACTTTGTCATCTAATAAGATTTCCATAACTTGCACTGTTTATTAGTCAGGCTATAATACATACGCAAATGAATTTGGAAATTCAAAAGTACATAAAAGAGTATGTGGATAGGATGCAAGCGAAGGGAATAACCCCTACCATAGAGCAGATTAACGCTCATCTTGCCAATCTTATTCACAACATGAACAACGCTCCTAAAGAAGGTTTTGAAGGATATTCTTCTTCGGAAATATCAAAGGTGCTATACGAGTCTTTTGACAGTGATTCTGTATTGCAATTCAATTCGCTCACATCAGAACAGTACAATCAAATGCCGATTTTCAGGCAAGTAAAGTATCTTCTGCAAACACTTGCCGAACATGAAATAAAACTGACGGCGGCCGGCTTCCTGCCTCCTTCCCTGGTAAAGGTGCTTTATCCTTTGGGGGTCAGCGAATATTGTATTGACAGTGGTCTCAATAAACTATCCAAAGAGGCCGATTCAAACTCGGTCACGTTAGCAAGGTATATAACCACAGCGGCAGGGCTGATAAAAGTTCGTAAAGGGATTTTATCCCTAACAACCAATGGTTTCAAGATAATGAATGACGATGCAAAACTGTTCAAGCATATATTCGAAGCTTTCTGTCTCAAATTCAATTGGGGCTACTTCGATGGATATAAGTCAGAACAAATTGGAAGATTCGGCTTTGGCTTTACCTTTATATTACTAAGTAAATATGGAGATTTGACACGAGAAGATACGTTTTATGCTCAAAAATATTTCAATGCCTTCCCCCTGTTGATGGACGGTATTGCTCCCGGCTACGGAACAGTAACCAATTATTGTGAAAGTTGTTATTCGGTACGCACTTTTGAGCGATTCATGCTTCATTTCGCATTAGTAGAGATGTCTCGAGAAAGAAAGTATAATGTTCCGAAATTCATCACAAAAACAGCTTTGTTCGATAGTCTTATAAAAATTCAACCGCATAAGGAGTCCAAATAATACATCAAAAAGATAATAAACATAGTATCTATGAATAAAGAAGCATTATTAATCATCGACATGCAGAATGATTACTTTCCGGGGGGTGCCAACGAACTGGTAGGTGCTGAGAAAGCAAGCCAAAATGCAAAAGCAATTCTTGAACAATTTAGGAGTTGCAACAAACCGGTTGTTCACATTCAACATGTTTCAACCCGACCGGAAGCCACATTTTTCATTCCAAATACGCATGGAGTGGAAATACACCCCAACGTATTTCCGGGCGAGAACGAGCTGGTTATAACGAAAGGCTTTCCCAACAGTTTTATAAATACTCCTTTATTGGAAAAGCTGAAGGAGAAGGGAGTTGGCAGTCTCGTTATTGTTGGAATGATGACGCACATGTGTGTTGATGCCACTACGCGAGCTGCAAAAGATTTAGGTTTTACTTGTACCGTCATTGGCGATGCATGTGCAACGAAAGATTTGTTCATTCATGATCAATCGGTTAAAGCCCAGGATGTTCAAAATGCTTTTCTTGCTGCTTTAAGTTATTTCTATGCAACCGTTGTTACTACTGAAGAGTATTTAAAATTATAATCAATGAACGTACTTCCTTCTCCGTTACTGGCACCTTACGTAAAGTATTACTGGGTAGTGAAAGCGGATGAAACAACTGCCATTCAGACCGTACCTTCGGGATGTATTCATTTGGTGTTTCACAGAGGAGGAAGTATGTACTTTTCTGATGGAGAGCAACAGCCGCAGTCTTTTATCAGAGGGCAGCTTTCGGGTCCGGGAGTTCTTCAATCAAAAGGTGGAATAGACATGGTTGCCGTGATTTTCCATCCGCTGGGTTTCAATGTATTCTTTTCATTACCCTTGCAACTTATTTACAATCAATATGTGGATGTTGATTCCATGGAGGATGCCGGACTAAAGGAACTGAAAGGCAACATTTTGCATGAAGAAGATTCTCTTGCCTGTATCCAACTGATAGAACATTTTCTGCTGTCTCGCATAACAGATTGGCATGATTACAACTTCAAGAGAATGTTTCACTCTGTTGAAGTAATCAGTCGGCAAGTGGAAATAGATGTGGCTTCTTTAGCCTCCCAAACCTGCTTGGGTGTGAGACATTTCAACAGGGAATTTTCTAAATACATAGGCACAAGTCCTAAAGAATATTTGCGCATTGTTCGTTTTCAACGGCTATTGCATCTATTGCAAAACAATCCCGGCACAGAATTAACAGAACTGGCCTATGGTTGTGGGTTCTGCGATTCGTCTCATCTAGTGAAAGAGTTTAGAAGCCTCACCGGATGCACTCCTACTGAATATCTGCAATCAAGAAAGCCTCACTCCACTTTCTTCTCTAAAGGAAGCAAGCTCAATATTATTAAGTTACACAGATAACAATACAAAGTCCGATTTTTACAACTCAGATGGCATTAATCGCTTTACTTTTGCAGAAGTATGAATTAGTTAAAGTTGTTGAATCATAAAAAAGAAGACTATGGCAGCGTATATTTTTGAGGATGTTATCAAGGAAATTGAGCAAATGATTGAGAAAGAGGAGCTATTCCTGAATGGGTTAGATGAAGAAACAATCTCTACCCGTTTGAATAGTCAGAACCGTTCCATCAAACAGATTGTGGGTCACATGATTGACTCAGCTTCCAATAACTTGCACCGCGTAGTTCACTTGCATTACGGTGCAAATCCTCTCGTGTTTCCTAATTATGCCACCAACGGGAATAACGATAGATGGATTGGCATTCAGCATTTTCAGGAGGAAGATTGGCAAACATTGGTGCAGCTATGGAAATATAGTAACCTCCATTTTGTGCACGTCATAAAGCATGTTGATGCACAGAAGTTGAATAACAAGTGGATTGCCGGTGAGGGAGAAGAAGTGTCTCTGCAAGATATGATTAGAGACTACCCGCGACATCTTGAACTTCACATGGGCGAAGTTCACGCATTACATGAACTCCGCTAACGGGTATCAGAATCGTTCCATGACTTCCATGCACATGCGACCGTTGTGATAGGGGCATTTCCAGAACCCCGCTTTGTCATCAGTGTGGTTTATGGTGCCATCGGCACGAAGGCTCCAAAACCATTCTCCGTTGACACGGTCAATCAGATGCGATTTGGTAAATTCCCAACAGGCGAGTGCTTTATCAAGTGAAGCCTCATCAGCAAAGTGCTGGTACAAATTAATATATCCTACCACGGTTTCAGCTTGCACCCACCAATGGCGGTCGGCATCAACATGCCCGTTAGTGAGATTGCGTTCGTAAATCATTCCTCCTTCGGGTGTGAATCCTTCGGTGGAAGCCTCAGCTATTTTCTGTACTAACGGCTCAACGTATTGCAATACGGCAGGGTCTTTCAGCTCCAATGCTGCCTCGTGAATCAACCACGATGCTTCAATGTCATGCCCGTAAGATACGATGGAGTATTTGCTGTTCCAGTCGTCATCAAAGAATAGCTCCAGGTGATGGGTTTCTTTATTGAGTATCTTATCTGTAAAAAGAAAAATGAGATTACGCAACTGGTTCTTCAAGCGTTCGTCTTTCCACACGCGGTACAAATTGGTATAGGGTTCCAATATGTGCAGGTGTGTATTCATGGTCTTTCTTTCGTTGGCATCTTTTTCACTCAAACGCATATCGGCAATCTCGCCCCATTCACGAGTCAGGGCTTCACAATAACCGTTCTTTATCTTATCGAAGCTATGA
This sequence comes from Bacteroides graminisolvens, assembly GCF_963666085.1. Taxonomy (NCBI): domain Bacteria; kingdom Pseudomonadati; phylum Bacteroidota; class Bacteroidia; order Bacteroidales; family Bacteroidaceae; genus Bacteroides; species Bacteroides graminisolvens. The sequence continues at coordinate 374,258 of NZ_OY762556.1, forward strand.
GTTTCTATGCTTTCAAAAAGATGAATGGCATAAGTAAGTGCCTCGGCATCTGCCGTGGCGCGGTAATATTCGCTCAACCCGTAAATGGCAAAGCCAATGGCGTAGATTTGCTTTTTGGTATCCAACGGGTCGCCCTGGTGGGTAAGCGACCAATAGATTCCTCCGTACGTTTTATCATAAAAAGAGTCTATGATATACCGTTTGGCGCGTGTGGCCATGTCTAGATATTCTTCTTTCTTCAGCAAACGGTAAGCGGCTGAGAAGGTCCACAACATACGGGCATGGAGTATTGCGCCCTTCTCAGCTTCGGGGCGGCACACTTCTGTTCCGTCAATACGGCCGTAAAAGCCACCGTAAGTGGTGTCAACCATTTTATTTATCCAATACGGAAGTATGTTTGTGGTAAGGACTTCGGTTACTTCTGCCTTTAAGTGAGTTATCTTTGTATTCATTGTTGTTTTCTCTTTGCTTCGAGTTCTTCGGTTATGACTTTCATTTTCTTTTCACTGAGGGGATACATGCTAATAAATATAACAGATAACACGGTACCCACAGCCGGCAAGAAACTCAAGAACATTTTAATACCGTGAATGGCTTCTTCACTTTGTATCTCATTGGCCTATCTGGAACACAAAGATCAGCGCAATATCATCTTTATCAAACCAGTAGAAAATAATACTAAGAACGGTGGCAATAACCATGGCGCCCATGTAGGTCATCTTCTTTCCAATGCGATTGCTTAACGGAGCGGCCAGTATGACTCCAACAATGTTCGCCGCCTGCCCCACTGCCAAATATAATCCGCTCAACACAAACGACACACCAAAAAGGGATACGGTTGCATAGTCGGCTTCAACTACAAAATATTTAAAGTAGTACACAGTGGCTCCGTCACGAATGGAGTTGAACACCAGTGCTGCTACGCCGGCGCCCAGCAGAATCCACCACGGCCCATTACCAAGCAGGTTTTTAAGGTCTTCTTTCAGTGGACTTTGTTTTTCTTTGATGGGCTTTACCCGTTCGCGTGTTAAGGCAAAGCAGAAGTAAAACAGCACGGCGCACATCACCGCAATCACGACTACTGCCAGCATCCATCCGCGCTGTTCGTGCACCGCGTCTGCTTCGCTGCCAGCAAAGAGATTAGCCATCGGCATAAAGAGCAATAGGGCTATGAAGCTACCGATGTAGGCAAAAGTCATTCGATAGGTTGAAAGTGTGTTGCGCTCTTTCGGGTCGGGACTCATCACGCCCAGCAAAGATGCATAGGGAACGTTGATAGCCGAGTAAACCATCATCATCAATGAGTAGGTGACGTAGGCATAAATCAGTTTTCCGGTGTCACTTAGTGCCGGTGTAGTAAAGGTCAGAATGCCGATAAGAGCAAAAGGCACAGCCAGATAGAGCAGATAAGGACGAAATTTTCCCCAGCGACTATGGGTTCTGTCAGCCACTACTCCTACAATGGGATCGAAAGCCGAGTCCCAGACGCGGGTAATTAAAAACATAGTACCTACTACCGCAGCCGGTAAACCGAACACGTCTGTATAAAAAATCATTAAGTATGACCCGAAAAGTTTCCAAAACATAGACGAGGCCATATCACCAAAACCGTAACCAATTTTTTCTTTGAGTGATATTCGTTCCTTATCTGCTACTATCTTACTTGCTGTGTTTCCCATCTTATTCATTCATTATAATACAAATCTGCTATTTTTTCAGTGAAAACTGATTAAGTACGGCCAGATTTTTTTCAATTAATTGACTTAATGTAGCCACAGATGCCGAAGAACTCAAACCATCTTCCGGCGTATGCAGACAATAATCAACTAATTTGTCGACAGTTGAGGTAGCTACGTGCATGCGTGTGTCTGATGACGCATAATAGATAAACACGGTTCCGTCTTCATCGGCAATCCAACCATTGGTGAAAAGAACATTAGACACATCGCCGATACGTTCTTCTCCCTGAGGTGCCAAAAAGTAACCGGCAGGTGAAGCGATCAATCGGGCCGGGTCTTCCAAAGAGGTCATATACATGTAGAGCACATAACGTAAACCGGCTGCACAACCGCGTACGCCGTGCGCCAAATGCAACCATCCTTTAGGTGTTTTTATGGGGTGCGGACCTTCCCCGTTCTTCACTTCTTTAATGGTGTGATAGTAACGCGGATCGATTATTTTTTCTTCCTTCACCACCGCATGGGTTATATCGTCAATCAATGCCCAGCCGATACCTCCACCGCTGCCAGCGTCAATAAATCCGTCTTGGGGACGGGTGTAAAGAGCGTATTTACCGTCAACAAATTCAGGGTGTAACACCACGTTGCGTTGCTGACTCTTGGTCTTTAAATCGGGTAAGCGCTCCCAGTGAAGAAGATCTTTGGTACGTGCAATAGCCGCTGTTGCTGTTGCCGACGACAAGTCGCCCGCCGGGGCATTATCATCGTGACGCTCTGCACAAAACACTCCGTATACCCAGCCGTCTTCATGGGCTGTAAGCCGCATATCGTATATATTGGTAGCGGGAATCAGGTCCTCGGGCATTTGTATCGGATAGTCCCAGAATCGGAAGTTGTCAATTCCATTAGGGCTCTCGGCTACGGCGAAAAATGATTTCCTGTCGGATCCTTCCACACGTACCATCAGTACGTATTTTCCATTCCACTTGATGGCTCCCGAATTCATCGTTGCATTCATCCCAATACGTTCCATTAAGTACGGATTGGTTGTTTCGTTTAAGTCATATCTCCAGAATACGGGGGTGTGCTCTGCTGTGAGCACAGGGTTCTTGTAACGGGTTACCACACCGTTATCTACCGCAAGAGGTTCGTTCTTCTGTGATAAAAAAGCTTCGTGGTCAGTCAGTAATTTCGCCACTTTATCTTTAAACAAGCTCATAATTAGGTTATTGATTTCGTTATTGAATTTCGTTAGTCATATAGCTTCTTTACGTCTCGGGCGAATAAGGTTTTGGAGTTCTGGTAGAACTTCACAAAATCGGGTGCCGAAACCTGTCCGGGGTACGGAGCGTAATAATGGTTATCTTTCTCACGGGCATTGCGCCACACCAGCACGTATGAGATAGGGTATTGACTGATAACGGGCAACAATGTTTCTGTCCACCAAGTTGCATCGGGAATAGTCTCAAACCCTGTTTCGGTAATAGCAATAGGCTTTCCCAGTTTCTTACCAACTTCAGTAAGGATGGTCAGTGATTTGTTTAATTGATCGATGTATTTCTGACGGTCGAATTGATACGTGTCGAAACCCACCAAGTCAATGATGTCATTACCCGGATACCGTTCCAAATATTCTTCTACTGTTTGTGGTTCCGTTCCGGGAGAGTATGCATAAAGCAGGTTGTTTACTCCCTTTTCCTGCATACGGTCATAAGTCATCTTCCACAAGGCTTTGTACTGGGTAGCCGTGCAAAGATTCTGTCCCCACCAAAACCAACTGCCGCTGTGCTCATGCCAAGGGCGGAAGAGTATAGGAACTTTCACACCTTTGTCGGTAGTAAGCGAATTCATAAAGTCGGCCACCTTATCCAACCAACCCAAAAACTTTTGATGATTAGCGCCACCGGACAATACAGAGGCCACAACAGTTGTATCACTCACATCCCAAGAGTCTTTACCTGTAAGAGGGTTATCGACATGCCAACTCAATGAAACCATACCACCCCGTGCGTATTGGGCCAGAATTTCTCGCCTGATCTTATCAAAAGGTACTTTATCCAGGTTTTTATCGCCTCCCAATTCTATTCTTCCCAAATCAAAAGACATCACGGCCGGATAATCTCCACATACGCTTTTCACGTCGCTTCTGTCTGCATCACCTTCCCAACCAATGCCGTAAACCGGATCATCGTGGTGACCAAACATAAAACCTTTTTGATGGATTGTCCCTAGGTTTATAAGTAAGTTTTTGGTCTCAACTGTTCGTTCTGATGATTGCATTTTCATTGTACCTTTCTGTCCAAACAGGTTGCAAGAAGATAGTCCCGCAGCAATTAGCATGCTTGCGGTCATAAACTTAATATGTCTCATAAGGCGACTTATTTAAGGATGAATGTTTCTTTTAATAATGATTCGTCGGCAGAGGAAGCACCCGCCATCACCACAAACTCTCCCGGTTCAACTATCCATTTCATCTTTTTATCATAAAATGCCAGTTTATCGGGCGTGATGGTAAAGGTGACGACTTTACTCTCTCCGGCTTTCAGTGCTACCCGCGCAAAATCTTTCAGTTCTTTGACCGGACGAGTTACAGAACTGTATTTGTCTCGTATATACAGTTGTACTATTTCAACTCCATCACGCTGGCCGGTATTGGTCACTTTCACACTCACTTCAACGTTTTGGTTTTGCGACACCTCTTTGGCAGAGAGTTTTAAATCATCGTATTTGTAAGTGGTATATGAAAGTCCATAACCAAACGACCACAAAGGAGTGCTGGGTTTAACGGCATACGGGTGAAAGTATTGCGACGGTTTATGATTGTAAATCATCTGCAATTGACCAACGCTCCGTGGGATAGTGATTGCCAACTTAGCCGAGGGATTTACTTTTCCATATAGTATTTCGGCCACTGCCTGACCGGCATACATGCCCGGTGCCCAAGCTTCTACGATGGCCGGAAGATGTTGAGCTGCCCATTCCACACCCAACGGGCGACCGTTGACTAGAATAAGAATTGTAGGCTTTCCCGAAGCAGCAACTTTACGGATCAATTCATTTTGAAGCCCCACAAGATCAAGATCCGAACGATCGGTATCTTCACCGTCGGTACGATCCGTCCAGCGAAAACGCATCATGTATTCTCCGGCAACAACAATATTTAGGTCGGACTCCTTGGCACGTTTCTCAGCCTCAGCCACCTTGGCAGGATCCATATTACGAGGATCCCAACCTTGATCTACAAAATCAAATGCCGTACCCGGTGCCACCTGACGAAGACCTTCCAGTATGGTGGTAACATTTTCTTCTTTCTGCACCGCACTCCAATCGCCCAACACATTCATGTCATTGGCGTTGATGCCTGTAACCAATACTTTCTTATATTTTGAAGCGTCTAAAGGAAGTACACCTTCATTTTTAAGTAATACGATACCGTTTCGGGCTGCTTCCAAAGCTGTTTCACGATGTTCTTTGGATAAACGCACTTTCATGCTTTTAGAAGTATCGGCAAAAGGTTGTTCAAACAGTCCTAAACGGAATTTGATGTCCAATATCCTACGCACCGACTCGTCGATACGTGATTCGGGAATACATCCTTCTTTGACTAGTTCAACGACCATTTCATTCCAGTGAATGCCATGCATGTGCATATCCATGCCAGCCATAATGGATTGATAAAAAGCCTCTTTGATGTTTTCCGCTGTGGCATGTAAGTCATGAATGTGTTCAATATCCATCCAGTCGCTCACCACAAAACCAGGGAACTTCCATTCACCACGAAGCACATCCTGCATCAACCATTCATTGCTGTGACACGGAATGCCGTTGAGCTCATTGTGCGCAGTCATCAATGACATGGCACCGGCTTCTACTCCTGCTTTGAATGGTGGAAAAAACACCTCGCGCAAGGTGCGTTCCGACAGATCTGTCGGTGATCCGTTTGTTCCGTTAATGGGTTCGCTACCGCCAACGAAATGTTTGATACATGCCAAAACATCTTCTTTGCCGTTTAAGCTTCCTTGATATCCTTTTACGGATTCAACTCCCATCAAAGTTACCAGATAAGGGTCTTCACCATAGGTCTCACCAACTCTTCCCCAGCGGGCATCGCGTGCTACCTCTACATTGGGATTAAACGTCCAGTGCATATTCATGGCCCGCATTTCCTTTGCAGTTTGCCGGGCTATTTTGTAAGCCATGGCTGTATCAAAGGAACAAGCCAGATTTATATTAGTCGGATAAACTGTGTTATCGGGAGCATTTGCATTGCCGTGAATGGCATCGATACCAAAAATAATAGGAATTTGCAGGCGGCTTTTCATTGCCAGTGACTGCAAATGGTTGGCTTCTTCAATGGTAAGCACATGCAGAAAAGAACCGATGAGGCCCTGCGCTGTCCATCGTTCTACATCCTTATCGGTCACTCCCGGATAAAATGCATTTGCGGTATTGTTTTTCAACTCATCCGCAGTCATCACAGCACTATTTGCCTTGATGTGTTCAATGCCGACAAATTGATTCATCTGCCCCACTTTTTCTTCCAAAGTCATCCGACTCAGCAAGTCTTCCACACGATCTTTCACCGGAGCTGAAGGATCTTTATACATCTCCTTTTTTTCGGCGGATCCACTTCCCACCGTTGCCGCAATTGCCATTGTCATTAAAAAGTTTTTCATGGTTTATATCAGTTTCAATGTAACGCATCATTCTATTCGACAAAAGTACGAGTGTGCGAGGAATCAAACAAATACAATTTTATCCAATGATAATATTATCTCAAATCTGGCATCTCGTCTCGTGAAAGCACGGCTTCGGTGTTGAGAGCATCGTTTTACTTACGCACTTCAACTTGCACCCTTTTATTAGAAACGATTTCACGTTCTAACTTCCTTGGTTCTATCTTGACAGGGCTATTAGTAAATTCTGGTACGTTATAAGAATACAATAACTTATCATAATAATTCATAGGGTTTTTCTGAGGCAGCAAAAAAGGCTTGCTAACTTTACCTTCCTTATTAATACATGCTAAATAAAGACGAGTATATAAACCATCTTCTCTGCGACTGCTAAAAACGAACCAATGCGAATTACTGCTCCAATTGTGAAAGCTCTCAGTATTATCACTATTAACTTCATGAATAGTACGTAAACTACCATCTTGCAAGTTTAGCAGCCATAAATCTGCTTCTTTGTGCCAAATGGAGAAGTTGCCATAATCAGATAAAGTAAACATGATGTATTTGCCGTCATAAGATGGTCTAGGAAAGGAAATACTTTTTTTCATTTTCTCGGCATCAATCAATGTGTCAATCCGGTTTCCAAACGTTCCCTTTTCTTTATCAAAATCAATACTGCATAAGCTATAACGTATTTCCTTATATTTTTCTGGAATTGGCATTTGTTTTGCCGCACAGAAATATAATTTATTACCGTCTGGTGAGAAAACAGGAAAAGTTTCAAAAACTTCTTTTTTCTTCAATAACGGAGAAAGCAATACTTGATGAGTGGAAGGGTGATATACCAAAACATCTGATTCTAAATCAAGTACTTCCACACGTTCGTCTTTAACCGCATGAAACGACTGACGCGTATTATTAACTGAATATGCTATGTATTTACCACTTGGATGCCAGTATGGATAAACGCATGCTGAAAGAGTAGAGTCTGTTTTGGTATTTAAAAGCTCACGCTCCCCCTCTATTTGCATCAAAGTTGCCCCATGAGCGCCACGAATATGAAGACTCATCTGATTAGAGTTCGTTTTGTTAAAAGAGTGACAATTAACACACATGCCAGGAACCATTGTGTTTTCGACCAAAGCGCGTTCGTTGAAAGTAGAAAGATCACGTTCGTAAATACCCATCTTACTATACACTTCATATCCAGGCGCAATTCTACGATACACTAATCCGTAATCAATTGGGTATGAGCTTACATACATTGAAAAAGATCGGTATTGTATCCATTTATTCTTTTTTTGCACACTAAGAGTGAATACAATACTGTCTCCCACATTATCTTGCAACAATTTTTTCCATTCGCTATCAGGAAAGGATATCTTATCATCATTAAGATGGATTTTCCCAGATTTTGATCCAACCACGTTAACATCCAGACATTCATAATCACCCAGATAATTAAAGTTCATAGGCGCAATACCAACAGGTACGGTCACTCCAATATAATCAGGATATATAGCAGGCAATTCGTTGATCTTCTCTGGTGAAGTAACCGGATTATTACAAGCCATTAAATATAATCCAATCCATATAAAAGTAATTATTTTCTTCATATACATTATTTTTTCTTAAACAATAAATAATACCAGAATGTATCACCATACTGCGTGTGCAAAATGGGCTGACTGTTTTGTTGAGACATATAAATTCTAGCAAAATCAGTAACCTCGTGTGCAACATCAGGTGAAATGCTCCAAGGCATTCCATCAAAATTTCTATGTGTCTGAGTCCACACATAGACTAATGCTTCCTGATAACTACGAGGAATATGATCATAGCCTGCATACTTCCCCAGAGGATAGTATTTCATAAAACGTTCCAAATCACGTTCTTGCAAAACATAAGCTAGCATATATTCAAATGCCATTCGGTTTTGATAATTATGTTGGTACAATAGCCCTAGCATCATATCTATTTCACGATCACTAAATAAAAAATCATCAGCATATCTAAGTTTCCTGAGCCACCCCCATTCTTTATGATTACTGATTTTTTTCTCATTATACAAGTAAGTCATGGCTTCTTCTGCCCAATCTTTATAGAATACTGTTTTACGAAGGATGCTTATATATTTTGCCGCTACTTCGTATTGACCATTTATCAGATTTGTTTCAGCTAATCGTTTAAAGCATCTGCCACTTTTATTATAATTAGGAATGGCCTCCATCGCTTCAAAGGTAAAACGCTGAGCAGTATTGATCATTCCCAAATAATAAAAAACTTCGCTCGTTGGAAGAGGAGATATAAAGTCTCTCTGAAAATGCGGTAACAAACCCTCTGTTCCATTTTGATAGAATTGAAACATGCGATCACCTAATTGCCCTGTTTTTCCTAAAGCCAGATTTAAGCAAGTCACTCCGAATGGCGAAGTCGGAGATTTAGCCTCTGCCTTTTCTATTATTTTTTGCCATTCTTTGTTTCGCACTAACCAATCATACTCCATAGCTTCTTCCTTATTCATGTCGGCACCTGATGAGAGTAACACATATCCACTCATTATCAAAATCAAGCTTTGAAGGATTATAGCAAAATGTACATTCTTCTTAGGAGGAGACAAAGAGGAAATCAAAAACGGAAAGAATAAGAAAAGCGCTTCTACGATGAATACCGTTAATGGTATATAAGAAGGAAAACGGTAGAAATTAATTCCTCCCATTAACCTGAATATAGGATATTGAAGCCATAAGCCAGAGATTAAAGGACATGCTAATCCCATCAATATTAGTGCAGCAATACTTCCCCCAATAGCCAATTTCTTGTTATTTTGGTACAACAGTTTTGCTTCACAAATGATTGCCCAACCTATAAATAGAAAATGTGCTGCACCAGCAAACCAATAGAGTAATGGAGCAAAGAGAACAACACTTAACACACGTCTCCATTGACTGTTTAAACTAACATGCAAATACATGGTTCCAAGCGCAAATAAGATTGAAACTGCAAAAGCAAGCATGGCATTCTCATCTGTCATAAAATACCACATAGAAATTATCGGCAAGAAGCTTAAAAGATAATAAACATCAGCAGCCTTATGTTTTTGAGCCAATAACCATACGAGGAGTTGCAGAACAACAAAAAGTGTCGCTAAAATAGCTGCACCTATCCATCTATGATAATAGAACTGGACTAGAAATTCGGAAATATATTCCGCTAATCCTCCCGGAATAATTAAATGTTCAATCAAATAATCTGTATCAAAGAGAAAAAGCTGTAATTGCTCTTGGTATGATAGATGTGACGGATAAAACCTCCCCCAAAAAAGAAATACACTCAGCCATAAAATGACTGAAAATCCTATTTTCCACCTTCTTTGTGAAAGCATTGTTATTTTTCTTTCCATATTTATATGTATTTTATTCATCTAAAAGAAGTCATCTTGTTTTTATTTAAACTTTTCTGCAACCACTTCATCATATACTCGTTTAACGTCATGTGAATCAAAAGGCATAGGCATCACTGACAAATCAGGTATATTGTAAGATTTAAGATTTAAATCATCCATTTCAGGATCTTTTTGAGGCAAAACAAAAGGTTTATGTACTTGTCCCATTTCATCAACATAAGCAAAATAAACACGACCGTATTGACCATCTCCCCTCTTGCTTGCAAAAGCAAACCAACGACTATTAGAAGACCAGCTATGATAAGTTTCTGAACGATTAGAATTGACTCTTTCTAGTTTATCGATTTTACCGGTAAGCAAATCAAGCAATTGCAGGTCAGTCTCTCTATGCCAAATAGGGAAGGTTCCACATTGGGCCACAGTAAATAATAAATACCGTCCATCCGGTGAGGCCTTCGGGTGACATACTGAACCTTGCATTAACCTTGCATTCCAAAGTGTATCTACACGAGAACCCCATTTCTGTTGTTCAGCTTCAAAAGCGACACGACACAAAGAATAACGCAATTCATTTATGTTTGATGGTAGGTCAACCAATGGTGCAGAGCAATAAAACACCCACTTACCATCTGCCGAGAAGGTAGGAAACGTTTCTAAAGTTAAAGAATCGGCCAGCAAAGGAGATGTTATCATTTTGTTTCTATCAAAGTCTGCAATAACTAAATCAGAAACAGTGTCATATACTTCCAAACGATGATTACCCTGTGCATGCAATGCCGGAATTATTGTATTAGTAGAGAAAACGGCATAACGTCCATCGGGATGAAAATCCCCGTACACAGCAGCAGAGTTCATTTGAGATGTTTTCAACATTAGTTTACGTAACTTCCCATGACGATTTAACAGAGTTCCTCCCTTGCTTCCTCTTATGTGGAACATGGAACTATTTCCTTTGCCATGAATATGACAATTCATACATTGCCCATTTGTTTGGCTGTTGTCCGCCAAGACCCTTTCATCAAAATTCTCAATACAACGTTCGCGGAGTTGGAGTTTGTTCCAAACCTCATAACCGGGTTCAATCAAGCGATAAGAGACGTAAGCATCCAGACGGTCTGCAACAACTTGCCAAGTAAAAGATCGATATTGTAACCATTCACCGTTTATACGTGCAATCACTTTTATTACAAGTTTATGACCTCTTTCCTTGGCTATAAAAGGCGTCCAGTCTTTCTGTGAAAAAACGGCCTTATTGCCTTTCGCATTAACTTGTAAACAAGTAGAAACACCTTTGACCTCAACAGACACGGCATCAACCCCTTCGTTTCTGATAAGGAAATTAAGAGGCGCCACATTAAACGGAATAGTAACATCCTTATATTCTGGATAAATAACTAACAAATCATTTGTCAGCCTTACATTCTTAGGTGAAGGTGTACATGCTTGAATGATCACCAGAGCACAAAAAAATATAGTTATATTAAAAACTCTCATCTTTCTATTAATGCATTGTGAAAATAATACCAATAAGTGTTTCCAAATGTAGCTTTAAGTAAACCAGCATTTCCATTACTAGTTTGATATAGCTTACTATAGTTCTTGAATTCGTTCAGAATGAAAGGGGAGATTTTCCATTCTTTAATTTCTTCAGCAGAAGTTTTCTTTTCTGCAAGATAAATAAGAAGAGCCTCTGCGTAAATTCCTGATGGAACCATATTCTTTGCAAATTCTTGATAGTGATCCACAAAAGAAGCAATGTCTTTATTTAGTAAATCAAAACAAAGAAGATAGTCTCGCGCCATAAAATTATCTCTGTTGTTATTCAGCAAATGTATTAGGGAAGCTGAAACATCTGTTGATAACCTTAAAGTATCAGTTTGAGATATTAATTCACGCTTGCGTTTTAGCCATTGCTGCACATCGGGACTCAGGTTTCCCGGAATACGCCGTTCTGCCCAGCGTTTATAGCACAATGTTTTCTGAAGAAGTCGTAAATATTTCAATGCGGCAGCATCATCTCCATTTATTAAATTAATTTCGGCCAAACGTTTAATGGGTCTTGTTCCTTTTTGATATGGAGAAAAAATCATTCCCAATATAGCTGCATGTTCAGCCATAGTCATGTCACCAATAGCAAACCAAGCTTCATTAGCAGCATATATCATAATGTAATTTGAGGAGGGAGAAATAGGTAAGAATAAGACTTGGGAGAGAGGCTGACTATAACTCGTTAACTTATCTGGTAGCTGATTTCTTTGGGCATTATATAAATTTCGGTAATAGGTAGACAGCAAACTCGCCTGATTATCTTCATCCAATAGTTTCTGAGCTTTTTGCCAATGTCCAAAATAGAATTCAGAATCTATTGCTAACATTTTTTCTCTTCTTAAATCGGGCGTGTTATACCAAGAACTTGACCAATTTCCATAACCCCAAAGCCAATATCCAAGGCTAATTACAAATACGCTTATAGGTACCCCCCACTTAAGAGGTTTTCTGATAAAAAAACGACAGAGTAAATAAACGAGACCAATACCAATTAATGAAATCGTTCCTGACAAGGGATAATTTAGCCCACATTCTTTTCCCGTCTCCCATATAACAGCCAATATTACCACAAACCATGCCCACCGGCCTAAATACGGAAAAGATAATTTATACACAACGACTCCCCACGAGACCAATACCACAGCCATAATCAAAGGGCCCGCTCCTTTGTAACAGAAAAATTGAGTTAAGAAATCTCCAGATAGACGAGCTAATCCTCCTGAATTATTAAAATATTGAATTAATTCAATGGGTGAAAATAAAAAAAGTATCATCTGCTCTCTATGTAACAGATGGTAAGGTAGTACTTCATAGAAAAAAAAGAAGAGTATCAAACCTCCCATACCAAGAAGTAACCAATTTACAAATTTGCTATTCCATCTTTTCATCCAACTGTTTCTTCTGTTCATTCGTAAGAGATGGTAATATAATTCTCTGCATAAATTGACCTAATGTAGTATTTTTATGATTCATCAACAAAAGGAAATTAGCTTCTTTCTCTTGCACCTTTAGTGTATCAAAAGCTTGAATTAATCTTAATGAATCGTCACCCTTCGCTTCTTTAAGTCCGTCATAAATAAAATGATAAGCAGCTAATCTTTTCTCATGCTGAGCTTTCCATATTTGAAGTGCATCATTTTGAGGAGTTCCACTAACACAGCCTATTGAATCAGCTGTCACTTTAATTACACCTGGCTCGGTTATCACTAATAACTCCTGAACATAATAACGAAGAGCCGGGCGTAACCTAATCACTCTCATCTCTTCACCTTGACCTTCGAATTTAAAAGAAGCATTAGATATCTTGACAGAATCAACTCTTCCTGGAGCATTTTCCATTGGAACTAGAAAAATCCATTCACCATCGTATCTTACAGATGGAACTGTTCCTTCAATAACAAAAGTACGATCTGTTTTGGTACAACCAATTCCTAAGAATATAAATACTAAAAAGAAAAATATGCGTGTTTTCATTTTCTACATTTTTGGAGTTATTGTAAAGCCAAAAATAAAAGTTTATAATCAGTTAAACCAATAGTAGATTAACAAAAGATGATACTTTACAACGCCTTAACAGCCATGCATTCCATTTCCACTAGCCAGCCCGGTCTACAGACAGAAGCTAACGTAATTATTGTAGGAATATTGGGGAAACTTTTTTCAAAGAAACTTTTTATAACAAGATAATCAGCCGTGTCACGTAAATAAACAATAATATATTGCAATTCTTCAAAGCATGAATCGGCTTCTTTTAATAATGCTTCAACATTTTCGCACATGCGCTCTGCCTGCCGAACAACATCACCAGGAAAAACTATTTCACCATGGTTATTAATACTTGCCGTACCCGAAATAATAATTTGTCGGCGATCTTCAAAATCAACGGCCGTACCTCGTTCAAAACTAACACCATATTCATACGTCGGATTTAAATGAGTACGAGCATATAGATACTTTATTTGATCGGGTTTTATTCCTTCGATAGCATAAGCATCGAGCATAACAAGAACTTTTGGATCTGCATGTCTTCCTTCTATTCCTGTACTGGCAATATAATGAGTCTTTTCGGTCAAATTCTGAGTGGCAAAAACTTCATTACGAGCTTTCACAGCTCCTGCATAATTACAGTCCACGTTTTGAACAAAAATCCATGTACGCAAACAATTCGCTTCCAATGTGCAATTTTCTTCCATTAGTTGCATAACATAATCATTCAGGAGCAAACGCATCTGGTACTCTGAATTTGCAGCTTTATTAGAACAACCTCCTAACCAAAGCTGACGATATTTTCCACACTTTACTTCGAAAAGTCCATTGGGTAACATATTCGTTTTGACATTAGTCAACAGATGTGCCCATAAAGCAATTTTGGTCCCGTCAAGTGGAGGCTGTTGCACCACTGATAGGGCACAATCTGAATCCTCAATCATTCTAGCAAGCAATAAATCAGTTTGATTAGCAGCATCGCTGAGAAAAAAACGTTTGAAGATACTTGACGCACCATGAAGTTCATTTTGTAACAAAGAAGTGTAGATCTTAAAAACAGCCTCCATCTGTTCATAATAAGATAGCATGGGATTAGTAACATGTAACATTATATGGTATTCAGTTACTCCATCTTCTATTATAAAAGCTGAAACTTCAGCACGAACACAGTGATAAGTATATGATGTGTATTTCATAAGTTCGATTTCATAATTGTTTCTCCACAAAGATAGATAATATTCCAGATGAGAAGAGCAAAATAAAAAGAAAAAGTCTAAATCATTCAATCAAAAAGGCAAGTCTCACGACTTGCCTTTCCTTTATTTAACCATTAAACAATTGTACTATAGGTTGTATTTTATTTCTTACGCCCAATGCTACGAACAGTTTAATAAATCTCAGTAGCGACAATTGTTTTCCTCAAAATTTCTAATTTATCATTCAGACTTAAAAACCCAGAACCAACCTGTACTCCATGAAGACATGTTAGCATCTTCTGACCAAGATAAAACCATCTTATCATCTGTAAGCGATATTATCTGATATTTTTCAATCTGACTACCTTTGGCTATATACGTTTCATTTAATGCATAACCTCCTAATACACCACAAGAAGAGGTCAGTGTACCATACCAATTTCCAAATACGGCATCTCCTGCACTAAAGTCTAAGGTACCAGTCTTGCCATTGCTTAACTTAATTTGCTTACCTGACATGGTAAATGTCATAGTGGCACTGTTGCCTTCACCGGCAAATTGTCCTTCAACACCATCTGCACCCATAGTCCACCATTGAGGCCCTGCTGCTCCATCATAAAAGCCACCATTACCAAAACATGAACCGTCGGCCCATTTCCAGACTTTTTCGCTACCATCAAATAACAAACCATATATTTCGGGCACAGGATATGCCAGTTCTTGAACATTAACAGTAAACTCTTTCGTCACAATTTCTCCGGTTTGATCCATAGCAGTTAATGTGATCTTTTGATTCCCTGCCCCCATTAGCTGAATCTTACCACTGTTTGAAGTGAGTTTACTGATACCATCTGTCCATTGGCAAGTCACAGGACTCTTGCAATTTAAGATTGCCATATTAGCCGCTTTTCCATTAATAATCTCTAATTCACAAGTTGCATCTAGTTCTCCTGAGAATGCTTGTGCTGTAGAACCTTCAATGGTTTCCGGCTCGCATGATGCTAAAATTGCACCAAATGCTATAAGGAATATATATATTATCTTATTCATAATAACTTTTTATTTAAATCAATATAGAAATCCAATTATCTTGGCCAGCCACCATATTCACTATCAGTTGTTCCCCAGCCTTCATTTTGCTTGAACTTATATTGTTCTCCGGCTTGAGCAGACAAAGAAATTTGATCAGTTGGTAATGGTGCAAATCCTTTGGTTTGAGTATAACGACTTCCGTAACCACCATTAATGCTGCTCACGTTATTTTTCCCAGGCGTTCCTGATAAATAAATATTCACATTATTTTGTTTATCAAGTGCTGTTTTAGCATAATCATCACCATAACGACGCAAATCATTCCACCGAACACCTTCAAATGCTAATTCCCATCGTCTTTCATTTCTAAGTGCCTCTACAGAATATGCTACTGCCGGCAAACCAGCACGTGCCCGTACTTTATTCATACCGGTTGCATCACCTGTTAGTTCGGATTGCATTAACAATACTTCAGCAAAGCGAATCAACACCATATCATTTATGCTATTTAACTGGAAGTTATCCTCATTACCGCTTGACCATGTAAGGTTAGGGTCCATCGCGTTTGAGAATGAAGCCCAAAATGAAGTTCCATCATCTTTACGCGCAACAACTGGCATAATCTTTTTCTGAAGATAATCCGTTTCTTGTGCAAAATCATTCCACCCACCGGCACCATAAGAATAACCCGGAAGATCATTAACTTTCTGAATAGAAGCATCCCTACGTGGGTCATTTGGTTCTGAGGCATTCCAATCAGAATACAAATTAGGAGCAACCGGACCTGCTCCCCATCCTTGACCAAATGGGAATGTTTTTGCATAATCCTGTCCACCACGAACACCAAAATGAAGTGCGTAACCATTTACATATCCAATGGTGGTGCTCCAAGACGGTTGCGTATTATACTTCACCATAAACATGGCTTCAGGGTTTGTTCCATAATCGTTCTCAACCCACACCAGGCCCTTGCCTTTATAAGCAGAAAGCTCATCATTAACAGTACAACGATTTGTATAAGCCCATAGATTGTAATAATTAGGAACCAATGAATATCCTGAATTCGCAACACAATCATTAATTTCATCAATTACATTTTGTTTGGTTATTTCTGTTCCATCAGGACATGTAACGGTTTCGTCGTTATAAAAACCTGAATAAAACAAGTATGCGCGACCGAGCAAAGCCTGTGCACAATACTTATCTACATGACCAGTTCCCATCTGCGCCTTTGCTGGCATCAACTTAATGGCAGCCATTAAATCTTGTAATATTTGCCCCCAAAGTGGCTCACCAGATATCTGGGGCAATGTAGGGTCAGCTACAGAAGAAACCGGGCAGGGTATGTTGCCAAACATAGAAGCCAATTCATAATAATAGTAAGCTCTCAAGAAATAAGCTTCTCCCTTATACTGATTCAAAGTTTCTTCAGTTACCCCTTTGCAGTTTCCTAATGTTTCTATTGCCATGTTAGCTCTAAAAACACCTTTGTAACGATCTTGATAAAACTGCGTGTACATGGTTGAACCTGTATTCAGCATTAAGTCTTCGGCTTGCATCAATTGGTCATTGAAACCACCACCACCCAAACGGTCGTCTGAGGCTAATTCCGAGTAATAAAAGAAAGAATATTGCGGATTAGCATTAACAATATTCAAATTGTTATATATTCCCGTAATTACCTGTTCGGCATCTTCAGCTGTTAACGGATAGTTGCCTGTATTCTTCTGAGTATAACTTTCCGAATCAAGAAAATCATTACAAGAAGAAAACATCATGGCCGCAACCGCAAAATAAATTATCTTTTTCATACTAAATAATTCTAATTAAAATTTAAGATTAACACCTACCAAAAATGTTCGTGGACTCGGATAGAATCCCAAATCAATACCTGATCCCCATGAATAGTTTGTCTCATCACCAGAAGCACCAACTTCAGGATCCATACCAGAATACCCTGTTATGGTAAACAAATTCTGAGCAGTTACATAAAGACGTGCTTGTTGGAACGGTGCTCTGGGGAAAAGCTTTTTAAAATCATATCCCAAAGTAATATTCTGTAATCTGAAGAAATCAGCATCTTCCATGTAGATATCAGAAATGTTAAGGTAATTATAATTATTACCAGGAACTAAACGAGGCAATTTATTGGAAGTTCCTTCTCCGTGCCAAGTATCATAAACATCTGTTGTATAGTTATCATATTGGCCGTCTCCAAATTTACGATATGATTTGGCAATCTGATGACCAAACGCCCCGTAGCCGGCAATAGTCAAATCAAATCCTTTATAACCGAAATTCAAATTCAAACCGGCAGTTAGATCTGGGTGCGGATTACCAATATTAGTTTTATCAGCATCAGTAATTGCTTTATCACCATTCAAATCGACAAAAATCAAATCACCCGGAACCGGATTTGATGACATCGTAGCATTTCCAGCAGCTTTCCATGCATCTATCTCAGCTGCATTCTGAAAGACTCCTGCTGTCTTATACCCCCAGAAGTAACCAATAGGTTGACCTACTTCTGCGCGATACATTTCAGTTGTTCCTTGTGATAAAACATTAGATGGACCGTGAAGTATACCTTCAGCATTAGCAATTCGAGTTACCTCATTTTTATTGTACGCCATGTTCACTCCTACAGTGTAAGTAAATTCCTTACCTGCCTTATCATTCCAATTCAATGCTAGTTCAATACCTGTATTTTCAACATCTCCACCATTGATATCTGGGGCTCCAGTTCCATAATGTCCAAGAACAGGCGCATTAACTAACCAATCTTTCGTTGTCTTTTTATACCAATCAAACGCTACGCCCAAACGGCTTCTGAACAAGCGCGCATCAAAACCGAAGTTTAGCTGTTCAGATGTTTCCCATGTTATATCTGCATTAGGTAGTTTATTAGCATAACCACCCGTCTGAGGATTATTTACTTGATTATTGAAAGCATAAGCAGCGGTTTTATCAAAAGAAACAGTTGCCAAATATTGGAATCCAGCGACATTACAGTTTCCGTTTTGTCCCCAGCTTGCGCGAAGTTTCAAAAAGTCAAGCCAATTACTTAAATCTTTCATAAACTCTTCATTTGTCATGACCCAACCGGCCGAGAATGAAGGGAATGTACCCCAACGATTACCACTAGCAAAATTTGAAGAACCATCGTGACGAACAATAGCGCTAAACATGTATTTTTCCTTATAATCATAGTTCACACGACCGAAAAAAGAGGCCAAGCCACCTTCACCCCAAGGAGAACCTGTAGCAGAAGCCGTACCAACATCCTTCATGTTATCTAACCAAGCATGATCCCAATCACTCCATAATCCTCCCGAATTTGTAGCTTCCATACTTTCACCCATGCCCCACTTCTCTATAGATGTACCGGCAAGAAGATCAATATTATGGCTAGTGTCTATACTAAACTTATAGTTTAGCGTATTTTCCCATGAATAAGACCATCCCTGGCTAGCTGATTGCTGAGTCCTATCGCTTTGGGCTTGTGAATTAACAGAAGGGTTGATCTTATATTTAGGCACATACTGACGATATGAGTTTGAAGACATTTTATAATTAAACTGGCTTCTCCAAACCAAATTCTTAATAGGTTGAATTTTCAAAGTTGCTGACATATTCAATGCATGATTCTTGGAAATATTATTTCCGCGGTTGTATATCATGTCTCCAAGAGGATTTCCGGCTCCAGGAATTATTCCAAAAATACCACTAGCCAATAAATCATCGTACGCAAAAATATCACCACTTTCATTATAAGCAGGAGTAATGGGATTTGCACGCAACACATTAGAAATGTCATTCCAATATTGATTGCCAATACCAATACCCGATTTCGTCTTATAGTTATATGTCATGTTCTCAGATAACGATATTACATCTAAGTCACCTTTCTTCCAAAGCACGTGATCAGAATTTAGACGAACAGAAGTTCGTTCAAAATCAGATTGAACGGGTCTTCCGTAAATACCTTCTTGAGAGGTGTAAGACACACCCAAAGAGAACTTAGACATATCGTTACCACCTACTACATTCAACGCATGGTTGGTGATTGGTGCATCATCATTATGGATCAATTTTAACCAATTGGTTCCTTGATAAGATCCGTCCATGATACTATTATATAGTCCAGATGATAATTTTCCTTCCCAGTCAATTGCTTCTCCACCCTGATTGAACATAATCAGGTCCTGCACTTCCATATATTGTTTTGCATTCAGCAATTCTGGCATCTTGGGTGAATTTTGCCATCCAAAATAGCCATCGTACGTTACTTGTATCTTACCTATTTTTCCTTGTTTCGTTGTTACAAGAATTACACCATTGGCACCGCGAGCACCATAGATAGCACAAGAAGCCGCATCTTTCAACACATCAATACTTTCAATATCAGAAGGGTTTAAAGAGTTGATATCTCCACCGGTAATACCATCAATAACATATAGAGGAGCATAACTGCCTACTGTTCCTAAACCACGGATATTAACCTTAAATCCTTCACCAGGCTGCCCTGAGGATTGAGTGATATTAACACCTGGAGACATGCTTTGCATGGCAGTCAAGGCACTAGTTGTATTTAGCGCTGCTAGTTGTTCTCCCTTTACTTGAACCGTAGCACCAGTTACTAATTTCTTTTTTTGAACGCCATAACCTACTACTACTACTTCTTCAAGAGCTTTAGAGTCTTCAACTAAAACAATTTTAATAGTAGGACCGGTTACTTTTACAGATTGGGTAACATAACCTACAAAAGAGACCTCAAGTGTTGCTCCTCTTGGTACATTTAATACGAAGTTTCCATCAATGTCTGTTATGACACCATTCGTAGTACCTTTTTGAAGTACGTTAGCTCCAATAACGGATTCACCGTATTGGTCAACTACTGTTCCTGTTACTTTACCGTTCTGCTGAGTCGTTTCAACAGCAACAGGTAAGGTTGCAAAAGCCGAAGGAACGCCACCAATCAGGAAAGAAAGACAAATCTTCGCAATTAGTGCTGTTTTTCTAGAATTAAGATTCATGCTTTTAAAAGTATTAAAAGATTAAACGACTATTCATTAAATAATAGTCAAATTACTGATTAGATAATAGTGTCTGTTAGAACTTAGAACAGAAGAGTATCCCCCTACTTCTATTCCACTAAGGAGTTTTCCAACTTTTCTTCATGCATTTAAATTTAAGTTTATAATAACATTAACAAAGGACAATTCATCTACTATTCTCCTAGATTAACTAAGCTAAGAAATATTATTTCTCTTCAAAAAACAAAAATACACAATTATATATAAGTATAACCTTTTTTAAGATTTTTATTCCCTGAATTACTGAAATCAAATATCTAAGAATAGAATAATATCAAAACACCAATATTTATACATAAATACAACAAATATGTCTATTAGATATTAAATAAAAGAAATAGCATGCATCTATCTAAAAAGAAAAATACATATTAATTTGCTTCAATCACAAGACATACATATTTACGATACAAAAGTAAATAAGCTAAAACATCCTAACAAATACAATTTTATCATAAACCAATACTTTATAAACAGCCAACGAGATTAATCCAACCCCATCTGTTTCCAAAGCCATTGGTTCCACTCATCGTATTGTTCCTGATACCAGTAATGACCCGTTTCAAGATACGGGTGCAATTCTTTAGATGATGGAACTGAGTTATAAGCAGCATACATAGAACTAGGCGGGCAAACATCATCGTTATACCCCCAGCTAAACCAGGCAGGAACTGATAATCGGCTAGCAAAATTAACCGCATCGTAATAGCGACTAGTCTCCAATTGATTCTTATCAGGATTGCTTTGTTTATAAAAATAATGTGGCCATCCACAGGCTCTATCATACTGAGCCGCCATAAAGTCGCACATAGCAGGATGCACCGCAGCCAAGCAGGTAACCCGTTTGTCTAGTGCAGCGGTAATGATAGACAAGGCTCCACCTTGACTGGAACCACTTACACCAAGCGCCTTCCCGTTATACTGGGGCAAGCTGCAAATGAAGTCGACTGCGCGCAAAGCTCCAACCACAACGCGCTTGTAATAAAAGCGGTCCTTATCATTCGCATTCATTTCCCAATAGTTCCACAAAGCTCCATTAAATAACTTATCGTAATAGCTTTGTTCCATGGTTACAGGAATGCCATGAATTCCTATTTCTAATGTAATAGCACCTTTTGAAGCCGTTGTTATATCACCATAATAAGGGCGAATACCGGCACCCGGCACACGTAAAAGTGCCGGATATTTACCACTGGCCTTAGGCATACACAAAATACCGTATGTTCGCGAACCCCATCTTATATTCTGGAAACTGACTTGATATACATTTACCTTATCCGTACATCTTTCAGGTATTAGCTCCATCGTAGGCTCTAATGGAACATTCCTAGATTCAGCCAACGCGTTGGCCCAGTATGGATCAAAATCGGCAGGAGCTGTTGTATAAGCTTTTATTTCTTCAGGTGCATAGCCGGCCGTAGCCATTCCCTCATATACACGTTCACCGACATAGGCTTTCACTTTACAACGAAGAAAGCCCGGTTTTTTGAGCGAGGAAGAAACCTGTATCTTGCCATCCTTTAATACTATGTTCTTTTTTTGTACATCAGGATACATCTCAGGGCCTAATTCATAATCAATTCGCACATTCTGAAGTAGATTCTGTGCTTTGAATACTTGTATAGTGAATTCACACTTTTCATTCAATGCATAACGCCAATCATTGTGATTGGGAGATACGACCACCCTCACTTCATTTCCTCTGATCTGAGCAAAAGTCGTACTAAATATGACTTGCCCAATCAGTATTGCCAAAACAAATACAATTTTACGAACCATGTTAACTACAATTTATTTTTTCTTTTTGGCGACCGACAAACGGTACATAACAACGTCATGTCCCGGAATAGTAACCGGCCTTACTTTCTTAGTATCTCCTTCATTTTGGTTGGTCCAAAGATTTCGAATGGTGTAAACTTTCGAATCAAAATCAGTAAAGCGCTTCGAAACCTCATCATACAAATTAAACTTCTGCCAGTCAATGACATACTGCTTATCCGTTGTCGAACGGTTCAAAATACAAAAAGCCCAATCATTATCAGCCAATGGCTTGAACCAAAATTCAAGACCATCTTCCGCAGCAAACTTCAATCCTTGAATACCCAGTTTATCTTGATTTACAGCAATAACCTCTTTATTCATCAAAATATCTTTTGTTTGCTGAGACATGCTGCGAATATCATTTCCCAAAATCAGCGGGGCAGCTAACATACTCCACATAGAGAAATGTGCACGATCTTCATTCACACTTTGTCCGTTACCAACCTCCAACATATCCGGATCATTCCAATGTCCAGGACCGGCATATTGCCTAAGACCGTTTTGCATATCTAAGATTTGCAATACCCCATAAGCAGCCCATCCCGGGTGCTGATCTACGCAATCGAAACAATTAAAGATATCACCTGTTGTACGCCACATGTGACCGGTTTCCTTTGCCCAAGTCCAAGGTTTACTATGTCCCCATTCACACATACTGAAAAGTATAGGACGACCGGCTGCCCGTAAAGCATCCCTCATTAAATTGTAAGCTCCTACCGGATTGATATCTTCCGTTTCACACCAATCATATTTCAAATAGTCAATACCCCACTTGGCATACTGAAGAGCATCCTGATATTCATGACCGAAACTTCCCGGGCGACCACCACAGGTTTTCCGGCCAGCGTCTGAGTAAATACCAAATTTCAGTCCTTTACTGTGAATGTAATCACCCAAAGCTTTCATGCCAGAAGGAAACTTAAGAGGGTCAGCCTGAATAAAGCCTAAAGAATCTCTCTCACCATGCCAGCAGTCGTCCAGGTTAAGATATACATACCCGGCGTCGCGTAAGCCGCTTTCAACCATGGCATCGGCAATGGTCTTAATCAAATTCTCATCAATATTACAAGCAAACTTATTCCAACTATTCCATCCCATGGGAGGTGTCTGCGCCAACCCCTCAAATTTCTGAGCATTTAAAGCTAAGGGCAAGCAGAACAATAAAGCTGCTATCCATGTCTTTTTCTTCATCTTTTTTTGTTTATCTGATTATTTCAATTTATTGTTAGCCTCCTTGATTATAGCCACTGTGCTGTCCGTTGCGAAAACAGAATTCAGCCCCTGCTCTTCCTGAGCCGGATCGCCCGTGTAATCATCTCCTTTTCTCCAGTTTACATGTTCTGCAGATGGATTAGCAAAACCGCCCCAAGCCCAAAAATTACAGCCGGCCAACAGTTTATAAGCCTCCGTTTTATCGGCTACCAGATCAAAAATAAACCGATAATAACTATCACGTGCCCGAGTGGTAACATCCTTTGAAAATTGAAAGCCGTCACGCGGATACCCAAATTCCTCCAGAGCTATGGGCTTATTGTATTTACGAGCTACCACCAAGTGCTCGTCGATGTACTTCTTGGTATTGACTTTGGCTTTTTCCAAATTCTCTTGCAGACTGTCCTTTGGAGCCCATCCCCAATTATACGGCCAGATATGAATGTTCATATAATCAATATGGGTATCTGCATGAATCTGTTCAAACAACTTTATATCTTGCTCGCAACCGTGCTTTCCTTCGCTGCCGGTTGACACCAGGTGATTGCTGTCAATCGACTTAATGAGCGCAGCGACCTCTGCTATCCATTTAGCAAAAGGTTCTTTGTTTTCCTCGGAAAAAGCGCGCGGCTCGTTACCAATCTGCCAGGACATGATTGTCGGATCATCTACATATTTTATATGTGTATACCTATTGACTCTCGAAAGGATGTCTTTCACATAATTGGCAAACAAAGCCTTTGCGCTATCCGATTTTTGATATTGTTTCACGTATTCCATATAAGCAGGCCATCCATCGACCGCAGGTACCGGCGCTTTACCATGTCCGGCCCACTGAAGGTATTGTCCATATCCTCCACTCCATTCCCAAGAGTTATTCAGGTAAAGTACTGCTACCATCTTTCGTTTACTCATTTCAGCCAGCAAATAATCCAAACCGGCTAAAATAGTATCATTATACACACCGGGAGCTATTTGTAACGTAGGTTCCACCTTTGCGGTTATTCCTCTTTCACCATCGGATCCTACCAGAATTCTCAGGTTATCCACTCCTATGCTTTTTAAAAAATCGAGTTCTTTGTTCAAACGGTCTCTGTTGCCTCCTTCACCTTCGGATGCTAAAATAGCACCATACCAAAAGTTGGCTCCTACAAAATGGTAAGGCTTACCGTCCCTCATAAAATGACCGTCGTTGACTTGAATGAAAGAAGATGCAGATGTTGACTTGCGCGCCATGCACCCTGTGAATAGAAATAGCAAAGAAATAAAGAGTGAAATAAATTTCGCCATAATATCAGATTTTTTGTTTCATGGCAAAAGTAATACTCTTACGTTAAAGTATCTTGTATTATTTTATCTATTCATTGTACAAATAACTATATTTGCCGCATAGTAACCCCAAAAGCATTTTTAATATGATGACAGACACTGTGTACTCAGCCAGTCCGGAACGTTATCGTAGCGGCATGAAATACCGCCGTTGCGGACAAAGTGGTATCTTGCTTCCCGAAATTTCATTGGGATTGTGGCACAATTTCGGGAGTGTCGATACATTTGACAACAGTCAGAAAATGGCGCATTACGCATTCGATAACGGTATTATTCACTTCGATCTGGCCAATAATTACGGTCCGGTTTATGGTTCAGCCGAAGAAACATTCGGGCAAATCATGAAAAAATCATTCGCTCCCTATCGTGACGAACTATTCATTTCAACCAAAGCCGGACATGAAATGTGGCAAGGTCCTTATGGTGAGTGGGGTTCACGCAAATACCTCATGAGCAGTCTGGACCAAAGTCTAAAGCGGATGAATCTCGATTACGTTGACATCTTCTATTCTCATCGTTTTGATCCGAATACGCCGTTGGAAGAAACACTCCAAGCGCTGGTCGATATCGTACGCCAGGGCAAAGCTCTTTATGTGGGTATATCAAAATACCCGTATGAAGCAGCCCGGTTTGCCTATCATTACCTCAAACAGAGAGATGTACGTTGCCTACTATACCAAGGGCGATACAATATTTTCAACCGTGAACCCGAGCAAGAACAAATTCTGCAGCAGGCAAAAGAAAACGGAAGCGGATTCATTGCCTTTTCACCTTTGGCACAAGGCTTGCTCACCAACCGTTATTTACAAGGTATTCCAGACGATTCACGCATAGCGCGGGGCGGATTCTTGAAGAAAGAACAACTAACCAATGATGTTCTCCAAAAGATTGAGCAACTCAATAAAATGGCGCTCGAACGTGGACAAACGCTCGCTGAGATGGCATTGGCCTGGGTATTAAAAGATGATTTGGTAACCTCTGTCATCATTGGAGCAAGCTCCGTTCAACAGATGAAAGACAACCTTAAGGGTCTTGAAAATTGTCAATTTACGGCCGAAGAGCTACGTTTGATCAATCGGATAATTCTTTAGTAAACCACAATTCACAGAAAATAAGTACGGCTGCATGTATTCGTCAGGAATATGCAGCCGTACCTGTTTCTTGCAGAATCAAATCAATTTCTTTTTCTTTCTATAGTTATCGCGAAACTCTTTGGGAGAGCATTCTTTCTTTTTCTTGAATATCCGGTTGAAGTTCGACAAATTATTGAATCCGCATTCATAACAAATCTCGGCAACCGACATGGTTGAGTCCACCAGCAAGCGCGCCGCATAGCCCAAACGAATATCAATAATGTAGTCAGACAAGTTCTTTCCTGTTCGTAACTTAAAGAAACGGCTAAAAGAAACAGATGTCATTCCAACCATATCGGCAAGCTGATTCAGTCTGATTTCCTCTTTGTAATGCGCATTAATAAACTCCTGCACCTTTTGAACCCGGCGGCTGTCAGAGTGAATGCCTATCTTAGCAAAAGAAGAACTTGACAGCGTGCGGGCTTCATCACTGTGCAGAGACAATTCATACAAGATAGTGAGAAACTTGATCACAGCGTAAAACCCCTGTTTTTCAGAGGCCAATGTATCCAATAACGGATAAACCTTCATAATAGCTTGCATGGGAAAGCAAAGTCCTTTCTGAGCACGGTCCAGCATAGATCTGATGGAATCAAACTGGTTTTTATTGATGAAGCTCTTGAAAAACAGATCTGAAGAGAACTGAATGGTTATTTCACGAATCTCTTTCGAACAACAGTCGTGTTGCTCCCACACATGTTCCAAATCCTTTCCGGTGATCAGCACCAAGTCATAATCACTGATAATCTCAGCCGAATCGCCAACGATGCGACGCACTCCGGCTGCTTTCTCAGTAAAGTTCAATTCGAATTCAGCATGACTGTGCATCGGATAAGTAAATTCCGTTTTATACCGCTCCGCGATGTAAAAACAATCTTTGTCCGATAAAGGGGTAATTTCACGAATAATCTGGTTTTGTGCTACATTCATATCGATAGAAGGTTAATATAGTATTATCGTCACAAATATAGCACATTATTTTAAATCCAGTGCGAACCCATACTTTTTTATCAATTAGTGCGTAATTCCCTGAAATCACTTCCCGTAGGATTTTGAAAAACACGTAGCTCAAACTCAGGTATGATAGCTAACACATGATCAAACACATCAGCCTGAATACTTTCATAAACCACCCACTCTTTGATAGCAGAAAAAAAGTATAACTCAATCGGTATGCCCTGCTCCGTTGGCTGCAATTGTCGCACCATGCAAGTCATCTCTTGATTCACCGCATCCAGGTTTTTCAGATAATTATTCAGGTAAGCTCTGAAAACCCCTAAGTTAGTCTGCCTCCTTCCGTTGACCAGCAGACTGTTATCGATGTGGTGCGTTTCATTGTATTCGGATACAACCCGTTCCGTTTCATCAATGTAGTCAGCAAGCAGATGTATTTTACGGTATTTATCAAGCATTTCAGGCGTGCAGAATTTAACACTGTTCATATCAATCCGGATAGAACGCTTCACCCGTCGGCCGCCGGATTCCTGCATGCCCCGCCAGTTTTGAAACGAATCGCTCACCAAAGCATAGGGCGGAATGGTCGTAATGGTATTATCCCAATTACGAACTTTAACCGTATTGAGTGTCACCTCAATCACCGTACCGTCGGCCCCATATTTGGACATCACAATCCAATCGCCCACACGCAACATATTGTTGGCCGACAACTGAATGCCCGACACAAATCCCATGATACTATCCTTGAATACCAACATCAGGATGGCTGCCGATGCACCCAGTCCGGTAAGCAACACCGCAGGCGATTTATTCATCAGGATACTGACTATGGCAATGCCTCCAATGAAGAACAGAGTAACCTGAGCCGTTTGCAGCAATCCCTTTAGCGGACGATCCTTAAACTGCTCCTTTTCGCTATAGACATGGTAAATAGCTGTCAGGAAAACATTGATAAATCGCAAGAAAGTGGCAATGATATAAATCATGCAAAGGCGCTGCAAAAAAGAAACGACATCCGGTTCACGCGGGAAAACCACCGGAAGCAACACATAAATCAGTACCGGAGCCACCATTCGGCTAAGGTTGACCAATACTTTTTTATCAAACAGAACATCGTCCCACGTTACTTTCGTATTCTTCACCAGCTTAGTCACCACATGCAGCAGCACAGTGCGACAGATAAAGTTAGCCGAGAATGCCAGCAGCAACAGCAGGCCTACGGCAATAAACTGGTCCAGACTATCGGCTAAGCTCTGTCCCGTCCCTAAAGTTACCAGATATTCATTAATGTTTTCTACAATTCTGTAATCACTCAACATTTCCTTTGTCATACACACCTATTTATTTTTCCTTCATAAACTCCCTTACATCATCACGGAGCCATTTATACAAATAAAGTTCCTTGTAACTCTGCGCCCTGCGCAACATCACCTCTACGTTGACCTGACTATTTTCATAGCTCGTCAGTTCGTTCCGGTATTGTTCCTCGTGTTCAGCCAGTCGTTTAATCTCCTCTTCCCTTTCCCGCCTCAACACGGCACAGACAGGATTCAGAATCTTCATCACCACATTATCCATGATGTGGTGCCCCTGAATATACAGATAAGTAGTTTCCGGATTCAGTCCCAGCTTCTGCAAATCCTCGCCCAGTTTCTCCACCTCATGCGTAAATTGCCCGAAACGCTTTTTCAGTTGAAACAACTTAGCACTTACCTCCTTCTGCATTCTTTCCAAAGCCACTTCCGGATGATGAAAGTTCAAGTCGCGCACCCGTACACAAGCATGAAACTCATTCATCGGAAACGAGTGCGTATCATACTGCCGGTAAAAGAAAACCGTCCACAAGAAAAGCGGATAAGCTATTTCCGAGTACCTCTTCATGAAAGCATTAAAATCAAAGAGACGCTTGTCATTCAAAGTCGACTGCACACATACCTCGTGCAAACCATCGGCATAACAATGATAATTTTCAATGGCATAAGCATACGTTTGAAACACATACTTGTTTTCGTTCAGCTTGCGCGAAGTAGCCGTAGCTCCTTGCAACAGGAAATCAAAATCACTGTCCACACAAGCAATGAGACTCTTGCCCAACTCCTCCACCCGAAGCGTATTCATGAGTACCATCTTCTTGCCTTTCGACAAAGACGTGTTCGAAGGCAGCATCACTTCAAAATAATACTCCTCCGTTTCGAACTCCTCCAGCAGATTTCGCCAAAAAGCAATGTCATCATAACTTTCCACATACGCCACAATCTTTTTTCGGGTTTTCTTCGGATAAAGCTGTTGTGCCGCACCGATATATGACGAACTCAGGTTGTCAACCAATCTTTTCCCCATATCTATTTCGCGTGCACCAAGGTTGATATATCACTTACTTCAGTCACCGCATCGAGCCAGCCTTCCATAATCACCGCGGGCGAGTGAGTGGTGAGCACAATCTGCACATTCGGGTTGAGCTCCCTGATCATCGAAATCAACTTTTGCTGCCATTCAATGTGCAACGAAGCCTCCGGTTCATCCATGAACAGCACATAATGCCGGTTATCCTGCACCAATGTAGTCAACAAGATAACAAGCATCTGCTTCTCACCCGACGATAGTTTGTACGGGTGCAGCAGCTCATCGTCCTGATAAAAAGCAATATCATTACGCTTACGATCAATCTTTTTACGCGTATAGCTAAACAAATGATCAATTAAGTCCTGAAACCTCTTCTTGGGACAAGAAAGTGTGGAAGCTTTGCTTCGTAACTCCTCATCATCACTAGCCAACATCTCAATCATCCGGTTGCCAATGTTCACCTGATAGTCCAGGTACCTGCGTTGCAACAGATAAAGTTGCCAGTCGAGCTCAGACTTCACATTCTTATCTGCCATGTGCGCGGTAAAATCGCCCATAATAAGCGGCCGGTCATAACTTCTAATCACATCATAAGGAATAAAAGTAGCTTCAGGGTCATCAAAGAAAACACGTACCCCGTTCTTCTCATCACTCTTCATCTCACCCGACAGCCTTTCGAGATAGCTCACCGAACGATTCAGAATAGTTGTTTTCCCCACTCCATTGATGCCGGAAAGAATATTCACATCCGGCCTGAGATCCCAGGCAATGTTGAAGCGCCCCCAGAGACCATCCAGTTCAATCCGCTTGATATAATTCGCTTGCTTTTCCATCTTGTTTCTATTTAATTCGGATAGCATTCCGTACCACAAAGATAAAAATATTCTTCATTAACCCGTAACGACATACTTTTTTTCTACCTTTGCAACAGGTTTTATTTAAGGATAACAGGATGACAAACGATAAAAATATTTGGGGACACGCAGCCATGTTCACTGCCAACCTCATGTGGGGACTAAATGCCCCTATCGGAAAAGCCGTTTTGGCAGAGTTCACACCCATGTCGGTAACCACCTTCCGTATGGTAGGTGCTGCGGTAGCTTTCTGGGTACTGTCTTTTTTCTGTAAAAAGGAAAATGTAGAGAACAAAGACCTCTTGAAACTTTTCTTTGCCGCTTTGTTTGGCGTTGTGTTTAATCAGGGAGCCTTCATCTTTGGCTTGTCGCTCACCTCACCCATCGATGCCTCCATTGTGACCACCACTTCACCCATTGTTACTATGATTGTGGCGGCTATCTACCTCAAAGAACCGATAACGAATAAGAAAGTGCTGGGTATATTCATCGGGGCATTGGGAGCGCTCACACTGATTCTGAGTGGTCAGGCCGCTACCAGCGGTCATCCCGGCAGCATGTTGGGCGACCTGTTTTGCATGATTGCACAGTTCAGTTTCGCCATTTACCTTACCGTATTTAAAGACCTCATTACCAAATATTCTGCCGTGACCATCAGCAAATGGCTGTTTATCTATGCGTCTATGTGCTTCATTCCCTTCTCTTACCATGACGTAGCCGCCATTGACTTTACGAGCATCCCGTTTGATATGATACTAAAGATAGGTTATGTCGTATTCTTTGCCACCTTCCTGGCATACATACTCACTACCTCTTCACAGCGCGTGCTTCGCCCTACCCTAGTAAGTATGTACAACTACGTGCAACCCATTGTAGCCTCCTTTGTGGCCGTAGCCATCGGCATGGATACATTTGGCTGGCAAAAAGCCATAGCCATTGCCCTTGTCTTCCTGGGAGTATACATTGTAACACAAAGCAAGTCGAAGGCACAGTTGGAGGCAGAAAAACAGCGGAACCCTTGAAAAGAGTTACGCTACTATGATTATTTTTTCAACTCGGCAAAATAAGCATCCAGTAAATTTCGTGCAGCCACAAAAGAAGTCAGGTTCGCTTCCAGCACCTGCCGCTCTTTGTCGGCCAGCATAGACTTCACCACTTCGTTGTTATAAAAGCTGTCGCGCAAATGTTCGTTGATGGCCTCATACATCCAGTACTTGCTCTGTTCGTTGCGGCGATAGTCAAAATACCCGTTCTCCTTTACAAAAGCAATGTACTCATCAATCATGTCCCATATCTCTTTCACACCCAGGTTGTAAAAGCCCGAGTAAGTCA
This sequence comes from Bacteroides graminisolvens, assembly GCF_963666085.1. NCBI lineage: Bacteria > Pseudomonadati > Bacteroidota > Bacteroidia > Bacteroidales > Bacteroidaceae > Bacteroides > Bacteroides graminisolvens. The sequence goes on from NZ_OY762556.1 coordinate 405,858, forward strand.
GCACGCGAGGTGTCCAGCCTGAATCCGGAGCAGGAAACAGATGCAAGGCATTGCGAAATTGCGTAGCAGCCAGCTGCGCCTTATCCACGTTGCTGCCGTCGGCCTTATTGATCACAATACCGTCGGCCATTTCCATGATCCCCCGTTTGATGCCTTGCAGCTCATCACCCGTACCGGCCAGCTGAATCAGTAAGAAGAAATCCACCATGGAGTGAACCGCTGTTTCACTCTGACCTACCCCCACCGTTTCTACAAAAATCTTATCGAAACCGGCCGCTTCACACAGAATAATAGTCTCCCGCGTTTTGCGGGCTACCCCTCCCAATGATCCGGCCGACGGACTGGGGCGTATAAAAGAATCAGGGTGAACGGATAGTTGCTCCATGCGGGTTTTGTCGCCCAGAATACTTCCCTTGCTGCGTTCACTGCTGGGATCAATGGCCAACACAGCCAGTTTGCCTCCCTTTTGCAACTCATGCAAGCCAAACACATCTATCGAAGTACTCTTCCCGGCGCCCGGCACCCCACTGATGCCCACCCGCACAGAATTGCCCGAATACGGAAGGCACTTTTCAATTACCTCCTGTGCAATGGACTGATGTTCGGGTTTTACACTTTCTACCAGCGTAACTGCCTGACTGAGTATGGTGACATTACCCTGCAAAATACCTTCCACAAATTCGGCAACCGACAACGTACGCCTTTTGGCCTTGCGTTGCGCTTTCAGGTAAGGGTTAACAGATGCAGGTTGTTCGATGCCCCGGTTCACTGCCAGGCCTTTATATTCTTGATTGTTTTCAGGATGTTCCATGTTTCATTCGTTTCGTTTAAGCCACCGCGTCAGTTGGCCTTCAGATTGATTTCCACCTTGGGCTGCACGGGGTCGTTGGTTATCATTAATATGCGTAAATGTTTCTTCTTGTTGAGCCCTTTACGCTTCAACGTAATGGTCAGGCGCGTTTGCTCACCGGGCAGAAGCACCGTTTTCTTCAAACTCACACCCACCGCCGGGTTAAAGACTTGAAGCTTGCCGATGGTGAGAGGTGATTTACCCGTATTGGTGATAACAACCGCATGAGTCGCTTTGTTCTTCTTCAGCAGATGAGGAACAAAATCAACCTCCGTTTGCGACAAACGAATAGCCGGAGCCTTGGCTTTTTCCTGCGCGCTCATTTTAGAGAAGTCGGGCAAAAGTACGGCCGATACCGGAATCTCATTCTCCTCACTTACCTTATCGCCCGCAAAGCGAGCCAGGTACACCGAACTTTGCGTCAACCCAAAATCATTCAGCTTTTTAGAATCCAGTGTCAGTTTGATGGTACCCTTCTTACCCTTCAACAGCACATTGGGACTCTTTTCCATACGCAGGTAAGGCGGCAAATGCATCAAGACCGGTTCGTACGGACGGTCCGACAAGTTCACCACACCGATGGTAATCTCGGGACGATCACCCGCATTCACATCCGGAAAATCAAGGGTATTTCTATCCAAACGAATTTGACCGATCTGGTACGGATGCGAAGTGGTGAAATCCTTCACCTCACGCACCACCTCCCCTTTGAAGGTGAGGTACACCAGTGACGGTTCCGCATTGCTGTAAATGCCCACCGTCTTCTCAAAGTGCCCCAGCGCCTGAGCGTCAAACGTAGCCGTTACCGTTCCCTTCTCACCCGGTGCAATGGGCTGTTTGGTCCACTCGGCTACCGCACATCCGCATGAGGTAGTCACATTGCTCAGCACCAACGGTTTATTACCGGTATTGGTAATGGTATAATCCACCGTTACCGGTTTTTTCCATTCAATCTGGCCGAAGTTATGCGTTTCCTTATTCGAAGAAATGTGCGATTGCGCATAAGCCGACAAGCTGAAGGCCAACAAAGAAAAGAGAGCAGTCATATTGCGTTTCATCCGTTTCTATTTTTAATCATTACAAATTAAGCTGCACAAAAATAGCCCTTTTTCATGAATTAAGGAACATGAAACAGCGGTTAATTTGCAACCTCCAGTGTGGTCGATGCCGAATGTGCCGAGTACTCGGGCGTGTAAGCCCCCTGTACAGTGGCAATTCCCGCTTCATACGTACCGGGGCGACTCACCACATACGTGTTCTCCCACACATGCACACCCTTGCTCATCGAACTGAAAAACATCTGTGTAGAAGCATCTTTCACCTCCACATAGCAGCCACCCCCGGCCGACCACCGGTAACCCGAGACAGGGTTGAGCGGTTCCATGCAAGCAGCCAAACGATCTTTGATCTGCACAAAATCCATGTCACGATCCAAACGGATGGTCAGTCGCACCACTACCCGGTCGCCCACCTGTAGCGGATTAGCCGTCGTAATCAGTTGCAACTGCTTCTTGCCGCCCGCCACGCGTTCGGCGTAAATCACCTTGTCGACCGATAAGCCAGCCGTACCGTAGCGAGTAATCTTTCCAAATTCCTCATTAAACTGAGCATACACACCACCCCACGCCAAGCCTTTCCCCTGCTTGCTCACGCGGATGTTTTTGGCACGCTTTACCGTTGCGGCATCGGTTATCACCTCTTTTCGGTACCCCATTACATTGGTGACCGACGAGCCGACGCTCCACTCCTTGCCCCCTACCTTCACGTTCAGCGAAGCATCCGCAGTCAGCACATCCTTACCGCGAAGCAACAAAGCATAAATAGCATCAACGGTAGCCACCGGCGAATCCCACTGCTGCGTGCGCTTTTGGTTCAGCACCCACACCTTCATTTCATTCGTCAACACCGTATCGTTTGATAAGGTTTCAAAAGCCTCAATGGCAGCCACCTGCGTAGCCATGCGGCGCATGTTCCACGTTTGGGGAGCCGATCCGAATGCAAAGAAGCGCCCCTCTGCCGGTTTGTACACCGTGTGCTCCTTCAAAGAAGCCAAAGCCTCCGCCGATGCCTTTTCCTTACCGGCCGCATGCAACACCAGTGCAGCCCGAGCCTTGTCGGCCAGCGACAAACCCGCTACCGATCGTGATAATTTCTGAAGGAAATATCCATACGCCTTTTGGTTGGCAGCAGGTACCCCCTTGCCCCACAAATACACCAGATACAAATACTCCGTCTGCCCATCCGTGATGCCCGGTTCCGTTTGCCCCTTCTTCAGAGCCTCCTGTTCAAGCTGATACACCTTCAGCATCTCCGCATGCAGATAATTCAGTGCAGCAGTCACCATCTCTTCAGTTTCAGCAGGAAGCTTCACCTCCTGATTCCTGCCGAGGCGGAGCAACGTCTCCAACACATACGTTGTGATGTATCGGTTGCCCGACATGCCGTTGTACCAGCTCCACGAGCCATCGGGCAACTGCAAAGCTTTCAATTTCTGCTGAGCCACAGCCAATTTATTATTCCTGTTATTGAGATCAAACAACGTAGCCAAGCGCTCCATCTGTGCCGTTTCACTCTGCGCCTCGAGCAACCAGGGCGATTCCTCCGCCAACAGATCCTTCAGTTCCTGATTCTTCAGCAAGTTACTTACCCACGTATCCTTGTCGCCCCCCATCATCTTCCAGGCATCCATTGCCTGATGAATACAAGGCTGCTGCTCCACGAGGTAAGACGCCATGGCATTGGCATAATACGCCGTTGCCCACGAAATGGCATTATCCGACTCCGGGTTGCTCACCGAAGGCAACGCCTGAATGGCATACCAAGCCGGGTTAGAAGAAAACTCCACCGTCAGCTTGCGCGAAGTAGCTGTTTGGCTACCCTTGTTAAACAAGTCGGCCAAACTATATTCTTGTTCCTTGCCAGGCAGCACCGTAATGGGCAACGCCTCGGTCACATACTCCTTATTGGGAAGCACCGGAATCACATGCTGTTCACCGTCGCTAAAATTCTCACTCTCGGCCACCAGGCGACAGCCCAGCAAGTCATACCGATCCGTTGCCGTGAAGGCGAACTGCACCGCCACACTCTGCTTGGCTTCCGTGGCAAACGGCTGCTTCTGCGTAGCAACCACCTCATTCGTCAACGGGTTGAACCAAGTCAGCGTCACCACACCCGCCAGTGCACGCTCCGTACGGTTATCCACCGTAGCCGCCAACACCGTATGGTCACCTACCCGCACAAAACGCGGTAAGTTAGGCGTTAGCATAAAATCCTTGCTGGTAACCACCTCTTCGTCCAGCTCCGCCAGCAACATATCCTTCGTGTGCGCATACCCCCTGAAATTCCAGGTCGTGAGACTCTCGGGCATGGTAAAGCTAAACACAACCTCCCCTTTCTCATTGGTCAGTAACTGCGGATAGAAGAAAGCCGTTTCCGCGAAGTTCGTACGCACTTGTCCGGAACCAACCGTTTGCACACTGCCGGCAGTTTTCGATTGAGCCTCATCACTAACCCCATACCCCACAACAACTACCTCCTCAAGAAGTTCCTCCGAGTTCTTGGTCATGATCCCTGCCGCTTTGCTCGCCATGCCACGTATCATAATGGGCGACCTTTCTTCAAGACTATAAAAGATCCGATCCCCGTCGGCCACTCCATATAACGAGTCGAAAATCAATTCAGGAACCTTGATGGCCCGCTGCGGAAAACTGAACGAACCGAAAACCCCTTGCATAAAAGGAGAATACCACTGCACAGTAGGAATCAAACGATTATAATAAAGATTCCACTCCTGCTCATTGTCCCATATCTTATCGAGTGACGCATCATACATGGTTGCCAGCATCTCCGCATTCGCCGGTTTACCCTGAGGAGTCGTCAGCGTGAGCCTCCATTCCTCCTTCTTACCCGGTTGCAACTTATCTCTGAACACCTGCCATTTTGCTTTTAGCCATTTCTCCGGTTGCTTCTTCGTCAGCCTCACACTCTGCTGATACACCTGCCCGTTCTTCACGAAGCAGAACTGCACATTCACCCCGTCACCGTATTTCCCCAGATACGGAAGGCGGAACGTCTGTACAGAGTCCGACCAATGCAACACCCGGCTTTCGGGCTTTTGATCACCGTAAAGCACATCCATCAGTACATACGCATCAGCATGCGAAGTACCTACCACAAACACAGCCGGGTGCGTGGCATCAAACTCCGTATTCACCGGATGATACCATAAATCAGTTGTTTCAGCCGGACGCGTGTCCCGGAGCGAGAACAGCACCACCTTCGTTGAGAAAGTCACCTCCCTGCCCTTTGCGTCGTGCGCCTGCAATACCAACTTGTAAGCCCCCGACGGCAAAGCCTGCCAATCAGCCAAGAACATCTTTTCATTGGCAACAAACGAGCCCTGCGCCACAGCGACAGAGTCCACCCGATCCGCCTTCACATCCGTGTAGCGTAGCAACCGGTACACCCCGTTCACCGCCACCTGCTTGTCCGAAAGATTGCGAGCCTCAAACGTAGTCCAAATAGAATCGTCGCGACACACCATCTCTTTGAGAGTCGTACTCAAAACCAGCGACCGCTCACCTGCATGGATGTCAAACGTTTCCGTTTGCGTTTCGCCCGCATCACTAGTCACCGCCGCCTCCACGACATACCTGTAATAACGCCCCTGAGGCATATCCTCCTTGCCGGGCGTTAACTTCACGGGCACAACAAAACTGCCGTCTGCCGCCGTTTCCGTTTCACCGCTCCCGATAACCTCCGATTGCATACGCCCCATGCGCCACCAACCACCAGCCTGGCGAGTCACCGTGTAACGAACCTTCGCCTTCATCAGCGGCACCGCACTATACGTACGAACAGTGCCCCTCACCCCGACCGAATCATTGAGCTGAAACTCATCCTTCACCTCATCAAATGCCACAAAGAACGTAGGTCGTTTGTACTCCTCCACCCTGAAACTACACTCCGTATTTTCAGCAGTCAGCCTGTACACCCCATTCAATCCCGATGCCGGTAACACAAACTCCAGATGAAAAGAACCAAATTCATTCGTAGGTAACCTGCGTGTATCTATTCTTTGCCCGTTGGCACCAAACAGCCTCACCTCATACGTCTTGTCGGCCACCACCCGGCTGCTGTCCTCCATCTGCTCATACGCCACCCCCTTTACATACACCGTTTGCCCCGGCCGGTAAATGGTTCGATCCGTAAACAATTGCACCACCTCCTTGTATCGGGCCACTTCCTGATAATAATATCCCGCTTGCCAATGCTGATAAGGCATAGACTCATCGCCCGCAGCACTCACCCTAAAAAAGCGGAACGTAGCATCCCAGGGAAACACCACCTTGCCCTGCGCATCCGTAGTCAAAGCCTTTGCCAACTTCGTATCTTCCTTTTCCTGATTGTACAGCAACACCTGCGCACCCGCTATCGGATGCCCGCTTTGCGCATCGACCACCACCACTTCGCAATCCTTACCCGGCAGCCGGCGAGTCAACGTCTTCAGCTTACTCACATAAACCAGTGAAGACCGATCTTGCGCCCCCGACACATGCGATGCCGTGATCAAGTACACCCCTTCGGCAGGCATCTTCACCCGCAAAGTCGTATCGGCCTCCACGTAATCCGCAGTGCGCTTCAACACCAAGTCCTTAGTCAACACCCGGGTACCGTGCCTCTTGATGAAATCCGCATCCAAACGCTCCTTCAGTAACTCAGATGTAGCCGGAACATTCAGCTTGTAAAACTGCAACCGGAAACCGTCCACATTGCGGTGATTCACCTTTACCGACACCTCCGCCCCCGGGTACACCACCTCGTTCAGGCTGAAAGACAACGAAGACGCCAGAATCTCTTGGCGCACCTCCTTCAATGCATTGATGCGATTGTATTTGGGATAACGAGCGATGCCCTCGTTGCACAGCGCCAACGCCTTCACCATTTGATTCATGCTCCGTGCCCGGTTGGCCTGCTGCAAATAAATCTCCGCTGCCACGGCACTCTTGCCGTACTGCTGCAACAACCCATGAAGCGCCAGCATATATGCATCTTTCTCAAAGCCCTCCGTTGTTTTTTGCTCCTCGTCAATGCCACCATTCACTTCCGTGTAATGCCAGCTCAGGCTGTCGAGCGTCGCCAGCACCACCCCGTCTATATTCTTTTCCGCTTTGTACGCCTTTATCAGGTTGGCATACAGCTGCCTTATCTTCGGTCGAAAAAACTCTCCATGGAGCTGACCATCCACCTGCTTCATCACCTGCACATTACACATCACCAGCAGATGATACAAGTTGTGCCCATACAGCGCACTGGTACTACCCGGTTCCACAAACGGCACATAGCTGCGTGCCGATGTAGCCAGCAAGAGCGCCGAGTCGCGCAGCGCTTGCTCCACGTGGCTGTTCACCTTCTCTTTAAAGAGGTTGGCCCCCCACTCGTCCATATCATCGGGCACTACCCCCGGTTCCGTTTCCATTCGTTGATTGATGTTCCAACTCTTGGCGGACACATACCGGTTATAAGCCTGAGCCATCAGTGTGTGCAGCACGGCCCTGTCTGTTGGCTTCTGGGCGCGCAGTGTCCATTGCTCCAGCTCGGCGAGACACACCCGGACGCTATCGGGTGCCTTTTGTTGCAGGTAATTCATTCGCCACACAAACGCCTTGAGCATCTGTGGAGAATTCTTCTCGGCTTCCGCCTTGGTAAAAATACTTTTTGAGATGGACAGTGCTGTTTGCGGTAAGCTTTTCTGCTCTGCCGTTTTCAGGTTCTTCCAATAAGTGTTATACGTTTGTGCGCCAGCCGGTATCAGCGTAACGCAAGCCAGTAACAGGGTGAGAATCAATGCATTCTTTTTCATACTTGTGGGTTTAAGTCTGAGTTGAATGGCAAAGTAAAGAATTTATTTGTGATTTTTGTATGGGTTGAGGGGGGAATTATATAAAAATATAAATTATCTTTGTCGACGAATATAAAATTAATAACTATTTAATTAATACTATGAAGAAAACAGGACTTGTCCTTATGGGGGCATTTACATGCTCCCTCTTTTCTTGTGTGAACGAAATTAGTGATGACAACTACAAAGGTGACAAAGTCCCCATTATAATCACAACAAATATCACTAATACACAAACCAGAGTAAAAGATAACAGTTTTGAGACTAATGATTCAATTGGACTTTTCGTATTAACTCAACCCAACAAACTCTCAGAAGAAAGATGTGTCAACAATGCTTGTTTTACTTATTCGCTTAATTCTGTATTTATATCCGAAAAAGATTTATTTTATCCTGATGGCAATTACAAATGTGATTTTATAAGTTATTATCCTTATCAAAAGTCTGGGATTAAGGCTGGACAAACAGAACTAATTGTATCAATCAATAAAAATCAAACAAGTATAAAAAGTTTCGCATCTTCAGATTTCTTAGTTGCACGACAGAATGGAATTTTGGCAAGTAAAGAACCCGTTAGCCTTAGTTACAAACATCGTTTTTGTAAAATCAAGCTTAAATTAAAAATGAATGGAATAAAGATAGATTCACTCCTAGTTACACATCCCATTGTCTACTTAAATAAAATCAAGACAAAATGTACATACAATTTGCAAACTGATAGTCTATACTCAGCATCGTCACCTCAAAAAATCACTCCTTACGGAGAATGGATTATTTCTGGAGAATATCTTATAGGAAAAGAAATGATTATTATACCACAAACTATACTTAGTGGCACTAATAGTGTCAGTGTCAAATTAGGTTCAAACATCTTTAGTGGTTCAATTCCAGACACAAAACTTATATCTGGAAAGTCAGAAGAACTGATTATTACATGTAACAAATCAAATAATACATTGGCTGCTAGCTTTAATCATTCTATTGATTCATGGGAAGACAATAGCAGCATACAAGTGCCAACAAATGAAATCACTAATTTGATTGATCTTTCTGCTCTTTCCTTTGAAGAATCCTCCATTTATAAGATCTATGTTAACGGATTACAAATAGGAGAATTGTGTAAAGAATATCTCTTATCAGACAACATTAATGCTCAAGCAATAGTATATTATCCAGTTTCTGATAATGTAGTAAATCTAGCTAAAGGAACAGCACTTAGAATTATAAATAGAACAGAAGAAATACACGGGGGAAGTGTACAATGGAATTTGTTGAGTAATACACTAAATTACACAGCAGGAAATCTTGCTGATTCAGATGAATTTTATATTGATGTAAACAACCAATTATCAACATATGGTGCATCAAATTATCCCAATATAGAAATAAAGGCAGATATATTGACCGACATTCGCGAAGATGAAAGTATTACTTACCCAATTATAAAGATCGGAACGCAGTATTGGCAAAGAGGAAATATGAAGGCCACTTATTACATTAGCGGTGAACCCATTACTCTTAAAACAGACTTTTCCACCGAAAGTGCTGGCTATGGAAAACCGACTACAAGCTATTGTTTTTACAATCAGAAAGCCGTTACAAGCGGGAAAATAGCACCAGTTGGATGGTCTATTCCGACATCTCAAGATTGGCAAAATCTTATTACATATATTCAGAATGATGCATCCGTACTTAAAGGCGGTACATCATGGATTGAATCTGAATATCCAGTAAGCAATTTAACCGGTTTCTATGCTGTGGGTGCAGGCTACTTTGATGTTACTTATACTTCTAGAAAAGAACAAATTAGATATTGGATGGCAGGAAACACACAGACCAGCATTGCCGATAAGGTTGTTTGCCTACAATACTCTTCAAATAAAATAACGGAAGAATTTCATAAAACTACAAATGGCCTCTCGCTACGAGTTATAAGGAAATAGTCTCTACATTAAAATAAAAGAAGAAAGAGCCTTCGCTGAATGGAAGGCACTGAAAAAGTCCCTCCTAGGGGCAATGCTCTAAAATTAATCGACACATATCAAGTTGAATACTTTGATATGTGCCGATTTTTTTAGTAATTTTATAGGTATAAATCATACCGATATGTTACCGAACCAGCACACAATTCAGTTCAGTGGTTATACAGAACTTTACGATTTAATAATTCCTCAGGACAATCTTCTGCGGCGGATAAATGATTTGATAGATTTTTCATTTATCCGGAAAGAACTTATGGACAAGTACTGCCCTGACAATGGGCGGACGGCTGAAAGTCCTATAATGATGTTCAAGTACCTTCTGCTCAAGACAATCTATGATATATCCGATGTTGATGTTGTGGAGCGGTCACGTTATGACATGTCGTTCAAATACTTTCTGGGAATGACACCGGAGAATACCGATTTGATCAATCCCAGTTCATTATGCAAGTTCCGCAAACTTCGTCTTAAGGATAAAGAACTTCTGGATCTTCTTATCGGCAAGACCGTAACTATAGGGATAGAAAAAGGCATAATCAAATCGCGGACAATAATAGTGGATGCCACACATACCACTTCTCGCAGCAATCCATATTCCCCTATAGAAATACTGCGTCTGCGTTCAAAACAGCTTCGCAAAAGCCTTTACGACTCGGATGAGTCCATCAAAGACTCGTTGCCGTCTAAAAATACCGACGATAACTTGGAACATGAACTTGATTACACCAAAGGATTGCTCGAAGTTGTCAGCTCAACCCCAGCTCTGGTCGAAGTACCAAAAATCAAGGAGCGCCTTAATATGCTCAAAGAGGTCTTGTCTGAGATTGAAGACCATTACATCACATCGAAGGATGAGGATGCACGAATGGGAGATAAAAGCAAAGACGATTCATTCTTCGGCTACAAGCCCCATATCGCCATGAGCGACGAACGCATAATAACAGCAGCCACAGTAACTTCGGGAGAAAAAGGTGACGGACCGCAACTTCAGGAACTGGTGGAACAGAGCCGGAGCAATGGCATGACGGTGGATACTGTGGTTGGCGACACAGCATATTCCGGCAAGGATAACATAATTCTTTCCAACGATGAGGAAACGGATTTGAATTGATAGCTAGACTGAACCCCACAATCAGCAATGGCGCACGTAAAGACGAGGACAAATTCGATTATAATAAAGATGCCGGAATGTTCGTATGTCCTGCAGGGCACATGGCTGAAAGAAAAGCCCGTCAAGGCAAGAAGGGGCAAGGGACGAATCAAACAATGGTATACTTTTTTGATATTCAGAAATGTAAGACTTGCTCAAGACGAAACGGCTGCTACAAAGAAGGATCCAAATGCAAGACCTATTCGGTTCAGATTAAATCTGAACAGCATCAGCAACAAGCCAATTTTGAAAAGACCGATGAGTTCAGGGAGAAAACCCGAATGAGGTACAAGATAGAAGCAAAGAATACTGAATTGAAGAATGTGTTTGGTTACGACCGGGCTTTATCCTATGGCATAGAATGTATGCGCATGCGAGGTGCTATGGTGATTTTTGTTGCCAATATCAAAAGAATCCTCAAATTGAGCTAAAAGAGATACTTAATCAGTTTAAATGAAATAATCCGAAGACGAATAAAGCCAAATATGACTTGCTGAAGCCTGTAATCTGTGTAAAATACAAGTTCGCCAAATCAAACTCAATGGACTTGGCGAACTCTAATTTTTAAGGCATATGCTCGGTGACTCTGAAAAGTTGCGACTTTTTCAGAGCCCTCGCTGAATGCTAGGCTCTTTTTTATTCATCCTTTCCGACTAAGCAACTCAATCATAATACGGGCGGCATGATTGGGTGCTCCGGCACCACCTAACTGATCATTCACCTCTTGATAACCGGCTAGCATATTCTGCCTGTAAGTTTCATCGCTGGTTATGGCTTTCAACTCGGCTTTCATATTGTCAACGGTCATGGTATCTGCTACCAGTTCACGCACAATTTCTTTATCTGCAATGAGATTGACCAAAGAGATAAAGCGTACCTTGAGCAAATGTTTCTTTAAAAAAGCGATGAACTTGGCCAACGGGGTGTGATAACACACCACTTGCGGGGTATCGAATAAAGCGGTCTCCAAAGTAGCAGTGCCCGAGGTGACCAAAGCGGCTTTGGCATGAAACAACAAAGGAAAGGTTTGCCCGGAAACAAGTTTCACGGGGGTTCCACCAATGAATTGCTCGTAATGGGAGGTATGGATACCGGGTGCTCCAGCCAGCACTAACTGATAATCGGCAAATGCCAAAGCGGCAGAAATCATATCGGGCAGGTTGTCTTTTATTTCTTGCTTACGACTACCGGCCAAAAGGGCGATTATGGGTTTGTTTTCGAGATTATTGCGCTTGCAGAATTCTTCCTGCGTTTCGCTGTAATGAGATTTGAAAGAGGTAACCTCGTCTAAGGTAGGGTTACCAACGTAATGAATGTGATAGTTGTGCTTGCGAAAGAACTCTACCTCAAACGGAAGAATTGAAAACAGTTTGTTCACATCCCGCTTTATATTTTTAATCCGATACTCTTTCCATGCCCATATTTTAGGAGAAATATAGTAATAAACAGGTATGTCTGAGTGTTTATGGATATGCTTGGCTATATTCAGATTGAACCCCGGATAATCAACCAGAATAAGAACATCGGGACTCCACTGCATGATGTCTTTCTTGCACAGTTTCATGTTCGACAAGATGGTAGGCAAATGGAGTAAAACAGGAACAAAACCCATGTAGGCGAGTTCTTTATAATGTTTAACGATCTCTCCCCCCTCACCTTTCATTAAATCGCCTCCCCAAAAACGAAACTCTGCACGGGCATCTTGTTCTTTCAGTGCACGCATTAAATGAGATGCGTGCAGATCTCCGGATGCTTCTCCTGCTATTACGTAATATTTCATAATCTGCAATTTGTTTTATTGAACGATTATTCTGCAGCAAGCGTTGCCTTCAACTGATTGATGTAATGGTATGCAGTCACATCAACTGTTGTAGGCGTAACCGCCACATAGCCGTTTCTAAGGGCCCAATTATCGCTATTCACATTGTCGGAATCTACAATGGTAAATTCACCTGTAAGCCAAAAATATTTCTTCCCGTTTTCTCTGGGACATGTTTCCCACTCTTTCTGCCAAAATCCTTTGGCTTGCTCGCACACTTTGATTCCTTTATAAGATGGCAAGTCGGGGAAGTTAACATTCAAACAAACCAGCTCTGGCAAACCGTCTTTCAACACAGCCGAAACAATTTGCTGAACATAACGGTGGGCAGGAGAGAAATCGGCATCCGCCTGATGGTTACACAAAGAAAAGCCGATTGACGGAATGCCATTGAGACAACCTTCTATCACCACTCCCATAGTGCCCGAGTAATGAACACTTGTAGCTGAATTATCTCCGTGATTAATTCCTCCAATCACTAAATCAGGATTTCTCTCAAGAATTGCATTTCTGGCTAATTTGATGCAATCGGCAGGTGTGCCCGAACATTTATAAACGGTGAGGCCAACCTCTTTCCGAACCAGTTGATAATGAATTGGAGTGGTCACTGTCAGCGCGCAACCACTACCGGATCTGGGAGCATCGGGAGCAACAACCACAATTTCACCCAAGGGGCGAAGAAACTTAATAAGTTCACTGATACCTTTTGCCGTAAAGCCATCGTCGTTAGAAACCAGAATAAGGGGTCTTTTATTTTCCATTCAAAAATCTTTCTTAATATTGATACCACAAAAATAGCAAAAAACATAGGAATAATGAAACTCTGGCTCATAACTACTTACCGATAACTACAATTAAGGTTTAGTAACCCATATCTATAATAATAAGGGTATAAGCCGTTTATAAATCTTAATGTTCTGCAAGTGAGTAAAAAAAAGACTGTTAATTCAACTAAAATATTTATATTTGCGTGCTTAATGAGTACTAAAGAAAAATGTGAGTAACAGAAGTTATTAACAGAAACAACGTTTTATCAACAGTTTGAGAAAAGTTTCATTTTTTTAGTAGGCTCTCTGAGTTTTTATGATTTATTTCGCTGCCATAAATTAAAAGGCATATGGGAAAAATAATTGCTTTGGCTAACCAAAAAGGTGGTGTTGGAAAAACGACCACTACGATAAATCTTGCAGCATCGCTCGCCACACTTGAGAAGAAAGTTTTGGTTGTTGATGCCGATCCGCAGGCTAATGCCTCTTCCGGATTGGGAGTTGACATCAAACAATCTGAGCACACGATCTATGAGTGTATAATTGACCGGATTGATGTAAGAAAGGCCATTCATGATACTGAGATCGAATCATTAAAAGTGATATCTTCGCATATAAATCTGGTTGGAGCTGAGATTGAAATGTTGAATCTTAAAAACAGAGAGAAAATATTGAAGGAGGTACTAGAACCTTTAAAGAGTCAGTATGACTATATATTGATTGATTGCTCTCCTTCATTGGGATTAATTACAATCAATGCACTCACAGCGGCCGATTCGGTAATTATTCCGGTACAGGCAGAGTATTTTGCATTGGAAGGAATCAGCAAACTCCTTAATACAATTAAAATTATAAAGTCAAAACTGAATCCGACTTTAGAAATTGAAGGATTTCTATTGACCATGTATGACTCGAGGTTACGACAGGCTAACCAAATATATGATGAGGTGAAGAAACACTTTCAGGAACTTGTCTTTAAAACGGTTATTCAACGTAACGTAAAATTAAGCGAAGCACCCAGTTATGGTTTGCCCACTATTTTGTATGATGCAGAATCAACCGGAGCAAAGAACCATTTGTCATTAGCAAAAGAACTTATAAGCAAAAACAAAAATAAATAGTATGGTACAAAGAAGAAATGCGCTAGGAAGAGGACTCGATGCCTTACTATCTATGGATGAGGTGCAAACCGAAGGTTCTTCTTCTATCAATGAAATTGAATTATCGAAAATATCCGTAAATCCCAATCAGCCGCGTCGTGAATTCGACGAAACAGCATTAAGTGAACTGGCCGACTCTATCTCAGAAATAGGAATTATTCAGCCTATCACTCTACGTAAGATCAACGAAGACGAATATCAGATAATTGCCGGAGAAAGACGTTATCGCGCTTCTTTGAAAGCAGGACTCAAATCAATACCTGCTTACATCCGTACCGCTGATGATGAGAATGTCATGGAAATGGCATTGATAGAAAACATTCAACGTGAAGATCTTAACTCTGTTGAAATAGCATTGGCTTATCAACATTTGATTGAGCAATATGACTTAACACAAGAACGCCTTAGCGAAAGAGTAGGTAAAAAACGTACTACTATAGCCAACTACCTGCGTTTGTTAAAACTGCCCGCACCTATACAAATGGCTCTTCAAAACAAACAGATAGATATGGGACATGCACGCGCTCTGATCACATTGACTGATCCTAAACTACAGATTAAAGTGTTTGAGGAGATTATTCAGCATGCTTATTCTGTTCGTAAGGTTGAGGAAATCGTTAAGTCGTTAAGTGAAGGAGAGACCATTACAAGTGGGAATAAAAAAATAGTGCCTAAAAGAAAGAAACTGCCGGAAGAGTTCAACTTGCTAAAAAAACATCTTTCTGGTTTCTTTAATACGAAGGTTCAATTAACCTGCTCCGAAAAGGGTAAAGGCAAAATAAGCATTCCTTTTAATAACGAAGAAGAACTAGAACGTATTATGGGAAAGCTTGATTCATTAAAGAAGTAAATGATAATTAAAAATCAAAAATATTACTGGAAAATTATATGGCTGCTTGTTTGCTTAACGCACACCGGGGTAGGTTGCGTATATGCACAGGAAGCTGCTGCTCGAAGAAAACGATTATCAATCAACGAAGTATCGGAAACAAATATTCGTAGAAATGATTCGATAGCCATTTCGGATAGCTTGGCACTAGCAAACCAGCGCAATATTAAGAAGTTGTCTTCACCGGTGTTACTGGCAGACAGCCTGAAAAATGACAGTGTTAATTTTGTGAAGAACAAAAAACAATGGATACCCAATTCGGGCAAAGCAACCTGGTTGGCTGTTATTTTTCCGGGAGGAGGACAGATATACAACAAGAAATATTGGAAACTCCCCATTATATACGGAGGCTTTGCCGGATGTGCCTATGCGTTGAGCTGGAATAATAAGATGTATAAGGATTATTCACAGGCGTATATGGATTTAATGGATGGCAATGAAAATACAAACAGTTATTTGAATTTACTGCCTCCCAATGCTAACTATACCGATAGTCAGCTACAATCTGTACTAAAGAAAAGGAAAGATATGTATAGGCGTTATCGGGATATGAGCATCTTTGCATTTATTGGCGTGTATCTTGTGTCAATCATTGATGCCTATGTTGATGCAGAATTATCAAGCTTCGACATCACACCGGATTTAAGCATGAAGGTAGAACCAACTATAATTAACAACCGGACTCAAGCGGGCAAATCAGTCGGATTGCAATGTAGTTTCCGTTTCTAAAAAAAGTAAATATGAAGAATAAAAACATGATAAGCGAACTTCTCAAAACAGTTAATGGGGGTGTATACAGAATTCTGTTTCTGGTTATTACGGTAATCTTAGCAGAAAATTTAAATGCCCAAAGCGTTGACGTTGTGGTTCGTGACAACGGAGTAGAGAGACAGGAAAGTATTGATTTACCCAAAAGTATGACCTACCCGATAGACAGTCTGCTGAATGATTGGAAAGCTAAAACGTATCTTCAATTGGGTAAGGATTGCAATACCTCCGAAGAGAATCCGTACTTCAGTGATTCCATATACGTAGACCGGCTTTCAAGGATTCCCAGTGTGATGGAAATGCCTTACAATGACGTCGTAAGGAAGTTCATTGACATGTATGCTTCACGTTTGCGCGAACAAGTATCCTTCATGCTCAGCGCTTCAAATTTTTATATTCCTATCTTTGAAGAAGCTTTAGATGCATATAACATGCCTTTGGAACTCAAATATCTACCCGTTATCGAATCGGCTTTAAACCCGTCGGCAGTATCACGTGCAGGTGCTTCGGGATTATGGCAATTCATGATAGGCACCGGTAAAATATACGGTTTAGAGGTTAACAGCCTCGTTGATGAAAGAAGGGATCCTATCAAAGCAACGTGGGCAGCAGCCAGATACTTAAAAGACTTGTATGAGATATACCAAGATTGGAATTTAGTGATTGCAGCCTATAATTGCGGACCGGGAAATATCAATAAGGCTATACGTCGCTCAGGGGGCAAGAATGATTATTGGAGCATTTATAATTTGTTGCCGAAAGAGACCAGAGGCTATGTTCCTGCTTTCATTGCCGCTAATTATTTAATGACGTATTATTGCGATCATAATATCTGCCCCATGGAGACAGATATTCCTGCTAATACAGATACCGTGAAGGTAACGAAAGCATTGCACTTTGAGCAGATAGCCGATATCTGCGGCATCAGCATGGAGCAGATTAAAAGCTTAAATCCACAATACAGAAAGAATATTATTCCCGGCAACATAAAGCCGTATACCCTCAGATTGCCCTACAATCAGGTCAGCACGTTCATTGATAGCCAGGACACTATTTACAAACATCGTGCTGAAGAACTTTTCAGCGACAGAAAGATCGTCGAGGTGAAAAACGAACCTGCTACTGTACGTAAATCAACTCCCCGAGGTACAGCTACGTATCATAAAATAAGAAGTGGAGAGACTTTATCTACTATTGCTGAGAGATACAATGTGCGTATCAGTGATCTCAGGAAATGGAATAACATTCGAAATAATAGGATTACTGCAGGAAAGCGTTTGAAAATATATAAATAAGAGGCAGTCGGATCGTATTTTTGAAAAAAAAGTTTTATATTTCCGCATATTAGATTGAAAGTAGAATCAACCTAATATGCGGAAATATTGTTGTATTTACAATATGATAAGAAAAGGGTGCACAGTGCTTGTATGCTCTTGATTTTTGATTATTTTTGCAAACCAACGAACAAAAAAGTGCATGATGGAGAATG
Source organism: Bacteroides graminisolvens (assembly GCF_963666085.1). Taxonomy (NCBI): domain Bacteria; kingdom Pseudomonadati; phylum Bacteroidota; class Bacteroidia; order Bacteroidales; family Bacteroidaceae; genus Bacteroides; species Bacteroides graminisolvens. Next base: position 423,633 of record NZ_OY762556.1, read on the forward strand.
TGATATATAACGAGATGTCTGATGAAGAGATGATTGACCAATCATTTCAGGAACTTCTGAATGACTATTTGGCGACTAAGCATCGTAAGCGTGTTGAGATAATTACCAAAGCATTCAACTTTGCTAATCAGGCGCATAAAGGAGTAAAACGCCAATCAGGAGAACCCTACATTATGCACCCGTTAGCTGTTGCAAAGATTGTATGCAATGAAATTGGCTTAGGTTCCACATCAATATGTTCTGCACTGCTGCATGATGTGGTTGAAGATACCGATTACACGGTTGAAGATATTGAAAATATATTCGGTCCCAAGATTGCTCATATTGTTGACGGGCTGACAAAAATATCAGGCGGCATTTTTGGTGATAAAGCATCGGCTCAAGCCGAGAACTTCAAGAAACTGCTTCTCACCATGTCTGACGATATACGGGTGATTCTTATTAAAATAGCCGACCGCTTGCACAATATGAGAACACTCGGTTCCTTACTACCCAATAAGCAATATAAAATAGCCGGAGAAACACTATACATCTATGCCCCTTTGGCTAATAGGCTGGGCTTGAACAAAATAAAGACTGAGCTCGAAAACTTGAGTTTCAAATACGAACACCCCGAAGAGTACCAGGAGATTGAAGAAAAGCTGGTAGCCAGTGCTGCTGAACGTGAAGAAGCCTTCCGCTCTTTCACCGCTCCTATCAGAGTACAACTTGATAAAATGGGGCTTAAATATAGAATTATAGCACGCGTCAAGTCCATTTACTCCATCTGGAACAAGATGCAAACCAAGCACGTTCCTTTTGAAGAGATATTTGATTTACTCGCTGTGCGTATTATTTTTGATCCTCGAAATGAGGAAGAAGAATTGAACGACTGTTTCGACATATATGTATCCATATCCAAGATATACAAACCGCATCCTGACAGATTGCGCGATTGGGTAAGCCACCCCAAAGCCAATGGCTATCAGGCCCTTCATGTTACGTTGATGGGAAACAACGGCCAATGGATTGAAGTGCAGATACGTAGCGAAAGAATGAATGATGTAGCCGAGCAGGGATTTGCCGCACATTGGAAATACAAAGAAGGAGGAGGCAGCGAAGATGAAGGAGAACTTGAAAAATGGTTGCGTACCATTAAAGAAATACTAGACGACCCCCAACCGGATGCCATCGATTTTCTTGATACCATTAAGCTGAATCTTTTTGCTTCTGAGATATTTGTATTCACCCCTAAAGGTGAAATAAAAACCATGCCTCAAAATTCAACAGCTCTTGATTTTGCTTTTTCGTTGCACACAGATTTAGGAAGTCATTGCATTGGTGCCAAAGTAAACCACAAACTGGTTCCCCTTAGCCATAAATTAGAGAGTGGTGACCAGGTTGAAATTCTGACTTCCAAATCTCAACGCGTACAACCTTCATGGGAAGTGTTTGCTACAACAGCCAAAGCAAGAGCTAAAATTGCAGCTATACTGAAGAAAGAACAAAAGAGCTTTCAAAAGGAGGGCGAACGTATCTTACATGACTTCTTGCTCGAAGAGGAGCTTCAGGCGGATGAGTCAAATATAGAAAAACTCTGTAAGCTTCATAATATAAAGACTGCTGATGATCTGTACATGGCTATTGGCAGTAAGAATGTTATATTAGGAGACACGGATAGAAATGAACTAAAAGAGAAAGCCAGTAACTGGAAAAAATATCTGACATTCTCTTTTGGCACCAACAAAGAGAACAAAGACCGTCCCGAGGAGAAAGCTAGTCAAGAGAAGATTAATCCTAAACAGATACTCAAACTCACAGATGATAGTATTCAAAAGAACTATGCAATAGCCGATTGTTGTCAGCCAATACCGGGTGATGATGTGTTGGGCTACATGGATGAGAATGAAAAAATTACCATTCACAAAAGACAATGTCCGGTTGCTGTTAAACTAAAAAGTAGCTTTGGTAATCGTATCATCGCTACCACGTGGGATACCCACAAAGCACTATCCTTTCTTGTTTATATCTACATTAAAGGAATTGACAGTGTAGGTTTGCTCAACGAAATCACTCAGGTTATTTCACGTGAATTGAATGTGAATATCCGCAAACTAAACATTGAAACGAACGATGGCATTTTTGAAGGAAAGATTCAATTGTACGTTCACGATGTTGACGATGTGAAAAAGATATGCGATAACCTTCGCAAGATCAATCAGATTAAAGCAGTTACCCGTGTCGAATCATAACCGGGTAACAGCTGTTTAAATCTCGTCGAGCTCCTTTTTCATGGCCAACAGCTCCTCCTTTATTGATTTTAAATGCTCCACAATCTCAAAATTGCGGATTGTATTTTCTTTATTGTCTTTCAACTTTTGTCGCGCTCCGGGTAAAGTCATTCCTTTTTCTTTCACCAAATGATAGATGAGCTTAATGGTCTCAATATCCTCCTTCCTATACTGCCGGGTGCCACCCGACGTTTTACGCGGTTTGATCTGAGGAAATTCCTTCTCCCAAAAACGTAGCAAAGACTCATTTACATCAAACATCTCTGCAACCTCGCTAATTGAATAATACAATTTCAATTCTTTATTCGTATTAAGAGCCATATTCATTAAAAGCTAACTAATTAATTTAATCAAATACTTTACCATGATTCGCTGCTATTTGAATCATTTTGTCATAATCTTCAGCACTTAAATCCATGAAGTAATAGTTGACCGGATTCACTCTTTGTCCTTTTACATGCACCTCATAGTGCAAATGCGGTCCCGTACTTCTTCCTGTACTACCCACACCCCCAATCACTTCACCTCTTACCACTTTCTTACGGAGCTTCGTCCTAAAATCTTTCAGGTGTGCATACACTGTTTTGTATCCGAAACCGTGATCAATAATAATTGTATTACCATAAGCGCCATCCCATCCCATTTTAACGACTATCCCATCGCCCGTTGCGTACACATCCGTTCCCTGATGAGCCGAGAAATCCATTCCCCCGTGAAACTTAGCACTACCATAAATCGGATCAATGCGCACCCCATATCCCGATGCCGTCTGCCGCAGTTTCTTATTAGCCACCGGTTGAATGGCAGGAATACATTTTAACATCTCATCATGATTCTTGCACATGGCAACCACATCATCAAAAGAGCGTGACTGCACATAAAGCTGTCTGCGCAGAAGGTCCATTTTCTTTGTTGTACTCACCACCAGTTCAGCATTCGCCATTTCCATTAGCTCTTCATAGCGATTGGTTCCACCGTAGCCAGCCTTTCTTATCACCTCGGAAATAGGATCAGCCTGAAAAATAACCCGGTAAAGATTATCATCACGTTGTTGAATGTCCTGCATGACCCCCAGCGCTTCATCCAATCTTTTTGAAAGCACATGATACTGCGCATTGAGCTGACTGTTTTCCATTCTAAGCTCCTTTTCAGACGGTGATCCAAAAATGATAAGTAAAAGAATAAAAGCACCCGCACCCAGTCCCATACCAATAAAAAGTCTGCGGGCTATACTCAAAGCTCGTTGACGAACGGTGGGATAAATGCGGTCATACGTCTGTGTCCGGGGGTTATAAATATAGTAAACTTTACGCATCAGGCAAAAATATTTCACGTAATAATAGGGCAAAAATAATAAAACGAGCTATCTTTGCACATCTTTTTTTAGAATATTAACCTCAAAGATTCCAAGTTGCATAGATCAATATATTTGAGGCGATTGATGAATCTGAATAATATAAGCGAATAAATAGTATGTTAACTGCAAAAGAGATTAGAGAATCATTCAAGAATTTTTTCGAATCGAAAGGACATCAAATTGTTTCTTCGGCTCCAATGGTGATTAAAGATGACCCTACGCTCATGTTTACGAATGCGGGGATGAACCAATTTAAAGATATTATTTTAGGTAATCATCCGGCAAAGTATAAGAGAGTGGCCGATTCACAGAAATGTCTTCGTGTAAGTGGTAAGCATAACGACTTGGAAGAAGTAGGCCATGATACCTACCATCACACCATGTTTGAGATGCTAGGTAACTGGTCATTTGGAGACTATTTCAAGAAAGATGCCATAGAGTGGGCCTGGGAATACTTGGTTGAAGTATTGAAGCTGGATCCTAATCGTTTGTATGCAACTGTATTCGAAGGCAATCCGCAGGAAAATCTGGAGCGCGACAATGAAGCCGCTGCTATCTGGGGACAATTTCTGCCGGCCGACAGAATTATCAACGGAAACAAGCACGATAACTTCTGGGAGATGGGTGATACCGGTCCTTGCGGTCCTTGTTCAGAAATTCATATCGACTTGCGTAGTGATGCCGAGCGTGAGGCAGTTAGCGGACTGACACTTGTTAACCAAAGCCATCCGCAGGTTATTGAAATATGGAACCTTGTTTTCATGCAATACAACCGCAAAGCCGACGGTAGTCTGGAAGGCCTCCCTGCCAAAGTGATAGACACCGGTATGGGCTTCGAACGCCTTTGCATGGCTCTGCAACAGAAAACATCAAACTATGATACCGATGTTTTCCAGCCCATTATTAAAGAAATAGCCCAAATGGCAGGAATCCAGTACGGAGCCGATGCGCAAAGCGACATTGCCATGCGCGTTATTGCCGACCACATCCGTACCATTTCATTCTCCATAACAGACGGACAGCTGCCCTCGAATGCCAAAGCCGGATACGTAATCCGCCGCATTCTGAGACGCGCGGTGCGTTACGGATATACCTTCCTCAATCAGAAGCAAGCCTTCATGTACAAGCTCTTACCCGTGCTTATCAGTAACATGGGCGATGCCTACCCCGAGTTGGTGTCACAAAAAGGACTGATTGAGAAAGTAATCAAAGAAGAAGAAGAATCCTTCCTTCGTACGTTGGAAACAGGTATTCGTTTGCTCGATAAAACGATGAGCGATGCCAAGGCCGCAGGTCAAAACGTGATCAATGGTAAAGACGTGTTTACCCTATATGACACGTTTGGATTTCCGCTTGACCTCACCGAGCTCATTCTGAGAGAAAATGGAATGACTCCGGATATTGAAGAGTTCCATGCCGAAATGCAGAAGCAAAAAGAGAGAGCCCGTAATGCAGCAGCCGTTGAAACGGGCGACTGGATTGTGCTCAAAGAAGGAACCACCACATTTGTTGGTTATGATTACACCGAGTACGAAGTTTCCATTCTGCGTTATCGTCAGGTAAAACAAAAAAGCCAAACCCTGTACCAGTTGGTGCTCGATTACACCCCATTCTATGCAGAGAGCGGAGGTCAGGTAGGAGATACGGGTGTGATAGTAAGTGAGTTCGAAACCCTTGAAATAATAGATACCAAGAAAGAAAACAACCTGCCGGTACACATGGCCAAGAAACTGCCCGAGCAACTAGATGCTCCCATGATGGCATGTGTTGATACCGATAAGCGTGCAGATTGTGCAGCCAACCACTCGGCAACCCACCTGCTCGATGAAGCATTGCGTGAAGTATTGGGCGAGCACGTAGAGCAAAAAGGCTCCTTGGTCACTCCGGATTCGTTGCGTTTTGACTTCTCACACTTCCAGAAAGTAACCGATAAAGAAATTCGCGAAGTAGAACACCTGGTAAATGCCAAGATACGTCAGAACATACCGTTAACTGAATACCGCAACATCCCCATAGCCGAAGCCAAAGAGCTGGGCGCCATTGCCCTTTTCGGTGAAAAATACGGTGATGAAGTGCGCGTCATTCAATTTGGCAAGTCCGTAGAGTTCTGCGGAGGCACACACGTGAAGGCAACCGGTCACATCGGCATGATGAAGATCGTATCAGAAAGCTCAGTAGCAGCAGGTGTACGCCGTATAGAGGCCTATACCGGTGCACGTGTGGAAGAGATGCTTGACACCATTCAAGATACACTGACCGATTTGAAAGCCCTTTTCAACAATGCGCCCGATCTGGCTAATGCCATCAGAAAGTACATTGACGAAAATGCCGGATTGAAGAAGCAAGTCGATGAGTTTATGAAAGAGAAAGAAGCTCAGATCAAGCAAACCCTTCTGAAGAACATCCAAGAGATTAACGGCATCAAAGTGATAAAAACCTGCATGCCCATACCAGCCGAAGCCATTAAGAATATAGCCTTCCAGCTGCGTGGTGAAATAACAGAGAACCTATTCTTTGTTGCAGGTACTGTTGACGCTCAGAAGCCCTTGCTTACCGTTATGCTCAGCGACAACCTGGTAGCCGGCGGACTCAATGCCGGTAAGCTGGTTAAAGATGCTGCTAAGCTTATTCAGGGCGGCGGCGGCGGACAAGCCCATTTCGCTACGGCGGGAGGCAAGAACGCTGACGGTTTGCATGCAGCTGTTGATAAAGTGATAGAGCTAGCCGGCATTTAATATATTTCGGTATTTGAATAGCCGAAGTTATTTAGGCTTGTGTAACATAGGGGACAAATTCATCATTTATGATTTTGTCCCCTATTCTTATTTATAATTGGCTTATAAGTCTTTTATTGCTATCTCTATTCAGTCTGTTCCTTTGGGTAATTTACCAGATACAACGTATGAGTAGCTCGTGTGAAAGCCGTATAAAGCCATTTGAAATATTCGGGCGTTAATTGCTCCTCATTCACATAGCCCTGATCTAGGAACACATTTTTCCATTGCCCACCTTGTGCTTTATGACAAGTAACCGCATACGCATATTTCACTTGCAAAGCATTGTAATGAGGATCCTGTTTCATTTTCTTCATCCTCTCACGCTTCATGCTAATCTCCGCATAATCTTCCAAAACTGCATAGAACAATCTATCATTGTCGGCCTTTGGTAAAGCAGGTGCGTCGGCATGTAGTGTGTCAAGCAAGACACTGGCTTCCATTTCAAAATCATCGCGGTCGGGTAAAGACAGAACCACATCGGCAAAGCGGAAACCATATAGTTCACGCGTTCGTCGAACCCTTCGAACACAAACAATTTCCCCATTTGCTATAAAGTCCATTTCTTTATACTTCTCCGTCCAGAAATAATTATTGCGGGCTACCATTAAATAATCGCCGGAGTTGAGTTCATCCTCTCTATATAATATGGTATTCCTAATTCCTTTATTATAAATGTTAGCCCTCTTGTTCGAACGGCAAATAACGATAGTTTCACCCATACCGTCGTTGCTATAACATGCGGTTATCTTGTCAATCAGCTCATCCCCGGGAACAGCCTGTATGTCTGCAAAGCCCGTTACTCTGATTTTAGGTAAAGACAAAGGACCTTCGTCGGTAATATACTGACGGAGTCGGGTAGCATTAAATAAGATTCCCGAGTTCATCTCCTGTCTGACCACTTGAGTCAAATCAGCCTCATTAACCTCCAGACCATACCCTTTCAGTACGTCAGAAATAAGGGCAGGAGCCTCATTCTCACCTATTGGAGGCAACTGCGCGGTGTCTCCCATTAACAATAAGCTGCATTGCACGCCTGAATAAACAAATTGAATCAAGTCATCGAGCAAACGCCCCGTGCCAAACATAGAGCCCGAAAGCCCTTCATTGGCTATCATAGAAGACTCATCGACAATAAACAACGTTTGTGTATTCAAATTATCGTTGACGACAAAGTTCGATACTTCATTTGAGAAAGATTGCTGACGATATATTTTTTTATGTATGGTATAGGCCGGATGTCCGGCATACCCTGAAAATACCTTTGCGGCTCTCCCGGTAGGAGCCAGCAAAACTACTTTTTGCTGCAAGGCAATCATCGCTTTTACCAAAGCTCCTATCAGTGATGTTTTACCTGTACCGGCAAACCCTCTGAGCACAAAAACGGTGTCCTTTTTACCCGATAATAAAAAAACGGATAATAATTCAACTGTTTTATTCTGCTCAAAAGTCAGTTCATAAGGGAAATTTTCCTTAATTTGTCTTTCTAAATAGTTATTTATCATTTCGTTATAAGAAAAAAGTCTCCTTAACTATGGCTAATTAGATTTATTTATTTTATTTTTGCGCTACGAATATAAACTAAAAAAAACATATTTATCATGAAAGCTGTAATTAATATCTTATTAGGCCTTTGCGTTTGCGCATTAGTATATATTTGCTATGCCAGCATCATGGGTCCTATTGAATTTGAGCAAGAACAAAAGTTTAGAGAAAAAAAGGTTATTGCGCGCCTTATGGATATCCGTAAAGCACAACAGGAGTATCGTATGCGCAATGAAGGCAAGTATACTGCCAGCTTTGATACTTTGATTGAGTTTGTTAAAACACAGAAAATTCCTTTCATCATGAAAGAAGGAGTTTTGAATGACAAGCAATTGGAAGAAGGGTTAAGCGAAAGAAAGGCTATGGCTATTGTTAACAAAGCCAGAAAAACCGGAAACTGGGCAGAAGCTAAGGCTGCCGGTCTGGAAAACTTCAAACGTGACACCATGTGGGTTGCTATCATGGATACCATCTTCCCAAAAGGTTTCGATGCTGATTCATTGAGATATGTACCTTTCGGTAATGGCGCTCAGTTTGAAATGGCCACAAAGAACAGTACCACAAAATCTGGAGCTCCTATCTACTTGTTAGAAGTTAAAACTCCGTATGATGTGTATTTGAATGGTCTTGACCAGCAAGAAGTTGCTAACATGAAAGACCTTCAAATTAAGTTGAATAAATATCCGGGTTTAATGGTCGGTTCACTTGAAACGCCAAATAACAACGCAGGAAACTGGGAATAAATAATCGTATTATCATGCCCGAAGGTGCAATTGAAAATATAGATTTCACTAATACAGAACAGTACACACTATCCATCCGTCTTAGTACGGATGGATTTTCTTTTTCTGTATATAATCCGCTTCAGGAAGGAGAATCTTTCTTATCAGAATGGTCTATTGAAACATCGCTTTCACTAACAGCCAATTTGAAAAGAGTCTTTCAGGAGTCGGAATTGCTGAAGCATGCCTATAAACGGGTTAACCTAATTATAACAAGTAAAAGATTCACGACCGTTCCGCTCGAACTTTTTGAAGACGAACAGGCTGAAGCCTTTTTCTATCACAACCACACTCCCAAAGAAAACGAAGTGGTTCTTTATAACGTACTGAAGAAAAACAATATTGTAATCATCTTCGGTATGGATAAAAGCGCACACCTGTTTCTGACAGAGCAGTTCCCCGAGGGTAAATTCTATTCGCAGACCTCTCCGATGACAGAATATTTTTCTGCCAAGAGTAAGTTGGGTAACAGCAAAAAGATGTATGCAACCGTTCGTCAGCAGAGTGTGGATATCTATTGCTTTGAACGAGGACAGCTCTTGCTTGCTAATTCTTTCGATTACAAGCAGTCCGAAGACCTTATTTATTATTTGTTGCACATTTGGCAACAGCTTAATTTCAGTCATGAAAGAGACGAACTCCATCTGACCGGAACTATCAGAGATAAAGAACGTTTTGCGCTTGAGCTCAGACGTTTCTTAACCCATGTCTTTATTATTCCCCAAAGTACATTCACAGACATTCAAACACTCATATCATGCGAGTTATAAGCGGCATTTACAAAAGAAGAAGATTTGACGTTCCACGTACATTCAAAGCAAGACCTACAACCGATTTTGCAAAAGAAAACCTGTTTAACGTATTAAGTAATTATATTGATTTCGAGGATGGTGTAACCGCACTCGATCTTTTTGCAGGTACCGGAAGTATCAGTTTGGAGCTTGTATCTAGAGGATGTGACAAAGTCATCTCGATCGAAAAAGAAAGTGCACATTATAGCTTTATTTGTAAGGTGATGCAGGAAGTCAAAACGGACAGATGCATACCCATTCGGGGAGACGTATTTAAGTTTGTGAGCAAAAGCAAAGAACAGTTCGACTTTATCTTTGCCGATCCTCCTTATGACTTACGTGAATTGGAAACCTTGCCGGATCTTATCTTTCAGAATAACCTGTTAAAGGAAGACGGCCTGTTTGTTTTAGAGCATGGAAAGACCAGCCATTTTGAAGACCATCCACATTTCATTGAAAAGAGAGTTTACGGAAGCGTGAATTTTTCCTTTTTCTCTTCAGAGCAACGGAGCGAGAAGTCGGACGACTGATTCGGCAGCCCGCTGTTTTAGCGGACGTTTGATCCAGTTTTTCAGAAACACCTGACTGCATTTGCGCTGGTCATTGAGGAAAACCTCCTTCATGGCCAATGCCGTTTGTGTGTCGTACACAAAAGCATTCACTTCAAAGTTGTGCTCAAAACTACGAAAATCGACATTGGTAGATCCTACCGTTGCAAGATAATCATCGGCAACCATTAATTTGGAATGTAGGAACCCTCTTCTGTAAAAATAAACCTTGACTCCCGCGCTCATCACATCTTTCAAATAAGAGAATGACCCCAGATGCGTAATTCGGTTATCGGCTTGAGCAGGTAACATTAAACGTACATCCACGCCCGACAATGCCGCTGTTTGCAAGGCAGCCAAAATGGGTTCTGTAGGCAAAAAATACGGAGTCTGTATATAAAAGTATTTCTGAGCTTGCGATATAGCCATCACAAGCCCTTGCATAATTTCTTTCCAGGGACCGATGGGGTCACTGGTTACAATCTGTGCCATGGAGTCTCCACAAGACTCGATACGTGGGAAATAACGTGAAGAAGTGATTAAGGTACTGTCTACAAAATACCAGTCGAGCAGAAAAGCTGTTTGCAAACCATGCACGGCCTTACCTTCTATCATGATGTGTGTATCACGCCATTCTCCCCAAGCAAATCCCCTCAGATACCGTTCAGCAAGATTCATTCCACCCACAAAACCTATTCGGCCGTCAATCACCACTATCTTTCTGTGATTCCTATAGTTTACTTTGCTTGTAAACAGAGGGAAACGAACTTTAAGAAAGGCCCGAACCTCAATGCCTGCATTCTTCATCTCTTCGAAAAAGCTCCCCGGCACATGCCAGCACCCCACATCATCATATACCACTCTCACCTCAACTCCCTCGCGTGCTTTATCAATGAGCACATCGCGAATTAAGCGGCCTACCGCATCATCTTCAATGATGTAATATTCCATGTGTATGTGGTGCTTAGCCCGATAGAGCTGCTGTATCAATGCCTGCAACTTAGCATAGCCTTCGGTAAATATCTCCATTCGATTGCCTTCAAAGGGAAGCGCCTGATTTGTCTCTTTGAAAAGTTCAATGAGTCGGGCATACGTTTGCGGATATGAAGAATTCTCTTGCGCCAGGTATTCGGCAATAGGCTTCTTCATTAAACGGTTATAAGTCTTTTTACTGATGATGCGTTCTCGGCGAGTGCTTCTGCCAAAGAAGAAATAAAAGACAAGTCCCACAAGAGGCAAGAACATCAGAATCAGTATCCAGGCCATTGTTTTCACAGGATTTCTATTATCCAGAATCACCACAGTGATGGTTCCGATAATTGCTCCGAAGTAGATCAGTTTAAAGATCACTCCGGCTATTTCTCCGGCAAATAAATTCAAGTCGGCCATGATGGAATACGTATGATTTATGTTCTTCAAACAAATATACAAAAAACAATACGAATAAAACAATAAGCAGTCATGATAAAAAAAGTTCCAACACAGTTTGCCCGTGTTGGAACTTAATAAACGCCCGTAGGCATTTATCTATTGAATTAACTGGTTTGTTCGTTTTTAAAACGGACGACCTCCTCCGAAGCCACCACGACCGCCGCGTCCGCCCGGGCGAGGCCCGTCAAATCCTCCTCTGGAGTTTCCTTTGCCAAACGCATTCAGTCGGTACACAAAATGCACCATAAAATAACTGTTTATAGCATTGTATTCAGTATCCTGTCTCATGCTGGCAGAGATGCTTCTTGATAAATTGCTCTGCTCTTTCAGGATGTCATAAATCTGCAAACTGATGGTAGCCTGTTTCTTTTTGAGGAAGTTTTTGGCAATTTGTGCATTCCAAATCAGTTCGTTTCTGTCGAGTCCCTCACTGTATCCTCGTTTCATGCTATAGGACGCATCTGTAGACACAGTCACATCCCACGGCAGTGTTACATTGCTGCTGGCGCCAAATGAATAATCAAACGTTTCCTTGTCACTTTGAGGCTGCAATGTACTCTTGGACACATTGTAACGGATACCTCCATTCAAACCAAACTCAAACCAATCGTTTCGGAATGTACCATTGAGTCTTTCCGATAAGTTCAGGCTACGTGTTGTGTTCTTCTGCGAATCAGTTTGTCCCGACAAACTTGTAAATCCAACCATATTATTATACGATCCGTCTGAGAAAGTAGAGACGGTGAACTTTTTGTTCTTCAGCGGCGTGTTAAAAACAAAACCTCCGCTGGCCGACCAGTTACCGTTAATATTTTTAGGCTGCGTAATGCGTGCGCCTGTTTCTTCATCATAAGTCACCGTGTTGCTTACACTGTTTATGGTATTCGAGAATGTCAGTCGAGCCATCATACTCTGTTGCTTCTCAGGCAAGAAAGTATTATAAAACAACATGAAACTATTGGTGTACGAAGGCTTCAGTGAAGGATTACCCTTGCTGATATTCAACGGATCCGACGTGTCGGTTATAGGTAACAAATCAGTCATACTGGGTTGCGAAGTACGTCCCCGGTAATTGATTCGTAACATACTCTGTTTGTTGAAACGGTAACGATAGTCAAAAGTAGGAGAGAAATTCACCACGTTGCGTGTGGTATCTACTTTGATGGTTCCTTGCTCATAACTGGTTGTCGATTGCTGCGGTTGAACGCTGAACCCAATGTTGTATTGATACTTCTCCCTGATCGTTCTTAACGACACGTTGAACTCGTGCGTATTGTACTTATTTTCATAAAACTTACTTAGTGAGTCCAGCCTATTATTCATGTAATCATCCGGATTCATGTAGTCATACGTATCCTTATCCGTCTTCTGGTACCTATGCTGATAGCTATAGCTGAACTGCAAAAAACGGTTTGTGAAGACCGGCTCACTATACGTTGTCTGTATCCGGTAATTGTAGCCGCTACCTACATTTTCAATATACTGATTGGTGAGTGAAGTGGAATCTTTTTTAAAATAGCGTACTTTCGATTCAGCATACTGGTCGGAGTCGTCATCGTTGTATCCGTAAGTAAGCCTTAAGGTAATATTTCTCCCTTTGCTATTCAGCTTGCGGTTAATCTGCAAATTGCCATCGGTAGAGAATCCTTTGCTTAGATTTGATGTTTTGCGCATGTTGTAGTTAACCAGATTCACATCGTCTAAGTCATCCTGAAATAAATGATCAGACAGCATATACTGAGCCAGATTATCGGCGTCGGAAGTGAGAGAAAGAGAGTTCGAAAAGTTGTCGCCGGAAGAGTACGACATCGACGGACGGAAAATGATATTCGTCATGCTATCCGGCTTCCATTCCAAACGAAAATCAGCGTTGACCGTTTCCGATTTATTCATTTGTGACCTCAGGCTTTTGGAAAAAGAAGAAGTGTTTTGTAAGAAGGTCTCCGACAAACTCTTTGTCTGAATGTCTTTGTCCGAATAACTATAAGTCACATCGCCACCAAGTTCTAGTTTGCTCGATTCTGTCGCAAAGTTAAGACCGGTAGTCTTGAGTGCATTCACCCCGTTGTTTGATCCTCCGCCCATACGGAAGCCACCGCCTCCGGGAAATCCCTGGTCGTTGATGTTGTTGGCATTGGCCACGACGCTAAACTGGTCACCGTCGGCAAAACGGTTCAACATAGCCTTGCCGATGTACCTTTCTTCGCTACCATAGCCCAAGTCCATGTTACCGAACCAACCCTGATTCATGCCTTTTTTGACCGACAAGTCGAGAACCGTTTCCTCCTCACCATCTTCAATACCAGTGATACGTGCCAAGTCGGACTTCTTATCATACGATTTCACCTTCTCAATCATTTCAACCGGCAGATTCTTCATGGCCACTTTCGTGTCCTGCGAAAAGAACTCCTTGCCGTTCACCATGATCTTTTTAATTGTCTTGCCGTTGATGGTGATAGAACCATCGTCGGCTATCTGTGCGCCGGGCAACTTCTTAACCAACTCCTCCAACATGGCCCCTTGCGGCACCCTGTAAGCAGACGAATTATAAACCAAGGTGTCTTCCGCTACTGTTACCTGAGGAGCTTCGGCTGTGACTACAGCCTCTTTTAATAATATAGCATCGGCTTTCAACGCCACCGTACCCACGTTTTTGCTTGTGTTGGTTGAAGATAACTGTACGGGAACGTTTCGGGTTTTGAACCCGATGTAAGAAACGGACAATACATATTTGCCCGCGCTCACCTTAGGAAGCGTAAAAGTACCCTTTGTCAGCGTAGCCGCACCAGCAACGTACGTACTGTCGGGTAAAGAGAGCAATCTTACAGTAGCCTGCAAGATCGGTTCCTTTGTTTCGGCCTCTACGACAATTCCCGATACTGTAATGTTTTTGTTTTGCGCATAGACGGATAACAAGCCAACAAAAAGCATGGTTATCCCAATCAGAATTTTTTTCATTAGTGTTGCATTGAGTGATAACAATGCCTTTTTGACAAGCTACAGCCCAAAAGGTTTAATCAAAATGCAACTTATCTTTTGAAAAATCGATCAACAGCCGCTTTTTTAAGACCAAACTCCAAACAAATCACATGAATAATTAAAAACGAAAGAAAAGAAGACGTATCGACCGTAACCAAATCGCCTTTAGAAACACGATACAACATGGTTCCGAAGATAACCGCTATGGTGATAAAAACAGCGTTGCGCATAGCTTTTATCCGTATGGCTTCTGTCTCTTCCGATTCATTTTTGGTCAGCGCCATTAAAATCATCAATGCACCCACCATCATCAGCAGTTTGATGCATTCTTTGTAAAACAACAAATTACTATCCGTAATAGCGCCCTGCATCACCATCATAAAGGGTAAAAACAACGACACAAGTAAAATTACGTAGCCCAACGGACGACAAAATAAAGGCAACATGGCTTTCATAATACAAATCACATTATATAGTTTCGTACAAAGATACCAATTTTGCCTAAACACATGGTGAAACCACCCGTTAAGTGCCCTTTGATTTCACTTTTTTAAGTTCTGCGCTTTCAGTTGTGTGCGGAAGTCCTATCTTTGCATCGTAAAGAAACCCTTTTGCAATATGAGTAAACAAGATGTCATTCTGTGCGAAAGTCTGGAACACAGTCTGGAGCAAGCCATTGAAAAGTGTCCGCACGACAAGCTCTTTGTGTTAACCGACGAGCATACCACCTCCTTGTGCATGCCCGCACTTCGTGAACTAAGTCCGCTAAAAAATGCTGTTGAAATAGTTATTGGTGCCGAAGACACCCATAAAACCCTCGATACCCTTGCCAGCGTGTGGCAGGCACTGAGTGAAAAAGGAGCCAGTCGCCATTCCCTGCTGATCAATGTAGGCGGAGGCATGGTGACCGATCTGGGCGGCTTCGCGGCAGCTACATTCAAGCGAGGCATAGCCTATATAAATATTCCCACTACCTTGCTGGCCATGGTCGATGCCTCGGTAGGAGGGAAGACCGGAATTAACTTCAACGGATTGAAGAATGAAATAGGTTCCTTCTTTCCTGCTTCCAGCGTACTGATTGAAACCGAATTCCTGCGCAGCCTTGACCGCTACAACTTCCTGTCGGGTTATGCTGAAATGCTGAAACACGGATTAATAAGTACCCCTGCCCATTGGAGCGAGCTGCTTACCTTCAACACTGAGCACATTGACTACAGCGAACTGAAACAGCTGGTAGGCCGGTCTGTGCAAGTGAAGGAAGACATTGTGCAGCAAGATCCGTTTGAGCACGGCATCCGCAAGGCCCTTAACCTGGGGCATACGGTAGGTCACGCCTTTGAGAGTCTGGCATTGGCAGAAAACCGCCATGTGCTACACGGCTATGCCGTGGCTTGGGGAGTGGTGTGCGAGCTCTACCTGTCGAACGTCAAAGCCGGGTTCCCTACTGATAAGATGCGTCAAACCATTCAGTTCATTAAAGAAAACTACGGAACGTTCTTTATTGATTGTAAAACCTACGACCGGTTATACGAATACATGCTGCACGATAAGAAAAATTCTTCGGGCATCATTAATTTCACCTTGTTGAAAGAGGTAGGCGACGTAAGTATCAATCAATCAGCCACTAAGGACGAAATCTTCGAGATGCTCGACTTCTACAGAGAGTGCATGGGCTCTTGATGAGAACCTGAAAAACGCCCAAAGCTAAAAAAAAGAGCGCCCAAAGTTTGGACTTTAAAAATGAAGTTGTAACTTTGTGCTCCGAATTCGGGGTGTAGCTCAGCCCGGTTAGAGTACGCGTCTGGGGGGCGTGTGGTCGGAAGTTCGAATCTTCTCACCCCGACATTTGCTGAGCAAAGAAAAAGGAGTCAGGCGACAAGCCTGACTCCTTTTTTCTTTGGCAGGTAGGAGATTTTAAACCAACTCTATCAGATAAAGATAGACTACCGCAGCAGGGATGGCTATCAGTGCACTATCAAACCGATCGAGCATGCCTCCGTGACCGGGCAAA
This sequence comes from Bacteroides graminisolvens, assembly GCF_963666085.1. Classification (NCBI taxonomy): domain Bacteria; kingdom Pseudomonadati; phylum Bacteroidota; class Bacteroidia; order Bacteroidales; family Bacteroidaceae; genus Bacteroides; species Bacteroides graminisolvens. The sequence continues at coordinate 440,121 of NZ_OY762556.1, forward strand.
ATTTGGCCGGAATCTTTAACTCCCAGCTGTCTCTTTAACAAAGACTCTGTTAAATCTCCCCAGGTTGCAAATACAACAACGACAAGCGAAAGTCCTATCCACTCAACGGTATTCAAAAAAGTAAAGTACGATGCCATTGCAATGGAAGATCCTATTGCGATTGTTCCGCCACCCAAAGATCCTTCCCATGATTTCTTAGGAGAAATCCGTTCAAACAAGCGATGTTTACCAAATAAGCTTCCAACACAATAGGCTCCCGTGTCATTTAGCCAGATAAATATAAAAATAGACAGAGGCAATATCGGATTGTATTCTGCACTATTTGTTAAGGAGTTAGTCTGAAACGCCAGAACATTAAGCATGGCAAAAGGCAAACCGATGTATAGCTGACTAAACATGGCGTAAGCCCAATTATTTAAAGGACTTTTTCTCTGCAAATAAAGTTCACTGATCATTAGATATATCAACAGAACTAAATAAGGAATGAAAACTTTGGCATCTGCCATGTCCATGCAATAAATCATAATGGACAGGAATAGATACATTCCCCCAAGCATACAAATGTGTTTGTTTATGTGTATGTCGGTTCCCGATTGATTAAAGAGAGTGGCAAATTCCTTGATTGTCATCATGCTGATGATCGAAAAAAGAATACCGAATGATATTGGGCTGTATAAAATACAACCCAATAATATAATAACAAAGAATACTCCTGTTATTGCTCTTTTGATAAAATTACTTTTCAATGTCTAAAAAATTAATTACCCGCAACTTCTGCTTCCAATGGTTGATCTGAAACCTCAGACTCGGACGATTGAACTTCAGGAACATCATTTGAATCAGTCTTCTTTTTAGATTCGGCAGCCATGATTTCTTCAGAACGTGAAGCCCATGGACGTTTACCGAATATCCGTTCTACGTCTTCTGCAAATATAACTTCTTTTTCAATAAGCAAATCTGCTAACTGATTATGTTGCGAACTGTATTCAGATAGAATTTGTTTGGCTCTGTTGTACTGTTCGTTTACCATTGTTTTCACCTCGTCATCAATCACTTCTGCCGTGCGCTCACTATAAGGTCTGTTGAACGAATATTCATCATTATTATAATAGCACAAGTTGGGCAACTTTTCGCTCATGCCCAAGTACGCAGTCATGCCATACGCTTGTTTGGTAACCCGTTCCAAATCATTCATTGCACCGGTTGAAATTTTACCCACAAACAAATCTTCAGCAGCCCTTCCACCCAATGTAGCACACATTTCGTCGAGCATTTGTTCCTTAGTAGTGATTTGTCTTTCTTCGGGCAGATACCATGCTGCACCTAATGCGCGTCCTCTGGGTACAATGGTTACTTTAATCAGAGGGTTGGCATGTTCCAACAGCCAAGACAAACTAGCGTGTCCGGCTTCATGCAGCGCAATTGTTCTACGCTCTTGCTCGGTCGTAATTTTTGTTTTCTTCTCTAATCCGCCGATAATTCTATCAACAGCATCCAGAAAATCTTGCTTATTGACAAATTTCTTGCCATGACGTGCCGCGATAAGAGCCGCTTCGTTACATACATTCGCTATATCAGCGCCCGAAAAACCCGGAGTTTGACGCGCTAATAAATCAACATCAACAGATTCGTCTATTTTAATAGGGCGCAAGTGTACCCCAAAAACCTCTTTTCTTTCATTTAAGTCAGGCAAGTCAACATGAATCTGACGATCAAAACGTCCGGCTCTTAACAACGCCTTGTCAAGTACATCCACCCGGTTAGTCGCTGCTAAAATGATAACGCCGCTATTGGAGCCGAAACCATCCATTTCGGTGAGAAGCTGATTGAGTGTATTTTCTCTTTCGTCATTGCCTCCCATGCTTGGGTTTTTACCTCTGGCTCTACCTACAGCATCAATTTCGTCAATAAACACAATACAAGGAGCTTTTTCCTTGGCCTGTTTGAAAAGATCTCTAACTCGTGAAGCACCTACGCCAACGAACATTTCAACGAAATCTGATCCTGCCAACGAGAAAAAAGGAACGTCAGCTTCCCCTGCAACAGCTTTAGCCAATAACGTTTTACCCGTACCCGGAGGGCCTACCAACAATGCGCCCTTAGGTATTTTTCCTCCTAAATCAGTATATTTTTGCGGTTCTCTCAGAAACTCCACAATTTCCTCTACTTCTTGTTTGGCTTCAGCAAGACCGGCCACATCTTTAAACGTCACCTTAATAGATCCGCCTTTTTCAAAAAGTTGTGCTTTTGATTTTCCAACGCTAAACACATTACCGGCAGATCCGCCGCCGCCACTCATTCTTCTCATAAAGAACATCCACAAACCTATCAGGAATACGATAGGGAGTACGTTCCAAAGAATAACGCTGAAGTAATCTTTTTTCTTCTCGTAACTAACGGAACCGTCGAAATGCGCTTCATCCCTTTCTTTTTGCAGAAACTCGCCCAAGCTTTCTCTGGATGGAGCTTCCGTTGTAATCATGGGGTTCTTACCAACGCGATTGGAATCCTGTTTGAATACATCTTTCACAAAATAAGGCTTGATATAAGCTTCTACGGAATTGTCATCATAGCCAATTACCTTACTGACATAGCCGCTTTTCACGTATTGCTGAAACTGATCATACGAAGTTTCTTTGTTGACTGAGCCGCTTTCATTGGTAAAGTATAGTCCCAAAAGCATCAATGCAATAATCATATACATCCAGCTCATGTTAAAGCGGGGCATATTTACTTTATTAGGTTTCTTTTTGTTCTCCATATTGTTAATTAGTCAATATCTGGGATGTTAATAAGTTGAGCGTCAGCCCACAAGTGCTCCAAGTTGTAGAAATTTCTGGCTTCCGGTAAGAAAACATGAACCAACACATCAGCGTAATCCATCGCTACCCACTCTGCGTTATTCAATCCGTCTACAGCAGAAGGCTTAACATTCGCACCTTTACGGGCAAACTCTTTGACCGAGTCAACAATTGCACCAACCTGACTAGGGGAGTTTCCCTGGCAAATAACAAAATAGTTGCATATAGTATCTCTGATTCCCGTTAAATCAGCAATAACAATATTCTTACCTTTTTTTTCTTGAATTCCCTCTTTAATTTTTTCTAATAATAATTTGGTTTCGTTCATTTATCAATGAATTTAATATTTTGTTTCTATTTTGTAACTATAACAAGAAATATACAATCTTTGTTTTGCATCGAAATCTCGATATATTTTACAAATATACACCGAATTATAATATGAATGAAGATAGGCTGCTATTTCTCCTCTTTTTTTTGTGTTTTTTTAGGGATAATGAGGGCTATAACCTGTTTTTTTTCTTATCAAAAAGAATAAAAAAGAGCTAAATCGCTTTGAATATACAAATATTTTCTATCTTTGCACCCGAAATGATTGGGCTATGGTGTAATGGTAACACTTCAGATTCTGGTCCTGACGTTCCAGGTTCGAATCCTGGTAGCCCAACTAAAAAAAGCAAAGACGTCTTTTAACGTTCTTTGCTTTTTTATTTGATATAAACAAGAGTAAAGATTGTAATTCCATAAAAAAAGGATGACTAGCCTAATGCCTGTCATCCTTTCTTTTTTATATTTTATTCTTCATGTTGAAGTGACTCGTCAATCATTTTAATTTTCTGTAATACCACTTCTAAATCCGTTTTCAACTTATCAACTTTACGGTTAATTTCGGTGAGTAAGCTATTTCCCTTCTGAGAAGATGAGCTTAAAAAGCCCAAGTTGTTTTCATACGTCAATAGTTCATTTTTCATGTTTTCGTATTGACGAGAAAGTTTCTCTCTTTCTCTATACAAAGACTGATTACCTCCTTGCATTGAGTTGATAGCAAATTTGAAGTTATTCAGTTTCTTATTAGACGCATTTGTATTCAGGTTGTCAAAGATACCATCTACAGCAGTATGATATTGCTTGTATATTTTATCTTTCTCCTTGAAAGGAACATGTCCTATGGAGTTCCATTCCTGCATAAAATCTCGCAATTTCGCTTCCGCGTCTTCAGCATTCTCAGTGCCCTTTAATTCAGCCAATTGATTGATAATTGCTCTTTTCTTCTCCAAGTTTTCAACTTCCTCCGAGCGTTGAGAAGAAGTGGCTTTCATCTTCTGCTCAAAGAAATAATCACATGCAGAAATGAAACGATTCCAAATCATATCAGAATGTTTTTTGGATACGGGTCCTATAGCTTTCCACTCTTTTTGCAATTTAGCTAAAGCGTCGGCCGTTTCTTTCCAATCGGTGCTATCTTTTAAAGCTTCGGCTTTTTCGCATAAAACCTTTTTCTTTTCAAGATTTTGCACCATATTATCTTTCAGTTGCTTGTAAAACTCGCTCTTCTTTTTAAAGAAGTCATCACAAGATTTTCTGAATCTCTCAAATATTTTGACGTTCATCTTTTGAGGAGCAAAACCAATGGTTTTCCATTTATTCTGAAGTGCAATAACCTCCTGCGTTTTGTTCTCCCATCCGGCAAACGTTGTCAGCTCGTTATATTCAATGGCCTCAACAATTTCGCAAATCACTGTTTTCTGGTCAAGGTTGTGTTGTTCAACCTCCTTTAATTCCTCAAAGTGTTGCTGATGATTTCTATTAACTACGGTAGATGCAGCTTTGAACCGAGCCCATATCTCATCACGAAGTTCTCTCGAAACAGGTCCTGTATCCCTGAATTCCTGATGTAATTTTTGCAGCTGATGGAACGCTGAAACAACATCCGATTCTTCTGTTAGCCTTTCAGCAGCTTCGCACAAACGAGTTTTTATTTCCAGATTCTTTTTAAAATCATAATCACGAAACTCATTGTTTAGCTTCAGAATATCATAAAACTTTTCAACATACAGTTGATGCATTTTCCATATTTCATTGGCTTTAGCTTGCGGAACCTGTTTTATTTCGTTCCATTCCTGCTGAAGTTTCTTGAAATCGTTATATGATTTGTTAGCATTATCAGGCGATTCGGTCAACTCTTTCAGCTTGTCTAATATACCAAGCTTAAGCGTCAGATTATGCTCTTTTTGTTTTTCTACCTCGGCGAGTAAAGAGTTCCTTTTTTCTTTGATAACAGACATGACATTCTTGAACTCATTTTCAAGCTCATCGTTTTGTGGTACAAAGTCTTCTTCCTTGCCACCATTATCAACAAACTCTTTTTTGAGTGCTTCCAACTCTATATTATGTAATTTATAGAATGATTGTTTGAGCGTGTCAAGCTCAATTTTACTTGCATTTTCAGGATCTGTTGCTAAATCATTCAGACGTTTCAGCACGCTTTCTTTGGTTGGTTTCTCAACCGGTTCACTTTGCTTTTCCAATGTAGTATCAGTCGTTGCATCTTCAGCAGTTTTATCAGATACCTCGGTTACATCTTTTATTTCCTCGGGATCGCCTTGATTTAAAGGCAGATTAGTGTCATGAGAGTCCATCATTGTATATTTCATTTAGGAACAGGATTTTACCCTATGGTTACATTACGACACAAATTAATGAAATAAAACAATCACTTCATACTTTTTTGAGATATTTTTTTGTTGCAGCCCGATTTTATGATAAAAGAACAGTGATTCCCATGTACAACATCATGCCAATGATGTCATTGGTTATGGAGATGAAAGGCCCGGTTGCAATAGCCGGATCTATTTTGAGTTTCTCCAACGTCATGGGCACAAACGTTCCGAAGATCGATGCAAACATAACCACTGCAAACAAACTGATAGAAACCGAATAGGTCACCGTGGCAGTTGCTCCGAAGCGAATGAAGTTATACAAATAAACCAACAATGAAATGATGGTAGCATTGATAGAAGCAACTACAGTTTCTTTTAATATTTGTTTAAATGTATCTTTGGTGTCGAGCGAACTGTTGGCCAATCCTTGTACAACCAACGCTGACGATTGAGTTCCCACATTTCCCCCCGTACCTCCAATTAGAGGAATGTATAATGCCATTTCCGGGTGAGCAGCAAAGGTAGTACCAAAGTTTCCAAGTATCATGGAATTCCCAATACCACCCAACATGCCGATGAGTAGCCACGGAAGTCGCGCGGTTGTTTGCCGCAACACATTATCGTCCGTTTCCACATCCTGAGAAAGTCCGGAAGCCAACTGATAATCACGTTCAGACTGTTCACGTGCCTCGTCCATAACGTCGTCAACAGTGATTTGTCCCACCAATCGCCCTATGCTATCGACAACAGGAACAGCCACCAAGTCATACTTTTCAATCGTCTGAACCACATCGTCTATCGCCGTGTCAACCCTTACAGAGATGGGGTCTTTTTTCATAACGTGTTTCACTTTGGAAACAGAAGGCGATGTTATCATCTTCTTCAGTGGAAACACCCCCCTGAGACGTTCATCGTCATCAATGACATACACATAATATATTTCATCCAAGTCTTCAGCCTGTTGCCTCATCTCTTTGAGACATTCTGGCATACTCCAGTTTTCGTTAACGGTAACCATTTCGGTACCCATCAATCCACCAGCCGTATCCTCGTCATATTTAAGCAGATCGACAATATCACCCGCCTGCTCAATATCTTCAATGTGCGACAGAATTTCTTCCTGTTTATCTTCATCCAGATCACGCATGATGTCGACAGCATCATCCGTATCCATGTAATCAACAAACCTTTTGGCAATGGTTTCAGAAGGCAGAATTTCAAGAAACTCCTTACGAGCCTCCTCATCCATTTCAATTAATACATCGGCAGCCGTTTCGTTATCGAGCAACCGATAAATGAAACGCGCATCGTCAATGCTCAGTTCGTTGCATAACTCGGCAATGTCGGCCGGATGAAGACCGAGTAACGATTCCCTTACCTGATCAGCCTCTTTCTGTTCAATAAGAGATTTTACTTTATCAATGTATTCCTCGTTCACGCTTGCTTGAATTACTACTTTTGATAAACAAGTTTTCTTTGCTTAATGTTGTTGGCTATTCATTAAAACCAACTCTTTTTCAACCATATTGGTTAATTCAACAAACTGTTGTACGGAAAGTTGTTCAGGACGTTTGTTGAATATTTCATCTTGCAAAATCGAGCTTTCCTTCCCTAGAATGGGTTTTATGGAGTTACGTAACGTTTTGCGTCGTTGGTTGAAAGTCGTTTTAACCACTTGTTTGAAAAGTTTTTCATTGCATCCCAAATCGTGGGTTTGGTTTCTGGTCATTCTGATAACAGCACTTTTTACTTTGGGAGGCGGATTAAAGACATGTTCGCTCACGGTGAACAGATACTCCACCTCGTACCAAGCCTGTATCAGAACGCTTAATATACCATAAGTCTTACTTCCCGGTCCGGCAGCAATTCGTTCGGCCACCTCTTTTTGAATCATACCGGTACAACAAGGAATCAACTCCTTGTTATCTAGCATTTTAAAGAAAATCTGGCTGGATATATTATAAGGATAATTGCCCGTCAGGACAAACGGATTCCCATCAAAAGTTCTGTTGAGGTTCATTTTCAGAAAATCATCTTCAATGATGTGATCCTCCAAACTGGGGAATGCTTCGCGCAAGTATGCTACCGATTCATAATCAACCTCCACAACCTTTACAGTTCGTTCTTTCTTTACCAGGAACTGAGTCAACACTCCCATCCCCGGTCCTACTTCAAGAACAGGAAGTTCCGGTTGTGAATCAACTGTGTCGGCAATGTCTTGCGCTACTTTTAAATCTTTCAAAAAATGTTGTCCTAAGAACTTTTTGGGTTTGACTAATCTCATTCCTTCACATTTTAATGTTTATTCATACCGGGTTTGCAGATAAGTACTATCTTTGCAGCCGACAAAGGTAATTCTTTTAAATGAAGAATTGAAAGCTAAGAATGAATAAACTGATAAAAAAGAGCCTGAAGCTGATTTTACCGCTTCTTTTGGGAGGGTTCATACTCTTCTGGGTATACCGTGATTTTGATTTTGCCAGAGCAGGTAATGTACTAATTTTTGAAATGAACTGGTGGTGGATGCTCGTCTCTCTTATATTCGGCGTATTCAGTCATGTTTTTCGTGGCTGGCGCTGGAAACAAACCTTAGCACCATTGGGAGCCTATCCCAAGACAAGCAACTGCGTTAATGCCATCTTTATTTCTTACGCAGCCAATTTGGTTTTGCCAAGAGTAGGCGAAGTGTCACGTTGCGGTGTACTGTCTAAATATGACGGAGTATCCTTTTCCAAATCGTTGGGTACTGTTGTTACGGAGCGGCTCATTGACTCTTTATGTGTTATTTTGATTACCGCTGTAACCTTCATGCTCCAGCTCCCTGTTTTCAAACGTTTTTTTGAAGAAACAGGTACCAATATGGATTCCATCGGAGAACTTTTCACCTCCGTGCATTTGTATATCATACTTTTTTGTCTCATAGGAATTGCCGTTTTGTTATACTATCTAGTACGCACCCTTTCTTTTTTTGAGAAAGTAAAAGGTATCGTTCTCAATGTATGGGAAGGCATTCTGTCTTTGCGACATGTAAAAAACATCCCATTATTCATTCTTTATACCTTTTTGATTTGGTTTTGCTACTTCATGCAATTCTATGTAGCCTTTTACTGCTTTGACTTTACCACCGATTTAGGTATTCTGGCAGGACTGGTTATGTTTGTGGGCGGTAGCTTTGCCGTTATTGTTCCCACCCCCAACGGAGCCGGACCGTGGCATTTCGCCGTTATTTCCATGATGATGCTTTACGGAGTCGATGCCACAAATGCGGGAATATTTGCCTTGTTAGTACATGGTATTCAAACTTTTTTAGTAGTTTTGTTAGGAGTATATGGTATGGCGGCTTTGCCGTTTACAAATAAAAAGCAAAACGTATGAAAACAATTCAGTCATTAGCGCCACAAAACGTGTGGAAGCATTTCTATTCATTGACTCAAATACCCCGTCCTTCGGGTTACATGCAGCCCGTAACAGATTTCTTGCTCAACTTCGGTAAGAAGTTAGGTTTGGAATCATTTACTGACGAGGTAGGCAATGTTATTATTCGCAAACCGGCTACAACCGGAATGGAGAACAGAAAAGGAGTCATTCTTCAAGCCCACATGGACATGGTGCCTCAGAAGAATAACGACACCGTTCATGATTTTGAGAAAGACCCCATTGAAACCTATGTTGACGGCGACTGGCTACGCGCTCGCGGCACCACATTGGGAGCCGACAACGGTTTGGGAGTAGCAGCCATACTTGCCATTTTGGAAGACAACACCCTGAAACACGGTCCGCTGGAAGCACTTATCACCAAAGACGAAGAAACCGGCATGTACGGTGCATTCGGTTTGAAAGCCGGCACCTTGCAGGGTACCATTCTGCTGAATCTTGATTCCGAAGACGAAGGCGAATTATACATCGGTTGCGCCGGAGGTATGGATGTTACCGCCAGTCTGGAGTACAAAGAAGTAACTCCCGAAGAAGGAGATGTAGCCGTTAAAGTGACTTTAAAAGGTCTCAGAGGCGGTCATTCCGGTTTGGAAATCAATGAAGGCCGTGCCAATGCCAATAAATTACTGGTACGCTTCCTCCGTGAAGCCGTTGCCAGCTACGAAGCCCGTTTGGCCAGCTGGGAAGGCGGAAATATGCGCAACGCCATTCCTCGCGAAGCCCATGCAGTAGTTACTATCCCAGCCGAAAACGAAGAAGAACTTCTGGAACTGGTCAAATACTGTGAAGACCTCTTTAACGAAGAATATTCAGTTATCGAAACCCCAATAAGCTTCACCGCCGAGCGTGTTGAACTACCACAAGGAGAAGTACCCGAGGAAATTCAAGACAACCTTATTGGAGCTATCTTTGCTTGTCAAAACGGCGTGATGCGTATGATTCCTTCCGTACCCGATACGGTGGAAACTTCTTCCAACCTGGCTATTATTAGCATTAAAGACGGGAAAGCCGAAGTGAAGATACTTGCCCGTAGCTCTAGTGACAGCATGAAAGAGTATCTCGTTACCAGCTTGGAGTCATGTTTCTCCATCGCAGGAATGAAGGTGGTGCTTTCCGGTGGTTATTCCGGTTGGCAACCCGATGTTGACTCCCCTATTCTTCATGCGATGAAAGCCTCTTATCAACAGCAGTTTGGTGTAGAGCCGGCGGTAAAAGTGATTCATGCCGGACTTGAGTGTGGCATTATTGGGGCTAACGTGCCGGGGCTCGACATGATTTCTTTTGGTCCTACATTGCGCTCACCTCATTCACCTGACGAAAGAGCTTATATTCCTTCTGTTCCCAAGTTCTATGAGTTCTTGGTAGCCACTTTGGAACAAGTACCTTTGAAGTAAGAAGGAGATAAATTATAACATAAATAGGAGGAAAGCTGCGTTGTTTTCCTCCTATTTTTTATGTTTAGGGCTTTTTATTTGTAGTGTTAAACTTTTATGCTTAACTCAATGTCTGGACAAAGTTAGCTATTTCATTATAATTAAATTAATCCTTCTAAGCTTAAATAAGCAAATTGAATTTCATCGTTTAAATTCATTATAATTCTATTATTATCATCATCATAACAGAAGTCTACTATTTTATAACCAACATCTAACGTTTTCAAATAGTCACCATGTAAATCAAAAACCAATATCTTTGTAGGATTGTATTCATCAGAAAAATTAGCGCCACCAGAATACGAAGCTAGTATCTTATCTTTGCAAAATATTACATCTCCGTAATGATGAACTCTATTTGACTCTTTACTGTCCCATGAAGGCCCATAAATATTGCAAATCAAATCTCCGTTTAGGTTACAAATAGACATCAAGTCATTAAATGTATAGCATTCAACATATATATCATTTTCAATAGAGACAGCGAAACTTATCCTTTTTTTTGTTATATCGGGATGCTGGTATTTCATGCGCGCAAACTGCCCGGATTGCATATTCCATTTTGCAATATATTGTTTAAATGTAGATGTACTTGTGGGTTCTATCGCCAAAGCAAAAGATAATGTATCATTTACATATTGATACTTACTAGGAAACTGAACCGTATTCATTTCAATCTTAACCGTTGGCATATAATTGGGAAATGATAAGACACTATCTATGTCATAACTAAATATTTTCTGCTTCCCATGATCGGATACATAGAATTTATGCCTATTCTCATCCGTACCAATATGTCCAATTCTTGTAATTTCACCAGGTCCCTGACCCGCATACGCCGTACTAACCAAATACTTAAAATTATCTTTTCTAAATAGGTGTATCAACCTATCAGAAGAATTAAAATCAGCAATGATTACATAGTTCCCCAAAACACAAGGTCTGGCAATAGAACCTATTAAAACAGGATCCGTCTGGATCTCTGTGACTAATGAATGTACATTGGTAATAACATCACGTTCTTTTTGATATATCTCTGTTTTTGTACTATTCGCACAGCTTTCCAAAACCAAAAGTAATAACAGACCTAACAGGCTCTTAATATGATTCAAGCTTAAATACAAACCATCTTTTAGGACGAATGACAAATTGGGGTTATAGATATATTCAGGAAACAATGTTTTTCCAATTATATTCAACAGGTTATCACGTATTCTTAACATATTATTTTAAATTAGAAGTAATCAAGTGAAAATATAAAATCAGACAATTTTCGCATCAATTGCTTAATGGAAGTAGCTCTATTTTCTGAAACCGCAATGTGTTCTCGTTAAAATCAGGCCGTTTAAAATGACTAATACTTATATAAAGTCCGTCTTCACTAACAAAAAATAAATACGGATTGAAACAATATTCGGGAAAAAGGGTTTCGCCCACAATATTCATCTTTTTATCTAATATTATAATTGAGAATTGCTTGCGACCATTGTGATAAATATCCATAAAATTCTTTTCATCGTCCACATTAACCTCAGGAAAAACAAAACGATAATATACCTGTCGATATTTATCATAAATAAGATTTCCATAAGTTGGTAACTCACACTTGCGTTTTATTATTTCGTCAATAGTAGCATCAGAAGATAACACTTCTGATTTGGGATGTTTCATATACTTACTTTTCGCTAAAAACTTAGTCATTGTTTTAAAATTACGAGACATACATACGATTGAATCTTGCATTTCATCAGAGTAGATAAACCTTTCTCCATCAAAACAAGTACTCACTTTGCCAGCCGTAGTTGAATAAGGAAGTTCCCTCAAATCATTGATTTCTAAAGCAAATTTTAGAGGAGTAGCGGTTATTTGCTTATTAGACAGATTGATAACAACTCCAAGTGGACTTTCTGAAATAAAATGATCGCCAAGACGGCTATTTATTGTTTGAGGTAAATAGAGACTGTCTCCTAAAAAAAACATAGGAGAATATGTTATGGTATTAATAAGTGCAGGAACCAATGGTTGTTTATCAGTCGTTTCATAATACTCAACCTTTGACTTAATCTGACCAGTAGAATCAGTAGCATAAATTACAGGCAATGATGAGCTTGCAATGTATATGTGATTAAAATCAACCGGGAAAAAGCCATCTATCATACCAACACCATGGTCACCTTCAGTCTGATAGACTACTTTCTTAACCATTTTTTCATCCTCAATACTATAAAATAATATTTCACGTCCTATATTGGGGAAGCACAAATATTCTTTCCCTTTTTCCTCAAAGGTCCACAAACAATAACGAGGTAAGCGAGTATCGTTATCAATAGAAAAGGTTAAATAAGTATTAGCCGGTTGCAATGAATATAAATCCTGAGTTTTTTTGTTCCCACAAGAAACTACAACAACAAGCAAACCCCAAAGAAAGCAAATCTTCTTTTTCATAAATCAACAGATTAAAATTACCACTATCCAGTTTATAGAAGCAAATATAGAACAATATATCTAACATAAAGACAATTGCAGAGTAAAATAAACTTCACACAGCATACTTCTCTTTAAATCAGGCGATTTTTAATTAGACAAATTCTAGCTATTTTGAAAGAGTAAAATTCATTCCACGCCATTTTTAAGTATTTTTCACGCCAATATCGTTTTATGATAGATGCGTTATTCTATATTTGTCATACGTATTAATATCTTATGGGGTAAGATATGAGCTTGTTGTCACTAAATTTAATCTAGGTAACACTAAATACAATTATTATGTCTAGAGAATTATCTATTTTTTGCGGCGTACTCCTTTGTTTTGTTCTTTTGTCTTGTGGCTCACGGTCTGAGAGTTCGGATGAGTTTCTGCTGAATTCGCCAGTTATTGCGAAAAAAGTTTTAGTTAATGGCGACTCAGTCATAGTGTGCGACCCTTCACTGACCAAAGATACGATTACAATATACCTGGATGATTTTGCCGGTAACCCTGAGCTTATATTGCTTGAAAGTGAAAGTGACTCTGCTTTAGTAAAGGCTGACGGACATAGTATTATAAGTGAAAACAATATAGGTATATACTCTACTCAGTCGGGTGGTTACAAATTATTTAACAAGAAAGGCGAATTTATTTCATCAATAGCCTCCAGAGGAAATGGCCCGGATGAATATCTTTTTTCAATATATGATAGTTATATTGATGAAAAGGAACGTGAAGTCTATCTTTTACCCATGGTGAGTAATCAGATTTTAGTGTATGATTTTCATGGAAATTTCAAGAGATCAATCCCGTTAGCTCACAAAGTGCATAAGGGTAAGTTCAAGATTGATACTACTACGGGCAATATCTCCATTGGTGTTCTTCCATTTCAAGATTCTCCATTTGTATATTGGCAGCAAGACAGAAATGGAAAAAGAATAAAAGGGGTTTCTGCCAATCATTTAACAATAACACCCACCGATTATAGTAATGAGGTAGATATTAATTTAAATACAAATAATTTTGATCTGGCGTTATTTCATTGGACCCCTTCAAATGATACCTTGTATCATTATGCTGAAGTAGGTAATAAGCTGAAGCCTGTTTTTACGGCAACTTTTAAAGCGGACGATATATTACAACATGAGTATATTGAACTGCCCGATCATTTTCTGCTTCGATTATACAAACCTAATTCTCCCGATGCGTCAATTGTTATGGTGGATAAAAAAAGTCTAAAAGGAAACTATGTAAAATTTGGCTTAAAAGCTTTAGGGGGAGTCGAAATTCCGTCCAATAACATTCATTTCAGGAATAATTTCTACTGGACGAATTTATATCCCTTCGAGCTATTAAAAGAGTGCGAAAGGATATTGTCCACCCAAAAGAAATTAGATCCGAAAATAAAAGAAATGTTAGTCCATCTCTTAGATAGGGTTGATGATGAAAGTAATAATATAATTATTACAGGACGATTGGCCAAGAATGGAGCCGGTTCGAATAAAAGCATTTTAATTACTGAAGGGAAAAAGAACATATCTTCTGGTAAAAAGGAAGTTGCAGATAAGCCCATAATAGATTCGCAAGAAGGAAATTCTGATAACGACAGAGTTTATAGATTTAAAGATTTGAAAGAGATAAAACAGACAGCTATATTAGATAAAGCAAAGGAGTATTTCAGGCAAAACAATGTATACAAAGACTGGGACCCTAAAGATAAGAAGGAAACCCGATTGTCTTTTATTGTGGAGAAAAACGGTACGACTTCAAGCATTGAGGTCATACAGAGTAGCGGTATTGAAAAACTCGATAAAGAAGCCATAAGATTGATTGAAAAGGCACATTTCCTGTACGGAACGAACCTAAAGAACGAACCGATAAGATGTGGAGATACGCAAATCATTGTTTATTTTCCACCTAAATGATCAGGGACAGTAAAATTCTTAATTTTATATTTAATTTCATCTTCATTGGCGTAAGCATTGATCATTTGCAGAGTTAATATGTAGACAAACATTGCCTGATAATCAACAAGTTGCGTGTTACTATATAGACCAAGCCGAAAGAATAAGGTAAGAATCAGATAAAATAATGATTTGAATACGTAATTAATAGATATATTTGCGTTAACAGAATAATCTGTTTTATTAATATCTCCCTATGAGCAAGATTCTTATAATTGACGACGAAAGTCAAATTCGCACACTATTGGCACGTATGTTTGAACTTGAGGGCTATCAGGTTTGCCAGGCTGCTGATATAATGAATGCATCAAAGCAACTTGAGATACAAAATCCGGAAGTTGTTTTATGTGATGTTTTCTTGCCAGACGGAAATGGAGTCGATTTTGTGATTGAACTGAAAAAGAAATACCCACATATTGAAATCATTTTATTGACCGCACACGGCAACATTACAGATGGTGTTCAAGCCATTAAAAATGGTGCATTTGACTATATTGTTAAGGGAAATGATAACAACAAAATCATCCCGCTGGTAGAACGCGCATTGGAAAAGGCCCAAATGAGTAACCGCATTGATCGATTAGAAAAAAGAATTAATCAGAAATATTCGTTTGAGGCTATACTAGGTGAGTCAAAACCCCTAAAAAGCGCTATTGATCTTGCTCGGAAAGTATCGCAAACAGATGTTTCTGTACTGCTCACAGGTGAAACAGGAACCGGAAAAGAAGTTTTTGCACAAGCAATACACCAAAATAGCCAACGAGCAAAACTAAATTTCGTTGCAGTAAACTGCTCTTCGTTTTCCAAGGAGCTTTTAGAAAGCGAAATGTTTGGTCACAAGGCAGGTTCATTTACCGGAGCACTAAAAGATAAAAAAGGAATTTTCGAGGAAGCAAACAATGGAACTATTTTCCTAGATGAAATTGGGGAAATGGCTATTGAACTACAAGCCAAATTATTGCGTATTATTGAAACAGGAGAGTTTCTCAAAGTTGGCGATACTAAGCCGACAAAAGTAAACGTGCGCATTATTGCAGCAACTAATCGGAATTTACCTGAAGAAATAGCTAAAGGGCATTTTCGAGAAGATTTGTTTTATCGGATTTCCGTCTTTCAAATACAACTACCTCCTCTTCGCGAACGCAGTGGTGATATTGTTATCTTAGCTCAGCATTTCATAAAGTTCTTTTCGGAGAAGCTCTCTCACCCCATTATGGATGTCAGTTCTTCGTTCATGGATTTACTTAAGCAACAAACTTGGAAAGGCAACATAAGAGAGCTTCGTAACACAATAGAGCGCAGTATTATTGTTAATGAGAATGGTTGTCTGGATGTAACCGATCTTCCACTCGAAATGCAAAATGCGACTAACGAACCAATAGGTGAGAACAGTACTTTTGAACTATCTGCAATGGAAAAACGACACATCAGCAGGGTTCTAAAATATACTGAAGGGAATAAAACCGAAGCAGCGCGACTGCTCAAGATTGGGTTGACTACCTTGTATCGAAAGATCGAAGAATATAAACTCTAATACAAGAGAATCATATTTCATCAGTCAATAGCCCCTTCCATTCTGAAAAACATTTTTCAGAATGGAAGGGGCTATTAGCGTATAGTCACATCCCCCAAAAACCATAATACCTTAATAACAAGCCTATTACGCAGGAAAAACATTTTTGGCACATCTTTAGTAAAGGTGATAGTGTAACATTCAGCATAATATTAATCATTAAAAGAAGAAATATGACGGCAACATTATCATTTATTTTTTGTATCACAAGCGGTTTTATCTGCTTCAAGTTATTTGGGAAATGTATTGATTGGTTTGAAAATATTTAATTTTAGAAAGTATATGTACACTCTACTCTTTGCATTAGGTATAATGATCTTCGGATACTTGACATACGTACTTATCAAGCCCGAAAAGTTTTAATCAATAATATAAAAACGATGAATACAGAAATTTCGGGTGTAATCCTACAAATCATCTTAATGCTAATATTTGCCTATCCGCTAGGTAGGTATATTGCAAAAGTATACAAAGGAGAGAAGACCTGCACTAACTTTATAGCCCCCATTGAGCGATTAATCTACAAGGTCAGTGGAATTAACCCTGAAGAAGAGATGAACTGGAAACAGTTCTTAAAAGCGTTATTGACTCTAAATGCTTTTTGGTTTGTATGGGGAATGCTGCTATTAGTCTCTCAAGAATGGCTGCCTTTAAATCCGGATGGGAATGGAGCTCAAACTCCCGATCAAGCATTCAACACCTGCATCAGCTTCATGGTTAACTGCAACCTACAACATTACAGTGGCGAAAGCGGCTTAACCTACTTTACGCAATTGTTTGTTATCATGCTGTTTCAGTTTATAACAGCGGCAACCGGAATGGCTGCTATGGCCGGCATAATGAAAGGAATAGCTTCTAAGACAACCAAAACAATAGGTAATTTTTGGCACTTTCTAGTGATTAGCTGTACGCGAATCTTACTTCCTCTTTCTTTAATCATAGGATTTGTTCTTATTCTAGAAGGAACTCCCATGAGCTTTCAAGGTAAAATGAAAATTAAAACACTAGAAGGACAGGAACAAGTTATTTCACAAGGTCCAACAGCTGCTATCATTCCCATTAAGCAATTAGGAACCAATGGAGGAGGTTACTTTGGGGTCAATTCAGCCCATCCGTTGGAAAATACCAATTATTTCACCAACATAATTGAATGTTGTTCTATTCTGATACTCCCTATGGCAATGGTATTAGCATTCGGATTTTATACAAAAAGGAAGAAACTGGGATATAGTATTTTCGGAGTGATGTTCTTTGCTTTTATTGTTGGAGTTTGCATAAATGTAAATCAAGAAATGGGTGGCAATCCTCGTATCAATTCAATGGGTATCTCCCAAGAAAATGGTTCGATGGAGGGAAAAGAAGTCCGCTTCGGCGCGGGTGCAACAGCTCTTTGGAGCATCGCCACTACCGTTACGTCAAATGGTTCGGTTAATGGTATGCACGATTCGATGTTACCGTTATCGGGTATGATGGAAATGTTGAATATGCAAATAAATACCTGGTTTGGCGGAGTTGGTGTAGGTTGGATGAACTACTATACTTTTATTATAATGGCAGTATTTATAAGCGGATTAATGGTTGGGCGTACACCGGAGTTCTTAGGGAAGAAAGTGGAAGCTCGTGAAATGAAAATAGCAACTATAATTGTTTTACTTCATCCGCTTTTGATCTTAGCTTTTACGGCCATATCGGCTTATCTCTATTCTCATCATCCGGAATTTGTTGCAAATGAAGGCGGCTGGCTAAATAACTCAGGATTTCATGGGTTAAGTGAACAGCTTTACGAGTACACGTCTTGTGCTGCAAACAACGGTTCGGGTTTTGAAGGTTTAAAAGATAATACATA
Organism: Bacteroides graminisolvens; assembly: GCF_963666085.1. Taxonomy (NCBI): domain Bacteria; kingdom Pseudomonadati; phylum Bacteroidota; class Bacteroidia; order Bacteroidales; family Bacteroidaceae; genus Bacteroides; species Bacteroides graminisolvens. The sequence continues at coordinate 458,300 of NZ_OY762556.1, forward strand.
CTTCTGGAACTGGACATGCGGTATCGTATTGTTGCTAAGTCGTTTCATCCCAATTATCGGGCAAGTGGCCATTGCAGGACTGCTGGCCGAGAAACGTTTCATCCCCCAAAGTGCAGGAACATTGCAAACAGACACTTTCACATTCGGCTTGATGACATTTGTGGTTATTTTCATCATAGCAGCCTTGTCATTTTTCCCTGTACACGCATTGTGTAGCATTGCCGAACATTTAAACCTATAAGAAAATTAAACAATGAGAAATAACAAATCGGCTTCTTTATTTGAAAAGAAGCAAGTAATAAATAGTTTGAAACAATCTTTTGCAAAGTTAAGTCCGCAAAAGATGGTTAAGAATCCTATCATGTTCACCGTAGAAGTAGCAACAGTTGTGATGTTGCTGGTTTCATTACTCTCACTATTTACTGTTGAATATGGTTCGTTTGGTTATAATCTGCTTGTATTCATCATACTGTTTATAACCCTTTTATTTGCGAATTTTGCTGAAGCCATAGCTGAAGCACGCGGAAAAGCACAAGCAGATAGTTTAAGAAAAACGCGCGAGGATACTCCTGCAAAGAAAATCGTGAACAACGAAATTACGTTAGTTAATAGTGCCAACTTGCAAAAGGGAGATCTTTTTGTTTGCGAAGCAGGAGATACCATTCCGGCCGACGGTGAAATAATGGAAGGATTGGCTTCGATAGATGAAAGTGCCATAACGGGCGAGTCGGCTCCCGTTATTCGTGAATCTGGTGGTGACAAAAGTTCTGTAACAGGTGGAACCAAAGTTCTTTCGGATAAGATTGTGGTAATGGTTACCCAACAACAAGGTGAAAGTTTCTTAGATAAAATGATTGCGTTAGTTGAAGGCGCATCTCGCCAAAAAACACCCAATGAAATCGCCTTAACCATCTTGTTAGCCGGGTTTACTTTAGTCTTTGTCATTGTATGTGTTACTCTGATTCCCTTTGCTGACTATACCGATATGACACATTCAGGAACTGTGATTCCTATCGCTTCACTCATTTCACTTTTTGTATGCCTCATTCCCACTACCATCGGTGGTTTACTTTCGGCAATAGGCATTGCGGGTATGGACAGGGCGCTTCGTGCCAATGTAATAACCAAATCTGGTAAAGCTGTGGAAACAGCAGGAGATATTGACACCTTACTGTTGGACAAAACCGGAACAATCACCATTGGTAACCGCAAAGCAACCAAATTCTATGCAGCACCGGGAGTTGAGGAACGCAGTTTTGTTGAAACGTGCCTGCTTTCTTCCTTGTCTGACGACACCCCTGAGGGAAAATCGATAGTGGAACTGGGACGCGAATGGGGTGTACGTATAAGAAACCTAAACACCACAGGTACACGCATGATTAAATTCACAGCGGAGACTAAATGTTCCGGAGTTGACCTGGCAGACGGTACACAAATTCGCAAAGGAGCATTTGATTCGATTCGAAAGATAACAGAGGCAGCCGGAAATGTTTTTCCTCAAACAATTGAGAAGGAAATAACATCCATCACCGGCAATGGCGGGACTCCGCTGGTGGTTTGTGTAAATAGCAAAGTGACAGGAGTCATTGAGTTGCAAGACATTATTAAGCCCGGTATTCATGAACGTTTCGAACGCTTGCGTAAAATGGGAGTAAAAACAGTGATGGTTACGGGTGATAATCCGTTAACAGCCAAATACATTGCTGAAAAGGCAGGTGTGGACGATTACATTGCGGAAGCAAAGCCCGAGGACAAAATGGAGTATATCAAAAAAGAGCAGCAAACGGGCAAGCTGGTTGCTATGATGGGTGACGGCACGAACGATGCACCGGCCCTGGCACAAGCCAATGTCGGAGTAGCCATGAATAGCGGTACTCAGGCTGCTAAAGAGGCCGGTAACATGGTCGATTTAGATAATGATCCGACTAAATTAATAGAAATCGTTGAGATAGGGAAACAGCTATTAATGACCCGGGGAACTTTAACCACTTTTTCTATTGCTAATGATGTGGCTAAATATTTTGCAATAGTTCCTGCTCTTTTTATGGTTGCTATCCCCCAACTCAGCACTCTTAACATTATGCATTTACATAGTCCTGAAAGTGCCATTCTATCTGCTGTAATATTTAATGCCATCATCATTCCTCTTTTAATACCTTTGGCCTTACGAGGTGTTCAGTATAAACCTATTGGCGCATCAGCACTACTTCGTAGGAACTTATTGATTTACGGTGGCGGAGGCATTATTGCCCCTTTTATCGGAATCAAACTAATTGATTTAGTAGTTGGAGTATTCTTTTAATTTATAAGATTCAAAATGAAAACATTATTAAAATCCATCAAAATAACATTGGCATTCTGTGTTCTTTTCTCTGTATGCTATATTTTTGTGTTATGGCTATTTGCCCGAATTGCGGGACCTAATGGAGGAGAACCGGAAGTCGTAGTACAAAACGGACAGATTGTAGGTGCTTCACATATCGGACAAAGGTTTACTAAAAACACCTATTTCTGGGGACGTCCTTCATTGGCCGGAAACGGATACGATGCAAGTAGTTCAGGAGGTAGCAATAAAGGGCCTACCAATTCTGAATATCTGGCCGAGGTCAACGCACGAATTGACACGTTTCTGATGCATCATCCTTATTTGAGCCGCAAAGAAGTACCTGCTGAAATGGTGACGGCTAGTGCTTCGGGACTGGACCCTGACATCACTCCTGCATGTGCTTACGTACAAATAAAACGAATAGCGATGGCCCGTTCTCTTAAAGAATCGGATATGAAAGATATGGTTGATTTGCTAATCCGGAAGCCTTTATTGGGACTGTGGGGCACAGAAACTGTAAACGTATTAAATCTGAATATTGCTTTGGACCAATTATCAAATAAACATTCAAGCCAGCATATTAAAGATGAACAGGGAAGATAGCGTACAACATTTTCTGGACTTGATAAAGAAATCGAGGCGTGGGAAATTTAAAATCTACATCGGCATGATTGCCGGTGTAGGCAAGTCATATAGAATGCTACAAGAAGCGCATGAGTTACTTGACAATGGCGTTGATATACAAATTGGTTACATTGAGACTCATGGACGCGCCGGCACCGAAGCCTTACTGGAAGGATTACCCATTATTCCAAGAAGAAAAATTTTCTATAAAGGAAAAGAATTAGAGGAGATGGATATGGAAGGAATTATACGTATACATCCCGAGATTGTGATCGTTGATGAGCTGGCGCACACCAATGTGGAGGGTAGTTTGAATGAAAAACGGTGGCAAGATGTTATGACTTTGCTCGAAGAAGGCATAAACGTTATTTCGGCTGTGAACATTCAACACATAGAAAGTATCAATGAAGAGGTACAGGCTATCACTCGTATTGAAATGAAAGAGCGTATTCCCGACAGTGTTTTACAAGAAGCCGACGAAGTGGTTAATATTGATCTTACCGCCGAAGAATTAATCAATCGTCTTAAGTCAGGAAAAATATATAAACCCGATAAAATACAAAGAGCACTCCATAACTTTTTCAAAACAGAAAACATACTGCAACTTCGCGAACTCGCGTTGAAAGAAGTCGCTTTAAGGGTGGAGAAAAAGGTACAAGACGAAATTCCGGCTAACACCGGAACAGGTCTGCGGCACGAGAAGTTCATGGCCTGCATTAGTAGTAGGGAAAAGAACCCTAAAAGAATTATCCGCAAAGTGGCCCGTTTGGCAACCCGTTACAATACATCATTTATAGCACTATATGTGCAGACTCCTCGAGAGAGCGTAGAACGGATAAACTTAGCCAGTCAACGCCATCTGATTAACCACTTTAAACTGGTTACCGAATTAGGAGGCGAGGTTGTACAGGTGCAGTCAAAAGATATATGGGGAAGCATTATAGATGTATGTGGTAAGAAGCAGATTTCCACTGTGTGTATGGGCACACCGCGAGTGCATTTCCCCGAAGTTATTTACGGAGCATTGAAATATCGTTTTTTTTTAAAACATCTGGCTCAGGCAAACGTTGATTTAATTATACTTGCATAACCATATCCATTCATTAGATTTATGAATATAAAAACAAAATTGCTTTTAGGTATCGGCATCATGGCAGGAATGATTATCCTGCTCGTCATACTATCCATTGTCAATTTGCAGATATTGACTGCAACAGACCCTAATAGTCCGGCTGCATTACCCGGTCTGGAGCGTGCGCTTACGTGGATATCCGTAACCGGAGGAGTTTGTATCTTGACAGGTTTACTTCTTCTTTTTTGGTTACCACGGTCCATTAATCGTCCCATCAATGAACTGACGCAAGGCATTCTCGAAATTGCAAATCATAATTATGAGAAGCGGCTTATGATGGCAAATAACGAAGAGTTTCGAGAAGTAGCCAATAGTTTTAACCGTATGGCAGAGCGGTTGGCCGAATACAGAGCCAGCACACTGGCAGACATTCTGTCTGCTAAACAGTTTCTGGAAGCAATCGTTAACAGCATACACGAACCAATCATCGGCCTAAACAAAGAATTGGAGATTTTATTTATAAACAATGAAGCCCTCAATGTTCTTAATATGAAGCGAGAAGATGTTATACGCAACTCGGCAGAAGAGCTGTCCTTAAAAAATGATCTGCTTCGTCGCTTGATTCGCGAGCTGGTTACGCCGAATGAAAAGAAAGAACCTTTAAAGATTTATGCTGATAACAAAGAAAGTTATTTCCAGGCGTCTTATATACCCATCAACAATCTATCGCCTGATCCCAATGATTCTCAAAAACTAGGAGATGTTATTTTGCTAAAGAATATCACTGAATTTAAAGAATTAGATTCAGCCAAAACAACTTTTATTTCAACCATATCACACGAATTAAAAACGCCTATATCTGCCATAATGATGAGCCTACAGCTGTTAGAAGATAGTCGAATTGGCGCATTGAACGATGAGCAACAACAGCTCTCAAAAAGCATAAAAGAGAACAGTGAACGCTTGCTCAATATCACCGGAGAATTGCTAAATATGACTCAGGTGGAAGCAGGTAAGCTACAATTAATGCCTAAAATAACCAAACCGATAGAATTAATTGAATATGCGATCAAGGCTAATCAGGTGCAAGCTGATAAATTCAATATTCAAATAGAAGTTGAATATCCGAAAACTAAAATAGCCAAATTATTTGTTGATAGCGAGAAAATAGCTTGGGTTCTTACCAATCTTCTTAGTAATGCTATTCGCTATTCTAAAGAGAACGGCCGGGTTATCATTGGTGCTAAACAAAATGGTGATGTCATTGAGCTTTTTGTGCAAGATTTCGGAAAAGGTATTGATCCGCGTTACCACAACAGTATATTCGACCGATATTTTAGAGTGCCGGGGGCTAAAGTGCAAGGAAGCGGACTGGGGCTTTCTATTTCGAAAGACTTTGTTGAGGCTCAGAATGGTAAACTTACTGTTGAAAGTGAGTTAGGTAAAGGTAGTAAGTTTATTATCTTTTTTAAAGTATAAAGATACCATCAGGGCCTAACCGAGAGCTTTTCAATTTTGCTCGTTGCAAATCTTTTCGTAGACCCGGGTGTACAGATGTTATACACCCGGATCTACAGACCGTGTACATGGGGGTGTACAAAGTCTGTACACCGGGGTGGAGACAAAAATTGCTCACATGCAAAATAAATCAGGTAAGCAGGCTGCTTGAAATCCTATATGGAGAGAATAAATAGCGGCAAACGTGTAAGGAATCACTGCCAAAAAAGTTGGTGATACTTGGTGATACTTGGTGAGGCTTTTTTTTAGTGAAGTATCACACATAAAAAACTGACAATCAGCTCATTAAAAGGTTGGTGATACTTGGTGATACTTTTTTTCATGCATTTTATGAGTAACAAAGCATATTTCCAAAATAAATGTATCTTTGTGTGGTACTAGGAATATGCACTGTTTATGAATAAAAAGGGTTATTACATATTGTTTCTGCTCTGTCTCATGCTTCTGCCCCATCTGCACGGGCAAAGAAACAGTTACCAGCTGTTTGAAAACATCGGCTTGGGACCGGAGGCATCTGTCACGAACTGTTTTCTGCAAGACCGGCAGGGCATTATCTGGATTGGGTCCAACAAAGGTTTATTCAGTTACGACGGTTATTCCGTACAGGCTCATCTGGGAGCGGGGAAGGCCAACAATGCATGGATATATTGCGGGGTCATCATCGACCAAACGTATCTGTATCTGGGTACCGACAACGGCATGCTTATTTATAACTATAAAACCGATCAGTATGAAACGCCTGCCATCTCTTTCCCGAAAGATTTCCGAAGCATGGCACTGCAGGGCGATCATCTCTGGATTGGCACGCTCAACGGACTGTTTGTGTATCACATCAGGAATCATACGTTGAAGCAGTTTGATACAAAGAGGTACAAAGGGCTCACGCACTCGGCCGTTTATTCGATTATACATACCACCGATAATCACATCTACGTGGGCACGTACAACGGTCTGTCACGCTACATTGTTGCCGAGGATCGTTTTGAACCGGTGAATCTTCCGGCAGCTCCGGGCAAAAAGAATCTGTTTATCAATTCGTTGCTGGAAGATGTGTCTCGTCAGTGTATCTGGATTGGCACGGAAGGCAGTCTGTTTAAATATTCACCAAGCAACGGGCAGGCGGAGCAGATTGAGAGTGTGCATGCCAATTCCATCAAATCACTTGCGCTCGATGCCAAAAAAGATTTGCTCATCGGAACGGACAACGGACTGTATGTGTACCACGAAAAGAAGGCTGTGCTGCATGCCTTGCATGATTCGCGCAACAGGCAGTCATTGGCCGATAATATTGTTTGGAACATCTTTGCCGACCGGGAGCATAACATTTGGTTGGGCACCAATTACGGCATATCGCTGTCACGCAACAACAGTGCGTTTCAATACATTCCCATCGCTCAAATAACCGGTACAGGAGAAGGAAACCAGTTTTTTTCACTCTACAAAGATGTACAGGGCTGGTATTGGCTGGGAGGAAGCAACGGAATTATCCGTACCAAGAGTCCGGCCGACAACCTGCCGGATGCCATCTGGTATAACATGGGCGATGCGCTTTATCACCTGCCGCACAACCGCATCAGGCACATCTATCAGGACAGCAGTAATGACTTGTGGATTGCAACCGACGGTAGCATCAACCGCTATGATTACCGGCAGAAAAGATTTATTCATTATAACATAACCGATAAAACGGGCAAGTACAATGCCAACTGGGCGTATCACCTGATGGAAGATGGGCAGGGTAACTTGTGGGTTGCCACTTGCCTGGGAGGTATTTTCATTGTCAACAAAGAGAAGTTGATGAAAAGTCAGTCGGAAACGTACGTAGCCGAATATAACTTCACCACCAAAGACGGGCTATCGGGCATGTTCATCAATCAGCTTTTGCCCGATAAAGAAGGAAATGTATGGGCTTTGTTATACAACAACGGAATTGACAAAATCAATATCCGGACTCGTCAAATAACGCATGTAAAAACGGACTTGCCTACCAAAAATAATAAACCGAATTATCTGCTGGCCGACAAAGAGGGTCATATCTGGGCGGGCTTTCGGGGTGGCGTGCTTCGCATGAATCCGCGTAGTAACGAGATTCAGCCGGTGTATCTGGGTAGTTTCAGTAACAACGAGATTTTGTCGATGCTCGAGGTGGAGAATAACATCTGGATTTCGGCATCCAATGGTTTTTGGGTGGTTAACAAGAAAACACTGGCCCCGCGCCGGCTCGACTTTACAAGCAGGCGTTTCACCAGTATGTTTTATGATCGGGAACTGCGTCAAATCTATTTGGGAGATGTTGACGGAATAGCCATTACTTCGCCCGATGTGCTTAACATGCACCCCACGACTCGTTCCATTGTAGCCACAGCGCTTTATATCAACGGACTTCTCAGCGAGCAAACCGGCGAAGGAAGCATTCGTTATGCACGTAACATCAGTCTCAATCATCAACAGAATAACCTGGCCATTGAGTTTTCCGATCTTCCTTTTTCACTCGAAGAAAAGAATAAGTTTGTTTACCAGCTGAAAGGGGTCGATGCCGGTTGGCATTTGCTTGATCCTAACAGCAACCGGATTACCTACAACAACCTCAACCCGGGCAGTTATGTGCTGCACATCAGCAAGATTGATGCCAACGGGAATCCGGCCGAACAGGCTTACACGCTGAACGTTCACGTTAGTCCGCCGTGGTATTACACCACATGGGCTAAATTGTTTTATTTCCTGCTGGGCGTGGGACTCATTTTGTGGGCTGTTAATTTCTTCCGCATGAAGAACCGTCTGCGGATGGAACGAATGGAGAAAGCCAAAATCATGGAGCAGTCCCGACAGAAGATTGACTTCTTTACCAACCTGTCACATGACTTCAAAACTCCGCTCAGCCTCATCATTGCTCCGGTAAGCAGGCTGTTGCCCGAAATCAGCAATCCCCAGGAGAAGAAGGTATTGGAGGGTATTCAGCGCAATGCCATGAAGATCAACTCTTTGGTGCATCAGGTGCTCGACTTCAGCAGAATTGACGGCAACGCTAACACGTTTCTCATTTTGTCGCACACGGAAATGGTATCTTTCACACGCAACCAGTTTCAATCTTACGAAGAACTGGCCAAAGAGAAGAACATCACGCTTCGTTACGAAACAAATCGGGAGGAGTTGTTTGTCAACATTGACATCATCAAGTGGGAGTCCATACTTCACAACCTGCTTTCCAATGCACTGAAGTACACACCGGCCGGTGGCAGCATCTCTCTTTCGCTGAACTACAAGGAAACGGAACAGGAGCTTGCCATCAGTGTGAGCGACACGGGTATCGGCATCTCGCAACAAGACTTACCGTACATCTTCCAGCGTTTCTTCCAATCGTCCAGAACCAAAGGGAAGAAAGAAGGAACGGGTATCGGACTTTATCTGGTAAAAAGGTATGCCGAATTGCACGGGGTGAACATAACGGTTGCTTCTGAGGAAGACAAAGGAACTACCGTGACACTCACCATGCCGCTAACAGCGGGTACCGAAATAAGCGGGGCTGTTCCTGCTTCCTCCGGCTTACCGGATGCAACCGGCGGACCGGCAACCGACGAAGGGGCTTTGCAACCGTTAATCCTCATCGTTGAAGATGAACCGGAAATCTGCCGGATGATTAAAGAGGTACTAGGCAACCGATACCGGTACAGCGAAGCATCTAACGGAAAAGAGGGATTGAAACATTGCATCGAGGAGGTGCCCGACTTGGTTATTACCGACTTCATGATGCCGCTGATGAATGGCATGGAGATGTGCAACCACATCAAGAAATACCTGCCCACCAGTGCCATTCCAATTATCATGCTGACCGGCGTAAGCAACAAGGAAACGGAGCTGGAAAGCATACGACATCACATTGACTCCTTCATCACCAAACCTTTCGAAGCCAGCATGCTGCTCTCACGGGTGGAACAGCTCTTGAGCAAGAAACAGATTCTGGAAGCTCAAACGCGTATTGAAACGCTGTCGGTTCCTCAGAAATCGGATGCTGTTTCTTTTGATGAGAAGTTCCTGGCGGATGTAACGCGAATGATTGAGGATCACATGGATGATGCCGGGTTGAATGTGAACATGCTCTGTCAGTTATCAGACATCAGCAACAAACAAATGTACCGCAAAATAAAACAACTAACCGGCTTGTCGCCTGTGGAGTACATCAAAAACATCCGCATGAAGAAAGCTGCCATGTTGCTTGAACAACAAAAATTCTCCATTGCCGAAGTGATGTACATGGTTGGATTCTCCAGTTCATCGTACTTCTCCAAATGTTTCCAAAGTGAGTTCGGTGTAACTCCCAAACAGTACATGGAAAAGAGTTAAAAACCGCCTGTTAACCGACAAAACAGGGCATTGTCCTACTTTTGTCCTTTTATGTCCGATTTCTACTTTGAGGTAAGAAAACGCATCTTTACTTTTGTCCTCGTTATAAACCGAAAGAATTTATATATTATGAGGAAGCATTTTCTTACCTTGTTTATTACCCTATTCGCCGCTCAGGGCTTTGCACAAAAAACACCTACCGTTTTCATTGATTCCAAAGGAACCATGAGGTGGAGTGACAGTCGTAAGGAGGCCGTTTTCTACGGAGTCAATTACACGCTGCCTTTTGCGCACGCCTACAGGGGAATGAATTATTTGGGAATAGATCATAAAAAGGCTATAGACCGTGATGTGTATCACTTTGCCCGTCTGGGCTTCAACGCATACCGTATTCATGTGTGGGATGTTGAAATCAGCGATTCCATCGGAAACTTGAAAGAGAACGATCACCTCCGTTTACTGGATTACTTGTTCATGCGTTTGCGTGAGCGGGGAATACGCATCGTTGTGACGGCACAAACCAATTTCGGCAATGGTTACCCGGAACGGAATCAGCCCACGGGTGGTTATTCTTATGATTACGATAAGTGCGATGCTCACCAAAATCCCAAAGCCATTGCTGCTCAAGAGAGGTACATCGCTGCGCTGGTAAATCATGTGAATCCGTACACGGGGGTGAGTTACAAAGACGATCCTTACATCATCGGGTTTGAGATTAACAACGAGCCTTGTCACCCCGGCACCAAAGACCAAACAAAGAGTTACATCAACCGAATGCTCGGTGCGCTCAAAAAAGCGGGCAATAAAAAGCCGGTGTTCTACAACGTAAGTCACAACCAGCACGTGGTTGAGGCGTATTATGACACGGCTGTTCAGGGAACAACCTATCAATGGTATCCTACCGGACTGGTAGCGGGGCACACTCGCAAAGGGAATTTCCTGCCTCATGTAGATGCGTATCACATTCCGTTTTCCAACGTTCGGAATTTCGGAAAGAAAGCATTGATGATATACGAATTTGATCCGGCCGATGTGATGTATTCGCATCTGTATCCTGCCGTGAGCCGCACGTTGCGCTCTACCGGTTTTCAATGGATTACGCAGTTCGCCTATGATCCTATTGACATGGCGTATGCCAACACGGAATACCAGACTCATTTCCTAAATCTGGCTTATACGCCGGGCAAAGCTATCAGCATGAAGATTGCCGCCGAGGTTGCACAAAGTGTGTGCAAGGGCGACTCTTTCGGGTCTTACCCTGCCGACACGCTATTTAAAGATTTCCGGGTTAGCTATTCACAAGATTTAAGTGAACTGAATCGGCCTACTACTTTCTTTTATTCCAACAACACCCAAACACAACCAGTTGCTCCTCGTGAGCTACAGGCTGTTGCCGGATGCGGTAGTTCGCCGGTGGTGAGCTACGAAGGAACAGGCGCTTATTTCCTCGACAAGCTGGAAGAGGGTGTTTGGCGACTAGAAGTTATGCCGGATGCCGTACAGGTCAGTGACCCTTTTGCCAAACCTTCATTGAAGAAGGAGGTCGTGGCGGTGATAAGCCGTGCTTGGGATATGAAACTGAGTGTGCCCGATTTGAGCGAGAGCTTTAGTGCACAAGCGTTGAATGCCGGAAATACGCGTTCGTTCACTGCGACTAACGGTACGTTGAGTAATCTCACACCGGGTGTTTACTTGCTGGTGAGAAAAGACACCAAACCTTCGGACAACTGGACAGCCGAAAAAAGATGGAAGAACATCAAACTGGGAGAATTCGTTGCGCCGGTAGAGAAAAAGTGCGACTCTTACCGCATGGTTAACTATACTCCCAAGATTTACGAAACAGGCAAGAAGCTGACCTTGAAAGTACAGTTGGCGGGATGGGAACAACCCGATTCGCTGATTGTATACACAGATCAGATTTCATTTTGGAACGAACACAATCCATATAAAAAGATGACGCGGAAGCAGGGTGCTATTTACGAAGTAACTGTTCCTGCCGCGGAGGTGAAAGAGGGCGTTTTCAGGTATAACATCGTTGCATTCAACAAAGGAAAGCGACAAACATTCCCCGGAGGAATGGAGGGTACACCGCTCGACTGGGATTACATTGGGGACCAATATTGGGAAACCCGTGTTGTCAATCCATCAGCCGAAATATCGTTGGTTGCTCCTTCCGTTTCTTCGCAGTGGAACGGTGTGGAACAGTACACCGTTCCACAGGAAGGGGGTGCTTGTTTCTTACGGAAGTACATCCGCGATGAGGTGGCAGGACGTGAAAGCAAGCTGCAACAAGTGCAGTACCTTTGCGTGCAATTAAAAGGAAAGGCCAACGGAGTGGAAGCCGGATTCATCACATCCGACGGATTCACGTACAAAGCCAAAGGAAACACTTCGCAAGAGGGAATACTCAGGTTACCTTTGTCGGCCTTGCAGCAAACGGCCACCACATTGCTTCCTCATGCTTATCCCGTTTTTCTGGATAAACAGTTTATGCCTACTACAAATATTCCGTTCGAAGTGCAGCAGATTGAATCGCTTGAGGTTTCTCATCTCACCGAAAATCTGGTGCTCGAAAAAGCATGGATAGAATAACAAATAACCAATAATACCATAAAAACAGAAATTATGAACAGCAAAAAATTAAATCCGCGTATTTGGATGATGTTGTTACTACTGTGTGCGCTGGGGAGCATGTTTCCGGCCTTGGCACAGCAAACAAGAACCAGAACCATTACCGGTCTGGTTACAGATGAAGCAAAGGAGCCGTTAATTGGCGCCAGTGTTGTAGTAAAGGGAACCACGGTTGGAACCATAACGGATTTTGACGGCAATTTTGTGTTGTCGGTCCCCACGGGTGCCATCGCACTGGAGTTCTCTTACGTTGGATACAAATCAAAAACAATCACCGTTCCTGCCACAACGAAGGTGGTCAACGTTCAGTTGAGTGACGACGCTCAGGTGCTGAGTGATGTGGTAGTTATCGGATATGGTACTACACGCAAAAGTGACTTGACGGGTTCGGTATCAAACGTAAGCAGTAAGGAGTTTAACGCCGGACTGATTTCTTCTCCGGAACAGTTGATTAACGGAAAGGTATCGGGTGTACAGATTATGTCGGCCAGTGGTTCACCCACAGCGGGAAGTACCATCCGCATTCGTGGAGGAGCGTCGCTCAACGCCAGCAACGATCCGTTGATTGTGCTCGATGGTGTTCCGTTGGAGACGGGAGGAATCAGCGGCAACAGCGGTAACTTCCTCAGTCTGATTAACCCGAGCGATATTGAGAGCATGACTATTTTGAAGGATGCTTCTTCAACAGCCATCTACGGTTCGCGTGCGTCCAACGGTGTAATCATCATTACCACCAAGAAAGGAAGCAATGAGAAACTCAAAGTGAGTTTCAACACAACCAATTCCATACAAACACGTACCAAACTAGCCGATATGCTTTCGCGTGATGAGTTTGTGGATGTGATTAACACGTACGGAACTTCTGCTCAGAAGTCATTGCTGGGGAATGAGAGTACCGACTGGAACGATCAGATTTACCAATCGGCGTTCGGTACGGACAATAACCTCAGTCTATCGGGAAAAATTGCCAAAGACTTTCCGGTCAGGGCTTCACTGGGATATTACAACCAGAAAGGTATTTTGAAGACCGACAAAGCCGAGCGTTTTACTGGTAGCTTATCAGTAAGTCCTTCGTTCTTTGACGGTTACCTGAAAATTAATTTGAATGCAAAAGGGTCTGTTAACAACAACCGTTTTGCAGAAACGGGAGCCATCTGGGCTGCATCTACATTCAACCCTACTTTGCCCGTTTATTCGGGAAACACTAATTTTGGCGGATATTATGAAACACTCGATAATACGGGTATTCCGGTTAACAAGGCCGTACTTAATCCACTGGGAAGGGTGAAACAAAACAAGTCGACCAGTAAGGTACAACGTTTCATCGGTAATGCCGACATTGATTACAAAATGCACTTTCTGCCCGAATTGAAATTCCACACAACCCTGGGAGTTGATTATGCCGAGGGCGAAGGGAAGGTTTATGTGCCCGCAGAAGCCATGCAGTACTACACAACGGCCGGCCGCAATTACGAGTATGGTCCGCAAAAAAATACGAACCGACTGCTCACGGCTTACCTGAACTACAACAAATACCTGGAAGGTTTGAAAAGTAACATAGATGCCACGGTAGGTTACGATTATCAGTATTGGAAGAGTACCAGTCCGGCTTACGCTGAGCTGAACACATTGGCAGAGATACAAACCAGTATTGCTGCATCCGATCAGCGCCACACACTGTTATCTTACTATGCTCGTTTGAACTACACATACGATTCACGCTATATGCTCACCGCCACCATCCGTCGTGATGGAACCTCGCGTTTCGATGCGTCGACCCGTTGGGGTACCTTCCCGTCGGTTGCGCTCGGATGGCGGGTAACGGAAGAGTCGTTCCTGAAAGACAATGCCGTGCTAAGTAACCTGAAGATCCGTGCCAGCTTCGGTATCACTGGACAACAAGACGGTATCGGTAATTACGGTCATCTGCCTGTTTACACCATTGGACAGGACGGTGCACAGTACCAGTTCGGTAACGAATACTATTATACATACCGCCCGCAATCGTACAACAAACTGTTAAAATGGGAAACAACAACAGCATATAACATCGGATTCGATTTCGGCTTTCTAAAAGACCGTATCACCGGTAGTTTCGACTACTATACGCGGCAAACAAAAGATTTGATTGCTACCGTTCCTGCTCCAGCCGGAACCACTTTCAACAAAACCATCACCACCAACGTGGGTAATGTAGACAACAACGGTATAGAGTTCACACTGAATGCTACCCCCATTCAGACTAAAGACTGGACATGGGACATCAGTTATAACATGACTTGGCAGAAGATGAAGGTGAAAAACCTGTCGCTCGTAGAAAGCAGCGCTAAAACCAACACATTGGTAGGACCTAGTATTGACGGATATCAATTTCAGGTGCTGAGTGAAGGGTATGAACCTTATATGTTTTACGTGTACCACCAGTTGTATGATGAAAAAACAGGTAAACCCATAGAAGGAGCGTATGCCGATGTGAACAAAGACGGACAAATCAATTCGTCGGATTTGTACCGGTACAACTCTCCCGCACCCGACTATATCTTCGGACTAAGCACTTCACTGCGCTACAAAAAATGGAATCTGGGAATGAGCTTCCGAGCCAATGTGGGCAACTACGTATACAACGGCATGGCAATGAACACCGGTGCATGGAGCACCGTGAGCTACAACTCGTATCAGTTGAACAACCTCAACCACAGTTTCCTGAATACCGGATTCAAAAACCGCCAATATTTGTCGGACTACTACGTAGAGAATGCTTCTTTCCTGAAAATGGATAACCTCACGCTGGGTTATAATTTCGGACGGGTACTTAATTGTTTCAATCTGAATGCCAGTGCCATGGTACAAAATGTATTCTGTATCACCCAATACAAGGGAGTAGATCCTGAAGTGCCCAACGGCATGGACGTATCGTTCTATCCGCGTCCGCGTACTTTCTCTGTTAGCGTGGGACTTGAATTCTAATTATTTAAAGATTTACGAATATGAAAAGAATACTATATACACTTTTGCTAGCCGGTACGTTCGTGTTTTCATCGTGTACGGATGAGTTAAACCAGATTCCTCACATTGAAACAACCTCGGCTAACGTGTACGATGAACCGGCCAACTACAAACAGGTACTGGCTAAACTGTATGCTTCGTTTGTTATTAACGGACAAGAAAAGGGCGGCGGCAATGCCGACCTGAGCAGCAACAACGGACAAGATTACATGCGTTGCTACTTCAACCTTCAGGAGTGTGGAACAGATGAACTCGCTTCTACTTGGTTAGAAGGCGACAAGGTGGGCGACTTAACCTACCTGAGCTGGGATGCCAACGACACATGGGTGTCTGACATGTATTACCACATCTATTATACCATTGCCTTGTGTAACGAGTTTCTGCGTAATGCAGGCGATGATCAGATCAGCAAATTTGCAGAGAGCGATCAGGCAGATATACGTACATACCGTGCAGAGGCTCGTTTCCTGAGAGCATTGGCCTATTACCATGCACTCGACTTGTTCCGGAACATTCCTTTTGTTACCGAAAATGATCCGGTAGGTTCGTTCATACCACCGCGTTACACAGGAACAGAAGTGTTCAGCTACATTGAATCGGAACTGACTGCTATTGAAGAAGTGTTACCTTCTCGCAGTGAAGCAGAGTACGGCCGCGTGTCACAGGCTGCTGCTTATGCCTTGCTAGCCAAACTGTACCTCAACGCAAAGGTTTACACCGGCACGGAACGATACACCGATTGCATTACGTATTGTAAAAAGGTAATTGCCCAAGGATATACACTGGAACCGGAGTACGCCAAACTGTTCAATGCCGACAATCATAAGCGAACCAACGAAATCATATTGCCGCTCACTGTAGATGCGGAACACACGGTTTCATGGGGAGCAACCACTTACATCATCTGCGGAGAGGTAAGTAATACGTCCGATTATCAAAAGCCCGAAGCATACGGTGTAACTCAAGGATGGGGCATGTTCCGCATCCGAGGCGAGGTGCCTGCTCTTTTTGAAACGGCAGACGGGCGCGCCATGTTCTTTACCGAAGGACAGTCACAGTATCTGGATGTTATTGACGACCAAAGCAACGGCTACTTCGTTGAGAAGTGGACCAACCTGACCGATGCCGGAGAGGCAGCTTCAAACACGGTTGACGGTGGCGTTGATACTGATTTTCCCCTATTCAGACTGGCTGATGTGTACCTGATGCTGGCAGAATCTGTGGTACGTGGCGGACAAGGAAGTGACCGCGCAACAGCATTGGGATATGTCAATCTGTTACGTCAGCGGGCTTTTGGCAATGATTCGGGCAATATACAAGACGGAGAAATGACACCCGACTTCATTCTCGATGAACGTGCTCGTGAATTATATTGGGAATGTACCCGCCGCACCGACCTCATTCGTTACGACAAGTTTACAACAGCCAATTATCTTTGGCAATGGAAAGGCGGAGTCAAAGCAGGGGCGGCAGTCAACAGCAAGTACAACGTGTACCCCATTCCCACTACTGACCTGACTGCAAATCCGAACTTGTATAACGAGAATTATTAAGTTGAACATTAAAAGAACATCCCATGAAAGCAATCATAAATAAACTCCTGCTACTGGCAGCCATACTGTGCATCACCGCCTGCGAGAAAGAAGGAGATAAAATATACCTGAGCAGCCTGGAAGAAGGAGAACTCGTTTCGTCCGAAAGTGAAGTGGCTCTATCCATGGCAAACAGTAAACAAATAGTCCTGTCCCTAGCCTGGAACAACAGTGACTTGTCGGTTAGCGACCCCAGCATGCAAGCCCCCAATCTGGTATCTGCCACATTGCAGGCATCCACCTCGGAAACATTTGCCGAGAATGTGCTTGAATCGGTAGAAACCTCTTTATCAAAAGCTTATACCGGCAGCGAGCTCAACACCCTTGCCAAAAACCTGGGTTTAACTCCCGACGTAGCGGTTCCGGTCTATTTCCGGTTAAAATCAGTAACTGGCAACAACATGGAGCCCGTCTACACCAATACAGTAACCGTTCAAATCACCTCGTATTTCATTGACATGAGCATCGGCTATGTACTCGACAGCAAACAGACCGAAACGGGTGCCAAGCTCTATTCGGCAGCATCCGATGGAGTGTATACGGGGTTCATGGGAGCTACAGGCTGGTACAACTACTATTTAAGAGAGGGCGACGGCACCATCTGGGGAAATGACGGAGTAGATGGTAGTCCGTTCCTGATCTCTTCCGAAGACACCAAATGGAACATGTGGTTCCCGCAGTTCGGCGGATGTTATTTTGTAAACCTGAACACCAGCAAGAAAGTATGGTCGGCACTTTACATTCCGGAACTCACAGTGAGCGGAGACCTCACGGGCAGCCTTACATTCGATCGTCCCAACTTGAAATGGACGTTAGTATTTAACGCCACTCAAACAGGAAACATCACCTTGCAAGTGTCGGGTAGCGGTAAGCAATATGACTATTCAACAGGTGACGCCGATGATGCAGCCAAAACTACCGCTGTAGGCTTTACGCAAAACGGAGAGTCACTGGCGTTTGGCCAACAAAGTGGAAACATTACGGTTCAGGTAACATCCACCGGTACCAACACGTTGGTAATCGACTTAAGCAATCCGCAGCAATGGGTAGCTAAGGTAGTGGGAGGTAGCGATACACCTACCGAAGTCAGACAACAGATTTATTTATCGGGTATTGATGATTTAATCACCGGAAACTGGAATTTTAATAATAAAATGTACCTTTACGATGAAGATAACCAAGCATACGCCGGAGTAGCCTATGCTTCCTCGGAGTGGGGATACAACATTTTCCTGGAAGCCGATAACTGGGACGATAAATACACCTTTGCGAGTGGCGACGCCTATCAGGGAACAATGGAGTTAAAAGGACAGGGCGGTAACTTGAAAGCACCTGCCACGGGACTCTATTTCTTCGATGTATCGCTCAAGGCACTTACTTATAAGCTAGTGACCCTAGAGAACAAGATTTACTATTCGGGTGTCAATGACAACTGGGACTTGCACGATCTGAATGCCACAGCCACCAAAGGAGTTTTCAGCGGTAGCGTTACCATTGAGAAAGCATCCGAATGGGGATTTCAGATTATTCTCGATGCTGCGTGGACCTATAAATACGGGGGAAGTAATGGCAAATTAAGCTACAAAGGCAGCAACATAACAGACGATGCTACCTTGTCGCCCGGCACATACACCCTCACGGTTGATTTGATAAACGGAACTTATGCTCTTACCAAATAATGAATACAATGAAAATAAAAGCAATATTAATGGGCTGCCTCCTGATGGGCATCACGGCAGCCTGCAGCAATGACGACAAGCCACAATTCCCGAAGAAGCCCCAGTATGACATGAGCGGCTTCGCCAAAGGAGCCGATGTAAGCTGGTTAACAGAGATGGAAAAGTCGGGCAGCAAATTCTACAATGCCGACGGCAAAGAAACCGAGTGTATGACCCTCCTTCGCGACTTGGGAGTTAACTCCATCCGGTTACGAGTATGGGTAAACCCCGCCAACGGTTGGTGCAATAAAAGCGATGTCGTTGCCAAGGCCTGGCGGGCACACCAACTGGGCATGCGCCTTATGATTGACTTTCATTACAGCGATTCATGGGCAGACCCCTCTCAACAAACCAAGCCGGCAGCTTGGGCCGGTTATACGATGGATGAGTTGAAAGTAGCTGTTGCCAACCATACCAAAGAGGTGCTGAATGCCCTGAAAGACAAAGGCATTACCCCCGAATGGGTGCAAGTGGGAAATGAAACAGGAAACGGTATGCTATGGGACGAAGGTAAGGCTTCTGATAACATGGCACAATATGCAGCTCTGAACAATGCCGGTTACGATGCCGTGAAATCAGTCTTCAGCAATGCCAAAGTCATTGTACACCTTCAGGAAGGAAACAAAAACGACTTGTTCCGCTGGCTTTTCGACGGACTGAAGGCAAACGGTGGAAAGTGGGATGTCATTGGCATGTCACTCTATCCGCAGGCCGATACCTGGCAAACCATGAACACCCAATGCGTGGCTAATATACAAGACATGATCAGCCGTTACGGTTCAGAAGTCATGCTGTGCGAAGTAGGCATGCCCTGGGATGATGCAGAGAGCTGCAAGAACTTTCTGTCTGACTTACTGGCAAAGACCAAAGACATAGATCAATGCTTGGGCATCTTTTATTGGGAACCCCAAGCATACAGCGGATGGAACGCTTATACCCTAGGTGCTTTTGATAATACCGGAAAGCCAACTGTGGCGCTCGATGCGTTCAAAGAGTAAGCTTCCCTTGTAAATAACGAATAGCTTCCTGCCCGTTCATCTTGGAATGAATTAGCAGGAAGCTATTTTATTATCAGGCATAAAAGTATTATCTTTGTCCACAACATAATGCTAAGATTCTATAATTATGCTCGAAACACTTCTTCAATCATCTTACTTCTCTCTCTTTTTGATTATTGCACTAGGCTTTATGCTGGGCAGGGTTAAAATTATGGGACTTTCGCTGGATGTATCGGCGGTCATCTTTATCGCCCTTTTATTCGGCCATCTGGGAGTAGTCATTCCCAAAGAATTGGGAAATATCGGTTTGGTACTGTTCATCTTTACCATCGGCATACAAGCCGGACCGGGTTTCTTTCAGTCGTTTCGGTCCAAAGGTAAAACCTTAATCATACTCACCTCTATATTGGTGGGATCAGCATCATTAATAGCTGTTATCGCTAAATATATCCTAGATATTGATACGCCTAGTGTCGTGGGACTCATTTCCGGTGCGTTGACCAGTACCCCGGGACTGGCGGTAGCCATTGATACGACCAATTCGCCCGCGGCTTCCATTGCCTACGGAATTGCTTATCCTTTCGGAGTCATCGGTGTTATTCTATTCATTAAACTACTTCCGAAAATGATGCGGATTGACATACAAAAAGAAGCGCAATTGGTGGAGGAACAAAGAAGAGATATGCATCCCAAACTATCAACGGCTTCATTCCGCGTAAGCAATGCCAATGTATTCGGCAAAAGTCTGGCACAACTCAACGTACGCAGCATGACGGGAGCCGTTGTGTCCAGAGTCAAAAGCGGCAACAAAACCATTATTCCGGTAGCCTCAACCGTTTTGTTGGAAGGCGATCTGATTAAGGCCGTGGGCAATGAGCAGTCGCTGGAACAACTTGCCATATTAATGGGCGAGCGGGTAGATATTGACTTGCCATTGGGAACTACGCAGGAGCTACAATCCCTGTTGCTTACAAATAAAGAAATAATCAACAATACACTTGGTTTCTTAAATCTTCAAGGAACATTTGGCTGCACCGTGACACGAGTTCGCCGAAGCGGTATTGATCTTTCTCCGGAACCAAATCTGGTACTCAAATTCGGCGATAAACTAATGGTAGCCGGAGAACGTGAAAGCGTAAAACAACTGGGACATTTCATTGGTAACGATGAGAAACGATTGTCGGATACAGATTTCTTCCCCATTGCCGCCGGCATTGTTTTAGGCATTTTATTCGGCAAGCTGAGCCTCTCCTTTTCCGATTCATTCAGCTTCTCTTTCGGCCTAACGGGAGGTATCCTGATGGTTGCCTTGATTCTGAGTGCCATCGGCAAAACAGGTCCCATAGTATGGACCATGTCGGGTGCAGGCAATCAATTGTTGCGCCAACTGGGACTGCTTCTCTTCTTAGCCGAAGTAGGGACATCGGCCGGCGTTAATTTGGTTTCTACTTTTCAGGAAAGTGGCTTAGCCCTGTTTGGCGTAGGTATTGCTGTCACCTTGCTACCCATGATTATAGCAACATTAGTTGGGCATTTTATCTTCAAAATTAATATCCTCGACTTGATAGGAACCTTAGCCGGAGGAATGACCAGCACCCCCGGACTAGCAGCAGCCGATTCAATGTCGGACAGTTCGGCACCGAGTGTGGCTTACGCCACGGTCTACCCCATCGCCATGGTTATCCTAATTCTTTTCATTCAACTGATAGCCAATGTGGTTTATTAGTACTTACATGCTATACGTATGTACACTCACCCCTTGTGCCGAAGGCAGGTAGTTAATACCATACCAAGCCATTTGCAGTAAAAGAAAAGAGATAAGTAGCATGATCAGTGCAATTGAATATGAAGTCTTGCGATGTAACCGATAATGAATATAACTTAGGTAACAAAACCAAGTAATGGCCGCCCAGGTTTCTTTGGGATCCCAGCTCCAATAATGTCCCCAAGCCTCTTTTGCCCATAACGCACCGGATAAAAGTCCTAACGTCATAAAGGAGAATCCTATCTGCACCAAGTTATCACACATATCCATTTCCATTGCTGCCGGACGTTTGTTTTTTCTCAAAAGCAGGTACAGCGCCATAACAGTAGCCGCACCCAGCATTGCATAGGCAAACATATAAACAATTACATGAGGCACAAACCAAGGACTTTGCAAAGCAGGCATCAAAGTCTTGTTATGGATATCGGGTTTTAACAAATTCACGCCAATAAAAACCAGTGCCAGCACAGTGCTGAAGGAAAGAATCCATTTATACCTCCAGCGCAGGTACGTCATAAGACCCACCAAAGGAAGAAAAAAAGAATACCACAAACGGGTCTCACCCATCGTACGCATGGGAGGACGTTCCAATGACACCCACAATCCGATGATAAATGCCGCAAAAATCAATAAACCCGCCAAGGTAAATCCACAGGCCTTCGCGATCCTATTTCCTCGCCAGGCAAACCATGCACCCGCCAACCAGCAACAGAAAGCCGGTAAGGCAAACAGCCAAAAATCAGTCCAGTTTATCATGAACACCCTCCTTCCTTTTTTGAAAAACAAACAAAGCCAGTGCACCGGCAATCATCATGAGTATACCCGTATACACCACGGGCAACCACGGATCTCTCACCAGCTGAAACACACTGACATCACTCCAGCGCCCTTTACTTTCATCATAACCCAATTGATAAATCTTCCATCCGTCTACCTGTACGGGTTTATTGACTTCAATCACTTCACGAATGGTTTTACCCGATTCCGTGTAAACCGTCACATCCGAATAAAAACGCTTAGGCTCAGGTTCCGGCATTACCAAACTGACTTTCTCATTTAAACGCATGGCTTTATAGGGAAACATATAATTACCGCAACTAACCCATCCTTCATGTGTCTCGCCTGTTTTTCTATGACTCACCCGAATGTACAAAGCCATTGTGGCCCCCACAGAATGAAACTCCACGTATTTCAACGTATCACCCGTAGGCACACCAGCCGCCATGGGCAGTTTAGTAATAACTGCCACATCCCAGTCGAGAAGCTTTCCTACAGCAGCACTATCTTCTACCAAAAAATGATCCGGCTTCCCCTTGGGTAACATATCGCCGGTTTCATTGTCTATCAGCATCAGCTTAGGCGGATATTCTTCTATGGAAAACTCATGTAATTCAATAGCCAAAGGTAGTTCCAACACATCCCCCCGTTCATTAGTTGCCATCCACTGGGGGCGCCCCACTAACGTATTCATCTCAAGCTGTTGAATATCTGCGCTGCCCAAAACCGCACCGGTAAGGGCAATAAGCAACCCCAAGTGATTAAGTACAAAAGGGATGTCCTTCCATTGGGCAGAGAAAAGCCGTAGAAAAACAGTCATGCCCAACACCGCAATGAACCAAACGAATAGAAATGCAAAAGCCCAGTTAGATAACATCTGTGCAAAGCCGGGCCAGGCATCTCCTTCGTGCATGTAACCGGGTAGTTGTTTCACTAATCCCATAACCAAGGTCAGTAAAGCCAAAGAAGAAATGGAAGAGATGGCAGCCTGATAACTGCTCAGCCATCGCAAAGCAGCAAACTTTCTTCGAAAAAAGTGCAACAGAAGTAACAAGAGAAAAAAGACAACGGCAGCCAATAAATTGATCGGATAAGCCAGTGTTTCGAGGTGAAAGCTTCCTACGGCAGCCTGCAATGACAAACCAGTCAGAAATAGTCCTCCACAAATGACGTAACCTTCTTTATACCCCCAGGGTTGTTTCCACATACTATCAGATATTTAATTAAGAACCACCGTCACGACGCGGGCAACGGTGGTTCTGCAAACATAGTTATTTTTATTATATCTGTGCCAATCTTCCTTTGGCTTTTGCTTTTTCAAGCCATTTGGGAACAGTCACTTTCAGGAATTGTTCTTTTTCCTGATGTTCCTTTTTGATATCCAATCCGATGTATTGCTGTGCCTTCTCTTTGGTTGAAATATCGGGCATCGGCACATCACCGGTGAAACCATTTTTAGCTAGCACTTTGGCAATAGACAAGCGAGCCTGTAATGCCCTGTCTAAACCATGTCCCAGAATACGTTGTATCTCCTGAGGAGCATGAAAAGAAGCCCCATGCGAAGCAACGGAAAAATCCCAGCGCCACTGAGCCTGACGAATCAGCTTGAGTACATCCTTCATTTGTGCTTCGGTAGCACCTTTTTCCCAAGCGAATTTGGCTTCTATGTGAGCTTTAGCCAGTTCTTGCTCCAACCTGTTACGAGCCTCATTGGCTTTACGCTGACGTTCGTACACATTGTTACGCAATGTCTCTTCACTTTCTCTGTGGCACACCAGACAAGTGCGGTCAATCTTAGCCAGCGGACTTTGTACATGGTGATCGCTGTACTTAATACCTCCTTCCGCCATATAAGGCATGTGGCAATCGGCACAGGAAACGCCCCGTTGTCCGTGAATACCCATCTGAGCAATTTCAAAATCAGGGTGTTGCGCTTTGATGACAGGCGTCTGACTCAACGCATGCTTATAATCATAAAATTCGGCCTCATCGTAATACTCTTCAATTTTCTCGGCGGTAATACCTTTATCCCACGGGAAAGTCAGGTAATTGTCACTTTTACGAAAATAATATTCTACGTGACATTGAGCACACACCAGTGAGCGCATCTCCTGCGGAGTAGCCTCATCGATATTCTTTCCCTGACGGGCAAATGCCTCACGCAGAGCCGGTCGGCTGATATGCAGATTCATCGTTTCCGAATCATGACAGTCGGAACAACCGATAGGGTTCACGATTTCGCTTCCCCAAAACGCCCATTTCTTGTTATAAAAAGAATCAACTCCTACAGCCTCCATCATCCGTGGTACGTCCGGACTTTTGCAAGTCCAGCAGGTAGCCGGTTGCGGACCATCATGATCACCAGTAGGTGCACCGGTACGGAGCGTGCGATGCACATCCTCAATGGCATGCATGTGTCCGCGAGGCGTTGTGTAGTCTTTAGAAAAAGCATATCCGGCCCATAGAATGACCATTTCCGGTCGTTGAGCCAGCACATCAACAGCTTCGCTGCCGTTGAACTCGCTTTTAAAGTCAGTCTCTGCAGTACGCAGCCACGTGGCATATTCTCTGGGATAATTATCCTTGAATATTTCATTGCGCGGTTCAATGCCTTTAATATCCACCTTCTTGTTATTAAAGACACTTGCCACCTCAGCTCTGTGTTCCAGCATAGAGGCAACTACCAGACCAAGTACAAATACAACAACCATTGTTCCAACGAACAACAGCCACCCTTGCCAGGTTTTGAGTTTTCTTTCCATATCCGCTATATTATTTTTTCATTATTTTCTTCAACCATTGAGGTACCGGTGATTCCGGGTAAGGAACCAACGCATTGGGAGTTGTCGAAAGACTCACCTTGCCATGCCCAACTTCCTTGTGACAATCCCAACAAGCCTTGCCCTCACCAACCTGAGTCTGCATGTAAGAAAGGCGTCCGTCTTTTACAAATTCAGTATTCAGCTGAGTATGGCAACGGATGCAGTTGTTCATAATAACCTCTGAACTCTGGGGAATTGCCTGAATAACCTGAGGTTCCGTATTCGTAAGAAACACAGCAGTATGGCGCGTACCGTCCATCGCCTTGAACAAATACTTCCGAAACATATTTTCATGAGGAACATGGCAATCATTGCATGTGGTGTTACGACCGTGTGAACCGTGCGCCCACGTATCATAATAAGCACCCATGAGGTGACAGTTAACGCAGGCCGACGGATCATCTCCCAAGTAGGTATGAGCCCTTAGCAGATACAGGAAAAGAAAACCACCACCAAAAATGAATCCTGCGGAAACAACAAGAAACAGCTTCAACCTGTATGAAAGAGTTATAGGTACTTTTTTCATAAAACTATTAGATTCCGTAACGGTGCTAAAATAAAAAATCTATTCCGTAAAAACAAGTAAAGAGTAAAAAAATAATTAGTTTTGCAAAGAATCCACAAAAAAGGACACTATGCACCTCTACCCTATTATTCTTGTTGCCATAAGTTGCTTATACTGCCAACCAACCCGGAGTCAGTCAGCAACACCCCGTGTAATCATTACAGCTCCGCAAGGTTATGCCCAACGGTTGGAAAAAGCACTGCAAGAAAAGGATATTGCAACTTATTCTTGCCCCATGATAGAAACAAAAGTACTACCTGAAGAAGCCAAGATGAATCAATTCCTGAAAGAGATGCAGAACTATGACTACATCGCCTTCTCGAGCCGCAAAGCCATTGAATCTTTCTCCATTGCATTGGCAAAACATCCGGAGGCTAAACTGTATTTGCAACAAATAACGCTCTGCGCCATTGGTAAAGATGCCGAATATCTTAAAAAGGAATTGGAAATAAGCGATGTATTATTACCCGACGAAGCCAGTCCCATGGGCATTGTTGCCAAACTAAAAACCCGGCCGGACATCAGCGGAAAGCGAATAGCCGTATTGGCTCCTTGGGTAAAAGACATACCCGAACCCGATGTGGTACCCGATTTTATGCGTGCACTCAAAGCCATTCAAATGCAAGTAACACGCATTGATGCTTACACAACCTGTGCCAGCGAAGAGAACATACAAAACCGGTTTGCCGAACTGATCCGGGCAAAGACAGCAAACTGCCTTGTGTTTACCAGCGGAGCCGAAATTGAAGTCGCCATGCAAACGTGCAAGAAGCACCACCTTTCAACCAACAGCCTTGAGATTGCCTGTTTCGGCCCTTACACAGCCGCGTACGCAAGAAAAAAAGGGCTCAAAGTAAGCATTGTAGCGCAAGACTTTAGTGCTTTTACAGGATTGGCAACGGCCATCCATCAATATTATCAGAATAAAAAGTAGACTTATTTATCCAGATACTCCCTTTTATAAATATCAAAACAGAGAATAAACACCGAGATCAGAAGCGGGCCGAAGATAACTCCCATAAAACCAAACAACGGTAAACCGATGACCACACCGAACACAGTTATAAGCGGATGAATGTTGGCCATTTTCTTTTGCAGCATGAAACGAATAAGGTTATCAACATTGGTGATGATAATCAACGCATAAGCAGCCAGTCCGACAGCATTTACCCAATCGCCCAACAGCGCCATGTATACAACAAGGGGCAGCCAGATAAGAGCAGTACCAACCAGCGGAATAACTGTAGCGAAACAGGTTAGGAAACCAAAGAGCAGTGCATTGGGTGCCCCGAAAATAAAGTAACCCGCCATAGCAATTCCTCCTTGAATAACAGCCAGCAAAGGAATTCCGATAGCGTTGGAGGTCACGATACGATTCATTTCCTTGAGAACCGATTTCCTGTCGGCTTCTCCAAAAGGAAGAATGCTGTACACATACTCCTCCATTTTAGAACTACCTATGAGCATAAAGAAAAGGATAAAGACCAATACAAAAAGATTCATGATCAGTCCACTGACATTGCCTAGAAAAGATTGAGCCAGCTTCGTAAAAAAGGATGCCACGGCCGACAGATTTTCTTCTTTGAACAGTTCATAACCGGTTTTTTCACGAACAACCTGCACGGCATCTTCTACAGAAGCCATGAGCACGGCAGGATCCAGATTCAACGTCTGCAACTCGCCAATGAGAAGCCAGACAAAAAGAGACAACGGAATCAGGAAAAACAAAACAGTTTCGCCAATCAATAAAATGGCAGCCAAACTGCGTTTCATCTTTTTCTTTTCGGAAAGATATTTCATCTGTCCCCTTAACAGCGCATAAATGGTTATCGCACCCAGAATGCCACTCAGAAAGGGAATCAGTCGAACGAAAAGAATTCCTCCCAGTAAAAGGATAATAATGATTAGTGAATATTTCGTATAGCGTTCTTTCTCATTCATAGAATCAAGTTTTTAGTTTCACAAATTTATAAATTATCACTTTATTCGTATCAATACCATCCGATTATTTTAAAAAGCTTCGATTTTATTCCTATTTTTGCAAACAGATTCATTTATTACCAACTGAAATTATGCGCTACAAACTTTCTGCGCCTTTGCAACCGAAGGCCGTCATAGAACTCCCCGCTTCAAAAAGTATCAGTAACCGAGCACTTATTATTCATGCGCTGGGACGCGGAACAACTGTGCCGGCTAACTTGTCGGATTGTGACGATACCCGGGTAATGATTCAGGCACTCACAGAGAATCACGATGTAATTGACATCTTGGCAGCGGGAACGGCCATGCGGTTTCTTACGGCTTACCTCTGCGTAACGCCCGGCACACGCATCATCACCGGTACGGCACGGATGCAGCAACGCCCCATTCAGATATTAGTTAATGCTCTTCGCGAATTGGGTGCGCAGATTGAGTATGCCGGCAACGAAGGATTTCCGCCTTTACGCATTACGGGCGGTGAACTAAACGGCCAAGAGGTTACGCTGAAAGGAGATGTCAGTTCACAATATATTTCGGCTTTGCTGATGATAGGGCCTGTGCTGAAAAACGGACTCACGCTTCATTTAACCGGCGAGATTATTTCTCGTCCTTACATCAACCTGACGTTGCAACTCATGACCGACTTTGGCGCAAAGGCTGAATGGATCTCGGAGAACTGCATTCGCGTGGCTCCTCATCCTTATTCGGATACGGCTTTCCGGGTGGAAAGCGATTGGAGTGCAGCCTCTTATTGGTATCAGATTGCAGCATTGAGTTCGCAGTCGTCCATCAAGCTAAAGGGACTTTTCAAAAAGAGTTATCAGGGCGACAGCCGGGGAGCAGCGGTGTTTGCCAAATTGGGCATCGCAACGGAATTCACCGACGGAGACGTCATACTTCGCCAAACCAGTGAATATCCCGAACGACTGGACGAAGATTTTATCGACATACCCGACTTGGCACAAACGTTCGTGGTAACGTGCGCTTTGCTCAACATTCCTTTCCGCTTTACCGGCTTGCAAAGTCTGAAGATAAAGGAGACCGACCGCATTGCTGCCCTCATAACCGAAATGGCCAAGCTAGGTTATGTTCTGCGCCACGAAAACAATTCCGTCTTGATATGGAATGGTGAACGATGCGAACCGCATGCCACAGCTGTTATCAGCACATACGAAGACCATCGCATGGCCATGGCATTCGCTCCTGCAAGCATTGTCTTTCCGCAGATACGCATAGACGAACCTCATGTGGTAAGCAAATCGTATCCCAACTATTGGAACGATCTTCGCCTGGCTGGTTTTGGAATAGAAGAAGAGTAAAATCAAAAAAATGAAAGACAAACGTTACACAGTAAATTGGAGTCGCTCTGTAAAGGCACTAACCATAACATTGAGCATTATATTCGTGTTGACGGAGTTATTTCTCCTGATTGCTTCTTTCAATTTTACTGATGATTGGCATGATAGAGCTTGGTGTTTGTTTACCTTCATCGTTATACTTTCTGTTAGTGCGTACACGATGGCACTAACACCGTTATCCATATCATTAACTCCAGCTGAACTGATTCTTTATAGACCAATCGGTAAAAAGAAGTTTCCCATAGATTGCATTCAGCATATCGATGTATACAATGAAGAAGCAGGAATCAGGATATTTGGGAGTGGTGGTTTTTGGGGATTCGTCGGCTTGTTCTACTCTAAACAACTAGGCAAACATTCCGCTTATGTAGGTGATTACCATGAAGCTTTTTATATCATTTTAAATTCAGGAAAGAAGGTGGTTTTAAGTTGTGAAAACAGAGATTTCATCATCTCTTCAATAACCAAACGCAACGCACCTAATAGTCCCAAACAACCCGCTAACTAAGTCATTTGCTACTTATGATTATTTCGTCACAGGTACCTGTGCCCTTCGTCCCCGCATGCGGTGATTTACGTCCCCGCATGCGGGGCCATTCGTCACAGGTAGCGGGGACGAACTGTTTATAAAGAAGAATGACCTTAGTATACAGGCACTTTGGCCTTATATACCGGTCATTCTGATGTTAGTATATACAGAAGCCGGGACTTGGCAGGCGGCTTTTATTTTTTGCGTGCAATTTGCAAGTTCGACTGGCGTGCGTATCCAATGCGGAAGTTCAGCGGTTTGGGGTCGGCTTGCTCGTAGGCTTCACGCAATTCGGGTTGTACATATTTGCCAAACATCGAAATGGGTTTCTCAAAAGTGCCGTAAAGTGTTACGTCCCACTTCTCTGTATCGTAAAATGGCAAAGGAATACCGGAGTCATCTTGAAGCACAGCCGAAGTATGGTTCAGTATGCCTTCACGAATTCCCGAGAAATAAGTCATGTGCATCAGGTAAGAGGCCGATTTGATAAACGTAACCGTTGTGCCTGCGTCAAACTGATTGACATAAGCCGTAAGCGCTTTGTTGCGAGGGAAACCGCCGTTACTCAAATCTGCCTTGAGATAATAAAGCGTTTGCAGTTTATTGGTTCCGTGACGAAAGTACTTAAACTCAACCATATCGCCTTGTTCGATGGGCTGTCCGTCTTCTTTCGTGTCAGCTATTGCGCCTTGTTCGGTGAGGCGCACATTACGGATGCTCACAATTTCCCTGCCCGAGCGTACCATCAGCACAGAGATAATAGGCGTTACTCCGTCAATGGTGTCGTTAAACAGTTCTTGTTTCATGTCGTCCGTGCGGAAGAAGCTGAGATTCAGAATGTCCGATACGGCATTTTGATAGAGTTTATAAGTCTCTTTAGAAGGCTTTTCTATCTTCACCTGCGAACCGGTTTTCTCTAGTCCGATCAGGAAATAGGTATTCATCTCGGGGAAAAAGGTGTTGGGAAAGAGGTAATCCGGACCGCCAAAGGGATAAAATACCGTATGGCAGTTTTCATTGATGTCACTCAACTCCTTCTCCGTGAAAGCAATGAGCCGTGGGGCGGTTTGCTGAAAAGCATTCCATATCTGCTCCATGTTACGGGCGTGGGCTTTCCACGTATCCGATTGCGAGAGTTCATACAAACGACTCGTTTCGTTACGCACCGGCAATCCGGCAACAAAACGTGCAGCATCAGTCAGAGCCTCATCGGCAACTAATTTGGTTGTGTCCGCAGGCAGCGTATCGGTCTGTTCAACCGATGCACTCACGGGCACAGCAGGTTTCTTTTGTCCGCAGGCTGCCACAAGCAGCAAGGCGAAACTCCATGTTAAATAGTTCAGCGTAGATTTCATATATACGTATTGTTTTACTGTTTTTTATAATGTACTATCAATTGATTCATCACGTAAACCATCATTCCCGAAAGCAAAGTGCCGGCGCTCATCAAGCTCATCCACATCACCGTCTGCGTATGCTCCACAAACGTATTGTAGTAATCTTCATGAATCAGGTACACAACCGACCAGAGAATGAGTGCGATGAAAAGAAGCGGCACTACCGGATAGCCCCACGTACGGTACGGGCGAACCACATGAGGGAAACGATGGCGATGAACAAAGAGGCCGGCTACTGTCATCAAAGCAAAGAACGACAAGGTAACGCCGGTGTATTTGGTAACCAATTCAAAAGAATCGGTAATGATAAGTAATGCACTGATGCCATACTGCACCCAAATGGCGACAAAAGGCGTACCACCTGCCGATTTACGAGCCAAGGAACGTAGAATATACGTATCTTCTCCCATGACTTGCGACACCCTGGGTCCTAGAAAAGCCATGGAACTGATGCTCGACACCAGCAGCAAAGCAATGAGCAATCCCATCAGATTACCACCCCATTCGCCAAAGATATAACGAGCGGCAATCAGTCCCACTTCCACTTGTCCTTGCATCGCCTCCACCGGAGCGGCAAATAAAAACACGGCGTTGAGCAGCAGATACAAAATGGTAACAATAACCGTACTGATAAACAGAGAGCGGGGAATGGTGCGTTGCGGTTCGCGAATTTCGTTGGCCATGTAAGCTGAGGCGTTCCAGCCCGAATAAGCGTAATAAACCCAGATGAGCGACACGGCAAATCCTGTTGAAAAGACATCATCGAAAGAGAACGTTGCGGCAGAGAAACCGTCGACTTGTCCGTGAGGCGGCAAACAAAAACCGCAAATAATAAAGACGATGATGATGAGTATCTTGAAGGAGGTAAACACCCGTTGCAGGGTCCCTCCCATTTTTACATCGTAAGCATGAATCAGTGTTACCGCGGTGAGCACAGTGATTGCCGTCACCAACGGGTTAAAAGCCGGAAACATTTTATGCAGATAAGTGCTTAATGCCATGCACGCCAGAGCAACCGGAGCAGCGAAGCCCACAATCAATGAGGCCCAGCCCGACATGAATCCCAAAAGCGGGTGATAAATTTCGCGCAAATAATGGTACTCTCCTCCTGAGCGAGGCATCACCGCACCCAGTTCGCCGTACACCAGCGCGCCGCACAAGGCAATGATGCCACCAAGCAGCCACAACAACATCAACGAAAAGAAGTTCGCGGTACCCAACAGTTGAAATCCCAACGAGGTAAATACACCGGTACCAATCATATTGGCAATAACAAAAGCCGATGCCGTAACCAATCCGAACTTATATGTGCCGTATTTGTTCTTATTCATGTTTTAACTCTGACAAGGTGCAAAAATACAATTAAATAAGTAACTTTGCAGAAATTTCTTGATTAATTATGTGGATACTGATCATTGGTTTACTGGTACTTGCCATCGTAGCGATGACTGCCGGCTATATACGTAACAGAAACATACAAAAAAAGATAGAAAAAGGTGAGCTGAACGACTTCCCCGATATTGTGGAAGCAGATGCCGAATGTTGCGGTCAGCACGAAATATGTGAAAAGGATAGCTTACTGGCTGCAGTAAGCACAGAAATTGAATATTATGATGACGAAGACCTGGACGAATACATCGGCAAGGATCCCGATAGTTATTATCCGTATCAGGTAGATCAGTTTCGTGATATTTTTTACACCATGCAAGATATCGACGTGGCCGGCTGGGTAAGGAGTCTTCAGTTGAGAGGAATCAACTTGCCCACGGAACTGAAAGACGAGATTTTTTTAATCATTGGTGAAAGAAGACACTAATCACTGTATATGACAGAGCTGATTCAATATACTTTTTTTCAACATGCTTTGCTGGGCGGACTCCTGGCAAGCATTGCCTGCGGCATCATTGGTACTTACATCGTGACCCGCCGATTGGTTTTTATTAGTGGCGGCATCACGCATGCTTCGTTTGGCGGCATCGGAATCGGTTTGTTCACCGGAATTTCTCCGCTGCTCTCTGCCGCTGTTTTCTCTGTCTTATCGGCCTTTGGTGTAGAGTGGCTCAGCAAGCGCAAAGACATGCGTGAGGACTCGGCCATTGCTGTGTTCTGGACACTCGGTATGGCGCTGGGTGTTATGTTTAGTTTTCTTTCGCCCGGCTTCGCACCCGATCTTTCGGCTTATCTCTTTGGGAATATCTTAACCATTACCGTAACCGATCTGGTTATACTAGGCGTTTTGGCATTGGTACTCATCGTGTTTTTTACTCTGTTCATTCATCCCATCATTCACGTGGCGTTCGATAGGGAATTTGCACGTTCTCAAGGTTTGCCCGTGGCATTCTTTGAATACACTCTCATGCTTTTCATCGCATTGACTATAGTAGCCTGTTTACGAATGGTAGGCATTGTGCTTGCCATATCGCTGCTCACCATACCGCAAATGACGGCCAATCTATTTACTTATAAGTTTAAACGAATTATCTGGCTATCGGTTATCATTGGTTTTCTGAGTTGCATGGGCGGTCTTTTCATTTCTTACTTTCTGAATGTACCTTCGGGAGCTTCCATCATTTTCTTTTCTATTCTGATTTACGCTGTCTGCAAGGTAGCAAAAAGCATTTCAACCAGAATACAGAGAGAAGAAAACAAGAAGTTATAAACAGGACTAAAGGAAGTTATTAACAAGAATCCAACAGTTATCAACAAGCAATAAACATTAAAAGCATCCTATATGGAAATAAAGATTCAATCACTCGATCAAATACATGAGGCAGCCAAAGAATTTATCGCTGCAATGGGCGAGAACACCGTATTTGCTCTTTACGGTAAGATGGGAGCCGGTAAAACAACGTTTGTAAAGGCCGTATGCGAAGAGCTGGGCGTAACGGATGTGATTACCTCACCAACCTTTGCCATTGTCAATGAATACCGTTCCGAAGATACGGCAGAATTAATTTATCATTTCGATTTCTACCGCATCAACAAGCTGGAAGAGGTTTACGACATGGGTTACGAGGATTATTTCTACAGCGGTGCGCTTTGCTTTATTGAGTGGCCCGAGTTGGTTGAAGAACTACTTCCGGGAAACACCATTAAGGTAAGCATTGAAGAGCAGAAAGACGGAACCAGGACTGTTACGCTGAATCAATTATGAGCCCGCAATATTTTGTTCAGGGCTTATTTGCCTTAGCCGGCATTGTATCTATCCTAGCTGCTGTTTTGAATTGGGACTGGTTTTTCAATACACAGAACGTGCAGTTTATTGTAAAGAACGTAGGGCGCAAACGCGCCCGACTGTTCTATGGCATACTAGGATTGATACTAGTTGCCACGGCCATATTTTTCTTTTTTCAGAAAGAGTCTATCTGATCCGTCACCTTTATTTCCTGAGACTTTACCGAAGCATGCCCAAATTGGTAGCCCATTCCGCTATATATAAATAGGAGTCCGATAGCCTGTCCGAAGAACAGAAGCAATGCCATGAAGCCTGATAGAATGTTGAAGCCAACACTCGCAGACTCTGTCGCTGCGTTTTCACTTAACGAAAACACATATTCCACCATGGTAACAATATACCAGGGAGCACTGGCAGCCAACTGTATCAAACCGGCTATGATTGCCATCACCAAAAGGACTGCAAAAACGCCACCCCAGGTAATGAAGCCCATGCGGTATGACGAGGCAAGTGTTTTGAAGAAGGATTGTTTCTCGAGCATATAAGCCGGCATAAGCAAAGCAAGAGGCAACATAAATATAAATAAGAAAGGTATAAAAGCCAATACAACCCAAGGAGAAATACCGGCCAAAAGCCCCATAAGCAAGGCTATAACAAGACCCAGTAAGATATGAAACGCGAACAAACGCAGTCCCTTAAACACGTTGCTTACGTAAAGAGGTTTCAGTTCTTGGAAACGAAGTCCGGCCAATCCGCCTTCTCTTTCGTGATTCAACTTCAACAGTGAGAAAAACAAAGCGATAAGACAGGTACCGGCACCAACAGAGACCAGCATCATGCCTCCGTACAAAAGCAGGTGTTTTACACCCAGTAAACCGGCTATTGCAACCACGTCAGTAGAATCAGCGATGGCGGCAAAATCAATTAAAGCTCCCGAAAGCATCCACATTAGGATGGCTTGAATAACATTCCAGGGTAATATAAGCAGTGCCATGAACTTCAACAGACACTTCAGGTTGTTTTTCACAAAATCTACAGAGTAATTCAGCGTATCACCCAACGAACGTTTGGCGTAGAAAAGTCTTGCAGTTTCTTCTTTTTCCATGTTTTTAAAATATAAGTAAAGGTTAGTATAAGAAAAAAGGGAGAAATAACCCTTAGCTTACACTAAAAGCAATTCTCCCTTTATTATTCGTAATCTGTGAAACCGGATTATTCCACCTGCCCCAATGATTCACCAAACTCCATCTCTCCCTGAACGACAAAGAGGATTTCTTCGGGATCATATTCTCCCATTTCATCTTTCTTTGCTTCAGCAACAATGTAGTTGGCCACTGCTTCAAGATCAATTTCCACGTAACCGTCAGCATCGGGCTCTCCTTCGAGGACTCCGCTTTCAATGTAATACTCGTCAATCAGGTCAATGAAATAATGCAATTCATCGTCCGAGAATTTAGCTTTCAATTCTTGCGGTAAATACGCCTTGATAAATTCAATAGTTTCTTCATCATCTGCGTATTCCGGCAGAATGTCTTCTTCCTGTTTCATGTTCTTTTTATTAAATTAATGCTTTGATTTTTGCATCGAAAACTGCTTTGCTCACAGCACCTACCTGCTTATCGACAATTTCGCCGTTCTTAAAAAACAAAACGGTAGGAATGTTACGAATACCATATTCTGCGGGCAAATCTGCATTCTCGTCTACATCACATTTACCAATAACAACCTGTCCTTCATATTCCTTTGCCAGTTCTTCAATGATTGGACCAACCATTTTACAAGGACCACACCAAGGAGCCCAAAAGTCAATCACAACAGGTTTTCCGTCAGATAACACGCTTTTTGCGTTAGCGTCTGTAATTTCTAAAGCCATATTCTTATAAATTATATTAGTTAAAATAGTATTCTTTCATCAATAGCATAACACCGATAAAGTTACTAAAGTTTTGAGAACCGTGTAATAATACGCATAAAAAAATCAATTTATGCTAAAACTTAATTCCGGATTCTCCTCCAGATACAACACCAGCTCTTTGCCAACCGACAGTTTAACCGGGCGCGATAGAAACTCTACGTGCGAACGATTTTCCGGATCGGTTACCTTGAAATATAACTCCGTATTACCCGGATGTTCCTTGGTCAGCACACTCAAATCGGCAATCATTTGTTTGTTTAACTCGGGCAACGGAATGGTAATCGTTATCTTATCAATGAGCCTTTCCTTCACATCGGGCAACAACTCCATTGACGTGATCTTCAATTCCAGCTCTTCCTGGCGCCATTGTTTGGGCTGGCAACGAGCTTTCATGTAAAGGAAAGTACCTTCATTCAGATATCCCTGATAGGTTATCCAGTCGTTACCGAAGAACGGAATTTCAGTTGAGCCCGAATAGTCTTCTATCCGTGCAATACCGTAAGGATTGCCGTTTTTACTGGTTCCCCTGCGCACACTGGTCACAATGCCTCCCATCGTAATTTCCCGTCCGGCCAGTGCAGGTTTATTATCCAGTTCGTCCATGTGCGTATTACATACATGCTTCAAAACAATGGCATATTCATCCAACGGGTGAGCCGACAAGTAGATGCCCACCAACTCTCTTTCCTTGTTCAGTCTTTCCAAATCGTTCCAACGGGGAGCCAACGGAATTTCGGGAGTGGCTACATCTACCACGTTATCTCCACCGAAAAGCGAATTAGTAGCTGCTGCCTTGTCAACCTGATAACGGTTCCCGTAACGAATCAACGCTTCAATAAACACTTCTCCCTTGCTATTCAAAGCAAAAAACTGCTCGCGCTTTATTTCCGGGAAATTATCAAAACCACCTGCCAAAGCCAGAGATTCAATGTTCTTCTTATTACAGGCATTGAGGTTGACACGCTGTACAAAGTCGAATATCCCTTGGAAAGGACCGTTCGCTCTGCGCTCTTCAACAATACATTGCACCGCACCTTCGCCAACTCCCTTGACAGCTCCCAGTCCGAAACGGATGTTCCCCACCTCATTTACCGTAAACTTCAAATTACTCTCATTGACATCCGGTCCTAATACTTCAATAGACATTGCCTTACACTCGTCCATCAGCTTAGTGATTTCCGTGATGTTTGAAATGTTGCGGCTCATGGCGGCAGCCATATACTCCGCCGGGTAATTTGCCTTGAGGTATGCTGTTTGATAAGCCACCCATGAGTAACAGGTAGCATGCGATTTGTTAAACGCATAAGAAGCAAACTTCTCCCAGTCGCCCCATATCTTTTCAAGTACCTTCGGATCGTGACCGTTCTTTTGTCCGCCCGCAATAAACTTCGGCTTCATGTGATCCAGCTTATCGCGTAACTTCTTACCCATTGCTTTACGAAGCGCATCAGATTCACCACGCGTAAAGTTTGCCAACAAGCGCGACAAAAGCATGACCTGTTCCTGATAAACCGTAATGCCGTATGTATCTTTGAGGTACTTCTCCATGACGGGTATGTCATACTCAATGGGCTTCCTTCCGTGTTTACGATCAATAAAATCGGGAATGTAATCCATTGGACCCGGTCTGTACAAAGCATTCATGGCTATAAGGTCCTCAAAGGTAGAAGGCTCTAGCTCTTTGAGATATTTCTGCATACCACCCGATTCAAACTGAAAAGTACCGATGGTGCGACCCTCACTGTACAACTTATAAGTAGCCGGGTCAGTAATGGAAATCGTATCAATATCAAGTGTTATGCCACGATGCAAACGGATATTCTCGACTGCTTCTTTGATAACCGACAACGTTTTCAGACCCAGAAAGTCCATTTTGATCAGTCCCGTATCTTCAATAACAGAACCTTCATACTGGGTAACCAGCATCTTTTCGCCCGTTTCCTTGTCATCAGCCGTACTTACAGGCACCCAATCCGTAATGTCGTCACGACAAATAATTGTTCCGCAGGCATGCACACCCGTGCCACGAACATTTCCTTCAAGCATTTTGGCATACTTAATGGTATCGCGTACCAGCGGGTCTGACGACATTTCAGCCGCTTGCAGTTCGGGCACATACGCAATGGCATTCTTCAGATTTAATTTTTGATTGGGAATCTTATCGGGCACCAATTTAGCCAACCTGTCGGACTCTGACAGCGGAAGTTTCTGCACACGCGCCACATCCTTGATGGCTAGCTTGGAAGCCATGGTGCCATACGTAATGATGTGCGCCACCTTCTCCTTTCCATATTTATCAGTCACCCAGCGCAACACCTCTCCTCGCCCGTCATCATCAAAATCGATATCAATATCAGGCAGAGAAATACGGTCAGGGTTCAGGAAACGCTCGAACAGCAAATCATATTCAATGGGGTCAATCTGCGTAATTCCCAAGCAATAAGCCACAGCCGATCCAGCTGCTGATCCGCGTCCGGGTCCCACCGACACACCCATATTTCGGGCAGCAGCAATGAAATCCTGCACAATCAGGAAGTAACCCGGGAAACCCATTGTCTTCATGATGTGCAACTCAAACACAAGCCGCTCCATCACATCATCCGCTAAAGGATCGCCATATTTTTTTTTAGCTCCGTCAAAAGCTAGTTTCTTCAGGTAGTCGGCTTCCAATTTAATACGGTACAACTTGTCATACCCTCCTAACTTCTGAATCTTATCTTCCGCAGCCTCCTGTGATAGTACTACGTTTCCATTCTCATCACGGGTAAATTCATTAAAAAGATCTTCTTCAGAATAGGTTTGCCTGTAGCCCTCCTCCGTTCCAAAGTCCTCCGGGATAGCAAAAGTAGGCATAATCGGTGCATGATCAATGGAATACATCTCCACCTTATCAAGTATCTCAGCCGTATTACTCAACGCTTCGGGCACGTCGGCAAAAATAGCAGCCATCTCTGCCCGGGTTTTCATCCACTCCTGCTTGGTGTAATACATACGGTTCGGATCATCCAGGTCTTTCCCCGTACTCAAGCAAATCAAGCGGTCATGCGCCTCCGCATGTTCTTCACTTACAAAGTGTACATCGTTGGTACAAATCAGCTTGACACCATATTTTTTGGAAAGCTCAATCAAATGTTTGTTCACATTCTCCTGCAGCGGATAGGCTTCATGATTGGCATTGGCCACAGTCGCTTTGTGGCGTTGCATTTCCAGATAGAAATCATCACCAAACAAATTCTTGTACCACCTGATTGCTTCTTCGGCATCCTCGTACAAACCCTGAGTTATCTTTTTGGGAACTTCTCCTCCCAAACAAGCCGTTGAAACAATCAGCCCTTCATGATATTTCTCCAATTCGCTCCTGTCGGTACGCGGGCGCATATAATATCCTTCCGTCCAAGCACGAGATACCAACTTTATCAAATTGTGGTATCCCACTTTATTCTTGGCAAGCACCACCAAGTGATAACCACTCTGGTCGGGTTTTCCTTCCTTTTTATCCATCGAGCGGCGTGCCACATACATTTCACAGCCTATAATCGGTTTGAGGATGCGGCTTTTAGCCTCTTCCAGTTTCGCTTTACATTCAGCAATCCGTTCTTGTCTATCGGCACTATCTTCCTCTTTCTCCAGCAGTACCAACTGTTTTTTCAGGTCTTTGATTTCACCATTAACGGGACCATTTTTCTTGTTCACGTAATTACAGAACTCCTTAATGGCAAACATGCTTCCATGATCGGTCACCGCTATCCCCTTCATACCATCGGCAATCGCCTTGTCAACCAGCGCGCTGACACTGGCCTGACCATCGAGAAGTGAATACTGCGTGTGAACATGCAAGTGTACAAAGTCTATCATATCTTACTAATCTCCTATATAAAATGAATCAGCGTAAAAATACAACGTCTGGCACTACTAACAAAAACATTTGGCAAAAAGTTATCAACACAGCGCATTTCTCTCCTTATTTACTTGCTTGATTTTTAAAATAAGCATACTTTTGCAAACAATTCTATTAATTAGCATAAATGGGTCGATTAAAAAAACTGAAAAAGATAAGAATACACCATGAAGGAACACATATTCTAATTGGTGCGCTTATCATCTTATTGGGAGTGAATGCAGCATTATACTACGGTTTTGAATGTAAAATACCATTCTACCTGGTGGCTGCTCTGAGCATAACCATCTACTTATTAATGGTCAACTTCTTCCGTTGCCCCATACGTCTTTTCGGTCAAGAAACAGAGAAAATAGTCGTTGCCCCTGCCGATGGCAAGATTGTTGCCATAGAAGAGGTGTACGAAAGCGAATATTTCAAAGATAATCGTATCATGGTTTCTATCTTCATGAGCATCCTCAATGTTCATGCCAATTGGTATCCGGTAGATGGTACGGTAAAAATGGTAGGACATCAAAACGGTAAGTTTATGAAAGCCTGGTTGCCTAAAGCCAGTACCGACAATGAACGTTCTACAATTGTTATTGAAACTCCCGAAGGAAAGGAAGTGCTGGCACGTCAGATAGCCGGTGCTATGGCACGCCGCATCGTAACTTATGCTGAGGCTGGTGAAGAATGCTACATCGATGAGCACATGGGATTCATCAAATTCGGGTCACGCGTAGATGTTTATCTGCCGTTAGATACTGAAATATGTGTTACATTGGAACAAATCACCACCGGTAACGAAACAATTATAGCTAAATTAAAGTAATACATCCATGGCAAATGCAATAACCCGCCATATACCGAACACCGTAACCTGTCTGAACTTATTCTCCGGCTGTATTGCGAGTGTTATGGCATTTGAAGCCCAATATGAATGGGCACTCGTCTTTATCATACTCAGCGCAATCTTTGATTTCTTTGACGGTATGCTAGCTCGTGTGTTGAAAGCTCCGTCGCTTATCGGAAAGGAACTTGATTCTCTGGCAGACGATATCAGCTTCGGACTCGTTCCGGCTCTCATGTTATTTTCACTGCTAAAAGAAATGCCATATCCCGACTTTTTGTCAGGCATTTCCGTTTTTGTGCCGTACGTCGCTTTTCTTATAGCTGTGTTCTCAGCTTTAAGATTGGCTAAATTCAATGTTGACGAGAGGCAGACCAGTTCATTCGTAGGTTTACCCACTCCTGCCAATGCTCTTTTCTGGGGAGCCCTCATTGCAAGCGAACACGGCTATATCACTTCCAGTCCTACGCATGTATTCTTCCTAATCATAATGATTCTGCTGTTCTCTTGGTTAATGATAGCGGAAATCCCTATGTTCTCGCTCAAATTCAAGAACCTATCATGGAAAGACAATAAAATCAGTTTTATATTCCTGATTATTGCCGCTCTGTTACTTGTCTTTTTGGGAATCAGTGGTTTCTCTGCCGTTATTGCCTGGTACATTCTATTGTCTTTATTAACAAGAAAAAAGAAGTAACGATTCTTTTTGGCACGCTTCTTGCCACAAGAACTAAAAAAACAGTTAGCAAATGTATATACTTTTATTTTTATTTATCCTCGTGGTTTTCATTCTGGTACTGGGACTATCTATTGTAGGCAGTATTGTAAGAGCCATTTTTGGATTCGGAAGAAGAAGCACCTCACGCATGAATCAATCACACGAAGGACAGAATAACCAGTCGCAGGAAGAGAATACAACAGCCAGCGGCAAACGCAAGAAACTTTTCACAAAAGACGAAGGCGAATACGTTGATTACGAGGAGGTAAAAGATAAGTAAGTATTATCTTTTTGATTGGAAAAAAGCTTTCATCCGGGCGGCGGCTTCTTCCGCTAAAACGCCCTTAACCACTTCTGTTTTAGGATGTAACGAATAAGCAGCATAACGCTGATACCCTCTTTTTTCATCATCAGCGCCAAAAACAAGCCGTCCCGTCTGAGCCCATGCTATGGCACCTGCGCACATCACGCAAGGTTCCACAGTCACATACAACGTACAATCGGTCAGGTATTTGCCGCCCAACACATTTGCAGCAGCCGTAATAGCTTGCATCTCAGCATGCGCAGTGACATCGTTCAGCGTCTCCGTTAAGTTGTGCGCACGTGCTATGATGCGCCCGCGACAAACAACCACAGCCCCCACAGGCACCTCTCCTCTTTCAGCAGCCTTATCGGCTTCGAGCAGAGCTTGTTTCATAAAATAAGTATCGTCCATCACCATCATCAGCGCCTCATATCATGTTCACCGAACAAAGTCGGATAATCTTCATCCATATTCTTGTGAATAAACATGAGAATTGTTTCACGAAACCAACGCGATTTATTGCTGATCTTGTATTTTTCCAGATACCGGTCAACAATCAACTGCTCATCGTCACTCAGCAAACAAGTCATACGCTGAGTACGTTTGGGTTCATCTAATGTTGCTTTTACGCACTTTTTATCTCTCTTTCTCATATTCTCTGCAAAATTACTTTTACTTTGTTAATTTCAAAGAATAAAAAGAGTAAATTTGCAAAAAACAACCATGGCAGAGCATAATATATTCGGTAAAGAAGGAGAAGAAGCGGCTGCTGACTATCTGGAGAAACAAGGCTACGTCATCAGGCACCGGAATTGGCGCAGAGGACATCTGGAACTCGACATCGTTGCTTTTAAAGACAATGAGTTAATTGTGGCTGAAGTTAAGACTCGCCGGAATACCGATTTTGCGCAACCCGAAGCCGCAGTTGATAAAAGAAAAATAAGAAGAACCGTTTCAGCGGCCGATGCTTACATACGGTATTTTCAACTAGACACCCCGGTACGATTTGATATCATAACAGTTGTGGGAGAAAAAGGCAATTTCTGCATTGAGCACATCCGGGAAGCCTTTTTTCCACCCATGTGGTAAAACAAAGAAACGATGGATATAGAAACCGCACGCAACTATTGTTTGCAAAAAAAAGGAGCAACCGAAGGTTTCCCTTTTGACGAATATGCGCTGGTCTTGAAGGTCATGGACAAGATGTTTGCTCTCATTGATTTGGAAGGCAGCAACTCCATTGCTTTGAAATGTGATCCGGAATATGCTCTGGAACTTCGTGAAAAATACGACGGCATTGAAGGAGCCCGCCATTTCAATAAAAAATACTGGAACAGGGTTTATCTCAACATGGATGTTGATGATAAACTGATTAAGCAGCTTATTGACCATTCCGTTGAAGAGGTTCTTAAAAAGTTTACCCGTAAAATGCGTGCCGAATATGAAGCCATGGATTGAAACTGCACCCTTTATAAATAGCTATGTTGGGCAGACTGAATCGACCAACCTGTTACTTAATTCCTGGTGTAACGAAAAGGCTGTCGCCCAATTTACTACGGTTGTAGCCGGTTTTCAGACAGCCGGACGTGGGCAGCGTGGCAATAAGTGGGAGTCAGACGAAGGCATGAATTTGCTCTTTAGCACAGTGCTTTATCCTATATTCCTTGCGGTAAAGCAACAATTTCTATTGTCACAAATCATATCGCTGGCCGTAAAAGAAGTATTAGACAGTTTCTCAGAAGGCTTTTCTATCAAATGGCCCAACGATATTTACCACTGTGATAAGAAAATAGCCGGCATACTGATTGAGAACGATTTGAGTGG
This sequence comes from Bacteroides graminisolvens, assembly GCF_963666085.1. Taxonomy (NCBI): domain Bacteria; kingdom Pseudomonadati; phylum Bacteroidota; class Bacteroidia; order Bacteroidales; family Bacteroidaceae; genus Bacteroides; species Bacteroides graminisolvens. Next base: position 501,985 of record NZ_OY762556.1, read on the forward strand.
AAACACCATTAGCCGTACCATTGTCGGAACCGGCTTAAACATCAATCAAGAAGCATTTCACAGTGATGCGCCTAACCCTATTTCACTCAGGCAAATAACCGGAACCGTTCACGACCGAAAAAACATCCTGCAAGCTGTGATGCTTCGCCTCATGGAGTACTATAATCAATTAAGCAACGGAGAAACAGAAGAAATATCCTCCCGATATCTTGCTTCCCTATACAGAAGTAGAGGGATGCATACCTACGCCGATGCATCAGGAGAGTTCCAAGCGGAAATATTCACGGTAAGTCCGGAAGGATATCTTTGGTTGAAAGATGACAAGGGAGCGCTTAGAAAATACGCATTTAAAGAGGTGCAATATATTCTTTAAATACTGTTTAAGCAGTGTTTAAACAACACAAAGCCTTATCGGTTAGCAGTCTTTTCCACCGCCAAAATTTTATTCAGCGTTTTTTGAGCCTCGGCCGAGGGAAAAGTACGCAACACATTCTGCAAATACTCTTTCGCTTTGGCATAGTTACTTGAAACAACAGCATCGATAGCATCGCGGTAACGAGCATACTGCATGCGTGTAGGAGTTGTTATTTTCCGGAAGTCGGTTTCAATCTTTTGTTTTTCTTTTTCGGCTTCCAGGTAATAGTAATTCCCTATAAAAATATTGGCTGCCAAGTTATCACGATCCAGCTCCAACGCTCGTTCATATAAGCGCAAAGCATTCTCTTCTTTCCCACGCATCACCTCCATTTCGGCACAACCGTTCAGGTACTTTACATTATTTGGTTGCAGTTGCGTCAACTCTTTGTAAAACAGAAAAGCCTTATCGTAATTCCTCGTTTTTTGATAAAAAGAAGCCAGCTGATAAGCCAAACGATGGCAAACAGCACTGCTTTTATCAACTTGAGTCAGGTAGTACATCTCCGATTTAAAAGCATCAGCCTTAATCGCCTTTGAGAATAGTCCAACAGCCTCATCCCAGTTCTTATTGCTTATAGCCGTTGTTACCTGAGATAAGTAATCTCCTCCCGTCTGTGCCATCGAAGTCAGGGGCAAGAGTATAAATGCAAAAATCAATGTTAAGGTTTTCATTATCCTGAAAATGTTTAGTAGTCCTTTTGTGCAAATATACTAATAAAAAATTGTAGTTTTGCACAAACTAACAAACTTTAATGATATGGCAAAATATAAACGAATTTTATTAAAACTGAGTGGAGAAAGCCTCATGGGTGAAAAGCAGTATGGAATTGATGAAAAGCGCTTGAGCGAATACGCAGAGCAAATCAAGGAGATACACGCTATGGGCGTTGAAATAGGCATCGTAATTGGTGGTGGCAACATCTTTCGCGGACTGAGTGGGGCCAACAAAGGCTTCGATCGTGTCAAAGGCGACCAAATGGGTATGTTAGCAACCGTTATCAACAGCTTGGCACTCAGTTCGGCATTAGGATCTGCCGGAGTAAAATCACGTGTTCTCACTGCTGTTCGCATGGAGCCCATCGGGGAATTTTACAGCAAATGGAAAGCCATTGAATGCATGGAAAAAGGCGAAGTAGTAATTCTTTCGGCAGGTACCGGAAATCCTTTTTTCACGACAGATACCGGTTCGTCTCTTCGCGGCATTGAAATTGAGGCCGACGTCATGCTAAAGGGCACCCGGGTAGACGGCATCTATACTGCCGACCCTGAGAAAGACAAGACAGCCACCAAGTTCACCGAAATCACTTACGATGAAATTTATCACCGCGGCTTAAAAGTGATGGACCTCACTGCTACCACCATGTGTAAAGAAAACAACTTACCTATCATTGTTTTCGACATGGACACTCCGGGCAACCTCAAAAAAGTTATGGAGGGAGAAGCTATCGGTACATTAGTGCACAATTAACGGCCGAATATTGCAAATGAGCAAAAAACAATATACTTTTGTTCTAAATTAGGTAAAAAGCAGCAATTTATAAATAACTATTATATGATAGACGTAAACAACTGTATCAACGAATCACAAGAGAAAATGGATATGGCGATTATGTATCTGGATGATTCTCTTTCGCATATCCGTGCCGGAAAAGCTAGTACCAGACTCATTGACGGTATCCGTGTAGACTCTTACGGAAGTATGGTACCCATCAGCAATGTGGCTGCCGTATCGACTCCCGACGCACGTTCCATCACCATCAAACCATGGGACAAAAACATGTTTCGCGCCATTGAAAAAGCCATTATTGATTCTGACTTGGGTATTATGCCCGAAAACAACGGTGAGATTATCCGTTTGGGTATTCCGCAACCAACAGAAGAAAGACGCAAGCAGTTGCTGAAACAATGCAAAGGCGAAGGCGAAACAGCTAAAATAAGTATTCGTAACGCACGTCGCGACGGTATCGAAGCACTGAAAAAAGGCTTGAAAGACGGTCTGCCCGAAGACGCAGAAAAAGATGCGGAAGCTAAACTCCAGAAGATACACGACAAGTTTATCAAGAAGGTTGAAGATATGCTTGCCGACAAGGAGAAAGAGATAATGACCGTATAATTGTGCGAGGACTAGTCATTAAAAATACAGGAAGCTGGTATCAGGTAAAAACCGAAGACGGCAGATTCATTGAATGTAAAATCAAAGGTAATTTCCGTTTGAAGGGCATCCGAAGCACCAACCCGGTGGCTGTGGGCGATTATGTACACATCATCATCAACCAGGAAGGAACAGCTTTCATCAATGAAATAGAGGAGCGGAGGAACTACATCATCCGCCGCTCTTCAAACTTATCCAAACAATCGCACATATTGGCTGCTAACCTCGACCAATGCATGCTGATTGTAACGGTCAACTACCCCGAAACCTCAACGACTTTCATCGACCGCTTTCTGGCATCGGCCGAGGCATACAGAGTGCCAGCTAAAATCATATTCAATAAAACAGATATTTATAACGAAGACGAACTGCACTATCTGGACGCACTAGTTAACCTTTACGAAAGTATCGGTTATCCTTGTTATAAAATATCGGCCTTACAGGGTGAAGGCATCCAACAAGTACGTGAAGCTCTTCAAGAAAAGGTTACTCTTTTCTCCGGTCATTCAGGTGTTGGCAAATCAACCCTTATCAACACCATTTTGCCCGAAGCAGAAGTCAGAACAGCTGCCATATCTTCTTATCACAAAAAAGGGATGCATACCACTACCTTTTCGGAAATGTTTCCGGTAGACGGCAATGGCTATATCATTGATACACCGGGAATCAAGGGGTTTGGCACATTCGATATGGAAGACGAAGAAATAGGGCATTATTTCCCTGAGATATTCAATGCTTCAGCTCATTGCAAGTACAACAACTGCACGCACCGGCATGAGCCCGGATGTGCTGTACGCAAAGCCATAGAAGAACATTACATCAGCGAATCTCGGTACACCTCTTATCTAAGCATGCTCGAAGACAAAGAAGAAGGCAAGTATCGGGCCGCTTATTAATAAAGAATTATCATGAAACAATTTACACTTATCGCATTACTACTTGTAGCTCACATTACCTCCGTTTTCGGACAAAATGAGGTAAGCTACAAGGAAAAACAGCAATACAAAAACTGGGTACGCCTGGCACCCAAATTGGAAGACAGTTTTTTCCAAACGCAAGAAGCTATACGCATAGCCGAAAATGTATTGCTTTACCAGCTTAACACAGGTGGATGGCCTAAAAACATCTACATGCCAGCCGAACTCAGTGCTGCCGAGAAAAAGGCCGTTATCGCTGCCCAAAAAGACGAAAACGAAAGTACAATTGATAACGGAGCTACCAGCACCGAAATTCAATACTTGGCAAGAATATACAATGTCACGAAAGACGAACGTTACAAAAAAGCCGTCATACGCGGATTGGAATACCTCTTTAAGGCACAATACCCAAATGGTGGATGGCCCCAGTTCTATCCGCGTCCTAAAGGTTATTACACTCAGATAACCTATAACGACAACGCCATGCTCAATGTGTTGCAACTCATCCGTAAAGTATACGAGAAGCAGGAACCTTACACTTTCTTACCTGAAAATATGGTAGAAAAGGCACGTAAATCATTTGATTTGGGCATAGAATGCATTCTTAAAACACAGGTGCGCATCAACGGCAAACTAACCGTGTGGTGTGCGCAACATGACCATGTTACTCTTTTGCCGGCTAAGGCACGCGCCTACGAATTACCTTCGTTGAGCGGACAAGAGTCAGACAACCTGGTGTTACTGCTCATGTCTTTACCTAGCCCATCCGAAGAGATCAAAAATGCCATAGAAGGAGCTGTAGAATGGTTCAAACAGGCCAAAATAGAAGGACTGACAAAAGAATACTTCACCGACAGCGAAGGTCGTAAAGATTACCGTATGGTAAGTTGCACTGATTGCGAACCCTTATGGGCACGTTTCTATGATTTGGAAACAGGAAAAGCCTTTTTCTGCGATCGCGACGGAGTGAAAGTTGACTCCGTATCAAAAATAGGATACGAACGCCGCAACGGTTACAGTTGGTACAACAATGACGGTGGCAAAGTAATCAGAGATTACGAGAAGTGGAAAAAAAGGAATAATTTCTAGTTTCTGCATACACATAAAAAAAGAGCGGCATACCTTAACGTACGCCGCTCTTTTTTTATTAATGTGTGATTTTACTTGCAGTCACCACTTACACAAACCGGTTTAATCTGTTTGAAGAAGTCGTTTCCTTTATCATCAACCAAGATAAATGCAGGGAAATTTTCCACCTCAATCTTCCAGATGGCTTCCATTCCCAATTCCGGATACTCTACGCATTCAATACTCTTGATATTGTTCTGAGCCAAGATCGCAGCCGGACCGCCAATGCTTCCCAAATAGAAACCACCGTGCTTCTTGCAAGCATCAGTTACCTGCTGACTACGATTACCCTTAGCCAACATAATCATGCTACCGCCACGGCTTTGGAACAAATCAACGTAAGAATCCATACGTCCGGCAGTTGTAGGTCCCATAGAACCGCAAGCCATGCCATTAGGCGTCTTAGCCGGACCGGCATAATAAATAGGATGATCCTTCACGTACTGTGGCAAATCTTCACCTCTGTCTAAACGTTCTTTCAGCTTAGCGTGAGCAATGTCACGTCCCACAATGATTGTACCGTTGAGTGATAAACGCGTAGCTACCGGATACTTAGATAACTCTTTCAGGATCTCAGCCATTGGTTGGTTCAGGTTAATTTTTACAGCTTCACCCTCGCCCGCTTCACGCAGCTCTTCCGGAATATATTTTGCAGGATTATCTTCCAGCTTCTCAACCCAGATACCATCCTTATTGATTTTGCACTTAATGTTACGGTCGGCAGAACAAGAAACGCCCATTCCTACCGGACAAGAAGCACCGTGACGAGGCAAACGAACAATGCGGATATCGTGTGCAAAATATTTGCCACCAAACTGCGCACCCAATCCCATCTTCTGAGCTTCCAGTAATACTTTCTTTTCTAGTTCCACATCACGGAAAGCTTGTCCGCCTTCATTTCCTTCTGTAGGAAGTGAGTCATAATACTTAGCAGAAGCCAATTTTACTGTTTTCAGGTTTGTTTCGGCAGAAGTACCACCAATCACAAAAGCAATGTGATAAGGAGGACAAGCAGCCGTACCTAGCGTTTTCATCTTTTCAACCAAGTAAGGCACCAGTGTATCCGGATTCAGCAAAGCCTTTGTTTCCTGAAACAAATACGTTTTGTTGGCCGATCCTCCCCCCTTAGCAATGCAAAGGAATTTATATTCGGCCCCCTGAACAGCATACAAATCAATCTGTGCAGGTAAGTTGCAGCCCGTGTTCTTCTCATTGTACATATCCAGAGGTACATTTTGAGAATAACGAAGATTTTCTTCTGTATATGTTTTATATACACCTTTGGATAGAGCTTCTTCATCGCAGCCCTCAGTCCACACCTGCTGACCTTTTTTCCCTACAATGATAGCCGTACCGGTATCTTGGCAGAAAGGTAGCTTGCCCTTAGCTGAAACCTCAGCATTGCGCAAAAAAGTGAGCGCCACATATTTATCATTTTCACTAGCTTCGGGGTCCGACAAAATCTTAGCTACCTGCTTTTGGTGTTCGGGACGCAACAAGAATGATACATCGCGAAAAGCCGCATTTGCCATTTGCGTAAGCCCTTCAGCCTCAACTTTCAAAATTTCTTTCCCTTCAAATTCACTTACCGACACATAATCCTTTGTCAGCAAATAATACTCAGTAGTATCCTTTCCCGTAGGAAACGGAGCCTGATACTTAAACGGAGGTGTTGCCATATCTTTAATTTATTACGTAATGTTAGTTAGTGAGGCAAAGTTAGCTGTTTCCATGCAGAAAACAAAGCATACTAAATATAAAAAAAGGAGGCTTTCTGCCTCCCTTTCTTACATCTAATTCATCAATAAAGCTCATTTACTTATATAACTTCAAATCTGAAATTAACTCCAAATAGCCCAAGCTATTAGCACTACTTAAAGTAGTACTCTTAAATGCCCAAACTCCAACTCCGTTAATTGTTTTGCCACTCCAACTATCATCGTCATCAAAAGCGAATATAAAATCTCCCGCATCACTACTAATACCACTACCAACATACGTTATCGACGAATTCCATGAAACAGACTCATCAGTAGCTAGCGCAACGCTATACAAATAGTAGGAAGAAAACATGCCCAATGCAGCTCCTATCTTTATATCTAATACGCCATCACCATAAGTGCAACCAAAATCATAATCTTGCTCCATTGATGGAACATAGAGTGACAAAGTTACATTTTCACTTTCATCTTTAGTCACTTTAGCAGTTGTTTCAACCAACTTACCATCAGCATCAGTATATTGGGCTTTCCACGTGGTTAGTATATCTGCTTCTTCGTATTGTGCGATATAAAGATTTTCAGTCATATCACCAACCTTAAAGACTACATTGGCTGCTCGCGGTGATCCTGTTGCATTTGCGGCACAAGTAAACACTACAGTTCCATTTTCTTCATGCACAGAAAGCCATGCCTGCGCATACTCCGGAATACTAAATGCATAAGGTGAGGTACTTGAGATAGTCAAAGAAGTAGTGCCTCCTTCGTTAGAAAATATATTATCAAAATCATCAGCAATAATTTCTAAAGCCAAACCTTCCTGATGCAGAGAAAGTTCCGTACTAAGAATCCCATCTGTTAAAGTCACAACCCCATCTCTACTTTCCCTTGATGTATTTTCAGATACTGTAGCAGTTATAACGCCACCTTCAACCTGAAGAGTACACCACTTTACAGTTGACGTTGCTTTAATTGCTTTATCCGTTTCAATCATTACTTTTCCAGTTCCTCCCGCTGATTTGAAATAAAGGTTGGAACTCACTACATTCAATGTTTCGGGCATTTTATATGTATAATCATTGTCTCCATCGCATGCCACTAATAAACATACTACGGAAAATAAGGTCCATATTTTATGTATTTTTCTCATACTATTATGTATTAATCAATTTTAATTAATTTTGGAGTAGGTATTCTTTCCAACGTTCCCACCGTAGTACTAGATGAGGGTGTTCCTGAAAATGCGTAAACCAAAAATGAGTCAGCACTTCCATAAACTCCATTGTCTACAAAACTAATGGTAAAAGGCTCTGTTGTATTATTCACCCCGTCAAGCCCAGACCCTGACGCCCAAGTTAAATATCCTTCAACACTATCCCAAGGACACAGATACATATTGTAAGTAGAATATACCCCTAAATACTGAAATTGAATCGAAATAGATCCAGTTTTTCTTACATACTTTGCCTGAATGTCATATCGAGTAGATAATCCTTTTATTGTATAAGTGCTATTGTCATCATTCGCAATAATTTGCACTGTCTTTGTATCACCATACTTATAAGAACCTTCTATCTCTTCATAAAATTTATAACCTGCAGGATAAACCCCAACTAACTTTACACTCACTCCTATATCTGAACATTTGAAAGAAATATCACTATCATCATAAATAAAGTTTTCCATGGTGACACCATTTAGTGTAAATGGCTCCATAAGCTTAATTCCGGTAGGAGTGTATATAAAAGGAATCACCTTAGAGATGATGGTTTCATCTTCACTCGTATAAGAAAAACTCAACGTATTATAATTCTGCTCCGCAAGAGTCACAACAACATCATTTATTATCAAGTTATACGTACCAAGAAATGCATGTTCTTTTATAGATTTTACTTCTGCTAAATAGTCACTCCATTTCACCTCTTCCTTTACGGGAGTCATTACCACGATAGAATTCGTTCTTTTACCACTAAGTACAATCTTATCCTGCGAAGCAGTCATTATTGTAAATTCAAAGTCCCCCCCAATGCCATTCAATGGATCACTAAAGAAGTGCATTATCTCATTGTGTGAGTCAAAAGAAAGAACCGGACCAGCACTTTGTTTCAATGAATAAAGACTTTCAACTTTATCTTCGTTACCAGCTATTTCACTAGAAATCGTTACGTTGCCATCTTCCGAAAAAGCTGCAAAGATGTTATATCCGCCAACGAGAGTTGATGTACCGGCAGGATAATATTCCATTAGCCATCCGTTTTTAGGGCCAATCAACAGCGCCTTACTCAGTTTGAGTTCTGCAGTAAGCCTATTTGCAGAAGATTCATCAAATATATTTTCTTCATTACTTAATGAACACGATACCAACGTGCTCAATACGCAAATAATCAGTAATATCTGTTTTTTCATAAATTGTTCCTCTTTTAATTAAGTGACTCTAAATCCATGTATTGAATCTCATTCAACCTTCTTTGCACTATATGTTGAAGTTCATCGATGTCAATAGCCCATTTTTCTCTGAGATATTCTTTCACAAGCTCTAACTTCTCCTGAATTTTGTCAGCACCCGATTCTCCGGCATTATCTAATAACTCAACCCAATAATCGTTCCCATAAACAACATAAATAGATAATGTTTCTACAAAATCTTCCTGAACTGCTGATGATGCATAGGCACTGACATATCCCATCTCCAACGCTTCAGTGCTTCCTGAATTCATGTAGTCTCCCACATTGACCCAGCTCGGACCCTGATAGTCATTGGAGATTGTATTAAATACAGTTGAGAAATTCTTCGTTTGATGTAGTATGTGAGCAAATTCGTGAAACATGGTCTTAATATAATATTCTTTTACGAAGTCCAAATCAAGATTTTCAGGATCTAACGAATTTACATTTGTTAGAATAATCTTCATTCCTCCTTCTGCACTACCCAATACTACACTACCATCTTCATTATACTGAGGTGAACCTATCAATTGAATTAGCCGAGGTGTATATTGGCGAAGAAAATCCCGCCCCATTAATTCATTATAGGAATCTATCCACAAGAATTTAATCGTCTTGGCGAGTAAAATTGATTTACTATAATCCGCAGGAACAACTCCGTATCCTAAATCAGTTTCATTACTATCATATCTATAATTAAACTGGATGTTATAAGGGTATGTGTAATTAGTAACCAACCACTTATCAAATTCATTTTGAACTTCTTCCGTATCTTTAAAGATACTGTCAGAACTTAAATCATCACTATCACTGCATGATACAAACATAAACGATGCAGCTGCTATAATTAAAATATATAATCTATTTTTTATCATAATAAAATCCTCCTTATTTATTATCTTGGGTTAGCCTCAAGCCCGGCTGCAATTACATCTTGCGGCAATTGTATGGCACGCCTAGGGTCATCTTTTAACAAAACATCATCAGATTCCCCTGATCTGTTATGAGCAATCTCAATTCCATAACGTTTTACATCAAGCCAGCGCAAGCCTTCGTGCACAGTTTCAATTCTACGCAGGTGCAATATGCATTGAATCAAGTTCTCTTGAACACCCTCGGAAACAGTAAATCCTTGAGGATTTAGTTTTTTCTTTATTGTACGTTGGCTATCGCTAATAACCGATGTAGGCATATAGCTTATTTTATTATAAAATTCAGCCAAGTCATCTTGTGTTTTCGCTGTATAATTAACAACATGCGTTTTCAACCAATCATTAATATCCGTTACGGCTTTTCCATATTGTTCACTTAAAATGTAGGCTTCTGCTCTACATAACAGCGTTTCATCTGTTGTAAATACTGGGACCACCAAATGCAAAAAACCAATTCCTGCAGCCTTATCCGTATACTCAAAATAAGCTAACATTTTTGGAATATACCTTTTTTGTATAAGCCCGAACACGTTATTACTCGTCACACGAAGATTACTGTATGCCCCCCAAGGACCATTAGCCTGAGGACCCTCCTTCGAAAATAAACCTGAGGAATTACCATAACGCTTATTTCTTGATTCATAAGGTCCATGAGCATATCCCCATACCGAATAAATAGGATTCAATAATAGGTTACTCTGTTCAGAAGCTGATATATAAGCATTCCCTCTGAGCTCAAGATCAGTAGACAGCGCATTGATTCCGGCCCAGTCGCGCAATACCCTTGTGGGACTACCAGTTCCTAACACCGCATTTGCGCACTCAATAGCACGTTTGTAGTTTGACTTGTCAGCTTGCGTATAAAACAGATAAAAACGAGTAGCAAAAGCATAAGCAGCTTTCTTATTGAAATGATATCTGGGAACAGAATAAATATCATCATCTATCAAAGGCAATCCCTCTTCAATATCAGTTGCAATCTTTTTATAAAGAGCTTCCATCGTTCCTCTTTCATAATCCACCACAGGTTTGGTTTCGGGTGCAGACGAAAAAGGAATGCCCAGGTCCTTAGATGCCGTAGTAGGATTGTATGGCATACAAAAAGTATTAGCCAACACAAAATGTGCGTATGCTCTACATAACAAAGCTTCTCCTTTTTGCGGATTAAGACTAGCCGGGCTACCTTGTTCCTCAATAGCCTTTAAAGCCTGATTTGCAGCTGCAGCAGCAATGTAGCAAGCATCCCATATTCCCGAAGGATTATCATTATCCACTTCTTTCACATCCTGCCATAAATACATTGATTTAATCTCCTTCCAAAAAGGGTCATATTGAGATCCATTATCAACCGTGTTGTCTGAAGATAGTTCATATGCCATCACTGGCAAACTTGTAGGATAAGCAGAGACTAATAAAGACGTAATCTTTGCCTTTGAGTCAATTTCAGTTCGGTTATCAGGCATTGTATCCAGAAAATCAGAACAAGACGAAAACATCAAAAGACCTAATAAAGATATATAATATAAAATATTTTTCTTTTTCATAATTCTTAATTTTAAAGTCCTAGTCTAAGTGTTAAAGTAAATTGCTTAGGTACAGGAGAAGCTACACCTCCCGTATTGAAAAACTCAGGATCTTGCCCATTCAATTTTTTATCTGCATAAATCAGAAAAAGATTAGTCGCCTGAAGCTTTAACGATACATTGTTTAACTTCCATGGTTTAATCCATTTATGAGGAAAATCATAAGCCAAAGAAATCTCTTTCATACGAATAAAATCACCATCGGCAACTCGAGCAGTAGAATAATTATAAGCGTTGTACGCATAATTCAATTGCGTATCTTGTTGATTCATCCATCTGTCAGCAATAACCGGTATATTGGTCTTCTCTTCTTCACCAGGTAAAGTCCATCTGTTTTTGAATTCTTTGGGCATTGCGTTTAAATCATCGTATTCATTCTTGAAAACTGGATCTAGCCTAACTACGTTTCCAAAAGAATAAGTTATAAAAAAATTCAGTTTAAAGCCTTTGTACCCAAAAATATTGCCAAAACTACCTGTCATTGTAGGATCAGTTGGTCCTTCATATACTAAGTAATCCTTCTTCAGCCTTTCTTGAAAATTAAGATCACTAGTTGTCAAGTCTCCATTCTCATTAATAAATGTAGGTAGACCATATTTATTCAACCCTTGAAAATCAATAGAAAAAAGTGAGCGTACAGGATATCCTTCCATTGCAAATCCAGTACCTGAAATCAAATCAATTATACGACTATCTGACTGCAGGTCAGTAACTTTGTTTTTTGAATGAGAAAATATGAAATCAGAGTTCCATGTGAAATCATCTGTTTTAATATTTTTAGTTGACAAAGTAAGCTCAATACCATGAGATTTCATGCTGGCAACATTCGCAAATTTTGTTGTCTGCCCACCTACTCCTAATGTATTAATTTGTCCTATCAGATCATAATTATTACGCGTATACCAGTCCGCGGCAACATTTATTCGATTATTAAGAAAACCAATTTCAGCGCCAATATTCAATTCGTGCTTTTTCTCATAAGTCAGTTCACTATTCTCTAAATCTTTGATTTGCAGCCCAGATTCTTTAACAGAAGAAAAAGGTCGCCATGGGTTATAACTTTCAATCACAGCCAAAGAGTTAGTAACATTATTAGGGCCTCTGTCTGCAGTCAATGAATAAGAGGCTTTAAGAGTTAAGTTTGAAATAGTAGATTTTACACTTTCCCAGAATTTTTCCTCGTGCGCATTCCAAGCGCCCGAAATATTCCAAGTTGGCAACCAACGAGCACTTGTTGATTTACCTAATTTATTTGTCCCCTCGTAACGAGCAGTTCCATTGATTGTGTAACGCCCTTTATAAGAATAAGTTACCGTACTAAAAAAAGCAGCTGATCGCAGTCTGGTATCCGATACTGTATAATATTGTCCGTTCTCTTCATTTCCTTGTTTGAAAAACAAATAGCTGTAAGCAGGTAACATGCCCATTTCATACTGCATACCAACCCCATTAAACCATTTTTGAGTTCTATCCGTTGAGTTCAACTCCATACCGCCAAACATATTAAAAATATGATCTTCTTTAAAAACATCATTATAACTAAATGTTGCACGGAAATCCCAACTCCTCATATCATATTTTGTTTCCTTGTAAAATCCGCCGACAGGCAAAACACTTACAGGCAAAGAATTGGCGACATCTGGGTCTGTATATAACCATGGGTTTGCATCTCTCATTGTAGCGTCATCCATGGCTCTATATGCCCATGCTTGGTTAGATTCATCTTTCACATAGTGGGATTGCGAAGTTGACGAATATTTATATGCACCTAAGGCAGACAACTCCAGTTTAGTAAAAGGCCTGAATTTTAATTCACCTTGAAACTTTGTATCCAACACATTCAGATCCATATAATTATTGGCCAACTCATTCACAATATTAAACGGCGCATAATTACGAACATAATAAGCCTTCGGATCAAGTGTTCGTGATGTATTTAACGCATAAGAATAAGGGTTAATATCAAAATCACGTTTTACTTCTCCGCTCACAACATCCACACTTGACCCCAATGTTCCGGGAGCCTTTTGTTTACGATAAGAAGCATTTGATATTAAATTCAAATCCACTTTCTTTGATATATGATACAAAGCATTTATATTTCCAGTAAAACGTTGCACATTACTTTGTTGGCTCCATCCCGGATCATCCATAAAACTAATTGATGTATAGTATGAGGCCTTTTCTGTGCCAGTAGACAAACTAATTGCATGATTTTGAGAGATACTATTTGTAAACAGTTCATCAAACCAATCAGTATTCCTATATTCCGCCTCCCGCAAATAATTATTTCTTGCAGTTTCTGTATTTTGCAATGCATATCCCCCGGTAGCCGGATTATAATCATTGATCAAATGATACATTTTGCCATATACACCACTATCAGCTGCGCGATAAGTTCCGGCCAAAGTTAAATAGCCGGCTGCTTCCATCTCTTTATAAATACCCATTTGTTCTTGTGAGTTCATTATATTGAAATTACTATAACTGGGTTTCATACGCATAGTAAATTCACCAGTATAACTAATGCGATTAGTTCCGGCCTTTCCTTTTTTTGTCGTAATAACAATCACACCAGCCATAGCACGAGCACCGTAAATAGAAGTAGCGGATCCATCTTTTAAAATTTGAAAACTTTCTATATCATCGGCATTTAAACCTGCAACAGCAGAAGAGATAAGTGTTTCCGCATTTCCGGAAGAAAGATCATCCGCATCAACTTCTGTCACATCTTCCATAATGACCCCATCAACAACCCAAAGTGGTTTTGAACTACCATAAATTGATGTTGCACCACGAACTCGTATTTTAGGAGCAGTACCAAAAGTCCCCGATACATTCTGCACAGATACACCCGAGGCACGACCTTCCAAAGCACGGCTGATTTCAGGCAAACCATCCATTTTCACATTACTAGCATCCAATTTACTAGTAGCGCCGGTAAAGAGACGTTTATCCATCTTTTGCATACCAGTTACCACTACTTCGTCAAGCATCTTGGTATCAGCTTTCATTCTTACTCTGATGACACCAGGCTTTATTGCAACCTCCTGTTTCTGCATTCCGATATAAGAAACTTGCAATATTTTTGCACCTTGGGGGTAGGTTGTAAAACTAAAATTTCCATCAACATCAGTAATAGTACCTAGAGTAGTCCCCTTTATTAAAACCGTAGCTCCGATCACCGGTTCTCCATCATCCTCTGAAACAACAACTCCTGTTATCTTCGTTGAATTCTGAGCAATCGTTAAGCCTATGCCCATGAGTAGGCAAACTAAAGACAAAAACAATCTTTTTTTCATAAAAACAGTTTAAATTTAGAAAAATAAGTCTATATTTCACAAGTGCAAATATATACATATTAAATAAATAAAACCATGAATAGCATAATTTTATCAATAAAATATCGTTTTTAAAAGACAAAATTCAAATAAAAGCATAATAAAACATCAATATACCAATAAATACCAGTTTCACAGATGCAAATAAATTAAAAGAAAAGCCAAAAGAGGAGACAATAGACATAAGTAAGTAAAAAGGAACAGAAAAACCAATTAGTAGAGAAATACGCTATTTTATCCCGTTTTATAACAAAGAATAGTTCTGTGCAAAAGGCATAAAAAAACCTATAAATAAAAGAGAAATAACTATAATTCTCTTTTATTTATAGGTAAAAACCAAGTCGGAACACTTATAACAGTTACGCCAACTTTCCTATTCGATTAATGAGTTCATTGCCCAATGCCGTTTTCTCATCAATGTGTTTGAGCACAGCTGTAACAAACGGATTACTTTCAAAATCACCGCGAACCTGCTCAAAGTCGAGCTTGCGTTCATCCTGAGTTCCGTCGGCACCAAAACCTGTCATGGAAGAAAGCGAGAACTCCTTGCGGGCATCATCATACACCATGCGGTCTAGACCTATAACAGACTCCTTCCACACCTCCACAATCCGAATCACATCTGCAGCCGTAATTGTTTCCGTGTCAAATCCATAAAACTCTTGTATTTTGTTATATGCCCATGTCCACTCATACGTATAATAGTTCCTGTGCATATCTTCAAAGCGCGCATTGATTTCTTTCAGCGTGTTGACTCTGCCACATTCAATGTCACACAACAACTTATCAATTTCACTTTTGGGAGCAATTAAACCCGATACATCCACCCACTCACCCAGTCCGATTTCCGTGTCGGGTTTCAAGCGTTGTCTTATTTCCTCGTTATTAAGGAAGTTAAGCCCTTCGAGACGTTTGATGATGGAGTTTCCCAAAAATTTGTGTATGGCAATCTCGTAATATTTGATACCACCATTCAAGGATGAATTCTTTATTTTCGCACTTTGATACGAGTAGAGTTCTGATGTTTCACCCGACACCCTTTTCAGATCCTTCAATACCGAACGGCCTTTGAACATCTTTTGAATGGTATACGGGCTAAGCAAATTATAATTAATGCAATCCAACTTATTAGCATCCTTTCGTTTGTCACGTTTAGGCCATTTCTGCGCATCGCGAATCGTGCCCACACTTCGGAGGTTAACACCCGGCACCAGGTACGTGGTATTTCCCTGTTCTATCAGGTAAGAAAAGGGAAGATTCGATGTATCGGAATGATTCACGTGGCGCCCCATTACAAGCGAGAACGCTCCTACCTTTGCCGGCCACAAGATGTAAGAATCCGACGTTGTTTTAGCTCCACGCTCCATCGTTCCCTGATGAATCGGTCCCAGTTTATACATGTGATTACTCTGGTTAGAACCCGAACCCGCATTCATAAACGAGAACATACCCGCAATGAGCAAGGTCGATTTATGATGAGTAACGGTAAACGGCCCGGCAAAAATGGCACATGCCTCTCCGTTCTCTCCTTGACAATTACTGAAGAACAGAGAATCCGAAGCAGAATAATTGTGTCCAAGCTGACAAGCCTGTCCCACGAAACAACGGCTTAACATGGTACCGTCATCTACATGAGAACCGGAAGATATGATAAAATCCTCGCAAATCACTCCGTAGCCAATGTGCACCGGCGCCATCTCATTGCTATTGATACTACCGTTTTCCAGCCGGCACGTACCCTCTATGCGGCAACAATCGCCCACCTTCACATTCTTTACTGATCCCGTATTAAGAATCATTACCCGGTTACCGATATACCCTCTATCTGATGCATGCTTGTTTGAATAATGATCCGTAATCTGCCTCATGCGGTTAACCAATTCGGGACGGTGTCGATACAAAGCCATTACATAAGCCTGATGAGCCGACAACTTATCATTAATAAGCACCTCACGCCCTCCTGTTTCATTGAGAACGGCAACTTCCACGCCATTCCCAAACTTCGAAACTTTGTCGACCACAATGATATCAACATTCTCGATAAATGCATCATCGCCAATATCATAATTGGCAATGTAATTCTGAATATTTTCAATGCAACAGTTATCACCCACAGTTACATTGTGGAGAGTCACATGCCTAAGTCCCGCATGTTTTTTAATGCCTCCGGGCAGTGAGAAACAAGAGCGAAAAATGCCTAGTTTCACTAAACCCGAGAAGCGGGTATGGTGTACGTGTTTCGTATCAAACCCCTCTGACACCTCAATATCCCCCCAATTGTCGGCCACACACGACTGACTTTTCAACTGAAGCACCTCATCTTCAGTCAGCTTCCGATAAATTTTCATTCTATTTCCTCATCTTTATCATACGTCTGATAAAGAAAATCGTTATACGGAAAACGTTGCACGTGCAGAGCTTTCACTCTGTTATAAACTACACTCTTGAACTCCTCCATATTGACTTTCTCGCGAGCAGAGATAAAAAGACAATTATCTTCCATCTTCGCCATCCACGTATTCATTAGTTCTTCGAGTGTTAAGTTATCTTTGGTTCTGGGGGTAAGGTCGTCGGGAGCTTTCTCCACGTACGTATAAGCATCAATCTTGTTAAATATAAGAATGCACGGTTTCCCGGCACCGCCAATATCAGCAAGTGTTTTGTTCACAATTTCAATTTGTTCTTCAAAGCCCGGGTGAGAAATGTCTACCACGTGCAGCAATAAATCAGCTTCACGCACCTCGTCCAAAGTCGATTTGAACGATTCAACCAAGTCTGTTGGCAGTTTGCGTATGAATCCTACCGTATCTGAGAGCAAGAAGGGCAAATTTTCAATAATCACCTTTCGCACAGTTGTGTCCAGCGTCGCAAAAAGTTTATTCTCAGCAAACACATCGCTCTTCGAAAGTAAATTCATCAAGGTAGACTTACCCACATTGGTATATCCAACCAATGCTACACGAATCATACTGCCACGGTTCTTGCGTTGCGTAGCCTTTTGCTTATCAATATCTGCCAGCTGACCTTTGAGGAGAGACATACGGCCTAGAATGATACGACGGTCCATTTCGAGCTGCGTTTCACCCGGTCCGCGAAGCCCCACAGAACCACCCTTTCCGCCACCTGAACCGCCTCCCTGCCTTTCAAGGTGCGTCCACAAACGAGTCAAACGTGGCAACATATACTTGTATTGCGCCAGTTCCACTTGTGTTTTGGCATGAGCCGTTTGAGCACGCATGGCAAAAATATCCAGAATCAGAGAAGTACGGTCTAATATTTTCACCTGCAATTCTCCTTCAATATTTCTAATCTGTTTAGCAGAAAGTTCATCATCAAAGATGACCATTCCCACTTCATTTTCAGTCACATAGTCTTTAATCTCCTGAAGCTTTCCCTTTCCTACATACGTTACCGAGTTGGCCATATCAAGGCGCTGAGTAAACTTCTTCACCACATCCGCTCCGGCTGTCTCAGCCAGAAATGCCAGTTCATCGAGATATTCATTCGTTTTCCGCTCATCCTGGCTTTGCGTGATTAATGCAACCAATACGGCGGTCTCGGCCTGTGCTTCGGAAATTACAAATTCTTTCATATATACTACCCAATCTTTTTTTATTAATGGGAGCAAATATAGTTATTTTTAGAGATATGTTTACTAAATATATAAATAAACAAACGGAGATACCCTAAAGGATACCTCCGTTATTTTATTCTATAGTTTAAAACTCTTATTTATTTGCCGGATGCGGATTGGTAGTGGTACGAGCATCCCAAAACATTTTGGTATAATAGTTATTGGTACCATCAGTCAATTTTGCCACAGCTGCATTAAAGCTCTCGCCGTTCAGCGTACTTTCATTTGTAGGATACTTCACGCGTGAAATGATATCACCCTTTACGTCAGAAAGCGGAGAGAACGTCAACGCTGACTCTTCTAGTATTTTCTTAGTTACAGGATCTATCTTAGTAGCTACAATAACAGATTTCTGTCCGGGCTTGAGCAACTGAGTAGGATAACCAGTACGACGATATTCTACCCAAGCTTCTGTTCCGTTCATATATAAATCAATGTATTTCTGGAGCGCTACGGTTTCAGCGTTTACATTCTTGCTAACTTCAGTAACGTAAGCATCGAGGTCGCTAGGTACACTTTCTCCGGCTAAGTCACTCCAGTATTCAACAGAAGCTTTAACGCCAGCCTTGTATTCAGCCTCAGAGAAACCTTTGTATTCCGAAATGATAAACATCAATTCAGCATACGTCATCAACGGAACAGGGAAATTATCTTTAAGTACTACCGGTTGAGCTGCATAAATATTAGGAGCAATATTACGGAAATCAGAATTCATATCAGCACTTGCAATTCCGTAAGGAACTCCAATGTAGTAATCACCATTCTTATAATATTTGTTGCCAACCAAAGTTGAATCATTTTCGGCATCAACAGTCCTGGGTCCACCTGTATAAATAGCAATACGAGGGTCCTGAACGCCTGCCCAAGGATGAGATTTCACATTTAGCGTATCAGCCTGTCCTTTCAAGATATCCATAAAAGGACGTGATATCGTGAAGTCATTTCTGGCGTCAATATAAAAGCCTTCATAGAATTTACTATATTCAGGAGCCGTAGAAGAATAATGGTACAAAGCATTATCGCTATTACTTTCAAATACACCGCTCGCCAATGCTTCAGCAATATATGTTTTCCAGTTAGGATCTACTTTAGAGGTATGCAACGCCAAACGGCACTTCAATGAATTAGCAAATTTTTTCCACTTAGCTGAGCTACCGCTAAAAATCATGTCACCGCTATTAAATGCTTTCTTCGACACATCAATCATCGCAGCAGCCTCGGTCAACTCCTTAATCAAATCAGCATAGATTACTTTTGCGTCATCATATTTAGGATAATAAAGACCATCTTTCAACTGTCCTGCTTCTGAATAAGGAATACTTCCCCAAGTATCTACCATGACACTATACAACCACGCCTTCAAAATTCTGGCGGCAGCGATTTGATTCTGATTGGCACCATAAAGAGCAGATACGTTTGCCGTAGACTCATCCGTGTTCAATTTGATCACCTCATCTAAGTCGGCAATCAACGTATAAAGCACATTAAAATAGCTGTTATTTACACTTTCGCGAATCTGATATCTATCTTCTTCTGTGTAATTACGTTGAGCCCAATACTGGCTGTACACCAAACATTGACGACCGCTGAACCAGTTGTCGTATACATAATCCATTATTTTCTTTTCAGTGCCACTCATCAACATGTGTGAAGGCACCTCATCGGGGTTATTGCCATCTACGTTGGTAACTTGCAAATCTTCACACGAAGAAACGATTAAAGACAATGCAGCTACAACAAAGAATTTATATATTTTTTTTCTCATAATGTAATCTCCTATAAATTAAAATTTCACACTTACGTTGAACCCGAAACTTGCAACTCCAGGTAACGCAGCACCTTCAATACCCTGAACATTACCGGATCCTGTTACGATTGCTTCCGGATCAAAGTGTTTGGTATCAGGTCCCCACACAGCTAAGTTACGTCCGTAAGCAGCCAAGCGAAGAGACTTAATGAATGCACTTTTACTCATTGGGAATGAATAGCCTACATTGATTTCGCGTAATTTAATGTAATCTGACTTGAACACATTCTGTGCTGCAGGTCCCGAATAGTGACTTTCACCGTAAGTCTGTCCACTAATCTTCACAGTATTCTTACTACCATCTTCCTGCACACCATCAAGAATAATACCGTCTTCACGAATATTATTGGCTGCAGATTCTTCGAGCATACCAGAGTACATACCCCACATATAAGAAGTAGAGAAGAATTTACCACCTTTTGAGAAATCAAGCAAAACGCCCAAATCAAAATTCTTATATTTGAAGGTATTAGTCCAACCACCTGTAAAATCAGGATAAATACTTCCCAATTTCTCATTTCCATTGGTTGCTGCATAGTTACCTTCTTCATCAATAACCTTGTTACCATTTTCATCATAAACGAAATTAGTACCCATGATTACACCATAAGCTTCATTCACTCTAGCACCAACTTCTACCTTGAAAGGAGCATTAGCCAAACGATAATAGTCAACACCATCTAAAAGTTCCTTCACTTTATTTTTATTAGATGCTAAAGTCAAAGAAGTGCTCCATTCAAAATCAGCCAGCTTAAGCGGAGTAGCATGGAAAGCCAATTCAATACCTTTATTTTCAATCAAACCCGCATTGATTACTCTTGTTAAGTAACCCGTTGAACCCGATACGCTTAAAGGAATAATCTGATTCTTGGTTTTAGCATAGTAATAAGTAGCTTCAAAGCCTAAGCGATTATTTAAAAAGTTCATTTCCAAACCTACCTCAAAAGAGCTTGTTCTTTCGGGCTTCAAATCAGCATTCTTCAACTCGGTACTCATAATGTAACCCGGTGTAGAAGAGTCAACATTGGTATATTGAGTATAAGTATCTATAATTCTATAAGGATCGGTGTCATTTCCTACTTCAGCATAACCCAACCTGATTTTACCAAAGTTCAACCATTCAAAATCCTCTTTTAGTAGTTCTGAAAATATAAAGCTACCGGTCACAGAAGGATAGATATAAGAGTTGTTACC
Source organism: Bacteroides graminisolvens (assembly GCF_963666085.1). Classification (NCBI taxonomy): domain Bacteria; kingdom Pseudomonadati; phylum Bacteroidota; class Bacteroidia; order Bacteroidales; family Bacteroidaceae; genus Bacteroides; species Bacteroides graminisolvens. Next base: position 523,253 of record NZ_OY762556.1, read on the forward strand.
ATCGGGTAATGCAGATGACCAGTCATTTCTTAATGACCCTTCCAAATACATCATGCTCTTCCAACCCACGCTCACATTACCAAATAATGAATTGGTTGCTTTCTTTTCACGTTTATTCTCTGAAGTCGGAGATGAAATAGAATTTTTCAAGTTGTAAAAGTCAGCAATAGCCAATCCGCCAACCGTTTCCCCAAAAACATATTCATAGTTACGCTTCATGAGGTTGGCACCTGCATTGGCAGTAACAGAATAGTCCCCAAAAGATTTATTGAACATCAACATAAATTCATTGTTCAATTCATATTGCTGGCGAGAAATCTCTTTGTATTTTGATTGCTCCTGAGAGTAAACTGCATTTCTTTCAAATTGCTTATCAACAAAGAAATCCAAATTTACCTTGTACTGCGCTTTCAGATAATCAGTAATCTGATAACTAGCACCTACGTTACCGTAAACACGATTACGCGTATCATTCTGATAATTTTTGTATCTACTCCAATATGGGTTATTGCTATAAGCAGGTGTAGGATCATTCCATCCTGAACGATTCCATGTAGCCTGAGTTCCATCGGGCATAATATACATATCCTTTAGCTCTGTCATATCCAGTTCACGATGCCCCCATTGCACAAACTTCTGCATGACGTTATTGTCAGCATAACCTGTTTCCGAACGTCCTTTGGCTGCTGAGTTGAAGTAAGTCAAGTTAGTAAATACTTCCAGCTTTTTATCGGCACTTACGGTTGATGCAGAAATATTGAACACGTTTTTCTTCATCGAACTGTTAGGCATATACCCTTTCAAATCTGTATTGGTATATGACAAACGAACTGAAGCTCTATCAGTAGCTTGAGTGATAGAGATACTATTAGCGAATGAAACACCTGTTTCAAAGAAATCTTCTATATCATGTTTCGGTGCTTGCCAAATCGATGTTGTTGGATCACCAACTTTGCCCCCTGCTTCCCATTTTGCTAAATCATACCAACTAAGAACTGATTGCCCTTCGTATTTAGTCCCCAGCTCTCATCTGTTGCATAATCAGGATAATTATAGGCTTTACCGTTTATTGTAACTTGTTTGAATTTGGATCCGTAACCACCACCATACAACTTCTGCATTTGGGGCAATTTGTTGACTACTTCAAATCCTACAGAAGAACTGAATGTAACTCCATAACCTTCACCCTTTTTGCCTTTTTTGGTTGTAATCATGATTACACCGTTACTAGCACGAGAGCCATAAAGAGCCGAAGCATTAGCACCTTTCAGCACAGATAAGCTCTCTATGTCGTCAGGATTGATATCTTGAATCAAGTTTCCGTAATCATAACCACCCGCACCTCTTTGTGTATCAGCAGAGTTATAGTCACCTCCCTCAATAGGTACACCGTCAATTATAAATAAGGGTTGGTTATTACCAGATAGCGAGCTTACACCACGGATTAACACCTTTGATGATCCTCCCATATTTCCGGAACCGCCCGCTATTTGCAAACCAGCCACTTTACCTTGCAAAGCGTTGACAGGATTGCTCACGCCACCGCGTGATTTCAGCAACTCGTCACCTTTTACTTCAGAAACGGAGTAGCCCAATGACTTTTTCTCGCGACTGATGCCCAATGCAGTTACAACCACTTCATCGAGCGCTTTAGCATCATTTTTCAAAATAATCTTCACAGAAGGTTTAATAGCAACCTCTTGCGATTGCATGCCAATGTACGACACCTGCAACACCTTTGCAGAAGCCGGTACACTAGACAACGTAAAATTACCATCGATGTCTGTTATGGTACCCACAGTGGTCCCCTTAACCAAAACAGACGCTCCAACTACCGGCAGCCCATCTTCCTCTGAAGTAACGTTACCAGTTACCCGTTGCGTTTGGGCTGTTACCAGACCAATACCTACAAAAAGGCAGGTCAATAACAACATTAGTTTTCTTTTCATAAATTCTCTCTTAAATTTAACCTTTAAAAACAATTACTACTCTCTAACATTTTGCAAAACTATAAATAAAATATTCATCTGCAAACTTTTGATAACAAAAATACGATTTAAATAGCAAAATGATTCAAATTAACAATAAAAGCCCCACATAAAATCAAATAAAAAGCTAATATTGCCAACAAATAAGCGAGCATAAAAACAAATATTAAACGAATAAATATGTATAATAAGTACTATAAAAAGTAATATATAACTAATATACGATTAATTATAATCATACCGTCAATCAAATAATATGTTAATTTTACCTTTAATGATAATAGATAAACATGTATGAGGCATATCAATCGCATAAATCCAAAATATACATTAAATACTACTTTGTAATATCTAGGGGAAATTACCGCTATGCAACAGTGGCGGAGGATTAAATATACAAAAAGCAATGAGCCCGGCACAAACCGGACTCATTGCATATGGAGAATTCATAACGCTAACTTTCAGGAAGCAATATACCTTGAGACATCCTTTATAAAATTAGTCTTCAGGAATACTCGGTTCGCTAGGCAAATCAGTATGCCCTCCACCACCACTATTTTCTTTCTGAGTAATACCTGTTACAATTAATGTCAGTTCATCGCCATTATAGTATCTAGCATAGTACTTGAACTTTACTACAGTATTTTTAGGGGCCGAAATTGTTATAGACCTTGCAGTCATATTCTCAAATGTGAAGTTAGATGTTAGCGGTGTCCACTGATAAAAAACCGCTTCTATAGCCGGTTCATAACGCATCGTTTTAAACGAATTATCATAAAGCATACAATTATCAATAGTATATACTTCATGATTCTGCGCATTACACAGTAAGCTCAACACCAAAAAGAATGGTAAAAATAAGAATGATTTCATAATTCAATAATTTAAGATTTATAATTGCGAAGATAAACATTTTTTGTTAATGCCAAAACAAATCAGTTTTTCTGTACCTAAATCTACCTCAAAAATATCTAGTTTCAGAAACAATACGGTAACAAATCAAGTAGGAGAAAATTAAAGTAGTTTTCTCCTACTTTAACTTTCGACCTCTCACACCACCGTACGTGCCGTTCGGCATACGGCGGTTCTTTATTTACGATGCAACCTCATATAAATGTTCATAATTCTAGGATAACCCGCAGCATCAAGTCTTTTATCAGTAAATGCAGCGGTGAGTATGCGGCTGTTTGATATTCTCCAATAGCCAAGGCGAGTATTTGCCCACCTCCATGAGTTATATCTAGAGATACCACACTTCATGAGATTCACACCTCGGGTTCTCACACGTTTCCAACTCTTCCATATATACATTCGTAGCCGTCTATGATACCATTGGTCGGTTGAGACTATAAATGATTTCATATCGGCCAATCTGTAATATGTAACCCACCCACGGATATACTCAGTAAGGCGAGACTTAAGCCATTTATACCCTTTCCCATTACTGCGATTGGTTATCTGTTTCAAGGTTCGTTTGAACTTATCTCGACTGGTGGAGTGAGCACAAAGACCACACATGCTATCTCTCCTTCAGTAAAACGAATAACCCAGATACTTCTTCCCTGACAAAGAGCCTGTGATAGTTTTCTCTTTATTGACTTGCAAGAATAATTTCTTTTCCACAAAGTCGCAAACACTATCTCGAACACGTTCGGTGGCACGTTTACTCTTAACCATGATTAAACAATCGTCTGCATAGCGCACAAATGGGTGACCTCGCTGCTCCAACTCCTTATCCAGTTCATTCAAGAGTATGTTACTTAGGATTGGACTTGAAGGACCGCCTTGAGGTACACCTTCTTTGCTTCTTCAAACGTTTGCCTTACCATAACACCCGCATTGAGGTATTTGTGTATCAAAGAGACAACACGACCATCTTTAATCGTGCGTGAAATTACCTCGATCAGTTTGCTATGGTTCACCGTGTCGAAGAAACGCTCCAAATCAAGGTTTACACAATAATGGCAACCATTATCCGCATATTCTTGGATTCTTTTCAGAGCATCATGGGCGCTGCGATTAGGACGAAAGCCAAAGCTATTGTCACTGAACTGGGATTCATAGATGGGGATGAGGATTTGGCTTATCGCTTGTTGGAGGAAGCGGTCTACTACGTTGGGTATACCGAGTTGGCGCTTCTTTCCGTTATCCTTAGGTATCTCTACCCTACGAACAGGACTTGGTCGGTATTTACCCGACAGGACACTGGCTAACAATTCATCTTTATGGAGTTTAAGGTATGGTAACAGTTCGCTCGTCTCCATCTTATCGACACCTCCTGCACCTCCGTTGCATACAACTTGACGATAAGCTTCGTTTAGATTGTCACTACTTAGGAGTTGCTCCAACAAATTGGTAGTACTTGGTTGCACTTCCACAAGGTTTTCACCTATTATCTCCAGAAAAGTCTGCGCTCCTTCATACCTTTCCGATTCCGTCCTATCTATCCGAAGGTAGCCAACTTGAGTTGTTTTCTGCATTTCTTCTTTCATAAGTAATAATGTAATAGTACTTGTTTAAAGTAAAGTGCGGTCCTTCACAGAGTTGTCGAATACATCCTTTCTCTGTTACTATGACTTCTGCTGACTTCTCATAGTTCGTTGTTACTACTTCACTCATCAGAGTGTCGTCTATAAGATCTCCCCAGTTAAGAATGTATTCTTTCCATCTTATACCCGCTTGATTTACTTTGAGTGTTCCCAATAGCTATTGGACTTTGATTTGTTTTGCAATCTTATCCACACTCTTAAGCCTTTATATCAAGTTTCTGTACGTCAGGCCAGATATTTGCCGCCGACTTCCTCCAGATTCCATCTCACAATGGACACCCTTGTCTTTAGCTATACGCTTGCCGCTATTAGGCTGCGTTAGGGATTTACACCCATTAGAATATACACATGCTGGGCGAACAAAGAATTACCCAAGAATGCATTAAGCAATGCAAACTTGGGTAACCTTTACTATTTTTTATTAAAACAGCCCGTTAAGCAATCTCTCAATAGTATGTTAAGTGATTGAATAATAGTTTAAAATTTCCGACCAAACGGATGACTCCATTTAGGGATTTTGTTCAGTAATCTCAGAGTTTGCATTTAGTTCCTTATCAGGAATTAAATAAATCATTCTGTAATCATTAGCTCCAGCTGTTTTTAAAACAGTGGGCCTATGGTTAATGCCTTGAGTTCTATCTAAAGGTTCTGCTCTTCTTTTCATATCAAGCAAGCGACGACCTTCACCCCACATTTCTATTCTTTTTTGAAGCTTAATTTCATCTAACAAAGCATCGCCAGATACCGTAACACTATATTGAGGATCGCGAGTCAGCATTATTGAGCTCAATTTAGCTTTGGCGCCGCTTTCATCTCCAGCCATAAATAACGCCTCTGCCTCCAAAAAATACATTTCACCAGTACGTAAATAAATGTAGTCAGAACTAAACACATCTCCACCTTGCGAACCTACATCTATAAATTTCTTTTGAACATAGGCTGAGTATTTATACAATGCATTTGATTCAGCTAGATCTACTCCAAACCATTTTTTACGAATATCGGTATCACTAATTTTATCATACAAATCACTTGCTATCATTTTATAATTTCCTAAATCACCTCCGTAACCTGGACTATAAGGATCCATATGGCTCATAAATGAAGCATAGAAAGTATTTGATTCAGAATCAATATCTGCCCCCCACAGAACTTCACTTAGATTTATATTATTGAGTCCAGATAACAATTCAGTACTATTCATAAGCGTGCCACCAGCAATAGCAAGTTCAGCATATTGCGCAACTTTCTGCCATTGATTGGGCTCATCGCTGACAAAAGCTAATACATTTGCATATATAGCTGCAGCCGCAAACTCATTCAACTCACTTTTCTTAGCAATTCCTTTGCCTTTTAAATAATTGTATCCTTTATCAATATCTGATAAGATCTGAGCATAAACATCGCTTACAGAACACCTCTCAAGACGTGTTTGATCTTCAGTATAAAGAGGTATACCTAACTTATCTTTATTCCATTGATAAGGCTGCTGAAACATATTAACCAGCCAAAAATAAGCATAAGCCCTCACGGTATAACTCTGACCCAACATGTATTCAATCTCCGTAGAAATAGATTCTCCTTCCTTCGGTTTTAGAGAAGATATAACAGTATTTGCGCCACTGATTACGGCATACAACTGCTGCCAAGTCTGAGTCGGTCTACGATATCCAGAGCCTCTATTATCCCAATTGTAATCATAGACAAAAAAATGAGAGTTATAGTAGGCCATGTCGCTTCCCATTAAATCAGTAGCAAGTTCAATTGCCTTCAGCCCAAAATCATCATGACTAGCCCCTGATTCAGGATCAAAGAGATTACGGTAATAACCGGTTATATATGCTTGAATTTTTGTAGGATCATTTTTCAGTAATTCCTGAACTTGTTCTTCAGAGGCATTCTGGGTAGGTTCTTTATCTAAAAAATCACCCGAACAAGAACTTATAAACAGCGCAGCAAAGAATGCCATGAATATTTTATTGTACCTCATATCTATTTAAAATTAAAAGTTTAAACTTACTCCAAAAGAAAGCGCACGTATAGCAGAATAGTTTGCTTGAGATTGCCCTTCAAGATATTGGCGAGGATCCATTCCTTTGCGTTTTGAGAACAGCGCCACATTATCTGCTGATATGTATATACGAGCATTGGTAGCAGTCAAAGACTTCAGCCAATTAGAAGGAAAAGTATAACCCAAAGTTATATTTCTTAAATTAAAGAAAGAAGCACCAATTAAAAATCTTGAAGAAACCGAATTTGAATTTTGCGCGCCATCAAGAACAGGCACATCAGTATTCTGATTCGTTTCGGTCCAACTATTTAAAATATCTTTATGCCAGTTTTCTCCGGGTGAGCTGCCTGCATGCATAGCGCTCATATACATTGCATCAAGAATCTGACCTCCTAATTGAAAGTTTGTTGAAATTGCTAAATCAAAACCTTTGTATGTAATGTCAGTAGAAAAGGCACCAATAAAATCAGGTAAAGCAGTTCCTAAATCATATTTGGTAGCTTTTGTATAGTCATTAGTAGTTTCCTTTGTTACACTACCATCAGTACCTTTAACATCCATATACCATAACGCATCGCCATTAGCAGGGTCAACGCCAGCATATTCATATGTGAAGAAGTCATACACAGTTCCTCCTTCCATCAAACGATAGTATGTGCTATGTGTAATCCCATTAGCTCTTTTTTCTTCCGGCAAATTAAGTATTTTATTTTTATAATGTGTTCCATTAAATGAAACATTCCATGTAAGATCACGAGTTTTTATAGGTGAGCCGGAGACAGTAAACTCAACTCCTTGATTTCTCATATCAAGAAGATTCATTGGAACGTATGAAATTCCAGAAGAAATTGGATAAGGCATATTATAAAGCATATCTACAGTTTTCTTATTAAAATACTCTAATTCAACCTTTAACCGATTATCCCATAGTCCAATTTCAGCACCAATATTAAAATTATAACTTGTTTCCCAAGTAAGTTCTTTATTTCCCCTATAGGTTTCTACTAAACTAAATGAACCATTATTATTACTCACAGCATATTGCTTCATGTAAGGTTGATAAACAGGTTCTTTATCCTCATCAAGTATTCCGTCATTACCTTGAGTTCCATAACTCGCTCTCAATTTTAAATCAGAAATCCAATCTAGCGATTTCATAAAATCTTCCTGACTCATTCTCCAAGAACCACCTACAGACCAGAAAGTTCCTCTCCTATGATCTGGATGAAATTTAGAAGACTCATCTGTACGTAAGCTTCCTGATAAATAATATCTATCCAAGAAATCATAATTAATACGCCCGAACCAGCTTTCCATGCTATGTTCCTGAACGTAAGAATCCATGTCTCCCATTGTTATAGCATTATTAAATTCTGGATTATCATTTACGTAGAAACCATATTTATGAGTATATTGATAACTTCTTTTATATGAATAAGATTCATGCCCTAACATGACATCAATATTATGATCATTAAATCTTTTCACATAGCTCAACAGCTGATTTGCCGTAAATGTTTCATACCGATTATTGTATTTATATGTACGTCCACCTACTTTCTGAGCATCACCAAAAGCTTTATTCATGTGCAAAGTACGAAGGCTATTTAACACATCATATCCTGCATTAACACTGAATTTAAAATCATTAAACAGTTTTAGATTTAAAAAGCCTCTACCATTAAAGTTATCGCTGATAGATTCATTCCGATTCAATGAAGAAGTTGCTGCAGAATTTTGATTAGAGAACCCTCCCATACGAGATCCATAAGTACCATCTCCAAAATCATAAATCACAGACCCATCATCATTATAAAGTCTATTTCCACTAGCATCGTAAGCATACACTGGGTAAATCGGCGCTATTTTTTGAGTGAACATAAACGCATTAGAATAATTAGATAAGCTACTTTGGCTTCCTGCATTCTTTTCCGTTCTTGCATACGAAAGATTTGTCCCCAAATCAATCAAATTATTAACCGTATGATTAATGTTAGCACGAGCTGAAAAACGGTCAAAGTCTGTATTTCTTAAAATACCCTCATCTGTTAAATATCCTAGTGACAAATAATGATTCGTTTTATCATTTCCTCCTTGTAAATTAATATTATATTCTTGACGAACACCGTTTTTAAGAGTCTCATCTGCCCAATCATCAGTATACTTTAATTTAGCAGAAGTTAATTCACCAGATGTTGATACGACAGCATTATTAGCTACATTGATATACGGATTATACCCACCTAAGTCGGAAATTAAATTTTCTGAAGCAAATGTCGCATTCTCCTGATTTTTCAAAACAGTCCAATATGTTTTTAAATATTCACCAGGGTCTTTCATTATATTATATTCTGGTATCCCCCTTGAATTAATCCCCCAACGTGCATCAACAGAAACTTTAGTTTTAGCAGCTTTACCTTTTTTCGTCGTAATCATAACGACTCCATTTGCAGCACGCGACCCGTATAAAGAGGCGGACGCTGCATCTTTAAGGACTGATATACTTTCTATGTCTGCGGGATTAATTGTATTTACAGCTTCTTCATTAAATGGCATTCCGTCAACAACATACAACGGAGCAGAAGAAGCACTAAAAGAACCGACTCCACGAATTCTTATTTTCGCATTTTCACCAGGTTGACCAGATTGATTAATTACCTGTATACCGGGAGCTGCCCCCTCCAGTGCTTTAGAAACAGAAGACACTTGAAGTTTAGATACTTTTTCACCGCTAACAGAAGAAGCCGAACCTGTAAAAGACCCCTTCTTGGCTGTACCATAGGCTACAACCACAACTTCGTCAAGAATCTCTGCATCAGATTTGAGAACAACTTTCACCGTAGGTTTAATTGCCACTTCCTGACTCTGCATACCTATATATGAAATCTGCAGCACTTTAGCTGAAGAAGGTATGTTTGACAACGTAAATTGGCCATCTACATCAGTAATGGTACCTACTGTAGTACCTTTAACCAAAATAGAGGCTCCTACCACCGGCAAGCCGTCTTCCTCAGATATAACAGTCCCTGTTACTTTCTGAGTTTGAGCAGTTACCAAACCGATACCTACAAAAAGGCAGGTTAATAACAACATTAATTTTCTTTTCATAAATTCTCTTCTCTTAAAGTTTAACTTAACATTAATTTGTTCTATACTCTAACAAATTGCAAATTTATTAATATTATATGAAAAAACAAGGATTTTCGAAATAAAAGCCGAAATATATAACAAATTGTTAAAAACAAACCCTAATTGATGTTATAAAACAGAGAAAAAACAGTTATAAACTACAATTCATAGGTAAATACCTAACAAATTGAGGAATCATAAATTAGCAATTTAACGAGAAAGAAACAGCAGAAAGACAGCAGAAAGAGATAATTCGCATTTTTACATTTATAATGCGACTCAGTAAGTATCACGCATAATATATGCGACAAGGAGCGGCAAGACTTTGGTAAAACATAACCAACTTTTTGAAAAACATAACCGACTTTTTCAAAAAGATAACGAGCAATTTTAAATCATAAACCGTCTTTTGGTTCATGAGCAACCGTCTTACGGTCATAACACGGTTTCTCAGGAACCTTTTGCTACCGTGCGAACCGGCGCGAGACACCGTGTTAATTCCAAACCATTGTGGTTATTAGGTTATTACAGGGCACAAACTGCGGAGTTTCGAATGTAACGAAAACGGCTAATCCGCAAAATAAATACATAAAGAAACTAACGAAAAGTCCTATATACAAACAACAAACAGATGTATGTTTATAAGGAATAATCGCCAAAAAAGTTGGTGATACTTGGTGATACTTGGTGAGGCTTTTTTTTAGCCAAGTGTCACACATAAGAAATTGATAATCAAGACATTGCAAGATTGGTGATACTTGGTGATACTTTTTTTCTATCATTTTATGAGGACGCAGGCGTTTTTTCTATAATATTCCCATCACTTCCTTCAAGCTGCTAACCTCATAGGTTGATTGAAAAGGAACATCGGCTGTACCCTTTACATTGTAGTATAGTTGATGCATGCCAATACCGTGTGCTCCGGTAATGTCAGCCTCCCAGCTATCGCCAATCATAAGTGACTCATTCAGATCCGACTGCGTAGCTGAGAGGGCAAAGTGAAAGATTTCAGGCCAGGGCTTCATCACACCGATATCTTCGGAAAGAATCACTTTTTTGAAATAACCGTCAATGCCTGCCGAGTGCATCTTGCGGAATTGAAGTTCGCGAAAACCGTTCGACAAGATGTAGAGGTTGTAATGAGGTGCCAAGTATTCCAGCACTTCTTTGGCATGAGGCATCAGTGCGCTCTTGGTTGGAATCAGCTCAAAGAAATTGGCCGAGTAGGTTTGCGCCAATGTTTCGTCAAACACACCCACACTCTTGAGCGGATAGTAAAAACGTTCATTATTAAGCTGCTGCTTGGTTATTTTGCCATCGCCATACTCCGCCCATAACTTCACATTGATATCCTGATAGATGGAGTAGAAATGATGAAACGAGTCGAAGTACCGATTAAATTGATACTTGTGATAAATTTCTTCGAACGTATTTCGGGCATTTAGTGAGAACGCCCAAAGCGTGTCGTCCAGATCAAAAAACAGATTTTTATACTTCATTGATAAGATAGAAAAAAAGCCGGTATGCTCATCAGCGTGAAGCATACCGGCTATCATTAAAACCAGGTTCTATATTTACTTCACCTGAATAACCAAATACTTAGATACGCTCCAAAATTCTTTCGGGTTGGAAATGCGAAGAGTAAGCTGACCCTTGTCGTCCTTATCAAGTGTGTAAGAACTTGCCGGGTGGTTGGTTAACACTTCTGCACGTTTGGAGTAAAGCTTTACCTCTTTGGTAGTGCGAACATCAATCTGTGTAAAGTAGTCCTTATTAAAATCAGAACTCTTCAAGACATCACCGCTCTGCAAAATCTTCTGAGACTTCAGTTCCGCTTTGGTTCCAAACACATACCAGGCGGTATTGATGGCCTTGTCTTGTTCAGAAACCGTTTTTGCTTTCGCTTCATTTTCGGCACTAAGATTCTCCTTGTCAGCTGTCAGTCCGGTAACTGCTTCGTCTAACTCCTGAATGCGGATATTCTTAGCAGCCAGTTCGGCCTGCAACTCTTCAATGCGTTGAGTCTTGGCAGCCAGTTCGGCAGTAAGTGCTTCAACCGCTTTCTTCAGTTGAGCCGAATTATTTTTGCTATTCTTCAACATAGACTGCAATTTAGCAATCTGTGCCTTGTTCTCTTCCATTGTCTTGGTAATGAACTCGATATCAGAGGCTATTTGCTGTTTGGCAGAAGCCGCATTTTCAGTAATGGTTCCTCTTTGCAAATCAACACGGCTTTCGGCGGCATTGATCTGACGGAATCCTTCCTGAACTTCATTGAATGTACCCATCATCTCGTCCAGCTCTGAATTGCGTTGTGTCAATTCGCTCAAGAGTGAGTCATTTTCAGCTCTAAGTTGTTCACTGCTTCCACCTTTATTGTTACAAGAAGCAAAGAATGCTGCGCACATAATTAATACTACTAACTTTTTCATACGCTTTAATTTTACGTTTCTTAATTAAGTTATTTTTTATCGTCTATTCCTGCTAAGATAATCACAATCTCGCCACGCGGCTCGGTTGCGGTAAAGTGTTCCACCAGTTGAGCCAACGTGCCTCGCACGGTTTGTTCATGCAGTTTTGAAATCTCGCGCGAAACAGCAGCCTGCCGTTCAGCCCCGAAATATTCCATAAACTGGGTGAGCGTTTTCAACAAGCGGTGGGGTGATTCATAAAAGACCATGGTACGCGGTTCATCGGTAAGCGACTTTAGTTTCGTCATGCGTCCCTTCTTCTGGGGAAGAAAACCTTCAAAACAAAACCGTTCGTTGGGTAACCCCGAAGCCACAAGAGCCGGAACAAATGCAGTTGCCCCCGGCAGACACTCCACATCAATACCATTGCGCACGCACTCACGTACCACCAAAAAGCCCGGATCGGAAATACCCGGCGTACCGGCATCCGAGATCAGCGCCACTGTTTCACCTGCTTTTATTCTATTAACAACGCTCTCTACCGTTTTATGTTCATTAAATTTATGGTGAGACTGCATGGCATTCTTTATTTCGAAATGCTTCAGCAGAATACCCGATGTACGCGTGTCTTCGGCCAGAATCAGATCGGCCTCCTTCAGCACCCGAATAGCGCGAAAGGTCATATCCTCCAGATTTCCTACCGGCGTAGGCACTACAAACAGTTTTCCCATGTCGTTGTTAATTATAGAATTTCCTTATCAACTCCGTAAAGTCGGCCAGCGTTTCCTCGTCACACTGATCATCCACGGCGAAAGATACATATCTTATTGCTTCATCGGCAGAAGAGCACCCCTCCAGATGGAGCAACGTTTCATTCATTTTATCAGAGTCGCCCCCGAAAAGTTCTCTCGCAAAACGAAACGTATCGTTCAGGCTCATCGCCTTTCGCAGACTTCCCGCCCTTTTAATCCTGTCGGCCAAAATCACAGTTGGACCCGATTCAACAATCGGTATGACCGGAACAACAACCTCTTCAGACACAATCGGCTCAACAGGTTCAGTCGGTTGCACCGAAAAAACATGCTGAACTGCCGGTTCTTCTGATGTAACAGGTATTTGCGCATCAAGCTGTTGCGCCAAGGCATCCAGGTGCGCATGCATCTGGCGTATGCTACGGCGTGCCACGTCTTTCAAGGGCGATTGCGGATCGCGCTCAATGGTATCTATGAGATACTTCAGTTCCTTTATATCGAGTTCTATATCAGTCAATAATGTTTGCATATCATTTTCATCTGCGAACGATAGCGCAAATGTAGAAATAAATAATGAAATAATATCTTTAAGCCAACAAAAGTGTTATTTTTGCAGCTAATTATAACACACTTTAAAATGGTACTATTTTCGGAAGATCAGATACATGAAACAAAAATGAGAGGAAGAATTGAGGTAATCTGCGGCTCCATGTTCTCGGGCAAAACAGAAGAACTCATCCGCAGGTTGAAGCGCGCCAAGTATGCCAAACAAAGGGTTGAAATATTCAAACCGGCCATCGACGTGCGCTACTCGGAAGAGAACGTGGTGTCACATGACAGCAATACCATTGCTTCCACACCGATTGATTCTTCGGCCAGTATTCTGCTCTTCACTTCGGAAATAGATGTTGTGGGCATTGACGAAGCACAATTCTTTGACGACGGACTGATTGATGTATGCAATCAATTGGCCAACAACGGAGTACGCGTAATCATTGCCGGACTTGACATGGATTTCAAGGGTAAGCCTTTCGGCCCCATGCCGGGTCTTTGTGCCATTGCCGACGAAGTATCTAAGGTGCATGCCATCTGCATGAAATGCGGACAGCTTGCTTCTTTCTCTCACCGTACCGTGAAGAGCGACAAACAGGTTTTGCTGGGTGAAACCGCCGAATACGAACCCCTTTGCCGCACTTGCTATAACCGGGCTATAGAAGAAGATAAGAATAACCTCTAACTTACCCGACCATGCTCGAGAAGAAAATCACATTCGACAGTTTCATACGGATGGTCCTGAGCATGGCCATCATAGTTGGCATACTGATGTTGGTAGAGCGGCTGAGCGGCGTACTGCTGCCGTTCTTCATTGCTTGGCTCATTGCTTACCTGCTCTATCCACTGGTTAAGTTCTTTCAATATACATTAAGGTTGCGCAACCGCCTCCTCTCCATTTTTGCTGCATTTGCCTCTATAGGTGCCGTAGGAACAGCTGCTGCCTTCCTACTCGTTCCACCGGTGATGGAAGAGTTTACCCGCGTGAACGACCTGTTGGTCATGTACTTTACTGATGAACTGAACACGAACACCATACCTCACAACCTGTCTGAATTCATCCGGCAGAACATTGATGCAGAGGCAGTAAACAAATTGTTTAGCCAAGAAAACCTGTCGGACATGGCTAAAAACATCATGCCCAAGTTATGGGCTATGCTATCTGATTCCATCGACTTTCTATTCAGCATCTTCGCCTCGTTCATCATACTGCTGTATATTGTGTTCATTCTGCTCGACTATGAATCAATAGCCGAAGGTTGGATTCACCTGTTGCCGGTAAAATACCGGGGCTTCGTGGCGACTTTGGTCAGTGACATGCAAAAAGGCATGAATACGTATTTCAGGGGACAGGCATTGGTGGCATTTTGTGTAGGCATACTGTTCAGCATCGGCTTTCTGCTGATAGATTTCCCCCTGGCCATAGGTTTGGGATTATTCATCGGTGTATTGAACCTAGTTCCGTATCTTCAGATTATCGGGTTCATACCCACCATTGCCCTTGCCATGCTGAAAGCTGCTGAGACGGGAGAAAACTTTTGGGTAATCATAGCCATGGCACTGGTAGTGTTTGCCGTGGTGCAACTCATACAAGACGGCTTCTTGGTTCCCCGCATCATGGGAAAGATTACCGGACTGAATCCCGCCATCATCTTACTATCGCTCTCCATTTGGGGATCGTTGATGGGCATGCTCGGTATGATCATTGCACTACCCATAACCACTTTGCTACTTTCGTATTACCAGCGTTATATTATAGGACGTGGACAAGAAAATAATTCACCTACGGAATCCTCTGATAATGAGCAGATAAGCGATTATACCGAAAAATAAATGAAATATTTCCCCGCCAAATGCTTGCATTTAAAAGAAAAGTCCCTATCTTTGCACCCGCTTAACAGCAATAAAGGATTGATTCGCTAGCTCAGCTGGTAGAGCACAACACTTTTAATGTTGGGGTCCTGGGTTCGAGCCCCAGGCGGATCACCAAAAGAAAGGAGTTCATTTTGAGCTCCTTTTTCTTTTTTACTTCACTAAAAACGGATAAATTGGATCATACCGAAATCCTGATGGATTGTCATGTTAAGCATAAATTTTAGATAATCTGAATAAGAAAAACACCATATCTATACTGATACAGCGATAATAATCAAAATTCTTCGATTTCACAAAAAACATTTTATATCTTTGCATCATGACAATAACATTGAATTTGGATTTGGTGTAGTAAACAATCTGTGTGTTTGATACAGGTTGTCCTTTCGTTTACTCTCGAATAGTTCTTTTCGAGGGTTATTTTTCTATTACTATTATTTTAGTTTTTAATCTGCATACGATGTTGAATAGCATTGATATGTTTTCGCACGTATGCCAATACACCAAAACAATGAGTTACGATAATAAAACAATTCACGATTTCGATTTTAATTTAATCTGTGAGTATTTCTCAAACGTTGAACGTCAAGGACCCGGTAGCCCCGAAGCAACCATAAAGGCACTAGGATTTATTGATAATCTCTCTCCACAATCTCGGATTGTAGACTTGGGGTGTGGAACGGGCGGGCAAACTATGACGCTAACCAAACATACCACGGGTCAGGTTACAGGGCTAGATATTTTCCCCGATTTTATTGATATATTCAACCGAAATGCAGGCTCACTTGGTCTTTCCGACCGGGTGAAAGGTGTAGTAGGTTCGATGGACAAATTGCCATTTGAGAAAGAATCTCTGGATCTTATCTGGTGTGAAGGAGCTATCTATAACATCGGTTTCGAACGAGGTATGAAAGAATGGCGCGACTACCTGAAAACAGGAGGATATATTGCAGTATCTGAAGGTTCTTGGTTTACCGCCCAACGACCCGATGAAATATATGATTTTTGGATGGCGCACTATCCTGAAATAGACACTATCTCTCATAAAGTTGCTCAAATGCAGGATGCAGGATATTTGCCCGTTGCAACATTTGTTTTGCCGGAGAGTTGTTGGACTGAGCATTATTTTACTCCGTGCAGCAAAATTCAGGAGGCATTTCTACAGAAGCATGCAGGTAACCTAACGGCAGAAGAACTGATTGCCGGCCAACGGTATGAGAAGGAGTTGTACTCCAAATACAAAGAGTTCTACGGATATGTGTTCTATATCGGTAAGAAAATCTAGGCTTTTGAATGTATATTACGTATATTTGCGTCATGTAAATTACGTAATATACAAAATCAATATCATACTTACAGCCTTAGTAATATGGGTAAGTTCTAATGAATCAAAAATGGATAAAGAGTATTTAGATAGTTTTGAAGATAAGCTGCAGGAGGAATTGCTGCGCTTGTGTACATCATACAACATGCTAGATGGTAAACTGCTTGCCACCGATGACATAGACAATCAGTGGAATGTGCTGGCACCAGAATACATGGCAGATGCCGTGGGACAAATCAATGAATATCCAACTGTATCGGTCGCTTGGGCTGCTTATCTGGGTTTAGCCATTGCTTACGGATGGGACACTGATTGGGATTTCATTTCGAAAGCTGCATACCAATCGTTCTATGGCGAACAGGGTTTTGATGATATGGATGAACATATAGTAAGGGATTTGCTAGGTATCCCCTTGGATAGCGAAGAGGCTCAGAATTTGGAAAGTATGATTCGCAGAAGTGCACAGACAGCGGTGGCACTCATTAGGGCTGAACAGATAGAGCCTCAAAGTCCGATGGCTTTTTATGTTTTTGCACGCGCCGTGAAGGTCCTGTTTCGCATAGGAGTTGCCATTGAGTTGAAACGATTAGGATATAAGTTCGAAAAGGTAGAGTACTAAAGGTTGATCCCTGCTTTACGTGCCTGAGAATGTTGAAACTGGCGTTTGATGGAATAGAGTTTACCGTCCTTAATAAACTTTGCACCCGTCTGTTTAAACCAGAATGAAACGTTGTGTTCCATGCATACGTTACGAAGTTCCATCACCCAGTCGTAATCGCACGGGCGAGATTCGCTTCCCGACTCTCCGCCTGCAACCACCTGTTCAATCCACGTGCCAATATTGAAAGGTTGTAAGTCTATTTTTTCCAAAAGTGGTTCACAGATGATGATTTTATGCTTAATGGGTGCTTCTTTGTAAATTGGTAAACGATAATCGGCACATGCCTGATTCTCCACCGTGCAACAGATGGTAACGTTATTATACCCATCGTTCCAGTCCTCAGGCATGCACTGCGCAAAGCGATCAATACGTTTTGTGATAATCAAGAAATTGAGATCGCTGCGTTGTTGCATCATTTGCCAAGCTTCCGAACGCCACGGGTCGGCATCTTCAACAAAAAAGTCGGAAGTAAAGCAGGTGTATACCAATGTTCCCGCAGGAACTTTATAATCTCCGTTACGTTTCTTGCGTAAAGGCAAATCAAAATTCTTAGTTTGTGTTACCACCGAGCTATCTATATCGCGTTTGGCATCTCCACGATAAACATAGCAGTGCTTGCAGCCGGGACTTAACTTATGACAACCGTGCCACAAATTCCACATCATTGATCCTTTAACAATAGCATTCGTTGGGTTCATGAGACTTTCATTATAATCAAATGGTGAAGACCAATTAGACCTTACTTCCAGCACAAAGATAAGGTAATTGTTCATTATTAACAATCTCAATGCAAGCTTCTTGTTCCTTATGTTGTTTTTCCAAATACTACACTTTATATTGGCATGATTCGATAAAGTTCAAATAGTTAAAAAGCCAAATCGCTAATGATTGAACTAGCGATTTGGCTTTGGCAAATGATAAACAAGCAAAATACAATATCCCCTGTTTTATTTTTCTACTTGTAAGGACACTTCTGCTCCTTGTAAAAGGGGTGATGTGAATTTCACCTTCACCGGTCCTTGTTTGCCGACCGACTGTATATAAGCCAATAAACGTCCGCGATAGACGCGTTGATGATTATCGGTATAATCACCCATATCCTGATTATCCGATCCTTCTAATCCGAGTAATTTGGCAGGGCCTTCAACTTCACATGTAATGTTATTGTCGGCCAGCTTAACAGCAATGCCATTTTCATCAACCACCTCAATGGTTATGTGAGCTACCGCTCGATCACCCGAAAGGGTTGCACGATCGGCAGTTACTTTTAACGCATACGGACGACCGGATGTTTTAATAGAGTAGTTTGACATAACGCGGCCGTCTTTGTCGCAACCTTCGGCTACCAACTCACCGGCCTGATAAGGAATGTCCCAACTGATAATCCCTGTTTTCTGATCGTATGGTTTCATTTCACCCACAACTTTCCCGTTCAGCAACAAGCGTGCCTGTGGTGCATTGGTGTAACAAACCACCCGAATAGGTTGTCCGGCTTCATAATTCCAGCTATCCCATGCATCGATAGACAGGTAATTGTGTTTGGGATAAGTTCCGATGTAAGTAACCGGTTTCTCTGACCAGAGAGAAGCCCGGAAATGTCCGCGAGGTTTGGTGAAACTACCCAGATCAAGCAAACCTGTGTAAAGTCCGCGTGAAGGCCAACTGCCGGATTCCCCCAGGTAATCGGTTCCTGTCCAGATAAACTGACCGAAGATAAATTCTTTATCGCGCACAGCACACCAAGCTTCATAATCAGAACGGTTTTCGCTACCGTAAATGATACGTTTGGGATAGGTGGCATGATCCTGATCATAACGATCCTCGGTATAGTTGTACCCAACGACATCAACAGCTTGCGGATAAGCAGTCTGGTTTGACATAACCACTCCTGCCAACGCACCGGTTACCGGACGAGAAGTATCTACAGCACGTACACAAGTTGCCAGTCGTTTGGCAATAATGCCAATTCGCATGGCGTCGGGAGCTTTCGGATCATATCCTCCAAACATGGGCTGACTGATGGTTGACCCGTCTAATATGGGGTGCGAATAAGGATCATTAGGATAATCAACTTCATTGCCAATGCTCCACATAAAAATACTGGGATGATTGCGGTCTCTGCGTACCATATCAGTCACATCGCGCTCAATCCATTCTTCAAAGAAATCGAAAGTACCATCGAAACCAGGCTTGCCTACATTCCATCCTTGCAGCCACTTGCGTTTTGGGAACTCCCATTCATCTGAAGCCTCATCCATAACAAGCAATCCCAATTCATCACACAACTCATAAACCACGGGTGCTTGCGGGTTGTGGCTCATACGAATAGCGTTTACACCTATTTCTTTGAGATTTTGCAGACGACGTTTCCACACGTCATGCGGAACAACAGCTCCTAATAAACCGGCATCGTGATGCAGACAAACGCCTTTCACTTTCATCCATCTGCCATTGAGCGCAAAGCCCTTGTCAGCGTCAAACTTCAAAGTTCGAAGTCCCACTTTAGTTTCACTACCATCGATACGTTTTCCATTACTTAAAAGTTCTGTTTTCAATGTGTAAAGATAGGGAGAGCTTAAATCCCATCTTTGCGGTTTGGGAACTTTCAACGTAACAGTTTCTTTCGTCATCCCTTTTTTACCGTCGGACACGCGAACGCGTTTGCTGGCAACCTGCTTGCCATCAGCATCAAAAAGGGTGGCCTGTGCTTCTAATCGGGCAGTTGTGGCTGCATGTTTTTCAACCTCCATGTCGACCACCACCGAAGCCATTTTATCATTTATTGAAGTGGCGTGCCAGCCTATTCCCCATTGAGCAAAATGAGTATCGGGAGCTGCAATCATCCATACATCCCGGTAAATACCCGAGCCGGTATACCAACGTGAATCGGCATAACGACTGTGATCAACCCGAACAGCCAATACATTGTCTCCTTCTTTGAGGTAAGGAGTCATGTCATACAAAAACGAGATATAACCGTTGGGACGCTTACCCAACAGATGTCCGTTGAGGTAAACTTCACTGCGGTTATAAATCGCTTCGAAATAAATGTAATGACGGGCGGCTTTATCCGCTATATTAAAGTGTTTGCGATACCATGCAATTCCTCCCGGCAGGTAGCCGGTGCAACTAGCCAGCGTGGGTGACAACTGAGCCTCAACCGACCAATCGTGTGGTAGTGACAGTTTTCTCCATTGACTGTCGTCAAAAGCCGGGCGAACAAACGTGGAGTCGTCCGACAGGCTGAACAGCCAATGTTCATTAAATAGTTTCGCATCTCCGAATGAGACCTGCGCCTTCAGCGGGCTGCCTGCAAGGAAAGCCGCTATAAGCAGGGCGATAAAGTAAAAGAATCTCTTCATAAAAGTATATTTATAAGTTATAAATTACGGTAGTGACACTTCCGGCATCTAGTATAACAGGCTGACCTGAAATCACAATCCCCCGGTGAGGTTCTTATTTTTTAGTACAAAGGTACAAATATAGGATTTAGTCCCAATCATTTATCTCTCCAATCGTGCGTTAAGAGCGTACAAATCAATCAAAAAGATTTCATCGAACTCACGTTATTTAATAACAAGAAAGAAATCAAAGTTATTTTTTAATTCAGACTTCATGTTATATTGCTGTCTATGTATATATTTGCAAATAAACCAATTCATCATTATTATGATACAGTTAAACATAAAGGATTACTCCAAAGTAATCAATCCCATTCTAAAAGTTGAAATTAACAGTTTATTTGCCCGCGCAGTAATTGACCAAAAAGTAAAAGGGCAAATATATGTAGATAATGCGGAAAATCCTCAAACATTTTATGTGATACATCCTTATGGCATGTCTTTGTTATTTGGAAAAAGTGATAATAATGAATTCAATAACCAGTTCAGGAGTTACGTATTCAATTCAAGCGGAAAGAGAATAAAAGATGAATGGATGCAAGCCTATCCTAATGAATGGGGCTCTACTATTAAGAAATTATTTGGGGAAACAGAACCAATTGTTGAATACCACAAAAGAACTCATTTTAAGTTCAACAAAGATAAGTTTTACCAAAACAAACAAATTTTTCAAAACGATTCAGAAGTTGATAAAATTCAGATTAGGGAAACCTCTTCCGCAGACTTCAACGAGATGAGAGGAACCGTTATACCATCAATGTTTTGGAACAATTCCGAGGACTTCATAACCCATAGCATAGGATATAGTTTGTTTTACGAAAACAAACTCGCAGCCATCGCTTTCGGTGCTTATATTGAAAAAAACACGCTAGAGCTAGGCATAGAAACTTGTGAGCAATATAGAGGGAAGCATTTCGCCTATAAAGTATGTTGCGCATTAATAGATTATTGTTTAGAGAATAATTACTGCCCGGTCTGGGCCTGTAGGTCAGGAAATGTTGGATCATACCAACTAGCTCAAAAATTAGGATTTGAAGCGATTTACGAAAACTCATACTATCATTTAAAGGTTTAGCATTATTCATACAAATAAAAAATACGCTCCATCTTCTTCCACTTTTCTGCTGAAGTTTCACCCGGCTTACAGAGTTGGAAGACCGCCATATAGTCTTCCCACTCTTTTTGCAGAGGCAAAGTAGCTAGTTCCGCCATCGCCTTATCCCAATCAAAATCAAGCGGAGTTTCAACAATCATGAATAGACGATTCCCCGAGATGTAGATTTCCATTTCTAAGATACCAACCGAACGAATACCCTCCCTGATTTCAGGCCATGCATACGCTTGACTATGAAACATAATGTACTCTTGTATCAACTCCGGAACATCTTTCAGCTCCATTGTCTGACAATATCTTTTCGTGGAACAATCGTGCTCTTTTACCCGGTACCCTTTATCACTCATATTACTTTATTTTAAATACAGGAGCAATCTTATTAGTCTGTTTATCGGGCATGTTAATGATCAAACCCTGGTTGGTACGAGTAAATGTTACTTTTCCGTATCCCAATAGTTCGACTTTGCTAATCTTACCGGGGTACAACGTATTGCCTTTTGCCAATGATTTTATGATGACCTGCTTCTCTTCCGGCCATGCCAAAACCGTAGCGTATAAGTTTTTATCTTTTTGCGTAAAACGTATTTCTTTGGAAGTAGCCTTGTTGTAAGTTCCTTCATTGAACCCTTGCGCATTCATGGGAACAGTAGATTCGGCTATAGGTCCCTCTCCAAAAATTTTCCAGGGACGAGTATCGATAATACCTTCTTTGTTAACAGTCATCCAATCGCCAAAGTCATTCAATATAGCTTCTTCTTTTTCATCAAATGTACCATCTGCACGCAAAGGAACACTCAACAGCAAGTTTCCGTTTTTACTTACAATATCAACGAGTAATTTAACAACAGACGCGGCCGATTTATAACCGTTATTTTCATATATTGACGTATTATAATGCCATCCACCAATACAAGAACATGACTGCCAGGGCTCATCAACAATTCTATCGGGTGCTCCACGTTCCACATCCCAGACCAACGCTTTACGTTGCTCACTATCTAATATCTTACCAAACATGACAGCGTCCAAACGACCTTTATGTGTAGCCATGTTATGATTATAATAATGAGCGGCGATCTTTAGTCCGGCATCACTCACCGGATAGAAAGGGGCAACGGTCACATCAAAATAAATCAAATCAGGATTGTAACGGTTGATAGCATCAAGCGTACGATTGTAAAAGTTGGTAATATACTCCTGAGTAGGCACACAAGCGCCATTCTCCCATCCCCATTGTTGATGAATCATTCCATCACTCCAACTACCTTTACTCAACGGATGATTTTGGGCATACAAATCCTGAGGATCATATTCTTCCCACCATTTTCCTTTACCATCGGCTTTGGTCAAAGTTCCGTCATAAGGGATACCTGCCTTTGGGCCCAATCTGTCATAACGTTGTGATGGTTCATACCAAATCCACGCATGGTCAGCGTGAAAACTAATACCGAAAGGCAATTCATATTTACGTGCAGCTTTCTCCCATTCTGCCAGAATATCTCTTTTAGGGCCCATGTTTACAGAGTTCCAAGGCTGATACTTACTGTCCCATAGATCCATGTTATCGTGATGATTACCTAAGGCAAAAAAGTACTGTGCACCAATCTTTTTGTATAGGGCAACTAACTTATCCGGGTTCCATTTTTCTGCTTTAAACAGGGGGATGATGTCTTTAAAACCAACTTCAGAAGGATGGCCATAATGCTCCAGATGATATTTGTATTCCCTTGAACCTTCCATGTAAAGCGAACGGGCCATCCAGTCGCCCGACCCCTCTACACATTGAGGTCCCCAATGTGCCCAAATACCAAACTTAGCATTCCGGAACCATTCGGGCACCTTGTAATTTTTTAAAGACTCCCAAGTCGGTTTGAATTTCCCTTCCATCATCTTTTCATCTTTCTCAGAAACAGGAACCTGATAGTTCTGTGCACCTGTCATCTCTGCAAATAATAAGAATATGGCTGCAAATAGAAAATGTTTTGTTTTCATGGTATGATTCTTTTATCTGTTTTTCATTTTTGAATGCTACAAAGATATGAAGCAGGACAACATCATAGTAATACAAAGGCGCTATTATATAGTCTTTTATCGATATTATTGCATGTAATAGCTTAAAGAATAGGATAAATGAGCGACCGAATATGAAAATATCGACTCCCGGCTTTGATATTGCCGAGAGATGTATTTATTTTGCATATACCATGACACAATCTATTGACCAGTTGCACCTGTTGGTGCTTAACGTAGGACTTGCCATTCACAACGCCGATTGGAATTGGCAAAATATAAGCAGTCCTTTTACCCGGCTTTATTACGTTACCGAAGGGAGTGCTTACATTCAACTACCCACAGGGAAACAAGAATTAAAGCCGCATCATTTGTACCTTATACCCGCATTTACAACTCACAGTTATGTGTGTCACTCGCATTTTGTTCATTATTACCTACATATTTATGAGGATCACCAATCAGAATCAAGCATTCTAGAAGATTGGAACTTTCCCATAGAAATTACCGCCGGTGAGTTTGAGTTGCTACTGATCAAAAGATTATGCAGCATCAACCCCACCATGCAGCTATCACAATCGGATCCTACCAGCTACGATAACGATCCCACACTTATTCAAAACATCATCAAAAACATGCAGCGTACTTTTTCGGATAAAGTTGAATCAAGAGGCATTGTGTACCAGCTCATCGCTCGCTTTCTTAAAGAAGGAAAACCTAAAATAGAATTGAATGACAACCGCATCCGAAAAGTACTTTCTTTTATCCGGAAAAACATCTATAAGCCGATGAACATTGACACGTTGGCAGAGATATCTTGCTTATCAAAAGATCATTTTATCCGCCTTTTCCACAAAGAAATAGGTATTACTCCTTTGCAATACATCAATCAAAAGAAAATTGAGAGAGCACAACTTATTTTAATAACAGAAAGCATACCGGTAAAAAACATAGCCTACTTATTGTCGTATGAAGATCATTCCTATTTCAACAGATTATTTAAAAAGACAACCGGAGTTGCACCACAACAGTATAGAGAAATGTATAAGAAATAAATTACTGCAATGGGATATAAATCTCTGTCTTTAGTTTTTCTTCTTCTGTTCGAGACGGATCATTGATGTATTTCTCAAACACAGATGCATTACGAAGTTCGTAGCCACAATCGGGCAACCATTGAGCAAAAATAGTATCGTATACAATTCCAAGATTAGTATAGGGACCTTGATAAAGAAGACGGAACTTCATATCCTATACTATAAGCAATTTGCTCTACCGTGAGATCTGAATAACGAAGCAAACGGGCTGCTGTTTCCAATCGTACTCTCAAGATATAAGCCCCCAAAGGTTCACCTAAAAAGGCTTTCATGATACGATGAAAGTGATAAGTAGACAAAAAGGTAGGATAAGATATGCAGTTGTCCTTTTCCTATCTTGCTAAAAACTTCAGGAAAGCATCTATTTATAAATAGTTCAAAACTTCCTCTATCTTTTCTAATCTGAAAAATTCATGAGAAACACTACCATCAATCTGTGTTTCATACTGCCAGGTTATGTGATGCGGAATATGCACAGCACGCCCTCCTATTGCTAGGACCGGCTCAATATCAGATTTGATAGAATTACCAATCATCAGAAACTCTTGTGGCTTACATCCTATGCCATCAATCATTTTCTGATAGTCGGTCAAGGTTTTATCACTCATTACTTCAATACGGTCAAAATAATGCTGTATTCCGGATTTTCTTATTTTTCTTTCCTGATCTAGCAAATCACCTTTAGTGGCCAATACCAATTGATACTTATTAGTCAATGCCGAAAGAACAGTTTCAACCCCGGGAAGAATTTCAACCGGAGTTTGCAACAACTCATGTCCCAGCTTTAGTATTTCCTGCACGGCCTTCAAACCGTTCTCTTCTTTGGCCACTTTACATACTGTTTCAATCATACAAAGCATCATTCCCTTAGCTCCATATCCATACAAATGTAGATTTCTCATTTCCGTACGGAGTAATTCGGCCGAAGCCTGTTCACTTGTTACGTAACAACCTACCATCTTACAAAAATTCGCCTCAAACTCTTGAAAATACGCCTCATTTTCCCAAAGGGTGTCATCGGCATCAAAAGCAACAACTTTTATTCCATCTATCATACATTAAACTATATTTTATATATTTGTAGGAACAAAGGTAGATCGATTACAACTAACATAAAAGGACAAATGTCCTAACAACATCTATGCAGCAAACAAATAATATCATACTATCGCTTATAGAAAAGGTTTACGCAAATGAATCTTCCAAGAATGTTTCGTTAAAAAAGTATCTAAAAGGAGCAGACATCTTAAAGCAAGGGCAAATAACACAGCATGTTTTAATAGTAAAAAACGGGCTGGTAAAATGTTTCTATAGCGAAGAAAACTGTAAAGAGTTCATTTTTGATTTCCTAGGTTCAGGCGAAGTAGTAGGTGAAATAGAAGCCATTAGGCATATAAAATGTTTATGCAACATTCAGGCAGTAACAGATGTTGAAGCATATAGTTTCTCGACTTCGTGTTTTCATTCCCTTATAGAACAGAATCGCGAATTTAGAGATGTTATTTTAGGAGAACTAGCCGAACGGTTAATTAAAACAAGCCAGAGAGCTTCTTTTCAAAAAGCATATTCTGCAAAGTATGGACTACTTAAGCTGCTTGATATACAGAAAGAGGGAAACCTAAAATTGTCCAAATCAGACATGGCCTCTTACTTAGGCATTGACATTAGGAGCCTGAACAGATTATTGCATGCCGAGCAAGACAAGGACGTCAGACTAATTTCTCATACAATTTGAACCAATGAAGTCCATAATTCCCCAAGCCTAGGTCGACGGTATCCATGTAGTGAAACCCGCATTTTTCATAGAGAGATATAGCAGGTAAATTCTTCTCGTAAACATCCAGTCGGATAGATTTTATTCCACATAAAGCCGCTTGTTCAATAGAAAATCGCATTAAGGCACGACCAATGCCCGTATGCATAAAGGCAGGGTGAACCACGAAGGTACGGATCATAAATATTTTGTCATAACCAACCTCTGTTTGCCACTTTACTCCTTCATAAGCTTCTTCCGGTTGATGATCGAGCACAACAGAACCAGCAATGCGCTCATCATGACGCAACACAAAAAGAGTATTGTTTTTCACTCCGTTAAGCGCATTTTCACGAATCGGATAAATGCCCTTGATCCATCCCGGATAATTAACCGTAGCAGATAAGTAATCGTTTAGCTCATTGTACAATTGCTCTAACTCATCAACATCATTCAAGGAGCCGGGTTCAATAATATAGTTCATTAACAAATTTGGTTTCAGTATCATATATAAGAAGTCCTTCTGTTTTGTCGTCAAGCTGAGCCAGCAGCTGTCCGTCCGAATTCCAGACAGATGATTTTCCGGCACACTTATACCCACCCGAACAGCCAACATAATTTGACATGAAAGTGATCATTTTGTAGGTTGATGCTATTTGAGATAATCTTTGCAAATCGGCATCTACCCCACCCACTGAATCTAAAACACTCGCCATGTAAACGGTAGCCTCCATTCGCTGTGCCTTTTCGGCATGTGCCGCATTCGATAATTCGTAGCAAATGGCAGGTGCAACAATCTCCTGCGATCCGGCAGCAATTACACAAGGTGTATTTCCCGGAGTAAACACATCTACTTCCGTGGGATACAAGTATTGTTTGGAATACGTAATCCGTTGTTTGTATGGCTGAAATATAACCATGCTGATAAACAACTTCTCATCCAATTTTGTAGGTAAACCTGCACAAATAATGATATTTTGCTGATCACTTCGTGTTTGCAAAGCATCCAAACGGCTATCTTCGGAATGTGTAGCTAAATTCTTTGCCAGTTCGGGCTCGTAACCGGTCAGCGAAAGTTCGGGAAACATGATCAAATCAACGTTCTGTTCCAACGCTTCCTCAATGAATGCTACATGTTTATTTAGGTTCCTCTCGATATCTCCCTTTAGGGCTTCTATCTGTGCGATGGCTATTTTCATACTTTGATTATTATTTAATGTCTGGACAAAAATAATCAATAAATTTCTATCGTGTAATTTTACCACCTATTATTTACACTTTATATTTACTAGAACTATTGACTCATTAACGAATTGAAGCTAACTAAAAAAAGGGGCTATCTTACTTTTCAGATAGCCCCTACAAACAAAACAAACAAATGGCCGTGATTCACATCATGAGCTTATCTTTAATAGCCTAAATTTAATCATTCATCCTTTACACAACGAACAGTAACACCGTAAGCACGTCCCCAATAATTAGCCGGAGCCACGGTACCTCCTGAGTTGAAGCCCAGCCGGTAAGCAGACATGTTATTTGGTGATGCTGACCAACTGTAACCACTCGCACCTACAGCGTTAAACGAGCCTTCATAAGCGTGTCGGCAACCTGATGCAGGATAATAAGTTTCTACACCTGCACGCGTAAACTTATATCCTTTATAAGTTGTAGAAGAATAAACACCTCCGTAAGTAACTGTAGATCCCGAGGATTCTGTGTAAGAATAAGAAAATGTAGTTGTATAACTGTGCACCCAATACCTCCAAGGCGCATAATCAGTTGAAATTGGAATTCCCGCTACTCCGTAGAATGGAGGAACACGCCAACCAGCCGGACAAGGATCAAATATAGTTTTAGCTGCGGTTAATTCAACATTCCACAAATAATCGTTCTGATATTCTGTGCTATTGGTATACCAATCATGAGGAGAAGACGGACTTATATAAAAAACAAACGGATTACGCAACGAATTCGCAAAATTTTGCGAGACAGAAACAGCCTGCACGTTACTTAACACATTCATATTTGCACCTGATTCATTAAAAACAGAAACAGGATCAGCTCCATCTGATATGATCCAACTGTCAGCTCCAGGAAAAGGATCTTTCCTCCCCCATTGGTAAAGCAAGCCTGTAGAACCAGCATCGATATCGTTATAATCATTACGAGTCGCACCCAAATTTCTGTCCATAAAAACATAGTCACGATAACCGTTATTTATAGTGTAGCTACTACTTGAAGGATTATAACCCGTTATCCAAATGTGCCATGACCAAAGCACTTCATTTGCACTATTCTTAATCTGCACCACTGCATTACCGCCGTTGTTACTTGCAGGCGTATTGGCAGTAACCGTAAAACTACCTGTCGGACCTGTTCCTGTAGCATTACTGACTGTTACCAAACCAGCTACGCTCTGCCATAGAATACTGGCAGTCCAGCTATCTTCGGTTAAGAGTTGGTAATAAGTCCCGTTATACAAAACACTCCCGTCAATGGCAATAGGACTTTCATTGGCACGCTCCACAGGTATGCTCACGCTTCCTCCCGGAGCAATCATGTAGCAATTGGAGTTGCCTCCCACAATAGCGGGAGTCGTAAGTTCCACTGAAACTCTTGAATCCACATCATTGCGTTTTAACGTAATATTATATGTATAGCTGCAATTACGCTTCATGTTGAAGTTGGTGGTATTATTGGCTCCCAGATAAACCTTCCAAGTTGCTTTGTATCCCCGAACTCCACCGTTTATCACCACATAAGTGGCGCTATCCGGTGCATTCGCCTTGATCTTTTGATTTTGTGCAGCAATGCTACTGTTTACACCTCGTCGGTTTTCGAACATATAAAAAGTAGTGTTCACACTACTAGCACCACCTGCATCAATCAACCCACTGTTTGTCCAGTGAGCGGTGGTATTTATATTATTTGGCTCAACGCTTGTTTCACCGGTAATATCGATGGAATCTTTTTCGGTAGTAAGCGGACGATTAATGTAATAGGAGTTAACAGGCAGACTGCATATCTTATAGTTCGTAATGGTAATACCACTGCCCGCTGCCACACCAACAGCCAGGTTTACTTTAGCAGCCAAGCGACTAACCGTCATACCGTTCGCAAGTGTACTCTCGCCTGCATCAATTGTTACACTCTCTTTGCTGCCCGCCATAAGCAAATAATCTGAACCTATTATATCACTCCACAATGTTATGTTAGTCGTTAAGTCTTTTAATTTCTGTTCTGTAGAAGCAACCGCTCCGTCAAAAAGAGTCGAATTGCCCGTATTGGCAATGGCATAGATGGTACAGTTTGTTCCGCTGCGGGCAGTTACGGTGTAAGGTGCTGAGGTTTTATAACTCTTGCCTGTGAGTTCACCCAAACTGTTATAAACCAATATGTGAAGATCATGAATAGTATTTTCATCCAATGCACGGGTGGAAATGTTATCAGGAGTGTTGGCACGGACATCCAAACGAACAACAGCAAGTTCACCTTCACCGTTTTGTACAAACGGCATTGCATCTGTTGTACAGCCATTCGTGCATATCAACACAAATGCTACACAAAAAAGTGAAAGTAAAAACTTAACTAATATTCTATTTACCATCTTGATCTTAACTCAAAAAATATATCATTCTTAATATAACCTGTTATTGCATATTCGAAACATCATCAGTCATCTTTCACGCAACGAATTCCAAAGCCATTTGCACGGCTGAAGTTGTAGGCGGGGTACACGAAACCACCCGAATCGAAGTATAGGTAGTATCCGTACGCAGAATAAGGTGATGCTGACCAAAAATAGCCGTAGGAACCTACGTTGTAAAATGCACCCGTACTATATACCCGAAGACCGGAAGCTGAATAATAACCGATACCTGTAAACAACATACTATAGTTCGAAAACAAATTTGCAGAGTAACCATCCCAGGGTGATTTACTACCCGTCCATGGTGGTACACGCCAACCAGTTGGACAGGGATCAAAAGCTGTTTTGGAAGTGAAAGCGATAACGCTGATGGTACCTCCACCCCACAAATCATTATTTTGAGAACCACCATTGGTATACCAGTCGTAGGGAGAAGAAGCATTTTTATAAAACACAAATGGGTTACGTACTGAGTTAGTAAAATTTGCAGATGCAGAAACGGTTTGTACATTAGTCAAAACATTCATGCTTGTGCCCAATGCATTGTAAACAATCGTGGGATCAGTATCATTTGAAATACTCCAACTGCTTGCGCCCGGGAAAGGGTCTTTCCTGCCCCACTGATAAAGAAGACCAGATACCTCAGAAGCCTGATCTGTAGTCGTGGAAGTGGCAGCGGCCGTTGCGCCTAAATTACGATCCATAAACACATACGTTTTGGCTCCATTGGAACGGGAGTATGTAGTACCGCCATTATTCGGGTCATAGCTAGTAACCCAAATGTGCCATGACCAAAGTACTTCGTTTGCACTATTCTTAATCTGCACCACTGCATTACCGCCGTTGTTACTTGCAGGCGTATTGGCAGTAACCGTAAAACTACCTGTCGGACCTGTTCCTGTAGCATTACTGACTGTTACCAAACCAGCTACGCTCTGCCATAGAATACTGGCAGTCCAGCTATCTTCGGTTAAGAGTTGGTAATAAGTCCCGTTATACAAAACACTCCCGTCAATGGCAATAGGACTTTCATTGGCACGCTCCACAGGTATGCTCACGCTTCCTCCCGGAGCAATCATGTAGCAATTGGAGTTGCCTCCCACAATAGCGGGAGTCGTAAGTTCCACTGAAACTCTTGAATCCACATCATTGCGTTTTAACGTAATATTATATGTATAGCTGCAATTACGCTTCATGTTGAAGTTGGTGGTATTATTGGCTCCCAGATAAACCTTCCAAGTTGCTTTGTATCCCCGAACTCCACCGTTTATCACCACATAAGTGGCGCTATCCGGTGCATTCGCCTTGATCTTTTGATTTTGTGCAGCAATGCTACTGTTTACACCTCGTCGGTTTTCGAACATATAAAAAGTAGTGTTCACACTACTAGCACCACCTGCATCAATCAACCCACTGTTTGTCCAGTGAGCGGTGGTATTTATATTATTTGGCTCAACGCTTGTTTCACCGGTAATATCGATGGAATCTTTTTCGGTAGTAAGCGGACGATTAATGTAATAGGAGTTAACAGGCAGACTGCATATCTTATAGTTCGTAATGGTAATACCACTGCCCGCTGCCACACCAACAGCCAGGTTTACTTTAGCAGCCAAGCGACTAACCGTCATACCGTTCGCAAGTGTACTCTCGCCTGCATCAATTGTTACACTCTCTTTGCTGCCCGCCATAAGCAAATAATCTGAACCTATTATATCACTCCACAATGTTATGTTAGTCGTTAAGTCTTTTAATTTCTGTTCTGTAGAAGCAACCGCTCCGTCAAAAAGAGTCGAATTGCCCGTATTGGCAATGGCATAGATGGTACAGTTTGTTCCGCTGCGGGCAGTTACGGTGTAAGGTGCTGAGGTTTTATAACTCTTGCCTGTGAGTTCACCCAAACTGTTATAAACCAATATGTGAAGATCATGAATAGTATTTTCATCCAATGCACGGGTGGAAATGTTATCAGGAGTGTTGGCACGGACATCCAAACGAACAACAGCAAGTTCACCTTCTTGAATCTCGGTTTCTATACCCGATACAGTAATATCTTCCGAGCAACCACTCAGAAATAATAATACTAAACCGACACAAAAAGACAAAAAATATCTTACCATTACACTTGTTACTTCGTCACTTTTAAGAAATAAAATATTATACTAATCAATGAAACATCTAAAAAATATTACTCTTTGACGCAACGCACCGCTAGACAATAAGCGCGGTAACCTGAATCATAGGCAGGATACACGTTACTAGAGCTGAAGAACAAACGGTATGCAAACGTGGAATTCGGCGATGCAGACCAATAATATCCATCGGTACCTATGAAGCCGAACGCGCCTGTGGAATTGAATCGACCACCAGATGCCGGATAATAAGTCTCTACTCCTGCACGCGTAAATTTATATCCTTTATAAGCTTGATCATAAACACCTCCGTAAGTAACCGTACTACCTGATAAATCCGTATAAGAATTAGAGAATGGTGTGGTACCACTGCTGTTTGCCCAGTACCTCCAAGGAGAGTAATCTGTTGAAGAAGGAGTACCCGCAGTTCCGTAAAAAGGCGGTACACGCCAGCCTGCAGGGCAAGGGTCAAATACCGTTTTTGCAGCAGTTGACTGAGCATTCCATAAATATAACGTTTCATCACTACCATCAGACCAATCTGCACTACCTTTTATAAAATGAGCTGGATATCGTATTGACTGTGTAAGCCCCGTAGTAGTGGAAAATTGTACAGTAGTTATCTCACCGTAAAGAGTCGGTTCTGTTGTCGTCCAAACTAAACTATTCGGAAAAGGGTCTTTTCTTCCCCATTGGTAAAGCAAGCCTTTAGAGCCGGCATCAGTATCGCTATAATCGTTTCGAGTAGCACCTAGGTTTCTATCCATAAACACATAATCACGATAACCGTTATTTATAGTGTAATAAGTATTTGAAGGATCATAATTTGTTACCCAAATATGCCATGACCAAAGTACTTCATTAGCACTGTTTTTTATCTGCACCACTGCATTACCGCCATTACTACCCGCAGGCGTGTTAGCCGTTACGGCAAAACGTCCCGTAGGACCTGCACCCGTAGCATTGCTGACCGTTACTAGTCCAACCGTACTTTCCCAAAGTAAACTGGCAGTCCATGTGGTTTCAGAAAGGATCTGATGATATGTACCATTCGTTAGCGTAGCCCCCGTAATGACAATGGGGCTTTCATTGGCACGCTCAACCGGGATGGTAACCGCTGTGCCCGGAGCAACTATATAACAATTTGCTTTATCGCCCACAATAACCGGCATAGTTTGCTCAACGGTAACTCGTGAATCCACATCATTACGTTTTAACGTAATGTTATATGTATAACTGCAATTGCGCTTCATATTGAAGTTGGTGGTATTATTGGCTCCTAAGTAGACCTTCCAAGTAGCTTTATAACCTAATGCTTCACCGTTTATTACCACATAGGTAGCACTATCCGGTGCATTCGCCTTGATCTTTTGATTTTGTGCAGTAATGCTGCTGTTTACACCCCTTCGGTTTTCGAACATATAAAAAGTAGTGTTCACACTACTGGCACCACCTGTATCAATCAGCCCACTGTTTGTCCAATGGGCAGTAGTACTTGTACTATTTGGTTCTGTGCCTGTTTCACCGGCATTGTCCGTTTCTGAACTTTCGGTAGTAAGCGGACGATTGATATAGTAAGAATTAACAGGCAGGCTACATATCTTATAGTTCGTAATGGTAATACCGCTGCCCGCTGCCACACCGATAACCAGATTCACCTTGGCTGCCAGCCGCTTCACCGTCATACCGTCCGTTTCTGTAAATGAATTATCTCCGGCATTAATTGTTACATTATCTTTGCTGTCTGTCATAAGCAGGTAATCCGAGCCAGTCATGCTGTTCCAGAAAGTTATACTAGTCGTTAAATCTTTTAATTTCTGTTCCGTAGAAGCAATCGTCCCGTCAAAAAGAGTAGAATTGCCCGTATTGGCAATGGCATAGATGGTACAGTTTGTTCCGCTGCGGGCAGTCACGGTGTAAGGTGCTTCTGTTTTATAACTCTTGCCTGTAAGTTCACCCGAACTGTTATAAACCAATATGTGAAGATCATGAATGGTATTTTCATCCAATGCACGGGTGGAAATGCTATCAGGGGTATTGGCGCGCACATCCAAACGAACAACAGCAAGTTTACCTTCCTGAGTTTCGGTCTTGCCACCCGATACAGCAATGTCTTCCGAGCAACCACTCAGAAAAAGAGGCATTAAACCAACACTACAAGATAGGAATAATAAAGTATATGGTATGCTAACTATTTTATTCAAATATATCCAAACAGATTGCTGCATAATTCATCTTTCCGGATCTGAAAACCGGTGTTTGTTTGTTATTCGTTTGTTATGCTTTTAACTCTTCCCTATTACATCTCGGTATTCTGATCAGAACTTCCCCAAGGAAGTACACTGATACTCACAAACATTCGCGCATAGCGAAAATCAATACTTATATACGTTTCCTTACCTGGACTGGCTTTAAGCTGAGTACCTTCATCGTCCGTAGTAATAGTAAACAGCTTTTCATCGTTACGATATAAATCGATATAGATATGCTGGTCTTCATTAGTAGGGAAGACGCGAAAAAGAGGAGCCACCCATTCGTCTTTGTCACTCACGGGATTCATAACAGGTGCATAACCCGCTTCTTCACCCAATGGCTCAGCTAGAAAACTGAGTGCCGTACCGGTACCACGCACCACAATGCGTAAGGTCCCCTCTGAACCAAAGTATTCTCTCGCATGGCTGACTTTTACAGCCAGTGCAGCAGAAAGACGTTCCATTACCAGTTTGACCGTATCATTTTCCATTGCACGGGTAGTGCTACCAAGAGTCTGGCGACTGTAAAACAAGTCGGTAACGGGCATGTTGTAACCCGTAGCCAACTGTAACAATTCTATCCGGGCTTCTTCCAACGAAGTACCTACGGCAAGCGAAGGTAATTTCAGGCTATCACCTTTCAAATTTCCCCAAGCCACCAGCGTAAGGCTTTCATCCTTTTCGGCACCAAACCGGAAGTCAGAAGAACTACCTCTGGGAACCATACGAACAAAGCCATTCTCGTCAAAGAGATACAAATCCATGGAGGTAACAACCCCCGAAGAGGTGACATCCTCGCCCGAAGGGGTGACCGCCCTGACTGTCAATTCATACTGCACACAAGCATCTGTCTGCTCACGAATGCAGCTAAAAAGCAACAAACAGGTAAGCAAAAAGCAAAACATACGGTAGGTAAAAGTCAGGGCGTTCATTCTGTTCATCTTTTAGTTACTCAAAAACAACATCTTGGCTAATTACAAGAGCCCAGTCTTGTACGGTGACACCAATTGTCAATGCAGCCGGTTCAATATCAGTGGATGGGCTGGATACCCCTTTACCTTTGATTGTCAAAGTTAACTTATAAGCCTGATTTCGTGCTATGGTTGCATCACCTGTTCCACCTGTTATAGTAGTTCCCGTTTGGCTTTTATTAACCACAACCGGATAATAAACTGTTTCTTCTCCTCCAGTTACTCCATCAGCATCAAACGTCCCTTTAATAACAAATTTAGTTGGAGAGGTTGCATCATTGGCAAATGTATAAAACCAGTAAGGAGTGGTATAGGCCGTTCCTGTAATAGCTTGGTTCAAGGTGTTAATAAGGTATTCGTTACCGGCAGTTTCACCATTAATAAGATTAGTAGTGGTGGGAGTCTCCGGATTAACCGTTGAGGTTGATTTAGCATTATAAAGAAAAATATCCGTAGCCGTAAAAGTGGCATCTTTGTATTGACCGCTAGGGTCAAAAGCCGTTTGGATGCTGGAAATAGAGATGCGTGATACAAGACGGCTCAGGTTTAGTGTTTTATTATTGGGACCCGCAATTGTAAGATTTACACCTGTCTCCTGAGCGGACATGGGAAAATTGGTGTTGACTTGTGCTCCTCCGCTGTTAGTCTGAGAAAGCGCAACTGTTTTGGCTATGAAGGCAGTTTTATCGGCAACTCCTGCAAATGTACCGGAAGGGGCATTAG
This sequence comes from Bacteroides graminisolvens, assembly GCF_963666085.1. Taxonomy (NCBI): domain Bacteria; kingdom Pseudomonadati; phylum Bacteroidota; class Bacteroidia; order Bacteroidales; family Bacteroidaceae; genus Bacteroides; species Bacteroides graminisolvens. The sequence goes on from NZ_OY762556.1 coordinate 559,604, forward strand.
CCACTGCAATGAGGGTACAGTTAGTTCCGGGGGTACAATTTATAACAGCGCTTTTGGCACTCACTTGTGCAGTGGTAAACTCGGCAATCGTATTGGTACTGCCATCTGAATTAAACACACCTACAGCTACGGTGTTGATTTGATTTTCAGCACCGGTATCCCCAGGTAGAGTGCCGGTTGCACGGGTAGTGGTTCCCAAAATATTGAGTTCCAACTTGGCTATTTTACTCTCTTCACCACCCGTAGCAGGGTCTGTATCGCTAGAGCAAGCAGATAGAATGATTGCACAAAAGGCAGTCATCAGATAAAAGTTCTTTTTCATAACAATCTGGTTTTCTGATTTAATTTTAATACTATGGAATTATCTATTTTTATCGTTCTTAATTATTCTTTCTTACGCAGCAGTTCCAATGCCTCTTTCGCCTGAGGGACTCCTGCCGCAGCAGCCATCTGAAGATAAACCTCCGCCTTGTCTCGGTTCCCTTCCAACAGATACAGGATACCCATGTTGTTGTAAGCTATCGGAAGTGTAGCGTGTTTCCCCATATAGGCTCGCGCTTTAACTGCATCGCGTTTACTCAATGCCACAGCAGCCGCATTGATAGCAGCTTCGGGTGAGTCGGGGAACAAACGGGCAGCCAAGTCGAATGCATCGTTGTATTCGTTGCTGCCTTTGGGATAGCTCTGTGCCACGGCAAAGAATTCGGAAAGTTTCAAACTGCGTGAGCCCATCTCGAAGAGACGGCGGCCCTCGGCCGTTTCCATGTTGCGCTCGGTATAGCTGATGGCGTATTCCAACCGGCGAACTTGCGGAAAGATGCGATCACAAAGGTAGCGATACGAGGTACCGTCGGCCAGCTGCATCAGCATGCGTTCACGCCCTTTAGTCAGTTCCACCGTGTTAATAATGTCTGACACAGCATGTCCCAAAGGCATATCAGACCCGGCAACGAGTGTACGAATGGAGTCCCAGTCTTCCGCTACCCAACTGACGCGGATGGGTAAGTTACCGGCAAGGTAGTTCTCACGAAGGTGGTCTTTCAGAGCCAATGCACGCAAGGAACCCGCCTTTTCATTTTTGCGATAATTACCATCTGGGGCTCCGTAACCGGTAATAGCCAGCTCCTTAACAGTTACACCATTACGTTTTTGGAGCGAATTCATCGCCTCGCGAAGACGAAAATAAATCTCATGATCTAATTTATCAGCAGACAGTTTGCTTAAATTCGGCTCCTTATAAAGCGAAATAACACCACGACTCACATTCAGTGTATCCGGAGATTGTGAAAGAGATACAACATTCGTCAGGTTCAGGTACTGGTAGTCTATTTCTTTACTAACCTCGGAAGTACGTGAAGCTGGTAAAGGCATCGCATCGGCTATCTTATCTTCCATGGTTAAAGCCGGTTTGCCATTGCAACCGCACTCTTCAGTACGAAGAACTAGGACAGCATCTTTCATCCAATCTTTGTAAGGTATCTGCACCTTATAAGAAAAATGACGAGCTGAACCGTGGTCGTCTTTGATCACCACCGAAGGAGCATTAGTGCCTTGTGTCTTCTTCCCTTTGGAAAGCACTTGGCTGCGGTTATAAACTTTCTGTTTCAAAGGACCGTTAAGCAAAATAGAGGGAAGTTCCAGACTTTGCCCGGAGGTTTGCAAGACAGGGGTCAGGGTCAGGGACTCGTCCGAGGGTAATTTCAGATTCTGATAGCTCACACCCATGTTCACCTGCAGTTTGCCCGAAGAGACAGAAAGAGCTTTGTCAGTAACCTGCAGTTGTCCCTTGTAGGCCGACTGACAGTAAGCGCTCCCGCAAAAAAACAGGAGTAGCAGCAACGCAATTGCATTCTTTTTCATTCTCGTTAGATATATCGTTCTTATTTATTTTGTTTATCACTCTTATTTTAATAGGTAAACCACCGAAACAGCTGCTTTGGTGGGACCCAAATAATATTTGTAACCTGAACCGGTCTGCTCTCCGCAATGAGCACAGCGGTAACGTGTATAACTGGCGCGAACCCAACCCGCACCTATCTCGGCTTCGATGCCCCAGCGGGGAGAAATCACCCACTGGTAACCGTATGACAAGCCCGCACCTACAGCCGTACCTTCATAACGCCACGAGCGGGTACCTTTATAAATACCCAAAGGCAACTCCGTGTCACCCACGTTATATTCACCAACGAGTGCATGCAATCCCACAAAGTGACCACTGAAAGGTTCGCAACGCCAAAACCTGAGTTCGGGTTGCACCAGCCAGTGTTTGAAACGACGTGTTCTGCCCGAGGAAAACGGATTGTAATGGGTAATCACATCCAAGCTGATTCGTCTGCCCAGCTTTAGTTCCACTCCTAAATTAGGAGAAGCCACCGCATCGGCGGCCAAGTTACTTTTCAATACCAGAACCTGAGCACCAACGGGCAGGTGACAAACAAGGAAGAGGAGCGTTGCCACTCCATATAGAGCTATTCGATTCAGCTTATTCATTATATATACTCATTCGTTGCTTCATTGTTTCAATAATTGTTCAACCGACTTAGAAAGCGAATCCAGACAATCAGATGAATCGGTCGGAAGCGAAATGTCTGACAGCTTAATTTGCGATAGAAAACGGCAAGCCATGTAATTAGTTACTCCCAACTGTTGACCAGCAGCACCGTAACGATCATATATCTCCTTTTCGTCATCAAATGAAAGTCGGACTTCACCTCCACTAACACGCAAAATATCACATAAACTAATTTCACGCAACTCTTTAGTTAGCTCGTAACGGAGAGGCTTATCCGCATCTTGTGATGCGACACGAATAAGGCCTACACGACACAAACGGTCGAGTAAAGTTGCATCCATCAGAAGTTCGTCTTTACCATTCTTTGTATCTGTAGTAGCATCTAGACCATTACTTATTTGCTTTAACAGGGAAATTACCCTGATCATCTCGCAAGTCAGCATAAAGAGCTCTATTTAGTTATCAATAATCCAAATTTTTAAACACAAGGTCATAAGATATAACCAATGCATCCGTTACTTTGAAGGTAACAGAAAAGAGCTGTTTTAGCACGCTCTAGAGTGCTATATATGACGTTCAAAATAGAAGACATAGCCACGGTGAGAATCAATTAATTCACTGGGGAAAGGGGGTTTATATCTTATAAAAAATAAAAAATGATTTCTCTTTTTAGAAAAATCATTTCATTTAGGGGTAACCGATAAAAAGGATATAAAAGTCTAAAAAAACAAACAATGAAAGATATTATATGTTATTTTTTCAAAAAAAAGCACAAGGAAACCCGGATATATAAACCCATTTTGTCTACATATCAAAACATTTTATTTTATAGACGATAACAAACTATAAAACACGTGTCAGGAAACTATAAAATAGATTTAAACTAACCTTTGTAAACGTTTCGAGGCATTTTATTTAAAATTATCGTGATTATATTTGGTTGATAATGAAAATATTTCAATATTTGCATTGGCATACACCACTGTTACCTTCAAAGTAACAGTTTGTAGTACGCAATCATAATACGCTGATATTCAGCAAATTGCCTATTAAACCTATTTTTCTTTTCTATCAACTAAATTCTTCCTAATGTAAAGCTGTCCTTATATCCTGAAGTACGCAATCTTTTTCTAATCGTAGGCCTTGGATTTAAAATTGTTCGTCAACTTTTTAAAATAGTTCGCCTCCGAATTTAAATTCCTGTGCGGCAAAACCAATGAAAGAATCTCCCGATTAGCCCTGCTAAGCGTTCGATTATCAAAAGAAGCCAAGTAGGTATAGGTTACTTTCTCAGAAGAATGTCCCAGCGATTCACTGATCACTGCCACTGGTATACCTTGACGGTAAGCCGCAGTAGCCCACGAATGGCGTGCAACATAAGAGGTCAGATTAATTTTCATACCCAGCAGAGCCGATAAGCGATGTAAATGCAAGTTGTAACGTCGCAAAGCGTTCTGATACTGACGATACCCACTAGTACCTTCTTTTGTAAGAATTGGAAGTAGATAAATACTGCCCACAGCAGATGGAGCGTACTTCCGAAAGATATCCTGCGCACAAGGCTCCACAGCCACCGTAAGTAATCGTCCCGTTTTGCTACGTCGATAGCGAATTATGCCCCTATTGAGATCACTTTTGCGCAACCTGATTAAATCCACAAAAGGAATGCCACGAAGATAGAACGACAACAGAAACAAATCTCTGGCGGTTTCAAGAGTTGAATTACCGCTTAAATCCAGTTCTCTAAGCCGACGTATTACTGAAGGAGATACTGCTCGTTTTTCTGAACTGTCTGTCCCGGTAAAGACTTCATCAAATAAATCTCCGGGAATACGGGCAATACCTTGCCGTACAGCCTGATTACAGATAGAGCGTAGCATACGCATGTAAAGAGAAACAGTATTACGCTTGCACCCCTCTGATAAAAGAAGTTGTTCATAACGTTTCAACAGACCTGGGTTAAGATCTGCAAAAGTAAGCTGCCCATTAGCACTAAATGCTAAAAGGCGGTTCAAAGAACTACGGTAAGCACGAGCTGTTCCGTGACGACCGCTTTGTTCAAGTTCACCGGCCAGTAAAGATACAAAAAAGGTCAGCGTTGTCATTTTGTTTGTTTGTTTGTTTGACGCAAATCCTAGTCTTTTCATTGTAATAATAAATGTTATTAGATATTAGTTTATACAATAGTATAAATTAATGTCAAGCATTCAAAACGTCAACGAATTAGGCCTTATTACGAAATTATTTAACTTATTCAGCAAAAAAAGGTTCATTTGTCCATTTATTGCATGTTCTACTTCATTCAACGAAATTTTTATGAATAAAGTTCTCAAAGTTAGAAAAAAGAGTAGTAACACATGAAAATAAAAAAATTCAGAATAGTTAATTTATAGCTAAAGAAATAGAAAAGGAGCTCAATAACTAATTACGTCATAGCATTAGAGACACAAAAGATGATTAAGGCATATATAGCAAATAAAACAATACATACTAAAAGATAATTCATATTAATTTTTCCAAAAGAAAACATTTAAACAGCAAAAAACGAAGATAAGAATCAACAAGGGGTATCCAGATTATAATTCGGTACTTTATTCAGTCAAATAAAACAGCAAAAGTCTATCTGAACATTCAGTAGAGGTGCTTTCATTAAACAAAGCACTTTGTTTCAAAACACCAAATCCTGAGTTTCGTCGTGGGAAACTCACAGTTTCCTACCCATAAAACTCGGAGTTTTTAACGAGGAAACTCGAAGTTTTACCCCAGAAAACTGGAGCAGCAAGCGTATTTCAGCATCAGAAGAAAGGGATGTAAGCTGAGATGGAAAAGAGAGCTATGCAGATTATGCACAACGTCAAGTCCGAACGAAGGGACAGAAAGTAATGCATATACACATTCAAAAACAGAAAACAAGCATTTCGGTACCAGATTCATTGAAAAGCCTTGAAGCTAAAAAAAGGTTTATCAATGCACAACATCTCATTTTCGACGAGTTATAAAGTCGCTTTTTGCCGTTTTTAATCAAGAAACACTCGGAATAGCTCAAACGTCGTCGCATTTTTAGTTAAATTGGAGTTAATGAATCTATAGTCTTAGTTAAAAGTGATAGATAGTGAGGGTAAAACAGCCTATTTAGTGGTAGACATATTTTACTATCACTCTTCTACATCACCTACTAACAAGGGGTTTCAAGCAAGTTAGTGAGGGTAAGTGAGGGTAAACCACACTTTTTTTCTCTGGGAGAAGAGCCTTAGAAATACGCAAAGGAAATCTGTACGCTTTTTAAAACGAGGCAAACAATCAATATTCCGTATAACAAAAAATAGAAGTGGCCGCGTTACCACAACGCAGCCACCATCCAACAAAAACTAATTAAGAATAATGCAATTTATTTGGAGAATAGCAGTTCCCTGTATTTAGGCAACGGCCATATCTCATCGTCGACTTCAAGTTCCAAATGATCCACATGATCACGGATTTGCTCAAAGTACGGTCTGACGTTCTCTTCATAAGAAAAAGCTTTTTCTTCCTGACTGCTCAAATGATTGGCTGTTTTACGAGCTTCAATCATTTCACGAACCAGTCTTTTTATTTCGGTTACCCTGCGTGATATTTCACGAATCAACTCCTTGCGGTCGTGGCTCAACTCGTTGAACTCTTCCTCGGAGAATACTTCTTTCATTCCGCGCAGGTTATCTAGTAATCTGTTTTGATAGGTAATAGCAGTTGGCACAATGTGGTTGATGGCCAAATCGCCCAACACGCGGCTTTCTATCTGTACTTTCATGGTGTACTTTTCCAATTCCACTTCTACCCTGCTTGCCAATTCGTTTTCGTTGAACACTTTCTCACCGAGCAATACTTTGCGGGCTTGTTCGTCGTTGTACTTCATCAACGCTTCGGGCACATGGCAGATGTTGGTCAATCCGCGACGGGCAGCTTCCTGCTTCCATTCATCCGAATAGCCGTCACCTTCAAAGCGGATCGCTTTTGAAGCCAGAATATTTTCTTTCAGTATGCGGAAGATGGCCTCATCACGTCCCACTCCGGCATCAATCAGCTTGTCTACCGCTGCTTTAAACTCATTCAGCTGATGAGCCATTGCGGCGTTAATGGCAATCATGGCAGCCGCACAGTTCGACGAAGAGCCTGCAGCACGGAACTCGAAACGGTTTCCGGTGAAGGCGAAAGGCGAAGTGCGGTTACGGTCGGTATTGTCGAGCAGAATCTCGGGAATACGACCAATGCCTAGTTTAAGAATCGTCTTTTCTTCGGGTGTCATCTTGGTATTGCCGGCTTGTTCAACCTGCTCAACCAACTCATCGAGCTTATTGGTAAGGTGCTTTCCTAAGAAGATGGAAAGAATGGCGGGCGGTGCTTCGTTGGCTCCCAAGCGATAGCAGTTGCTGGCACTGGATATTGACGCACGAAGCAGGTCTTGATTCTTATAAACCATCATCAGCACGTTGACAATAAAGGTAATGAAGAGCATATTGCCTTTCGGATTTTTACCGGGTGCAAAGAGGTTGATGCCGTTGTCTGTACAAAGCGACCAGTTGCAGTGCTTACCGGAACCGTTAATGCCGCTGAAAGGCTTTTCGTGAAACAATACGTTAAATTTGTGTTTCTGAGCGATGCGTTTCATCAAATCCATGACCAACTGGTTATGGTCATTCGCTATGTTGGCATTCTCAAAGATGGGCGCCAACTCAAACTGATTGGGCGCTACTTCGTTGTGGCGGGTTTTAACCGGAATACCTAATTTGTGGCACTCCAGTTCCAGTTCTTTCATAAAGGCAGTTACGCGAGGTGGTATAGAACCAAAATAGTGATCTTCCAACTGCTGATCCTTAGCCGACGAGTGTCCCATCAGCGTTCTGCCGGTCAGACAAAGGTCGGGACGGGCATTAAACAAGGCACTGTCTACCAAGAAATATTCTTGTTCCCAACCCAGGTTGGTATAAACACGGGCTATGTTTTTATCGAATAGCTGACATACATCGGTTGCCGCCTTATCAACAGCTGCCAATGCTTTCAGCAGTGGTGTTTTATAATCAAGTGCATCACCCGTATACGATATAAATACGGTAGGAATACACAAAGTAGAATCAACAATAAATGCGGGAGAAGAGACGTCCCAAGCGGTGTAACCACGCGCTTCGAATGTATTTCGTATTCCTCCGTTTGGAAAGGAAGAAGCATCGGGTTCTTGCTGAATAAGCAGCTTGCCCGAGAAGCGCTCAATCACTTCGGTATCATCACCAAACTCAATAAAACCGTCATGTTTTTCGGCTGTTCCGTCGGTTAGTGGCTGAAACCAGTGTGTGTAGTGAGTTACATTGAAACTTTTAGCCCAGCTTTTCATGCCGTTAGCAATCAAGTCGGCCATTTCGCGACTAATGGGGGTACCTTTCTCTACAGCATTCAGCACGGCGTTGAACGCTTCACGAGGAAGGTATTCCTGCATCTTTTTACGGTCGAACACGTGTGACGCATAGTAGTCAGACAGTTTGTTCGATGGATTGGTTACCTCTGCGGGTTTCCTGTTTGCCAGCTCTTGAAGAGCAAAAAAACGCATTTTAGACATATAGGGTCTCTTTTTTATTGGTTGTTGCCGCAAAATTATATGTTTTTCCTAATAACCCCCTAATTTTTAGGGGGTTATTTTTATAAATACATAAATTTAATGGAGAACACCCCCTAAAAACAGCTTCCGACATCTCATTGACATATAAATATGCAATTACCATGCTTTGGAAACTATTTATCATCATAAAAGAACTTTTTATGTTTTTTTAGTTGGATATAATGAATCAATCTTCTATCTTTGGCCGAAACATATAATTATTTTTGTTTAACCTATTGCATGTCATTGTAGTATGAAAAAAATAGCTCTCATACTTTTACTTCTCGCCGGCGGATGGAAACTATCCGCTCAAGAGCCGTCTGGCAATGGGTTAGTAGCTGCAAGTGGTTTCAAGAGTTCCTTCCTGATTATTGGCAATACTCCCAATGAGAATATGGCAGAAACCGGTGCTGATATTCGAATTTATTCCAATCCTAAAACTGATCGTATCTGCATAAAAGCCGAATCTTGTATTAAATCCATCTACATATCCGATACAAACGGACGTTTGGTGCTAGTTAACAAACCCATGGTAGCGGGCGAAATAACCATACCAATGAGTGGCCTAAAGAACGGAGTCTATCTGGTTCGCGTCAACTCAGAAAAAGGATGCATGGCTTATACATTCAACAAGTTATAGAGGTGTTGAATCGTTAAATTTGCAATTACATAGAACCATTCTAACTTAAAAGCGTTACTTTTGCAGTAGATTTCAATAAGAGGGGTGCCTTAATAAAACGGGCTGAGATCATACCCATTAACCTGATCCGGATAATGCCGGCGGAGGGATAAAATAGAAAAGTCCCCTTTTCTGTTTAATTTAATTTTTTATTTAAAATGAAAAAGAGAGCTTTAATGCTGGTCGGGATAGCTATTTCCGGCTCCATGAGTTTTGCACAGAAAGTACAAAACGACAGTCTCAAACAAGTGAACCTCCAGGAAGTAGAGGTTGTATCAACGCGTGCCACCGCCAAAACACCGATGGCTTTTACAAACATCAGTAAAGACCAAATAAATAAGCAGAACTCGGGTGTGGACATTCCTTATCTGCTGAGTTTGACACCTTCGGTTCTTACCACCTCGGATGCAGGAGCGGGTATTGGGTATACATCGTTACGTATTCGCGGAACGGACGGCACACGTATCAACGTAACGGCCAACGGTATTCCCATGAATGACGCCGAGAGCCACACCGTGTTTTGGGTGAACATGCCCGACTTTGCATCTTCACTCAAAGATATTCAGGTGCAACGTGGTGCCGGATCGTCAACAAACGGTGCCGGAGCTTTTGGCGGTAGTGTAAGCATGCAAACCGAAGGGGTTTCCATGCAGCCGTATGCGGAATTTAATGGTGCGTATGGTTCGTTCAATACGCACAAGGAAACCGTGAAAGTGGGCACAGGACTAATCAATAAGCATTTTGCTTTCGATGCACGTTTATCGAACATCGGAACCGACGGCTACATTGATAGGGCTTCGGTGGATTTGTATTCGTACTTCCTTCAGGGAGCGTATTTCACTGATAACACGTTAATCAAACTGATTACTTTCAGCGGATTGGAGAAAACATATCATGCCTGGTATTATGCTTCGAAAGAGGATATGAAGAACTACGGACGCCGCTACAATCCTGCCGGAGCTTATACAGATGCCAATGGAAAAGTGGCTTATTATGATGATCAGACCGACAATTATCATCAAACGCATTACCAGTTATTGGTTAATCACACGCTTTCTCCTTCGTGGAGTTTGAACGGAGGTTTGCATTACACTCCCGGCAATGGGTATTATCAGGAATACAAAACCGGACGAAAGTTAGTTGAATACGGACTGAAGCCATACATTGTAGATGGAGTAACAATAGAAAAAAGCGATTTGATACGTCAAAAGAAGATGGACAATGACTTTTACGGGGCTATCTTTTCGCTCAATTATAAAACAGATCAGCTGAATGCTGTTCTTGGCGGAGGATGGAATAAGTATGACGGTGATCACTTCGGAAAGGTTATTTGGGTAAGGAACTACGTCGGTGCATTGAACCCGGAACAGGAGTATTATCGTAATAACGGGAAAAAGACCGACGGGAATCTGTATTTGAAGGCTGATTACAGTGTTAATAAACACCTCAGTTTGTATGGTGACGTACAGTATCGTCACATCAATTACCAGATAAAAGGAGCAAATGATAATTGGGATTGGAATACGGCAGCAATGCAGAAACTAAATGTTGATGAAACATTCGACTTCCTCAATCCAAAAGCTGGTATCAACTGGCAAATCAATCAGAACAACCGGGCTTATGCTTCATTCTCTGTTGCTCAGAAGGAACCAACCCGTAACAATTATACGGATGGTAAAGCGGCTGAACATCCCCAAGCGGAACGACTGCTCGATTATGAATTGGGATACACCTTTGCTAACAGCTGGCTCACCGCAGGTGCTAACTTGTACTACATGGATTACAAAGATCAGTTGGTGCTGACCGGCGAACAGAATGAGATAGGAGAACCAATGGCAGCCAATGTACCCAACAGCTATCGAATGGGTGTTGAGCTGATGCTGGGAGTGAAATTAGGTAAATATGTACGATGGGACATCAACGGAACGTTAAGCAAAAACCGGGTACAAAACTTTACCGAGCTATTGTACGAAAACGAAGAAAAGAATCCTATTGAGATAAAACACGGTGATACACCAATTGCCTTTTCACCTGATTTGATTCTAAATAATTTGTTCAGCTTCAACTATAAGAACTTGGAAGCCGGTTTGCAATCGCAATACGTGAGCAAACAATACATGAGTAATGCCAAACAGGATGAGCACATTCTCGATGCCTATTTTGTAAGTAACCTGAATGTGGCTTATCGTTTCAAACTGGCTCACACCAAATCGGCCAGTGTAGGTTTTACCATCTACAACTTATTCAACGAAGAGTATGAAAACAATGGGTATGCAGGTAGCGGATATTACATGGATAACAACCAAGCCATACGTTACAACTACGCAGGTTATGCAGCTCAGGCGGGTACTAACGTAATGGCCAACTTAACTCTTCGTTTTTAATGGATTACCTTGAAATAGCAGGAACGGTTATCGGCTTACTCTACTTATGGCTGGAGTATAAGGCGAGTATTTATTTATGGATAGCAGGCGTCATCATGCCTGCTATCTACATCTTTGTTTATTACGAGGCGGGACTCTATGCCGACTCAGGAATTAATGTGTATTACTTGCTGGCAGCTGTTTACGGATGGATTATCTGGCAACGGGGCGGAGGTAATAAGAAAGAGCTACCTGTAACGTATACACCGCTACGTGTGTACTTACCACTTGCATTGGTTTTTGTGGTGGCATTTTGGGCCATCGGATGGATTTTGGTGAATTTCACCGACAGCACGGTTCCCTGGCTGGATAGTTTCACCACCGCACTCAGCATTGTAGGCATGTGGCTGCTGGCAAGGAAGTATGTGGAACAATGGCTGGCATGGATTGCTGTTGATGCAGTCAGTTGCGGGCTATACATCTATAAAGGACTTGATTTTACGGCTTTTCTATACGGTCTTTACGCAGTTATAGCTATCTTTGGCTACTTTAAATGGAAGAAAATGATTTCAGCATGAAATACTACCCTTTACTTCGTAGCAATTCTCTCATTGAAACAGTTATTCTGGCCAATGGCGAATATCCTTCTCATCCGCTTCCGGCCGGATTGTTGCAGCAGGCAAGCTTTGTAGTTTGTTGTGACGGTGCAGCAGACGACTATATCTGCCGTGGCAACACTCCCTCTATTATAATTGGCGACGGTGATTCCATATCGCCCAAAAATCGTGAACGGTTCAAAAAGATACTTATCACGAGTACTGACCAGGAAACAAATGACCAGACAAAGGCGGTCGCTTATTGTCTGCAACAGCAAAGGAATCATCTTCTGATTCTTGGAGCCACCGGCAAGCGGGAAGATCACACACTAGGAAACATTAGTTTGCTAATGGATTACATGCATTTGGGAGCGGATGTACAAATGGCTACTGATTACGGTGTATTCACCCCGGTTCAGGGTGATACTTGTTTTGAGTGTGTACCCGGAGAGCAGATCTCTCTCATTAACTTTGGCGCAATAGGCATTAAAGGTGAAGGATTGGTATACCCGCTCAGCGATTTCAGTAACTGGTGGCAAGGTACTTTGAACCAAACAACCGGCGATAGCTTTACCATACAGGCTAAAGGAGAATATCTTATTTTCCGCACCTATTAAGCAGACTGTTCAACGGCTACAAGGGTTTTCCTAAAACCTGCATGGAACGGAAAGCGAACGATAACAGTCCGATAAGACAAAGCAGAAGTCCTGAAATGATAAACATATTACTCAATCCGATGGCATCTGCTATGGCTCCGGCAGCCACCAGCCCGATCATGGATGGCAATAGAGCCAGACTAAGGTAAACGGAGAAAATCCTTCCGAGTATATGGGGTGGTATTTGTATCTGAATAACAGTAATAAAGCATGCGTTATAGATGCTACCCGCTACTCCGCCTGCCAAAGTAAGGAACACAAACGTCCAGAAACCGCTTTCGGGTAATATGCCTGAAAAGTAAAAGCTTAACCCGATCAGTACATACATCAGATTGATAAGGATGACTTTATTTGTTTTAATAGAGAATACGCCCATCACCGCACCTCCCAACAACATACCTGCACCCCATGCAACCTCAACGACACTCATCTGAAAAGCATCTCCCGAAAAGTGCTTCAATGTCATCAAGGGGAAAAGGACTGCTACCGGCATAATGACAAAGGTAGATAAGACCGAAAACAGTACCAGTGGTGTGATGCCTTTTATCTTTTTTACGATGTGTAGTGCTTCTTTTAATTCGATCCAGATACCGGTGCGTTTATTTTCGTCCTGCTCGGGATTGGGTATGCGGACGAAAAGGAGTGATAAGCATGCCATCAAAGCACCTCCTACATCCAACAACAAAATATAGCTAATGTCCATCAGTCCGATAAACAAAGCTCCCAAAGCTGGACCGGCAATGTTACACACCGATTCGAGCATCTGGTTTATACCGGCAATACGGCCCAGCTGATCGGCAGGTGCCAATAGAGGAATAGAGGCTTGCATAGCCGGCATGTGAAAAGCTGATCCGACAGAACGCAATGCCAACAGTACATAGATATGCCAGATTTCGGCCATATGCAGGAAGAAAAGTACCGCAAGAAGGAGTGTACAAAATGCAATGAAAGAATCGGCTGCAATCATGGTTCGTTTCCTGTCCCACCGATCAATATAGACTCCCGCAACCAAACCAATAACCGATTGGGGAAGCAAGGCGGCCAAAGCTGATAAAGCCAATACTTCAGCCGAACCTGTTTCAAAGCTTAGCCATAAAATTAATGCAAAACTAACGATAGAGCTACTTAGAATGGAGAATAATTGCCCCGTCCATATAATGCCAAATACATTTTTCCAGTTACTCATACCTGCTAGTCATAAAAAAATCTCGCCCGGCAATATGCCGAACGAGATTTCAAAGATATTTGATTTGTGCTTAAAGTTTCAATAAATAAGCTTTAAAATCTGCAAATTCTTTACTCAACGGCAAGCTTTGCTTTTCTCCTTTCATAAATTCCTGCAACTTGGCGGGAATAGTTACCTTGTTTTCAATAATACTTTCTACTGTTTCAAGGAACTTGGCCGGATGAGCTGTTTCCAGAAATACGCCGGTTTCTCCTTCCTTTAATCCTTCTTTCAAAGCACGGAAGCCACATGCTCCGTGCGGATCAAGTAAATAACCTGTTTGCTGATAAGTGGTTTTCACCGTTTCACGAATTTGCTCATCAGTATAGGTGGTTCCCGAGATATCACGGCAGATAGCTTCGTGAGATTCTTTATACAGATCGAGTACACGAGCAAAGTTACTGGGATCACCCACATCCATTGCATTGGCTATCGTAGCAACCGACGGACGGGGGTTGTATTTTCCGGTTTGCAGATACTGGTAGAATATATCGTTCTTATTGTTGGCTGCAATGAAGCGAGACACAGGCAAGCCCATCTGCTTTCCAAACAAGCCGGCTGTAATATTACCAAAGTTACCACTTGGTACACATACCACAACCTTTTTATTGTCTGCTTGTCCCATCTTTTTCAGTTGTGCATAAGCATAGAAATAGTAGAATGCCTGCGGTAGGAAACGAGCCACATTGATGGAGTTGGCCGAGGTAAGCAACAAGTGATCGTTCAGTTCTTTATCCATAAAAGCCGACTTCACCAGTGCCTGGCAATCGTCAAACGTACCGTCAACTTCCAGAGCTGTGATATTTTGTCCCAATGTAGTAAACTGCTTCTCTTGTATTTCACTTACTTTTCCTTTGGGGTAAAGCACGTAAACGTGAATGCCTTCTACACCGAGGAAGCCATTAGCCACTGCACTGCCGGTATCTCCCGAAGTGGCAACCAATACGTTCACATCTTTCTGACCTTCTTTGCGGATAAAGTAGCTCAATAGCCGGGCCATAAAACGACCGCCAACATCCTTGAAAGCAAGAGTGGGTCCGTGAAACAACTCAAGCGAATAGATGTTTTCTTCCACCTTCACCAAAGGAACATCAAAATTGAGCGTATCGTACACAATGTCCTTCAATGTGTCTGCCGGAATGTCTTCACCAAAAAAGGCATCAGCTACACGATAGGCTATCTCCTGAAAAGACAGGTTTTCAATGTGATCGTAGAAACTTGATGGAAGAGCTTTGATCGCTTCGGGCATGAAAAGTCCGCGGTCTGAAGCCAATCCTTTCACTACCGCTTCTTGCAAGGAAACCGACTGGCTTTGTTTATTTGTACTGTAATATTTCATAGCTGTTATTTGTTTGCAAGCATAAACGTTTTCATAAATTCATCCTCCTTCAACAATCCGTAGCTTCCTTCACAAGCAGCCACTTCATCATAAGTCTGCACGCTATCGGCTTCAATTCCCGGATACCAAATCAAGAAAGGAATCGGATCTTTTGTGTGTGTTCTAAGTTCGCAGGGAGTAGGGTGATCGGGTAAGACGGCAATCGCAACAGGTTCATCCCAGTCTTTAACAGCTTCGTAAATGGGGCCGACTGCCCGACTATCCAAATTCTCAATCGTTTTAATTTTCAAGTCCACATCTCCTTCGTGGCCGGCCTCATCACTGGCCTCAATGTGAAGATAAACAAAGTCGTCCTTTTTCAAAGCATCCAGTGCAGCAGCCACTTTGTTTTCGTAGTTTGTATCGTACAAGCCGGTTGCTCCTTCTACCTCCAAACGGCGAAGTCCGGCATAATAACCAATCCCCCGAATCAAGTCGACCGCCGAGATAACCGCTCCCGACTTTATACCGGGAAAAGTATCCGACAATGTTTCCATTTGAGGACGGTAACCTGGCGACCATGGCCAGATACTATTGGCCGGATCCTTGCCATCCGCTATTCGTTTCAGGTTGATCGGGTGGTCTTTCAAAAGTTTCTGAGACTTCAAGATCAGCTCGTTAATCAACGAAGCCGTATCTTCAGCCTCTGCCTGCAAAGGTTTTACCAGTAGCGGGCGGAACGGTTGCAACGGCACATCGTGAGGCGGCGTGCAGTCTAACTGCTTATTTCCACCTTTGATAACCAATAGATGCCGGTAAGAAACTCCGGTATGAAAGCACACCTTGTCACTCCCCAACTCCTCCTGCAAATATTGAATAAGCACATCAGCCTCTTCCGTCGAAATATGACCGGAAGAGTGGTTTTTAATAACCTCTCCATCTATGCAGATCAGGTTACAGCGCATGGCCATCTCTCCCGGTTTGAGATCAATACCAATACTTGCCGCTTCGAGCGCTCCCCTGCCCTCGTACACTTTAGGGAGGTTGTAACCCAGAACTGATAAGTTAGCCACTTCGCTGCCCGGATGGAAGCCATCGGCTACGGTTTGCAGCCTACCGTTGCGTCCCATCCGGGCGAGCATGTCCATATAAGGCGTCTTCGCATATTGCAGGAGCGTCTTGTCTCCCAGAGACTTCACAGGCCAGTCGGCCATGCCATCTCCCAATATAATAATATGTTTCATCTCATTAAACATTAGCTATACTCATAATATCTGCAAATACGCCGGCCG
This sequence comes from Bacteroides graminisolvens, assembly GCF_963666085.1. Lineage (NCBI taxonomy): Bacteria > Pseudomonadati > Bacteroidota > Bacteroidia > Bacteroidales > Bacteroidaceae > Bacteroides > Bacteroides graminisolvens. The sequence goes on from NZ_OY762556.1 coordinate 575,871, forward strand.
CTGTAACGCCTGCACCGGCTCCGTATCCGCGAATCATCATCGGATATTCTTTATATCTTTCCGTTGTCAGTAAGATGATGTTGTTGCTTCCCTCCAGTCCATAAAACGGATGAGAAGCATCGACTTCCTGCAAACCGACAGACGCTTTACCATCTTCCAAACGGGCTACGAAACACCAATGTTTCTTCTCACTTTCAAGCAACTTGCGTTGTGCTTCAAAGTTGGCGTCAAGCGTGGAAACCCGTTTCCAAAAGTCATCCAGCGAGCCTTCAAAATATTCGGCCGGTACAAACAGGTGCTTTTCCACATCCTCCTGTTCCAAACGATAACCCGCCTCACGCCCTAAGATCACTAATTTGCGAATAACGTCTTTCCCGCTCAAATCAATACGGGGATCGGGTTCGGAGTAGCCTTCTTCTTTCGCCATCTGAATGGCTTTGCTGAAAGGAATATCAGCACTGATTTTATTAAAGATGTAGTTGAGCGTACCCGAAAGAACCGCTTCAATCTTTAATATTTTATCACCGCTATTGATTAAATCATTAATCGTATTGATAATGGGTAATCCGGCCCCAACATTGGTTTCGAAAAGGAACTTCACTCCCCTGTGACGTGCCACTTGCTTAAGTTCACGGTAATTGTCATATTTCGAAGAAGCCGCAATTTTATTAGCAGCCACCACCGATATATTGTGTTGCAGGAAGTCTTTGTATAAAGCTGCAACTTCAGCATTAGCCGTACAATCAACAAATACCGAATTGAAAATATTCATTTTTATCACCTCATCGTGAAATATCTTGGGAGAGTTCTTGATACCCTTCTCTTTCAGTTCAACACGATAATTGGAAAGGTCTAGCCCTTCTCGGCGAAACATGGCAAATGAGCTATTGGCTATACCCACCACATTCAGTTTCAACCCGTTTTCCTGCATCAACTTCTGTTGCTGGCAACGTATTTGTTCGATAAGACTATCACCTACAGTACCTATTCCACAGATAAACAGGTTCAAAACCTGATATTCGGAAAGGAAAAAAGAATCATGAATCACATTCAGTGATTTGCGCAGCGATTTGGATTCGACTACAAACGAAATATTGGTTTCCGAGGCTCCTTGTGCACAAGCAATCACATTGATACCGTTACGTCCTAACGTACCAAATAGTTTACCCGCAATACCGGGGGTGTGTTTCATATTCTCACCGACAATGGCTACGGTAGCCAAATCTTTCTCAGCACATACGTGACCAATTTCGCCCATTTCAATTTCTTTGGCAAACTCTTCGTTTAATACCTCACAAGCTAAATCAGCATCGGCATTTCGCACACCGATAGAGGTACTGTTCTCCGAAGAGGCCTGAGATACCAGAAACACACTGATTCCACTCTTTGCGAGAACTTTGAAGATGCGATAGTTTACACCGATCACTCCAACCATTCCCAAGCCTTGCACAGTGATAAGGCTTGTATCGTTAATGGAGGAAATACCCTTAATGGCCTTACCTAGGGGACTGCTCACTTGTTGTTTGATGATGGTACCAACTGCTTCGGGGTTGAATGTATTCTTTATCAGAATAGGAATATTTTTGTGGCAAACCGGATAAATTGTTGGTGGATAAACCACTTTGGCTCCGAAGTTACACAGTTCGGTTGCCTCCACATAACTCAGTTCGGTTATTGTATAGGCAGTACTGATCACGCGAGGGTCGGCAGTCATGAAGCCGTCAACGTCTGTCCATATCTCCAGACCCGAAGCGTCAAGCGCAGCAGCAATGATAGCAGCCGTATAATCAGAACCTCCACGTCCTAAGTTAGTTACATCACCAGTCACCTTGTCGGACGAGATAAAGCCCGGAACCAATGACACGTTGGGTAATACTTTAAACGTTTCTTTAATCAATTTATTGGTAAGTTCCGCATCAAGCATGTGTCGTGCATGTTTTCTTTCGGTTTTAACGAAGCTACGCGAATCAAACCATACCGCATCCTGAATTAATGCTGCCACTATAATAGAAGAAAGCCTCTCACCGTAGCTGACAATCATATCAGAAGTTTTCGGAGAGAGGTCTTTTATAAGGTAGATACCCTGAAAGATATCTTTTAATTCATTAAGGAGTTCACCCACACGGCGCTGCAAATCCTGCTGCTGCTCTCCGGACGGAATAACGGCTTTTATCATTTCCACATGGCGGAATACAATTTCGCGGAACTCTCCTTCATAACGAGAATCACCGGCAGAAGCCATTTTAGAAGTATTGATTAATTGGTCGGTCACACCACCCAATGCTGAAACGATCACGATTACAGGCTCTTCTGCTGCCTCTACTATTTTCTTTACGCTTAAAATGCTGTTCACGGAACCTACGGATGTTCCGCCGAATTTCATTACTTTCATGAAGATGCTAATTTAAGTACACTAATTCCCTCAAAAGGAAATTCAATGACGATTAAAATAAGATTTATTGAAATTGCCTGCTATTGCAAGCGTGTATCACGTAGAAACACAAATACTATCCCTAACCCCTAAGGGTTGTGGTGCACATGGATGTGGTTGTATGTGGATAGTAATGAACCATTCTCTTTGTTTCTATTATCGTTTTTGATAAGTGTTGCAAAAGTAAGAATAAAAACAATCAATTTATAACTTTTTGCCTTATTTTTCTTATAAAATAATTTTAGCCTTACAAAATGTCATTGATAACAAGATTAATACTATATTTGCAAGCCAGATAACAGTACAATTATGCAAGGAAAAGCGCAAAATACTTCCGTATTGCTAATTTACACCGGTGGAACCATCGGTATGATTGAAAATGAAAAAACCGGAGCGCTCGAAAATTTCAACTTCGAGCAGCTCAGACATCATATTCCTGAGTTGAAACAACTCAATTTCACCATCGATTCTTTGCAGTTTAATCCTCCTATGGACTCATCCGACATGGACCCGGAGATCTGGAAAAAACTGGCACAGATCATTGGCGAGAACTATGACAATTATTTCGGTTTTGTGATTCTTCACGGTACGGATACAATGGCTTATACGGCATCGGCATTGAGTTTTATGCTGGAAGGGCTAAATAAACCTATCATTTTTACCGGTTCACAGCTTCCCATAGGCGTACTGCGTACGGATGGCAAAGAAAATCTAATGACCAGCATTGAAATTGCAGCCGCACATGATACCGAAGGCAATCCCATTGTACCCGAAGTATGCATCTTTTTTGAAAATCACCTGATGCGTGGTAACCGTACCACCAAGATGAATGCCGAAAATTTCAATGCATTTCGTTCTTCCAACTACCCCATACTGGCCGAAGCAGGTATTCATATCCGTTTCCACCGCATGCATATTCATCAATACGAAGAAGGCAGGCAGTTAAAGGTGCATACCTGGCTTAACAGTAACATCGCTGTATTGAAACTCTTTCCGGGCATACAAGAAAACGTAATGGCGGCTACCTTGGCTATTGACGGACTAAAAGCATTGGTACTGGAGACTTACGGATCGGGTAATGCTCCCAGCAAACCGTGGTTTATCCGGTGCCTGAGTGAAGCCTGCGCCAAAGGCATTGTCATAGTCAACGTAACGCAATGCAACGCCGGCACGGTGGAGATGGAACGCTACAATACCGGTTACCAATTATTGCAGGCAGGGGTTGTTAGCGGATATGACAGCACTACAGAATCGGCCGTAACCAAACTGATGTTTCTAATCGGACACGGATACTCTCCCGAGGAAATCAGAGAACGAATGAATCACTCATTGGCAGGAGAAATCACAGTTTAACAGATTCAAGGCAAGTACCCATCTTCATTCTGATTATTTTCATTACTTTTGTCATTGTTCTACAAATAGAGAAATTGAATGGCAAAGGAAAAGAGCGTTTATGTGTGCAGCAACTGCGGACAGGAATCACCTAAGTGGATTGGGAAATGTCCCGGTTGTGGAGAATGGAATACGTATGTGGAAGAAATCATCCGCAAAGAAAGCGGACCGAAAAAGGTTTCAACCGGTATGGAAAGCGTAAAAACCCGCCCCATTACGCTCAACGAAATCGAAGCGGCCGATGAGCCTCGTATTGATATGTACGATGAGGAGTTGAACAGGGTTTTGGGAGGCGGATTGGTGCAAGGTTCGCTGGTGTTGATAGGTGGTGAACCGGGTATCGGAAAGTCGACCTTGGTTTTACAAACCGTGCTTCGCATCCCCGAAAAACGCATTCTGTACGTATCCGGTGAAGAAAGCGCGCGTCAGCTTAAACTCAGAGCCGACCGCTTAGGAAGTGCTTCGGGTGAATGCCTCATTGTTTGCGAAACATCACTGGAGCAGATATATGTTCACATTAAAAATACGCGTCCCGACCTTGTTATTATCGACTCCATACAAACCATTTCGACAGAGATACTTGAATCTTCGCCCGGAAGTGTAGCACAGGTTCGTGAATGCTCCGCGTCCATTCTCCGCTTCGCCAAAGAGAGTCATACACCCGTTATCCTGATCGGTCACATCAATAAGGAAGGAAGCATTGCCGGTCCCAAAGTGCTGGAACACATAGTCGATGCGGTCCTTCAATTTGAAGGAGATCAGCATTACATGTATCGTATTCTCAGAAGCATCAAAAACCGATTTGGCAGCACGGCCGAGCTAGGCATTTATGAAATGCGGCAAGACGGGCTCCGACAAGTAAACAATCCTTCCGAATTATTGTTATCACAAGATCACGAAGGGATGAGCGGCGTAGCCATTGCATCTGCAATTGAGGGTGTTAGGCCTTTTCTGATAGAGACACAAGCTCTTGTTAGTTCGGCTGTTTATGGGAACCCGCAACGATCGGCAACAGGCTTTGATCTACGAAGAATGAATATGCTATTGGCCGTTCTTGAAAAGCGGGTGGGCTTTAAACTGGCTCAGAAAGATGTATTTTTAAACATTGCCGGAGGTATAAAGGTGAATGATCCGGCCATTGACCTGGCAGTTATTAGCGCCATACTGTCTTCCAACATGGATACAGGGATAGAGAGTGGCATGTGCATGGCCGGTGAAATAGGATTATCAGGAGAGATAAGACCCGTAAACCGTATTGAACAACGCATTGCTGAAGCCGAAAAATTAGGTTTCCGTCAGTTTGTTCTTCCCAAATATAATTTGCAGGGCATTGACACCAAACGGATTAAGATTGAGCTTATTCCTGTTAGAAAAGTAGAGGAAGCATTCCGGGCTTTGTTTGGATAAACCGGAATTTTATTTCATATATAAATTTAGAATGATACAAGAATACCAACTTAGAATTCTGCCAGAGCAGGCAGCCAACGAGCAGGTACTGAAGCAGTACATTGCCCGTGAAAAGGGTGTGAAACCAGATACGATTTATGCCATTCGCATACTAAAGAGAAGCATCGATGCCCGACAACGAACCATCTACCTCAATCTGGGTGTACGTGTTTACATCAACGAAATGCCTTCGGGGGATGAATTTCAAATAACCGAATACCGGAGTGTTGAGAATAAGCCACAGGTAATCGTGGTAGGTGCAGGACCCGGCGGACTCTTTGCAGCGCTGCGTCTCATTGAGCTAGGGTTGCGTCCTATCGTAGTGGAACGGGGAAAGAGTGTACGCGACCGGAAATCAGATATAGCCCTTATCAGTAGGGAGCATATCGTTAATCCTGAATCGAATTATAGTTTCGGAGAAGGCGGTGCCGGTGCGTTTTCCGACGGAAAGCTATACACTCGCAGCAAGAAACGAGGCAATGTAGATAAAATATTAAATGTGTTCTGCCAACACGGAGCCAATCCGGCTATCCTGGCCGACGCTCATCCGCATATTGGGACTGACAAATTACCCAAAGTCATTGAAAATATGCGTAACACCATTCTGACCAACGGAGGTGAAGTGCACTTCGAAACACGTATGGATGCACTGATTATTAAGAATAACAGAGTGGAAGGGATTGAAACAAATACCGGCCAAACATTTCTCGGACCGGTTATACTGGCTACCGGACATTCAGCGCGCGACGTATATCGCTGGTTAGCCGAAAACAACGTTCCCATTGAAACCAAAGGACTGGCAGTAGGTGTTCGCTTGGAGCATCCTTCCGAACTGATAGATCAGATTCAATACCATCGGAGAGAAGGCCGCGGCTCATATCTTCCAGCTGCCGAGTACAGTTTTGTCACCCAAATAAAGGAAAGAGGTGTATATAGTTTCTGCATGTGTCCGGGTGGCTTCGTTGTACCAGCCGCAAGCGGTCCCGAACAAGTTGTTGTCAATGGCATGTCGCCCTCCAACCGAGGTTCTAAATGGAGTAACTCGGGAATGGTGGTTGAAATACGACCCGAAGATACAGAGGTCGACCAATGGCTCGTGGCCAATGGCAAGGCCGATAAAGTAGAAAGTGTTTTAAAACTGATGCACTTTCAGGAAGAGTTAGAAAGGCAAAGCTGGCTGCAAGGAGGCATGAAGCAAACGGCACCGGCGCAACGTATGGTCGACTTCACCAACCGCAAGTTAGGAGTCGACTTGCCGAAGTCTTCGTATAGCCCCGGCTTACTTGCCTCACCGCTTCATTTTTGGTTGCCCGATTTCATCTCAAAAAGGTTGGCACAAGGATTTTTGCAGTTCGGAAAAAGCTGTCATGGCTTTTTAACCAATGAAGCTGTAATGATGGGTGTTGAAACACGAACTTCATCACCCATACGAATTGTGCGCGATAAAGAAACAATGCAACACATCACCATAGCAGGCCTATTCCCTTGCGGAGAGGGTGCGGGATACGCAGGAGGTATCGTATCAGCGGGCATGGATGGGGAACGATGTGCAGAAGCCGTTGCTGCCTTCCTGAACAATCCGGCTTAAATAGAATGCTCTTATGGAAATAGCAATCATCAACCCCGATACATTATCGGCTATCGGACTCAAAAAGTTGCTCAGTGAAATAAGCGAGGAATTTATTATCCGTACGTTTGCCGACTACGGTACATTTGCCGATGATACCCCTGATATGTATACGTGGTACTTTGTTTCTTCGCAAACCTACGTACTGTATAATTCATTTTTTCTCCCCCGCAAAGAAAAAACGGTTATTCTGATGCACGGCATAGGACTCAATACCGCATCGGGCGGAAATCATATATTGAATATTTTCCTTCCGGAGAAAATGATGAAAGCTGAATTAAGCAAATTCTTCTCCGATAGCATTCCACTCCCTCCTCCGCACGAGGAGGCTGAGCTATCGGCACGCGAAATAGAAGTGCTTGTTCTCATCACCAAAGGGTATATAAACAAAGAGATAGCCGATAAGCTGAACATCAGTCTCACGACGGTTATCACTCACCGCAAAAACATCACTGAAAAGCTGGGAATCAAATCGGTTTCCGGACTTACGATGTATGCCGTAATGAACGGATATGTAGAAGCAGACCGTATATAATCCTCATAAATTAGGATTGTATAGCCCAAATATAAACTGTTTCTTTGCCCTCGTTACAATCAATACGGTGTTTCCCGATCCCAGTCATACAGAAAAAAGGATCCAAGGATGCTGTATTCACTAAATTCTGCTTTATTATGAAGAAAAATAAATTTCTATTGAGCCTGGCGTTGCTGGGCTGTGTTCCAGTTTGGGCCGAAGATCTGCCCAAAGATACTGTTCGAGTGATTGATGTAGAAGAAGTGGTCGTCATTGCTACGCCTAAAGAAAGCCGAAAGCTACGTCAACAACCCTCTGCCTCAACAATTTTGTCACAAAGAGACATGCAGAATAGTCAGGTCACCTCTCTGAAAGGCCTTTCAGCACTCGTGCCAAACCTCTTCATTCCCGATTATGGCTCTAAGCTGACTTCAGCCATTTACATACGAGGTACCGGCTCGCGTATTAACAACCCTTCTGTAGGTTTGTATGTTGACAATGTACCTTTTATGGACAAATCGGCATTCGATTTCAACTATGCTGATATTGAGCGAATTGACGTATTGCGCGGACCTCAGGCCACTCTATACGGCCGCAGTGCCATGGGCGGACTGATCCGTGTATTCACCAAATCGCCGTTTAGCTATCAGGGTACTGATCTCCGTTTAAGTGCCGGAACTTATAATCAGTATAATACATCGGTAACCCACTACCACCGCGTATCCGACAAATTTGCATTCTCGGCAGGAGGCTTCTATGAATACGCAGGTGGCTTCTTTGAGAACAAGGCACTCGACAAAAACATCGATCACATCCATTCAACCGGAGGCCGTATCCGTAGTATATTCTTGCCTACGGCTAATTTAAAGTTAGACTTGAATGTGAATTACGAATACAACGATCAGGGCGGATATCCTTATGGGTTATATGATAAAAGTACGGGGAAAACAGCCGATCCCGCTTATAATTTGGAGTCGACCTACCATCGCAACTTGGTTAATACCAGCTTGAATACCGAATACAACGCCAGAAACTTCACGTTAACATCTGTAACCGGTTTCCAGTATTTGAAAGACAGACTGATGATGGATCAGGATTTCTCTGTAGCCGATAAATATAGCATCATACAGAAACAGAAACAGCAAACCTTCAGCGAAGAGCTAACGCTCAAAAGCAAAAACAACAAACGTTGGGAGTGGCTGTTTGGAGGATTTGCTTTCTACCAGGCATTGGATACCGAGGCACCTGTTACCTTCATGGCCGACGGAATGGCAATGCTTCAAGGATACATGGACGCAGCCATGGCATCCAGTCCGGTAAAAGTGAAATTGCTAGATCAAACCATGCCGATTTACGGATTCTACGACACCCCTACTTTGGGAGCAGCTTTATTTCATGAAAGCACGTTTAATGACCTGTTGTGGAAAGGTCTGAGCCTGACCGTAGGCTTACGTGCCGATTATGAAAAAATGGATATTACACATGACACGCACACCACCATGAGAGCACAAGCTTACATGATGGGCAAGCCCATGGGTGATATTGCATCGAACACCTATCAGGTTGAAGGCGAAGAAGATGATGATTATTGGATTCTGCTACCTAAGTTTGCGTTGAAATATACTTTCGATCCTAAAAACAATCTGTACGCAACCGTGAGCCGAGGATACCGCAGTGGAGGTTACAACATCCAGATGTTCTCGGATATTATTCAGGCCCAAATGATGAGAACCGGAGGCGGTACGACCGACATCAGCAAGGTAATAAGCTACAAACCCGAATATGCATGGAACTATGAATTAGGAAGTCACCTTACCCTACTCGACGGAACTTTGTGGGCCGATTTGGCAGCCTTTTACATGGATACCAAAGACCAACAAATTGCTCAGTTCTCCGGTAGTGAGATGGGTAGAATGATGGTCAACGCAGGCAAAAGTCGCAGTTACGGAGCGGAAGCAGCCATACGGGCCAACGTAACCGATGAGCTTATGCTAACAGCCAACTACGGTTACACCCATGCTACCTTTGCCGACTTTAACGACGGGAAAGCCGATTACAAAGATAACTTCGTTCCCTTCATTCCTCGTCACACGCTAAATATAGGCGCTCAATACACTGTAAAATGTGACGAGAACTCTTTGTTTGACGAAGTGCGTTTCGTAGCCAATTATTTGGGAGCAGGCAAGATATACTGGACGGAAAAGAATGACGTGGCACAGAATTTCTATGGCACTGTAAACTGGAAAATATGTACTTCCATTGGTCGTGCGGAGATTGATTTGTGGTCACGCAATTTCCTTAACAAACGCTATAACACCTTCTACTTCGAGTCATCGGGTAACGGCTACGCTCAGTTGGCACGCCCCATGCAGTTTGGTGTAGACATGCGTTGTCGCTTCTAAGAAATCATTGATTGATAGCACCGCAGTATGGGCACTCCCCTTTCTCTTTTATCTTTCGGCCGCAATTGCCGCATCGATATCTATAACCCATACTGCGGCGCATTCGTTGGAAACAAATGCCCGTAAAGACAGCCAAGAAAAGATAGCCCACATAAAAATGAGTTGTCAGAATAAAAAAGAAATAGCAGAAAATACAGCAAGACATCAGCCCCAGCAAATAAAAGACTGCGGCTGAAGGCGTTAATTGCCTGAACAAATCATCAAGTACCGCTAAAAATACAATTATAAACACCCAGATACTGAGTAAAAAGACTGATAGAATAACCGGTACATTGAAAGGTGATAGAGTGGGATTGAAATAATAATATTGCCAGGTTTCCGGAACAAATACCTGCATTGATTCGTAAAGAGTGGCACTAAAGGCCATTAATAAACAGAGAAACAAAGGATATACGCTATCAATATCATTAAAATAAACCAGTTGAAGCTGTTTCTTACGGAACACCCTAAAAAGCCAGACTCCTACAAACACGAAGAAAACTATGACAAAGTAAGAAGCGTGTGTATCACTGAAAAAATGGATGAATTGCGATATGCTGTCGGACGGTACAAAGTTCTTAACCAATTCGCTCTGCCGAATCCAGCCCTGCACTTCCTGTGAATGAGCCACTTTCACCCAAATACTGTCAACGCTGTCGGTAGCATGTACATTTAATTCTGCAACCACTACCCTATCGCCTTTATGCAGGTAAGTAAACGAATTTTTTACCGGTAACCGTTCCAGTGCAACCGAATCAGCAAAAACCTCCAAATTGGTGTTCTCTTTCAATGCACTTATCTGCCCCTCTTCCCGGGGATACCGACAAGAAACCAACAAGAAGAGAAGAACGAGTAAACCAAGCAAGTTTTTCATACGGCACTTACCTTCATCTGACAGTTTTTACAATCAAAACTTAAACGGAATCGTTTTCCATCGGAAGAGACCAGGTAATACGGTTCCTTATAAGGTGAACGGCCTTTTTGATGTACCGGACACCAGCCCATGCTAAAGCGCAGACAATGCTTGCAGAACATCAATACCGCATCTTCAACCGGTTGTTTTTCAAACGCCGGAGCAATGTTCTTCACCCCGTGAGCCGCATAGAAAGAATGCGCTTTGGAGTTCATGACATTACCCAAATACGTAAGCTCCGTTTGCGGATAGGCATGTGAGGTCGATTTCCATACAGCTACCTCGCGCTTGTAATTGATGCTGCGTAGGGTTAACAATTCGTCCACCGCTTTGCGACGTAAATCGGCTAAAGCAGACACCGGGATAAACCAGTTACCGGAGAAGCGAACCTCTACCTTAATCGCCTCAAAAGGTGTATTGCCTAACTTGGCCAACTGTTCCTCCAGATTCTTAGTTTGTGGCGAACGAGCCAATTCTTTATCACGGGTCAAAGCCAATGTCACCAGGTTACGATCCTCATCCGTTAGCGTAAGGGAGAACCCGAAAGCATGATCCTCTAAAAGCAATTCAACCGCTATTTTGCGCTTGGCCGATTCACGTGACAGTATTTTCTCAAACTCCTGATCATAGTTACGATACAAAACAGTTCGTTGTTTAATTTCGGGCATCTCCTGCAAAAACAATTTATTGCCATCCACCCTGTTAATTCGGAACCCTTGCAAGGTTCCTTTTTCATCAAGATAACAAACCCCGTCGCCGTTGTTAAATGACTTCAAACCGGCTACAGTCAAGTAATTGCCTCTTATCTCTTTCACTGTTCCCATCTCCTCGCCCAGTGATTTAGGCGTATCAAAAGAAGCGATATCACGATCACGTCCATTCACAAAATAATGAGTAAACCCTCTGCTGAAACTCTTATCCAGCTGGGGTTTAAAGTCAAAGTAGCAAGTCCCCGAGGAAGCTCTTATCAGGTCGGGCCGACGATTCAGTATTTCATCCAGTTTCTGGCGATAAGCCGCTGTAACATTCTTCACATACGAAACATCCTTCAACCGTCCCTCAATCTTAAAGGAAGACACACCGGCATCGATTAACTCCTCCAGCTGGTTCGACTGGTTCATGTCTTTTAATGACAACAAATGCTTGTTACTCACCATGACCTGATTATCGGCATCGACCATGTTGAAAGAAAGACGGCAAAACTGAGCACATTCGCCCCGGTTTGCGCTTCTACCGAAACAAGCCTCACTAACATAGCACTGACCGCTGTAACTAACACAAAGAGCACCGTGTACAAAGGCTTCCAAAGCCACATCGGGATTTTCGCGATGAATGCGGTCAATCTCTTTCAAAGACAGTTCACGCGCTAACACTACCTGACGAAAACCTGCATTAGCTAGAAATTTGACTTTATCAGATGTTCTATTATCGGTTTGCGTACTAGCATGCAAAGGAATGGGAGGCAGGTTCAAACCCGTTATGCCCATGTCTTGTACGATGAGAGCATCTACACCCATGCCATATAGCTCCCAAATCATCTTTTCGGTTTCTAACAATTCTTCTTCTTTCAAGATTGTGTTTACCGTTACATAAATGCGGGCATTATACAGATGTGCGTGCTTCACCAGCGTTTGTATGTCGTCAAGTGAGTTGCCTGCTGCCGAACGGGCACCAAACTTGGGTGCGCCAATATATACGGCGTCGGCACCGTGATTAATAGCTTCCAAGCCACACTCCAGATTCTTAGCCGGCGCCAGCAACTCTATTTTACACAGTTTCCCCATTATTTAATATCTTCTATATTGTAAGGCGTTTCTTGGTATACGAAATAGTTCAGCCAATTGGAGAACAAGAGATTGGCGTGTCCTCTCCAACGCACAAGCGGTTCTTTGGTCGGGTCATTATCTCTGTAGTAGTTTTGAGGCAACTCTATGGGCAAGCCCTTTTCTTTGTCTCTGCGGTACTCCACATCTAAGGTGAAAGGAGAATACTCTGAATGTCCGGTCACGAAAAATTCTCTGCCTTCACGACCTTCTACCATGTACACACCCGCGCCTTCAGATTCAGAAAGCAACTTCAGCTGGGGCACATTCAATATATCTTCTTTTCTCACTTCCGTATGGCGACTATGAGGAACGTAAAACACATCATCGAAACCACGAAATATAGGATGAAGCGGGTCGAGTGCCAAATGCTCGTAAACGCCAAACTTCTTTTTCTCGAGCGGGTACTTCGGAATTCCATAATGATGGTACAACCCGGCTTGAGCCGCCCAACAAATATAAAAAGTGGAGGTAACGTGCGTACGTGCCCAGTCGAATATTTCGGTGATTTCGTTCCAGTAACTAACTTCTTCATAATCCATCAGTTCCACCGGAGCACCGGTTATAATCATACCATCGAACTTCTGATGACGCATTTCATCAAAATCATTATAAAAAGTCTGCATGTGCTCTATGGGTGTATTCTTAGAGGTGTGGCTTTTTATTTTCATGAATGAAATTTCCAACTGAAGCGGTGTGTTTGAAAGTAAACGCACCAGATCTGTTTCCGTTGTGATTTTAAGCGGCATCAGGTTCAACACCACCATGCGCAGTGGACGAATATCCTGTTGATTGGCACGCGAAGAATCAATAACGAAAATATTTTCTCCTTTCAAAATTTCTATTGCAGGAAGCTTATCGGGTAAGTTTAATGGCATAATATCCTCCGTTGTTACTTGTTTCGGCTGCAAAAATAGCAAAAAAAGAAGTTAGTAAGCACAGAATCAGCGACAAAGCTTGTTTATGTCAAAGCATTTAACGATTGTTCTTATTTAGAAAAGATACAAATTAAAACAAATTAAAGGGCAAACATGGGTGACTAATCAATAAAACTCTTATTTTTGCGCAACTAATTAGTACTAATATTTAAAATTTGACAAAATGGCTTACGTAATTACTGATGACTGTATTGCTTGCGGAACTTGTATTGACGAGTGTCCGGTAGAAGCTATCTCTGAAGGAGATATCTATTCAATCAACCCTGACGTATGTACTGATTGCGGTACTTGCGCAGATGTTTGTCCTTCTGAAGCAATTCACCCTGCAGAATAATTCCTGTAAGGTAGAATATAAAAAAAGGCTGCACTTCCGTGCAGCCTTTTTTTATATTTAATATTAATCTTAAGCCAGCTTGCTTAAAGCTTCTTTTATTCTACGCATCGCCTCAACGATGTTTTCATCTGAGGTTGCATAACTCATACGAATGCAATCGGGTGCACCAAATGCCGCTCCGCCTACACAAGCCACATGACCTACTTCGAGCAGATACATGGCTAACTCGCCTGAATCAGTCACCTTTCGGCCTTCTGCAGTAGACTTTCCAAAATAAGAATCACATTTTGGGAAAAGATAGAAAGCACCTTGGGGTACATTCACTTCAAATCCGGGAATCTCTTTAGCCAACTTAACAATCAAGTCCCTTCTACGTTCAAAAGCCTGACGCATGTCTTCCACCGGCTGTTGATCACCCACATAAGCAGCTTCTGCCGCCTTTTGAGAAACCGAACAAGGTCCCGAAGTATACTGTCCCTGTAACTTATTGCAAGCAGAAACAATCCATTGCGGACCAGCAATGAAACCAATTCTCCAACCCGTCATGGCATAAGCCTTAGAGACACCGTTTACAATCACCACTCTATCACGCACTTCCGGAAATTGAGCGATACTTTCATGTTGACCAATGTAATTAATATGCTCATAAATTTCATCAGCAATAATCACTACTTGCGGATATTTGGCCAACACAGCAGCCAAACCGGCTAATTCCTCTTTACTGTACACAGAACCGGTAGGATTAGAAGGCGAACAAAGAATCAATGCTTTTGTCCGGGGTGTAATAGCTGCCTCAAGTTGAGCAGGAGTGATTTTAAAATCTTGTTCTATTCCTGCAGAAACAATTACGTTAGTGCCTTCAGCCAGCTTCACCATCTCGGGATAGCTCACCCAATAAGGAGCAGGAATTATCACTTCATCACCCGAACCAATAAGTGCCATCAAGACATTACACACAGATTGTTTTGCACCATTCGAGCAAAGAATCTGAGCCGGCGTATAATCCAGACCATTTTCTTTTTTAAGTTTGGCTACAATAGCATCACGAAGAGCAGGATATCCCGGTACTGGTGAGTAACGAGAAAAATTATCATCAACGGCCTTCTTCGCAGCTTCTTTAATGTGATCAGGAGTATTAAAGTCGGGTTCTCCAACACTCATGTTAATAACATCAATGCCCTGAGCCTTCAGCTCATTACTTTTTTGCGACATCGCAAGTGTCTCTGAGGGAGACAAACTGTTCAAACGGTCTGATAATTGATTCATTTCGTATCTCTTTTATTGTTGTTGAGTAAATATCGTTGCAAAATAAACGATAATATTTGATATATGAAAACAAAAAGACAGTTTACTTATTAAAATGTAGCGTATGACCCATTCTATCTTTCTTGGTTTTCAAATAACGTACGTTATATTGGTTAGGCGTAACCTCAATGGGTACATTTTCTGTAATCTGTAAGCCGTAAGCTTCGAGACCTATTCTTTTAACAGGATTGTTCGACATCAGTTTCATTTTAGTCACCCCTACTTCACGAAGAATCTGAGCCCCCACACCATAATCGCGTTCATCGGCATCAAATCCTAAATGGATATTGGCATCAACCGTGTCATAGCCCTCTTCTTGCAATTTGTATGCTGCGATTTTAGCCATCAAACCAATACCTCTTCCCTCTTGATTCATGTAAACGATAACCCCTTTACCGGCTGCTTCAATCATTTCCATCGCTTTTTGCAACTGTTCGCCACATTCGCAACGGCAAGAACCAAAAATATCGCCCGTCATACAAGAAGAATGCACTCGTACCAAAACCGGTTCATCTTTCTCCCACGTACCTTTGATTAAAGCCACATGTTCCAGTCCGTTTGACTTCTGACGGAAAGGAATGAGACGAAAATGTCCGTGATGGGTAGGCATGTCAACTTCCACACCCTTATCAACAATCGATTCCATTTGAGCACGATATGCAATGAGATCTTTAATAGAAATGATCTTGAGATCGAACTTTTTTGCGATTTCCACCAATTGAGGCAAACGCGCCATGGTGCCGTCTTCATTGATAATTTCAATTAACGCACCAGCCGGATACAGTCCTGCAAGTTTGGCTAAGTCGACAGTTGCCTCCGTGTGACCGGCACGACGAAGTACACCTCTGGAGCGCGCACGCAAAGGATTTACATGTCCGGGGCGTCCTAAATCGGTTGGCTTCGTATGGGGATCGGCTAACGCGCGAATAGTTGCTGCACGGTCATGCATAGACACTCCCGTAGTACATCCTTCCAACAAGTCAACCGTGACGGTAAAGGGAGTTTCGTAAATTGACGTATTAGCGGAAACCTGCATATTTAAGTCTAACTCTTCACAACGTTCTTCGGTAATAGGTGCACAAAGTACGCCCCTACCGTGTGTAAGCATGAAGTTCACCTTTTCGGGAGTAATTTTCTCAGCAGCTATGATAAAGTCGCCCTCGTTTTCACGATCTTCATCGTCGACCACAATCACAAACTTACCCTCTTTGAAGTCGGCAATAGCCTCTTCAATCGTATTCAGTTTAATATCTTCCATACCTTATTATTTATTATTCTTTATAATGGTAGTAATTTCTTCACTTGTTTTAATAATCTTATCAATATCCTTCTGTAAACGAATTCTGAAAGCCCATATTCTAAAATAGAAGAATAGCCCTACAGGAACAAATAAACCGGCGAGTATGTTCAGCCAGTAAATGTCAAACGGTCGCACATGTGCATGCACCGGAATAAGGGGATAATTATTCAGCTGATTAAGCAAAACGATAGAGTGTGTATTAGATAACTCATCAACCAGCGCCTCCATCCGATCATTTAATTGCTCAATTTCATGATCATTCTTATTCATCATCCATAACGTGAAATAGTTGGGTGCTTTCGTCAACTTTTTCCTTTGAGCATAAGCCTGACAGTCGGCAGACAGTTTCCCCAAATCGCCCACAATCCTTTCATAATCGGGATCAACAATGATAACTTCTTTGCGGAACATGTGGCGAACGCTCCTTATTCCAGCCACTTTTTTAAACCAATCAACATAAGCATCGGCATTGAGCACCACAGAATCATTATTTGATTTATAAGTAAGAAACGCACCTAACGGAGCCAACACGGCTGTACTTGTCCACATGCCCATCCAAACAACCCAGTTACCATCACGCGCCATTTTATAGCCCGTATTGTTAATGATGTAATAAATAATAAAGATAAGAACCGAAGCGATAACCGGCATTCCCAATCCACCTTTTCGAATAATACCTCCCAGAGGAGCACCTATAAAAAAGAAGATAAGACAAGCGAGCGACAACGTAATTTTGTTATGCCATTCCGTTTGATGTTTCCTTATATCCTGATCATTCTGCTTAATATTTAAACTTTTAAAATTCCAGTCATTGGCCAGATTCCCCACAGTACTAGATGCCGAAGAGATGATTCGTTGTTTTTGCATCAATGTAGAGGACTGAAAAAGACTATCAACGTTGTAACCTCCGTGATCCTCAGCCAGCATTTTTACCGTATCTTGTTTGGTTAGTGATGGAGTCAGCCGATAAGTTCCTATATTACTCACTTCCCGGTAATAAGATCTTCCCACGCTATCGCTAATGGCAGTCATGGAGTCGACAGATGCCTGTAACTTCTTCATGTCTTTACTACGTGACTGGTTGCTCATGATACTGGCATCCACCATACTGAAGTCAGAGTTAAACTCAATAATAGTATGTTTTTCTCGGAAAGTTTCTCTTCTGTACGGAACATTCTCCGCACTCATGCTTTGTGCCTTTAGATTCTCGAACATTTCACCGTGATACAGATGAAGGAAAAGGTGTTTCTTATCCGCTGTCATTTCCAACTTTCCGGAATCGGCTACAATAATATGTGCATTTTCAAATCCATCGGAAAAATTATAAATCATCACATTATAGAGTACCCCGGTTTCTCTGTTCTTCTTTTTTACGTAAAGATTATACCCATCAATGGCATCATAAAAAACACCTTCCGGAATATCCAATTCCGGTGATTTTTGTTTCATTGAAATAAGTAAGGTCCATAGTTTGACCTCAGCTTTGGGGCCTATTACATTTTGAAAATAGAAGGAAATTCCGCATACAAAAGCGATAAAAACGATGAGCGGTCGCATGATTTTGAGCAGTGAAATACCTGCAGCCTTCATGGCAAGCAATTCATAGCGTTCACCAAAATTGCCGAAAGTAATGAGCGAGGCCAACAAAACAGCGAGAGGTAAGGATGCCGGAACCAAGCTTACAGCCGAATAGAAGAAGAATTGTACCAACACTTCCATTTCCAGACCTTTACCCACCAGTTCGTCTACATACTTCCACAGAAACTGCATCATAAAGATGAAAAGGCAGATAAAGAAAGTGCCTAAGAAAAGCATTAGGAAGCTCCTAATAACAAAAATATCTAATCTTTTTATGCGTAGCATCTCAATATGTAATATAATTAAGACACAAAATTAGCACAAAAAAAGCACAGCAAAAAATTTTTAGGCATTAGAATCCGCACGTCCTTCTGAGCGTCTCGATCTGAGAATCCCACAATTCTTTGAAGTCATCAACCTCATCGTGATCGGCAAAGTCAGTAATCTCTAAAACATAATCATTCGTTAGTTCATTATTTGTCATCTTTAATTCAAAATAATCACGATCATCATTGTCATCTTTCCATCGGAAACGGATATACGAAAAAGCTCTTATTGCAATTATTTCGGCTTCTCTTTTTTCTTCTTTTCCCCAATAAAAAGATACTGTTTTGTCGTTAGAAACTACTCTATCGGCAAACCACCCTTCCAGTCCGCTAGGCGTACTGATTGCCGACCAAATTATATTCCTGGAAGTTGCATTCAGAAGATACTCTAAATGTATTTTCTCCTTTTTCATAGCTATCGTATTAATTGCGTGCGCCAAGATAAACACTTTTTTTTAAATGCACTATGCTTTTAACTCTCTTTATTTATGAACTTCATTTAGAAATCAAAGTTTGGTCGGCAAATCCACTTTTCGAAGCCTTCAAAGCAGGATTCCTACAAAAAGTTTAATTTTGCCGACCATAATTTTGGAGTTTTCGGAAAAAGCTCTATCTTTGCACCCGCAATCAAGAAATGATGGCGCGATAGCTCAGCCGGTTAGAGCGCATGATTCATAATCATGAGGTCCCCAGTTCAATCCTGGGTCGCGCTACTTCTTAAAAAATAAGCATTTGGGAGGCTTCCACTCTCGGGTGCTTTTTTTATTTCCATCAGTATTCAATGTGCACAGTTGCTTTCTTTTTGAGAACAAGATTCAATTCAGCCTCTTCGTCGGTAGGCTCCCAATGCACCACACGCAAGCTATCAGCCGAGACGCGACCACCTTTGTTTCTGCCCGAACAATGAATCGTATTCATGGTTGAGTGCTCCGTCGCCCATTGCTCAACAAAGTCTAAATTCAAATACGCATCTTCAATTTGACTCTTTATAATTTTCACATTCGTATAACAGGCATCCTTTCCGGTAAACGAAGCTTTTTCGAAACGACAAGAGTCAACCAAAATTACATCTTTTCCGCTAAAACAAATATCCTTCTGAACAATGCCCTTAGCGTGTATTGACAAGCCACCCACATAGCTCAACACATCTTTCAATGCAGAATCAGCAACCAAGATCATCGTCACCTTATCGACGAAAATGTCTCTGGTATTACTCTCTGCCTGAGCCTTTCCTTTCGTAAAATCGACCTCAACAAATAGTGTATCCTTCCTGATTGTATATTTTATGTAGCCTTCCAAATCTTTAGGATAGTAAAGCGTATTGGGTTTATGTTGAGCATCCGGTGCCACCACCTGCAAAGTGCCAAAAGCATAAACTCTATGAGGAGTGTTGGCTTGCATTAAAGCAAGAGCACGAACCCCGGCTACGGACAGCTCTTTGTATTCAGCAGACAATTCTACCGCATATTTCTTTGTTTTGTTCCGTTGCACAACGAAGAAAATGCTCGATAACAATGCGAAGAGAGTCAGCGTCAACATGCCGGTAATAATATAAGTAGTACGTTTCATTGTATGTCTTGTTTATGATTATTAGTAATATATTCGTTGTACATGGCCGACAGCTCAACGACAGAAACATTCATGCTGCAAAGCTGTTTGAAGAAATACTCCAATTCATCTTTAAGAAAAATCTCTTTTCTGAGCTTTAAGATAGCCCCTTTGGCACCAACAGCCACAAAATACCCGATACCACGCTTATTATAGATGACTTGTAACGACTGCAAATAATCAAATGCCCGCATCGCTGTGTTAGCATTTACCTCCACCACCGAGGCGTACTCTCTGACAGAAGGAATCCGTTCTTCTTCGCCATACGTACCCAGAAGAATTTCATCACAGATTCTGTCGGCTATTTGCAAATAAATTGCCTTGTAATTCTTAAAATCCATAATTACATACGGTTAATGATTTCTGATTCCTTGAAACGAAAATAAGCCAGTACCCAATTAAACAAGGCTAACACAAAGAAGATACACGAAGCCACGTAGGCATTCTCGGCATCAAGTAAGTTGAAATTCCAATTTACATTTGTACTTCCTTGCATCAATGCTTTAACTAATAAGGTACTTATAAATAGGAACGTAAAAAACAATCCCAGTCCGGTGGCAAATGTTTTTAGAAACGCGTTCTTAGGCCAAACAGTACTTCCCAAAACGAAAAACGACTGCAAGAACAAGTACGAACAAACAGAGATCAGCACGTCCGATGCCGACTGATAAACGATTTCATTTCCGTCATTCCATAAGAAAAGAAGTCTCAAACTAGTAGGAGTTATGCCTTTAACGTCGGGAAAAGATAGCGAACAAACAACTACCCGCGTGTAATCAGCCAATTCAAAAGCAACCAGATAAGCCACTACAAACACCACAGTGAACACCAGCCAACGGGCAACGTACTTTTCAAAAGAAGTAGCCGGAAGCATTAAAAACGAAAAGCGTCCTGCTTTGGTCTTCATTCTCTCCATTATCAAAGATGCGCTGATGCAGCCATAGATACAGCCTGCCACCAGAAAGACTCTCAATGACCCTTCCACAACCGGATCCTTCATCAATGTTGTTGCTCTTTCATAATCGTTAAAGCCCATAAAGATAAAGAACACGGTAAGCGCTCCATACATTAACAACATGCGAAGTAAATTCACTTTCCAACCTTCTACCATCTCTTTGCGGCAAAGATTGATAAACCGATGTAAATCGAAAAAATTATTCTTGCTCATCATTTATCGTTTTTTAGAAACAACTCAATCAACAGTTTGGGCTGTGACAAAGTAGCGTTAAACAAAAGTTCCAGGTTGATATCCGACTCTTCGTCTTTCAAATTGCGCAGCATCAAGCTGTGCCCCTGTACACTGGGCAAAGAATAAATAGCATTTGCCAGCAGGCTTGCATCATCGGTTTCTTTAAATAGCAAACACTTTTGTATGTTCACAGTCGACTCGTTGAGCAACACCCTACTGTTGTCCATTATCAAAACATGGTCTAAAATACGATCAACATCTCTTACCTGATGAGTCGATATGACAATGATCTTATCCTCGCTCATCCCCGAAGCAATAAATTTACGGAACTGGCTCTTTCCGGGTATATCGAGCCCGTTAGTAGGTTCATCCATCAGCAACACTGAAGTGTTTGAAGCCAAAGCAAAGCTCATGAACACTTTCTTCTTCTGTCCCATGGAAAGCGTTTTCAGATTGAGGTCCATATCCATCTCAAAATAATGCAGATACCTCATCATATCTTCCTTGCTGAATTTGGGATAAAAAGGACTATTCAACTCGATAAAGCTGACTAGGGAAACAGGAGGCAATTCAAACTCTTCGGGCACCAGGAAGATGTCCTGCATGGTAACAGGCAAACGTTTTCTAACATCTGTTTCTTCAAACAGCACACGTCCGCTGCGAGGCGTGAGTAATCCCGTCATCAAGTAAAGCAACGTAGATTTCCCCACGCCGTTTTTGCCAAGCAGTCCATAAACTTTTCCCCTTTCCAGATTCAAAGAAAAGTTCTGGATAACTGCCGGCTTCGAGCGCTTGTAAGCGAACGACAAATTATCAATTTCAATCATAGTTTGAATAAATAAATAGATTCAACATATAAAACAAAGTGTATTATTGTACTAGTACACTGCAAATATATGTATCTTTCTTAAATAAACAACTATGAAAGAAAAAAATAATTTATTTATTTAATTCATTCTCCAGAATGTTTGTTATAACACTTGATCCTTCGAAACCTGTCTTGGAATACACTTGTTCTCCTTTCTTATTAATAATTAGGTAAGAAGGTACTCCCCGATAATTGAATTTCTTTTTTAACTCATCAAATTGAGAAGGTGTTAACCGGTAATGTTCGCCGGGAATATTGGAAATCATGTTTTGCCATGCGTTGATTGGAGAAGACTCATCGGTAAGGTAAACAAAGACCACTCCCTTTTCTTTTAATGCTTTCTTGGCTTCTTCAAATGATTTAATGGCCGAACGGCAAGGAGAACACCAAGTAGCCCAGAAATCAATCATCACAACCTTTCCTTCAAATGGTTTCATGATGTCGGCTAGTAGTTGTTCGCCTTTTGTTTGAGGAACTTCGTGAATGGTATACCCACCTTTAAGCTTGTTCTTCTCGTTGATAGCAACTATTTCTTTGCTTTTATCCGATAAATAAGTGTAGAAAAAAGGATCTTTTAGTTCGGACATAAGATTCAACTCTTCTTCGGTAAGTGGAGTAAACTCCTGGAATTTACCGGCAAACGATTGGGTTGTCATCAAGTCAAACAATATACCTTCCGAGCTACCAACTAAATCGGCCACAAAAGGTTTGATTTGTTCATTTAACGTTTGCTTCATATTGAAAAATCCCAGTTGATCTTTGTATTTATTTAAAAAGGGCTGTACGTTGGCAACTGCAGATTGAGGCAACGTATCATTCTGCCCGATCCCCTGATTGAGCACCACCCGTGAAACTAATTTATTGAGATAATCATTGGTATACCTTTGGGAGATAGCAAAGCCTACCTGAAAATTCAGTCGCTCTTCAATGACATCTTTGATTTTTGAATCAGGAGAAAGACACAAATCAATTATTTTCTGAGCCGTCACACTATCTTTCTTGGTAAAAGTCAAAGAGTCGGCTAACAACTGCACAACATTAGCTTCATATAACTTGCGAGAAGCAACCATTTCTTTGCTCCAGTTCTCCATGCTATTTTTTTTCAGAAACTGAGCGATAACAAGTTCCTCGGCAGTGAGCTGTCCCGAATCAATCAGCTTTTGATACGCTTCTGCAGGAGTATCACTCAAAGTCACCGGTTTACTGCGGCGTACGGCATACTTACAAGAATTAATGTTGTTATAATACATATTATCATAAAGAGATAAAGCGTTATTTATCCCCATCTCTTTGACAAAAGAATAAAACTCTTTATTAATAACAGGTACCGTATAACCGGTTAACGGTGCATCCCAACCTAGGTTGTTCGCTGTACGATATGCACTTTCAAGTCTATACTCCGCAAGCATAAGATAGTAACACGCCATTCCCCGCAACTTAATACCGGCAAACTGCTGTACCTTTTGCGATAATCCCAATGAAGCCAAAGAACTGATTCCTTTATCAAGCTCACTCAATATATAAGCCTTGTATTGTGAAGCTGTCATGCCTGCCACTTCTCTACTTAGCTTATCCTGAGTAAAAATACCTTCCACACATTTAGTAACTTCAGGAAGGAACATTTGATTATTGATTTCCGCATTCGCTCCCTCGAAGAAGACAAACTGTTCGTCTGGACGTTTTATGGCACCATTAACGGTTTTCTGACTACTCATTTGCTGCATATCAACATAGATCGATGTTTCCTTACCAGGAGACAACAAGATATCACCACTAAAAAACTGATTCCTAAACAAAACGGATTGAAAAGTAGTAACCAACGGAATCTCTAATTCAAAAGTTCCATCATCCTTTATTTTGGTGTTATATTCTTCCTGAACTGCTGTTACTGGATTATCAACATACACATCTATACCTCTATTCATGTCTGTTCTGAAAGCCAAAAACTTTCCTTTCAGCAGTGCCTTGCCCGATTTAAATGCCGGAATCTCCAGCGGTTTTCCGTCGTCTTTCACCTTTGCCTGTTTGCGGATATGCGCCGGCACATCCCGACGATCGGTGAGGTTCTTAGACTGTAGTTCAACGCCCCATATTTTAAAGCAGTCTTCACAGTCACTCTCAATAAAATCAATGCGTTCAGTCTTGGGGTCTATTGAAGGAAACGTCAAAACGAAATAGGTTTTATTCGTTTGATCAGAAAAAACTTCTTTATCCAATTCAATACCTTCGGATGAGAGCACAATGAATTTGCTGTCGCCAACCCGAATGTAAGTTTCTGAACTGATACGCATCCAGTGTCGGGGACTGTGCATCATCATCATGTGAAGTTTTGTTGACTGTGAAGTGATTTCAACTTTTTCAATAATCACATTGTTATGAGAAGCAACGCTAAACGAAGGATTCTCTACCACTTTTTCCTGAGATTTTACTCCAATTGAAGCAAGGACAATACAAATAAACAAAATAAGGTTTTTCATGGAACATTAGGAGTTTGGTATGTAATACGAAAATTAATAAGATTCTTAGCAATAGAAACAAAGAGCCAGCAAGTCATCATTTTGCAGAAATTCACCGTTCACTTTGAATCAATATTCTTTATCATTCTTACTATATTCATGCCTATTAAACAGTTGAAGACTATTTGCATAGAAATAAATGTGATAAAACTCGGTTCTTCTCCCATAATCCACTTCCATACAAAATAGGTTATCACATTCATACAAGCAGCTAATAACAAAAGCAGATACACGTTTTTTAAGACTGATTTTTGTGTCATAATATCGTTTTATAAAATTAAGTAGAATTATTTCTCCGTAAATCTAGGTATTAATATCAGTAAATACAAATATTATTTGTTTCAAAAATATGTTATCATGTTACATCTTTCTGTCAAAAACTCATCAAAATGCCGTAACACCACACGTTTCCATTCATGCGATGCATAATCGTATTCCATCAGAGCAACGGTTGTTGTATGTCAACAACCCACACAGACTAACATGTTTCAATAAACAAACTAAGTAATTTCTTCTTTATAAACAGTTCGTCCCCGCTACCTGTGACGAATGGCACTGCATGCGGGGACATCAGGCACAGCATGCGGGGACGAATGGCACCCATACTGGTGACGAACTATTTCCCCTTAAGAAATGACTTAGTATCAGGTAATCAACAGCTAAGGTATTGCACCATTTATAGTTAAATAGTAGTTAACGAGAGGAGATAGACTAGTATATAAAACATTTCTTTCCTACATTTGTTATTTCCATTAGAAACTATTTATATCTTAAAATAAAGGAGTAGAATGAAGATTGTAATTATTGGAGGCGTAGCCGGCGGAGCAACCACGGCAGCACGCATCCGCAGAGTAGACGAAACAGCACAAATTGTTTTGCTGGAAAGGGGTAAGTACATTTCTTATGCGAACTGTGGGTTACCTTATTATATTGGGAACACAATTAAAGAGCGCGAAAAACTTTTCGTGCAAACTCCCGAGGCGTTTTCAAAGCGTTTCATGGTGGATGTAAGAACGGAAAACGAAGTTGTAGCTATCGACAAAGAGCAAAAGCAGGTGATCATCAAAAGAAAAGATGGCAGCCAGTACAACGAAACGTATGACCGACTGGTCATTTCTACCGGTGCTGCCCCTGTGCGTCCGCCCTTACAGGGTATCGACTCGGAAGGTATTTTCACTTTACGCAACGTAAACGATACCGATAAGATCAAAGCTTTCATTGATTCTCACGATGTGAAACGCGCCGTTGTTGTGGGCGCCGGGTTTATCGGTTTGGAAATGGCCGAGAACTTGCATGCTTTGGGTGCATCGGTTTCTATCGTCGAAATGGCCAATCAGGTAATGGCGCCTATTGATTTTTCAATGGCGGCATTGGTGCACCAGCACTTGATGGAGAAAAAAGTAAATCTTTACCTGGAAAAGGCTGTGGCATCGTTCCGCAAAACAGCCAAAGGTCTTGAGGTCGTTTTTGCCGACGGACAAGTTATTGAGGCCGATGTGGTGATTCTTTCCATCGGTGTTCGGCCGGAAACGTCCTTGGCGCAGGCTGCCGGACTTACCATCGGTAAAGCCGGAGGTATTTATGTAAACGAGTTCCTGCAAACATCAGACGAGCATATATATGCCATCGGTGATGTAATTGAGTTCCCGCACCCCATAACCGGAAAGCCTTGGCTCAACTACCTGGCCGGACCGGCTAACCGACAAGGGCGCATCGTGGCCGAAAACTTGTTGTATGGTAACCAAAAAGCATACGAAGGATCTATCGGAACATCCATAGCCAAAGTGTTTGACATGACGGTGGCTTCAACCGGCTTACCGGCAAAGAAACTAAAGCAAGAGGGCATTGCTTTTCTTTCATCCACTACGCATCCGTCTTCTCACGCGGGGTATTACCCCAATGCCTTACCCATGAGCATTAAGATCACCTTCGATCCGCAAACGGGCCGATTGTATGGCGCACAGATTGTGGGATATGACGGAGTCGACAAACGCATTGACGAAATGGCGCTCGTGATCAAGAAGAATGGCACTGTTTATGATTTGACGGAAGTGGAACAGGCGTATGCACCACCTTTCTCTTCGGCAAAAGACCCCGTGGCGCTGGCCGGCTATGTGGCTGAGAATATATTAAAAGACAGAGTGAAACCGGCTTATTGGCGTGATGTGCAGAACGCAGATCCAAATACTTCTTTCTTGCTCGACGTCAGAACGGTCGACGAGGCTTCGCTCGGTTCCATTCCGGGGGCGGTGAACATTCCGCTCGATGAGCTTCGTGAACACCTCAGTGAAGTACCGAAGGATAAAACGGTGTACATTTTTTGTGCCGTGGGTCTACGCGGATATCTGGCGTATCGCATTCTGGCAGGACACGGATTCACGAACATTCGCAATGTGTCGGGCGGATACAAAACATATCTCGCAGCCACTTCACCGGTCACGTTGCAGAAGCAAACAATAAAAGAGGTGAATGATGACGGTTCGGCAAGAACGGCCTTTAAAGTGGTGCAGGTCGATGCGTGCGGATTGCAATGCCCCGGTCCTATTTTAAAGATGAAGAAGGTGGTCGACAAGCTGACTCCGGGCGAACAAGTGGAGATTATTGCCACTGATCCGGGCTTTTTACGCGATGCCGCAGCTTGGTGTAACTCAACGGGCAACCGATTGGTTTCTCAGGAGTCAAGCGGTGGCAAATCGATCACAGTCATTCAAAAGGAAGAAGCCAAAGCGTGCAAGCTGGTTAGCTCGCAAGACAGCAAAGGGAAAACTTTTATCATGTTCAGTGATGATCTTGACAAAGCTTTAGCTACCTTTGTATTAGCAAACGGCGCTGCGGCTACCGGACAAAAAGTGACCATATTCTTCACTTTCTGGGGCTTGAACGTGATTAAAAAGCTTCATAAACCTCAGGTTGAGAAAGATATATTTGGTAAAATGTTCGGCATGATGCTACCGGGAAGTTCCATGAGTTTGAAGCTTTCAAAGATGAGTATGGGTGGCATGGGCGGCCGAATGATGCGTTACATTATGCATCGCAAAGGCATTGATTCGCTGGAATCTCTTCGCGATCAGGCATTGGAAAACGGGGTGGAGTTCATCGCCTGCCAAATGTCTATGGACGTGATGGGAGTTAAACGCGAGGAATTGCTCGACGAGGTTACGGTAGGTGGCGTAGCGACTTACATGGAACGTGCCGATAATGCCAACATTAATTTATTTATTTAAAACAAGAGAAAGATGAAATCAATATGCACCATGCGAGACATATACAAAGCCATCTCCACTTTCGAGGAGGAGTTTGAAGGCGTATATGGCATTTCGCTCAATGAGGCAATGGTTCTTTGCACCCTTCACGATGCAGGGAAACCTTTAAGTTCAACAGAAATTGCGGAACGCACCCAGATGAAAACATCACATACATCGAAAGTTATCCGCACTGTAGAAGAAAAAGGTCTGATTGAACGGGCATTGGGTGAGGTTGATAAAAGACAGATGTTTTTCTCACTCACTGCAGCAGGCGGCAAGCGTTTAGAGGAGTTACAGTGCGACAAGGTGGTTATTCCCGAATTGCTGAAGCCTTTATTCGTTTCATAAACTCATCTGCGGTTGAATGTTATAAAAGTAATTCCCGGTTTGCCATTGCAAGCACGGGAATTACTCTTATATATAAGGACACTATTCAACGGGATCCGGTTGCATCAATGCCCTGTAAAGGGTTTCTTGTATATGCTCGCGAATCTCTAGTTTGGAGAGTTTGTTAACCCACGCATCGGGATAGGTGCGGTTGCTAAGGAACACATACACCAATCCGTTGTCGGGATCAGCCCAAGCACACGTACCCGTAAAGCCGGTATGACCGTAAACGGAAGCAGGTGCCGAGGGGGCACATGGACTGCTGCCCACATCTTCCGCATCGGGTTTATCAAAACCGAGTCCGCGACGACTGATCTTGGATGTCTCGGTGGTAAATAGCTGACAGGTTTCTTTGCTCAAGTAACGCTGCCCTTCGTATTCGCCTCCGTTAAGCAGCATCTGGTATACTTGCGATACCTCATAGGCAGTAGAAAAGAGTCCGGCATTACCCGAAATACCACCTAAGAAAGCCGCCGATTCGTCGTGCACAAATCCTTGCAACGTTTCTTTTCTCAGAAAACGATCAACAGATGAAGGAACGATGTTTTCCTTTCGGAAATACCGAAGCGGCAAGTAGGCTGTGCGAGACAAATTCATGGGGCGATAAAATTCATGCGTCAGGAACTCATCCATCGGCACGCCTGCCAACTGTTCAACAAGCTGTTGCAACAAAATAAAGTTCAGACAGCTGTACACGTATTTCTTTCCTTTCAGTGGCGCACCGGCAATTTTCTTAAGCATCACATCGCGGAACGATTTATGCAACCACAAACTGTCGGCCACATGAAGGGTATAGTCACCTCCGCCAACCGCTGAGGTTAATCCTTCTTTGAACCGGAAACCGGGTTGTGCAAAAGTCTTCGGTCCTATCTGCACCGTATGCAGCGCGTCTTTTGATCCTTTAAAGAGGCTCCCTTTGTAGCTCTTCTTATCAATGGCATCCTGATAAAACACCAAGCCCGACGGCAGTCCCGATTGATGCAACAGCAACTCGCGGATAGTGATTTTAGCTTTGTTCGTTCCTTTAAGGAAAGGCAAATAGTCGCCTATCGGATCAGAGAGATTGAAACGTCCGTTATCATATAATTTCATCACCGCCAATAAAGTTCCGGTTGTCTTCGACAAGGAGGCAAGATCATATATATCATTGGTACTTACAGCCTTTTCATCTTCATAGGTAAAGGTGCCAAAACTCTTATTATACATGGTTCTGCCGTTTTTAAGAACCACAATCTGACAACCCGGATAGGCTCCGGCGTGAATGCCCCGCATAGCAATGGTGTCTATGCTTTGAAGAACTTCGGAACGCATGCCATACTCTTCGGGCACAAAGTGATAAGGGGTGGATGTTGTAACCGTCAATCCTGTGCCTGCACGGAACAATCCGCCTATCCCGGCAGAGAGTCGTCCGTTGGCCGCTGCCTTGCCAAACAATAAAGCAGCGATCTGTTCTTGCACCTCATCACTATCTGTATGTCCCAACACAACGGAAGAGGCATTGGAGATAGCCCGATGTATTTGCAACATCAGTTTGGCCGGAGTAAAGAAAGCGTAAACCACCGGAACCTGAGGGGCGAATTTAGCAAAGAATGACTGATAGGGCGCCAAACGGATTTCGTTAACCGGAACAATGATACGACGATAGGCAGAAAGTGAATCGCGCAACTTCTGCTGCAAAGAATCGGGCATTTGTTTTCCCAGCTCAAAAGTATGAACCTCTACGTACTTTTTTAATTCATTCGTAAAAGCTTCCAGCTCTTTGGCCTTACCAACAGTCAGCACGGCTACTTTTTTCACATCAGGGTGAATGGGAAGAACACCTTTTTCATTATTTAAAACCGTAACAGCTGCCAGGTTGAGCCGACGTATCAAATCACGCGTATGCGGCGTATTAATGCGTCTTTCAAGCCCCGAAAGGCGAACAACCGGTTTACGGTTCAGTCCCATAGCATATTTAAAAAGAAGTACTTTGCGACAACGTTCGTCAATTTCCTCCTCAGTGAACTCACCCTTCTTAACCGCTTCGACAACATAATCAATCTCTTTCTTCACATCACGTGGTGCCAATACCACATCATTGCCGGCTTTCAACGCTTGCAAACAGACTTTCTGAGCAGACGAAACACCTTTCATGGCTAAAGCATCAGTAAAAATGAGTCCTTTGAAAGCCATTTTCTCGGTGAGAAGTGTGTAAACTACGTTGCGGGAAAGCGAAGAAGGCAGTTTACCGACCGGTTCAAAGACGGGCACTTGCAGATGACCTACCATGACACCGCCCAAACCGGCATGAATCAATTTTCTAAAAGGATAAAGCTCTACGCTGTCTAATCGTTCGCGCGTAAATGGAAGTACCGGCAATGCTTTGTGCGAGTCAACATCCGTATCACCGTGACCGGGAAAGTGCTTAGCAACAGAAAGCACCCGTCCGCTTTCCAATCCGGAGGCATAAGCAATGACTTTATCGGCTACCAACAACGGATTCTCACCGAAGGAACGCACATTGATAACCGGATTTTGGGGATTGATATTGACATCGGCAACCGGAGCAAAGTTAACCTGCACACCCAGTTCCCTACATTGGCGTGCCATCTCCTGTCCGTATTCATAAATCAAACGATCATCTTGAATACAGCCTAGTACCATGTTTTTTGGAAAAACAGGCGTGCCGCGCAAACGCATGGATAACCCCCACTCTCCATCAAAGGTGATCATCAGCGGAACATCAGCCATTTTTTGTGCCTGATTCGTTAATAGAGCCTGATTATCGAGTTTTCCGCCCGAGAAAAGCAATCCTCCCACTTTGTGGGTATGTACTACATTCTTCAGTAAAGCCAAGTTGCGTTTACTACGATCGGGCGCAATGGTATAGATAAACAGCTGACCTATTTTCTCTCTCAGGTTCATTTGTTTCATTTGTGACTCCACCCAGCGGTTGCAAGCCTCATCACGACTAATTTTATAGGTAAAAAGAGGTTCTACCTGAGCCCTTGCTTGTAACCCCATGCCACACATCAACCAACCTGTAAGCAGGTAAACCAGTTGCTTCTTCATCACGCTCAAAACTTATATCCGATCCATTTATTTTTTAAATTTCAAATCCATTCTCCCTACGTAAGCTCCGTTCTTCCACATCTGAGAAATGGGAACATCCTTGCCTACTGCATTCTTGTAAATCACAGGTTCTTTAAGGAAGGTGTGAGAGTGCCCTCCCAGAATTACATCTATATTAGATGTTTCTTTTGCAAGCCTTACGTCACACGAAGTATCTTCCTTGGAAGAAGGAGTATATCCCAGGTGCGACAAACAAATAACGGCATCGCACTTTTCCTGATTCTTCAAGTAAGCCGCCACTTTATCGGCAGTGCGAATCGGGTCGTTATAAATAATACCCTCACATTTATTGGCCTGTACCAGTCCTTCCAACTTAGGCCCTAGCCCAAAGATTCCAATCTTCAATCCATCGCGATTCAGTATAACATACGGCTTAACCAATCCTTCAAGCACGGTTCCTTTCACGTCATAATTAGCACAAACAATGGGGAATTTAGCCATCTTGAACAAACGAGCCATATTATCCAGGCCGAAATCGAACTCGTGATTGCCAATAGTTCCTACATCATAACCCATCGTATTCATGAGCCTAATCTCCACTTCCCCTTTAAACAAATTGTAATAAGGAGTTCCCTGCGAGAAGTCGCCACAATCAAACAACAACAAATTCGGAATTTGCTGACGCACCTCGTTTATATAAGTAGCCCTCCTTACATAACCGCCTTTATCTGCTAAGTCTTTATCAGGAGAATTGATTTCTACTGGTTCAATGCGACTATGCGTATCATTCGTATGCAGAATAGTTATGGTTTTGACCGACTGTGCAACGACCGGCGATAAAAAAGCCGGCTGGCCCAAAGCACATAGCAATAAAACAAAGAGTGTATAACTATTTATTCTTTTCATCTTTTTATTCTTTCGTTATTGATCCTATTAAATACAGTTCTCACTTCACAACAATGCGCCCCTCTATCGAAGAGGTTATCTCCTTGCCCGCCGCTGTTTGCTGTTTTACGTATTCCAGAAAGATGTCACGCATGGTTGCACCCTCCGGACAGATTTTCTTTTGTCCTTTCAGGAAAGCTACCATCTTGTCGTTTCCTTCGGCCAGATAGTCAAGTGTAGCAACCTCATACGTCTTATCCGGATCAATCGATTTCCCATCAACAAAAGCACTTAACAATTTCCCGTCTTTGGTTATTTCCAGTCTGGCATTGCTGACTCCTTCCCCCCGCGCCAAGGCTATATTTTCCATTAAACTTTGCAGGTCACTGCCCTTCAGGGTAACAATGCAAAGAGAGTTTTCAAAAGGTAGTATCTGATACACATCGCTAAAGGTAATATTTCCTTTGCTAAGTGAACTGCGCAAGCCTCCCATATTAGTTACCGCCATGTCGGCCGGTTTGCCGATATAGTTGGAAGCTGCCTGACGCAGCACATCGGCCACAAGATTGGATAACAGACTTTCGGGTCTGTCGGCCTTCATGTCCATGGCACTCTTGCCGATAACCGGAGTCATAATACTATCTATTTGTGCTTTATAAGGTGTCAACACACTTATCGCCTCTTCATTGGGGTTACGGTCCCACTTCGATGAGATTTCCGTTTTACTACCTTCAACGGCTACCAAACGATACGCCGATTTACATCCCGAAAAGAGCAATACGGCAGCCAGCATGGTAGCAGAAAGACCATTTACAAAATACTTCTTATTCATAATCCTCATTTATATTGCTACAAATATAATATTTATGAACTTAAATCATTTGGTCATATCATAAAAAATTCGTTCCTTTGCACCGCTTTCGCGCAATCGCTGTCACAGAAGAGTTACTTGATATGTTGCGTTGTATCGATGAAACAATTTAATAATAACAACAATGGATTTAATTAAAATTGCAGAAGAAGCATTTGCTACCGGCAAACAACACCCAAGCTTCAAAGCTGGTGATACTGTAACAGTAGCATATCGTATCACTGAAGGTAACAAAGAACGTGTACAGTTGTACCGTGGTGTTGTTATCAAGATTTCAGGCCATGGAGAAAAGAAACGTTTTACAGTTCGTAAAATGTCTGGAACAGTTGGAGTAGAAAGAATTTTCCCAATCGAATCACCTGCTATTGACAGCATCGAAGTGAACAAAGTGGGTAAAGTACGTCGTGCTAAACTGTACTACCTTCGCGCTCTTACTGGTAAGAAAGCTAGAATCAAAGAAAAAAGAGTTATCAAGTAAATTTCGATTTAACGACCTCTTATTCGAGATAAAAAAAGGAAATGCAAATGCATTTCCTTTTTTTATTTGATTTATTTAATTTCTTTCAGTTCCCAAGCCAAAGCGCTAGCGCCAAGAACCGCCGCATCCGAATCTTTTAATTCAGAAACAAGTAGTTTGGTTTTTCCTTTGAAAATAGTCAGAACATTTGCATCCAAAGCTTTTTGAATAGGATTCATAATGTAATCACCCGATTTAGCCAGACCTCCAAAGAGCACAATAGCTTCCGGACTGGAGAATGCCACAAAGTCAGCCAAAGCTTCTCCCAACAAAGTTCCCGTGAAATTAAAGATTTCCTGCGCCAACATATCTCCTTGTACAGCCGCATCATATACGTCTTTTGAAGTGATACTTTCTGCAGGAATATTACGAAGCAAACTTGAATCTGTACGCGCAGCCAATAATTCTCGGGCCGTACGTGCAACACCTGTTGCCGAACAATAAGCCTCTAAACATCCGTGACGACCGCAACCGCAGACACGACCATTATCACGACGCATAATAACGTGTCCTAATTCACCCGCAAAACCATCATGACCATAAACAACCTGTCCATTAATAACGATTCCGCTACCCACACCGGTTCCTAAAGTAATCATGATAAAATCTTTCATACCACGTGCAGCCCCGTAAGTCATCTCTCCCACAGCTGCAGCATTCGCATCATTGGTCAATGCAGTAGGAATACCCAGCTTTTCTTCAAACATAGCAGCCAAAGGAATAATTCCTTTCCACGGAAGATTGGGCGCAAACTCAATGGTTCCGCTATAATAATTGCCGTTCGGTGCTCCAATACCAATACCTTTGATTTTTTCGATACCTCCTTGCGCAATAATAAGTGGAAGCAGGTTTTTGCATACTTCGTCCACATATTCGGTGGCCGTAGCATACGTTTGTGTTTTTACTGCTCCGCTCGAAAGAATTGTTCCTCGTGCATCAACAATGCCGAAAACAGTGTTCGTTCCGCCAATGTCAATTCCTACTACGTAGGGCTTTTCCATTCCTAAATTCATGATAATATATTAAAAGGGTTAGTTAATTAAACGTTTATAGCACACAAATTACGCAAAGAAGATTGAGTTCACAAAATCTTTTTTTAAAAAAGTTTGTGTACTCTGCAACTTTTAGCCAATAGCTTGCGTCTAATAGATTAATAATACGAGAAACAAAAATTTAAAAGCTACACAAGTGATACATTTAAAAGACATTAACAAGACCTATTACAACGGGGCGCCGCTGCATGTGCTCAAGGGTATCAATCTAGATATCAATAAAGGTGAGTTCGTATCCATCATGGGTGCTTCCGGATCGGGAAAATCAACCATGCTTAACATCCTTGGTATTCTGGATAATTACGATACAGGGGAGTACTTCTTAAACGATGTGCTTATTAAAAACCTGAGTGAAACCAAAGCAGCCGAGTACAGAAACCGTATGATTGGATTTATCTTTCAATCATTCAATCTGATTTCATTCAAGAACGCTATGGAGAATGTAGCTCTACCTCTTTTCTATCAAGGAATAAGCCGAAGAAAAAGAAATGTGTTAGCAATGGAATATCTGGATCGTCTGGGATTGAAAGATTGGGCTCACCACATGCCCAATGAAATGAGTGGTGGTCAGAAACAACGCGTTGCTATTGCAAGAGCACTGATTTCTCAACCTCAAATTATTCTGGCCGATGAACCTACCGGCGCACTCGACAGTAAAACATCTGTTGAAGTAATGAATATCCTTAAACAACTGAACGAGGATGGGATGACCATTGTTGTGGTGACTCACGAAAGTGGAGTTGCTAACCAGACAAATAAGATCATACGCCTCAAAGACGGTATCATTGAGCGAATAGAAGAAAACCATAATCATGATGCATCTCCGTTCGGACAAAACGGCTTCATGAAATAAACACAATATTACTTTTATGATAGATATTTGGCAAGAAATATACGGAACGATCAGGCGAAACAAACTGCGTACTTTTCTCACAGGCTTTGCAGTGGCATGGGGGATTTTTATGCTGATTGTGCTGCTGGGTGCCGGCAATGGTCTTATCCATGCATTCGAGGCTTCTTCTTCGGACATGGCAATGAATTCCATCAAGATATTCCCGGGTCGTACCAGTAAATCATACGATGGTTTAAAAGAAGGCAGAAGAATCAGACTCAACAATGAAGATGTGGACATCACTGCTAAAAATTTCCGTAAAAACGTAATCACAGCAGGTGCTACCGTTGAGCAGGGAAGTGTAAACATCAGTCACGGAAAGGAGTATGTAAATGTAACCTTGAACGGCGTTTACCCTGATTATACAGAGGTAGAAAGAGTTAAATCGGCCGGCGGTCGATTTATAAATCACATTGACATTCAGGAAAGAAGAAAAGTGATTGTTATCAATAAGAAAACAGCCGATATTCTATTTCCTCGAGGACAGCAAGCAATGGGACAGTTCATAAACGGCAACGGAACTGCTTATCAGATAGTAGGTTTATATGAAAATAAAGAAGATCGAGACACCCGTGAAGCGTATGTACCTTTCACTACTTTACAACTTATATATAACAAAGGCGATACCCTGAACGATATTATTTTCACGACCAAAGAGCTAAACACGGAAGAGGCCAACGAAACATTCGAAAAAGATTATAGAAAGGCAATTGGGGCACACCACCGTTTTGACGCTACAGACGACGGTGCCATTTGGATATGGAATCGCTTTACGCAATACCTGCAACAACAAAAGGGAATGAACATTCTGCGTACCGCTATCTGGATCATTGGTATTTTCACATTGCTCAGTGGTATTGTTGGAGTTAGTAACATTATGCTTATCACCGTGAAGGAACGTACAAGAGAATTTGGAATTCGAAAAGCTCTAGGGGCTAAACCATCTTCTATCTTATGGCTCATCATCATTGAGAGTGTTGTTATTACAACTCTGTTCGGATACATTGGCATGGTGGCGGGTATCGGAGCAACCGAATATATGAATATGGTAGCAGGAAGTCAGACTATGGATACGGGGATGTGGACTGAAACCGTATTTTTAAATCCTACCGTCGACGTGAAGATTGCTATTCAAGCAACTCTGACACTTATCATAGCCGGTACTCTTGCCGGATTTTTCCCGGCAAAGAAAGCAGTCAGCATAAGCCCCATTGAGGCGTTAAGAGCTGAATAAACTTGTAATAACAAACAATTCTGAATAGTTATGAAATATGATATAGATACGTGGGAGGAGATCTTTCTCACCATTACCCGAAACAAAACCCGAAGCTTATTAACAGCCTTCGGGGTATTCTGGGGCATTTTCATGCTTATCGCATTGATTGGCGGTGGAAACGGAATGCAAGACATGATGAAGGCTAACTTCGAAGGATTTGCAACCAACTCGTGTTTTGTTTGGCCTCAACAAACCGGAGAGGCTTACAAAGGTTTTCGAAAAGGCCGCTGGTGGAGCATGGACAATAATGATGTATTACGATTACGTCGTGAAGTAGAAGGAATAGAAGTCATAACTCCGACCATCAACAAATGGGGAGCCTCTGCAGTGTACGGCGACAAGAGCAGCTCGTGCATCGTCAAAGGATTATACCCGGAATATGACAAGATCGAAGTGCAGGAGATGTTATACGGACGTTTTATAAATGATGTTGACATTGCTGAAGGACGCAAGGTCTGTACCATTGGTAAACGTATATTCGAAGAACTGTTTCCTAAAAAAGAGAATCCGTGCGGACAGTATGTGCGGGTAAACGGAATTTATTACCGAATCATAGGCGTTTGTGTTTCAGAAGGAAATATTAATATCAACGGACGTGCATCCGAAAGTGTAGTTTTGCCCTTTACAACCATGCAGCAAGCTTATAATTTCGGTAAAAACATAGATATGGCTTGCATTACAGCTAAACCCGGAGTGAAAATAACTGATTTGCAAGACCAAGTTGAGAAAATTATAAAAGAAGCACATTATATCAATCCCGATGACAAACAAGCAGTAATGCTATTAAATGCTGAAGCTATGTTTTCCATGATTGATAATTTATTTGCAGGAATTCGCATGTTAATCTGGATGGTAGGTCTCGGCACATTGTTAGCAGGTGCTATTGGAGTAAGTAACATCATGATGGTGACAGTTAAAGAACGTACTACTGAAATAGGAATCCGCCGTGCGATAGGCGCTCGTCCTAAAGACATACTTCAGCAAATTTTGTCTGAGAGTATGGTGCTCACTTCTATTGCAGGAATGGCGGGTATATCATTTGGTGTACTGGTATTACAGGTAGCCGAAATTGGGATTAACGCTTCCGGTGAAAATCATGCGCATTTCCAGATTAGTTTCTGGTTGGCCATCGGAACCTGCTTACTATTACTCACTTTAGGCATGCTTGCCGGACTAGCGCCTGCATACCGGGCCATGTCAATCAAACCGATTGAAGCCATACGTGATGAATAACATAAGACCTTAAAAACGAAGCAAAACAGGCGTTTATGTTTGCACAAACAATGAAAAATAATTAATAGAATAAGTACAATGAAAAAGTATGTAAAAATTGCATTAGTAGTGGTGGTAGCAGCCATCTTCGTGGGAACATTTGCTTTTTTGTATAGCAAATCAAAACCCCAAATCAAACAATATGAAATTGCGACTCCCGAGATAACTGATTTGGAGAAGACAACGGTTGCCACGGGAAAGGTTGAACCACGTGATGAAATCCTTATTAAACCACAGATTTCGGGTATTGTTGATGAAGTGTACAAAGAAGCAGGACAAACAGTAAAGAAGGGTGAAGTGATAGCTAAAGTAAAAGTCATACCGGAACTGGGACAGTTAAACAGTGCTGAGAACCGTTTGCGCCTTGCCGAAATTAACACTAAACAAGCTGAGACGGAGTTTGCCCGTATGAAAAAACTGTATCAGGACAAACTGATCAGCAAAGAAGAATATGAGAAAAGTGAAGTAAGTGTTAAGCAGGCCAGGGAAGAGAAAGCCACTTCCAAAGATGCTCTCGACATCATCAAGGAAGGTATCACAAAGAAAAGTGCTTCTTATAGCAATACAATGATTCGTTCTACCATTGACGGCCTTATATTAGACGTTCCCGTGAAAGCAGGTAATTCAGTGATTATGAGTAACACATTCAACGACGGTACTACCATTGCAACTGTTGCCAATATGAATGACCTTATTTTCCGTGGTAACATTGATGAAACGGAAGTAGGACGTATTCACGAAGGTATGCCTATCAAGCTGACGATCGGTGCTTTACAGAACCTGACCTTTGATGCTACATTAGAATATATTTCTCCTAAAGGAGTTGAACAGAACGGTGCCAATCAATTCGAAATTAAAGCAGCAATCAAGGTTCCCGATTCTGTTAATATCCGGTCAGGCTACTCTGCCAACGCAGAGATTGTACTTGACAAAGCATCAAAAGTTCTTGCTATACCGGAAAGTACAATTGAGTTCAGTGGCGACAGCACATTTGTATGGGTGCTAACAGACAGTGTGCCTGAACAGAAGTTCATCCGCCGTCAAGTTACTACCGGTTTGAGTAACGGTATCAAACTGGAGATCAAGAAAGGTTTGACAATGAAAGAAAAAGTACGCGGTGCGGAGAAAACCGACAAGAAGAAATAAAAGCAAAAGGAACAGAATATGAAGAAAAAAATAATAACTCTTTGGATGGCTGTCGGTGTAATACCGTTAGGTAGCATGGCACAAGAGAGCTGGACACTCCGCCAATGCATCGACTACGCCATCAGCCACAACATCAGCGTGAAGCAAAGCGAGAACGCAGCTGAACAGAGCAATGTGGATGTAAACACTGCCAAATGGGCTCGTTTACCGAATCTGAACGCCGGAGCAGAGCAAAGTTTTAATTGGGGACGTACCAGCAGACCGGTACAAGATACCGTCACAAAGGTATATAGCAGCGTATACGAAAATGTTAGTAGTAGAGGAACTAATTTTTCATTAAGCACCAATGTACCGTTGTTTACAGGTTTCAGTATACCCAACCAATACGCTCTAGCCAAATTAAACCTCAAAGCAGCCACGGCTGACTTAGAAAAAGCGAAGGAAGATTTAGCTGTAAATGTAGCATCTGCCTATGTACAAGTTTTGTATAATCAAGAGCTAAGTAAGGTTGCTGAAGAACAAGTGCTATTAAGCAAAGAGCAACTTTCACGCATTGAGAAAATGAATGAAGTAGGAAAAGCATCTCCAGCAGAGGTTGCAGAAGCTAGATCTAGAGTGGCACAAGACCAGATGAGCGCTGTACAAGCAAAAAACAATTACCAGCTATCACTTCTGGAGTTAACCCAATTACTTGAACTTTCCACCATGGAAGGTTTCAGTATTGCTGCGCCCGATGTGCAACCAAAGTTTGAGGCATTAACACCTCCGGATGAGATTTTTCTCACAGCAGCCAGTAATAAACCCGGTATAATGGCTGCTCAATACCGATTAGAGGGAAGCAAAAACAATATAAAGATTGCTCAAAGCGGATATTATCCCAAATTAACATTAAACGGAAATTTAGGTACAAACTATTATTCAACCATAACAAGCAGCTTTGGCAAGCAAATGGAAGATAATTTCAGCAAATATATCGGACTTAGCCTAAGCGTTCCTTTATTTGATCGTTTCGAGACTCGCAACAGAGTACGCGCAGCTAAGCTGCAACAGCAAAATTATTCTTTGCAACTCGACAATGCAAAAAAAGTGCTTTACAAAGAAATTCAGCAGGCATGGTATAATGCTTTGGCTGCAGAAAGCAAATATCAATCCAGTGATGTAGCCGTTTCTGCTAATGAAGAAGCATTCAAGCTGATGACACAAAAGTTTGAGAACGGCAAAGCCACTGCCATTGAATTTAATGAGTCAAAACTAAACTTAATGAAGTCTGTATCTGATCGTATACAAGCCAAGTACGAATATATGTTCCGTACTAAAATACTTGATTTCTATAAAGGAAAACCAATCGAGTAACAGTTTCTATAAATTAAATGTGTGTCAATTAGTAGCCGGCGATCGATAGAATTTATCATCGCCGGTTTTTTATTTCACATGAGGCCTTTGCTAAAATGAAAATAAGTAAATTTGTACCGCTTTGAAGAAACAATAAAAAAGAAATGAATACTGCACTCAAGAAAAAATTGATAAAAACCATTGGAATAATTTCCGTGCTACTTGTTTTAACTGTATGCGGATTATATATAGCAAGAAACAGTCTGCTCAAAATATCAATGGATAGAAGAATTGCCCAAGCCAAAAGAGAACAAGGTCTTTCCATCAGCTATCAATCACTTGAGTTAAAGGGGGTATCGCATATAGAAATGAATGGACTGACAATCATTCCTGAGCAGCGCGACACGCTACTCCAGCTGCAAACACTCCGTTTGGAGTTTAACTTCTGGAAGCTTTTCGGCGGACACCTGGAAGTACAAGATGTACAACTTGACAAATTGAAGATCCAACTCATCAAAAAAGATTCCATAGCCAATTATGACTTTCTCTTCCAGAAAGAGAAAAAAGAAACTCCTTCAAAAAAAGAAGAATACAATTATGCCAAACAAGCTGATGAATTATTGGAATTAGTATTCGATTTATTACCCGAAAACGGAGAGATACGTCATCTGTCAGTCACTCATCAGCGCGACACAAACCTTATTGAGGTAAAAGTGCCACTACTGACAATCAAGAACAATCAGTTTTCATCAGAAATCACTGTTCGAGAAGAGAACCAGTACCAGCGATGGACAACCTGCGGAGAGCTGAATCGTTCAAGCCATACCATAAAAGCAGAATTATACAGTCAAAAGAAACAGAAAGTATACTTACCTTATCTGAAGAAGCAGTTTGAAGCAGAAGTCATGTTTGATTCGCTCTCCTATAGCCTTACCAAAACCAACATCGGTAGTGGTCAGATTGCATTAAGCGGAATTGCTGCCATTACAGGGTTGCAAGTTTTGCACCACGCATTATCTCCCGACAGGATCAATCTTGACAGAGGCAAATTCAGTTATCACATCCACATGGGGAGTAATTTCGCAGAGATTGACAGTAATAGCCATATACAGTTCAATAAATTAGAGTTTCACCCTTATTTATATATAGAAAAGAAACACGACAAGTGGCATATCAAATCCTCCATTAACAAACCGTGGTTTCCTGCAAACGAGCTATTCGGTTCACTCCCCAAAGGGCTGTTCAGCAATTTAGAAGGAATACAGACCAAAGGAATGTTATCTTATCATTTCTTGTTCGATCTTGATTTCTCACAATTAGACAGTTTAAAACTAGAATCCGAATTAAATCACAAGGATTTTCATATCATAAAATACGGAGCTACCAACCTGGCAAAAATGTCGGAAGAATTTAGTTATACAGCCTACGAAAAGGAACAACCTGTAAAAACATTCAATGTAGGTCCTTCTTATGAACATTTTACTCCGCTCGATAGTATATCACCTCTGCTACAGATGTCTGTGCTACAAAGTGAGGACGGAGCATTTTTCTATCACAAAGGTTTTTTACCTGACGCACTACGCGAAGCACTGATATATGATTTGAAAGTCAAACGCTTTGCACGTGGAGGCAGTACAATCACCATGCAACTGGTAAAAAACGTATTCTTAAATCGCAAAAAGAATATTGCCCGCAAGCTTGAAGAAGCCCTTATTGTCTGGTTGATTGAAACAAAGTGTCTCACCTCTAAACAGCGTATGTACGAAGTATACCTCAATATAGCCGAATGGGGACCCATGGTATATGGCATTTATGAAGCGGCCGATTATTACTTCAGTAAACGTCCTTCGGAGTTAACCACAGAAGAAAGTGTTTTTTTAGCCTCTATCATACCCAAACCGAAACATTATAAAAGCTCCTTTACTACCGAAGGTAAGTTAAAAGACTATATGAAAGGTTACTACCATCTGATAGCCAATCGTTTAAAGGTAAAAGGACTGATCAGTGAGTTAGATGCCGATAGCATTAAGCCCGAAATCACTATCAGAGGAGGGGCATTGAACGATCTACGAAGTAAACGTGACAGCATACCGACTGTCCCTACGGAATAGAAAACAAGCATATATC
Organism: Bacteroides graminisolvens; assembly: GCF_963666085.1. NCBI lineage: Bacteria > Pseudomonadati > Bacteroidota > Bacteroidia > Bacteroidales > Bacteroidaceae > Bacteroides > Bacteroides graminisolvens. The sequence continues at coordinate 618,473 of NZ_OY762556.1, forward strand.
GCTTAATATAGGTATTTTGAACTTCATTATGATTATTTGTGGTTATTGTGGGCGGCAATAGGTGTATCTACCTTTGCCGCATCATATTTAACCAAGTTTGAAACACGTAAACATTTAATCGATGAAGAAAAAATCAGGATTCGTTAAACGGCTTTGGCTGTTAGCGCTTATAACACTATGCAGTACTACTTACATGTATGCCCAAACAGGCAAGATAACAGGGAAAGTCGTATCACAAGACGACGGATCACCAGTGGATGCAGTGGCTGTAAGTATTAAAGGGAAAAGTACCGGGAGTTATACCAATGAAAAAGGAGAATTTTCCTTTAACGCCAACCCGGGTAGCTATATTATCCTCTTCTCGTACATGGGAAGTAAACCGATAGAGAAAGCAGTTAATCTGGCCTCAAATCAAACAGCTAACCTAGGTACTATAAGAATAGATGTATCTGCACAAATGCTTGAAGAAGTTGTTGTTGACGGAATGATAAAGAAGTTTGCACAAAAGAAATCAGACTTCGTAGCCAGAATGCCTATAAAAAATCTGGAAAATCCACAAGCATATACCGTTGTACCTAAAGAGCTGTTTACCGAACAAGTGGCCGTTGATTTTCAAAGCGCACTTATGTCATCACCAGGAGTTGGGAATGTCTCACAAGGGCCCGGTTCTGGCGGAATCGGTTTGGGTATTCGCATGCGCGGCTTTTCAAGTTTGAATGGTGCCGGAGCCATCAGAAATGGTATGGCTACCAATTTTGTTTCGTTATCAGATCCGGCAAACCTTGAAAGCCTCGAAATCATCAAAGGACCTTCAGCAACTTTGTTCGGGTCAACACTCATATCATACGGAGGCCTAGTTAATCGTGTCACTAAAAAAGCATTTGCCGGCAAGGCAGGTGAAGCAGGATTAACAACCGGCGCAGGTGGTTTGGGGCGCTTGACTTTTGATTATAACACACCATTGAATGATGATAAAACCTTCATGGTACGCTTAAACACTGCAATACATAGAGAAAAGAGCTTCCAAGACTATGGAATTAACCGTTCTATTATGATTGCTCCCACGTTCACATACATTGTAAACGACAAACTAACCGTAGATGTAGATTTTGAATATTTCCAGACTGAAAGAACAGCAACATACGTAAGAGTTGGATCTGCTGCAGGTATCACCAATATTGATCAACTGAATTGGGACTTCAAGAAATCATATACATCAAACGAATTGTTGTGTGAATCTAAAGTATTCAATGTTTTTGGTAAGGCAACTTATAAATTATCAGACAGCTGGACTTCTCAAACTCAGTATTCATATGCTAATACGGAAAACAATGCCAACTATCTGTTCCTTACAGTGAATAAGAAAGACACCATTACTCCAAGCATCATGAATATTCCAAGCACATTTACAACCAATCAGGTACAGCAAAATTTCATTGGTGATTTTAAGATAGGCAACATCCGCAATCGTCTTCTGTTGGGCGTTGATTATACACAACTAGTCAACACAAACGATAGAGCTACGGTAGCTTACAGCAATATTCCTGTTAGCGGCACTTTTGCCATTAACATTTACAAATATCAGCAATCATTGGCTAGTGCAAAACGTGCCCAAGCCCTACGTTCAGAACGGACAGTCAGTGCCTACGCCTCCGATGTAGTTAACCTTTCGGACCGTTTTACATTCATGGCAAGCTTGAGGGTAGACAGATTTCATGATGTAGCCAATGATTATACTCAAACGACGCTCTCCCCTAAAATGGGACTCGTATATCAACTCCTCAAAGATAAAGTTTCCGTTTTCGGTAATTTTATGGATGGTTTCCAAAACGTAGCCCCTGCTTTATCAGAAGATAACCCCGATAAGCCAACTAGCTTTAAGCCCGAGCACGCGAATCAATGGGAAGGTGGTTTGAAAGTTGAACTGTTTGATGGCAAATTGAATGGAACACTAAGCTATTACGACATAAACGTGAAAGACAGAGTCCGAACCGTTGCAGGAACCGATGGAGTAACATACAGCATTCAGGACGGAACTCAAAGAAGTAAAGGTTTTGAAGCGGATCTTATAGCCAATCCTATCAAAGGCATGCACATTATTTTAGGATATGGGTACAATGATAGCAAATACACAAAAGGAGATCCGTCAATTGTAGGTAAGCATCCTTACGCAATACCTCATCATATCGCCAACTTCTGGGTGAGTCACAAATTCCAGCATGGTGTGATAAATGGTTTCGGATTAGGATTAGGTGGTAACTATTCGAGTGATCATTTTCTTGACTCTGACAACAAGATAACTGTACCGGGATATTTCAAACTTGATGCGACAGCATTCTATGAACAAACCAAGTATCGTATCAGTCTTAAACTGAATAATTTAACTGATAAGGAATATTGGACATCGAGCTTTAATGCAACACCGCAAGCGACTCGTCAGTTTATTGCCAATGTAACTTATCGCTTCTAAATAACCAAACTCATACATTTTCACAAAGTGTGTCGATGAAATATTTATCGGCACACTTTTTATTATCCTAAAAACAATGAAGCATATTTTATCTCTATTCATAGTTATCTTTCCTTTGCTCATTTCAGCACAAGAAAGTATTGTAATAGGTCACAAAGAAAAGCTGTATTCTGAAACATTAAACGAAGAGCGCAATTACTGGATTTATTTGCCTCCTTCTTATCAGGATAATAATTATGGTAAAGCCTCGTATCCGGTTATTTATCTACTTGACGGCGACACACATTTTACAACAGCTGTAGCTATCCAAAAAACATTCACTAGAGGAATGTACAACAACATGCCCGAATGTATTATTGTTGGCATACTCAACACCGATAGATCAAGAGATCTCACACCGTCAAAATCATCTTTCAAGCATAACGGCAAAGTTCTTTTTGAAAATAGCGGCGGTGCTAATCAGTTCAGCACTTTTATACAACAAGAACTTCGGCATCAAATTGATTCCCTCTACCGTACTAACGGATACAACATACTAATAGGACACTCTTTTGGCGGGCTATTTACCATAAACACTTTATTGGACCACCCTCTTTCTTTCAATGCATATATAGCTATTGATCCCAGTTTGTGGTGGAACAACAGTGAGACATATATAAAGGCTGAATCAAAATGGAAAGAGACCCAATTTTTAAATCGTTTTTTATATATAGCAATGGCCCAGGAAGACCAAGCAGAAGACAAACAGCAACATTCCAGTACCATTAAGCAATTTTGTACTCATTTGATAGATTCTAAACAGACAAACAATTTAACGGCAGCATGGAAATATTATGCCACCGAAAATCATGGAACGGTAATCATGCCGGGCATATTTTATGGATTGAAAACATTATTCGAAGGTATGGAACTACCGGTAAAAGAAATTCCAAACAACCCAAAACTAATAGAGGAACAATATAGAAAACTATCCCGGAAACTTCACTTTAACTTTATACCCAATGAAATATTAATAGAAAATCTTGCTAAATACGCTATATCAGTAGATCGTAAAGACAGTGCGTTAGAACTTTACGAGTATAACTGTAAGAACTATCCGGATAGTCATAACGCTCAAAAAAATAAATCCAAAATCACTTCACCACTAACGACTAAGTAATTGAAAGTACAAAAACAGAGAGCACTCTGATTTTCACAAACCGGGGTACTCTCTTGGCTTTGCTAAAATATTCAGTTAAGCCTCAATAAAAAATGCTCAAATTAAATTAGAGAGAATAGTTAAGTTAAGGGTAAGTGAACAATCAAAACGATTGTAGATTACCAACTATTTTTATTTACCTTAAAAAAACTGTTATCTTCTTTCAGATCGTGAGCTCCGGCTATCTCTTTCGTTATCGGAGGAACTTCTTCTTGATGAATTACCTGCAGAACTACGGCTTTCACTTCTTGTATTCGAAGGTGCGGAGATACTGCGAGTCTCGTTATTACGACCGGAATTCTCAGTGCGAACGTTTGATGGAGCAGAAGGACGATTCATCTTTTCACGTTTGCTAGAAGAAGATGACTCACTTCTAACCCCCTCACTCCTACCCTCATTAATGGAGGGACGACTATCAGACCGAGATTCAATTGTACGTCTGCTAGATTCACTGCGGACCTCTTTCACCGGAGTGAAGCGAATGGAACTTCCGTTTGAACGTACCTCCGGGGCATTATGGCGTCGGCTGTTATCACGTTCCCGGTTCTCTGTTTCAATTCTTCTGCTATCCTCACGACGAACATTCTCGTTTCTGCGGCTATTATCATTCTCTGTACGGCCAGTTGTTACATTGGCACCTTCAATCCGAATTCGGTTCTCTACAGAAACGTTGTTTCTTCTTGATGAGTTACCCTTACGATTTGAATAAAGATCATCCATATTGCGGTGTTCAGGACGTCTGTGTGAATCAGAGCGGAAAGTAACCTTGCCAAAATCTGAACGTCTGTGTGAGTAATACACTCTGTCATTGCGTACACTATGAACTCCTACAAACACGTTATGATGGTAACGTCCACGATAGAAACTAACGTCGCCGTAATAAACCCTACAATGAGAACCCGTATAAGTATGATAATGAACCGGTAAGCCGAAATAGAACAAGGTTGGATTCGAGTAATTCAGATATATTCTGAAAGACCATCCACCGCGATCAGCGTAAATGGGGCGATAAAAATATTCCCGACTCATAAAGCTACGATATTGCCAATCATTCAACACCCAGCGCAAGTCATCATTTCTTAAATCAAGATAGTAATAATAATCGTCGAGTGCCCATTCTTCACCTCGAGTAACATCATCCAAGATATTCCGGACAGCATACAAGAAGTCGAAGTTTATCTCATAAGCATCATTATACTGACGTGTATTGAGGTTTAGCTCGTAAGCCATTTTATCTGTGAGAAAACGAGTTTCTTTGCGGACTCTGCTCGTGCTCATGGCCATACTTGTGCTGCTCATGGCAACCATTCCGATGGCAAATAAAGTAATCATCATTCGTTTCATAATTCAAGTCCTTTAGTGGTTTAACATATAGTGTCTATTCTATTTCTTAATCTTATGCAACAAAAATAGGGCAAGGAAATTCCCTGCCCTAGTGATTCTGTCTATTCCTTTATAGGATTTTTCCTATTCTTAAAGGGGATTCTCCGCCAGCCCGGTTTCAAGCAAGCTTTAATCCGTTGTCAGTCAGCACAATCAAATGTTTCTTATACAAATCGCCAACTGCTTTTTTGAAGGTTTTCTTGCTCACACCAAAGATTTGATAGATATCATCGGCCGGAGTTTTATCGTTTAATTGCGCTGCTCCTCCATGCTCCTTTATATAATCCAGTAAAGAAGATGCAAAATCATCTACCTTAGCAGCGCCCGGCTTTTGAAGAATCAAATCAATTTTCCCATCAGGACGCACTTGTTTCACAAAAGCTTTCAATGTCATTCCCGTGCGTAAAGACTGAAAAATTTCACTATCATATAATAAGCCGGGGAACTGTTGATCAATAATTGCTTTGAAGCCCAGATCCGTTTTCTGCCAAATCAAAATATCCACTTCTGCGCCCGCCTGATATGTAGGTGTTTCTTTAGACAGATAACGTTCAATTTTGGCAGAAGCAACGATTCGATAACTTTCCTCATCAATATGAGCATGAACCACATAGCTCTTGCCAACCTGCATTTTCATCTTCTGTTCCCTGAAAGGCACGAACAAATCTTTCATGAGTCCCCAGTTCAGAAATGCTCCGAACTCATTGACCCATGCCACTTCCAGACAAGCGAATTCGCCTACTTGCACCAAAGGAGTAAGCGTAGTCGCAATAAGTCTCTCCTCATTATCCAGATACAAGAATACATTTAAGAGATCGCCCGGCACGCAATTTTCCGGAACATAACGAGTGGGGAGTAATATTTCTCCTTCTTCCTTTCCGTCCAGATAAACGCCGAAATCTACAGTTTTAACCACCTCCAGGGTGTTGAATTTGCCTAACTCAATGCTCATACTTTTGTATATTAGTATGCAAAGATAGAGAAAAACAGCGTATATTTGCCCTTGGATAGATAGAAATGTATATACAACCCAAACAAGTCCGCATTAGGCAAACAAAAATGAAGAACTTTTGGTATCACACCATGGCCCTGATAACCGTTATTATATGGGGAACAACCTTTGTTTCCACAAAAATACTGTTACAGCAAGGCCTCAGTCCGACTGAAATATTGCTATATCGTTTCATCCTTGCTTATGTAAGTATATGGTTCTTTTGTCCGCGAAAAATATGGGCAGACACCAAACGCGATGAACTTTTATTGCTTGCTTCGGGCGTATGTGGAGGCTCCCTCTATTTCATTGCTGAGAATACAGCATTACAATACACATTGGCATCCAACGTATCACTTATTCTATGCACCACTCCTATACTAACCGCCTTTGTGTCTCGTGTTTGGGGTGATAAACAAAAGCTGAGGTCCCGACTTTATTACGGTTCTTTAGTGGCACTCATCGGCGTTGCACTGGTTGTCTTCAACGGCAATTTCATACTTAAGTTAAGTCCGGCCGGCGATCTGCTCACCATAGCGGCAGCATTGATGTGGGCTTTCTATGGAACGATACTAAAGAAACTAGATAGCAAATATGGTGTACTTTTCATTACCCGAAAAATATTCTTTTACGGCATTGTCACCATGTTGCCAGTCTTTGCATTTGATCCGTCACAACTACATGTAACAACTATAACAGATCCCATTGTATTAAGCAATCTCGTCTTTCTGGGACTCATTGCCTCTATGCTTTGTTACATTATGTGGAACCTCACAGTCAAACAACTGGGTGTGGTCCGAACAACCAACTACATCTACATCATTCCCCTTATCACCCTGGTAACCTCGGCTATGGTTATTGATGAAATAATTACTCCCGTAGCATTGGCCGGCTCCGTATTCATCCTTTTTGGAGTGTACTTTGCTGAACAGGGAGGCGATTTGCAGAAACAGCTGGCGAGTATCCGAAGAAGAAAACAAAGGTTATAACAAGAAATTTGTGTTGCCATGAAATTACTTATAATAGAAGATGAACATGATTTATCACAAAGCATAGCCGATTTCCTGAAATCAGAAGATTATCTTTGTGAACAAGCATTCAATTATCAGGAGGCGCTGATGAAGCTTGATTTATATAGTTATGACTGCATTTTGCTCGATTTAATGTTACCGGGTGGCAATGGACTCGACATTCTACGTAAAATTAAAGACCAAAACAATCCGGCAGGTGTTATCATTATTTCAGCTAAAGATTCCTTAGATGATAAAGTACAGGGATTGAAAATAGGTGCCGATGATTACCTTGCCAAACCGTTCCATCTCCCTGAATTAAGTATGCGCATCTACGCATTGGTACGCAGACGACAATTTTCCGGAGGCAATGTGCTACACAGCAACGGCATAGAGATTGACCTGCTAAGTAAAGAAGTCACCGCTGGTAATAAACCGGTGATACTAACCAAGACAGAGTACGATTTACTTCTCTATTTCATTGGCAATAAAAACAAAGTAGTATCCAAAGGAGCGTTAGCCGAACATTTGAACGGAGACCTAGCCGATATGTTCGATAACTACGACTTCCTTTACTCGCACATTAAAAACTTGCGTGCCAAATTATTTGAGGCTACATCGTGTGACTATATCAAAACAATTTACGGAATCGGTTATAAATGGCCCGAATGAAAAGTTTACTATATAAAAGTCAGCTACAGTTTATTCTGTGTACTGTGATCATATTTACATTAGCAACGCCGGTGTTTTATTTTCTCACCGAACACTATTACGCAGAAGATTTAATTGAAATAACCAATGCTATCAAGCAGAACAAACCGTTACCTACACTCGATTTGGAAGAAGATGTACTTCAGGGAGTAATGTTACAGTTTCTTGTTATTTCTTTTATTCTCAGCATATCATCCATCTTCGTGATGTTCTTCATTTCAAGAAAACTGTGGACACCCTTTGATGACACACTAAAGAAGATAGAACGATTTAATCTGGAAGGAGGAGCATTGCCTCAATTCTCCGAATCCGACATAAAAGAGTTTAAACGACTCAATAACTCACTGACACATCTCATAGAGAATAATTTAAAGAGTTACAGATTGCAAAAGGAATTCACAGAGAATGCCTCTCATGAATTACAGACCCCGCTTGCCGTCATACAATCCAAGTTGGATATGTTATTACAGCTTCCGGAACTAAATGAAAAACAATCTGAAATCGTTCAGTCGTTGTACACCGTATCCAAACGAATGTCGCATCTAAACAAAAATCTTTTACTGCTTTCTAAAATAGACAATAATCAATATGAGGAAAAAGAATATGTAAACGTAACCACAACAGTTGACAATGTGCTTCAAACATTAAGCGCCATGACAGCTTCTCTGCGTATGGAAAAGATATACGAAGAGAAAGAACTTTGCGTGCATGCCAACCGCTTCCTGTTAGAAAGTCTCATCAACAATCTGATCGTGAACGCTATCCGGCATAACATACCCGACGGAGAAATTAGCGTATCGGTTTCGCCGGATCGACTGATTGTGTCCAATAGTTCCAACGAAAAACCGATGAATGAAAACATTCTTTATAAACGGTTTCAAAGCAAAGCAGGGAAGCAGGAAAGTAACGGACTGGGACTGTCCATTGTCAAATCAATTTGTGACTACCACCACTGGAGAATCAACTATCGCCACGAGAACCTCAAGCATGTTTTTATCGTTTCATTTGCGTGACATCTAAAGGCACAAGCTACAATAAATACAATATTTCTACAAAAACATGTTTTTACTTTGTGCCTAAACAAAAAAGAGGTTATGCTTGAATCAATTTTAAATTCAGACTCCAGATTATTGCTGTTTCTTAATCAATTTCATTCCCACTTTTGGGACCATTTCATGTGGTTAGTTGCTAATAAATGGACATGGATTCCCTTGTACATACTGATACTGTACATCATGCAAAGAGGGCAAGGATGGAAAAAAGCCGCCATTGCATTGGTGGCATTCGCACTGGTTATAGCATGCACGGATCAGTTGTGCGGCTCCGTATTAAGACCTTTTTTCCATCGGTACAGACCTTCGCAAGTGCAAAGCGGAATTTCCTCTTTGTTACACTTGATTGACGGTTATAAAGGGGGTAAATACGGATTTCCCTCATGCCATGCAGCCAATTCTTTTGGACTGGCATTCTTTTTAGTTTTGTATTTCAAAAGCCGGATATTAAGTATTTTCATTATGGTATGGGCCGTATTAGTGTCCTATTCACGCATCTATATGGGAGTTCATTATCCGTCAGACATTGTTGTAGGAATGTTGGTGGGCTTTGCCGTTTCCACTCTTATTTACTTCACCTTGAAATGGCTGTATGCATCCAGACTTCAAATCGCTGCTCAATATAACATCATACATCCGTGTTGCACGCAACAGCACATGCTTTTTCTATCATTCGGAGGCATAATACTGATCTTCGCCATGCTGGTAACCTGCTTCTTCATTTAGAAATAAAAGAAAGGTTTCTCACGAAACCTTTCTAGCAATCAAGCAATCAAACCTCTTAACGCTTTAAGAGCTACAACGAGCAATTTATAGAAAATAATGAAACAGTAAATTTAAAAACCTATTTTAGCGGTTAGTCCTATAACACTGCGACTACCTCCCACAAAGGTTGGTAACCCAATAGCATCGCCACTGTTACCTGCATCAATGATGTATTTCTTATCGAATACGTTCTTCCCAAAAGAACCTATTTCATAGTAAAAGTTACGAGCCGAGACACGAATACCAGCAGTAAAATTAGCCAAGCCGTATCCGGGCTGACTTAAATCCTCCCGATTACTATCCTCAAAATAGACTTGTGATTTATACGAATAAGACGGACGGAAATAAACATTTGCCCGCTTACTTACAGGCACATCCACATCAATACCCGCTGAGAAAGTATGTTTGGGAGTCAAGCGAAAACGGTTTCCGGCGTATTCTTGTGGATTTCCATTTTCATCTTCAGCATTGAACTTACCATCGATGTATGAATAGTTACCAAACAAACTAAAACTTCGTACGGGGCTATACCTTAAACCGGCCTCAGCACCAAAGGTATGAGCCTTACCCGCATCATCAGCCAAGTATTGTGGAGCCAAACGACCCTCTACCTGCTGCAAAGTTGTTGTTTGAAAATGCGTCCAGTCATAATAATAAGCACTCAAGTCATACGAAAGCTTACCGTTACCCACAATTCCCTTCATTCCCACTTCATAACTATAAATAATTTCGGGTTTCAAACGGGTCACCTCACCCGGTAAGACAATAACCACTCCGGGGCGTCTTCCTCGTGAGACACTGGCATAGATATTATTTTTCTTGAATAAATAGTTCAATGCTACACGCCCCACCCACGAATAATAATTCTCAGAAGCCGTGATTTTTCCATCGGAAACAGCATTGAGCAGGTTGGCCGATCCATTCATCATCAAACCGAAGATACTGGGTTGCAGAGAAGCATCGGAACAATAACCTCCTACCTGATGCTCATAGGTAGCCCGGAAACCGGCAGTAAGCGACAGCCCCTTCAACAATCGATAGGTTCCGTCAACAAAAATCTCTGCTGCTTGATTCGTTCCATAGTTCTTTGACGTTTCTTCGTGACTACTGTTAATGGGTTGTCCCGAAAGTTGGTCAACTTGCGTTGCAAGCGAAGAAATGGTAGCAGCGGGTACTCCTAAAGCCGCAAGACCCTGTTCAAGCGTGACAGAAGTACCCAGCATGCCACTCATTACCGCCTCGAGTGTTTTTCTGATTTGAGGAAGGTTGGTAACGTATTGAGGTTGACCGTTTACAACAGCAGCCTGTTCGGGAAACAATGCATTTAAAATAGACGTACTTGCAGCATCGGGCAAACCCATCGTTTTAAATTGAGAGGCAAACTGACTCTTCAACAAAGGAGAGATATAAGCGGGGTAAAGACTTTGTTCATTGATACGCATGGGGACTTCCTGTGTAGAGTTCTCATAAAAGTAACTAATACCTCCAAAGCCCGAAAAACGTCCTTTGCTATCGTAATTCAGCCGAAACTCCTGACTAAACTGAGTACCTTTCGCTTTCTCGGAAATCCAGAGAATGGGCGCAGGAGTTCCATCGGCATCAAACGATTCATCCGAATCAAACGCCCTGAAACCGGTAATGGAAGATAATTTCCAATTTGCATTCAGCTCATGATCCAGTAAAAAGGCAGCACCGCCCACATGACGTTTAATGTATAACCCTTCGCCCTGCTCCAAGTCGGCAGCCGAATTAGGATCCGTATCTCCTCCCGCGGGGGCATACGTCTTGCTTTTAAACGAGGTTCCCGGATAATCATCATATTGGTAATCAAAAACCAAATCGGCTGTAGTCTTGTCGCCCAGCCAGTAACGAGTAGAGTTGCGTAGCGCAATAGTACTTTTTCCGTTGAGTCTGCCTCCCGAAAGATTTTTAATAAACCCATCGCGTGCATTGTATGAGAAAGCAAAACGATTGGCCAGCTTGCCTTCTGCAAAGGGCGTATTGATATAACCCGAAGCTAATTTTTGATTGTAACTGCCGTAACCTACTGACAATTCACCACTCAACACATTAGTCGGTTTGTTACGGATAACATGCACAGCCCCAATTTCCGCTCCTCGTCCGAAAAGTGTTCCCTGCGGACCTTTTACCACCTCTACCCGTTCCAAGTCAAAGAGTTCAACGACCGAGGCTCTCGATCTCGAGATAGAAACCCCATCCTGAAAGACCGAGATACGAGGTTGTGAACGAGAATCACCGTCATCCGAAGTCACCCCACGAATGACATACCCCGGGTTGTTGGGACTTTGTAGTTGAATCTGCAAACCGGGAATGTATTGTGCCATTTCGTCAAACTGTTGTACATTCAATTTCTTAAGATTGCCACCCGATAAAGCACTCACCGACACAGGCACCTCAATACTGCTCTGATTACGTTTTTGAGTGCTAACCACAACCTCACCCAACATGTGCACATCTTCTTGCAACACAATATTCAAATGATCAGCGGCAAGGACCTCCTGATTCTTGTAACCCAGATAAGAAAGAATCAGCACCGTTTTTTCAGCAGGCACATTCAGCTGGAAAGTACCGTCGGCACGGGTGGCAGTGCCCGTGCCGGTACCTTTCACAGCAATGCTAACCCCCGGAAGAGGTTCACCTTTATCATTAACCACTTTGCCTTTAACCTTTTGATCGGCAGGCATGGTTTCTACTACAGTTGACCAATAGGGCGCCGCTGCTACCTGTGGTACAGAAGTACACAGGAGCAGCGTTCCCCAAAAAGAAACAGCCAATAATTTTTGCGTGTTAAAGTTCATCATTTGCATGTAAGATAAGAGAATTTATGTTTGAGAGAATTTTATAGCTACTCTGCTATGCGCAACCTGAAACGTAATGTAAACTCGTTGTCGGTAGGAAACACATCGTTACGCATTACCGTGGTGGCAATTCGGAATATTGTAGCACAACGTGCCGAATACTTTCGCAGCGCATCTGCAATTTCTTCTATTTCCTTCCGGTCGTTCTCAGCCAGTTTTTCATCTCCGCGGCAATTGGCGATAAGTGCTTCACCGGCACAACGTGCAGCAGTTTGCTTCAACGAATCGGGTACAGAAGCTGGGAAAGCAGATTCCACATAAGAAGCCACACCATTCCTAAGAACCTCTTTGGCATGTTCTGTAAACGAAATACCGTTAAGCACATGAGGTATATCTTCAATAAACTTACTGCTGATTTCCATTTCCTGATCTGTGATGGAAACAATGCGATAAGGCGAAGGATAAGTAACGGCCGAACCTGTTTCCACATCATATATTGTAGCCTTTCCGGATTTGTGACAAGCAATATCTTGCGCATGTGAATGTCCGGTAAACACCACTTCAAGTCCCATCTTTGCCAACCGTGCGGCAACCGACTTCCAGTCATCAACCAAGTATCCCTTCATCACTCTGTTTTGATACTTCCAGTGACTGACCACTCCGTGGTGCATCATGCCGATAATCCGCTTGCCCTCCCGACGAGCATCTGCAACCTGCTGTGCAATAAACTTCATCGTTTGAGGTTTTATTCGTCCATCGTGCCGACAGATGCTCTTCTCAAAATCATTTTCTTCGTATTTGCAGGCATCAATAGCCAGTATACGTAAGTTACTGCCCGCAGGTTCAAATACATAAGAAAGAGAATGTTCATCGCGCGCCAACGCTGTTCCATAACCGTAATCGGCATACAAAGCTGCAAACTCACCGGCCGAAACGGTTGGTACCCGTTCTGTGGTATCACCTTTGAAAGATACCGCATGCGGATTATTCACATCATGATTACCGGGAATTACCAGCGGCTGTATGCCTGCATGCTGCAACTTCACAAGGCAACTGTCAATCAGGAAACGGTGCGAGGCCATTTCCCCATCCTTGGTTAAATCGCCCGTGATAAGAACAACCTGTGGGTGTTCGGCAATAAGCCGTTCAGTAAATACACGAAGAATTGCTACTGACTCACGCAACATCTTCCGGTCATGAGTAATATAACTTTCAAACGCCTTACCGTCTTGCAACAACAAAGCCGGGTCCATAACATGCACATCAGAAATAACAGCCATTCTGAACGCTTCGTTATTCTGTGTATTAGCAAGTGTTTGCGCCACCATTCCACCAGTAGGTAAGAGTAGCAAAGAACCAACACTCATTGTTTTCATAAGCCTTATAATACCTCTCATTACTTTATTTTTTTTATAAAGCAAAGAAGCGGGTAATGAAATACAACTCCGTTACATACACGTTAACATTATGCAACAAGAAATGCGGCAAACAAAAAAGACATTCAAAAGCTTACATAAAGAACTGTTCTTATTACAAATGCTTTACGCATTGAAGAAAAATAGTTAAAATCGGTATCCCAAGCGTATAACCGGAGATAAATCAACATTAGGGATGTGGTAAGTTTCACCGTTACTGAAATCAACACTTTTACTTTTGCGGTAATAAACATGCATGGCCGGTTGCGCATAAAGATGTTTCCCTAAGAAAAACTGGTACCCCACACCACCGCCAAAGTCCGTACTATAAAGACTCTGCTTCTCTTTGGTGTCTCGTTGTTCAATATCAAAGGTATGGAACTCTGTATAAGTATATACTTCCAGATTCTTCCAAACATAATACCCCAGGAAAATGCCCGGAGATGTTTTGTAATACCTCCTAAATTTATCTGCAGAATTATTTAATCCGGCATTCTCAGCGTTGTAAGAACCACCATTAATAACACTGACCCGTATACGAAAATTATTATAACGGTAGCCCACTGCCCCATGGAAACCTCCGGTTATAAACATCGGGAATAAACTCTCTACTTCGAAGTGTGACTTTTCTTGTGCACTAACACCGCTGATCCAAACACACAGAAGCAAGACTGCACTCATAAACTTTGTTTTCATAATAAATCTGTTTTTGATTTTTATGCTGCAAAGTTGGCACAGATAGCTCATACTTCATACACACATTTGTTACCAAATGATTTGTGTCCGAGAAACAGTTCAAATTAATCTTTCGTGAACAGCGTTTTGCGAATGCGACTCAATGATTTAGGGGCAATGCCCAAGTAATTGGCAATGTGGTATAATGGTACGCGTTGTAGTATTTCGGGATACGTGTGAAGCAACTTAATATACCGTTCGGTAGCCGAGAGAGTTTGCAAATCAATACTCAGTTGTACCAACCTGATGTAGGCTTGTTCCATCAATATACGGCCCAGCCTCTCCAACCGGGGAAAGGAAACATACAAGTTCTGCAAGTCAGCATGGTTTATAACCAATAGTTCAGCATCCTCCATTGCTTTGATATTGAGGTGCGAAGGTATAACATTCAACCTGCTCAGGTTATTGGTAACCCACTCACCTTCAAAAGCAAAGTCGGTAGTCACCTCATCGCCATTGTCGAGTGTTTTATAGTATGTCAGTACGCCTTTATTCACAAATGCAATGCTGGTACAAACCTCACCTTCCTTTAAAAACAACCCATTCTTCACCAACGGCACTACCTTGATGTGTTCACTCAACGAGAATAATTCCTCCGGCGAGAAATGGAGGAACTTTTCCAAATGCTCATTCAAACGAGTATGTTCCATTTCTTAATTCTCTTAGTGAATAACAATTTCTTGCACAAACACCCCTTCATCAACGGCAGTGACGGTCAGCTTGCACTCTCGTTTCTTGTTATGAAGAGGTAACTTTACCATACGAGTGGCATAATTAGACAACACATTCCGTTTCCACTCTTCACTACGTCCCTCGGTGTGGAAGTCAAGCTCAATGGGCTGTTCGTTGTCCAACTGCAAGCGATAGCGAACAACATTTCCGTTCGTGGGATGAACCGGTAACGTACGTATTTCCACCACTAATGAGTCGGCATTGGCCGTTTCAACCAAACAACTGATGTCCTTACCGGGCAACAACTCAGTACCGATGCACAAATCACTTTGAAAAACCAACTTCCCATTGGTGTGGGCAGTTAGCGGAGCATCAACGTATTCCTCTTTCACAGGAGCAAAAACAGGCAAGTTACGCGGTTGCCAACTCATAATGCCCTCCCACTTACCATCTTTCAAAGCATTGTATTTCTCCGTCAATGTCACAATGCGGTTAAACGCCTCCAGCGGTTTGTCCCACTTAGCCAGACGATGGCGCGCCAACTGTGCACCCAGCATCTTTTCATTCATGGCAGCCATAGCCGACAACGGATATTTCACCAACTGAAACCAAGCATCCAGTCTGGATTGAGGAACCCGCTTTTCCAATCGGTTCATGGCATCAATCATCTCCCGGCATTGTGAAAGCCTTTCCGTGATTTCCTTTTCATTCATCGGAACATCACTCACCACTTTATATTTCGGGTCTTTCTCCTCCGTTCTGGTCCCGCCAAGAAATTCGGGACGAAGTTTGAACGAAAGATCATAATATGTTTCCCATAGCGGTAAGAGCTCCTTGCCTTCCATGCCCAACTGCTCTTCATACCAACGCGCCATGTAGGCACCGAGTTTGTCCTTCCCAAACCTACTGCCCTCCCAAGCCATATCAACAAACAAAGAGATGAGGTACTCGGCCGGTTTTATATCACCTACATTCAGCACCCATACCTTATCTACACCGTGGCGATAAGCACGCTGCATCTCAGCATGAATCAATTCGGGGGGAGTAGTAGCCAGCCACAAATAATCGTGCGGTCGGCCCCAGTAACTGGCATGGTAATACATACCGTGACCACCCTTGCGGGTTCTCTCCTGCTCGGTTGGGAAATAGCGGATGTATCCATAATTGTCGTCGCACCAGATGAGAGTCACATCATCCGGAACCTGTAAGCCCGAGTGATAGCAATCCAGCACCTCTTTGTAAGGGATGAACTGCTGCGGAACCTTATCGACTTGCGCATTAACATGCCTAGCGAGCAGATCACGTTGCACCTTCAACACATCCGTGAGCACCTTCACCTGTTCGGGTATGGTTTTAGCACCCTCCATAGCACTGTCGTGCACACCGCGCATGCCCAACGTATATAGACAATCCGACCCCGATAACTCTTTCACCCGTTCCTCCCAGAAATGAACGACCTGCTTTGCATTCGTCACAAAATTATAATCACCCAGTCCGGCTTTTCTCCATTCACCATTGGTATTACGCATCATGGGTTCGCAATGCGAAGTACTAATCAAGATACCATATTTATCGGCCATCTCTCTATTGCCTTTGATCAGATAAAAAGGCACCGTGCATTCGTGCATAGCCGGCCAAAAGATATTAGCACGCAAACGAAGCAATAATTCAAAGATACGCTCGTGCGTATAAGGGCCTATCTCACCGTTTCGCGGAGTAGAATCCTCACCGTTTCGTTTTCTCATCTTAGGTTCGTAGTTATTGCTGCTCCACGGATTCAGACCCCAATCTTCGTCATTGATAAAGATTCCCCGATAAGCCACCGAAGGAACTTCCAACCTTTCAAAGTCGGCCTCAAGCTGAAACACCTCCCTCGGTGTCGGTTCACAATCAGCCCACCACTGCCACGGAGAAACTCCCATCATACGCACAAGAGTCATCAGCCCGTAGGCCGTTCCGCGTTTATCGCTACCCAACACAGCCAACCGGTATGTATTCCCCACGCCCAAAACCTTCAGCAGAAACCCCTCGTGCTTTCCTTGCAAACGATCCAAACAGATGCCTTGTTCGGCAGCCCAAGCTGCAATTTCAGGATTGTCGATCGTTCCCACCACAATCCGCGCCTTTTTCAATGATTCCGTTCGAGGCGATGCCGTCAGCACTTTTACGTAATCTTGTCTGAACAAATTCAAGGCCGTTTGCACAACCAAGGCTTCGTTCTTATGGCAATAAAAGGTGACTGCTTCATTTTTCGTGAGCAGAAATGCTTTAGCATCCTTCGCTTGCATCGCCGTGGCAAGGAAAAGTAAGTAGATGAAAATAAAAACCTGTTTCATGTGTTTCTGGTATATCTGATTGAAAGCAAAAGTAATTGTTTAGGGCGGGATATTCAAATTTTATCATATATTTGCATTTAGTAAACTTAATAGAATGAAGCTATGATTACTAACAAACAGCTCCCATCTATCAAACGAATGAGTGCGATACTGATGTTCCTGCCTCTATGCCTCTCAGGCTATTCGCAGTTTTTGCGAACTTCTTATTTTATGGAAGGTGTTACCTATCGACTTCAACTCAATCCGGCTTTAACTCCCACTCGTGGATACTTCAATTTCCCGGTTGCAGGAGCCATCAATGCGGCTGCATCTTCTAATTCGCTGGGTTACAATGACATGGTAGATGTCATTGATAATTCGGACGATAACTTTTACTCCGATGAAAAATTCAGGAGTCGCTTGTCGGATCAGAACCGGATAAACGTAACGGCCCATACCGATGTTTTGTCTTTCGGATGGTATAAGGGCAAGAATTTCTGGTCTGTCAATGTAGGTGCACGGATGGACTTAGGGGCGGAGGTTCCCAAAAGTATGTTCGATTTCCTGCGTGACATGGATCAGCAAGATGCCGTTGACTATCAAAACATGGACTACCTGATAAAGCATGAAAATCTTGAAATTAACTCTTATACCGAGCTGGGACTGGGTTATGCCCGCCCCATTAACGAACGCTTAACCGTGGGAGGAAAATTCAAAATTCTGCTTGGCGCAGGCAATCTGAAGCTGCGGGTAAATGAAATTCAGGTCCGGTCGGACATTAACGGTGATCCCGATGTACCCGACAGTTGGTTAAACAGCACCGCTTCCATTCGTGTTGATGCCAACCTTGAAAGTTCATTCAAAGGAATGAAGTTACGTGAAAACGAAGAGGGAAATATTGATGAGTTCGACTTTAACGGCTTCGGCATTGCCGGTTACGGAGCGGCTATTGATATGGGCGTATCTTATCGATTGCTTCCTAAGCTCACGCTTTCGGCTTCCGTACTCGATTTGGGATTTATTTCTTGGACAAAAGGGAGTACCAATTATGCCCGTTCTGAGACTAACAGAACGTACTATTACACTAATTATCATGAGTTTGAAGACATCGTGCAATCAGGCGATGTGCTTAATTATGACTTATTGGGACTTAAGATTGACGACTCTCAAAGCAAGTCGCGCACCACCTCTCTGCACTCAACGTTGGTATTTGGCGCAGAGTATAGTCTGCTGAACAATTGGTTGGTTTTGGGCGCTCTTTCAACAACACGAATGGTGAAACCGAAAACCCAAAGTGAGCTAACACTGTCGGCCAATATTCGTCCTCGAAACTGGTTTAACCTGGCCGCTAGCTATTCCATTATCCAGAGTGCCGGCAAATCATTTGGTTTAGCGATGAAGCTAGGCCCTTTGTTTGTGGGAACAGACTACATGTTTTTAGGATCAGACACCAAAAGTGTGAATGCATTTTTAGGGATTTCGTTTCCGCTAGGCAAGAAAAAAGCCTCAGGAACTTAGCTTTCGCTACATAAAATGTATAAAATAAAGTATCACCAAGTATCACCAACCTTATAAAAACCTGATAATCAAACTATTGTGTGTGACACTTGGCTAAAAAAAAGCCTCACCAAGTATCACCAAGTGTCACCAACTTTTTTTGCATCTATTTTTTTACAATTACATTTCAAAAAAGAGAAGTAATAAAAATACAAAATAGACACTTGTGTACATTTAATTTAATGGCGTACAAAACCTTTGCACACCCGGGTGTACAGAGCCTATACATGGGGGTGTACACGATTTGTACATCCGGGTGTACGCCACTTATAGACCCGGGTGTACGCAAACATCGTTCACCTAGAAATTAAAATACATACAGCACGTTATTAGTATAGATATTATTTAACTTCTACTACCACCTTTCCTTTAGCGTGTCCTTTTTCCAAGTATGCTAAAGCTTCGTTAGTTTGCTCAAAAAGATAAACTCTATCAAGAATAATATTAATAGTGCCCGACTCTATCAATTTAGCGATTTCTTCAAGTTGACCACCATTGGCTCTCATAAAGAGAAACTCATAACAAACACCTCTTTTTTGGGCTTTTTTACGAATATTGAAACTGATTAATGACAAGATGGAACGAACAAACCATGAGGCTCCGATCTTTTTCCCGAAATCAGGCGTAGGTGGCCCTGATATTGAGATTACCTTTCCTCCTGTTTTTAGTATATTTAGTGATTTCTCAAGCGTTCTGGCATCTTGACTATTAATAACTAAATCATAATCTTTCAGAACAGACTCAAAGTCCTGATTTTTATAATCAATCAGAACATCTGCTCCCAATTTTTTGAGCAATGCAAAACTTCCTGCACTCGCTGTAGTTGCGACTGTAGCACCCAAATATTTTGCTAGCTGAATGGCCATAATCCCAACGCCACCAGACCCTGCCTGAACAAAGACTTTCTGACCTTTTTCGACTTTTCCTAACTCGACTAATGCTTGCCAAGCAGTAAGAGCGACAAGAGGCACTGAAGCAGCCTCACTCATCGTGAGGTTTTTCGGTTTGAGCGCAAGGTCTTTTTCATTTACAGCCAGATATTCGGCAAAAGCGCCAATATGCATATCAGAGGGACGGGCGTAAACTTCGTCTCCCACGTTAAAACGTGTAACCATAGAACCTTTTTTTACAACAACCCCGGCTAAGTCATGTCCCAGTATCAACGGCATCTTATATGGTAAAATCAATTTAAATTCACCGGATTTGATCTTAGAGTCTAGCAGGTTCAATCCAACAGAGTGTATTTCAACCAATACTTCATCATCTTTAATTGATGGTTCCAAAACACTGGTCAGGTGAAGTTTTTCATCCTTACCATACTTATTAACGACAAATGCTTTCATCTATTTTAATTTTAAAATAAATACTCTCACTCATTTCACCAAATGATAGTCTTTTGAGGAATTTATCAAACTATAAGCAATTCGGGGGACGATGCGATTCAGTAAGTATATTGTTTGAGCATCTCCTACACGAATTGTGTCTTGATTATTCTTCAACCCTGATATCAATCTTTTAACGAGCTGTTCAGGAGTTATTTTTTTATCCTTTCTATCCGCAACCATATCTGTATCCACCAGGGGAGGTAACAGTTCAAAGACCCGAACATGACTACCAGTGATTTGTAAATGTGTTCTAAGAGATTTTGTATAAAAAGCCAATGCAACCTTAGACGCAGAGTACGTAGCCTCCAGTATGGAGGGGACAATACTCAAGATTGAAGTGGTATTTATAATAGCAGCTTCCTCTCTGGACTTTAACATATCCATAAAAAGATTATTCAACCGTATTACCCCAAAATAGTTAACCTCCATTTCATATATCGCTCCATCTACATGCTTATCATTAGCAATACCTAAATTGAAAGGAGGCACACCTACTCCGGCATTATTATACAGAATATCAATCCCTCCTAGTCTTTTTATCTCCTCATAAAGAGCTTTTGCATCTTCGGCTTTTGATACATCACTTTTGATTGCGATTAATCCCGGATAAGTTTTTTTTGCTGCCTCTAATTTTGATTGGTTACGCCCAGTTATAATAACTTTAGCGCCATGCTCGAGGAGTTGTTTTGCAGCTTCGAGTCCGATACCAGATCCTCCTCCCGTTATTAATATTGTTTTCCCTTTTAAGTCCATAATTGAATGTTTATTTATCATGTATATAAAAACATACAGTAATTACTTCAAATTACTCTCTAGTACGGGCAATATTGGCGAATGCTTTCTCCGTTGCCTCAGCATAAATCTTCGTTTCCCCCACAGGAACATCAAACTTATTTTGTCCAAATGCTATCAGCAATTCCTCTGCTACTTCTGACGCTGGAATACCATTCTCTCCCCCTATTCCAGCGGAAAAATCAGTATTAACCATTGGTGGATAAACTTCATACACCTGCAAATTATTCTGCCCTTCGTAGGTCATTCTTAATGCAACGGTGTAGCTATGTAATGCTGCTTTAGTAGCTCCATACGTAGGAACAAGTTTATGGCTTCCATATACTGCTAAAGACGAAATATTCACCACCGCAGATGACTCTTTTTTCAATAAATGAGGAAGCAATAATTCCGTAAAATGAATAACTGCAATGTAGTTTGTATTCATTTCAACAAGAGCTTTCTGATGCGCATTAGTCGTTTCACTCAGTAAGTAACTAAAAGCGGTTCCGGCATTATTCACAATGACATTTACATCGGGATAATCCGTTTTAAGTTCATTGGCAATACGCAGTCTATCGGCCTCGACAGACAAATCACCTTGAATGCCAACAGCATCTTTCAACTCAATCAACGCTTTTTGAAGACGTTCTTCATTGCGTCCATTAATAATTATTTTATTGCCCATAGCCTGCATTTTTTTAGCAATAGCTAAACCTATTCCGGCACTTCCGCCGCTTATAAAAATGGTATTTCCAGTTGTTTTCATTTGTTCTTTATTTATGAATTAAAATATTAAATCATTATCGATCTTATCTTAAAACATTATTACTATTATTAAGTTCATCCAAAGTAGGATAATCCGTATACCCTTTAGCACCCGGAGTATAGAGTGTTTCCCTATCAAGCTCGTTCAAAGGAGCATCTACCTTAAACCTTTCTACTAAGTCAGGGTTTGCAATAAATGGAGAGCCAAAGGACACCAAATCGGCGTCTCCTTCATTCAAAATTTTAGTAGCATCTTCTTTATTAAATCCTCGGTTGATAATCAGAGTTCCTTTATATATTTTTCGAAAATGCTTGGCGACTTCTTGTATTGCATTCGGATTGTTACTTACATCCGTAAAGGGTTCCAACAGGTGTATGTAGGCCAATCCATAATCATTTAACCTATTTACAATATAATTATACACAGCAATTGTTTCATCATCTATCGAGATCCCCATAAGACCATCAAGCGATGGATTAAGCCGTACACCTACACGGCTAATATCTACAATCGATTTATATTCATCTAAAATATCAAAAAGAATACGAGCACGGTTTTCCACAGAACCTCCATATTCATCAGTACGCTGATTACTATTCTTGCTAAAGAACTGCTGCAACAGGTATCCGTTTGCTCCATGAAGTTCTACACCATCAAATCCGGCATCAAAAGCATTAATTGCTGCCTTTTTAAAGTCAGCAATGGTTTGTTTGATGTCTTCCAATGTCATTTCCTTAGCAGTAACGCTTTCTTTAAATCCATCGGGAGTGAACACTTGTAAATGCGGGTTTAAGGCCGATGGAGCCAAAGGCAAATTACCTCCTAACACGTCAGGATGTGAATAGGCTCCGGTATGCCATAATTGCGCAAAAATCGTACCTCCTTTTTTATGAACAGCATCAGTCGTTAACTTCCAACCAATAATTTGCTCATCAGAATAAATTGCAGGTACGTTTATCACGCCTACAGCTTCAGGACTTATAAAAGTTCCACCTGTTATAATAAGTCCTGCCGTAGCACGCTGGCTATAATAAAGAGCTGTAAGCTCAGTAGCTGCGTGAGCTTGATTGTCAGCCCGACTACGAGTCATAGGAGCCATCACTATACGATTGTTTAACGCCAAGCCATTCAGGCTATATGGCTCAAATATTAATGTACTTTCTTTTGTTTTCATATAATTAATTTGTATTTTTGCTTGCGAAATGCAAGTGCAAAGATAAATAACAACTTGCAAAATACAAGTGAAAAAGAAAGTTTTTTATGGCAAATACAAAAAAAAGATCAGATTGTCCCATTAGTTGCGCTCTTGACATCTGGGGAGATAAGTGGTCTTTACTGATTATTAGAGATCTGATATTCTTTAAAGAGCGTACATATAGCGATTTTTTAAAATCAGAAGAGAAAATAGCAACCAATATTTTGGCTACCAGGTTACAAATGCTGGAGGAGAACGGAATTATCAGCAAATTAGATCACCCTGTAAGTAAGGCAAAAGTGTTGTATAAACTCACGCCAAAAGGCATCGATTTACTACCATTAATGATCGAAATAAATGTGTGGTCTGATAAATACTTAACCATTCCAGCCCAACAAAGAGCTATACTAAAGGAAATAAAAAAAGATAAGGAAGCATATATCAAGATGAAAATCAAAGAATTAAGAGATGTTTAGAACATAAAAGCAGAACGGCGGGCGTCGCATTTGCTATAACCAATAAACGTTGGATGAGTGCATTCAGCGGATGCTTCGACATTTCGCTTTCGCGCATCACATCGTCTGCCCAATCACTAAATGAAGACAATTCGGTCAATGTATTCAAGCACAGCGGAACAATGCTTTCGGGTAAACTGGGAATTCGTTATACTTACCCGAAAGGAATGATACTACCATTCGCCGAACTTTGAATAGATATCAGTAGCATACTCAATGGCAAAGAAAGAACAAACAGATGATATCCGTCCGTGCTCAATTCAAAAGCCTGAGAGACGTTGTTGAGAAATGCAACCTCTTGAATGGTTGGTCTAGTGTGATAGGGTACACTTTTTAATATAGAAATCAATATAGAGATGAAAAAAGTCCTCCGTAAACAGTTAGTTTACAGAGGACTAATCGTACTCGAAGCGGGACTTGAACCCGCACAGCTGCAATAGCCAAAGGATTTTAAGTCCTTCGTGTCTACCATTCCACCATTCGAGCAACAATTCAAAGATCATTGGAGCGAAAGACGGGACTCGAACCCGCGACCCTAACCTTGGCAAGGTTATGCTCTACCAACTGAGCTACTTTCGCGTTTTTTCAACGGGTGCAAAGATAACAGCTTTTACCGTATCTGCCAAACTTTTTTATACCAAAATTAGCAGGCAACAAACATTTATTAAGCAACACCCGTCTATCAGCCTCACTTTCAGAGGGTTTATTCTCCCGTAGCCAACAAAGCTTTCTCGGCCTCAGCCATGGAGCAGAAGTTAAACCCTTCGATGACTTCCTGCATCAGCAAGTTAATGCGATCGTTGCAAAGGTTTCCTATGCTACCCTCGTGTGTGTGGTGCACCTCTTTGCTATGGGTAAACTTACCGGCCTCAATATCCAAGCCGACTTTCTTATATGCATCACGAAAAGGCATTCCTTCGCGCGCCAGGCGGTTCACTTCTTCCACGCTAAAGATAAGCAGGTAACGATCATCATCCAGAATATGCTCGTTGACTTTGATCTCATTCATAATGTAAGTAGTCATTCGCAAACAGTCCTTCAGCTCATCAAAAGCCGGGAGGAAGACTTCCTTAATAATCTGCAAATCGCGGAAATAACCCGATGGCAGGTTATTGGCAATCATCATAATCTGTTGCGGAAGTGATTGTATCTTATTGCATTTGGCTCGCGTAAGTTCAAATACATCGGGATTCTTTTTGTGGGGCATGATGCTGGACCCTGTGGTACATTCGTCGGGCAATTTAACGAAACCAAAGTTTTGGCTGTTAAACAAACAAGCATCGAAAGCCAGTTTCGACAGGGTTCCGGCTATGCTGGCAAGTGCAAATGCCACGTTACGTTCCACCTTTCCGCGTCCCATCTGTGCATATACCACATTGTAATTCATAGAATCAAAACCCAACAGACCGGTGGTCAGGCTACGGTTTAGCGGGAAAGAGGAGCCATAGCCGGCAGCCGAACCTAACGGATTTCGGTTGCACATCTTAAAAACCGCCTGAAGAAACATCATATCGTCCACCAAGCTCTCGGCATAGGCACCAAACCAAAGGCCAAAGGAAGAAGGCATGGCAATCTGAAGGTGGGTGTACCCCGGCATCAGTATATTTTTAAACTTTTCGCTTTGATTGATGAGTACATAAAAGAGTTGCTCAGTGAGTTCGGCTACTTCTTTAAGCTGAGCACGGGTAAAAAGCTTCAGATCAAGCAGAACCTGATCGTTACGAGAGCGTCCGCTATGTATTTTCTTACCTACATCGCCCAAACTCCGGGTCAGCATCAATTCAACCTGCGAATGAACATCTTCAACTCCTTCTTCAATCACAAAATTACCTTGTTCTGCCTGAGCATGTATCTTTCTCAACTCAGCCAACAATTGTTTCAACTCATCTTCAGTGAGCAGGCCGATGCTTTGCAGCATGGTAATGTGTGCCATCGAGCCTAACACATCATGTTTGGCTAGATATAAGTCCATTTCACGGTCACGACCTACGGTGAATCGTTCAATTTCCTTGTTTACCTGAACTGATTTTTCCCAAAGTTTCTGCGCCATAGCTATGTTGATTAGTTGTTAATTACCTGTTGATTTCTTGTTAATACTGTATCATAGCCAACATGTCGGCCATCTTCTCAATGCCTTCTTGCAAAGGCTTTTGAATCATTGCTTTCATAAACGGATTGATATCAACACGGATGGTTAATTTCATTTTGCACCCCTGTTCTGAGTCGGGCACTAACTGAATCCACAAATTAAAAGGTAGTGGCGACTGTGTTGTTTCAAATTTAATACATTTGAACGGCTCGCGTTCTATAACTTGAAGGGTAATCTTACCAACCGGGTCCACGCTAAAGGTAAGCGTATCCGAGTCAAAGCTAATGTCTTTCACTTTGTCTTGAGGAATACGGTCTTTCATCGACTCCAGATTACTTAAATCGGATAACTTGGCATACACGCGTTCCTGACTGAAAGGTATCTGCTTCACGCTGCTTTCGAATTGACTCATTGCTTTTGTTGATTTAGGATGATAAAAAATAATTCAGACACTCTCGCGCCCGAATTACATATTTTATTCTTAAGATATTATTCTTAGTTACGGGAATACTCCCGAAGTTCAATTATTTAGGCTCCCAATGAGAAGGGTCTTTGCGCCATTCTTCAAGCACAGCCACATCGGGTTCGTCAATATACTCCGTACGAAGAGCCGCTTCAATCACTGCTTCATAATTTGTCAAGGTAACCAAAGGAACCTTGGCATCTTTGAATGCTTTAACCGCTACATCAAATCCGTAAGTAAAAGCGGCAATCATTCCTATGACTTCACATCCGTCGCGACGAATTGCTTCAACCGCTTTAAGACTGCTACCTCCTGTTGAAATCAAATCTTCAACAACCACAACCTTCATTCCGGGTCGCAATTCTCCTTCAATCAAATTCTCCAACCCATGATCTTTGGGAGTTGAACGCACATAGACAAAAGGTAAGTTCAGTGCATCAGCAACCAAAGCCCCTTGCGGAATGGCACCGGTTGCCACGCCTGCTATAGCGTCTACCTGCCCAAAACGTTCTAGTATAAGGCGGGTAATTTCAATCTTAACAAAATTACGGAGAGAAGGATAAGAAAGCGTTTTACGGTTATCGCAGTAAAACGGAGATTTCCAACCTGAAGCCCACGTAAAAGGATTGGCGGGCTGTAGTTTAACTGCCTTGATCTTTAGCAATTTCTCTGCAAATAGTCTCTCTAACGTTTTCATAACTAATAGCTACTATAATTATATGGCACAAAAATAAGGAAACTCAATGAGAATGAAAAGAAGAATTCAAATATTTTTGGATAAAATACAGAAATCACTCTAAAAACTCATCATCTTGTTTGCCTAAACACTGGTAAATATCTTTTAAATGGAAGCCTCTGCTCAAAGCAAACCGTATGAGTTTGCCCTGTATTTGATACTCATTACCGCCTTTAATCGTTCTCTTTTTTTCGGCAATAAGATGGCGTAACATCGCTTTATATTCATCCTCATCAATCTGCAACAAATATTTCTGAATAATTTTATCATCTATCTTCTTCATAGACAATGCCCTAGATATTTTCATTTTACCCCACTTGGCAAAGTTTATTTTATCGGCAACAAAAGCGCGGCAGTATCTGTCATCATCCACGTATCTTTCTGACTCTAGTTTTTGCAGTATCCGCCCAATGGCTTGTTCGTCGAGCGACCATTTTCTCAATTTCTCTTCTACTTCGTAACGGCAATGTTCGGCAGAAGAACAATAGAAAGCCACACGGCTCAAGGCTTCACTTTCCGTTATTGTTTTCATATACAGGCTTTAACAAATCTCTTATTGTTAAACATATCTTTTATTAAACGCACACGGCTGTAACCCATATCATTCAACATCTCACAAACCTCTTTACCGTAGGCTTGGTTTACCTCAAAATACAATTTGCCTTCGGAAGAGAGTAGAAAGAATCCGAGTTCTGCTATACAAGAATAGAATAACAGCGGATCATCATCGGGAACAAACAGTGCAGTAGCCGGTTCCCACTCCAGCACATTCGGATCCATTCCTGCTTTCTCGGACTCGGTTATATAAGGTGGATTGCTAACTATCACATCCAGATTAAGCATTTCCTCCAGATTGGCCGGAAATTTGTATTTCAAAATGTTTTGCTTTTCAAAACAAACAGATGCACCTAAGCGCTTGTTGTTCCGGCGGGCAACCTTCAAGGCTTCGGCTGAGATATCACAGGCCCTTACCTCACAATCAGGCAGTTTTTTAGACAATGATATAGCAATGCAGCCGCTCCCGGTACCAATATCAAAAATCAACTTCGCTTTGGGGTTTTCCTTGGCAATGAGTTCAACAAGTTCTTCCGTTTCCGGACGGGGAATCAGTACATGTTGATTGACCTCAAAAGAATGACCGCAGAAGGGAGTATGCCCTACTATATACTGAATTGGTTCGTGATTGATTAATCTGTGAAGAATTGTTTCGAGCTCTTTCTGTTTATTTTCAGATAAATGAATATCTTTGCGAACATAAAAGTCGAGCTCACCGATTTCCAACAGGTCGCAACAGATTATTTTCGTCAGGCTTTTTAATTCGGCAGGCGGGAAATGACTCTCGAGCGTTTTTTTAATATACGGAAGAAGATGATTCATGCTTTAAATTTTTAGTGTGCAAAAGTACTAATTATATTGTTACAAGCCTAAGAGATGACAGAAGAAAAATACATGCGGCGATGCATTCAGTTGGCCAAAAACGGCCATGCCAATGTTTCGCCAAACCCCATGGTAGGAGCAGTAATAGTATGTGATGACAAAATCATAGGTGAAGGCTACCACATACGTTACGGAGAGGCACATGCCGAAGTTAATGCCATTCGATCCGTAAAAGACGAATCACTCCTGAAACGGTCAACCATTTATGTAAGTCTGGAGCCTTGTTCACATTACGGAAAAACACCTCCCTGCGCTGATCTGATCATTTCCAAAGGTATTCCACGAGTTGTTGTGGGCTGCGAAGATCCCTTTGTTGAGGTTGCCGGTCGTGGCATACGCCGCCTAAGAAATGCCGGTTGCGAAGTTATGGTGGGCATGCTCCAAGAAGAATGTAAAAAGCTCATCAAGCCCTTTACCACGTTCAATCTATTGAAACGGCCTTACATCATTCTTAAATGGGCCGAATCTGCCGATGGATTTATTGATTTGAACCGCACGGAAGGAACACCCGCTATCTTATCTACGGAGCTAACTTCCATGCTTGTACATAAAAGAAGAGCAGAAGCAGACGCCATTATGATAGGAACACGTACGGCAAAATTAGACAATCCGTTCCTCACCGTGCGCAATTGGGAAGGCAAACACCCTACACGCGTGGTGTTGGACCGTCACCTCACGTTACCCGATGACTTGCATCTTTTTGACGGAACAGTATCTACGCTGGTCTTCACAGCCAAAGAAAGAAAATCAACTTCCGGTGTAGAATTCATCACGCTGGATTACACAGAAGATATCCTCCCGCAAATTTTAACGGCTTTATACAAAAAGAAAATCGAATCGTTATTTGTCGAAGGAGGCAGCCAACTGCTACAGTCATTCATTGACAGTGGTTTATGGGATGAAATTTATATAGAGAAAAGTCGTAAGCAATTGGGTTCGGGGGTAAAATCTCCGGAAATAGACGAGAGAATAAGCCATTCCGTCGATAAAAAGTTTGGCATACCCATCTGGCATTTCATTCGTAATAGACAACAAACTCAGAAAAAAGATGATTTATAAAGCTTTTAAAAAGAGGGCGATTATCTATAATTTTATATAAAACTTGCCCAAGATGTTCAATATAGAGAAATTTGTTTCTATTTTTGCAATTTGTAAATAAACACCAAGCTCCAAATGAAAATAAAGTTTTTATCAGTAATTCTTTGCTCCTTTGCTACGGCTATTATTGTCAGTTCATGTTTGAGCTCCGACGAAAAGAACATTGAATACAGTTCAGACGACACAATTCACGCATTTGCCATTGATACGATATATGGCGAAAACTACGCTTTTACTATTGACAACGCCAATAATAAGATATATAACGTTGACTCGCTCCCGGTAAGTTCCGATACGATTATTAACAAGGTATTGATTAAAACGTTGACGGTATCCGGTTATGTGACTTCAGCCGACACCCTGTTTAATGTGGCCGACTCTCTGGATCTGTCTAAGACCATGGAGAAGCCACTCGAATTAACCGTTCACTCGGCCGATGGTAAATACACTCGCAAGTATAGCGTGGAAGTACGCAGACACAAGCAAGATCCTGATTCTTTGAATTGGAACAAAATGACTGATTCTTTCTCTGCCGGAGAAATTACCGGAACACAAAAATCAGTTGTACTCAATAATCGCATCTGGACATACGGAAGTTATTCTGTTGCTTTCAGTGCATCTGTGAACGATGGCAAATCGTGGACGAAAAGCGCTGTTACCGGTCTGCCCGCCGATACTAAGATGCATTCTTTAATGGTGTTTGGCAGCAAAATATTTGCAGCAACGCAAAGCGGAAAATTGTTCTACAGTGAAAATGGGACCAGCTGGTCGGAATGGACTGCACTAAGTGGCCATGTGGTTGCACTGACAGCTGCATTCCCCAATAGCTTGGCTGCTGTTGTTGAAGCAAACGGAAAGAATCTATTTGCCATTTCAGACAACGCTCTAACTTCTTGGCAAACAGGCTTAGAAGTTCCGGCAGCGTTCCCGCTTGAAAATATTTCGACCACGGTATTCACCAGCAGAACTCAAATGACAACTGCATTCATTGCTGGAAAATCAACGACTAAAACCACTCCTTGGTTCTCTTTTGACGGATTGGAATGGAGTGATTCCGAAACAACTACATCTTATGCTCTGCCGGCCATGACAAACCCGCACATCATGAGATACAGTAATAAATTCTATGCTTTCGGAGGCGACTTCAGTGCCTTGTATGTATCAGAAGAAGGCATCGTATGGAAACCCGCCGAAACCAAAACGCTCTTGCCTTCTCAATTTAAGGGAAGACAAAACTGCTCCGCAGTTGTAGATGCAAACAATTACATCTGGATTATGTGGAGCAAAGCATCTAGCACAACAGATGAAGTTTGGCGCGGGCGAATTAATAAACTAGGTTTTATAATCAACAATGATTGAATATAACATGCTGCTAAGGCGTGCCTAAGTATACTTAAACAGTTACAGTAATGGACAATAAAGAGCAAATAGATATTAACCGGATACCCGAACATGTGGCTATAATCATGGACGGAAACGGACGATGGGCTAAGCTCCGCAACAAGGAGCGTAGTTACGGCCATCAGGTTGGTGCAGAGACTGTCCATGTCATTACTGAAGAAGCGGCCAGGTTGGGCATTAAATTTCTCACGCTGTACACCTTCTCTACCGAGAACTGGAACAGACCCACAGATGAAATCGCCGCCCTCATGAGCTTGCTCATTGACTCCGTAGAAGAGGAAACTTTCATGAAGAACAACATCAGTTTCCGAATCATCGGTGATATTGAAAAGCTACCGGCCAGCGTGCGGGAGCGCTTACAACAATGCGTTTCACATACGGCCAACAATACGGGTATGTGTCTGGTACTTGCTCTCAGCTACTCTTCGCGCTGGGAACTAACAGATGCCATGAAGAAGATAGCCGCACAGGTGCAAAAAGGGGAATTGAAACCCGAGGACATTGATTGCGACTGCATAAACAGGCACCTAAGTACACACTTCATGCCCGACCCCGATTTACTCATACGTACCGGAGGAGAAATACGTTTAAGCAATTACCTGCTGTGGCAATCTGCCTATTCGGAACTCTATTTTTGCGATACCTTCTGGCCTGATTTCAGGAAGGAAGAATTTCATAAAGCAATTCTCGACTATCAGCAAAGAGAACGCCGCTTCGGAAAAACCAGTGAGCAAATCAGTTAACTTTAGAACAATAACTCAAAATAAATAAGTAAATGCACAATCGTATTTCTGCTATACTCATCGCGTTTGTAGGCTTATGTAGCCTAACAACTTCAGGTTACGCACAAAATGTAAGCACAGACGACTCCTCAAAGCCGGTGATTCTTTATTCGGGTACTCCCAAAAAATATGAAATTGGCGGTATTGAGGTTACCGGTGTAAAAAACTACGAAGATTATGTTCTGATTGGTCTTTCCGGACTATCCGTTGGCCAAACCATTACCGTACCGGGTGATGATATAACAGGGGCTATTAAGCGATATTGGCGGCATGGACTTTTTTCTAACGTGGCCATTACCGCCGAGAAGATAGAGAATAATAAGATATATCTAAAAATATCTTTAACGCAACGTCCGCGTATCTCTGAAATTCACTATTTTGGAGTGAAGAAATCTGAGAAAGAAGACTTGGAAGCCAAGTTAGGCTTGGTGAAGGGTAGTCAGATTACACCTAACTTGGTTGACCGCGCCAAAACGCTCATCAAAAGATACTTCGATGACAAAGGCTTTAAGAATGCCGATGTAATCATTGGGCAACGAGACGATGCTTCGGCCGAGAATCAGGTTATTGTTGATGTTAAAATTGACAAGAAGGAAAAAGTAAAAGTGCATAAAATAACCATCGTGGGTAACGAGGCTCTCAAAACGTCGAAGTTGAAAAGAGTTATGAAGAAGACCAACGAGAAGAATAAACTGCTGAATTTGTTCCGAACTAAGAAGTTTGTAAACGAGAATTATGAGGCCGACAAGCAGTTGATCATTGACAAGTACAACGAATTAGGTTACCGCGATGCACGCATTGTGGAAGATAGCATCAGTCCGTATGATCAAAAAACAGTGAACGTGTTTATGCGTATTGATGAAGGTCAAAAATACTTCTTACGTAACGTTACTTGGGTGGGTAACACTTTGTATCCGTCCGAACAGCTCAACTTCCTGTTGAGAATGAAAAAAGGTGATGTTTATAACCAAAAGTTGCTCAACGAACGTGTTACTACTGATGATGACGCTATTGGTAACTTGTATTACAACAACGGTTATTTATTCTACAACCTTGAACCCGTTGAAGTAAACATTGAAAACGACTCCATCGATTTGGAAATGCGTATTTATGAAGGGCGTCAGGCTACAATCAGCAAAATAAAAATCAATGGTAACGACCGCGTGTATGAAAATGTTGTAAGACGTGAGTTGCGTACTCGTCCGGGACAATTGTTCAGCAAGGAAGACCTGATGCGTTCTATGCGTGAAATTCAGCAAATGGGCCATTTTGACCCTGAAAATATCAAGCCAGACATTCAACCTGATCAGGTAAACGGTACGGTTGACATTGCTTATGACCTCGTATCAAAGGCCAATGACCAGGTAGAATTCTCTGCCGGCTGGGGACAAACGGGTGTCATCGGTAAGCTTAGTTTGAAGTTCACTAACTTCTCATTGCCTAACTTATTGAAACCGGGAGAAAACTACCGTGGTATTTTGCCGCAGGGCGACGGTCAGACACTGACCATCAGCGGACAAACCAATGCTAAGTATTACCAGTCATACAGTGTGTCTTTCTTTGATCCCTGGTTTGGTGGTAAGCGCCCTAATTCATTCTCTGTCTCGGCTTTCTATTCTGTGCAAACAGATATCAGTAGCAGCTATTACAATACCGGCTACATGAACAACTATTACAATAGCCTTTACGGTGGTGGATATGGCAATTACAACTATAACAACTACGAAAACTACCTTGACCCCGACAAATCGATTAAGATGTATGGTCTTTCTGTAGGTTGGGGTAAGCGTTTAAGCTGGCCGGATGACTACTTTACTTTGTCGGCCGAGCTCTCTTACCAACGCTATATCTTGAAAGAGTGGCAGTATTTCCCTGTAACAAACGGTAAATGTAACAACATCAGCCTGAGCCTTACTCTGGCTCGTAACTCTACTGATAATCCTATCTACCCACGTCAGGGTTCTGATTTCTCACTATCTGTACAGGTTACGCCGCCTTACTCTCTGTTTGACGGAGTTGATTACGGTTCATACAATCTGAGCAACCAAGACGATGTAAACAAGATGCATAGATGGGTTGAATACCACAAATGGAAGCTGAAATCAAAAACATATACCGCCTTCACCAGCGGTGCCAAAGCTCCGGTATTGATGACGCGTGCCGAATTCGGTATCTTGGGTCATTTCAACAAACACAAGAAATCTCCTTTCGAAACATTCGATATGGGAGGTGACGGTATGACCGGATATTCAAGCTACGCCACTGAAAGTGTTGCACTTCGTGGTTACGAAAACAGCTCACTGACTCCTTACAGAGGAATGGAAGGATATGCCTACACACGTTTGGGACTGGAATTAAGATACCCGTTAATGCTTGAAACAAGTACCAGCATCTATGCATTAGGATTCCTCGAAGCAGGTAACGCATGGAACGACATCAAAGACTTCAACCCGTTTGAGCTAAAACGTTCTGCCGGTGTGGGTGTACGTATCTTCCTGCCTATGATTGGTATGATGGGTATCGACTGGGCATACGGATTTGATAAGATATTAGGTTCCAAACAATACGGTGGCAGTCAGTTCCACTTTATTTTGGGACAAGAATTCTAACTTATGTATAATCATTTAAAGCTAAACGTCATGAGAAGATCTGTTCTGTTATTTGTTTTGCTGCTCACAACAGCTGTTGCAGCCAATGCACAAAAGTTTGCATTAATTGATATGGAATATATTTTAAAGAATATTCCATCGTATGAGAGAGCCAACGATCAGTTGAATCAGGCTACCACCAAGTGGCAGTCGGAGATTGAAAACTTATCGAAAGAGGCACAGAACATGTATAAAAGTTATCAGGCAGATGCCAAAACATTATCTGAAGCTCAAAAAATAAAAAGAGAGGAAGATATTGTAGCCAAAGAAAAACAGGCATCCGAACTGAAACGCGCATATTTTGGTCCGGAAGGGGAAGCCATCAAACTCAGAGAGAAACTGATTAAGCCCATTCAAGACCAAATCTATGAAGCAGTTAAGCAAGTGGCTGAGTTGAAAGGATATTCTGCTATAGTTGACAGAGCGTCGGCAAATAGCATAATATATGCTAATCCACGTATCGATATCAGCAATGAAGTATTGGCGAAATTAGGATTTTCAAATTAATTTCATACATTTGCATCCAAGAAAAAATAATTATTTAAATAAAGAATAGAATTATGCTTAAAAAAATTGCAATTGCTCTTATGCTTATCTTACCGATGGGTGTAGCTGCTCAAACCTTGAAATTCGGTCACGTTACATCGAATGAAATCATCATGGCTATGCCTGAATTCACAAAAGCTCAGACCGACTTACAGGCTCTTGAGAAAAAATACACGGACGAAATCAAAAGAACCAACGACGAGTTCAACAAAAAGTACCAAGAGTTTCAACAAGCTATGGCGAAAGATTCTTTGCCACAAAATATCGCTGAAAGAAGACAAAAAGAATTGCAGGATATGATGCAAAGAAGCGAGCAATTCCAACAAGAAGCTGCTCAGAACATGCAAAAAGCGCAAACAGAACTAATGGCTCCTATCAGCAAGAAGGTAGAAGATGCAATCAAGGCTGTGGGTGAAGCTGAAAACATGGTTTACATCTTTGATTTGGCCAGAACTTCTATTCCTTTCGTTAATGAAAAACTTAGCGTAAATGTAACACCGCTGGTTAAAGCAAAACTGGGGTTGAAATAATAACAATATTGTTAACGCGGATAACGCGGATGAAGCGCCAATTCGCTTCATCCGCGTTTTTTTAGTATAACTCTTATGATGAAGAAACAGTTACCCGAAGCACCAGGCCCCATCGGAGTGTTCGATTCCGGTTACGGGGGACTAACCATTCTGCAACAAATCAGAAAAACATTGCCCCAATATGATTATATCTATCTGGGCGACAACGCACGTACTCCTTACGGTACGCGTTCTTTCGAAGTTGTATATGAGTTTACCCGGCAAGCAGTGACCAAATTGTTTGAAATGGGTTGCCATCTGGTCATCCTGGCTTGTAACACAGCATCGGCCAAGGCACTTCGTAGCATACAAACCAATGACTTGCCTCAACTGGATTCATCGAGAAGAGTTCTTGGAGTTATCCGCCCCACGGTAGAAAGGATTGGCGAAATGACTCGTAGCCGGCACATTGGAGTGGTTGCAACAGCCGGAACCATCAAGTCAGAGTCTTACCCGCTCGAGATTCGCAAACTGTTTCCGGATATCACCGTGACCGGAGAAGCTTGTCCCATGTGGGTGCCTCTTGTTGAGAACAACGAGGCAACGGGTGACGGAGCCGACTTCTTCATTCGCAAGAATCTCAACAGCCTGCTCGGTAAAGATCCCCAAATAGATGCGATCATTTTGGGCTGTACCCACTACCCGCTCTTACTTCCTAAAATAAATCAATACGTTCCACAAGGAGTACAAATCATCACACAAGGTGAATTCGTGGCTGTCAGTTTGCAAGATTATCTTAAAAGGCACCCCGAGATAGCCGATAAATGTACGCAGAACGGCGTTACCCATTTCTATACCACGGAAGCAGAAGAGAAGTTCTCGGAATCGGCCAAACTTTTCCTGAATGAGGAAATTGAAGTGAAGAGAATATCACTGGAATAAAACTTCATTCGTCGTTAACTTTTCGCCGGTTTACTTTGTTCTATCATAAAGAAACAACTAAAGAGAAATACCATGAAAGAGAATGATGCCAATAAATTAACGGAAGTATTTGTCGGAACGCCCTGGCAAGCCGAACTAGTCAAAGGGTTATTAGAGAGCAACGGAATACAAGCAGCGCTCAAAGACGGAATCATGGGAACCTTGGCGCCTTACATAAGCCCGGAAGTAGCGGTTTTTGTAAGCGAAGAGAACTATGAATCGGCTGTAACCCTGATCAATGAAAACGAAGATAAAAAAACCGACTAAAGTTGTTTTAAGAACCGCTCCAAGCGGTCAAGCCCTTCCTTGATATTCTCCAGCGAGTTGGCATACGAAAACCGGATGAAACCTTCGCCACAAGTCCCGAAGTCGATACCGGGAGTGACACCTACGTGTGCCTCCTCCAAGATTCGGAATGCAAACTGATAGGAATCTTTCGTGAATTTACGGGCATCGGCAAAGACATAAAAGGCTCCCATCGGTTCCACATCGATACCAAAACCCATCGCTCTGAGGCGTTCAATCATGTACAATCGTCGCTCATTGTAGATGCTACACATATTCTCCACATCGGGAGCCGCTTCACGCAAAGCAGCTATCCCCGCAGCCTGAGCCATAGACGGAGCACAGATAAACAAGTTTTGCTGCAACGTTTGCAAAGCGCGCATG
Source organism: Bacteroides graminisolvens (assembly GCF_963666085.1). Lineage (NCBI taxonomy): Bacteria > Pseudomonadati > Bacteroidota > Bacteroidia > Bacteroidales > Bacteroidaceae > Bacteroides > Bacteroides graminisolvens. Next base: position 655,560 of record NZ_OY762556.1, read on the forward strand.
TAGGGCTTGGGCGCAATAAGATACCCCAAACGAAAACCGGTCATGGCAAAACGTTTGGAAAATCCGTTGACCACGAAAGCCTTGTCGGTAAACTCCAATATGCTTCTTGCTTTACCGTCATAAACCAGTCCGTGATATATCTCATCCGATATAACGGGCACTCCCAAAGAAGCTATTTCTTTCAAAAAAGAGTCGGGCAACAAGTTTCCCGTGGGGTTCATGGGTGAGTTTATAAAGACAGCCCGTGTGCGCGATGAAATAGACTTACGGATGTCGTCCATGTGGTACTCCATTCCTTTGCGCAACGGTACCAATACCGGATTGGCCTGAACAGCCAGCAGGAAATTACGGTAACAGGCATAACCCGGATTCGAAAGAATAACCTCACAATCGGCCTCGCAGAGTAACATCAAAGCCAATAAAATGGCAGGTGAAGAGCCCGAAGTTACCACAATGCATTCGGGGTCGACCGTCACATCGTATTCATCTTTGTAAAACCGGGCAATTTCTTTCCTGAGCTGCACATCGCCCAAAGAATGGGTGTAATGTGTGCACTGATTATCCAACGACAACTTAGCCGCTTGTAACACACAAGCAGGCGTATCAAAGTCGGGTTCCCCCACTTCTAAGTGGATAATGGAAACTCCTTCACGTTCAAGTACTTTGGCTCTTTCGAGTACATCCATTACAATAAAAGGAGTCATTTGCTCCACCTGGGGATTGATATGCTTCATGAATTATTTTGTATTAAAAGGATGCGCAAAAGTACAAAAAAGAGTGCGAAAACGTATCAACAAAATCAAGAAAGCAGAGCGGTAAAATACTATTTGATGACTTTTAATGGGCTCCTAGCTTACAGATTAGCAAAAATAGGCTATATTTGTAATTCAAATCGTAATAGAAATGGAGCATCAGTTTACACGCATCGCTGTTAAAATAGGGAGCAATGTGCTTACACGAAAGGATGGCACACTGGACGTCACACGCATGTCGGCCCTGACCGACCAGATTGCCGGGTTACACAAAGCGGGAATCGAAGTGATTCTCATCTCTTCGGGGGCGGTTGCCTCGGGAAGAAGTGAGGTGAAAACCAACAAGAAGCTCGACAGTGTGGACCAACGACAGCTTTTCTCGGCTGTGGGACAAGCCAAATTGATTAACCGTTACTACGAATTATTTCGCGAACACGGCATTGCGGTGGGACAAGTTCTTACCACGAAGGAGAATTTCGGAACCCGCAGGCATTATCTCAATCAGAAGAACTGCATGAGTGTGATGCTGGAGAACAAGGTGATTCCCATTGTAAACGAAAACGATACCATCTCGGTCAGCGAACTTATGTTTACCGACAACGACGAGCTATCGGGCCTTATCGCTTCGATGATGAATGCTCAGGCATTGATTATCCTCAGTAACATTGACGGTATCTACAACGGGGTACCAAGCGACCCTTCGGCCTCGGTAATCAGAGAAATAGATCGAGGGAAAGACTTGTCGAACTACATTCAGACGAGCAAGTCAAGTTTCGGACGGGGTGGTATGCTTACCAAGACCAACATTGCCCGTAAAGTGGCCGATGAAGGTATTACCGTTATCATTGCCAACGGCAAACGAGACGACATATTGACCAACCTCATCAATTATCCCGACACCACCTTGTGCACTCGTTTCCTGCCCTCCGAGCAGCCGGTATCCAGCATCAAAAAATGGATTGCCCACAGCGAAGGTTTTGCCAAAGGAGAAATACACATCAACGAGCAAGCCACTCAGGTACTTACATCCGACAAAGCAGTAAGCATACTGCCCATCGGCATAACCCGTGTGGAAGGAGAATTTGAAAAAGATGATATTGTGCGTATCATCGACAACCAGGGAAACGCCATCGGAGTGGGTAAAGTAAACTGCACCTCCCGACAGGTAATCGAAGCACTAGGCAAGCACGGGAAAAAAGCCGTAGTACATTATGATTACCTATACTTGGAATAACGCTTAAAAACAAAAATATGATGGAACAGTTAAACAACACGTTTGCTGCCGTACAAGCGGCCAGCAGAAAACTGGCATTGTTAACCGATGACCAAATTAACAGTGTGTTACTGGCCGTTGCCGATGCAGCAGTGGAACATACCGCATTCATCCTGTCAGAGAACCAAAAAGATCTGGAAAGAATGGATCCGGCAGACCCGAAGTTCGACCGGTTGAAGCTGACTGAACAACGAATCAAAGACATTGCAGCCGACATACGCAACGTGGCTTCCCTACCCTCTCCGTTGGGAAGGGTATTGGCAGAGACAGTGAGGCCCAACGGCATGAAGCTCACCAAAGTCAGTGTGCCCTTCGGCGTGATCGGTATCATCTACGAAGCTCGCCCCAACGTGAGCTTCGACGTATTTTCCCTTTGTTTTAAGAGTGGAAATGCTTGTCTGCTGAAAGGCGGAAGTGATGCCGAATTCTCCAACAAAGCCATTGTAAGCGTTATTCACAGCATATTGAAACAACATCAGCTCGACACACATATAGCTGAGCTGCTGCCGGCAGACCGTGAAGCAACCAACGCCTTGCTTCACGCCGTGGGTTATGTAGATCTTATCATACCTCGCGGCAGTTGCGGACTTATTAATTTCGTCCGCCAAAATGCGTCCATCCCCGTTATTGAAACCGGTGCAGGTATTTGCCACACCTATTTCGATGAAGACGGCGACTTGGAAAAAGGCACCCGCATTGTGAACAATGCCAAGACCAGACGTGTAAGCGTATGTAATGCACTCGACTGTCTGGTGGTTCACCGCAAACGCCTGGCCGACTTACCTGCTTTGTGTCAACTGCTTCCGGCCAGTAACGTACTGGTTTACGCGGATGCCGAGGCTTACAACGCACTACAAGGACATTACCCTGCCGAGTTACTGAAACATGCTACAGATGAAAGTTTCGGTACCGAATTCCTGTCGTATGCCATGGCTGTGAAAACAGTTGGCAGTCTGCCGGAGGCATTGGAACACATACACATGTACAGTTCCAAGCACAGCGAATGCATCATAACTGAAAACAAAGAATCAGCAATCCTTTTTACCAAAGTGGTTGATGCGGCTTGTGTGTACACCAACGTATCCACGGCCTTTACCGACGGTGCTCAATTCGGATTGGGTGCTGAGATCGGCATCAGCACGCAAAAACTGCACGCCCGGGGACCTATGGGACTGGAAGAGATTACTTCCTATAAATGGATTGTTGAAGGCAACGGGCAAATAAGAGTATAAACCAACTAAATAAAGTGAACATGAAACAATTTACATGTGTACATGACTTGGGCAATTTGAAAAATGCCCTCGATGAAGCTTTTGAAATAAAAAAAGATAAATTCAAATACGTGGAACTGGGTCGTAACAAAACCCTGATGATGATATTCTTCAACTCCAGTCTGCGCACCCGTTTAAGTACGCACAAAGCCGCAATGAATCTGGGCATGAACGTCATGGTACTTGACATCAACCAGGGAGCCTGGAAACTGGAAACAGAACGAGGCGTGATTATGGATGGTGATAAGCCCGAGCATTTGCTCGAAGCCATACCCGTCATGGGATGTTATTGCGACATCATCGGCGTACGTTCTTTTGCCCGTTTTGAAGATCGCGAATATGATTACAACGAAGTAATCATCAATCAGTTCATTGAACATTCCGGTCGCCCGGTCTTTTCTATGGAGGCAGCCACACGCCACCCTTTGCAAAGCTTTGCCGACCTTATTACCATTGAAGAGTATAAGAAAACGGCACGTCCCAAGGTAGTAATGACCTGGGCACCTCATCCTCGCGCACTTCCTCAGGCAGTGCCCAACTCGTTTGCCGAGTGGATGAACGCAACCGACTATGAATTCGTCATCACACACCCCGAAGGTTACGAACTTGCTCCCGAATTTGTGGGTAATGCACGGGTAGAATACGACCAGATGAAAGCCTTTGAAGGAGCCGACTTCATATATGCCAAGAACTGGGCTGCCTACACAGGCGACAATTACGGCAGAGTTCTGAGTAAAGATATGGACTGGACCGTGAGCAACAAACACATGTCTGTTACCAACAACGCCTATTTCATGCACTGCTTACCGGTACGTAGAAATATGATTGTTACAGACAGCGTGATTGAGGGTCCTCAATCTATTGTTATTCCCGAAGCTGCCAACCGCGAAATATCGGCTACCGTTGTATTGAAAAGAATGATTGAAGGGTTGAAATAAGAACCTCTCCCCTATAAAGTAAAAGAGCTGCAACCCTGAAAGAAGTTGCAGCTCTTTTGTTATTTATCTACCGGTTTACCGGCCCGTTGCCAACCGTTGAATCCTTCAGCCAGTTCGTAAACCTGAAAGCCTTGCTTTGCCAAAATAGAGGCAGCCTTTTTGCTGCGATGCCCGCTGCGACAATAAAGCGCTACCGGCACATCCTTCTGCAACAGCGAATCGGCTATAGCCTGAAAAGATCCGTCGAGCACATTGATATTAATGGATTTGGCAATGTGGCCTTCCGAGAATTCGAGTGGTGTGCGCACATCAAGGCGTTGCACAGACTCCTCTTTAATCAGCGATTCGAACTCATTAGTGGGAAGAGTTGTATAGTTTTTTGGCTGCTGACAACCAAACAAAGACGACAATATAAACATGGTAGTTACAACTAAGTGATACATTTGGTCAATTATTAAAGTTAAACTAATTCGACGAAGGCGCAAATTCGTACCGATAGGTCTTCACCCCTTCATCGTACGTGTTAACGCTAAAATAAACAACCACCCCATTCGTATTGTTTAGAAGATACCCGTTCAAAGGCACAGAAACATAAGCCCGGCGGGTAAACGCCTGCAAGTCGTCCCCATCATCGTGATACAGTTTGAGGTACACTACCGTTCTTCCCTCACCGTCAATAGCAAGCGCCTCCTCCACAAAGTGAAACAGGTGTTTGGCACTGTGCATTTTTACCAGTAGCACAGCATTCAGGTAAGCATTTCCTTTCCACACGCTCTGTATGGCCACCGGATCAGTGAATACCCCATTCTTAAAGGCAGAAACCGGTTCGGGCTTCGGTGAAATGGCTTGCAGTAAAGCATAAATCTTCACCCGGGGTACTCCATTCTGACTCACCTCTTTCGTTTCATAATTAGCTACCAAACGCAACGTATCACCCGGCGATGCCGTGGTGGCCGATGCATCCTCCGCTACCTCCAACAACTGTCCGTTGTCTCTGATTAACGTAGCCAAACTCCCATTGACTCCTGCTCTTCCGGTCAGAAATTCAAGTTGAACCGAAGGATAAACATAATCGTCATCTTCCTCACAAGAAGACAGACAGCAGATGCTCAGTAGACTGATTAGAAAGAGTCGGAACGTTTTCATCGACTTGCGGCCAAGTAATTGATTACAGGATTGGCATACATCACTAATAACTTCTCACGCAAAAACTCCACATCTTTATTGGGAATAGAAATTTTGTCGAGCTGCCCTGCAATATAATCTTCGAATGTTTGCTTCTCTTCCGCCGAATAATTACCGGCAAAAGTGGTCGTTCCATCGAGTAAATCACACGCCACATAATTGCCAGGATACAAACGATAATTGGCATGAATCTTCCGGTCAATCAAGGCTGAGACACAAGCAAAAAGTTCCGTTTTCGGCAAAGAAGCATCCAGTTTCAAGAGGTCGTCGTTGATCAGCTCCGCCACTTGGAAGTGAACCCTTCCCTTGAAACCGAATAACCCGGTTTTCATGTTCAGCAAATCATCCTGAGTTGATTTCTTGTAACCCTCAACATCTCTTTTCAGTTGAAATTCCTGCGCTTTGAGGTAATCACACGGATCATACTCATACGAAAGAGACAGCGGTGCGATGTTCATCTCCGCCAGTCGCTCCAGCACAGAACCCTCACCACCCATGGCCAACATCTTGAGAACACTATCTTGCGTGCGGTCGTTGGAATCTTTTGCACGTCCCTCGCGCTGCGCAATCCAGATAGATTGTTTCTTGTCGCGAATGGTGTAATGCATGTAGTTCGACATCAGTGCCGATGCTTCCAACATCTGGCGCATGGTGAGCGCCCGTTGCACGATAAATGATTTGTTGATGCGCACCACCTTTTTTATCCACGGATAAATCAGCAGATTGTCGCCAATGGCAATCTCCACCGTACTCATATCCAGATCGAGCAACAAGATCGACAAGAAACCCGAGTCGAGAATAATATCGCGGTGATTAGAAATGTACGTATACGGCTTCTCCTTATCGGGCAAAGCAGAGTGGTCAATGGTAAGCCCACTGGCACACTCCTTCACGATATTCCAAAGTAAACCATAACAAAAAGCCTTCTGAAACTCCAGCTTGGTACGGCAAGAACGCATTTTCTGCGCAATAGCCTCGAAAGGCACCCCCGGCATAATAGACGAAACAGCCTTTTGAAAGGCAGGATCGGCAATCAGCTCCTCATAAACGGCAGGAAGCTCCTCGTCATGATAAGGTCGGATGTCATCAAAAGCAGTCGGATTCATAATTTATCTTCAATAATATCAGTCATTACATCTTTAATATCCAGTCCGGCAGCACGAATCTGCTGTGGAATAAAGCTGGTTGGTGTCATTCCGGGCGTGGTGTTAATCTCGAGCAGATTAATTTTTTGCGACTCGGTAATGATATAGTCAATGCGTATAATACCCGAACAGCCCAAGATATCATAAATGGCTGAAGTGAGCAGTTGCACCCGTTCGGTCAACTCGTCAGGCAAACGTGCTGGTGTAATTTCCTCCACCTGTCCGTTATACTTCGCATCATAATCAAAGAATTCATTTTTAGTAACTACCTCCGTAATAGGAAACACTACCTCTTTTGATTTTGTTTTGTAACATCCGCAGGTAATTTCTATTCCGTTCATAAACGCCTCAACAATTACCTCATCGGCTTCGCTAAATGCTTTCTCAAGAGCCGGTTGAATTTGCGATTCCTCCTTCACCTTCGTCACGCCGAAGCTAGAACCACCCAAGTTGGGCTTAATGAAACAAGGCAATCCCACCTTGCCGATAATCTCCTGATTGAGCACCTCGTGCCCTTTGCGAATCATGAGAGATTCTGCCACCCGTATGCCAAACCCTTTGAGGTACTGGTTGCAGGTAAACTTGTTGAATGTAATGGCGGCAGGCAATACCCCACAGCACGAATACGGAATGCGCAACATATCGAAATAGCCCTGTAGCAGACCGTTTTCACCGGGTGTACCGTGAATGGTGATATAGGCAAAATCAAACTTCACCTTATCCGTTCCGTTGTGGAAGCTAAAGTCGTTACGGTCAACAGCAGCCTTTTCGCCACCGGGCAGTTGCACTTCCCAGCGAAGTCCCTGCATTTCAACAATGTACAAATCATATTTTTCCTTATCTATAAAGGAATAAAGCCCCTGGGCGCTGCGAAGGGAAACAGGCAGTTCAGAAGAATCTCCACCTGCTACAATGGCAACAATTGGTTTCATACTAAATCTCTATTACTAATATAGCCTCTCCATCTGTCGATAAGCTGCGTCATGTCATCGGGCATTTCAGAGGTAAAATACACCTCCTCACCGGTGTGAGGGTGTACAAAACCCAATGTCATGGCATGAAGTGCCTGTCGGGGACAAATATCAAAGCAGTTGTTTACAAATTGTTTGTATTTACTAAAGTGAGTTCCTTTGAGAATTTCGTGTCCGCCGTAGCGTTCATCGTTAAACAGCACGTGCCCAATGTGTTTCATATGCACGCGTATCTGGTGTGTTCTTCCGGTTTCGAGCACACACTCCACCAGCGTAACATAGCCCAGCCTCTCCAGCACCCGGTAATGCGTAACGGCATGTTTGCCTATTTCCGGGTCTTCGAAAACCGCCATCTGCATGCGGTCTCTGGGGTTACGGGCGATGTTTCCAACGACTGTGCCCTCGTTCTCCTCAACAATACCCCACACCAGCGCGCGGTATTTGCGTTTGGTTGTTTTATTAAAGAATTGCAATCCCAGATGCGTCTTGGCATCGGGAGTTTTGGCTATAACCAGCAAGCCCGACGTGTCCTTGTCGATGCGGTGCACCAGTCCCACCCTCGGGTCATTGGCATCGTAATCGGGATCATCCTTCAGGTGCCAGGCCAAAGCGTTGACCAGCGTACCGTGATAATTGCCGTGCCCCGGATGTACTACCAGTCCGGCAGGTTTATTCACCACCATCAGATACTTATCCTCGTACACAATGTTGAGCGGAATATCCTCGGGCATCACCTCATTTTCGTAACGCGGACGGTCCATCATGACCGTGATTACGTCCAGCGGCTTCACCTTGTAGCTGCACTTCACCGGCTTACCGTTTACCATGACGAATCCCGCCTCAGCCGCCTTTTGAATGCGGTTGCGCGAAGCATTAACAATGCGGTCGAACAAATACTTGTCAACCCTTACGAGCGCCTGCCCTTTGTCGGCCACCACCCGAAAATGTTCGTAAAGCTGAGCCTCGTCGCCAACAGCTTCTACCTCATCAATATCGTTATCTTCTATTTCTTCTGAAAAGTTTTCTATCATCTGACACGTTAAAAGGGATGAATTATTTAGAACCAGCTATCCTCAGATTTCGAGGGCGCCTGCTCCGCCCCGGTGTCATCACCGCTATCGTCGGCACCGATGCTGTCGGTACCCATATCCAGACTCTCCTCCGTTCCATCGCCCACCATGAGAGTAAGCGTTGAACCGGCCGGAACCTTCTCGTCGGCCATCAAGCGTCTGCCGCGGTACTTCACTCCATACACCCAGTCCTTCTCACCGCTCACATATTCGTTCTCGGTGAGCTTGAATCCTACAGCCGACAAGCGTGCCTCGGCCTGACGTACCGAACTGTTATCGGCCACATCGGGCACCGGTTTCAGCGGCACGTTCAACGTGTTTATGGTCAGATAAATGGTTCTGCCCTCCTTTACCTTTTGTCCGGCAGCCGGAGTATAATCGAGGATACACCCCGCAGCTTTATGTTTATCGTAACTAGAGTCCGTTACCATGCAAAGCAATCCCCTGTCGGCAAAGATTTTGGCAGCCTGCTGCACCGTCATGTTGCGCACATCGGGCACGGCAACCGATTCACCGTGGCGCGTGTAGAAATCAACTCCCGTGAGTGCACCGAATACGAGCACCCCGGCTACAACCACCATCACAATGATGTTTACCCAAAAGTATTTATTCTCCCTGAAAGAAAAAAAATCTTTTATTGTCATAATTACCAGTCATTATTTGGGGTCAAAGATAGTATATTTAGTTGATAAGATGCATACGCTTTCGGAAGAATCGGCTGTTTGAGGGGACAATTCCGTACAAATAATCCGTTTTAATAACTGATTTTGATTCCGGCAAAATAGCTTCGAGGCATCGAAGGACCGTAAATATAGCCTGAGTCTCGCTTCCTGCCTTTATCGAAATCATTCTGATAGGCATTAAACAGATTCTGCACACCCGTATTCAACTGTAACTTTGTTGTTTTATAAACATCAAAATCATAAGCCAGCTTGATGCCCAAATCGAAGAAGTCACGGGTAGTAACCGCAACATCCTTTTCCACATAGCCGGCCATGTGCTGAACCAGCATGGAGCCCGTGTAAGTGCCCGACAAAGCAATGCTCAACGGTTTAACCGGTGTATAGGTTGCAGTGAAATAACCATACGTATCGGGCGTACGGAATATCTTTTTCTCGGCAGGTGCTGCGTCACTCCACTTCTCGGGTTCATCATAACGGCTGCGTTGCAAAGTAAGCCCCGCCTGCAATTGCCACAGCGACAAATAAGCAAGCTTCCCCTCCAGAGTGAGCCCCATCACACGAGCTCCCGAACCGTTGCGGCGTGTTTTTATCAAAACCCCGTCCTTGTACGTGCCCGTATCTTCGAGCACAAATACATCGGCTAACTTCGTATAGAAACCTTCCACCAAGAAATTAGTTTGAAAAGCACCAAACCGGTGATACCAATCGGCCGAGGCACTGAAGCTTTGTGATTTCTCCTCTTTCAAGTCAGAAGCCAGTTCGATCATGGAAACAGTTCCCCCCACATTATCAATATGCAAATCCTCATCAAAGGCCTGCGGAGCGCGGAAGCCGGAAGCATAACTCAGTCGGAAGTTCAGATTCTCCGTGGGATTAAAGCGTAAATTAGCGCGCGGACTCACAACGGCATCATCCATCAGGTTATGCTTGTCGATACGAGCCCCGATCAGTATTCCCCACCTGGCCGTTTTCCACTCATTTTGCAAAAAAGCACTGGCTATGTTGATGGTTTGTTTCGTGTATCGGTTGTAGCCCCACATATTATCTTCGAGCGCATCACGGTTATACTCCACGCCCGAGGTCAAATCAGACGGCATAAACAACAATTGATCAAACCGGTACACATACTGCGCACCTGCCATAAAGGTAAGATCGGTTGTTTTCCCATAAGCATTCAAGTCCTTTCCACCACCGTAATAACTGTCCCTGTCGGTATGCTGAGCAGAAGAAAACACACTCAGGCGATGCTTCTCATCGGGAGAAAAATAGTCGAACTTCAGTCCGCCGCCATTGATGGAATGCTCCAATTGTTCGGCAATATCAGCTTCGTGCGGCGGGCGATTGAGCAAGTTGCCCCCTCTGCGAAACTCCTGCATGTGGTGGTATTCAAAAGTCAGCTTGGTATACGTACTCGTCTTGAAGTACGAACGGAAGCCCACCGTTTGATTCTTCAACTTAGGCATTTCCGTGTAGCCGTCGTCGTCGTGGTCATAACCCGAACGATAGCGGTTCTGACCAAACACATACAATCCCGCCCGCTGATCGTCCGTCACCAACGAAGCATTCAAGGTTGTATTATTATCGAAAGCCGACGCATCACCCACCGCAGTCAGCGTATGCGCCAGCTGGCCGGAGTTTCTCAGCGGCTCCTTGGTGATGATATTGATGGTACCAGCAATGGCCGAAGAACCGAACAAGGCAGAACCTCCGCCACGCATCACTTCCACCCTTTCAATCATATTGGCCGGTATTTGTTCCAAACCGTACACACCCGACAAAGCACTGAATATGGGGCGCGAATCTATTAATATCTGCGTATAAGGTCCGTCGAGTCCATTAATACGTACCTGCTGGAAGCCACAATTCTGGCAATTCGTTTCCACCCTCACACCCGGCTGAAAATTAAGTCCCTGCGACAGCGTGGCCGAGTTGGTCGTTTCAAACATCTTAAAATCAACCACGTTGACCAGCGTAGGCGCCATTCGGCGGGTCGTTTCACTACGGTTGGCCGAAATAACCACCCCGTCGAGTGCCACCAAGTCTTCCTCAATCTCAAAATCTTCTTCCAACGTACGTCCCTTCTTGAGACTTACATTCCGTTTAACCGTTTTGTAGCCCACCGCACTAACCTCAAGCACAAAATTTCCTTCGGGTAAATTCTTTAAAAAATAATGCCCCGTAGCATCTGTTACAGTGCCAATGGTAGTACCTTTTAGCGTAAGTGTGATGTAGGGTAAATGCTCTTTGGTTGCTTTATCGAGCACATGGCCGATTATGTTTGCATCTGACTTTTTTAACTCCGGTACCTCCGGAGAAACAGCCTGTGCCGACAAATAAAAACAGCACAAAGCTAGTATGGATAATATATATTTCATTTTGCTTTTAATTTTAATACGTGAAACACATGCGTTGCTCCTCATGGGGCAAAGCACATCAATGCCTTCCGCTCTGTCTCTATACTATAGCAGAAAGGCAGAAAATTCTATTCTCAAATCAATTAAGAAATATCAAAGAGAATAAGAAGGAGGTGCACGCAACTGAATGCCTGTTAGCCTGGAAGACACAAAGCCTTGCAAGCGGGTATCAGGCAGCAGTTCTAAAAAGAAAAGCAGTAATGGGGTTACCAACAAGGAAAGAACAATGGCTCCGGTAACCCAAATTTGTGACAGATGATTTATCAGCTGAAACTCTGCAGAAGAGTGCGTATGCTCTACATCCTTATTGAACGGATGGGAATGCACAATTGTGACTCCGTTCACCACATGCGAGTGAACAAATAAACTGACCAGCCCCACGTAAGATATAAACAAGGCCGGCAAGAAATATTTGAGTATGCGAAGCAACAATCGTTTCATGTTTCACTGATTAACTGCAAAAAAATAGGTTTATAATTAACTACCCCTATTAAACATCTTAACACCGAAAATATGAAGATTGTTTTCATAATTATAACTTACCTCCCATCCGTGCATGATGCATATTTGTTGAACAATGGCTAATCCAAGTCCATTGCCTTTTTTCTCTTCGGAAGAGCGACTAAACCTTCTGAATATTTTATTCGGATCAAGTGCATAAGGCACTCCTGTGTTTGAGACTTTTAAACCGCTTTTGTCTACTTTTATATTAATAGTTCCCTCTTTTACATTATGGCGAATCGCATTCACCACCATATTATTGATCAAACTTTCAACAAGCAATTTATTGGCCTTCAGGTTAAGCGAGCTACCTGTTTCTACATGAACAGTGAGTCCTTCACTCTCTGCAAGTTCACGTAAGTACAGCAGTTGATCGTGTAGTATTTTCACAAAATCAACAACTTCCATATTTGACAATTGAGAATTATCTATGCGTGCCAGAAACAGCAAATTCTTATTTAAGCGTGTCATCCTAGCCGATACTGCATACAAAGATCGTATTATTTCCGTATTTGACTGTGTCAATCCTGGTTGCTGCAAAAGAATATCCAATTGCGATTTAAAGACAGCCAATGGTGTTTGAAGTTCGTGAGAAGCATTTTCTATAAACTCCTTTTGCTGTTTATAAATAGTAATATTGTCAACCATCAACCCGTTCAATTTCTCATTAAGGCGAGAAAATTCAATCGTAGTTGTCTGCTCAAAATCAGGCTTTTGCCCCGATTCCAGCTTAAAACCTTCTATCTTATCTAACGTATCATAAAATGGTTTCCATAGCTTCTTAGACATCATACGTTGAAGTATGGTCAATGACACCAACAAAGCCAAAAACAAAAGACCATATTGCGAACCCATCGTGGCAAGCAGATCTTTGTTTTCTATCATCGGGATGTGTGACATCAAGACAAAAGGTTTTCCTTCAATTTCAATTTTACGATAGAATACCCGGTAATCTACCGGATACCCTTCCGCACTATTAAAAAAGGGTTCTTTCGCGGGCTTGTCAAACACATATAAATCACTATACGGCACAATAGCTACATCTTCATTGTATTTATTCCAATGGTCAATATCCTCCTTTGAGAAAGAGGGAAGCCGTTTCGAAATAAATTCATCACTTCTAAAGATAATAAGTTCATCCAGATCTTCCGCATAAAAATGCCTCATTAAAAAAAACAGCAATGGCGCACAACACAACAGTACTAGTGTTGTATATATAAAAAAGCCCCTGAGATTTTTATCAGCCAGTGTTCTCATTCTACCCATTGATATCCGGTTCCATAAATCGTTTTAATCATACAATCACAACCTTCTTCTGAAAGTTTTGCCTTCAAGTTTTTAATATGAGCATAGACAAAATTATAATTATCAAACATATCAGCCATATCACCCGAGAGGTGTTCTGCTATAGAATCTTTAGATACAATTCGTTTCTTGTTTCCTATGAGAAATAATAGAAGATCATATTCTGACCTGGTAAGATTAATAATCCGATCTTTTACTTTTGCGGTTTTTGAAAGCAAGTCAATTTCCAGATTTCCAGAAGTTAGCAGATTATTATGTGAGAACTGTTGACGTCGCATGAGCGCATAGATCCGAATGCTTAATTCGGAAAGAGAAAAAGGTTTTGAGAGATAATCGTCAGCGCCTATTTTCAAGCCCTCAATCTTATCATCCAGAGAGCCTCGGGCTGACAAGATAATAACGCCACTGTTTATATGCCGAATCTTTATTTCTTTGAGTACCTGAATGCCATCGCCACCGGGAAGGTTTAAGTCAAGCAAAATACAATCATAGGTGTACAAAGAGATTTTTTCTATTGCACTATCAAAGTCATAAGCCTGTTCGCAGAGATAATTATCATCTGAAAGAAACTTTGCTATGTTATTCGATAATTCTTTTTCGTCTTCAATAATCAATATTTTCATGTCACTTCCATGTCTTTTGGTTATTAACAAATAACCAACCAGTTTTTATTGCTAATTCATCTTCTAATTCACATTTTTTCTTTCAAGGCGAACCAAGCTATTAGAGTTCTTTTGTTCAATCAGATACCAGCTATATTCGTCAGTTTTTCCAACCGGCGAATATCTGCCTATCCACTTTATAAGCTCTTCATCATGCAACAGTTCTTTCTTACGCACAAATAATATCGTCTTGTTCCAGTGATGCGCCATGGAATCTAATTGAGATACAGTCTCCGTTTGCTGAAGTTCTGAGTTCAGGTACACATCCATATTAGATGATGTATTGAACTTATAACAAGCGTAATGAACCACCTTTTTTTTCTTCGCCAAAACTAATGCAGAACTTGCCATTTCTCTAAAACCAATATACTTATTTACAGACGGTATGATAAATGATCCGATAAAGACCAATCCTATTATTGCGAAACTAATCACACAAATGGCTCTAAGAGTTTGCTTTTTATGCAACAGTATAATGGCTACAACGCCTCCGAAAGTCAGCATGGTGCATGCAGCCAATAGAAGAATAGGGTTGTTGAGTATAGCAAAAATTTTATGACTGAATACAATTATGGCAGGCAAAATAAGGGCAAACAATAGGGCCGGTACCGTAATAGCCATTTTCACGAATTTATTATTAAGGTTATCCATCAGAATAATGGAACACAGATAAACAATAAAAGGATATTCGGGCAATAGATAAATATCGAGTTTAGAACTAATAGCCGACAATAAGATAAGGCTTGTGCTTATAACAATGAGAAATAACTTTTTCAAGTCGTCATTGATTGTTTTTTGCTGAATGCCCTTCCATAGTAAAACGACATAAAGCAATGACCAAGGAGCAAATGACCATAGCATTCGGGGCACATAAAACCAAAAGGGTTCTTTATGATGAAACGAGTTAACTCCTCTGCCGATAGTCTGTTTGAAAAGTATATTATAAAGATAATCTCTTCCTCCTTCAACGTAAATCAAAGCAAACCATAATGCACATAACCCGGCAAGTATCGTCCATTGCTGCCAACCTAAATAACGACCAATGGTACGAATTTGCTTTTTGAGCACCAAAAATGAGATAATAGATACTACCGGTATTAGCAAGCCTATAGGACCTTTAGTAAACAAAGCCAAAAAGATAAAAACCGGTAAAACATGCCTTCCAATACGCGCATGCTCATCGTTCTTATAAATAGTCCAAAAAATATAAAGCGAAACAACAATAAAAAAAGTCATAAGCATATCCATACGAACAACCAAAGCCGAACCAAGAAACATACCGGTGGTAAGCAACAACGCATTACTCACCAACGGATTACTGGCTATACCTTCTTTCCTCACCCACTGGTCCATCACAGCCATTATACCAATGGTAGGTAGCAGACTGAATAAACCTATGAGCCACATGCTATAGGTACCTGTTATCAGTTTAATCAGCATAATAAGCCAGAAAAACAAAGGAGGTTTATCTGCGTAGACTGCGCCATGATTATAGAAGGTAAACCAAGTGCCATTCTTTAACGCTTCGTCAACAATGCTGATATACTTTAATTCATTAGTTGGCGTATAATCCCTAAAAAGGAAAGCAGGAATCAGCAATAATATGTAATATAAATATCGATAACGCATTTTCAGTTGTTTTGCTTGAGCCTCCAAAATAGAAGAGCAATTTTGTAGAAAAATAGAATTATCACTATTTATGACGATATTTCAGGATTAATAAAATTTGAGATAATAAAATGAGAAATATTCTTTTTGGATAGAATCCGGCGTTTTTAAAAGGGATAGACTAATTCAAATATACTCCTTTCTCAGATTGCTCCCCAACAATTAAAAATCCTAGGCCAACTTTTTAAAATCCTAGGCGTAGAAATAAAATTTGCAGGCGAACAATTGGCACCCTATTCGAACATTAATACATAAAATACCATGATATGAAAATATGTAAATCTCGGAACTGCAGCAGCAACATTACGTAATTATTATTCCTTAAAAAAGGTATCAAAAAAGATCCTTAATGTAACATATTACGACCAGAACAATCTTATAACAAACCTTATTCATCCTAACCCGAAGCAAGCAGTTCTTCTTTTCGACGAATGAAGCAACTCGGACCGGAACAGCGAAAATAAAGTACAAACAATCAAGGTAACTCACGAAAACACAAGGAAAATCTCCTAATTTTTATATATTAATTATTATTCTTTATTATATCAGGGCTGAATCAATGGCTGAACCTCTTTTCGTTAAACCTTGTAAAACCCTCAAATTCAAAACATTACAAACTCAAAATAATGGCTGAACCAATGGCTGAAAATTATTGGTTATTTTTGTATACAAATACAAAAGATTTAAATAGCTAATTAGCAGTCAGGCTTTCAATCGATTGTCGCTATGGTTTAGCCCGTCCAACAATCAGCAACAGGAGGTCATATCGAGCCGATGACATACTCTAGAATTGAATCACAGAAAACGAACCTGCCAACAACTTGTACTGCAACCAGAACTAAGGCACTACTTAAACTCATTATTGCACCCGTCCTTGCAAACAAATACCAAAAGACGAGGCACTACCCACCCGAGGAGATAAAACCAAACAGAGAGGCTTAAAACAGCACCAGCGAGCGTCCAAATAGCAACGAGACATAGCACCAACAACAAAGAAACCAATTATGGGTCCCCTATATGCTCCACAATCAGCCTTACCTTGCGACGGGTGAAATCGTTGACGATGAAGAGAATTCCAGTTGAAAGTCTGTTTATGAGTGGTAACAGAAACACAAATACCCGCCACCTGATTTATACATATTTAGGAACGCGTCCATTTAATCTGAATGTAATTATAATCAAACAAATAGTTTCAATCTCGTACTTATGAAGCACCTTGTTTTTTAGTATTTCAACTTTCAATTTAAGAAGCTGTGGCTCGAGGTTTTTGCGTTGATGTTTCATCTCGGCACCAGGTCTTCTCTTTGTTTATGGAGGTAAATCTCACCACTGCTGCAAAGATAACAAAGAAAAGAAGTGCAACTTGCGGAAAGATATTGTAGGAATGAGGGAATTAAAAGGCTACTGCACAAAAAAAAGAAGGCATCTTTAAAAGATACCTTCTTTTTTATTTCGTTCACACGGATATTACTTTGTTCCGTTGTATTCGTCAGAGACAGATAATTTCTTTCTGCCTTTAGCACGACGTGCTGCCAATACTCTACGACCATTGGCGCTAGCCATTCTTTCACGGAAACCGTGTTTGTTCTTTCTCTTTCTGTTAGAGGGTTGAAATGTCCTTTTCATTACTATATATTGCTTTTATTTGTTATGACTCATGGGAAATCGGGTTGCAAAAATAGGTACTTTTTTTAAATTAACCAAGAGTTCCGTCATTTTTAGTCAAAACCTTTTGTGTTTTTTACCTATTTAGATTACTTTTGCGCTCGGAAACGACTGCAAGACAGGTAGTAATCTAATAAACAGTATAATAACAAATTATTTTATGATCAATTCACAAGACATCAAGAACGGAACCTGCATCCGTTTAGACGGAAAGCTCTATTTCTGCATC
The DNA here is from genome assembly GCF_963666085.1 of Bacteroides graminisolvens. NCBI lineage: Bacteria > Pseudomonadati > Bacteroidota > Bacteroidia > Bacteroidales > Bacteroidaceae > Bacteroides > Bacteroides graminisolvens. Next base: position 673,292 of record NZ_OY762556.1, read on the forward strand.
GAGTTTTTACACGTAAAACCCGGTAAAGGAAATACTTTTATGCGTACCAAATTGAAAGATGTAATTAACGGATACGTGATAGAGCGCCGTTTCAACATCGGCGAGAAACTGGAAGATGTACGCGTAGAGCGTCGTCCTCACCAATACTTGTACAAAGAAGGAGATCACTATATATTCATGAATCAGGAATCTTTTGACCAAATTCCTATTGCACACGATTTGATTAACGGTGTTGACTTCCTATTGGAGGGCATGATTGCCGAAGTTGTATCGGATGCTTCTACTGAAACCGTTCTGTATGCCGACCTGCCTGTTAAGGTGCAAATGAAGGTTACGTATACCGAACCGGGCATGAAGGGTGATACCGCTACTAATACATTGAAACCTGCAACTGTGGAATCGGGTGCGGAAGTTCGTGTACCGTTGTTCATCACTGAAGGTGAAACCATTGAAATTGATACGCGCGACGGTTCTTACCAAGGACGCGTAAAAGCATAATTTTCCCGAAAGGGTAACCCCATTATAACCATTTGCTATTTACTGCTCTTCTTCGAGGGGAAAACGGTAAATGGTAAGTGGTTATTTAGTATCTATGCCTATGTTTTATTCCGTAATTATTCCGGTGTACAACCGACCCGATGAGGTAGATGAACTACTTCAAAGTCTTACAAGTCAAAGTTTTAAGAACTTTGAGGTGATTATTGTGGAAGACGGATCGTCTGTTCCCTGTGAGACAGTCACGCAAAAGTATGCCGAGCTACTGCAAATAAGCTATTATAGCAAACCGAACTCGGGACCGGGGCAGACGCGTAATTACGGAGCGGAAAGGGCATCGGGCGATTACCTTATTATACTGGATTCCGATTGCATCTTACCCGAAGATTATTTCAAGGAGGTGGAGCAGGAGTTGACGGCGTCACCTGCCGATGCTTTTGGCGGTCCCGACAGGGCACACGCTTCTTTCAGTGACATGCAGAAGGCCATTAATTATTCCATGACTTCGTTTTTCACCACCGGGGGCATTCGCGGGGGCAAAAAGAAGATGGATAAGTTTTACCCGCGCAGCTTCAACATGGGGGTGCACACAGAGGTGTACCGAGCCTTGCAAGGTTTCTCGAACATGCGTTTCGGTGAGGACATTGATTTCAGTATACGAATATTCCAACACAACTATGTGTGCAGGCTTTTTCCGGGTGCATGGGTGTATCACAAGAGGCGCACGGATTTGAAGAAATTCTTCAAACAAGTGCATAACTCGGGCATTGCACGCATCAACCTGTACAAGAAGTACCCTGATTCTCTGAAGCTGGTGCATCTGTTGCCGGGTGTGTTTACACTGGGTGTGGCGGTATTGTTGCTTGCTGCGTTACTGTGGCCGGTAGCTCTGATACCGCTAGCGGTTTACGCCTTGCTGGTGGGTACGGATGCAGCGGTGCAAAACAGAAGTTTGCGCATTGGTTTGTATGCCGTAGCGGCTTCGTTCACACAGCTAACGGGTTACGGCACGGGCTTTTGGCGAGCCTGGTGGCAACGGTGTGTGCGGGGAAAAGATGAGTTCTCTGCTTTCAGCAAGAATTTCTATAAGTAACCGAAGCCCGAAAGGGCGAATAACTTAATACGATGAAAAAGACATGGAAAACAAACAAAAACTCAATATCTCTGAATGGGCGGAGGAAGACCGTCCGCGTGAAAAGATGATGCTGAAGGGTTCCGGAGCACTTAGCGACGCGGAACTGCTTGCCATTTTAATCGGTTCGGGCAATACCGAAGAGAGTGCCGTTGAACTGATGCGCCGCATCATGCAGGCGTGCAACAACAACCTGAACGAGTTGGCTAAGTGGGACGTGAATCGTTTTGCCGGATTCAAAGGAATGGGACCGGCCAAAAGTATCAGCATCATGGCGGCTCTGGAAATTGGTAAACGCCGCAAACTGCAAGACGTGGAGGAGCGCACGCAGATTACTTGTTCCACGGATGTGTATCGCATCTTGCACCCGCTATTGTGTGATTTGCCGCAGGAGGAGTTTTGGATTGTTTTGCTCAATCAGTCGAACAAGGTGATTGCTACCACACGTATCAGCTCGGGAGGGATCGATGGTACGTATGCCGATGTGCGAACCATTCTGCGCGAGGCACTGATGCAAAGAGCCACGGGGGTAATCTTGTCGCACAACCATCCTTCGGGTAATCCCAACCCCAGCAACGAGGATAAAAAACTGACCGCACAAATTCAACAGGCGGCTCGTACCATGAACATTCGTGTTGCCGACCATGTTATTATTTGCGACGGCAGATATTACAGTTTTGCCGATAACGGTGAGATGGTATAGCCGAATTTAGCTATCTTTGCAGAAATAACAATTACAAGTATGGACAAATTTGAAACTGAAGTTAAAATCGTTGAGATACTCAAAACAGTATACGACCCTGAAATTCCGGTTAACATATATGACCTGGGACTGATTTACCGCATAGACGTAAACGAGGATGCCAGCGTGAATGTAGACATGACGCTGACGGCTCCAAGCTGTCCGGCTGCCGACTTTATCATGGAGGATGTGCAGCAGAAGGTGGAATCGGTTGAGGGGGTGAAGAGTGTAAACATCAATCTGGTCTTTGAACCGCAATGGGACAAGGATATGATGAGTGAGGAAGCTAAATTGGAATTGGGTTTCTTATGAAAAAGGTATATTTCCTCTCCGACGCGCATCTGGGGTCACGTGCCATTGAGCATGGACGCATGCAGGAGCGCAGGCTGGTCAACTTTTTAGATAGCATCAAGCATCAGGCTGAAGCTGTTTATCTGTTGGGCGACTTGTTCGACTTCTGGTTTGAGTTCCGCACGGTGGTGCCCAAGGGTTATACTCGTTTTCTCGGGAAGATTTCCGAGCTGACGGATATGGGAGTGGAAGTGCATTTCTTTATTGGTAATCATGACATTTGGTGTGGCGATTATCTCACACAAGAGTGTGGGGTAATTATGCACACTCAACCGCTGACCACGGAGATTTTCGGGAAGGAGTTCTTTCTGGCGCACGGCGACGGACTGGGTGATCCCGATCCTAAATTCAAATTGCTGCGTTCCATGTTTCACAACCGCACGTTGCAGCGGTTGTTTGCCGCCATTCATCCGCGTTGGAGCATGGACTTGGGGCTAACTTGGGCCAAGCACAGCCGCATGAAGCGTGTTGACGGCAAAGAACCCGATTACATGGGCGAGAACAAAGAGTTTCTGGTTCTCTTCAGCAAACAGTATCTCAAAGAGCATCCCGACATCAATTACTTTATTTACGGACACCGGCACATTATGCTGGATCTGATGTTATCAAGTTCGGCGCGTGTCACCATTCTGGGCGACTGGATCAGTTATTTCTCCTATGCTGTTTTCGACGGGGAGAATTTGTTGCTGGATCAGTATATTGAGGGCGAAGACCTCAATAATGAATAGATTGAGGATGTGCAACGTAAAAAGGCCGGCAACGAGTGCCGACCTTCGGAGAACTGATTATTGAATCAGTTCTTTTTTATTTGTATCCGCCTGCTTTGGCTATGCGTTTGGGGATTTCAATATTATCCATCTTACCGTTGAATAGCTCCGCTCCGGCACCGATGGCAAACACGGGCACGTAACCGGCACTGTGATTACCGCTTGCCCAAGCAACACGTGCTATTTCATTCATCACTTCTTTGGCACGGGCTGCCAATGGCTCGCTAATGGCATACTCTGTCTTCTCAAAAGCCTGCACATTCTTCACGAAAGAGTTTTCGTATTCGTCACGCAGTTTCTTTTCTTGTTCCCAGCTAACGGGGAGTTCTTTCCAAAGTCCCATTTTATCGGCCAGCAGTGCCTTCACTTCTTCCCAAGACACCTTGTGGTTCTTTTCTTTGCGCAACTTATTAATGGCTACAGAAAGGTATTCCTGAGATATTTTTTGGTATTGCAGGGCTTTGAGGTTGAGATCCATGCTTCCTGTTCCCAGACCGATACCACCCGTTTCATGGTCGGCAGTAATCACAATCAGGGTTTCTTTGGGATGTTTTTTGTAGAATTCGTAAGCTACCTTAATAGCATTATCGAAGTCAATCACTTCATTGAAAGCAGTAGCTGCATCATTGTTATGACAAGCCCAGTCAATCTTTCCTCCTTCAAGCATCACGAAGAAACCTTTGCTTTTCTCTTTGGTCAGAAAACTGATGGCTGCATCTGTGATTTGAGCCAAGGTTAAATCACCTTGTTTAGAATCAATGGCATAAGGAACCGCATCGGGAATGGAATTATCTTTTTGTACCAGAATCATTTTTTTGGCACGAGGATATTCTGCCTTAAATGCATCATAACCCTTTACGAGAGAATAACCTGCCTGCTCAAAAAGGGGATAGATGCTGGGGGCCTCTTTCTTGTCGTACGTTTTGTCGGGACTCAGGAAACCGGAGCCTGCATAGAAATCGAAACCGGCTTTAGGAAGATCGGTTGCTATTTCGTAGTACATCTTACGGCTTGCCTGGTGTGCATAGAAAGCTGCCGGAGTAGCATGGTCAATGCTCACGGTAGTGGCAACTCCGACTCGTTTACCCGAACGTTTGGCACGCTCGGCAACGGTAACCAGTTGCTTCTTATCTTTGTCGAACCCGATGGCTCCGTTATACGTTTTTACGCCTGTAGACAGCGCAGTGCCCGCAGCTGCTGAATCTGTAATAGGATTGGTGCCCGAGAAAGTCGTCACCACCCCTGCAACGGGAAACTGAGTGAACAGAAGTGATTCGGTTCCTATCTTTCCATTCTTTTCGGCCAGGTACATTTCGGTTCCGTTCACTTGGTTCACACCCATACCGTCACCGATGAAATAGAACACATATTTGGCTTTACCTTGTGCAAAGACCGCACAGGCAAGGAGTAAGAAGATTAAAACATTAAAGGTTCGTTTCATGACTTTTTATTTAAAATTATTCTAATTAATGACACAAAGATAAAACCTTTACTTTTTCATGCAACCATCGGAGTGTTAATAAATGAATATCAGGGACAAACAAAGTCGATTGGCACGGCCTGTGCCCGCTGTTCACTTAGACTCATTACAATCACATGAACAATGTGAGAAAAAAAACAGCGTGCACTGCAAGAAGCAACACACGCTGTTATTATATAGGTGAAAACAAATTTCTATTTCAAGATGGTCATCGTATCCGAAGCAATCATAAACTCTTCGTCGGTAGGTATTACCACTACTTTCACTTTAGAGTCGGCAGTACTGATGATTGTTTCCTTACCGCGGATGGTAGCGTTATATGGTTCGTCAATTTTCACGCCCATGTATTCCAGTCCCTGACATACGCCTGCACGGCAGGTTGCCTGGTTCTCGCCTACCCCACCGGTAAACACGATAATATCAACACCACCCAATGCAGCAGCATAAGCACCGATGTATTTTTTAATGCGGTAGAAGTACATGTTCTCAGCCAGCTGAGCGCGTTCTTCGCCACGAGCCACAGCATCTTCCAGTTCGCGCATGTCCGAAGAAACTTCGAATATACCCAGAACACCACTCTTCTTGTTCACCAAGTCCGACAGGCCGGTTGCATCCAGTCCTTCTTTTTCCATGATGAACGTAAGTGCGCCTGCATCGATGTCGCCCACACGAGTACCCATCATCAAACCTTCTACCGGAGTAAGTCCCATAGAGGTATCAATTGATTTGCCGTCTTTCACTGCGGTAATAGAACCACCGTTGCCGATGTGGCAGGTGATGATGCGCTGTCCTTCGGGTTTCACTCCCAAGAATTCACATGCACGTGCCGAAACATAACGGTGACTGGTTCCGTGGAATCCGTAACGACGCACGCCGTATTTGGTGTACATTTCGTATGGAAGCGGATACATATAAGCGTAATCGGGCATGGTTTGATGGAAAGCCGTATCGAACACGCCTACTTGAGGAACATTAGGAAGCAATTTTGAAATGGTATAAATACCCTTCAGGTTGGCCGGATTGTGAAGCGGCGCCAATTCTGAGCATTGAACCATTTGGTCAACCACATCTTGAGTAATCAACACAGAAGAGTTGAACTTCTCACCTCCGTGTACCACGCGGTGGCCTACTGCCGTAATATCATCCAACGAGCTGATGCAACCGTATTTTTCACCGGTCAGTGTTTCCAGAACGAGCTCAATACCTACGGTATGCTCAGGAATTTCACGTTCAAGAATAACCTTTTCGCCATTGGGTAATGCAAACTTAAGGAATGAACCTTGTAAACCGATTCTCTCAATACCACCTTGAGCCATCACTTCCTTGCTGTCCATATCGAACAGTTTGTACTTGATTGATGAGCTACCACAGTTTAAAACTAAAATTTTCATAATCTCCGTATTTTATTTTGCGTTGCTAGCTGCGATTGCCTGATTGGCTGTAATTGCAATCATTTTGTACACGTCGTCCACCGAACATCCTCTTGAAAGGTCGTTAACAGGACGGGCGATTCCTTGAAGAATAGGTCCGATAGCATCAACATTACCTAAGCGTTGAGCAATCTTATAACCAATATTACCTACTTCCAAATTAGGTACAACCAATACATTGGCATGTCCGGCAATCTCAGAACCGGGAGCTTTGCTGGCACCGATCGAAGGAACCAAAGCAGCATCGGCCTGTAATTCACCGTCTATTTTCAAAGCGGGATCAAGCTGTTGAGCGATCTTGAAAGCCTCAACGACCTTGTCTACATTTTCATGTTTGGCAGAGCCTTTTGTTGAGAAGCTCAGCATAGCCACACGGGGTTCGTCAATACCGGCAACGGCTGTGGCAGTACGGGCTGTAGAAACAGCGATTTCGGCAAGTTGTTGTGCATCGGGAACCGGAGTAACAGCAACGTCACCCATCACCAACACACCATTCTTACCGTATTGAGTATTTTTTGAAATAAGTAGCATGGCACCGGAAACGCAGCTGATACCGGGCACTGTTTTGATAATCTGCAAAGCAGGACGCAAAACATTACCGGTTGTGTTACGAGCACCGGCCAACTGACCATCGGCATCGTTATTCTTCACCATCAAACAACCCAGATACAACGGATCGAGAACCAACTTTCTGGCATTTTCCATTGTCATTCCCTTCTTCTTACGGAGTTCAAAAAGAAGTTCTGCATATTCTTCTTTTTTCGGCTGATTTTCGGGGTCAACAATCGTTGCCTGATCAATGTGCTTCAAGCTCCACTGAGCTGCCAAGTCCTTGATTTCGGCGGGATTGCCAATCAGTATCAAATCGGCTACACCATCTGCCAATACCTGGTCGGCAGCCTTTAGAGTGCGCTCCTCCGTTCCCTCGGGAAGAACTATGCGCTGGCGGTTCGCCTTCGCCCGCGCAACAATTTCGCTAATTAAATCCATGAATATATTTTAAATTGTACTATAACTGAGGAAAGTATTTTAAAAATACGGTGCAAAATTACACATAATTGCAATATCTACATTGCAATTTCTGGTATTTTTGAATCAGAAAATACAATTATTGTAATATTTAACATTAGCGAATAACAACGAAAAACGCTAATTTGAATTGTTCCGTACCCAAGCGGGGCAAATGGCTCAGATGTAAGTTCTCACATAATATGAACCGAAGGGGCAACTTTGCTGTTTTTTTAGTAATTTTGCAACGTTTTCAAAAAGGTATATAGGTATGATACGTCAATGCGCCATTCTGTTCGGTTGCCTGGCCTTAGGTGAATTAATCGTCTTCCTCACAGGTATCAAACTTCCTTCCAGCATTATTGGAATGTTATTACTCACGTTGTTTTTAAAATTGGGGTGGGTCAAATTACACTGGGTTCAGGGTATGTCTGACTTCTTGGTTGCTAACCTGGGATTCTTTTTTATTCCGCCGGGTGTAGCGCTGATGCTCTATTTTGATATTATCCGGGCTGAATTCTGGCCCATAGTGATTGCTACATTAGTCAGTACCGCCCTGGTGTTGATCGTAACGGGTTGGGTACATCAATTAACAAGGAAAATAAAATGAGTTACCTCGAGAATAAATTCTTTCTGCTGGCCATTACGTTTGGTATTTATTTCTTTGCCAAACTGCTGCAGAAGAAAACTGGAATCGTCCTGTTAAACCCTATATTGCTGGCTATTGCTGCCATCATTGTCTTTCTGAAGACATTCAACATCAGCTATGACACGTACAACGAAGGCGGACAACTCATTGAGTTCTGGCTGAAACCGGCTGTAGTGGCACTGGGAGTTCCTTTGTATCTGCAACTGGAAACTATCAAGAAGCAATTGATGCCTATTATTTTGTCGCAACTGGCCGGCTGTGTGGTAGGAGTCGTTTCTGTGGTTGTGATAGCCAAGCTGATGGGTGCCAGTCAGGCCGTCATTTTGTCACTTGCCCCCAAATCGGTTACCACACCCATTGCCATGGAGGTGACCAAAACCATAGAAGGCATACCTTCACTCACCGCTGCCGTGGTAGTATGTGTGGGATTGCTGGGAGCTATACTGGGTTTCAAAACATTAAAGCTGCTCAGGGTAAACAGTCCCATAGCCCAAGGACTTTCCATGGGAACGGCTGCTCATGCCGTAGGTACTTCCACAGCAATGGATGTAAGTGGTAAATATGGCGCTTACGCCAGTCTGGGACTGACCCTCAACGGCATCTTCACCGCTTTGCTGACTCCCACAATTTTACGTTTATTGGGGTTCCTATAACAAAATGCGCACTTTTTTGTTATGTATGATGGATTTAATCAAACGTAAGGAATCAATATGATAGAATTTAAAGATCTCACTGTAGAAGACAAAGACACAATCACCTCTTTTACAATGAATAGTTGCCGTCGCAATTGCGACCTCTCGTTCTCCAATCTGTGTAGCTGGAGATTCATGTACAACACAAAATTTGCGGTCATTGACAACTTTCTGGTTTTCAAGTTCTGGCTACACGGCAGAGTTTCTTATATGATGCCTGTGGGACAAGGTGACCCGGAGAAAGAACTCATAGAAAAGCTGATTGAAGATTCTCAACTCGAAGGCGAGCCGCTTCGGCTAATGGGTGTGTGCCAGGGCATGAAAAAACGCCTCAACGACATACTTCCGGAGGAATTTGAGTTTACGACTAACAGGGATTATTCGGATTACATTTACCTGCGAAGCGATTTGGCTACTCTGACAGGCAAGAAGTTTCAGTCGAAGAGAAACCATATCAACCGGTTTAAGAAAGAATATACTTATAAATATGTGCCCATTACGCCCGATCGTGTACAGGAATGTCTATATTTGGAGGCTGAATGGTGCAAAGCGAATGATTGCGATAAGCAAGACGGCACCGGCAACGAGCGCCAGGCCATTGTCTTCGCGCTGGAGCACTTCGAGGAATTAGGATTGAGTGGAGGTATCTTGTATGCCAACGACAAGATAGTGGCTTTCACATTCGGTATGCCAATAAACAAAGAGACCTTTGGTGTGCACGTTGAGAAGGCCGACACAACAGTTGACGGCGCTTATGCAATGATTAATTTTGAGTTCGCCAACCACATACCCGAAACATTCACCTACATCAACCGCGAAGAAGATTTAGGTATTGAAGGACTCAGAAAAGCCAAGCTGTCTTACCAGCCGGAAACCATTCTGGAGAAGTTTGTGGCACATTATAAAGGATAAATAACCGCCGTGAGGCAAATAAACGTATGGCATGTTGAAACAACAGATAAAAGAATTATGGAGATTGTGCTTTAATGATAGTGAAGCATTTACCGAACTGTATTTCACACACAGATATAACAACGAGGTGAATATCTGCATACAAAGTGGTGAGATGGTGATTTCGGCTATGCAAACATTGCCTTATCCCATGACCTTTTGCAACAATACCATTCCTACTGCTTATGTTTCGGGAGCATGTACGCACCCCGATTACCAAGGGCGAGGAGTGATGCGTGAACTGTTGTCACAAGCCTTTGGGCGCATGCAAAGTCAGGGAGTATTACTCAGCACGCTGATACCGGCTACTGATCATCTCTTTGACTACTACAAAAAAAGCGGTTACGCGGCTGTGTTCGATTACATGGTTGAAACGCTTCTGCCGGAGGACTTAAGCTACGGAAAGAAAGACCTGAAGATTGCTTCTTCTGCTGAATTTCAGGAAGATGTGTACGCCTATCTGGCGACTAAGATGGAGGAACGTTCTTGCTGCATACAACATACGGCGGCCGACTTTAAAGTGATACTTGCCGATTTAGCCCTGAGCGGCGGTGAGGTGTTTGTAGCCACCAGCGGAAAATCCATTTGCGGCATTGCCGTTGCATACTCCAAAGAACAGACTCTTCAGGTGAATGAACTGCTGACCGATAGTAACGAAGTGGAGCAAGCGCTTTTGCTGGCTGCCTGCGAACGGTGGGACTGCCGGAAACTTTCGGTAATTCGTCCGTATAAACAAGAGGCCAATCGGAGGCGTTTGGGCATGGTACGCATCATTGATGCCAAAAGAGTGTTGCAGCTATATGCCGCAGCCAATCCGCAAGTAGAGATGAACATGGAACTAACCGACTCATTGCTGGCTGCCAACAACGGGTACTTCTATATCAACAACGGCAAATGCATGAAGAGTGAAGAACGATTGCCGGGATCACATGAGCGCCTCAGCATTGAGGCACTGGCCCTGAAAATCTTCTTACCGCTAAAGCCGTACATGAGCTTGATGCTCAATTAACAAAACAAACAAACAAAGCCACCTGTCAAAGGGTGGCTTTCATTTTATATGCTTGTTTGAACGGCTGTTTACAATCCGCTAAAATCAACCCCGTCGAATACCAGCGAAGGGATTCTCCACGATGACGACAAGCGGGGATCGTTACCTGTTTCAACCAACGAGTTCCAAAGCGAAAGCATGTTGCCTGTAATATTCATTTCGGAAACAGGCACGGTCAGCTTGCCATTCTCAATAAGGAATCCTTCGATACCGTAAGAGAAATCACCCGTGGAACTGTTGCAGTTACCACCGTTGAAGCCGGTTACCAGAATACCGTTGCTAACACCTGCTGTTAGTCCGTCGAGGTCTTTGCTGCCAGTCTTCATCACCAACAAAGAGGGAGAGCTTATGGTAGGCTCCACGTTCATCTTCTTGGCGTTGTATGTATCAATGAAATACGTATTCAGCACACCATTCTCAAAGATAGCTCTACGCTGAGTGGCCACGCCCTCGTTATCGAAATAGCGCGCACCCGAAGCTTGCGGCAGATGCGGTTCATCCATCAGTGTCATCTTAGCGGCAGCCACTTGTGTGCCCAGCTTGTTCAGCATAAACGAGTTCTTCTGCTGAAGAGCGGAGCCATACAAAGCCTGTATCATGGGCGAAACCAGTCGGCCGGAGTTCAGCGGGTCAACTACCATAGTGTACTTGCCCGACTTCACTTTGGTTTGTCCCAGTTTGCGCAAGACTCTTTCAAATGCTTTTTTACCGATGTCATTGCGTATCAGCTTGTCGAAGAACAAGGAAGACTCATACCAGTAAGACGAAGGACGCGCCTCCCCCTCTCCTTTTACGCTGACGCTGGCCGACAAAGAGTACCAAGAGTTTTGCGTTTCGCCTTCGAAGCCATTGCTGGCAAGCAAATAGCCAAAGTTCACCCCGTCACTGTACGACGACTCCACGGAGATAATCCGTTTGTCGGTTCCATACACCTCTTCGGCAATGGCACGAGCCAATCCCACCTTTTCATCTGGTTGAACCGAATCGAACTTCCCGTCGAGCATTTGCAAGTCGGGCGAACCACCCTTATAATAGCGGCTACTATCCGGCAAAGAACGGAAAGCATCTTCCGCCAAATATTTGGTTGATTCAATACCGTTGGTGATGAACCGTTCCAGCTCCTTCTTGTCTAACCTGTTGGTTGAGAAAGAACCGTATCTGTTATTAACAAAAAGCGTGATAGACAAGCCGTTTTCAGAAGCCTGCTGCAACTTATCCATTTTGGCATCCCGGAGTTCGAACGAACTGTTCGAGCCCGAATTAAGATTCACCCTTGCTGCCTGGCACCCGTTCTTCAAAGCAAAGTCCATTGCCCATTGTGCCAGTTTCTTGTTACTGTCTGATATCATGATAAGAATTCTTATTCGTTACTAAAATCAGTTACTGCCACCTACCGTGAGCTTGCTCACTAAAGCAGAAGGCATTCCACAAGTTACCGGACACGACTGTCCGTCTTTTCCGCACGTCCAGGTTCCGTTGTCAATCTTGGCATTATCCGCCACCATGGTGATATCCGCCAATGCCTTGGGACCGTTACCGATGATATTGATATCCTTAATCGGTTGAGTCAATTTGCCATCTTCAATGAGGTAACCCGACTTCACAAAGAACGTAAAGTCGCCCGCACCGATCTGCACCTGACCGTTGGTAAACTGATCGACAAAGATTCCCTTCTTAACCGAAGCAATAATATCTTCCTCCTTCACGTTGCCCGGATCCATATACGTGGCACGCATGCGCGGCATAGGCATGCAGCGGAACGATTCCCTACGGCCGTTGCCCGTTGAGGGAATACCGTAATGCTTGGCACTGATGCGGTCGTGCAGGTAACTGGTGAGCACACCCTCCTTCACGATATACGTTTTTTGTCCGGCAGCCCCTTCATCATCCATATTCACCGACCCGCGGTTGAAAGGAATGGTACCGTCGTCAATCACACTGATGTGTTCATTGCATATTTTCTTGTTCAACTGATCAGAGAAGATAGAGACATTCTTACGGTTGAAGTCGGCCTCAAAAGCATGACCGATAGCCTCGTGCAACAAAATGCCCGAACCACCGGCACCCATTACCACCGGCATTTCGCCCCCTTTGGGCTTCACTGCCTGGAAAAGAATGGATGTTTTAGCTACAGCCTCCTGTGCCAGCAGTTCCACAACGTCATCGTTCAGGAACTCAAAGCCCATGCGGTAAGCTCTGGCCGCATAACCGTTCTCCACCTTGCCGTTTTCCTCCATGATACAAACAGCACCCAGCGTAACCATGGGACGGTAATCATAATACATCACCCCCTCGGAATTGCAGAAAAGAATGTGCGATGTGGTATCCGTAAGCGAAGCCGAAACCTTGTGCACCCTTTTGTCGAGTGCAAATATACGGTCGTTGAGTCGTTGCAGGTAAGGCATTTTACTTTTCAGAATCACCTCTTCCCAAGGCATCTTAACCGAATAATAGTTTGTCTTGATGGGCTTATCCGTTAGCGCCACAGGCAACGTAGCCTTTCCGCCTGTAGCGATGCGAGCCGCCGTACGGGCAGCATTGAGCATCTCTTTAAGAGTTACATTCTCCACATAAGCATAACCGGTTTGGTCGCCGGCAAGCACCCTGATTCCCACTCCAAAATCAATGTTCGAATTGCAGCGGTTCACAGCACCGTCTTGCAACCCTACATAATTATTAAAGGTATGTTCAAAGAAAAGGTCGGCATAATCGCCACCTTTCTCCAGAGCTGCGGCGAGCACCTTTTTCATATCTTCCTGCGAAACACCGAAATGATTCAGGGCAGAAGAGATACCCGATGCATCGTGAGCACCTTTCAGACTTTCGGCACGTAGAACGGATGAAGCGGCCATAGAGCCCAGCACCACCATGCCTCCTGTTTTTAAAAAGTTACGTCTATCCATAACGCGTAGGTTACTGTTAATGAACTATTTTAGTTTACTGTCACTCGTCTTTTGTGAGCAAGCTATCGAGCTCTTCCGCACTGAGGCGAAGGTAGAACTGCCCTCTGTAAGCCACCGAGATGGCTCCTGTTTCTTCGGACACAATGATGGCATGTGCATCCGATTGTTGAGAAATTCCCATGGCAGCCCGATGGCGTAACCCCAGTTCCTTAGGAATATCGAGGTTGTGCGACACAGGCAGAATGCAGCCGGCTGCTCGGATTCTTCCCTTACCGATAACCACCGCACCATCGTGCAGCGGACTGTTCTTAAAGAATATGTTCTCCAGCAATCGCTGGTTGACATCCGCATTGATCACCTCGCCCGATTGCAATACCTCATCGAGCGGCAGGTTGTGTTCCATGACAATGAGCGCCCCCACCCGCTGCTTGCTCATGCTGATGCAAGCCATGACGATGGGCATAATATCTTCATGCTCCAGAGATTCTTTCTTGTTGCCGGTGAGAAAACGCACCAGTCCGCTAGCCCTTTGGTGCGACCCCAGAGTAAGCAGAAAGCGGCGTATCTCATCCTGAAAAAGAACAATGAGCGCCAGCACGCCTACGCTGACCAGCTTGTCGAATATAGATCCGAGCAAACGCATCTCCAATACCTGAGACACCACCAGCCAAATAAGAATAAACACCAGAATACCGGTGAAAATATTGATGGAACCCGAAGCCTTCATCAGCTTGTATGTGTAATACAGCAAGAAAGCAACAAGCAGTATGTCTATAAAATCTTTTATTCCAAACTCAAAAAACATGCATCCGTTATTTTATGTTATTCATAGCTCTGTACTTTGGTAACCAGTTTCACGGCTTCGACGGCAGCCTTCACATCGTGCACCCGCAGGATGTCGGCCCCTTTCATGAGCGAAACTGCATGAAGCACCGTGGTGCCGTTCAGCGCCTCATCCGCCGTGATGCCCAGCAGTTTGGTAATCATCGACTTGCGCGACACACCTACCAACAGCGGCAGTTCAAAGATGCGGAAGTCGGCCAGGTAAGCCATCAGCTCATAATTATGATCCACCGTTTTGCCAAAACCAAATCCCGGGTCAAGAATCATATCTTTCACCCCCATGGCACGCAATTGTTCCACCTTTCGGGCAAAGTAAAGAAAGACTTCCTTCACCAGGTTATCGTAATGCGGGTTCTTCTGCATGTTCTGCGGCGTACCCTTCATGTGCATCATGATGTAAGGCACGTTGAGTCGCGCCACTGTTTGAAACATCTGGTCATCCATCTCGCCACCGGCTATGTCATTGATAATGGCCACGCCGTATTCGGTAACACACATTTCGGCCACATCGGCACGGAAAGTATCAACAGAGATGATGGCATCGGGATGGTTGCGTCTGATAATCTCCAACCCCGTGCGCAGGCGACTCATTTCCTCGGCTGCGCTGATGTGTTGTGCGTCGGGTCTGGAAGAATAAGCGCCAATGTCAATGATGCACGCCCCTTCATCGAGTATTTGCCGGGCACGCGTGGCGATATCCGTCTCCGTTTGCTGGCGACTGCCTGCATAAAAAGAATCGGGTGTGACATTGAGAATTCCCATGACCCGGGGTACCGACAAGTCGAGCAAATGACCGTTTACATTGATATATTTCGAGAAAGTTGATTCCATTCGAACAAATTTGAAGTTTGGTTCTTGCAAAAATAAAGAATTATCTGGCATTATTTCATTAAAGATGCAATTAAAATACAATAAAAAACGCAACAACCGCAGCAAATGCCTATGGGGCAACAGTAGGCCGGCAAAGAATCCTTCTGTTTTTACTCGTTTTCATCCCCAAAAAAGTTCAGGCAAAAAGAATATCGTGTATATTTGTTGCGTCTTTAAACATACAGTTAAAATGGAAACATCAGTTCTATATAGTATCTTTCTGCAATGCAGCAGCGTAACGACCGACAGCAGAAACTGTCCCGCAGGCTCTTTATTCATTGCCTTAAAAGGCGATTCGTTTAACGGCAATGCCTTTGCCGCTCAAGCATTGGCAACGGGCAGTGCCTATGCGGTGATTGACGAACCCGAGTTTGCTCCGGCCAACGACCCGCGTTACCTGGTGATCGACAACTGTCTGCATGCTTTGCAACAGCTGGCCAATTACCATCGCAAACAATTACAGACACAGGTAATAGGCATTACGGGTACCAACGGGAAAACAACGACCAAGGAACTGATAGCTGCCGTGCTATCAACAACATACAACGTGCACTACACCAAAGGAAATTTGAACAACCACATCGGGGTGCCTCTTACCTTGCTTCAACTGAAACCCGAGCATGAAATAGCAGTCATCGAGATGGGCGCCAACCACCCGGGTGAAATAGAAGCGTTGGTCCACATAGCCGAACCCGATTACGGCATCATTACCAATGTAGGCAAAGCGCATCTGGAAGGATTCGGCTCGTTCGAAGGGGTTATCAAAACCAAGGGAGAGTTATATGACTTCTTACGCGAAAAGGAAAACTCGGTGATCTTTATTCACTACGACAATCCGTATTTGAAGAAGATGGCCACTAACCTGCAACTGATTCCTTACGGTGAGGAAGCCGACTTGTTTGTGAACGGGCATGTAACCGATAACTCTCCTTATCTGTGCTTCGAATGGAAAAAGGGAACCGACGGTGAGATGCAGCAAGTGCGCACGCAACTTATTGGCGAATATAACTTTCCCAACGCATTGGCGGCGGTTACCATCGGTACTTTCTTTGACGTGCTGCCCCAACGCATCAACGAGGCTTTATCGGACTACACACCGCAAAACAACCGTTCGCAGCTGAAGCAAACAGCCCATAACACGCTGATTATTGATGCATATAACGCTAACCCAACCAGCATGATGGCAGCATTGGAGAACTTCCGCAACATGAAAGCCGACCGCAAGGTGTTGCTTTTGGGAGATATGCTGGAACTGGGAGCCGATAGTTTAAAGGAACATCAGAAGATAGTAGATTTCATTGACGGCTGCTCCTTCCACTCTGTGATATTGGTGGGCCAACAGTTTGCCGCCACACGCAACAATTATGCTTGCTACCCCACTGCCGCCGAAGTGATGGAGGCTTTTCAAAAA
Organism: Bacteroides graminisolvens; assembly: GCF_963666085.1. NCBI lineage: Bacteria > Pseudomonadati > Bacteroidota > Bacteroidia > Bacteroidales > Bacteroidaceae > Bacteroides > Bacteroides graminisolvens. The sequence continues at coordinate 690,064 of NZ_OY762556.1, forward strand.
GAGAAACCCCAAGGATGCACTGTGCTCATTAAAGGTTCCAACGGTACCAAACTGAGCACGTTGGTAGATGCTTTATAGCACCCACCTGGCAACACGGTTTGTAGCGTTTACATTGCTACGCAGCGATTGTTTGAAATGAACGCCTGAAAAGTTTCTATACACCCGGGTGTATAACCCTTGTACACCCCGGTGTAGGGGCCTTGTACACCCGGGTGTACAGACCCTGTACATGGGGGTGTACACGAAGTTTGTAATAACCTAATATAGGTTGACTAAACGTCTCTTATCCCTATCTGAAGTTGACAGGTTATAATTTAAATCTCTAACTCAGGTTGACTAGCTTCTTTCTAGTCCCTAACTTGGATTGACAGCTCTCTTCTAGGCTTAAAATATTTAAACGTGAGGAGCTGTTTGCATCCATCCGGGTTTGTTTCATTCAAGTGCTAAACAGAACCCGGTTCACTCTTTTGAAAGCAAAGATAGTTTTTTCTTCTTATTGCGGGCAAGGATCTCTGTATTTATCCTTATAACTTCTCCACCGCTTCTTGATGAGCCCCGTCTTACCATAAGCTTGTTCAGGAGTCAGCATATCCAAACTTCTATGAGGTCGTTTAGTATTGTAGAATGTGACAGCTTCCTGTACCGCTTGCCTGACTTGCTCTATCGTTTGAAAGGAATATTGATTAAGGAATTCCTTTTTGAGAATGCCATTTACCCTTTCTGCTATGGCATTCTCTTTAGGATCTCCATTCTGGGTCATACTAATCCTTATTCCTTTTTGCCTCAATTCATTTATATACCCAAAGCTTGCGTACTGCACCCCTCGATCTGAGTGATGAATCAATGAATCTCCCTGTTGTATACTTCTGTTTTTATAAGATTGCTTAAGAGCCTCTATGGTGTGAATAGCAGCCAGCGTAGGGCCTACGTAAGCACCTACAATCTCATGGTCGTAGGCATCTGTTATAAGGGAGAGAAAACAAAATTCATCTTCCCGTAAACGAATATAGGTTATGTCGCTCACCCAGACTTGATTGGACCTGTTGATAGTCAGATCCTTGATTAGGTTAGGGTAAGTCGGTAAACCGTGAGTCGAATCGGTGGTACGGCAACTTCTCTTGGGCGCTTTGAGCATCAGGTTGTGTTGCTTGAGTACTTTCAAAAAAGCATCACGGCCGATGCTGTAATCTTTACCGAAGTATTGGTTGTACATCACCCAGAGTTTCTCACCACCTATGGCAGCGGATTTTCCGCGAATATCTTGAGCGAACTCAATAATGAAACGGCAGAGGGCAAGAGATTTGATGTTATCATCTACGTGTTGGTAATAAGCTTGCTTAGAAGCACCAAACAGTCCGCAAAGAGCTCCCACATGATAAGAGGGATTCTTTGCGTGAAGCTGTTTTACCGTTTGGTGCCAGCTTTTTTTCGAATAGGAAGCTGAAACTTTTCTTCGGCTACATTAATCATTTCATCTAAGAAATCAGCACGCATCTTTTCACGCTTCAAGCACAATTCTTTTTCTTGAAGAAGACGACGCAAGGCTAAGATTTCTTCGTTCTCACTCTGAGGTTTCTTTGGCATGGGCGTATCATGTAGTTCATTATCCGGAGCAAAGATACGAATCCAACTCCGTAATGTACTTGTACTGGGAATGGAATATTTATTACACAAAGAACGTTTGCTATGTGTACCCTGAAGAAACTCTGCAACTACCGACATTTTAAATGCGGTATCAAAAACACGACGACTCTTAGATATATCACTCATCTTTTAAGGAATTTCAGAGTCAACTTTTTCTAGGGTAAGACAGTTTGTTCACCGGCAATTTGTTTTCCATATACGTGGACGAATAACCAGATACACGAAGACGGAACCCAGCAAAGACCCTGTTGCATTTGCCAGCAGATCGAGCCAGTCGCCACCGCGGTAAGTGGTGCAATACTCCTGCAGCAATTCCACACAACCACTGAATAAGACAGGACACAACAAGCCTCCTACCCATGCGTGCCACAACGGGGCATGAAATTTCCGGTGATTACGAAGAAACTCAAGCCATAGCATGCCCGACATGCCGGCGTACATGCACACATGCACCACTTTGTCGAGGTAAGGAATTTCATTCAAATCTGTGGAAGGCGGTCTGAAGAACGACAAGTAGATAACACTAGAAATAACAAGCAGCGAAAACGGATACCTTTTTATATAGCGTAACATTATTCAATCTATTAACTGTTGAGGCACAAAAATAAGAAACATTTTCTATATTTGCACCGAAATAAAACAGTTTAGTACTAATTACGAGATAATACTTACAAAATGAATAAAAACGATAGAGCAAACTTCGGTAGCAAACTGGGTGTTATATTGGCCTCTGCGGGCTCGGCCGTCGGACTGGGAAACATTTGGCGTTTCCCCTATGAAACGGGCAACCACGGCGGAGCGGCCTTTATCATTATATACTTGGGGTGTATTCTGTTGCTGGGACTTCCCATCATGATTTCCGAGTTTCTCATCGGCCGGCATTCACGCGCCAACACGGCTGCTGCTTATCAAATACTGGCACCGAAAACCCACTGGAGATGGGTGGGCAGAATGGGAGTTTTGGCGGGATTGCTCATCCTCAGTTATTATTCCGTTGTGGCCGGATGGACGCTCGAGTATATCACCGAAGCGCTCACCAACAGCTTTTCCGGAAAAAGTTCGGCCGATTTCATCGCTTCCTTCCAAGGTTTTTCTTCCAATCCGTGGAAGCCGGTGCTGTGGCTCATTGTTTTCTTGCTGGCTACTCACTTCATCATTGTAAAGGGAGTGGAAAAGGGCATCGAAAAATCATCGAAGATTATGATGCCGATGCTGTTCATCATCATATTGGTGTTGGTGGTTTGCTCGGTTACGCTACCCGGTGCCCAAAGTGGTATTGAGTTTTTGTTGAAACCTGATTTCAGTAAAGTAAACGGCAGTGTGTTTCTAGGTGCTATGGGGCAAGCTTTCTTCTCGCTCAGTTTAGGCATGGGTTGCCTTTGCACGTACGCCTCTTATTTCGGGAAGGATACCAACCTCACCAAAACAGCTTTCAGCGTGGGACTCATTGATACGGTTGTTGCCGTACTGGCAGGGTTTATCATTTTCCCGGCTGCCTTTTCCGTAGGCATCAAGCCCGACGCTGGTCCCAGCTTGGTATTTATCACCTTGCCCAACGTGTTTCAACAAGCTTTCGGAAGTATTCCTGTGCTGGCATACGTTTTCTCCGTTATGTTTTATGTGCTGCTGGCTGTAGCGGCGCTGACTTCCACCATTTCCCTGCACGAAGTGGTTACGGCTTATCTGCACGAAGAGTTTAAGTTTACCCGCGGCAAAGCAGCCAAGATTGTAACCGGCAGCTGCATCTTCTTCGGTATTTTCTGTTCTCTTTCATTGGGCGTGGGAAAGGAATACACGCTCTTCGGACTGGGATTGTTTGACTTGTTCGACTTTGTAACGGCTAAGATCATGCTTCCGTTGGGCGGACTACTCATTTCTTTGTTTACCGGCTGGTATCTCGACAAGAAAATTGTATGGGAGGAAGTTAGTAACCAGGGAACCTTGAGAATGCCTCTTTACAAGGTCTTTATCTTCATCTTGAAATTCATTGCGCCGATAGCCATATCGCTCATTTTCATCAATGAACTTGGGTTGCTGCGCTAATCATGTGGAAGGATTATTTTTATTTCACCCGAAACGAACAACAGGGGATTATCATGCTGATGATAGGTATCGTCTGCGTGGCGGGCGGTCTTTACTTTTGGCCGAAAGAGACACGGCAACAGGAAAAGACCAAACAGGAACTGCAACACGAAGAGGCTGAGTTCGCGGCTTCTCTGCAACGGAAGAAGAAAGAATACGACTACAAGCGTTACCACACCTTTGAACAAACACCGATACATCTGGCTCCGTTTGATCCTAACAAGACAGACTCTGCCGGGTTTGTGAGGCTTGGGCTGCGCCCTTGGATGGCTCACAACATCATGCGTTATCGTTCAAAAGGAGGACGCTTTCGCAAGCCCGAAGACTTTAAAAGGGTGTACGGCCTCACTGCTCAACAGTTTCAGTCATTGCTTCCTTATATAACAGTTGAAGAGCGTGCCGTCAACAGAGACAGTTCTCTGTACACGGCGTTGAAACGTGATTCGGTTAAGCCGTTTAAATATGCGGCTGGGGTTACGATTGATTTAAACGCCACCGATACAACCGAACTTAAGAAGATTCCCGGCGTGGGAGGCAGCATTGCCCGCATGATTATTGGCTACAGGCAAAAGTTGGGCGGCTTTTACGATGTGTGCCAACTGGATGACATCAGGTTAAACGTTGAGAAGCTGAGAGGCTGGTTTTATGCAGATGCCAGCAAAACACAACGCATCAACCTCAACAAAGCAAGTGTTGAACGGTTGAAAGCGCACCCTTACCTGAACTTCTATCAGGCAAAAGTGATTGTGGAGCACCGCAGCAGATACGGTGCAATCAGTAACTTAAGCCAATTGTCGCTCTACAACGAATTTACACCGCACGACATACAGCGTATTTCGCACTATGTTTGTTTCTAATCAATACTGAATCATTCCGTCGATCATGTGCACCGTGCGGTCGGTTATCTTCGACAAGCTTTCATCGTGCGTTACAATGACGAACGTTTGCCCGAACTTGTTACGCAAATCAAAAAACAACTGGTGCAGTTCTTCTTTATTGTGCGAATCTAGGCTACCCGAGGGTTCGTCGGCCAAGATGACAGCCGGATTGTTGATCAGTGCTCTGGCTACTGCTACCCGCTGCTTTTCTCCACCCGATAATTCATTGGGTTTATGAGAAGCACGCTCCTTTAACCCCATGAAATCGAGAATTTCCGAAGCACGGGTCAACGCTTCGCGATTGCTCACACCCGCTATAAATGCGGGTATCATGATGTTTTCAATGGCTGTGAACTCAGGGAGCAACTGGTGAAACTGAAAAACAAAACCAATGTGTTTGTTTCTAAAAGCAGAAAGTTCTTTCTGTTTCATCCGGCTCAGATTGGTACCGTCAATACTAACAGTTCCTGCATCGGGATCATCGAGCGTACCCATAATTTGCAGAAGGGTCGTTTTACCCGCTCCGCTGGGACCTACAATGCTCACCACTTCGCCACTGTTTATCTCCAAATCAATTCCCTTCAGCACTTGCAGAGAACCAAAACTTTTTGTTATTCCTTCGAGTTGAATCATACGGATTTGCTTTTGTTACATTAACTTTTCTTGAACCATTTATAGAACCATCTGCCTACTGCTTCGTAATGCTGCGATTCGTTGTGATGCCCCAGATCTGAGAACGAAAGTGTATCTTGCGGGTCGCCGTATTGGTCGGGGTATAACACCAGCAGACTATTGTTATTGAAATACTTGGAAATCTGCATGGGCAGCTTCTCAAACAACGGCGAATACGAGATAGAACCGCGGCGTGCACTGACTATCACCAACAGATGGTCGTAGTTAACCTGTCCGGTAAGCAGCAACAAGTCTTCCCAATTGGGGAATGCGGTAAACTCCGTACGCACGTTCTTATGTTTTTTCCTCACATAAGATTCCAGGTAACGAAGCGTTTCGGGATGCGCAAAGAAATGAATGCGACAACCCAGTTGTCCGCCCATGCGACACAAACGGTCTATCCACTTCAAGAAGCCTGCTTCATACTCAGCCTTTACGGGAACGGCAACAATGATGCGCCTCAACGTGTTGGCAGGCATAAGGCATTTCACAATCATGACCTGACGGTGCATTCCTTTGAGCAGGTTCTCGGCAAGCGCACCGAAGAACGAATCGACAATTGTTGCCTTGCGGTGCAAACCAATGACTACTTCGGTGGCATTGTATTCCTTCACCGCATGTATGATACCTGAAACAGTACTCTGATCAAAACGGGTAGCTGTAGCAACTTTAACATCTACCGCTGCCGCCACCATCGCGGTGCGCTCCAATGATTTACGGCCTCTGGCCAGTACGCTTTCGGATGCATTATTATCATTGATCACGTTTAAGGCTACCAGTCCGTCGTTTCTTTTAGGATCTTTCATAAGCAATGCCATGCCCATCAAACCTTCAATGGTTTCGGGGTTCGACACAGGTATCAGTATTTTTTCTTCTTCTTTTGTCTTCTCATCGGGTAATATGAAATCGTCCCCCAGCGTTATCTGACGAGAAGCTCTTTCGGTTACCACCGAACTAATGATGCAAGTAAACAAGATCATGACAACTGTTCCATTGAGCACATCATCATTCAGTAACGGAACGCCCGGTGATATCTCAATCTTATTTCCAATGAGCACAGCAGCCAAGGTTGCTGCCGCCTGAGCGTTACTGAGTCCGAAAATCATAGCACGTTCATGTTTGTGCATTCGGAAGGTTTTTTGTGTAAACCAGGCAGCCAGCCATTTGCTCAAAGTGGCAACAATGGTCATCACTACGGCTACCTTCAAGGCTTCGCCCTGCGCAAAAAGAGAGCGTACGTTGATAATCATACCCACTCCAATCAGGAAATAAGGAATGAACAAGGCATTGCCCACAAACTCGAGCCGATTCATCAGGGGCGAAACGTGTGGTATCAAACGGTTTAATACGAGACCTACCATGAAAGCACCCAGAATACCTTCCAGCCCGGCTAGTTCAAGCATCCCTCCTCCGAGGAAAACCATGGCAAGTACAAAGATGAACTGCATGATGTTGTCTTCATACTTCCTGAAAAACCAGCGACCGATACGGGGAAAGAAATAAATAATCAGGAAAACTACGGCAATGACTTTCAACGTAAGCCACATCCAGAAGAAGCCGTCAATCGTACCACTGTATCCACCGGCAATAACAGCCAGAATGATCAATGCCAACGTCACGGTAATGGCGGTTCCGGCAATGGTGATGCTTACGCTGCGCAGTCGGCCCAAGCCGTATCGACTCACAATAGGATAAGCTATCAGTGTATGTGAAGCATACATACTGGCCAGCAAAATGGCCGTTGTCATGTTGTAACCCAATATAGTCATGCCACTCCAAATACCCAATGCCATAGGAATAATAAAGGTATAAATACCAAAGACCAGACCTTTTAAACGGTTTTTCTTGAAGTCTTCCATGTCCATCTCCAAACCGGCAAGGAACATGATATAATAAAGGCCTACTTTCCCAAACAGCTCGAAACTGCTATCTCGCTCCAACACGTTAAATCCGTGATCACCAATCACAACTCCGGCCAAAATCATACCTATTATATGAGGTATACGCAAACGATTAAGCAAGATAGGGGCGAATAGAATGATGGTTAACACCAAAAAGAACACCCACGTGGGGTTCGTGATAGGGAGCTGAAAATCGAGATTAAGCCAATCCATCGTCATTTATTTAAATTCCTATGCAAAATAACAAAAAAGATACCAGATTGTCAATCGGAATGAGCGGTAGATTACCAGTTGATGCTAATTTATCAGACAAAGAGTCCGTTTTTGTATAATTCCCAAGTAATTAATAGCTTATATACAGCAAATTATTATAAATTTGCAACCGATTAGCAGTCTCGTTGGCAGACTGGTTTGAATAATTTATTCACATAAAACAAAAGAAAAAAAATGAAAGTAGCTATTGTTGGCGTAAGCGGAGCTGTAGGACAAGAGTTCCTTCGTGTGCTCGATGAAAGAAATTTCCCGTTGGACGAGTTAGTTTTATTCGGTTCTAAACGCAGTGCGGGAACCACATATACTTTCCGCGGTAAACAGATCGAGGTCAAACTTCTGCAACACAACGATGACTTTAAAGGTGTTGATATTGCTTTCACTTCAGCCGGCGCAGGTACCTCTAAGGAATTTGCCGAAACCATCACGAAGTATGGCGCAGTGATGATTGACAATTCAAGTGCTTTCCGTATGGACGCTGATGTGCCTTTGGTAGTTCCCGAAGTAAATGCAGCCGATGCTAAAGATCGCCCCAGAGGTGTCATTGCAAACCCTAACTGTACCACCATTCAAATGGTAGTAGCTTTAAAGGCAATTGAAAACCTTTCTCACATAAAGACCGTTCATGTTTCAACTTATCAGGCTGCCAGCGGTGCAGGCGCTGCTGCTATGGACGAGCTATACGAACAATATCGTCAGCTCCTGGCCGGCGAGCCCGTTACAGTTGAAAAATTTGCTTATCAACTGGCGTTCAATCTCATTCCTCAAGTTGACGTTTTCACTGAAAACGGATATACAAAAGAAGAGATGAAGATGTTTAACGAGACCCGTAAAATTATGCACTCCGATGTAAAAGTTAGTGCAACTTGCGTACGTGTACCAGCTTTACGTGCACACTCGGAAAGTATATGGATTGAAACCGAACGTCCTGTTTCGATAGAAGAAGCTCGCGAAGCATTTGCCAATGCAGAGGGAGTTATCTTGCAAGACAACCCCGCTGAAAAGGATTATCCGATGCCTTTGTTTATTGCCGGAAAAGATCCTGTTTATGTGGGCCGTATCCGCAAAGATTTAACTAACGATTGCGGATTGACATTCTGGGCTGTAGGCGATCAAATCAAAAAAGGCGCAGCTCTTAATGCCGTTCAGATAGCAGAATACCTCATTAAAGAAGGCGATATTAAGTAATTTGCTTCAAATTCTGATATAATAACTCCTATACTTCTTATCATGCGAAGTATAGGAGTTTTTTATTTACCTTAAATCTGTACAAAAAGACCATTAGTCGATAGATTTATACTTTTTAGCAGTAAATCAATAATTAAATACAGTTTAAAAATGGACAGTATTAAAAAAAGCTATATATTTGTATCGAAATACAAAAAACTACAAAATGAAGCTTATTGCAGAAAGTGGTTCTACTAGAACAGAGTGGGCATTAGTTGAAGACTGCCACATTGTTCAACGTGTCTTCACGGAAGGGTTAAATCCTTATTTTCAAACGAGAAGAGAAATTAGCAGGAGTGTCCGCTTAGGATTGCCTGAGTTATTTTTTAAAAAGAAACTGGAACAAGTATATTACTATGGTGCTGGATGCACTACCAATGAAAAGAAAAATATATTAGGAGCCTCTCTGGTGGCCCAATTTAAAACACCAATACAAGTAGAAAGCGATTTACTTGCAGCGGCGCGCGGACTGTTTCAATGCGAAGCCGGAATTGCTTGCATCCTCGGAACAGGATCAAACTCTTGCCTATACGACGGCAAAATAATCATTAAAAACGTAAGAGCCGGTGGTTACATATTGGGAGATGAAGGCAGTGGAGCCGTTCTCGGAAAGATGTTTCTATCAGACGCGTTAAAAGGCATTGCACCTAAAGAATTAGTGAACGACTTCTATGAAAAGTTTCGCATCTCTGCCAATGATGTAATGGAGTCCGTTTACAACCGTCCATTTCCCAACCGTTTCTTATCAACCATTTCTTATTTTCTGGCTGATTACCTGGATAGTGATTATGTTTACCACATGCTAACCGGCAATTTGCGCAACTTCTTTGTTCGTAACGTATGTCAATACGATTACCAAAATTACCCCATACGATTTGTAGGCTCTGTAGCTTACTCATACGCTGATATACTAAGAGATGTAGCAGAAGAATTCGGGGTAACACTTGAGACTATTGAAGAAACTCCTATGCCGGGATTGATAGAATTCCATGCACTTAATATAGAAGAGGCATAAGAAACAAAAACAAATAACTGTTTTTCCGTTCTTAACAGGTAGTCTTTTCTTAAATACAGGTTGTTTTAAGCTATCACATAGTCAAATCGCAACCTTGCTGTTTATAAAGCAGCAAGAAAATCGTTTATATTCGTTAAAACAGAAAACAAAACTCCAACAAAGAAACTTTCTATGCAAAAAAGAATATTTGATTCTAAATAAATGCAAATAAATGTTCGTAACTTGAAAACAATCTCTATATTTGCAAAAGAAGACATAACCTAATGGTGCACTGCCTTTGTTAACAACCTATTGATCTCTTAAAACAACCAACGAGCAGAGATAATGATCCCCTGTCGAATATAAAAAGACAGTCTAACTTATATAATATATAAACGTTAAGAGATAATATTCAATTTTTAAGCCTATGAGACAAAAACCCCCGATAATCAGGCTATCAGCTTATTATCAACTCAAAACTGAGAATTCATCCTTAAGTTACCTAACAATTAAAATCAATCTTTTATGAACGAAGATCGAAAAAGAAGGAGTGTAAAATCATACAAACTCCTGACGACTTTAGCATTCGTGTTACTGATAGGTAACACCGAATCTTTTGCAGAAACAACGACCTTAAGCACAGTTAACACCTCAAGCGAGCAACAACAGGCACAGCAAATACAAGGAAAAATTGTAGATGCTAAAGGCGAACCTGTTATTGGAGCCAGCGTACTGGAAAAAGGTACAACTAACGGAACCATTACTGATATAGATGGAAATTTCACGATTCATTGCAAAACAGGCAGCATATTGGTTATATCTTATATCGGTTATAAAACTCAAGAAATAAGAGCTTCTAAGAATGTAAAAATCACATTGACTGAAGACACTGAACTTCTTGACGAAGTTGTAGTAGTAGGTTATGGAGCGCAGAAGAAGGTCAACCTGACAGGAGCGGTATCAAACGTCAACGTACAAGAAGCTATAGCAAGCAGACCTGTTACTGATGTCGCCAAAGCTCTACAAGGAATAACACCCGGACTTACTATAACAAACAAGGTAGGAGGAATAGGAACAGAGTCAACGATCAAACTACGCGGATCAGTAGGATCATTAAGCGCCAGTTCAGGAACAGCTCCACTTATCTTGGTTGACAATGTTGAAGTACCAAGTATAAACTTGGTGAACCCAGATGACATTGAAACAATTTCTGTACTCAAAGATGCAGCGTCAGCATCAATTTACGGAACACGTGCAGCATGGGGGGTTATATTAATCACAACCAAGCAAGGGAAAAAAAGCAATAAAGTTAAGGTTAGCTACTCAAATAACTATGCATGGAGTACACCAACTACTATGGCAGAATTAGCTTCTGCTTCCGACAATGCAGAGTATATAATGACTATACTTGAACGTTTAGGACAAACTTCAATTACCAACATCGGTTACACGATAGATGCAACTGCAGTTGAAAAAATAAAAGAATGGGAACAAAAGTATGGCAATATGTCTCAATCTGCATTGGGCGAAATGCAAGAAGGTCGAGACTTTGAAATAAGAGGAGGTAAGACCTATTTTTATCGCTCCTTTGATCCGATAGAAGAATTCACCAGAAATTGGACACCACAACAAAATCACAATCTATCTGTAAATGGAGGTAATGATAAAACCACTTATAATATTAGTTTGGGTTATTTGCAGCAAGAAGGTGTAATGAAGTTCAACTCAGATCAATATGACAGATATACATTAAACTCAAGCATCACAACAAACATTAAGGATTGGTGGAAGGTTAAGGCAAACGTATTATTCACTCGTTCTATAAACGATCAACCCTACAAATATACATCAGGGCAATACGATGCTTGGTTTTATTTGATGAGATGGCCTAGATGGTACCCTTATACAACATACGACGGCAAAGAATTCCGTTCGGCTGTTACAGATATAAAAGCTGGAAATCGGGAATCATTAACTTCTAACTATATACGAACAAATCTAGGAACCGAAATAAGCCCCATTAAGGACCTGACAATTAACTTTGACTACACATTTTCCATGTTAATTGATGCCCAGAAAAGAAATGGAGGAACCATAATGGCTTATAATATGTTCTCTGCTTCCCCATTTGACAACTATAGCGATATTTATGGTTCATCTCACAACCGGGTTACACAGTCAAGTAAATACACGATGGCCAATATATTCAAAGCGTATGCTACTTACAACTTTAAACTTAAAGATAAACATGAATTTAAAGTCATGGCTGGTATGGATGCAGAGACTCGTGAAAGATTGTCTCATTACTCAGAAAGAAGAGGCTTAATCAGTACTATATTGCCCGAAATAGCACTAGCAACAGGAGATCAATACTCTTATAACTCATCAGACAGTTATCACAATGATTTTGCAGCCGCCGGGTTCTTTGGACGTATCAATTACAACTACCTACAAAAATACCTGCTGGAAATAAATGCGCGTTATGACGGTTCTTCTAAATTCCCTAAAGGAGAAAAATGGGCTTTATTCCCATCAGTATCTGCAGGCTGGAGAGCCTCTGAGGAAACATTTATGGAATGGGCTAAACCTGCTTTAAGTAATTTGAAAATCAGAGGTTCTTGGGGTACAATTGGTAACCAAGATGTTGCCTCTAATTCATTTATATCGACCATGACTTCTGGAAACTCAGGATGGGTAGTTAATGGACTCAACCAATTATATCTTGGTTCTCCATCAGTCGTGTCAAGTTCATTAACATGGGAACGTGTTACCACCTTTGATCTTGGTTTAGACGCAAGATTCTTCAATGACGAGCTTGGATTCACCTTCGATTGGTATCGAAGAGTGACTTCTGATATGCACTGCGCCGGCGAAACTCTTCCTGCAACATTTGGTGCCTCTTCACCCAAAATCAATTACGGTGAAATCACAGGAAACGGGTTTGAACTTGGTATGGATTATAATCACAGGTTTGCTACAGGACTTGGGTTAAATGTAAAAGCTTCCATCTCACACATCAGAGAAAAGATAACAAAGTTCAACGGAACCAACAACAATATATATGGCAATTATGAAGGTAAAGTATTAGGGGAAATCTGGGGATATGAAACAGACAGGTTATTTCAAGAAGATGATTTCAATGCAGACGGAACGCTTAAAAGTGATATCCCATCACAATCATTGTACGAAACCGGTTCTTTCAAATTTGGTCCTGGAGATGTAAAATACAAGAATCTAGATAATGATGATAAAATCAGTTACGGAAAAAATACGGTTGAAGATCACGGCGATCTAAAGGTTATCGGAAATTCTTTGCCTGATTACGAATACAGTTTTTCACTTGGATTTGACTATAAAGGTTTTGATCTTAGTACTTTCTTCCAAGGAGTAGGGAAACGTGATTATTGGGGATACGGCAGTGTTGCAATACCATCAGGAGGCTCTAGCTATGCTGATGCAGCATACGCACATCAGATGAATTATTGGACTCCGGAAAACAAGAATGCCTTTTATCCACGACCCTCAAATAACGCATGGGTTAGCAATGCTCAAAACTTTCTAAGACAAACGAGATATTTATCAGATATGTCCTATTTACGTTGTAAAAACATAACAGTTGGATATACTCTACCAAAAGAATGGATGAAAAAGATTTATTTTGAGAGCGCACGGTTCTACGTAAGTGCCGAGAATTTATTTGAGTTTGATAACATGAAAATACCTGTTGACCCAGAATCTACAGCATATAAAACGGGTTACGGCGATGAGTCATGGTCATTCGGAAGAAGCTATCCATACTCAAGAACAATCTCATTTGGTATACAGGTTAATCTATAATCACATAAAATTAAGATAATTATGAAATCTAAAATATTTTCCTTACTAATTATCATACTGACCCTAAGCTCATGTGATGATTTTCTAACGCGTGACCCAATGGATACGGTTACTGATACTCCAACTTTTTGGAACAGTGAAGATAATATAAGAACTTCACTCTACGCATTTTACGATGTCTATTTTGAAGGTTATAGAACCGGTTGGGAACGTTCAGACTGGTATTCAGAAACAAATGTAGCAGATTGGACTGATGACAATGCGCAAAAATCAGCAACCTATTTTACTAAAGTTGCTCCTGCTGCAGAAACAGATGTTACATCTACAAAAAAAGATGAACGTAATTGGACTTTTAGCTATGTTAGACAGTTAAACATCATAATAAACAGAATTGGCAGTTCTTCATTAACCAGTGAAGCTAAATATCATTGGTTAGGCGTTGCGCGTTTTTTACGTGCAATGGAGTACAGTAAATTAGTTTCAAAGTTTGGCGATGTGCCATGGTACAGCAATGCATTAGAGAACACTGATTATGAAAGTTTATATAAAGAAAAAGATTCCAGAACTTTAGTGATGGATAGTGTTTTAAATGATTTAACTTATGCATGTGCAAATATACGTAAATCAGATGGAACGGCCGGGCTAACTATCAATAAAGCGGTAGCTTATGCATTTACGTCTAGGCTCATGTTGTTTGAAGGCACATGGCAAAAATATCGTGCAAATAACAATGAATATGCAATTAAATACCTTCAAGCGGCAAAAAATGCAGCTAATGAATTATTAAGTTGGAATGACTATAGCCTTGCAGACAACTATAAATCATTAACTACATCTGCAGATTTAGCTAATAACAAGGAAATCATCTTGTACCGTTCTTACGTCGAAGGTGTTATTACACATAGTTTAATGACATTTCAAGTTACTGAGGCTGAGATTAACAGCCCGTCAAAAGGATTAGTTGATTCATATTTATCAGCAAACGGGCTCCCTATCAACCAAGCAGAAAATGCTCTCTATAAAGGAGATCAATGGTTCTTTGATGAAATTTCAAATAGAGACCCGCGTCTGTATGCCAATATTGACACAACAGGATTGAAATTGGATGGGGTAGAAAAAGTATACGCTATTTCAGGATACTTTGGTAATCGTTTTGTGAACGAATCTTTAAAAACTTCAGCAGGAGGAACAAGTAATACTTGTATCACAGACGCTCCAATTATGAAGTTAAATGAGGTCATGATGAACTATATTGAGGCCGCTGTCGAATTGTCTCAGCTAGGAGCATATTCATTGACACAAGTCGACTTGGATAAAACAATTAATACTCTACGCGATAGAAAAAGCACGAAAATGCCTCATATAACTCTTGAGGGGAACAATTTATCGGTGAATGGCATTACAATCAACGACCCTCTGCGAGACACAGATGTACCTTCATTAATCTGGGAAATACGTCGTGAACGTAGAATTGAACTCGTATACGAAGGGATTAGATTCAACGACTTACGGCGCTGGAACAAACTAAAGTATGCTGATATGTCACTCAATCCCAAATTAAATCTTGGAGCATGGCTTGACAAAGAGAATTATATTGTATGGTATAATAACAAATACAAGCCATCTACCCCAATAACTCTACAGACTCTAAAATCAATAAATTTAGATCGAAGTGGTAATGCTGGATACATAGTGCCAATTACTGATAATAATATGCTAAGAAAGTATCAGGAGAAAGATTATTTGTACCCAATACCTTTAGATCAAATTACTTTATACGAAACAAGAGGTAAAGAGCTGAAGCAAAACACTGGATGGTAAAAATATTGAATAATGAGGAGATGATTGATTATATCGTCTCCTCATCAATAAAGTTTTTTCATTTTAAAAGATAGTCCTAATAATGATTAACTATATTTATTAGCTAAAACTTTTCAATCTCATCAAGTTATACTTAATTTAGCTTGTGAATAAACAAAACAATAATGAGAACAGCCGTTATTACATCTCTACTTTTCTGCATAACTCTTTGCACAAATGCCCAAAAGACAAATAACAGCCGTATTGCGGTTGGAGCAGAACAAACCTCTGAATATTTCCCCATTCTTAAAAATAAGAAAATAGCAGTTTTCTCAAATCATACAGGAATGATTGGAAACAAACATACTATTGATGTATTACTGGAGAATAAGCTAAATGTGGTTGCTATATTTTCCCCCGAGCATGGCTTCAGAGGAGATGCAGATGCCGGAGAGCATGTTTCCAGTTCGGTAGACAGTAAAACCGGAGTTCCTATTCTTTCTTTATATGATGGGAGAGCTGGTAGACCGAGCGAAGAATCCATGCGTAAGTTCGACGTATTGCTAGTCGATATACAAGATGTGGGGTTACGCTTCTATACATACTATATTTCTATGGTAAAGCTCATGGATGCTTGTGCTGAATACAATCGCAAGATGATCATTCTTGATCGTCCCAATCCCAACGGACATTATGTTGACGGTCCTATACTTGATATGAAATATAAATCGGGAGTTGGCTGGTTGCCTATTCCTGTGGTACACGGAATGACGTTAGGTGAACTAGCACTTATGGTCAACGGAGAAAAATGGCTTCCGGCGTCGAAAGAATGTGATGTTACTGTTATTAAATGCAAGAACTATACACATCACTCTTTCTATCAGCTTCCCGTTGCCCCATCACCTAATTTGCCAAACATGAAGGCCATCTACCTCTATCCTTCTACATGTTATTTTGAAGCAACTCCGGTAAGTCTGGGCAGAGGAACATCTCTACCTTTCCAGATATACGGACATCCCAACATGAGAGGCTATGACTATTCCTTTACTCCTAAAAGTGTTCCTGGAGCAAAAAATCCGCCTCAATTAGATAAACTATGCTACGGCAAAGATTTAAGTGGGCTCTCAGACAAAGAGATATGGGAAAAAGGTGTAGATTTGAGCTATGTCATTGACGCTTATACAAACCTCAACATGGGAGAACATTTCTTCAGGCCTTTCTTTGAGTTACTAATCGGAACGGATTACGTACGCAAAATGATTATCCAAGGGAAAAGTGCTGATGAAATTAAGGCCATGTGGAAAGATGACGTGGAGAAATTCAAAGTACAACGCAAACCTTATTTACTCTATGCAGAATAAAATAACGGAGTAGCGAATCAACTAATTATAACAGTTATAAAAAACAATTTATGAGTCCTGTACTAGTCCTTATTACCATTGCAGCATATTTTGCTATCCTATTTACAATATCATATATTGCCGGAAGAAAGGCTGATAACGCAGGCTTCTTCGTAGGGAATAGAAAATCAACGTGGTATGTTGTAGCCTTTGCTATGATAGGTTCGAGTATCTCGGGCGTAACATTTGTATCGGTACCCGGTATGGTTGCAACGAGTAACTTCTCATATCTGCAGATGGTGTTGGGCTTTGTTGCCGGGCAGTTCATCATTGCTTTTCTATTAATACCACTGTTCTACAAAATGAATTTGGTCTCTATCTACGAATATCTTGAAAACAGGTTTGGACTTTCTTCGTATAGAACAGGTGCGTGGTTCTTTTTTATATCCAAAATGCTAGGAGCAGCTGTCAGACTGTTTTTGGTTTGTCTTACTTTACAACTTCTGGTATTCGACCCATTAAAGCTACCTTTTATTCTAAACGTTATCGCAACAGTGGCACTGGTTTGGCTATATACTTTCCGAGGTGGAGTCAAATCATTGATATGGACCGATTCTTTGAAGACTTTCTGTCTGGTAGTATCTGTTGTTTTGTGCATCTATTACATTGCTTCCGATTTGAATCTAAGTTTTACCGGCATGGTGAATACCGTCGTTGACAGTGATTTTTCTCGTTTCTTTTTCTTTGATGACGTAAACGATAAACGATATTTCTTTAAGCAATTCCTGGCAGGCGTCTTCACCATGATTGCTATGACAGGGCTCGATCAAGATATGATGCAACGAAATTTGAGTTGCAAGAACTTCAAAGATTCGCAGAAGAATATGATTACTAGTGGAATTTCGCAATTCTTCGTTATTCTACTCTTCCTCATGTTGGGTGTTCTTTTGTATACATTTACAGCGCAGAACGGAATTACGAACCCAGCAAAAAGTGATGAATTGTTCCCTATGGTTGCCACGGGAGGGTATTTCCCTGTAATTGTTGGAGTCCTTTTTATAGTAGGGCTCATATCTTCCGCCTATTCAGCAGCCGGTTCTGCATTAACGGCCTTAACAACTTCTTTCACCGTAGACATTCTAGGAACTAAAGGAAAAAGTGAACAAGAAGTTGTAACCATAAGGAAGCGGGTGCACATTGGAATGGCTATTGTTATGGGAATTGTCATTTTCATATTCAACATACTTAATAATACCAGTGTGATAGACGCCGTATACATCTTGGCAAGCTACACATACGGCCCTATTCTGGGATTATTTGCATTTGGCATGCTTACCAAAAAACAAGTGCGCGACAAATACATTCCACTTGTAGCCATTCTCTCTCCTATACTGTGTTTCATCCTACAGAAGAACTCGGAAGTCTGGTTTAACGGTTATGCATTCAGTTATGAACTCTTAATATTCAATGCATTTTTTACCTTCATCGGGTTATGCCTGCTGACTGTAAATGAGAAGAAATAAATAAATCGCAAGATCCATTTATAAACTTAACACAATGATGTTTATCAAAAAAATCTCTTTCTCGGCGATATTCGCTTTAGCAACAATTCAGGGCAGTATTGCACAAGAACTTTCCCCCGAAGTTCGAGTGCAAATAGCTACTGTCCTGAATGAAGTTGCACGCAAGGAGATATCCATCGGCAAGATAACGATTGATTCTGCCAAATTGCAAAAGGACGAGTTAATCTTGTTTGCCAACACAAACTGTTCGTATATTCCTTTCCGCGAAAATAACGTATTGGAGATCTACAGTAGAGTACGTACACTTCTTCCGCCTGATTTTAGCAACTGTAAAGTGAAAATATACGCGGATAAAAAGGCAATTGAAGACTTGATACCCACAGCTCTTAAAAGTCGAAAAGAGAAGGGTACAATCAGCTTCACCCATAAATCGACCAAACCTTTAACTACCAGGTTATCAAATCCTTTTGCCCCCACAAAAGGTTTGGTTAACCGACACATTGCCTTGTGGCAAAGTCACGGCTACTATTACGAGGCTAAACTTTCAAGATGGGAATGGCAACGGGCAAGGGTTTTTCAAACCGTAGAAGATCTGTTTACACAAAGCTATGTTCTGCCTTACTTAGTACCGATGCTCGAAAATGCAGGAGCCAATGTACTTGTTCCTCGTGAAAGAGACACACAAGTAGCCGAAGTTATCATTGACAATGATAACAACCGTGACACGTCAATTTATAGTGAGATCAATACAGACAAAGAATGGCAAACAGGAAGTTCTCCAGGTTTTGCTCACTTCCGTAATCACTATGTTGACTTTGAAAATCCGTTTAAAGAAGGGACTTACCGTTTCACCCAAACTGTCAAAAAAGGAAAGGAAAACTTGGCAGAGTGGATTCCTTCTATTCCTGAAACCGGCAAGTATGCTGTATATGTATCCTATCAAACGGTGGATAACAGCACAGACGATGCACTGTACACGATATATCATAAAGGTGGGGCCTCCCGGTTTAAGGTGAACCAAACAATGGGCGGCGGTACTTGGATATACTTGGGACATTTCAGTTTTGATAAAGGCAAAAACCCATCTGGGAAAGTGGTATTAAGTAATAGGTCATCGAAATCCGGTCGCATCGTTACTGCTGACGCGGTTAAGATAGGAGGCGGCTATGGAAATATTGCCCGCAGAGTTTCACCGTGTGGAATAGTCACAGAAAACAGGAAAAGCTCTGATGCCAATGCCCCTGCTGTCAGCACAAAATTACCGCAAATAGATTATCCTTACGAAACAAGCGGTTATCCCAGATTTACTGAAGCTGCAAGATATTGGATGCAATGGGCCGGTATTCCCGACAGCATTTATTCAGAAAGCCACGGGCAAAACGATTACACGGATGACTATAAATCACGTGGGCTATGGGTTAATTATTTGGCCGGAGGTTCTGCAGCAGCCCCAAATGATAAAGGACTAAATATCCCTGTAGATATGGCTTTTGCATTTCATTCAGACGCAGGTACAACACCAAACGATTCAATTATAGGAACATTGGGTATTTTCCAAACAGCTGCCAATGATGGTATCTTTGCTAACGGCGCATCTCGGTATGCATCAAGAGATTTAACTGATTTAATCCAATCTCATATCGTTAATGACATCCGACGCTTGTACGAGCCGAACTGGACAAGGCGCGGCATGTGGAATCAATCTTATTACGAAGCAAGGGTACCCAAAGTTCCAACCATGCTATTGGAACTTCTTTCACATCAAAACTTTGCAGATATGAGATACGGTTTGGATCCACGTTTCAGGTTTACTGTGAGTCGGGCTATATACAAAGGAATGCTACAGTTCCTTGCCAATCAGTATAAACAAGACTATGTTGTTCAACCTTTACCAGTTGATCACATGAGTGCACGTTTTACAAAAGACACAGAAGTGGAGTTAACATGGCAACCCCTTGATGATCCGCTTGAACCCACTGCCAAAGCCGAGCAATACATCGTATACACTCGAATAGGAGAAGGGGATTTCGACAATGGTATTCTTGTTAACAAAAACAGTTATCAAACCAACATCCCTTCGGGCGTTATTTGCAGTTATAAAGTAACAGCCGTCAATAAAGGCGGAGAAAGCTTTCCCTCTGAAATCCTTTCCGTGGGCAAAGCCATACAAACCAAAGGTACAGTTTTAGTCATCAATGGATTTGACCGCATAAGTGCACCGGCCGATTTTGTAGCTCCTCAAGATAGCATTGCCGGTTTTCTAGACCAGTTAGATCATGGAGTGCCTTACAAAACGGACATAAGCTACATTGGCAGCATGAAAGAGTTTCGTCGGAATATTCCATGGATGGACGATGATGCCTCTGGATTTGGTGACAGCTACAGCAACTATGAAACAAAAGTGATAGCGGGTAACTCATTTGACTACCCAGCCATTCACGGAAAAGCCATTCTGAAAGCCGGATATTCCTTTGTTTCTTGTAGTGACGAGGTCATTGAAAACGGGTCCGTGTCGTTACAAGATTACCCATTTGTTGATTTAATTCTGGGCAAGGAGAAACAAACTAAAATGGGAAGAGGTGCAATGGCATTGGAATTTAAAACATTCACTCCCAGTATGCAGCAAGCTCTGACTGATTATTGCCAAAAAGGAGGAAGTCTATTTATATCGGGTGCCTACGTTGGCTCAGACTTATGGGATAATCCGATGGCTAATCAAACCGACAAGGACTTTGCTACCGAAGTATTGAAATACAAATGGAGGGCAGGGCAAGCTGCTATAGAAGGAAAGGTGAAATCCGTAACCTCTCCCTACTCTGTTTTAGGGATTCAGTATACTTATTACAACGAATTAAATGCAGAGTCATACGTGGTTGAATCACCAGATGCCATTGAACCAGCTACTAATGAGGCCTTTACCGTATTGAGATATAGCGAAAACAACCTCAGTGCAGGTATTGCTTACAAAGGGAAGTATAAAACCTTTGTAACCGGTTTCCCGTTTGAATCACTTCGCAGTGAGTCGGAACGTGAATCCCTGATGAAATCTGTACTAGATTTTTTTGATAGTCCAACCGAGTAATAAATTGTGCAGATGAAAAAGATACATTACATATTATTCTTTCTATTGTGTCAGTTATCACAATTGAATGCGCAAGATTTTCGTTTTGCATTAATTACCGATACACACATTGCCGATAATACTCCAGCAGCAGAAGACCTAAAGAATTCAATTGAGCAGATTAACGCAACCCCTAACCTTGATTTCGTATTGGTAACGGGTGACATCTCTGAAAATGGAGATCGTAAAAGTCTGCAAATAGCTCATGATCTATTGTCTCAATTAAAAATAAGGTATTACATTATCCCCGGTAACCATGAAACCAAATGGAGTGAATCAGGTGTCACAGCTTTCAGCCAGCTGTTTGGCTCTGAACGTTTTACATTTGAGCATAAAGGTTTTCTCTTTCTGGGTTTCAATAGCGGGCCGCTTATGCGTATGGCCGACGGCCATGTTGCGCCGCAAGATATCACGTGGCTGAAAAAACAGTTAAGCAAAGTCGGCAAGAAAAAGCCCGTCATATTAGTTACACACTATCCCTTACAGGAAGGAGATGTAGATAATTGGTTCGATGTTACCGATGCTGTGAGAGCCTATAATATACGCGTTGTATTGGGAGGACATTATCACAGCAATAAATTCTTGTCTTATGATGGTATACCCGGTATTCTAAATCGTTCCAACCTTCGGGCTAAGAGTTCGGTAGGAGGTTATTCAGTTTATGACATAACCAAAGATTCCATAGCAGTATACGAACACAACATTGGTTCGCCAATGAAGAAGTGGGCCTCATTATCTCTAAGCAAGCAATATTTTCAAGAGAAAGGTTCGTCTCAAAAGTATCCAGACTTCAAGGTAAACAACGAATACCCGCAGGTTAAGAAAGTGTGGCTCATTCAATCGGGCATTGGCATTTACAGTTCACCTGCATACGATGGGAAAAATATATTTGTAGGAGACGACATGGGGTATTTAACATGCTACGATGTCCGTAACGGTAAGAAGAGATGGCGGTTCAAGTCGGGCAGTCGCATCGTTGGAACACCCGCAGTTGCAAACAATACAATTGTATTTGGCTCAGCGGACCAATACATTTACGGAGTGAATGCAGGTAACGGCAAACTGAGTTGGAAAGTAAAAGCCTCAAGTCCGGTGCTCGGAGCTGTTGCCATTGAAAACTACATAGCTTATATAGGAGCTAGTGACCATACGTTCAGAGCCATCAATATACAGAACGGAACAATTATCTGGGAATATAACCAGGTGAAAGGATATATTGAAACTCGTCCGTTGCTTACCGATCACAAAGTCATATTCGGAGCATGGGACAATACGTTGTATGCTCTTGATAAACAAACCGGTAGAGAAGTCTGGAAATGGACCGGCGGACTTACGCGGATGCATTTTTCGCCAGCAGCAGTATGGCCGGTTGCAGCCGATGGCAAAGTCTTTATAACAGATCCGGAACGTGCCATGACAGCCATTGACTTAGAAACAGGAGAAACGATATGGCGTACCAAACGCTCCATGGTTAGAGAAACAATTGGACTATCCGAGGACCAAAAGAGAATTTACAGCAAAACGATGAACGACAGCATTGTATGCTACTCAACCCAAGGTAACCGCCCCACACCAATATGGGCAACCAATGTCGGCTTCGGATACGAGCATGCCCCTTCTATGCCGGTTGAGAAAGGCAAAGTTGTTTTCGGAAGCACCAAAAGCGGAATCATGTTTGGGCTGGATGCTTATTCAGGTAACGTATTGTGGAAACACAAAGTTGGGAATTCATTGATCAATACATTGGTTCCCCTCAACAGAAATCAGGTTCTATTCACAGCTTCCGGAGGTGAGATCGGATTATTAGAGTGGCAAGAAAAATATAATAAATAATATAAAACAAAGAATATGAGAACAACAATCGACTGCTTTATTCCCTTCTCGGGAGTAACACAAGTGCAACAAACCATAAAAGGATTACTGGAAACAGACCTTATCAATAAAATATATCTGTTGGCTACCGAAGATACTCACGAAGAGGTAAATGGTTGTGAAACAATTGTAGTGTCATCTCTTAACTCGAGTGCAGCGATGCATGCCATTGCTGCACGATCAACTGCAACATTTACACTATTATATACCAAATACACCACGCTTGAGTTTGGTCTCCATGCACTCGAAAGAATGACACGCTTATCAGCAGATGCGAGTACCGGTATGGTTTATGCTGATCATTATCAAGTTTCAGGAGAGACAAAGACAAACAATCCGGTTATCGACTACCAATTCGGAAGTTTACGTGATGACTTTAACTTTGGTTCCGTACTCTTATATAAAACCGATGCTTTCAAAAAAGCAGTATCAAAGATGAAAGTCGACTATCAGTTTGCCGGACTTTATGATTTGCGTCTCAAATTATCACAAACAGAAACGTTGGTGCACATCAACGAATACCTCTATTCGGAAATAGAGAATGACACCCGTAAGAGTGGCGAAAAGATATTTGATTATGTAGACCCTAAAAACAGAGGGGTACAAATTGAGATGGAAAACGCCTGTACGGAGCACCTCAAAGAAATTGGAGGTTATTTGGCACCCAAATTCAAAGACATTGAATTCAATGATGGAAACTTTGAGTACGAGGCCTCCGTTATCATCCCGGTAAGAAATCGCATCCGCACCATTGAAGATGCCATTCTATCCACCCTGAATCAAAAAACAAAATTCAAATACAATGTGATTATCATTGATAACCATTCAACAGACGGTACTACCGAAGCAATAGATAAATACAGCACTGATGAACGTATCATTCATATTGTTCCCGAGCGTAAAGATCTAGGCATTGGCGGTTGCTGGAATGTGGGTGCTCACCATCCCAAATGTGGTAAGTTCGCTATTCAGCTCGATAGTGATGATGTTTACAAAGACGAGAACACCATACAAAAAGTAGTTGACGCATTTTATAGTCAGAAGTGCGGCATGGTAGTGGGTACCTATATGATAACCGATTTTAATTTGAATATGATTGCTCCCGGTGTTATTGACCACAAAGAGTGGACTCCCGATAACGGACGCAACAATGCCATGCGCATCAATGGTTTAGGAGCTCCACGTGCTTTTTACACTCCGCTTTTACGCGACATAAAGATCCCGAATACCAGTTACGGGGAAGATTATGCTACTGCATTGAATATTTCGCGAAACTATCAGATAGGTCGTATCTATGATGTGCTATACTATTGCCGCCGTTGGGACGACAATTCAGATGCTTCGCTCGATGTCGTGAAAATGAATGGCCATAACACCTACAAAGACAGAATTCGCACTTGGGAATTGCAGGCACGAATTGCCTTGAATAAAAACAAATAAGCATGAAGGAAGCTGTTGAAAACTTATACAGAAAGCAGTTGGACAACTGGGAACTTGCAGCTAACAACTACAAAGCCTTAGCTTTAGTCAAAACCAAACAGGTTGATGTAGATGGCTGGAAATACTTGGTACAATTCAATCCGGCACGTATCGTTTCGTCGAGTGCAAAGATTGATCCTCAATCAATAAAAGAAAGAAAATGCTTTCTTTGCCGCGAACATTTGCCGGCACAACAAGAGGGGCTATCTTTTGGAGAACATTATACCATTCTCGTTAATCCGTTTCCCATTTTTCCGAAACACCTGACTATTCCTGATAACAGGCATCTGCCTCAACGCATTAACGGACGCATAGGTGATATGCTCGATCTGGCCAAAGAACTAGATGATTATGTACTCTTCTACAATGGGCCGAAATGCGGAGCATCAGCTCCTGATCACATGCATTTCCAAGCTGGAAGCAAAGGCTTTCTAACCTTGGAGTCCGAATGGAAATTCAAGAAGGCAGGAACCATCGTTGCTTATAAGGAGGCTATATTAACCTACCTGAATGACACTTCCCGAGCCACATTGGTCATTGAAAGTACACAAAGAGAGGACGCTATCACACTTTTCGAAACGGTGTATGATGCCTTGCCTTCGACAGAAGGAGAAGAAGAACCCATGATGAATATCTTAACCTGGTACGAAGCCGGGAAATGGATTATCTGTGTATTCCCTCGAAAGAAGCATCGTCCCGCCTGCTATTTTGCAGAAGGAGAGGAAAACATCCTGCTTAGTCCGGCTTCCGTTGATATGGGCGGTGTGTTTATCACTCCACTTGAGAAAGATTTTATAAAGATCACAGCAGAGAATGTGAAAGAAATCATGAAAGAGGTCAGCCTCAGCAACGAAGAGTTTCACGAAGTAAGACAATTAATAAAAGAACGTTTATGAAAGAGCCCAAAGTACAAGTCGGCATTCTGTTCGAACCACAGATAGAGTTTATTCTGAACGGTCAATACGTGATTAACGGTATCCATGTTACCGGACGACAAGTAGCCACCTATGACGAAGAACAGATTCTTTGGCAAGGGCGGTTGTACAACGAACTCATCTTTGAACCGGCACAGGAACAAGCGTGCTCGTTCGACCTGATTGATGTAACCATTGGCATCAACTTTCATTGGGAGCGAAAAGAAGATCAACGTTTCTTAGGCGCTTTCAAACTGATTGTCGAGAATAAAAAGCTCACAGGTATCAATGTCATTTCAATTGAAGACTACCTCACCAGCGTCATCTCTTCTGAAATGAGCGCTACCGCCTCTTTAGAGTTATTGAAGGCTCATGCCGTCATTTCACGCAGTTGGTTGCTAGCCCAGATACAGAAAAACAAGGAAATTACAGAGACTCAAAGCAGCTACTCTGCCTTTACGGAAACAGCCGATGAACTCATCAGATGGTACGACCGCGAAGATCATACGAACTTTGATGTGTGTGCCGACGATCATTGTCAGCGTTATCAGGGGATTACCCGTGCGTCGACTGAAATCGTGCAACAAGCCATCCAGGCCACTCGCGGTCAAGTATTGTTATACGGAGATAAAATATGCGATGCCCGTTTCTCCAAATGTTGCGGAGGAGCTTTCGAAGAATTTCAATACTGTTGGGAGGATGTGAAGTATCCGTATTTGGTTAAGCAGCGAGATAGTAAAACCATTCAGGAGTTACCCGACCTGCGTATCGAAACGGAAGCTGAACAATGGATTCGCACCTCCCCTGAAGCCTTCTGTAACACTACAGATAAAAAGGTTCTGTCGCAGGTACTTAATAACTACGACCAGGAAACAACCGACTTTTTCCGATGGAAGGTAACCTACCAACAAGAAGAATTATCCGAACTGATAACCAAACGTTCGGGCATAGATTACGGTCAGATACTAGACCTGATTCCCATGGAACGCGGTACATCGGGACGACTTACCAAACTCAAGATCGTAGGAACCAAACGTACTCTTACCATTGGCAAAGAACTGGAAATTCGTCGTACCCTGTCCACGTCACACTTATACAGTTCAGCCTTTGTAGTCGACAAAAAACATATTGAAAATGGCGTCCCCTCCTCTTTTACATTAACAGGTGCCGGTTGGGGACATGGCGTAGGACTCTGCCAAATCGGTGCTGCTGTTATGGGAGAACAAGGATATAAATACAATGATATCTTGCTGCACTACTACATTGGTGCCAGCATTGACAAACTCTATTAACCAATGAGGATGAAAGATCGTAAAACATCACCGTGGGCATGGATTCCCACATTATATTTCGCACAAGGATTACCCTATGTAGCTGTCATGACTATCTCGGTAATCATGTATAAGAAACTGGGCATATCAAATACCGACATTGCTCTTTATACCAGTTGGCTCTATCTGCCCTGGGTCATCAAGCCCTTCTGGAGTCCGTTTATCGACCTGCTTAAAACCAAACGTTGGTGGGTAGTTACCATGCAACTCCTTGTGGGCGCCGGCTTGGCTGGTATTGCCTTAACCATACCCATGCCCGATTTCTTTCGGATCACACTAGCCGTTTTCTGGCTGGTGGCATTCAGTTCTGCCACGCATGACATAGCAGCCGACGGCTTCTATATGTTGGCATTGAATGTGAAAGACCAGGCTTTGTATGTGGGAATAAGAAGTACCTTTTACCGCATTGCTACCATTGCAGGACAAGGACTACTTATTATGCTGGCCGGTGGACTGGAAATATGGAGCGGAAACATTAAATATGCCTGGAGCATTACCTTCTTTATTTTGGCCGGGCTATTCTTGGCATTCTCCCTTTACCATAAATACATACTTCCGGCGCCGGGTTCAGATAAATCGGTGGTTGGTCAAAACAACGCCAGCTCCATCATGGAAGGATTTATAGAGACCTTTGCTTCCTTTTTTCGGAAGAAACAAGCTAAAATAGCCATCCTCTTCATGTTGTTTTATCGATTCCCCGAAGCACAACTTGTTAAGTTGATTAATCCGTTCCTGCTAGACCCTATTGAGAAGGGAGGTCTGGGACTTACTACTGCTGAAGTGGGATTGGTTTACGGTACCATTGGAATCATTGGTCTTACGCTGGGAGGTATTATAGGAGGCATTTGTGCCGCCAAAGGAGGACTGCAAAAATGGTTGTGGCCTATGGCATGGAGTATTTCACTTACCTGCGTTACGTTTGTGTATCTCGGTTATGTTCAGCCACAAGACCTGCTCACAATCAACATCTGTGTATTTATAGAACAGTTCGGCTACGGCTTCGGTTTCACAGCCTATATGCTCTACCTCATTTACTACTCGGACGGAGAGCACAAAACGGCACATTATGCCATTTGCACAGCCTTTATGGCATTGGGAATGATGTTGCCCGGAATGGCTGCCGGATGGTTACAAGATCACATCGGATACGAGAACTTCTTTATATGGGTCATGATTTGTTGCGCTGCCACCATCACAGTCTGCGCATTCATTAAGATTGATCCCGATTATGGTAAAGAAGAAAGCCGAAAACAAGAAATAAAAAAATAACCAACGATTCGATATAGGATGAAAACGATCAAACTTATTTTGCTTAACACGCTTTGCTTCCTTTCACTCAGTGCGCATGCTCAGAAGATAAAGATTCGAACGGGCATTGAAGTCTTGAAAGAGCAAAAATTCAAGTGCCTTGAGGGAAAACGGGTAGGACTCATCACCAACCCCACAGGTGTTGACAACAACCTGAAATCAACCATCGACATTTTGCACGAAGCCCCCAACGTGCAACTTGTCGCCCTCTTCGGCCCTGAACACGGTGTACGCGGAGACGTACATGCCGGTGACAAAGTCGACAATTCCGCCGACGCTTCCACCGGTCTGCCCGTATATTCTCTTTACGGTAAAACCCGGAAAGCAACCCCGGACA
This sequence comes from Bacteroides graminisolvens, assembly GCF_963666085.1. Lineage (NCBI taxonomy): Bacteria > Pseudomonadati > Bacteroidota > Bacteroidia > Bacteroidales > Bacteroidaceae > Bacteroides > Bacteroides graminisolvens. The sequence goes on from NZ_OY762556.1 coordinate 718,594, forward strand.
TGTTAAAAGGCATTGATGTATTGGTGTACGACATACAAGACATCGGTTGCCGATCATTCACTTACATCAGCACAATGGGTCTGGCCATGGAAGCCGCTGCCGAAAACAACATTGAGTTTATTGTGCTCGACAGGCCCAATCCGGTGGGAGGATTAAAGATTGAAGGTAATCTAGTTGAAGATAATTACATATCTTTTGTCAGCCAATTTAAAATTCCATACCTTTACGGTCTCACCTGCGGAGAACTGGCCCTGATGTTGAACGGTGAGAAGATGTTAAACAAACAATGCAAACTACACATCGTCAAAATGAAGAAATGGAAACGCGATATAGACTATTCGCAAACCGGTTTACAATGGATTCCATCCTCACCGCATATCCCCCACCCTCATTCCGCTATATTCTATCCTGTTAGCGGCATATTGGGAGAGCTGGGCTACCTGTCAATCGGCGTAGGTTACACCATTCCTTTCCAAATGTTTGCAGCCTCGTGGATCAAAGCCGACGAGCTGGCCGGTAACCTCAATCAGCTCAACCTGCCCGGAGTAACCTTTAGGCCTATGCACCTCAAGCCATTCTATTCCGTTGGCAAAGGCGAACACCTGCAAGGAGTACAAGTACACATTACCAACTTCCGAAAGGCCGCATTGAGTGATATACAGTTCTATGTCATGCAAGAGATAGCCACACTTTACCCGGATCACAAAGTCTTTGAACAAGCTGATAAAGGCCGGTTCGATATGTTCGACAAGGTAAGTGGAAGCAAAGAGATCAGAGAACGTTTCAGTAAAAACAATCGTTGGGAAGACGTACGTGACTATTGGTATAAAGATGTTGAAGCCTTCCGCAAACTGTCCAAACAATACTATCTATATAAATGAGTGTTACAAAGAAATACATCGATTTCTTGGGAGACATATCAACATTCATCCCACAAGAAAGAATCTACACCGATGAACTCCGTCGGCTAGCTTGGGGAACAGACGCCGGTTTCTATCGCCTGATTCCTCAGGTGGTGATCCGTTCCGATAATGAAAAAGAAGTGTCCGAACTGCTGAAGTGCGCCAACAAGCACCTGCTTCCCGTTACTTTCCGGGCGGCAGGCACCAGTTTGTCGGGCCAGGCCATCAGCGACTCCATATTGATTGTTGCCGGAAAGCATTGGGAAAAATACACAGTCAGTCCGGACGCCACACAAATTACTTTGCAGCCGGGCATCATCGGTCAGCGAGTGAATGAAATACTCAAGCCCTACGGCCGCAAATTTTCGCCCGATCCGGCTTCGGTCAAAAGCGCCATGGTAGGTGGCATCGTCATGAATAATGCATCGGGCATGAACTGCGGTACCCATGCCAATAGCGACAAAGTACTTCATTCAGCCCGAATGGTCTTTGCTGACGGTACTATATTAAACACCGGCGATGCCGACAGCCGACGCAACTTCACGTTGCAGAAGCCCGAGTTCATCCGCCAGATAGAATCCATGCGCAATTTGGTTCGGAACGATCATCAACTGGCCGAAAGAATTCGCTATAAATACTCCATCAAAAATGTAACGGGACTGAACCTGCTTCCCTTTATCACCTTTGATGATCCGTTTGATATCATAGCACATCTGCTGGTCGGTTCGGAAGGCACACTGGCTTTCTTATCCGAAGTAACCATGCAGACAGAATACGATTATCCGTTCAAAGCCAGTGCCATGCTCTACTTTGATGATATAAAAGAAGCATGCCGGGCCGTGGTTGCCATGAAGAAACTGACCACAGAGAACGGAGAAACAGTAGTCAAAGGAGCCGAATTGCTCGACTGCAAATCACTGGCTTCCGTAAACGACCCAACAGGCTACGGGCTCACCGCCGTGTTAACGGAAACCAAAGCCTCAACAGCCAAAGAGTTAGCAGGCAACATACAGATTGTTGAAGAAGCATTGAAAAACTTCAAGACCCATACACCGGTTCACTTTACCGACAAGGAAAGCGAGTACGCCGCATACTGGGCTATACGCGCGGGTATTTTCCCATCCGTGGGAGGAACACGTAAACCGGGAACTACCTGCTTGATTGAAGACGTGGCTTTTCACATTGAAGATTTGCCCGAAGCGACAGCCGAACTGCAACAACTTCTTACACACCACGGTTATGATGACGCCTGCATTTACGGGCATGCACTTGAAGGTAACTACCACTTTATTATCAACCAATCATTCTCCAGCGAAGCCGAAGTAGAACGTTACGAGGCGCTCATGAATGAGGTGAAAATGCTAGTGGTCGACAAATACGACGGTTCCCTCAAAGCAGAACACGGCACGGGACGCAACATGGCTCCCTTCGTGCAATACGAATGGGGAGAAACCGCCTTTGAACTGATGCGCGCGGTGAAACAACTCTTTGATCCCAAAGGATTGCTTAACCCCGGCGTTATCTTCAATGATGATCCGAAGTGTCACATCCGCAACTTCAAGCCACTGACACTGACCAACGCACACGTAGACAAATGCATCGAGTGCGGATTTTGTGAAGTAAACTGTCTGACGTGCGGATTCACCCTATCGTCTCGTCAACGCATTGTGATTCAACGTGAAATATCACGTTTGAAAACATCTCAGGAGGCAGCCGACCAAAAGAGGTTGCTCACCTTGGAAAAGCAATACCAATACCTAGGTAACCAGACCTGTGCCGGCGACGGACTCTGTTCTTTATCGTGCCCCATGGGCATCAACACGGGCGACCTGACACACGACCTCAGACAAGAACAGCTTCCGGCTAACAGTATGGGTTACCGTATGGGAGTCTTTGCAGCCAATCATTTCTCGGAAATAAAAAATGTGCTTCGTCCTGTGCTCACGCTGGCCGACACCGCACATGCTTTGCTGGGTAGCGGAGTTATGTCAACGCTAACGAAAAGCATGCACCATGCCATAGGTGTTCCCCAATGGACACCCGCCATGCCCAAAGCCTACAACCCCGAGAGCGTAAAGAAAGAGATCATTCAGAAAAGCACTCAGCCACAGTCGGAAGATTTAAAGGTAGTGTACTTTCCCAGTTGCATTAACCAAACAATGGGATTAGCCAGAAAATCGCCCGAAGAACAGCCTTTGGTCAATAAAATGGTTTCGCTCCTGCACAAAGCCGGCTACGAAATCATCTTCCCCGACAAGATGGAGAATCTATGTTGCGGTACCATTTGGGAAAGCAAAGGTATGCCTGATGTGGCCGACAGCAAAACAGCCGAACTGGAAACGGCATTGCTCCAAGCCAGTGAGAACGGAAAATATCCGGTGTTGTGCGACCAAAGTCCCTGTTTGTATCGCATGCGTCACACCATCAAGCAACTCAGATTGTACGAACCGGCCGAATTCATCTATACTTTTCTGCAAGACAAGTTGGAATTCAGGCCAACCGACAAGCCCATTGCCCTGCACATCACCTGTTCCATGAAGAAAATGGGACTGGGCGATCAGATCACGGCATTGGCCCGTCTTTGTTCGAACAACGTGTTCATACCCGAAGAAGTGGGATGTTGTGGTTTTGCGGGCGACAAAGGCTTCACTCATCCCGAAGTAAACGCTTACGCATTGAGGAAACTAAAGCCACAAATAGAAAAAAAGCACATAGATATAGGATACTCTAACAGTCGTACCTGCGAAATCGGGCTTACTACGAATTCGGGCATCGCCTATGTATCTATTGTCTATTTGGTTGATCAGTGTACCCTTAAAAAAGAAAAGATATGAATACCAACAAAGAAAATAGAACTCTGCAAAGAGACACCAAAGCATCACAGCGCCTATTGGCACTGGATGTGCTGAGAGGTATTACCATCGCCGGAATGATTCTGGTCAATAACCCCGGCAGTTGGGGTAAAATATACGCCCCCTTGAGCCATGCCGAGTGGAACGGACTTACGCCAACCGACTTAGTATTTCCCTTTTTCATGTTCATCATGGGTATCTCTACTTACATCTCATTAAAGAAATACAACTTTGAACTCAACGCACAGGCGGTTTGGAAAATACTCAAACGCACGGTCGTTATATTTGCTATCGGACTAGGCATTGCTTATTTCTCCCTTTTGTGCCGCACGCACAACCCGTTGCCTTTCGACAACATCCGTATATTGGGAGTCATGCAACGCCTGGCACTGAGTTACGGCGTTACCGCCATAGTAGCATTGGTAATGAGCCACAAGCACATTCCTTATCTTATTTTTGTATTGCTGGCCGGTTACTTCGGCATTTTATTCTTTGGCAACGGATACGAATACAACGAAACAAACATACTCTCGGTGGTAGATCGTGCCATACTGGGCACCAACCACATGTACAAGGACAACGGCATTGACCCCGAAGGCCTGCTGAGCACACTGCCTGCTATTGCACATGTGCTAATAGGCTTTTGTTGCGGTAAATTGCTGATGGAAGTGAAAGACATCCATGAAAAGATTGAACGGCTGTTCATCATAGGCACCGTACTTACCTTCGCAGGATTCCTGCTGAGCTACGGTTGCCCGATTAACAAAAAGGTATGGTCGCCCACCTTTGTACTCACCACTTGCGGCTTGGCTTCAAGCTTTCTGGCATTGCTGGTGTGGTTCATCGATGTGAAAGGCTATAAGAAATGGAGCCGTTTCTTTGAATCCTTTGGAGTTAACCCGCTTTTTATTTATGTAACAGCCGCTGTATTGTCCATCCTGTTAAGCAACATAAAGTTCCCTTACGCCGAAGACGTAATCAGTTTGCACGGCTACGCCTACACGGTGGTATTGCAGCCTGCCTTGGGTGATTACGCCGGTTCGTTGGCTTTCGCCCTGCTCTTTGTGGCACTTAACTGGGTTATCGGACATGTATTGTACAAAAAGAAAATATATATAAAGATATGATATTAATAGCAGATAGTGGATCTACTAAAACCGATTGGAGTTTGGTAGATAAGGGACAGCTCGTCCAACAGGTTTACACGAAAGGAACGAATCCTTTCTTTCAGTCAGAAGAAGAAATCAGTACCGAAATTGGTGAAGTGCTCTTGCCCCAACTGGGTAACCGCACCGTAGAGGCCGTTTACTTCTACGGAGCCGGATGCGGTTTCCCCGACAAGATAGCATTGGTAACCCGGGCCATTGCCCAACACATTTCCGCACACATCGAGGTGGCAACCGACATGCTTGCTGCCGCTCGCGGACTGTGTGGTCATAATCCCGGCATTGCCTGCATCCTGGGAACAGGTTCAAACTCGTGCTACTACAACGGGAAGGACATTGTTGACAACGTTTCTCCGCTGGGCTTCATCCTAGGCGACGAAGGAAGCGGTGCCGTACTGGGCAAATTACTGGTGGGTGATGTCTTGAAGAATCAAACATCACCGGCACTGAAAGAAAAGTTTCTTTCCGAAGTGAACCTCACCCCGGGTGAAATTATCGACCGCGTGTACCGTCAGCCTTTCCCCAACCGTTTCCTGGCAAGCTTGTCGCCTTTCCTAGTGGCCAACCTGCACGAACCGGAAATTCATGAACTGATATTAAACAGCTTCATGGCTTTTTTTAAACGCAACGTGATGCAGTATGACTACCGCAACAACCCGGTACACATCATCGGATCGGTGGCTTATCACTACAGAGAGATACTGACAGAAGCTGCCCAGAAAAGCGACATCACACTGGGCACAATCATACAAAGCCCCATGGAAGGACTTATTGCATACCATCAATAATCATCAGCAGAAACAACAATGAATAATCAGAAGGAAACCAACAACGGTGCTTTCATTAAGATATCAGAGCAACCGTCACTGTACAACAACCTCGAAAAGAAGTCGGTACGCGAAATACTTGACGAGATCAATACCGAAGACCAAAAGGTGGCACTGGCCGTGCAACGTGCCATTCCGCAAATAGAGAAGCTGGTCAACCAAATTGTGCCCCGCATGAAACAAGGCGGTCGCATCTTTTACATGGGAGCAGGCACCAGCGGCCGATTAGGAGTGCTCGATGCATCGGAAATCCCCCCTACATTCGGCATGCCCAACACACTCATCATCGGATTGATTGCCGGTGGTGACACCGCACTGCGCAACCCCGTAGAAAATGCCGAAGACGACATGGAGCGCGGCTGGCAGGAACTGCAAGAACATAACATCAGCGACAAGGATACTGTGATCGGCATTGCCGCATCGGGCACCACGCCTTACGTTATCGGTGCTATGCATGAAGCACGAAGCCACGGCATATTAACAGGATGCATCACCAGTAACCCCAACTCGCCCATGGCAGCAGAAGCCGATGTGCCTATTGAAATGGTAGTAGGACCGGAATACGTAACGGGAAGCTCGCGCATGAAATCGGGTACGGGACAGAAAATGATTCTGAACATGATTACCACTTCGGTGATGATTCAGCTAGGTCGTGTAAAAGGCAACAAGATGGTCAACATGCAACTCAGCAACAAAAAGCTGGTTGACCGCGGTACCAAGATGATTGTCGAGGAACTCGGACTCGATTACGAACAAGCCAAATCACTCTTGCTGATGCATGGTTCCGTTAAGAAGGCAATTGATGCCTACAAAGCCAAGTAAGTTTAACCCCAAATAATGAGAAGATGAGACGAACATTTTATCTGCTTGCAACCCTTTTCATGGCGTTGCAGGCAACCGCACAACCTTTGCCCCGTGTAACTCCCGAGCAGGTGGGAATGGACACACAAAGACTGAAGTACGCTGACCAAGCCATTCAAAAGGCTGTTGATAACAAAGAAATTCCCGGCGCCGTACTTGCTGTTGTGAAGGACGGTAAAATGGCTTATCTCAAAGCATACGGCAACAAGCAGGTTTACCCCAAGGTTATGGCCATGGATACCAACACCGTGTTCGACATGGCTTCGGTCAGCAAGTCCATGTCGACCGCCATTTGCGCCATGATGCTCATTGAGCGGGGACAACTGCGCCTGCAAGACAAGGTTAGCCTGTACGCTCCCGGCTTCAAACCGTGGCAAGATAGCGACGGCAAGAAGACCGACATACGCGTGGCCGACCTGATGACGCACACTTCCGGACTACCACCTTACGCACCGGTGGACTCGCTTAAAAAGAAGTACGGCGCCCCTAACCCAGACGGTGTCATTGAATACATCAGCAACTGCAAGCGCGACTTTGCACCGCGGACCGACTTTCAATACAGTTGCCTCAATTACATTACGTTGCAACGCATCATTGAAACCATTTCGGGACAAACGCTGCAACAGTTTGCCAAGGAGAATCTGTTTGATGTGCTGGGAATGAAACACACCGATTACTGCCCCACGGGCGAAACATTGGCCCGCTGTGCCCCAACGGAAAAGCAAGCCGACGGAAGTGTTCTGAAAGGAATGGTTCACGATCCGCTTGCCCGTATCATGAACGGAGGCATTTCAGGCAATGCCGGCGTGTTTTCTTCGGCAGACGATGTGGCCATTTTGGCGGCCGCCCTGCTGAACAACGGCGAATATAACGGCCACCGCATACTGAGTCCGGCAGCCGTCAAAGCCATGCGCACCGTACCTCGTTACGTAGCCGGGCTGGGACGCACCCCTGGTTGGGATGTTTTTTCGCCCTACGCCTCGAACAACGGCGATCTCTTCGGACCTAATACCTACGGACATACCGGCTACACAGGAACTTCATTGATACTTGACCCCGACAGCCACACCGCAGTTATTCTGCTTACCAACCGGGTACATCCTTCCGATAAGGGAGAAGTAGTGAGATTGCGTTCGGTAGTTGCTAATGCTGTAGCGGGAGCCATACTGAAATAGAATAAACTCCATCAAACTAAAAAAGGTATCCTTTAAAGATACCTTTTTTAGTTTGATAACAGCTACTACCTAGTTAAGCAAGTTCGGATTAGCCTCAACAGCTTCTACAGGGAAAGGTAAGATATACCTTGCATCATTTTTCTGCAATACAAATGATTCACCGTTGAATGTCTTTGTGATAGACGGCTGCCCAAAGAATTTCAGGTCATACCAACGGAAGCCCTGGCAAGCCAGTTCACGGAATCTTTCTTCCTGCACCCTTTGCAGAAATGCATCCTTACCCATTCCGTCTATAGAAGCAGCCTCCGTTGCATAGAAAGCAGCCTTCAGACGTTTAGACAACAACTCTTTCAGATAACCTTTCGCCGTTTCCAGATTACCGCCCGACACCTGCGCTTCAGAAGCAGCCAGAAGGAGATAAAATTCCGAAGTGCGCATCGATACTTTATTGTCTAACTTAGAACCAAGAGAACACTTGTAATTAGAACCAGAGCGTTCAAAGTACTTGCCAAACCTCAAATCGTTGTCCTTATCAAATGCATTCAATAAATTATCCGAGATAATGAAACTAGGTTTTAGCAATGACACGAATGTTTGTTCCATAGCTAAAACATTCTCGGTCGAAGCATAGTTAACCGGAAGTAAAGCAGTAGAACTATTCATATCAACCAACGCATGATTGATATCGTAAGCCTTTTTGGCATATTCGTGCGCCTTTTCCCAATTACCTACATAAGCATACACACGAGCTGCAAAGCCATACGCCGAAACCTTTGAGAAGCGATAATTGAGTCCTTTGGATTGTTCATCCACATTCAATAACTTGATACCACTTTCCAGATCACTAAAGATTTGCTCGTAAACTTCACCAACGGTATTACGTTCATAGTTCTTCCAAACATCAATGGTAGTGGCCAGTGGAATAGCCTTTTTATTCAGATTGGTACTGCTATATGTATCGGCAAACAAGCTGACCAGACCAAAATGCATGTAAGCTCTCATTAAGAAAGCTTCCCCTCTTAGTTGATCAATTCCGGCTTGAGTTCCGTCTGTCGCACCTTCGGCCGACAAGATAACTTGGTTAGCGTTGAGAATTGCCTTATAATAATGTTGCCAAGAAAAGCTATTGGTATTTTGATCCGTATTGACATCATTCCATATAAAGATATTATAATAAGGTATATAATCACCCCAATCATCATAAATCAGTTGCAATTCATCACCCCTGACTGTGCTCAACGAGCGGTCAAAAGATACTGTTTCGTACGCATAAGTCATCACGTCACGGTAATCGTCCAAAGAAGTAGGTATTACTTTACCTACAGGTTTTATATCCAAATAGCTGTCACACGAAGTAAAGACGACTGCTAATAAGGATACTATATATAAATTTGTTATTTTCATACGTCCATATAATTAAGTTAGAAACTAACGTTCAATCCGAAAGTGATAGATTTTGGCATGGGCTGTGCATAAATGTTTCCCACTGTTTCAGGATCAAAATAGCCCGAGTAATTAGTTGCAATCACAAACGGATTTCTTGATTCGATATTAACCTTAGCCGATGCTATGCCCAGCTTTGCCAATGCACTTTTCGGTATGTCATACGCCAATCGAATGCTGTTAACACGCAAATAGCTGACCTCTTTGTACCAAATATCCAAATCACGGAACACGTTATTGGCCAACACATAACCCGTGTTGAACGCCATGTAATCACCCATGCGCGCTCCACCTTCTGTATACGCACCAATCATGCGCGGATAGGTGCCCGACGTGTTATCGGGAGTCCATACCTGACTCATCTTCTTAGAACGGTTTACTCCGCGATCCATTTCAATCAAGTCATAGAAAGGTTCCGTCTTTACCCACTGTCCCAAGTTAAATGCACAAGAAACATTCAAGGTAAATCTACCCAGTTCAAAGTTATTGATCAAACCGCCCGATAGTTTAGGATCCGTATTGCCTACGTGCGTATACAAACCTCTTATCTGCTCGTTGGTCAGTGTACTTTGATACATACCCCATCCACTTGGATCTTCTAAGCCGAAGAACTCTGTAGCCGTAACCTTTTGGTCACCCTTTTGGAAAAGCGGATACCCTTGTTCATCCAATCCGGCAGTTTTAAATGCAAATAAAGCATTGACAGAATACCCTTTCAGTGAAGGAGTAACCTGATTATTAGGGACATGGATTTCATCAACCTTATTCAGGTTCTTCGAAACATTAATAGTCGTATTCCATTTGAAAGAAGGAGTCTGAATGTTACGAGTTACCAAATTCAACTCGAAGCCTTTGTTTGTCAACGCAGCAAAGTTAGTCGTTACGGTACTCATACCATTCTCTAACGCAACGGCGCGCACTCCAATCAAATCTGTCGATTTACGGTGATAGAAGTCGGCACTGAAATAAATACGGTTATCAAGCATAGCTATGTCAAACCCGGTATTCCATGTGGCCGTCTTCTCCCAACGTAACCGATCATTAGGTAAATTAGTAGGTGAAATAGTCGTCTCTGTTTGTCCAGGTAACAAAGTCGCTGTTTTACGATCACCAATTATATATCTGGAAGTACCTTTGTCAATGTTACCTTGCAAACCGTATGAAATTCTCAGTTTCAAATCACTTAACCAAGCAGCATTCTTCAAAAAGCTCTCTTCCTTCACCCTCCATGCGGCAGAAGCAGCCCAGAGAGGCAGGTAACGATATTTAGGATCCACACCAAAAAGATCGGAACCATCTACACGCACACTACCAAAGAACGTATACTTCTTATTAAAGGTATACCCTAGTGTACCAAAGAAAGAAGCAAATGCATTTTCAACATAAGTCTTTCTGAACAAAGGGAAAGTCGATGCATACGAAGGATCGGGGAACACAATCGGTTCAGTTGTTAAGGTTTCCTTGTTGAAACCGTATCCTGCCGAGAACACACCTTCCTCTTTTGTGCGTCTCAGTTCATTACCAACCATGAAATCAAACTCATGCTTGTCGGCCAATGACAAATTGTATTCCAACACGGTTTTAAGATTCCATTGTGAAAAAGAGTTTTTCCACTCTTTAATCACACCACCTTCGGGAACAAAGAAAGAATCACCGTACTCACTCATGGCTCTTTCACGGCGTGCGAAGTAACTGTTCTTGCCTCCATACTGCTCTTTATCGTTATGATCACGTTGTAAACCCAACTGAGAGCGAAGTGTTAGCTTCGGTAGAATTTTCCAATCGATATCAAACACCGCATTCAACGATTGAGTCTTTGATACATTCGAGGTATTGTTTCTTTCCTCAATGATATTGTAGTTTATCGTATTGCCACTATACAAAGGCACATCGGGGTCATACACATAATTGCCGCCTTCATCGTAAATAGACAGATAAGGATTGGCATCCCTTGAGTATCTTGACGGATTTGTTACCGAACCCGTACCGGTCAGGTAAGACTTCTGCTTACGCTCGCTCGAATAGAGTGCAACGCCCAATTTAAAGTTATCCCACAACTTATAATCACCCTTGAGGGTAAAGTTAAGCCTGTTGAGCGAAGCGCCCACCGTAGCTCCCAGCTCATCATAATAACCGGCTGAGAAATAGTAAGTAGAACGCTCGGTACCTCCGTTAATGCTAACACTATGATCCTGATTTACCGCTGTACGATACAGTTCATCTCCCCAATTGGTATTGACCGTTCTCAATCGGCTTATTTCACTTTGTACTTCCTGCGGCAGAGCTTGCACACCGCCTCCGCGATAAGTGTTCCACAAATTGTTTGCTTCAAATAAGCGACCGATGGCACCTTTCTTTGTCACATAGTTATACGAGTCCAAATCATCATACTTAGCCATCATCAGCTCCATGTCAATTTTCTCCGAAGCATTCATCAAATTGAGCTTATCCATATTGGGACGAGTCACAAAAGACAGCTTAGAAGAGAACTGCACCAACGGTTTGCCCTCTTTCCCTTTTTTCGTTGTAATAAGGATAACCCCATTGGCTGCTCTGGCTCCATAAATAGCCGTAGCAGCAGCATCTTTCAGAATCGTAATATCTTCAATATCCGAAGGATTGATGCCCGCAATAGATGAAGAAAACAACTCATCGACATTGGTGTCGCTCATATCGGGCAAGTCAGTACCTTCCAAAGGCATGCCGTCGAGCACCCAAAGTGGGTCTTGCGTTCCATTGAGTGATGCCGTACCACGAATACGAATCTTAGCCGGAGCACCCGGGGCACCACTAACAGCAGTAGTCTGCACACCGGCAACCTGTCCACTCAACATCATATCGACACTAGACACGCCCGCTTGCAAGATGCTTGCTGCCTTCACATTTGATACGGCAGAGGTCAGCTTCCTCTTTTCAATCTTTTGGTATCCTGTTACCACCACTTCGCCTAAAGTACTTTCGGCTTCCTGCAAAGTAACCGTAACGAAAGATTTATTCTTTATATTGACTTGTTGTGCTTCATATCCGATGAAGCTACAAGTTAATTTCTCCACTCCTTTCGGCACCGAAAAAGAGAAAACACCATTTATATCAGTAGTAGTTCCCAAACTGTAATTGGCCACTACTCCTTCAATAGACATCTTCTCGCCGATTGTGCCTTTCTCCACATACACAGATGCTCCGGGTAGCGGACTGCCATCTGCGGCTACAACTTTTCCTTTAATCTGGATTGTTTCCTGCGCAAACAACATTGCAGGAAGCAAACAAAGGAATAATAATACTTTTAATCTCATTACCTAACTTTTTACGCTTTTTACTTATACTAATTCTCTCTATCTCAATGATTTGTCGATACGCAGCAGCATATCTTCATAATGATATTTTGTTGCCTGGTCGGCACTGTTCTTCTTTCCTTTCAGCAGTTGCTCGATGCGAAGCAACACCCCGCGTTTCACAGAAACAGCTTCAGAGGCCCGTTGCGGACCCGAGAAGATTTGCTCCGAAGCAAAATTCGTATCGGCACTTGCCAGTCCTTTCTTCTCTTTGCTTACCTCGTTCCTGTCGGCCGCAATAATCAGTGCATCGATAAATGCCTTTTGCGTGGCTCTTTGTTCTATAGTCAACGAATGGCCGGTCATTGTGTCTGCGAATATAGCATTGAACAAATCATCCATCATTTCAGTTGCGGAATACGCCTTCTTACCATTTTGCACTTCATTGGCAATCATACGATCCATGCGGTCGTTATTCAAAAGATCCCAAAAGATATACGACTGAATGTTTTTGTACGTGGCAAAAGGACTGTACTCACGATATCCGGTAGGCGCTTCTTTAACGGGATAAACATAGTTATACACCTCATTCTTAAACAACCATTCGGGGAAAGTGACCACCTGATCTATCAGGAACTTCACCGATTTCTTTTGCATCGACTTGGGAACAAAAACATAACTCTGTGCGGCTTCCCCGTAAACGGTATTGTTGAGGTATATGCCGCCCACATTAGTTAGTACATGATAAGCATACATGTTCCACTGACCAATGATATCATTGACCAGTTTGCCAGCGTTGAGGTAATCATCTCCTTCACGCGTGGTCCAATCGAGTACAAGAGGCATGATGCGCTTTAAGTTCATGATACCATATTCACTTGCTTTTACGGCATCATCGCCCAAGTCTTCACTTTGCGCTCTGGGGTCAACACCCGTTCGCATGTCTTGCTGAGGCAAGTAATGACAGTTGGGGTTTTCGTAAGCCTTGGCCACCATTTTCTTCAAAGTGCTTAATTCTTTGTGAGCATCTTCTTCGGGATAATAACGATACGCCCATTCAATGGCAAACTTGTCGTACTCGCCAATCTTAGGCGTGATCGACTTTACATGATCGCCCGGTTGTGCCACATAATTGAACCGCGCATAATCCATGATGGAAGGAGCGGTAGCCATGTGAGCACAAAAGTGTTCGGAGCGCAACGAGTCGACCGGATACGCAAAAGAGGCGCCCATGTTATGTTTTAAGCCCAAGGTATGACCTATTTCGTGAGAAGAAATAAAACGAATGGCTTCGCCCATGTGTTCATCACTAAACTTGTTGCCTCTTGATTTGCTGTCGACACTTCCTGTTTGCACACGCATCCAGGCATGAACGGCCGACATGACATTGTGCCACCAAATAACATCCGATTCCAAAATCTCCCCCGAACGCGGGTCATAAACAGAAGGTCCCATGGCATTGGCCCTGTCGGATGCAACGTAAGTCACCACCGAATAGCGCACATCATCAATATCGAAATCTTTATCGTCGGCACTCACTTCTTTGGCTTGTATGGCGTTCTTAAATCCGGCCTTTTCAAATGTAGCCTGCCAGTCATTGATTCCTTCCATGATGTACTGACGCCATTGTTTAGGAGTGGCGGGATCAATATAAAACACAATCGGTTTCACCGGTTCGGTGAGTTCACCACGCAGATAAGCTTCCTTGTCTTTGGGTTCCAAACGCCAGCGTGTTACCACATTTCTCTTTTCTAATTCGTGTTGTTGGTCATTGAAATACCAGCGAGGCGTGGTGAAGTATCCTACACGCGTGTCTTCAAACCGTGGAGTCATCGGTTTTTGCGGCAACAACACCAGATTAGACGTGACCTCAACCGTTAAGTTCGCTTCCGTTTGTGCTCCGGGAATGCGGGTTGTTTGCAACGCCTTGACCACAATGTTATGCGGAAAACTTTTGGCCGACGTCACGTATGAGTAATCACCGATGGGTGAACTGCCCAGACCCGTCATGCCAAATACATTGTTAAAGCTGGTTTTTGTTCCGTCGTACACCTTATTGACTTTAACCAGAACCGCAGTACTGTCGGCATTATAGGCTTCAATGTCAAATGATTCCAGAATGGACTTGGCAAAGTTGCTGGTCACACTCTCTTGTATGTACGATGAAGCCGGCACAGAGACAAACGGTTTGTATTGCAGTGCATATACCTTTTTCTGTTCCTTATTAATTTGAAACTGAATGACCAGGTTCTCATAGTTCATTCCTTTATTAATACCCGCATCATTGAAGTTTGCCGGAACCTGAGAAATCTTGTTGACTATCAGGAAGTCGCGCTTGGTAAGGCTATCGGGTATGAGGAAATAATAATCTTTGTTCTTCTTGTACACAGAGAAAACGCCTTTATCACAAGCCGCACTATCTACAAGCTGATTAAACTTGCTAACCTTTTCAACCTTTTCAGGTTTCTCTTTTTTTTTCTTTTTTCCAAAAATAGGAATCGTTGCGTTGGCACTAACGGAGCAAAGCAATAATCCTATGATCAATAAATGCTTCATAAAACGTAACTTTTCCGCAAAAATGGCAGAAAAGATTATGATATAAAAGAAATATGTAATGAGTTGGGCAATATGAGTAGTGAAGTTGATATTTTAAAGAATCTATTCCATTATAAGCAGCGGTATTTTTGCCAAATACGTGCCGTTAATAACACCAAAATGGAGCTGCCTGTCGGTGAGGAAGGAATATCTTTTAATCAGGTTTTCAATACCTTTACCCGAATTTTCGGTATCCGATGACATTCTGGGGCTGTAATTATTCTCAACGGCCAGCATCTCGTTCTCTATATAGATACGAATAAGCAGGGGTTCGTTGTCGGATATCCGGGTATGTTTAATGCAATTCTCAACGAGCAGTTGCAAGGAAACCGGGGGAACGCGCCTTTGCAGGTAATCATCGGGAATGATAATTTCTGTTTGGAGCTTCTTGTCAAAACGAATCTTTTGCAGACTGATGTAGTTACGGGTAAAGACCAATTCATCGTCTAACGCAACCAGATTCTGGTTTTCTTGCTTCAACAGATAACGATACAGGTTAGACAAGTTAATGGCAAAGTCTTTTGCCACCTCCGGATTGAGACCAACCAATACCCTGAGACTGCTGAGTGAATTGAACAAAAAGTGAGGATTCAGTCCGCTCTTCAACCGTTCCAGTTCGGTGGTCACCATCATTTGTTTACGCTTCTCGTCTTTCAGCAACAGGTTGAGGTTTTGCTGTTCTATTTCCTGGCGGCGGACAAACTCTTTTCGCCAACGAATAACGCCCAGGCTAAACACGGCTATGAAAGAGAACATGGCCAGCAGGGAAATGATGAAGAAGTTCATGCCGGTTTTGCGGAACGATTCACTGAGTCCGATGTTGGGCATGCTGGCGGTAAACACCCACCGCTGTCCGCTCACTTGCTGCGGATGATAGTAGCGGCTCACGGGAATATTCAGATAATCGGAATGTATTTTTTCAACGAACCGGTTGCCCGATGCTGCCAGACGCTCGTTCATCAAGTCTTGTTCGCCCAGAGAAGTGCCAATCTTATGTTCGTCGGGATGATACAGGTACACACCTCCGCAAGTAATAGTGACGTATGCATAATTGAGCCCCTCCATGCCGACAATGCGTTGATGAAAACCCATAAGATCAACAGCTAGGCAGAGTTTTCCATACGGATAAAAGGGCAGGGAGTAAGTTAATGTTCCGCCGCCTTTTCGGAGTTGATAGGTTCTGTGTACCGCAGAACTATCGGCGGGACTGCCGTTGAACGGTTCCACATACAAGGCGCAAATGGAAGAATCACGTTGATGCATTTGTGCAAAAACAGCTTCCAACTTGCTTTTTTGATTGGTGTTTAAGACAGATTGTACCGAACGTAGCTGTTCTTCATAACCGTTGAGCAGGCTGGTTACCAGATACACATTGTTGATTGCCACGTCTTCCGTAATGGCATTGACCCTATCGACTGTTTCCTTCTCAATGAGGTTATTGACATACCATATAGCAGTAAAGAACAAAAGCAGAACCAGTATGCTGATTCTGAAGTGAATACTTTTAAAGACCCCTTCGGTTACCTTACCAACCATTTCTTGAATTCTTTTACTTTGTCGGCGCTGACAATGATTTCTTCTTCAGCCTGAGGTATCAGCTTCACTTTCACTCTGCTTTTTGAGTAATGCGTAAAGTAAGCCACACTCGAGAAATTGACGATGTACTTCCTATTTAGCCGGAAAAACATCCGCGTATCAAGTTCTTCTTCAAGCTTATAGAGAGTACCGTCGCAGAAGTATTTATCACCTTTACGGTCAACGGCGTACAGGTACCTGCCGTTAGCTAGGAAATAAGCTATTTCATCCACATTCATAGCCATCTGCGCTTTGCCGGTGCTAAGCATAATGCGACTGATGGGTGCTTTTTCTTCCCCCGTAGGTTTGCCCAAATAATTGAGTAAGTTATCGAGGTCGGCCCGAAAGAGGCTACGCATTTGTTTGTATTTAAGCAGTGCTTTCCGGAGGTCTTCCTCATCGATGGGTTTCAGCAGGTAGCCAATGCTGTTCACCTCAAAGGCTTTGATGGCGTAGTGATCGTAAGCTGTGGTAAATATAACGGGACACTTCACTTCTACCCGGTCGAAAATAGAAAAAGAAATCCCGTCGCTCAAATGTACATCCAGAAACATCAGGTCGCACTCATGATGCTGTAACCATTCCACGGTCGACAAGATGCTATCCGTTCGGCCGGCAATTTCTATTTCTTTATCCAGACTAGCCAGCCTATCGGCCAATTCCAAGGCCAACAAGTATTCATCTTCAACTATTAACACCCTCATACCAGTCATTCTTTAGACAACAACACTCTAGATGGGGCGCAAGTTAAGAATAATTCTTTGTGCAACCAAATTAGTGCCGGTTTCTGTGAGACAGAACACCGGCTCAGTATCCGGCTTATCGCCCTATAGCAAACCCAAGCCCCACACTCACATTCAAGGCTCGGCCGCCGGTAATGGTCTTATAAGAAAGACGTTCTGTCTCTACATCGTTGTCCATTCGCACCAGTTCCCCCCTCGATTTCTGCAAAGGCTGCACGAAGTTGGTGCTGAGAAACAAGTACTTGCGTGAGGAAAAATAGTAATTGGCCGATACACCCATGTTCAATGTCAACGATGAAGCCCGTTGTTTGTACTCCACGGTATGGAGCACCTCATCGGAGCCGGTAGAACTTTTAATAACCCCCCTGTCGCGCAAATGATACACGTAACCCACGCCGAAAGAAGGATATATTCTCCATTTCTGTTGTTCGAAGCGATACACTAAACCGGCATCAACAGAGGGACGCATAATAGAAACCGGCCAAAAAAGAACGTCAGCAAGATTCTCGGTAAAACTGCCTAGAAAGCCCTGATCCACGGCCTCAGCCTGTTTGTCTTTATAGAAGTTCATTTGTATATTGGCATACCACCCTACTCTTTTCGAGAACAGATGCGTGAACTTAATGCCCAACAGAGGTGCCACATCGGGGCGGGTACCTAATAAACCGGCATTGGGACTGGAGCCGGAATGACTCAAATCAAAATTGGCGCCGGCGTATAAATCAATAAGCGCGTACTTACTATAAGGCTTTAATTCATTGTTTATACTAAGGTATTTGTTTTGTGAATAACTCAATGCGGAAGTTAGTAACAGAGAAACAAGTAGTAATTTAGTCTTCATGGTTTATTAAATTTAGTCGATTATAAGAATAGCCGGCAAAGTCCGGTTGAGAATACAAAAGTAATAAAAATAATGGGTTAAATACTTGACTTTGGTAATATAATGTATTATCTTTGTCAAAGTAATCCTATAGTACATTCAAATTAATATAGGGGTAAAGGCAGGAGTTCCAACTCTTGCCTTTTTTGTTTTCTGTCGGTTCAATTTCTCACTGAGACGGTAGCTCATGCCAGTTTGCACGGTAGCAAATGGTCCGCGACAAACCGTCTCTTGGCCGTCAGACGGTTGCTCATGACCCAAAAGACGGTTTATCTTTTCAAATTGCTCGTTATCTTTTTCAAATCGGCCGTTATGTTTTTCAAAAAGTTGGTTATGTTTTGCCCAACTCTTGCCGGTGGGTAGTGAAGGTCTCTTCGTTCGTTAATAATATATAAACTTGCTCTTGACAAGAATCCATTGAAAAGAGTGTGTGAGTAAGGTTATTTCTATAAAACGGCAGGCAAAGAGTGTCCGCTTCGCAAAGGTACTTACCAAAAAAGGCCGCCCGAAGGCAGCCTTTAGCATATAATCAAAAGAATTACTTCTTTATGATACTGACTAAATTAAGATCAAAGATCAGCGTAGAATAAGCGGGAGCAGCGCTCACTGAAGAGCCGTATCCTTGCTGCCAGGGAATATAAATCTCCCAACGCTCACCAACCTTCATGCGTTGCAGTACTTCGGTCCAGCCGGCTACCACACCGTTAACGAAAAACGTCGTTGGCGATTCAAATACGGTAGGCTCTTCTCCTGCAAAGTTCTTATCGAACACATCCAGCGACTGATAGAGTTTGGTATAGTAACGCGGAGTTGTTGCCGCACCAAACACGGCTTCGTTAATCAACATACCTCTATAATATGCAGTTACCGAGTCAGTGTAAAGCGGTGTTTCACCACTGGTTACCGTCTTCAGCTTTTTGGCATAAATAGGATAGTTCTTCTCTGCATAAGGAATGATCTGAATTAACTCAGGATCCGTCTTTGCATCATACACACTCTTTAATGAATCAATGAAAGCCTCGTTACGATTGCGCCAATCAGCGTACTTATTCACTTCCTCTGTTTCTTCACAGGAAGTAAACAGCAGCAAGCATTGGGTGAACAGCAGGCTCAACAGAATATATTTCTTCATTTAAATTAAGGTTTTAAGTAGCGTAGTAAGACTTACGCGGTCTGCAATAATATTGTTTAGCTCAGAGATAGCAACTCTTTCCTGCTGCATGGTATCTCTGTTACGCAATGTAACACAGTTATCTTCCAGTGTCTGGTGGTCGATGGTCACACAGTAAGGTGTACCGATGGCGTCTTGGCGTCTGTAACGTTTACCAATACTGTCTTTTTCGTCATACTGACAGTTGAAGTGGAACTTCAGCTCGTCAATGATTTCGCGTGCTTTCTCGGGCAATCCGTCTTTCTTAACCAAAGGCATTACGGCCAGTTTCACCGGTGCAAGTGCGGCAGGCAGTTTCAAAACAACGCGGCTTTCACCGTTTTCGAGCTGCTCTTCGCAGTAAGAAGCCGACATGATGCTGAGGAACATACGGTCAACACCAATCGATGTTTCAATAACATACGGAGTATATGACTCGTTCAGTTCGGGATCGAAGTACTTGATGCTCTTTCCGCAATACTTCTCGTGCTGGCTCAAGTCAAAGTTTGTTCTGGAATGGATCCCTTCCACTTCTTTGAAACCAAAGGGCATTAAGAACTCAATGTCTGTTGCCGCATTGGCGTAATGAGCCAATTTATCGTGATCGTGGTAACGGTATTGTGAATCGCCGAAGCCTAGTGCTTTGTGCCATTTCAAACGGATGGCTTTCCACTTGGCAAACCAATCCAGTTCTTCACCGGGGCGAACAAAGAATTGCATCTCCATCTGTTCGAACTCGCGCATGCGGAAAATGAACTGACGGGCTACAATCTCATTACGGAAAGCTTTACCGATCTGTGCAATACCGAAAGGAATCTTCATGCGGCCTGTCTTCTGCACATTGAGGTAGTTAACAAAAATACCTTGCGCCGTTTCGGGACGAAGATATACTTTCATCGCTCCATCCGAAGTAGAACCCATCTCGGTAGAGAACATCAGGTTGAACTGACGAACTTCCGTCCAGTTCTTTGTGCCCGAAATGGGACAAACGATTTCTTCGTCAATGATGATCTGACGTAATTCTTCGAGGTTACCGTCGTTCAACGCTTGGGCAAAGCGAGTGTGCAAAGCGTCACGTTTAGCCTGATGCTCAAGCACGCGGCCATTGGTCGTGCGGAACTGCTCCTCGTCAAACGATTCGCCGAACTTCTTAGCAGCTTTGGCTACCTCTTTGTTGATTTTATCATCGTATTTGGCAAGTTGGTCTTCAATCAGTACATCGGCACGATAACGTTTCTTGGAGTCTTTGTTGTCAATCAACGGATCGTTAAATGCATCAACGTGGCCCGAAGCTTTCCAGATAGTTGGGTGCATAAAGATAGCAGAATCAATGCCCACAATGTTTTCATGCAACAAGACCATACTGTCCCACCAGTACTTCTTGATATTGTTCTTTAACTCAACTCCCATCTGACCGTAATCATACACCGCACCAAGCCCGTCATAGATGTCGCTTGAGGGGAATACAAAACCATACTCTTTACAGTGTGATACTAATTTCTTAAAAACATCTTCCTGTGCCATCTTTCTGTTTACAATTTATGCGTTTACTTTTAATCTTCTGTGCATTTACCCGTTACAGGTTACTGAAATAAAGTGCAAAGTAAATGATTTTTTTCAATTAAATTCGTATTTTTGCCTGCACATCATCCAAATAATGATGTAAAAAAGATAATTTGTTGTTAAAACAAGATAGAATAGATTAGAGGACCAGTTATTTATGAGCGACGAGATTAACGAGATTACGGAAGGACATTCTGATTACAGACCGGCCGACACACACGACCAAAGCATAAAACACCAACTGTCTGGCATGTACCAGAACTGGTTTCTGGATTATGCTTCTTACGTTATATTAGAACGTGCCGTGCCTCATATTAACGACGGATTAAAGCCCGTACAACGACGCATTCTCCATTCCATGAAACGAATGGACGACGGACGCTACAACAAGGTGGCCAACATTGTGGGGCACACCATGCAGTTTCACCCTCACGGCGACGCTTCCATAGGCGACGCGTTGGTACAGCTGGGGCAAAAGGACTTGTTGGTTGACTGCCAGGGAAACTGGGGTAATATATTAACAGGCGACGGTGCCGCTGCTCCCCGTTACATTGAAGCGCGTTTGTCTAAGTTCGGACTGGAGGTTGTATTCAACCCCAAAACAACCGAATGGAAACTTTCATACGACGGCCGTAACAAAGAACCGGTTACCTTGCCGGTGAAGTTCCCGTTACTGCTGGCACAGGGTGTGGAAGGTATTGCAGTGGGACTTTCGTCAAAGATTCTGCCTCATAATTTCAACGAGCTGTGCGATGCAGCGGTTGAGTATCTTCACCAAAGGGAGTTCAGACTTTACCCGGATTTTCAGACGGGCGGTTCCATCGATGTATCCAGATACAATGACGGTGAACGAGGAGGCGTAGTCAAAGTCAGAGCCAAGATAAACAAGATTGATAACAAAACGCTGGCCATCACCGAGATTCCTTACGGTAAAACAACGACCAGTGTCATTGAATCCATACTGAAAGCGGTCGACAAAGGGAAGATCAAAGTCCGCAAGGTTGACGATAACACGTCGGCTCAGGTTGAGATATTAATCCACCTGGCACCGGGCGTTTCGTCCGACAAAACGATTGATGCCCTTTATGCCTTTACGGATTGTGAAGTGAGCATATCGCCCAACTGTTGTGTCATTGACGAAAGCAAACCTCACTTCCTGAGGGTAAGTGACGTGTTGCGGAAGTCGGTTGATAATACGCTGGATCTTTTACGTCTCGAACTGGAGATTCACAAAAACGAGCTGCAGGAAGGTCTGCACTTTGCATCGCTCGAAAAGATATTTATCGAAGAACGTATATATAAGGATAAGGAGTTTGAACAAGCCAAAGACATGGATGCTGCCTGTGCGCACATTGATGATAGGCTGACTCCCTTTTATCCGAAGTTTATTCGTGAGGTGACCAAAGAGGATATTCTCAAGCTCATGGAAATAAAGATGGGACGTATCTTGAAATTCAATTCGGACAAAGCGGAAGATTTCATTGCACGTACCAAAGAAGAGATTGAAACCATCAACAATCACTTGGCCAACATCGTGGAGTACACCACCAACTGGTTCAAGATGCTGAAAGAGAAATACGGAAAAGGATTTCCCCGACGCACGGAGTTACGCAACTTTGATACCATTGAAGCAGCCAAAGTGGTGGAAGCCAACGAGAAGTTATACATTAACCGCGACGAAGGATTCATTGGTACGGCACTGAAGAAGGATGAGTTTATTGCCAACTGTTCGGACCTGGATGATGTGATTATTTTCTATCGCGACGGAAGGTATCTCATTACGCCGGTTGCCGAGAAGAAGTTTATCGGTAAGAACATTCTCTATATCAACATCTTTAAGAAGAACGACAAACGAACCATTTACAACGCCGTGTACCGCGACGGGAAAGAGGGCATTCATTACATGAAGCGTTTTGCCGTAACTTCTGTTACCCGCGACCGTGAATATGACTTGACACAGGGAACACCGGGATCGCGCGTGGTTTATTTCACAGCGAACCCCAACGGAGAGGCTGAGGTTATCAAAGTAACCCTGAAACCAAACCCGCGCATACGCAAAATTACATTTGAGAAAGACTTTAGTGAAATTGCCATCAAGGGAAGGCAGGCCATGGGAGTTATTCTTTCTAAATATGATGTGCACAAAATTGCACTCAAACAAAAAGGAGGCTCTACGCTGGGCGGACGAAAGGTTTGGTTTGACCGTGATGTGCTCCGCCTCAATTATGACGGCAGAGGGGAATATCTGGGTGAATTCCAAAGCGAAGACAGCATATTGGTTATTCTTAATAACGGAGATTTCTACACAACCAACTTTGATCTAAGCAATCATTACGAAGACAATGTGCAGATTGTAGAGAAGTACGACCCGAATAAGGTGTGGAGTGCTGCCTTGTATGATGCCGACCAACAGAATTATCCGTACCTGAAACGTTTCTGTTTTGAAGCCGGATCACGCAAACAGAACTACCTGGGCGACAACAAAGAGAGCAAGCTCATTATCCTGACGGATGAATATTACCCCCGCTTGGAGGTTATCTTCGGAGGACACGATAGTTTCCGCGAAAAACTAATCATTGATGCCGATGAGTTTATTGCCGTCAAAGGATTCAAGGCGAAAGGGAAAAGAATTTCGACTTTTAACATAGAGGCCATCAATGAATTGGAGCCGGTACGCTTCCCTGAAGAAAAGCAGGAGGCAAATGAAGGTGACGATGAAACGGAGGAAATAGAGAACCTGGACCCTGACAACGGTAAGAGTGAAGACGATATTATTGATGAAATAACAGGGCAAATGAAGCTCTTTTAAGTCAGATATGAAATGACACATAAAGCCATGATAAAACGTATGCCCCAAACCATAAAGAGATTATTTATGGTTTGGGGCATTTGTGTATTTGCACAGACTGCATTGCAAGCACAAGAGGATTCGCTAAAAGCCAGCAGGTACCTGATGCGTGCCACTCTTTACGGAGTAGGATACTCTAATGTGTATGACACGTATCTTTCTCCGCAGGAATATAAGGGGATGGACTTCAGGGTAACTCGCGAAACCATGCGGATGACCACGCTATTTGACGGGAATGTATCTGCGCAAAACTTTTTTCAGGCTAACTTGTCGTACACGCACAACAGAGCCGACAATAACAATACGTTTGCCGGATTAGTGAACTGGAATTATGGTTTACACTATCAATTCAGGATAACGGAAAACTTCAAATTGCTGGCAGGCGGACTAGCCGACTTTAACGGTGGCTTTGTATATAATCTGCGTAACACAAACAATCCGGCTTCTGCCAAGGCTTATATCAATCTCGACGCTTCGGGCATGGCAATCTGGCACGTCAAAGTGAAAAATGTGCCCTTAACGCTGCGCTATCAGCTCAATGTTCCGGTAGCGGGTGTGCTGTTTTCGCCCAACTACGGACAGTCTTACTACGAAATATTCACGTTGGGTAACAGTGACGGGGTAGTGCGGTTTACTTCTTTGCACAACCAGCCGGCATTCCGGCAAATGCTTTCTGTGGACTTCCCGGTGGGGAGTTCCAAATTAAGAATGAGCTACGTGTGCGACATACAACAATCTGATGTCAACGAGATACAGACACATATTTACTCGCATGTGTTTATGGTGGGATTCGTTAAAGACCTCTATCGCATTAAGAATAAAAAAGGAGCTCCTTTGCCGCCTTCCGTGCGAGCATATTAAAGAAAGACAGAAATGAAACGACATATCAAATACTTGATTCTGCTCACTGTTGTGTTGTTCTCTTCCTGCATAGGAGAAGAAGAATACGATAACTCTCCGCAAGGTAACTTCGATGCCTTATGGACTATCATTGATGAGAAATATTGTTTCCTTGATTACAAAGACATAAATTGGGATAGCATCTACACCGTTTATCAGAAGAAACTGACTCCTACCATGAGTGACGAGAATCTTTTTGAGGTATTGGGCGATATGCTCGATGAACTAAAAGACGGACACGTGAACCTTTACTCTTCCAGCGACGTGGCGCGCTACTGGAATTGGTACGAGGATTATCCGAGGAATTTTAATGAAGCCATTGTTGAAAAATACCTGGAAACCGACTATCGCATTGCGGGAGGAGCGAAATACACTATTTTAGATGATAATGTGGGCTACATCTATTATGAAAGTTTCAGTAATCCGATAGGCAATGGAAACTTAAATGAGATATTGCAATACATGGCCATCTGCGACGGTATCATCATTGATGTTCGCAATAATGGAGGAGGAAATTTAAGCAATTCGTCTACTCTGGCATCGCGCTTTACCAACGAAAAGGTGTTGACCGGTTACATCAGACACAAAACGGGGAAAGGACACAGTGATTTCTCTGATCCCGAACCTATTTATCTGGAGCCTTCCAAACAGATCAGGTGGCAAAAGAAGGTGGTGGTGCTGACCAACCGTCATGCATACAGTGCGACCAATGATTTCGTCAACTCCATGAGATACCTGCCTTTGGTAACTACTGTGGGTGATCAAACCGGAGGCGGATCGGGCATGCCTTTCTCTTCGGAATTGCCCAACGGATGGTCGGTACGCTACTCGGCCAGTCCGCATTTTGATGCGGAAATGAACCAGATTGAATTTGGCATTGATCCCGACGTTACTGTTAATATGGAAAAGAATGACGAAGATAAAGGGATTGATACAATCATTGAAACTGCCCGGAAACTAATAAAAAATTAACTTTATAAGCAAATTGTTTGCGAAACCGGAAAAAGTACTTATCTTTGCACCGCAAAACAAGGTAACTATTACCTGCATGAGCGGATGTGGCGTAATTGGTAGCCGCGCCAGACTTAGGATCTGGTGTCGTGAGACGTGTAGGTTCGAGTCCTATCATCCGCACATAAAAAGAGGTTTGTCACAAGTGGCAAACCTCTTTTTGTATATACATACTTCTGTAACTACTGCTGCAGCGTTATACTCATTAAGCCTATCACCACATCGTTTGAGAGGGTTTCCAAAGTAAGATGACTTAATGTTTTCTTGGGATTCAAGGGCATATCTAGCAATACGCCTGCTCCACCGGGAATTTCACGACCGTACACGCCTTTAATCGTCAAATCCTTCTCTAGGTTGTTACTAACCAGTCCCGAAAGCAAATGCACCCGATAAGGACGTGGCACCTTGATACCGAAAGCAACGTTATCAACGAAAAAGTCTTGCTCAATAGGACACCAGTTTTCCGGATTAATCAATTCCAAAGAATCGCAACTACCATCTGTATAATGTACCTTTACGATTCCGTTGACTATGTGACATTGCATGTGATTGGTACTGCCTGCCATTAATAAGTAAGCATGCGATGCACTACCCGTAAGCGGCACCCGAATGCTATCGGGATAATTATCCCACAAAGAAGTAAATGCAATGTTGTTTCCCTCCGACGGTGTTCGGAAGTTGACCCCGAACGGTGTAGCAAACAACTGGTTTCGCACTTTCTTCCGAAGTCCCGAATCGTCTATCACCGCCGTAGTTTTAGGATGACACCACTCACCTATTCCTTGTTTGGGCAATTGCAATGTTGTATACGGAGAGCGGGGAGTTAAATATTCATTTATAAAAATGGCAGTAACCGGTGCGTTCCACAGACTATCCATGTTGACCGGTTGGCAATGTGCGGGCACTACCTTTGAGAAGGCTACCACAGCGTCTTTACTCTCCTCCTCCACTTGTATTTCTATCGGCAACCACCAAGACAAATCACCTTGCCGCACGCGTGCAAAGGCTGTTCGCCCTCCCAGAGCACCGGTAACCACTGCCACAAACTCTTTGGGATTGATAGGGGTACGAGTTTTCAAGAAAACGTTTTGAGGATCATATAGTTCCTCCATAGTCAATGATTGGAAGGACATTTTGGCTACGTCACCTTTTTTGTATGCCTTGCCCGTTTGCAACAAACCGGCCTCAACAGGACGACCTGCCCATTCAATTTTTATTTCCGCGGTTTTAGCCGAAGGAATTTCGATAAGTAAGCAAGGATAGCCAACGGACTTTTCATTTTGTTTCCACTGAGCTTTTTTGCCATTCACCGTAACAGTTACCACACGATCCATACGGGCACGACATTGCAGCTCAATGGTTAACGGTTTATCAAAGCGGGTGGACACCCGGTACACGTCACTTGGGCCTTCTTGGTGGTAACCAAATGAAATGTCAGGCGTTTCGAGCGAAGCGTAAGGCCATTCAACCGGGAATCCCGGGCGAAGCAGCAAACGGTTATTCAACAAGTCGGGAACAATGCCATAAAGTCCTTGAATCAAAGCACGTGAGGCAACTCCTATGGGATCGCCGAAATCTCGGTAACACTCACCGCGTGCCGCATCATAAAAACTAACCTGACCAAAGTTACCCGGACTTCCTCCCAAGTACATGCCATCGAGAACGGAGCTTTTAAGAAGTTTAAAAGCTTCATCATTGCGCCCGGCTTGCCAATAAGCCAACGAGGTGTGCATCACTTCGGCAAATGCCACATTATTGATACTCCATGAATAAGGTAACCAATTCGTAGTAGAGATCGTTTCGAACTGCTCATCTTTAAGCCCTTCGGCACGGACGGGAATATGGGGAATAGCTGTATCTACATATCGAGTAGCCTGATACGCCTGAAAAGGATCGGCCGTTTCACTATCAATAGCATGATAAACTGTCCAGACCGCTGCACTTTCATGCACCCGTTTATGCCCCATGAAGTCTTTGTATTCTGCCCAATGTCCTTTGGATGGTATCCAGAGTTGTTCGTTCATGGCCTTGAGTATTTGGGCAGCCTCCAAAGCATAAGGAGTCGGGTCTTCGCCAATGAGCCGGGCTATCTCGGCTGCCATCTTATTCGCTCGATAGTTGTAGGCCGACGAATGTGTTACTGCACCCGAATTATAATAGAGTGCGTCACTGGCCCATATACAAGCGTAAGCATCATACAATCCATCGTTATCGGGATCGAAATTGCGTTTCTCCCAGTCAAGATGACGAACCAAAACGGGCCACATCTTGCGAGCATAAGCCAAATCGCCCGTCCAATTGAAATGCCACAGCAATTCATCTGTATAACATAAGTTCATGTCGTAGTGATGCATCTGATCATTGCGGTTTGGGTTCCGGCAAATGTATCCGTTACTATACTGCGGTGTACCCCATTCTTTGATGGAACGGGCCAGATTCATCTCTGGATCTTGCGCGGGATGCTGTTTAACCTGTGGTTTATGGGTGACCTGACTCGCTGCATACGCATCAAAATGCTTTCGTGCCCGGTCGTGCCAGCCCAGAATATCGCCTGTGTAAGCTGCGCGCCAACCGCTCAAAGGCATGCGCCAGCCTATGGCTCCATGCAACCAGACTTCACCATCCCATATACCGTCGGCCGCAACGCTTAACGCGCCTCCCAAGGTATTAAAATAAGGATCAGGAGTTGAAATACGAATACGCTCGGCCAAGGCACGACGGGCCTTTTCTGCTTTATCAAACAAAGCGGAAAGAACCACGAGAGAATCGGACAGTTCCCCGGAATGCAACAGAAAGTACTGTTCTTTTTGGAGTAACACACTTCCGTGTAAACGAGGTAATTCATCGGTGGTAAGCTTGGATCCGGAAGGGAATAACCCACTCAGTACACGGGCACCCGTTTTGGATTTTTGTCCGAAAGTAACCTGGAACTGATTGTTTCTGATGGCATATACATTGCCCGAACAATATTCGGGCTTCAGGTCGAAACAATCAGCAGGATCTACTCCCATATCGCCTTCCCGACTGAAACGTTTGTCGGCCGCACCTCCAAATAACCAAGTCAACTCAATACCCGAAGGAATGTTCTTACTCTCTATTTTCCAGATAGCTCCATCTGCATCGGGTAATGCCAGCGCAGTAATGACAAGAAAACCGTTTTTACCCAATATCGGATCGGTTATCTTATATATACGACTTCCCGCCCGGTAACGAGATTCAATACGCGATGCATGATTGAGTGACAGAACACGGTTTTTCAATCGCAGTCCTAAAGTCAGATTTCCTCCCATGCGGGGTAAATACAATGCAAATTCAGGCACATCACTTGTCTCTAGGCGGAAACCGGAATGACTGCCATATAGGGCACGGTTAAACTTGCGATCGCCATTAACGATTACAAAGTCTTCCCCATCCGGATGGTAACGCAACTTTCGGGCAGACGTATGTTTTCCTTCGTTCAATGAAGCAAGAGGCTGGCCCAATGCTTCACTGGAAAGAATACACAACAGAATGAAAAGGGTACAAAGCGCAGTAATTTTTCTTTTTCTCATAATAGTTTCCAAACAAAAGAATTAAGGCATGGGATTAAGACCTTCCCATCGCACGTTCCACTTTCCGTCTTTCGGGAAACCGGGGGTTTGCTCTTTGCAACCGTCCCAACCCGCACACATCATAGCCACAGCCGTAAGCAGACCGCCATTGCCCGGTAGATAAACTCTGAGACGCCCGTCCTGGTAATTATGTCCGTTTACCAAATACGTATTTGTTCGTTTCTCCATGAGTAAGGCTCCCACTGCTTTTTCAGGTTCTCCTAAACGAGCGGCGTTCATCGCGGTCATAGGATAATCCCATCCCCAGGTTTTACCCCAGTTCCAATTATCCCAAATCCAATGAAGCGTATTCTTCATATAGTCTTCCCGAATCAATTTGCACATGGGCAAGATACCGACAGAGCCAAGCACCGCCATGTGGTCTGAAGTAAAACGGATATCTTTATAGGTATCGACAGCTGTTTCAGCTGCCAAGTATAACTTATCTTCATTGTAAGCCAAAGGAGAGAGTTTATCAATCATCTCATCCCACTGCAGGTTACGCTTTTCTCCGGAACGTTCGCGCCATTTTTGTGCCGTTTCCATGGCAAAGTGCCAATAAGAAAGTTCAAAAGGAGGGTTCACTGTTTCAGCCGCACGCAATGTTTCTTGAGCCGGGATAGCTCCTTTAAGCACAAAGCGACCTTCCAACTCGTCGTACGTGGCAAAAGAATACATGAACTTAGCTGTTTCCTGCACCAAACGATTGTATTTCTTGATCACTTCTTCACTGGGATTGGCACGATAAATCAGTTCGGCCAAATAAATAAGGTGAGGTTGCTGCCAGATAAGAAAGCTTCCTACTTTTGATGGCGCTTCCAATGCTCCGGGATCAGTCATCTTCATCCATCGAACTCCTTGAAACCCTTGGCGTCTTGCTATTTCACGGGCTATGGGTTCAGCCTTTTCATACCATCCGAGAGTACGGTCAAGCAGGTCAGCACGGTTCCAAAGCGCAAACTGTGCCTGATGCCACCAAATCATTTCCAAATGAAACTTGCCAAACCACGAATTGTAAGTCAGCCCTGTTTCCTGCGGCGGGGTGGTCCCTGCGCACTGGATAGCCAATAGATACTGGCTAAGTACCACGCGACGTTCCAGTTCTTTTGCCCGCGAATCTGTGCACAGTGAGAAGTCAACCGCACCTCCTTTTTTCCAGAAGGAAACCCAATATTCAGCGGCGGCAGACAGTGTTTGTTCCACATTTACTTTTTCCTTAGATGGAGCGTCAGAAGTAAACTCGCAAGTAAAGGCCAAAGAATCACCTTGAGGAGTCAAAACGAAATAGTTCTTTTCCTTCTCTTTTATAGTTGCATTGCCTTCCCAACGGATAGTCACGTAATAGGTAGTAGCATCCAAAACTCGTTTCAATACGGCCGATTGTGCATCTTGAGCGATGATTGTCGTTGAATGTTTATCATTCACATTCCATAAACAGGCATCATCACAATGGCCTCCGGTAGGATAAGGGAAGTGAAACTTAACACCCGAATGCCCGGTACTAGTGATACGCGCAGCAATCAGGTCTGCCTTAGGATGAACGGCTGTTTCTACTTCATAGGGAACACCTGCTATTTTGTAACTACTGTGAATAACCCCTTTCCACATATCCAGTGTCTGGTGAATATCTGTAAAATCAGTCGGGGTTACTCTCTCTGATAGTTCTAAGCCAACAATACCCAAATGCAGACGATGTGGGTTTACTCGAAACCAATTGGCTGCATCTTGCTGACGACCTTTTTCATTAAATTGAGTAGAATAGGGTTCCAAGCGCCCACGACCGAAATCATAATTCTTAAGAGTTTCTTCGTGACGATATCCTTCAGGGTTGGCGAATGCATGCCATCCCCACTGACTTTGAGTTCCAAGGGGCACGCCATTGGAATACATGGCCGGAAAAGTTTGTAACCCAGTTGCATCAACTGTATAGGCAAACTCTCCGTTACCAACAGAAAGTGAAGCCAAAGAATCAAAGGTACTAACCTGAGGATTATTCCTTGTAACAAGGGCCTCTCTGTCAATAGGAGATTGCTTGCCCGCACCACATGCTCCGAGGATCAGAGCAGCCAATGAATAAAATAGTTTTTTCATGGTATTATCATTCGAATTATTTATTTCTAAAATCAAAGTATAAGTTCAAACGTATGCCTTCGTCTCCTTTCTTAATACGGATATTCCCGGGCTGGCTCTGAGGACCATGCTGAGAAACCGGCTTAAAGGAACGTATGGCAGGAATATCAAACAAAAAAGAAATATCGCCGGCTGGGAAGTCGGGCATGGTATTCACACCATCTTGTCTTCCTTTAGGTTCTTCAGGAGTAAAAAGGCGGAGGAAAACTCCATCGCTAGCCGAATAAACAGTAAAAGGAGTTTCTTTATTCTCTATAGTCGCCCAATATAAATTAGCATGATAGCCTTTAAACTCGGGATAGACGAGATTTTCAAAGGATTCACCGGTAATTGTATTGTTGTAATCCTTATGCCATATTCCATAATTCGTTCCCGGAACACGATTCTTCCAAACTCTATAAGGGCCTCGGCCAAACCAACGCATGCCCGTACATTCGTCTTCCGGATATGAGAAGGTCAATCCCAAATTATAGACTTGCTCATCCATAAACGCATCATCGAAACCACCTCCCCCAGAGGCACGATTAAGCAGTACCGCATTCATATTAAGGAGGCCGTCGGCCGACATACGCCACACGATGGAGTCAACACCGCCTACATAATTGACGCAAAACACCGCATCGGTACCATCCATCCTGCAAGTTGAACGTACTGGTTTCATTTTCATTCCAACAGCAACCGGTCCTTCTTTGAAAGGGACTTGTTTATTTAAAGAGTTCAACACGCTGATAATCTTCCCATCTTGCTTTGTAAATGTAACAGTTACATGCTTAGCAGACAAAGTGACCGTGGAGTCTGATTCAGTGAAAAGAGCCGTTTCATCAGAAGAAATAAGGGTACGCTGCTTCTGAAAATAATCAGCCGCATAATGTATGGGCCACGTCCAGTTACAAATGCTTTTGCCTGTAGCATCAAATGCCTCTAGTTGAAGAACATCTCCTTCGAAGAAATTTTCGGGAACTTGCATCACAGCACGTCCGGTCTCACCCGGATGAAGCGAAGGTAATACAACCTCTCCAGATGCAAGCAAAGATTGTTGCCACCCTTTTAAAGGAGACGGAGCCGCATATATTTGATACTTCATAGTACACTGACTTAAGTTCGTAAACAAATAGTTGTTGCTCAACATGAATTCACCTTTGAATGAAGATGTTATGTATTGTTTCTTGATTTGGATAGGCGACCATACCTCGCGTACGGTATAATAGCTTCCTTCTTTCTCACGATAGGGTCCCAGAATTCCATCTGGTGCATTAAAAGTTTCAGAGTCAAGTATTCCCCCTTTATCAGCACGCTTCACTGCATTATCGCAAAAATCCCACATGAAACCGCCTGCAAACAATGGATGACGAGTATAGTTGTCCCAAAAATCTTGCAAACCGGCTCCGTGTCCCTGATCATATTGACCATGCATAAATTCGGTTGGCATAAATACATTATACCCGTTAGTAAAACGAGCTACACCTGTTAAATAGGCCGGATAGTGGTGCGTATCAAGTTGGTTGAAATCAGCCCAAGGGTGTATGACGTGTCTTTTTTGTATATCATAATCAGCAAAATGTTGATCTAGAGCATTGTTCCAACCTCCCTCGTTACCATTACTCCATAAAACAATGGAAGGATGATTTACGTCACGAAGCAACATCTCACGCTGCAATTTAAGTCCGGTAGAAGTATCATAGGAATTCTGCCAACCAGCCAGTTCGTCGATGACAAACAATCCTAACGAATCGCACATCTCTAAAAAATGAGTATCGGGAGGATAATGAAAACGAACCGCATTCATATTCATTTCTTTTATAAGAAGTGCATCCTGCAAACTTATTTCCCTGTTTGTAGTCCTTCCGCCATCGGGATGAAAAGAATGTCGGTTAATACCTTTCATGATCACTTTCGTGCCATTCACATAAAGACCGTCTTTAGGTTTGAACTCTACCGTTCTGAAACCAATGCGTTCCTGATAAGTATGTATCATTTCGCCTTTTTCATTAAGTAAGCTCAGTGTCATCAGATAAAGATTAGGAGTCTCCGGAGTCCATGTTTTAACCCCCTTCCAATTCACCGATATTCGCTGCACAGAAACAGTGTCTTGCAGAGATATGGATTGTGGAACAAAGGTACCTCTGTCAGTCCCTACAGGAGAAATTGAAGCGACGAGATGGCATCCTTTCTTCAAGTTATTAAATTGTATTTTGGCTGAAAGTATTCCCTGCGAAGAAGCATCAACAGCAACGTGCTGAATGTGTGAGGTTGGTTTTGCTTCGAGCCACACCGGACGATAAATACCTCCGAAAGTCCACCAGTCAGCCATTCGCTCTGCAGCATTGACGCTTTTATTTAGAGAGTGCTTGCGAACAAAAACCTCCAATTGATTTTTTGCACCGTATTTTATTTTATCTGTTATATCGTATGAGAAACGGTAAAACCCTCCTTGATGCGTATCTCCGGCAGACATTCCATTGATCTTCACATCTGTGTCGGTCATCACTCCATCAAAATAAATGCGGATAATTTTGCCCTTCCATGCTGCAGGAACCTTAAAAGAATAACGATATAAACCTGTTTCCATACTTGGCACAGCACCTTTTGTCTTGTACCATCTACCATAAGTATATTCACCAAACCCTTGAAGTTCCCATTGAGAAGGGACCTCAATCTTACTCCATTTACCGCTTTTGTGCCCGTTAGAGCAGAAAAAATTCCACGTAATTGTATTACCTAGACCTTTACCTGATAAATAGAGTGTCTCTGTCTTTTGAGCGTATACACAGAGTGAAAAGAAAAGAAGAAAGCATGCGCTTACAAATTTCATGATATTAGCATTATAGTTTCAAAGTTCATAAAGCGTAAAGATCATGAATATAAAAGAGAAATAAGGTAATTAAAATGTCATAATCATTAGTAATAATGACGTTTTAAGAAGATTTCCGGTTTATTCTTCACCACCTCTTGCATACGTACGGTATTCTAGAGGAGTAAAACCGGTACGTTTCTTGAAAAGAGAGAAGAAATGTTCTGTCGATTTATAATCAAGCATGAAAGAAATCTCTTTCACTGATTGAGATGTACCGGCAAGTAACTGCTTGGCCTTTCGAAGTTTCAATTCCTGAAAATATTTGGCCGGAGCGTAGCCTGTATAGTCTTTAAAAACTTTCCGAAACCATGAATAGCTTATATTAAGTCGCATAGCCAGTTCCTCAGGATCAATGTTTTTAAAAACGTTTTCGTTCATTATAATTTTAGCCTGCTCTATTTTCTGATCAACATCTCCCATCTCAAATATCTTATTTTTGGAGATAGAAAGAATTAAACCAATCATGTGAAGTACAATTCCCGAAAGATACTGCTGTGCCGAGATCTTATCAGATTCTGCAATTTCTATTGCTCGGGTAAATAGAGAAACTAATTCTTCATTAAGACCGACCTCCAAGACTTGATTTTCACGGGTAATGAATGAGTTTTTAATTATGTTATCAATGATTGTTCCTTCGAAACCGATATAATATTCATTCCAACCTGTCTGTTGAAGAGGATGATAGGTATGCCACTGATCCGGGAACAGAATCATCAGCCTTCCCTTACAGACTTGCCGCTCGGGAGTGGAGTCAGAAGCAAATAATCCGCGCCCTTTGGTTATATAAACAATTTGATATTCAGGCAAGATACGGCCTTTCGATGCATTAAAAAAATATCCGGAGGGGTGATCCTTGAGGGGATAAGGAGAGTTGGGTTGTATTGCTTGATAGCCGACCGTGTTTACCCAAAGACCAAACTGGTGATCTTTGTCATTTACAATAAGGTACTTGAATTCTACTCCTAAATCATTAAAACTCTTAGTCATATCCGAAAAGTCACATTGGTCTAAGGAGCAAAAATAAACATTAAATCCTATAAACTAGTATATTACAATAAAAAAACATCTTCTTTTAAATCGATAAAAAGCAAGAGTATGGTAGAGACACGAGAAAACACTTCATATATAACCTTGCAAATACAAAGTATTTTCTCGCATCGCTATGAAAATAACATTATTTTTTCATAACAATTTTATCATATTGCTCTTCGGCTTTGATTTCACTGTATTTAGGCGCATCAATCATTTCAACAAGAGCACGTAATACCGGTCCCTCTCCCATTGGATCATTTTCTTGCACCGGACGATTATAATAATATGCTAATGAAGGCATGATACCCGTACCAACACATATGCCTTTTACATCACCCTGATTAGAGATAAGACGCATCATTCCTTTAAGGCCTTGTTCTGCAACATAAATAAAGTCAGGATGTAACCAACCTTCTTTAACCCCCTTGGCTATTCCAAAAACAAACATGGCAGTGCCGGTTATCTCTTCATAAGAATCTTCTTTATCCAATAATTGATGCCACAAACCATTTTTCCCTTGATACCGAGCTACACCACTTGCCTGTTGACGAAAGTTCCGAAGCAACTCTTCGCGTAGAGGATGCTCTTTGGGTAACACAGCCAACAAATCCGCTTGCGCCATAAAAACCCAACCATTTGCTCTGCTCCAATGAGCAACTCCATGTTCCTTATTGTCTGTATGATAACAATGATAATAAATGCTTTTCTCCGGACACCACAGATAACGAGTATAATTAAGAACTTGATTGGCAGCATCGTCATAATATTTATTGTCACCGGTCAATTTGCCCATTCTAGAAAGAAAAGAGATCGCCATGAAGGCATCATCTGCCCATATAGTATTCTCGTGAGGCCAAATGCGAGCGATTGTACCATCTACCAAACGCGGTTCAGCGTAATTCAAA
The DNA here is from genome assembly GCF_963666085.1 of Bacteroides graminisolvens. NCBI lineage: Bacteria > Pseudomonadati > Bacteroidota > Bacteroidia > Bacteroidales > Bacteroidaceae > Bacteroides > Bacteroides graminisolvens. The sequence goes on from NZ_OY762556.1 coordinate 754,868, forward strand.
TGGCTGGCTGTTTCATTTATATAGTTCAAGAATGATTTATGAGGGTATTTCAACTGTAATTCAATCAAACTAGCTCCCATCGGACCATTATCATCTAGACGTTTAGCACGAAAAATCATGTGCCAACTTAATTTGCGTATGGCTTCCCATCCTCCATCTTTAAATGCCTGATCATATTGCTTACGGAAGAATTCAAGATTTCCTTCATTAAAAACAAAATCCATGTTTTTAAGTACATACTTTTCATACTTAAGGTCGCCCAGTTTATTCCCTAATTCCATCAGAGCCATGTTAGTCACCCCATTTGTATAATGCCACTGTGTGTATTTTGACACCATTTTCACATCTTGATTAACGGGAATACCCTTCACCGAATTGTATTCTTCACCTGTTTTGACGTTTTTAAAGTTATAAGTAGTAGCATTTAAGATACGATCGGCTATCTTCATGGCCACTTCTTTTGGAGACATATTAGTCTGGGCACTAAGAGACAGGTGTAAAAGAGAAAATATGCTAAGGAACAAGCATTTATTGACTTTCATAATTATCAGATTTTTAAACTTAACAATGTAGATTCGTAGAAATAATAAGTGTGCCATATGTACAGCACACTTATTATTAAATAGTATAAGAAAAGAGATTCTTATTTGGGCAAATTAAAGGCTACTTTAAGCTCTTCCATTAAAGCTTCAGACATTCCATCGGGTTCAAAACCCATAGATTTTGCAGTCAGGTAGATTTGAGCGGATTTTGAAAGCGTATCAATCATGTCAAAAGCCTCCATGACATTTTCACCAACAGCGCAAACACCATGTTTCTCCCACATAACAACGTCATACTCTGCCAATTCCTTAACTGTAGCTTCTGCTAATTCAACTGAACTTGGCAGAGCGTAGGGAATGATACCTAAACCTCGGGGGCAGAAAGCTCTTGTTTCAGGAATCATACTCCAAAGAAGTTTTGTCAATACATCTTTCTTGAGGAAGGCCGGATTGTGAGTCATTGCAACTAAATCAATCGGGTGAGTATGAACAGCCGCTTTATAAGTAGAACCACTTCCAATAAGATAATTATGCATAGACAAATGAGATGCCAACTCTGAAGTCGGTTTCACCGGATTGTCTGCTATGATTACATAACTTGCACAGTCATCATTAATACGTATAACAGAACCGTTTTCCATTGGCCATCTGGCCAAGTCACGCATTCTTTTATTAGTGCCTTTGCAAAAGAAATAGCAGCCTTTCAGATGAGGCAAAGTAGTTCCTATTGGCATATTGTCGCTAATAGGTTCCATTCCTTTAATTTCATCATCTACAAATTCTGTAACATTGATGGTGATATTTCCACCATTACGTTCAGCCCATCCTTTTTGCCACAAATATCCGCCAACTTCGGCTACATTAGCAACCTGTCTTGCCAGTTCAGGACGATTATCTAAAATTGATTTCATAATAAATCTATATTTTTTTAAGCTTGCGCCATTGCCACAACAATAATAGAAGAGACTAAAACAACCAAACCGGAAAGTAAGATCATAATCGTTAATTTATTAGCTCCCTTCCATTCTTTTAATATCATACCCCATACGTTGCTAAATGTAACATTGAGAGACATCAAAATACTCCATGAAAAAGCGAGTAAAACCGGACTTTCTTCAAGAAAGCTTTTGCCCATTTCCAATCCAAAAAACTGAGAATACCAAAGACCACCCGCCAAAGCACAGAACAATACATTATTAATCCATGTTGAACGACTCACACTAAAGTATTCTTTACCTGTTTTATTCTTAATGTTCTGTTGCAAACAATATGCTGCGTTGGTCATAAAACCACCAAACGTGACTAGAAAAATAACAGGCAAACCTGCATATAGTCCTTCTACTCCTGCAGATATGGCAGCTTCTTTAATAGGGGTTCCAGCTTCAAGTCCTAAAGCGAAACATGCACTCATTACGCCTGCAAGAAGCGCCACAAGCAAGCCTTTAGTTAAAGCAAAATCTTTAACAGCAGCTTTTCTTTCCTCTTCAGTCATGTTCTTTGAACGCAGACTTCCTGCATAACCTATGATTGCTATACCGGCCAAGGTAATACAGACACCAATTAATAGCATCAATCCTTCACCTTGGAACAGATCTTTTCCAGAAAATATGGCAGGAAATAAGGTACCGAACCCGGCACAAGTGCCCAATGCAATACTTTGTCCCAATGCCACACCTAAATAACGCATACTAAGTCCAAAAGTCAATCCTCCGACTCCCCATAGTACACCATAAATAATAGATGGCAAGGCTCCACCTGAAGCCCACAATTGAAACAAATCACTTCCGGCGGGAACTCCTAATAGTGCTCCTAAGAAAGGAAAAACTAACCAAGCGAATACTCCTTGTACTAGCCAAAAGTTTTCCCAACTCCATTGTTTTACTTTATTAATAGGAACATAAGAGCTGCTTTGCCCAAAACTGCCTATAGCAATAATAAAAAGTCCGATAAGTGTGTTCATGATATGTATTGTTGTTTAAATAACGCTCGTCAATTTATCTTTTTGAAGTAACTTCTTGTTCGTATTTCTGTATTTCAGAAATAAATGTTTCCCCAACCGGAACATTATTTTTCAAACAGAACATATCCCAAACAGCATTCCAAGGTAAAGTCTTTGATTCCTCAAGAAGTGCCAGACGCTCAAACAACTGATCGTTTGCTTCATATTCACGCAATTTAGCAATCGGTTCAAGTAGTCCCTGCAAGAAACATTTTTGCGTAGCACGACTACCAACTACGTATGCACCAATACGGTTGATACTAGCGTCAAAGTAGTCAAGTCCGATGTGTACTTTATCTAAAGCATCACAACGTACAATTTCTTTTGCCAAGTCCAATGTATCATCGTTCATGATTGTTACGTGGTCACTATCCCAACGAATTGGACGACTCACATGCAACATGATTTCAGGAGTGAAAAGCAGCAGCGAAGAAATTTTATCCGCAATGCTTTCTGTCAGATGGAAATGGCCTGTATCAAGCGTTACCATCTTGTTATTCTTTGAACCATAACCTAAATAGAAATCATATGAGCCAACAGTGTAGCTTTCTGCTCCGATACCAAATAATTTGGCTTCGATACAGTCTTTCATATTATCATATTTAGTCGCAAAAATTTCATCTAACGATTGTTTTAGAAGTTCGCGATAACGTAAACGATTTACGGTTTGATCCTTGCTTCCGTCATGAATCCAAAGATTCATAATACAAGGATCTCCCTGAAACTGCCCCATCGATTCTGCTATAGCACGACTACGTTTTGTATGCTCAATCCAGAAATTGCGTATGTCATTATCAGGATTGCCTAAGGTAAGACTTCCACTTTTGGGGTGAGAAAAAGAAGTAGAGTTAAAATCAAGTTTCATTCCATTCTCCTTAGCCCACTCCATCCAACTTTGGAAATGCTTCGGTTCAATTTCATCGCGATCAACAAACTTTCCGCCAAAATCGCCATATGTTGCATGCAAATTCAAACGGTGAGTTCCAGGAATATAGCTTGCAGCCTTCAATATGTCTTGACGTAACTCCTCTATATTCCTTGCTTTACCCGGATGATTACCTGTAGCTTGGATTCCGCCAGACAACTGTCCATCAGGGTTTTCAAAACCTGTAACATCATCAGCTTGCCAGCAATGAAGTGACAACGAAATCTTTTGTAATTTCTCAATAGCCTCATTGGCATCTACACCTACAGCAGCATAGCGTTCAAGAGCTATATCATAGGCTTTCTTTACTAATTCTTCTTTCATAACACAAATTCTTTTTATGTAAATAAACTATTTTTTTAGATCAATAATCTGTAAAAACCTCTTATATGCGCAATTCCATTCTCCTGTATCCTGAGGGTCAAATGTAGTCAAAGGAATAGATGAATTTATTAATTTTCTCATTTCATCCATGCCGGATGACTTTTCGGCTGCCATTGCCTGAACCATTATATTCCCGATTGCCGTAGCCTCTGAAGGGCCTGCGACAACTGTAATACCCGTGGAATTTGCTGTAAATTGATTCAATAAGTCATTACGACTTCCACCACCAATCACGTGAAGAACTTCTATCGGACGAGGAGAAAGAGCTATCAGGGAGTCGAGAACATGTCGATAGCGCAATGCAAGACTTTCAAAAATACAGCGTACAATACGCGCACGAGTATCTGGAATTGGCTGATTGGTTAAAGTACAATACTCACAGATTGCATTTTCCATGTTTGAAGGATTACTAAACAGTGCATCATCTGGATTAATAATGCTCCGGAAAGCCTCCGATTTCTGTGCTTCAGAAATTAATTCCGGGTAAGATATTTCCTCCCACTCGCTTCTGCAGCGTTCAAGCAGCCACATACCACAAATGTTTTTAAGCAAACGAACAGTACCGTCAACACCACCTTCATTTGTGAAGTTAAATGCTTCAGCTTGCGCGTTAATAACAGGCTTATCTGTTTCAATTCCCATAAGTGACCAAGTGCCACTGCTTAAATAAGCAAAATTATTAGTCAATGCCGGGACTGCAGCCACAGCAGAACCTGTATCATGGCCAGCCACAGCTACCACAGGAATAGCGCCGAGACCAGTTAACTTCTGTACTTCAGCAGTTAAGGTTCCAATCAATTCTCCAGGGTATACGAAACGGCCGAAATTATCTTCTGTCAAGCCCAAAGAAGATAGCAATTCTGGCTCTAACTTACGAGTGTGAGCATTCACCAACTGAGCTGTAGATGCGATGGTATACTCAGTTACCATTTTACCGGACAACATATACGATAAAGCATCGGGGATAAACAAGATTTTATCTGCAGACTCCAACGAGCTATCATTATTCCGGCGTAGAGTATCTAGTTGAAATAACGAATTAAAGTTCATCACTTGAATGCCCGTAAGTTCATACACCCTAGCCCTTGAAATCCTATTAAAATAGGCTTCAGGAGCACCGATAGTATGGGGGTCACGGTATGCATAAGGCTGACGAAGTATATGACCATCTTTACCAATACAAACAAAATCGACCCCCCAAGTATCAATACCGATTGAAGTGATTTCTATTTGCTTTTGAGCAGCGATTTTCAGTCCTTCAATGATGTGCTGATACAAAGCATTTATATCCCAATAAACATGACCACCAACTTCAATCAAATGATTTGGGAAACGATTAACCTCTTCCAATTCGAACCCTTTATCTGTAAAAGCTCCCAATATGGTGCGTCCACTCGTAGCTCCAAGGTCAACTGCAAAAAAACACTGTTTCATAATACGTGTTGTGATGAATTATTGTTAGAATAAGAAAATTACTCTGAATACTAGTCGTTTAACATAGCATATTACAAAACTAACAAGAATATAAATAATCGTTTATGTGTATTTTGATGGAAAAGATAGCATATTTGGCAATAACTTATTGTCCATATCAAATAAATAAAGTGTGTACAAAGAATATATATTCTGTACACACTTTATTTATTAGCAAAAACTGGTAAACTTCTAAATTTCAATAATATCTTAGTGAATTTTATCGCAGAAACGACTTATTATTTTCTGACCCTTTTTATTATGTATATTAACATTCTTGAGTGTTATATTTTTGCTGTAAACAAATTCGGCTCCGTAAGTTGATGTAATATCAATATTCTGTAGTGTGATGCCATCTATAGGCATCTCAGGAATACCATTAAAGAATAATGCTCTACGCGCGCCTGAACACACCAAGTTATCAATATAAATATTCTTAAATACGGGGGTTGTTTCATCAATAGACATAGGTGTAACCTCATCGGGTTGCTTTATTCCACTTTCAAGTAGTTCCACTGCTGAGAGACCGCCATAATATAAATTAAATGTAACCGGTTCGGTAGCAATATCCATCATCGAAACATTTTTAACCCATATATTTTCTACAACTCCCCCACGACCTCGTTTACTTTTAAACCGCAGGCCCACATCTGTGCCAAGAAACTGACAATTAGCAACTGATATATTGCGAACTCCTCCACTCATTTCACTTCCTACAACAAAGCCTCCATGCCCTTTAAAAACAGTACAACCATCAACAATAACATTTTCTGTGGGACACCCACGCTTACGTCCATCTTCATCTTTCCCACTTTTAATACAAATACCATCATCACCCACATCGAAAGTCGAATTTACAATGAGTACATTCTTACACGATTCCAAATCTAAACCGTCTCCATTTTGTGCATAACTAGGGTTACGGACTTGTATATCATCAATTATTATATTCTCGCACATCAATGGATGTAGATTCCAAGCTGGAGAATTTTGAAATATCACTCCCTCAAGCAAGACATTTTTGCAATCAATAAGGCTTAACATCACAGGGCGTAAGAAATGGCGTATACTCTGCCATTCCTCTTCTGTCTTCAAATTACGCGGAACATTCATATCACTAATGCTATCACCTTTCAAAGACTCAGGATGTGGAAACCAATAAGTAGGACGTTTAAAAACACCGCCTCTAGATATTGTCTCTTTCCAAATACTTTCATTTACTTTTTCGCGTTTCAACGGACGCCAAAAATGACCATTTCCGTCAATTGCTCCCTGACCGGTAATTGCTACGTTAATTAAAGCCCTACCCGATATAGGTGATTGGCAACGCCGAGTATCCAAACCTTCAAAAGAAGTTTCAACCAATGGGTATAAATCGACATCTGGTGAGAACAGAATTACTGCTCCCTTCTCCAGATGCAGGTTAATATTGCTTTTAAGAATGATGGGACCCGTAAACCAAACTCCAGCAGGGACAATCAATTTACCACCCCCTTTATCAACCAAAGCATCAATAGCCTGGGCAAATGACTCGGTACAGAGATGTTCTCCATTTCCAATAGCTCCATAGTCTTTCAAGTTAACCTCATTAGCAGCAAAAACAGGCTCCTTCACACGAGGCATATCAAAAGGTGAATTTTTATATAGATATTCGTACTTATACGGTTCCGAATGCTGACAAGAAACCAATCCTATCAACATACCACATAACACGAGACTAGTATTCAGTAATTTCATAAGTTATTATTTGAGAATTATATGTTCATATGGGATAATCAATGCGTTATTGGTTCCATAGGAATAAGTCTTACTGGAGTCAGAAGACCACTTGGTACGGATTCCCAGTTTGCATATCCAGTTTTATTATAGTTCCGATCCACCATATTGATTTCTTTAAAGACACGCCACTCCTTACCTCTCCTGTCCAGATCGGCAATTCTATTGGCTGAAAGATTAGTGACTTCAATCTCAATTGTATTGATACCCAATTTCAAATATTTGCCTATCATACAACGAAATGGAACAGCCCATAATGTCGCAACGGATTTGTTATTAATAATAACCTTTGCACTTTCTCTGACATCACCCAAGTCAAGTATCCATTCAGGCGCTGAAAGGGGATTGATTTCAAAAGTTGTTTTATAAACACCTGTTCCCATCGTGTTTTTCACCTCCGGCAAATTATAATTAGTCCACGTTCCTACTTGTACCTGTTTCAATGTTCCATGTACCTCCGGCAGCGATATGGAAAAGCAAAAGTCAAATTTATTTATTTCAATTAAAATTTCCTCGCGAGACGTCTTCAAATAATCCCATGCTTTAACATCGACATCATATGCTGAAAATGTTTTTAGAATAATTGAAGATCCTGAAGACAGTTGCATATAAACTTCTGTCTGTCCGTTTACATTTCGCAAAGCAGCCTTACCTTGTTCACCAGTCATTGGGTCAAAGAAGAGCGCCGATTTAGCTTTCACTCCCAATGGAATCCATCCCTCCGTATCATCGCTTTTCAAAGCCGATATAAAATAATGATAACCATCTTCATTACAACGCCTGATACAACTTAGTCCCCAATCCCTCTTCATTATTTCAGGCCGTACACCTGTCTGTCTCAAAGTCTCGGCATAATCATGACCAAACAAAATACGCTCTTTATTTTGCGACTTGAGTTTTTCTAAACATTGATTAAAATTTTCCCTACGCAAGTCTAAGGCATTATAACCAGGAACATCCTCAGGAAAACGGTCTAGAAAAACAAGGGTCGCTCCTTCACTGGCCAATTTCACTAACTTAGCAAGCACATCATCTGGCATCAATTTCACACCGGGAATAATTAAAGCTTTGAAAGAAATTCCACCACTCGTAACGATCTTACCGTCTACACATTGCGCATTACGTATAAAATTATCAGAAATATAATCCACATCATATCCTGCATTATATATCCGGTGCACTGCTTCAATAAAACTAGGGGCTCTCTGAGACATTTTATGAATGTCGAACATTAATAATCGGCCGTCTTGTTCTTGCCACATATCATATATGGGAAGATATAACAAAAAGTCATTATCCGGTGCACCCATCTGCAGAAAACTTTGGCAACGAGATATATAGTCAAAAAAGGAAGGTGCATCTTTCCAAATACTATTAGTAGGACTCATGTCTATAGACGCATAAAACTTCCAACCAGGCCACTCAGCCTCTTTGGGTGAATAAGTACAACCGTGAAAATAAGCATGATTTACTCCCGACACAAACATTAAATCGATATCAGGTTTACACTGCGACAATGAAGTGCGAAAATGTTCGGTAAGCCAGGTAAAGGTTTCAGACGAGATATAGGGTTTCCCCGCAATATGCGCAGCAGACGAAGCATATTTAAGCATTGATAGATCTGAATCATTAGAGCGAGTAAGCGAATCTTTTCTCAAGCCTTTAATATTAAAATCTGATATACCAAAACCTTCACATTCAGGAACATCAACAGTTGCATACAAATCAATTAAGTTACCTGGCGAACCATGTGCTTGGTTACGAGTCTTAGCACCATGACTATGAGCCCATTCCGTCCACTGTTTTGTAAAATTCGCCTGCAACAGTTCAGCCATCGTTTCTCTATAATCAGAAATAATACGAGCAGTATTATCAGAACGTACTTCCGACAGAAATTCGGGCAAATGTTCTTCTAATTTATATCCTCTTCTTAATGCAAATTCTTCAAAGAAGCGGGGTGTCCAATCAGCCTTATAGACTTCATAAGAATCATTAAAAAAATTATGAGGGTAAGAGACTTTACTATTCGAGAAAGCTTTATCAAAACGAGCCAGATAGTTTTCTACTGATTTTTCAGAAAAGTGGTCCATCACATATCCTTCTCCACCTGGAGCTGCTCTTTTTACCTTTTGAAGTGTTTTGCCGGTAAAAGCTGCAATAAGCCGCCAGTTTCCCTTGGAAGCCTTCCAATTCAGCATCCCTTTGTTATCCACCTTTAATGTTAAATCCAAACAAATCCCTTTATCAGAAAAACCCATCAGACGACTTAAAACAGCATGTGCTTTTTGAGTCTTATCTTCCGGCTCTACTTTCACCCTTAAACGCTCACCACCCTTTAGCTTATATTCGCTAATAAGCAAGCAAGATGCAGCATCTTCAAGACTAACCTCAGGGCTACCAAAAGGCCAACCGGTACCCGTATTCATATCAATTTGCATTCCGTTCCTATGCGCTTCGCTCTGGGTATGGCGCAACATCTCCATCCATTGTGGTGAGAGAAACGGAATCTCATTGGCATCATTTCCTTGAACTCCATATATAGGAGTTATTTCCAAAGTACCCATACCAGCTTCTGCATAACTCTTAATATTACGAGTTAAATTCTCTTTATCTACCGCACTACCCATCCACCACCAGCGAGTTGCAGGTTTAGCTTCCACATTTATATTCGGCCAGCTTGTCACTTGGGCATAAGAACGCACACATGATATTACAAAAGCTATTACTAAAAGCCACTTATTATGATTCATAGGTTATCAAATTGTGTTTTTCATTTCATTATTTTGCTAATTCAAGACACCCCATAATAAAAGGTCCTGTTGCTTTAGCATCGTTATCTCTCATTTTCTCACCTATATAATATTCAAAACTCCCGTCGCGGTAGGGATTACCACCTAATCCTCCAACTTGACAACAACGAGTCAAGGTCAATGTGCCATCAGCATTCTCAACTAACAGCTTTTCTTTAAGTCCTTTGAAAGCATTTTCCGCATAAACTTTATACTTTTTATCAATATAACCTTTGTTCACCGCTTTGGCATAAGCATACATAAACTGTGTAGTGACTGATGCCTCTGGGAAATTACCTTCACGCGTTGGCTGATCAAGAACTTGATACCACAAACCATCTTTATCCTGATATTTAGGTAATACTTCTGCTAAGTTTTGAATCCAAACAATCATGTCAGCTCTTCCCTGATGGCTCTGAGGTATATAATCGAGTGCATCAACCAATGCCATAAACCACCAACCGATACTTCTTCCCCAGAAGTTAGGAGAATGTCCTGTTTTAAGATCGGCCCAACGCTGACTTTTACTCTCATCCCATGCATGGTGATACAAACCTGTTTTGCTATCATAAGTATGTTTATAACATAAAGTAAACTGCTTTACTGCTTCATCAATCCACTCGGGTTTATTGAACTCTGCACCATATTGAGCCAAAAAGGGAGAAGCCATATACAAACCGTCTAACCATATTTGATGCTGATAAATCAGTTTATGCCAATATGCACCTTCAAGGGTACGTGGGTGATTTTTCATTTGTTTGACAAGTAGATCCATCGCTAATTTATACTTTTCTTTATGGGTCTCACGATACAAATCAAACAAGACTTTACCTGAATTAACATAATCGATATTATACGTTTCAACACGATATAAATGGATATCACCTTTATCATCTATCAACGAATCTGCCCACTTCTCAACATAATCAAAATATCGTTTATTTCCGGTAGATTTCCACATTTGCAACATTGCACAACAACCTACTCCTTGAGCATAACCAAAAAACGGAGCTTTCCCATGATCCAACTGCCATGCTTCGGGAAAGCGCTGCATTTCAGAATCAGCAAACCACTGAGCATACCTTTCGGGTACAGATGTTTTTTTCTTTTTGTCACTCGAAGATAAAGCGCTTTCTTTTCGAATATCTCGTTGTACCATATCATAAGGGTTCACCTTAGCATGAACAGATACTAATGTAACAAATAAAAAGACGAAGAGGATTTCAATAAGTTTTCTCATTATGAATGTGCTTTTATGGTTTAAAAAATAAAGAATGATTCATTTTACAAAAATAACAATAAAACTTTTTATTCGAGGTTGATTTTTTGACTGTTATCTTATAGTTTTTGTCGTTTTATTCTTGTTTTAGCATAAATGAATAAAAAAATGACGTATTTATGCATCTTATCACCAAAATAATGCATACTTTTGCAAAGTCTCTAGAATAATTATACAAGATGAAGAAGAAAGCAAGCAGATTAGATGCCATTAAGATGATTATTTCCAGCAAAGAAATAGGTTCACAAGATGAACTCTTGCAGGAACTTAACAGCGAAGGTTTTGAATTAACTCAAGCCACACTCTCCCGTGACCTGAAACAACTTAAGGTAGCCAAGGCAGCGAGCATGAATGGAAAGTATGTCTATGTTTTACCCAATGACATCATGTACAAACGCCAAACTGACCAGAAGGCTTCCGAAATGCTATCTAATAATGGTTTCGTTTCACTACAGTTTTCGGTTAATATAGCAGTTATCAAAACACGCCCAGGATATGCCAGCAGTATTGCATATGACATAGACAACCGTGAAGGTATTGATATATTAGGTACCATTGCCGGAGACGATACAATTATGCTGGTTCTTCGCGAAGGAGCTGTTCATAATGATGTGCGTAAGTTTTTATCATCAATTATTCCGATACAAAAGAAAGAGTAAACAAAGAGCTTAGCAACCTAAACTCAAAAAATAGAATCAGAATTTAATTTTAAAGCTTAAAGCTTATTTCAGGAAATGGACAATCAAATTGAAGTCATGGTAGCCGACGCATCCCATGAGGTTTACGTTGACACTATATTAGAAACAATTACGACCGCCGCAAAAGTAAGAGGCACGGGAATTGCAAAGCGTTCGCATGAATATGTAGCGCAAAAGATGCGTGAGGGAAAAGCGATCATTGCCCTTTGCGGTAATGAATTTGCAGGTTTTTGCTATATTGAGTCATGGGGAAACAAACAATATGTAGCTAATTCAGGGCTTATTGTTGTTGAAAAATTCCGTGGTCAAGGGCTAGCTAAGCGAATAAAAAAAGCAGCATTTCAGCTTTCACGCCTCCGATGGCCTAATGCCAAGCTATTTGGGTTAACTAGTGGAGGAGCTGTTATGAAGATCAACACCGAACTAGGTTATGTACCGGTCCCTTTCTCTGAGCTAACAACCGATGATGCTTTTTGGAAAGGTTGTGAAGGATGCTGTAATCATGACATATTAGAACGTACAGGTAGAAAATACTGTATCTGCACTGCTATGCTTTACGATCCTACAAAACACCAAAAGGACGGAGAACAAAATGATGTTGAAGACATCAAATAAACGAATTCAAAAAAGGTCATCTACCAAAATAAAATAATTATGAAAAAGAAAGTTGTTTTAGCATTCAGCGGTGGTTTGGACACCTCGTTTTGTGCTATGTATTTATCAAAGGAAAAGGGGTACGAAATATACACTGCTATTGCAAATACCGGTGGATTCAGTGAAGAAGATCTAAAAACGATTGAAGATAAAGCATACAAACTAGGAGCGGTTAAGCATGCGACATTAGATGTTACTCAAGATTATTATAATAAGAGTATCAAATATATGATATTTGGAAATGTATTGCGAAACGGAACCTATCCGATTTCAGTCAGTTCTGAACGCATTTTCCAAGCAATTGCTATAGCTAATTATGCACGTGAGATAGGAGCTGATGCCATCGCTCATGGAAGTACCGGCGCAGGGAACGACCAAATTCGTTTTGACCTTACATTTGATGTGCTTGCACCGGGAATTGAGATTATTACCCCTACACGTGACATGGTACTGACTCGTGAATACGAAATAAACTATCTTCGTGAACACGGATTTGTTGCCGATTTTGTAAAAATGGAATACTCCATCAATAAAGGTCTATGGGGAACAAGCATCGGAGGAAAAGAGACATTGCAAAGCGATCAAACTCTTCCCGAATCAGCATACCCAAGCCAAGTAAGTAATACAGACAATCAGACACTCAAACTCGAGTTTAAAGGAGGAGAGCTTCATGCTGTTAATGGAGAAGTATTTTCAGACAAGGTAAAATCTATTAACAAAGTAGAAGAAATTGGAAGCAAGTACGGCATAGGACGAGACATGCACATCGGAGATACAATCATTGGTATCAAAGGTCGAGTAGGATTTGAAGCTGCTGCTCCTATGCTAATTATCAATGCACACAAAATGCTTGAAAAACATACCCTAAGTAAATGGCAGCAATATTGGAAAGATCAGGTTGGCACATGGTATGGCATGTTTCTACACGAAGCTCAATACCTTGAGCCTGTTATGCGCGATATTGAAGCAATGCTTGAGAGTTCACAACGTAATGTTAACGGAACAGTAAGTATTATACTTCGTCCTTATAGCTACACTCTTGTTGGAGTAGAATCAACTTATGATCTTGTTAAAACGGACTTCGGCGAATATGGTGAAGTACAAAAAGGATGGACAGCAGAGGATGCTAAAGGTTTTACCAAAATACTTTCAACTCCATTACGCGTATATTATGCCAACCAAAAAAAGAACGGCAAATAAATTAAATAATATTCAACACAATTAAGTATGATTAGAGCAGGAATTATAGGTGGGGCAGGTTATACCGCAGGTGAGCTTATTCGTCTACTAGTCAACCATCCTGAAGCAGAAATTGTATTTGTCAATAGCAGCAGTAACGCAGGGAATAGAATAACCGATGTACATGGAGGTTTGTATGGTGAATGCGATTTGGCCTTCACAGATGAATTACCATTGGACAAAATCGATGTATTATTCTTCTGTACTGCCCACGGAGATACACGGAAGTTTATGGAAAGCCACAACATTCCCGAAAGTCTGAAGATCATTGACCTATCAATGGACTATCGCATAGCAAGCAGTGAGCACAACTTTCTTTATGGACTTCCTGAGCTTAACCGCCGGGCTATCTGCAAAGCCAGCCGGGTGGCTAATCCCGGTTGTTTTGCTACATGCATTGAGTTAGGATTGCTTCCGTTAGCCAAACATCTAATGCTTAACTCAGACATCAGCGTAAATGCTATTACGGGTAGCACAGGTGCTGGTGTAAAGCCAAGTTCAACCAGTCATTTTAGCTGGCGCAACAATAACATGAGTATATATAAGGCATTTGATCATCAGCATATTCCTGAGATTAAGCAATCATTAACACAATTACAAAACAGTTTCAATGCTGAAATTGACTTTATCCCATATCGTGGAGATTTTCCTCGAGGAATCTTTGCGACATTGGTAGTAAAAACCAAAGTCGATCTCCATGAAATTACCCGTATTTACGAAGAATATTACGAAAGAGATTCATTTGTACACATTGTCGACAAAAACATTGATCTTAAACAAGTTGTAAACACCAACAAATGTCTTATTCACCTAGAGAAACATGGTGATAAATTACTCATAATCTCCTGCATCGACAACTTGCTAAAGGGAGCATCGGGACAAGCCGTTCACAATATGAACCTCATGTTTAATCTTGAAGAGACAGTTGGTCTTCGACTGAAGCCAGCTGCTTTTTAAGAATTATATTAATATTAAAACAAATAGTTATTAATCACCTGCCTCCTGTTTCCAGAATATCAGGCAGGTGCAAAGGAGGATTTTATCATGAAATTATTCGATGTTTATCCGCTATTTAACATCAACATTGTAAAAGGAGAAGGTTGCTACGTATGGGATGAAACCGGTACTAAATACCTCGATCTCTATGGCGGACATGCAGTTATATCCATCGGACATAGTCATCCCCATTATGTGGATATGATAACAAAGCAAGTCGCCCAGTTGGGATTCTATTCAAACTCTGTGATTAACAAATTACAGCAAGAAGTTGCAACTCGGCTAGGAGTTCTGTCCGGTTACGACGATTATTCACTTTTTTTGATCAACACAGGTGCAGAAGCAAATGAAAATGCCTTAAAATTGGCATCTTTTTATAACGGAAGAACACGAATCATTTCTTTTTCCAAATCTTTCCACGGACGCACCTCTTTGGCTGTTGAGGCTACAGATAATCCTAAAATTATCGCTCCAATCAACAATAATGCTCATACCACCTACTTGCCGCTTAACGACATAGAGGTAGTCAAAGCAGAACTGTCTATGAATGATGTATGCGCTGTCATTATAGAAGGTATACAGGGAGTAGGAGGTATTAAATTACCCGACGATGATTTTTTAAAAGAACTTCGTGAAGCATGTACTGCCACAAATACCGTATTAATTCTTGATGAAATACAAAGCGGCTACGGACGAAGTGGCAAGTTTTTTGCACATCAATATGCCGGAATCAAGCCCGACATAATCACTGTTGCTAAAGGAATTGGCAACGGATTTCCAATTGCTGGAGTACTTATATCGCCTATATTTAAACCGGTTTACGGCATGTTGGGAACAACATTTGGAGGTAACCATTTAGCTTGTGCAGCTGCTTTAGCGGTAATAGATGTCATTGAAAAAGATCATTTAACAGAAAACGCAGCACAAGTGGGGCAATACCTGCTACAACAACTTAAAACCTTCCCACAAATCAAAGACGTGAGAGGTCGTGGGTTAATGATAGGATTAGAGTTTGAGGAACCGGTAAAAGAAATCCGCAACAAACTTCTTTATGAAGAGAAAGTCTTTACGGGAGTGAGTGGAACCAATGTCATTCGCTTGTTGCCACCGCTTTGCTTGAGTATAGAACAGGCAGATGAATTCTTACAACGATTCAAAAAAGTTTTAGGCTGAGAAACTGAATTTTTTTGCTGCAAAGTTATCATTTGCACATAAATCTTGTAACTTTGCCGCTATTGCAGTAATAAATGACAGATGTGTCAATGGTCATCATCTTGCTATTGCAGCATGGCTATTGGCACATTCTTCATAAAGAACATGTTGGAACTAAAATTTAAATACATGAAAGTAGCAATTATCGGCGCAGGAAATATGGGTGGTGCCATAGCTAGAGGAATGGCGCAAGGCAGCCTTATTCGGCCCGTAGATATCACCGTTTCAAATCCATCGGAAGGCAAACTATGCGCTATCCAGGAATTCAATCCACAAATTAAAACCACCTGCAATAATCAGGAGGCAATCAATGAAGCCGATCTTATAATTCTAGCAGTCAAGCCATGGTTCATAAAAGAAGTCATTGAAGGACTAACTCTACAAACCGAAAAACAGATTATCGCTTCCGTTGCAGCAGGAATACCTTTCGCTGAATACGAGCAATGGATCGGAGAAAAGGCTACAATCTTCCGTATCATACCGAACACGGCAATATCACAGATGCAAAGTATGACCCTATTGGCTTCACACAACGCAAGCAAAGAACAAGAAGCACTACTTGCCAACATCTTCAATGAAATGGGAGTAGCCATGCTTATTGATGAAAAACAAATGGGCGCAGCCACGGCTCTAACATCTTGCGGCATTGCTTATGTATTAAAATATATACAGGCAGCGATGCAAGCCGGAGTAGAAATGGGTATTTATCCGAAAGACGCCGCTCGCATGGTAGCCCAATCTGTAAAAGGAGCGGCAGAACTGATTCTTACCAATGAAAGCCATCCGTCAGTTGAGATAGATAAAGTTACCACACCAGGCGGACTCACTATAAAGGGAATTAACGAGCTTGAGCATGGAGGATTCACATCGGCCATTATCAATGCAATGAAAGCTAGTTTAAAATAAAACAATCAAACCATGGATGAACAAATTAAACAGATAGCGGAACGTCTTCGCGGGTTGCGAGATGTGCTGGAGCTAAGTGTAGACACTCTCGTAGAAGAATGCGAATTAACTAAAGAAGAATACCTTCATGCAGAAAGCGGACAATATGATATATCGGTAAGTATGCTCCAAAAAATAGCCCGCCGATATAATATTGCTCTTGAGGCACTCATGTTTGGTGAGGAACCCAAAATGAGCACCTATTTTATTACCAGAAGTGGCAAAGGAACATCTATTGAACGCCGTAAGGCATACAAATACCAATCTCTTGCTGCAGGATTTATGAATCGCCATGCCGATCCGTTTATCGTCACCGTAGAACCTAAAAATGATGACGAACCGATGCAACAGAACAGCCATAACGGACAAGAATTTAATCTTGTACTTAAAGGTAGTATGCTTTTTTGTATAGGAGGAAAAGAGCTTATCCTAAATGAAGGTGACAGCATCTATTTTGACTCAAAGATACCTCACGGAATGAAAGCCCTCAATCAACAAACCGTAAAATTCTTGGCAGTTATCATGTAAATAACTTCCGATAATCCAAACAATCAATCATTATGATAGAAAAGTTCTTATCAAAAACCTCCTTTACTTCACAGGAAGACTTTATTGAGAATCTTAAAATCAACGTGCCTGACTCTTTCAACTTCGGTTACGATGTAGTGGATGCATGGGCTGCCGAACAGCCTGAAAAACCCGCATTGATGTGGACCAATGATAAGGGTGAACACCGCCAATTCACATTCGGCGAAATGAAGCATTATACAGACCAAACTGCATCATATTTTCAAAGCTTAGGCATTGGACACGGGGATATGGTTATGTTGATTCTGAAAAGACGCTATGAGTTTTGGTTTAGCATAGTAGCACTGCATAAACTTGGCGCTGTGGTAATTCCGGCAACTCATCTGCTCACTAAAAAGGATATTGCGTATCGTTGCAACGCAGCAAGTATCAAGATGATTGTTGCAGCAGGTGAAGAAAGCGTTACCAAACACATTGTCGATGCCATGCCTGACTCACCAACCGTTCAAAAGTTGGTTAGTGTAGGTCCCGAAATACCAGAAGGTTTTCTTGATTTTCATGAAGGAATTGAAAAAGCTACTCCTTTCACCCGCCCTAAAGAAGCAAATAAGAATGATGACATTTCTTTAATGTACTTCACTTCAGGAACAACCGGACAGCCCAAAATGGTAGCACACGACTTCACTTATCCATTGGGACATATTGTTACGGCAAGTTTTTGGCACAATCTCAACGAACAAAGCTTACACCTAACGATAGCCGATACAGGATGGGGAAAAGCCGTTTGGGGGAAACTCTACGGACAATGGATAGCAGGAGCCAATGTATTCGTTTACGATCATGAGAAATTCACACCAGCGGAAATACTCAAAAAGATACACGATTACCACATCACATCACTCTGTGCACCTCCCACCATTTTTCGTTTTCTCATTCGCGAGGATCTTACTAAATATGATCTGTCGTCGCTCAAATATTGCACCATTGCCGGTGAAGCACTAAACCCTGCCGTATACGAAACGTTTAAGAAGCTAACAGGAATTAAGCTGATGGAAGGTTTCGGACAAACAGAAACCACACTCACCATTGGAACATTCCCTTGGATGGAGCCAAAACCCGGAAGTATGGGAGTACCAAATCCTCAGTACGAAATGGATTTGATTGATGCAGAAGGCCGTTCAGTAGAAGCCGGTGAACAAGGAGAGATTGTAATCCGCACCGATAAAGGAAAGCCTTTGGGATTATTTAAAGAGTATTACCGCGATGCAAAACGTACACAAGAAGCTTGGCATGATCATATCTATTATACGGGAGACGTGGCATGGAAAGACGAAGACGGTTATTATTGGTTTGTAGGCCGTGCCGATGATGTTATTAAGAGTTCAGGATACCGAATTGGTCCTTTTGAAGTAGAAAGCGCTTTAATGACACATCCAGCAGTAGTTGAATGTGCTATTACCGGTGTACCTGATGACATCCGCGGACAAGTAGTAAAAGCGACTATTGTTTTGGCGCATGATTATAAGCATCTTGCCGGAGAAGATTTAATTAAGGAATTGCAAGATCACGTAAAAAAAGTAACTGCGCCCTATAAATACCCGCGGGTCATTGAGTTTGTAAACGAACTTCCCAAAACGATTAGCGGTAAAATAAGACGAGTTGAAATCCGAGAGAACGATGTGAAATAAAAACATACTGTCGGCAATTAGCCCTATCTCGAGGCTGCAAATACTTAAAAATAGTAATTTGCAGCCTTTTATTGTTAAAACATGTAGCAAAACGATGTTTCGGTAACGTTTGCACTACATTTTTGTTTCAGAATATAAAACGGATTTATTTGCAGTACAAAAAAAACATCTATATTTGCAGCCGTAACTAAGTCAGCATTAAAACAATGGTAACAAATAAAAAAAAGTCTTTAGTAGATGTTTTTGCAGGTAGCCCTTGGGAAGTAAACTCAGTCATTGAGTTACTCACTGCATCCTATATAAAAGTATCCATAAAAGACAAAGACCTCAACAGCATACGTCTTTCAGTTCCGTACGACCAATACACCGCAGCCATTCAGTTGATTGACGGGAAAAAAATATTCTAAGACAGACAAGAGAGAAGAAGTCTACATGAATGCTCACAACTAAATGTGAGAAAAAGGTGCCAGTTTACTGACACCTTTTTATTTATCTATATGGATGTTCTAAATCAAGCATCCGAAAAACCGCTTCCGAATAATTGGCTCCCCATAAATCATAACGATCAAACTGAGTTTGAAGTTTCTGTGTAAACCGAACCCAGTCTTTATCAAAGCTCCACAACCGCTCAGCGAGAGCAGACATACGGGGAAACAAAGCAAATTCCAACTCTGCAGGAGTAGAAACATATTCAGTCCACATACACCCTTGCCCACCCAGCACTCTACTTTTCTGTTCATCAGACAAACTATCGGGTAATATAGGCAAATCATATACTTTTTCTAGTGGAAGAAAGCCCGGAAAGCCTAACTCCTTCTGACGGCGTGACTCTTTTATATTCAGATAAGTATAAGCCGATGGAGTAACAATTACCTGATGCCCATTCTTCAAAGCTTTAACAGCTTGGGCCGACTTTCTCCAATTCATCACAACACAATCTGCTGAAACACCTCCTTCAAGTATTTCATCCCATCCAACCAATGTTTTGCCTTTGGCATTTACCACCTCCTGAACATAATGAATAAAATAGCGATGCAATTCTTTTTCATTCTTTAAACGATGAGCACGCATGAAAGACTGAGTCTCTTCAGATTCTTTCCACCATCGAACAGCACACTCATCACCACCCACATGAATATAAGGCGAAGGAAATAAGCTGCATAGCTCAGAAAAAACACCCTTCAGAAAGCTGAACACCTCTGGTTTGGGAGCCAGTACATTATTAAATTTATTATATATACCCCATGTTAATGCACACTCCTTTGATGCATCGTTTACAGTACCAAACTCAGGATAAGCGGCCAACACTGACATACAATGACCAGGAATATCAATTTCGGGTATGATCGTTATAAAACGTTCGGCGGCATAAGCTATAACTTCCTTAATCTCCTCTTGTGTGTAAAAGCCACCATAAGGCAATTCCTTATATACACCAGGATATATTCCCTCTATTTCCCCTTTCCGATAAGCCCCGATTTGAGTCAGCTTAGGATAAGACTTCATTTCAATGCGCCAACCCTGGTCATCAGTCAAATGCCAATGAAAATAATTCATTTTATGTAGTGCCATGTAATCAATGTAACGCTTGATATAGGCAATAGGAAAGAAATGTCTTACCACATCCAAGTGCATTCCTCGATACGCAAAGCGAGGTTCATCATGTATCGTTACAAGTGGAATATCAGCCAACACGCCAGCTTTCACAGGCAATAATTGAATTAATGTCTGCACTCCATAAAATACCCCCGCCGCATCATTTCCTTTAATGACAATACCCTTGTTGGTAACCTCCAGTTGATAACCTCCCGAAACTCTTCCATTATTTAGATTTTGCAAAACAATGGCTTTACGGATCGAATCAATCTCTTTACTCTTTACTTTTCGAGCAGACAGTGAAAGCCCCAGCAAATCAGTAGTATACTTGCAAAAATAATCTGCAACCGATAGCAACTCTTTCTGCCCCGTAACGACGAATGTTTCGCGGGTTACTCGAAACGTTCCATGAGCCACCGACATTTCCCGAGGCTGCGGAATGATATGAACATTTGAAAGAACTTGTGCAGACAAACCGATATTACACACAAAAGAAATCATAATTAAAAGTTTACGTAACATATTATCACAGGGGCTCTGAATAACACACATGACTATAACTCGGCAGAGCCCATAAACCTTGCCATAAGTCATTAAAAACAAATCCCCCATGAAATAAAATCAAGCAAACATTCCAATTACAAATGTCAGCATATTAAGAAAAACTAATTATAAGACCAAAGATTCACCCTCGGGTATGCCATGCAACGGAAGCGTAAAGATAAAAGAGCTCCCCTTGCCTAATTGGCTCTCAACCCTTAATGAACCACCGTTTCTTTTAACAAAGTCACTACAAAGCATTAAACCCAATCCCGAACCTTTTTCATTATTCGTACCATAAGTAGAATGATAATGATCACGTTCAAGCAACTTCTCAACTACCTCCTGCGACATTCCCACTCCACTATCTTTCACGGTAACTGCTACCCATTCATCATCATGAGTCAGCAACACCTCAATAACTCCTCCCTGCGGAGTAAATTTTATAGCATTTGAAAGCAAATTACGCAAAATAAGATTCACCATATTGTAATCAGCAAAAGCATTCACGTAAACTTCCGTATCAAACTTCAGGGTGATATCCTTTTGCAATGCTGTACCTTTTAGCAAAGAAATGTTCTCGGTTACCACATCATTCACTAGTATCATGCGCGGCGCATACTCAATTTCACTTCGCTGCGAACGCGACCAGTTGAGCAAATTCTCAAGCAAATAATAAGTATTGCGCGACATACTTTTCAGTTCATTCAACAATTCAGCCTGCATTTCCGGAGCAATCTCCACGTCGCTGGTCAACAATTCAATTACCTGCATGAAACTACCTATTGGTCCCCTTAAATCATGAGAAATGATAGAGAAAAGCTTATCCTTAGTAGTAAGCAGTTCTTGAAGTTTGTGTTCCGTTTCTTTCTGTTGAGTCATGTCAATATGCGTTCCAACAGCCCGTGTAGGTACCCCGTTAGCATCGCTTTCAACAATCTTACCATGGTCAAGTATCCACTTCCATCCCCCACCTTTGGTCTTTACCCGAAATACAATCTCATAGAATTCACTACCACCCAACCGATGTTCTGCAAAAGCTTTTTGTGCCAACGGCCAATCATCAGGGTGCACCAATTCATTCCAATGACGGCTTGTAGGCTCCACTTCACCGGCATCAAATCCCAACATTGTGAAACAACTATCCGTAAAATAGACTTCATCGGTTATAAGGTTCCAATCCCACATACCCTCCTTGGCACTGGCTAAAGCCATTCTTAAACGTAGCTCACTATTCTTATATTGTTCGATATACGCCTTTCTATCCAACGCACTGGCAATATTATTAGCAATTACATGCATCAAATGACGTTCTTCGGGCTGCCAGACCTTATATTTCGCACAATCATCAAAAGCCAAAAACCCCCAAATCGCATTTTGCACATAGAGCGGATATGCCAATATGGACTTTACTCCTATTTGTTGTATAAAAGTTTTCAGATTATCAGATATATTCGTCACATTCTTAAAGTCAATCAGTACACTCCCCAATTCTGATAGTTGTTTATTCCAATCTGGAATTGCATCAACAGGAACCCGCTTCGTCAACTCTATTAAAGGACTAATTCCTTCAGCACACCATTCATAAATAGTAGAATAGTATTTTCCGTCATCAATGAGCTTCGTTATATTAATTCGACTGACCCCCGAATGCATTCCGACCAAATGGAGCACTTTATTTATCGTATCATTGAAATCAACCGTTGTATTAAATAACTGCGCAACATCTGCCAACAGCTTTTGCTGATAAAGAAGGTAGCGCATCTTAGTTTCTACCTGCTTCCTTTCGGTAATATCTGTTGCAACGGCAAACAGATAGTCTTTATCGCTAATCTTAATATTTTCAATGGAAAAGAGACAAGTCATTAACTCGCCCGATTTGGTTTTTACTGTTGCTTCTCCCTTTGCAGTACCTGTCTTCACATACCTAGCCATAATTCTGCGAAAACGTTCTTCATTCAGAAACAAACCAATGTCCGTCAGTTCCTGACCAGACAACTCTTCAATGGTATAACCGCTAGCCTTACGAAAAGTTTGATTGGCATTATAGATGTATCTACCATCGGTTGAAGCCAGAACCATCATTATTTCTGCCGAATTAAAGATGTGATAAAAGACCTCTTGAGTGAAGTGGTGAGCCGACAGGTTAGTCGCTACAGCAACCAATACATTTTCTTCATTCCACCATCCCACGTAGAATTTGGTATCAACCGGCACTACACCTTGTCTTTTTTTCTGCAATGGGAACGGACAATGTTCCACATCACCTTTGGCAGCCAACGGAAACATAACTCCTACCTCCTCACGATGTTGCGGTAGATACAATGATATGAAATTACAACCCACTATTTCATTGCCATAACCCAGCAAAGAATGTGTGGCAATATTGGTAAAGAGTATTTTTCCGTCCATATCCATGATAAAGAGGAAATCAAGTTCGTCAGCCATCAGCTGATTTAGCCGTTCTTCGGAAATAAAGTTCATATTATGTGGACCGCTAAGTTGCAAAATAACCCGTCTGATTGTTTGAGCTTTAAGATATAACAAATGATACACGCAAATGTATGCATATTCATTTGAAAAAACAATTAAATAAAAAGGCAAAGGATATGCCACACAATAAAATAAGGCCTAATTCATTGAGAACCAGGCCTTATATGTCGGAATGAGGCGACTCGAACGCCCGACCCCTACGTCCCGAACGTAGTGCGCTACCAACTGCGCTACATTCCGATCAATTGCGGGCACAAAGGTAAATCAAAAAATTAAAAAGGCAAAGAATCGACTAAATTTCTTGCAAAAAAACCACGCAGATATTGCAGTATTAAAAAATATATCTATCTTTGCACCCGCAATCACGCAAGGTGCCATAGCTCAGTTGGTAGAGCAAAGGACTGAAAATCCTTGTGTCCCCGGTTCGATTCCTGGTGGCACCACCTTCAAATCAAGCAGTTACAACAAGTAACTGCTTTTTTTGTGCCATAAAATGTTCTTTTTATGGCTCTGGATAAAATCACCAAACGGACTAGTAATGATCCAATCTCTACATAAAAAGCATGAAAAAAAGTATCACCAAGTATCACCAACCTTATAAGAGCCTTATAATCAATCTATTTCGTGTGACACTTGGCTAAAAAAAAGCCTCACCAAGTATCACCAAGTGTCACCAACTTTTCTGCATTGATTCCTTACAAGCATATAGCTATTTATAACCTATATAGAAGGTTTTTCATCAGCATGCTTATACGATTTATTTTGCAGGTGAGCAAATTTCGTCTCCACCCGGATGTACACAGTTTGTACACCCCCATGTACTCGGTCTGTAGACCCGGGTGTACCAGTGCCCTACACCCGGGTCTACAAGAAGTTTTGCAACCAGCTGTAAACTGTTTACTCAGATAAAGTAAGGAGCTAAGCCTCCTTCAGCAGTGGAGAAGCCACTGACAAAGAGACCGAGAACAAACACTTTATCGGTTTAATATAAACTTTTCAGCACGTCCGGGAGTAAACAGCTCCCATAAGGAAGCGACTGTCCAACCCGGGGCAAATATATTATTATAGTACCCTTTGCCATTGCGTCCATAATCCCAGTTGGTATGTTGAACAACTTCAGGATAGTAACCTACTTTAGCAATGCCGCACATATGACCTTCGTAAGGCAACAACTGACGCATAGAAGTTGAAATAACAGCGGCAAACTCACCAAATCGAGGTTCGTTGCATTCTTTGGAAAGCCAGCGCAGCACATCGGCAAATTCAAAAACAAACACATCAATATGATTATTCTCCACAGAAACATTGCCCCAGCCGCGCGTCTTCAGTCCTATGTCACCCAACATCTGTCCTTCAGCAAAAGGAACATCCCAGGTGTAATACCATGAAAGCGCAAAATAAGTGGCTTTTTTAGCTAATTCAGTATAATGCAACCGTTCGGTTCCTTTAGTAGCCAAAGCCAGATAATAAGCCGCAGTAGCGGCATACAAGGAGGCCTCTTTATCTTCACAATTGGCATCAAGAGTCGATGAAAAATAATCGGCTTTCGATATCAATTCCTTTTCCAAATAATCGACCGTACGTTTGGCGCTGGCTAAATAGCGTTTATCTTTGAAATACTTGTATCCCAAAACTAATGGTAACGTGGCCGATGGTGTGCTGCCACCACTTTCATCAACTATAGAGAAATCATCTTTGAATTTACGTGGAAAACTACCATCGACATTTTGTAAACGTAAAAAACGATCAAGCATTGCTTTTACGCGTTTTTCCCACTCAAGATGTTTGCGTTTGTGTTGTTTTTCGTAATTCAGGTAATGCAGCACTGCATATACACCCTCGGACTGACGACGAATGCTGTGATTACTTTCTATATTACCGCGTTTGTAGTGAACTACTTCGTTAAAAAAGCCCGCAGCAGAAAAACCATTTTGCAAGTAGGTATTGAATATATTCACAGCATTATTAATTAAGTCGGCACGATTCTGCTGCTCGCCATATTCCAAAGCATTATAAGCATTAAGCAAGGTGCGTCCCACAAAGCCAACCTCGGCAACGTCTGTATTAGCGCAAGTAGAAGTTTCTAGTTCAACGCCTGAATAATAATGAGTCGGAGTTTCCCCCACATAGCTTTCCACAAAAAAATTACTCATAACTTCTTTCATGCGGTCAACGGAAAATAGAGTTTCAACAGGCTTCGGGCGGTTAGTGTCATAGCTATATTCCCAAGTATGCTGAACAAATTCGGAAAAGTCAGCAGACTCGCCATGAGCCAGTTCCCACGTTAGTTGAACGCTTTCACCCTTTTTTAGTAATTGAAAAGCTTCAACGGCGGGAGCTAGTGTTAATTTACGAATATAAGTTTTAGGAGCCTCTTTATAAGGAAAACCGTAAGAAAGCACTGTCATGCCATTCAGATTCTGGAATCCTGTGTAACCAATAGAGGTTGCGCCCGAAAGAATAATTTCGCCTTCTTTATGAGTTGTAAGTGCCTCTTTATTGAATGCATCCATGCGAATAACCGAAACCGACTTCCCATTTGTTGTATTATAGACAGCCGTAAGCGGTGTACTTAAACGATCTTCCCGAACCAGCCAACTATCCGAAGAATGAAAAGAAGGTGCTTCTTTAGGAGAACGTAAGTTGCGGCGATACCAAAACCCAGGCATATAGAATTGGCAATCAGCATGATTATAGCCCGTTTTAAGTTGTTCACCGTAATTAAAATACACATTACCCAACGCTTTGATAACAACAGTGATACGCTGTCGGCCATTCACATCAAACACCTGACGACTAATGATCAGCGGTAATTTCTCAGGCAACTGGCAAATATACAAACCATCAGGTTGCTTCAAAAGAGACAGTGAATAATGCCGGGCATCATTACCCGGCGTTTTTAGGGAAACGGAAGCCGAAACACCTTCCTGAGCATAAGCAAGAACTTCTGTATTAGTAATACCTACCAGAAGCATAAATCCCCAGAACAATCTTTTTACTCTCATTTTTATTTTTATTTTATGTAATTATTAAAATACCGGTTTGTTAGAAGTTGTTGAAGGAGATCCTCCGGATACTACGGGCCAGCCGTCTTTCCATTCTACCCGGTCCATCATCAATACGCGTCCTTCGGGATTCTTTGTACTTACTGCATGATAAAACATCCAGTCATCCCCAATTTTATCAATCACAATCTCTGAATTATGCCCGGCACCAACGAAAGTGTTATTTTTCTGAATCAATATTTCGTGTTTGTTGTTCATCATGCTCGCTCCGCTTTTGTTCACGTAAGGGCCTAAGAGGCTTTCTGATCGTCCAACAACCGTGGTGTAGGTGCTTTTGAGACCTTCGCAACAAGTTCCGATAGAAGCAAAAAGGTAATAATAACCGTTTTTCTTATGAATATAAGTCCCTTCGTAAGCCGTTCCGGCTATTTGTTGCGGAACAGCATCTTTCTGAAGAGCCAACCCGTTATCCGAAAGTTCAATGGCATATATACCGCTGAAACTACCCCAAAAGAGGTACTTTTTACCACCTTCCTCTATATAAAAAGGGTCGATGGAATTTTGCACATTTATTTCATTGCTACGAAACATTTTACCGTGATCAGTAAAGGGACCTTCAGGTTTATCAGCAGTAGCACAACCGATGCCGCAAGTCCATTCCCCGCCCCATACCGACATAGAATAATATAGTACATACAGATTGCCTATTTTATTAATATCAGGTGCCCACAGTCCTCCTTCAGGTTCAAAGGAAGGACGAGTACTTTCAGTAAAAGCAGTTCCAACAAACTCCCAATCAACAAGATTTTTAGATCGATGAATGGGCAGGTTACGAATATTCTCGGTCGCATACAAATAGTAATAACCATCGTCGCCTTGTATGACCGAAGGATCTGGCAAGCTATAATTTACAACAGGGTTTTTATAATAATCCCCCTTTTCTTCTGGCCGTTCATCTTGTGCCGATGACGAACAGGATGCCAAGCAAAAGCAGGCTAATACGAATAAATCTTTTTTCATTTTATTAATTTAGGGGTTATGTATTCATGACTGACTCTCATACTATCAACTCCATTCACATTATCAAAAAACACTTCGCCAATGTACATAGCACGCGGATGGATATTGTTTTTATCTTTATGAGCATGATAAACAATGCGTAGTTTCCCTGATTTATCAGTAAACAAGGCACTATGACCCACTCCTGTTAAATCTCCGGGATTCTGCAACAAAGGATTTTCCTCATATTTGCTCCAATTACCCATAAGATTTGTAGCAGTAGCACACCCAACACCATAGAAGGGACTTTCATAACTATTGGCAGAATAGGTCAGGTAATAAAGACCTTTATGTTTGATGATAAAGGAACCTTCATTTACCCGAGGCCATACTTCCTCCCACGACTGAGAAACGTGAATGCACGGGTGCATCGTCTCCTTTTTCAGTGTTACCAAATCGTTGTCTAATTCAGCAATCCACACATTATTGCCATCATTAAACCGAACAAAAGAGAGATAAGGAGTCCCGTCTTCATCTATAAACAAAGAATTATCTATGCACTTTTCATCAGCAACCATTGGTTCTTGTTTTGCCTGCACAAAAGGTCCGGCCGGTGAATCTGCCGTAGCAACACAAATATGCTCATCTGCAGAATAATACATATAAAACTTCCCGTTTACAGCATAAACTTCCGGTGCCCAAAACCAGCGATCGGCATATGAATCCTTTTTATCAAGAGCCATCCCACTGTATTTCCAAGTCAACAAATCATTGGAGGTATACACCTCTATTCCATCGGCAGCATGCGTTCCGTAAGCATAATAAACACCTTCATGCAACAATATAAACGGATCACCCAAAGGGACAGGAAGTTCTACTTCATCAACAATAACATCGTCAATGTTCGTATATTCAGAGGAGCACGAGTGGCAAGGAGTTAGTGTTCCCAAAGCCAACAGATAAATAAAAATCAAATGTTTTTTCATGTGGTTTATTTTTCTATGTGATAATATAATATTCCATTATAAGTAGCCGGTGTCTTTCCTGTGCAAAGACCAATACGTGATGCCGGATATTGAATATCAATTTCATCAATTTCTTTTCCATCGACAAATAAATAGAGTTTGTCATTTCGCCTCACTGCACGAAAATTATAAGAGTCTTTAAATTGTTGATGAACTCGCAACTTATAAATGTGCCTTTGAATATCTTCTGCGTTTTTATTTGTGAAACGAATGCCCTCTGCTTTTACTGGCTCTACTGACAAACGATTAAAAGCCGGATGAGCTGCAATCTCCACCAGTTGATTCTTAATGGGCAGCCATTTACCTTCTTGTAAATATTCAATTGTAAATAAGCTGAACATATCATCAACGAATGTCGATTTATGATCTGCATCATGACGATTTAAATAAAAGGTATCGATTAAACAAGGAGATGAGAAACGATAGTTCTTCTCTATAAAATCAGTATACTTCACATCAGTATAAACTGTTTGTATACAACTTAGAGAATATTTTTTGTGCCACAAACTCTGT
This sequence comes from Bacteroides graminisolvens, assembly GCF_963666085.1. Taxonomy (NCBI): domain Bacteria; kingdom Pseudomonadati; phylum Bacteroidota; class Bacteroidia; order Bacteroidales; family Bacteroidaceae; genus Bacteroides; species Bacteroides graminisolvens. The sequence goes on from NZ_OY762556.1 coordinate 784,166, forward strand.
CCTTTCTTTACAGCAGTCACATCAAACATCCGGGTGGAGCCATTAAAAAATGCTTTCACATAATTGTCCTTATCAACATATATTGGATATGAACCCGAAACAGATTGTTCGGATAAACCAGACAGTTGAAAACTCAATTCGTATTGGCTAAGCAATTCTCCTTTTAGTATATCTCTTTCGGCAGGTAGTGTAACTTCTTCGTCGTCGAAGCCGATGGTATAAGTTACGCCTTCAAAAGTCGCATTTCCCGACTCATCAAACACTCCTGGAACTCCGGGAGTTAAAGCTGGAATTATATCTGAAAAAAGATGTTTTTGTGGGGTCGGTATTTCATCAAGCCAGACCTTCAATATTCCCATATTTCTCTCCACACGAAAATGATGATATACACCCCAACGAAAATCGGTAGGTAAGGGGAAAGTTTGTGTGGACTTAGAACCACCCATGCATGTTTGTAAATACCAGCACTGACTGCCAGCATCTAAACCGATCCGCGCATAATGATTTTCATCCTGCCACCAAGCAACAACACCTGCGTTTCTGGTGGTTTTAATGGCAGTTTCGAACAAATAGGCATTTGATGGTTTTAATTGTTTCAGTACACCAAACGAGGTTGTTTCCATATTCATTGAGAACGTTGGCAAAGAAGGTGTGGGATGATATCCGGCTGTCTGAGGACCGGTTATTCCGTCAACATACATGGTTTTATCAAAGAACTGAACGCGATTAATGTATTGCCCTCTTTGGTCGTTGTTCTTATTTGCCATGTAAACCAGCCACCATTCAAAGCCATTGGGGCCTCTGAGAATATTAGGTTGTCCGGGTGTCATGAGAATATCATCAGCTTTATCATTTCTCATGTCAAACAAAGAAACGTCAAAAAACGGCGAATGCCCTCTTTGGGTTTCAATAGCTAATAGATTATTGCCCTCTTTGAGAATAGCGCATTGCTTGGATTCTAAATTTACAATGCAATAATTGCTACCCCCTTTTTCATAAATTAATAGTCCATTCAAATAAACTTTAGTATCACCCGTGTGCAACACACGCAAAGCCAAATTGCTGGTTTGCTGTGCTGTAAAGTTCTTCCGAAGCCATAAAAAAGAAGAATCCCATTTGGTCCCAAGTCTTCGGGTGGTCGACCCTGCTATTTCTTCTGCAGCAAATCCTCCTTCTCCTTGTTTCCAATGAGAATCCTTGTAAACAGGGAGCGTCCAACCTCCCAATGGTTTTGTTTCTGTATAAGCAAAAAAAGGATTATACTTACCATCATATCTCAAAATATCTACGTAATTTTCTTCCAAAATAGATTGGTTACTTTCTACAACCGGATAACTATATTTGTTACCATTTTGAAAACTTAAAGGTGAGTCGGCCTCAGCCACTCCCAGTTGATAATTGCCCCAATGTGTTGAGGTATGATTTGCATTATACATCATGTAGTAGCGTTGTCTATACTTGATTACCCAAGGGCCTTCTGCCACTCTGTTATCTATTGTTTCCCACGTATTGGGTAATGATGCAAATAAACATACCGGGTCACCGGCAAACTGTGAAGGGTTTTTCATTTTGCGTGCCCAGATGGTATTTCCATCAGTAAACCGCACCATATACATATAAAGTTGTCCATCATCATCCTTAAATAACTTGGGATCTATGCGATTGTCCATCCAACTTTTTTTATCGGGTTCCACGTAGGGTCCCAATACATGCTGACTTTGTGCATGTACAATATGGACGGCATGCTTGTCTTTGCCCCAATAATTGACCGACCAGTATAAATGGAACTGTCCATTCAAATACAGCATGTCATTTGCATGAATCTGACTATTGTCTGCCCCAGTGTTTTGACTCCAATCGTTGTTCATTGACACAACATGAATGGGTTTACTCCAATGGGCCAAATCTTCAGATACATAGAAATCTCCGTTTGTACGAACTCCTCCAAGGTAATACTTGCCATTATATTTCATGACTCCGGCATCTGCAACTCCCGTGAGTACAGGGTTCTGAATATTTTGGGCAAATAAAGAGTTACAACAAGCAAATAAAAAAGGCAATATTGCTTTTCGAGTAACAAGCATAAATGTATTTGTTTATATATACGGAGACTATGCCCAAAAGCATTCAAAGTATTCTTGGCATAGTCTCCATTTATGATTTAGTAACTTGGATTTTGAGTAAGCTGTGGTTCACCGTTTACTTTACTGATATCCACCTCTTTCTGAGGAATAGGCATACGTTTATGTTTGCCTATAACGAAATTAGTAAAGTCTTTGTCTCGAACTTTCAGTTCATCAATACCGGCTTGTGTATCAAGTAATCCCCATCTTTTAATATCAGCCCATCGCCAACCTTCAAAACAAAGTTCTAAGGTTCGTTCAGTCTGAAGGCGCTTCATAAAGGATTCTTTAGAGTTCAAGCTTTCTTTCCAAGGACTATCTTTCAGTTTAGATAAGCCAGCCCGTTCTCTCACTTTATCAACATACACTGCCGCATCGGCCACACTACTGCCTGTTTCAACAAGGCATTCTGCGTAGTTCATTAAAATGTCGGCATAGCGCATGATGCGATAGTTGTTTCGTGCAAAATAATCCTCCCTTTCACGATAGTAAGAGGTGTTGTATTTACGGATATAACAATCCTGAGAATCTTGTCCCCAGCCGGCGGGCCAGCTAGAAGCCTGATAGTTATAATATTTGGCCGACTGATCAGGGAAATCAGTTGCAAAACCTTTATAAAGAATACTATTATATAAACGTAAATCATTCTTGCCATCTGCCCTCTTCTCTTTGAGGAACTCATCAACTAACCAACGGCGAGCCTTACCGTCGCCCCAACCAATTCCACTGGGTGCATAGAATTGAGTACGTTGAAAACCAAAGGCCATGCTTGCATCATTACCTGTACCCCCTTTGTTCAGGTCCGAGAACTGAATTTCAAAGATACCTTCCTTGTTGTTTTCGTTTAGATCAGTAAAATTATCTTCCCGATTAGACAATAGTCCATACAAAGAACCTTCTTTATCAACAAGCCATTTCAATTCTTCTTTTGCAAGATCAAATTTGTGTTGTTGCATGTATGCTTTTCCAAGCAACGCTTTAGCAGCACCCTTAGTTGCTCTTCCTAAATTAGCAGCATCCCATGACTCGGGTAATTTGCTTGCTGCAAAAACCAGGTCCTTCTCTATTTGATCCCATATTTCTTGTTCAGAAGCATCTTTGGGTACGTAATTAGCATCTTGAGGTTCTAGTACCAACGTCCCTTTTTCCCACAAGAGATTTATCTGGAAATACCATAAAGCCCTTAAAAAAGAGGCCTCAGCCAATACCTGATTCTTCTCGGTCTCATCCATCTCAATACCGGGAACATTGGCCAATACTTGGTTACAGCGGAAAATACCGACATAGAAATGTTCCCAGTGTACTACATTCCCTTCGTAAAAATTATAATTTGTATAAAGGAAACGGGTCCAATCGCCCAGTTCTATCCAGGGAGAAGAACTCCATCCTTCATCAGACGCCAAGTCATAGCGAAAAGACAACCAGCGCATCCAGGTACCTTCTTTATACAAGAAGCTATAGCAGGCATTAACTCCAGTCTCAGCATCTGAAGCTGATTTCCAGAAAGTAGGAATTGTTGTTTCATTGGGATTTTCAATATCCAGCAGGCTGGAACTACATCCGGTACACAAAGACAATGCACCGACAATCAATAATCCATATATTTTCTTCATAATATTAAGCTAAATTGATAAGTTAAAAAGTCAAATCAAGACCGAACATAACAGAACGAGTATTAGGATATGAAAAACTATCTGTTCCACTGTTCCATATATTCGTATTCACGAAATCAGGGTCGAGACCTGAATATCCGGTAAATGTTATCAGGTTACTTCCGGTTGCAAACAGGCGTAGTTTCTCAATCCCCAAGTTAGTAAGCCACTCTTTCTTGAAATTATAACCCACAGAAATATTCTTCATTCTGAGATAAGAACCATTTTCAAGGAACCGGTCGGCATCCATAGAATTACGCTGATCTCCGTAAATGATACGAGGTGTATTTGAATTAGGATTGACTTGATAAGGTTCTTCTCCTTTCTTAAAGCGAATGTAATTGGAATTATCAGAGAATAAACGTCCCTGCCATTGGGCTACATTATAAATTTTATTTCCGAATTGCCCATTCCACATCAGACTAAAATCAAAGTTTTTCCACTCAGCATTAAGTACAAGTGATAGTTGCATCTTTGCCCACGGACTTCCACAGAATTGACGATCCTCAGCAGTTATCTGGCCATTATCATCTTCATCCATATATTTCACATCTCCAAGCTGAGGACGTTTACCATTAATAAGTATTGGTTGCCCTCCCGAAGTGATGTAATTATCAATATCCTCTTGTGACTTAAAAATGCCATCAGTCTTGTATAAATAAAACTCTGCTAAAGATTGTCCAAGAACGGTTCTGGCTTGCCCTGAATCGACTTGTCCTTTTCCGTAACCTAAATCAATGACCTTATTGCTTAAGGTGGTAACATTCATTATTGCACTATATTTAAGATCTCCTATTTGATCTCTCCAACCAAGACTCAATTCGAAGCCCTGATTCTTAAGGCTAGCAGCATTGGCTTTCGGAGCTCCTCCTTGGTTACCAGTAGATATTGCTATTGGCATATCTGTCAGTACATCTTTCGTCTTTGAATGATAATATTCAGCACTAAGTGTAAGACGCTGTTTCAGAAAACTAGCATCAAAACCGATATTGATGGTTTCTTTTGTTTCCCAAACAAGTCCACTGTTTACTATTTTCACTTGAGTAGACCCGGGAACCACCGCTCCGCCAAAGACAGTTACAATACTTTGGTTTATGGTTCCCAAATAATCCCAGTCACCAATGGAAGAACTTCCTAAACGGCCCCAGTTTCCTCTTATTTTTAAATCATTCACCCAAGGTAAGTTGAAAAATTTCTCTTTTGAAATTCTCCAGGCAGCAGAAAAAGAAGGAAATGTTCCCCAACGATTTTCCTTGGTTAAACGTGAAGTTCCATCGCGCCGAAAAGTTGCAGTCAGATAGTACTTATCATCGTAATTATAATTGGCACGCCCCAAATAAGAGATCATAGCATTCTTGCTAATACTGTTTGAATTTTGTTGATTACTTTGTCCGGCATTCAAAACTTCAAGATAGCTACCATCACCTAAAAGAGGAAAGTTCAAACGAGAAGCCCACAAACCTTCCCACTCGTGCTTTTGATATGTTGTACCTAATACTGCATCAATATGATGTTTTCCAAAATCTTTATTGAAATTCAACGTGTGCTCCACTAACATATTATAAGTATTGTCACGAGCTTTTTGCCCTTCAGGATCACGATGTTCCTGATTCTGAGTCCAGTTTCCTTCTCCCCGGAACCATGAGTTTTCATAGAAATAAAGATCAATTCCTCCATTAAACTTATAAGACAGAAAATCGAAAGGTTTGAATTCCAACCACAAAGAGCCATTCAGTCGGTTTTGTCTGATATGACGTTCTTCCAGATTTTCACGCGCAATAGGGTTTGTTCCAAATGTATTATACTTAGCAGCATCACCGTAGCCATATCCTCCGGGATTATTTTCATCATACAAGGGAATAGTAGGCATCATGCGCAGGAAATCATTATATGTATTTGTCTGATTAGGATCTGTATTTGTAAGTGAATAAGCCATATTTTCGCCAAAAGAGAACCAGCCTTTTTTCCCTTGCGTGTTTACACGGAAACTGTATCGATCAAAAGTATTTCCATAAGAAACGCCATCATTATTATAGTATCCGGCCGACACGAAATAGCTTCCCGAATCGCCACCACCAGAGAGTGACACGTTATAGTCCTGAACCAAAGCCGTTTTCAAAACTTCATCCTGCCAGTTAGTGTCATAAGATGAATGTTGTTGAGTAGTTGTAACAGAAGCAATACCATCTTTAATTGCTTCTTTATAAGCAATATCATTATATTTAATGTATTCTGCCGCATTCATCAAATCATATTTCGGACTCCATTCAAATGTTTCCTTGGCACTTACATTCACTTTCATCGGGCCTTTCGTCCCTTTCTTAGTAGTAACAATGATTACTCCATTAGCAGCTCTTGAACCGTAAATTGCAGCAGCCGAAGCATCTTTTAGAATTTGAATAGACTCTACATCCGAAGGATTGAAGTCCACACCCGGATCTGTTATCATTCCGTCAACAACCCATAAAGGAGAGTTGTTGCTTAAAGATCCTATACCACGGATTTCAATGGAGGCATCTGCGCCCGCTCTACCGGTACTACGTACATTCACTCCACTAGCCAAACCTTGCAACTGACTTACAATTGTTCCTGCTGCACTCTTCTTCATTTCCTTGGTATCGACAACAGCTACAGCTCCCGTCAAATCTGACTTTTTCACGGTTTGATATCCAATAACGACAACTTCCTCTAATGTCTTTGCATCGTCTTTCATCACAACATGCATTGGACTGCCTTTGTAGGGTAGTTCGCTATTAAGCATACCGATATAGGAGAAAACAAGTATGCTGCCCTTCTTTCCATTAAGGGAGAAATTCCCCTCAACATCAGTAATAGCACCCATCGTAGTACCTTTGACAATGACATTTACACCTGTCAAGGGCTCGTTATTTACATCTGTTACAGTACCCGTAATCGTCACTTCTTGTGCGTAGACTGTAACTGCGGAAACAACAAATAATAAGAATAAAATTTTCCTGATCATCTTTATAGAATTAGATTTTGAACTATGCGGAAAACTGATTCCGCTTTGGGTTACAATTTTGAGAAAAGAATCCTGTCTTTATAATTTAGTTAGAGACAGGTACTTGATTGGAATTTTACGTCATAGGCTTCTGGTTCATAGTATCACAATTTGATTGGTTTTTCGGATTCAAAGATATCTTCATCTAATAAAACAAGATGCAAATATCCTATCAATCTATACAACTATAAATCCAAAAAACGCCTCTTGTCGGGCATACTACGATATGTGACTCAATTGTTCTATCTTTGTAATCAATCCGTTTGTTATTTCACAAAATCTTTAGGTAAGACACCGAACTGTTTTTGAAAACATTTAGTAAAATAAGACGGTGTATTAAATCCGGTCATGTAGCACACTTCATTAATCTTGCACTCACCTTCATTCAAAAGATGGGCCGCTTTTTTGAGACGTTCAAGACGAATATAATCATTAGGAGTCATATCTAAAATACCTTTTATTTTTCTGTTTAAGCTTGATCGGCTCATATTTAGCAGACTAGACATATCATCTAAACAGAAATCGGGATTTTGCAAGTTAGCAATAACTATCTCGTTTAATGCTTTAAGGAAAGCTTCATCAGCTTTGGTCATGGCCATACTATTAGTTTGTACAAAAGGAGAATGCAAGAATGAAGCCCGGAGTTTCTCCCGATTATTTAAAAGATTAGAGACACAAACTTTTAGGTACTCAACTGAAAATGGTTTTTCTATATAAGCATCAGCACCTAGTTTCATCCCTTCAATCTTTGCCTGAAGAGTTGTTTTAGCAGTAAGCAGAATAATTGGGATATGACTGTAATCAAGTTCGGACTTCAAACGTTCACACAGCTCTAGTCCATCCATCTCAGGCATCATAATATCTGATATAACAAGATTGATCGTATTTTCTTCTAAAATCTTCAACGCTTCTACACCATTTTCTGCCGTCAACACCTGATACTCAGAAGATAATTGTTTGACTATAAAAGCCTGCATTTCAAGACTGTCCTCAACGACCAACAATGTATAACGGAACATTCCGGTCTGAACTTGTAATGCGTATTCTTTCAAATTATCTTCATCTGCTTCTGTTTTATTGATCTTGATATTCATTGAATGAACATGCTCAAGCGGAAGCATCAACAAAAAACAATTATTATCTAAAGAATTATTCATGCGAAGCGTTCCTCCGTGTAATTCAGCCAAAGAGCGCGCCAAAGCCAATCCGATGCCAGTACCAGAAGCCGTATTCAGCACTCCCGCTTTATATTGTATAAATGGCTTAAAGATTTCATCACGCATTTCCAACGGTACTATATTCCCATCATTACACATCGATAAATATAGTTCACTGTTTTCAGCATAAAGCTTAATCCATATTTGCTTATCAGAGTACTTAATAGCATTAGTAAGCAAATTACTAATTATTTTAGTCAGGGCCTCTTCATCAACAGAAGCAAATAATGTTTCGGGAGAATCAACAGTAAGTTCAAGACCTTTCTGTCTTGCCATAGGTTTGAATCGCCTATATGTTTTCTGCAAAATATCAGGAATATTACACTCTATAAGGTTTAATTGAAAACCTTGTGTCTCTGTTTTACGGAAGTCAAGCAACTGATTTACTAGGTCAAGCAGGCGATTAGTATTAAGATCCATTATTTCAAGATCATCCTTTATATCCTCAGAAATAGAACGAGAAGTCAAAACATTTTCTAATGGACTTTTAATTAATGTAAGTGGAGTACGAATTTCATGAGCTACATTCGTAAAAAAGTCAATCTTTGCGGTGTATAATTCTCTCTCCTTTTCACGTTCAAACCTCTCCATTGTTTGAACATGTTTTTGCCGTGTTCTTTTTCTAAAAAACACAATAAGGCTCAACAAAGAGCAAAGAGTAAGTATAATATAAACAGCATAAGCCCACGGCGATAAATAAAATGGCGGGCGAATACGTATATTTAAAATTTTCTCTACCGCATTCCACTTTCCATCACTATTAGAGCCTTTGATGTGAAGTACATAAGTTCCGTAAGGCAGGTTTGAATAATTAATAATAGAATTGCGTCCAACAGCATACCATTCACGGTCAAACCCTTCCAATTTATATTCTAAACGATTCATTTCAGGAGCCTGATAGCTTAGTGCAGCAACTTGAAGAGAAAATGAATTCTGATTAGCGTCAAGTTCTATTTCGTCCAAATATGTAATGCTGCCTCTCAGAGGAGAGTCTGGACTCTCTACTGAAAGACGTTTATTAAACAAATAAAAATCAGTAATAACGATAGGAGGAAGAAAACTATTTTCGACAAATGTCTCAGGATCAAAAACAATAAATCCATTTATGCTTCCTAAGTAAATGCGTCCTTTTTTATCACGAAATGCCGATTGAAAATTGAATTGATTACTTAACAAGCCATTTGCAGTTGTATATACTCGTTTAGTATCTGCTTCCGGGTTAAAACAGACTAAGCCATTATTTGTTGTAATCCATAAATTCCCTTTGTTGTCATCAATCATTTCATAAATGGTATTACTAGGAAATCCTTGCGACATATTGTAGCGGGTAAAATTGTCTGTCTGAGGGTTATATCGGCAAAAACCTTCGCCTAAAGTCATAAACCATAAACGTTTCTTATTATCTTCATAAATACCTATAACCTTATTATAAGGCAATGAAGAAGGATTATTCTTATCAAATTGATAATTTTTCCATCTACGGTTACGTACATTATAACAAAATACACCATTAGAGAAAGTAGCAAACCAAAGATTACCATTGAAATCTTCTAATATATCATAAGTAAACATGTTTCTAAGTTGAGGAATGCGCATAAAATCATCTGTACTTCGATTGTATTTTAGTAAGCCTGAGGTTGTTCCTATCCAAATATCTTTTGAGGCTGTTTTACAAATTGTAAAAGCATCGTTAGCCATCATTGAGTTTTCAGTATCACCTTTGGAATAGTGTTTAACTTGCTTTGTTCGTAAATTCACTCTATTCAAGCCCCCCGAGAAAGTTCCAACCCATAGTTCATCTTCATCTAAGCAGAGCCCATGTACGTTTTTATAAATCGCAGGATGTTCGAAAGGTTCAATCTTACCTGTCATTGGATTAAAGTTAAACAAACCTTTATCTTCTGTTCCAATCCACAATGTCCCATCATTACTTTCACAAATTTCTCGAACTCTACGACCAAAATGTTTCAAATCATCTCTGGGATAAAACTTCTCAAAATAAGTCCATTGATAGGGATAGTAGTTGACTCCTCCAAAGTATGAACCAATCCACATACCGTTTTCTTTGTCACGGCAAAGAGAATAAATGGCATTATCTGATAATGCATAAGAATCATCTTGATTGGGAACCGTCACATGAGTTAACACATCTCTTGTTAAGTTATAAATGTATAAGCCGGTTTCTGTTCCTGCCCACAACTCATCATCTGATTTAAACTGTAGCGTACGAACGTATGCATTCAATAGCCTTCTGGTTTTACCGCTTGTCTGATTTATTTCAGTTAAGCCATTGACTGAAGCAACGTAAACACAATTATGCGGTCCATTTACTTGCCAATTTATTATGTCACCTTTAAATATTTCTTCCCCTTCAGAATTTCTAAATGGTTTTAAAGCTGTTTTAAAATTATCTTTTGAATAGTAAAGATTATCAGCATATAAAGCTAGCCAACAGGTCTTTCCACTAAGCCAAAAACGAGTCACATTGGCTAAACCTGAATTCCCCAAATAATTAGTCAACTCCTTACCAACATCACGATAGGAAAATAGGCCTTGATTTTCTACTGATATCCAAATATTATTGTGTTCATCACCTCCTATCATAGTCACAAAATCTTTTATACATATTCCGCTGTTACTAACTTGATTGAAAGCTGAAAAAGAATCCAATTTTGGGTTATAGATATAAACTCCCCCATCAGTACCCACCCAAATATTCCCTTTATGGTCTTCATAAAGTGCCGTGATAAAATTCTTTCCTAAGGTTGAATTTTCCTTCTTATAAACCCGAAAAGAAAGGCCGTCATATCTATTCAAACCATCTTTGGTCCCTACCCACATGAAACCATTTTTATCTTGTAGAATCTGATAAACAGTATTTTGAGAGAGCCCGTTTCTTATATCTAAAGTTCTAAAATAATAATGAATATTATTTTGCGCATAGGAAGGCAATGAAGCCATTATGAACAAAAAAAGGAATAATCTTACCATTTTTGATATCATATAGTCATTTTCAAAAAATTATTTTTCTAACGCATTACAAATACGAGAATTCACTCTTTAATCCGTTCTTCATCTAGTTTTATTACTTTACGATCATATGTCATTAAGCCATTCACTTCAACTTCAACATCGGTTATTTGGGTGTAAACGGCAGCAGAAAAACCTTTCTCAATAAGTCGATAAAGCTTTTCAGCATACTTTATATATTCATCAGTTGCTTCTGTTGAAGAATTAAACTGCACGTATCCCCAGTTTCTATCAGGTTCCCAAACATGATCTTTTAAAACTAAACCTATACCTCCGTATTCGCCAAGTACAGTTGCCCGTTGAGCGTCATAAAGATACAATTCAGGTGCCGGATAATTGTGAAGATCAAGAATATCTCCACAAGTATAATGATTCCCACCGCTGGCCGGATTTACTAAACGGGTGGGGTCATATTGTTTCGTCCAGTCCGCAACTTCAGCTGTTTTGAACTGTCCCCATGCTTCATTAAATGGTACCCAAGTACTAATACAAGGGTATGAATATAGACAGTCTATTATTTCTTTCCATTCTTTACGATAAATAGCCTCAGATGATAATGAACGTTTCATTTCAATGCCATCAAAATACTTTCGATTTTGCCATTGAGGATTGCTATCACCGCTAGGCATATCTTGCCAAACTATAATACCAAGTCTGTCACAATGTGTATACCAGCGAGCAGGTTCTACTTTAATATGCTTTCGAATCATATTAAATCCAAAATCTTTTGTTTTTTTTATATCATACAACATGGCATCATCTGTTGGTGCTGTATAAAGTCCATCGGGCCACCAACCTTGATCTAAAGTTCCAAATTGGAATAATGCTTTATTATTCAACTCCAGACGAACAATACCATGAGAGTCACGACGTACAGAATACTTGCGCATCGCTGCATAACTCTCAACAGCATCTAGTATTTCGTTACCCTTCTTCAAACGAATCTTCAATTTATAAAGGAATGGTGAATCCGGACTCCATAACTTTACATTTTGAGGCATTACAATCTCTACGGGCTGAGAATAAATACTTTTCTCTGTTAATATCAAGTTCTCATCATCATAAACTTCTACTTCTATTACATCAGCATTAATGCTTCCTTCCAACTCTGTCTTTACAATAAGCAAGTGATTATCAATATCAGGAGTGATATGTAAACCTTCGATGTATGCATTAGAAACAGGTTCTATCCATACTGTTTGCCAAATACCAGTAACAGGCGTATACCAAATTCCCTCTGGCTTACTCACCTGTTTTCCTCGTGGTTGAGATGATTTATCTGTAGGATCCCAAACTTTAACCACAACACAATTCTTGCCTTTTGCTAAAATGGCAGATGTGATATTGAATGAAAATGGGGTAAAGCCACCAGTATGACTGCCCACTTTAATATTGTTAACCCATACATCAGCCTTCCAGTCAACAGCGCCAAAATGTAGTAAAATAGATTTTCCTTTCCAAGATGAAGGTATCTCAAAATATCGTTGGTAAACAAGCTCCTGCTGTTCTGTAATTAGTTTTCCAACTCCCGATAATGAAGATTCTATAGCAAAAGGTACAAGAATCTCTCCTTCAAATTTAATAGGTAGAGATTCGCCTTTATTAATGATTGCATAGTTCCATAAACCATTTAAATTTTTCCATTTATCCCGTTCCATGATGGGTCTAGGATATTCAGAAAGAACATTTGAAGGATCAACCTGAGAAGACCATTCCGTTTTAATTCTACTTCCTACAGCTTTCCATTGCGCAAAGGTTTCAATAATAGCGAACATAAAAAATAATAGAAAAACAATAAATCTTCTCATAGTATTACAATAAATTAGTTTTAGATAAAGCAAATATATAGCGATTCCACTATATAAAATAGAATTATAGAACCAATAAATAGAACTTTAGCATTATATTCAATAAAACCAGGATTATTACTTCATTTTTTTTATAAATTGCGCAGCAAAACATAAAACGGCATCATTTTATGACCTTACCCAATGCTATACCCGAGTATAATTTCCACAAAACAAAGTATGGAGCAGAGCTACTTATTGATATTGTGGCGCTGAAGGATATCAAAAAATACCTGCCTCAAAAGCTTTTGCACCGGCTCACCTATTACGACATAACATTCATTACCGAAGGGGAAGGACATTTTTCTATTAACGAACAAGAATACCCGGTTAAGACCCGTGACGTGATTTTTACCCGCCCCGGAGATTACAGACAATGGGATGTAAAGGGAATTAAAGACGGGGTGGCACTGATATTCGAAGAAGAATTTCTGCTGACGTTTTTTAACGATATGAATTTTCTAAAGAATATTGCTTTCTTCAATGCGCAGGGAAATCGGGCATTGCTTTCACTCAACGAGGAAGAATATCTACTCATCTGCCAGCTATTGGGGCAAATTAAAAAGGAAATCAGTAATTATCAACATAAAGACAAGCACCTACTCCGCGCTATTTTGTATCAGGTGCTTAAATATCTGGACAGAATCTATTCTGAAAAAATACCTTGTCAGCCCAATCATATAGTAACAAGCTGCACGGACCGGTTCATGGAGTTATTATCCATAAAAGGCAGGGTGCATCATTCAACTAGTTTCTATGCCAACAAACTGTGCATTACGCCCAATTATCTCAACGAACGGGTTAAAAACGACACAGGCATTCCGGTTACCAAACACATTCAGCATACTCTGCTAATTGAAGCAAAGAAGCAATTATTGTACACGGATCATAGCATTAACGAAATCGGCATGACACTTGGCTTCGAGGATACTTCTTACTTCATTCGTTTCTTTAGAAAACTGACAAAGAAAACACCTGGTGAGTTCAGAAGAAAAGAAAAACCATAAAAAGTACCATTTTTGCCTTTATTATGTCAGTTATTTAAAATCTTCGGGACTGTATCTTTGTTGCATCACTAAAAACGAAGTATTATGAATTTACGAAAGTTATTATTTTTATGTTTATTGCTACCTGTCGGAAACAAGATTGTAGCCGACAATAAACCTGTTGAAGAAACAATTATAGCACTCGAAAGAGCTGCTATGGATCGATGGGCAAAAGGAGATCCCGATGGATTCATTGAGTTATCTACCGATGATGTTGTGTACATGGATCCTTTCTTGGAACAAAAGCTGGAAGGTATTGACAAATTAAAGGAACTTTACGAGACCATCAGAGGCAAAGTTGAAATTGACCGATATGAGTTTATACGTCCGGTTGTGCAGGCCGCAGGCGGCTGTGCCGTTTTAACCTACAATTTCATTTCTTACTACAAGGAAGAGGTGCACAAATGGAATTGCACGGAAGTCTACCGCTTGGAGACTTCCGGCAAATGGAAAATCATTCACACACACTGGTCTCTGGTAAAGCCCTTGAAATAGCACTTTACTAATTCTCGCCGCCACCTCCTTCGGAGCTACCGCCGCCTTTCACGTCATCGTTATTGATGGTTCTTGCCGCTTTTTTCACACTGGCTTTCAACTCGCCAATGCGATAGCTCACACTGAACCCGTAACGCATGCGTGAATAGCTGCTGTTGGTATTTTGCGAAAAACTGGCCGAACTGATTGAATTGGAATAATCTGTATATTTTTTAAGGAAGTTATAAGCAAATGCACTTAGCGTCAATCTTTTGTCAATAAAGGAACGGTTCAAGCTCAATCCGTAATCATAATAACTGCTGCCTCTTCCTTGAATGCTAATGTAAGGAGTAGAACCCATCAGGTTCAGACTTAAACGAATATCGAGTGGAAAGGTATGCTGTGCACCTCCGTATGCAAAAGCATACCAACCATTATTTTTCAGATTCTGAGAAGGGCTTCTGTAATCGGAATAATTGCCGCTGGCATTCACATAAATACGTGTTTTAGGCGAAGCATTCCAATTGATGTATGCGCTCATGCCGGTAGTGCGACTCTTACCAATGTTAGCATAAGTTGAGTTCAGGATGCCATCTTTTATGAAGCTATAATTCTCTATGCTATTGTTGTTAAAGCTATGGCGTAGCGAAAGGTTTACACTGAGCTTAGCCGTAAAATTACTGTAAGACAGATTAAAAGCATGACTTTTCTCACTTTTCAATTCCGAATTACCATAGCTAATGGCACTCGGATTACTGTCATCAACATAAGGATTAAGGAAATAAATACTGGGGCGCCAAATGCGCATATTGTAACCGAGACTTAGATTTTGAGTCTGACCTATTTTTAAACCCATGCTAGCCGAAGGAACCCAATCACTCAAATAAGAGTTAAAATCGCTCCCGGTACCTACCAGGTAATTCACTTCCTGACTAGTATACTCATAACGAAGTCCTGCTTTGGCCGACAATGTCTTGTATTTAAAGGAATAGCCTCCGTAAATAGCCAAAATATTATTTAAGTGCTCGTAATGACTGCTCTTTTTTTCGTTGTAAGCATAATCATCCGTTCCGCCTTGCGCCAGAGAAACGTTATTTTCACTCACATTATTACGTATAATGTACTTCGCACCGGTTTCAAGCGTATGCATCTTGCCTAAAGGCGTAGTATAGTCAGTCTGGAAAGTATGTTCTGTGGTATTGGTCTCTCCGTCCGAACGACGGTTTTCAAGCGCCAAACGCTGCTTCCACTCATCTGGTATCTCCATGTCCGAGTAGTAAGCATAAGAATCTGAACTCTCTGGTTCCGTATTAATTTTATAAGAAAAGGTCAGCATACGATCCTTCACAGAAAACATACGTTGGTAATCTATATTTCCGCGGATGGAATACCAAGAGCCGTCCGACTTATTTCTAGCTACATATTTATACACAGGCAATCCTGCATCCGTTGTCATTTGCGTAAAACCATCGCCTTTACTATCATTACCACCTCCGTACAATCCAAAAGACATGGAAAGCAGGCGTAGTGTATCAATTTCATAGCTAGCTTCAAGGTTACTGTATTGAAAGCTCCCGTCGTAATCATTGGCATTATCGGTTGTGAGTCGTGTTTTTCCAGTATAATCTTCACGAAGAACAGAACTATAATTTTTAGGAGAACTATTAAGGCTGTAGTTATAGTTCCCCGTTACTGTAAGTTTATTTCTCTTCACCGTTCCGTACACACTACCACCAACACCTGTATTTCGGGCACTCCCACTCAGTGTCACGGTATACCCTTCCACTCCACGGTTGTCTATAGTTACAATATTGAGGATACCTCCCACTCCTTCGGCATCGTATTTTGCGCCCGGGTTGGTAATCACTTCAATGTATTTGATGGAGTTTGCAGGCATGCTTTTCAATACTTCCTTTGGATTACTACTCATCATGGTATTGGGTTTGCCGTTTACGTGTATCTTAAAGTTGCTACTTCCGTTTACCTGAATGTTATCTTCTCCGTCAACCGTTACCAGAGGAACTTTTCGAAGCATTTCTATGACGGTATTCGTTTT
This sequence comes from Bacteroides graminisolvens, assembly GCF_963666085.1. Classification (NCBI taxonomy): domain Bacteria; kingdom Pseudomonadati; phylum Bacteroidota; class Bacteroidia; order Bacteroidales; family Bacteroidaceae; genus Bacteroides; species Bacteroides graminisolvens. Next base: position 800,633 of record NZ_OY762556.1, read on the forward strand.
GGAATCGGGGTCATCTTGTATGTTGTATTCAATTTTATCAATATCGACTTTCACTAATGGCTTTTGCGCCACAACTTCTATTCCTTTTAGTTCGTTTGTAGCGTCACTCACAAAAAGTGTTCCTAAATCGATGGTTTTTAACTCTTCAGTGAGTGTAAACTCCTTCTGCACTGTTGCTTTACCTACCGAACTGATTGTAAGAATGTAAGTAGATGGTTCTGATAGCTTTTCAGAGAATTTACCATTCAAATCGGTCACAGCCATCTTTACAGCCTTTTGAGGAGAGTTTTTCTTAGCAATTTTCAAGGTTGCATACGGCTCGGCTTCTTTAGTGATGGAATCCAGCAGTAGACCTTTGACTATAAAAAGAGGATTTTTGGGTGCTTGCGCCCGTGAAACAGATGATACAAGAAGTATCAGCAATAGTAAGAAAGTCTTGTTTTTCATAAGTATCTTTTTTATTTTAACAATGCGCAAAAGTACATGATAACCAATACCTTACAACAGTTTGCTCGTTAATTAAACAAAACCTATTCCTTTTTAATGTTAAATAAGCAGATCTTATATCTTACCAGATAAAGTAAAAAATAACAAGCAGGAGGAGATTGATGCTTATTACAGTTCCGAAACCTCCCAAAATTCGAGGGATGAGGTCTTTGCGTGCACCCGAAAAGAAGATAGCATAACACATATTAACCACAATGTTACTGATAATTGCTTGCATGCTACAAGCCGCTATTACCAAAGTAGCCACCCCACCGGTACCTTGCAACAGGTTCAAAATGAAGGGTGTAATGTCACTCAAGCCGGTAATAAACGAAAGAAGATTCAATCCGCCGGTTCCGGCATAAAGCAAAGTATAATGAGTAAGCAACGTGAATACAACAAATAGAATAGCAAAGATCAACGCAACTTTAAATTCGAGGGGGTTGCTGCTACTTTCTTCTTCACTGGTTGGCTGGCCTGCTTTCTGGCGATGCTTGTCACGTGCATAAGTTAACCAGGCAGAGGCTGCTGCCGCAACGGCCATAATAAGCAAATAGGGATATACAATAGAAAAGACATCCTTACTGAATATCAGAATAAGAATGAGGAAACGCAAAAACATCATACTCACAGCCAGCAACATAGCTGCTACGTATTCGGATATTTCATTAAGTTGGGCGGTTCTGCTTTTGCGGGCCAGCACGGAAATGGTAGCTGTACTGCTATACAATCCGCCTATCACTCCCGACACCAGTACGCCCGACTCGCGAAAAACATAACGGCGCAACAGGTAAGAAAGGTATGATATGCCCGACACAACTACTGTTGCCAACCAAATACTATAAGGGGTAAGATTCACTTCGGGAATGATATTCTCGTTGGGAAGCATGGGGAGTATAATACCGCTGATAGCAAGAAACTTCGCCAAGGTGGCTATCTCGTCATTTTCCATCTGTTGTGCTATTTCGGTAAACGTGCGCTTCATTTCGGTAAAGAGCAACACGGTTACGACTACCATGACATAGAACCAAGACGGCTGGGTAGATACAATCGGTGCCAGGCAGTATGTAATTAGCGCAATGATAATGGTGGTAACTCCAAACACATGAAACTGGGCTTGCTTCACGTAGTAGTTGATGCCCAACAACAGTCCCAAAATAAGTCCGCCACCCATGAAAAGACGCATTTCAGAGGGATCTAATATATAAAGAAGGTACCCTAATATACCAATAAAGGTAAAGGTTCTGTCTGTTCCGAAAAGGGTAGTCTCCCCTTCACGTTTCAGACTGATTTTTCGTTGATTCAGTCCGATTAGAAGAGAAAAAAGGGTAACCAACACAAAGGTAACCAATTCTGCCGGGAAGTAGTTGTAGAGTTTCTCCATGAAGCGTGCTTAGATGCTAGTATGTTGATAACAGTTGTGAAGTGGTATTGTTCGAAACAAAACAATTCACCAACTTTTAAAGGGCTTTTTCATTAACTGTGAGTTATAATAACGAATATCTCCGGTTACTTCCTCTCCGATGAAATGGGGCTTTACAAACGATTCGTTTTCTTGGGACAATTCCACTTCGGCCATAACAAGTCCTTCATTATCACCATAGAACTCATCAATTTCAAAGACATGATCACCCGACTTAACGAGATAGCGTGTCTTATCAATCACACCCGGTTCACAAAGTGTCATTAGTTCACGGGCCTCATCAAGCGGAATTTCCTTCTCCCACTCATAACGACTCATTCCGGCAGTATCCGAAGCTCCTTTGATCGTTAAATAACCCTTTTCATCGCGAATACGCACGCGAACAGTGCGTCCACGCGCACTGCTGATATAACCTTGAACAATGTGGCTGTGGGCGTATGCATACGATTTGTACTCTCCCTGAACCAAAAACTTACGTTCTATCTCTTGCGCCATATATCATTTCCTTTGAATGGTTCAATATTTAGAAGTTTAACTGCATGCGAAGTCCCAGAATTCCGTAAGCATTTCCTCCTTTTCCACTGTTTTCATCGACTTTTTCGCCGTCGTAAACCTTTTCACCCGAACTGTTGTAACCCACTGCCGCACTGTTAAAGGCATCGGCATATTTATCATTATCAACGTATGAGTAGTTGAGTTGCAGCTTCAGGTTACGGGTAGCGTAATAGTTTAATCCCAGAGTCAGTCCGTTGGCCGAGCCTCCTTTTACCTGAGTTCCGTTCAGGTCGATACGGTCAAAACGAGCAGCTAGTTCCAAATCGCCCCAACTTTTGCCGGGCGTGGGTTGCGTAAACGCTCCCCTGGAAGTACTGTATTTCTGTTGTCCGCCAAAGAGCAGGTAGCCTGCTTGTATATAAAAGCCGTTGAATTTCTCCGTACTCAAATCGCCACTACGATGGGTATGGTTCAGAATATACTCGCCTTGCATGCGAAACTGTCTATGGAATGCCGCCAGTTCTAAACCTGCCAGCAAATCATTGTCAACATTCGTAATAGGTGCAGTGTCTAAAAACTTAATCTTATTAATGTATGATAATGAAGTAGTGCTATAACGAACTGTGTTGGGCATTAGTGAACCCACTGTTGTTTTCGGGGTGCGATACGAGAGCGCACCGCCCAAATGGAACCCTCTGGTCTTGTCCGGGGAAAGGGGCATCCATACGGCACGCGCCGTATATGATATGCCTTCGTCCTGACCTGCTTTATTATTGGTTTCGGAATAGTCTTTTTCTTTGCTACCGTTTATTCTTCTAAAGTAAACTCCGGCCGCTGTCATAAATGAGCCTGACCTCCACTCTCCTTGCACTCCCATGTGATATTCAGGGGCGAAGGCAGAGACCACATTCGCCTTCTCCATAAACATCAAATCGCCCGATGAGGTCATGGCTGACATAGCAAAGCTTTCCTTAAAATTGCCAGCTTTGACACTGAGGCTATGTGGCAGGTCGTATTTCACAAAACAATCTTTCAGCGAAAAGCCGCCATCGGTAAAGTCAACTTCCATCTTGCCGGAAAGGTGATCACCAAAAGTTGCGGTAGCTCCCAGTCGCACTCTGCGAAAACCCACCCCGTTGCCCAAAGGCTGGTAGTCTTCTCCAACAAAAACAGCGCCATCGGCTTGTATCCGTCCACCAAATGACAATTTGAACTTTTCATCGGCCGACTGTACCGACAAGGATTTACTAACTAAAGAATTTTCAGGCTCTGCCGACTGTAGTTTCATGGCAGCAGCCAGCATAAGTAATGCGGAAAAAGCAATAAACTGTTTTTTCATTGTAAATGTTGTTATAAAATCTTCATGCTGACAAGCATTTGTAGTTTCATGCAAGCTTGTCAGCATGAAAAACTAGCCGGTCAATCAGGCAAAAAATGAGAAGCTGACTAACAGGACAAGTGCTAAAATGAATAATGCCAGAAATAGCATCTTCAAAACGCGGTTGGCCTGCATCTCTTCTTGTTTGGTGTGCTTTAGTTTACGACTTCTGTTCATAGTGATGATTTATATTAAGTTCAACAAAACCAGCAAACTATCTTTGCTTTGTTGTTCCAAATATACTAACTAATTTAGAAAAAGCAACACCTTAAAAAAGAAAACTTCCTACTGCCCAAAGAGGCAGCAGGAAGTTTCGTTATTCGTTCTCTCCTTCCGAGGAAAACTCCATCAGATAGGCTTTGATAAAATCGTCAATCTTTCCGTCCATCACTCCGTTTACATCAGAGGTTTGGTAGTTTGTACGATGGTCTTTCACACGGCGGTCGTCAAAAACATAGCTCCGGATTTGCGATCCCCATTCAATCTTTTTCTTTCCGGCCTCAATCTTCCGTTGCTCAGCCAAGCGTTTTTGCAACTCTCTATCATACAGTTGCGAACGCAAAAGTCGCATGGCATTCTCACGGTTATCGAGCTGAGAACGAGTCTCTGTATTTTCAATCAGAATTTCTTCTTCCTCACCCGTTTCAGGATCTTTGTATTTGTAACGCAAACGCACACCGGTTTCCACCTTGTTCACGTTCTGTCCACCGGCACCGCCCGATCGGAATAAATCCCAGGTAATAGCGGCTTGGTTTATCTGAACTTCAATGGTATCATCAACCAAAGGAGAAACAAATACGGATGCAAACGAAGTCATTCGTTTACCCTGAGCATTGTACGGAGAAACACGCACCAACCGATGCACACCGTTTTCTCCTTTCAGATAACCGTAGGCATAATCGCCTTCTACCTGAATGGTGCAGGTTTTTATTCCGGCCTCATCTCCTTCTTGTAAGTTCGATATGCTGGCTTTGTAGCCGTTACTTTCTGCCCAACGCAAATACATACGCATCAGCATAGAAGCCCAATCCTGACTTTCAGTTCCACCTGCGCCCGAATTGATTTTAAGCACACAGCCCATCTGGTCAGCTTCTTCACGAAGCATATTTTTTAGTTCCAGATTCTCTATAGTCTCCAGAGCTTTGGCATACGCCTGGTCTACTTCTTCTTCTGTTACCAGCTCGTCTTTATAAAAATCAAAAGATAACTCCAACTCATCATTCAGTGTTTTGACTTCCTGATAACCGTCAATCCACTTTTGCAAACCTTTCACCAATTTCATCTGGGCTTCAGCTTTTTTCTGATCATCCCAAAATCCGGGAGCCTGAGTCCTGAGTTGTTCTTCTTCTACTTGTATTTTCTTGCCATCGACGTCAAAGGTACCTCCTCAGCGCATCAGTGCGCTCTTTCACGTCTTTAAGTTGTTCAATTGTAATCATAAATAAAATTTAATTGTTTATTCTCGCTGCAAATATAACTATTTTTTTAGCAGCATAAAAACAGCATTTCTATGAATTAATAAATATCTTTGTCGTAACAACTTAATTTACAATATATTTTATGAAGAAAAGTATCAAACTATTCTGCTTGCTGGTTGCACTATTGTGCTTTACCGGCTATAGTAGCGCCAATCAAAAAGATTATCGCTACGTGACTGTTCCAAATGACCCGATGAATGCGCGTATTTACACTCTCGATAACGGATTGAAGGTGTACATGACTGTATTCAAAGAAACACCACGTATCCAAACGTTTATTGCAGTCCGCGTAGGCGGAAAAAATGATCCGGCTGAAACAACCGGACTCGCTCATTATTTTGAGCACCTGATGTTTAAGGGTACCGAGAAATTTGGAACACAAAATTATGCTGCCGAGAAACCGCTACTGGATGCCATAGAGCAACAATTTGAGGTATATCGCAAAACGAAAGACGAAGCGCAGCGTAAAGCCATCTATCACACAATCGACAGTTTGTCATACGAGGCTTCAAAAGCTGCTATACCCAATGAGTACGACAAGCTAATGGCGGCTATCGGGGCAAATGGGACCAATGCATATACCGGTTTTGATATGACGGTTTACACCGAAGACATTCCTTCCAATCAAATTGAAAACTGGGCTAAGATACAAGCCGATCGTTTCGAAAACAATGTAATACGTGGTTTCCACACTGAGTTGGAAACGGTTTACGAAGAGAAAAACATGTCGCTCACCCGCGATCCGAGAAAAGTATACGAGGCCGTTTTGGCTTCTTTATTCCCTCACCACCCGTATGGAACGCAAACTGTTTTAGGTACACAAGAGGATTTGAAGAACCCATCCATCACTAACATAAAGAATTACAAAAAAACTTGGTATGTACCTAACAATATAGCAATCTGTCTGTCGGGCGACTTTGATCCGGACAAGATGATTGTCACCATTGATAAGTATTTCGGGCACATGAAGCCTAACATGAGCTTACCCAAGCTGAATTTAGCTAAAGAAGAAGCGCTGACTGCTCCGGTTGTCAAAGAGATACTAGGTCCGGATGCTGAAAATATCACGTTGGCATGGCGTTTCCCGGGAGCTGCCAGCAAGGAATACGAAACGTTACAGATTGTTTCTCAGATATTATACAATGACAAAGCCGGATTGATTGACCTGAACATTAATCAGCAACAAAAGGCCTTGTCGGCTTATTGCTATCCGCTCGACATGGCCGATTATAGTGTGCTTTTAATGCAGGGTCGTCCTAAACAGGGGCAAACACTCGATGAGGTAAAAGGCTTGCTGCTAGAGGAAATTAAAAAGTTGCGTGCCGGTGACTTCGATGAAAAAATGCTCGAAGCTAACATCAACAATTTCAAGCTGGGCTTAATGCAACAGCTCGAGAAAAATGAATCACGTGCTCAAATGTTTGTTAATTCATTTATCAACGGTAGTAATTGGGCTGATGAAGTGACTGCTTTAGAACGCATGTCAAAACTTACTAAGTCTGAAATTGTTGCTTTTGCCAATAAATACTTGAACGAGAATAATTGCGCCGTCATTTACAAGAAACGCGGACAGGATCCGAATGAAAAGAAAATGTCGAAACCTGCCATCACACCGATAGTAATGAATCGCGATGCCGTAAGCCCCTTCTTGAAAGAGATACAAGAAAGTAAAGTAGAACCAATGAGCCCGGTCTTCTTAAACTTCACAACGGATTTAAAACAGTTGAAAGCTAAAACGGGTATTCCTGTACTATACAAACAAAACACAAGCAATGATCTTTTCCAATTGCTCTACTTGTTTGACATGGGCAATAACAATGATAAGGCTCTAGGTATTGCATTCCAATACATGTCTTACTTGGGCACTCCGGATATGACAGCGGAGCAGATAAAAAGTGAGTTTTATCGTTTAGCTTGTACATTCAGAGTTATGCCGGGCAACGAACGTACGTATGTTGTACTATCAGGTCTGAATGAGAACCTACCTGAGGCTATGGCTCTTTTTGAAAAGTTAATGGCCAACGCACAAGTGAACAAGGATACTTACAAAAACCTGAGTGCAGACATCATCAAAGCCCGTAAAGATGCCAAATTAAACCAAGCGCAAAACTTCAACCGATTGGTAAATTATGGTATTTGGGGAGCTAAATCACCTGCTACTAATCTGCTTTCAGAGGCAGAATTGTTAGCCATGGATCCGCAAGAGCTCATTAACAGAATACACCAACAAAACAGTTACGAGCATCGCATTTTGTATTATGGGCCAAGTGGCGAAAAAGAATTGCTTGCTACCATCAACAAGCTTCACAATACTCCCCGAAAATTGACAAAAATTGTACCCAACGATCAGTTTAAGATGGAATTGACCAATCAGACCAAGGTGTTTATTGCTCCTTATGAGGCTAAACAGATATACATGAGCCAGATTTCAAACAGAGGAGAGAAGTTTGACCCAAGTATGGAACCGGTATTGAACCTTTATAACGAATATTTCGGCGGAGGTATGAATTCCATTGTTTTCCAGGAAATGCGTGAAAGCAGGGGACTTGCTTATTCTGCCAACGCTAGGATCATACAGCCCTCGTACCTGAAGTATCCTTATATGTTTCGTACTCAGATTGCAACTCAGAATGACAAGATGATTGACGCAATCAAGGTATTTAACGATATTATCAACAAAATGCCTGAGTCGGAAGCGGCATTTAAATTGGCAAAAGACGGACTGATAGCGCGTTTAAGAACTGAACGTATTATTAAGGACGAAGTATTGTGGTCTTTTATTGCTGCGCAAGACCTTGGCTTGAAAGAAGACAGCCGCATTAAATTGTATAATGACGTGCAGACTATGACACTAAAAGACATAGTTAATTTTCAGAATAAATGGATCAAGAATCGCACCTATACTTATTGTATTCTTGGCGATGAGAAAGAGCTTGATTTGGAGAAACTGAAAGAAGTAGGACCTATCATCAGACTGACCACGGAAGATATATTCGGTTATTAATCAGTATGTAACTTCATAGAAATAAAAAAACGGCTGCTAAATGAAGCAGCCGTTTTTTATTTCTATTATTCTTCGTACATTTTATCTATCTGTTCTTTATAATTTCGGGAGATAACTGCCCTGCGAAGTTTAAGCGTATTGGTCAATTCTCCGCGCTCCATGCTGAATGGTTCCGGCAACAAAGTAAAGCGTTTAATTTGTTCGTAGTGTGCAAACAGCTGCTGCAAAGTATCAATACGACCTTTGAACAAGTTAATTATTTCGGGCTTTTCAAGCAAATCGGCCCGACTTTGATAAGCAATGCCTTTTTGTTTGGCATACTCCTCTACAAAACCGTACACGGGAACAATGAGAGCCGATACAAATTTACGCTGATCAGCAACAATGGCTATTTGATCAATATAGCGATCAACAACAAGTTTCGTTTCCAATGCCTGAGGGGCTATGTACTTACCGTTAGATGTCTTAAACAAATCTTTCAAGCGTTCGGTAAGATACAATTGGCCATCTTTGAAATAGCCAGCATCGCCCGTATGAAACCAACCTTCGGCGTCAATTGCAGCGGCCGTGGCTTCACTTTTCTTATAATATCCTTTCGTGATGGTCTTACCACGAAGAAGTATTTCGTTCTCGTCGCCAATTTTCACTTCTAATCCAGGCATCACATCCCCCACGGAACCTATCTCGTAACCGGTTTTCCATGTACAAGATACAGTGGCAGTCGACTCGGTCAATCCATAGCCGGTAAGCATATCAATCCCAACCGAATGTACAAACTCGCATATTTCATCCGAGATAGCAGCACCGGCTGTAGGAAAGAAATTACCATTTTCTATTCCAATGGTTTTTTTCAGCAACAAATAGATGGTTTTCTCGTAGAACTTATATTTCATCTGAACAAGTAAAGGAGGAGTCTTACCTACTCGTAGATAGTCTACATTGTGTATTTTACCTATTTTAATCGCATCAAGCATCAAAGATTTTTTCAAACCTGTTGTTTCGGCTATTTTTTCTTGTACTCCTGCATATACTTTCTCCCAGAAACGAGGAACGCTGCACATTAATGTGGGACGAATCTCTTTGATGGTTGTCTGTATGTCTGCCGGACGAAGGTTCACACAAATCTGCACACCTTTATGTATGCACAAGTAGCACCAGGCTTTTTCAAAAATATGAGTCAACGGAAGAAAGTTCATCGAGATGTCCTGATCAGTCATTGTCTTCAGGCGTTCATCATGGGTGCGAAATACCTCCATGTAACAAGAATGATGAATCATCACTCCTTTAGGTTCTCCCGTTGTACCGGATGTATAAAGAATATTAGCCAAGTCATCTTCAGAGGCTCGCTTCGTACGTTCTTCCACCGTATCATAATGAGTTAGCCCTTCTCCTGTCTGAATAAATTCATCGAAATAGACAGAGGCAATATCTCTGGGGTCTTTCACCACTGATCGGTCAAATATAACTATCTTCTGCAACGAAGGACACAATGAAAGGATGCTGAAAGCCACATCATATTGAAGCTGTTCTCCAACAAAAAGGAAACGAATTTCGGCATCATTAACAATGTATTGTGCCTGAGAAGACGAACTGGTTGCATAAAGTGGAACGGTTACAGCTCTATTTGCAAACGCTCCGAAGTCAACATAAAAACATTCAGGTTTGTTTTGAGAAAAGATAGCAACATTTTCTTCCTCTCTAATACCCAATGCTACAAAAGCATCGGCTGTTTTCTTGATGATATCCGAGAAGTTGCTCCAACTAACAGATACCCATTGTGCCGTATCGTAATCACGATATTTCAAGGCTATTTTTTCTCCGTACTTTTCTGCTTGATGATGAACCAGAGCAGACAGATGATGATTAGTCATACCTTTTCTCTTTTAAAATTGAGACACAAAGGTATAGTTTAATTTGGAATTAAATGTTAATACTACAATACATTTAATTATCTTTGCAACAAAACAAGTAACAATGACAACAGATTACGCAACCATGACAGCAGAAGCTGTAAGCTTCTTGAAGTCTATAATCAGCATTCCCGCTATTAGCAGAGAAGAAAATCAAGTAGCCGATTTTGTGCAAAAATATATAGAAGAAGTTGGCATGCAAACTGGTCGTAAAGGCAACAATGTTTGGTGTTTAAGCCCTATGTTCAAAATAGAAAAACCCACTTTATTGCTCAATTCTCATATTGATACGGTTAAACCGGTAAACGGATGGAGAAAAGATCCTTTCACCCCCCGCGAGGAAAATGGGAAATTATACGGTTTGGGAAGCAATGACGCAGGAGCAAGTGTGGCAACATTACTACAGGTATTTTTGGATCTCTGCCGCAAAGAGCAACCCTATAACCTGATTTTCTTGGCATCCTGTGAAGAGGAAATCTCAGGAAAAGATGGCATTGAAAGCATATTACCGGCTCTGCCTCCTATTTCTTTAGCTATTGTAGGAGAACCAACGGAGATGCATCCGGCTATAGCCGAGAAGGGTTTGATGGTAGTTGATGTAACGGCAAAAGGAAGAGCCGGACATGCTGCCCGCAATGAGGGAGACAATGCCATATACAAGGTATTGAATGACATAGCTTGGTTTCGTGACTTCCACTTTCCCCAAGAATCACCTCTGCTAGGTCCGGTCAAAATGAGTGTGACACAAATTAATGCAGGAACACAACACAACGTCATACCCGATCTATGTACATTCGTCGTTGATGTAAGAAGTAATGAACTTTATTCAAATGAGGAAATATTCAGGATTATTGAGAGGAATATTTCTTGTGAAGCCAAAGCGCGCTCTTTCAGGTTAAATTCTTCGCGTATTGACATGGTGCACCCTTTCGTTCAAAGAGCCATTCAGCTCAACAGAGTTCCTTTTGGTTCTCCAACGTTATCCGACCAAGCATTAATGAATTTCCCATCGGTAAAAATGGGACCGGGTAAATCATCACGTTCGCATACTGCTGATGAGTATATCATGATAAAAGAGATGGAAGAAGCCATAGAGATATACCATCGGCTACTCGATTGCTTCCGCCTATAACATTTATCGGTTCAGCCACGGTTCAGGATTAAGTTTCTCCTTTTCACGCCTTAATTGGAAGTGCAAGACCGTGCGACCGCTATCACTCATATCAGAAAAGACTTGTCCGATGCTCTGTTTGGTACTCACATTATCGCCTTGCTTAACAGAAGCTGACGACAAGTTGCAATATACCGAAATGTAATTGCCGTGACGAATTAGAACATTAAACAGTCCGTTCAGCTGGAATACCGCGGCTACCTTACCATCAAAGATGGCACGAGCTTGCGCCCCAGGCCTCCCTTGAATATCAATACCTTTGTTATCAAGCTTCACATTCCGTAATCCCTCAACAGCATATTCGCCATAATGACTAGTAATGATATATGATCCAGAAATAGGCATCGGCAAACGTCCTCTGTTATTTGCAAAATTGCCTGACAACTCTCTATCTTCACGACTCATCGAATAAGATTCCATGGGTTTCTCCGCAGCACGTTTACGACTTGAACTAGATTTCCGGGAATCAGATTTTTTTGCTTCCGACTCTTTGGAAGTAGATTTCGCTTCTGCAGCTTTCCTTCTGGCCTCGGCTTCACGACGAGCTTCTTCTTCAGCTCTCTTACGAGCTTTCTCAATTTCTTCTGCAATCAAACGATCAATACGCGCATTCAAACGATTAGCCTCTGTCTTTTTACGACGAATTTCACTTTGAAGTCCTTGTTGTTTTTTCTTCAAATTGGCTACCAAAGTACGCTTCTCCTTTTCCTGAACTTCCAATTTGGCTTTCTCAGACTCACGCTCTTTCAAAAGTGACTCTTTAGCAGCCTTAACTTGTTGAAGTTCGGCTCTTTTTCGATTGATTTGTTCTTGCTTTTTTAATATCTCTTCGCCTTGCAGACGTTGATAAGTAGCATATTCACGAACGTAACGTAACCTTCTGTACATTTTGGTCAGGTTATCTGCTGAGAAAATAAACATTAATTTCTCTTCAATAGATTTATTCTTATAAAGATATTGAACAGATGATTCATATTTCTTCTTTTTATCAGCCAAATCTTTACGCAACACGCCTAGTTGTCTTTCTAGTTTATAGAGTTCATCGCCAATGGCGTCTACATCCTTATTGATCGAATTAATATAGCGTTTTCGTTCTTCTATCTGTCCGGAAAGGGCCGCCAATCCATTCAACTGACTGCCCACATCTTTTTTGGTTGTCTTCAACAACGATTCCGTCTCTGCTATCTGTTTTTGCAAAGCTCCTCTCTTGTTTTCAAGTTCTTTAATCAGCTTGTTAGATTGCGCTAAAAGAGTCGTTGAAGTACCAAGTAATAAAATAATAGCAATTAAAAAGTATCTCATAAATCAAAAAGGAGTTTTATCAGATCATTGAATTCAACTTGTGCGTATTTAGAAGAGACCTCAGTTGCCGTAACATTCATTTCATCGGATGAAAAATCATATAATTGGATTTTTGCTTCAGCCATTGAAGAAGTCAAACCGATTTCTTTGCCTGTAAGCACATTTTTACCACCCGGTTTTGAAGCATCCATAAGGCGTTTCTGTAATTTCTCAAAATCACTCCCTTTAGGCAAGAATGGAGTCATCTCAGCACGTGTCGCTTTAACAAAACGTTTATTCATACGATCAACTAACAACACTTCCTCCGGTGTTATATCAATACGTACCACTTCTGTCCGGATAACTGGTAACTGCACGGAAAGCTGGATACGTTCGTTTTGCTTCATTTTCATAGTACCCCCCATAGACATTTTATCACCTTTATAGGGAAAAGTCAGTTGCATTTTCGATGACAAATAAGGTTTAGATGATTCACCCGATGGTAAAATCCCAATCTGTTTAGAGCTTTTGCAAGAAGTAAAAAGCATTACCAAAGTAAGTATGCCACAAAATATATAAATTGATCTTTTCATTCTGTTATGTATTTTTTCTGTTCAATTTTCTTTTTTATTGTAGCCGACTTACTGCCCATTTCCAATGCTTTCTTCCAAAATTTAAGTGCATTTTCTACGTCTCCGGTCATGTAATAAATATCGCCACTATGTTCAACAATCACATCACTTTGTTCACCGCCGTTTTTGAGAGCCTCATCAATATAAATACGAGCTTCAGCATAGTTACCTTTCTCAAAAAGAATCCAAGCATAAGTATCTAAATATGTTGAATTTTTAGGCTCTGCTTTAACTGTTTTGAAACTCATTTCTTCAGCTTTATCCAGTTCCTTCCTTTCAACAGATAAGTAATAAGCATAGTTATTCAATGCTCCAATATTTGAAGGGTTGTATACTAAAGCAGAGTCGTAGGCTGCATAAGCCTCTGCCATTTTATCTTTTGAGTGATAAATATCACCCATCATACTATAAAAGTCAGATACGACTTCTTTCTTACTATCAGCAGTAACATGTTGCAACGCTCTTTGATATATTGCAAGCGCATCATCTAACCTTTCAGCCTGATAATATGCAATTCCCAAATAATAATAAAACTCTAATGATTCCGGATTGGCTTCAATACCAGGCTCACAAAGACCTATTACATCTTGAAAATCATTTTTACGGATAGCCGAGCCCAACAAAGTCATTCGTGCAGCCGTATTAGTAGGGTCTATTTGCAATACCTGCTTTAGCACCGGAATAGATTCCTTTTCCATTCCCTTAGACAATAAATATTGAGCATAAAGCATCGGTACTTGGTCATCATCGGGATATTGACGTAACATCCGATCAAACATAGCGATAACACGCGTACTGTCTTTGGATTCTTGCTCTGCCTGCACAATGAATTCCCGCATAACATTCACTCGGGTTTCGGGAGGAACTTGATTATTGAGCAGCAACGTATCAATCTGTTGCTGATAAAGTTCTTTCTGGCCCGTTTGCTCATAATAGGAAGCTAAAGAAAACATGGCCATTGCATTATCAGGTTCTATGGAAAGTACTTTTTGGTAAGTGCTATAAGCCTCCTGCTTTTTGCCGTTTTGAAGATACAAATCACCCAATAAAGTAAGGTAACGCATGTCCATGGGATATTCCTCGGCAAGCTTCTCTATTTCTTGAAAAGCTTTCTTGTCATCTTCCATTTGTAGATAAATGCGGAACTTCTCCATGCTGAGCTGTTCATTCTTACCAATGATTTGCTCAAGCCTGTCAAGCGTATGAATGACATTCTTATAATCTTTTGTTTGATTATAAAGATCGACCAGATTGAACAGGGATTCTCTTCTTTCCGGGAAACGCCGATACATGTCTTCGAGGAGATTTATGTTTTTTTCTTTCTGCCCCTGCTGTTGGTAAAGATTTGATAAACCTTGGGAATACCAATAATTCTGAGGATCATTTTCTACTGCTTTTTCAAGTGCCTCTTGTCCTTGAGGAACTTGTTTCAAATACAAATAGAATTGAGATATTTCATACAAAGCAGAAGAAGCATCTGGTTGAATTGCCAAACAATGTTTATATAAATCAAAAGCGGCATCGTACTGCCCTTTTGCTTTGAGGCGGGCAGCCTCAAGAAAATAATAATTATATTTACGCTGCATATCCAAAGAAGGCGCACTTGTTTGAGGGAGGGATTCCGATCTCCGACCTTTAATTATCCCAGCCGACGAACAAGCATTAAGAAAGCAAGAGAGCAGTACCAGACAACTCAATGATAGAAAACTATTTCGTATCAGTCCGGCCATGCCACGACTTCTTTTTCCTCGGAAACACATCATAATTATTATTTTTTTACTTTAGTAAAAGCAAAACAGTTAAATCAGTCTTTGCCTGTATGCCCAAATCCACCACTGCCACGTTCTGTTTCATCTAGTATTTGTACTTCAGTCCACTCAGCTTGTTCGTGGCGGGCTATCACCATCTGAGCAATACGTTCACCATCTTCAATCACAAACGGCTCAGCAGAAAGGTTAACCAAAATAATACAGATTTCACCACGATAATCGGCATCAATCGTTCCAGGCGAATTGAGTACAGTGATTCCTTTTTTAATAGCCAACCCGCTTCTAGGGCGTATTTGCGCTTCATATCCTTTTGGTAAAGCGATATATAAACCCGTTGAAATAAGACATCTTTCAAGCGGTTTAAGGGTTACTGAAGCTGATAAATTGGCGCGAATATCCATTCCTGCCGAAAGTTCTGTGGCGTACGCGGGCAACGGATGCTTTGATTTATTGATGACTTGTATATTCATATTCATCCTTGTTTACTTTTTAATTTGCGAAATTAGGTAATTTGGGGCTATTTTTCATACATTTGCAGTTAATAACGGTTAATGATTAATTTATTACGCAAGATATGGAATGGAAGAAATTAATTTCCGCCAAACGATTTGGGATGGAAGAATTTCACGAGGAAAGACAGGAGAACAGAAGCGAATTTCAACGAGACTATGACCGATTGGTCTTCTCTGCTCCTTTCAGAAGGTTACAAAATAAAACTCAGGTTTTCCCTCTTCCCGGAAGTGTATTTGTACACAACCGACTAACACATAGTTTGGAAGTATCTTGTGTAGGCCGCTCATTAGGAAATGACTCTGCCAAAGCAATTATCAGCAAAAACCCCCAATTGAGTGATACTTTTTTACCCGAAATAGGATCGATCGTATCAGCTGCATGCCTTGCTCACGATCTGGGAAATCCACCTTTCGGACATTCCGGTGAAAAAGCCATCTCTACCTATTTCTCCGAAGGACCGGGCATTCGATTAAAAGAACTCTTAAAGCCTGAGGAATGGGAAGACTTAATTCACTTTGAAGGAAATGCTAATGCGTTCCGCCTATTAACTCATCAATTTGAGGGCCGACGAAAAGGTGGCTTTGCCATGACCTACTCTACATTGGCCTCAATCATAAAATACCCATATTCTTCCAGACTAGCCGGTAATAAGCAAAAATTTGGGTTTTTCGTTTCAGAGCAAGATGATTTTCAGCTTATAGCGAATGAATTAGGTATGCATCAACTTCAAGCTTCTCCATTGAAGTATGCACGTTATCCACTTGTTTACTTAGTTGAATCCGCCGATGACATATGCTACCAAATGATGGACATTGAAGATGCTCACAAACTCAAAATACTTTCTACAGAAGAAACAATCGGCTTACTTATGGCCTATTTTGACGATGAAAGGCAGAACCATCTTATGAGAACATTCAAAATCGTTAAAGACCGCAATGAACAGATAGCTTATCTCCGATCTTCAGTTATCGGATTATTAATAAAAGAATGCACCAACGTCTTTGTCGAAAATGAAAAAGCCATTTTAAACGGAGAGTTTAATAGTACCTTAATAAAGGAAATAGCTCAACGACCAGCTTGTGCATATAAGGATTGTTCAAAATTATCATTTGAGAGAATATATCGTTCCAGGGATGTATTAGACATCGAACTAGCGGGATTCAGAGTAATAACGACTCTACTTGACCTCATGATCAATGCGGTAATGGAGCCTGAAAAAGCTTATTCAAAACTTTTAATAAATAGGGTTTCCGAACAATATAACATAAAAGCGCCTGCGCTCATTGACAGAGTGCAGGCTGTTCTAGATTATATATCGGGCATGACTGATGTGTTCGCTCTTGATCTTTATAGAAAAATCAATGGAAACAGTCTGCCTGCGGTATAAACTTACTTCGCAGAGGGAGGACTGAAAAACACTTTATTTGCGCCCGAGGTGAGTTTGCAGCCATTAGGATCTTTTTCAATAAAGGACTGAATGTGACGCATTCTTTTTTCTTCTAGAATTTCATCTACAGCAATAAGAATTCCAGTCTCTTCTACATCACCAAAACCATAATTAATGGCCGTTCCGAACATCCTCATCGTTGGGCTCAAGCTCATGTATGCATTAACCAAAGGAGGAATATTGTAGCCGAGTTTACGAACCTCGGCATTGAGGATTTTATAGTCTTCTTTAAAAGTATCTTTGTCAAACAAGCATTCTAATTCATGCATATTTGTTTCTATCTGTAAAGGTTTCATCGGAGTTATCAAGCCTTCTTTGTCTCCAAAATGTTTTCTCAAAAAATAAAGAATCATATCACGCCCCTGACGATGAAAACTAGGATACATAGTCACCTTTCCAAAAAAATATTTAACTTCAGGCATAACCACAGTCAATGCACCTAAACCATCCCATAAGTTATCTAAAGCAAATAGCCCTTTGCTACCGGCACGAGTTGACTGATACTCTAGCGTAACAAATGAACGCCCTAGTTCAATGGTAGTAGGAAGATATTCTTTCAAAAACTTCTCGGAAAAGTCAAACATATGTGAAGTGGCAAGAATAGGATGTCCATGCTGATCAAATTCAACATCCGTACCACGTATATAACGATAGCCACCAAGTATCTCTTCAGCTTCTGGGTTCCAAACTATCAATTGTTTATAAGCATTCTCCATGGTATCGTACTCATCAATATCCATTGACAGACCACAGCCCCCACCTGCAGCACGAAAAGCAATTTCACGCAAACGGCCGATTTCTCTCATTAAATTCGGCGAATCATGATGAGTGATAATATAAATCTGATTATTACTCTTGTTCGTCATGCGCAAGCGCTTGTCGTCGGTTAATTCAGCTATAAGCAGCTTCTTACTTACAGGTTTAATAATTTCTTCCATATCTTTCGTCAGTAGTGTCTTTATTTCTTAGAGTTTATAAACAATTTCTTTTACATATTGAGCCCATTGAGCAGGCGTTTTAGACTTATCAAACGTTTGCCATGGAATTGGTTTTCCAAATATAACGGTAAAAGTCTTATGGCGATTTCTAAACATTTCGTCTGCCAAATATAGCATAGCGATATTAAACTTAATGCCCAACACCTTGCAAACAGTGGCCAGATTATAGAAAAAATTCGAGTTACGTCCATTAAAATGAACCGGTACAACATCTCGTTGAAACTGTACACTTTTGGCCACAAAAGTTTTCCTCCATTCAAGATCTTTGATAATTCCATTTTGTCTTCTGGAACACAGACCTGCCGGAAACATGATGAGTTGATTGTCTGATTTAAAACCAGCTTCAACCAATTGCGGGAAATCTTTGGCTTGTTTTCCGGTTTTGTTAATGGGAATGCACAACGGAGCTAATCCGCGCAAATTCATCAACAAGTCGTTGACGAGATACTTCACTTTACCATCATAATGTTTACCTAAGACATAACCTAAAGCAACGCCATCTTGCCCTCCCAATGGATGATTACACACAAATGTATAGAGACCATCCTCCGGCAAATTCTCAGCGCCTTTTATTTCAATTTTCACATCAAGAAATTGCAATGAAGCCTCTAAAAAATCAACTCCCACTTTGTTTCGTGATTCAAATAAGAAGACGTTGAGTTCTTCCTGATGAACAATCTTCTTCAGGTAAGAAACAACAAAGGATGGTATGTATTTATAGTACTTACGCGCTTTTTCGCGTAGTATCTTTTCGACATCAATCAAGAACAAACTCTCTTCTGCCATTCTTTTTAAATAAAAAACAATAGCGCAAAATTAACGCATCTTTTTAATTAATTGTAATAAATGGCAAGAAAATACTAACTTTTAAAGCATCAGGCCCATAATAAGCAGCTATTTTTAGCATTTCAATGAACTTAAGCTACGATTTATATCTCAGCTAAAGGCGAGTAATCCAGACTATTCAACCCTGCTTTTTAACCATTAAAAAAGCTGTTGAAAACTTATTAAAAAAATATTCGTGGAATATTGTGGGGAATTGTGGGGAAATACCTATTTTTACCGTCGCTTATTTATAATAATGTGCATGGTACGTTTTTTAGGCAATATTGAGGCTAAAATGGATGCGAAAGGGCGACTTTTCATCCCCGCACAATTCAGAAGACAGTTACAATCCGCTTCCGAAGAAAGACTTATTATGCGCAAAGATGTCTTCCAAGATTGCTTAGTTCTCTATCCGGAAAGAGTTTGGGAGGATGAACTAAACGAATTAAAAACCAAATTGAACAAGTGGAATCCGGCGCACCAAAATATTTTTCGCCAATTTGTAAGCGATGTCGAGATATTAATACCCGACAGCAACGGACGTATCCTCATTCCTAAAAGGTATCTTCAACTTGTAGATATCACCACCGATGTACGTTTTATCGGAATAGATACGAAAATTGAAATTTGGTCAAAAGAAAAAACGGATAATCTTTTTCTCACGGCAGAAGCGTTTAGCTCCGCTTTAGAGGAGATCATGAAAAGCAATAACGAATAATTTATAAACAAAAATGGCAAACGAAGGAAATATATATCACATACCTGTTCTTCTCAAAGAAAGTGTTGATGGGATGAACATATCACCCAGCGGCATTTATGTTGACATGACTTTTGGAGGTGGTGGACATTCTAAAGAAATCTTGTCTCGCTTAGATGAAAATGGTCGCTTATTGGGATTTGATCAGGACGAGGATGCTGAAAGTAACATTCCAAGCGACAAGCGTTTTATCTTTGTACGCAGTAACTTCCGCTACCTGCATAACTTCCTTCGTTATCATAACATCGACAAAGTTGATGCCATATTAGCAGATCTTGGCGTTTCGTCTCACCACTTTGATGATAGTGAAAGAGGTTTCTCGTTCCGATTCAGCGGAGCACTTGATATGAGAATGAATAAACGATCGGGCATTACGGCTGCAGAAGTAATCAACAACTACGACGAAGAAAAACTTGCTGATCTTTTTTATCTTTATGGTGAGCTAAAGAACAGCAGGAAACTAGCTTCGGTAATTGTAAAGGCACGTAAAAGCAAAACCATAGAAACCATTGATGATTTTTTGAATCTGATTAAACCATTATTCGGCAGAGAAA
Source organism: Bacteroides graminisolvens (assembly GCF_963666085.1). Classification (NCBI taxonomy): domain Bacteria; kingdom Pseudomonadati; phylum Bacteroidota; class Bacteroidia; order Bacteroidales; family Bacteroidaceae; genus Bacteroides; species Bacteroides graminisolvens. The sequence goes on from NZ_OY762556.1 coordinate 820,754, forward strand.
GGGAGAAAAAGGAGTTAGCAAAAGTATTCCAGGCGTTACGAATAGAGGTTAACCAAGAGATGGAGGCACTAAAAGAGATGCTTGAAGCAGCCACTCAATCTCTCAAACCGGGAGGCCGGTTAGTAGTTATCACCTATCACTCTTTGGAGGATAGGATGGTAAAGAACATCATGAAAGCTGGGAATGTAGAAGGAAAAATAGTGCAGGACTTCTTTGGGAAAGTGCAAAATTCCTTTAAACTCGTAAATAACAAAGTGATCGTTCCCGCTGAAGATGAGATACAAAGAAATCCACGTTCAAGAAGTGCAAAATTGAGAATTGCAGAAAAAAAATAAGGATACACGGATATGGCAGATAAAGCAGAAGATAAAAAAAGAAGTCCCTCCGTAAAAAGCATCTTAGGAGGTGATATTTTGGCGAATGATTTTTTCAGGCGTCAGACCAAACTTCTCATCTTAATGATGGTCTTCATCTTATTCTACATTCATAACCGGTACGCCAGTCAACAGCAGCAAATCGAAATTGACAAACTTAAAAAAGAATTGATTGACATCAAATATGATGCATTGACAAGAAGCTCCGAATTAATGGAGAAAAGTCGCCAGTCACGCATTGAAGAATACGTATCAGAAGAACAAAGTGATTTGCAAACATCAACAAACCCACCTTATGTAATTAAGAAAGATTAGGTATGGCTGTTAATAAGAAAAATATAATGACCCGATATTTCTTCGTGATCCTGCTAATGGGCATGGTCGGAGTATCTATTGTCATCAAGGCAGGAATTACCATGTTCGCCGAAAGACAATATTGGCAGGACGTTGCAGATCGTTTTATAAAAGAAAATGTAACAGTAAAGCCAAGCAGAGGTAACATTATATCATCTGACGGACGACTAATGGCCAGCTCTTTACCTGAATATCGTATTTATATGGATTTCAAAGCAGGTGGAGAAACAAAAGACACAATGCTTATCAATCACATAGATGAAATATGTGAAGGACTTCACCAAATATTCCCCGACAAAAGTGCTTCTGAATTCAAAACTCATATCAAAAATGGTAGAAAAAGAGGTAGTCGGAATTACCTTTTATATCCCAAACGGATATCTTACATTCAATACAAAGAGGTGAAACAATTACCTGTATTTAATTTGAATAAATACAAAGGAGGGTTCCACGAACAAGCATATAACAGAAGAAAAAAACCTTTCGGATCGCTCGCTACAAGAACGTTGGGAGATCTATATGCAGATACTGCAAAAGGAGCAAAAAATGGTCTTGAACTGTCTTTTGATAGTATCTTAAGAGGTAAAGATGGAGTTACTCATCGCCAGAAAGTGATGAACAAATACCTGAATATAGTTGACATACCACCCGTTGACGGTTGTGATGTGATTGCCAGCATAGATGTAAGCATGCAAGATATATGTGAAAAAGCTCTTGTTGACAAACTTAAGGAGATTAACGCCAGCGTAGGTGTTGCCGTACTTATGGAAGTAGCAACAGGAGAGATAAAGGCGATCGTAAACATGACAAAATGTGAAGACGGCATTTACCGCGAAATCAGGAACAATGCTATCAGCGACATGATGGAACCCGGCTCAACATTCAAGACAGCTTCAATTATGGTAGCTCTAGAAGATGGAATGATTACACCTCAAGATGGAGTAGATACGGGCAATGGCGTAATGAAAATGCATGGCAGAGATATGAAAGACCATAACTGGAGAAGAGGAGGATATCAATACCTTACTGTTCCTGAAATTTTAATGGTTTCATCTAATATTGGAGTGTCCTATCTCATTGATAAACATTATGGAAAGAATCCCCAGAAGTTCGTTGATGGTTTAAAAAGGATGAGCATCAATGAGCCACTGCATTTGCAAGTTCCCGGAGAAGGGAAACCAAACATCAAAGGTCCCAAAGAAAGGTATTTCGCAAAAACAACCTTGCCATGGATGAGTATTGGTTATGAAACGCAAGTACCTCCCATGAACATTCTTACGTTTTACAATGCTATTGCCAATAACGGTATCATGGTACGACCTAAATTTGTAAAGGCCATATCTAAAAACGGAGAAATAATAAAAGAATATCCTACAGAAGTTATCAACCCTTCTATCTGCTCACCACGCACTTTAACTCAAATACGGGAAATCTTGCAGCGGGTTGTATCTGAAGGTTTGGCAAAACCCGCTGGATCCAAACAATTTCATGTTTCAGGAAAGACAGGTACAGCACAGATATCTCAAGGAGTAGCCGGTTACAAAAGCGGTACAGTGAATTACCTCGTCAGTTTCTGCGGATTTTTCCCTTCTGAAGCGCCCAAATATAGTTGCATTGTTTCTATTCAAAAGCCTGGACTTCCTGCTTCGGGAGGATTAATGGCTGGTAGTGTCTTTGGGAAAATAGCAGAAAGGGTATATGCCAAAAACTTGGCTCTTGACCTGAAAAATGCGATTGACACCAATCGTATTATCATTCCTGAAGTAAAAGCGGGCGAGATGAATGAGACTAAGCGTGTACTAGACGCCTTGAAGATACAAGCTCAAACAGAATTCAGCACTACCGGAAAACAGATATGGGGGAACAGCTATTCAACGGCAAAATCGATTGTATTACAAAACAACCATACACTCAAAGGGTTTATCCCCAGCGTTATTGGTATGGGAGCCAAGGATGCTGTTTTTATATTGGAAAGTAAAGGATTAAAGGTACAACTCAATGGTATAGGTAAAGTGGTCAAGCAATCCATACCTCAAGGTACGCTAGCCCGAAAAAACGAGAAAATCATCCTCACATTAAAATGATAACAAATAAGAAAGCATATATGAAATTAGGAGAATTAATTAAGCCAATTCGGATAATACAGGTTATAGGAACTTGTGAAACTGAAATAAAAGCAGTGAATATTGATTCACGACAAGTTGAAGCTGGAGACTTATTTATGGCTATGAAAGGTACGCAAACAGATGGTCATGCGTATATCTCAACTGCTATAGAGAAAGGGGCAGTTGCTATTCTATGTGAAGTTCTTCCTGAAACGCTTTCGGATAAAATAACCTATATCCAGGTTGCCGACAGCGAAGATGCTGTAGGAAAGGTTGCAACCAGATTCTTTGGGGATCCTACCTCAAAATTAAAACTGGTGGGAGTAACTGGAACAAATGGGAAAACAACTATTGCCACCTTATTATATAATACATTTCGATATTTCGGATATAAAACAGGACTTATATCAACTGTATGCAATTATATAGAAGACGAGGCAATACCAACAGAACACACAACTCCCGACCCGATAACTTTAAATAAGTTACTCGGTCGCATGGCCGATGAAGGATGCAAATATGCTTTCATGGAGGTCAGTTCACATTCTATAGATCAGAAGCGTATCAGCGGACTCACCTTTGCAGGAGGAATTTTCACAAATCTCACCCGCGATCACCTCGACTATCACAAAACAGTTGAGAATTACCTGAAAGCTAAAAAGAAATTCTTTGATGACATGCCTAAGAATGCATTTAGTCTGACCAATGTTGACGATAAGAATGGGCTGGTTATGACTCAAAATACAAAATCGCAGGTACATACCTATTCATTGAGAAGCCTCAGTGATTTTAAAGGCAGAGTCATTGAGTCGCACTTTGAAGGAATGCTGCTCGATTTCAACAACAAGGAACTAGCCGTGCAATTCATCGGACGCTTCAACGCATCTAATCTTTTAGCTGTATTTGGAGCCGCCGTATTATTGGGTAAAAAAGAAGAAGATGTATTAGTAGCACTCAGTACTTTACGTCCTGTAGCCGGACGATTTGACTCAACAAGATCACCTCGTGAATATACCGCAATTGTTGACTATGCACACACTCCCGATGCGTTGATTAATGTATTGAATGCCATACATGACGTACTTGACGGAAGAGGTCATGTTATCACTGTAGTAGGTGCCGGCGGAAATCGTGATAAAGGTAAACGCCCCATCATGGCCAAAGAAGCTGCGCGTTACAGTAATCGTGTCATCATTACATCTGACAATCCTCGTTTTGAAGAGCCTCAAGATATCATCAATGATATGATGGCCGGTTTGGATGCAGATGATAAAAAGAAAACCCTAAGTATTGTCGACCGTAAGGAAGCCATCCGCACCGCATGTATGTTGGCGCAAAAGGGAGATGTCATTTTAGTTGCCGGTAAAGGGCACGAGAACTACCAAGAAATCAAAGGAGTCAAGCTCCATTTTGATGATAAAGAAGTTCTAAAAGATATATTTGATAACGAATAAAAGGATTTAAAACAACCCATTTAAAATAGAGCGCTTATGTTATACTATTTATTCCAATGGTTAGACAAATATGATTTGCCGGGTGCGGGAATGTTCGGATACATTTCTTTCCGTTCGCTAATGGCAATCATTCTGGCACTGCTCATCTCCAGTATATTTGGTAATAAGTTCATCAATCTACTCAAAAAGAAGCAAATTACAGAAGTTCAGCGTGATGCCAGCATAGATCCATTTGGTGTAAACAAAGTTGGAGTCCCCAGTATGGGCGGAGTCATTATTATAGTGGCTATCATGATTCCTTGTTTGTTGCTAGGCAAATTGCACAACATATATATGATTCTGATGCTGATCACTACCATGTGGTTAGGTTCTTTAGGATTTGCCGATGACTACATAAAGATATTTAAAAAAGACAAGGAAGGATTACACGGAAAGTTTAAAATAATAGGTCAGGTAGGTCTCGGATTAATTGTAGGGCTAACGCTTTATTTAAGTCCCCATGTAGTTATCAAAGAAAATATTGAAATACAAAAAAACGGAGAGCAGATAGAAGTAGTTCATGCAACAAAAAATATGAAGTCCACGCAAACTACTATTCCTTTTTTCAAGAGCAACAACCTTGATTACGCCGACTTGGTTTCTTTTATGGGGGAACACGCACAAGCAGCCGGCTGGATTCTATTTGTCATCATCACTATATTTGTAGTGACAGCCGTATCAAACGGAGCCAATCTTAATGATGGTATGGATGGAATGGCAGCAGGCAATTCTGCAATTATCGGACTAACGCTCGGTATATTGGCATACGTTTCCAGTCACATTGAATATGCCAGCTACCTCAACATTATGTACATACCGGGAAGTGAAGAGCTGGTAATATACATCTGTGCATTTATAGGTGCCCTTATCGGTTTCTTGTGGTACAATGCCTTTCCGGCACAAGTATTCATGGGCGATACCGGCAGTCTTACCATAGGTGGTATCATTGCCGTATTTGCCATCATCATACATAAGGAATTACTCATTCCCATTTTATGTGGAGTTTTTCTGGTAGAAAACTTATCTGTAATTCTACAGGTCAACTTCTTCAAAATAGGAAAAAGAAAAGGAATAAGACAACGAATATTTAAACGTACGCCCATACATGATCATTTCAGGACTACCCTATCCCAACTTGATCCTAATTGCACGTACATGTTCACCAAGCCAAGCAATGTGTATCATGAATCCAAAATTACAGTAAGATTCTGGATTGTAACAATTGTTTTGGCGGCAATCACTATTATAACTTTAAAGATTAGATAAGAATAAATAATATGAAAAGGATTGTAGTATTAGGAGCGGGCGAGAGCGGAGCCGGTGCAGCAGTATTGGCCAAGGTAAAAGGGTTCGACACCTTTGTATCCGACATGTCGAATATATCAGAGAAGTATAAGAATTTACTCAAAAAGCATGATATTTATTGGGAAGAAGGCAAGCATACGGAAGAGTTGATTCTGAACGCTGACGAAATCATTAAAAGCCCGGGTATACCCAATGAAGCTCCCATAATCCAAAAGTTAAAAGCACAGGGCACCTCTATCATTTCGGAAATAGAGTTTGCCGGCAGATATACCAATGCCAAGATGATATGTATCACCGGCAGTAACGGCAAGACCACTACTACAAGTTTGATATATCACATCTTTAAAAGTGCGGGAGTGAATGTTGGCCTGGCCGGTAACATCGGAAAAAGTTTAGCTTTGCAAGTTGCAACCGAACAACACGACTACTATATTATTGAGTTGAGTAGTTTCCAATTGGATGACATGTACAACTTCCGTGCAAACATTGCCGTATTGATGAACATAACGCCCGACCACCTAGACCGTTATGATCACAACATGCAAAACTATATTAACGCTAAGTTTCGGATAGCTCAAAATCAAACGCAAGACGATGCCTTCATTTTCTGGAATGATGATCCTATCATTAAACAAGAACTGAGCAAACATGGCATCAAAGCCCAGCTTTATCCTTTTTCAGCAATTAAAGAAGAAGGAGCCGTTGCCTATGTTGAACAGCATGAAGTGGTTATCAACAAACCTATCGCTTTTAACATGGAGCAAGAGAAATTAGCGTTGACCGGCACACACAACCTATACAACTCCCTTGCCGCAGGAATCTCGGCCAATTTAGCCGGAATAACCAAAGATGATATTCGCAAAGCACTGTCTGATTTCAAGGGTGTAGAACACAGACTTGAGAAAGTAGCACGCGTAAGAGGCATAGATTTTATCAATGATTCTAAAGCGACCAATGTAAATTCATGTTGGTATGCCTTGCAAAGTATGCCTACAAAAACCATACTTATATTAGGCGGAAAAGATAAAGGAAATGATTATACTGAAATAGAAGATCTGGTTAAAGAGAAATGTAGTGGTTTAGTATATTTGGGATTGCACAACGAAAAACTACACACTTTCTTTGATCGATTCGGCCTGCCCGTAGCAGACGTACAAAGCATGAAAGATGCAGTAGACGCAGCCTACAAAATGGCACAGAAAGGAGAAACCGTGCTCTTGTCACCTTGTTGTGCCAGCTTCGACCTCTTCAAAAGTTACGAGGACAGAGGAGAACAGTTTAAAAAATGCGTTTTAGAATTATAAATTAGCAATTTGTAAACCGGTGAATGAATGGATTTAGTTAAAAACATATTTAAAGGAGACAAGGTCATCTGGATTATTTTCCTCTGTCTATGCCTCATTTCCATCATTGAAGTGTTTAGTGCTGCCAGTACCCTTACGTATAAAAGCGGAGATCACTGGGGACCTATTACGCAACACTCAGTCATATTGATGGTAGGTGTAGTAGTGGTGGTATTCATGCACAACATTCCTTATAAATGGTTTCAGGTTTTTCCTGTATTCTTGATTCCTTTGTCATTGGTTTTACTGGCATTGGTTACCTTAATGGGCGTACTGACCGGTGACCGTGTAAATGGAGCTGCCCGTTGGATGACCTTCTTTGGAGTTCAGTTCCAACCATCAGAACTGGCCAAAATGGCTGTGATTATTGCCGTATCATTTATTCTATCAAAGAAACAAGATGACGAAGGAGCCAATCCGAAAGCTTTTAAGTACATCATGTATATCACAGGGGCTATTTGTATTCTCATCGCACCCGAGAACCTGTCGACAGCCATGTTGTTGTTTGGCGTTGTTTTTTTAATGATGTTTATCGGTCGGGTAGCCATGAAAAAACTGCTTTCATTGATTGGTATATTGGCTTTAGGTGCCGGCTTGATGGTAGCAGTGGTATTTGTTGTACCCGAGAATAGCGAGTTACCTTTTTTACATCGTCTCAGTACATGGAAAAGTCGCATCACCAATTTCACAAGTAAAGAAGAAGTCCCGGCTGCCAAATTTGATATTGACAAAGACGCACAAATAGCACATGCCCGCATAGCCATCGCCACCAGCAACGTAGTTGGTAAAGCACCCGGAAATTCAGTTCAGCGTGACTTCCTGAGTCAGGCTTTCTCCGATTTCATATATGCTATTATCGTAGAAGAATTAGGCTTGCTGGGAGGAGGCTTCGTAACCATGCTCTATATTTGGCTGCTCATCCGAGCCGGACGTATTGCAAAGAAGTGCGAACGAACGTTTCCGGCTTTTCTGGTCATGGGCATTGCCTTGATGCTGGTATCTCAGGCCTTGCTCAATATGATGGTTGCCGTAGGATTATTCCCCGTTACCGGACAACCCCTACCGCTTATTAGTAAAGGAGGAACCAGTACCTTGATTAATTGCGCCTACATTGGCATGATATTGAGTGTAAGCCGTTACACCGCAAAACTGGATGAAGAAAAAGAGAAGAATAATCAAATTCAGATGGAAATTGTAGCACCCGATGAAGAAGCGGCCGAGCCCACCTCTCAAATGCTGAACAGTGACGCTGAATTTGAAGAATAACAATAAGAATGCAAATGGAAAAGAAAATCAAAGTAATTATAAGCGGAGGAGGAACCGGCGGACATATTTTCCCGGCTGTATCCATTGCAAATGCGGTTAAGGAACAACACCCCAACGCTGAAATTCTTTTTGTGGGTGCTGAAGGCCGAATGGAAATGCAACGTGTTCCGGAAGCTGGTTACAAGATTATCGGATTACCAGTGGCAGGTTTCGACAGAAAACATTTACTGAAGAATATCTCTGTACTGATAAAACTAGCTAAAAGTCAATGGAAAGCCAGAGCTATAATTAAAGAATTTAAACCTGACGTGGCAGTAGGTGTAGGGGGTTATGCAAGCGGTCCTACGTTAAAAGCAGCAGGCATGATGGGAGTTCCCACCCTGATTCAGGAACAGAATTCGTATGCGGGAGTAACCAATAAACTTCTTGCCAAGAAAGCACACAAAATATGTGTTGCTTATGATGGGATGGACAAGTTTTTTCCTTCGGAAAAGATCATCATGACAGGCAATCCTGTACGCCAAGCCCTTCTCAACAATAAGGTAAGCAAAGAAGATGCTCTGGCTTCATTCGGACTCGACAGTCGCAAGAAAACGATTCTTATTTTAGGAGGAAGTCTGGGTGCCCGTACCATCAACCAATGCGTTATGGGAAACCTCGACAAAATCAAAACGTCTGAGGTACAATTTATCTGGCAAACAGGAAAGATTTACATCGACCAGGCACGCAAAGCTGTTGAAGAAGCTGGTGAAAGTGAGAACTTACATGTCACCGATTTCATCAAAGACATGGCAAGTGCTTATGCCGCAGCCGATCTTATTATCTCCAGAGCCGGTGCCGGATCCATTTCTGAATTTTGCCTGCTGGGCAAACCGGTTATTCTGGTACCCTCGCCTAACGTAGCAGAAGATCACCAAACAAAGAATGCAATGGCTCTGGTCAACAAACTTGCAGCAATTTATGTAAAAGACGCCAGCGCTAACGCCGAACTGATTGACAAAGCACTGCAAACGGTGACAGACGAAAAATTATTAAAAGAATTAAGTGATAACATTAGCAAACTAGCTTTACCCGACTCGGCAAACATCATTGCACATGAAGTATGGCAGCTAGCCACTAACAAACAAAGATAAAGATGAATTTAGCAGATATCAAATCAGTATATTTTGTAGGTGCAGGCGGCATTGGTATGAGCGCCTTGGTTCGCTATTTCTTATCCATAGGCAAATTCGTAGCCGGATACGACCGCACTCCCAGCGAACTTACCGAGCAACTCATAGCTGAAGGAGCCGCCATACATTACGAAGAGAACATTGATTTAATTCCACCCATGTGCCTCGACAAAGAGGCTACTTTGGTTGTTCTCACTCCTGCTGTTCCCAACGAGCATGCTGAGTTGTGTTATTTCAAGGAAAACGGTTACACCATTCAGAAGCGGGCACAAGTGTTGGGTACAATCACCCATGCAAGCAAAGGGCTTTGCGTAGCGGGTACACATGGTAAAACAACGACCTCAACCATGACAGCCCACCTGCTGCATCAGTCGCATGTAGGATGCACCGCTTTTCTGGGAGGTATTTCAAAAAACTACGGCACCAATCTTTTGTTGTCAAAAGATAGTCCTTACACAGTCATTGAAGCGGATGAATTCGATCGCTCCTTCCATTGGCTTTCACCCTACATGTCGGTTATCACCTCTACAGACCCCGACCATCTCGACATTTACGGAACGGAAGAGGCTTATTTGCAAAGTTTTGAGAAGTACACTACATTGATACAACCCGGCGGATGTCTTATTATGCGAAAAGGAATTAGTTTGAAACCTCAGGTACAGGCAGGCGTAAAGGTATACACTTATTCAAAAGAAGAAGGCGATTTCCATGCCGAAAACATCCGCATAGGCAATGGTGAGATTCAAATTGATTTTGTTGCACCCCATTGCACGATTAAAGATATCAAACTAGGCGTGCCCGTAAGCATTAACATTGAAAACGGAGTAGCCGCCATGGCATTGGCATATCTTAACGGAGTAACTCCCGAAGAGATTAAAAAAGGAATGGAAAGTTTCCGGGGAGTTGATCGAAGATTCGACTTCAAACTAAAGAATGAAAAGGTTGTCTTCCTGAGTGACTATGCACACCATCCGTCCGAAATCAAGCAAAGCGTGATGTCTATTCGAGAACTTTATGCCGACAGAAAGATTACAGCTATTTTTCAGCCGCACTTGTATAGCCGCACGCGCGACTTTTATAAAGAATTTGCCGACAGCTTGTCTTTGCTCGATGAAGTGATTCTGCTCGACATCTACCCGGCTAGGGAACTTCCCATACCCGGAGTGGACAGCGAATTGATATACAACCATCTCCGTCCGGGGATTGAAAAAACATTGTGCAAGAAAGAAGAGATTCTCGATGTTGTGAAAAACAAGCACATTGAAGTTTTGATTACCCTTGGAGCAGGCGATATTGATAATTACGTACCCGCTATTGAAAAAATACTTGCAGCCCGATGATTAAAAGAATTCTTCTGTCACTTGTCATGCTACTACTGATAGCCTATCTGGTAGTGGCCGTAACCGCCTTTAACAAAAGACCGGCAGACAGGATATGCAGTGACATGGAATTAGCGATCAAAGATTCTGTGAATGCCGGATTTATAACCAGACAGGAAATAGCTACGTTAATGCATCGAAAAGGCATCTATCCGGTAGGCAAGAAGATGGATCGTATACACACCAAATCTCTGGAGAAAGAGTTGAATAAGCATCCTCTCATTGACCGTGCCGAATGCTATAAAACTCCCAGCAACAAACTCTGCATAGAAATTACTCAACGTGTACCGGTATTAAGAATCATGAGCAACAATGGCGAAAATTACTACATTGACAACAAAGGCAATATCATGCCGCCCGAGTCAAAATGTGTTGCGCATCTGGCTATTGTAACCGGAGAGGTAGAAAAATCTTTCGCAACGAGGTATTTACATAAGTTTGGTGTATTTTTGCAGCAAAATGATTTCTGGAATGCTCAGGTAGAGCAAATTAACGTATTACCCGGAAAAGAAATAGAATTAGTTCCAAGAGTGGGTAATCATATTGTATATTTGGGAAAAATAGATAACTTTGAGGAAAAACTTTCTCGTCTCAGATTATTTTACGAGAAAGCATTGAATCAGGTAGGGTGGAACAAATATTCTCGTATCAATCTGGAGTTCAATAACCAGATAATATGTACCAAACGAGACAGTACGGATACCGCCCGGCCACAAGTAAAGTTATAGAAACATTTGGTTAATAGTCTAAATAGAAAAATAGATATGGTGTCAACAACAGATTTTATAGCCGCTATTGAGATCGGTTCGTCAAAGATTGCCGGAATGGCAGGCCGCAAAGCGGGTGACGGGAGCATAGAAGTTCTGGCATACGCTGAAGAACAATCGGGTTCATTCATCCGTAAAGGAACCATTTATAATCTGGATAAAACAGCGCAAGCGCTTACATCAATTATCAATACGCTGGAAGGCTCTCTTGGTAACGAGATAGGCAAAGTATATGTCGGCATGGGAGGACAGTCATTACGCACAGTGAGAAATCTGGTGGGCCGCGACTTGAAAGAAGATACAATCATTTCCCAAGAGCTGATTGACTCCATCTGCGACGAGAATCTGGCAATTCCGCTTATCGACATGGATATTCTTGATGTGGCACCGCAAGAGTATAAAATAGGCAATAATCTGCAGGCAGATCCTGTGGGAGTTGCATCTAGTCACATTGAAGGAAGATTTTTGAATATTGTGGCTCGCTCCATCGTAAAGAAAAACCTGGAAAGGAGTTTCGAGCAAGCTAAGATTAACATAGCCGATTTATTTATTTCCCCACTTGTTATGGCCGAAGTGGTTCTGACTGAAGGAGAAAAAAGAGCAGGCTGCGCATTAGTCGACTTCGGCGCCGACACAACGACCATCTCTATCTACAAAAATAACATCCTGAGATTCCTTACCGTACTTCCATTAGGAGGCAACGCTATTACACGAGACGTTACAACTTTGCAAATAGAAGAGGAAGATGCCGAGAAACTAAAGAAGCAATTTGGGAATGCTCTCTTTGAAGAAGAGGAAGAGCCCGTTGAATGCCAAACAGAAGATGGAAGTCGCAGTTTCGAATTGCAAACGCTCAATAATATCATTGAAGCTAGAGCTGAAGAAATTGCAGCCAACGTGTGGAACCAAATACAGCTTTCCGGATTTGACGACAAGCTCAACGCAGGTATCATTATCATAGGGGGCGGATCCAATCTCAAAAACATGGACGAGCTGATCAAAAGAAAAAGTAAAGCAGAGAAAGTAAAGGTAGCACGGTTTGTGCGCCATGCCGTTCATGCTTCCACAGAGCTCCTGAAAAAAGACGGAACACAAAATACCATTTTAGGTATTCTCTTTGCCGGAGAAGAAAATTGTTGTCTGGAAGAAAAGCCAGTCATTCAGAAATCTTATACCGAAGCCGCTCCTGTGTCAACCGTAGCACAGAAAGAAATTTTTGAAGAAGACGAGTTCCTCAAACAACAAGAAGAAGAAGCCAAGGCTGCCAAAAAGTTGAGAGATGAGGAAGAAAAGCGGAAGAAAGAAGAAGAAAGACTAAGAAAGATAGAAGAGAAAAAAAGAAAAGAAGCCGAAAAAGCAAATAGACCAAGTTGGCTTAAGAGCACGTTCGACAAGATTTCTAATGAGATATTCTCTGATGACGATATGAAATAACCTGTAACGATAGCAAGATATGGACGAGATAGTACAATTTGATTTCCCAACCGATTCACCAAAGATTATCAAAGTAATAGGAGTTGGAGGTGGCGGCGGTAACGCTGTTAACCACATGTTCAAAGAAGGTATTCACGATGTGACTTTCGTACTTTGCAATACCGACAATCAGGCCCTGGCCGAATCTCCCGTTCCCGTTAAGTTACAACTGGGACGTTCCATAACCGAAGGACTCGGTGCAGGTAACCGCCCCGACAGGGCAAAAGACGCCGCCGAAGAAAGCATTGAAGAAATTAAAGATTTGCTGAACGACGGAACCAAAATGGTGTTCATAACCGCCGGTATGGGTGGCGGAACAGGAACAGGTGCTGCTCCGGTTATTGCCCGCATTGCTAAAGAAATGGATATACTAACCGTAGGTATTGTAACCATTCCTTTCATTTTCGAAGGAGAAAAGAAAATTATTCAGGCGCTGGACGGTGTTGAACGCATTGCACAGCACGTTGATGCCTTGCTGGTCATCAATAACGAACGCCTGCGCGAAATTTATTCTGATCTGACCTTCATGAATGCTTTCGGAAAAGCCGATGATACACTCTCCATTGCCGCCAAAAGTATTGCAGAGATTATCACCATGAGAGGAACCGTGAACCTCGACTTTGCCGACGTTAAAACCATCTTGAAAGATGGTGGCGTAGCCATCATGAGTACAGGCTTCGGCGAAGGCGAAAGCCGTGTGACCAAAGCCATTGATGACGCCCTGCATTCACCGTTGCTCAACAACAACGATATATTCAACGCCAAGAAGGTAATGCTCAACGTTTCATTCTGTGATAAGTCAGAATTGATGATGGAAGAAATGAACGAAATACACGAGTTCATGAGCAAGTTCCGTGAAGGCGTGGAAGTGATTTGGGGTGTTGCAATGGATAATTCGCTCGATATGAAAGTGAAAATCACTGTACTTGCTACCGGATTCGGCATGGAAGATGTTCCCGGTATGGACAGTGTGCTTCAGAAACGCAGCCAAGAAGAAGAAGAGCGTCAGATGTTGCTGGAAGAAGAAAAGGAAAAGAATAAAGAGCGTATTCGCAAAGCTTACGGAGAAAGTGCCAACAGCATTGGAAGCAAGAACTTTCGCAAGCGCAGACACATTTACCTATTCAGCGCAGAAGATCTTGACAATGACGATATCATCTCAATTGTTGAAGAATCACCAACGTACCTCAGAGACAAAACAACCCTGAGCAAAATCAAGAATAAGGCCATAGCCGACGAAGAGCAACAAATTCAAGAAACAACAGAAGAAAGTGGAGTTATCACATTCTAATTAGTAACAAACTAATAATTTCATTATATAATGGATCTATTTGATAAAGTCAGCGAAGACATTAAAAACGCAATGAAGGCAAAAGACAAGGTTGCCCTCGAAACTTTGAGAAACGTAAAGAAGTTCTTTATTGAAGCCAAAACAGCTCCGGGCGCCAACGATACGCTAGCCGATGCCGATGCACTTAAAATACTGCAGAAGCTTGCTAAACAAGGAAAAGACTCTGCCGACATCTACCTGCAACAAAACCGCCAGGATTTAGCCGATGCGGAGCTTGCTCAAGTGAAAGTGATCGAATCATACCTTCCCAAACAACTCAGTGCAGAAGAGCTCGAAGCAGCTTTAAAAGAGATTATTGCAGAAGTAGGTGCTACCGATGCCAAAGACATGGGCAAAGTAATGGGAGTAGCTTCTAAAAAGTTGGCAGGAATTGCAGAAGGACGCGCCATTTCGGCCAAAGTAAAAGAGTTGCTCGGATAAAGACACCCGGTGCAGGTGAAGTAACGCTACATAAAATGCGTAAAAAAAAGTATCACCAAGTATCACCAACTCATCAACTAACTGATAACCAGTTTATTATGGGTGATACTTTCCTAAAAAAAAGCCTCACCAAGTATCACCAAGTGTCACCAACTTTTTTGCAGGTGAACAATTCTAGTCACCACCCGGATGTACACACCTTGTACACCGGGATGTAGGCAATCTGTAGACCCGGGTGTATAACATGTGTACACCCGGGTCTACAAGAAAAATGGCCACGAGCAAATCTTTCTTAACCGAAAAGCTCTTGCAAAACCGACAATGACTTTAGCACCGGGAAGTCGGGTATATGAAGCCGGTAATACTCATTTAAGATAACCAGACACCTCATTCTCTCCACTCTATTCATACTAAAAAGATGCATCGTTTCATAATTCATACGCATCAATTGCTTAATTCGGGCAGCCTCATCAGGTCCTACATAAAATACATGATGCGATGGTTTAGTTGCAACAAAACAAGCATTCAACAAATCAAAATAATCACCTTCCGCATAGTCATCAAGATTGGGATACAACCCTATAAAGCGTGAAAAGCGCATCAGAAAAACAAGATGAAAGTTCGCAAAATCGGACTGGCATTCATCAAGCCAAGTGATAGAATGCTTTAAATAAGCAAAAAGCGACACATTTTCAGTTTCCTCACGCACGCCACGATAGAGAAATTCGGCTAAAAACAAAGCAATAGCCGATTTGTAAGGATCATAAGGAATCGTTGTATAAGGAAGGTAAGAACGAGCCTCTTTGATGCGATGCAAGGAACTACCCGGTCGCCAGTCAGAGTCAAACTCAATCATAGCCAGCGGCTGAAACAACACTGATTTCAACGCATTCTTGCGCGAACGAGGAACAGTGACTAGGTACGAAGTCCTGCCCGAATGCTCGGTATACATATCAACAATGTTCGAAGAATCATTGTATTTCAGCACATGAAGTACTATTCCTACTGTTTTTTGCAACATAAAAACCACATTATATTAAGCGCGGAAGCATAGCAAAACTACAAAATTAGAACCTGAAAGACAAGCACAAAAATTAAATCAAAAAAATATTGGCAAATAAGAAGAAAAAATTCATCACATTAAAAAAGCTTATTATCAGCACATAAGACACAAATATAGGCTTAAAAATGAAAACTATTTTAAAACTTCATAGAATAAACATTTTGCCAATTCAAAAATAGTCCCTACATTTGCATCCGCAATCGGGAACAAAGCCTGACAGGCAAGCAGAAATGCTTCTACGATGGCCCATTCGTCTATCGGTTAGGACGCAAGATTTTCATTCTTGAAAGAGGGGTTCGACTCCCCTATGGGCTACAATTAAAGAAATATAACGAATTTAAAAAGATTAGTCGAAATGGCAAATCATAAATCATCAATCAAGAGAATAAGACAAGAAGAGAAAAGAAGACTTCATAACAGATATTATGGTAAGACCATGAGAAACGCTGTTAGAAAACTTCGCTCGACTACTGAGAAGGCAGCAGCTGTTGCAATGTTCCCTAGTGTAGCTAAGGTTATTGATAAATTAGCTAAAACTAATGTTATACACAAGAACAAGGCAAGCAACCTGAAGTCTAAGCTAGCTCTTCACATCAATAAGCTCGCTTAATCTAGGTAGCAATCTACTTGTATAAACAATATACAGGCCGGACTTTTTAGTTCGGCCTTGTCTGTTTTTAGTCATCGCACACACCATAAAACTAAATCGTCCAACTTTATCTTAAATTCTATATTTTTCACTACATAATACTTCCCTAACTGATATCTTTTCACTATATTTGCTCTGTTATTACAATTAGAAAACATATTATGACTGAAGAACAAATTGCTACCAATAACGGCGCGTATTCTGCCGATAGTATCCAGGTACTTGAAGGGCTTGAAGCTGTAAGAAAACGCCCTGCGATGTATATTGGCGACACTGGCTTAAAAGGATTGCACCACTTGGTATATGAAGTCGTAGATAACTCTATTGACGAAGCACTGGCAGGCTATTGCGACCGCATCGATGTGACAATCAACGAAGATAATTCAATTACGGTTCAGGACAACGGACGTGGAATTCCGGTTGACTACCACAAGAAGGAACAGAAATCGGCTTTGGAAGTGGCAATGACCATACTTCACGCCGGCGGTAAGTTCAACAAAGGTTCTTACAAGGTCTCGGGCGGTTTGCATGGTGTAGGTGTTTCGTGCGTAAATGCACTTTCTACTCACATGACCACACAGGTAGAAAGAGACGGAATACTCTACCAACAAGAGTATGAATGCGGAAAACCCCTCTACAGCGTTAAAGAAGTAGGTCCGGCAACCGGCAATGGAACTCGTCAAACTTTCTTGCCTGACGCTTCCATATTCACTGAAACAGTTTACAAATATGAAATATTGGCAACCCGCATGCGCGAGCTTGCCTACCTTAATGCAGGTATCACCATCGTACTGACCGACCGCAGGGTTGTCAACGAAGAGGGTAAGGTTAAAAGCGAAAAATTCTTATCAGAAAACGGTCTGAAAGAATTCGTTCGTTTCATTGATTCATCGCGTGAGCATCTGATTAATGATGTAATCTACCTGAATACCGAAAAACAAGGTATCCCCATTGAAGTGGCTATCATGTATAACACTTCATTCTCAGAAAACATACACTCTTACGTAAACAACATCAATACCATTGAAGGAGGTACGCACTTGGCCGGATTCCGCCGTGCACTGACTCGTACACTGAAGAAGTACGCTGAAGACTCCAAAATGCTTGAGAAAGTGAAGATAGAGATTGCCGGAGACGACTTCCGCGAGGGGTTAACAGCTGTTATATCAATCAAAGTAGCAGAACCTCAGTTCGAAGGACAAACCAAAACTAAATTGGGTAACAATGAGGTAATGGGAGCCGTTGACCAAGCTGTAGGCGAAGCGTTGACTTATTACTTAGAGGAGCATCCGAAAGAAGCCAAAATGATTGTAGACAAAGTAATTTTGGCTGCAACAGCACGTCACGCAGCACGTAAAGCACGTGAAATGGTGCAACGCAAATCGCCGATGTCTGGTGGCGGATTGCCCGGTAAACTAGCCGACTGCTCGGACCGTGATGCTGATCGTTGCGAATTATTCCTTGTCGAGGGTGACTCGGCGGGTGGAACTGCCAAGCAAGGACGTAACCGTATGTTCCAAGCCATTCTTCCACTACGTGGTAAGATTTTGAATGTGGAGAAAGCCATGTACCACAAGGCACTCGAAAGCGAAGAAATACGTAATATATACACCGCACTGGGCGTTACTATCGGAACCGAAGAAGACAGTAAAGCGGCTAACATCGAGAAGTTGAGATACAAAAAGATCATCATCATGACCGATGCCGACGTCGATGGTTCTCACATCGACACATTGATCATGACTTTCTTCTTCCGTTATATGCCCGAAATCATTCAGAACGGTTACCTGTACATCGCTACTCCCCCGCTCTACCTTTGCAAGAAAGGAAAAACAGAAGAGTACTGCTGGACCGACGCACAACGTCAGAAATTCATTGAGCTTTACGGTGCAGGAGAAGAAAAAGCCGTGCACACTCAGCGATACAAAGGTTTGGGAGAGATGAACGCACAACAGCTTTGGGAAACAACCATGGATCCTGAAAACCGTATGCTGAAACAAGTGAATATTGAAAATGCTGCTGAAGCAGATTATGTTTTCTCCATGTTGATGGGTGAAGACGTAGGCCCTAGAAGGGAATTCATTGAAGAGAATGCAACTTATGCCAATATTGACGCATAAGGCACAATCACAGTCAACCTCATAACGAAAAAGCGCCGGACGAAAGAAGTTCTTTCAATCTGGCGCTTTTCTTGTTCTTACACTAGAACAAACTATTCACACATTAAATGTGATTGCTTTTGCGTAATTCTTCGGCTACAGACTCCATTTCGTTGTACCATGCTTCACCAAACTTACGTATTAAAGGTTCTTTCAGGAACTTGTAAACCGGAACATTCTCTTTCTGTCCCAGAATCACAGCAGCTTTGCAAACATCCCAACGATGGTAATTAACGGCTTTATAAGGACCATAGTTGCCCACACGAATGGGATATAAATGACACGAAACCGGTTTGTAGAAATCAACTTTCCCGTCGCGGTACGCCTTCTCTATGGCGCAATAACAACAACCTTTCTCATCATAACAAGTAAACACACAATCCTTACCATTGACGATTGATGTTACCAAGTCACCATCCTGATCCGTGTAACACACTCCTTGCCGGTCTATAATCTCGCGAGCCTGTGGTGAAAGTTGATCCCAAATAACCGGAAGAACCTTCTCCAGTTCAGCCACCTCCTCCTCTTCCAGAGGCGCACCGGCATCGCCCTCAATGCAACATTGTCCTTTGCAAGCATCCAGATTACAAATAAATTTCTCCCGAAAAACATCGAGCGAAACAACTACATCATCAATTTGTACCATACATATACAACATAAAAAAACGGGAGAATGAATCTCCCGTTATAATTATTCAAGAGAAACTTCTTATTTAACTAAAACCTTTCCGGTCATCTCTTTAGGAGCTTCCAAGCCCATCAGTTTCAAGATAGTTGGAGCCACATCCGCCAAGCGTCCGTTTTCAACCACTGCATTCATGTTCTCAGAAACATAAACACAAGGAACGGGATTGAGCGAGTGAGCCGTGTTGGGGCTGCCGTCTTCGTTAACCGCATTATCAGCATTTCCGTGATCGGCAATGATGATAGCCTCATAGCCTTGCGCTTTAGCTGCCTCAATGGTCTCTTTTACACAAGTGTCAACAGCCGTTACAGCCTTTTCAATTGCTTCATATACACCGGTGTGACCAACCATATCACCGTTTGCATAGTTCACAACAATAAAATCGAATTTATTTTCATTGATTGCTGCTACCAGCTT
This sequence comes from Bacteroides graminisolvens, assembly GCF_963666085.1. Classification (NCBI taxonomy): domain Bacteria; kingdom Pseudomonadati; phylum Bacteroidota; class Bacteroidia; order Bacteroidales; family Bacteroidaceae; genus Bacteroides; species Bacteroides graminisolvens. The sequence goes on from NZ_OY762556.1 coordinate 840,529, forward strand.
ATCTTTCACTTCATAAGCACTCATCTCGGGCTTTAAGTCGTAAGTAGCAACCTTAGGCGATGCTACCAAGATACGTTCTTCTCCTTCGTAAGGAGTTTCACGACCGCCATTGAAGAAGAAAGTTACGTGTGCATACTTTTCAGTTTCTGCAATGTGCAACTGAGATTTACTTTGTTTAGACAGATATTCGCCCAATGTATTTTCTACATTGTCTTTATCGAACAACACGTGCACATTTTTAAATGAAGCATCGTAAGGAGTCATACAGTAATACTGAAGTCCCGGTACGACTTTCATTCCGGCTTCCGGCATATCTTGCTGAGTTAAAACAACGGTCAGCTCTTTAGCACGGTCGTTACGGTAATTAAAGAAAATAACCACGTCACCTTCTTTAATTCTTCCGTCGAAGTTAGCGTTTACAATAGGCTTAATAAACTCGTCAGTAACACCTTCATCATAAGACTCCTGTACAGCCTCAACCATGCAGGTCGCTTTTTTACCGGTTCCGTTTACCAACAAATCATAAGCTTCTTTCACACGCTCCCAACGTTTGTCACGGTCCATAGCATAATAACGGCCTATGATGGAAGCAATCTTGCCGGCAGAAGCCTGGCAGTATGCATCCAGCTGCTCAATAAAGCCTTTTCCGCTTTTAGGGTCTGTATCACGACCATCCATAAAACAGTGAACAAATGCATTCTCAATACCATATTCTTTGGCTATATCACAAAGCTTAAACAAATGATCGAGAGAGCTATGTACTCCACCGTCAGAAGTCAACCCCATGAAATGAATATTTTTGCCATTCTCTTTGGCATACGTAAAAGCCGCAACGACTCCAGGGTTTTGCATCATGCTATTGTCGCGACAAGCCAGGTTAATCTTCACCAAGTCCTGATAAACCACACGACCTGCACCGATGTTGAGGTGACCTACCTCAGAGTTACCCATTTGGCCATCGGGCAAACCTACATTTTCGCCGCTGGCCTGCAGTTGTGAATTGGGATAAGTTTTTACTAAATAATCCCAATAAGGAGTAGGAGTATTGAAAATAACATCAGCTTTTCCGTGATTACCGATTCCCCAACCGTCGAGAATCATTAAAAGGGCTTTTTTACTCATAATTATGTTAGTTTTTAGATTCCTTGTTTTTTCGGGGGCAAAGTTACAAAAAAAGGCCGTTAACGAGCTTTAATTCAAATGATTTATCTACTTTTGTGCTGCAAAAAATCATAAATAAAAATATGGACGATTCAAACCCGCGAACGTGCAAAGATAATATGAACTAAAGCGAACAGAGTCACACTCATGCTGTCTCTGCTCGACCAACTAACGAAAGGAGGCAATAATGAGAACCTATCTTTATTGTGAGGCCGGCTTTGTAGAAAAGCCGAACTGGCAGCCTAATTGCTGGATTAACGTAGTTTGTCCCGACGAAGGCGATTTTCAATTTCTACTCAATGAACTGGGAGTACCCGAGTCTTTTCTTAGAGATATTGCCGATACAGATGAGCGCCCAAGAACCGAGACAGAAGATAACTGGCTACTAACCATCATCCGCATCCCCATGCAGAGTCCCCAAAATGGTATTCCGTTTACAACCGTACCTATTGGTATTATTACAAACAACGAAATTACCATTTCAGTATGCTATCATCATACTGAAATTATTCCTGATTTTATAAGCTACACACGTCGCAAGAATCTCATCGTACGCAATAAGTTCGACCTTATATTACGTCTTATTTACTCTTCAGCTGTATGGTTTCTAAAATACCTGAAACAAATAAACAACGATGTGACAAGTGCGGAAAAGGAACTTGAACGGAGCATTCGTAACGAAGACTTGCTTCGTCTTATGAAACTTCAAAAGACATTGGTCTATTTCAACACCTCCATTCGTGGCAACGAAATCATGATCGGTAAGTTAAAAAGTATCTTTCAAGAACCAGAGTACTTGGACGAGGAACTGATGGAAGACGTCATTACCGAACTCAGGCAGGCGTATAACACCGTAAATATATACAGTGACATTTTAACGGGAACAATGGATGCATTTGCATCCATCATATCAAATAACGTGAATACCATCATGAAACGAATGACCAGCATTTCAATTATCCTGATGGTTCCCACACTCATTGCCAGTTTTTACGGGATGAATGTTAATATTCATTTAGATACCATACCACATGCATTTGCCATCATTGTATTATCATCCGTGTTTCTGTCTGCCCTTGCATTCGTTATTTTCAAAAGAATCAAATGGTTTTAAAACAGCTCCAGTTGCGCGTCACCCAGTAGGTTATAACTCAACCGATGATAAGGCGAAGGGCCATTAATTGCAATTGCTGTACGGTGCTTCTTAGTAGGATAACCCTTGTTGTGATCCCAATCATAGCAAGGGTATTCTTCGTGCAAACCATTCATGTAATCGTCACGGTATGTTTTTGCCAAAATAGAGGCTGCTGCAATAGAAAGATACTTGCCATCGCCTTTGATCACAGTAGTATGAGGAATGGAAGGATATGCTTTGAATCGGTTTCCGTCAATAATTAAATGTTCCGGCCGGATCTTTAATTGATCGACAGCCCGATGCATAGCCAGAAAAGAAGCATTCAATATGTTGATTTTATCTATTTCCTGAGGTGTAACAACGCCGACGGCCCATGCAATAGATTCTTTCTCTACCACTTCGCGGAGCAAATAACGTTGTTTTTCGGTCAGTTGTTTGGAATCGTTCAATAATTCATTCTTGAAGTCGGGAGGTAATATAACCGCTGCCGCGTAAACTGATCCGGCCAAACATCCGCGTCCGGCTTCATCACAACCGGCTTCAATCAGTCCTTTATTCAAATAGGGTAATAGCATACAAAAAGATTTTGCGGACAAAGATACAATTCTTCTCTTCAAAGAAATACAAGCTATCAGAAAAAGAACAGTCTTTGTCCGCAAAACAACGATCAGAATAAGCTCCAGGCAACGGTAAGCCCCGCCATAACAATAGCCACCATGCTCATTAATTTAATAAGAATGTTCAAGCTGGGGCCCGAGGTATCTTTAAAAGGATCGCCAACGGTATCACCAACGACAGTAGCCTTGTGAACTTCTCCACCTTTACCGCCTAAGTTACCTTCTTCAACAAACTTCTTGGCGTTATCCCATGCACCACCGGCATTGGCCATAAAGATGGCAAGAACAAAGCCACTACTCAACCCTCCAATAAGCAACCCCAACACACCGGGCACACCAAATATCAATCCCGTTGCTATGGGAGCAATAATAGCCAGAATAGAAGGAAGCACCATTTCCTTTTGTGCACCTTTGGTAGAGATAGCTACACAACGTTCATAATCAGGTTCTGTTTCTCCGGTGAGAATCCCCTTGATTTCTCTAAACTGCCTGCGCACCTCATCGACCATGTGTCCGGCCGCACGGCCTACAGCATTCATCGTTAATCCGCAAAACAGGAACGCCATCATCGATCCGATAAACATCCCCGAGAGAACTTTCGGATTCATCAGTGTTACATTATAATAATCCATGAAATCGACAAAAGTAGCATCGGCAGTTTTAATAGCTCCCCCATGCGGCAACGCTATTTCCATTGTTCCCAAACGGGTAAGTCCGATACGGATTTCTTCCACATAAGAAGCCAGCAAAGCCAAACCCGTCAGCGCAGCCGAACCAATAGCAAACCCTTTCCCCGTAGCGGCAGTCGTATTACCCAACGAGTCGAGAGCATCTGTTCGCTTTCTTACCTCTTCGCCCAAAGCCGACATCTCGGCATTGCCTCCTGCATTGTCGGCAATAGGACCATAAGCATCAGTCGCCAGCGTAATACCCAAAGTTGAAAGCATCCCTACTGCCGCAATACCTATGCCATACAACCCCATGCCCACGTTGGCAAAATCAAAGCCGGAAGCAAACAAGTAAGAAGCAATAATGCCTACTACAACAGCCAAGACAGGGATTGCAGTCGACAACATACCCAATCCAATACCTGAAATAATGACCGTAGCCGGTCCTGTTTTGCCGCTCTCAGCTAGATACCTGGTGGGCTTATATGACTGTGAAGTATAATATTCCGTAGAGCGTCCGATAATAATTCCAACAATCAGCCCTACAACCACCGAACAAGAAATATACATCCAGTTATCTATCTGTAGTAACCAGAGAATAAAGAAAGTAGCAGCCACAATTAGCACAGAACTTAAGTTGGTTCCAAACGCCAGGGAATTCAGCAAATCTTTCATGGTAGCATTCTCTTTGGTACGAACAGAGAATATTCCGGCAATAGAAAGCAATATGCCCACGGCAGCAATCAACATAGGCGCTATGACAGCTTTGAACTGCATCGCCGCGTCAGCTGTATGAATAAAAGCAGCGGCCCCTAACGCCGCAGTGGCTAAGATCGATCCACAGTATGATTCGTATAAATCGGCCCCCATTCCGGCCACATCACCCACATTATCACCTACATTATCTGCTATGGTAGCAGGATTTCGCGGATCGTCTTCGGGGATCCCGGCTTCCACCTTACCCACCAAATCGGCCCCTACATCGGCAGCTTTGGTATAAATACCACCACCAACACGAGCAAACAAAGCTTGTGTGCTGGCTCCCATACCAAATGTCAGCATGGTTGTTGTAATGATACACAACTTATGTGTAGGTGAAAACACATCGGCAGGAATTACTGCATTTAACAGCAAATACCAGAAAGCGATATCAAGCAGTCCCAAGCCAACAACGACGAGCCCCATCACCGCACCGCTTCGGAAAGCAATGCGCAAACCGGCATTCAGAGAAGTACGTGCGGCATTCGCTGTACGAGCAGAAGCATAAGTCGCCGTTTTCATTCCCAAAAAGCCCGATAAGCCGGAAAAGAAACCGCCTGTTAGAAAAGCCACAGGCACCCATGGGTTCTGTACCTGAAATCCGTAAGCCATGATGGAGAACAAGATAACCAATCCCAAAAAGACAAAAGCAACAACTTTATATTGCTGCTTCAGGTAAGACATCGCCCCTTTACGTACTGCAGCCGCTATTTTTACCATCTGAGGAGTGCCTTCACTCTCCTTCATCATCTGTTTATGAAAATAATAGGCAAAACACAGGGCTGCAAAAGCCGACAGGGGAATCATCAAAAAAAGTAAGCTATCCATAGAATATTAATTTAGAGGTTCAATGGCTTAAAAATATTCATTATCAATGAGATAGACAATGAAATATTTCATAAAAAAACATTCTGATGAATTATTCGGAAAAAAAGACTATTCCCTTTAGGTAAAACAACAAACTGTTTACACTTTTTTGTGTTTGAGAGCGAAATCAGCCGGTTTCTCTCCGAATTGTTTCTGAAAACACTTAGCGAAATAGGACGGATTATTGAAACCAACCGCATAGGCTACTTCATTAACCCGTAAATGACTCTCAGAAAGAAGTTGTGCAGCTTTCTTCAGTCTCATAACTTGAACCAGTTCATTGGGCGTAACATCTGTCATGGTTTTTATTTTGGCAAACAAACCGGAACGACTAATGCATAATTCTTTGGCCAAAGCATCAATGGAAAAGTCTTGGTTCGAAATATTCTTTTCAATGATTGCATTCATTTGAACCAAAAAATCTTCCTCAGCCTTGTTGGCCGCCATACTTTGTAACGGAACAAAAGGCATTTCGGAGAATTTCTTTTTCAGCAATTCTCGCGACGCAAGAAGGTTAGCAACGCAAGCTCGCAGATATTGAATAGAAAAAGGTTTTTCAACGTAAGCATCGGCACCTGTATTCATTCCTTCAATTTTAGAATCGACATCCGTTTTGGCTGTAAGCAATATAATCGGAACATGGCTATACAACCTGTCGGCACGTACCTCGCGGCAAAAGGATATTCCGTCCATACGGGGCATCATCAGATCGCAAATTGCAAGGTGAACATTTCCTTTATGCAGTTCCTCTAATGCTTCAACTCCATCTTTGGCCGTTACCACCTGGTATTCATCTAAAAAGCTATCGGCCAGGAATGTTCGCATCTCTTCATTGTCATCAACTATCAACAAACGAAGTTTGTCAGAGGAGTAACCGGCTGCTTGGGGAAATTCAGTTTTCTGACCATCGGGCAGTAACTGGGTTAGTGCTGCATGCGGATACAACGGGTAATGATTTTCTTCCTGACTCTCTTTACCAATAGGGATCGTCACTTTAAAAGTACTACCCTCACCGGGAACGGAATCGACTTCAACCATTCCGTGATGCGCCTCTGCAAGACTTTTAACTAAATTCAGTCCAATACCTGTACCCGGCTTCCCCCTTCCGGCTACCTGATAAAACGGCTGGAAGATTTTATGGCGTTCTTCATCAGGAATTCCGCAACCGTTATCAGTTACACTAACGATAAAACAAGCCAGGTCTTTATGGAAAGAACACGCAAGGATAATCTTGTCTTTTGTGAATTTATTGGCATTCGTCAATAAATTGCTCACCACTTTTGTGATGGCTTCCTGATCGACAAAAGCCTCTAGGTTTTTCTCCGGACAATCGAAGGTAAATTCAATGCCTCTTTGCTCAACAACGGGCTTAAAACGTTCGTACACATTGTCAAGCAGTTCATAAATACGATACTTGCCGATAGAAAGAGTAAAAGCACCTTGTTCTACTTTTCGGAAATCGAGTAACTGGTTGACTAGATTCAACAGGCGCTGACTGTTCCGATTAATAATGCCCAACTCTTTTTTAATACTTTCGGGTAAAGAGATACCTGTAGAAAGGATATTTTCCATAGGGCCTATGATGAGTGAAACAGGCGTTCTTATTTCATGGGCAATCATAGTAAAAAACTCAATTTTAGAATTGTATATTTCACGTTCCTGTTCTTGCTGCATCTCCTTAATTTTATCCTTATGCTTTCTTTCTGAACGGCGAATCAACATACGTATAACCCCGTAAAGACTCAGAAGAAAAAGAATTAAATAGAGTATTTTAAACCCTAATGTAAGATAAAAAGGTGGATGTATGTTTATTCTCAACGTGGCTCCGGCCTCGTTCCAAACCCCATCGTTATTACAAGCTTTCACTTTAAAAGTGTAAGTCCCGGCCGGCAAGTTCGTATAAGTGGCTTTTGTCTGCGTTCCTACAAAATTCCATTCTTCATCAAATCCCTCTAGTTTATAAGCGTACTGATTCTTTTCGGGAGTATTATAACTTAGCGCTGCATACCTCAGACTAAAAACATTATCTTTATATGATAAGTCTAAAACATCAAGAGAAGATAAATCACCCGGAAGCTTTCCATTGACATCAACGGGAATTTCCTTATTATAAATTTCCAGACTGGTTATGTACACGGGAGGAACATATGCATTCTTTTTAATGCGATCCGGACAAAAAGAATTAAATCCGTTCAAAGTTCCCACATAAATTTCTCCGGCCAATGATTTCATCGCCGAATTAAAAATAAACTGATCACTCCTTAATCCGTCACTTTTAGTAAATACCTGGCAATTGTTTCCGTCTTTGGCAGCCGGATTAAAACGAACCAATCCTTTGGAAGTTGTCAGCCATAGCAATTTATTACTTTCAACGATACCACAAATATTGTTACTGGGAATGCGAAGTGGCATCCTGACAAAAGCATCGGTCGCAGCATGATAGGCGCACAAGCCATTCCCTGTTCCAATCCAAAGCACGCCGCCGGAATCAACATACATGCAGTTTACCTGATTACCGGCTATGGAATGAGGATCATTGGCTGCATGGGTATAGTTACGCCAATCACGAGTGGAAGGGTTATATCTGAATACTCCTTTTCCTTGTGTAGCAAACCAAATGGCCCCATTACGATCTTGTTTAATGTCTATTGTCATGAAGCCAAAATTCTTAATCCTGCTGAAGTCATCTGTCTCGGGATGATACAGATTGACACCCGACATACTGGCCACCCATATCCGTTTGTCGCGATCACGAAATATAGCGTAAATGCTGTTACCATCGAGTGTTCGCGGATCTTCCTCTTTGGTATCATAATGCCTGAATTGTCCGGTTTTCAAATTCAGCACATTCAATCCGCCGGAATAAGTGCCAATCCACAGTTCCTCATCATTCAAACAAAGCGCATGCACATTGTGATAGGATAAACTATTTTTGCCGGCCTGTGGCATAAATGCCTTAAACAAACCCGTCTGCGGATAGAAGCAATTCAAACCGCCATCATCAGTCGCAATCCATATATTGCCTTGCTTATCTTCACAAAAGCGACTCACGATGTTACCATTAATTGAATTCCTGAAAAGAGAATGAGCATACCCTTTGAACATTTCATTATTAGGAGAAACATAGTTAACCCCTCCGTAATAGGTTCCCACCCATATCCCACCTTCGCGGTCTTTTACGATGGGGTAAACAAATTTATTGGAAAGAGAACTTGCATTTGTTTCGTCGGAAACAAGCAGCTGGTGTTCTTTTTTTAGGGTATTCAATATGCTCAAACCATCATCGGATCCCACCATAAGCACATGTGGCTCCAGTTCAGTAATACTATGTATGTGCAAAATACCCCCTTGTTTTTTAGGCGAAAGCAGTGTTTCAGTATCACCTGTTTTTCTATTTAAACGACGCAGACCATCGTCCCATGTTCCAAGCCAGAATTCACCTTTTGAACTCTCCAGTAAATATAAAATAGTTGATTCGGTATCATTAGCCGACAAGTTTAATGTGAAATTTTCAAACTTGTTTTTCTTCGGATTATATTTTGCCAAAGGACTTTGGGGGTTTCGGGTAGTGATCCACACTGCATCCTCGCGATCAACATAAACATAATTAACCAGACTCTGCGGTTGCACCGGACACATATATTGTTCCAGTTTGCGCGTTTTTGTATTGTATTTAAATGTTCCCTGTCCGTGAGTTGCCAACCAAATATTTTGATGTTTGTCTTCTACTATGTTATTAACAATGGATGTTATACTTGTACCGTAAGCCGTTTGCGGACGGAAAAGATAAAACAAATCCTGCGCATGCAAATAGAGATAGACCCCCGTATCTGTTCCAATCCAGATTTTGCCTTCAGAATCTTCAAAAAGCACATTGATATAATTGTTACCTAATGTACATGAGGAGCCATTATTGCAGAGATATCTTTTTATATTTTGTCCGTCAAAGCAATTAAGCCCCTCTTCCGTACCAATCCAGATAAAGCCGCGACTATCTTGTAAAATGCTCCGCACAATGTTAGAAGACAATCCGTTATCGACAGTATAATGGCGAAAATTGAAAGTACGAGGGACAGCTGCCAGAGCAGGTAAAACGAGAAAAATGACCAATAGGGAATATATAAATCTTTTCATGGATGTGTTCTCAATGATTAGTGCTTTTTGTAAGTGCAATAATAGCGCTTTTATCTGAAAGAGCACCCAAATATAATCCATAAAACTAAAAAAATAGTCTATCAAAAACGTCCAAACGACTTATTCAAGGGAATTTGCGAAAGATTAGAAGAAAACGATCGTCGGACAATCGTTGCATACAACTGGACTATTATTCCATATTCTATATTCCGTTCGTGTTTAATTTGCAGTCACATCTAATGCAAATTATAAAATCTAATTCAACAATAAAAACATGAAAAGCAAACTATTTCTTTCAATCGGATGCACACTTGTCACGTTATGGTCATGCAACACATCTTACAAGCCATCAGGAGACCCCATAGCAGAGGTTCCTTTTACACAAGTCCACTTTTGCGATAGTTTCTGGGCACCACGCATGGAGACAAACCGGACCGTTTCTATCCCATCCGCATTTGAGCAGTGTGAGTTGAACGGACGGTTCGACAACTTTGCCCTTGCGGGAGGTTTAATCAAAGGAGAGCATAAAGGTGATTTTTCATTTGATGATACGGATCCATATAAAATAATAGAAGGAGCCTCCTACTCACTTGCTGTTAAGTACGACAAGAAACTGGATGCCTATCTAGACAGCGTAATCAATCTCATTGGAGCAGCACAAGAACCCGATGGGTATTTGTGCACTTGCGTTACCAATAAGTGCACCCGCCTGTCCGGTTGGTGGGGAAACAGCCGGTGGGAAAAAATTAACAGTCACGAACTATATAACTGCGGACATCTTTACGAAGCAGCAGTTGCACATTACAAAGCTACCGGGAAAAAGACCTTGTTAAACATAGCCATTAAGAATGCCGATCTTATTTGTCAGGTGTTTGGACCGGCAGAAGGTCAGAAACATGTACCCTCGGGACACCCGATTGTAGAAATGGCATTAGCCAAACTTTACAAGGTCACTAAAAACGAAAACTACTTGAAACTGGCGAAATATTTTGTAGAAGAGACAGGAAGAGGTACCGACGGGCACAAACTCAATCAGTACAGCCAAGACCACATGCCCATTCTTCAACAAAAAGAGATTGTGGGGCATGCCGTGCGTGCAGGATATCTTTACTCGGGCGTAGCCGATGTGGCATCGCTAACACATGATACCGCTTATTTCCATGCATTGAAAAATATTTGGGAAAACATGGCCGGTAAAAAACTTTATATCACCGGAGGAATTGGTTCACGGGCACAAGGAGAAGGTTTTGGTCCCAATTATGAACTACACAATCATCAGGCTTACTGTGAAACTTGTGCCGCCATTGCAAATGTGTACTGGAACCAACGCATGTTTCTGGCTACCGGTGATGCCAAATACATTGATGTTGTAGAACGGGCCATGTACAACGGAGTCATTGCGGGCGTATCACTCAGTGGTGATAAATTCTTTTACGACAACCCACTCGAATCAATGGGACAACATGAACGCCAGAAATGGTTTGGCTGTGCTTGCTGCCCCGGAAACATTACCCGTTTCATGCCTTCCATTCCAAATTACGTATATGCCACACAAGGGAATGATATCTTCGTGAATTTGTATGTACAGAGCCATAGCTCCATCAATACAAACAGTAACACGGTTGAGATTAGGCAAACAACCTCTTATCCTTGGGAAGGAAAAGTTGAACTGACAGTAAATCCGGACAAACAAGAAAAATTTGCCATCAGGTTACGTGTACCCGGATGGGTAAAAAGCAATCCTGTTCCTTCTGATCTGTATGCATTTACAGACGAGCCTCAAAGCGTATCCATCCAAATAAATGGAAAGAAAGAATCGGCAAGTGAATCAGATGGATATTCCACCATCGTGAGAACTTGGAAAAAAGGAGATAAAATAACAATCGATTTCCCAATGCCTGTACGCCAAATCAAGGCGAACGATAAAGTAATGGATGACAAAGGGAAACTAGCTATTCAAAGAGGTCCCATTATCTTCTGTTTGGAAGGACACGACCAACCCGACCACCATGTGCTAAACAAATATATTCCCGAAAATTCAACATTTCAAATAGAGTTTGATAATGACTTGTTAAACGGAGTCGTTGTACTAAAAGGAAAAGCCAAAGAAGTTCTTGAAGCAGGCAAAGAAAAAGAAACAGATTTTATAGCCATTCCATATTCAACCTGGAACAACAGAGGAGCCAACGAAATGGCTGTATGGATTCCATCCTCTGCCTCTTACGCTCGCCCGAACCCGCAACCCAGCATTGCTTCGCAAGCAAAAACATTCACATTGAGAGGTCCCATACAAAAAGATGCACCGGCCACTGCTGAAACAGAAGAATGGGCATGGGGAGTAAATGACCAGTGGGAACCAAAGAGTTCATCGGATATTTCCAAGCCTTATCATTATTGGTGGCTCAAAAAAGGTAGCATAGAAACATTAGTCTACGAATTCGATAAACCGGAAACGATATCAAGCGTGGATGTATATTGGCTTGATTTTGACCATTACGACGGAAACTTCAGAATACCCGAAAGTTGGAAACTTTATTTCAAAGAAGGGAATAACTGGAAAGAAGTGCAAGCCTCAACACCATACAGCGTCAAAAAAGACTGTTACAATCACCTGGCTTTCAAACCCGTTACGACTAAAAGTCTGAAAATTGCGGCACAACTACGCAAAGGAGAATCGGGAGGAGTCATTGAATGGAAAGTAAATAAATAACCTATAGTATTAATCTTAAATTTAAAAAAACAATGAACACATCTCAATGTTATGCAAGCTTTTGGCACAAAAGCTTATTAAAGATGGCAGCTTGTGTTTTTTTGGCCACCGGCGCCGGTACCTATCCGCTTTATGCAGCTGATACAAGCAACCGACTGGCGACAGAAAACACACAGCAGCAAATCAAAGTTACCGGAACAATCGTTGATAAATCTGGCGAACCCATTATTGGAGCCAACATTGTAGAGAAAGGAACTGCTAATGGTACTATCAGTGACCTTGATGGACGATTTACGTTGAACGTACAAAGTGCGACCTCTGTACTTGTGGTTTCTTATATCGGGTATAAAACGACAGAGACGTCAGCTAAAGAGAAAAATACCCGAATCATTTTAACTGAAGACTCTGAATTAGTAGATGAAGTAGTTGTAATTGGTTACGGTACTCAACGCAAAGGAGATGTAACAAGTGCCGTTGCGAGTGTGAAAGCAGAGGATTTTATCATCGGCAAAATTGGTGATGCTGCCGAATTGATTAAAGGAAAGGTGGCCGGATTAACCATTGCTAAAGGCAGCGGCGATCCAAATGCAGAATCGACCATTCGTTTACGTGGGGTAATTTCATTGGCAGGAAGCAATACTCCATTAGTATTGGTTGATGGTATAGAAGGGAATTTGGGGACTGTTGCGCCCGAAAATATCGCTTCAATAGATGTACTAAAAGATGCATCGGCTGCTGCTATTTACGGAACGCGAGGTGCCAATGGAGTGATCTTAATCACGACCAAAGCCGGCAAGCGGGAAGAAAAGACAAAAGCCAGCTACTCCGGTTATACCGCTTTATCAAAGTTTGGTAAAACACTCGATTTTATGAGTGCAGAAGATGTTCGTCAAGGAATGACAAGCTTTACAGACAAAGGCTATGATACCGATTGGCTGAAAGCCATTACTCGCACAGCATTTACACATAATCATAATTTCAACATCAGCGGAGGTAATCAGAAAACTACTTATTCAGCAGACTTTACCTATCGAAAAGAAGAAGGTGTGATTATTGATACTTATAATGATGAAATGAAAATGAATTTTGACGTATCTCACTGGATGCTCAACGATATGTTAAAGGTCAATTTCAATATGGTCAAAGGATTACACAAGAACAGTGCTACCAATGCAAACGATGACGGTGCTTCTAACATATATCGCCAAGCCATTATTCATAACCCAACGGAATCTATTTGGAATGAGGACGGAACTTATTACGAAAACTTCCAAGTGAATTATTACTACAACCCTGTAGGAATGGTAAAAGAACGGAAAGGTGAATATGACACCGAATGGACAAGAATGACTGGGAACGTGACTTTAGAACCCATCAAGGGATGGCAAACCAATTTAATGTTAGCTACCCGTCGCTCCAAGGGTCATGATAAAGGCTACTACACTTCTGAATACTTCAGTCAGAAAATGGAAAACCATACTGGATACGCCTATCATTCACAAAACGACAGTCGTACCGACAATCTGGAAATTACGTCCAAATATGATACAAAATTCAAGAATCACCGTTTGGATGCCTTGGTTGGATATAGCTATCAATATAATGTAAACGAAGGATTTAATGCCAACAACTATGACTTCCAGAATGATTTCTTCTTATATAATAACTTGGGCATCGGTTCGGCATTGAAAAAAGGAAAAGCCGGAATGGGTAGTTACAAAAATGACAATACACTCGTAGGATTCTTCGGACGTGTTAGTTATGGATATGCCAATAAATATAATGCATTAATCAGTGTGCGTCACGAAGGTTCATCTAAATTTGGTGATAACCACAAATGGGGTACTTTCCCCTCTGCATCTTTAGGATGGACTATCAGTAATGAAGAGTTCATGAAAGGATTCGATTGGCTTAACAACTTAAAACTTCGCGCCGGTTTCGGTATTACAGGAGTTATTCCCGGTTCATCTTATCAATCGCTGACTTTATATAATTTAGGAAGCTCATATTACTACGAAAACGGAGAATGGAAACCTGGTCTGGAAGTAGCTTCCAATCCTAATCCCGATTTGAAATGGGAAAAATCCACTGAATTCAATGTTGGTTTGGACCTATCTGTTCTCGACGAACGCTTAAGTGCCTCTGTTGATGTTTACACCAAGAAAACATCCGACATGCTATGGTGGTTTGACGTACCAACTCCACCCAATTTGTACCCTCAAACATTAGCCAATGTAGGAGAAATGCGTAACTCTGGAATCGAACTGGCTATTAATGCCACGCCTATTCGCACCTCAAAGTTTGAATGGAAAACAACGTTGACTGCTTCTCATAACATCAATAAATTATTAAGCCTCTCAAATGATTTGTATGAAACTGCCAATAAGCACGATGAAGGAGGTTTAGGCGAACCAATCAGTATATCCACTCACCGTCTTGAAGTAGGAAAAGCGGTAGGACAATATTTCGGTCTAAAATCGGTTGGCGTATCTGAAAAAGGCCTTTGGTTAATAGAGAATCCAGCAACAGGTGATGCGGAAGAATTCACTGACAACATGCTGAATAATGATCAGTACCGCCAGTACTTGGGAACAGGTCTTCCTAAGGTCTATCTGGGTTGGAATAATACATTCCGTTACAAAAACTTCGATTTAAGCTTCCAGATGACCAGTCAGTTGGGCTTTAAGATATTAAATGAACCCAGAGCTTTCTATGAAAATAATTCAATTGCATACAACCGTTTGAAATCAGTTAAAAAAGCGCCTTATGGGGGGCAATACACTCTATCATCTGCTCAAAAGCAAACCATAGTAAGCTACTACCTAGAAAGAGGTGATTTCTTAAAAATGACAAACATGACGATAGGCTATACAGTTCCCTTGAGCGAAAATAAATACATAAAAGGAATACGGGCCTACGTTTCAGGAGACAACCTTTTCTGTATCACAGGATACGACGGATTAGATCCTGAATTGTCGAACAGCGAAGCAACTTATGCAGGTATCGACCGCCGCGATAAATATCCCGTAATACGCTCATTTACATTCGGTGTTAACGTAACATTCTAAATAATCAAATAGTATGAAAACAATATTATATAAATCTATTTTAGCTTCTGTAATTGGCTTCACGGCATTCAGCTTCAATAGCTGTACCGATCTGGATGAAACCATTTATAGCAACATTGCTGCCGAAAAATATGAATTTTCGGAGAAAGACGCAGCCAGTATGTTTGCTCCTGTGTATAGTAATTTGCGTAATCTTTATTGGGGATGGAATGGTTATTGCGACATTCAAGACGAATCTTCTGATTTGTGGTGTACCCCCTATCGTATTGGAATTGGATGGGGCGACCTCTACGTATCCATGCATAAACATGAATTTCATTCTCAGATAGGACACATCTGGACAGAATGGAACTATGCTTATTCAGGAATAAACGCCTGCAACAAATTACTAGCAGATGAGGCTGTTCAAACATCAGAATCGGCCGTTGCCCAATTAAGAGCTTATCGTGCATTGTACTATTATGTACTGTTTGATTTGTTTCGCAACATACCACTTGATACCACCTACGATCACCCTGCGGGCTGGTTGCCTGAGCAATCGGCTCCTCAAGAGACCTGGGATTTTATCATTAACGAACTTAATGATATAAAAGGGAAATGTGGAGTAGATAATGGTATGGGGCAAATTAACAATGCAACTGTTAACATGCTTCTTGCCAAAATGTATCTCAATCACAATGCTTGGTTTAATTCCTTCTCGGATAATTCGTGGTACGGCAAAGCGATAGACGAGATCAATGAGATAATACAAACAGGCAAATATTCATTGGCCGCCAATTATTCCGATTGTTTTAAAGAAGACATCTCAAAATGTTCTGAAGTAATCTTCGGTATTCCATTTGAAGAAAAATATGCCAGCGGCAATTACTATGCAAACAAATGGATACACACTGCAGGTAGGGCTGTATGGAACTTCAACGGTTGGGCAACAGGAGGAAGTACTGTATTACCACAGTTCCTTAGCACATACGATCAAGAAGACACGCGCTACACATCTTGTTGGGCACTGGGGCAACAATATGATCAAAGTGGAGCTGCCATTATGGTTGATGGCGAACCGCTTGTGTATACTAAAGAGGTACACAGCATTGATAATCCGGGATGTTATCCGTTTGAGGGTGGACGTTTAATTAAATACGAGATCCTGTCGGGAGACTTTGGAACGGCATACGATGACATTCCTTTCTTCCGTTTGGCCGATGCCTATATGATCAAAGCCGAATGTTTGCTTCGGTTAGGAGGATACAAAGGCGAAACCGAACAAACTGCTGCTAACTTGGTAACACAAGTTCGTCAACGTGCATTTAAAAACAATCCATCCAAAGCCATACGCACAGTTGAGCAACTTAAAGGAGGAAGTATTTACACATACGGATATCGCGAAAATCAAGGAAAAATGGGTGAATCTGATAAGTGGGTAACGACTGAAGAAGGCGGTAATGACATTGAGCTAGGTGGTTTATTAGATGACTTGGCATGGGAATTTGTGGCTGAACACCACAGACGCCAAGACCTTATTCGATTCCGTATAAAAGGTAAAAATCAAAATGTATACAACGGAAAATCATGGTTCTGTAAGAAAGCAAAGACTGATGCTTCAGACAATCATTGCGACATCTTCCCTATTCCAAAAGATTTCATGGATGGAAACATCAAGTTAAAACAAAATCCGGGTTACGGAGATAGCGCAAATTAAAATTAACCCTATAAAATAAATAGATATGAAACACCATCTGATATATGCTCTGATAAGCTGCTTCATGCTCACATTTGCAGCTTGCGACGATAACATTGAAGACGCAACGAGCAAACATGTATACGGAGAAGATGAAAGTCCGTACTTGAAAGTAAACACCAATGCCGTTGTTACGAACAATCTGGAGTTTGCCGTAGGGCATTTTGAGCCTCAAACCATTCAATTGTCTGATTATGCCGACAAATTCGAGAAAAATATGAATATGACCGTTGATCAGGTGATCAACGGTCTCAAGGACGGAAGTGTTGTATTTTACAATATCAACACAGCACGTAATAATTGGAATAAAGCCGAAATGACAAAAGGAACGACCGGTTGGTATTACAATTCTGCCGGTGGTATTTGTTCTGTCGATGATCCGACTCAAACCGTAAACATGGAGATCGACACTCAAGCCAAAACATTTATCGTCGATGTCAATGAGAAGGCCACTGTTGGAACTGTCCTCACATTCAATGCCGGCTTTGCAGTAAATGGACCCGATTATGATAAGTATGTCCGCTTCACATTCAACGTTTCCATTACAGATCCTTCAATCATTCTGACAAGTATCAGTATTCCCGCAGGAGATTATGCTTCATACGGCATTGACTTTAATAAATACGCAGCAACGATACAAACCTGTATGGGCATGAGTGTGGCCGATTTTCTAGCCAATCTTGATTATAACGGAGACAGCGGAGAAGCAACAGGTAAAAATATCCGGATGCATGTCATTAATCCCTCAACCGGAGTATGGGACGAAACAAGCACCTACACTGCTGAGTCTCCCGGATATTGGATTAACAACCTAGGAGCCGTATGCAACTGGGGTGCTACTGGATATTCATTTTACGCCAATACCAAGAACAAAGATCATGCATTATATGTAGGTAGGGCACCCGGATTGACAGCAGGTAGCAAGTACACCATCAGTGTAGGGTATAAAGATTCAAAGAATACAAATAATTTCTTCCGTTTCATTATAACAGCTACGTTAGAATAAATAAAACACCCTGTGAAGGATAGTTGAACCAATACAGGTTTCAACTATCCTTCTACATAGAGAGCATGATATCCCAAAATAATACCAACCCCATTATCACATGAAAAAAATGATTTCAACTATTTTGTTATGCCTATCCCTCCTATTCAGTGGATGTAGTAGTGATGATTCTTCAAAAGAAATCAAGAAAACGAATGAACCCGAAGGCAAAGAAGTATACATACCTCAAGAACTACGTACAAACGATTTTACCAAATCAACAAGCAAATGGTGTTGGTCACGATCTAAAGCCTCTACCAACTGGATTGTTTTTTGGGAAGCAGGATTTGGTAACGATCCCAAGTCATCACCAACGCCATACACCGTAGATATTGATGACTTATTGATTAAGGCAGAACAAATTTATAGCTATTATGCAAATACCTTGAAGTTTATAGATTCATCCAATTCTAAAGCCAATCAATACCGCATGATGATATTTCTGAGCTATAGTACCGAATGGAATGCAACCGGAGCAGGTTACGACGACGTAATTGGTTCGTTGTGGATCAATCCTTCTTCAGCCCAACCCGTGGGTTCAGTAGTGGCACATGAAATAGGCCATTGCTTCCAGTATCAGGTATTTTGCGATAATCAGTCGGGCAACTCGGGCTATCGTTATGGGTTTGGACCTAATGGAGAAGGCGGCAATGGCTTCTGGGAACAATGTGCACAATGGCAAAGTTTCAAGGTATATCCACAAGAACAATTCACCAACTACAATTACAACGAATATTTAAGCTCATTTCACAAACATATTTTGCACGAAACGCCCCGCTATGCCAATTATTTTATTCAGGATTATTGGTGCATGAAACACGGAATGGATTTCGTCGGGAAATTATGGAGGCTGGCACAACGACCGGAAGATCCGATTGACACGTACAAACGTATTACGAATATCAGTCAGGAAACCTTCAATGATGAAATATTTGATGCTGCCCGACGTTTTGTGAATTGGGACATTGACGGTATTAGAGAATATGGAAAAGGCTATGTAGGCAGAGCACAAGCAAATCTTGAGAAATTGCAAGATAATTATTACATGATTCATCCCAGTCAATGTATAGAAAACTACGGATACAATGTGATCACTCTTAATACGCCAACATCTGCAACCACAGTTAGCGCAACTTTTGAGGGACTAGCAGGAGCTACAGGATACAGAAGCCTCAACATAGAAAAAGCCGGATGGAGGTATGGATTCGCCGCTTATCTCAATAACGGAAACTGCATCTATAGTGAAATCTTTTCCGGAACAAGCGGAACTGCCACTTTCAATTGTCCCGATAACTGCAAGAAACTCTATTTTATTGTTAGTGGAGCGCCAACAGAGCATTGGCATCATCCATGGGATGATAATGATGCGAATGATGAACAATGGCCCTACAAAGTAAAATTCACAGGAGTAAGTGTAACCGGATTATAATAATAACCCTATTGATTATGAACCTCAAGTACATCGTTTTTTCAATGTTTTCTCTATTCTTTATTTCTATTGCTCAGGGCGCTGTTCCTGAACACAAAAAAGTCATTCGGATAGAACAAACACTTCGCGACTCTCTTCAATTGCCTGCTTTTTATAAAAAATATATAGATGCAGACGGAATAGCTGTTACCTCATCGGAAAGGGTACAAGATGAAGCGTTATATACAGCTCGTCAACTCATCATCGGGATGCTTTCCAAACGGCAGGATATCAAGCAATATATGGTTCAAAAACGATGCCGGTTCATGGTTATAGGCCAAAAAGAAGAAGTTTGTGACTTACCTGAATATGCTCACATCTGTAACTCTCCCGAAAACATAGCCTTCTGGAATAAGCGCGCACGGGGATTTGGTGGTGCACCCGAAGACGATTTAAGTTCCAGCTGCGGAGAAGAAAATCTGATTTGTCTGCCGGGCGATAGGTACGAGGGAGAGAACATTCTGGTTCACGAATTTGCGCATCTTATACATACTGTGGGCATTGTTGGAGTAGAACCTGGCTTTAACGAGAAGCTGGAACAGTTACTGGCCCGTGCCAAAGAAAAAGGCCTATGGGAAAACACCTACGCAGTAAGCAATAAAGAAGAATACTTTGCAGAAGCTGTTCAGTCATTCTTTAATTGCAATCGGCACTCAGAAAAGCCAAACGGCGTACACAACAGCATCAGTACGCGAGAGAAACTTAAAGCTTATGACCCGGAAATGTACGATTTGCTTCTGCAATACTTTGACGAAACTGATTTACTACTAAACAGAACATGGGCACAGAATGAGAAGTGGAATGCTCCGGGTAACGGCAATCCTATAATTGCCGGTTACTTTGCCGATCCTACCATCAAGAAGTTCGGAGATACCTATTACATTTATGCAACAACCGACGGAAATGGCGGTGGGTTAGGTCCATCGGTTGCCTGGACTTCCAAAGATTTAGAAAACTGGACCATGGTGCCCATGAACTGGCCTACTACTTATCACATCTGGGCACCCGATGTAATGCAAGGAAAAGACGGAAAATACTATATGTATTATTGTGAGCCATGTAAGATTTATTGCGGTGTTTCCGACACACCTCTGGGGCCTTGGCATAATATTTTAGGAAACGATACAACCGTATTGGTACCCGATCGTTTTGTGAAGAATGCCATCACTTTAGACGGGCAATCATTCATTGATGATGACGGTTCTGTCTATCTATATTGGGGAACCTGGGGTATTTACAAAGGATTTGGTTGCGGAGTTGGCCGGCTATCCGAAGACATGAAGAGTTTTACCAAAACCCGATTGATACCCAATACTGAGGCTACCGACTTCTTCGAAGCTCCCTTTGTGTTGAAGAAAAACGGCATTTACTATTTCATGTACTCGTCCGGTTCGTGCCATGACCACACCTATAGGGTGCAATATGCAACCAGCACAACCGGACCGATGGGACCCTTTACTTACGGCAAAAACAATCCCATCTTGGAAACGAGTGCCGACAGCACCATTCACGGTCCGGGACATCACAGCATTCTGCAAGAAGGAGACGATTATTACATTGTATATCACCGGCACAACATACCACAATCGACACGTGGCATGCACCGACAAATAGCGATTGATAAATTGGTGTTTCTTGAAGATGGCAGCATAAAGCGTGTTGCCGCCAGTCACAAAGGCATTAAGAAGTCTGCTGATGCCCCTTTGAATCTGGCTTTTGGAAAAAGTGTCAAAGCCTCATCATTTTACAACGATTACTTCAAACCACAATATGCGGTAGACGATAACAATGCTACGCTTTGGAGACCTAAAACCTGCGGAAAGGAATGGTTGGAGATTGATCTCGGAAAAGTAGAAAACATCCGACGCATTTGTACGCAATTCGAATACCCTACCTCCTATTATCAATACACTCTAGAAACATCTTTAGACGGTGCCGACTGGGTTCTATTTGCCGATAAACAAGAGAATCGCTTGGCCGGAAGTCCTATGATTGACTGGGGGTATGCTCAGGGAAGGTTTGTGCGACTCACGGTGACAGGCGGACAAAAAGGCGGACAGTTTGGTGCTGTATGGAACATCAAAGTCTTTGCCGATGATAAGAAATCAACCAACCTCGTGACCAATAATACTTGCAAACAGCCGGAGTTACTACTCGATATTCAGGCTAACGACTATAAAGCGGGACGTTCCCTGACCGAGATACGTGAGCGAACCGGTAAAGGAAGTTTTCAATCGTTGGGTAAACCATTGCCGGTGGTAAAGAAGGCAGGATTCAATGCTTTTGCTTTCGACAGCACACAGTGGTTTCGCTCGGATTTTATACTTCCTACCTCCATTAAAGACAGTGCGCCTTATACCTTGGAAGCCTGGGTTCTGAACCCCGATGCAAAAGTAAATGAATGCATAGCCGACCTGACATCTTCAGAAGGAGAATTACAAAAAATCATGCTGTGCAATGGTAAAGAACCTCGCTGCGGTGTGGTTTGTCACTTCGGTTGGTATGAAGATATGGGATTTCCTGAGTTAGCGGGAACGAATCAATGGCAACATTGGACCTTCACATACGATGGTTTTGTAGAGAAAATCTATCTGAACGGTAAAAAGATTAAAGAAAAGGATATTGTCTTGCTTTTACCTGAAAGTAAGTACGTAACTTTGGGCAGAACAGCCATTGGCGACTGGCCGTATAGCGGTTTTCTTCATTCATTGAAAGTGTATGCAGGCGTTATACAAGAAGAAGAGGTGTTGCAACACTACCAAATAAGCAAACCAGGCAAAAAACAACAATTAAAAAGTAACTAATAATAAAGAATACCATGAAAAAGAGTCTATTTACCATCATTCTAGCCTCGGCTACTGTGTTAGCAAATGCTCAGAAGAAGCATGAACAGACAGGATATCCGGTGAATCCGGTGCCTTTTACCGCAGTGAAAGTGACCGATTCGTTTTGGGGGCAACGCCTTAATGCCAGTCGCGAAGTAACCATACCGCTAGCCTTCAGCAAATGTGAAGAGACAGGGCGCTACCTGAACTTTGTCAGAGCAGCACATCCTAGTGACACCATTACCGTAGGTGGATTGGCTTTTGATGATACCGATGTGTACAAAACCATTGAAGGAGCCAGTTACTCAATGCAAACGTATCCCAATAAGAAGCTGGATAAATACATTGACAGCGTTTTGGTTATTGTAGCTGCCGCGCAAGAGCCGGATGGTTACCTTTACACCGCACGTACCCAAAATCCCAAACACCCACACGAATGGGCAGGAAGCAAACGATGGGAAAAGGTTGAAGACTTAAGCCATGAATTTTATAATTTGGGGCACATGGTTGAGGGTGCCATTGCGCATTATCAAGCTACAGGAAAACGCAATTTCCTTGACATTGCGATTAAGTATGCCGACTGCGTATGTAGGGAAATTGGAGACAAGCCGGGACAAACCGTAGCGGTGCCCGGTCACCAGATTGCCGAAATGGCACTGGCTAAACTATATTTAGTAACCGGTGACAAGAAGTACTTGAATCAAGCCAAGTTCTTCCTTGATAAAAGAGGATATACCACCCGCACCGACGAATACAGTCAGGCTCACAAACCGGTTGTTCAGCAAGACGAGGCCGTGGGGCATGCCGTGCGTGCCGCCTATATGTATTCGGGCATGGCAGATGTAGCCGCACTTACCGGAGACACAGCCTACATTCATGCCATAGATAAGATATGGGATAATATAGTTACCAAAAAGCTCTATATTACGGGCGGAATTGGTGCCACCAGTCACGGCGAAGCATTCGGAAAGAATTACGAGCTGCCCAACATGTCGGCCTATTGCGAAACCTGTGCCGCTATTGGTAACGTATACCTCAACCACAGATTGTTCTTGTTACACGGAGAATCAAAGTATTACGATGTGCTGGAGCGCACACTCTACAACGGACTAATCTCCGGTGTATCTCTTGATGGAGGCGGCTTCTTCTACCCTAACCCGCTGGAGTCTATTGGTCAGCACCAACGTCAGCCCTGGTTTGGTTGCGCCTGCTGTCCGTCCAACATCTGTCGCTTTATCCCCTCCGTTCCGGGATACGTATACGCCGTTCACAACAACGATGTTTACGTAAACCTCTTCATGGGCAACAGCGCCGATGTAAAAGTGAATGGTAAAACAGTACACTTACAACAAGAAACAAACTACCCCTGGTCGGGCAACATTCAATTGAACGTATCACCTAAAGGCAAACAAACGTTCAATCTGAAAATACGCATCCCCGGATGGGTTAAGAACAGTGCAGTACCGGGCAACTTATACAGCTATACAGATAAGAAAAACCTTCATTACAGCATCAAAGTCAATGGACAAGCCGTTGAGGCAACTGAAGAAAAAGGATACTTTACCATTCAGCGAAGCTGGAAAAAGGGCGACTCAGTAGAGATACATTTTGAGATGGAAGCCCGTACCGTTAAAGCTCACTCGTTGGTTGAAGCCGACAGAGGTAAAATTGCCATTGAAAGAGGTCCGCTGGTTTACTGTGCTGAGTGGCCCGATAACGACTTTAGCGTGCTAAGCATTCTGTTGAACAAGAAGCCACAGTTCGAAGTCCTCTCCAAACCTGAACTATTATACGGCATAAACATGTTGCAAACAGATGCACAAACACTGAGCTACGACGCCAACGGCCGCTTAGTGGCCAAAGATGTGAAGCTCAACCTGATTCCCTACTATGCATGGTCGCACCGTGGTAGTGGTGAAATGGCGGTATGGTTACCCGTTGACCTCAATGCCACTCGTCCGGCTATGCCCCCTACTGTTGCATCAGAAAGCAAAGTTTCTGCTTCGCACATGGTCAAAGCCATTAATGCCATCAACGACGGACTGCTGCCGAGAGACGAGTTTGACCGCTCCGCACCTTACTACCATTGGTGGCCTAAAGAAGGCACAACGGAATGGATTTCGTACACCTTCAACTCTCCCAAAACCCTTTCGCGTTCAACCGTATACTGGTATGACGATGCTCCCTGGGGTGGATGTCGCGTTCCGGAATGGTGGAAGCTATACTACAAAAACAGCGCAAACCAATGGGTTGAGGTTGAGTCGGCAAGCCAATACGGAACAGAGAAAGGTGTGGGCAATGAAGTGATCTTCGCCCCCGTTACCACTCAAGAGATGAAATTGGAAGTGAAGCTTCCCGCCGGTAATGCCTCCGGACTTTTTGAATGGGAAGTTGAATAACAAAAAACGCACAAATGAAACCTTTTATAAAACAATTCATAAGCTACACCGGTGCATGGCTATTATTGGTCGTGCAGCCGGTGGGCACTCTCTCCGCACAAGGCACGGCAGATGATTACCGCAGAGCATACGCACTACGTAAAGAGTTCAGCAACAAAGTTTATTACGGAGATGTTCGTCCGCAGTGGATTGGCAACACTCACAAATGCTGGTATACCAACCATACGCCCGAAGGGAAACAGTACGTATTGGTTGATGCCCAAGCTAAAAGTAAGAAAGCTCTGTTCAATCAATCGAAATTGGCTGCCTTGCTATCGAAGCATAGTGCTACAAAAGTAGAAGCCAACAACTTGCCCATTCAGCAATTAACGGTCAACGCTTCCTTAGATACATTGAAATTCATCTTCAACAACCATCGATGGAGTTACGCTGAAAAGAAAAGTAGTTTGAAAGATCAAGGCGTTCCCGAAAAACCAAGTAACCGATATTGGGCAGAAGCTGCCGACGAACAAACCGGAGAACCGGTGGTATCGCCCGACGGTAAGCAAACAGCCTTTATCAAAAACAGCAATGTATATGTAAAGGACAATAAAACAGGAATCGAAAAGCCCATGAGTTTCGACGGTTCCCCGGGAGAATTCTATTCTGCTTACCTGCAATGGTCGCCCGATTCGAAAAAAATAGCCGCAATGAAAGTCCGTCCCGCCGAAAAACGATTCATTTACTTCGTTGAATCTTCACCGGCCGACCAACTTCAACCCAAGTTGCATAAGCGAGAATATACCAAACCGGGAGACGCACTACCTTTCAGACGCCCTTACATCTTCCATACGGAAACAGGGAAAGCTTGCATTCCGGATACAAAACTATTCGACAAACAGTTTGATGTACACGGTTTGGACTGGGATGCTCAAAGCCGAACCATTCTGTTTGAGTACAATGAACGGGGGCATCAAACCTATCGGGTGTTGGAATTATCGGCAGAAACCGGACAAGTGCAAACAATTATTGAAGAGAAAAGTCCCACTTTCGTGAACTACACCCGTTATTTCCGTAAGGACTTGCAAAACGGCAACGAGATAATCTGGATGAGTGAGCGCGATAATTGGAATCATCTTTATCTGTACGACCGCAACGGAAAAGTAATCAATCAAATAACAAAAGGACAATGGTATGTAAGAGAAGTATTGCATGTGGATGAAGAACAACGCGTCATATACTTCTCAGCCAACGGCATGGTGCCCAACGAAGATCCGTATCTGTTGCGTTACTATCGCATTCATTTTGACGGTAGCGGACTGACTTGCCTTACTCCCGAAGAAGGTATGCATCAGGCAACCTTTTCGGCCGACAGGAAATATTTCATCGATGTTTACTCGCTGGCACACAAAGCGCCTGTAGCCATCCTGAAAGAAGCCGAACAAGGGAAAATGGTTATGCCGTTGGAAACAGCCAACATCTCCGAGCTGACAAAAGCCGGATGGAGAGCTCCGGAAGTATTTTGCGCCAAAGGTCGTGACGGACAAACCGATATGTGGGGAATCATTGTGAGGCCTACGAACTTTGACCCGACCAAGAAATATCCCGTTATTGAATACATCTACGCCGGTCCCGGAAGCCATTATACTCCCAAATCTTTCCTGGCTTACAACTGGAACATGACTAGCTTGGCTGAACTGGGCTTCATTGTGGTACAACTCGATGCCATGGGTACTTCGTTTCGCTCAAAAGCGTTTGAAGATGTGTGCTACAAAAACCTCAAAGATGCCGGTTTCCCCGATCGCATCGCATGGATAAAAGCAGCATCTGCCAAGTATCCGTATATGGATGCCGAGCGTGTGGGCATATTTGGTGCCTCGGCAGGCGGACAAGAATCGACTACCGCCGTGCTCCTCCACCCCGAGTTTTACAAAGCTGCCTACTCCTCCTGCGGATGTCACGACAATCGGATGGATAAAATATGGTGGAACGAACAATGGATGGGCTACCCCATTGGCAAGGAGTACGAAGAATGCTCTAACGTGTACAACGCTCATTTGCTTCAACGCCCGTTAATGCTCGTGGTAGGTGAGATGGACGATAATGTTGACCCGGCCTCAACCCTGCAAGTGGCCAATGCTTTGATTAAAGCAAATAAAGACTTTGAGCTTGTTGTGTTGCCGGGAGTAAATCACACCATGGGCGGTGACTATGGAGAGCACAAAAGGTTTGATTTCTTTGTTCGTCACCTGCTAAAGGTAAACCCTCCGGCTTGGGACGAAATTAAATAACCATTCATTTTTTGATATAATAGGTAGCACCCAATTAAGAGTTTATACTTGTTGGGTGCTACTGCGTTTTATTAGCTATTCTACTTGCAAAGACGTTCTCAAACATATTCATCTCTCGTTTTGCGATACCCAATTGAGTCGCTAACGCTTTCCGGTCATTCATCGCTGCTATTACTTCAGATATTATTTTTGTTGCGACATCATACTGTATCATATAATCTTCACAAGCATTCAGCAGAATATGTAGGTCGGCTTTATTGGAAGAAGACGAAATGAGCAAGCTTTGATACTCATTTAATGTTGGATTCATGTCATAAGCAGGAGAAAGTGTCCAACCTTTAGCTGTGAGGAGGAAACCATGGTTACGGAAATGATCATCAGAGTTACCGATGCAGATGTTAAAAGCTACCCGACGAAAAAGCTCTTGAAGATTGGCACTCACGTTGGTGCAGTTTCGTAAAATGAAATCTACGATATCTAAATAACCATGTCCCGTACTAGCATTATCACCATCAACAAAACCTAATAATGTCATAGCCGAAGCAAAGTGTATTCGCTTCCCTGCATCAGTTCTGTCAAAACGTTTGGATAGCAACGTATGATGTTTATCATTGGAGGCTATGAGCTGTGTAGACGCCGCATTAACACCTGCTTTCTTTGCAAGCAAATGACTGAAATGCTCCCACAACCCCATATCATAGTCATCCTTACGTGAAGGAAACTTAGCGATATAAAGAGTTTTATCTGCATCAATTACACTTGCTTTGGGACGTGCACCACCCAAAGAAGAGCCCGGTTGAAGCAATTGTGTCAACCATTTCTTTTCCGGTAGTAGATTTTCTTCTTCACTTTTTTCTATCTCATGACTAGCGTGCATGAGTTCACGGATACTTGTTAAGGGTGGAATGCGAAGAGTATTTGTTGTGTTTATATAATCACTTTCAACAGTTTCTTTGAATCGGAAGCCTCCCATGCGTGAGAAGTCATCGATACCCATAAGGTAATCAAAAGAAGACAGGCGTTTAGCCGGACGCCCTTCCTCATTTGCCAAAACTTGCTCCCTTCGGTTCAAAAGGGTACGTCCCCAGCGGTCGGGCAAAGCATCAGAAAAACATCCGAAAATATCTTTCCCCGGCTGTGTATGTTGCATTCCCGGATAGTTATTCAAGTCATCGCTTAGGCACAGATTACCATAATCCTTTAGCCATTCACTATTGAATGTAAAGCTATAGTTATCAGAACCACGCAATGATTCATAGCATAGCTCCCCAATGAGTTGACTTTCTTTTAGCCATTCAAAATCAGCATAAACCAATAACTTCTTCATTATTTACTCCTTTTTGGATGCTCTCTCGCGATTCTTCAAACTCAAATCTTGCAAGGCTTTTCCCAATTGATCCTCCTTAGCAAGCCAAAGAATATCATCATCTAATTGCAATGCGTAAAGCACACGAAGATAAATTCCAATAGCAACGGTAGACGCACCTTTCTCAATACGCCCTACTGTTAGCGGTGAGCATGTAGCCCGTTCGGCAATTTGCGCCACACTGAGGTTACGTCGTAAACGAGCCAGCTTAATTTGCTCACCTACAATCTGCATCTTTTGTTCCAATTTTCGAGGGAGCTTGCTCCCCATTGTACTCTTCACCATACGCTTAACATATCATATAATATACAAATATAGCTATTAATATTTATTTTATGATATATTGATTCTACTTTAAATACTTTTTGCCACTTTAAATATTGTCTCAAATCCCTCGGACCATTTCTTTTGAGATAGTACATCCTGAAAATTTAAATCGTGATTGTGCTTCTTAAAGATATATACATTCAGGTTCGTCTTATTGCATACATCAAATCTTGATTTTAAATCGGATACACTCTCTACAGGAACATTCGCATCTTCTTCTCCGTGAAATACATAGATAGGGATCTGAATCCTTAAAAGTCGGGTTTTATTGGGCTCCAGTTCAAAGTGAGACTTAAACCAATGGGGAGTAATGTTAAAGTAGCTCGTTTTTATCCATTGATAATTATTGTTCTGAACACATTTCATGAGGTAATCGTGAAAAGGTTCTCTCATCTTTTGAATATCTTTTATATCAATAAAACCATCTGCTACAACGTCTAAAGAATTAAAAGGCATGTTTTGGAATAGATGGCCTCTTTGTTGAGCCAACTGTTCACCCGACGCTTCGTATTCTTCTTTGCTTATTCGTTTATCGCTATCTTTATCGAAAATGGAATTCACCATGATCATCACTCCATGACCCTGATTCTGCCATTTTATAATGTCAAACATATTATCATGGGCATAGCCATGCAATAATAGAGCGTCGGCTCTCACCTTTTTTCTTTCCGCTACAAGAGGTGCAATAATGGTCCCTTCACTTATTCCGTAGAGTATTATTTTGCAATTCTTAAACCTTCGGTCTTTCACCAGAGAGCTAATCATGACTTCTATGTCTTCTGCCTCTTGTAAGGGGGAATATTTTGCATATTTCACGGAATCAACGTCAACAAACAAAGGAGGTGTTTCACTATTTGTGCACCCTCGGCGATTATAAGTAAAGAAAGCCAGCCCTTGTTCACAAAATCCATTAGCCAACTCGTCATAGTAGTTGAAGGTAGTTCTTTTGGTCAGATAGGTACTTGGTCCGGTTCCGGGAACACAGAAAACAATCGTTTTCACGTCATTGTCGGGCAGACAAAGGCGAGCGGTAATCGCCTCTCCGTCTTTTAATTTAATATTCTTTATTTCAGGTGTAAATGGAAAAGCATTGATGCTCATAAAGCTTGCGGCAAGAAGAAAAAGTCGTTGTTTCATGGTTTGTTGTTTTTATAGTTTATAGTCAGATATATTTTATCAAAATAAATCAAGGCTAAACATTTTCCTAAAACATCAATGCGTTTCATTGCAATATATTACGACTGTTTAATACGCTTTTATTCATCGTGTTAAAGTAAAAACAAAGAAACGAAAAAAAAGCGGAACTCCAAGCAAGGAGCTCAACCAAATTTGATATTTACAAAATAGGTGCTATCAGTTAGAAGTAATAGAAAATAATTTGACTAATTCAGCCCTTTCACCCCATTAATCAGCCAAATCTTGTCAAGAGCAACTTTATGTATTATTAACTAAAGAGAAGTGTCGCATGAGTCACCAGGAAGAACCAGGCAAAACATAACCAACTTTTTGAAAAACATAACGGCCGATTTGAAAAAGATAACGAGCAATTTGAAAAGAGAAACCGTCTTTTGGGTCATGAGAAACCGTCTCTTGGCCGTGAGACGGTTTCTTGCGGACCTTTTGCTACCGTGCAAATGGTAATAAGCAACCGTCTGAGTGGAAAAATGAACGGCACATAACGAAAAAAGGCAGGAGTTTGAGCTCCTGCCTTTGCGCCTATATTAATTTGAATGTACTATAGGATTATGACAACAAAGATAATATATTATCTTGTCAAAGTCAAGTATCCGACTAATTATTTCGGTGTTTTCATGAAAATAAAACCGAAAAATAGTCTACAACTCGGTTGTTTTTGACGAATACTACTCAATATAAACCGCAGTGCCGCTTGCTGTTACCATCAGCATGCTGCCGCTGCCACCAACTGTTTCATAATCAAGGTCAACACCAATAACTGCATTGGCTCCCATACGTGCTGCCTGATCCTGCATTTCACGCAGAGCCGTTTCTTTGGCCTCACGAAGAACTTCCTCATAAGAGCCCGAGCGACCGCCTACAATGTCACGAATACTGGCAAATAAGTCACGAAATACATTGGCACCGATAATGGTTTCGCCCGAAACAATGCCGTAATAGTTGGTTATTCGTTTTCCTTCGATAGTGGGTGTGGTAGTAATTAACATCTTCTTTTCGTTTTATAGTTTATAACTTATTAGACGCTTGTGATACTCCAAAAGTTGCAATGATTAGAACATTTTCCTCACTCTGTCGACACCTGCCACCAGTGCATCAATCTCTTCTTTGGTGTTATACATGGCGAATGATGCGCGAACGGTTCCCTCAATGCCCAGCCGCCTCATCAACGGTTCGGCACAATGGTGCCCCGTACGCACGGCAATGCCCAAACGATCGAGCAGGGTGCCCATGTCAAACGGATGAATGTTGCCCACCAAGAAAGAAATAACACTGCTTTTGTGGGCAGCTTCGCCCAGAAAGCGCATGCCTTCAATCTCACCAAGTCGTTGCATGGCATAAATGGTCAGCTCGTGTTCGTGCGCCGCGATTTGCTCCAAACCGATAGCCGAAACGTAATCGAGCGCCTTCGCCAATCCGGTGGTGCCAATGTAATCGGGCGTTCCGGCTTCGAACTTAAAAGGCAGTTCATTGAATGTGGTTTTTTCAAAACTCACACTTTGAATCATCTCACCTCCTCCCTGATAGGGGGGCAGTTTATCGAGCCACTCTTCTTTTCCATAAAGAACGCCTACGCCGGTAGGTCCGTACACTTTATGACCGGAGAATGCGAAGAAATCAACGTCAAGGTCTTGCACATCAACTTGCATGTGGGGAATAGATTGCGCGCCGTCAACCAGCACAGGAACTCCATGTGCATGTGCCGTTGCAATCATCTCCTTCACGGGATTGATGGTGCCCAACACATTAGAGATATGGGCGATGCTGACTATACGGGTGCGATCTGAAAAAAGCTTTTCATATTCGTCGAGCAACAGTTCGCCCCGATCGTTCATCGGAACAACTTTAATACTGATGCCTTTACGCGCAGCCAATAGTTGCCAGGGAACAATGTTGCTGTGGTGTTCCATGGTCGAAATAATGACCTCATCGCCTTCTTTCATAAATTCTTCTCCGAAAGAGAAGGCCAGCAAGTTAATTGCTTCGGTAGTGCCGCGGGTAAAGATGACTTCGGCAGAAGTACGGGCGTTAATAAACCGGCGTACGGTTTCGCGCGAGCCTTCATGTAGTTCGGTAGCCTGTTGCGACAAGAAGTGCACGCCTCGGTGAACATTAGCGTTCACCGAGTAGTATTCGTCCACAATAGCATCTACTACACAGCGGGGCTTCTGCGTTGTGGCACCGTTATCAAAGTAGATGAGCGGTTTGCCGTACACCTCTCTGGATAGTATCGGGAAATCTGCTCTTATTTTTGTTATATCCATCGTAATTAAGAGATTATTTGCAGATGGCACATCCTTGGCATTTATTCAATTCCCCACGGAATCTCTTTTCTACCAATAGGTGCAATCTGTCTTTGAGTGCATCTAAACGCACGGTATCAATTACTTCGTTGACGAAGGCAAACATCAGCAACAAACGGGCTTCCTTTTCGGCTATACCGCGGGCACGCATGTAGAACAAAGCGTTCTCGTCGAGCTGTCCCACCGTTGCTCCGTGACTGCATCGCACGTCATCGGCATAAATCTCCAGCTGAGGCTGCGTGTACATGCGCGCATTGCGGGTAACACAAAGATTACGGTTGGTTTGATACGAATTGGTGCGTTGGGCATCGGGACGAACCAGTATGGTTCCTGCAAATGCGCCTACGGCACTGTCATCGAGTACATATTTAAAGAGTTCATTGCTGGTACAGTCGGGCACTGCGTGGTCAATAAATGTGTTGTTGTCAACGTGCTGACTCTTGTCGGCTATGGCCATGCCGCACACATTGGTGTCGGCTCCTCTTCCCGAAAGGGTAACGCGGGTTGTGTTGCGCGTTGTTCCGTTATGCAATGTCATGTTATTCAGAAGAAGACGGCTGTCGGCCTCCTGATTAACAAACATATTGCTTACACGCACCGTGTTGTTATGAGTTTCTTCAAGCTCATACAAATCAAGCTGTGCATTCTTGCCTACGTATATCTCTGCAACCTGTGTTACCAGGAAGTGAACGGGATCCATTGCATGATCACAAACCAGCAGACGCGCTTGTGCATTGTCTTCAAGAATGATCAGCAAACGGCGGTTCATCATGAAGTTAACATCGCTACGTAATATGTTCACCAATTGAATGGTCTTATCAACAACTACATTCTTGGGCACGTAAAGCACTACACCGTCTTGCACAAAAGTAGTATTGAAAGCAATAGTGCCATCGGTGGCGTTATCGGCCAGCTTCGCATAATATTTTTCAATAACCTCAGGGTGCTCGGCCGCAAAGTCATTCAAGCTGCTGAACACGACTCCTTCGGGAAGATTTGATTTGGGTAGTTCTTTTTTATAGAATGAATCGTTCACCACAAAGAAGAGTGAAGTACTCATATTGGGTACATCGCACTTAAACACTTCGTACGGGTTTACGGGTATATCCAAACGATTCAGATTCAACCCGTAATCCATTGCAAAGCTCTTGCTTAGGTCTGTATACTTATACTGCTCTAGCTTTTTAGTAGGAAACCCTAAGCTCTTAAAATGGCTAAAGGCCTCATCCCGAAAAGCGTTAAGCGCCTCTGCACTGTGCTTGCAAATCATAGATTTGCACTGAGTGTAAAGGTCTATATATTGTTGTTCTACGCTCATAACTATTCTCCTAATTCCTTCTTAATCCAGTCGTAACCTTTCTCCTCTAGTTCCAAAGCAAGCTCGGGGCCGGCAGTCTTAACAATGCGTCCGTTATAAAGCACGTGCACTACATCCGGTTTGATGTAATCAAGCAAGCGTTGGTAGTGGGTAATAACGATGCAGCTGTTTTCAGGGCTTTTCAGTTTGTTCACGCCTTCGGCTACAATGCGAAGAGCATCAATGTCTAAGCCTGAATCGGTTTCATCGAGAATGCTCAACTTAGGTTCAAGCATGGCCATCTGAAATATCTCGTTACGTTTCTTTTCGCCCCCGCTGAAACCTTCGTTTACACTTCGGTTTGCCAACTTGCTGTCGAGTTCAACGACGGCACGTTTTTCACGCATCACCTTCAGGAACTCACTTGCCGATAACGGAGGAAGTTCTTTGTATTTTCTCTGCTCGTTAACCGCTGCACGCATGAAGTTAACCATGCTCACACCGGGAATCTCAACCGGATATTGGAAAGATAGGAAAATACCTTCGTGACTGCGGTCTTCGGGACTCAATTCCAACAGGTCTTTTCCGCTAAATTCTACGCTTCCTTTAGTAACCTCAAACATGGGGTTACCAACCAATACACTGCTTAACGTGCTTTTTCCGGAACCGTTTGGTCCCATGATAGCATGAATCTCACCGGGTTTCACCGAAAGGTTGATACCCTTTAATATCTCTTTGCCATTGATAGAGGCATGCAAATCTTTTATTTCTAACATTTTATCTGATACTATTAACTATTAACAAGACTATATTAACCTACACTTCCCTCTAACGAGATGGAAAGTAATTTCTGCGCTTCAACGGCAAATTCCATTGGTAGCTTGTTGAGCACCTCTTTGGCATAACCGTTCACGATAAGTCCTACGGCATCTTCCGTATTGATTCCTCGCTGATTGCAATAGAATATCTGATCTTCGCTAATTTTGCTGGTAGTTGCTTCGTGTTCAACCACAGCAGTTTCGTTGCGGATATCCATGTAAGGGAATGTGTGTGCCCCGCATTTATCGCCCAGCAACAAAGAGTCGCACTGGCTATAGTTACGGGCGTTCTCAGCTTTCTCGGCTACACGAACCAATCCACGGTATGAGTTCTCGCTTCTGCCTGCCGATATTCCTTTGCTCACAATGGTGCTGCGGGTATTACGCCCCAGATGAATCATCTTCGTTCCGGTATCGGCCTGCTGGTAGTTGTTTGTTACTGCCACGCTATAAAACTCTGCGGTAGAGTTGTCGCCTGTTAGTATGCACGATGGATATTTCCATGTAATAGCGCTACCCGTTTCTACCTGTGTCCACGAAAGTTTACTGCCTGCTCCTTTGCAATTGCCGCGTTTGGTAACGAAGTTATAAACACCGCCTTTGCCTTCGGCATCGCCCGGATACCAGTTTTGTACCGTACTGTATTTCACTTCCGCACGATCATGCACGATAATTTCCACTATAGCTGCGTGCAATTGGTTCTCATCACGCATGGGAGCCGTACAACCTTCCAGATAGGAAACATACGAATCATCGTCGGCAACGATAAGTGTTCGTTCAAATTGGCCGGTATTGGCAGCATTGATACGGAAATAGGTAGAAAGTTCCATGGGACAGCGCACTCCTTTGGGGATGTACACAAAGGATCCGTCAGAGAAAACGGCTGAATTCAACGCTGCAAAGTAATTATCGCGATAGCCCACCACAGATCCCAAGTACTTCTTTATCAGGTCGGGGTGTTCACGAACAGCTTCACTAAAGGAACAGAAAATAATTCCTTTTTCCATCAACGTATCTTTGAAGGTAGTCTTAACAGACACGGAGTCCATTACCGCATCTACGGCAATGCCGCTCAGCGCCATCTGTTCCTCCAAAGGTATACCTAGCTTATTAAATGTTTTAATTAATTCAGGATCAACTTCTTCCATACTCTTCGGACCTTCTTTCTTCTTGGTCGGGTCAGCATAATAAGAAATGGACTGATAGTCTATTTCCGGAATTCTAAGATGAGGCCAGGTAGGCATTTCCATTGTTAACCAATGACGATAGGCTTTTAGCCTAAACTCTAGTAACCATTCAGGCTCACCCTTTTTGAAGGAGATTAAACGAATTGTATCCTCGTTCAACCCTTTCTCAATAACGTCAGTATGGACTTCTGTTGTAAATCCATACTTATATTTCTCTTGGGTGAGTTCCTTTACATATTTGTTAGGTTCTTCCTGTTGCATAATTCTATTTGAAAATATATTGTTGCGAAACTTGTTTGGCTACAGGGAAAAACACCCCTGCAACATTCCTTATGGGATAATATAACACTGATTCAGCCTTCTTTGTTTGACTGATGAGGTGATTACTCGTGTCTATGAACTCAAGTATGCTGATAAGCAACATAAGCAGAATGAGATTTTTAAGCAGTCCGAGCGCTGCTCCCAGCGACTTATTTACCCAACCAAGCAGAATCACATCCATCGTCTTGGTCAGAAACATACCTACCATACCAAATAACACAGGCACCACAATCCAGATAGCCATAAAAGATATTATCTGGGCGAGCGTCATTGACTCGGTCAATGTTGGGCATAATCTTTCTGCAAGTGATGCATAAAGCATCTTGGCAGCAATAAGCCCTACTATAAATCCGGCTATGGCAGCTAATTGGTTGATAAAGCCTTTCATAAATCCCTGATAAGCACCTATCCCCAACACAATGAGTATAAACCAATCTATCAATTTCATATCATATAACAAAAAATGTGCCAACATGCCTATTGAAGTGAGCCGATTCAACGAATCGGCTAATAAGCATATTGGCACATTAGCACATTTGTGCTTTTGTATTTATAAAGTCTGCTTCACTTCTACTTCTTCGTATGTTTCGATTACATCGCCTACTTTTAAGTCGTTGAAGTTTACGAGACTAATACCACACTCGTAGTTAAATGCTACTTCCTTCACATCGTCTTTGAAACGTTTCAAAGCATTGATTGAACCCGAGAAGATAACAATACCGTCACGTACAAGGCGAGCCTTGTCTGAACGTTTCACTTTACCTTCCTTAACCATAGCTCCGGCAACTGTACCCACCTTGGTTATGTGGAACACTTCGCGAACTTCGATAGAAGCAGTAACAACTTCTTTCACTTCCGGCGTAAGCATTCCTTCCATTGCTGCTTTCACTTCTTCTATTGCATCGTAGATGATTGAGTACATGCGGATATCAACACCTTCTTGCTCAGCATATTTGCGAGCCGACGCCGAAGGACGTACCTGGAAGCCGATGATAATAGCATCTGACGCTGCTGCAAGTGTAACATCCGACTCGGAAATTTGTCCAACTGCTTTGTGGATTACGTTCACCTGAATCTGCTCTGTTGAAAGTTTGATCAACGAGTCACTCAACGCCTCAATAGAACCGTCAACGTCACCCTTAACAATTACATTCAACTCTTTAAAGTTACCCAATGCAATACGACGGCCCAACTCATCAAGCGTAAGAATCTTCTGCGTACGCAACCCTTGTTCACGTTGCAACTGTTCGCGCTTATTGGCAATATCGCGCGCTTCCTGCTCTGTTTCAATAACATGGAATGTATCACCGGCAGTTGGCGCACCGTTCAAGCCCAATATCAATACAGGCTCTGATGGTCCGGCTTCTTTAATTCGCTGATTACGTTCGTTGAACATAGCCTTAACACGTCCAAAATGAGTACCGGCCAAAACAATATCACCCATCTTAAGTGTACCGTTCGATACCAATACAGTTGCCACGTAACCACGTCCTTTGTCAAGGGTAGATTCAATAATAGAACCTGTAGCGCGACGAACCGGATTAGCTTTTAGTTCAAGCATCTCAGCCTCGAGCAATACCTTTTCCATAAGTTCCTTGATACCCAGTCCCTGTTTAGCAGAAACGTCTTGCGACTGGTATTTACCTCCCCACTCTTCTACAAGATAGTTCATATTGGCTAGTTCTTCCTTTATTCTATCTGGATTAGCAGTTGGCTTATCAACTTTATTGATAGCAAATACAATAGGAACACCAGCAGCCATTGCGTGGTTGATTGCTTCCTTCGTTTGAGGCATCACGTTATCGTCTGCCGCTACAATGATGATAGCAATATCAGTTACCTTAGCACCACGAGCACGCATGGCGGTAAACGCTTCGTGACCCGGAGTATCGAGGAACGTTATCTTACGTCCATCTTCCAGCGTTACGTTGTAAGCACCAATATGCTGAGTAATACCACCCGCTTCACCTGCAATAACATTTGCTTTGCGAATATAGTCAAGCAACGAAGTTTTACCGTGGTCAACGTGTCCCATCACAGTTACGATTGGGGCGCGAGGTCTTAAATCTTCAGGAGCATCTTCTTCTTCCACAATAGCTTGGGCTAGCTCTGCACTAACATACTCCGTCTTGTAACCGAATTCCTCAGCAACCAGATTAATGGTTTCAGCATCTAAGCGTTGATTGATTGATACCATCATACCGATACTCATACAAGTACCAATAACCTGATTTACAGAAACATCCATCATGCTTGCCAATTCATTGGCCGTAACAAACTCGGTCAATTTCAAGACTCTGCTTTCTGCCATTTCCTGGTCTTCCAGTTCTTGTTGTCTGCTGAAAGCACTGTCTCTTTTTTCCTTGCGGTATTTAGAGGTTTTATTCTTTCCTTTGCTGGTAAGACGAGCCAACGTTTCTTTTACCTGTTTTGCTACATCTTCCTCGCTTACTTCTTGTTTTATAACAGGTTTTTTGAAGCGGTCTTTACCACGGTTTTTATTGTTTACACCGCCACCACCTTGTTGTGGTTGAGCACCTTGTCCCTGACGTGGAGCATTACTACTGCCACCTTTACCTTTTTCACTATTAGGAATAGGACGAGCAAAATTCGATGCAACATTGTTGATATCAACTTTTTCTTTGTTGATACGATTGCGCTTCTTTTTGTTGGCAGCCGATTCCGCAGTCTCTTTAGGCACTGGTTTATTGACCTTAATATCGTCTTTTCTGATTTCCTTGATGATGGCTTCCTTCATCAATTTCTTCTGATCCTGACGAACCTTATCTTTTTCTTCGCGTTCACGACGTCTTTCGTCTTTTGACTTTTTCTTCGGACGTGTATTCTGGTTCAACGCAGCCAAGTCAATCTGACCAATAACATTGATTTTTGAGACAAACTCAGTTGGTCTGATTTTAAACACATCTTCTTCATTTGAGGCAGCCTGTTCCGTCTGAGAAACTACTTCTTTCTGGTCTTCCACCTTCTTAGTAGGCAATACTTCTTCCACTTTATTTACTTCTTGAGGGGTTTCTTTTGCAATCTCAGGTTCAGCAACAGGCACTTCAGCAACAGGATCGGGTATAATAACAACGGGCTCTTGTTTCAGAACCGGTTCTTCCATCACAACCGTCTCTACTATTTGTACTTTTTCTACAACTGCCTCTTTCGGTTCTACTTTCTGTTCGGCAACAGGTTCTGCAGTTTTTACCTCAACCTTCTTCTCAACTACCACTTCGGGCGTTTTATCTGCTTTTTTATTTAAATTATCCAAATCAATCTTGCCGACGGGTTTAAACTTTGGACGTGCCTCTTCGGGAACAACCGTTTTAATCATGTTGTCCGTCTTAGGCTTCTCGGGTTCAGCTTTATCATAACCCTCTATCGCAACAGAACCTTTGTTGCGGTCTTTAGTCTGTCGCTCTTGAATAAAGCGTTCAGACTCTAGTCTGAGGTTTTTATCTGTGCTGAATTCTTTCACGAGTATAGCATATTGTTCCTCTGTAATTTTAGCATTAGGACTTGCTTCAATGGCATGCCCTTTTTTCTGCAAGAACTCAACAACTGTCGTGATTCCCACATTCAAATCTCTTGTTACTTTGTTTAACCTTATCGTCATAGTTCAAAATAAAATGAATAATAAAGCGTGAAGTGATATAAAAACTACAAACCGTCTTTATCCCTCTTCAAACTCCGATTTCAAAATACGCAACACCTCGTCCACTGTCTCTTCTTCCAAATCCGTTTTTTCAATCAACATCTCACGAGGAGCACTTAGTACTGCTTTTGCCGTATCAATTCCAATGCTCTTAATTGCATTGATTACCCATCCGTCTATTTCATCACTGAATTCATCCAGATAGATATCTTCGTCCTGTGCGGTTTCATCTAATTCACGGAATACATCAATAGTGTACTCGGTTAACATACTGGCCAGTTTGATATTCAAACCGCCTTTTCCAATAGCCAGCGACACTTCTTCCGGTTTCAGGAAGACCTCAGCCCTGCGTTCTTCTTCATTCAGTTTGATTGAAGAGATCTTTGCCGGACTTAAAGAGCGCTGAATAAACAATGAAACATTAGAAGTATAATTGATAACATCAATGTTCTCATTTCTCAATTCACGTACAATACCATGGATACGACTACCTTTCACACCCACACAAGCGCCAACCGGGTCAATTCTGTCATCATAAGACTCAACCGCTATCTTAGCACGCTCGCCCGGAATACGGGCTATCTTCTTTATGGTAATCAATCCATCATTAATTTCAGGTACTTCCATTTCAAACAAACGTTGAAGGAATATTGGAGACGTACGTGAAAGAATAATTTTAGGATTGTTGTTTTTATTATCAACACGCGCAACAACAGCACGTGCCGTTTCCCCCTTACGATAGAAATCGCTGGGTATTTGCTCTGTTTTAGGAAGTAGTAATTCATTGCCTTCGTCATCAAGCAACAGAATTTCTTTCTTCCATATTTGATAAACCTCTGCATTTACAATAGTACCCACTTGGTCAATGTACTTGTTGTAAAGACTATCTTTTTCAAGTTCCAGAATCTTTGAGGCTAATGTCTGGCGAAGATTTAGGATAGCGCGACGACCAAATTTCGCAAAAATGACCTCATCCGTAACCTCTTCTCCCACTTCATAAGAAGCATCTATTTTTCTCGCTTCGGAAATAGATATCTGCATATTGGGGTTTGTTAAATCTTCATCAGCTACTACCTCACGGTTACGCCATATTTCAAAGTCTCCTTTATCAGGATTTACAATTACGTCATAATTCTCGTCGGTGCCAAACATTTTCGAAATAACACTACGGAAAGACTCTTCCAGTACGCTTACCATAGTTGTTCTATCGATATTTTTCAGCTCTTTAAATTCCGAAAATGTATCAATCAAACTGATTGTTTCCTCTTTCTTGGCCATAATTATTTAAAACTAATTAAGTATTTAGTGTATTTTATCTGATCATAGGCGAAAGCTTCATCCTCTTCTTCCACTTTCGGACGTTTGCTTCCCTCAACCTTTTTCTTCTTTTGTACGCTAACAACAAACTTATCTTCGTCAGCATCCTTAAGAACCCCAATAAGTTTTCGCCCTTCTTTGGTAAGAACCTCAACATCACACCCGATGTGAATACGGTACTGTTGCAAAACCTTAAAAGGTTGACCGATACCTGCTGAACCAACTTCTAGTTCATAGTCTTCTTCCTCTCGATTAAGCTTAGATTCAATGAACCTGCTTAAATCAACACAATCTTCTATCCAGACACCTTCTGCGTGGTCAATTTCTACCACAATCTTGTCATCCGGACTAACCGTCACCTCTACCAAAAAGTAGTCTTTTCCTTCAAGCCACTCTTCAACAATCTGACATACAGTTCTTTTTTCTATCATGGAATAATTATATGAGAACAAAAAAAGGAGCCTAATCGCCCCTCCACCTTTCATCCGTTTCGAGCGCAAAGATACAAATAATCCGTTCGATTACAAAATATTAGCAAAAAAAAGTAAGATACAACAAACAAGCCACTCATTTAATGAAATAGCATCGGAACAAATTCGGTCAGATAGATTCGCCAATTTCTCCAGATATGCCCTTCATCTGTTTCATAGTATGTATATTTAAACCCTTTTTCATTAAGCATTTTTCGGTATTCTTCGTTTGCTTTATAAAGAAAATCTGTTTTACCAATTGCAATCCAATAAAGCTTTGGATTCTTATTGAATTGTATCTTCAATTTATTCTCCGTGTTGTCATAAACCGAAGACTTAACCTGCTTATCAGGCATTATTGCTGCCGAGAAAAGCCCTACATAATCAAACATATCAGGATATTGTTTTGAAATATGCAATGAATGAAAACCACCCATCGATAAACCTGCAATGGCTCTACCTGACTTACGTTTTACAGTCCGGTAAGTAGCATCGATAAAATTAACGACATCAGGGAAACTTTCTTCCATTGATCCATCCATCGTTTTAGGTAATTGCATGGTAGGCACAATATAACCCAAAGAAGACTCACCAGGAGCTGCTTCTTGAGACACGTTACCATTCGTCATAACAACGATCATGGGCTTAGCTTTACCCGCTGCAATGAGATTGTCAAGTATCTGACTAGCTCTACCTAATGCCAGCCAAGCTTCTTCATCACCTCCCATACCGTGAAGCAAATAGAATACCGGATATCTCTTATTGCTTTCTTCATAACCTGCCGGGGTATAAACAGCCAACCGTCTATTCATTTTCAGGAAAGGACTCCAATACCAACGGCGTGACACGGTTCCATGGTTTACAGAATTAACTTTATACAAATCAGCTCTTGCGCCTCCTACAATAAACACATTGAAAACTGTAGCAACATCACGAATCAAATATACATTAGCTGGATCTGTAGTTTTCAATCCATCAACAATAAATGAATAATTGTAAAGTTCTGGCAATAAGGGAAGTG
The DNA here is from genome assembly GCF_963666085.1 of Bacteroides graminisolvens. Lineage (NCBI taxonomy): Bacteria > Pseudomonadati > Bacteroidota > Bacteroidia > Bacteroidales > Bacteroidaceae > Bacteroides > Bacteroides graminisolvens. The sequence continues at coordinate 882,669 of NZ_OY762556.1, forward strand.
GAGTGGTATATTCCCAAACACCTTCTTTTCCTTCTTTCAAATCTGCTATCCCCGGAACATCATACTTTCCATATGCTGATTCGGAATGCTGCATAGGTAGAAAATCTCCGGTAATCTGTACTCTGACAGCTTTAGGAGCTCTCATGCGAAAGGTTACAGTATTATCAGAGTGAATTTCAGGAGAAACAATCGGTTTATCTCCCCACAAAGTCTGCTGAGCATGAGCATCAACAAAAACAAAAAACAACAAGGTTAACAAAAGTCTTTTTATCATCTGCTTTCATATTTAATCATTATCCACAAAAATAGTTATTTCGCACAAATTACTAAATCAATTAACAGAGAATTATTATCTTTACCTCAAAATAGAAATAATAAAGTATCGTTTCATGACCAAACATCTTAATACCAACAAACAATTTATGGTAGGCAATGGCATTTTAGCATTTGCCGTTATCATCGTAGTTGTAATCTTTGTGTACATGAGCATGAAGTTACAACAAGACAAAAAAAACGAGCGTACATTCATGGAGACGTACACATTCGTATTGGTTAAGGGGTTTGCCGGCGACTCTCTTTCTCTGTTTGTAAACGATAGTCTAATCATTAACAAGCAAGTTAAAGAAGAACCTATCACAATTGGAACGGCACGTTTTGCAGACCAAAGTGCACTAATGATTGTTAACAACGCAACAGAAAGTGTTTCGACATTCGACCTGAGTGAAAAAGGAGGTACTTACCGTTTTGAAAAAGATGTTGATGGCATTAAATTGCTACCTCAATAACAATGTATTTGAGCTAAATATCCGTTTTGTACTTTCGTAGTTCTTCACGTAATTCGTGCGCCTGCCCGCTAGTTACACTGTTAAGTATCGACCAAAACTTTTCGCCATGGTTCATTTCACGAGTATGACAAAGCTCATGTAATAACACATAATCTATCAGATGTTGAGGCAAAAGGACTAAAAAATAAGAAAGATTTATCCCTCGTTTGGCCGAACAACTACCCCACCTTCCTTTGCTGGAGTTGATTTTAACACTTTCATAGGTAAAACCATATTTTTGGGCTAACATATAAAGTCTTGGTGGCAGAATGATTTTTGCATTGCGACGAAGAGCTTCCTCAATTACTTTTCGAAGCCAAGTTTGTAATTTATCATCTTGAAAATCAGCGTTAGAAGGACATATTATTTTCATCTGACCTAATTCTGAATGTGCCAGAAACCGATCACGATTTCCGTGTATTAACGACAGCTTAAAAAAGGGCGTATCTAGATTATAACTCAAATCAATACGAGTACGCACTAACTTATTTTTTGCCACTATTAGCTTAGGACGCAACTGTTCAATGGCAGCTGCTACTTCTTTTGTTGAAGTATGGGGAGGTACGGATATAACAATTTCATTATTCTTCGTACGAAAAATAAGACGCCTGGCCCGCGCATTTACATGAACAACTAGACGTCCCAACTCTTTATCTTCAATAACTTTATCCAATGATAATTCTTTTATGTACGGGTATCCGTTAATCGTTAATATAAATTTCGGTTTTTAAAACCAAGTTCCCTATATGGGAAGACCGTCGATCAAATATCAGCATCTTTATGCTTTTAACAAAAAACATAGCATACAAAATAAATTCTTTTTTTGTTTAATCGCAAACCAAATCAGCAATTAAATAAAAGTTTGCACTTACATCTTAAAAAAAATAATTCATGTCTTGCAACTTTTAGGAAGTCTGTTGCGTCTAATAATAAAACATCTAAAAAACTTAGAAAAGATGAAAGCCTCAATCAAATTAATTTTATCAGCCGTCACTATCACCTTGTTGATTAGCAGTTGTACCATTTGGGAAGATGGCATCAGGCCCAGCAAGCATTACATTACCCGTAGCTATAATATTGGCGATTTCAATAAAATAGATGCTTCAACCGTAGCAAGCATCCATTATGTACAGTCGGCCGATAGTAGTACATCTCTGGAGATATATGGCTCAGATAACATCGTTCCGCTTATAAAAGTGTACGTTGAAAACGGCACGCTTTATCTTACTACGAAAAAAAACAAGAAGATCAATAACTCCGGGAAACTTAAGATCCAAATAAAAACGCCTGACCTACATGCTATCTACTTTAAAGGAGTAGGTGATATATACGTTGACAGCGGATTAAGAACCCAGTCACTTGAAGTAGAAAGTAAGGGGGTCGGTAACATTAAAATAAAAAACTTAGTTTGCGAATCAGTGAACATCAATTCATTGGGCGTTGGAGATGTCGAAATAGAAGGAACAGCCCAAACAGTAACATTGCGTTCAAAAGGTGTAGGTAACATTGAAGCTGATGAGCTCAAAGCTCAAAACGTAGAAGCCTCATCAATGGGCATTGGTAGCATTTCATGCTTCGCTGCTAATAAATTAAATGCTTCCGTTAAGGGCATAGGTGGAATTAATTACAAAGGGAACCCTGAGCACAAGAACTTAAGTAAAGGAGGAATTGGATCAATTAATGCAATAAACTAAATAAATAATTATCATGAAAAAAGGAATAATACAAGGCACAATATGTGCAGTCATTCTGTTAGCAGCGACTGCTTGTCTACAAGCAAAGAAGATTATTGGGAACAAGAATTACATAACCAGAGAGATAAAAACAGAGCAATTCGAACATATCAAACTATCAGGTAGTCCGGACGTTATCTACAAACAAATATCGGGTTCACCCAAAGTGCAAATTTATGCCCCCGATAACGTTGTTGACTTAATTGAAATCAAAGTGATCAATAATACTTTAATGATTAAATTCCGCGACAATATAAGTCTCGTAAATTGTGACAAACTCGAGATTAGGGTAAGTAGTCCCAGTCTGGAAAGCGCATCAATTCAAGGGTCGGGTGACATTGTTTTGGCAAATGGTATTAAAAATACGAACAAAGATTTCAAACTATCCATATCAGGATCGGGAGACATTGAAGGAAAGCAGATATATTGCGCCAACCTTGATTTATCAATTAATGGTTCAGGAGACATTGAGTTAGACCATATTGTAGCCAATCATGTAGAAAGTAAGATAACCGGATCAGGAGATATCACACTTGAAGGTAAAGCAAAAACTGCAAATTATGGCATCTCAGGTTCAGGAGACATTGAAGCTAATAAATTAATGGTAAATACAGTGCACGCAAAGATTAGCGGCTCCGGTGACATAACATGCTTTGCAACACAGAGTTTGAGCGGTGGAGTTAGCGGTAGCGGTACGGTAAGTTATCGGGGTAATCCTAAGAACATTGAATTCTCAAGAAAAGGACTTAGAAAACTATAACAATAACTACTCTCTTAAATAAACCTGGAAACATACAGGTTGTCAATAGTGTAAAGGAGGGGTTCGTGAGAATACCTCCTAAAATAAAAAGAAGATTACAGCCTCTCGCTGTAACCTTCTTTTTATTTAGTTAGTTATTTACAAAAATTAGAGAGGGGTGAAACTTCACAGTTTCGAATTGTTTTAATAAAGCACACTAACTATATTTAAAGCAAATGAAAATGTTACATCCTTAAGAATGCTTTTGTTTCATAGAACCTGCCAACTTAGAGATAAATTCAGAACTCATTGTCCCCGTAAAATTTATCACTGTAAAGTGAGTATTTTCATGAATAAGCATTACCAATTCTATTATTGCATCGTTTTTCTTTCTGATCATAATCTGACAATTTTCAGATTTGTCACTAAAAGAAAGAAACGGCTCAAATCTATTTGAATTCTTATGCATTACCTTCAATGCATCATCATAGTAATATTTACCTTTCACCTTGGAAGAAAGCATTTGCATACTTTTGAGATTAGCAATAATCTGCAATACATCTTCGTCTTTCTGCTCATCATTCTTCAAAATCTCCTCCATCATTTTGGGGCTAATTGTCACACAAGAGAGATTAGTATCTGATTTGTGTGCTGCCAAAAATCTACTGGCAAAATCTTGAGCCGAAACAAACATCGCTAATAGCGATAAGGTATTTATTAATATAAATCGTTTCATTCTTTAATCATCTCAACTTTAGCATCTACACTATCAGCCAAATGTTGTTCTTGAGATTTATTAATCCCTTCGGATAGCATCATCAATGCAGAGGAAACTTCTTTATAAGCAACTTCCGGATCGTCATATGTATCCTGATATGTTTCATAATTATAATCTAACTGGTCATTTCCAAAGAAAGTATGCTGGGCTACATTTCCCAAAGACACCATCACCGCAATCACAGCCGCAGCTTTAAGAACAGGCATAAAACGACCTATCAGAGTAAGCTTCCGAGCCCTAACCACAGGTTTTTCAACTTCAGCAAGAACCCTTGCATCAAAATCTGTACTCAAACCAACTTCCTGCTGCAATTGTTGATATACAAAAAGATCTCTATACTTGAGCAAATGTGCCGGTATATCCTTATGCATCATAAAGAACGAGCGCAGTTGTTCTTCCTCTATCAAAGAGGTTTCGCAACGCCAATATTGCTCCAAAAGCTGTTCTATATACTTATAATCCATATCCTTCAATCTCCGTATATCTTTGTTTTACTTTTTGTCTTGCTCTAAAGAGGTTTACTTTAACTTGTTCCTCTGTTAAATGCAAAACATCTGCAATTTCTTTGTATGATTCTCCTTCAATATCTCTAAGTTGCATAATAAGACGTTGTTTCTCAGGAAGTTCATTTATAAGACGATGAATTATTGCCATTCGCTCTTGTATAACCAATTGATCATACGGTCCTAATTCATCATTCGCTTCTTCCATTTCCGAAGTCAGCTCCACATGCTGGGCCTCTTTCTTCTGACTGCGATCAATTGCCAAATTCCGGGTAACGACCAAACAGTAAGCTTCAATTGATTCAAACTGAGACCACTCTTCACGCTTATTCCAAACCCGAATCATCGTATCCTGCACAACATCTTCCGCTTCGGCTCTATCCAGAGTTATCCGGAGCGCCAACCGAAAGAGTTTATCTTTCAATGGCAATATGTCGTTACGGAAGCTTATTTCTTGCATCTCTATAATAATGACGGGTTCATAATTGAAAAGTTACACTCCTCTCTACTATTTTTTCAAATTATTTTTTAATTCGAGTTCCATCAGATTCATTAATGGCTGATGCTAAGGTAATTACAACTTGAGAAACACCTGCATCAATCGCACCAAAAGCATTCTCCAGCTTAGGAATCATTCCCCCTTGAATAACTCCTTCTGACACATATTGCTTAAACTCATCTCTATTAATAGAGGAAATTACACTATCATCATCATTTTCATCACGTAAAACGCCCTTCTTCTCAAAGCAATAGATAAGAGTCACATCGAAAACAGATGAAAGAGCTTTAGCAACTTCTCCTGCAATGGTATCAGCATTTGTATTCAACATATTCCCATTACCATCGTGCGTAAGAGGCGCCATCACAGGTACAACTTCACTCCGAAGTAACTCTGTTAAAGATACCGCATCCACCTTCTCAACATCGCCCACATATCCATAATCAATGTCTTTGACAGGACGCTTCACCGATCTGATCAAATCCATATCTGCTCCAGTCAGCCCCAATGCATTAACACCTCTGGCTTGCAAACCTGCTACAATAGTCTTGTTTACCAAACCTCCATACACCATTGTCACCACTTTTAAAGTTTCAATATCGGTAATTCGCCGGCCATTCACCATTTGACTTTCAATGCCCAATTGAGAGGCGATTTTTGTCGCTGATCGTCCGCCTCCATGGACCAATACTTTGCACCCTTCTAATTTTGTAAAATCATTCAATAAGGCATTAAGCGAGCTTTCCTCTTCAACCACTTTGCCTCCCACTTTGATCACCGTGAGTTTTTTTTTCATTTTTTCAGGTCATTAAAAGCAAAAACATGCGTTCTGCATCTTCATAAGAGTTTTATAAAGTTACAAAACGCATGTGATGCGTCTTTAGATTATTAATTTGACTTTTATTTATTCAAGATAAGTGTATCCATACAGCCCGGAGCGATAATTCGACAAGAACTCTTTTCCTTCTTCTACTGTAATTTTACCTTCTTTCACCGATTTAGTAACCCATGTTTCCAGTGTGCGCACTAATTTTTTAGGGCTATACTGTACATAATCCAATACCTCAGCTACTGTTTCACCATCAATAATCTGCTCAATATTATATCCTTTATCACTTACCGAAACGTGCACCGCATTGGTGTCGCCAAACAAGTTATGCATATCGCCCAGAATTTCTTGATAAGCTCCAACTAAAAAGACACCCATATAATAAGGATCCTTAGATTTTAAGCTATGAACCGGCAAGTAATGCGACACATTTTTAGTTGAGATAAAATTGGCAATCTTGCCATCCGAATCACAAGTTATATCTTGAAGAGTAGCTGCCCTGTCAGGCCGTTCATCCAGTCTATGAATAGGCATAATAGGAAATATCTGATCTATTGCCCATGAATCCGGTAACGACTGAAAAAGCGAGAAGTTACAGAAGTATTTATCAGCCAACAATTTAGACAGCCCCCTAAATTCATCAGGAGCATGTTTCAGCCCCGAAGCTATTTGGTGAATTTCACGTGTAATTGACCAATATAATCTCTCAATTTGTGCACGAGTCTTAAGATCAACAATGCCGTGACTGAATAAGTCAAGTGCTTCTTCTCTGATCTGTTGCGCATCGTGCCATGCCTCAAGCATTTTATTTTGGTTCAATGCATTCCATATACTGTATAATTCTTGAACCAATTCATGATCTTTGTCAGTGATCTCTTCATCTTCATCCCAATCAGGAAGTGAAGTCGTTTCAAGTACCTCAAAGATAAGAACTGAATGATGAGCGGTTAACGCCCTTCCACTTTCTGTTATAATATTTGGGTGAGGGATACCATTCTTATCACTTGCATCAACCAAAGTAGAGATTGAATCGTTTACATATTCCTGAATAGAATAATTCACACTACTTTCACTACTTGACGACCTTGTTCCGTCATAGTCAACGCCTAGTCCACCACCAATATCAACAAACTCCACATTAAATCCCATAGCATGAAGCTGCACATAAAACTGAGAAGCCTCTCTCAATGCAGTTTTAATACGACGGATTTTAGTAACCTGACTACCTATATGAAAATGAATCAACTTCAAGCAGTCTTTCATCTCTTTTTTTTCCATAAAATCGAGTGCCTCCAATAATTCACTGGAAGTTAATCCAAATTTACTTGCATCTCCACCCGATTCTTCCCATTTTCCACTTCCGGAAGAAGCCAACTTTATGCGTATACCAATATTAGGTAAAACATTCAACTGCTTCGCCATTTTTGCTATCAGACGAAGTTCGTTAAGTTTTTCAACGACTAAAAAAATTCGTTTTCCCATTTTCTGAGCAAGCAGTGCAAGCTCAATGTAACTCTCATCTTTGTAACCGTTACATATAATAAGGGAATCAGAATCTGTATTTACAGCTATTACCGCATGTAACTCTGGTTTAGATCCAGCCTCTAGTCCCAAATTAAATTTCTTACCGTGACTGATAATCTCCTCAACTACAGGACGCATTTGATTCACTTTAATCGGATAAATTATAAAGTTTTGCGCTTTATAACCATACTCTTCAGAAGCCTGTTGGAAGCAACGAGCCGTTTTCTCAATACGATTGTCCAAAATATCAGGAAAACGTATCAACATGGGCAAAGCAACATCTCTCAACTGCAACTCGTCAATCAATTCTTTCAAATCAACACCCACCCCGTCTTTACGAGGTGTCACAACAACATGTCCTTTCGAATTAATACCAAAGTACGAAGTACCCCAACCAGTAATGTTATAGAGTTCCTCAGAATCTTCAATACGCCATTTTCTCATTTTCTATTTATCAGTCGTTATTTATGAATAATGGGGCAAAAATACGGATAAATATATAGTATTCAATCAAACACCTTTCGTTTTTTGCATTTTTACGCTAATTAAGAAAGGAAAATGCACTATTATAGCAGTATTAAGCAGACATCTACTAATAAAAATGCAATTCAAATACAATCTATAAAAATATTTATTCCAAACCAACGAGTCCACTCAAGTGGATCACAGAGTTTTCTATCTGATGATAATCTTCTAATTCATCTGCATTGAATATATATTGCGCCTGATTGTAAAAAGGAGCACGATTCTGAAGGGCTGATACAATAAAGAAAGACAATTCGTCATCACTCTTACCTTTTAGTATGGGGCGTTGTTGTTTAGCTACCCGTAAACGTTGAAAAAGAATTTCAGCTTTTACATTAAGAAAAACAGTAATTCCGGATTTATTCATGAAATCCATATTATCAAAAAAACAAGGTGCTCCTCCTCCAGTTGAAATAATAACATTTTCAAAGTCGGCAACTTCATGCAACATGTTACGCTCCAGCTCGCGAAAACCATCTTCACCTCTTTCGGCAAAAAGTTCTTGCACTGTTTTATGAAAGCGCTCTTCAATATACCAATCTAAATCAACAAAAGAAAGATTATATTTCTTTGCGAATGCTTTGCCTAAAGTTGTTTTACCGGCTCCCATATAGCCAATTAAAAAAATACGGATCATCATGTTGAACTACATTAAGTTTGTTGCAAAGGTAATCAATTTGAATACATCCCTATATAAAACGAACAGTAAAAGCTAACAAACTTGGCAAAAAGACTGCTCAATCAGAGGCATGATGATCCGTATTATCTTATTATTTAAAGACTTTTACGCGAGTCTCCAAGGTTTGAAATTCTTTTGGACCTGGTTCACCTGCGGGAGATCCAAACGGCATTTGAGCTACAAGTTTCCAAGAAGCCGGAAGATTCCAAGTAGCCGCAACTTCTTCATCAATAATAGGGTTATAGTGTTGCAACGAAGCGCCTAAACCGACATCTTCCAACATCGTCCACACTGCAAGTTGATGCATCGCAGAAGTATGCATGGACCACACCGGGAAGTTAGTAGCATAAGCGGGGAAAGCATCCTGCAGACCTTTTACAACAGAATCGTCCTCAAAAAACAAAACAGTACCATAACCACATGAAAAACAGCCATCAATTTTAGCTTCAGACTGAGCATATGCCTCGCTTGAAAGCATCTTCTTCAAAGTATCCTTCACTATACCCCACAACTTTCTATGGTTATCTCCCAGCAGTAGTACCAGTCGGGCCGACTGCGAATTAAATGCTGATGGAACATGTTTTACAGCTGTATGTACAATATGCTCTATCTCCAAATCAGAAATTGGAGTTTCGTTTTTAATGGCGTAATAACTTCTTCTGTTTATCAACGCCTCTTCGAAAGATCTACTCATAATATCTTTATTTAGGTTTTACAGTCTTTTTATTCTCTTTTAAAAACAACTCGAAACAGGGTTTGTTCAAACCCCAAATATACTTTAATAGCCTAAAGTAGCAAATCTCGTCCGATATTAATTGGAGAAATATTCCGACGGGGTTTTTCCGGTGTATTGTTTAAAATTCCTAAGAGCAGTAGCGCGTGAGCGAAAACCAACATCGTAAAAAATATCCTGATAATTTGTAGACTCTTTGCTATGAACCCGTTGAATAAACTCTTCAATACGTAATGAATTAATATAAGCGCTAAAGCTCACATATCCCAATTCATGCAAAGCGCAAGACAGTGTGGTGCGGTTAGTGCAAAGTGAAGCAGCCAACATATTCAGAGAAATATCAGGGTCCCTATAATCACAAGTCAATTTCATGTGAAGAGTTATCTTTTCACATAACGAATTCTTTCTTACTGATAAAGTCTCAGTAGGAACCGACGGGTTATCAGGACTTGGGATATCAATATTACCAGTAGATAAATTCCGTTGTTCTATCAATCTTTCGAACAGTTCCATATAGGCTATGTAGATGCTACAACCTGCACTCACATAATAATATACTGTTTTGATAATTAATGTATCAAAGTTCAGAACAATCATATAAGCCAATATATTGACAGTGAAGGTTATTGTATATTTAAGTATCCATGTCCTGTTTGTGTTATTGTAACGGCGCGTATAAGGAATGGTAAAGATAAATAACACCGGAGCAAAAAACAACATAGAAAGTAAAAGACGAAACCAGACTTGAAACTCGGTAACCTCTGGCAACATCTCAAACAATGAATGGTAAGGTTTAAAAATGATGCCGACCTGTAAACAAATACAATAAACAAGAGCTAATACCAACCATGGACTGTAGAGCTTCACAATACGTCGAAAATTAAGATATCCGGGAGATATAACCTCAATGGGATACATTATATAAGATATAACCATAAAAATGGCAAGTAATAACATGGGGACTGAGATCAGTAACTTAGGATCTTCACCATGACATAAAGCCAGAAATCTGGTCATGTAGTTCCCCACAGAAAAAAAGACGATGCACGCAAGAATAACACGTGAACGCTCCCCGCTCTTCCTGCGAGCGAAAATCAACAGGGAGGTGAGTAAACAAGCAACAGCTGCTGCAAGTGTAGTGGCTAAATATAGACTTTGCATAATTGAGACACAAATTTAACAGATATTTCGGCAATCGTATCTAATTCGAGACTTTAAATCGTAATATTTTGTATTTATGATACACAGGTATTGTAATTATGAAACATTAAGTAATGAAATGAAGACTACTTTTACACAACCTATTGATACACTAATAATGTACCACTAATATTTTTTATGAAATGAAGAAAATAAACTTTTTATTACTAGTAGCATTGACCTTTACTTTGGCATCTTGCAACTCTGACGACAAGGAGCTTTCTAACAATCCTTTTGACTCGATCAGTGAAAGCAGCAACAATGAGAGAGACAAAATTGTTGTCATCAGTGACCTACACCTCGGGAATGACTTGGCATATTCTGAAAACGTAAAACACCTAGAACGACTTGAACAATTTCTAAATGAAGTTCGATCGTCAAGCACCGTTAAAGAGTTAATTCTTGGAGGTGATATATTGGATGAATGGTACATCCCCACTAGAACAGACACTTATGGGAGTGGGTCTCAAGCTGATTTCGTTAGAAAATCAGTAGCCGCAAATCAAGGTGTATTTAACGTTCTAAATGGCATTATCAAAGATGGAAAAATAAAACTAACCTATATTCCGGGTAATCATGACATGGGAATATCTGCTGAAAATATTAATATTGCAATGCCGGGTGTAAATCAGGCTCGTGACCCAGAGGGTAAATCAGCGGTGGGCACCTATAACCCCGATGGATACGAACAAATTGCCATTGAACATGGACATAGATATGACTTCTTCAGTGCAATAACTCCAAATGCCAATGAATCAGAAGCACCTGGAGCCATCTTGCCTCCCGGCTATTTCTTCGCCCGCATAGCTGCTAACTCATTTACAGATCCAACCACGATTGAAGCAGCAACAAAGGTTCCTGACGTTACGTTAAATAATGAAAGTGACCCCGAGCAAAAAAGCAAAAGTATCTACTATACTCTATGGAAAAAAGTAATGACAAAAGTGATTTACGTAAAGGATAATTTCAACGAACCCATTATAAAGACAAACATAGGAAATTACACGAAAACGTATGCTATTAATGATATTTTGCCTAAAAATGTTACTGACGGCAGCATCCAAATGAATCTCTATAACGGATTGTTTACGCAAGCCAATTGGGATGCTCGCCAGAAGTACAACAATGTGAAAGCCATGACAGCTATCAACGAAGCAATAGTTGGTAGTCTGGAAACAGAGTTTATTGACAAGCAGGCAGACGTGCAATATTTCCAGAATTCTAAGTCAAAAGTCCGTCTTGTCGTTTTTGGACACACTCACTTACCCAAGATTCAATCATATACCAATAGTGATGGAGATCCTTGTTTATATGTTAACTCAGGCACTTGGGAGGACCAAAAAACTCGTGATAAAAACGCAGCAATAGATCAAGATGTGATCAATATGAATTTTGTTGTGATTGCCCCTGTCAAATCCAACAAGCAAAACCTACAAGTGGCATTATATAAATATAACCGCGGAGAGCATTTGTTGGTAGACAGCAAAAAAATAAATCTATAATATTTGACTTATACAAAACAAATTATCCCGGTGTGAACCTTCTCACAAAGAAGATTTGCATCGGGGTTAAACTGTTTATCTCATTTTTTTCGTTCCTTTGTATACAAATAAAGCTATAATCAACTACCGAATTCACATGGGCAAACAAAAATATTATGTAGTTTGGAGCGGTGGCACACCGGGTATCTACAAAACGTGGAATGAGTGCCAGCTTCATACGAAAGGATATGAGGGGGCAAAATACAAATCATTCGACTCCTTGGAGGAAGCCGAACGCGCCTTGGGCTCATCACCTTACGCCTATATAGGACAAAAGAAGAAGTTAGCAGCAACAAGATCAGCATCTTTGCCTGAAGCCGTTAACGATAATGCCCTTGCAGTTGACGCAGCCTGTAGTGGCAACCCTGGTCCTATGGAATACAGAGGCGTTCACATTGCAAGCCGACAAGAAGTCTTTCATTTTGGACCGCTAAAAGGAACCAATAACATTGGTGAGTTTTTAGCCATTGTGCACGGACTAGCATTAATTAAACAAAAAGGATACGATATGCCTCTGTACAGTGACAGCGCCAATGCCATTAGTTGGGTGAAACAAAAAAAGTGCAAAACAAAACTGCCACGCACATCAGAGACTGAGTATCTTTTTGAGCTCATAGAACGCGCCGAAAAATGGCTCAAAGAAAACAAGTATTCCACCCCTATCCTAAAATGGGAAACCAAAGAATGGGGAGAAATACCTGCTGATTTCGGAAGGAAATAAAAAAACGTTTACAGACTTTGCATATCGTTTAGCTTTTTATAATATCCGTCCAATGCCAAAAGCTCTTCGTGCTTACCACGTTCTACAATTTCACCTTCATAAACCACGCAGATTTCATCAGCATTCTTAATGGTTGAAAGACGGTGAGCAATTGCAATAGTCGTTCTGGTTTTCATCAACCTTTCCAGCGCTTCCTGAACCAAACGTTCAGACTCCGTATCGAGCGCAGAGGTGGCTTCATCGAGAATTAATATAGGCGGATTTTTCAAAATAGCTCGGGCAATACTGATGCGTTGACGCTGTCCTCCCGAAAGTTTGCTTCCTCTATCGCCTATATTAGTATTGTATCCGTCTTCTTTTTCCATAATAAAATCATGCGCATTAGCAATCTTCGCAGCTTCAATAACCTGTTCCATTGTTGCATGCTCCACACCAAAAGCAATATTATTAAAGAAAGTATCATTAAATAAAATAGCCTCTTGATTAACATTACCTATCAATCCTCGTAAATCACCAATCCGCACATCTTTAATATCAACACCATCAATTGTAACACATCCTTCTTGCACATCGTGATAACGTGGTAAGAGATCAACCAAAGTCGATTTCCCGGAGCCCGATTGTCCAACCAAAGCAACTGTTTTCCCTTTGGGTATAGTCAGGTTCACTTTTTTAAGCACCTCTCTATTATTGTCATAACTAAAAGAAACCTCCTTGAACTCAATCTGTTCTTTCAACTCATTCAGCGGTTTTGGGTGAATGGGCTCCAATATCTTATTCTCGGCTTTCAAGATTTTATCTACCCTCTCCATAGAAGCAAGTCCTTTGGGAATATTATAGCCCGCCTTTGCAAAATCTTTCAGAGGATTAATAACACTATATAAAATAACCATGTAAAAGATAAAAGCCGGAGCCTCAATAGGAGAATTTTGGCTCAAAATCAATGAGCCTCCAAACCAAAGAACCATAACAATCAATATTGTACCCAGCAATTCACTCATCGGATGAGCCAGAGCTTGCCTCATCGCCACTTTATTAATAGCATCACGGAACTCATTACTGCATTTGGTGAAGCGATCGGTCATCTTTTTTTCTGCCACAAATGCCTTAATAATACGAAGTCCCCCCAAGGTTTCTTCTAATTGCGACATCGTATCACTCCACTTTGCTTGTGCCTCAAGAGATTGTCTTTTTAACTTTTTGCCAACCGTTCCCATGATCCATCCCATCGCAGGTAATACAATCAGGGTAAAAAGAGTCAATTGCCAGCTCGTAACCACCAGTGTACCAAAATACATCAAAATTAATATCGGATTTTTGATAAGCATATCGAGGGAACTCGTTATAGAATTTTCCACCTCGCCTACGTCCCCGCTCATTCGAGCCATGATATCACCTTTGCGCTCTTCCGAGAAGAAACCTAACGGCAAACTCATTACTTTTGAATACACCAAAATACGGATATCACGCACTACACCAGTACGCAACGGAATCATTACAGCCGATGATGCAAAGTAACAAGACGTTTTCAACATCGTCATAAACGCCAGAAACAAACCTAGATAAAACAAGGTAAGCGAAGGGCCATTCTCAATGATCAGATTAGTAACGTAGTAATAAAAGTTATTTATTGCGATCTCTTTTAGTCCAACTGCCGCATCCCAAGGTATAAATTCATATACCTTATTATCCATCTTGAAAAGAATCTGCAAAATAGGAATCAACAAGGTAAAAGAGAAAATATTGAATATAGCCGAAAGCAAATTTAAAAAAACTGCCCAACCTATATATCTCTTATAAGGTGAAACGAAACGTTTCATTAACTGAAAAAACTCCTTCATATAGTTATAATTATTATTTTTGAGACACGAACAAACTGTCAAACAAGCATAGCCAGGAGAGTCCGACTGCTTCTGTTGAATATTTCTTTGATTTTTGAATCACATTCATCTGCATTTCTTTTATCCTTGAGGGATTGTTTAATAATGCAACAAGTGATCGGGCATATTTTCTAATAGAAAACGGAGGAATAATGTACCCGTTGACTCCCGATGGCGACAATATTTCTTTTACGCCCGCAGAACAACCAAATGCAAATGGAATAACCCCATGCGCCTGAGCCTCTGTCAGACATAACCCCCACCCTTCAAATGTGGATGTCAAACATAACACCGTGGCTTGACTGTAATACTCTCCAACTTTGTTTGAGTATCCTTCAAACGAAATCCGGGGTAACTCCATCTCAACCGCTTTCTGCTGTAAAGTAGCACGTTCGGGACCATCTCCCACCAATACCAGCTCCCAATCGGGTAAATCAGAACAAGCCAGTTCCCATATCTTCAGTAACCTGTCAATTCTCTTATCCGCATAAGTCATTCTGCCTACAAACAGAATTTGTTTCTTCTTATTTAGATTCACCTCTGCAACAAGCCTTTCCGAATTATGAATCACCCGTATTTTATTATTTTCAGATTGTACTCCCAGTTTAGAGATCAGCTTCTTTTTATACTCATCACACAAAACCGTATAAGCATCAACCGTATCATATATCTTACGATATTTCTCCAAGTACTTCTTCTCAAACTTGCCTAGCAGTTTGTATTTAGGATAACGTAATAAATGCCACTCCAGCTTTTTCGGAAAGTTTCGTGCAGATTTTCTTTTCATAATTGAAAGCTCATTCTCAACCTCCCAAAGGGGCACGCCATGGTGTGCAAAAACAATTTTGCAATGTGTACGGCTACGAATGTAACTTAACGTAACTAACTCATAATGAGGCAAAATAAAAATATCAATCTCATTCTTATCTAAAGAATGAATGATAAAATCAGCATTCTCGACAGAATCAACATTCGTTGGATCGGGTAGCAATAAAGGCTTAAAACTATTTACAGACTCAGTTGGTAATTTTTCCGATTCTAAATTACAAGTGAAGATATATGATTCGTAGTTAAAAGAAGAGATATAATTTATTATATCCATCGTTATCCTTTCGGCTCCTCCGTCAGGGAAAGAAACATGCAAAAAAGCAACTTTTCTTTTCTTCATTATCGGGTTTTATTATTGAGTAAAATCAGCGATTTTTGAGGATCAGTGATGATTTGGTTGATATCCGATGCTGTAAGAACCTTCTTACGTTTTAATTTGCATGCCCTTAAAAACAGATACCAGTAATATCTGATGTAATAATGAGCAGAAACCGCAACAGGTACAACATGACAATTATACTCCCTTGCCAGTTGAACATATTTTTTTCTGAACGGACTATCACAATTATGCACCCAAGGCTTCCTCCTTCCGGTAAAATGCACTATGGCCGGTTTCTCAAAAGCGGCACACAGATCATTCAGCCTTCTCTTTTGAATATCGAGTTTGGTAAAAAGGAAAAAATCCATCAGATTCCAACGAATCGGAAGAAGTTTCTTTTTATCGTAAAGCAAAGCATTAAGTACATCTTGATCATGCAACTCTATTTTATCGAAGTTCTCAGAAATATACTCCTGACACGCTTTTGATAATTGAAGCTTTCTCCAATATTTGAGATTAATAAGCATTACTCCCGAATTAAAATACGAATAAGACTCCGGATAACCAAGGGTACGAGGCGATTCTACATCAAACGGGGGCCTCTCTTCCACAGCCGCTACAGCAAACTCTTCTAAGTTGATATTCCATAAATCGGCAATTGAGTCCATGATCAATAAATCACAATCCAGATAAAGCACTTTATCGACAGTTTGAGGCAACAAATCAGAAATAAAAATGCGCAAATAAGCCGCCAGACTCAAATGATCTTGCTCTTTAATAGGATAATTTTCAATAAAAGAATATGGAACTTCACAAAAGACTACGTCAACACGAAAAGTTGATTCAAGTTCCTTAATTTTTTTGTTTGCCGACTCTTTGACCTGGGTTTCAATAACATATACAGTAAACTCTTCATCCGGATTATTTTTAAATAATCCCAGAAGCATCAGTTTACAAAAATCCACATAGGTATCATCTATGTTACAAACGATGTTAATCATATATAGTTTAAATACTTTTTGCCAAATTCATTCCTTTATTTATTCCGTTGGCACACCATGCCGTGCGTTGAATAATTACCTTTCTCAAAACCATGTTGTGGTACATCAATCGTTCTCTGGAAGCTTTTGTATGATACAAGTGATACTGTACTCCTCCCATCTTCAAGAATTTCTTCTTCACTCCGGAATGAATTAAACGATAAGCCATCTCAGTATCTTCCTGCCCCCACATGGTCAAATCTTCGTTATACCCGTTCACCTTCAGCAAATCGTCTCGCCAAAAAGCCATATTGCACCCTCTTAAACGAGATATTTTATTTTGCCCATACCGTTTAGCCAAGTAACCTCGAAGCATTTTGGACCTTAATCCATTGAGTGCAAAACGCAAATCTTCTTTAAAACATGACGGCTGCATTATATCCCCTTTTAAAATATGATCAGTAGTCTCTTCCCGCAGCCACACCCTGCTTCCGCAGACAAAGTATCCCCTTTCTGCCAATTCCAAATGATCTGCAATAAAATACTTATGAAGAATGACATCTCCGTCAATTTGAATAATATAGTCACCCTTAGCCATTTCAATAGCTCTATTACGAATAGCAGCCACACGAAACCCTTTGTCTTGATGCCAAACGTGTATGATGGGTATTTTGGTTTGAAGTTTCATTTCTCGAATCATTTCCTTAGTACCATCTTGTGAACCATCATCGGCAATAAGAATTTCATCAGGTAATATGCTTTGATTAAAAACACTTTGCAGACAGGCTTTTAGGGCCTCTTTCCAGTTATAAGTAGATATTAATAAGCTCGTATGCATAGTATGAAAATTGTTATTAGATATATAAAGTTAAATACAATATTTTTGAGATACTGCATTCATCCTTATGCTATTTTATGTATAATCAGTTTGTGAACGGCGCATTTAGTATACTGAAATTTTCTCATCTTCCTTCCAATTATAGTCTAACGCTGCCTCACGCTGTAAAGCCGCCTGAACAATCTGATTGGTGCATTCGATGATACATTTCTTAATAACCGTTGTGCTAACTCCCGGTGTATAAGGAAAATAAACCACCTTTTTGTCGGGCTGTGATTTCATCCATTCCAAGCCTTCAAGATATTTATGTTCCCAATCGTCACCTATGGTTACAATGTCTATTTGTTCTCTTTTTAATTGAGCTATTTCAGTGAGCTTCACTTGTTTAACCACTTTAGTGACACACCTTAGTGAGGATATTATCCGAAAGCGTTGTTCAAAAGGAATGACAGGTTTCATCCCTTTATATTGTTCTATGAGTTCGTCTGTACTGACCCCTACGATTAACTCATCGCCCAGGGCAGCTGATTTTTCAAGAATATTTAAATGCCCCACATGAAACAAGTCGAAGCTTCCCGATGTAAATACTCTTATTTTTTTATTTTCATTATCCATTATCAGAAGTTCATTTGTTCAATTACTTTAATTCGTCTAGCCAAATCATTGAGTTCTTCGACAGATTGCAAACCAATATGCGAAACCCTAAAATAATGAGGAGTTCCTCCTGGCATAATATAAATATCTTGCTTCAGAAGTTCTTCAAACAGATGATCACCATTGTGATGAACGAAAAAACCTGTAATGCAGTTCGAAGGAACTTCAACCGGCATTTCCCAGCCGTTTTGGGCACAAAGCGACCTGAAATGTTGAGCTTTTTGTTTACGGCTCTCAATTAGCTGCTCCACTCCTATTTGTACATACATGTTTAAACGAGCATGCAACTGCATAAACAAGCTTGTAGCAGGACTATACGGTGTTTGTCCCCTCTTTAAGTTAGTCAGATTTTCATTAAAATCAAGATAGAATCCTTTATGAACAAATTCTTGATGCAGCATCCGTTCGGAAAGAATCACAAACGACAAGCCGGGTACTATATTCAACCCTTTCTGGCTGCTAGTAATACATACATCAAGACCCAGTTCATCCATATTAAGCGGATCCGTCAAGAAAGAACTGATAACATCAACTATTAAAAAGACTTCGTACTTTTTACAAATAGCTGATATGTTGGATAAATTATATAAAATACCCGTTGACGTTTCATGATGCTGACACAACAACACCTCGGGTTGCGAAACCCTTATTGCCTCCTCCAAAGCATTATAATCAATATCCTTAGCAAAGTCAACATGAAAAACATCGGCAGGACACTGATAGTAATCACACAAGTTTTTCCAGCGCATGCCAAACGACCCGCCGGCAATAACAAAAGCCTTTTGCATGGTTGAAACAAAATTAGCAACAACAGCCTCCATGGCGGCTGTTCCCGAGGCTGTATACGGAATAACCCGACCATTTGGGCAACCTATTAACGATAATAACATCTGCTCTGAGTCTTTTACCAGCTCAGAAAAAAGCCTAGTTCGCATATAAGGAAACGGTTGTCCGCTGATTCGGAGTATATCTTCTTCAATATCTCCGGGAAATACATAAGATTTCATAGTACGTATAAAATTTAGTCTATGTTTTAGTTATATTATTTTATTCGAGAGTCATTTCTTTATTCTTCCAAACGTTTTAATGCTGGTATATTTACGCCATATATTCAACTTTCGTTCTCGGGGCACTCCATGTTGTTCAATATAGCGAGCAGCTGCATCAAGCATGCGACGACAAACTTGTCCGTCTGTATATGGATCATAATTTTGCATGACCCATTTCCTTTTGTCAGCTATTTCTTTATTATCAATATTTTGATAGGCATCGATTAGCAAAGACGGATCTTCAATATTATTCCAATAGATATCTTTTGCAATGGTACGTAAAGTTATAACCGGCTTATCAAGCAAAAGAAACTCATAAACAGTAGATGACGTATCACTGATCATCACATCGGCCATCAGTTGTGCCTTTGTTACATCAAAATCATTAAGCCATACAATATGCTCTTCCTGAGTTGCCAGTTGCTTATACTCATCCACCCATTCCTGCTTGGTTAACGGATGCAATTTGATTAACAAAACCACATTCTCTTGATGTACCAAATTGACCAATTCAGCCTTTATATGAGGCAAAGAAGTTAAAGATTTAGAAAAAGTAGGTGCATATAACACCAGTTTGCCTCTTTTATGATCAGCCAAAAGCTTCTTTTTCTCCACATCAAAATCATTACGATGCTTTTGAATCCAGTCTTGTTTAGGCCAGCCGGTTTCAACCACAGAGAAATCTTTGTACTTTTGAGACAACTCAGTAAACTTTCTTGTAAAATAAGGACCTTGAGTAAGGTATAAATCAAAGTACCTCCTGATTACCCAATGATCTTTTTTCTCGGCTGCATATCCGTGAAATATTTGAATTTTCACTCCAGGCAAGTAATAAGGAACGATGTTTCCGGGAACAAAAATCACATCCGGTGAGAAATCATAAACATCCTGAATAGAAGTTGTGTAATTAACCTCATCTTTCAAAGGAAATTGAGCAATTCTCGGAGCATGCACATACCACAAAAGAGAGGCGTTATCACTAATAGATAGCGCTTCTTTATGTATTGGCAGCAAAATATCAATAGCATATAAGTTTTCGCAGAAAAAAACAACTCGCATTTTATTTTTCAAAATATTATATAGTTTAATTTCGTACATTGTTTAAACAATGATCACAAAAGTCTAAATTAGAATAAATTTATGGAACTGTTGAATATAGAAATGACATGAACAGATATTCTAAGCTATCACTTTCTTTAGTATGTCTATATTGAGCAACCGTCATAAAGATAAACAATAAAGTCTTTTCTCTTTAAAATTGCGATCGCAAAGATATACAAAAAAGGAAATATAGCATAGTATATTCATATTATATTCATTCAAAACGTTCATTTTATAATAAATGCAGTGATAAACTAAATACTGCATACTTAGCTGAACATAATTTAGAAAATAATAGGAAAAACTATCGGGTAAAATTATGAAAAACGAAAATACCGGGCTTTGATCCGTATCTTAAACTTACGCCACAAATTAAGCGGTTTGGGCTTTAGCTTGCCTTTATAATTAGTAATGAAATCATCAACGGCTTCGAGCACACGTTCAGAATTTTTTCCGTCACGATGCGGCTCATGATGCATGGTGTAATTATGAATGTGTTCCATCAGGTGTTCAGGGCGCGACAATGCTTCTTCAAGCGCTCCCTCTACCTCTTCTTCATTTAATACATTCAGCAGATAATCCCCGGGATTTGTGTTCCTAAAAGTAACAACCGGTTTATCCAGTAACATAAACTCCACTATGATAGAGGAACTGTCGCACAACATAACGTCGGCCTTTCTAAATGTATTTAGTCCATCATTACCTCTCTGAAAACTTACATTTTCAAACTGAGATCCGAGGGCCTTGTACTTATCTAAAAGCTCCGGATCATTCAATTTAGGATGGAAGGTTATGATCCAATTCCACGGTTTTTTTTCTGCTATTTTCTTTATTACATCATACAAATCCCAAGCAGAACATATCCCTTTAGTGAAAGTGGGAGAATAAAGAATGGTGAAATTATTATTTGTATTTTGAGTAGTGCCATTATTATAAAAAGAGTCAACCTTACACC
Organism: Bacteroides graminisolvens; assembly: GCF_963666085.1. Lineage (NCBI taxonomy): Bacteria > Pseudomonadati > Bacteroidota > Bacteroidia > Bacteroidales > Bacteroidaceae > Bacteroides > Bacteroides graminisolvens. Next base: position 904,101 of record NZ_OY762556.1, read on the forward strand.
ATCCTGTTTCATAAACTTTAAAGAAACCATGTTTGGCCTCTAATTGTTTAAAATAAGGCGTAGTACTTGGACCTTGAGAACAATACACATCAAACCATCCTCTAATGGTAAAGTGATCATCAATTTTCTCAACTCTTTTCTTCATTGCATATCCATGAAACACTGCCACTTTTACTCCCGGGAAGAAGTGATACACCCAGTTTCCAGGAACAAAAACAGCTATCGGATTATAATCCATTACTTGCTGAATAGTATGCAACTGTTTCTCGTCGTTACGAAGCCAGTTCTCACAGCCATCTTCTATAAACCATGCCGCTTCGTCACCTCGTTGCCATATTGCATCTTGCAGCGGACGTAAAATAGAATATGAATAAGTGAGTGAAACAAAAAACAAATAGCGCTTACCAGACATATCTTAAAATTCTAATTTGTATTTAATTCGGTGCTTATTGGCAAATCTTTTCCAGAATTTCTTTCTGTATGCAAGAATTAAACGTGTACATTCTGCTTCATCGGCTCCCCTTGCCAATGCATATTCTTTTGCCAAATACTCAAAGAAAGGAATTTGCCCCCACAAACGGGCAAAATTAGCACATCCTTTACGTATATCAACGACTCCAAAACTCATTCTGTTTATATCAACCAGTGAAAATTGGTATTCACCATCTATTTTATCAAAAAGTATATTACCGGGAGAGTAATCGCGATGTAAAATGCCCGCTTCATGCAAACGAGCTGTATACTGGGCAAATGCCTTTACCACATCTTTACACTCTTCAATATCGGCATCACCAAACTCATAAAATTTGCGTTTATACGGACATTGAATACTTACAAAATAAGAATGTTTAATCAAACCGAAACTTTCTTCTTCTACATAAGCTACCGGGTGGGGAGTCTGAAAGCCTTTTGCTAACAACATTTGTGGATAAGTAAAAGCTCTAAACCCTTTGGATGGTCGAAAATAAGAATAGATAATCCGATTAAATAAAGACGGCACCCCGTATCGTTTTACGTTAATGAGCAAGTCACCGGTACTAAAAACTTTGATTTGGTTCCGACCTGAATAAATAAGTTTACCTTCCTGATTGAAAGAACAGGGTAGTTTTTCGATGAAAGAACGTAAATATTCAAACTTCGGATTGATAGTGACTTTCATATAACTAATATTTTGATGTATAATTCATTAAGAAATTTGTTGAACAGCCTGATTGAGTGCTGCTTTTAAAAACTCTCCACTCATCAGTTTATCATTAACCATACGTACCTTCTCCTTCATTTGTGCATACTCATCCTCTGAAATATTCGATAAAATATCGTCCAAATGACGCAATGAAGACACACAGATTCCTATTTGATGTTGAGAAACAAATGAAGCTAAAGCCGCTTTTTCCCAAATAATAACAGGTAAACCACATCGGATGTAAAGAGAAGTTTTATGGGGGTTATTATATCGAAGGTATTCTCCGAAATTACCTGAACATTCATCTACGGAGTCTCCATCCCACACCAGTCCAAAATCACCCTGAGCGGAAGCAATGAGCGAATCCGAAGGAATAAATCCTTTATATTCAAAAAACGCTTTATGCTGAATCTTATCAGCTTCAAAACCATTTCCATAAAGGACAAAAGAATATGATTTGATATATTTCTCTACTTCATATAAAAAATTATTTTTGCGAGAGGCCAAACCACCTGCATATAACACCTTATATGGAGCACCCGAGGAGCGTTTTTGCCACGTTGCCTGTGTTTGCGACAAGTAATCAAATAACTGCAACGAACCCATCTGAGCCTTGCATCCTTTTTCGACTAACCAGTTTAACATAGACGAATTGTGGGCTATGACATAATCGGAATGATTGAGCCGTTTTATTTCTTGCTCAACTGTTAGTTTTTGCCTTCGAAAACTGCCTAAATCGTGTATTATAGTTATAACCTTGCAGCCCTTCACATGAGCTATGCAACAAACCAACGTATAATATTTCTTTAACGGATATTGCAAAACAAGATAATCTCCTCTATGCAATGAGAAAAAAGATTTTAATACCCCTACCAAAGTCACGACGAAGGATAAAATGCTATTTGTATACGTGCTTTGAGGAAGACCAACATTGCGATAGCCTAAATCGGACATGATTTTTTCAATATCCGTTTTCGCTTTGTTTCCGGCACTATGGGTACCTTTGTAATTTTTCGACAAATAACATATCATAGCTATCCTTCTTTTTTTAAATTAGTTTACACTCCTCTTTTGCCATCAAAAGTGCCGCATTTACTGTATCATCCATATCAAAATAAGCATATTGAGCCAGACGTCCGCCAAATAAAACATGCTTTTCTTGATTAGCCATATCCCGATATGCCTTGTATAATGTAGAGTTCAAGTCATCATTCACCGGATAATAAGGTTCGTTCTTACCGGTAAAGTCAGCGGGGTATTCACGAGTAATAACCGTATGAGACTGCGTACCAAATTCAAAATGTTTATGTTCAATGATTCGTGTAAAAGGGATTTCCTTTTCATTGTAATTCACCACAGCATTGCCCTGAAAATCGGGTATGGATAAACACTCGTGTTCGAAAACCAGGCTTCTATATTCCAACTTCCCCAGTTGATAATCAAAATATTCATCAATGCAACCGGTAAACAATACTTTATCAGCCAAAGCACTTAAGGCCGTTCTGTCCGAAAAAAAATCGGTATTAAGTCTAATATCAGAGCCATCAATCAATGCTGCAATCAGACTATTATATCCGCCATGAGGAATTCCTTGAAACGGATCATTAAAATAATTATTATCGTAAGTAAAGCGGAAAGGAATTCTTTTAATGATAAAAGCGGGTAATTCAGTGGCCAACCGACCCCATTGTTTCTCCGTATAACCTTTGATAAATGTATAGTAAATATCAGTTCCGCACAGTTTGAGTGCTTGTTCTTCTAAATTTGCCGGGTTCTCAATATGAGCAAATTCAGCACATTGCTCTTCTACTTTCTTTTTAGCTTCCTGGGGGGTATTAACACCCCAAAGTTTGTTGAAAGTATTCATGTTGAAAGGTAAATTATACAAGGAACCTTTGTAAAATGCCAAAGGAGAATTGGTGAATCTGTTAAATTCAACAAAGCGATTCACGTAACTCCAAACGTCTCTATTGTCTGTGTGAAAAATGTGCGCTCCATACTTATGAACATGTATGCCATCAACATCTTCACAATAGATATTTCCACCTATATGGTTACGTTTATCTATTATGAGGCAACGTTTACCGGCATCCATCATCTGGCGAGCGAAGACTGCTCCATACAGACCGGCACCCACAATTAAATAATCATATTCTTTTTTCATTAATCTTGAGGCGTAATATATTTTTTTTCAGTATAAACAACTACCAAAAACTTTAACTTGCGGATAAGAGTTTTAAAATTAGACTTCATTTTTTGTTTTAAAGTTGGCTTTATTTTCCGATAAATGGGTTTCGATAGCTTCAGAACTGACTCATTTGCCTTTATTTCACGCATTAACAACTGAATATCCTTATTAATCAAACTTATCTTAGGCATGTTGTTCCACTCTTCTTGCAAAAATACACCATATTCCTCAAGAATGAATTTCTTATCGAGATATTCTCTTTGAGGACGAAATGCAAAATGTGAGATAAGGGCATCACAATTCAAACAATTTGAAGCATTTAATTGTGTTGGTTTTATGACAGAAAGGTATTCTTCGTCGTCATCAAGTACAATTCCATCAAATTGCTTCATAGTACTACCAAACCAAAGAATGGAATTAATAGAAAATCGATTGGTTGCTATAGGTATTTTCCCACAATAAAGTTCTTTGTAACGACCTGTTTTTAAATAATTATCAAGAAACCATTTATGTAAATGAACTGCAAAAACACCACTTCGCCATAAAATAGAGTGATTTGCTCTGGCATTCATATATTTCGATAGCTTTATTTTCCCAAAAATTTGCATTATATAAGTGCATATTGCATTATTGATAACCATTGGAGACACCAAAAAATAATCTGGATTATCAATCCTAAAAGCTAACATCTTTTCAAAAAAATCGGGTTCAAGCCAAACCACATCATCATCCAACTTTATATATATTGTATCTTCCTCAATACAAGTCTTGTAAAAAGCATTGATTGATTTAATACCATTGACAATGCCGTCGGGTTGCCACACTAAATTGACTTTAGGATATTTCTGAGCTATCTGTTTAAAAAACTCTATATCACACGGATCATTTGTATTTACCCATATATCATATCTATCAACTAAGTCAGAAGCAATTATTGGAGGAAACAAATACTGCATATATCTTCTACGTCCTGCAGCCGTATTACACACTACTCGATAATTTTTATACATAAACTGAATGAGTTATTATTTATTTTTCATTTATTGCTATATTACTAGACCAATAGATATATGACATGTAGAGTTCTTGTAATATGTGAGTTAAAAATAAGGTTTGTTTAATTTTTATTCAATAATTCCTTTTATCTTCTCAATCACCTTCTCGGGTTTAATATCATTCAAACAAGCATAATCACCTCGATAACAAGGCTTTTGTCCAAATACGGAACAAGGACGACAGGGCATATCGAGCTGAATGGCATTTGTGGGCAACTGCTTCCAACCCATAAAACCTGCATACGGATGTGTTGCGCCCCAGACGGATACAACAGGTATATTAACCAATGAAGCGAGGTGCATATTGGCCGAATCCATTGACAGCATCACATCCAGATGACTCATCAGAGCCAGTTCGGTAGACATGTTTAGCTTGCCCGTCAAAGATACTACCGCAGGATATTTATTCACCCATTCGGCAAAACAGTTCTCCTCTTCTTTACCGCCTCCAAATAAGAAAACCCTTACTTCAGGGTTCGCAGCAAAGTGTGCAACAACCTTTTCTTGCAGCTCTAAAGGGTATATTTTGCCTTTATGTTTTGCGAACGGAGCTATTCCAATCCATTTCTGAGTTCCTTTTTGTCCAACGATGTGTTGAACAGTCTCTAGATTTCCTTTGCTATCTCCGTACAACGAAGTGAAATTCAGCAAAACCGGATAGCCTGCTTTCTCAAAAACTTCTGCATAACGTGTGAAAGAGCTTTTTTGATTAACCAATATCTTATTGCGCTTACGCACAAGCTTCCTCTTGGCCCACCGACCTTTATTAATAGAGCAAACTTTAGTTCCCGCCAAACGAAACAAAAAAGCAAGAGCTTTACTTCTTAAAACATGATGCAGGTCAGCAACCACATCAAATTTCATCAGTTGCAACTCTTTAAAAAGTGTGTACAACCCCCCAATACCTTTGTGCTTACCTTTTAAATCGGCATTATAAAACGACACATTCTCCGGTAATTCTGTAAAAAGAGGGGCTAACGAAGGTCTGCTTAAAAAAACAATCTGATGTTGAGGGTATTGACTGGCCCATGCATGAATCACGGGCACAGACATGGCAACATCTCCTATAGCAGAGAAACGGATAACAAGAATCTTTGCCATTGATTATTTTTTACCATAAAGAACCGGATTCAGAGCCGGATCATTATACATCTTCATCTGTTTATATACCTTCATGTATTTCTTTCCGTTCTCTATATCTTCAATCAGCTGATCAATAGCCGATGAAAGATCTTTTCTTTGCTCAAGCAGAATGTTCAGTTTGGTTTTACACTGATTTAAGTGTTCTTCCGTAACATCTGCGCGATCAACCTCCTGCTGCATGTGATATATTTTCAGCGCAAGGATAGAAAGGCGATCAACAGCCCAAGCGGGACTTTCCGTGTTGATAGTGGCATCTGCCAGTGGTTCAACTGATTTGTATTTATCTAGGAAATAACTATCAATAAGCTCTACGAGGTCAGTACGATCCTGATTTGATTTATCAATTCTACGTTTTAAAGATAAAGCCTCAACCGGATCAATTTGCGGGTCGCGGATGATATCTTCAAAGTGCCATTGCACGGCATCAATCCAATTCTTTAGATAAAGATAATATTCAATGGTTTTCAGTTCGTACGGGTTATTCATTGGTGCATCCACACTATCAGTCACATGATAATCTGTCGTTGCCTTCCAGAATATCTCATTGCAAAGCTTACTAAATGTCATAATATCAACTTATTTATATAAATACATCGGGCAAAACTATAGAATATTTCCCATACAACCAACCCTTTACTGTTTTTTATAACACAATGAGGATAATCTGCTTGGCAAATTCTATATTTTAAAGCCAAACATTGCCTTAATCTGTTTCCACGTGGAGAAATTCAGGGTAGACCCGGGTGTAGAACATTTGTACACCCAGGTCTACAGACCGTGTACATGGGGGTATACAAACTGTGTACATCCGGGTGGAGACGAAAATTGCTCACCTGCAAAATAAATCGCATAAGCATGCTTATTATCAAGCTTATATATAGAAGGTAAATAGCGATGTACTTGTAAGGAATCGGTGCAAAAAAGTTGGTGATACTTGGTGATACTTGGTGAGGCTTTTTTTTAGTAAAGTATCACACATAAAAATCTGATAATCAGATCGTTGCAAGGTTGGTGATACTTGGTGATACTTTTTTTCATGCATTTCATGAGCGATTTAATCGAAAAACAACTAAAAAGGCCTATTTTTGTACCTATCGTTTGCAACGCAACATATTTATATATAGTCATCTTGTTATGAAAGTAATTGTCGATAATAAAATACCCTATATCAGTCCTGCCATTGAACAACTTGCCAACGAAGTGGTGTATGTGGAAGGCAACTTGTTTACCCCCGAATTAGTTCGCAACGCCGACGCTTTAATTATACGTACCCGAACCCATTGCAACAGAGAGTTGCTGGAAGGAAGCAACGTGAAATTTATAGCTACAGCAACCATTGGCTTTGACCATATAGACACGGCGTACTGCAAAGAGAAGGGAATTACCTGGACCAATGCACCGGGATGCAACTCCGGTTCGGTTGCCCAATACATAGAGTCGGCCCTTTTGTTATTGGAAAAGGAGAAAGGATTAGAACTCTCAAAGATGACTCTGGGAATTGTGGGAGTGGGTAATGTAGGCAGTAAAGTAGAGACCGTTGCCAGAAAGCTGGGTCTGAAAGTGCTGCTCAACGATCTGCCCCGACAAGAAAAAGAAGAAGAAACAGCCTTCTCTTGTTTGCAACAATTAGCCGAGGAATGTGATGTGATTACATTCCATACTCCTTTATATAATGAAGGTGCATACAAAACATATCACCTGGCAGGTGCCGACTTCTTTCAATCATTAAAAAAGAGTCCTATTATAATAAATACATCAAGAGGAGAAGTGGTTGACACCAACGCACTGCTTCATGCCATAAACCAAGGGATAGTAAGTGATGCAATTATTGATGTTTGGGAGAATGAACCTCACATCAACCTCGAATTAATGAACCGGGCTTTTATTGCAACCCCTCACATAGCAGGATACTCTGCCGACGGCAAGGCAAACGCCACGCGTATGTCTCTGGACGCTCTATGCAAGTTCTTCAACCTGAAAGGTACTTATCACATCAACCCGCCTGCACCCGAGAACAATATTATGGTTGCCAACACCTATTCAGAAGCTATATTGAAAATATACAATCCGCAAAGAGACAGCATGACGCTGAAAGCTAATCCCGAAGATTTCGAGAAGCAAAGAGGACATTATCCTTTCAGAAGAGAGCCGGATGCTTACCGTATAGAAACAACCTCTTCTATAATAAGAGGATAATGAGCGTACTCTAATGCATGAACCTTAGCCGCCACATCAGAAGGGGTATCTTCTTTAGATATGGCACAAGTAGCCTGAAATATAACCGCACCTTCATCATAGTGCTCATTCACGTAATGCACGGTGATGCCGCTCGTCTCTTCACCTGCCGCCACTACGGCTTCATGAACCCGATCACCGTACATCCCCTTTCCGCCATACTTGGGCAACAAAGAAGGATGAATATTTATAATTTTGTTTGGATAAGCATGCAATAAAACATCGGGCACACGGATTAAGAAGCCTGCCAACACCACAAAGTCTATTTCAAACTCCTTTAATAAAGCAAGAATTGCTTCGCCGCCGGCCCATTGATCCTTCAGAAACACCTTGAAAGGTACTCCTAAGCTCTCTGCACGCCTTAAAACATAGGCATCCTCCTTATTAGAGAGCACCAATTTGATGCAAACCGACGTGCTTTTACTAAAATAACGGATTATATTCTCGGCATTAGTACCCGAACCGGAGGCTAAAATAGCTATATTTCTCTTCATAATCAAGCTGTTTCTGCACACAATAGTGAAAATTGTGCAAAAGATTGCATTTATTTAATCAAATATTTGCTTAGAACAATAAATATTTATTCCTTTGCACCGCAAATTTAAAGAAATAAAACTAATTATTAATTAAAAACTTAAAGTTATGTCTGAAATTGCATCAAGAGTGAAAGCGATTATCGTTGATAAATTAGGCGTTGAAGAATCAGAAGTTACAATCGAAGCTAGCTTCACTAACGACTTAGGAGCTGATTCTCTTGACACTGTTGAACTTATCATGGAATTCGAAAAAGAATTTGGTATCTCTATTCCAGATGATCAAGCAGAAAAGATCGGAACTGTAGGTGACGCTGTGTCTTACATCGAAGAACACGCTAAGTAATCTGTTTTTCATAATATGGAATTAAAAAGAGTCGTAGTAACAGGTCTTGGCGCCATTACTCCCATTGGCAATAACGTTCCGGAATTCTGGGAGAATCTTGTGAACGGGGTTAGTGGAGCAGGGCCTATTACTCATTTCGATGCATCGCTATTCAAGACTCAGTTTGCCTGCGAAGTGAAAAACTTCGATGCAACTCAGTACATGGACCGCAAAGAAGCAAGGAAGATGGACCTGTACACACAGTATGCCATTGCAGTTGCTAAGGAAGCTATTACTGACTCTGGTCTTGATGTTGAAAAGGAAGACTTAAACAAAATCGGTGTTATTTTTGGCGCCGGTATTGGAGGAATCAACACATTCGAAGAAGAAATAGGCAATTATTACACGAACAAAGACAAAGGACCAAGATTCAATCCTTTCTTTATTCCCAAAATGATTTCCGACATTGCCGCAGGGCAGATTTCTATCTTGTACGGATTCCACGGTCCTAACTACGCAACATGTTCTGCATGTGCAACATCAACCAATGCAATAGCCGATGCTTTCAATCTGATCCGTTTGGGCAAAGCTAACATCATAGTAGGTGGTGGTGCCGAAGCTGCAATAACTCCCGGTGGAGTAGGTGGTTTCAATGCAATGCACGCACTTTCTACCCGTAACGATTCTCCCGAAACTGCTTCACGTCCTTTTAGCGCTTCACGCGATGGATTTGTGATGGGAGAAGGTGGCGGTTGCCTTATTCTGGAAGAACTTGAACATGCTAAAGCGCGTGGTGCAAAAATATATGCAGAGCTGGTGGGTACCGGTATGTCTGCTGATGCTTATCACCTGACTGCTTCTCATCCCGAAGGTTTGGGAGCAAAGTTGGTAATGAAGAATGCATTGGAAGACGCAGAGATGCAGCCCGAAGAAGTTGATTACATCAACGTTCACGGAACATCTACTCCGGTTGGTGATATTTCAGAATCTAAAGCCATCAAAGAAGTATTCGGCGAACAGGCTTTCAAACTGAATATCAGTTCTACCAAATCTATGACCGGTCACTTATTGGGTGCTGCCGGCGCAGTAGAAGCTATTGCAAGTATCCTTGCCATTAAGAATGGCATTGTGCCTCCAACCATCAACTTTACTGAAGGCGATAACGACGCTGAGATTGATTACAATCTGAACTTCACATTTGGCCAAGCGCAAAAGCGTGAAGTAAACGTTGCTTTATCTAACACCTTTGGTTTCGGTGGTCATAACGCATGTGTTATTTTCAAGAAATACGCTGAATAAATCGTGTTACGCAATGAAATAGATAAGATAAGGCTCCTGTTCAATAAGAACAGAGAGTCTTATTTTTGTTTCTACCGAATACTCGGATTCTTTCCGCGTGACATACAAATTTACGAACAAGCACTTCTCCATAAATCAACTAGTCTACGATCTGACAAAGGAAAGCCCATAAACAATGAGCGGCTGGAGTTTTTAGGAGATGCTATTCTTGATGCCGTTGTGGCCGATATTGTATATCTTCATTTCGAAGGGAAGCGAGAAGGCTTTCTCACCAATACCCGTTCAAAGATTGTGCAGCGGGAAACGCTCAACAAACTAGCCGTTGAGATAGGACTCGACAAGCTAATCAAATCATCAACCCGCACTTCTTCGCACAACAGTTACATGTACGGCAATGCGTTCGAGGCATTTGTTGGTGCTATCTACATTGATCAGGGGTATGATAAGTGCAAGATGTTTCTGGAAGAGAAAATCATCAAACGGTACATCGACCTCGATAAACTGTCGCGCAAGGAGGTTAACTTCAAGTCAAAGCTGATTGAATGGAGCCAAAAGAGCAAGATGGAAGTATCGTTTGAGCTTATTGAACAGTTCCTCGACCAAGACTCCAATCCGGTCTTTCAAACGGAAATCATGATTGAAGGATTATCTGCCGGCACCGGCACCGGCTATTCCAAGAAAGAGTCGCAACAGAATGCCGCTCAAATGGCTTTGAAGAAGATAAAGACCAATCCGGAGTTTATCAGTTCCATAGAAAACATAAAGATAGACCGCACCACTCTTACCGGTACTCCCGAAGCAAGCGCAGCAGACAACACCCTTGCTCAGCCTATCGAGTCGGATACGAAAAGTGAACCGGCGCAATTATCCGAAGCAGACACCCATTCTTCGTCCCTGAACGACTAAGTCGTGCTCTTCAGTTACCAGCTTTAGCTTACCGGCTACCTCTTCTAAAGGTATAGAAGAGATCTCACTTCCTACTAACGTAATCATGCGTCCGTATTCGCCATTGGCAATAAGTTCGGTGGCGTGCCCCCCCATTCGGGTCGACAAATTACGGTCGAACGGTGTTGGCGATCCTCCCCGTTGAATGTAACCCAGCACGGTTTCACGAGTTTCCAACCCTGTTTCACGCTCTATTTCCTGAGCTATGAACTCGGCCGCACGCCTGTTGCCGTCGGTTTGAATGCCTTCGGCTACTACAACGATGGAATAAGGCTTACCTCTTTTGATGCGGTTCATAATGGTTTCGCGAATATTCTCCAGTTTATAAGGAATTTCGGGAAGCAAGATAACGTCACCTCCTCCGGCCATGCCCGAATAAAGAGCAATCCACCCGGCTTTGTGCCCCATTACTTCAATGACCATAACACGCTTGTGCGAACTGGCCGTTGAGTGCAGACGGTCAATGGCATCTGTAGCAATGGTCACAGCCGTATCAAAGCCAAAAGAGAAATCCGTACCCCAAATATCGTTATCAATCGTTTTGGGAACAGACACAATATTTACGCCCATGGCAGCAAACTTAGCAGCGGTTTTCTGCGTACCATTACCACCGATGCACACCACACAATCAATACCCAGCTCACGGATATGCTGCTGAATAAGGGCAGGCTTGTTTACATCGGCAGGAACGCCCTTCTTTTTGAAAGGCTTTTCACGCGAAGTACCCAAAACAGTACCGCCCTGATTTAGTAAGCCCGACAACGATTTATCAGTAAAAACCTCCACATCTTTATCGAGTAAGCCCTGAAAACCACTGTGTATACCCAACACTTCCATACCATAATGATGAATGGCAGTCTTGCACACACCACGAATGGTGGCATTGATACCCGGACAATCTCCACCTGAAGTCAATATACCTATTCTCATATAGTTTTAACGATATTTTCGGGGTAAAGATAGAAAAAAAAGATAAATAAGCTTACTTTTGTACATTCAAACGTTATTTTACAAAAATAAGTAATGAATAGCACTAAGATAATAAGAAAACTTTTTGATTCACGACTAAAAGAAATAGATCTTTATGCCACACAAGCGGGTGAGATACAAAGCAGGGTGCTTACCCGGCTAATTAAAGAGGCTCAAAACACCGAGTGGGGCAAGAAGTACGATTACAAAAGTATTACCAGCTACGATGAATTCAGAAGACGTCTGCCTGTTCAGACCTATGAAGAGGTGAAGCCTTACGTAGAACGTTTGCGTGCCGGAGAGAAGAACCTCATCTGGCCTTCTGAGATACGCTGGTTTGCCAAGTCGTCGGGCACCACCAATGACAAAAGCAAGTTTCTTCCTGTCAGCAAAGAAGCTCTTAAAGATATTCATTACAAGGGAGGCGCCGATGCCGTGGCCCTTTACTTACGGATGAACCCCGAAAGCCGTTTCTTCTCAGGCAAAGGAGTCATCTTAGGTGGCAGTCACAGTCCCAACCATAATTCCCGACACAGTTTAGTAGGTGACTTATCGGCTATCCTGATACAGAATGTCAGTCCGCTGGTAAACCTCATCCGTGTTCCTAAAAAGGAAATAGCGCTGATGAGTGAATGGGAAAGTAAGATAGAAGCCATTGCCAACAGCACAATTCAAGCCAATGTGACCAGTCTTTCGGGAGTTCCCTCCTGGTTTCTGGTACTCATCAAACGCATACTCGAAAAAACCGGGAAGCAACACTTAGAAGAAGTGTGGCCCAACCTGGAAGTCTTTTTCCATGGAGGCGTAAGCTTCACCCCTTACCGCGACCAATACCACCAAGTGATTCAATCGCCCAACATGCACTATGTGGAAACTTATAACGCATCAGAAGGCTACTTCGGTACACAGAATGATCCGGCAGACCCTTCCATGTTGTTGATGATTGACTACGGCATATTCTACGAATTCATTCCGCTGGAAGAAGTCGGCAAAGAAAACCCCAAAGTGCTTTGTCTGGAAGAGGTGGAACTCCATAAAAACTACGCGCTGGTTATCACTACCTCGTGCGGATTGTGGCGATACATGATTGGCGATACGGTGAAATTCACCAACAACAAACCTTATAAGTTTGTCATCACGGGCCGCACCAAGCATTTCATCAATGCCTTTGGCGAAGAACTAATCATTGATAATGCCGAAAAAGGACTTGCCAAGGCATGCTCCGTAACAGGTGCTCAGGTGAGTGAGTATACCGCAGCTCCCGTATTCATGGATGCCAATGCCAAGTGCAGACATCAATGGGTTATTGAATTTGCCCAAACGCCCGATTCCATTGAGCATTTTGCTTCCGTGCTTGACAGTACACTGAAAGAGCTGAACTCTGATTACGAAGCGAAACGCTGGAAAGACATCGCTTTGCAACCGCTGGAGGTAATACCTGCACGCAAAGGGTTGTTTCACGACTGGCTGAAGGAAAAAGGCAAACTGGGCGGGCAGCACAAAGTGCCCCGTTTAAGCAACAACAGGCAGTACATTGACGAGATGCTCTCCCTCAACAACGCATAAACACAACGACTTGCTCCTCACAAGAGCCAAACACCTTAAAAAGACTACATGAAACAAACTATTCCATCTGCAGAAATAGTTATTGTTCTGGCGCAACATCCGGTATTGGGACATCTATTGCTCCCCTATACCGTGGCGCGGAGGGACAATGAAATGGTACAACTTGCCGAACAGGCTTTCCATGCGCCCGAAGGATTGATTGACCGTCTTTCGGCCCCGGAGCGTAAAGCCATAGATATTGCCGCGCACTACACCGAGAAGTATCTCACGGCAGTCTACTCCAAAGAAAAGAGCAGCAGTGTGTTTCTGCATAAACTTACCGAGAAGAAGTACAAGGAGCAAGTGCGACCGTACATTGAGAAGAAACTACTCGAAATGATCAAGCTCATTGTAAAGTACAAACTGCCCCTATATGAGAAACAAGCCGGCAGCAACCTGCTTTACGAACACCATCGTTATGAGGTAAATGAGCAATCGAGCAGCCTCTCGTTTCACTTTACCCTGACCAAAAAGCTATTTAGCTATGCCATTAAATGTTCCCGAAATGGCGATGAGGTAAGTTTGCCCGACAAGAAGCCGGTTATCGTGCTCAGCTCCTCGCCTGCCGTGCTCATGCTAGGCAGAGAGCTTCACGTATTTAACCACATTGAGGCTTCGCGAATACTTCCTTTTACCCATAAAGCGCAAGTTAGCGTGGATGCTTCTCTGAGCGAAAAATACATGGAGAACATCGTGTTGCCAGCCATGCGTTATCATCACGTTACGGCTTCGGGGTTCGACATTGTAAAAGAGCCGGTTTCGTGTGAACCCCATCTCACCGTAAACCTGACTCCCGGCCTAGACTGGGGCATCCGGTTGCATTTTACATACGGTGATCAGGAGTTTACGCACGATGCTTGTGCCACAGCCAAGATAGCCCGGTTGGACAATGCCACGGAGAACATTCGTATTGTCTATTTTGAGCGAAACATTGCCAGGGAAAACGAAGCATACGAATTCCTGAAAGTATCGGGATTGAAACAGGTAAGCGACAAACTATTTGTTCCCAAGAACACCCATACGAATGATTCTTCTCTCCTCGTAAGCTGGATGTACCAAAACAAAGAGTTGCTCCACAAACGGTTCGTTATCACGAACCAAACCGTCGAAGCCGAGTATTGTTTGGAAGACATACGCATTGAACAATTTTATAAGGAAGATGACCGCGACTGGTTTGAACTGAACATCCAGGTGATGATTGACGGCATGGTACTGCCGTTTACTCACTTCAGGAAACATATATTAGAAGGGAATCGTGAGTTTGTGCTGCCCAGCGGGAAAATCATGCTGCTGCCCGAAGACTGGTTCAGTAAGTACAGCGGTTTGCTACAAGCAGCCACGGTAAAGGAAGACAAAACGATTCGCGTCAGACGGTCGCTCGTGGGGTTGGTGCAATCGGCTTTTTCGGAAGACGGAAAGAAGACGGGGCCGTACCAACCCAAGCGTTTATTAGATGCTCCCGAAGGTTTCCGTGCCCAGTTAAGGCATTACCAGCAAGCGGGATTGTCATGGATGGTACATCTTTACGAGCACCGTTTTAACGGCTGCCTAGCCGATGACATGGGATTGGGTAAAACCATTCAGACTTTAGCGCTTCTGCAATACGTGTACAACGCCAAAGCCAAACATGCCTCACTCATTGTGGTTCCTACGTCTCTTTTGCACAACTGGGCCAAAGAAGGGCAACGCTTTACCAACCTGTCCATCGGACAATATGAAGGTAACGGCGTGGGCAAAAAAGGCATTACGCCCAAAGAATTCAATCAATATCACATAGTGCTTACCAGCTACGGCATTATGCGTAACAACATCAGTGAGCTGAGCAAATACGTGTTCGAATATGTTATTCTGGACGAAAGTCAGAGCATCAAAAACAGCGACTCGTTCACCTTCAAGGCAGCCGTAACATTGAAGGGTAATCACCGGTTGGTACTTACCGGCACACCGATAGAGAATTCACTGAAAGACCTTTGGGCGCAGTTTTGTTTCCTACAACCCGATTTACTGGGCAGTGAGAGGCACTTCACCAAAAACTTTATTCTTCCCATCAGGCAAGGTAACGAAGTGAAGGAAAGTGAGCTGAAACGGTTGCTGGAACCTTTTATTCTACGCCGCAGCAAATCCGATGTTGCTCCGGAACTACCATCATTAACCGAAGAGGTTCTTTATTGTGGCATGACGGAACAACAGGAGGAACTTTATAAAGACGAAAGAAACCGGTTGCGTAGCATCTTGCTCCATGAACTTGAGGTTGAGAGTGAAAAAAGAAATTTCACCATCATCAACGGCATCATGAGGTTGCGCCAATTGGCTTGTCACCCCAAACTGACGCTGAAAGACTTTCACGAGGAGTCGGGCAAGATGGAGGAAATTGTAGGCACCTTCGAAACATTGCGAAGTGAAGGCCACAAGGTTCTTATCTTTTCATCTTTTGTACAGCACCTCGAACTGGTGGCCAAAGCATTTACCAAACGGAAATGGAAGTATGCCATGCTCACGGGCAGCACCACCAACCGCGAAGAAGAAATTACCCGTTTCGCGGACGATGAAAACATACAGGCGTTCCTGATTTCGCTCAAGGCGGGGGGCGTGGGACTAAACCTCACACAAGCCGACTATATCTTTATCATCGACCCGTGGTGGAATCCGGCGGCGGAGATGCAAGCCATCGGGCGGGCACACCGCATCGGGCAACAAAAGCAGGTAATGGCCTATCGTTTTATCACCCAAGACAGTATTGAAGAGAAAATGATGCAGTTACAGGCAGAAAAAAGAAAGCTGGCCGAGTCGTTCATAACCGACAACAACCCGCTCGATTCGCTGACCGACAGCGAATGGGAAATGCTGCTTACTTGATCATTGGTCAATGGCATTTTCGGCATCCACCCCGTAGTATCCGGACAGGGGCACATAAATGGGCTGCATGCGCAATCCGATGTTCTTGATTTTACCCTCAGCAATTAATCGGCGAAGATGGTTCATTGCCGTACTTCTAAGCAAACCGCAGCCTTTCTGAAAATCGGCACGGGTCATGAAGCGATGCGTGTTGAAGTACTCCGTGAGATACCTATCTATTTCTTCCGGTGACAATCGCGAAGAGTGCTCGTTGCGCTTCACATGCTGCACCTTCACCTCACCAACCGAGCTATTCAGCTTCTTATCAGCTCTGAATTTAATGCTTTTCAAACGCACCTTGGCATTCTTCTGCTTCGTATCTTCCTTGATTATTTCCGTGCAAGTTAGTGTGGGATGAAAATATCCTATCCCGTCCAGGTGCACCTGCCGGCCATCTGCCAGTTCCTCGCCCATCACGCGAGACAACGCATCGAGAACTGCCACTACATCGGTCTCCGACAGCGTGCAGCGCTCCTGTATTTTTTTCCGCAGCTGAGCCGTATCTGTTTTCCCGTTAAAACTAATGCGCGCATGCAGCGTCTTCTCTTCCGGCTGATGCGGTGCCACCGGTGTTTCGTACCATTCAAAATGAATTGCCATTCCTATTACATTATAAAGTTTATACAAAGGTGTATGCTCTCCGAAGCCTGATAAACACCCACAAAGGCATTTATCAAATGAGCGGCTAACCTTGGTTATCTGATTTACCAACCTAGGTTAGCCGATATGCCCACCATGGTTGTTCAGTCGTCCAACCATGGTTAGCCGCTTTTCTTCTCACTACAAAAATACAACTCTACGGGCAGAAAAGCAATGAAATAGTTATCTTTTAGTGGGCAAAGTCCATCTAAATAAACAATTTATTATAACTTTGTAGTTCTTAAAAATAAATCAAAGCGTTATGGAACACCAACTGACGATTTACAACACCTTAAGCAGGAAAAAAGAACAGTTTATACCGCTGCATGCACCTCACGTAGGCATGTACGTATGCGGACCAACCGTTTACGGCGATGCACATTTGGGGCACGCACGTCCGGCCATTACTTTCGATATATTATTCCGTTATCTTACTCACCTGGGGTATAAAGTACGCTATGTGCGCAACATTACCGATGTGGGACACTTGGAGCACGATGCTGACGAAGGGGAAGACAAGGTAGCAAAGAAGGCTCGGTTGGAGCAATTGGAGCCTATGGAAGTGGTGCAATATTACGTGAACCGTTACCACAAATCGATGGAAGCACTCAATGTTTTGCCACCAAGCATCGAACCACATGCTTCGGGACACATCATTGAACAGATTGAATTGGTAAAAGAAATTTTGAACAACGGCTATGCTTACGAGAGTGAAGGTTCTGTGTACTTCGACGTAGTTAAATACAATAAAGATCATCACTACGGTAAGTTGTCGGGACGTAATCTGGACGATGTGCTGAACACCACCCGCGAACTCGACGGACAGAGTGAGAAGCGCAACCCGGCCGACTTTGCTTTGTGGAAGTGTGCACAACCGGAGCACATCATGCGATGGCCATCGCCTTGGAGCAATGGTTTCCCCGGATGGCATTGCGAATGTACCGCCATGGGACGTAAGTATCTGGGCGAGCATTTTGATATTCACGGAGGCGGCATGGATCTTGTTTTCCCTCACCACGAATGCGAAATAGCACAATCGGTGGCATCTCAGGGTGACGACATGGTTCACTACTGGATGCACAACAACATGATTACCGTGAACGGAACGAAAATGGGTAAATCATTGGGTAATTTCATTACGCTCGATGAATTCTTCAATGGTTCTCATGCCATGCTGACTCAGGCATACAGCCCCATGACCATTCGTTTCTTTATCCTTCAGGCGCACTACCGCAGCACGGTTGACTTCAGCAATGAGGCGCTGCAAGCTTCTGAAAAGGGACTGCAAAGACTTTTGGAAGCGGTTGACGGACTTGATCGCATCAAAACATCGGCAGCATCGGATGTAGAGGTGCAAAGCATACGCACCAAATGCCACGAGGCAATGAATGATGACCTGAATTCTCCCATTGTTATCTCGCACCTCTTCGAGGCTGCCAGAATTGTGAACAATGTATTGGCGGGAAACAATAAGCTTTCTGAGGCCGACTTAAAGGAGTTGAAAGACACATTCCACTTGTTCTTGTTTGACATACTGGGATTGAAAGAAGAAACAGGCTCGTCTGACGGTCGCGAAGCGGCTTACGGCAAGGTAGTCGATATGTTGCTGGAGCAAAGAATGCAAGCCAAAGCCAATAAAGACTGGGCTATGTCTGATAAGATACGCAACGAGCTCACTGCCTTGGGATTCGAGATTAAGGATACCAAAGACGGCTTCGAGTGGAAGCTCAACAAGTAAACGAATGACACCGCAGGAATTCTTTCGGAACGACCGGTTTGCTTCTGATGCCGGCATAGAGTTGATTGAAATAAAACCCGGTTACGGTAAAGCCCGACTGGAGATAGGTCCTCAACACCTCAATGCCGGTAACACAACACAAGGAGGAGCGATCTTTACGTTGGCCGACCTGGCTTTGGCTGCCGCAGCTAATTCACACGGCACATTGGCCTTATCAACTACGTCGAACATCAGCTTCTTGCGAAGTAGCGGACCGGGAGATATTCTTTATGCCGAGGCAGTAGAAAAATACATCGGACAACGAACAGCGCACTACCAAGTTGATGTAACTAATCAGAACAGTGAACTGATTGCTACATTCAACGCAAGTGTTTATCGAAAAGATATACCGTTAGGTTTTACTTTGTAACGATAGATGTAAGCGGGTACCTGTTGCCCCGCACGCTACTTAAGAAGGCTTTTGCCGAACCAAAATTGAGGTACAAATCCAAACGAACCGGGAGGTGATTTTTATCGTCTGTAATATAGAAGGTAATCACCTCCTTTTCTTTCCCTTTCTTATACTCCACCAAAGAGAAAACCAGGCAACGATAGGTTGTGTCATTCTCGGCAGTAAAGCTTTTCCTTCCTCTGAAGATGAGGGTTTGCTCCTCAACCTTACGACCGGTGGTCATGGGGAATTGAATGCGCTGCCCCACTTTATAATCAGTAGGGTCAAATGAACGTGCCTGCGCCAGAATGCTCAGCATATCATAAATGCAACGGCTGTCACTGTACTCCGAACGCTCAATCTTTCCGTCCTTCATTCGGGACTGCTTTACGTGACACAAGCCATTGCTATAAGAAAAGCGAGCCTCATCAATGGTATAACGTTTGCCTTCTTCGGCGGCCTTCTTGAAATAATAAGGTTCCAAGCGATTTCCGATGATACAAGTAACCGTATCACGCATTTTAAAGAAGAAATCAGCTTTCTTGCTTCCTATAGCCAGCAGGTTAATGCGGTAAGCCGGCTTTGCCTGATAGATGGTTTCATTGGTAGTAAGACTTGCCAATCCCGCTTTTGTCCAGATAAACTTCCAGTTGAAAAACAAATCGTACATCACGTGTTCGCCCGACTTAAAAGCATCGTTCTTAGCCTCGCACTGTGCACTTGCCGGCATGGCAAACAAGCTCAATGTTATAACGAGCAGCAACAATTTGCAACTAGTAACTACGCCTCGACGAGCTATTCTGCTTATTGGCAGCATTGTTCTTTTTCTTTTTGTCTTCATCCGGTTTTTGTTTTTTAAGTTCATCTAGTTTTTGTTTATCAAGGGGTTTAGATAGCACATTCCAGTCTTGCTCCAACTCCCAAAGAGCTTTTAACTCAACCAGTTGGGGGTAATAATAAACCATTTCGGGCTGAAGCTTCTTTTCATAGTTGCCCGTATCCCATTTATAATTACCATTCGTATCTTCAATAAGTCGTGCGGTATATTTACCGGGGTTCAGGTAATAGAAATCGGCCTGCCCATTGAGCACCGGTAGCTTTCTGACCACCTTATCCTGCCCATCGAGCAACTCAACGAAAGCAGCAGTTTGAATACCGGACACATTGAAATAAATGGCTCCGTATTCCTCCAACGAACGAACCTTGAAGTTCTGCTTTATTTTATTGGAATGCAATCCGTATAAACCGACAAAAGCCATTGAATCAACCTCCAGTTCATATTCCGTTCCGGGTTCCCAATTACTGAATAAATTATAGCGACGCAGTTCAACAGAATCGGGCGCAAAGGCAAAAGGCGCCTCTTTCCAAAGAGAATCGACCTTCTGTTTCAGGTGAATGGCACCGCCTATGTAATGATCCAAAGGTTCATCAAACACAAAACTGATACTATCATATACATTCATTGAGGCCGGAATGGTGGGAGTAACAGCAATAAAGCGTGTTGGCTCCGGTTCATTCTCCTTCCCTTTTTTCTTTTTCTTCTCGGGTTGGCGATCTTCGGGTCCTCCCTTCGCCTTTTTAACGATCAGATTCAACGTATCGGTACGGGGAACCAGCTGATTAAGCGTATCGGTATACAAATAGCTGAGACTCATGCTTAGCGTATCTTTTTTATAGATCAGCGAGTCTTTTACCCAATAATGTATGGTGTCATTCTTATGATTCTTTTCAATAAGGAACGCATCTTTCTCGTCAAAGTTAAGTCCCTTCAAAATCGGTAACGTATCGGCTTTAGCAACAAAATACAAAGAAAACTTACGATCCAGCGTACGCTCGCTCTTAGCCAGGTACTGCGAGAAGAGTTCTTCTTTGAAAGTACGCAATATCAGGTTATCGGGCAGATAGTGGGTGTATTTACGTGGCACGATGGTGTCAATGGTCAGTGAATCTTTCCAGGTAGTATCGTTGCGAAGGCGTTCCTCAAAACCGGGAATCACTAACGAGTCATTGAAAGCAAGTACTTCACTTTTCTGAGAATAGATAAAATTCTGATCGGCATCCTGCAAAGCGTAAATGCGATATTTGCCGGGCGCTATACCCCGAATGGAGAAATGCCCGCGACTGTCTGTCCGTGCTACCCTGTCGAACGGTTGCTTCACAAACGCCGAGTCTTGTAAATTAGCGTGCAAGCCTACCAATATGCCTTTAACCGGTTCCAGGTTCGATGCGTCGAGTACGGTACCCGAAACAACCATGCTGTCAATAGCGCTACCTGTCGAGAAGGTAAAAGCAAAATTACCTAGCGGATTACCTTCGTTGTTATCAACAATGGCATCGGAGAAGTCAATGGTATAAGTGGTATTGGCTTTGAGGGAGTCGAGCAGATTTATAGAGACCTTCTTCCCTGTCGTTTTAATTTCAGGCTGCTGCACCTGAGGAGGCGAAACAACGACTTTTTCGTTAGCCTTTTCGAGCTTGACGAATTCATCGAATTCAATTAGTATTTTTGTTCTTTTATTGTTTAAGGCACCCGCCTGAGGGGTACTCCCTATTACTTTGGGAGGCGTTTCATCAATAGGTCCTCCTTCGGGACGGCCCACGTTGGCACAAGAGTAAAAAACTCCTACCATGGCGGTAGCAGCCAATGCATACCGGGCAAAACGCTTCGTGTTATGATACTTTCCGTTTAACATGCTGCAAAAATAAGGGTTCTGCCTGAATTAGCACTATCTTTTACACATATTTATAAAAAATAAGAGTGCAGGAAAGCAATCGCCTGCACTCTGTTGTTTACGGATGTACCTCTTCAAATGCCTTGTTTTCTTCCTGAACCTGCGAAATAGTTTCTTTCAGGTCGGCAATGGGAAGGTCAAAACTATACCACGCTGTATAGCAATCTGTTACATACCAGTTACCGTCAATCAATTCAAAGACAACACGAAGGTCAACTTCCGATTCCTCATAACCGGCCTCGAACTCTTTGTGAGTAGGCTCGTTCACCACAAACCGCGACACATAAACTCCGCCTTCATCTTGAACGATGCGTTCTTCCTTCAGCGTTTCTTCATCGAGCAACGGCCATTTCTCTTTGGTGAAAGGAAATGTTTTTTCACTGTTTCCATCATCAGACATGAGCGTAATGGGAGTTTTCAACGGAAACTTAACGCGAGTGTACTGAAAAGCGGCACTCGAAGTAAATTTAGTCAGAAACGCCTCAAAGCTGTCGTCTTTTTGTGTAGTACCGGGAGTCACATCTTTCCCCGATGAATCTTTCGCCGATGTGTTACCACAAGAGATAAAACACACGCTAGCCAGCATAGTTACCATCAATAAACAGAGCGCAAATCTTTTTGCATTCATAGCCATAAAACATTAAATTGTTGAAGCTCAAAATTCAGCAGGCAAATATAGTACAAGTTCGGAAAATAGAATCAAAAGTGCAGACTTATTTATGCTTGAGGTACTCATAACCAAAACGACAACGAAGACAATCCTTTTTATCACAATATTCTTTCTGCAACTGTAGTATGGCTTGTGAGTCGGATGCCGATTCCACTTCAATGCCTGCCGCCTGCCACAAACGGATCACGTAGTTATTCTCTGCCTTCAATAACTCCAGATAGTTGCCTGCCCTTTGGCACAATTTGTCATCGCCCTTATGTAATCCGTAAGCATACAAGAACGGAACCACTGTATTAATGAGAATAAGGCTAAGCGAGTCCTCGCTAAGGTTCTTCTGCCTGCGAAGCGACGATTTACTAAAAATGAAATGTGTATCCCAATAAGCTGATGTTCGTGTTAAAAGCAATTTCTTTACTTGTTCCATAGAAGCAGCTTCCACGACCTTGGAAAGGAGTCCGTTGGCAGAGTGATAAAGATAGGCTAGTTGGGCAATCCTGACATGCGGAAAGTTACCGGGTCGTAACCGAAGAAAACGCCACAAAGAGGCATCCATCTCATTCAGACTGAATTTGTGTTTCAAATAAGAATATTCTCTCTGCAAAGACAAGTAATACTCATCTCCTTCTTCCTCAGTCAAAAGTCCAGCTTGTCCAAAGAAGATAGCCTCAACCTGAAATAAGTTATCGCGATGCTTATCCACCGCCCTGAAAGAAACCAGATTAGCCCAAGTTTCAAAAGCATCCCCATTCAGCCCGAACCCATAATTACGGGCCAGCGTCATAAAGAAAGTATCCTCCCAATGCTGATTGGTGCGTTGAAGGCGTTGCCTGATCAGGGCAGTTTTCTGCTCAAACCGTTCCGACTGAAGTGCCGACATCCACGAATGCACAGCCAGTTTAGGTAAACCAGACAAGATAGAGTAACAATAAGGTCTCACCTCAGAACGGTGCAATTGCTCGTAATTAGCCTGAATATGGTCGGGGCAAACCAGTTGCAGCTGCGGTATGCATTCACCCGTGGAACGATGCACTTCACAATCGGCATGGGTAATAATGTGCATAATAACAGAATCGTATGTCTTATCGTGATTATGCCCGTGACGCATCCAGTCCGACGAAGACTGGTGCACTTCCACATTGCCTACCCAAAGTGTTCCGTCAATTTTAAGTTTCGCATTGAAAAAGTCGGGTCCCGAATTACTGTTTTGTAAACCGGTATCAATCACCTCGACCGGTAGTCCTGTCGTAGTTCTTAACTCTTTTAAAGGGAAAATTTTGTGTTTCCATAGGTAATGCAGTAGTTGTTCCATTGTTAACAAGGCGTTAATATGCGGCAAAAGTAATAACTTACCATCAAAATAATTATCTTTGCGTCAATTATTTCTACAAAACATATAGAACAATGAAGATTGCATTGATTGGTTATGGAAAAATGGGCAAAGAGATAGAAAGAATTGCCTTAAACCGCGGACACGAAATAGTGTGTATTATAGATCTCAACAATCAGCAGGACTTTGAATCGGAGGCTTTCCGCTCTGCCGATGTTGCGATTGAGTTTACCAACCCCATGGTGGCTTATTCTAATTACATGAAAGCATTTGCTGCAGGTGTGAAAGTGGTTTCGGGAAGTACCGGCTGGATGGATGAGCACGGAGAAGAGATCAAGCAACTTTGCAGCACAGGAGGAAAAACATTATTTTGGGCATCTAACTTCAGCCTGGGTGTTGTGATCTTCTCGGCAGTTAATAAGCACCTCGCCAAAATCATGAATCAATTCCCCGCGTATGACGTAACCATGAGCGAAACGCATCACATTCATAAGCTAGATGCTCCGAGTGGCACAGCCATTACCTTGGCTGAGGGCGTGCTTGAAAACCTGGATCGTAAAAGTCACTGGGTAAAAGAAGATGCACAACAAGCCGATGAGCTGCCTATCCATTCAATCAGAGAAGGTGAGGTATTCGGTATACATACCATTCGATACGATTCGGAGGCCGACAGTATCAGCATTACGCATGACGCTAAAAACCGTAAAGGTTTTGCATTGGGAGCCGTACTTGCCGCTGAGTATACAGCGGGCAAACAAGGCTATCTGGGCATGTCCGATCTATTTTCCTTTCTTAACGAATAAAAAAACTAAAAGCAATTCACCATGGATAAACGTACACCCCGTCAATGGCTAAAGTGCTGCATAGCAATTGTACTTTACCTTCTGTTTCTTATTTGGGTTAAAAGCTGGTGGGGACTTCTTTTCGTTCCTTTCATCTTTGACATATACATTACCAAAAAGATTCCCTGGACATTCTGGCGGAATTCTAAGAATGAAATGGTACGCAGCATCATGAGCTGGGTAGATGCCATCGTTTTCGCTTTAGTAGCCGTTTACTTTGTGAATAATTACGTGTTTCAGAATTACCAAATTCCGTCATCTTCTCTGGAGAAGTCATTGTTAGTAGGCGATTTTCTGTATGTAAGCAAAGTCAGCTACGGACCACGGGTACCCAATACGCCCCTATCCATGCCTTTGGCTCAGCATACGTTGCCCGTATTGAATTGCAAATCGTACATTGAATGGCCTCAATGGTCATATAAAAGGGTGAAAGGTTTAGGCAAAGTGAAACACAATGATATTGTGGTATTTAACTTTCCTGCCGGAGATACGGTTGCACTGAACTACCAGCAAACTGATTTCTACACGCTGGCTTATCAGGAAGGCAAGAGCATGTACCCGGCCAATGTAAACATGGACAGTATCTCTTTCAAAGAGCAATCCATGATTTATGATCTGTATTATGCTGCCGGACGTAAAATGATACTCTCCAATCCGGCCAAGTACGGTGAGGTTGTGATCCGACCGGTAGACCGCCGAGAGAATTACGTAAAACGTTGCCTCGGCTTACCGGGTGATACACTGAAGATAGTGAACGGTCAGGTTTACATCAACAACAAGATATCTCCCGATCCCGAAGGTGTGCAGTTTAACTACTTTGTGCAAACCACAGGCTCTTACATATCCGATGATATGTTGCGCGAGATGGGTATCAGCAAAGACGATCAGGTTATGTTCAACATTGATCAGGCTTCTGAGCCCGCACTAGTTGCTATGGGACTGGACGGCAGAACTGCCGAAGGACGCCTTTGTCCGGTTTATCATTTCCCGCTAACCAAACAAATGTTCAACACATTTGCGGCTAACAAGAAGCTGATTCATAAAATAATCATGGAATCAGAGGATTATGCCGGACAGCTGTACCCATTGAACATGAACACCAAGTGGAACAGAAACAATTACGGACCGATATGGATACCGGCAAAAGGAACAAGCATTACACTGACCGAAAAGAATCTGCCTATTTACGAACGATGCATTGTAGCGTATGAAGGCAACAAGCTGGAGAAGAAAGCAGACGGACTTTACATCAATGGAGTTAAAACCAACCGGTATACCTTTAAAATGGATTACTACTGGATGATGGGCGACAATCGTCATAATTCGGCCGACTCACGCTATTGGGGTTTTGTTCCCGAAGATCATGTGGTTGGTAAGCCCATTGTAGTATGGCTTTCATTAGATAAGGACCGTGGATGGTTCGATGGAAAGATACGATGGAACAGAATATTTAAGTGGGTTCATTAACAGCAAGATGAAACTAAAGGGAGGAAAGTGGATACTAGCATTTGCGGGAGCAATAATCGCCGTATTGTTGTTCCGGACCTTTGTGTTCGGTTCCTTCCTTATTCCCTCTTCGGGCATGGAGAACGCCCTCTATCAAGGAGATCATATTCTTGTTAATAAGTGGAGTTACGGATTGCGTATGCCATTCATGCAATGGTTTTCTTATCACCGCATACTTGAGAAGCCTATTGCTGTAGGCGACTTTGTAGTATTCAACAATCCGGCTCAACCCCAAGAAAAAGTATGGAGTAACAGAAAGGTTTTCATCAATCGCTGTGTCGGAATACCGGGCGATACCCTCTTACTTGATTCCTTCTTTCACCCTATCAGGACAAGTCAGGGAGTCATACCCGATGAGAAGTTGCTATATGCTTATCCGCCCGAAAAAGAAAATTCGATGGATTCGTTGATTTCGGTCTTATCAATTGCCCCCAGCAAGTTATTGGGGCAAAGCAAGAAGATGCACGTCAGAAGCTTCAGCCGATACGAATACTATCTTTTGGGGCAAGCCATCAGCGGAACCAACTGGGTACGTCCGCTGGCAAGTAATGAAGACAGTCATCAACTAACCTACCGGCTACCCATACCCCGAAAAGGGTCTGTTATTAAAGTTACCCGATGGAATGCCGTATTATTGCGTAACACACTGGTTCTGCATGAAGGCAAACAAGTGGATATAAAAGGAGACACCCTTTACATTAACGGCAAACCCACACAGCATTGCTACTTCACAAAAGATTATTATTGGATGGCAAGCAATAACTCCATCAACCTGGAAGATTCACGTATGTTTGGTTTTGTACCGAAAGATCACGTTATTGGAAAGGCATCGTTCATCTGGTTTTCCAAAGAAAAGGGAAAAGGCTTATTCAAAGGATACCGGTGGAATCGTATTTTTTCGGCAGTGAGGTAATCGTAAAACAAGCATCATGAAAACAATATATCTTAGTTCAGCCTATTTGGCACCTGTAGAATATTACAGCAAACTGAAAGCGTACGATAAGATCTACATAGAGCAGCACGATCATTACGTCAAACAAACCTATAGGAACCGGTGCAATATTGCAGGTCCCGAAGGGGTATTATCTTTGTCGGTGCCTATCATAAGACCCGACACGCCCAAGTGTGCCATGAAAGACATCCGCATATCCGATCACGGCAACTGGCGGCATTTGCATTGGAATGCCATAGAATCGGCCTATAACAACACCCCTTTCTTTGAATACTATAAAGATGATTTGCGCCCGTTTTACGAGAACAAATATACTTTTTTAGCCGATTTCAACGAAGAATTACGCTGTAAGATCTGTGAGCTAATGGATATCAGTCCTGTAGTAGAGCACACCGCTTCTTACCATACCGACTTTCTACCGGATGAGGCCGACTACAGAGAAGTGGTTCATCCGAAGAAAGATTATACGGAAGTTGACAAGGACTTCCTTCCCAAACCTTACTATCAGGTATTTGAAAGCAGGCACGGTTTTTTGCCTAACCTGAGCGTTATCGACTTATTATTTAATATGGGACCGGAGAGTGTTTTGGTTCTGTAATCTATAAATGAATTAAAAATCAATTAACTATATTATCAAATCATGGCAAATTTATTTAGTGTAAAAGACAGAGTTGTAGTGATTACCGGAGGAACCGGAGTTCTGGGAAAAGCTATAGCCAACCATTTAGCCGAAGAAGGGGCTAAAGTAGTTATTTTAGGACGCAAAGCCGAAGTAGGCAACCAAATTGTAAACGAGATTAAAGCCCAAGGTGGTGAAGCCATGTTTCTAGTAACCGATGTATTGAATCGTGAAGTCTTGGAACAAAATCTCGCCGATATTTTAAAAGCGTACGGACGGGTAGATGCACTTCTTAATGCAGCCGGTGGCAACATTGCCGGAGCAGTTATTGCACCCGATGCCACATTCTTTGATCTTAAAATAGATGAATTCCAGAAAGTGGTTGATCTCAACCTCACTGGAACTGTGCTTCCAACACAAGTATTCCTCAAACCCATGGTTGAGCAAAAAGCCGGATGCATCGTTAACTTTGCTTCCATGGCCTCATTCCGCCCTATCACTCGTGTTGCAGGATACGCAGCTGCCAAAGCAGGCATCTCAAACTTTACGCAATTTATGGCAACTGAGATTGCAGTGAAATTCGGCGAAGGAATACGTGTAAACGCTATTGCTCCGGGCTTCTTCCTGACCGAACAAAACAGAAACCTGCTGACTAACCCCGATGGTAGCTATACTGCCCGCGGAGAAGCGGTAATTCGTCAAACTCCTTACGGCCGCATGGGACGTGCGGAAGAATTGTGCGGAACCATACAATACCTCATCAGCGATGCATCGAACTTCGTAACAGGAACAGTAGCCGTTGTTGACGGAGGATTCAATGCTTTTGCTATGTAAATTCAATAACAAGGAAAGAAATGGAAAACAAAAAACAATTATACCTGAGCGAACAAACATGGCGCTGGTACGGTCCGAATGACCCCGTTAGCCTGTGGGACATTAAGCAAGCCGGTGCAACGGGAATTGTTACGGCCTTGCATCACATTCGCAACGGTGAAGTGTGGACAGTAGAGGAAATTACCAAACGAAAGGAACTCATTGAATCGGTAGGTTTGGTGTGGTCTGTTGTTGAAAGCGTTCCCGTGCACGAGCACATAAAAACTCAAACAGGTAATTTTAAGACCTATATAGAGAATTACAAGGAAAGCATACGCAATCTCGGTAAGTGCGGCATCAACATTGTAACGTACAACTTCATGCCTGTACTCGACTGGACACGTACAGACTTAGCCTACGAATTACCCGACGGCTCGCGTGCACTTCGTTTTGAACGGGATGCATTCGTGGCTTTTGATCTTTTCCTGCTGAAGCGTCCCGGTGCAGAAGCCGACTACAGCGATGCCGAAAAGGCTAAAGCCAAAGCTCGTTTGGAACAAATGACGGAGGATGACAAACAACTGCTCATCCGAAACATGATCGCAGGTTTACCCGGTTCAGAAGAAAGCTTCACGCTGGAACAGTTTCAGCAAGAGCTCGACAGATACAAAGACATTGACGCAACGCAACTGCGGTCCAATCTCATTCATTTCTTAAAAGAGGTAGCTCCTGTAGCCGACGAAGCCGGAGTTAAGCTGGTTATTCACCCCGACGATCCTCCTTGTTCAATACTTGGATTACCCCGTATCATGAGTTCGGCAAATGATTTTCAGGCGTTGATTGATGCAGTACCCAATGCATCCAACGGACTATGCCTTTGCACAGGTTCTTTAGGAGTAAGCAGCAGCAATGACTTGGAAGGCATGATGAAGACTTTCGGAGACCGGATTAACTTCGTGCATTTCCGCAGTACACAACGCGATGAAGAAGGAAACTTCTTCGAAGCCAACCACCTGGAAGGTGATGTTGACATGTACCATGTCATGAAAGCATTCCTGGAGCTTCAGCAGCGCAGACAAGTATCCATCCCCATGCGTCCGGATCACGGGCACCAAATGGTTGATGATTTAAAGAAGAAAACCAATCCGGGTTATTCTTGTATCGGAAGACTCAGAGGACTTGCTGAACTCAGAGGTTTAGAAATGGGTATTGCCAAATCGACTTTACTATAATCGGTAGAGAACGAGTAACAGCGTAGTATAAAAAAGAACTTGCCATCTTCCGTAATGGATGTGACAAGTTCTTTTTTGTTTTATATCGTTTTTCCAAGCGTAAGCATCCAATGTCCTACATCACGCCATTCATCAAACTTACGTCCGACTTCCTTCATGGTGGAAACCTGAACAAACCCAAATTTCTCGTGCAAACGTACACTACCGTCATTGGGGATACAGATTCCTGCTATCAATACATGCGTTTGTTCAAGATCAATCTGCTGTAACATGTGCTCATAAAGTAGGGACCCTAACCCTTTTCCCACATACTCTTTATCCAAATACACCGTTACCTCTTTGGTTGACGAATACGCACATCTGTTTTTCCATTTATGAACATAATAGTAGCCCACCACTCTACCCTCAACTTCAAGCACGAAGTACGGTAAATTTTCATTTTGCACCTCAAGGACACGTTGCCCCATTTCTGCTTCCGACACCGGATTCGTTTCGAACGTTACAGCCGTATGCACTACATAATGATTATAAATACGACATAAAGCACTCGCATCATCCGGGTTCGCTTTCCTTATTACCATAATGACAACCTAATTTAATGAACAACATAAAGATTGTCACAAAGATAAGGGATTTAAGATCATAAAGAAACAAATAAGCTTTATAATGTCAGAGACAATCTGCCAAATACATAACGACCGTTGAAACCAAACTGCTGGCCGGTACGGGAATAGATAAAATACCCGGCTCCCACATTACTTCCTTTGTTTTTATCAGGATACACATCAAACAGATTATTAGCACCGACAGTCACCCTTAAGCTCTTTGTAAAAGCATAGCTAGTACTTAAATCGGTAATAATCTTAGGATCGTACGTTTGATAATCGGCAACCGTATTGGTGGCAGCTTCGACCTCACCAAAATACACATTTCTCAAGAACACATTCCAGCGGCCCAGGTTATAGTTCAATGAAAGATTGGCTTTGATCCGAGGCGTAACAGACTCAATATACACCCTGCTGGCATGATCCAGATAAATAGATTCTTTGCCAGCCAGCAAATCAGAAGTGTGTGCATCACCTATAATGGCTGTTTTAACGTACGAACCCGATAAATCAGAACGGAGTGTACCGCCGAATAAGGAAGTCTGATGCGAAAGCACTACATCTACCCCCTTAGTCTCCGTATCAATGGCATTGGCAAAGAAACGAGCCGTTGAAGCTCCCGCCTGATCCAGCAAGTTATAAATTTCGCGATCCTGATCCGTAGCATCGGCAGCATTGCTTCCTTTAAACTGACCTGTGTAAATAACACGATTATCAATCTTAATATAATAACCATCAACGGTCAGCTTAAATGCTCCCAAACTACCGGTAAAACCCAAACTGTAGTTCTGCGAAGTTTCTTCTTTCAATTCAGGAATTCCCAACAACTTAGCCACACGACTGTCGTTGCGGAAAGTACCCGATTGTATGATCTCTCCGTCAGTAAACACACTCGAAGTGGCACTAAAATAACGCTGGTGAAGAGAAGGCGCACGGAATCCGGTACTCGCAGCACCGCGCAGAGCCCAGTTATCATTTAACTTATAGCGCAAAGAAGTTTTCCAGTTGAGGGTTGAACCAAAATCAGAGTAATTTTCAAACCGAAGCGCACCGGTAAGCAACCATGAATCAGAAAAGTTCAGCTCAGCATCCGTATAAACCGCCACCGATGAACGTGTAGCATTAACAGCATTCTCCGGTCGGAAACCGGGAAAAGCCTGTGCCCCACCGGCGTATGCCTTTCCGTTAGCAGCAAATAAAGTAGAAACATTTCCGTTTACGTCGGGCAAGAGTATATCATCACCATTAGCATCCTCTCCAATCACCAGCGCCCTTCCATAATCACGATACGAATCCTCTGTACCGGCTACAATCTGATACTTCTCGTAACGATGTTCGGCACCAAAAGCTAAGTTAATGCCACTCCACACATCAAAAACTCTGTTGACATCAAAATTGGTTGTATTCTGGAGGAAACTATATCCGCCAGCCTCAAAAGACGTTGGAGAAGCCGCAAGCAGCGAAGCATTCAGCGAGTTTGTTGTCTTGAAATCAATGGCATTCTGTCCGAGCGTATTAGAGAAATCAATATTCCACTTGCCTCGTTTTCCACGAATACCGGCCGACAACGAGCGATCCGAATTATCCGTATTGATCAAAGGCAAAAAGCCATCGGGATAGATGCTTGCAATGTTTTGCGTAAGCTGAGCCGGCTGACGACGGAATGCCGCAGACTCACCGTTCCGGAAATTAAGTCCCCCAAAGAAATAGACCTCCGCATTTTCGGCTACAGGCAAAACACTATTCACAAACAAGGCACCTCCCCTGTTCTTCGATTGCCCAACGCGAGATACATAATCGGCACGCGTTTTACCCTGTCTGACCAGTTCCTCTTCGGTAATATCAACTCCCGTAGGATTGGGATACAAATCGGGGCGGTTGTAATCGAGGAATATAGATCCGGTAAACTCCTTCTGTCGGTTTGTGGGATTACGGAAATCATACGAACCCGCCAGATTGATAAAGCCCCCCTTCTTTCCAACGGGCAATCCGAAGTTCACATTAGCCTGTACAGACTCCCCGTCGACCGTGTTCTCAGAGTTCTTTGATAGATACCCGCCCGTAGTAAGATTGGAACGGAGCTGTTCCGTATTATCTTCCAATATAATATTAATGACACCCGCTATAGCATCAGAACCATATTGTGCCGCCGCCCCATCGCGCAGAATTTCGATACGCTTGATGGCAGAAGTCGGTATGGCATTCAAATCGGTTCCAACAGAACCCTTACCAGCCGTTCCGTTTATATTAATCAGTGACGTGGTATGCCTTCTTTTCCCATTGATAAGAACCAACACCTGATCGGGTCCTAGTCCCCTTAACGAAGCCGGATCAATGTGGTCTGTTCCGTCACTTATAGTCTGTGTACTTGAATTAAAAGAAGGCGCCAGGTAATGCAAGATCTGGTTTAAATTCACTTGCGGTATATCCTTCAGCAATTTCGTATCGATTACATCAACAGCTACAGCCGTCTCCAGTCTGGACCGCGGCGCCGCGCGTGAACCCAGCACAACCACTTCATCCAGTTCCAGTAACTCATTGAGAACAAAGTCTACCTTCAAAGGCTTTCCTGCCAGTACCTGAATGGTTTTCTTTTGTGTTGAATAACCTACAAAACTTGCTCTTAATGTATATTTACCCGGGTTCAGGGAGAGTTGAAATTCACCGTCGGCATTTGTTATTCCACCGGTCGCCGTTCCCTCAACCAACACAGAGCCACCTACTAAGGAGCCATTGGCATCAGATACCTTCCCTTGCACCTTTACTTGCTGCGCTTTTGCAGTGCCGATGCCTATCCCCAGAAAAAACAGAGCTGCTAATAGAAGCACTCTTCCCAATCTTACATTCCTTTTTTTCATAATCCTTTTACCTTTACTGAATATCATTAATTACTTATCAACTTTCCATGTTGCAAAAGTAAAAGGTATAGCATAAAGCATCTATAACATGTTTATGGTAATTTTATAACATGTTAATAGTATTTAATAGGGAAAAAGGAGCAATCCCAACGCCGATCCGCTAATAACCAGCCATGCACTATTCACTTTTTTAAAGAAGAAAACAACCAGAAGTCCTAGCAAAAAGATAAGAGTAGTTCGCCAGTCGGTAACCGCCTCAAAGCCCATTTGCAAGCAAACCGCCAGAATAACAGCCACGGAACCCACGTTGACTCCATCGAGAAAGGCCGATACCGGTTTCCATTTCCTCATTCGGGGAATCAAAGGATTGAGCAAAGCAACCAACAAGAAAGAAGGGAGGAAAATACCGATTGTAGCTAATAAGGCCCCCTCAGGCCCTTGAAGAATCCAACCCACAAAAGTAGCGGTCGACAAGACCGGCCCGGGGGTAAATTGCCCTACGGCTACCGCATCCATCAACTCAGTTCGGCTCATCAAACCGGTAGCCACCAATTCCGCATCAAGAAAGGCAAACAACACATAGCCACTGCCATACAACAAAGCACCCACTTTCAGAAAGATCAGAAACACACGCAAGCTGTCGGCAGTAACTCCCCCGGTAGTCAACGGCATCAGTAAAACAGGAAAAACGCCGCTGCTTCGTTGCTTGAAAAAATAAAGCAATAAAGCCAGAACACCAGTTAAGAACAAAGCCAAGATTTCATTGACACCCACTAATGATAACACCACACACAAAGCCCCCAGTACATACAATTCTTTAGCCTTTAAAGCCTTTTTGCCTAAAGTGATAACTGCCGAAGCTATAATTGCCACAACCGCCGGTTTAATGCCATAGATAAACGGTTCCGCCTCAGGAAGCTGTCCATAAGTAACATACAGCCAGGCAAATAGAGAAGTGATTAAAACTGCCGGAAAAATAAACGCCACTCCCGCCACAACAAGCCCCCTCAAGCCGGCACGTTCGTGTCCGCAATGCATGGCCATCTCTGTGGAGTTAGGACCCGGAATCAAATTGGTAGCACCAATCAGATCAAGAAAATGATCAGCATCCATCCACTTACGCTTCTTCACAACTTCCGCTTCCATCATTGCGATGTGAGCAGCAGGTCCGCCAAATGAAAGGAACCCCAGTTTAAGAAACAAACCGGCTATCTCTCTTAGTCGTCCTTTATCAGATACCTTATCCATAGATTGCAAAACACAGCGTTATGACTATAACAACATGTGATAACGATTGATTGTTTGAATCACTCCGCCTCATAAAATGCATGAAAAAAAGTATCACCAAGTATCACCAACCTTGCAGAAACCTGATTATCAGCTTTTTATGTGTGATACTTTACTAAAAAAAAGCCTCACCAAGTATCACCAAGTGTCACCAACTTTTTTGGTAGTGATTCCTTACGATCATATCTCTATTTAGCTCCTATATATAAGCTTTATAATCAGCATGCTTCTGCGATTTATTTTGCTGGTGAGCAATTTTCGTCTCCACCCGGATGTACACAGTTTGTACACCCCCATGTACATGGTCTGTAGTTCCGGGTGTACAAATGCCCTACACCCGGGTCTACAAAAAGTTTTGCAACCAGCAAACCAAATGAATTGCACTGTATGCAATAAAAAGACTATATTTGTGCATCTACTATCTAAAACAAAACTATTATGTCAGCATTCAAGGCATTTACACTGTTTATCACTTGTGGTATTATGTTTCTGTTTTCTTCCTGTTCCTCTTCATCCGGAAGAAAAATAGATAAAACGATGGACGTTGTTGAACGACTTGTTGAACAACATCCCGATAGCGCATTGAACCTGCTCGACTCATTGGTTTATCCAACCAATCTAAACAAACGTCAATATAACCGTTACATGCTCCTTGAACTACAAGCTAAAGATAAAAGTTACAAAGACATAACTTCAGATACGGCTATTTGGGGCGTCAAAAACTATTATTTGCAGAAGAAAGACTATCCTAATGCTGCCATGGCTGCCTATTATTGTGGTCGTGTAAGTACGGAACAAACTCGTTATGATCGTGCATTATACCATTATTTAGAGGCCGAAAAATATGCTTCGTCTTCTGATAATATAAATTTGAAGGGATTAATACAAAGCGGGATGGGAGAGGTTTTGATATACCGGTTCTTAAGTAAGCAAGCTTTACCTAGGTATCAAAAAGCATTAGGTTACTTTCTTCAATCCAATAATTATAAAAATGTGGCTATTACCTATCTATCCATAGGGAGTGCCTTTTATGTTGAAGAGAAGATTGATAGCTCTTTTTATTATTCATTCAAGGCACTTGATGTAGCTGATAAATGCAACGACAGGGGGCTTGTTTCTGACATAAAGCAAAGCATCAGTTTATTCTATTCTAATCTCAAAAAGTACAAACAAGCCAAAGCCTATTTATTAGAATGTTTACCAAACATTGCAGAAGAAAAGAAATCTATTATTTACGCAAAGCTAGCTAATATATTGAGCTTAGAATCAAAAGTTGATTCTGCAAAAGGGTATTTGCATGAAGCTATCAGGTCACAAAAAGATGAAAAGGATAACGCAGTATTAGCAAATATCTATGAATCTTGGTCGTTACTTGAAGAACGTAGTGGGAATTACGAAAAAGCGTTGGAGCAGAATAAGAAATATACTGATTGTGTGATAAATATAATTGGTGATAATGAAGGTGCTGCATTACTCAATATGCAGAAAAAATATCGATTTGAACAGTTGAAGAATGAAAATATCACTTTGACGTTGCAAAAACAACGGATATTGCTGTATTCATCTTTGGGGATTATTGTTCTCTTGGCCGGATTCTTGTTTTATTATCGAAAATACACGTTAAGCAAAAGACATGAATTAGAGGCAGAACAAAAAATTTATCATCTTCTTAATATGGCAAAAAGCTATAGTGAAAAAGAAATAACTTTTAGAAATGCCCTACTAGAGCAGTTTGAAATATTAAAAAAAACGGCTTCTTTGGAAAACTACATCCGGCAAGGTGATAGCAATCGAAGTAAGCTGTTGCTTCGCAAATTTAATGAGATAGTTTATGGTCAGGATACCCTTAACTGGGAGCGACTATATAGAGTGATGAATGATCTTCACAATGGCTTTTTTGATCTCTTGAGAGAAAGATTCCCTCTTTTAGAAGAAGATGAATTTCGCATTTGCTGTCTTACATATACTCAATTTTCCAGTTCAGAGATTAGCATCATAATGGGACAAAGTATCAATACGATCCAGATGAAGCGTTCTGCTATTCGGAAGAAACTTCAGATTCCTTCTAAAGGAAATATTCCTCATTTTCTAGATGAAACTATTCGCGTTTCTTATAAATAAAGCTCCAGATTAATCTTTTAAAAGCTATATCAAGCTTATATCTTATTTATCTTAATTCACTAATAATCAGAGTTTTATAAATTTTAATATAGCCCAAAAAGCTATATCACTCCTTTTGCGTATTGTTTTCTTTATAGTTTAGGTTTAGCTTTGTGGAGTGTCTAAATTATAATTCAAAATAATATGAAAAAATGGATTTTATCAACGGTAATATTCTGCTCTTTTATTACTCTTAATGTGGGCGTTATTTTTGCAGAGAATGCTGCGTGCGAGGGTGCGAAAAAAAATAGATTTATTTATTAATAATATGACTACTCTTTATCAACGATATACTATCATTGGTTTATAAAATTAATCATTAGTGTCCACTAAAAAAGTGCCATAGTTCTTTGAAACATTTGATAATTAGCTAGTTGTCGCAAGAAATTGAGTCAACGGACTTGAACTTGTACCTTTGCAGGTTAAATAGTACTGCATATGTTTCAAGACAAATATGTTTCTGCCCAGTTGACCACATTTTTGGATAGAAATCACTTTAACTACCTTGTGCGTAAATATGGTGGTGACAAGTCTGTGAAGCACTTTACTTGTTGGAATCAACTCCTAGCTTTAATGTTTGGCCAGTTGTCAAACCGAGAGAGTTTGCGCGACCTTATCGTTGCATTAGAAGCGCATCAGGGTAAAACCTATCACTTAGGTCTTGGTAAGCATATAACCAGAAGTAATTTGGCAAAGCTAACCAAAATCGTGATTACCACATTTTTGAGGCATATGCCTATTATATGGTCGAACAAGCAGGAAGCAAGCGTAAAACAGACATATTCAAACTTGGTGGAAATGTGTACGCCTTTGACTCTACAACCATTGACCTTTGTTTGAGTGTTTTCTGGTGGGCTAAGTTCCGTAAGCGTAAAGGAGGTATTAAAGTGCATACATTATATGATATAGAAACACAGATTCCGACCTTCTTTCATATAACAACAGCAGCAGTACATGACAGTAAGATTATGGATGAAATCCCTTACGAAACAGGTGCTTATTATATATTTGACAGAGGATACAACCACTTCAAAAGCCTTTTTCAGATTGAGAACATTGGCTCTTATTTTGTTGTTAGGGCAAAGTCAAACCTACAGTTTAAAGCCAAACGTTGGAAACGTCGGTTACCGGAAAATGTATTGTCTGATGCTATTGGAGAACTGACTGTATATAACAGTTCTAAAGCCTATCCGGATCTGATACGCAAAGTTTGCTACTGGGATAAAGAACAGAAACGTCGATTTACATTTCTTACTAATGCGATGGAGCTATCACCTTTGCAAGTCGCAGAATTATACAAAAAAGATGACAGGTTGAGTTATTCTTTAAATGGTTCAAACAGTATCTCAAGATTAAGAAGTTCTGGGGAGACACAGAAAATGCGGCAGAATACAGATATACTCAGCAATCATAGCCTATTGTCTTGTGGCAATTGTCCAATATGACTTAAAGCTCGACAGGTCTACATACGAAGTCCTTCAAATCCTTGGCATATCACTTACAGATAAAGCTCTTTTGTCGGATCTCTTCAACAAAGCTAATTTCAAAAATGACAAAGAACGAAGCGGTTTTAGTGAACCGAATTTATTTATTTTTTAAGTGTCCACTTTTTAGTGGACACTTATGAAAATTAATATTTAATAAATTTCGTGTTATGAGATTAATTAGTTTTTTAGTTTGTGTATTATTATGCGGTTCTTTTATCGCTTGTAGTGATGATGATAATGCCAATAATAACTTAGAATTGGATGTAGATTATCTTAATCAATCTTCCTGGAAAGGACAGTATATTATAAAAGAAAAGGACGGCAGAATAAACGAGAGATGCAATATCGGATTTTCTTTTACCTCCAGAAATAGGGGCTTATTCACGATATTCAGTAATGAGTCGGAAGAGTTCAATATAACCGAATACATGATATATTCGGTAGATAAAAAGAGTTTGATAATGACTAATGAAGCAGGTAATGCAGCAACTATATTAGGTGATGGCTGGTTAGTAACTGAGAAAGATAAAAACAATCTGGTATTAGTTAGAGACTTAGAAACAGGATTATACACAAGGTATCTATTTTTAAGAAGAACTTATTAGTATAAAATCACTATATAACCATTATGAAAAGGAAATTTAACATCACAAATTGTATCACCTGTTTTTTTATTGCAAGTTTTTCTTTTGTGTTTACCTGCTGTGATAAAGATGATTGGTCTCTGATTTATTTTAGGTGTGAGTTAAATGGAGAACAATATAAAACTCCCAATCCCACTTTTTCATTTGAAAGCAAAAACGAGCCTGTGCTGACTATCACCGCAAGCGAATCAACTACAACATATCATTTTTATACCACTATGTATCCGAAGGACAAGAGCGGTGATAAACCTGCTTATTTTTTAAGTTTTACCCTTTATCTAAAAGAGCCTTTGAAAATAGGAGAAACTTACTTCGTTTCTAAATTAGAAGAACCATATCCGGTTTGGAACATGGATACAAAACCAATATTGAAAGATTATGTATACTTATCAATTTCTGGGACAAATAATATAAGTTATGGTTCTGGAAATTTTAAGTTGGTTGAATATAATAAAGAAGAGCAGTGGTACAAAGGAACTGTTGAATTTGAGTTCGATTCTCTAGTTAAAGAAGAAGGAGGAAGTGAAAAAATTATATTAAAAGGAGAATTTTGTGCAACAGACTATTAACTACATATATTCTTGCTGTTTAAAAACACTAGATTTAACCAATAAAGCAAGGGGCTATCCAATGTTTCGGATAGCCCCTTAATCATTATCTGCATGGCAGATTACTTCAATTCAAAAGAAACGGTACTTCTTATATCAGCCGATGAAGCCCCAACAAAAGCTTCGAAAACACCCGGTTCGGCAACCCATCTATTTTGAGTATCATCGTAATAGCTAAGGTCGGTTTTATCTATTGTAAAGCTGACCATCTTCTCTTCGCCCGGGGCAAGCTTCACCTTACTAAAGCCTTTTAACTCCTTGATGGGGCGAGGTAAAGCCGATTTCTTATCACCGATATACAACTGAACGACTTCAGAACCTTCACGGCTACCAGTGTTCTTTACCGGAACAGTGAATGTAATTGTTTCATCAGCAGTAAGTGATTTTTTAGTGGCAGTAGCTTTACCGTATGCAAAGGTGGTATAACTCAATCCATGGCCAAATGCGAACAGCGGCTTGGTCTTTTTCTGCTTATCAGCCCAACGGTAGCCAACAAAAATACTTTCATTGTACTTCACGTTTATGCTGTCGCCGGGATGCTCACCCAATGCATGTGCACCATTGTCTTCCAGTCTCGCAGGGAAAGTAAAAGGTAACTTACCCGATGGATTGACATCACCAAACAGAATAGATGCCAATGCATTACCCGCTTCAGTGCCACTATACCAAGCCTCAACAATTGCAGGAACTTGTTTTACCCAAGGCATGGCAACAGCATTGCCCGATATGATAACAACTACGGTGTTAGGATTTGCTTTTGCCA
This sequence comes from Bacteroides graminisolvens, assembly GCF_963666085.1. Taxonomy (NCBI): domain Bacteria; kingdom Pseudomonadati; phylum Bacteroidota; class Bacteroidia; order Bacteroidales; family Bacteroidaceae; genus Bacteroides; species Bacteroides graminisolvens. Next base: position 944,388 of record NZ_OY762556.1, read on the forward strand.
ACTCGGCAATCAGTTGATCTTGCTCGTAGGGTAAACTCAGCGAACTCCGGTCGTTGCCTTCGCAGTCTTGACCATCATTCTTGTTTAAACCACCCACAAAAAAGACTACATCTGCATCTTTGGCCCATTTCACCGCATCATTTCGTAATGCATCGGCGTCAATTTCCATTTTATCAGGCTCTTCTGCTCCTAACACATCTTGTTCTTTCACTGCCGGAGACACATATCCCGGCGAATAAATAACTTCCGCTCCATCTCCCAAACGAGCCTTGATGCCTTCGAGCGGAGAAACCTCGTATTTTGCCTTGAGCGAAGAGGAGCCACCGCCCACAGTCATCCGTTTCACTGCATTCTCGCCCACAACCAGCACTCGCTTCACTTTCGACGCATCAACAGGCAGCACATTTTTCTTGTTTTGCAAGAGTACAATACCTTGTTGAGCAATGGTACGTCCGGCTAAGGCATGTTCTTCGGTACCGAAAGAACCAAAATGACGTTCCTTAGCCATATTGGTTCTGAATACCAACCTAAGAATGCGGCGGACCTTATCATTCAGTTCTTTTTCGGTGACTTCGCCCTTTTTAATCAAATTCAAATAAGGATGGGCCAGGTAATAATTATCGTAGGCATTGCTTTGCCCCCAGTTCAAACCATTGGTCCAACTTCCAAATTCCATATCGAGCCCATTAAAAATAGCTTCTTTGGTATCATGCACACCGCCCCAATCGGACACCACTACCCCGTCAAAACCCCAGTCGCGCTTCAACAAATCATTGAGCAGGTACTGATTGTGGCAGCAGTGTTCGCCTTTGTATTTATTGTACGACCCCATGATAGCCCACGCTTGTCCTTCATGCACAGCTGCTTTAAATGCAGGCAAATAAATTTCGTGAAGAGCGCGGTCGTCAACCTGCACATTGATATGTCCTCTGTATATCTCTTGATTATTGAGCGCAAAGTGTTTCACACAAGCGGCAACACCGTTTTTCTGAACTTCACGGATATAGGGAACCACCATCTTTGAAGCAAGATAAGGATCTTCTCCCATGTATTCAAAATTACGACCGTTAAGTGGTGTACGGTATATGTTTACACCCGGTCCCAACAGCACGTTCTTATTGCGATATCGGGCCTCTTCACCGATACTTTTCCCATAAAGAGCCGACATCTCGGTATCCCATGTAGCCGCCAAACAAGTCAAGGCCGGAAAGGCGATGCAAGAATCATTTGTCCAGTTGGCACCATACCATTCATCCCAAAGTACTTCGGCTCGGATACCATGCGGCCCGTCGGTCATCCAATTCTCGGGAATTCCCAAGCGGGGAACTCCCGGCGAACTGAACTTAGACTGTGCATGTGTCATGGCCACTTTTTCTTCCAGTGTCATCCGCCTCAACGCATCTTCCACTCTTACTTCAATAGGCTTGTCAACATCCAGATACGCTGGCCTCTGCTGTGCAAAAACAGGCAGCGCGAAGAGTGAAACACCCCAAAAAAAACTTTTTATCTTTTTCATAAACTAATACGTTAATAGTTCTATTATTACACAGTTCTTTCTATTTGCTATCCTCCCAGTTGTCCGTTCGGAAAGGGGCTGCAGGCAATCCGTCTTTATTATATAAGTTCACATCCGGATTATTAGACCATGCATAGCGTACTGCTATGGGATGAGTAATATGAGTGGAAGAAACTACCACTTTGTCGCCATCTAAATAAGCCTGTGCCCATTCAAACTGCTGATTGGCACCAGCAATAGAAAACCCTTCTATATAGCCATACTTATTCTTCACACACAAGCCCTTCCCTATTTGATCATATTCAATATAAACCTTATTACCTATAACGTTCATTGACTTGAAAACAGGGCCGGAACATGTCATCTCTTTCATTCCGTATGTCTTATTCAAAGCAATTAGTGCCAGACGAAATCCTACGTCCTGCTTGTTTCGAGGGTGAAGATCATCACCATCTCCAATATCCGTAATGACAGCTTGTCCTGTTTGCGGCAGTAGCAATGTCATTGTCTGGGCTTCACGTAGTTCGGCCCATTCACTTCTTCGCGGTTTCACATCTTTAGCCATATAATTGGCTAGTTGCACCCAATAAAAAGGCAACTCACGGCCCCACTTGGAACGCCAGGAATTAATCATGGCAGGAAATAGAGTGCGATAGTCATAAGCATATCCCACATTGCTTTCTCCTTGATACCAAATAACCCCCTGAATAGGGAATGATATGAATGGATGAATCATGGCATTGTAAAGCAGTCCGTAAAGCATGTTGGGTGAAACCGTCACATAGTTGAATGCTTTGTTAGTAACAGAGGATTTATACAACCATTCTCCTGCTAATGAATAGCGTCCTTTGGCGGTTTTTATATACATGTCATCGGCATTGCCATACATGCCACCACCTCCTGAATAATCGGATACCTTCACTACGATTGTATTTTCTCCTTCTTTAAGAAGTTCAGACGGGACTTCATAAATCCTATTTATTGCATAGCCTTTGCTTTCTCCTATCTTAACCCCATTCAGCCAAGTTTCATCATCATCATCAATAGGGCCTAGTTGTATCACCGTGTCTTTGCCCGAATCCTCTTTAGGCAAAGTAAATGTTCGCCTGAACCACACAATACCGTCTACATTACCCAATACATTTTCCCAAACTTGAGGAAGCAGCATCTTTTCCCACAATGAAACATCCGTTGAAGGATTGTACCACTGTTCCTTTACGCCAGGATCACGATCCATCGCTTTCTGATATAAACTCTTATTGATTTCGTTTTCTTTCAAAAAAGAATCAAAGTCGGCCATATCAACAGCTTCGTATTTATCATTGAACCTTGCGGGCAGAGCCTTGTAAGCATCGGGGGTAATCCATGATTCTATTTCGGTTCCTCCCCATGATGAGTTAATAATGCCGATGGGAATATTCAACTCCAGATTGAGTTTCCTGGCAAAGAAATAAGCAACTGCCGAAAAATCCGCCACCTGATCAGGAGAACAGACCATCCACATTCCTTCGCAATCATTGCGGGGCTGTGCGTCCATTCCTTTTGTCACATTGAACGTTCTGATGAGAGGATAGTCCGCATTCTTAATTTCTTCCTGATAATTATCAACGGAACTCCAACCATGAACAGGCATCTCCATATTCGACTGTCCCGAACAAAGCCACACATCTCCTACATAAATATCCTTCAATGTAATATGATTACTTCGGCCTTTTATCTGCATGCTATATGGACCGCCAAAAGCCATCTTATCAAGAGATAATGCCCAATTTCCGTTTTTATCTGCTTTGACTCTCTTGCTCTGGCTGCCAAAAACAACTTCTATAGTTTCGTTCTTATCCGCCCATCCCCATATTTTGACCGGCTGATCTCGCTGCATAACCATGTGATCCGAAAACAAGTGGGGAAGTCTCACAGTAGCACTCACATTTGTTAAGAACAAACTGAAACAGCACAAGAGAGTTAATTTAATCTTTTTCATTCTTAGTCTATACAAGCATTCATTGTACCTTAAAAAAACTAATACCTATTCCTAACGGTTCTTTATTTTTCCGTGATGGTCAGCTTACAACCTACAAGTCCGGCAGGAGCCTCAATTTCAAAAACATAGGTTTTACCTTCGGTGAGGCTTTTGTCTTTTATCAAGGCTAAGTTACCATTGTCAACACCGTTTACATTCTGACCTTCTCCAATCAAGATAAGATCACTCACCACCTCCAGTGTTCTGTCACCACCCGAAACAGTTTCAGAGCCTTTAAAGCCGGTGCCCCAGTCTTTCTGATGAATAAACACGAAATTGATGTTGCTTGCACTAATCATTTCACCCGCAACAAAGCTAGCCCGGTATTTGCCATTGCCCATGGGAGCCATACAAATGCCCATAGATGGGTTCCAACTTGGGGCATATTTTAAAGCAGGTTTACCAACACCGTCGCCAACAATCCATATAGCACCGGTACCGTCTTCTTTCAGACTGGCCGGAGCAGTGCCCGACATCACCTCCACTTTCAAATATCTGCGTACAAAGTCGGCAATAATACGGTAGTCGCCATCAATCGGTTTAAAGGTTAGTTTATCTCCATCTTTTGTTAAGAAATCAGGGTCTATCCACCATTCATTAAAATCATCGATCCCTTCAACACGTACTTCATCTCCTTGCTTCAATGCCAAATCGCGTTTATAACGATCTTCCGTATCACCTTCAGCTAATTTCTCCATCTTCACCCCGTTAACTACATACGCTACGATAAACGGTGCCGCAGAGTAATCCTGTGTATTGAACGAAATGGTATATTCACCTGCAGTCAAATTAGAAAAAGTAATAGGCTCGGTTGAACCAAAAGCAATCGCACCGCTTTCCCAACCGAAAGTAAGTTCATTGCTATTAGAGGTTGTTTTGGGAGCTTTTATGTAGCCTTTTATTTTCTGAGGGAGCGTTTCTGTTAATTCATAATTGTGACCACTCTTGTGAAGCATTTTATACTCTTTACTAGCTGTCACAAAAGTTAAGTAAGGAAACACCGGACGCGTCACTGTTAAATCATACGTTTTATTAGTCAACGTAAAATTGATGTTTTGTAACGTGAACTCCAGTTTAGCCTTTCCATCGGGGGTATCTTTAAAGAATGGAACATAAATTTTACCGGAATAAGAACCATTGGTTTTGGTTCTGAGCACTACTTCGGAAACCTTTTCTTCTCCGTAATAAATTCGGGCCTTTAATGTAGATAGGGGAACCTCATCGGTTACACTGACAGTAAAAGGCAAACTATCACCATACATGGCATTAGTGAATTCAGACTTGATATCCATTACGGGATTTCCCGCTGCCTTCTCATCATCGTCAGAACATGATGCCAACAAGATGACAGAGAACAAAAAAAGGAGTTTATATGTAAGTAATTTCATAATTAGAATTTTTATTTGTTAGTTAACCATCGGTAAGAAACAACAGCTTTAGCAGGCACTTCATGCACAAAGCTCTTTTCGCCATCATATAAGTTTATTTTTTTAGGCATTGACGATTTGTTAAGTACGATGAACGCATAACTGTTATCCGCATTCCTAAAAGCAGAATAAACCAATTCCTTGTCTGTGTATCCGGAAGTACCAATACGAACAGCTCCGGGTTTTACAACAGAAGATAAATGTCCGATAATAAAATAGTGAGAATTGCAAATAATGGTTTTATAAGTTGCTTTATCAATATCTACTGCACCAAAGCAAGAATTGCATCCGCCGGGTCTGAAAGGTCCTTTTTCTGAATCCAACATTAAATTCCAGACAATGACAGCCTTGCACCAATTGTTTACCGTACCCAGTGCCACTTCTTCCATATCTTCTATCAAGCGCTTTTCAAAGTTCCTACCGTCATTCCACTCTCCGATAGATGTTTCGGTAAAGATCAACTCTTTATCAGGATTGGCATTATGAATAGTGAGTAACTCCGATTTATCGCCTCCATAATTATGATAAGCTGCGCCTGCAACAAAGGTTGCCGTTTGGGCATCTGCGTAAATATGTAACGGATACTGCATCTGATCCTTGGTCTCTTCTTTATGATTGTCATAATCATAATTGTGGTCATACAAGTAAATCTTGGTATTGATTCCCTCTTGTTTGAATTTCGGGCCAAGTGCATTTTTAATAAAAGCATTCTGTTCTTCCCATCCCATATACATAGATGCCGAATTTCCCCTATTCAACGGTTCATTCTGAGGAGTAACCGAATAGATAGGAATACCATGTTCCTCCATCGCTTTAATCCATTTCACAAAATAAGTGGCATAATCCTGATAGTAGGCAGGATTTAACTGGCCACTTGTCCATGATTCAAAAGGCTTCAAATCTTTGAGGTTATTAACCTTCATCCAGGTGGGGGGCGTCCAAGGCGTACCCATGATTTTTAGTTGAGGGTTGATTGCTAATATCTCTTTCAATACAGGAATAATGTATTTCAATTCTTCTTCTTGCAAAGCAAAATGCTCAATACCTTTTTGATCACAGCAAGTATATTCGCTAAGGGAAAAGTCGGAACAGCCGATAGCGATTCTTACATAGCTCTGCCCCATACCGTCTGATTCAGAGAAGGTTTTCTTCAAAAAAGCATTTCTGTCAGAAGACGACATCTTCAATAAATTGAAAGCTGAAGAACCGGTAATAGCAGTTCCGAAGCCGTCCATCGTCTGATATTTCTTGCCGGAAACAAGTGTAATGGTAAAGGGCGACATATTGTCTACTCTATCACTAAAAGATATTTCTTTGGGGACAAATTCAGATGAGCGGGTCGCGGTAGTAACATAAGCTGTTACTACCTCTCCCTTTACGATTTCTTGGTCAGGATCTAATGTATTACCTTTACCGGTACTGCATCCTGTCATAATGAGAAACAATAATGCAAACCATCTTATGCTTTTTAGCTTATTCATGCTTGTCAGTAGTTAATTATTGGCTAATAGCCTTTATTTTGAACCAGATTTGAATTTGTCTGAAGTATTTTCAGCGGTATCGGTAACCGATAAGAATTCTCAGTAAAAGTCTCTTGGAGAGCTCTTCTTCCTGAGTCTTTGGAATAAACAGCATTCATTACGCTTTCCACTTTATCTAATCTGACCAAATCAAACCAACGTTGCCCTTCGAAAGCCAGTTCCATGCGTCGTTCTTTCAACAAAGCATTAAGCATGTCTTCCTTATTTCCCTTTATATTAGCCGGTAATTTGGGCAATTTGCGTTTAGTACGTATTTCATCAATAATATTTGCTGCTGCTGTTAAATCAGGAGATGAACGCATGATCAGTCCTTCAGCCTTAAGCAAAAGAATATCAGCATAGCGCATCCAAATAATACTACTTTGCGACGAACGACATTTGTACATGAAAGGGTAATGATCTTTAGGATAATACAGAGACCATCCGCATTCATAATAAACAATCGACTCCTGGAAGCGTTCCACATCTCCTTCCGATTCATAAAGCTTTATTAAATCACGTGAAGGCGTAACCCACTTATTCCAGCTGAAATTTTCGTCCCAATTCAGAAGATTACGACCAAACATCATGTAGCACCAATTATTGTCGCCCGCCACAAAATGAGCTTCCAATAGGGACTCGCTAGTATTACGGGCTTTTGCATCAATGTAATTGCCTTCTTCATCCTTCTTCATACCAAAAAGCACACTGAAATCGTCTACAAGTTGAGGGCCGTCTTTGGCAACATCATCTGCGTATTTAATCACTTTTTCATAATCTCTCAGCGGCTTTTCGGCATATAGTTTGGCTAGTAATGCGCGGGCTACAGTTTTTGTCATCACTCTTTTATCTGCCGGATTGTAATCGGGCGCATTTTGTACTGCAAATAACAAATCTGATTCTATTTGCTTATAAGTATCTATTTCGGGGGTTTGCGAAGGAAAATATAATTTATATACTTCATCGAAATTTTCGCTGGTAATATTAGGAGCAACTTTCGTTACGACAGGAATATTTCCCCAAAGGCGAACCATATCAAAGTAAATCAACGAACGAAATATCATTCCTTGTGCCTGATAGTTCTTCACCTCGGTGTCACTCAACGATTTATCGGCAACACTATCTGCATAAATTACCAACTTATTGGCAAGTCCAACCTGATTCAAATAACGATTCCAATCTCTCTCCAATACACTGTTTGTTGCATCAAGAGAGTTGTCTTCGTAAGGCAATACCTCGGCATTAAATGCACCTGCATAAGCATTGTCAGAGTGACTTTCCGCCATCAGCATTTTATCAATATACCATTCTTGGTTTCTCAATTCTGTGTAGAGGAGTTTTAAATGTTCGTCTACAGCTTTTTTATCTTTAAAAACCACCTCTTTCCCTGTATCAGTTATTCCTTCTGTGACATCGGAATAATCAGATATCGGATCGAAGTCCAACGAACAGGATGCAACTGCCAAAGTAATAGCTCCACCCAATATGATCTTTCCTATATTATTTCGTTTCATCTTTCTCATCAAATTTAAAATTAAAAATCAACATTAATACCGAACACAAATGATTTGCTGTGAGGGTAAGTTCCCCAGTCTATACCTTGTGCATCACCGCTATTGCCAAATTGGTTTACCTCGGGATCCATGCCAGAATAACTAGTCAGTGTCAGCAGATTATTGGCCGTGAAATAAGGTTGCAAACGGGTAATTCCTGCTCTTGACAGAAACTTACTCTTGACATTATAGGATAATGTGACTGTTTTTACACGCAAATAACTACCGTCTTCCACAAAATAAGTAGAATTCTTGATGTTAAAACCAGCTTTAGGTACATTGGTGATTTGTCCGGGTATTTTCCATCTATTAAGCACAACAGCCGTTTGGTTCTTTGCATCAAACATACCTTCTGTTTCCATGCGTGATGCATTATACACATCATTACCATAAGAACCTTGAAGGAAAATGTTCAGGTTGAAGTTCTTCCAAGAAAGATTATTAGTCATACCAAAAGTAAAATCAGGATTAGGATCTCCAATAAATGTCTGATCACCGGGATTTCCACCTTTACCATTATTATCCAAATCGCGATATATAAGATTACCGGTTTCGGGATCTACACCGTCACTGATGTAACCATAGAAGCTACTCAACGGACGCCCTGGCTGATTACGAACTACTCGGGCATTTACATGGTCACTGGTCAAGCCCGATTCCACGAAAGGCATATACATTAATTCAGTTAGCTTGTTCTTATTGAATGAGATATTAAAGTCGGTATCCCATGCCAAAGCTCCCTGCAAATTCTTGGTTCCAACAGCTATCTCAAACCCTTTATTCTCCATGGCAGCGTTATTGCGCTGAATGGTAGAAATCGAGCTAGCTCCGGTTGAAGGCATCGTTACATACATCAACATATCCGTTGTTTTCTTGAAATAATAATCCAGTGTAATATTTAACCGACTACTAAAAGCAGTAAAGTCAATACCAATATTTGTTTGTGTAGTTGTTTCCCATTTCAGGTCTGTTGCTCTTAGGTTAGCAGGAGAAATAGTAGGAAGAACATTCTCTTTTCCTTCTTCAAACCAGGCCAAACGCTGTATCGAATATTTCTGTAAATAAGCATAATTGGGAATACCCGACTGGTTTCCTGTTTTACCCCAACCTGCACGTATTTTCAAATCGTCAATCCAAGAATAGCTTTCCATGAATTTCTCAGAAGAAATTCTCCATCCGGCCGACATAGAGGGAAATGTTCCCCAACGACTATCTGGATGCAATCTGGATGATCCGTCACGACGCATGTTGATCGTAAGCAGATATTTACTATCATAATTATAAGCAACGCGACCGAAATAAGACATGATTCCCCATTCCTCACCTGCAGTACCCGTATTATTCCAATCTATCTTATTCGCCGCATTGAGCGTTTCAATATCACTTGATCTGTAATTTGTTCCGTTAATCCAACTATTTAAGTATTCCGATTTGGTATATGAAGTACCCAACATGGCTTCAAAAGCATGTTTAGCAATACGTTTATTAAACGTAGCCACATTATCTATCGTTATTACTGTATTCCTGTTTCTTTCATCACTACCAATACCAAAATTCTGTCTTCCCCAACTAGTCTTCTGAGGATCAAGAAAGTTTGTATCAAGTCCATTTCTACGATCTAAGCTAAAAGAAGATTTAAAATTCAGCTCCGGCATGAAAGTAATCAACGCACTTCCGGATAGAATTATACGGTCTTCCTTCTGTTTATTGTTTCTACTACGCTCCATATTTTCTAACGGATGAGTAAGATTTGCACCGTAAAAGTTATCGTTATATTGTTCCGGATTGCTCGGATTCCATATAGGTGCATAAGTAGGTGTGTTGATAACTGATAGCACAACACCACCACGGTTTGAACCTTGGCCCGTGATTAAATCATTCTTTATGGTACTAGAATAAGAAATATTAGCTGATAGTTTCAACCATTTTCTTACATCATTTTCTATATTACCTCTGAAATTATAACGTTTGAAAAAGGCCGCATCTAAAGTTCCTTTTTGATCCAAATAACCTCCGGACAGAAAATACTTTAACCGATCAGAACCGTCAGAAACAGAAGCCTGATAACTTTGAGTATGTCCTATCTGATAAGCTTCATCGAACCAATCTGTTTGATCTGTTAAGCCATCGGGTAAAGAGGTATTTCCAAGCTCTCTTTGCAATTCTACGTATTCTTGTGTATTCAGTACTTTGACGTTATCAATCACTTTGTCAATACCATATTGCACATTCAAAGATACCTTAGCAACTCCTTTTTGTCCTGTTTTAGTTGTAATAAGAACGACCCCATTCGCTGCACGCGAACCATAAATAGCAGCCGATGAAGCATCTTTCATCACTTGCATGCTGGCAATATCATTGGGAGCTAGAAAGTCAATCTTATCTACAGGAACTCCGTCAACTACATACAACGGATCATTGCTGGCATTTAATGAGGTAGTTCCTCGTACACGAATGGATAGCTCTCCACCAGGCATACCACTGGGTTGAATGACAGAGATACCAGCCACTTTACCTTGGATGGCTTGTCCGGCAGAGGTGATTGGTCTTTCTATCAAATCTTTTGTAGATACTGTAGAAATAGCAGTCGTTACATCTTTACGTTGTACTGTTCCATAGCCAATAACAACTACTTCCTCAAGCATTTCAGCGTCTTCCTGAAGTGTGACTGACATTTGCGAAGTGACTTTTTTCTCCATCGTTTTGTAGCCGACATACGAGAAAACCAAAACTGCATTTTCTTTTGTATTCAGGGAGAAACGTCCCTCTATGTCGGTAATTGTACCATTGGAAGTTCCTTTTTCAAGAACACTTACCCCGATAAGAGGTTCTTTCGAAGTATCAGACACAAGTCCGGATACACTTAACTGTTGGGCGAATGCCCCCAATGAGAAGAATATTGCCGAGAAAGCAATAAAAAACTTTCGAGCTATAAAGCGGCAGCTCCGCTTACTCTTTTTCATAAGCATTAATTTAAGTTTGAAAATCAAAGTTTACTTTAACCCGTTAGCATGATGTATGCCAAGCGAATCAATGGACACAAAACTAAGCAAAAAGAGAGAGGTGCTTTGGTCCGATGAAAGAAATAGTGGATACAGCCAGAACATAAAAAGCTGATTATAAGCTAATTATAAAATAAAAACAGGCTTAAAAAGTGGATGAAATACAAAGATATTAGCGAATATTACGAACCATATTTTCAAGTCATCACGCGAAACCTGGGCTTTATTCTTCACTTTAGCGCGATAATTATAAATGGTATTGACTGAATAACGCAAAAACTCGGCTATCTGCGAACTATCTTCAATACCTAGGCGAACAAGAGCAAAAATACGTAATTCCGTATTAAGCAATTCTCCTTTTTTAGGTAGGATAGCAGCATCGGGTTGCAACAATTCATTGAATCGTTTCACAAAATCAGGAAACAATTGCAAGAAAGCGGAGTCAAAGTTGTCATATAGTTCTTTCAACTCCAAGTCGAGTGTATCTTGAGAGCGTGCAATGCGCAAAAGTTCAGCAGTCTGGCCACCCGATATTTTCTTACTGACCATACGACGATAAGCATCCAACTTGTCTATGTAAGTAGAGCATAACTTGATAAAACGGCCAATGTACTCTTCTTTAATTTGGTTGGACTCAGAAAGTTCTATATTGGTTGACTGCAAGCAGCCATTTATCTGTTTCAGCTCCTCATTTAATGCCTTAAGTTGTTCGTTAACTTGCTGGAGGTTATTCCTTGCTACCGAAAGTTTTTTCATCTGACAATAAATGTATGCCAAAGCAACAAATAACAGAATAACCAATGCACTAATCAGTATCAGGTAATTCTCTAACTGCCTATTCTGTCGTTCTATTTTTGCCTGATACGTTTTATCTATAAGAGATAGAATACCTGCACTTTGCAAGCTTCTTAAACGTGCATTATAAAAATTAGTTTCATCCCAGGAAAAGCGTATGTAATGATAAGCCCGCTCCACATCTCCGTCTTCATAAAGTAACTGCGCCAGCATCCATAAGGAAGCATGGTCTTTTATAGCCGATTGAATATCTGAAAGAGCCGAAAGAGCCAGAAATTTCTTTTCTTGATTCCGATCACCATTTTGTTGAAAAGCCAGGGCTCTATGAAATGTTATCAAAGCATACTCCGGTGTTCCAGACTTAACTTTGGAGAGCCGCATATCATTTACTTGAAGTGCTTCGGCAAATTCACTATTGTCTCTATAGGCTGTTTCTTTCATTGACAGATACAAATCCGTAGAATGATCAACCACATGGAAAAGAGAATCTTTGTACGCATCAGATATTTTTCGGTAACCTGCAGAACTAACCTTATCTTGCGTATAAAAGGCCAATTCACCGTACACATGATCGAAGCAAGAATAATAATCTGTAAGAAACCGAGCGTTTATAGTACCACGATCAATACTTTCGAGAATATCTACGGCCTCTTTATACATCCCTGAAGACGCCAGCTGATAGGACAGCAAAAGCTTACTTTCATCTTGCTTCATGCGATCGTTCATTTTACCGGCTAACTCAATATTCTTATTTAGATAATGAATAGCTGAATCACAAATATAAGCCCTATACTCTTTGTAAAGCTTCCTATTCCTATCATACAAAGATGTAAGGGAAGTAGCAGGTGGGGTATTCCTTTTGAGTTCATCAATACGCACTTCTTTCTTCATACTGAAAGAACGATGAACAGCAATAATTTTATCGAGTTCATTCAGCAGGGAATCGACCTCATTACCTGCACATATATAGGAGGGACTAAACACCAAAAAGGCAAAAAAGAGCCTTGTTTTCATTTTAAACATCTTTGTTTTCATACTATACAAGATAGGTATAGGGCAAATATAGTAACATTTGTCTGTTCTGAGACCAAATTCAGTGATTTTATCTGGGGCACCCATTCAACAAAGCGATTCTTCAATTTGTTTATGTATTGAAAGACAAGCATTTACGGATTATTGACCTTTAAATCATTCCACCATGAAAATGTCTGTAAACTCCTCCATTATCCTCTTCATCGTTTTTCTATTCAGTTTAACGAATCACTCTATACGTGCCCAAGAGAATGAGGATGTATTTGTAATCAGCGGAATCGTAAAAAGCCAAAAGAATAAACGTCCGCTCGAATACGTAAACGTTTCTGTGCCCGGAAGTAATGTGGGTACCATTACAAACTCTGATGGAGCCTTTACGCTGAAAGTAAAGAAAAGCTTGCATGCGCATCTTATAGAGATATCACACATCGGTTACGAAACGGCCACTATTCATATCAATCAGAAAGATGTAGATGATAGGGTGATTTATATTACGCCGAATACTGTGGTGTTAAATGAGGTGGTAGTAAAGCCGGTAGATGCACGCAAAATCGTTGAACAGGCATTGGTGCGTATCCCGGAAAATTACAACGACAAGCCTGCCATGTACACTGGATTTTACAGAGAAGCTTCTCAAAAAAGAAAAAAATACATCAGTATCTGTGAAGCGGTAATCAACGTCTACAAATCGGCCTACACGGAAGATATCAGCAAAGATAGAGTGAAAGTTTTCAAAGGAAGACGGTTGTTAAGTCCCCACGAAGGAGATACTCTTGCCATTAAACTATTGGGAGGCCCCACACAGGCAATCTTTATCGATATGGTTAAAAATCCGGATGTGTTGCTCAGCAAGGATTGTTTGATGTATTACAATTATACATTCAATGATTACGTAAACATTGACAACAGACCACATTATGCTATTCGTTTTGAACCGCGTATGATGCTGGATGAACCATTGTATCAGGGTACACTGTATATTGATAGGGAAACTCAGGCCATTACACGCATGGAGTTTGCACTCGACATGCGTGATAAGATCAAGGCCACGTCTCTTATTCTACGAAGTAAGCCGGTTGGACTCCGATTTAAACCCGAAAACTTATCTTATCTGGTTACTTACAGACAAATGGGCGGACGCACTTATTTGAATTATGTGCGTACTGAAATAAAATTTAAGTGTGACTGGAAACGTAAACTCTTCTCGACGGGATACACTGTTATCTCTGAAATGGTAATGACTGACCGGCTCGACAATGCTGCATCTACCATCACTTATAGGGAAAGTTTCAAGGCCAATCAAGTTCTTTCAGAGAAGGTATTGAATTTTTATGATGGAAATTTCTGGGAAAGCTACAACATTATTGAGCCGACTGAATCATTGGAAAATGCAGTCAACAAGCTCAAAAAAAGCTATAAATAGTTGATTTTGTGTTGGTGATTCTCTCTTGTGAATCTCTGAGGAGATGAATGTGAATTATCTTTTCAGAGATTCATTTTATTACGCAACTCAACAGGCTTTGGTTTTACTTATAAATGAGTGTTGAAAGCTGCTCCTCCCCAAACAACTCATTAGCAATTTCAAGCAATTCTGATGAAGTAATGCTTTCTATTCGTTTATAAACGGCCTCGGATGCTTCGTATCTGTTATAATGAAGGAAGGTCTTAGCCATTCCCAAAGCGTTATTCTCGTTATTATCGGAGGCCACTCCGATTTGCCCAATCAATTGCTTTTTGGCCGCTGCAAGTTGAGAAGGTGTCAATTTCAAATCACATAACTTCTTCAATTCCTTGTACGTGAGGGTCAAACACCGGTCAACATCATTGGGATCTGTACCAAAATAAATGCAGAAAATACCTGTATCCGTGTACGAAGTCAAATTAGATTCCACACTGTAAACAAGGCCTTTACGCTCACGCAAAGAAACATTCAAACGGCTATTCATGCCGGGACCTCCAAGCATGTTATTCAATAAATATAAACCCGTACGCTTGTTGTTATGCGCATCATATCCTCGGTTGCCAACCATTACATGAGCCTGATGTGTCTCTTTATGGATCAATTTATGCTGAGGAACATAAAGGGGCGGCATAATGCGTTCGGAAATCCGATCGCTCAATGTCAAGTGCCCCGTATACTTCTCTGCCAAACGTATTACTTTCTTGAAATCAACATTTCCAAGAACAAAAAAGACCATATTGGATGGTTGATAATAATTGCTCCAGAAACGTATAATATCTTCACGCGTTATCTGGTTCAGCGATTGAGGGTTTCCTAGAATGTTACGCCCTAAGGAATGATCCTTGAAAATCATGTCTTCGAAGTCATCGAAAATAAGTTCGGAAGGATTATCTTCGTATGATTGGATCTCATCTAAAATGACCTCTTTTTCTTTATCAAGTTCATGATCGGGAAAGGTTGAGTGAAACACCATATCACTCATAAGCTCTACCGCTCGGTCCAAATCTTCTGTCAGGAACGATGCGTAAAGGACTGTTTCTTCTTTGTTGGTATATGCATTCAAATCTCCTCCTACATTTTCCATGCGGTTTAAGATATGCCATGCGCGCCGGTGAGTAGTACCTTTAAAAATAAGATGCTCAACCAAATGGGCCATTCCCTGCTCAGAGGAGCTCTCGTCGCGGGTACCTGCATCTACAGCAAAGCCGGCATAAGTTACTTTTGAGACCGACGATTCATGAATGATGCGAAGTCCATTGGGCAATGTATACTGATTATAATTCATTGTTTTCTAATTGGTTATTGGTACAAGGGCACAAAAATACAACAAAACTTATTGCCATTTATAGGAAATTGCAGATATTTGCAGGCTATAATACATCAAGCTTAATGGAAAAGATAGGAATATTTTGCTCTGCATCCAACAGATTACCCTCTGTATATGTGGAAACTACGCGTCAACTTGGCGAGTGGTTAGGTAAAGAAAAAAAGACAATTATATACGGAGGAGCAAATTTAGGATTGATGGAGGACATTGCTTCGGCAGCTAAGGCAAACGGAGCTACACTCATAGGAGTTGTTCCTAAGATACTCGAAAAGAATGGCAAAGTAAGTACTCTTCCCGACAGACTGATACACACAGTTAACCTGAGTGACCGAAAAGACGTTATTGTTGAAGAGTCTGATATACTTGTAGCTCTTCCGGGTGGAATTGGTACGTTAGACGAGGTTTTCCATGTAATGGCAGCCTCAACCATAGGATACCATCACAAAAAAGTCATCTTTTATAATGTAAACGGCTTTTATGATACTTTACTGAAAGCTTTGCAGCAGATGGCTCAAGCCCAATTCATACGTGGATTAGAAAAGAATGAGTACTACTTGGTAGCAAATTCATTCAACGAACTGATAAACATCTTGAAAAAACCTAATTTAACTGATAATAATGATTGAATCGATTCAAACTCTCTTGCAGAAAGAGGCAAATGCCGTTCTTAACATTCCGGTAACTGATGCATACGAAAAAGCGGTTGAACTTATTGTAGAGCAAATACACCGAAAGAAAGGAAAGCTGGTCACTTCAGGTATGGGTAAGGCCGGTCAAATAGCCATGAACATTGCCACAACTTTCTGCTCCACAGGAGTTCCTTCTGTTTTTTTGCATCCTAGCGAGGCACAACACGGTGATTTGGGTATTTTGCAAGAAAATGACTTGCTGTTACTTATATCTAACTCGGGCAAGACAAGGGAGATTGTTGAACTCACCCAATTGGCTCACAATCTGAATCGTAATCTGAAGTTTATTGTCATTACCGGAAATGCCGACAGTCCACTTGCCAAAGAGTCGGACGTATGCCTTTGTACCGGTAAACCCGATGAAGTTTGCACATTGGGCATGACTCCAACCACGTCTACAACTGTGATGACTGTAATAGGAGATATATTGGTTGTTCAGACTATGAAGCAAACAAAATTCACAATCGAAGAATATTCCAAACGTCATCATGGAGGTTATTTAGGTGAAAAATCAAGAGAACTATGCGTAAAGTAATCGGAATAGGAGAAACCATTCTCGACATCATTTTCAAAAAAGACAAGCCATCGGCTGCTGTTCCGGGAGGTTCCGTCTTCAACGGCATGATTTCCTTGGGGAGAATGGGTGTGGATGTACGTTTTATAAGCGAAACTGGCAATGACCGGGTTGGAAGAACCATTCTTGACTTTATGCAGGAAAACGGGATATCAACAGATCACGTAAATGTGTTTCCTGACGGTAAATCACCAGTATCTTTAGCATTTCTAAACGATAAAGGTGATGCGGAGTACATTTTTTATAAAGAATATCCCAAACAACGATTGGATGTAATTTTTCCGCAAATTAATGAAGATGATATTGTTGTTTTCGGCTCTTTTTATGCCTTAAACCCGGTTCTTCGAGATAAAATGACCGAGCTACTTGAGTTAGCAAAAGAACGAAAAGCCATTATCTACTATGATCCTAATTTCAGGAGCACACATAAAGATGAAGCCATGAAACTGGCTCCTACCCTTATAGAAAATTTAGAATATGCTCATATTGTCAGAGGCTCATCAGAAGACTTCTTCTATATGTATGGACTGCAAGATGTTGATAAAGTATACAAGGACAAAATAAAATTTTATTGCCCTAACTTTATCTGCACATCGGGTGCAAACAATATTACATTGCGTACCAATTGTTTATCAAAAGAGTATTCTGTAACTCCATTGCAAGCTGTGAGTACAATTGGAGCTGGAGACAACTTTAATGCGGGTCTTATTTACGGACTGCTCAAATATGATGTCAGATTACGGGATCTGGACAATCTTGATGATGCCCAGTGGGACAAGGTTATAGCTTGTGGGAAAGATTTTTCAGCCGAAGTTTGCAAAAGCTTCAACAACAGCATCTCTGTTGAGTTTGCAGAAGCCTACAAAAAATAAAAGAGAAACCGTATGCGTGTTTCATACGGTTCTCTTTTTCTAACTGTTATTTCGTAAACCTCCAATAATCAAAATACATAATGTTGCTGGCAGCTCTTCCTTTGAAAACAAAGAAAACATCATGAACTCCTGTTATAGGAGTAACATGCGTCTCAATCAAAGCCCATCGATCACTGCCTCCAGTACATGGAACCTTAATTGTACCAACTAGTGGCCCATCGATCTTATCTAACCGGATTTCCATTTCAACGTTGCCATTGTGGGTTGTCCCTACTCTGGCTATGAAGCTTCTAGCAACAGTATTCTGAAAATCTACGTTCCTTACTTTCGTGTAACTACCGTTTGCTGTTGCAGTAACAAAGACTCCCACACGCTGATCATGGCCGGACTTAACGCCCTCGGACCATGCAATCGTTTCCGCTTCTGTCTTCACATAAGGATTCAGTGTTCCCAAAGGTTTCGAAACACCATTCGTCATCTTTAGTTGAGGCAATGACTTATCTTTGTTTATTGCGAGTTCTTCAACACAGACTGAACGAGTAAACCCGCTTCCACCGGGTAAAGCCCCATTGTGATAAAAAAGATAAGTGTTACCTTTAAAATCAATTATCCCTGGATGATTGGTAAAACTACGTCCCTCAGCAGGCATTAATACTCCACCGTATTTCCAAGGACCAGTTGGGCTGTTACTAGTTGCGTAGCCTAAATGCTCGGGAATTGGGCCGGCAGCAAATAAAAGATAATACAATCCATTGCGTTTGTAAAGCCAAGGTCCTTCTTCGTAAAGCGTAGCTCTTTCTGGATTTCCTTCGCGCTTGCCAAAAGACTCTACTGTCATGGGGACACTTACAATATCTCCTTTATACGAAATCATATCCTCATTCAGTTTGACGTAATAACAGTTTGGATTTCCCCAGTAAAGATACGCTTGACCATCATCATCAATAAATACAGTAGGGTCAATATCACCTTTCCCGCTTTTAACAAGTGGTTTACCCAACGGATCTATAAAAGGACCATAAGGACTGTCGGCAACTGCCACACCAATAGCACCTTGGTTGTCTTGTCCCGTTAACGGAACATACATGTAGAAACGGCCGTTGCGTTCTATGCATTGGGCAGCCCAGGCGTTTGCTTTACCCCAGCTAAAATCCGTATATTTTAAAACAGCTCCGTGATCAGTCCAGTTTACCATGTCTGTTGTTGTGTAAAGTCGCCAATCATTCATCGTAAACCAAGTGGAACCATCTTCATCGTGAGTCGTATATAGATAAACCTTATCGTTATATACCATAGGAGCCGGATCGGCCGTATATAATGTTTGAATGATAGGATTCTGAGAAAAACCCTTTAATGCAAACATAAATAAAAACAATAATAAGAAAGATTTGTGTTTCATTTCGATAACTTTAAATATGCATATCAATTATTTGAATTCCCAATAATCGAGTTTGAATAAATCATTTGCCTTTTTGCCTTTAAAGCATAGGTACAGATCGTGTATCTGTTTGGCTCCTTTTATGGGACATGACATCAGTTCATATTTATCAGAACTACCACTAGGCTTCACCTTAACCGTTCCAACTAATGGTCCGTCAGCACCATCCAAACGAATTTCAATAAGACCTTCCATGCTATCACATGCAGCGTTAACTATAAATTTCTTAGCACCTTTCGCTCCAAAATCAACACCACGAACGCACAAATATTCATTGTTATCAATATGAGTGAGGTACATTTTATTATTTGCTGATTGTTCCGTTTTTAGCCCATAGCCCCAAGCCATAGTCACAGCCTGTACTTTCCGATAAGGATTGAAAGAGCCTATTTGTTCGAGCTTCGTTTCTGACCAATAAGGAACTTCATTGATTGTTCCGTCCGGATTATAAGTCATTTTAGCAACTGAAACAGAACGCCGTTCACGATGCTCAGGCGTTTCTCTTCGAAGCAAGTCATAATTTAACCCAAATACATAAGAATTCCCTTTATAATCAATGATTCCTGGATGATTGCCTCTGGATTTTTCTGTAGGCCGCATAATGTATCCTTTGGTTTCCCAAGGACCGGTAGGTGTATTACTCATTGCATAACCAATCCCCTCGGGACAACAAGTAGAAGCAAAAGCCATGTAATAATGCCCGTTACGTTTATATGTCCAGGGACCTTCCTGATAATGTTTCGGGCGTTCGCTCAATTTAACAATATCACCTGAGTAGGAAATCATGTCCTCGTTGAGCTTTACATAATAAACATTGGGATTTCCCCAATACATATAAGCCTGACCATCATCATCAATGAACACTGTAGGATCAATATCATCCCAATGTTCTTTTTGCCATACCAAAGGTTTATTTAGAGGATCTTTAAATGGACCATAAGGACTATCAGCAACCAAGACCCCTATTCCATTGCCGTGTATGGGGCAATACATGTAGAACTTGCCATTACGTTCAATAACTTGTTCTGCCCAAGCGCCGTTATCTCGTTTCACCCATTCAAAGCTTTTCAAAGATGCCACAGTTCCGTGATCTGTCCAGTTAACCATATCCGTAGAGGTGTAGAGCAACCAATCAAGCATCTTAAATCCTTCGGCATCATCCTCATCGTGAGTTGTATATAGAAAAACCGTGTCATTATAAACCATAGGAGCCGGATCTGCCGTGTACTTCGTTTGAATAATGGGATTCTGAGCAATTCCCGTTGTGGCAGTCAAAGCCAATAGCAATGACAAGCCTGATAAAAATAACTTCTTCATTCGGTATTAATATAGGTTGATTTTATTTATAATTTCACTGCCAATTTACGGCCGTTATATTCAATACATTGTTCCTTAGCAGTTTCTATTATCCCAACTCCGGAGCCTTTGCCAACCTTTACCAATCGTAATTTACGGGAGGTTGGCATCCCTGGAAACGTACCATTACGATCAGAAATTGTTAATGTATTCTGTTTGTCGTTCCAGTCTAAGCGATAGGTAGAACAGGAACCTTGTTCATACTTGTAATTATCACCTTCGTCTTCATATACAGTAAACGAACCATCGGCACCCGGATAAATGCGTATTTCCCATTCGCCATCCTTTTTTTCAGATGTATATTGCATAACTGGTCCCATAGGAATAATTGCCCCCTGCCTTACAAACAAAGGGATTTTATCAATAGTAGCGTCAGCTTTAACCCATTGCCCCCCTTTTAAAGCTGTTCCCGTCCAGAAATCAATCCAATCTGCACCTAAAGGCAAATAAACACGACGACTCTTATCTGCATTCTCCAGAGGAGTAGAATTAGTTGTGAAATACATTGGGTTCGTAACCGGAGCAACTAAGAAGGAGGGGCCAAACATAAATTCGTCTTTCAAATCAGCGACACCTGCATCTGAAGAAAAATCAAAAGACAAGGCCCGTGTCATTGTGTAACTTTCACGATACACCTTTCCGGCTAAAGAATAAATATACGGAAGCATGCGATACCGCAAGTGAAGCATACTTATCAAACTATCGTAGAAAGGATCGCCCGGCTTACCAAAGCGCCATACTTCACGAGGTGTATCAGTCCCATGGCTTCTGAAAACCGGAAGAAATGCTCCAAACTGAAACATTCGTGTATATAATTCGCGATATCCCATATCATCCACTCCTTTGTCATAATCACCTTTCCAAAACCATTGAGGGCCCTTTTTAACAAAAAAGGCACCAATATCTATTGACCAATAGGGGCAACCGGTAGCCATAAAATTCAGTCCGGCAGGAATCATTTGTGCAAAAGACTTCCATGTGGCATGTGTATCTCCATTCCAAGTAATGGTTGAAAAGCGTTGCTGCCCCGCATAGCTAGACCGAGTGAGATTAACAACTCGCTTGGATGCATTTGTGACACGTTGATTTTCATAAATGCCCATGGCGTGATACAAAGAATACAACTGACTACGCTCCGCTCCTAAAGCATCACTCAATATCTCTGTATTCAGTTTCCAACGCCTCTCATGACTGTCCGGACCATAACTGGCATCCATAAATTTCCAATCAGCGTCCAATGGTTCAGATGAGTCACACCACCAAGCGTCAAAGCCATTACTAAAGAATTCCTTGTTTGCATAGTTCCAATACAAGTCTCTTCCCAAAGGATTAAATGCATCATAAACAGTTGTGCCGTTGAAAAGCAGTCCTTTCTGTTTAAAATCATCAGTTTGAGGACTATTCACCGCATTAGGCCAAATTGAAATCATTAATTTAGCATTCATCGCATGAATTTCGTCGGTCAGCTTCTTTTTATCAGGATAAAAGGTCGGGTTCATGCTCATACGCCCCCACTGACCATCAGGCCAATAATTCCAATCCTGAACAATCATATCAACAGGAATCTGTTTTTGACGAAACAGCTTTAACGTGTTTATTAAATCATCCGAACTCACATACCGTTCTTTTGATTGAATATAGCCAAAAAGATAAAGAGGCATCATGGGCGATTTACCCGTTAGCAGACGATAATTGGCAATCACAGCATCCATTGTCTTTCCCTTCATAAAATAATAGTCTATCTGCTTGGCAGCCTCCAGTTCCACATAGCCCACCTCTTCTGTATCTCGAAACAGCATACTGCATCCGGCATCAAACAATAATCCGTAACCGGCTGTTGAGTTGATCACCGGAACCATCGCTTTGAGATTATGTTGGCACAGATACAGTTCTTTTCCTTTCAGATTCATATAATCTTCCATGTGCGATCCCAGACCGTAAAGTGCTTCCGAAAGCATCCAGCGAAAGTTCATCTTGTACTTCCAACTAGCCCCCACTGTGTCGCGAGTCAATACCGTTTTAACCTCTATATCGCCATTAGCTGTTTTTTCTACTCGCTTTGACGCCTCATCATAAGTAACTCGCTCCGTGAACACTTTAGTGCCGACTCTTGGAATCATAGCATCTTCACGCAACAAAGCTGAACCATTCGTATCAAAATACGAAATAGCCCCTGTACGAATATCTACCTTGACAATTAAACTATCCGACTTTAGCCAAAAATGTTGCGCCTCTTTCCGATGAGAAAAGCGAACCCTCTCTTGGTTACGAGGGACACAAACATCTGTTCCGTTCCCAACAAACTTAGCCTCTTTCGTGTATTGCACCCTTACTATATCCGGAGTCACAAAATCAACCTGCAACATTCCTTCCTTTAAAGTACAAGAGATGCCATTAGCAGAAAATGTTGATTGAATGACTTGGGAAGAAAGGCTTGTTACACTTGTTAGCCCTAGTAACACGACAGTCGATCTTAGTATGAAAGCTCGAATTAACAACTTCTTCATTGATCTTATAATTTAGAAATTAACACGCAGACAACAAGCCTCAAATTAAAATGAAACCGTCACTTTCTTCCCGTTATAATGAACTATTTTCTGTTTTCCATCTTGTAGAATAACCTTTAAAGTTCTATTCTTTAGCATACCGGGATAGCTCCCTTTAGTGTTTCCAATGGTTAACTTACGACCAGAATCATGCCATTTCATGGGTATTTCAACATATGCTCCTTTTTCGTAGTTATAATTATCGAATTCATCTTCATATAGGGTAAAAGAGCCATCAGCACCAGTGTAAACACGTAGTTCGAGCTGATCCCACGATTTTTCAGTAGCATATTGCACATCGGGGCCCATCGGAATAATACTACCTGCCTTTACAAATAATGGAATGGCATCAAGGCTTGTTTCTTTCGTTATTTCCTGACCACCCACCTGTTTCTGATTTGTCCAAAAGTCATACCAAACAGCACCAGCCGGAAGATATAACTTAGTCGTTTTTGTTTCAGCAAAGTTAGTTAGGGCATTATTTCCAACCTTCTTTGAAGAGTCTCTGTTCCAGCCCTCTTCTTCGGAAACTTTGACTGCCTTTTCAGGCGTATATTGTGCATGAACAATAGGAGCTACAAGTAGTGACTTACCAAACATATATTGATCATTAATATCCCATACCTTTTTATCGTCAACAAAATCCATGACCAATGCCCGCATAAAAGTCGACTGATTGTTTGTAACGTCCCATGAGGTAGAATAAATATAAGGCAACAATGAATATCTCAATTTTATCATCTTTTCAATGGCATCATACACAGGCTCACCTTTCACACCGAAATTATAAATTTCTCTCGGCACATCTGTACCGTGTGAACGCATCATGGGTGTAAATGCACCAAATTGCAACCAACGCACATATAACTCCTGAAACATGGGGTTTTTAGAACCTGACCCATCATTCCATGATTTGTTATAATGCCCAGCAAAAAAACCGCCAATATCACTATTCCAATGCGGCATACCACAAAGAGAGAAGTTCAGTCCTGCCGGTATCTGGTTACGAAGACTCTCCCAAGTAGAAGCCACATCACCTGTCCATACGTTTGCTCCATAACGCTGTTGGCCTACGAAACCTGAACGCGTAAGTATAAACACACGTTTATCATTTGACACCGCACGCTGATGAGTATACACTCCTCCAACCGTCATTAGAGGATAGATATTCCGTACTTTACGAAAAGAACCTAAAAAAGTTTTAGTATCCATATCTTCAGGCTTCCAGTCGAGATGATCAGGTTCTGTTGAGTCCATCCACCAACCATCCATTCCCTTTTTGAAGATACCTTCATTCAGATACTTCCAATAGATATTGCGAGCCTCGGGATTATAAGCGTCATATACGCGTACCCCGGAAGGGTAATCCATCTCGGGCGGCCAAGTCTCAAGACCCGATTGAGGCCAAGTTGAAATATTAAACAACATGCCCTTCTTTTCCATTTCTTTGTAAGGCTTGGTCATTGGACCGAATGAAGACCATATGGAAATAACCATGTGAGCATTCATGTTATGCACCTCGTCAATCATTCTTTGAGGATCACTGAATGACGGATTTTTAAACTCCATTGCATTCCAAAGATAATTATTCCCCCAATATTGCCAATCTTGTATGATTCCATCAAGAGGCACTCCTAATTCACGGTATTTCTTAACAACCCCTACAGTTTCCTCTTGACTTTTGTATCTCTCTTTGCTTTGCCAAAACCCGTATGTCCATAACGGAAACATAGGCACCTCTCCAGTCAGGTAGCGCATTTGTGAAATTACACCATCAGCATTGGCGCCATACATAAAATAATAATCAATACAATCAGCTACCTCAGAACGGAAAGATGTTTCAGATTCATTATCAGTAAAAAGCGTGGGAGAATAGTTATCCCAAAAAAGTCCATAGCCTTTTGTTGACTGAAAGAAAGGAGATACATCTTCAACATTACCTTGAATCAGATTCTTGGTCATGTTTCGCTGAATCATTTTTCCGTTTTGCAACTGTCCCAAACCATAAATAGCCTCTTCTTTATCTAGCAGAAAAGGTTGGTAAGCAGTATATGTTTTTACTCCTGCATCGTTGAAGTCAATAAACTTTGGACCTGTTTCTTTTTCCGTCAATAAAGTTTCACCCTTACTAGTCTGGTAAGTGATTGCCCCTGTTTGAGTATTCACACAAATCTTAATAGATCTGGAAATCAATATAATTTGGCCATCTTTCGCTGTCGTTTGGAAATTAACCTTTTGAGGTTTAACTATTACAGAGACGCTCTCTTTAGTGTACACATGACCTTGCGGAGCTTTCACTACTCTTACTACAGATGGTGTAATAAATTGCAATTCCAGATCAATACCTCCTTGAGAAGTTTTGATACCTGATGATGTCTTTTGGTAATCTTGTGCCAACAGAGTTGACATTCCCAAACACAAAATAAGAAATAAGCTACATGTTCTCATCGTATTATGATTAATCTATTTTACAATCAAAAATCCACCGTTACAAGGTATTGATAACTGAACTTCCTGTTTTTTATTCATTTTGACTTGCTTTATACTACCTTCCAACTGCAAGTTATCGGTATAGATCTGTACAGATTCGCCGGCTGGTATCATTGGCAAATGAACTTTAACGTTCAGAGATTCCTTTTGAGCATTAACCCCCGCAATATACCATTTATCGGCATGGCGACGTGCTAAAATAATATATTTTCCAGGATAACCGTCAATGTAACGTACTTCATCCCATGTAGTAGGAACTTGCTTCATAAAATCTATGGCCCATGAAGGAGCATCCGTTAAGTTATTAGGAGCCAAGGCAAAATGCTGAACCGGACTCTGGAACAAAACAGCAGTAGCCAATGCAAAAACATCGGAAGTCACCCTACGGCTACCTCTTGGAGCGTTGTTCGAATTATAATATTTATTTAAGGCACTTCCTCCAAAGTCCATACTGCCCACAGTGTTTCTAATAAAAGGATGCAGGCAGGCGTTAAACGCTTCATTGTCACAACTTCCTTGAGAGAAATGAAGATTTTCACTAGCTAGTACCGCTTCAGCAGACGCAAAATTAGGATACATTTTTTCCCAGCCCCGAGGTAAAGTACATCCATGGAACACAACAAGCAGTCCATACTCGTTGGCATCAGCCAAAATATCTTCATACAGTTGCAAGGTATGCTGTTTGTCGCCACCAAAGAAATCAACCTTTATGCCCCTAATCCCAATACTTTGCATCCATTTCATCTCTTTGCGTCGCGCAATGGCATTGTCCATAAAGCCACGAGGCGACTGAGGAGCATCATTCCAATAACCATTAGAATTATACCACAGATAAAGAGCTACTCCTTTACTTGCAGCGTATTGCGCTAGTTTTGCAATTTTATCACGTCCAATTTGTGTATCCCAAAGTGCATCAATCAATACCGATTGGAATTTCATTGCCGCAGAAAAATCAATATAACGGATTTGCTCATCGTAAACAGTGCTACCATCCATTCCAATAATCCAACTCCACGAGCCACCGCCGTATACATATTCCTTTGAAGCGTCATACAACGGACTGACTACATCAAAAGGAACTGTGGTTTCCACAATAGGAGCCAATGTTTCGCCTACTGTAATTGTTCGCCAGGGAGTTTCGCCCGGCAATGCAACACCCGGTGCAACAGTGCCGTTACCATTACACTCTCCTGTTTGAGGAAAACCTATGGTGTATAATCCATCAGTCTTTCCAAGTAAACGACTTCCGCAATAGCTGCCGTTCACTCCTGTTTCAGAGATCAAAACCCATCCCTTATTACCATTCTTGAAAAGGCATGGGAACGTATAACCTTCACCCCAGCCATTTTTGCCCAAAGCATCATCTACCGTATAAGGAGTTTCGTAACTGGGAGATGTACGAGCAAATCCACCCATTGGTTTACTTTGCGGACAAAGGAAAGTTGTTGTGCCTTCAGGAAGCACAAACCCGGTAACTTCTTCTTGAACGACACAACTATGGGTTTCACCTTGAGAGAATATCTTATATTTAAAAGCTACATCCTTATTACTGATACGAAATACAACATCAAATATGCGTTTTCCTTGTTGCATAAATGAGCAAACAGCTTCTGTAGCGGTATAATGAACCTTACTTTGTTTAATGTTGCGCAACTTATAAGTTTCATCAATAGCCGACGTCTTTACATCTCCGGCAAAATACATGTTATGAGAAAAATCACCGATATTTGTTCGTAATCCTAACGGAGACGGTTTCAGGAAAAGGATACCATTGTAGTTAACTGAATATGACGGGGAACCATTTTCGTCGGAAACCACCACTAATAATCTGCCGTCAGGGCTTTTAAACTCTTTCTTCTCAGCATTACAAATTGTAAACACCTGAAGCAATGTCATCACTAAAAATAGCTTTTTCATACTGTTGTTTTTCATTATACTAAAAATAGAGAGACAAATATAGTAGCTATTTGAAGAGTAAGTCCAAAGAGGTGTTACATGTTTCTTTTGTGACGTTACGAGATTCCGTCTAAATGCACCTTTTCCGATAAATATTCCCCTAATTTATGATTTTCGCAGTCTATTTTTGCACCTTGAAGTTATCTCAAGAATACTATGAATAGACAAGTAAATAGCCCGATACAAACTTTTTCGGATAAATATCTCATCCAAATACTCTTTCTATTATTGATATGGGGAGGCGTGTGTAAAGCTACCGCATCTAACTTAGTTGCTTTTCCCGGTGCAGAAGGCTTTGGTAGATATGCCACTGGTGGACGCGGTGGAAAAGTGTATCATGTCACTACACTACAAGATGGACTAGAAAAAGGCACTTTACGTCATGCAGTTATGCAGAAAGGAGCACGTACAATCGTCTTTGATATTGCTGGAACAATCTTTCTAAATAACAATTTAAGAATTGTAAGTGGTGATTTAACCATTGCCGGACAAACGGCACCCGGACAAGGAATTTGCATTGCACGCTATCCGGTTACCATTCAGGCTGATAATATTATAGTTCGCTATCTACGTTTTCGTGTTGGCAACGAAGGAGGAGGTGAACCTGACGGACTAGGCAGTACGGATTGTAAAAACGTAATTATTGACCATTGCTCCATTAGTTGGTCTGTAGACGAATGCTGTTCTGTTTACGGAGGAGAAAATCTAACAGTACAGTGGTGTTTGATTTCTGAAAGTCTTCGCACAGCGGGACATGCTAAGGGAAGACATGGTTACGGCGCAATATGGGGAGGAGATAAAGCGTCTTTCCACCATAACTTACTAGCTCACCACGAAAGTCGGGTACCCCGACTCGGACCACGCCCAAGCACCCAACAACGTGAACATGTAGATATGCGCAATAATGTATTCTACAACTGGGCGGGTAACGGATGTTATGGAGGAGAAGGAATGAAAGTGAATATCGTTAACAACTATTACAAACCCGGTCCGGCTACACCCAAAAATCAACCAATTCGCTATCGCATAGCCTCAATAGGAGTTCGTACAACAAAATACTGTCATCGAGCAGATGGAAGTCCTAACGTCTGGAACCCTATGGAACACGTTTGGGGAAAATTTTATGTAACAGGAAATGTTATTGAGGGACACCCCGAAGTCAGTCGTGACAATTGGACAAAAGGTATTTACGAACAAATAGACAAGAATGCTTGCGACAACACCTTTACAGATCAAGTAAAACAAGACATGCGTTTATCAGAGCCATTGTTTGCAGACGTCATTACGACTCATGGGGCAGAAGAAGCATATAATCTCGTATTAAAAAAAGCCGGTTGTTCCATCCAACGTGACCTCATAGACAAAAGAATTATTCGTGAAACCCAAACGGGTACAGCACAGTACATAGGAAGTGTGACTCCAAATGCAAAAGATTCTCCAGGGCTGATAGATATGCCCTCTGATGCAACACCCGAAGGAACAACCAATCCCTGGCCGGTACTAACAAACGGGGGAACTACCGCAGCTAATATAAAAGACACTGACGAAGATGGAATATCCGACAGCTGGGAAATGAAGCACGGTTTAAATAGTAAAGATGCTTCAGATGGGTATAAAACGAATCTAAATAAAGAAGGATACACAAACCTCGAAGTATACATAAATAGTTTAGTCAGTGAATAATTAACGAGTAAACAGAAATCTATTTAACAAGTTGAAAATAATTAATTGTTTAACCAAAGTAATGCTATCATGAAACAAAAAAATGAAAAGTTGAGAAGCAAATTACTTCTTTTGTTTGTACTATTATTAATGGTACCCATTGGAGTATTTGCTCAAAACATGACGGTAAAAGGTTCGGTGGTTGACTCACAGGGTGAACCTATCATCGGAGCTTCAGTAGTAGAGAAAGGCAATAATTCAAACGGTGTAATCACCGATTTGGAAGGGCAGTTTTCTCTTACCCTCCGCAAAGGAAAGCGAGTCGTCATTTCCTACGTAGGAATGGAGACACAAGAAGTAGATGCTGTAGCCGGCAAAACACTAAAAGTTATTCTCAAAGATGACTCACAAGCAATCGAAGAGATCGTTGTTATTGGTTACGGCAGTAAGGCACGAAAAGACTTAACAGGTTCTGTTGGTTCTATTTCCGGAGCCAAACTAGCAGCGGTACCTGTCACATCTGCAGCTGTAGCTTTGCAAGGAAAAATAGCCGGCGTGCAAGTGACTACCGTGGATGGTGCACCGGGAGCAGACATCAATATTCGGGTACGTGGAGGAACGTCCGTTACCCAAAGCAACGAACCACTTTATATTGTTGATGGTTTTCAAACTGACAACATAAATGATATCCCCCCCGCAGATATTGCTTCGATAGATGTTTTAAAAGATGCATCTTTGACTGCTATTTACGGTGCAAAAGGTGGTAACGGTGTAGTTGTTGTTACTACAAAATCAGCCCAACAAGGTAAAGTATCAGTTGGATTCAATGCACAAATGTCAATTAGCAAATTAGCGAAAAAGCTTGATCTAATGGACACATCTGATTTTGTACGCTATCAATATGATTGGGCTGCAGCAAACGGAACACGTAGTTCAAATGCAAAATATTATCGAGCTAATTTCGGTAACCCTCTCGATCTTGACATCTATCAACGAGCCACAACACGCGATTGGCAAGACGAGGTTATGAGCGAAACACCATTTAATTATTCCACCAACTTTACCGTAGGAGGAGGCACCGAAAAATTCCGTTTCAATGCATCTTTAACCAACTCAGAAGACAACGGTATTATTATGGGTTCAGGCGTTCGTCGTACAAATTTGAATATCAAAATGAATATTCAGTTGACTAGAAATCTAACCCTGACAATCAATCCAAGATTAACATACCGACGCGACACCGGGGCCGGTGGCGATAAAATAGGCAGTGGAGGTATCATCGACGTTCTACGCTATCGCCCAACCAACGGTCTGCGCGAATTTGCTTTTTGGGATCCGGCAACTGTCGACCCGGATGATGAAGCTGTATTCGAATATACTAACCCGAAAAGCGACATTGACCAAAATACATTAAAAAAACATTCTTATGCCTATACCAATCAGTTTAGTTTGGATTGGAAACCCATTGAAGGACTCACATTACGTACAGAAGGAGCACATTTTATCTCATTCAACGATGAAAACCGTTTTTATGGTGCTATGACCGACGAAGGTCAGAATAACAAGAAACTACCTGTAGCAGCCATTACAGATAAACGCACTGAAAAATACACTTGGACCAATACGGCTTCTTATGGTTTCGATATTGACAATTTGCATAATTTTTCTTTCCTATTAGGACAGGAAATACAACACAATCAAACCAAGCAAAGCTTTATAAAAAATCGCTATTTTCCTCGCAGTATTTCTGCAGATAGAGCGCTCAATAACATGGGACTGGGAACACCTTGGGAATCGACGTCTTCTTTGTCCACTCCCGAACGCACAGCTTCATTCTTTGGACAGACAAGTTATAACTACGACCATAAATATTTAGCTTCTATTACATTCCGTGCTGACGGTTCCACCAAATTCTCTCCGGGAGAACAATGGGGATACTTTCCATCTATTTCAGGCGCTTGGGTACTTTCTAAAGAAAGCTTTTTGGAAAATAATCCTATTATAAGCAACCTAAAATTAAGAGCAGCTATAGGT
Source organism: Bacteroides graminisolvens (assembly GCF_963666085.1). Taxonomy (NCBI): domain Bacteria; kingdom Pseudomonadati; phylum Bacteroidota; class Bacteroidia; order Bacteroidales; family Bacteroidaceae; genus Bacteroides; species Bacteroides graminisolvens. The sequence continues at coordinate 975,659 of NZ_OY762556.1, forward strand.
CTGGCGGGTAATAACCGAATTGATAACGACATGTGGCGCTATCTTTATTCCGTAAATACAACAGGCGGACCAGGTTTTGGTGAAGTTACTGAGAATGGAGAGAAATGGTATGGAAATGCAGGTGGAAGCACTTTTGCCAATACTAAAATTAAATGGGAAACAACCCTAACGCGTAATTTAGCCTTTGATCTTGGCCTGTTTGGCGACCGGCTCACTATTACACCTGAAGTTTATTGGAATACCACTAAAGATTTGCTCTATAAATCGGACGTACCATCAACAACGGGATACACGCAACAAATGCAGAATATCGGTCAGGTAACTAATAAAGGGTTTGAATTAACGATTGGTGGTGATATCCTTCGTGGAAAAGATTACGTATTGAGTGGTAACCTCACATTGGGCTCCAACAAAATGAAAGTAGATAAACTGAATGACACAGATAACGTTATTTGGGATCAGAATGACCGTTGGAAATCCAGCTATAATGATTATTGTCTAAAAGTGGGCGACCAAGTCGGCTTAATTTACGGATTTGTTTATGATGGATTGTACGGTTTCGATGAATTCGATTTTGACCCAAATCAAAATTTCCTTGCCGTACCTAAAGAAGGTACTATTATCAATAACGTTTTTAATGACAGTAATTCGGGTAAAGCAACACTACCCGGTAAAATCAAATTCAAAGATATCAGTGGTCCGAACGGCAAACCCGATGGACAAATAACAGAAGACGACCGAACCATCATTGGTAATACAAACCCCAAAGTACAAGGAGGATTTGGCTTGAGCGGACAGTGGAAAGGGATCGACTTCACAGCCAATTTCAACTATATGTATGACTTTGACGTAAATAATGCCACCGCATATCAACTTTCATCATCAGAAAGCAACAGCAAAAACTTTTTCAACGTACTGACTAAGTTCAATAATCGGTGGACCTACGTACGTGAAGATGGCGAATGCTTGTACAAAAACACCTACCTTGAAAATTCGGTAGAGCTCTACAAAGAATTGAATGCAGGTAAAACATTGTGGAACCCAACAGATGTAACCAACAAGGTAACTCATTCTTATTTCATTGAGGATGGATCATTCCTTCGTTGCCAAGACATCACCATAGGTTATACTCTTCCAAAACAGCTTACAAATAAATGGGGAATGTCAAGATTGCGCTTCTACGTAAGTGGATCTAATCTCTTCATTATTACAGGCTACTCTGGCTACGACCCCGAAGTCGACGTACAAACCGGCTTAACAAGTGGTATGGACTACAACAGATATCCACGCAGCCGCAGTTTCGTATTTGGAGCAAACATCACTTTCTAATACATAAAAACGGATTACATATGAAAATAAAAAATATTCTTATTGCTGGTCTGGTTGCGGTTGGCTTTTCTTCATGCAATGATTTCTTGAAGGTTGATGCCATCTCGAAATACGACACTGAGTATGTTTTCAGTGACAAGACTGAAATTAATCGCGCTTTAAATGGCGTTTACGCACAACTATTGAACAGTAGCACCTATGGTAGCGCCTACATGAGTACCTTCTGTCTAAATAGCGATGTAGATATGTCTATATCTACCAGCGAGGTAGCTACAGATAATAACTACCGTCGCTTTGATTGCAACAGCATGGGAGGAGATATCAATAAATACTGGATTGCCGCTTTCCAAGGAGTGGAATATGCCAATAATTTCATTTACGGCTTGGAAAACAGTCCGCTTTTTAGCGCATCAGACGCCGAATTAATGCAACAGTTAGGTGAAGCAAAAGTGATTCGTGCCATGTTCTATCATGACTTGGTAGTCCTGTTTGGCGATATACCATTCTCACTAACTCCTAACTTCGAATCAGATGATTTTGTCATGCCTGTAGTTGATCGTGAAGAAATTCATAAAGCATTAATCGAAGACTTGAAAGGCATTGCACCTTACATGTCATTCGCTCGTGATCTGAGTGACGGTGTAGAACGTGTTTCAAAAGAGTTCTGTTGGGGAATGATTGCTCGCATGGCGTTGACCTGCGGTGGATACTCTCTTCGTCCTGACAAGAACAATGCAACCAGTTATGGCACCATGCAACGCCCTTCAAACTACAAAGACTACTATCAAATAACCCAAGCCTATTGCGATTCAGTTGTTTCATCCGGGACTCACTCACTACGCCTACCCTATCGGCAAGTATTTATTGACCAATGCAATTACATTGTAAACAACAATGACGATTCGATGTTTGAAATACCTTTTGCGAAAAACTCAAGCGGCAGCATCGGTTATATTCAAGGACCAAAGGGTGAGAATTACGAAGGCGCTACATCCGGAAAAAATGTTTGGGGAAAGAGTGACGGAAACGCCCGTTTAAACGCCTTTTATCGTTACTCTTTTGACGATGAAGACGCGCGCCGCGACTATGTCAACGGAATGTGGTATTATTTATACGACGGTACCCCATCCATTCTTACTGACTACACTGTATTCAATAATAAATGGTCTAAATTCTGGGCTAATTCTGCTAATACATTAGGAGCAGGCAGCACTGGAAACACTGGTATCAATTATCCTTATATGCGCTATGCCGATGTATTATTGATGTATGCAGAAGCCGTAAACGAGTTGGAAGATGGAGTGAGTGGTACAAATGGTGCGAAAGCAATTGAAGCCCTCAGACAGGTACGTGCCCGTGCATTTACCAATTCTGATAAAATCGATGCATACATCGCTTCGGCTTCCGGTTCTAAAACAGATTTCCTAAAAGCAGTACTCAACGAACGCAAATGGGAATTTGCCGGTGAGAACATGCGCTGGAAAGACCTGGTTCGTAATAATTTATATGGAGAAGTACTCTATTATAGCTTCTTACGATACTACGCAGTGGCCGAAAACGCAGCAGGAACTTCTGACTATATTGAAGCGGTAGAGCAATACGACGGTAAACCCGGATATTTGGAATTAACCCTGCCTTACACCATATATTATAAAATAACAAATAATCCGAATAACACCTATATTTATCCCAATACGACATTAGATGTACTAGAACTGTATAATCCGTACAAATCTGAGAAATATCCGGGTTCCGAATGGACAGCAGGAGATTATTACGGATGGTGGAATGACACCGACGGATGTCCTAAAGACCAGTGCTTATTCTCATTCTACGGATTTATGCGTGGTGACCGGGGAGGCAACGTGTACTTAGTAAAAGATGGTGATATTTATGCTCAAACCGGTGCATCAAACCTACCTGTAGTACGCTATATTTTACCTTATCCCAATGCAGCAATACAGCGTAGTGCTGGTCAATATAAGAACTATTATGGTTATATTAAGTAATCAAATTGAAAAGAATACAATATGAAAAATAAATTAAGTTACATACTGATACTCCTCATGTCTGCATCCATCTTTTCTTGTAAAGACGATGAGGTAGTGAGCAGTGATGGCTACTCTTCCGATAGAGAGTTTATGACCATGTTCCGCAAAGACGATAATACCGGCAAGGGTGATTCAGATCCCTATAGATGTCAGGCGGTTAACCTGAATGACATCCAACTTTACTGGTATGGAGTGAAAGACTGTGCTGGTTATGAAGTTAAAATGGCTTTACAACCCAACGTATCTTCGGGTTTAGCGCAAGATTGGGAAAATCCTGATTACATCTTATTTGATACGATTGTAGGTCCCGATGTAACAGATCTTTTGATTAAAGATCTACAGTACAGCACTGACTACCGCTTTGCCATACGAACACTCTCAAAAAAAGGAGAAGCCTACCATTCTAAATGGTATGGCTATGGAAACGGACGCCAGTGGGCCGACTATTTAGGGATTACAACGGGAGACAGATACAATGTTCCCGAAGTCATTGTTGTCAATCAAGTGACTAAGACAACTTTTCGCATCAACATTGATCGCGCTTATGCAACATCTGGTGACGACGGAACTTTCAAAACGAACTTTGAAGTCGATGAAAATGGTAATTTTGTGATGCATGTCATTACTATCGAGGCTTCTCCAACTAATCCACAAGCAACAGTGCCCGAGAAATGGCAGAAATACAGCCTTACTTCTGCCGACTTCCAACGTGGTTACATAGACATTGACGGATTACAGGAAAACAGTGTATATGTAATTAACGCAGAAAACAAAAACATACCAGTTCGTTGGGACGCTATCTACAACACTTGCGTTATACGTATGGACGGAGATCCCGGAGATCCAATTCTGATAAAACATTTCTGTGACCCGAATGATACCATTGCAGGAGCTACCACATACAATGCTTCACGACTTGATACCATCTTATCAAACTACAATAGTGATGCATCACTAGCAGAAGGTACTATATTTGAACTGGAAGGTGGAAAAACCTACTACCTTGCCAACAACGTATCATTGTGCAAAGGACTAACTTTACGCACCAAAGCAGGAACCGGCAGGGCCAAATTGTTAATGAATGGTATGTCAACCGTTAATGGAGCAGCACAAACGATGAACTTCATGTTTGGTCGTCAACCACAATCAGGAGAACTTGGTGGCATCAATATCAAATCACTTATTTTTGAAGATATCGACTTTGACTGTCCGTTAGCTAAAAACTATGGTGACGGTAGTGCTACAGGAAACTATTTCATCAATATGTACTCCAACGGTATGGCGGTAACACTTCAATCATTTGAACTTAAAAACTGTACATTCCAGCGAATGATTCGCGGTTTCGTCCGAGTTCAGGGTACAAACCGTAAGAATTTTGAGAAATTTATCGTAGAAAACTGCTTGTTCTACAATTGCGGTTACTATGATAATAACGGACGCGGTTATGCATGGATTGCCGGTGACGGTACCCCAGGTACAGGTAAGTCTAACATTTACGCTAATATGATATTCCGTAACAATACATTCTATGACTCACCCCGTACTTGCTTCTTCACAGACAATGGTAAAAATTTGCCGTGGCCAAGTAATATCCAATATAATATTACATTAGAGAACAATACGTTTGTCAATTACAGTACCCGTTCATCCGGCCGTAAGATATTTGACCTACGATACTTACCAGGTGGAAGTAAGATTACGGTGAAGAAAAACCTCTTTATCCTGACAAAGAAAGATGGAGATGCCCGTAATTTATACATGGAAGGTATGGATATTCGTCAAGTTAATGGCTCTGGTGAAATCACATTTGATGTGGCACAGAATTATTCAACCAATACAAATCTGACCAGCGGAAACATATTCTCTGCATCAGCATTTAGCGCTAGTAAAAATAGTGCAGGATTCTGGTCAGACTATAACCTCTCCGGTAAGGCAGAACTGGAAGTTCATTTAGGCCAGAATGGAATTTCGCCAACAGACCTGATGACAAATCCTAACCCACCTTATGCAAGTCCGGATGCGAATATGCACGAAGTAGATAACCTTGATGGTCTTTACTACAAGAACACCGATGCAGTTCGTAACCACGAAATTTACAAATTGGGTATCGGTGACCCGAGATGGGCTAAAACCGTCATGCCTTAAAAGATAAGGCAATAGGAAGTCGGGAGACTTCATCAGACATTTTTTGCAAAAGGGTGTATTGTACACAAATACGATACACCCTTTTTATTTCAGAATTACATTAATGACTATCATACAAACTAAAGGAACCATGATTAAACAGAAATTAATCTACTTGCTGCCTCTTTTTCTATTGTCAAGTTGCAACCATCAAACTTACAAGAGCACATCTCTATCTCCTGATGAAAGAGCTAAGCTTTTGTTGCAGGAACTAACATTGGAGGAAAAAGTAATGTTAATGATGGATAGTTCAAAACCCATAGAACGATTAGGCATCAAACCTTACAACTGGTGGAATGAAGCTTTACACGGAGTAGCCCGTGCCGGTTTAGCTACAGTGTTTCCTCAACCCATAGGTATGGCAGCTTCGTTTGCACCTAACGATGTGTTTGAAGTATTCACCGCAGTATCCGACGAAGCTCGTGCCAAAAATACATATTACACATCAAAAGGAAGTTATGAGCGATATCAAGGACTAACCATGTGGACACCAACAGTTAACATCTATCGGGATCCTCGTTGGGGCAGAGGGATTGAAACATATGGAGAAGATCCCTATCTTACCAGTCAAATGGGTGTTATGGTAGTTAAGGGACTGCAAGGTGAAAGCAATGGAAAATATGACAAACTCCACGCTTGCGCCAAACATTTCGCTGTTCACTCCGGACCAGAATGGAATCGGCACGATTTTAATGCAGACAACATCAAACCACGCGATTTATATGAAACCTACCTGCCTCCTTTCGAGGCATTGGTGAAAGAAGCAAAAGTAAAAGAAGTAATGTGTGCTTATAATCGTTTCGAAGGAGAACCATGCTGTGGCAGTGATCGTCTACTCATGCAGATACTGCGCAAAGAATGGGGATACAAAGGTATTGTCCTTTCTGACTGCGGTGCAATAGCAGATTTTTACAACGATCGCGGCCATAAAACCCATTCGGATGCCGAGTCGGCTTCAGCCTCAGCAGTACTTAGTGGAACAGATTTAGAATGTGGTTCCAGCTACCAAGCACTAGTCAACGCCGTTAAGCAAGGAAAGATTAACGAAAGTGCCATTGATGAAGCCGTTCAACGTTTGTTGGCCGCCCGTTTTTCCTTAGGCGAGATGGACAATCCAGAAAATGTATCGTGGACAAAAATCCCTCTTTCAGTGGTTGCCTCTGCTAAGCATGATTCCTTGTCACTTGACATTGCTCTCAAGTCAATGACCTTACTTTTGAATAAAAATAATATACTACCATTAAAACGTGGCGAACTTACCCTTGCCGTTATGGGACCTAACGCCAATGATTCTGTTATGCAATGGGGAAATTATAACGGTATGCCTTCACAAACAGTTACCATATTGGAGGGCATACGGAGAACGTTAGGACATACGGACAAACTAATTTATGAACAAGGTTGTGGGCTAGTAGAGCGAACACTGATACACAGCGCCTTTAACCTATGCAAATCTTCAACCGGAAACGGATTTAGCGCCCGTTATTGGAACAATACCACCCGCAAAGGAGAACCTGTTACACGTAATCAGGTTACTACCCCCTTTCAATTCTGCACATCGGGTGCAACAGTATTTGCCCCCGGAGTTAATCTGACCGATTTTTCGGCAACCTACAACAGTATATTTACTCCAAAGCAATCCGGCGAAGTACTATTTGAAATTTACGCCTATGGCTCAGGACGTTTGCGTATAAACCAAGAAGAAGTAAAAAGCTTCTCCAACAAACATGGTGCACGAAAAGCAACTTACGCACTACAAGTACAGGCAGGAAAACCTTACCATATTGAACTTGATTTTGAATATCTTAGAAGCGATGCACAACTCAATTTTGATCTGGGATTCAAAAAAGAAGTTGATATAATGCAATCAGTAGACAAAGTGAAAGATGCGGATATTGTTGTTTTTGCAGGTGGCATCTCACCCAGTCTTGAAGGAGAAGAGATGGGAATAAACTTGCCCGGATTCAAAAAGGGTGATCGTACCGACATAGAACTACCTGCCGTTCAGAGAGAACTCATTGCGGCATTACATAAAGCTGGTAAAAAAGTTATTCTAGTAAACTGTTCCGGATCGCCAATTGGTTTAGAACCCGAAACAAAAGAGTGTGAAGCCATATTACAAGCATGGTACCCCGGTCAATCGGGCGGAACTGCTGTAGCCCAAGTCTTGTTCGGCGATTATAACCCCGCAGGCAGATTGCCGGTAACCTTTTATAAAAGCGTCTCACAGTTGCCCGATTTTGAAGATTACAATATGACAGGGAGAACCTATCGTTACATGAAGCAGACTCCCCTCTTCCATTTCGGTTACGGATTAAGCTATACCACTTTTGAATACGGTCAAATGGCTTTGGACAAAAGTAAAATTAAAGCAGGAGAATCATTAAATTTCTCCGTACCGATAACCAATACAGGCAAAGTTAACGGAGAAGAAGTTGTTCAGGTATATTTGAGAAAGCACCATGATTCGGAAGGGCCAAACAAAACATTGCGCGCTTTTAAACGTGTAAATATACCTACTGGAAAAACCATAAATGTTGATTTTAGTTTAACCGATAAGCAATTGGAATGGTGGGACACAGGCTCCAACACCATGAAAGTTTGCACCGGCAACTACGACATCATGATAGGTAGCAGCTCACAAACAGAAGACCTGCTACAACACTCTTTTACCATCGAATAAATTAGCTTTTTATCATACGGAAATCAAATGATTTCCGTATGATAAAAAGCTAATCATTTTGCTTTCTCTCTTTTCCATATTCGGATGGAGACATTCCAAACTGTTTTTTAAAGCACTTACTAAAGTATTTAGGATCATTAAAACCAGTCATATAGGCTACTGAAGAAACATTATATTCGCCACTTTCCATCAATTGCTTGGCCCGTTTAATGCGCATCTCGCGAATAAAGTCAACTGGCGAAAGACCTATAATTGCTTTCAGCTTTTGATAAAAAACAGTTCGCCCCATAGCCAGCTCTTGCGCAAACCGATCTACTGTCAGCTCCGAATTATCCATTTGCTTTTCCATCACCTCCATAACCTGTTGCATAAATAGCTCATCGAAACAAACAATTTCCGGTTGAGGAGGTTCAATAGGTACAACCGGTATCGAATGCCCCAGTTTCCTTTCCGACCATTGTTTTAAATAAAGTTCCTGCAACTGCTTACGTTGATTTAGTAATGACTTAATACGAGCCTTCAAATAAGTAGAGCTAAAGGGTTTAGTCACATAATCATCAATACCTTGCTCTAATCCACTGATACGATCATCCAGAGAAGACTTTGCAGAAAGCAAAATAATGGGAATATGACATATATCGCGATTGCATTTTATCGCTTTAACCATGTCGAGACCATCCATCATAGGCATCATTACGTCACTGATGATAAAATCGGGCATATACTGTACGGCCTGTTGTAACCCCTCTTGCCCATTGGTAGCTTCAATAACTTTATAAGTTTCCGATAAGATATCATAAAGAAAAGTTCTTAATTCAGAGTTGTCTTCCACAATTAATACAGACACGAGCTCTTTTTCCTGATCATCAACTTCTGTACACGTATCGGGACAAGCTTCAGCTGCTTCCTGTTGCTCAGTTGACAGAGAGTCATTAACAATAAATTCCGTATTCTCCTTCCCCTCATAAGCCCTATGACTCAATGGTAGAGTAACAAGGAATTCACTACCAACGTCCGGTTGGCTGTTCACTTCAATACTCCCTTGATGCAACTCAACCAATTCCCTCACAAGAGATAAACCAATGCCCGATGAAGGCTGTAGAATATTATAACGTACCAATGTTTCAAACCGCTGGAATAAACTCTGTTGTTTCTTAAGATCGATACCAATACCCTCATCTTTAACCGAAAGTACCAACGTCTCATCCTTTACGCTGACCCAAACTGCAATCGATTTATGATCGGGCGTATATTTAAATGCATTCGATATCAGGTTAAACATCACCTTTTCAAACTTATCCTGATCAATCCATCCTGAGATATTATCCGTTTGAGAATGCAAACGAAAATCAATATGCTTCTCTTCGGCTATCAGTCGAAAGTTATCCATAACTCGTTCCAATAGAATAATAACATCCGTTCTCTCCAGTAATAGCTTCATCTTTCGGTTTTCAATTTTGCGGAAATCTAGAATCTGATTAACAAGGCGCAGCATTCGCTCTGTGTTTTTGTGTACCAATGTAAGATGCTTACGCGCTGTTGGTGAAAGAGATTCATGCTCCAGCACCTCAGTCACCGGACTACTTATAAGAGTAAGTGGTGTACGAAGTTCATGTGATATATCCGTAAAAAATCTTAGTTTAATGTTTGAAAGCTGATGTTCAAGATTAATTTGATTGTGTAATCTATAAATATAAAGAATGGTATATACAATAGTTGTTGTAAACAAGATAAACAAAAAAACATACAATGCCCATGCCCAATAAGTTTCCCAAAAGGTAGGAAGAACAACTACCGAAAGCGTACGCATATTATCCGTCCACACTCCATCACTATTTGTTGACCGTATTTGTAATTCATACTCCCCGGGAGGGAGATTTATGTAGTTGGCAGAACGATTATTATCAACCTCATTCCATTGTTCTTCTAACCCTTTAAGCCTGTATGCATACTGAATGGTACTAGGATCAATGTAATCCAGAGCTGCAAACTGAAATGTCACATTACGCTGAGAAGGCTGTAACTCCAACTCTTTGAGATCATCAATATCCAGCGATTCCTGAACACCCTGTATTTTCAAACCAGTAAAAGCTATTCGAGGAATATACTTACTTTTGCTCAATAAGGCAGGATTCATCTCCATTACCCCTCCTTCAGTTCCCAACATTAAATGACCGTGCCACACAACCGGTATAGCCTCACTAAAATAAACCTCCTTTTGCAAATATCGCTTATCATAATTATCAAAGGTTCCATTCGCAGCATTAAACTTTGAGAGAGCATCCTCGGAAATAACCCATAAGTTTCTTTGAGGATCTTCAACCATAGACAACACCAAATCCGAGAACAAACCATTTTGCCTGGTATATGTTTTAAATTGAATATTATTGGTCAATAAATTTCGAGACACAATCTGATTAACTCCGCCGGTAAAAGTCAAAACAAACGTCTGACCTCTGCTATCAGTATATATGGAAGTAACATCATTACTACAAAGGCTAGAAGTTATATTCTGCCGGCGAATATTCTGATAAAAATTAATCTTTTGAGCATCTTTGAATTCAGTGCACATACTGAGTAATCCTTCTGTTGTGCCTACTAGTAGAGCCTTATCAACCTCTTTAATAATCCGCACTTTAGTATATTTGTTTTGAGGATAGTTTTTCAATAAATTGCCGCTATGTATAAATCTCACCTCACCATCTTTGTTTTCCTCCAACAAATTGAGTCCTCCACCATACGTTCCAATCCAAATACGCTGATTGCTATCTTGGAATATGGAATAAACACTATTATTACTTAAGCTAAACGGGTTATCGGCCTTGTGTGAAAACTGTTGTACTATAAATCGATTATTTCCTGTTTTTTTGAGTCTAAAAACACCATCCCATTTGGTTCCCATCCAGATTCCTCCTTGTTTATCCTCCATGAAGCAATAAATATTCCTGGCAAAAGAGACCGTTTGTTCAGTGATGCTACCAGATGGAGTCAAATATCCCTTAAAACTCCCATCTTCATTAAAGATTCGTATAAACCCCTTTTTATTGGCCATCCAAAAATTATTATTGCTATCTTTCAGGAAAGCTCGTGTTTCATATCCCGAATCTAAAGGTCTTACAACACAAGCACTGGGAAAGAAAGAAATCTTGCCCATTTCATAATTATTAGTATACCAGAAATTCTTCTGATTGTCTAATAAATACCTCAATACAATGGGAGTAAATTTAGATTTCGGATCATTATAATCAGTATAATAAGGTTTTAATTGTTTGCTTTTTCGGTCATAATAGCTCAAACAACCCATTTGAGGAATTACCCATAATCTGCCTTGAGCGTCCTCAAATACACTTTCATTGCTTTGTCGTTCAGCATTTGGCATATCCTCAGCAGGAGTTTGGTAATATTCAATTTCGCCGGTACGAAGATTATATCGGTTAACACCAGCTGCATCCGAAAATATCCACAATTCTCCATGACTGTCTCTAAATATGTTTTGTACGTTGGAGTTTTCTGCTGCAAAGTGAACAGCTACATACTTAAAATTCTTCTTCCTTACATCAAATAAAATAATGCCATTCTCGGCCCCTAGTCCGATAGTATCTTTTCCCAGATTCTGTATGCAATTTAAGCGGATATCATCATAAGGTATTTTCAAAAACTTCAATTGTTCAGTACGCAAATCATAAACAGCCAACCGGTTATTGGCAGACAACAAATACATATTATTGCCATTTTCGCAAGCGTTTTTAAACGAAGTGTTACCCGGCATCGTTTTCTTTCCAACTATCTGAATGCCTTTATCAGTAAAAATCCATTCATCACCATCTTTATCCTGAAGCACTCTCACAACATCCTTTCCGGGTAAATTTCCGGCTTTGCTACTGTAAAGTATAACACCTTTACTTTCGCCTTTTTTATACTCCCCTTCGTTTACCCGAAAAGCTCCGTGATCGAACACAATCCAAGTCACACCTTTAGCTAAAGCATAGATTTGACGAATACTATAGTTTACATTATTTTGAGTTTCAAATGGTTTTAAAACATCAATAAACTTCTCGCGCCGGCTATCGAATAAATAGATACGACTATCATAAGTTTGGCACCAAATATCACCATGTTGATTGGCGGTAATAGAATACAATCGATTAGAAGTAAGGGTACATCCATCTCCCGGATAGGCCTTGTAGTTTTTGAATGAATAGCCATCAAACTTGCTTAATCCGTTCCATGTAGAAAGCCAGATAAACCCTTTACCATCTTGCACAATATTAACCACAGTACGTTGAGGCAATCCGCTATAGGTTGAATAATGCTGTATTTGACATACTGGTTGCGCCTGAGCTATCTCAGATAAAAAAAAGAAGATACAAGCATAAAATAAGGTGTACTTGAAAAGTGTTTTCATGGCATCAGACTTTTATTCTGCAAACTTACATAAAAAATGCACTTTTCAAGCAAGAAAGTACAATAAGAATACAATATTCAAAAGAAGCTTTACATATAAGTTGCCAAATGATCACCCCTAATTACCACCTTCCATTCGGGCACCTTTCACAGTTTCTTCTTCAATGCCTTTATGAACAGATTTTGTTGATGCCGATTTTCCAAAAGAATATGAGAGAGACAAGCCTATATTCATAGCACGGCAGTGCAGATCCGTCTTCCTTCTATAAAACTTATTTTTTTCGCGAAGCTTATACTTTTTATAGTCCCAAAAAGCATTATCTAGATTCAAAGAAACAGCCAAGTTATCATCTAAAAAGCTTTTGCTGAGCCTCATCTTGCACGAATAAAAATTGAACGATTCCCCTTGCAAGGTTATATCGGGCAACTTATACAAACCGGCAACAGATAAGGAGAAATTACAAGGCAAATTAATAAAAAGGTTAGAAGAAATATTACCAGCCACCCCATCGTTTGCTTCTTCACTGGATCTTAAAGCCGAATAACTTCCCGATGCATTCAATACCAAACGGGCAAAAGAAGCCAAGGGAAGCTTCATATAGCTGGTTGCAAAACTTTTTGTAGACCCGGGTGTAGGGCATTTGTACACCCGGATCTACAGACCGTGTACATGGGGGTGTACAAACTGTGTACATCCGGGTGGATACGAAAATTGCTCACCTGCAAAATAAATCGCAGAAGCATGCTGATTATAAAGCTTATATATAAGAGTTAAATAGAGACATGTTCGTAAGGAATCACTACCAAAAAAGTTGGTGACACTTGGTGATACTTGGTGAGGCTTTTTTTTAGCAAAGTATCACACATAAGAATCTGATAATCAGAGCATTGAAAGGTTGGTGATACTTGGTGATACTTTTTTTCATGCATTTTATGAGGAGCGGGGTGGCATTTCGTTAAAAGAATAATACTTTGGCTAATTTTCGCTAAGTTATTATGTCGAATAAGCAGATTATTTATCTTTGCACTAAAGCAAACTCTCAAAAGTTCATTTTTAATGGTTCAAAGCAAGTATACATATCTGTTAGGTTGGCTAAATTTTATATTGGTCTGCACCTCCTGTTCAGACAATTCACCCAGCATATCTGTTGTCTGCGAAGAAAACAGCGTGGGAAATTGCATCATCAAATGGGAAACAGCACCTGTTATGGAAGGGAAAGTGAAAATATACTCTTCAACCAATCCCGACTCCATTGCCGAAAACTTACCGATAGCCATGGCCGACATATCGGCTCAAAGAATAACGATAGTAACCGATAACCCCAAGAAGCGATATTATTATATGATGGTCTTTAACGATCGCTACCGGGTGAAGGTTGCCACACGGAACATTAACGTTCCGGGCATTCAGAATTTCCGTGATTTAGGCGGCTACAAAGTAGCGCAGGGAAAGAGCGTACGTTGGGGAATGATTTATCGATCGGCTGAAATCGACAGTCTCGAGAAGTGCTCTTGCAAGGAGTTGCAAAACATCGGTGTGAAAACAATCATCGACCTGAGAACTGCACAGGAAAAAGGAGGATCGTGTTCTCTGAAAAACAACTTCAACGTGATTAACATCCCCATTGCCACCGGCAATATGGAGGGCGTGCTCAAGGCACTGCAAAAAAATGAAATCAAAACAGATACGATTTACCGCATGGTTGAACAAATGAATCGGGACCTGATTATCAAAAACCGGGTAGAATTCAAACTGTTATTTCATGCATTGCTGAACAAAGAAAACTACCCGGTGGTGATTCACTGTTCCTCGGGCAAAGGACGAACCGGTATTTCTGTAGCCTTGATATTAACGGCTTTAGGGGTCAATTCAGATGATATTATGCAAGACTATCGTTTGAGCAACGTGTACTTCAATATTCCCAAAGCAACAAGGTATGCTTATAAATTACCGGTGCAATCGCAAGAGGCCATTACAACGCTTTTCTCGGCTCAGGAAGGTTTCTTAAATGCTGCGTTCAACGAAATTGAACGAAATTACGGTGATGCAAAGACCTATCTGAAGCAAGGTGTGGGACTTTCAAAGGAAGACATGCAGCAGCTAAAGAACATTTTGCTGGAACCCGGAAATTAATTCGATGCTAACCTGCTTTATATCAAATATTTAGGGCTTCACATTCTTTATTATATACTTTGAGTGTAAAAACCAATAATTATAATTAACTTTGCGCCCGAATATAAAGATATACTAAAGAATTAATGAAGAATTTTGAAGAGTTAGGCGTTTCCCCGGAAATACTTAAAGCAATTAAAGAAATGGGATATGAGAATCCCATGCCCGTTCAGGAAGAAGTAATACCGTATTTGTTGGGAGAAGGCAATGATGTAGTAGCTCTTGCACAGACAGGCACAGGAAAGACCGCTGCTTTCGGTCTGCCAATCATACAAAAAATTGACGTTAACAAACGTGTTCCACAATCGCTGGTTCTATGCCCTACCCGCGAACTCTGCCTCCAGATTGCAGGAGATTTAAATGATTATTCTAAATACATTGACGGACTTAAGGTACTGCCGGTTTATGGCGGTTCGTCCATCGACAGCCAAATAAGAAGCTTAAAGAAGGGCGTGCACATTATTGTAGCCACTCCGGGACGTTTGCTGGACCTCATGGAACGCAAAACGGTATCGCTTGCCACCATTGGCAATGTGATTATGGATGAAGCTGACGAGATGCTGAATATGGGTTTCACCGATAGCATCAACGCCATTCTGGCCGATGTTCCTGAAGAAAGAAACACGCTGCTGTTCTCGGCTACCATGTCGCCCGAAATTGCAAGAATATCCAAAAACTATCTTCGCAATGCCAAGGAAATAACCATCGGACGCAAGAACGAAAGTAACAACAACGTAAAGCATGTGGTGTATACCGTACATGCCAAAGATAAATATGCTGCGCTTAAACGCGTCGTTGACTATAACCCGCAAATATACGGTATCATTTTCTGCCGCACACGTAAAGAAACACAGGAGATTGCCGATAAACTGATGCAAGAGGGTTACAACGCCGATTCTCTGCACGGTGAGTTGTCTCAGGTGCAACGCGATACGGTCATGCAAAAGTTCCGCATCAGAAACATACAGATTCTGGTAGCTACCGATGTGGCTGCTCGCGGATTGGATGTAGATGACCTGACTCACGTAATTAACTATGGTTTGCCCGATGACACGGAAAGCTATACGCACCGTAGCGGAAGAACTGGTCGTGCCGGAAAAACAGGTACTTCCATCGCCATCATTAACATGCGCGAAAAAGGTAAACTACGTGAAATAGAGCGTATCATTGCCAAAAAATTCGTTGCCGGTGAAATGCCTACCGGAAAGCAAATCTGCGAGAAGCAGCTCATCAAGGTTATTGATGACATCGAGAAGATAAAGGTTAACGAGGAAGAGATTGAGGACTTTATGCCCGCTATTTACCGTAAACTGGAATGGTTGAGCAAGGAAGATGTCATTAAACGCATGGTTTCCATTGAGTTTAATCGCTTCCTGGAGTATTACCGTGACAGAGAGGAAATTGAAGCACCTACTACCGATGGCAGGGATACCGACAGAAGAGAAGGCGGCAGAAGCCGTACCGCTACTTCGGGCTATACTCGTCTGTTCATCAATTTGGGTAAAACAGATAATTTCTTTGCCGGTCAATTGATTGAATTGGTTAACAAGAATACGCACAAAAGAGTTGAGATAGGACGAATTGACTTGATGAAGAACTTTTCTTTCTTCGAGGTTGAGAATAGTTTGGCAGAATCGGTTATCGGCTCTCTGAATAAATCAACTTACAACGGACGCAAGGTATCTGTAGAAATCGCAGGTGATGAAAAACCGGCCGGTAACACTGGCGGTGGCGGAGGATACGCTAAGAAGAAGTATGGCAATTCGTCAAACTATTCCGGTGCTCCCAGAGATCAGAAGAAGAGCGCTAAAAGTCGTGAAGAAAGAGGTTATGCTACTGCTCGTGGTCCTAAAAAGAAAGACGATTGGCAGCAGCTTATCACAGGCGACTCAAACGACGAGGGATGGGCACGCAGAAAAGGCAAAAAAAGTAAATAAGCAGATCATTCTGCCTTAAACGCATAAAAAGCCATGCAGTTTTCAGGATTATTCCTGTAACTGCATGGCTTTATTTATTTTGTTCGCCTTACTGCTTGAAGAATTGCTCCTTTAAAATTAAAGGTACTTCAGAAGGTTCTTGCGCCACCCTAACTCCGGCAGATATAAGTGCCTGCACCTTTTCCTGGGCAGTTCCGGAACCGCTGGATATAATGGCACCGGCATGCCCCATTTGCTTGCCCGGAGGAGCCGATTGTCCGGCGATGAATGCTATCACCGGTTTGGTAATGTGCTTACTGATGTGTAGGGCCGCGAGTTCTTCGGCATTGCCTCCTATCTCACCAATCATCACAATGGCATCTGTTTGCGGATCGTTTTGGAACATGTCCAGCAAGTCAATGTAGTAAAGTCCCACAACAGGATCGCCACCCATACCCACAGCGGTGGACTGGCCGAATCCGGCAGTCGTAAGCTGGTACACAATTTCGTAGGTTAAGGTGCCGCTCCGACTAATGACGCCTATGTTACCCGGACGGAAAATACTTCCGGGAAGTATGCCCACCAATGATTCCTCAGGGGTAATCAACCCGGGGCAATTGGGACCTATCAACCGGGCACCCTTGAGTTTAGCATAATGGTAGGCTTTGATAACATCTTGGGTAGGAATGCCTTCGGTTATGCAAATAATAAGAGAAATGCCTGCATCGGCAGCCTCCATGATACAGTCGGCCGCAAAACGAGCCGGAACGAAAATGATGGAGGTATTCGCCTTTGTCTGCTGAACAGCTTTGTGCACGGTATTGAAAACCGGAACACCCTGAACGTTCGTGCCTCCTTTACCGGGAGAAACGCCTCCCACAACCTGAGTGCCGTAAGCAATCATCTTACGGGTATGAAATTCACCGTCTCTACCGGTTATACCTTGTACAATGACCCGGGTAGTTTTATCTATCAATATACTCATAGTCTGCTGATTTTAATAAGATTTTGAAGCAATATCCACGGCTTTACGAGTGGCTTCGCACATGGTTTGCGCAACCAGAAAACGACTGCCTTTCAACAGTTCTCGCCCTTCATTTTCATTGGTTCCGGTTAGTCTTACAATCACAGGAATATCGGATTCTATCTCGTTGAATGCAGCCAATAATCCGGTAGCCACGTCATCACATCGGGTAATTCCGCCGAAGATATTAATCAGTACAACCTTTACGCGGGAATCACTAAGCAGCAGTTTCATCGCTTCTATCACTTTCCGCGGATTGGAGCTACCGCCTATATCGAGGAAGTTAGCAGGGGTACCCCCTTGGAGCTTAATCATATCCATAGTAGCCATTGCTAGTCCTGCCCCATTGACCATGCAGCCTATTTCACCGTTTAAGGAGACGTAACTGAATCCTTTTGCCTTAGCCGAGGTTTCTACCTGTTCTTCTTCCGAAAGTTCCGCCAAGGACTCTATTTCCGGTTGCCTAAACATAGCGTTGTCATCGAATGTCATTTTAGCATCAATAGCCACCAATTTTCCGGTCGGTGTAAGTACCAACGGGTTTACTTCAACCAGAGAAGCATCTTTTTCGACAAAGAGTTTATAGAGTTTTTGGAGAATGACAGCCAACTGATTGGCTTCATCAATCTGCGAGAAGAGACAGAAGGCGTACCGGCGGGCAAGAAAATCGGGTAAACCGATTAAAGGGTCGATGGAATGGCGGTGTATCTTCTCTGGGGCTTCCCAAGCAACAGACTCAATTTCCACTCCTCCTTCGGTACTCATGATAAGCACAACGGATTTTTGATTGCGGTCAACGACAAAGCTGACATAAAATTCGGCAGAAATATCTTCCGCTTCACAAAGCAAAATCTTTTGAACGGGATAATCTTTGATAGTCATGCCCAAAATTTGTCGTGCTTTGTTTTCTACTTCTTCAGCTGTATTGGCAAGCTTGATTCCACCTGCCTTTCCGCGGCCTCCGGTAAGCACCTGCGCCTTTAGAACTACTTCTTCGGCACCCATGCTACGATAGGCTTCTACGGCTTCATGAGCAGTTTGGCAGAGTCTGTGGCTCTTCACGGGTATGCCATAAGCTGCAAAAAGTTCTTTTGCCTGATATTCATGAACTTTCATAGATAGCATTATTAAAGGATTAAACATCATTATAACAACCGAAATGAACTTTCAATTGTTGCAACAAAGGGCATGTTTTTAATCACTTATTTTAGGGAAGGCTGCAATTCCTGAATCAAATTGGATGCATTAGCGTATTTGTCGATAACAAAAAGGATATATCTGATATCTACTCCCACACAGCGTTGTAGCTTGGGTTCGAACAGAATATCACCACTCATGGCTTCCCAGTTTCCATCAAAAGCCAATCCCAACAGTTCTCCTTTAGCATTGAACATAGCACTGCCCGAGCTACCACCAGTAATATCGTTATCGGAGATGAAGCAGACTTTCATTTCTCCCTTTTCATCGGCATATTTACCGTAGTTTTGTTCTTTGAGCAACGAAATCAAATTAGCTCCTAATGCAAAGTCAGGATCGGGATGGTGTGTGCGTGCCTTTTCAAGTATGCCTTTGGCTGTGGTATAATAGGAATAATCAACCCCATCCATGGGTGAATAGCCTTTCACGGTACCAAAGCTTAAACGCATGGTTGAATTGGCATCCGGATAGAAGTTGCGATCAGCATACATGCGCCTGATAGCAGCATTGTACAGCCGTTCGCCTTTCTCTATGTTCTGTGAGGCTTCGTTTATGGATTGATTCATCTCAAAATACTTCACGATAAGATCTATTCCCAAGGAGATGGCTGGATCTTCCATCAGGTTATAAGTGGTATCTCGCTCGAAAAATCGCTGCAGGCCACGTGGAGAGGTAATTTCAGAGCGGGCATAAAGTGAATCAACGTATACTTTATAATCACCACCGTACTCTTTGGCAATGGTGTTATACATTTCGGGCAAATAAACGGAGTCAACGTGTTGAGGGTATTCCCGAAGCATGGCAGTAAAGACTTCTTTATCAATATCCAAATCCAGATTGGCATATTTCTCCATGATGTCTTTAATCTTGGATACAACCACTTTTTCTTCGGCTTCAAAATCAAAATTCAAGATTTCAAGAGCTAGTTGTACCAGCTCGGGACCGTTCATAAACGATTCTCCCAAATAGGCCATAGCCCGGTTGGTTTGTTTCCTGTTTTTATAGTTTAACTCAAGCGTTGAAAGCAATTGAATGGACAGTGAATCTACGCTGGATACCTGCTGAATCCATTGCTTCAGACTGCTTTCCATGTCTCGCTTCTTTTCAAGCACTTTAAGGTCCTTTATCGCTTTGTTCGTACCAATACTGTTTTTCCAATAATTAGTGCTTTCATCGTATTTGGAAGCGTACTTAATACGAATATCTTGTCTCTTATTCATTTCTCGTTTCCAAATGGCTTGCTTCACTCCTCTTACATCAATCATGGCTTGATTCATGCCTTCCACCATTTCCTGTACTCCAAACGAGGAAAGGTATCTTTCGGTACTTCCGGGGTAGCCTAATGTCATGCAAAAGGAGCCTTCCTGATATCCCTGCGTGGAAATAGGCGCCACATATTGAGGTTTGTAAGGCACATTATCGGGCGAATAATCGGCCGGTTGGTTGTTTTTATCAGCATAAATGCGAAAGACTGAAAAGTCTCCCGTGTGCCTGGGCCACATCCAGTTATCTGTATCCCAACCAAATTTTCCGATGAAGGATGGAGGTGAGAAAACCAGGCGTACGTCATTAAAATCTCTGTAAACAGACAGCCAAAACTCGTTTCCACCGTAATAGGCATCAACTGCACCCACTACTGAAGAATCTTTGGTATGTACCTCTTCTTGTATAGCTAACATCACAGAATCAATCACCGAACGCCTGTCGGCCTCCGACATATTCGGTGAAACGGAGCCTAAAACGCGCTGGGTTACATCTTCCGTGCGAATAAGAAAGCGTACATATAATTCAGGGTTGGGCAATTCCTCTTCTTTGGAACGAGCCACAAAGCCATCCTTTAAATAGTCTTTCTGCACAGTACTATGCTGTTGTATTGCCCCAAAACCACAATGATGGTTCGTAAACACTAGCCCATCCGTTGAAACAACCACTCCCGAACAGAATCCGCCAAAACTGACCACGGCATCTTTTAACGTGGCTTTGTTGGGATGATAGAGTTTATCTGCCGGTAGTTTGAGTCCCAGTTCTTTCATGGATTGAGTTGTTTGCTTATTTAAGCGACCTAACATCCACATACCCTCATGAGCACAAACGGTTAGATTGACACTTAACAGCAACAAAATGGCTAATTGTTTTCTTATTTTTTTTAGGCTCATGGTATTGTGATTTTATCAGTTAAGGAGGTTATTATTCTACAATCAATCGAAGTTCTTTTGCTTTAATACGGGCCTTAAGCCATTGTCGTATCTTGTTCTGTTCTGCACTACCGGGCTTAGGCGAAAACTTGGCTACAGCAAAGGTTACGGTGTCTGAACGCAGCGAATCTACACGCGTCTCAACCGCTCTGTTTAATGACAGTGTTTGAATAGAAGGATAAAGCACCTTCAATTCTTGAACTATATTTCGGCCCGTTTCATCGAATGTTTTATAGGAAGTTAATGCTTTTTCCAGCTGAACAATCTTTTTTTGTTGCTCTTTAATTTGTTCTTCGCTGCTTTTATAAAAATCTTCCATAACCATGGCGCGGATGGAGGTTACATCCACTCCAGAATTATTCATTCCTTGCACAACCGTTAAGCGGGTGTTATTCAGTTTATAATCTTTTAGCTTGCGCTGCGCTATTTCCAAAGAAGCAACCGGAACATCTTCTCCAATCAGAACCACTCTAATTTCCGTGCTGTCTCCTTTGTGAATAACCTTTTTATCGAGTATCTGAGTTTTATCAAAGCTGAGTTCTTCAGTTACGAAACGGTTTACTGTTCTTTCATAGAAACTATCTTTAATAATATGATAAGTCAGATAAATAGCCGGACACATGGTAGCTACGACCAAAAACACAATTGTTCTGCGAACAGTTCTCTCTCGAGCAACATCAACAAACTCTTTTTTATGAAAGTGCATTACTCGTACACCAATAAATGTGGCCACACTAATAAAAACGGAGTT
This sequence comes from Bacteroides graminisolvens, assembly GCF_963666085.1. NCBI lineage: Bacteria > Pseudomonadati > Bacteroidota > Bacteroidia > Bacteroidales > Bacteroidaceae > Bacteroides > Bacteroides graminisolvens. The sequence continues at coordinate 997,566 of NZ_OY762556.1, forward strand.
AATAAAATACAGGTAAAATGCTCCTAGAAAGTAAACCAGATTACCTGTAGCCAATCCAAACCCGGCCGTGCACAGGGGTGGCATCAGTGCTGTAGCAATAGCAACACCCGGTATAACGTTCCCTTTTTCTTTGGTAGAGAACGCTACAACGCCCGCTAAACCACCGAACAAGGCAATCAGTACATCATAGATAGTTGGCGAAGTACGTGCCAGCAGTTCCGATTGGGCTTCGTCAATAGGCGATATCAAAAAGAAAAAGGTGGAAGTTGCTACGCTGAATGCTGTAGTAATAAGAAAGCTCTTAAAAGAACGTTTCATCAATTCAAAATCATTCAAACCGACCGATAAACCAATGCCCATAATAGGACCCATGAGAGGTGATATCAACATAGCACCGATAATAACGGCGGTAGAATTGACATTGAGTCCCAAAGAAGCCATGAAAATAGCGAAAATAAGAATCCATAAATTGGCTCCTTTGAACTCTACTCCTTTTCGGATGGACTCAACGGTTGCCAGTTCGTTGTCTTTGTCTTTTCTCAAATCAAGGTATTCCTTTAGAAATTCCTTGAAAGCAAATAGATTTCGGTTCGGTGTTTTCATGATCGTTTATTTTATAAAATGATTTAGCAACGGAATTTGTTTTAATGGCAGGTCTTTTTTCACAATAAATGCAATAAAAACAAATAACAAGCCCGTGCGGAACAACAAACGGAACACCACATTCTCGGGTACAATGAATACGGATGCAACATACAGAACTGCTGCTAATAACACGTACAGCCCTATTCTCTTGAGATCATAATTAATAGGGTATTTCTTTTGGCCCACGAAATATGAAAGAAGGGTTACCGTGAAGTAACCGGCTAAACCGGCCCACGCACAAGCTATATAACCATATATAGGAACGAAAATAATATTTAGAAGCACAATAATAACGCAACCTATCAAAGAAAAATAGGCTCCCCAACGGGTTTCATCAATCAACTTGTACCAAAATGAAAGGTTGAAATAAACTCCCATTAACATTTCGGCAGCCATAACAATAGGTACTACCTTTAAACCCGGCCAGTAATCGGGGGTAATGATGTAACGCAGTATATCCATATAAAACATCACCGCCAGAAAGGCTAGCAATGTAAAGATAACAAAGAATTTCATAGCCGATGCGTAAGTCTGCCGGCTGTCTCCATCCTTTTCTTTTCCGAAGACAAAGGGTTCATACGCATACCTGAAGGCCTGCGTAAACATTGCCATAACCATGGCGATCTTACTGGCTGCTCCGTATATGCCTAATTGTACGCGTGCCTCATTAGCATTATCAAGTAAGAAAGGAAAGATAATCTTATCTACCGTTTGATTCAGAATACCTGCCAAACCCAATATAAGAATAGGAAATGAATAGGAAAACATCCGTTTAATCAGGGCTTTATCGAGTACATATTGAAAACCTCTCAATTCATTCACGAAGAAAAGCATTTGCAAGGAAGTGCAGATTAAATTGGCCAGAAAGACGTAACCGACTCCGTAACCAGGGTCATAGAACCAAGAAATAGTTTCAGGTGAATGCGCATTTAACCAAGGACAAAGAACCAAGAAGAAAAGGTTTAATAGAATGTTGGAGACTACAAACAACATCTTTATTCCAGCAAACTTAATGGGTCTTTTGCGGTATCTCAAATAAGCAAAAGGAATGCACTGGAAAGCATCTAAAGCCACAACTATAGCCATCATGGCAATATATTCCGGATGGTCTGCATATCCAAGGAAGCCAGCTATGGGTTCTATGAATACTAGACAAAAGAGAACGAATAAAACAGAGGAACCTCCAACTGTAATGAGCGTACTCGAATAGACTTTGAGCGGATCTTCATCTTTTTTATTGGCAAACCTGAAGAAGCCTGTTTCCATTCCATAAGTCAGAACGACCAAAAGAAGGGCTGTCATGGCATATATGTTCGTAACAACCCCATAACCACCCGATGCCGCAGACAATTTAATTGTGTACAGGGGTACAAGCAAATAATTCAAGAAACGGCCTATTATACTACTCAATCCATATATTGCAGTATCTTTTGCCAACGATTTTAATCCAGCCATATGTTGTATGTCAATTAATCAAATAATGTTTTACTCTTACCCCCATAAAGGCTTCGACCTAAATGTTTGTAAGCTAATTCTGTGACTTCACGTCCTCGTGGTGTCCGCTTTAAAAAGCCTTCTTTTATGAGGAAAGGCTCATATACCTCCTCAATGGTGCCCGCATCTTCACCCAAAGCAGTTGCTATTGTTGTAATACCAACGGGGCCTCCATTAAACTTATCAATGATGGTGCAAAGTATCTTGTTGTCAATTTCATCAAGACCATACTTATCAATATTAAGTGCTTCGAGTGCAAAATTGGCTATTTCTGTATCTATTTGCCCCGAACCTTTTACTTGAGCAAAATCACGAACACGGCGTAGTAAGGCATTCGCAATACGAGGTGTGCCTCGACTTCTGGATGCAATCTCTCCTGAAGCCGGAAAAGAACATGGCACATCCAAAATACCGGCTGAACGCCTAATTATATTGGAAAGAATATCATCATCATAGTACTCCAAATGAAGGTTGATGCCAAAGCGAGCACGTAAAGGAGCAGTCAACAATCCACTTCGGGTAGTTGCTCCCACCAAAGTAAATGGGCTCAAATCAATCTGAATGCTTCTGGCCGATGGTCCTTTATCAATCATGATATCAATTCGGTAATCTTCCATAGCCGAATAAAGATACTCCTCCACAACTGGAGATAAGCGATGAATTTCATCAATGAAAAGCACATCATTGGGTTCGAGGCTGGTAAGCACACCTGCCAAATCTCCAGGCTTGTCGAGCACCGGCCCTGATGTGACTTTAAACCCCACTCCCAGCTCATTAGCAATAATATTCGACAAGGTGGTTTTACCCAATCCGGGAGGGCCATGCAACAAAACATGGTCCAATGCTTCACCCCTTAAACGGGCGGCCTTTACAAATATTCGTAAATTATCTACGACCTTGTCTTGTCCGCTAAAATCATTAAAGCTAAGTGGTCTGAGCGCATTTTCATACTCACGTTCTTTATTCGTAAGCTGATTGTCGCGTATATCAAAATCTTCTTCCATATTCCTATTCATGAATGGAAAGCAAAAATACATGTTTATTTTCAGATAAATGAAAACATATTCCTACTTTTGTGCAATTTTGAATAAGCTAGCTATGGTTTTAAATTACATTTGGGTTGCTTTCTTTGTAATCGCTTTTATTGTTGCTTTAGGTAAACTGTTTTTTTTAGGAGACACGGAGATTTTTACGGAAATTATTAACTCCACTTTTGACTCTTCCAAAACAGCTTTTGAGATATCTTTGGGACTCACTGGCATTCTGTCTTTGTGGCTGGGGATTATGAAGATTGGAGAAAATAGTGGCCTAATCAATGCCTTATCGCGCTTTTTGAGTCCCGTGTTTTGCAAATTGTTTCCTGAAATACCCAAAGGACATCCTGTTATGGGTTCCATCTTCATGAATTTATCCGCTAACATGCTGGGACTTGATAATGCTGCCACTCCCATGGGGCTAAAGGCTATGAAAGAGCTTCAAGATCTAAATCCACGAAAAGACACTGCCACCAACTCCATGATCATGTTTCTTGTACTTAATACTTCTGGATTAATGCTTATTCCAATCAGTATTATGGTTTACAGAGCACAAATGGGAGCCAGCCAGCCAACTGATATTTTTATCCCCATCCTGCTTAGCACCTTTATATCTACATTAACCGGAGTTATAGTAGTAAGTATCTCACAACGCATTAACTTGATAAACAAAGCGATGCTAATTTTCTTGGGAGGATTAAGTTGTATATTCGGCCTTATTATCTACAGTTTTGCAACTTTAACTCGAGATGACATGGGTACTTATTCTACTTTAACAGCTAATATAATTCTTTTTGGAGTGATTGTATTATTTATTGCCAACGGAATAAGAAAGAAGATTAATGTATACGATTCTTTTGTAGAAGGAGCAAAAGAAGGATTCAATACGGCCGTTAGAATAATACCCTATCTAGTAGCCTTTCTAGTAGGAATCGCCGTTTTTCGAACCTCGGGAGCAATGGATATTCTAGTTGATAGCATTGGATATATATTCAATGCTGCGGGAGTGGATACAAGTTTTGTAGGTGCTTTACCAACAGCATTAATGAAATCTCTAAGTGGTAGTGGGGCCAATGGATTAATGATTGACACCATGAAGCAATTCGGTGCTGACTCATTTGTTGCCAGAACCAGCTGTGTAGTACGCGGAGCTTCGGATACCACATTTTATATCTTAGCGGTTTATTTTGGTAGCGTAGGCATTAGCAAAACAAGAAATGCTGTTACTTGTGGCTTGATCGCTGACTTCGCGGGTATTATTGCCGCCATTTTATTTAGCTACTTATTCTTTTTTTAATTTAAATACATATTTTTATGAGCATAACATATCATACAGAGGGCGTTAACATGCCTAATATTAAGAGACAAGCTACTTCACAGTGGATTAAATCAGTTGCTTCTTCATATGGAAAAAGAGTCGGTGAAATCGCTTATATTTTCTGTTCTGACGAAAAAATACTTGAAGTTAACCGACAATATCTAGAACATGATTATTATACGGATATTATTACCTTTGATTATACAGAGGAGAATAAAATAGCCGGGGATATATTTATTAGCCTAGATACAGTAAAAACTAATTCTGATCAATTTAATACCAATTATATCGAAGAGTTACATCGAACCATTATACATGGCATTCTTCATCTATGTGGAATCAATGACAAAGGTCCGGGCGAACGTGAAATAATGGAAGCCGCCGAAAACAAAGCTTTGAGCTGTATTAAAATTGATGAGTCACAAAAAGAATAAAGGAACTGACTTTTAGACAGCTCCTTTATCTAGCAAATAGTATTATCATAGAGATTTATGAAGGTCAGAAGGTATGCTAAGAGTCTAGGTCAGTAATAAAACAAACATAACCAAATGCAATTCAATGATATACAAAGATATATATTATCCATGTAAGCAAGAAAATTTTCTGATAACAATAAGAATGAAATAATGACTGATTATCAGCACTTTACAACATAACACAATAACATCTGCAGTTTTGCTTGTGAATTTAGAAGGGAATTTATATCGCTTGAAGAATACATCTGATTATGTATTTCTAGAAGTAGAAAGACTTATAGTTGGGCTATTCCTCAATAATCATTTTGGCCTTTAGTCTATATCGACGTTGATTAACAATCTGTTTACTGGCATTTCCAAAACAAAGTGCAATAGCAAAAGTATCAAGCCCTGTCTGCTCCAAACAAGAATAAAGCAAGTCATCCTCGGTTAGTTTCGGAAACCTCTCCTGTAATTCTGCTACCGATTCTTCATATATCTGAAATATTATTTCCCTTAATTCAATCTGCTCCGCCTGCGTTAGTACCTTTATTGATTTGTTATCTGACCTATCCTGTTTGGATAGTTTCTGAATTTTATTGTAAGACGAAGTCTGCTGAAATAGAGCATTTCGTAACTTGTTTTTTTGTTTTGCTAATTCTTGAACTTCACGCATCTTTTCCTCAATTTTAGAATCCCAATCCAATTGCTCCTTTTCTAAACATTGAATTTGAAGATTGTTCTGATTAATACGTGTTTGTAAACTGGCTATCTCCATTAACATTCTCTCACTGTGCTGTTTATATAACAATTTAGCAATGGTCTTCTTCTTATTTAGACGTTGCAAAACCAAAAGCAACATAAGAACAATTATAATTGAAACAAAAACAACTGCAATAATGGTTAGCCTCATGGAAGCCTTATGGCTAGCGACCTTCGCCTCTATTTCATATTTATAGCCCATTTGTTCTATCTGCGAAGACTTATCAACCATATAGAGAGAATCTATTACCTCTGAAAAAACAGTTAAGTGTTCAAAAGCTTCTTGGAAATTTCCTTGGCTCTTTTCCAAATCAGACAAATAACCGTGAGTTAAGGCATGGTCCTTCACTGTTCCATCCTCAAAACTTTTATTTAAATAATATCTAGCTGAATCAATCTCACTATTCAACAGTTTCAAGTTACCTATAGATAAATAAATAGGAGATTTCTTGACCTTAAATGGTCGATAAGATAGAGCTAAAAAGGCATAGTGTAAAGCAGAATCAATTTTATTTAAAGACTCATAAGTCATACTGTAATTATTACAAGTATTACTTATCACAAGGGAGTCTTTTGTTTCAAAAGCAAGCTTAATTGCTTGACTCATCACTCTTATTTCATCTTTATTTTTGTTTTGAATAGCATATACCCGACTGATAAAGCCCAGAGCATTAACGATCGCTTTTTTATCATTTATAGACATGTAATCATTACATGCCAAATTAAACTTATCCAATGCTTCATTATAAAGCGATTGGCTATAGTATACCCTGCCTAAATCTTCATAAATCATACCTCTAATCCTTATTTCGGATTTACCGTTCTTTAACTCGGGTAATGCTTTATAGAAAAAGTCAATTGCCTCTCTTTCCATGCCCATTTCAACTAACAATCTGCCTTTATAAAGATATGATTTTCCTTTGTTTAGACCGCTATAAAAATATTCTGTACAAACATTAATAAGAGAATCGCAAGGTAGTAATGAGAGGTAATTTTTATCTGTAGCCTGCACCAATAAAAGGCTGTAATATGCCTTTTCATAATTTGAATGAAGCTTAGATATATCAATCTGCTTGAGCTTTTGAAGTGCTTTTTCCGGTGAAATAGTCAATAAAGAATCAGCTTCGACCAATAATGGCGAAGACGTACTCTCCTGACAACATGAAAGTATCACCAAACAAGATATATAGACGAAGGCTAAAAAGGTCTTCCTTAATCTCATACTAAACTAATTAGTTCGATGCAAATATAGCATTTACAAAATTAATTATTGCATTAAAAACCATTTTGAAGAATTTTAAAGAATAGAGCCTATATATTTAGAGTGTAAAAAATGCAAAAATCCTATCGAAATCAGATTAAGCCATCGTCAACAGAGAATGAATGTCAAAAGGATAGCATAAAATTCGTGAAAAACAAACAATTAGATTTAGAGAATTGTTTCGTTTTTACTTTTCGTTATAGTTATACTAAAATAAACATGTAAATTTGCACCTATAAATAAATTTTAAATTGATGGAATTTAAATATGACGTAATAGTGATTGGCGCAGGCCATGCTGGCTGTGAAGCTGCTGCTGCCGCTGCAAACATGGGTTCAAAAACCTGTCTGATCACAATGGATATGAATAAAGTAGCTCAAATGAGTTGCAATCCGGCCGTTGGAGGTATCGCCAAAGGTCAAATAGTTCGAGAGATAGACGCTCTAGGAGGATACATGGGGCTTGTTACAGATAAAACTGCAATTCAGTTTCGAATTCTAAATCGTTCTAAAGGACCAGCCATGTGGAGTCCTAGAGCACAGTGTGACCGAAATAAGTTTATTTGGACGTGGAGAGAAATTTTAGAAAACATTCCGAATCTAAGTATTTGGCAAGATACTGTCAAAGAAATAATCGTTGAAAACGGAGAAATTACAGGATTAAAAACATTTTGGGATGTTACCTTTCATGCGAAGTGTGTTGTTATAACTGCCGGTACATTTCTTAACGGAATGATGCATGTAGGAAAAACACAACTAGCAGGAGGAAGAATGGCTGAACCACCTTCACTACAATTAACCGAATCAATTACTAAATTCGGCATACGATCCGGTAGAATGAAAACAGGGACTCCGGTGAGAATTGACGGTAGAAGCGTTAATTTTCAACTTATGGCAACACAAGATGGAGAAAATGATCATCATAAATTTTCATTTATGAATACCAGCCTTAGACATTTGAAACAGCTTCAATGCTGGACATGCTATACAAACGAAGAGGTACATCGTGTTTTGAGAGAAGGTCTAAATGAATCGCCATTATATAATGGTCAGATCCAAAGTATTGGACCTCGCTATTGTCCTAGTATTGAAACTAAAATAGTAACATTCCCCGATAAAAACCAGCATCAATTATTCTTAGAGCCTGAAGGAGAAACGACTCAAGAGCTATATTTAAATGGATTTTCATCTTCTTTACCTATGGACATTCAGATACAAGCACTAAGAAAAATTCCGGCTTTTAGTAATATAGAGATATATCGTCCCGGATATGCCATTGAGTATGATTATTTTGACCCAACACAATTAAAACATTCTCTAGAGTCGAAAATAATTAAAAATCTATTTTTTGCAGGACAAGTAAACGGTACTACCGGATATGAAGAAGCAGGAGGGCAAGGCCTAATAGCTGGAATCAATGCGCACATTAATTGTCATGGCGGAGAGCCATTTACTCTTGCTAGAGATGAAGCATATATTGGCGTTTTAATCGATGATTTAGTAACGAAGGGAGTTGATGAACCCTATCGTATGTTCACATCTAGAGCAGAATATAGAATATTACTCAGAATGGATGACGCGGATATGCGACTAACTGAAAAAGGTTGGAAGTTAGGTTTAGTGAAAGCCGATCGCTATGAGTTATATAGAAATAAAAAGAATATCGTTAATGAAATCATTAATTTCACCCGAACTTATTCAATCAAGCCATCATTAATTAATGAAACGCTTGAGTCCTATAACACCGCACCTCTTAAACATGGTTGCAAATTAATTGATTTAATCAACAGACCTCAAATAACAATTGAGAACATAACATTGCATATTCCTTCATTCAAGAGAGTATTGGATGAAATAAAAGATTCAAGAAAAGAAGAAATTATTGAGGCTGCAGAAATCCAAATAAAATATGAAGGATATATTGCAAGAGAAAGAATGATAGCAGCCAAACTTTCTAGGCTTGAAAGTATTAAAATCAAAGGTAAATTTAATTATACCGATATTCAGTCACTTTCAACAGAAGCAAGACAGAAGTTGATTAAGATTGATCCAGAGACAATTGCCCAAGCAAGTAGAATACCAGGTGTTTCACCAAGCGATATCAACGTTCTTCTGGTTCTATCAGGGCGTTAGACACTCCGTTTCACGTGAAACAAAACATTTAAATAAAAAAGATAAAAGATTGATTATGAGGAGAGAAAAGCTAATCAGCAACATTAGAAATGTACCAGACTTCCCAATTCCAGGGATTCAATTCAAAGATGTGACCACTCTATTTAAGGACCCTGAGTGCTTACAAATTCTTTCAGATATCATGTATGAAATGTACAAAGATAAAGGAATAACAAAAGTAGTAGGAATAGAATCGAGAGGTTTTATTATGGGGCCAATATTAGCAACTCGTTTGAATGCAGGATTTATACCAATAAGAAAGCCAGGAAAATTACCCGCCGAGACAATTGAGGAGACTTACGACAAAGAATATGGTACGGACACAGTTCAAATCCACAAAGATGCACTAGATGCCAACGATATAATCCTCCTTCATGATGATCTTTTGGCTACTGGTGGAACCATGAAAGCCGCATGCGATTTAGTGAAGAGGCTTCACCCAAAAGCAATCTATGTTAATTTCATAATTGAGCTAAAAGATTTAAATGGGAAAGACATATTCGATCCGAACATTGAAATACAATCAGTACTGAGTCTTTAAGGCTATCTGCTCTTTGCTTGTTCAAAGAGCAGATTTTTTGGGGACTTCTAAATTAATTAAAGATATATGGATAATTCTGATTTGAACGCAAATGAATACCTCAGAGGTATTGTTTTGAATTTACCAGAGAAGCCCGGTATCTATCAATATCTAAACTCTGAAGGAACAATTATATATGTTGGCAAAGCAAAAAACTTAAAGAAGAGAGTTTATTCTTATTTCAATAAAAACCATGAACCAGGAAAAACAAGAGTGCTTGTCAGCAAAATTGTCGATATAAGATATATTGTGGTTAATTCAGAAGAAGATGCTTTACTCCTTGAAAATAATCTAATCAAGAAATACAAACCCCGGTATAACGTTCTATTAAAAGACGACAAGACATACCCCTCCATCTGTGTTCAAAACGAATATTTTCCTAGGGTATTTAAAACTAGAAAAATAATTCGAAATGGCTCCTCATATTATGGTCCGTATAGCCATTTACCATCAATGTACGCATTGCTTGACCTGATAAAACACCTATATCCTATTCGAACATGTAGCCTTAATCTTAGCCCTGAAAACATTAAAGCAGGAAAATATAATGTTTGTTTGGAATACCATATAAAAAATTGTGCAGGACCTTGTATTGAACTACAAACGCATGATGAATATATGAGAAACATAGCAGAAATAAAAGAAATACTAAAAGGAAATACAAGTGAGATCAGCAAAGCAATCTTTCAGAAAATGAATGAGCTAGCAACTGAACTTAAATTTGAAGAAGCTCAAATTCTCAAAAGGAAATATGATTTAATTGAGAATTACCGATCCAAATCAGAAGTTGTAAGCTCAACATTACACAATGTTGATGTATTTTCTATTGAAGAAGATGGAGAGCGAGCTGCATTCATGAATTATCTACACATTACAAACGGTGCTATAAATCAGGCATTTACTTTTGAATACAAGAAAAGGTTAGGAGAAACAAAAGAAGAACTTTTAGAGCTTGGAATTGTAGAAATGAGAGAAAGATACAAAAGTTTGTCTCCGGAAATAATAATACCATTCAAGATTGACATGAATTTAAATAATGTACTTTTCACCATACCGCAACGTGGAGATAAGAAAAAACTATTGGACTTATCAATTTTAAACGTAAAACAATACAAAGTAGATAGGATGAAGCAGGCTGAAAAATTAAATCCAGAACAAAGAAGCTTGAAACTTATGAAAGAAATTCAGTTATTACTTAAATTAGACAGGCCTCCTCTTCATATCGAGTGCTTTGACAACTCAAACATCCAAGGTTCAGACGCAGTTGCGGCATGTGTTGTATTTAAGAGAATTAAGCCATCAAAAAAGGAATATAGAAAATATATAATTAAAACAGTTGAGGGAGCAGATGATTATGCATCAATGAAAGAGGTTGTGAAAAGAAGATACGAACGCCTCAGAGAAGAAAACGCTTCACTACCTGACCTCATAATCACTGATGGAGGGAAAGGACAAATGGAGGCTGTGAGGAAGGCTCTAGAAGAAATAAATATTATGATACCTATTGCAGGATTAGCAAAAGATAAAAAACACAGAACATCAGAATTTTTATATGGATTTCCAGCGCAAACTATAGGATTAAAACAAGGCACTCCATTATTTAAATTATTTGAACAAATTCAAGATGAAGTACATAGGTTTGCGATTACTTTTCATCGTCAAAAACGTAGTAAAAGACAGTTGGCATCTACCCTTGACGATATAAAGGGAATAGGACAGAAAACAAAACAACTTTTACTTGTGAATTTAAAAAGTGTTAAACGAATAAAAGATTCAACACTAGAAGAATTAATACCCATTATAGGTAAAGCAAAAGCTGAAATAGTATTCAACTACTTTAATCAATAAACTCTAGCGAATAAATAATTATAAACTTTAGCAAATTCAATCTATATTATTTCGTAAATTTGTCTTTTGAGTTAATATAATATTAAAATGAGGGTAATAATACAACGCGTCTTGAGTGCTTCAGTAACTGCAAATGGCAACTATAAATCAATTATAGAAAAAGGTTTGCTTATATTAGTAGGGATTGAAAATCTTGATGACAAGCAAGATGTAGAATGGCTATGTAATAAAATACTAAATTTGCGCATATTTGATGATGAAAAAGGAATTATGAACAAGTCAGTCCTAGATATTGAAGGAAATATAATGGTTGTAAGTCAATTTACTTTGCATGCATCAACAAAAAAAGGAAATAGGCCATCTTATATCAAAGCGGCCAAACATGAAGTCGCTATACCACTCTATCATTGTTTCTGCGAGAAGTTAAGTCAATTATTAGGTAAATCAGTAGCCACAGGTGAATTTGGAGCAGATATGAAAGTGCAACTAATAAATGACGGACCTGTTACTATATATATGGATACGAAAAACAAAGAATAATGACAATAGAAGAAGCTCAAAAAGAAGTAGACCAGTGGATTAACGCATATGGAGTTCGTTATTTTAGCGAACTAACAAATATGACCATACTAACTGAGGAGGTAGGTGAGTTAGCACGTGTAATGGCTAGAAAATATGGTGACCAATCTTTCAAGGAGGGCGAGAAAGATAATATTGCTGACGAATTGACTGATATATTATGGGTGTTACTTTGTATAGCAAATCAAACAGGGGTTGATTTAACGAAATCTTTTAAGGACAATCTAGTAAAGAAGACCCAAAGAGACAATAAAAGACATATTAATAACCACAAATTAAATAGTAATAAAGATGAGCAATAGTAGTAAATACAAATCGGCATTAGAGAAGTACAATATCAATCTTGATGACGCTGAAATAAAGAAAGAAGTTGATTTACTAATAAAAACAAAGTTAGTAGAAAATGACACAACAGACGTTAAAAAGGCTCTTTTTAATTTCATCGATTTAACGACTTTAAATAGTACCGATAACGATGAAAGTGTGATGAAATTCACTGAAAAAGTAAATAGATTCGACTCTGAATTTGCAGATTTGAAAAATGTTGCTGCTATTTGTGTATATCCAAACTTCGCACAAGTAGTTAAAGATACTTTAGAAGTAGAAAGTGTAAATATAGCCTGTGTATCAGGTGGATTTCCTTCATCACAAACTTTTATAGAAGTTAAGATTGCTGAAACTGCTATGGCTATTATGGAAGGAGCTGATGAGATTGACATTGTCATTTCAGTTGGTCAGTTCTTGAATGAAAATTATGAAGAAATGTGTGATGAGATAGAAGAACTCAAAAATACATGCAAGGACAAACACTTGAAAGTAATACTAGAAACAGGTGCTTTACAGACTTCTTCAAACATAAAGAAAGCCTCCATCCTATCCATGTATTCAGGAGCTGATTTTATTAAAACATCAACAGGGAAACAGCAACCCGCAGCTACTCCTGAAGCAGCATTGGTAATGTGTCAAGCAATAAAAGAATACTATGATATAACAGGTAATAAAATTGGATTCAAGCCAGCAGGCGGAATCAACACTGTAAATGACGCACTTATATACTATACGATTGTAAAAGAAATATTAGGAGAAGAATGGTTAACTAACAAATTATTCCGTATTGGGACAAGTAGACTAGCCAACCTATTATTATCAGAAATAAGAGGAGAAGAAGTTAAGTTCTTCTAGATATGTTATACTACAATTTAATATCGTGCTCTTTGGAAAACAACGCCATTAGCACGATATTATTTATGCCTATCAACAACATAATCTAAATATAACCTCAAGGACTCTTTTACTTCAGAGTCAGGCATTAATGACAATAAGCCTAATGCTTTTTGTTTATATTTAGTCATTTCTTTCTGGGCATAAAGAATACCACCGTTATCTTTAGTAAATGAAACAAGGTCTGATATCTCCTGATGCGAAGCCAACCTTTGTTTTACTTTAATTGCAAGCCGCTTAATCTCCTCTCCGGCTCCATTATTTAGAACAAAAAGAACAGGAAGAGTTAATTTGCCTTCAAACATATCATTGCCTGTTGGTTTCCCTATATCTGCATTATCAAAATAGTCAAATATATCATCTTTTATCTGAAAACAAATGCCGATATATTCACCAAAAAGTCTTGCAAGTTCTACCTTTTCATTATCTACTTGAGCCGACAAAGCAGCAGCTTTAGTGCAGGAAGCAAACAATGCCGCTGTTTTTTTATTAATAACATCAAAATATACAGACTCAGAAAATTCAGTATTATTAATATTAGATAATTGAAGCAGTTCACCTTCAGCTAAATCCTGCCCTAACTTAGATACAACATCAATTATACCATGATTTTTAGTTTTAGAAGCCTGTACCAAGCAAGTTGCCAATAAAAAATCTCCTGTAAGCACTGCAACCTTATTATTAAAAATAGCATTGACAGAAAGTTGCCCACGCCGTTCGGCACTCTCATCGACTACATCATCGTGAACTAAACTAGCAGTATGTAGTAATTCGAGAGAAACAGCAGCATGTAGCGTTTGCGTGCTTACTTTGCCGTATAATTTAGCTATTAACAAGACAAGAATCGGACGCATCATCTTGCCATTCCTTTGCTGTAAATGCCCAATTACATCGGTAAGTAAAGGATTAGAGCTGGAAAGGGAGTGATCAAAAAGATTTTTGAAATCTTCCAGTTCATCAATTATGGGAGACTTTATAAGAGATAAAACATCCATATGAACATGATTTGTCTACAAAAGTAATAATAAAACGATTAATACCGTATTTTTTTGTATTTTTACCATTAAAAAAATAATAAAAATGGAACCAAATAATAAATTGATCCTTCTTGACGCATACGCACTCATATACAGAGCATACTATGCATTCATTAAGAATCCCAGAATTAACTCAAAAGGATTTAATACATCTGCAATATTAGGCTTTGTAAATACATTGGAGGAAGTCCTCAAAAATCAAGCACCAACACACATCGGTATAGCATTTGATCCGGCCGGACCAACATTCAGACATGAAATATATGAAAAGTATAAAGCACAAAGAGAAGAAACCCCTGAAGCCATACGTTTATCAATACCCATAATAAAGGAAATTATTTGCGCCTACAATATTCCGATTTTAGAAGTCGCGGGATATGAGGCAGATGATGTTATTGGAACATTAGCAACAAAAGCATCTCTAAAGAGTATTGAAACCTATATGATGACTCCTGATAAAGATTATGGGCAATTAGTAAATGATAATGTGTTCATTTACAAACCTAAATACGGAGATAAGGAGTTTGAGATAATGGGTATTGAAGCTGTCAAAGCAAAATTCAATATTGAATCGCCAACTCAAGTTATTGACATATTAGGCTTAATGGGAGACGCTTCGGATAACATTCCCGGCTGTCCGGGTGTAGGAGAGAAAACTGCCCAAAAACTTATTTCAGAATTTGGTAGTATAGAAAACCTTTTGGAAAATACTGAAAAATTAAAAGGAGCAGTCAAAACTAAGATTGAAGCCAATAAAGAACTAATCGTCTTTTCTAAGTTTTTAGCAACCATAAAAACAGATGTTCCCATTGAACTCGATATGGATTCTTTAAAAAGACAAGAACCGGACGAGAATAAATTACGAACTATTTTTGAAGAGATGGAATTCAGGACACTGATTGAAAGAATCTTCAAAAGCGATAAAACAAAAAATGATAGCAAGAAGGAAGCTTTAAACTTACCCTTTGAAGAAAAGAGAAGTCCAATCCAAGGCGATCTCTTTGCAGAATTTACGACCACAACATCAGGCACAGAATTTAAAACGAATCTAACGCGTTTAGATATTTCAATTCAGTGTTACCAACTAACTGATAATCAAGACAAAAGAGGTGCATTAATTCAAAAATTAATTACATCAGAAGCAATCTCAATAGATACGGAGACAACAGGTACTGATCCAATAGAGGCAGAAATAGTAGGAATGAGCTTTTCAATCAAAGAGAATGAAGCCTATTATGTTCCCGTACCGGCAGAAAAAATCGAAGCGTTAAAAATACTAAATGAGTTCAAATATATATTTGAAAGCGAAGAAATCATCAAGATCGGGCAAAATATCAAGTATGACATGCTCATACTAAAAAAATACGGAATCAATGTCAAAGGAAAGATATTCGATACAATGGTGGCACACTATGTACTACAGCCCGAACTAAGACATGGCATGGATTATTTAGCCGAGATCTATTTAAACTATCAAACCATTCATATAGATGAGCTGATTGGCCCAAAAGGAAAAAGCCAGAAAAGTATGAGAGAGCTACCCCCCGAAGACGTGTATCTTTATGCGTGCGAGGATGCAGATATAACTCTAAAACTCAAAAACATTCTCGAGAAAAAATTGAAAGAGAATGACGCTGAAAAACTTTTTTATGAAATAGAAATGCCTCTTATTCCTGTATTAGTTGAGATTGAGAGTAATGGAGTGCGCCTTGATACAAATGCCTTAAAACAATCGTCATTGCAATTTACCGAACAATTAATAGCTATTGAAAAGGAAATATATGAATTAGCTGAAGGAATAGAATTTAATATTGCATCCCCTAAACAAGTGGGAGAGATTTTATTTGATAAACTAAAAATCATACAGAAAGCTAAGAAAACCAAGACTGGGCAATATGTGACCTCTGAAGATGTTTTGGAGAGTCTGCGTCATAAACATCAGATTGTCGAGAAAATATTAGAGTACAGAGGCTTGAAGAAACTGCTCAATACTTATATAGATGCATTGCCATTATTAATAAATCCGCAAACCGGAAAGGTTCATACGTCCTTTAATCAAACTATAACTGCCACAGGAAGATTGAGTTCCAGCAATCCCAATTTGCAAAACATCCCCATACGGGATGAAAATGGCAAAGAGATTAGAAAAGCATTTATCCCTGATGATGGTTGCCTTTTCTTCTCGGCAGACTACTCGCAAATCGAGTTAAGAATAATGGCTCATTTGAGCGAAGACAAAAATATGATTGATGCTTTCTTAAGCGGACATGACATTCATGCTGCAACTGCTGCCAAAATTTATAAAGTAGATATTAACGAAGTTGACAGCAACATGCGCAGAAAAGCAAAAACCGCTAATTTTGGAATTATATATGGGATATCTGTATTTGGGCTAGCAGAAAGATTGAGTATAGACCGTAAAGAGGCAAAAGAACTTATTGATGGGTATTTTGAAACATATCCACAGGTGAAAATATATATGGAAAAGAGCATAGAATCTGCTAGAGAAAAAGGCTATGTAGAAACGATTTTTAATCGAAAAAGATTTCTACCAGATATTAATTCCAGAAATGCTGTGGTAAGAGGATACGCAGAAAGGAATGCCATTAACGCACCCATACAAGGTAGTGCTGCCGATATAATAAAAGTAGCCATGGCACGGATTTACAACCGATTTGAAAAAGAAAAAATCAGTGCTAAAATGATTCTTCAAGTACACGATGAATTAAATTTCAGCGTACCTAGGGAGGAAAAAGAAATTGTTCAGCAAATAGTAATTGAGGAGATGGAAAATGCTTATAAGATGCATGTTCCCCTTAAAGCTGACTGTGGCTGGGGGAACAATTGGTTAGAAGCACACTAAGTACTACAAACTGAACTTTACCTGATCAAGAATGAGCCAATGCATATATAATATATGCTTTGGCTCATTCTTTTTTATTCCCCACATTCATATAACTATATTTAACTATAATTCAATTTGATACAAAAGAAAAGAAACAAATTAATAAGTGTTGTTTTAAAGTCCAATAAACTCCAAATTTGAATATAAAATGCATTAATATTATCAATTTGAATAAGGGGCAAAAAAGGTTCAATTATCATATAGATATTTTTTATATTTGAAAAAGGAATAATGTCAGATATATCTCTATATTTGCAGTGTATTTCAATATAAATAATAGAAATATGATATTATCAACCTTAACAGCAAGAACATCATGAAAACAAAATTATTTTTTAAAACCATTGCATTGTTTGTATTTGCATTTATTGGAACAATGAACATAAATGCTAAGAGTGACAACAATTTAGTATATAATTATGAGCAAAAAGACGGTATGATGGTAGCACAAACCGTGTATAAGCAAGAAGGAGGCAGTTTATCGAACTACCTTAAGTACAATTACAAGTACGACGACCAGAAAAGAATGGTTGAAAGCGAAACTGTGAAATGGAATAGCATAAAAAACAGATGGGATAATGATATGTGCATTCGCTATACATACGAAGGCAAAACAGTCACCACTGAATATTATAAATGGAATGGCAAAAAAGCACAATATGTTTTAGTTCCCGAAATGACTGTAACAGTTGATGCACCTGTCATGTAACAACATTACCTACAAATAAATTCTCTCTAATATCTAACAAACAAATCTCAATCATAGCTCTGGGGGAGCAGCGACTGCTCCCCTATCCTATTGCAGAAAACTTTAGCATAAGGCTGTCTTTTAAAAAGATAGCCTTATTTTATATAAACCCGTATTCTTTTCTGAAAGAAAGAGAATACTATTTTCTATCTTTTTGCTGTCTCACGTGGAACAATCAACAATGAAGTTATCCACATTCTTTGTAATGCAGTGAATAATTAGTACTTTTGCCCAATTAATTGCTTAATACAAAAGAATAATAATAGAATAATGGCTTTACAATGTGGTATAGTTGGGCTTCCTAATGTAGGTAAGTCAACACTTTTCAATTGTTTGTCGAATGCCAAAGCGCAGGCAGCAAACTTTCCTTTTTGCACTATTGAACCTAATGTAGGAGTAATTACAGTTCCTGATGAACGTTTAAACAAGCTCTCAGAATTGGTTAATCCGCAGCGAATAGTGCCTACTACCGTTGAGATTGTTGATATAGCCGGCCTGGTAAAAGGAGCAAGCAAAGGTGAAGGTCTTGGAAATAAGTTCTTGGCAAATATTCGTGAAACAGATGCAATTCTTCATGTTCTTCGTTGCTTTGATGATGAAAACGTTACCCATGTTGACGGTAGTGTAAATCCTGTAAGAGACAAAGAGATAATTGATTACGAATTGCAATTAAAGGATTTAGAGACAATTGAGAGCAGGATACAAAAGGTACAGAAGCAAGCCCAGACAGGGGGCGACAAACTGGCTAAAATGACATACGACATATTGCTTAAATATAAAGATGCATTGGAGCAAGGCAAATCTGCGCGTTCAGTTCAGTTTGAGACCAAAGATGAGCAGAAGATAGCCAAAGAATTATTCCTGCTTACCAGCAAACCCGTTCTTTATGTATGTAATGTTGACGAGAAGAGTGCAGTAAAGGGCAATAAATATGTAGAAATGGTTCGCGAAGCTGTTAAAGATGAGAGTGCAGATATACTTATTGTAGCAGCTAAAATTGAATCGGAAATAGCAGAATTTGAAACCTACGAAGAACGTCAGATGTTTTTGAATGAGATAGGCTTAACAGAATCGGGTGTGGCCCGTCTTATAAAATCGGCCTACCAATTGCTTAATCTGGAAACTTATTTCACAGCAGGTGTACAAGAAGTACGCGCCTGGACTTACCTGAAAGGAAGTAAAGCGCCTCAATGTGCCGGTGTTATTCACACTGATTTTGAGAAAGGCTTCATCCGTGCCGAGGTTATAAAATATGCTGATTTTATTAAATACGGTTCAGAAGCCGCAGTACGCGATGCCGGGAAACTAAATGTTGAAGGAAAAGAGTACATTGCTGAAGACGGTGATATAATGCATTTCCGTTTCAATGTATAAAATGCAATGCTAAGAAACATCTCCTGCCGATAATTTTCATTCAATTTTATCCTTTACTATTTGTTATGCAGATTAATAATCCATAGATTTGTAACACTTGCAATAAAATGCAAGCGAATGATAGTAACGACAAAATAAAAAAGGAAAAATGGAAAAGGCGAATAATAATAAACCTTGTTCAGAATGTGGAAGCACACAAAAACAAGGATTAGAATATCTCGTAGTAGGTACAGGAGGTGTAGGTGGAAATATAGCAGCTTTTCTATGGCTAGCCGACAAGAAAGTTACTTGTATTGCCAGAGGGGAACATCTAAATGCCATAATCAATGAAGGGTTAAAATTAAAGTCAACCTTGAAAGGGCAACATAATATCCCCATCCATGCTTGTAATGCAGAAGATTATTCAGGGAAAGCCGATGTCATTTTTGTGTGCGTAAAAGGGTACTCCATTGATTCTATTACTGAATTAATAAAGAAAGCCGCACACAAAAACACCATCGTTATTCCCATTTTGAACGTGTACGGGACAGGTCCAAAATTACAAAAAATGATTCCTGACGTAACCGTACTTGACGGATGCATTTACATCGTAGGGTTTGTTTCCGACTTAGGCGAAATAACCCAAATGGGTAAAATCTTCCGTTTGGTATTCGGGACTCATCAGGGTACGGAGGTTTCACAAGAACTTTTGGCAAACGTACAAACCGATTTATTGGAAAGCGGCATCAAAGCCGATCTATCTGATGACATCAATCGGGATACCTTCATAAAATGGTCATTCATCTCTGCAATGGCGTGTACAGGAGCCTACTACAATGTCCCAATGGGTGAAGTACAAAAAGCCGGTCCAATCAGAAATACATTTATAGGTTTATCGCAAGAAACGGCCGAACTCGGTAAGAAACTCGGCATCATATTTAAAGAAGATTTAGTGCAATATAACCTCAAAGTGCTTGATAAACTAGCACCAGAAAGTACCGCATCTTTGCAAAAAGATTTGGAAAAAGGACACAACTCCGAAGTCCAGGGATTGCTTTTCGATGTAATTCAATTAGGAGAAGAAAAGGGCATCGATATGCAAACATACCAAACCGTCGCTGCCAAATTTAAATAATTCAATGCAGATGAATAAAGTAGAAACAGAGAAAGAAAGGATGTTTGCCGGAAAGCCATACAACGCTCATTCCGATGAGATGGTTGCCATTCGCATCCGTACCAAACGAATATTACACAAGCTTAACGTAACAGAGTATTATACAGATAAATTTCAAGATGTTATTCGTGAACTCTGTCCAAACGCTGCAAAAAACTTCCATGTAGAACCTCCTTTCCATTGTGACTACGGCGACCACATCTATGCTGGAGATAACGTTTTCATTAATTTCGGAGCTGTTATCCTCGATGGAGCCAAAGTAACCATCGGTGCTCATACCATGATTGCACCGGGCGTACATATATACACCGCTCAACATCCGCTTGATGCTGATGAAAGAGACAAATGGGAAGACTGCAAACCAGTCACCATCGGCGAACGATGCTGGATAGGCGGTCATGCAACGATCTGTCCGGGAGTAACCATAGGCGACCGAACAGTTATTGGAGCCGGTTCGGTAGTTACCAAAGATATCCCGGCCGATTGCCTTGCTGTAGGAAATCCGGCTCGAGTTATCAGAAAACTAAATCAACAGAAAGAGAAATAATTATGAATCATCTTCTCGCAACCATTCACTGGAACCCCAATCCAGAGCTATTTAATTTATTGGGCATATCCATAAGATATTACGGATTGCTTTGGGCAGTAGGCATTTTATTTGCATACCTTGTGGTACATTATCAGTACCGTGATAAGAAAATTGGTGAAGACAAATTTGAGCCTCTTTTCTTTTACTGTTTTTTTGGTATTGTGCTAGGAGCACGACTGGGGCATTGCTTGTTCTACCAGCCGGAGTACTACCTCACTCGTCCGGTTGAGATGTTGCTTCCCATCAAAATGCTTCCGGGCGGCGGATGGAAATTTACAGGTTACGAAGGTTTGGCAAGCCACGGAGGAACCTTAGGACTTATGATCGCCCTGTGGCTCTATGTCCGCAAAACAAAGCTCAATTACATTGACGTAGTCGACATGATAGCTGTAGCAACCCCCATCACAGCCTGCTTTATCCGTTTGGCCAACCTGATGAATTCCGAAATCATAGGTAAAGTGACTGATGTGCCTTGGGCATTTGTATTTGAACGTGAAGACATGCAGCCCCGACATCCGGCTCAGCTGTACGAAGCCATAGCTTATTTTATATTCTTCCTTATACACATTTATCTGTATAAGAAATATAGCAAAACGCTTCACCGAGGCTTCTTCTTCGGTCTCTGCCTGACGTTGATATTCACTTTCCGCTTCTTTATTGAATTCCTGAAAGAGAATCAGGTGAGCTTTGAAGACGGTATGTCATTGAATATGGGACAATGGTTAAGCATACCATTTGTCATCATAGGACTTGCCGTTATCTTCAACGGAAAGAAGCTGGATCAGATAGGTAAAAGCTATACTTTAAAGAAATAAAGCTCTTCTTTCTGCTTATAATATTCAAATCGTAAGAGGTAAATCACTTACCTCTTACGATTTTTTTAATGTCACTCAACTTATTCAACGCCTCAAGTGGAGTGAGGTTGTTGACGTCGATATTCAGTATTTCATCTCGTATCTGACACAGCACCGGATCATCAAGCTGGAAGAAATTAAGCTGCACCCCTTCCCTTTTCTCACTGACCTCAGCCAACGGCTTGCCCGAAATACCCTGTTTACGGTTATCGCTCTCCAGCTGATGCAAAATATCATCGGCCCGCTTCACAATACTCTTGGGCATTCCGGCCATTTTGGCCACGTGGATACCAAAAGAGTGCTCACTCCCACCCCGCTCCAGCTTGCGCAGAAAAATCACTCTGTTATCAACTTCCTTCACGGAAACATTGTAATTCTTAATTCGTTTGAATGATTTTTCCATCTCATTCAATTCGTGATAATGGGTGGCAAAAAGCGTGCGAGCCTTAGCCTTAGGGTGTTCATGAATATACTCCACAATAGCCCAGGCAATGGAAATACCGTCGTAGGTAGAAGTTCCCCTACCCAACTCATCAAATAAAACCAAACTGCGTGACGACACATTATTCAATATATCGGCCGCTTCATTCATTTCAACCATGAACGTAGACTCTCCCACCGAGATATTATCGCTAGCCCCCACACGCGTGAATATTTTATCAACCAGACCAATGTGAGCACTTTCCGCCGGAACAAAAGAACCTATCTGAGCCAACAACGTAATCAGCGCCGTCTGCCTCAGTAAGGCCGATTTACCAGCCATGTTAGGACCGGTGATAATAATGATCTGCTGCGATTGCGAATCAAGCATCACATCATTGGCTATGTATTTCTCACCCAGAGGAAGCTGCTTTTCAATAACGGGATGCCTTCCTTGGTGTATGTCAAGCACATCATTGTCTTCAATCACCGGACGAATATAGTTATTCATCTTCGCCACATTAGCAAATGAGAGCAAACAATCCAGCCGCGCAATCTGATTGGCATTGATTTGTATAGCCGGAATAAACTCCGCCAAAGCCAAAACCAGTTCATTGTACAACTTAGTTTCCAATACAAGAATCTTGTCTTCGGCACCCAATATCTTCTCTTCGTACTCTTTCAACTCTTGCGTGATGTAGCGTTCAGCATTAACCAAGGTTTGCTTTCTGATCCACTCCTGTGGCACCTTATCTTTGTGAATGTTACGTACCTCAATGTAGTAACCAAATACACTATTAAAGGCTATCTTCAAGCTAGGTATGCCCGTCAGCTCACTCTCACGCTGCTGAATTTGCAGCAGGTAATCCTTGCCCGAATAAGCTATTTTACGCAGCTCATCCAGTTGAGGGTCAACACCTTCTTTCACCACACCACCTTTATTGATTAACAAAGGAGGATCATTATTTATTTCCTTATCAATTCTGCTACGAATAGACAAACACAAATTCAGTTGCTCGCCAATGCTGTTCAAGCTGGCATTGTCGGCTTCCAGACAAGCCTTTTTAATGGGTTCAATGGCCTGAAGAGCAATTTTTAACTGCACTACTTCACGAGGAGAAACACGCCCCACGGCCACTTTAGAAATAATACGTTCCAAATCGCCCACCAAGTGAAGCTGCTCCTCAACCAATTCTTTGAATTCCGGCTGCCGGAAGAAATATTCAACCACATTCAGACGGTCGTTTATGGGCTTCTCGTCTTTTAAAGGAAAAACCAACCACCGTTTCAGCAAGCGCGCTCCCATGGGACTGATTGTTTTATCAATCACATGAAGCAAACTGCTTCCGCCGTCGTTCATACTTGAAATAAGCTCCAGGCTACGCACCGTGAACTTATCCAAGCGAACATATTTATCTTCTTCAATTCTGGCAAGCGAAGTGATGTGCCCTATTTGCGTATGCTGCGTCATCTCCAGATACTGCAAAATAGCACCTGCGGCTATAATGCCGTTCTTGAGATGTTCCACACCAAAACCTTTCAGATTCTTGGTTTCGAAATGCTTTAAAAGCTTTTCACGCGCGGCAGTATCTGTAAACACCCAGTCGTCTAGCTCAAACGTAAAAAACCGGCTACCGAAATTACCTTCAAACATCGGTCGTTTGCCTCGTTCAAATAGAATTTCCTTGGGTCCGAAGTTATTCAATAATTTATCAATGTAATCAAACGGACCTTCTGCCGTCAGAAATTCGCCGGTCGATATATCCAAGAAAGCCACTCCGCAAGAAGGTTTTCCGAAATGCACAGCCGCCAAGAAGTTATTCTCTTTGTAATTCAGTATGTTATCATTGATGGAAACACCGGGAGTCACCAGCTCTGTGATACCTCTTTTCACCAACTTCTTGGTCGTCTTAGGATCTTCCAGCTGATCGCAAATTGCCACCCTCTTCCCTGCCCTGATCAACTTAGGCAAATAAGTATCCAGCGCATGATGGGGGAAGCCTGCCATTTCAATGGTTTTGCCTTTTCCGTTGGCACGTTTTGTCAGGGTAATGCCCAGAATATCAGATGCAATAACCGCATCTGTCGAATAAGTTTCATAAAAGTCACCGCACCTGAATAACATCACAGCATCCGGATGTTTGGCTTTTAAATCCAGAAACTGTTTCATCATGGGGGTCAATTCAATATCTTGATTCACAATTGTCCTCCTTTACGTAATTAGTAATCACTAACAAAGTTAGGTATTTATCTTTGTATTCTTTCAACCTCTTATCATCTTTTAAAAAAAAACTAAATAAGCGAGCAACCTTGTTATCTGAAAATAAACGTGTAAATTTGCCACCTACAATAAGAAACATTGAAAATATAAATCAATATCACACTATAAAGTTAGATAGCTATGGACTATAATTTCAGGGAGATTGAAAAGAAGTGGCAGAAAAGATGGGTAGAACAAAAAACCTATCAAGTAACAGAAGATGAATCGAAGAAGAAATTTTATGTATTGAACATGTTCCCCTACCCTTCCGGTGCAGGATTACATGTGGGACACCCGCTGGGGTACATTGCTTCGGATATTTACGCTCGTTACAAACGACTGCAGGGCTTCAACGTTCTCAATCCCATGGGATACGATGCTTACGGTTTGCCCGCCGAACAATACGCCATACAAACCGGTCAGCATCCGGCTATCACAACCGTCAACAACATCAACCGATACAGAGAACAGCTTGATAAAATAGGATTCTCGTTCGATTGGAACCGTGAAATACGCACCTGTGACCCTGAATATTACCAGTGGACGCAATGGGCTTTTATTCGTATGTTCAACAGTTTCTATTGCAACGACGAGAAGAAAGCCATGCCCATAGGGGAACTGGTGAAAGCTTTTGAAGCAAACGGAAGCCAAGGCTTAAACGTGGCTTGCAGCGAAGAGCTCCACTTTACCGCCGATGAATGGAAACAGATGGGCGAAAAAGAGCAGCAAGAAGTACTCATGAACTACCGCATTGCTTACCTGGGCAATACCATGGTTAACTGGTGCCCGGCATTGGGAACCGTATTGGCCAATGACGAGGTGGTTGATGGCGTTTCGGAACGTGGCGGACACCCTGTTATTCAGAAGGTTATGCGTCAATGGTGTTTGCGCGTATCTGCCTATGCGCAACGGTTACTCGACGGACTGGACGGCATTGACTGGACCGACTCGCTCAAAGAGACTCAGCGTAACTGGATAGGTCGCTCTGAAGGTGCTGAGATGCGCTTCAAGGTGAAAGACAGCGAGCTTGAATTTACCATATTCACTACCCGTGCCGACACCGTGTTTGGTGTCACCTTCATGGTACTTGCTCCCGAAAGCGAGTTAGTAGCTCAACTCACTACGCCAGAGCAAAAGGCTGAAGTAGATGCATACTTGGAACGTACCAAAAAACGTACGGAACGCGAGCGCATTGCCGACCGCAGCGTTAGCGGTGTCTTCTCGGGAAGTTATGCCATTAATCCGTTAACAAACGAAGCCATCCCCGTATGGATCAGTGATTATGTATTGGCCGGTTACGGTACGGGAGCCATCATGGCGGTACCTGCGCATGATAGCCGCGACTACGCCTTTGCCAAACATTTCAATTTAGAAATTCGCCCGCTTATTGAGGGCTGTGATATCAGCGAAGAGAGCTTTGATGCCAAGGAAGGAATCATGATCAATTCACCGAAAGAAGGCGCTGCGGCAGGCGGACTCGTTTTAAACGGGCTCACGGTGAAAGAGGCTATTGCCAAGACCAAAGAATATATCCGGTCAACCGGCTTGGGAAGAGTCAAGGTAAACTTCCGCTTACGCGATGCCATCTTCTCTCGTCAACGCTATTGGGGCGAGCCTTTCCCTGTTTACTACAAGAACAACATGCCTTACATGATCGATGAAAGTAAACTGCCGTTGGAATTACCCGAGGTATCTAAGTTCCTCCCTACCGAAACAGGTGAACCACCGTTGGGTAACGCTACTCAATGGGCTTGGGATGAGGTTAACCAGACTGTAGTCGGAGTTGACAAGATAGATCACATCACCATTTTCCCGCTGGAGTTAAATACCATGCCGGGCTTTGCCGGATCATCGGCATACTATTTGCGTTACATGGATCCGCGCAACCATTCTTGTTTGGTCGATCCTCAGGTAAATGGTTATTGGCAGAATGTAGACTTATACGTGGGCGGAACGGAACATGCCACCGGGCACCTCATCTACTCTCGTTTCTGGAATAAGTTCTTGTTCGACTTGGGCGTAACGGTAAAGGAAGAGCCTTTCCAAAAGCTGGTTAACCAAGGTATGATACAAGGCCGCAGCAACTTTGTGTATCGCATTAAAGACACCAATACGTTTGTTTCATTGAATTTGAAGAACCAGTATGACACCACTCCTATTCACGTTGATGTGAATATTGTGTCGAATGACGTACTTGATCTGGAAGCATTCAAAGCCTGGCGTCCGGAATTTGCCACAGCCGAGTTTATTCTTGAAGACGGCAAATACGTTTGCGGATGGGCGGTTGAAAAGATGAGTAAATCAATGTTCAACGTGGTAAACCCTGACATGATTGTGGAGAAATACGGTGCCGATACGCTTCGTATGTACGAAATGTTCCTCGGTCCGGTTGAACAGTCAAAGCCATGGGATACAAACGGTATTGACGGTGTTTACCGTTTCCTGAAGAAGTTCTGGACATTATTCTACAACAGAGACGGTGAATTTATTGTGAACCAGGAAGCAGCAACCAAAGAAGAACTTAAATCGTTGCACAAGCTCATCAAGAAAGTGACATCGGATATAGAGCAATTCTCTTATAATACTTCCGTTAGTGCTTTCATGATCTGCATCAATGAACTATATACTTTAAAATGCAACAAAAAAGAGGTGCTTTCTCCCCTACTCGTTGTTCTGGCTCCCTTCGCACCACACGTTTGCGAAGAGCTATGGGAAGCCGTAGGCAACCAAAGTTCTGTTTGTGATGCACAATGGCCTTCATGGAACGAAGATTACCTGAAAGAAGACGTCGTTAATTACACCATTTCTTTCAATGGTAAAGCACGTTTCAATATGGAATTTGCTGCTGACGCTACCAGTGAATCCATTCAGGAAGCTGTATTGGCCGATGAACGCTCTTTGAAGTGGACGGAAGGAAAAACGCCTAAAAAGGTGATTGTTGTTCCGAAGAAAATAGTTAATATTGTTGTTTAATATCATCTTTAATAATTTATAGAATGATCAAGCTCTCCAAATCAGACGTACTGATAGAGTTAAGAGATTATTTTCTTATTACCATCGGGCTTATTTGCTACGCATTCGGGTGGTCGGCCTTCTTACTCCCCTATCAAATAACCACAGGTGGAGTAACCGGTGTATCGGCCATCATCTACTATGCCAGCGGTGTGCCCATTCAGTATAGCTATTTCATTATAAATGCTATACTGATGACTGCCGCCATTAAGATTCTGGGTCCCAAGTTCAGCATTAAAACGACATACGCCATCTTTATGCTGACTTTCTTGCTGTGGTTTTTCCAACAATTAATTGGGAATACACAAATCATAGGAGTGGGACAAGATTTTATGGCCTGCATTATCGGCGCAACCATGTGCGGTGCCGGACTAGGCATTGTCTTTATCAATAACGGAAGCACGGGTGGCACCGACATCATTGCCGCAGTGGTAAACAAATACCGTGATGTAACGTTTGGCCGCATGATACTGTATTGCGACATCGTTATTATATCATCCTGCTATTTTGTATTCAACGACTGGCGAAGAGTGGTATTCGGGTTCGTAACACTGGTTGTCATCAGCTATGTGCTCGATTTGATAGTGAATAGTGCCCGTCAGTCGGTTCAATTCCTTATCTTTTCGAAAGAATACCAGCAAATAGCCGATCGCATCATTGCCGATACGCATCGTGGAGTAACCGTTTTAAATGGTACCGGATGGTACAGCAAAAATGATGTAAAAGTACTCGTTGTACTGGCTAAGAAAAGTCAGTCGATAGAAATATTCCGTTTGGTGAAAGACATTGATCCCAATGCCTTTATTTCGCAAAGCTCCGTTATTGGTGTATATGGTGAAGGCTTTGATCGTATTAAAGTAAAGTAAACATGAAGAGAAAACTGGTTTTTGCAACCAACAACGCACATAAACTCGAAGAAGTATCACACATACTAAGTCATAAAATAGAGCTTCTAAGCCTGAAAGACATAGCGTGTGACACAGATATACCCGAGACAGCCGATACGCTCGAAGGCAACGCTCATTTAAAGTCTGAGTACATTTACAACCATTACCACATGGATTGTTTTGCCGATGATACCGGACTTGAAATAGCTGCTCTTAACAATGAACCGGGTGTATACTCGGCTCGTTACGCAGGAGAAGATAAGAATTCGCAGGCCAATATGGAAAAAGTACTTCGCCTGATGAAAGACAAGGAAGATCGTAGTGCACAATTTCGTACTGCCATATCGCTTATTTTAGACGGTAAGAAATACCTCTTTGAAGGAATCATCCGCGGCCAAATAACGACCGAGAAGAGGGGAGAAGCAGGCTTCGGCTACGATCCTATCTTTATGCCCGAAGGTTACCACCAAACCTTCGCAGAATTGGGCAGCGAAGTGAAAAACAAAATAAGCCACCGTGCTCTGGCGGTCGACAAGCTTTGTGAATTCTTGGCTAGCCTAACCGATACCAACGTCTAAAATAGTAATCACATACTTTATTACCCTTTACTCTCTACGTTATAGCTGTATATTCTTATAGCTACAACGTAGTGTGCTTTTTAGCGTCCAACCATGGTCAGCCGACTTGCTAACCATGGTTATTCAACTTACCAACCTTGGTTGGCCGATCGGCTAACCAAGGTTAGCCGCCTTTTTTTCTTAAACAGAAATGTAATGCCTCCACGTCGTTATGCCTCATTAAGCAGTATGGATTCAATGTGCAGCAACTAAATCACATCTTTCCCTCAACAAATATTATTTTTCATGGCATTGTTTACATTGAAATAAATATATTTGCAAAAAACTTTTTAAATTATGAATACTAGAAAAACTGCAACAGCAATCTTATTGCTATTCGTCACAATCGCTCTCTCTGCTCAAGAAGCAAAGTATGAAATGAAATCGGCTATCATTAAAAAGAAGACCGACTTTTCCGGACAAGTACTTGAATCGACTACTTTCATTGATGATTACGGTAAGAAGGAAGCAACGGAAATTATTTTTAAAAACGGTATGGGCCCCGGTGTCGATAAGTCTATGATGACCATCATGGATAGCACTTCTGTTATTACGGTCGATATGGATACCAAAGTGGCTAACCGTGTCAAACTACCCACAAAACCGATTAATTATCTTCAGATTAGTGACGAAATACGAGATCAATATAAATTAAAAGAGGCCGGAGAAGAGGCGATAGGAGATAAGACCTGTAAAATTTACACGCTCGAAATATCACAAATGGGACAAACCTTGCAATTAAAGGTCTGGGTGTGGAAAGGAATTGCTTTGAAGTCGGAAACATCGGCTGGTGGCACGCTACTTGCCACAGAAACAACCACAGATATACAAGAAAATGCGGCCGTGCTGCAAGACAAATTCAGCCTTCCTGCGGGAGTTACTATTCAATAAATAATTGATTCGCACATTATAATTCTTACGGGGTGGGTACTTTAATACCCGCCCCGTAATCGTTTTTCCTCCTTTATTTTTCGTTTTTCACCCCCTGTCAACAAGGAAAGCCTTATATTTGGCCTCAAATGTTAACACTATGAAGAAGTTACTAAGTATATGTATGATGTGCTGGCTTACAGGTCAGCTACTTGCTAATCCTGTAGCAGGAATGTTGGAACGAATCGACAAAGGAGCTTCCAAGAAATTTTCCATTGAAATAAAAAGTATAGGCAACGAAGATTATTTCGAACTCGATCAGAAAGGTAATCGGGTAGTGGTTCGTGCCAACAATTACGCAAGCGCCGCTTCGGGAGTAAACTGGTATCTTAAATATTATGCGGGAGTGCATTTGTCGTGGAATGGCATGACGGCCAAACTACCGGATGTTTTGCCTCAAGTAACAAAGAAGGAGCGTCATCAAACCACTCTGAAACTCCGTTATAACTTCAATTATTGTACATTCTCTTACTCCATGGCTTTCTGGGACTGGAAACGTTGGGAACAAGAGATTGACTGGATGGCATTGCATGGCATTAATTTGCCGCTGGCTGTGGTAGGCGAGGAGTGTGTATGGTTTAATATGCTCAAAAAGCTGGGCTACTCCAAAGAAGAAATAAATAAGTTCATATCCGGACCGGCTTTCATGGCCTGGTGGGAAATGAATAACCTGGAAGGTTGGGGAGGCCCGAATCCTGATTCATGGTATGAGCAGCAAACTGCATTGCAGAAAAAAATTCTGAAACGCATGAGGGAATATGGCATTGAGCCGGTATTTCCGGGTTACTCGGGAATGGTACCTCATGATGCCAAAGAGAAACTGGGTTTGAACGTAACTGAACCCGAATTGTGGAACGGATATCTTCGCCCTGCATTTTTACAACCAACCGACAGTCGCTTCAAAGAAATTGCTGCTTTGTACTACAAGGAGCAGGAAGCTCTTTTCGGCAAAGCCAATTACTATTCCATGGATCCTTTCCACGAAGCCAAAGGCATTGAGAAGGTAGACTTGGATGCTGCCGGAAAAGCGGTAATGGATGCCATGAAAAAAGTAAATCCGAAAGCTGTATGGGTGGTTCAGGGATGGACAGAAAACCCGCGGGAAGATATGATCAAAAACATGAAGAACGGAGATTTGCTTGTACTCGATCTATTCAGCGAATGCCGCCCCATGTGGGGAATGCAGCCATCTCTGTGGTACAGGGAAGGCGGATACAAGCAACACGACTGGCTCTTCTGCCTGCTCCAGAATTTCGGTGGAAATGTGGGACTGCACGGCCGTTTGGATCAGTTGCTGCATAACTTCTACGAAACAAGGAATAACCCGCTGGCGAAGCATCTCAAAGGCATCGGACTTACCATGGAAGGCATTGAAAATAATCCGATGATGTTTGAACTGATGACAGAATTGCCATGGCGCTCTGAAAAGGTTAGTAAGGAGGAATGGGTGAAAGAGTATCTCACAGCCAGATATGGCACCCAAGACAATGCCATAGAAGAAGCATGGACTATATTGGCTAACGGCATACTGAATTGTCCGCAAGGAAACAATCAACAAGGCGCCCATGAATCTATTTTCTGCGGACGTCCGTCGTTGAATAATTTTCAGGTATCGAGCTGGTCAAAGATGGAGAATTATTACGATCCCACCTCAACAGAAGAGGCTGCCCGCCTGATGGTGCAGGTGGCAGATAAGTACAGAGGAAATAACAATTTTGAATATGATTTGGTGGATGTGGTACGCCAGTCTTTGGCCGACCGCGGACGCATCGTGTATAACCGCGCCGTAGCCGACTTCAAAAGCTTCGATAAAAAAGCGTTCAAGAAGCATTCCGAAGAGTTTCTTCACTTATTGCTCTTGCAAGATAAATTATTGGGCACACGCAGCGAGTTCCGTGTAGGTACGTGGATTGAGAAAGCGCGTAACCTAGGCAATAATGATGAAGAAAAGAACCTTTATGAATGGAATGCACGTGTACAAATTACCACTTGGGGCAATCGTTATTCGGCCAATGAGGGTGGCTTGCGCGACTATGCCCACAAGGAATGGAATGGCATTCTGAAAGATTTCTATTACAAGCGTTGGGAGGCTTACTGGAAAACTTTGTGTGATGTACTCGATGGAAAACCCTTGGTGGAATTGGATTATTATTCCATGGAAGAGCCTTGGACAAAAGCGACTAATCCGTATACTTCTGCTCCTGAAAATGATTGCGTCACTGTAGCAAAAGAAGTCTTTGCCAAAGCTTTTGGTGGAAACAATTAAAGAATAAAACGCTGAAGCATGGAAAATACACCCAACAATATACCCTCCAAACAACGTTTGCTTTCGCTCGACGTATTGCGCGGTCTTACCGTTGCAGGCATGATCCTGGTGAATAACGGAGGAGGAAAGGTTTCATACGAACCTTTGCGGCATTCTGCCTGGAATGGCTTATCGCTGGCTGATCTGGTATTTCCTTTCTTTCTATTTATGGTAGGAGTGTCAACCTATATATCTCTGCGAAAATTTGAGTTTAAGTGGTCAAATGCATTGGCTCTGAAAATAGTGAAACGCACCTGCCTTATCTTGTTAATCGGGTGGGCTATTTATTGGTTTGAAGGCTGTTGTAAAGGCGACTTTCTGCCTTTCGACCACATGCGTATACCGGGAGTATTGCAGCGCATTGCATTGTGTTACGGCGTGGTTTCGCTACTGGCTGTAACGGTTAGTCACCGATGGCTTCCGTGGTTGGCTGGTTTACTATTGGCAGGATATGCCTTTTTGCTGCTACTGGCCAACGGATATGTATGTGATGAAACAAACGTTTTGTGTATGGTAGATCGTGCAGTGTTTGGAACGGCACATCTGTATCACAAGAGCCCCATTGATCCCGAAGGGCTGCTTGGCGTTATCCCGTCTATAGCACACACCATTCTGGGTTTCTGGGGAGGTAAAATTCTAATGGAACATGCTGAACTGAGAAATAAAATGCTTCACCTGTTCATCTTTGGCTTTGTATTGATGGGCGTAGGTTTACTTTTTGCGTACGGGCTACCTATCAACAAGCGTATATGGTCGCCCACGCTCGTATTGTTTACTTGCGGACTAGCCACCAGCTTGCTGGCTTGGTTTCTTTATGTTATCGATTACAAAGGCAATAAAAGTTGGACTCCTTTCTTTGTTTCGTTTGGAGTCAATCCGCTTTTTATATACGTTGTCAGTGAACTGATGAATATTGCTTTTGCAGAATTCGGAGTCAGCCAAACGTTGTTTGCCGGCATCTATTCTGTAGTTCCCGATGCGTATGTAGCTTCGCTGGTTTATGCCATTGTTTTTGTATTGCTAAATTGGGCTATAGGTTATCCGCTTTACAAGAAGAAGATATACATCAAAATTTAAAAGAAGATGCATTCAGCCATGAATAAACGTACATTAATAAAGGTTTCTCTTTCCGTATGGTGTCTATGCATAACATTCACAGCATACGCTCAATATGGTAAGTATGTTGATCCTAAAATCGGCTCAGAAGGTTTAGGACGGGTATTCATTGGGCCGTCGGCACCATTTGGAATGGTGAAACCCGGTCCGGATTGCACCTGTAAACCCAACAGCGGCTGGTTGCCTATGCCCGAAGTAGTTACCGGTTTTGCTCAGGTACACGTAAGTGGTACGGGCGGCGGACCGAAATATGGCAATATTCTGGTACAGCCTTATGCCGGAGAACCCGATATGGAAAGCCATGAAGCAAAGCGGGAATCAGAACAGATCGAATTAGGATATTACCGTACACGCTTTCAGGAAAATAGCATTCAAACAGAGCTGACTACTTCGGACCGATGTTCCTTTTATCAATTCACTTATCCCAAAGAAAGCAAGCGCTCACTGCGAGTAGATGCCGGCTTCTTTTTGGGAGAGAATGCAATTCCCGATGCCCGCGAAGCACAACAGTTTGTGGGCTCGGAAATAGAGATAATATCGGATACCGAAATTCGCGGTTATAGCCGCATCCGCGGAGGGTGGAACAACGGACGGGCCTATACGGTTTACTTCTATGCAGTAGCCGACAAGCCTTTTACAAAGACACTTACCTGGAAAGATAAACAGTTCTCTTTCAGTGAAAAGGCACAGTTTGACGAAGGAAAGAAAACCGGTGCAGCTGTTTCATGGGGAGAAGAAAATAAAGAGAGCACCATTAAATTTAAAATAGGCATTTCTTTTCTGAGCTCACTGAAGGCACAGGAAAATGTGCGCAGGGACATTCCGCATTGGGATTTCAGTCAGCAACTGCAGAAAGTACGCTCGCAATGGGAAAGGATATTGGAACGCATAGAGTTAGGAAAAAGTGCTACCGAAGCACAAAAACGAATGTTTTACACGGCTCTTTATCACACATGTCTCATGCCTGTAGACCGTACCGGAGAGAATCCTCTGTGGACGGATAATGCGCCTTATTACGATGACTTTTATGCAATATGGGACACTTATCGCACCTCTAGCCCCCTGATTACCATTCTCTCACCCGAAAGAGAAATTGATATAGTGAATGCCCTCATTAATATTTATCAGCGAGATGGCTATATGCCCGACGCTCGTAGCGGCAATGCTAATGGTCGTACTCAAGGTGGTTCAAATGCCGAGGTTGTCATTGCCGATGCATTGGTAAAAGGACTGAAAGGCATTGATTATGAATTAGCTTTGAAGGCGATGCTGAAAGATGCCACTGTGCCTCCCGGAGGTAATGAAGAGCAAGAGGGGCGTGGCGGGTTAGTAGAATATAACAGACTGGGTTACGTACCCTTCGGCATTGATCGGGCAGGGAATCGTACGGTTGAATATGCTTATAACGATTATAATATAGCTACCGTTGCCAAGATACTGGGAAAAGAAGATATTTACGAAGAATACATTCGCAAGGCTGATAACTGGAAAAACTTATGGCGTGATGATTATGAGCACGACGGGGTCAAAGGGTTTATCATGCCTCGTTCCGCTTCCGGAGAATGGCTGGATGATGTGCCTTTCGGGCATTCCAAAATACAACATCCTACCTTTCGTTATACGCCCGTAACCAACGAATCTCCGTGGTATACGCCTTGGTGGGGAGCTTTCTTCTATGAAGGTATTTCATGGGAGTATTCGCTCAGCATACCTCACGATGTGCCCGCTCTGATTGAAAAAAGCGGTGGGAAAGAAGCGTTCCGTGGTAGACTCGATACTTTCTTTGATAAAGGATATTATAACGTAAACAATGAACCGTCTTTTTTGACTCCATGTCTCTATCATTGGATTGGGCGTCCTGATTTAAGTAGTGCAAGAATCAAACAGATTATTACGCACAATTATAATGATACACCCGGCGGCTTACCCGGAAACGATGATTCGGGAGCCATGTCTTCCTGGCTAGCTTTTCACATGATGGGTCTTTATCCTAATGCCGGACAACCATATTATTTAATGAATGCGCCTTTGTTAAGTGAATATACCATCCGTTTAGCCAATGGTAAAACGTTGCATGTTTGTGCCAAAAAGCTATCAGAGAAGAATGGCATTATTCAACGTGTTATCTTCAACGGAAAAGAACTTCAGCGTGCATGGATTAATCATGATGAATTGTTGCAAGGCGGCGAGCTGGTGATAGAGATGGGAAATAAACTTTCTGACTGGGGCACAGAGGAATTGCCTCCTCTTAAAATGTAGGAATGCGATGATGAAGAGAATAATCAGTTTAGGATTGTTGGCTGTATTACTTACCTTAGTTGCCAACGCACAGATAAACGAAAAGTATAAGTTCGTTTATAAATTGCATGGACAAACTCGTAATTATGAGGTCTGCATCACTGAACAACAAGATACAATCCGTTTTGAATGGAGCATATTACGCAACTTCAAGTGGCAAAAGGGATGTTATAAAATGGGGAAACAGAATGTGGAAAATGGCAATAGCCTGAGCTGGCTGCAACCTGTTGACGGATGCGAAGTGGCATTACCTGCCAATGAAACGTTTGGTTTTATTTCGCGCAAAGCATGGAAATCGTTGAAGGAAAATGGTTGGTTTATCTATAATGGAACAACTTACCGGAAAGTGGTTGAAGAGCCAACAGAGAAACAAGAATGTAACGGGAAAAAAGTGATTCATGTATCAGCCGATGTGGACCTGACGAACATGTGGATCATTGATAATGAGGACTTACCACTTATTTGCAAAACAAGTAATAACCCTTTGGAGATAGATTGGACGGTGGAATAGAAGTTGCTTAGCTGAAGCAATTTATGCCCGATTAGTTGTTTCTCAAAGAAAAGAAATCTATTTTTGTTCTTTGAACCTGAAATGCATTGAGAAACCAGTACTGGTCCCTAAATGAAAAGAAAAGCAAATAGAACCATTAATAGAAGTATAAACTACTGGCTGCTGGCTTGTTTTTTAGCTATTGCAATTCCGTGCCGGGCACAAGTATCTCTTCGCAAAATTCTGGATCAGTATAACTTTTCAGCTATTACCATTAACGATGGGTTACCACACAATTTTATAGACGATATTTATAAAGATAGCCAGGGCTTTTTGTGGCTTTCTACGCATAACGGACTCGCACGTTATGACGGATATTCTTTTGTAAACTACAATATTACGTCTACTACCGTACGCCTACGCTCTAACTTCGTTAACCAAGTGTGCGAAGACGGTTTCAACCGCTTGTGGGTTGCTTCCGAAGCAGGACTCGATTTATTGAATTTGAAGACTAACAAACTGGAACCTATTGATTTTTCGTTTTTTAAAAGCGAAGATCTCTCAAAAGAACCGGTTTACTTTATTGTTTGTGATAGAGATAAATCAATGTGGTTAGCCACTCAAACAAATCTTTATCACCTCTTTTTTACTCCGGAAGGTAAGATTGAACGTTGTGTGGCGTTAACTTCAAAATATGAGCGGCACTCAGCATCTACAACGGCTTTAAGCTTGGTTAATGGAGAAATATGGATTGGTTATGGGCCCAATGTATTTAAAGTAACGTCCTCAAAAGATGGCCCAATGAAATTAGTAAAGCTCATGCCCTCTTTTTCTTTTGATCAGCAAACCATGATTCATTGCTTCTGCCTATACCGAGGGGATATCTGGGTGGGCACAGATAGAGGACTCTTTCGCTATGATATACGAAGCAAAAAGTGTAAACTGTATTCTTCTCAAGACGGGAATATCAATTCACTAACTCAAAATTACATCACGGACTTAGCAATAACACAAAATCAGGAACTGGTTGTTGCCACGCTTAAAGGATTAAACTTTTACAATCCTGCTACGGATGATTTTGTGCGATTGGAGAAATCTGTCTATACCTCTGAATACCCCAATAGATCTAGCTTTATTAACTGCCTTTTGGTTGATGGCCCCATACTGTGGATTGGGACTGAAATTAGTGGTATGGATAAAATGGAAAGTCGTAATTTGAAACTTCGTTTATACACCAACAACAGATATGATCCTAATAGCTTGGCTGAAAATCCGGTTAATAGTATTTTCGAAGATTCTTATGGTAACCTATGGGTAGGTAATGTGGAACAGGGACTCGGTTTGCGTAAAAAAGACACAGACGAATTTATACATTACCGTCACCAGTCGGGAAATGCCAATAGCCTGAGCCATAATTCGGTATGCGATATTGCAGAAGATAATCGTAATCAGCTTTGGATAGCTACATCAGGAGGCGGCGTGAACCGAACCGGCCTGAATAATTTGCCCAACCTTTCTTTCACCAACTTTAATACCAACAATACGCCTCTTCGAAGCAACTTTGTAGGATCACTTTGTTTTGATAAGTTGAATAATGGCATGTGGATTGGTACTGCCGAGGGATTGTCTTTCTACGATCAGGACAAGGATCAATTTACGAATGTTGTATTACCAACTGACCGTCTGCCGAAAAACTCGTTGGTTACTATGCTCATTGACCGAAAACAAAGATTATGGGTAGGTACTCATCATGGTTTGATAATCATTGATTTATACTCTTTTGCCAAGAACCGGAAGAATGTTCATTTTTATTATATGGAATATAAACTGGATAATCCTCAAAGTAAACTGATAGAAAAAATTTGTTGTATTTTTGAAGCATCAGACGGCACTATTTGGTTAGGCAGCAACGGTTATGGGGTATACCGCTTAGAAGACAGCAAGGAGTATCCTTATAAGTTTTCTAATTACACGACCAAAAACGGCTTATGTGATAACACCATTTTTGGCATTTTAGAAGACGATCAGCATCGTCTTTGGTTTAGCACGAATGATGGTCTTTCATGTTATACACCTCAAACAGGAAACTTTGCAAACTATTATCAAAAGGACGGACTACTTTCGGGCCAATTTTATTGGAACGCCTATTGCCGTGCCAGTGATGGAACTCTTTACTTTGGAGGAATTGACGGCATGATAGGGCTGAACGGAGTAGGGGTTAATCATAGCAAGAAGCATGTGCAAAAAGTTATTTTTACCCGCCTCACCGTCCTGGATAACGATATAACACAAGGAGGGAACAATTATCTGAAAAAAAGCATCTCATGGGCCAATGAAGTACATTTGCACGAACGCGACAAATCATTTTCGTTGGAATTCTCAGCCTTAGATTATGAAAATGCCGGAAAGCTGAAGTATTATTATCGCTTGAAAGGTTTCGATAATAAATGGATTGAATGTGATCCGAAAAGACATTATGCAAGCTACACCAACTTAAAATCGGGTGATTATGTATTCCAAGTAAAAGTACAGAACCCCCTGAACATGAGCGATAGCCAAATAACGGAACTTGCCATAACTGTTTCGCCTTTCTTTTATAAAACCTGGTGGTTTTTCATCCTGATAATATTTATTGCAGCAATAATTGTATTTTATTGGTATCAGTGGCGAATATCTGCTTATAAAGAACAAAGGAAGATCTTGACGGAAAAAGTAAAAGAACGCACACTGGAACTCGAAGAAAAAATGAATGTTCTTTCGAACCAGAATGATTTGTTGATACAACAAAAGAAACAATTAATAGAATTATCCAAACGAATACAAGAAATTACTGCTGATAAAATTTCATTTTTCACCAATATAACACATGAATTCAGAACACCCATCTCTTTAATTCTGGGACCGATAGATCGTGCATTAAAGATAAGTAGCAGTCCGGAGGTAAGGGAACAGTTAAACCTGGCACAACGAAATTCAAAGTCGTTGCTCTCTTTAGTCAATCAGCTGTTGGATTTCCGTAAGGTGGAATCCGGCCGAATTATGATAACCAAGAAACAAAATAACCTGCCGGCTTTTATTTTCAATACCATCATACCGTTTGAAGCCTTTGCAAAAGACAGGCAGATTGAAGTTCGCTGCATGGTTCGTACAAAGGATACTTTTTATCTATACGATGAAGAGTGGATGCGGAAAGTATTGGTGAACTTACTATCCAACGCCATTAAGTTTACCCCCAATGGAGGAAAAGTGAATCTTTATGTGTATTCATATTTGAATGAAAAAGGACAAAGTAGAATGTATATATCCATCACTGATAGCGGTGTTGGGGTTCTGCAAGAAGACATGGATAAGATTTTCGATCGTTTCTATCAATCTCGGAAGAATGTGAAATTTCAGATGTATGGGCAGAGTGGCACAGGTATAGGTTTGTATCTGTGTAAACGAATTATAAATGAACACGGCGGACGAATCTATGCACGGAATAATAAAAAAGCGGGATTGGGCATCCGAATTTTAATGCCTATGGATGTTAGTGCAGATCAGACCGAACTACAGAAAGTTCCGGAAAATATAAGTGAAGAACAAGATGAAATGGAAAACGAATATCCGGTAGGAGAGAGCGTTGCCACCATAAAAGAGAAGACCATTTTAATTGTTGATGACAATTTGGATATGAGAGTCTATGTTCGTTCTATTCTGCAATCACAATACAAGGTATTGGAAGCTGAAGACGGTGAGCATGCTTTGGAAGTACTTCATAAGGAAAATATAGATTTTATTGTCAGTGACTTGATGATGCCTGTTATGGATGGGCTCGAATTGTCTCGGAGAGTTAAGGAAGATTTATCCATATCGCACATACCTATTTTAATACTTACGGCAAAAGTTTCGGATGAAGCCCGTCTCGACAGTTTTAGGATTGGGGTAGATGAATACCTGCAAAAACCTTTTAGTGAAGAACTGCTTTTGGTTCGTATTCAGAACATTTTCAATGTTCGCAGGCAGAGCCAGCAACAGTTTGATCAACAAATGACACCTTCTTCCCTGAATATAGACAAGGATTCACGCGATAGCAAATTTCTGAATAGTGTAATGGAAGTTATTGAATGCAATTACGGTAATCCTGATTTTGACGTAGAAAGTTTTGCTACTGCCATGAATATGAGTAAAACCTTACTGAATCAAAAGTTACAGAGTTTAGTGGGACAATCCATTGCCAAGTTCGTTAGTAACTATCGTTTAAAAAAGGCTCAAGCACTCATTCAGGTAAACAAGAATAGCAAGAATATGAATGTTTCCGAAATTGCTTATGAAGTAGGTTTCAATGACCCGAAATATTTCAGTCGTTGCTATCTAAAGAAATACGGAGTATTGCCAAGTACTTCTTTGGAATGATTAAAGTGCTCTTTTCAAGAGATTCACATTGTTTATATATGAATAACGTGGAGGAAAAATGGCCTAATCGTTAAAAAGGGATTGGACGTTCAAATTTCATCCTTTATTTTTCAAAATTCACCCTCGAGAGGTTAGGTATTACGCTACATTTGGACAAAATGATTTTTATTAACCTAAGTTATCAAGTTATGCGTAAAACACATTTAGTATGTTTTTTCATCTTTTTGATGAGCAGCATTTCGGTTTTTGCTCAAAAAAGTATAACCGGAAAAGTGGTTGATGCCAGTGGCGAACCGCTGATTGGTGTCAACGTTCTAGTAAAGGGCACTACTGTAGGTACTATTACTGATGTTGACGGTCAGTACCAGATCCAGACCTCTAACGGTAATTCATTAACATTTACTTATATTGGTTATGTTAGTCAGGAGGTAAAGGTTACCAACCAAAATGTTATTAACCTAACAATGAAGGAAGATGCTAAAACTCTGGACGAAGTAGTAGTTGTAGGTTATGGTAGTATGACCCGTAAGGATGTAACCAGTTCTATCACTACAGTGAAAGCTGACAAACTGAATACCGGTGTATATACCGACCCAGGTCAGTTGTTGCAAGGCAAAGTTCCCGGATTAACGATTGTTCAAAGCAGTGATCCTACATCAGGAACAACTTCTATCTCTCTTCGTGGTGCATCTTCTCTGCGTTCAGGTAAAGCAATGGAACCTTATTATGTTGTTGACGGTATTCCTGGTATGTCTTTGAACCTTATAGCTCCGGAGGACATTGAGTCAATTGATGTACTTCGCGACGCCTCTGCAACTGCTATTTACGGTTCTAAAGCGGCCAATGGCGTGATTGTTATCACCACAAAAAAAGGAAGCAAAACAGATCGTTCATATGTTTCTTATAGTGGTTATGTAGGATTTGATAACATAGCCAAACGCCTTGATATGATGTCGGCCAGTGATTTACGGTCTTATGCATCAGCCAACAACATAACACTTCCTAATGATAAAGGCTACAATACGAATTGGAATGATGAAGTGCTTCGTACGGCAGTAAGCCACAGTCACAATGTTTCTATTAACGGAGGCAGCGAACGTTCCAGCTACAATGCCAGCCTGAGTTATCTGAATAAGGAAGGTATTGTGCTCGGTACTGAATTTGAACGTATTTCGGGTCGTGCTTATGCACAGACAAAATGTTTAAATGATCGTTTGACTTTGGCTTTAAATGTTAATGCTGCACAAAGTAAAGGTAAGAGTGTTTCATCAAACAAAGACGGTCAAAGTGTATTTGATGCCATGAACTATTATTCACCCTTACTTCCTACAAAAAATGAAGACGGTACCTGGTATAATTACACATCAGTAAATCAATACCATAATCCGCTATCTATGATCTATGAAGATTCTTACGAAACGATTAAGAAAGTTCTTCAGGGAACGGGCAAGGCTTCTTTGCAAATCACCAAGGATTTAGTTTGGAACTTAAACCTTTCTTATGAAAATGAACAAATAAATTATAATAATTACAATACCACAGAATCTCAGATTGTTACTGCCAACGGACAGGCTTTTCGTGGAACTCTTGAGAATAAAAAGAAAGTACTGGAAACCTATTTCAATTATGACCATACATTTGCCGATGTTCATAAATTAGGTTTAATGACGGGTTATTCTTATGAGCAAACCGACAATAACGATGGCTTTGGTCTGACCGTTTACGATTTCTATAGCGATGCTACTTCATACTACAACCTTGGTTTTGCAAATAAAATGGATATGACTGGCATAACAGCTTATCCATTGGAAACTCTTCGTATGATTTCTTTCTATGGTCGTTTAAACTATTCATACAATAGTAAATACATGTTTCAGGCCACTATCCGTCGTGATGGTTCATCGGCTTTCGGTAAAAATAATCGTTGGGGAACATTCCCATCCGCATCTCTTGCATGGCGCATGAGCGAAGAGAAATTCATCAAGGACTTGAATCTATTTGATGATTTAAAATTCCGTGTTGGTTACGGTGTAAGCGGTAACTCTTTGGGCTTTGGGGCTTTCCAAGCCATTCAGACGTACGGTCCTTCCGGATGGTTTACCTATACAGATGCCAACGGAAATTCCAGTCTTTATCGTACAATAGCTGCTCAATCAAATGCAAATCCTGATTTAAAATGGGAACGCACCGCAATGCTTAATGTAGGTCTTGATTTTAGTTTCTTTGGAGGTCGTTTAGGTGGTACAATTGAATACTATGATAAACGCACAAGCGATTTGATTTATTCGTATAATGTATCTACTAACCGCTATCCTTATGGTACGATGTATGCTAATGTGGGTGATATTACCAATAGAGGTATTGAATTTACAATCAATGCAACGCCTATCAGCATGAAAGACTTCACTTGGGATACAAGCTTAAACCTTTCACACAATAAGAATAACGTAAAAAGCATTTCGAACAGTGATTATTCGGTAGACTATATTGCAACTGGTGATCCGGAAATTGCCGGTTACTCTTCAAACGCACAAGTAGAGCGTATTATGGAAGGTCATCCACTTGGAACATTCTATACTTATGAATGGGCAGGTTATAACGCAGAAGGTATATCAGTGTTCTACAAACATGATCCTGAAACTGGCGAACGTACTGGTGAAACGACTAAAGACCCTGTTGATACAGACCGCACCATTACAGGCTCTGCACAACCTAAGCTGAATTTGGGTTGGACAAACAATTTCAAATATAAGAATTGGAGTTTAGATCTCTTCTTTACGGGAGTTTTTGGCAATAAGATTTATAACGCTACTAAAGAACAATATAGCAATGTAGCTTTCGTTACCGAAGGTAGAAATGTATTGAAATCAGTAGCAACAGAACAAAAGGCAACAGATGTTCAGTCACAAGCTCCTTCGGATCGTTGGTTGGAAAATGGTGATTATTTCCGTTTGTCAACTCTTTCTTTAGG
Organism: Bacteroides graminisolvens; assembly: GCF_963666085.1. Classification (NCBI taxonomy): domain Bacteria; kingdom Pseudomonadati; phylum Bacteroidota; class Bacteroidia; order Bacteroidales; family Bacteroidaceae; genus Bacteroides; species Bacteroides graminisolvens. The sequence continues at coordinate 1,041,295 of NZ_OY762556.1, forward strand.
TTATTCATTTGGTAAGTTGGGTAATTGGGTTAATTCACTCAAGGTATATGCAACCTGCAATAACTTGTTTACTATTACCGGCTATTCCGGACGTGATCCTGAAATTAATCTGGGAGGCTTGGAACCGGGAATAGACAGACGTACTAATTATTATCCTCGTACTCGTACATTTATGCTGGGTGTAAATGTTAATTTCTAATCATCTAAAATTGAACTTACAATGAAAAGCTATATTAAAAATACCTTATTTACAGGTTTACTGTTATCATCAGTAACAGCCTGTACCGATTTGGATGTAGATATCAAGTCTACCTATACTTCTTATCCGACTACCGAAATTGCAACAGAGGCAAAGATGGCGGATTTATACTATGGATTCCGTGGCCCATTGGGACGTCGTTACACGGAGGCAGCTTGGTTGTCTTCCGATGAATTTTCTGCAGTTACTTTTGGTGGTAACTGGTATGACGGCGGTAATTATGTTCACGCCACACTTCACACGAGTAATCCGGACGATGCTCACATTGATTGGCTTGGTGATATTACCGGAACCATTACCAAATGTAATCAGGCTATTGTGGACCTCGGAGGCGACAAGGCAACCGACGAATCAATTGCAAAGGCCTTAACAATGCGTGCTTTCTATCATTTCATTTTTATGGATATGTTTGGAGATACGCCCATTTTAGATCATGTTATTGGGGCTGATGAAGCAGTTGTCCGTTCTCCGCGTGCTGAGGTAGCAGCTTTTATAGAAAGTGACTTACTTCGTGCCATTAATTCCGGCGGCTTATCCGAAAATGTGAATGCATCGACGTATGGAAAACCTACTAAATGGATGGCTGAAGCTCTTCTTGTAAAACTGTATCTTAATTGGGCTGTTTATACTAGCAGTGATGTTGCTAATTATGAGCCCACTTTAACAAACGCCAAACTGAATGATGCAGTGGCCTACTGTGATGAGATTATTAAAAGCGGTAAGTTTGATCTGAGCGATAGTTATCGCAAGAAATTCATGCCGGATAATGGTTATCAGATTAAAGATTTCATCTATGCAATGCCTTATGATAATGCAACCGCACAAGGTATGACATACGCCCGATTCCAATACTGGCCTAAATTCAATAATAACGGATCAGGTGGTGCCGGTTTATTCGGTGTAACACTTTCAAAAAATGCCGGTGGAATTTTCACCATCACGCCCGAAGCGGCCGATCGCTTCTCTCTGGCAGGGGACGAACGTAATGAAATCATTTTAAAGGATGAGCTTTTTACTTATAATATATCAACCTTTGCTAAAACAACAACACCTTACCTGTATAATGGGCAACGTGTAGTGCTTACCAAAAATATTACTTTATTGACACCAGGCGATGCCTCTATGAATGTAGGTGATAATTTTAATGGTTGGAATCAGGGTTATCGTTGTATCAAATGGGGTCTTCAGGCAGCTGATTATGATACTTATAACCGTAACCAAAGTAATGACGTACCTATCTTCCGTTACGCAGATATTTTGCTGATGAAAGCTGAAGCTATTCTTCGGGGTGCAACAGCTACCAATGGTGATACTCCTATGAGTTTATTCAATCAGATTCGCAGTTATGTTAAAGCTCCTACGTTAACAACAGCTCCTACGTTACAAGATATTCTTGATGAACGCGGACGTGAGTTCTTTAGTGAGATGTGGCGTCGCAATGACTTGATTCGTTTTGGTCAATTTGAAAATGATTGGGGATTGAAACATGTTATAAACTCGGCTGCCAAAACTCAGAAATGGCGTCGTATATTCCCAATTCCTACCAATGTTATGAACTCCAATACTAACTGGACTCAAAACACCGGATACAACAAGTAAAAACCATAGGGTTAATCTTATGGGGAGAAGGCATACAATAAATTTCTTATTGGGTTATTATTTAAAGATATGATGTCTTCTCCCCTTTTTTATTTCTTTTACCTTTAATCAACTATGAGGAGTATATACATTCTTTTACTGTGTTTTTTATGTAGTTTCAGCGTAGCCGAAGCTCAAATTCTGCTGCAACAATATATAGATACACGTGTGGGTACTGCCGCTAATACAACAGCATCTGCCGGAACCTTCGGAAAACATACCGAAGAATACGGGCAAACCTTACCTGCTGTACTCATGCCACACGGAATGAACTTTTGGACCCCGCAAACACAGGACACAGAAAATAAATGCATTGCTCCTTATTATTATAAAGATTCAAAGATACAAGGTTTTCGAAACTCACATTGGATTGTTGGTGGCTGTACACAAGATTATGGTTCAATGACACTGATGACTGTGACCGGAAACCTCAAAACGCAACCCGAACAAAGGGCTAGTATTTTCTCTCATACAAACGAAATGGCTACCCCTTCCTATTATTCCGTATATCTTGACGATTATCAAGCTCGAGCAGAGATGACTGCTCAATCACGTTCAGCCATATTCCGCTTTACGTATGATAAAGAAGGAATGGCGTATCTGATTGTTAATCCCAACAGTGATTACGGACAAGGATCTATAGAAATAGATTTAGCAAAAAAAGAGATAAGAGGTTATAATCCGGTACATCGCATCTATCAAGGATGGGGAGAGCCGGCAGGTTTTAACGGGTATTTCATTATTCGTTATGAAATGAACCCTGAAACATACGGTGTTTATCAAGATTCATTGGTATTTTCCGGTAATACATCCATTGGAAAATCAAATAAAATAGGAGCTTACATAGGGTTTAAAGTAAAAAACAGAGAAGCAATTTTGGTGAAAGCTGCTTCTTCCTTCGTTAGTTTAGAAGGAGCTGAAAAGAATTTGAACGCTGAAATTCCGGATTGGAATTTTGACGGTGTAAAAAACAGATTAGAACAAAGTTGGGAAAAGCATTTGGCTAAAATAGAAGTACAAGGTAATCACAAAGAGAAGGAAAAATTCTACGGAGCTTTGTATAGAACTTCCTTCCTTCCTCGTGTATTTAACGATGTAGATGGTGCTTATCCTGCTTTTTCAAAAGGAACTCCTATTTGTTATACTCAGAAAGGTGATTACTATGAAGATTTCAGCATATGGGATACGTATCGGGCCCTTCATCCCTTGCTTACAATTATTGATACTCAACGTGAGGCGGATATGGTTCGGTCGCTTATTGATAAATATAGTCAGGGAGGTTGGCTACCTATATTCCCATGTTGGAACAGTTATACAGCAGCAATGATAGGAGATCACTGTATTTCGGTCATAGGTGATGCAATCAGGAAGGATATTAAAGGATTTGATGTTCAAAAGGCCTATGCAGCTATGAGAAAAAATGCATTCCATGAACCTGAATCATTTGAAGAATACAAGAATGGAAAAGGTCGAAGGGCTTTGAATTCATATCTGAAGTATGGTTATATTCCATTGGAAGATTCGGTAAAGGAAGCCTTTCATACTTGCGAACAAGTCTCCAGAACTCTCGAATATGCTTATGATGACTATGTTTTGGCACAAGTAGCCGATAAATTAAATAAAAAAGAGGATTACAACATACTTATGAAACGGGCGATGAACTATAGAAATGTGATTGATCCTCGAACAGGATATGCTCAGGGAAGACACGCCGACGGTTCATTTCTAAAAGATGATAATGCATTCCGTTTTGTCCGATTCATTACGGAAGGTGTACCCGCCCATTATACTTGGTATGTGCCTCAAGATGTGAGAGGTTTGATAAATTTGATGGGAGGAAAGGATAAATTTATTTCCAAACTAGATTCCATGTTTAGTGAACATCGTTACTGGCACGGCAATGAACCTTGTCATCAAGTTCCATATCTTTTTAATTACGCCGCACAACCTTGGAAAACACAACGACAGGTAAGTTATATCCGCCATACAGAATATGATAATACACCCGGAGGACTATCGGGCAATGATGACGCAGGTCAAATGTCTGCTTGGTATGTGTTTTCAGCAATGGGTTTCTATCCGGTATGTCCAGGAGATCCATATTACGTAATTGGTTCTCCGGCTTTTGAAAAAATGACTATCCACCTTGAAAATGGGAAAGATTTTATAGTAAAAGCTCACGGCGTTTCAGAAGACAACATTTATATCCAGTCAGCTACGCTTGACGGAAGAAAATTTGAAAATAGTTATATAACACATAAACAGATTCTCGAAGGAGGCATTCTAGAATTTGTAATGGGAAATATTCCAAATAAAAACTGGGCAACAAAAAAAGAAAATTGTCCTCCATCAATTTTAAAACAAACAGTATATAACTAATGAAGAAATCTATAAGCATAATCATATCTTTGTTACTTGCCATCCCTATATGGTCCCGAGATTACAACATAGTAACTCAGGGAAAAGCCATTGATGATGGTAAAACACTGAATACAAAAATTATTCAGTCGGCCATCGACCAACTGAGTAAAGAAGGAGGAGGAAGGATCATTTTTCCAAAAGGTTCTTATCTCACTGGTTGCATACAAATCAAATCGGGTATTGAATTATATTTGGAGAAAGAAGCAGTGATATTGGGTAGTACCAATCCTGATGATTATTATCCATTAAATAAATTAGACAATACTACAGCGGAAAGTGATAATTCAAAACTTGCTTTAATTCTTGGATACAAGGCAAAAAACATTGCTTTAAGTGGTGAAGGCACAATAGATGGTCAAGGATTGGCTTTGGCTTTGAATATAGACAGTTTACATCATGCCGGATTACGTATAGACCCGAATTACAATGTTCGAAGAATGCGCCCTAATGAAACAGCTCGTCCAAAATTGTTTTTTCTGTCAGAATGCACAAATATATCAATCACAGGACTACATCTCATGAATAGTGCTTGTTGGGGTGTTACGTTTGATCTTTGTTCCGGTTTATCAATAGATCAAGTTTCCATGACCAATAGAGCCTATTGGAATAATGATGGTTTTGATATAATTGATTGTCATAATGTAAAGATTACCCGATGTAATATCAATTCTGCAGACGATGGCATTTGCTTGAAGTCTTATCATCCCGATGCCTATAACGATAGCATTTACATTGCTGACTGCGAAGTACGTAGTAGTGCAAGCGCTATAAAATTCGGAACTGCTTCATGGGGAGGCTTTAAAAATATAACGATTGATGATATTCGTGTATTTGATACTTTTCGTTCGGCCATAGCCATTGAATCTGTTGATGGAGGCCATATTGAAAATATCAATATAAATAACATTATAGCAAAAAATACAGGTAATGCCCTATTTATTCGTTTGGGACACAGAGCAGGTGAACACCCGGGAACAATAAAAAATATATCCATAAGAAACATGACCGTAGAAATTCCGTTTGAAAGGCCAGATATTAACTATGATTTAAGAGGACCGGAAGTCGATTTTTTCCATAATCCGTTTCCTTCATCTATAACAGGTATACCGGGATATTATATAGAAGATATTCATCTTGAAAATATAGAAATAACCTATCCGGGAAGAGCAACCAAAGGAATGGCTTATATACCTTTCAATCGTTTAAACCAAGTACAGGAACAGATTGATAAATATCCAGAATTCAGTATGTTTGGTGAACTGCCCTCGTGGGGATTTTATATTCGTCACGCTAAGAATATAAAATTGAAAAATGTAAAATTGAAGTTGACAGAACCAGACTATCGTCCGGCAATTATAATGGACGATGTGAAAGGAGAATCACTTGAACAACTGTTTTTTCCATTAGATAAAAGAGAACAAATTATAATAGTTAATAACTAATAAGAGAATATGATGAGACTAAAATTTTTATTAGCCCTTCTTGGATTAGGATTTATGATGTCCTGCCATACAAAAAAAACAGATTTTGATATCCGTGATTATGGAGCAAAAGGAGACAGTGTTACCGATAATGCCAAAGCCATTCAGGAAGCCATTGATGATTGCAACAAAGCAGGAGGAGGACGAGTTATTATTCCGGGAGACGGAGTGTATATGACCGGTCCCTTTACAGTAGCATCTTACGTAGACCTGCACCTGGAAGCAAATGCTAAGTTATTGGCTAATCCGGATGAGAAGGTGTATAATAAAAGTGCTTTTCGCGATAATAAAGGTGAAGGTATGATGTGGATTAGTGGTACTAACATTGTGCAATTTTCCATTAGTGGAAAAGGTAAAATTGATGGCAATGGCGTTTCGTTTATGGGTAAAGAATTAGAAGATTCTTATGAATTAAAACCTGTACACGAATTTGATCCCCGTCCGCATGTACTTACTTTAATTAATGGTAAAGAAATCCGTATCAAAGATGTTATTATAGGCAATTCGGCTTACTGGACAGTACACCTCGTAGGTTGTAATGATGTTGTTATTGATGGAATAAGTATTCTAAATAACCTGAAAATTCGTAATGGAGACGGTATCGATGTGGATCATTCAAAAAATGTGCGTATCAGCAACTGTTTCATTGAATCAGGAGACGATTGTATCTGTTTGAAAAATCGTCGTGAATATCAAGATTTAGGACCCTGTGAAAACATTCTGGTAACTAATTGTACCATGACTTCTCGTTCATGCGCTATTAAAATAGGTTCCGAAAATATGGACCGTATCAGTCACGTCGTTGTAAACAACTGTATTATCAGAGACAGTAACCGCGGCATTGGTATTCAAAACCGTGACGAAGGCACAGTAGAAAATATTATCTTTTCTAACATTGTAATTGATTGTAAGTTCTTCTCTAACGTTTGGTGGGGAAAAGCCGAACCTATTTATGTAACAGCCTACACCCGTAAAGCAGGTGATCATAAAGATGCAGGCTGGCGCTTTCCAAAAGGAATGGCCGATTATGAAGTTGGAACAGTTACTGATATCAGTTTCAATAACATAAAGTGCGAAAGTGAAAATGGAGTATTCCTCAGTGCAGAATCAAAAGACAAAATTCAAAATATATATTTTGATGAAGTAGATCTGATGATTTGTAAACGCACCAATTACGAAGGCGGTATATATGATAAACGTCCAAGTAAAGGTGATGATTTTGTTAAAGGGAAAACATACGGATTTTATCTTGATAATGCATCAAATGTAAATATCCGAAATTCTACCGTACGTTGGGGAGATACCCGTCCGTCTTATTTTGCCGACACCATGTTTAGTCAGAACATTGACGGGTTACAAACGTTTAATCTAAAATAATTTAGCATAGAAAGAAAAAGCTAGGGTTTTATAACCCTAACTTTTCTGATATATCAAGCATTCGTTTAATGGGAAGAACTGCTTTCTTAGCTACTTCACTATCAACTTCAATCTCCGGAAACTCATACTTCAAACAGTTATAGAGCTTCTCCATTGTATTTAAACGCATAAAGCTACACTCATTACATGCACAGGTGCTATCATTGGGTGGAGCGGGAATAAATGTCTTCTGTGGGCATTTTTTTTGCATCTCATGTAAGATACCCGATTCTGTTGCCACAATAAAACGTTGCGCATCACTTTGAACCGCATGTTTCAGCAAGGCTGCTGTTGAACCTACAAAATCAGCCAGTTTTAAAACCACACTTTTACATTCAGGATGTGCCAACACCACTGCATCAGGGTATTGTGCTTTTAACTCCACAATCTTTTCAACAGAGAATTGTTCATGAACATGACATGCACCATCCCAAAGCAACATATTGCGATTGGTAATTGAATTAATGTAATTACCCAGATTCCTATCGGGACCGAAGATGATCTTTTCATCTTTAGGGAAGCTTTCAACAATCTGTTTGGCATTGGTTGAAGTAACCACTACATCAGTAACAGCTTTCACAGCAGCAGTAGTGTTTACGTAAGATATAACCGTGTAACCAGGATGCTCATTGACAAAACGTGCAAAGTCATCGGCCGGACAACTGTCGGCCAGCGAACAACCGGCATTCAAATCGGGTACCAATACTTTCTTATCAGGACAAAGAATCTTGGCTGTTTCACCCATGAAATGAACTCCACACAACACAATGATGTCGGCTGTTATTTTAGCAGCCCATTGAGCGAGTGCCAGACTATCGCCTACAAAGTCGGCTATATCCTGTATCTCACCCTGCTGATAGTAGTGTCCCAATATCACAGCATTCTTTTCTTTCTTAAGTTTGTTGATTGCTTTTTTAAGATCAATGCTTTTATCCACAGGTTCATCAGCAAAACCCTTTATTAACCATTTCTCTTTATTCATTATAATCTAATTATTTAATCTCTAATCTTTTAAAAATATATGTTAGTGATAATAGGTTGTTAATAGTGTTAGCAAATAGTTTACTTTCTATTTGGATAATAAGTTATTAGTCTTTGACCTTGACTTATTACATCCTTATTAACAACTAAAACAGGCTTTAAGTCTTGATAATAAGTGATATATATATTTAATTAACAACCTGTTGAAAGGTTGCAAAGTTAAAAACTAAAAGAGAAAAATTGAAGAAACACGGTTTAAAAATGTGTTTATGTAAGCTTTGAAAGTTTTTATTAACTTATTTGGATTGTTTATTTATGGGTATTCATATATGTTTTAATGAATAAAGCAACTTATTTTTTGAAAAAGTATTTATGAGGTATTGACAACTTATAAACGAGTATTAACCGATTAGTTAACTGATAAATGGGAGCATAAAATAGAAATGATTAATTTTGCAGCATTATATTTAGAAGAGATCATTATGAGCATGAGAAAGTTAAAAATCACCGAGTTAAATAGAATCAGTACGGAAGAATTCAAAGAAGCGAAGAAATTGCCTTTGGTGGTAGTACTTGATGATATACGTAGTTTGCACAACATAGGTTCTGTGTTCAGAACTTCGGATGCTTTCCGTATTGAGCATATTTATCTGTGTGGTATCACGGCTGTCCCTCCACATGCTGAAATACATAAAACGGCTTTAGGTGCTGAGTTTTCAGTAGAGTGGACGTATGTTCATAACGCTGTTGAAGCTGTTGATAACTTAAAAAGCAATGGGTATATAGTCTATTCTATTGAGCAGGCTGAAGGAAGTATTATGCTTGATGACCTTCAACTGGACAAGCAGCAGAAATATGCCGTAGTACTGGGTAATGAAGTAAAAGGAGTAGGGCAGGAGGTAATAAACTATTCTCACGGTTGCATAGAGATTCCGCAATACGGAACGAAACATTCACTCAATGTATCGGTTACAGCAGGTATAGTGATCTGGGATCTCTTTAAAAAACTCACTGCATTTTGAAGTTAATAACTTGCTGATAACTTATAACTGACCGTTTTGTACTTGTAGAACAATTCGTTCAATCATTCTATCTTCGCCTTCGGGATCATATTGTTTTTTAAGACTGGCACCGAATAAACCGGCAAATGTTTGGTATAAACCGGCTTTAAAAGGTCCCATAAAAGCTTTAACCAGCTCATAAGAAGTCTGGTTTGACTGCCTGTCAACCAGCTTAATTAACAGCTTGCCTTGGGCAAAAGAAAGTTTTTTCATGCGTGCGGTATATTGTTCTTTCAACCCTTTTTCTACTCTCTTAATGTGTTTCTGTCGGATTTTCTCATTAGGTAGTGTTTCTAGATACTCGTATGTTTCTATAATGGTTCGGTTAATTTCCTGTGAAATAGGAAAGGTTTTTTTTACGTTATAAACCAACCGATAATACTCTTTCCTCTCTTTGTCATTCCTGAACTTTAGCGGTTTGAATATGTACACATCCGGAAGTGTTATTGAAGGAATCGTATCTCCTTTGTAAATACATACAGGCACAAGATATCCTCCGGCTGACTTATTTTCTTGCGCATTGCTTTGTATGGCAATCAAAGAAAGCAGCAAGAACCCGGTTAATATATTGAACCTTTTTTTCATGCAGCAAAAATACTATTATTTCCGGTTAATGTGTTGCTGTTTATCTAATTTAAATTATCTTCGCAAACCGATAATTATTTATACTTAATCTGAAATCTCAATGAACAAACACACAGCTATTCTATTCGTTCTTTTTATGCTCTTTTTTAATGTGACTGTTTTTTCTCAAGATCCCATAGTGAATGAATGGGAAAGTGTCATGGAACAAATTGCCGTTACCGACGAATATACTGATGTTAATTGGGATCATGAACTGGAAGAATTAACTAACCGCCTCGATCAACCCCTTAATTTAAATGAAGTAACTAAAGAAAAACTGCTTATCTTTCCTTTCCTCACTGAATTGCAAATTGAAGATTTATTGGCTTACCTTTACATCAACGGTCCCATGCAGTCTGTTTATGAGTTACAATTGGTTGAATCAATGGACAAGCAGAGCATTGAATTGTTAATACCTTATGTTTGTGTTAAACCGGTTGAGAAGTCGCCAACATTTCCTTCTCTAAAGAACGTCTTGACCAAGGGAAGACACGAGTTAATAACCCGTATTGATATTCCGTTTTATAAAAGAAAAGGATACGAAGATTCGTATTTGGGTCCTCCTGTTTATCACTCAACCAGGTATGGTTTTCGATACAAAGACCATGTTTACGCCGGTATCACTGCCGAAAAAGATGCCGGTGAACCTTTTCTGGCATTACATAATACAAAAGGGTATGATCATTATTCATTTTATTTTTTGCTTAAAGACATTCGTCGCATTAAAACATTGGCATTAGGAAATTATCGTCTTAGTTTTGGACAAGGACTGGTTATGAGCAATGATTTTATTATGGGGAAAAGCACATCGCTTTATACGCTCGGAAACCGTGCCGAAGGAATTAAAAAACACGCTTCCACAGATGAATTTAATTACCAACAAGGGGCAGCGGTTGCTGTTAATTGGAAAAAGATATGTTTATCGGCCTTTTACTCACACCGGTCGCTTGATGGTATTGTCAAAGAAGAACAAATAACTTCTATTAATAAGAGCGGACTGCATCGTACTCAAAAGGAGGCGGAACGAAGTAATTTGTTTGCCTTACAACTCATGGGAGGTAATGTGGCTTATACAACCAATCGTTTAAAAATGGGCGTTACAGGTATTTATTATTTTTTCGACAAACCTTATGAACCTGCACTCAGAGAGTACGCTAAATATAACATCAGAGGCAATCATTTTTATAATTTGGGTGTTGACTATAAATACAGATGGAATCGTTTCTTGCTCTCGGGGGAGGCAGCCATTGGCAAGTCGGGTGGCTATGCTTTGTTGAATACTCTCTCTTATTCCAAGGCCAATAATTATACGGTTTCGTTGGTCCACAGATTGTATACCCATAATTATTGGGCCATGTATGCCAGTTCCTTTTCTGAAGGCGGACATGTTCAGAATGAAAACGGATGGTATTTGGCTGTTGAGGCGAATCCGTTTCGGTATTGGAAATATTTTGTTTCTCTTGATTTCTTTTCATTTCCATGGTTAAAGTACGGTATCGACAGAGCTTCATCGGGCGTAGATGTGCAGTTTCAATCAACCTATACGCCTTCTTCCCGGCTTTCCATGTTTATGAGATACAGATACAAAAAGAAAGATAAAAATTACACGAATGAAGAGAAAATAAAGTCGGTACTTCCTTTGCATCAACATCGATTGAAATACCAGTTCAACTACAAAGCAAATGCGTTTTTGGCCTTTAAATCCGTTGCAGATTACACACATCTTCATCAACCCGGTGTTCAAGGGAGTGAAGGCTATCAATTGGCACAAGTTTGCACGTATGCTTTTCGCAAATGGCCTTTGAAATGTGAGTTGCAAGGTTCGTGGTTTCATACTGACGATTACTTTTCAAGAGTGTATTCGTATGAAAAGGGTATGATGTATTCTTTTTCCGTGCCTTCATATTACGGTATTGGAACGCGAATCGCTTTCCACATGAAATATGATGTGTCTCAAAAATTGATGATTATGGCTAAAGTGGGTCAGACACGCTACCATGACCGTGATGAAATAGGATCCGGACTTGATTTGATAAGAGGGAATAAAAAGGCAGACGCTCAATTGCAAGTAAGGTATAAGTTATAACCTATTCATCTTTTATGTAACTTTGCGAACCAAAACGGAAAATAAATAAAAAAGAAATGTCGACTATACTCTATCCATCACCTATATTTGGTCCGGTTCATTCTCGCAGACTGGGAGTCTCTTTGGGTATTAACCTTCTGCCTGCCGACGGAAAAGTTTGTTCTTTTGATTGTGTTTATTGTGAATGCGGACTGAATGCCGATTATAGAGCCAAAACCCCGATGCCTACTTATGAAAAGGTAATCAAAGCTCTTGAGAATAAATTGATTGATATGAAAGCCAACGGGCCGCAACCCGATGTGCTTACTTTTGCCGGTAACGGTGAGCCTACTTGTCATCCTGATTTTGCCCGGATTATTCATGATACGCTGCTTCTTCGCAATCGTTATTTCCCCCATGCCAAGGTTAGCGTACTGAGTAATTCTACCTTTATTAAACGCCCCGATGTATTCGAAGCACTGAAGAAGGTCGACAATAACATTATGAAACTGGATACGGTTGATGAAGCGTATATCCGCATGCTTGACCGTCCTGTGGGGAATTATTCGGTTGCCGATATTGTCGATACGCTGAAAGAGTTTAAGGGCGACTGCATTATTCAAACCATGTTCCTTAAAGGCAGTTACAAAGGGAAAAGCATGGACAATACCACCGATGAGTATGTTCTGCCGTGGATTGAAGCTGTGAAAAGCATTGCACCCCGACAGGTCATGATCTATACGATCGACAGAGATACACCGGGACACGAATTGCAGAAAGCTACACCCGATGAACTTGACCGGATTGTTGACTTGCTATCTAAAGAGCATATTTTCGCAACAGCATCTTACTAACTAATAAGGTTCGGGAATTTCCCGAACCTTATTAGTTAGATATGTGGTGGCATTTATTTCTGTATAATCTGATTAGCCCTGTCAATTGCTACATTGATATTCTCACAAATATTCTCTTCGCCCAGTAATTCGTAAAAGCCCGATTTCTCCAACACATGATGTACTTTTTCGTTCACTCCGGAAAGCACAATGGTAATGCGTTCTTTTTTAGACATCTTACACAAGTTGGTCAGGTTATGAATACCGGTTGAATCAATGAAAGGAACTTTTCTCATGCGTATGATACGCACTTTGGGACGGTCGCCCAGCTGTACCATCTGCTCTTCAAATTTGTTGGCAATACCAAAGAAATACGGACCGTTAATTTCATAAACTTCCACCCCTTTGGGAACCATCAAACTTTCTTCATTAACAGCTATGTCAAGCTCTTCGTTGGGGTTTATCTCATCAGTGATAACAGATATTTCTGTTGTCTCGGCTACCCGTCGCATAAAAAGCAGACAAGCAATAACCAGTCCTACTTCAATGGCTACGGTTAAATCAAAAATAACGGTGAGGAAGAAGGTTATCAGCAGCACGGTAATATCCGATTTCGGATTCCTGAGTAAGGCACGGAACGTTCTCCATTCACTCATGTTATAAGACACAACGACCAATACACCGGCCAAGCAAGCCATGGGGATGTATTGTGCCAGCGGCATTAGAAACAAAAGAATCAGAAACAATACCACGGCATGAATGAGCCCGGCTACCGGAGTCTTTCCCCCGTTATTGATGTTGGTCATTGTACGTGCTATAGCTCCCGTTGCCGGAATACCTCCGAACAGCGGCGTAATGATATTAGCCGTTCCCTGTGCAATCAATTCCGTGTTTGAATCGTGTTTGTCGCCTATCACACCATCGGCAACAGTGGCAGATAAAAGAGATTCTATTGCACCCAGTACGGCAATGGTAATAGCGGCAGGCAGCAAACCTTTCATTGCTTCCCAATTCAGTGTGGGCACCTCTGCACCCGGCAATTGCGCTTTTATACTGAAACGATCACCAATAGTATCAATGGAGTCAACCCCTACATACGTTTTAAGCACATACACCAATAAGGTGATGGCGATGATTGCTATAAGTGATCCCGGAATCTTTTTGGAGAACTTAGGAGTCATTGCAATGATAATGATACTGGCAATGCTGATTATCGTATTCCACCAGTTAATGGTATCAAAATGATTGAAATACATGATCCATTTGCCGATAAAGTCGCCCGGAATTTTTTCTCCTCCAAAAGAAAGTCCGAATATGTCGGCAATCTGCGTGGTGAATATCGTAACGGCAATACCACTGGTAAATCCTACGATGATAGGGTAGGGAATAAATTTAATGATAGCACCCAATTTGAATACCCCTAATAAGATAAGCAATACACCGGCCATGAGAGTGGCAACGATGAGTCCGGCTTCACCGTATTGTTGTATAATTCCATATACGATAACGATAAAAGCACCTGTAGGCCCTCCAATTTGTACTTTACTACCTCCCATCATTGAAATGATGAATCCTGCTATGATAGCTGTAATAATACCTTTCTCCGGAGAAACACCCGAAGCAATACCAAATGCAATGGCCAGTGGTAAAGCAACGATACCCACAATGATACCGGCCATCAAATCGGCCATGAACAATTCTTTTGAATAATTCTTCAAAGCAAGGAACAGCTTTGGCTTGAATTCAAATGCTTTCATTTAATCTTACTTTTTGAGTTGATTATATAATAAATATTTTATAGTAGTCTGTTACAGACTGCAAAATTACATAAAATAATGGTTGAAACATGTTATAGAACACATTATTTATATTTGCGTGGCATTTCCTAGTATATTTCACTTTCAAAAAGACACTTTCTATTCTTTATTAATCCATATTTTTATTATTTTTGTGCAGAATCAATGTGCCGTAATTTATAATTTACTCAATTAAAATATAAGTAATATGATGACTAAAAGTATTAAAGGTACGCAAACCGAAAAGAATTTAATGCATTCATTTGCCGGCGAATCTCAAGCCAGAATGCGTTATACTTATTTTGCCAGTGCGGCTAAAAAAGAAGGTTATGAACAAATTGCGGCTATTTTTACCGAAACAGCCGATCAGGAAAAAGAGCATGCGAAAAGAATGTTCAAGTATCTGGAAGGCGGAATGGTTGAAATTACAGCCAGTTTCCCGGCCGGCGTAATTGGTACAACTTTAGAAAATCTTCAGGCAGCCGCAGCCGGCGAACATGAAGAATGGTCGTTAGATTATCCTCATTTTGCCGATGTTGCAGAACAAGAAGGCTTCCGTGAAATAGCTAATATGTATCGCAACATTGCTAAGGCTGAAAAAGCACACGAAGAAAGATACCTAGCCTTCGTTAAAAACATCGAATCTGCTTCGGTATTCGCTAAAGAAGGAGAGGTTCTTTGGCAATGTCGTAATTGCGGATTTATTCACTCAGGCAAGAATGCTCCTAAGTCTTGTCCTGCTTGCTTGCATCCTCAGTCATACTTCGAGGTGATGAAGCAGAATTATTAAATTCGGCAAATTCATAGAAAAGGCTCTTTACTCTCATTTTGTTGAGGAGTAAAGAGCTTTTTTTATGTCGTTTAACATAAGGAAACATTCCATACTCTTTCAGATAACATTCTTACCCCTTTGGTTAACGTTCTATCCCTATAGCATTAACATCCTTGTGTACATTGGTAGGTGGTAAAAACTAATTTTGTATTGATTCACTATGCTCTATAAATATGAGGAAGGTGAGTCAACATCAATATATAATTAACCATTAAACAATGTACCATGAGAAAACCATTTTATGAAAAATGCGTATCCGTGCATTTATTCAGTATTCTGCTGGCTCTTTTACTCATCTTGCCGGCAACTAACAGCCTCAGGGCTAATCCCAATCAGGATCGATCCCTATCGGGAATGGTCACCTCCGCTTCGGACGGAGAGCCGCTCATCGGAGTAAGTGTTATCGTTAAGGGCACTACCAATGGTACCGTGACTGATTTCGATGGAAAGTATTCGTTGAAAGTAAATCAGGGTCAGACTCTTATTTTCTCTTACATAGGTTATGTAAGTCAGGAAATAAAATATGCCGGACAGGCCACTATTAATATCGTATTAAAAGAAGACACAGAACTTCTTGATGAGGTAGTGGTGATTGGTTACGGCGTTCAGAAAAAGAAGCTGGTTACGGGTGCGACGGTTCAGGTGAAGGGTGACAATCTTCAGAAGATGAACACCACGAATGCACTGCAGGCACTTCAGGGACAAACGCCCGGTGTTAGTATTGCTTCTACTTCCGGACAGCCCGGCGCTGAAATGAAAGTTACCGTTCGTGGTTTAGGAACGGTAGGTAAATCGGGTCCGCTCTATATCATTGACGGTGTTGAAGGAGATATTACTGCGGTAAGTCCATCCGATATCGAATCAATTGACGTGTTGAAAGATGCGGCATCTGCTGCAATTTACGGAGCTCAATCGGCCAACGGTGTGGTTCTTGTCACTACTAAATCAGGAAAAGAAGGAAAAGCGCAGGTTACTTTTGATGGTTATTACGGCATTCAGAATGTAGCCAGAAAAGCCGATATGCTTAATGCCCAGGAATATATGTCAATCATGAATGAGCAGGCATTGAATTCGGGCTCTTCTGCATATGACTTCTCCAAAACAGCCCGCCCCGGTATTTATAATGCAGACGGAACCGTTATTGACACCGACTGGATAGACCAAATGTTCAAAGACAATGCCAAAACACAGAGTTACAGTTTAGGTATCAACGGAGGTTCTGCTACTTCAAACTACTCTATTTCTTTGGGTTATCTTTCACAGGAAGGTATTGTAGGCGGAAAGGACGTGTCGAACTATGAGCGCTATAATTTCAGAATAAACACTGAACATAAGTTATATAAAGACGTCCTTAAAGTAGGTCAGCATGCCAGCTTTGTGTATGTTAAGAATACAGGAATAGGTGTTGGAAACCAATATAACAACACCCTTCGCGGGGCTTTTTCCACTTCTCCGTTGTCACCGGTTTACAGCGATAACAACCTGTATGATAGTCCTTATAACGACACCACAAACTCTGACTGGTTTAATGTGGACAGTAACCCTTACGGCGTTATGATGACAAACAACAATAACTTAAGTGACAATCAGAAATGGATTGCAGATGTGTATGCTGAGTTTCAACCCATTAAAAACTTAAAAATCAAGTCTGTTTTTGGTTTTAACTATTATGCGTCAGAGTATAGAAGCTACACTCCGTTGTATCGTTTCTCTGTTTACTCGTATAACGAAGCCCACACTGCCGTTTCTCAAAACATGAGTAAAGGACATACCATGACGTGGACCAATACAGCAAGTTACGATTTTAATATTAATCAACATGCCATTAGTGCCATGATTGGTATGGAAGCAGTCCGCTTTCAGGGAACTTACCTCAGTGCAGGCAACTGGGATTTAAAATCCGTATTCAATGATTGGCAACATGCTTATATTGATAATACGGAAAACACCGACTCAGACGGTAAAACACTGTCGGGTAAGCCGGAAGACAATTACCGAAGAGTGTCTTACTTCGGTCGTGTGGGATACAATTATAAAGAAAAATACTTGTTTAATGCTACTTTGCGTGCCGATGCTTCATCGAAATTTTCAAAAGGTAATCGTTGGGGATATTTCCCATCGGTATCTGCCGGATGGCTTGTTTCGGGTGAAGATTTTATGAAGCCCGTAGCTAATGTAATGGATTATTTGAAGGTACGTGCCAGCTGGGGTCAAGTGGGTAACCAGAATATTGATAACTTCCAGTATGCTGCACCTATACAGACCTCCACAACCAATTATATCTTTGGTAACGAAGGACTGGGAGCCGATTACAACCAATGGGGAGCGTATCCGAGCCGTTTGGCAAATGCCAACGTTAAATGGGAAACATCAGAACAGGTTAATATCGGTTTCGATGCCCGTTTCTTCAGTAAGCTGAATGCCAACTTTGATTTTTACGTTAAAACGACCAAAGATTGGTTGGTGAAAGCTCCTATATTGGGAACAGCCGGTACAGGTGCTCCTTTTATTAATGGTGGTGATGTGAAAAATACCGGTGTGGAATTGGCTCTTACCTGGAATGATCGCATTGGCAAACTGAATTACAACATCGGTATCAACGGTGCTTATAATAAAAATAAAGTAGGTGCCATACCCAATGCGGATGGAATAATTCATGGCTTGACCAATATGCTTTATGATAACTCTGAAGAGTTTTACAGAGCAGAGAACGGTCATGCTATCGGATACTTCTGGGGTTACGAAACAGCAGGCTTGTTCCAAAACACTCAGGAAATAGCCGATTGGAAAGCAACAAAGGATGGTATCTTGCAGACCAACGTGAAACCCGGTGATGTGAGGTATGTTGATCAGGATCACAACGGTGTGATTGATGAAAACGATAAAGTTGACCTCGGCAACGGTATGCCCGACTTTACTTTTGGCTTTAATCTGGGATTCGATTATAAGGGATTTGATTTTTCAGTGAATGCCAACGGAATGGCAGGAAATAAGATCGTTCAATCTTATCGAAATAACGGTGGAAATTCTAAATCCAATTATACAACTGCTATACTTGCCCGTTGGACAGGTGAAGGAACTTCCAACCACATTCCTCGTGTTACGGAAACAAATATAAATTGGCAATTTTCCGATTTATACGTTCACGATGGCGATTTCCTCAGAATCAGCAACATTACTTTGGGATATGATTTCTCTAAATTGATCAATTGGAAATACATCAGCCAGTTGAGAATCTATGCTCAGGTTCAAAATGCTTTCACCTTTACCAAATATAATGGAATGGATCCTGAAATTGGTTATGGTACTGAAGCTGATGGTTGGGTATCAGGAATTGATTTGGGTTATTATCCACGACCCAGAACTTTCTTGGTAGGTGCTAACATTAAATTTTAAACTCACCCGCAAATAATAAGAATCTATGAATAAGTTAAAACTAAATATATTATCTCTCGGACTGTTATGTTTCGGAATAACGGGATGTTCGGAGAGCTATCTGGACGTAGAATCTACGACCAATGTGACCACCGAAAATTATTATAAAACAATTGATGATGCCGATAGAGCACTTATCGGTTGCTATGACGGTTGGCAATGCACTACCTCGAATGGAAGTCTTAGCATATACGTGGCTTCGCAAGTCATGTCCGACGAATGTTTTGGAGGAACCGGAAATACCGATGGTAAAGGCTATCAGGCTATCGACCGCTTTGATATATCAATTTCTTCTTCCGATGCTAATTTATTTAATGGCACCTGGAATGATTATTATGCAGGCATTTTCCGCTGCAATACACTGCTGCAGAAGCTCGACCAGATTGACTGGAAAGGTGATGATGAGATTCGTAAAAGGGTAGAAGGTGAAACACGTGCGCTACGTGCCATCATGTACTTTGACCTGGCTCGTCTGTTTGGTTCCGTTCCTCTTTTGACCGGTCCTACTGCCGAGAATCTGCCACAGGCAGAACCCGCTGAGATATACAAACTCATTGCGGAAGATTTAAAGTTCGCTGCAGATAATATACCGACAAATGCTTATCCTAAAGCCAATGCTTCAACAAATGACGGCCGCATAACCTGCTACGCTGCCAAAGCATTATTGGCAAGGGTCTATCTGTTTTACACAGGTTACTATGGCGCTTCTGACTTGGTTGGTGTTGTTACAAAAGAACAGGCCTTGGCAGGGTTGGAAGATGTTATTTCCAGCAAAGAATACGATTTGGTGCCCGAGTTCAAGAATCTGTGGCCGGCAGCTTCCTCAACACCGGTTCAGGGTAAGTTTGAGTTCGTCTCTACTTACGCCGGCGACGGAAACATCGAAACCGTGCTCTCCATGAAGTTTAATACGACTCAAGATTACAACGGTAATCAGGACGGTAATCGCTGGTTGGTGATGATGGGTATGCGTAGTACCAATTGGTCGCCCTACGGCAAAGGTTGGGGAGCTTGTACCGTACATCCTAAAGTGTGGAACGCTTTCGAATCGGGTGATAAACGTAAAACAGCTTCTATTATTGATCTGGTAGGCGAAGGCATTGAATCGTCATTCGACCTCAAAGACCAGCGTGAATATACCGGCTACACGGTTAAAAAATACACTCCGATGGCTTTCTATGACGGAACTTCTGCTTCGAAAGCCGACGGTTCGGGCGATTTCCAAACATCTCAGCACCAAGACTTTGTTGTAGTGAGATACGCAGACGTGCTGTTGATGGCAGCTGAACTGGGCAGCAGCAACGCACAACTCTATTTCGATAAAGTTAGAAGTCGTGCCGGTTTAACCACCAAAGAACCCTCACAAGAAAATATCATGAAAGAACGTTTTGTTGAATTCGCTTTTGAAGGACAACGCTACTGGGATTTGCTTCGCCAAGGCATAGATGTTGCTTCATCGACCATTGCCGAAAGCGGCATTGAGCTTAAAAGCGGTGGCAATCCTGATGTGATAACCATAACAGCCGATAAAATCAAAACAACAAAGGGGTTCTGTCAGATTCCTTCTACGCAGATTACATTATCAGACAATGTACTTAAACAAAATGCAGGATGGTAAAAACTATTAATTTGATTATTATGAATTATTTAAATAAAATATTTTTGTTTTTATTCATCGGAACAATGATGTTGCTTGCTTCTTGTTCACCGGATGAATATGGTCTGGGTAATACGGATGTAAAACCGGCTGATCTAGTTGAAGGCATCGCTTATAAGATTGAGCACGATGCTGCGAATCCTAATATTGTTTACCTGAAGAGTTTAATGGGTAGCAAATATACCCCGTTGTGGAGTCACCCGCAAGGAAGAAGCCAGGAGCAAACCGTGACGTTAAAGATGCCTTTTGCCGGTACTTATAACGTTGTTTTCGGAGTTGAAACCCGTGGCGGTGTTGTGTATGGCGATACGGCAACGTTCAAGATTGATGACATGTATGCCGAATTTGTGAGCGATCCGATGTGGATCAAGGTAGCCGGTGGAGCCGGTAAATCAAAGACTTGGTACCTTGACCTCGACGCCGATGCCACCAGTCGTTATTTCCTCGGTCCTATTTACTTCTTCACCAATACCTATACCTGGGATAACCTTCACAATGCAGCCGGTGACAACTACCTGGATGCTGATGCCTGGGATGCCACAAAAGCCATTACTCCCAACTTGTCTGAGACAGGAACTGCTACCTGGTACTGGCTGGCCGATTATCCGGGTAACTCATGGATGTGTGATGCGGCCGACTTTGGAAGCATGACCTTTGATCTAATCGGAGGAGCCAACATAACCGTAGATCAGGAGGCTTATGGCTTAGGTAAAAGTACCGGTTCGTATATGCTCGATGTAGACAAACATACAATCACCTTCTCTGATGCTTATCCGGTGCATGATAGCAACCGGGATGCCGAAATGAAAGCAGCAACCGAGTTCCGCATTCTGTATCTGACCGATGATGCCATGCAAATCATGGTAGTACCTTCCGGTGCATGTTATAACTTCATTTCTAAAGAGTATAAAGACAACTGGGTACCGGGCGAAGTTGCCGATCCGGAACCTGCTTTACCAGACGGTTGGCAAGATGACATTTCACAAACGGTGAACAAATCGATCACATGGAAGCTTTCGGAAACTAATCCGCTCGACTGGTGCAACCTGGATGGTTCACGTATGAACGGATGGAGTTCGCCGGCTGATTATCCTAGCTGGTTGGGTACTTTGGATGCTTCGGTTTACAAAAACTTCAGCATGACGCTGAATTCAGATGATTTGACTGCTAATTTTGTGGCTCCCGATGGAACCAAAACCGCTTGTACCTATACGCTGGATGAAAAAGGTATCTATACATTCAGTACTGAAATTCCTTCTTTCGCTGTAATTGGTTGGGCTAATTTCAGTGCCGATAGTAACAAACAGCTCCGAATCATGAGCATTGAAAAAGATGCAAGCGGAGCGGTTACGGGAATGTGGCTCGGAGCCAAAGATGCTGTTAAACCCGAATATACGGGTTATCATTTAGTACCTTCCGCAAGCGGCAGTGCCACTGCAGACCCGCTGAAAGCGTGGAAAACGGCTCTGATAGGTAAAACATTCACCCCGGATACGGGCTGGTTTATTGATTGGTTGAACTTTGATTTAACCGGCGGATGGACAAGCGCATCGACCTTTGGTACTGATTTCACCTCTAATAGCTGGGTTTGGGATGAAGCAACAAGTAACATCGCTAAAAGCGCCACCTTGAAGTTTGAGGCCGACGGAGACGACATTAAGGTGACGTTGATTCAGAACCTCACCGATGCCGAAGGTAACGTAACCAATGGCTATACCGTAACGGGTAAAGTAACGATCAATCCGGATGCACCATCCATGAAGTTTGAGTTCCCTCTTGTTAACTATACCGGAGGTGCCGGCGCATGGTTAAACTCTGCAAACCCCAAAGGGGCACATTGGACAACGGCTTTGTCTGAATACGAATGGATTTTCATCTCACACGGAGGATCTAACCTGAGCAATATCAACACCAATGGATTCTGGTTGGGAGCTGTAGTAAATGCAACAGCTGCGGGTGATGCAAAAGATGAGGTGCTTGCTTTCCATTATGTACTGAAGCAATAAGCCAACAGCGTCATTTATGAGAGTACCTATTTATTGCATCGTATTCTTTTCGTGCTTACTTTGGGCTTGTAACAGTCCTTCTTCCAAGGAAGAAGGACTGAAAAAGGAGTGCGAAGAAGCTTACGATGCCATGGATCGTATTCAGGAGAAAGCATTGGAAGACAGTGATTTTATGCACAGTGATCAATATAGAAAAGAGATGGAGCGGGCTGCTATTGAGGCTTCTAAAAGAACAAACGGCCTGCGCGCAAATGAAAAATTACTCTTAGAATATGAAACTGCCGTCAAATTACTAAAAGAATATGCAGAAAAAGCAGCAAAGGACGCATCGCTTTACCAAGATGCGTCCTTCTCCGAAAAACTGAAAGTGCGGTCCGACCGAGTACGAGAGATATATGTAAAACTGAAAAAAGCAAATCTTAATCCGTTGGAAAAACGTAAATTTGATTTGTTATCTAAAAACTGATTATAAATGTTGATATGATGAATAACCTGAGATTATTATCTATTGTTGTATGCTTTCTCGGCATCAGTCTTTTTTCCTGTTCCAGTGATGATAGTAAAGTGGAGGCCGAACTCGTTGTTGCCAAAGAATCTATGTCATTTGGAAACGGAGCCGAGATGCAGAAGCTGGCCATTAAATCGAATGTCGATTGGCAGATGTCCTCTTCTGAATCCTGGTGCGTTCTTTCTGCCTCTTCGGGAAAATCGGGTACTCATCAGATAGAAGTGAATGTAACAGCCAATGCGACCAATGATACCCGGCAGGCTGTTGTGACTATCCTGGCAGGGAGCATAACCAAAGCAATAACGGTAACGCAGGCAAAAACGCCGTTGCTTATCGTCAAACAAAGCGCTTACAATGTGACTGCTCAAGGCGGACAGATCACGGTTGAGATGCAAGTCACCGACCCGCACACGGTCAAAATCAATAACGATTGGATTACCCAAGTCTCTTCTCGTGCCGTTTCCAGCGTCAGCGAAGTGTTTACCATACAATCCAATGCGGGGATACTTAGCCGCACGGGCACCATCACCTTTACGATGAATGGTCTTACCGAAACGGTAACTATTGTTCAGGAAGCAGCCGATGCGCATATTCCGGCCGACCAAACCGGCATGTCGAGTGACGCCAAGACGTTGGCTGCCAAAATGAAATTAGGATGGAACCTGGGCAACACCCTGGAAGTGCCTTTCACCAGTGGCGGTGAAACCGGTTGGGGAAATGAGAAAACCACCGAGGCGTTGATTAAAGCGGTGAAAGCTGCCGGTTTCAATGCCATTCGCATACCTTGTGCGTGGGACAGTTACATTGAAGATCCATCTAACTATACCATCAAAGCCTCTTGGCTGGCTCGTGTCAAAGAGGTGGTTGATTATTGTGTATCGAATGATGTGTACGCTATTCTGAACATCCATTGGGACGGTGGCTGGCTTGAAACCAATCCGACTTATGCTAAGCAGGAAGAGGTAAACAAGAAGCAGGCTGCTCTCTGGACACAAATAGCGGTACAGTTCCGCAATTACGACGAACATCTGTTGTTTGCCGGAACCAATGAAGTTCACGTGGAGAATGTCTATACTGAACCAACTACCGAGAACAATACGGTGCAACAGTCCTACAACCAGACATTTGTTGATGCGGTACGTGCCACGGGCGGTAAAAATGCCTATCGAAACCTGATTGTTCAAACGTACAACACCAATATCGGTTACGGTGTGAAATTCATGAAGATGCCAACCGATAACGTGTCCAACCGGATGTTTGTTGAAGTGCATTATTATGATCCGTATGATTTTACACTCAAAGAAGAAGGCGGACTCAATTATTGGGGCGAACCGTATAAGCAGTATGGTGCAGTGGGCAGTTGGGGACAAGAAGCCGATTTGGACGCAGCATTCGCATCGGTAAAGACCAATTTTGTTGATAAAGGCTACCCCGCTATCTTAGGCGAGTTTGGTGCCATAAAACGTGCTACCCTCACAGGTGATGCCTTAACGCATCATTTGGAGTCACGCGCTTATTATGTCAAACAAGTAGTTTCTACTGCCAAGAAATATGGTGTAGTACCTTTCTATTGGGACAATGGGCCGAGTGGAAATAACGCCATGGGCATCTTTAACCGTGCTACGGGCGCTGTTTCCGATCAACAGATACTCAATGGCCTTGTTGAAGGTTCGGCGGTGAACTACCCGTTTTAGTTGCAGACTTCTTTTTAATAGGTTGATATTATAGGTTTGAAAAGAGAGAAGGCTGTCTCCGTGTGGAGACGGCCTTCTCTTCTTTATGCATTCACACATTTGTGGTATGCAAATCACTTAAACGTGTCATGTTGAGGTTCATTCAAAAAGATTACTTTTGTACCCACATATTACACCATAAAACTTATGATAAAGAAAATACTTTCCAGCCTTATTTTTCAACTGCTATTGGCAGTTGTGGCGGGTCTCGTCATCGGTTCATTTGCCGATGTATCGGTTATGAAGATTGCTTTGGCCGTGAAGCAAGTGGGCGGACAAGTCATATTCTTCCTTGTACCCCTTATTATATTCGGTTTTGTGTCACTCTCCATTGCCCGTTTAAACAGCAATGCCTCCAAAGTACTGCTGTTTACCTTCGCGCTGGCCTACATCTCCTCCATCGGAGCGGCATTCTTTGGTATGGCGGTAGGGTACGAGTTTCTGCCCCAGTTGAGCATAACCTCCCAACTTCAAAACCTGCGTGAACTACCCGAGCTTCCGTTTACCTTGAAGATTCCCCCTGTGATGGACGTGATGACTGCCCTGGTCTTGTCAATCTTTGTGGGCTTGTCGGCCGCTTGGGTTAAAAGCAAGGAAATTGTCAACCTGCTCGACTCCTTTCAGCAGATGGTTATTTTGTTGGTACAACGCATTCTGTTGCCCGTTCTTCCATTCTTCATTGCCGCCAACTTCAGCGTATTGAGCTACGAGGGAGCAATTACCACTCAGTTGCCCGTATTCGCAGCCGTTATTCTCATTGCGATAGTCTGTCACTACGTGTGGCTCTTTGTTCTGTACACCGCCGCCTCCCTATACGCCCGTAAAAATGGTTGGGACGTGTTGAAACACTACGGTCCGGCATACGTAACGGCACTGGGAACCATGTCATCGGCTGCTACATTGGGCGTTGCCCTTCAGTGCGTGCGTAAAAACTCCATTGTCAGGAAAGAAATCAGCGACTTCTCCATTCCGTTGTTTGCCAACATACACCTGTGCGGTTCCGTGCTCACCGAAGTTTTTCTGGTGATGACCGTTTCCCAGATCCTTTACGGCACGCTACCCGATCTTTCGAGTATGATTCTGTTTATTTTGCTTTTGGGCATCTTTGCCATAGGAGCGCCCGGTGTACCCGGAGGCACGGTGCTGGCCTCATTGGGCATTGTTATTTCCGTTCTGGGATTCGATGAAGCGGGCACCGCCTTGCTGATAACCATTTTTGCTTTGCAAGATAGCTTTGGTACCGCCTGCAACGTAACCGGTGATGGCGCATTGGCACTCATTGTCAACCGGTTTGTAAAGGGAGAGGCTCCTGAAACTCCGTAATGTTGTCATGCTGGAGAGAGTCTCTTTTTCGCAATCGGATTATTTTGCAAGAACTGTTTGAATAAGCGCAGCCCGTTCTTTGGCATTTTGCAAGTGTACTTCTTTAAAGCTACCGCTTTTAGACACATGATAGGCCAATGGTATTCCTTGTATTGTATATGTTTTCATGACTTCGTCTAATTTGTCGGATGCAGTCAGGCACCGCCAGGCAATTTGGTTTTCTTGTATGACTTTAGGCCAATTTTTCACGGTTTTGGAATCGTCTATTGATATATACGTAAATACTAGTTTATCTTTTAGCTCAGCATAAAGCTCCTTTAATACCGGAATAAGCTTATGACAAGGCTGGCACCAAGAAGCCGTGAAGATGATCAAGTTCTCTTTTTCTTTATTGATTATGATAGGCTCCATACGATCTTCGCCCAATACTTTTAGTTGCATGTTCGGAAATACTTCAGGATATAAATAAGCTTGAATTAATTTCCCATAATAAGAACTTTTCTGTGCAATCGAAAAGTGAGAAAATATATTTTCAACATCATTTTTAGATTTGTATCTGTTAAGCGTTAGGTATAGCCCACTTATCAACGAATGAGAATCCGTATATTTCTTTACTAGTGTAATATATTTCTTCAAGTTCTCTTCATAAGAAGAAGTCTTACTGAAAAAGCCAAATAAATTTTGTAATTTTAATATGCTTGATTCAAACTCAAAATCATTTGCCGATACATAAAAATAATCATAGATTCCATCTTTCTTATTGAGGTAAGGAACGTTTTCTTTTCTCTCGCTTTTTTGGTATGTAAGAACTAACTCAGCAACCCCTTTTTTTGTGAAAAACTGCATTGTTTCTATCGTATCATTTGCCGCCATAGCATGAGATAAAACGAGTTGATGCATAATTGTGTCATTATTAGTGGGTACCACTATTGACATATTTATGCTACTGTCGTAGATGCTATCAGGTATTTGAAACTTCCAGATGTCAACAGAACATTTTTTTCCTTTCAGATATGTAGAATTTGCATAATTCCTAGTCATCTTGAGTTCTAATTGTTCGTACTGCTTGCCTTTAATGGTTAGTTGTAAAACATTATCTCCAAAAGATGAATTGGATATGGATAGCAAGATTAAAAACAGAATGAATTTATTCACAATAACATATCTCATACTAATTAAGTATTAGGGCTTGTTTAATAATGATTGAAATTAAAACAGTGGAAATGTATGGATAAAATCTAACTCATGCAAGTTCCTGAGGAAATATTGTGTAGTGCTGTGTGAAGCTGGAAAACGAATGTAGGAGGAAGACAATTAGTTTGTTTTCCTCCTACTCGATTATCTTAGACCATCACCTCGCTCCCCTCAAAACAAGGGCATTGCTTCACCCACTCCTCCGGTTCAACTTCACCGTTGTGGTTTAGGTCCGGACTTAAATCCCGATGCCCGCATACCCGGCTGAGCGGATAATCAATCAACAACGTGCGCACCAACACCCGCAGCGAATGCTTCTGGTGACAGGTTCGCGTGTCTTTGGGCATGCCTCGGCTGTCGAGCCCGCCCTCGTAACAGATGCCGATGCTGTTGGCGTTGTAGCCCCGCGCATGCGCACCAACCTGCTCCAGCGGACGAGTGGTGACTATCTTACCGTCCTTGCGAACGTAAAAGTGATAACCCGCACCCTTGAAACCCCGGCGACGGTGATCCGTATCCAAATCATGCTCGGAATAGGTGCGGTCTTCCCGCGTGGCCGAACAGTGAATCACAATCAGGTCAATGTGTCTCATACCGCCTACATTCTGGATGAACACTCCTTGGCCGCACACTGCTGCGCCAGCGCTGCCGCCAGCTGCGTTTTCAAGGCAAATAGCTCGGTGTGCATCTCACGAACCTTTTCACTGGTCTCAAAGTAATCTTTGAGCACCTTCTCCAGCTGAGCCACCAGGAACTCGTACTGTCCCTTGATGAGGTCGCTAAACTCTTTGCTGTCCTTTTTATTCGTTTTTACGAAAAATGGAAGAATCACCTTGGCAAACTCCAAAACTTTCAAAACAATGGTTTTCATATTCAATTATCCTTATAGATTAAACAAAATACATATATTCTTAAATACAGATAAGTAAGTAACGGACGTTTGCATATCCGTTACTACTAGTTAACAGATTATCCATTAGGATCATCTTCATCCCCCGTATTGCCTCCGGTGCTCCCTCCGGTATTGCCACCCGTATTCTCACCCGGCAACTCATTCTCGGCTACCACCTTGCCCACTGTCTTCTTCTTGAAGGTCAGCGTCTTGATCATCTCCGTGAGGTCAATGCCCGGGCGGAAAATGATGTGTGCGCCCTTCACCTGATTGGCACTGAAATCATCCTTCTTTTCCACTCCCGTGCTGCTTACCCCTACCTGGAAGCTGCCGAAATCGCCGAAACGCACAATCTCCCCTTTGGCCAGACTCTTCATCATGCTATCGATCAGCGCATAGAGCACCGCCGCGATATCGGAACGCATCACTGTGCAGCCTTCAGAGGCATCTTTGCACAAACTGCGGAAATTCATTTCGCCCGCCGCCTGGGCCATGGCATAAAACTTTTCGGGCTCGTTCTGCTTGGCAGGATTTTTTCGCGCCACTACTGTAACTGGTACACTCATGTTGTAATAAATTAAATGATTAATACACTTTTCCGAAATGCGGATCCGGGCTGCTCACCAACCCTGTTTCCCGCTCCGGTACAACAAAGATACAACCTGATAAAAAGCCTTTGTACCGTACTTTACCACCGCATCCGTGCATTGTTTTTATTTCATTAAACGCCCTTGTTTTTCCTTAAAAAACTTGCTTTTATACTCGTAAATATGTAAATTTACAAGAGTAAACAAATAAGATAAACTGATGAAAGAAGACGAACCGTTCAGGGTGCGAGCCTACCACAAAGGCATCTTGGCCCACTTGTACAATCCGGGGTTGCCCGTGGAGTCGGCCATGCGCAAACTGCGTAACTGGATACGCAAAAACGAAGACTTGTATGATGCGCTTTACAGCGGCAGAGAAGGGAAAAACGACCACTATTTCACCCGTCGCCAGGTGGAGCTGATTGTGGAACATTTAGGGGAACCGTAAACGGCTCCCCTTTTTTGCGATGCAATACATCCCTTTTCTTTAAACGCTCGCTAAAGCTATTTTAAGTCCCGCTGCGCTACTTTACTCCTTTTTCGCGATCTGCTTACTGTTTCTCTGCATCCATTCAATAGGCGGCACGTAATCACCGATACACGTCATGCTGGGGTTGTGAC
The DNA here is from genome assembly GCF_963666085.1 of Bacteroides graminisolvens. Lineage (NCBI taxonomy): Bacteria > Pseudomonadati > Bacteroidota > Bacteroidia > Bacteroidales > Bacteroidaceae > Bacteroides > Bacteroides graminisolvens. The sequence goes on from NZ_OY762556.1 coordinate 1,070,658, forward strand.
CGAAATATACGTTGCCCGTTTGCCCGTTACGGTGCTTGGCAACGATGACAATGCCCAACCCGTCGGACGGATAACCGCTCTCTTTATCGGTTGGTAACTGCGCCATAGCCGGGCGAAACAACAACATCACCAAATCCGCATCCTGTTCAATGGCACCACTCTCCCGAAGATCCGATAACATCGGCTTGCGCCCCGGGCGATTCTCCGATTCCCGGTTTAGCTGACTGAGCAAAACCACCGGAATGTTCAACTCACGCGCTAGCATCTTGGCCTTGTGAGCCGCCTGCGCCACCTCCTGTTCACGGTTGCGGGTGTACTTGTCGGCCTTCATCTGGCACAACTGCAAATAATCGATGAACACAATGTCGCACAAGCCCTTGCTGTGCAGCATGCGCGCACTGGCCCGGATGTAATCCATGCCCGCCGAACCGGTATCGTCCACCCGCATGGGTAACTGTGATAGGTTGCTGACCGCCGCTTGCGCCACACCCAGTTCCTGCTCGTTGAGCTGTCCCGTTTTCCACTGGTCGGCCCCGATCTGCGCATGCGAGAGAATCAATCGGTCGCCCAATCGTTCGCCTGCCATCTCGATGCTGTACACCACCGTTTGCGAACCCGAAAGCGCTGCCGCCTTGGCCATGTGCAGGGCAACGGCTGTTTTTCCTACCGACGGACGGGCAGCTATGATGTTCAGATCACCCTTTTGCCACCCGGCAGTTATCTTGTCGAGCTCCGACAAGCCGGTGGGGATTCCCGTAATGCCGTTCCGGTTGTTGCTGATACGCCCTTGCGCCTCCCGCATGGTGTCGGACATCAGTACATCTATCTCTCTCAAATGCGACTTGCATCCGAACTCACTCTCGATGCTGTCGAGCAGTTCATGCGCTTCCCGCATGGTTTCGTCCAGATCCATCGTGTCGTCGGCCGCCAGGGCAAAGAGCTTGTTGAAGCCCAGAATCATCTGCCGCCTCACAAACTTCTCGTGCACCACGTTGACGTGGTAGCTCAAGTGAGCTGAACTGGCCACGTGCGAACTGAGCTGCACCACGAAGTATGCGCCGCCTATTTCGTCAATCTGCCCCCTTTTGCGAAGCTCTTCGGTTACGGTGAGAATGTCTATGGCCGTGCCGGCGGCGTACATGTGCTGCAATGCCTCGAACACCTTCTGGTGCTTGGGATCGTAGAACATCTCTGCACGTAGTTTGTTACTGACCATCGACATAGCCGTGGTTTCAATGAGGCATGCGCTTAGCACAGCCTCTTCCATTTCAATGGATTGAGGTTGATTCATGATACTAAATTTTAGATTGAAAATGAATATTGATTCAGAGGAAGTCATCGGGTCTTGCCCGTTTGTTTAGTCTTCGTCTAAAAACGTTTTGTCTTTGAGATAATTGACCGCCTGCTTGCAATAGCGGGTGTCGGTGAGGTAGTAGAAGTACGTGTCGATCTCCTCCACTGCCAGCTCCTTCTCCTGCGGGGTGAGCAACGCCCATTCCCGCTTTGCCCGTGCCACATTGGTCTTGCGCATCTGCGTGGTTTCGTGGTACTTGTCCCAGAACTCCTGAAACTGCGCATCGTCTTGTTCGGCACTTATCCCCGCGGGCTTGTTCCACTGGGGATAATACAGCAGGCGGATGTGAAACAGGTTGCGATGGGGCACAATGGCAATTAACTGCAATTCTTCCAACTTCTTGAAGAAGTAGCGGGTTTTGCCCAGAGGCCAGTTGAATACTTTGGCCCAACTGCTTTTGCTCAGGACCGATTCGCCCCTTCTGCAGAGCACCTTTTGACGATTGATCTCGAGGATCTCGTCTTTGTAGTTGGCCTTGAAAAACATGACGAAGGAGGCCTCCCGCTCGGTGAGCGGTTTGTCGCTGAGCTTTCTAAGCACTTCGAGCAACTCTTTTTGAAAAAGCAGGTAGCCCTTGGCGGGCTCTTTGCTGTCGATAGAATCCATAGATAGAGATTTTAAATGTGTTAAGGGCTGAATCAGGCTGTACAAGCGGGTTTCCGCACGTCTGGTTTTGTTGAGATAAATAACCAAAAATTATTCACCTTACTTTTCACCCCTAGAAATATGCTTTTAACTAATTGAAAATCAGCCGATTACAGATGTAACGAAAAATCGTTTTCACCTTACTTTTCACCCCAATATATTAATATTATATTAAAAATATAGATAAGAAGATTCGGGTTGAGTTTTGGTTGAGTCGACAAATCACGCTGTAATGATTTCTCTTACGAATCAATGTACCGCCAATCGCTGATGGCAATCAGGGTGTTTTTGAGATATAGGTGAGATGCTTTTTGAAGCTTAACAGATGGACGGTCTGAAATAGTTTTAGAGTCCGTTTTTCTTAGAGTCATGCACAGTATTTTAAGAGATTAACAATAACGCTTTTCATTTGTTAATGCAAATGTAGATATAATAATTGACATAAATGCTATAAATGCAATTTATTTTAGCAAGAAAAATATTACTATACTGATATTTTATCAAAAAACGATGATTTTACACATTATATATGCAACGTGTTATTTATGTGTTATATAATTACCATAAATATTTTATTGTTCGCCTACGATTTTTATTTCTACGCCTAGAATTTTAAAAAGTTGGCGTAGGATTTTTAATTGTTGGGGAGGAAATTTAGCCTTTAGAATAAGGTAAATGACTCTTTTGTTTATTTCGTGGAAACAAGTCTACTATATAGTTTGAGTTAACTTAACGCTTAATTATTGGCTCGTCGAATCGTCAGTAATGAAGCATGCATTATAATTGTCATTTATACCTTATCATTTGTGTTTAGTATCAAATGAAAATTAGAATAGAGTTAATAGTATTGCTTAAAAAAGAAGAAGGATCTAGGCTTAAATGGTAAATGATATTTTTAATCATAACGATTGATAGTAATGTAGAGGATCATTATTATCTAAACATAAAATTGAATCTTCTTGTTTGTATTTGAAAAATATAAATTTATATATAATCTGCAAATAAATTATATGACAAAATTTTGAGAAGTAATATTGATTCTGTATTTTTGTGTTGAGTTAAATAGTGAAAGTAATAATCTTAAAAAAAAAGGAGGTTCTATGAACTACAAAAAACCAAAAGTTTTGGCAGAGAGTACTACTCAGATGGCAGAGTGTCGTCCTAATAGTAAGCCTAGTGGAAGACCCTGTAATCCGCCAAAACCAGGTGGACGTTAATTTTCAATTTAATCAGGCGGCAATGTTGTTCTTTTATATTTGTCGCCTGATTAATAAAAAGAAGATATTATGTATTTCAAACAAAAATCAAATGTTATATTCAGAAACTATGGCTCCTTTGGATACATAACTGATAATAGAAATTTTGGATATAAATTAACGAATAGCAATGAAGATTATATAGGAGATAAAATCTTATCTGAAACTGGATCTGCTTTTTTTTCAGTTTTAGATAGAAACCCACAACCTTTTGATGAACTAGTAACTAAGATAAATAAAATATTCACGGAAGTAGACATTTCTACAATCCAAAATGATGCTAGAGAGTTTTATTTGGCACTTGAAAAAGATGGATTTATTGTATCTGGAGAAACGTCTAGAGAATGCGAAAATAATGATACTAGATTTTTATATAATAATTTGGTAAATAACACAGTAAAAAAAAGTTTAAATAAGGTTGTGAAAAGCTCGGAAAGAGATACACAGGACTTTTTTGAAGAATATTTCAAAGGTAAACCTCAGCTTACAAATTTACACATGGAGATCACGAGTAAGTGCAATGAAAGATGTTTGCACTGTTATATTCCGCATGAAAAAAAGGTTAATGCTATGGAGCCCTCCTTATTCTATAATATATTAGAGCAATGTAAAGAAATGAATGTTCTTCATTTGACATTAAGCGGTGGTGAACCAATGCTACATAAAGATTTATGTGATTTTTTGCAAAAATGTAGAGAGTATAACTTTTCGGTAAATATTCTTACTAATTTGACATTACTTGATAATAAAATTCTCCAAGAAATGAAAGCTAATCCTCTTTTGGGCATTCAGGTCTCATTATACTCTATGGATTCAAATATACATGACGGCATAACTCAAGTGAAGGGAAGTTTTGAAAAAACAAAAAATGGAATTTTAAGATTGATTGAAAACGATATTCCTTTGCAAATAAGTTGTCCGATAATGAAGCAAAATAAAGATTGTTATGATGACGTTGTGAAATGGGCGGAAAAGTATAAAATTCATGTTGCAGATGATTTTGTAATTATAGCAAGATACAATAATACCACTCAAAATTTAGATTGCCGTTTATCACTAGATGAAGTTAAAAATATAATTAAGAATAAATCCTTGAATGATATTAACTATTTAGATGCAATAAAGATTGCTGCAGAAAAGAAAAGGTATACTACTCCAAATGATTATGTTTGCAGTGTTTGTCATTCTTCTATTTGTATTGCAGAAAATGGTAATGTATATCCATGTGCTGGTTGGCAAGGTTATATTGTTGGTAATGTGAAAGAGAATTTACTCAATGATATATGGAACAATTCTGGAAAAGTGAATTACTTAAGAGAACTCCGTAATCATGATTTTCCTAAATGCATCCAATGTAAAGATAAAAATTTTTGCACCATGTGCATGGTTCGAAATGCAAATGAAAGTCCTACGGGAGATCCTTTAGCTGTTAATAAGTATTTTTGTGATATTGGAAAGTTTAATAAAAAAGCTGTTCTTAAGTTCAAAGAAAAGGCTTAATAAATAATTAATAGTTGACAATAGCTAATTTAGGATTTCCGAAGGTAACTTTATGAACGACCTTTATGAAGGTGATGTCTTTTTCAATCTTATACAATATACTTCTAAAGGTTGTGCCAAAGATCAAGTTTTTCACCTAAACATTTTATTAGGATCTTTGTTAATATATCTAAATGTGAGAACCTGAATATGTGGCGGTTTTATGGAAAAGCATGTTGATCATGAGAGTAAGCGAGATCTGTTGTACGTAATCGTAATCATCGTATTAGCAATTATGTATGCATTGCTATTTACGCTGGATCCGCTAGAGAAAAATTATAGCCAGGTTATGGTAATGGCTATATTAACCGGGCTATTGATTATCGGTCAATTGCCATTTATCAAACGAAGAATAAAGCGTGCTTTGTACTTGTCATTGATTCTTGCCATACAGATTGTAATATACCTTATCATTTGAATGGAACGATCATGTTTCCAAATCAAACTTGTCTCTTTGGGGTCTATAGTTGAATATAATCCGGTTTTGCATCATATTGCATGGCCTTGTATTCAAATTGTTATCGGGCAAAAACTTAGTCTCTTGATAGTCAATGTTTTGTAGAATCTACCTGTTATCGCAAAAAAACAGCTAATTCTTTTTTTTACTTTATTTTTGTAGCAGAAAAAAGAAATGTAGAATGATATTCATTTATTAAATTGACACAACGTTATGGAACAAAACTCAAAAGAACAATTAGAGAAGAAGATTAAGAGCCAAAAGAAAACCATTATTATTCTTTCAATTTATGTGATTATGTCACTCATAATCCAATTGTATAATACTTTAGCATAAAACAGCATAGGTTACTTATGAATAAGAAAATTTATCGCGTTTTAATTGGATTGCTATTCCTTTTCATTCTCTTTGTTTTAAACCATACCTATCGCCCGTATATTTATATGCATGGCATTAATGATTTCCATGTAGCTGATACTTTGGGAAGCCTTTTGGCTGTTCCGGCTCTATTGTTTATTCTATCAGGAATAAGGCGTGAAAATGTTAAAACAATAGAGATGATTCCAGTTGCTGTACTTGCATTGGTTATTATGGAATCTTCAGATAGATTCTCTCTGTTTAATAAAACTTATGACCTTAACGATATAATCGCTTCAATAATAAGTGGGTTGATAACTTACGTTGTGTTGCGCTGCCTGTCAATTAAAGAACTTTGAGTATACGCGCTGTTGGCGACCTTATTTTTTAGCATGAGGATAGTCGATGGTGTTGTGCAATCCCCTGCTTTCTTTGTGTACAATGGTCTGTCTCATAATCAGATAGCCTACAATGATAACGTTTTATAGTTTATTAAGGCTCCCATTATGCATTTTACAAATAAAATAATTGTTTTATGATTTTTATTTGCTTATTTTGTAGGATAGTTACGAATTTAATCTTAGAAATGTATGATAAGAGAATTTGGAGTCGAAAATTTCATGTCTATCAGTGATCGGCAAACCATATCTTTTGAATCGACAAAAGATGATACGGCAATAGAATTACTAACTCGTGAAGTAAAAAGCAATTTGAGGTTAAATAAGTTTGTGATTCTATATGGAGCTAATGCATCCGGTAAAACCAATTTGTTATATGCTATAAATACAATTTGGCTAAGGTTATTTCAACCCGCATTTGAGAGAAAAGAAAAGATACCATTCTATCCTTTTGCATTAAGCAAAGACAAGCCAACAGAATTATATATTTCGTTTTATGTAGGTGGAATCAGATATGATTATTCCATAAAGTATGATCAACAACGAATTCTTGCTGAGAAATTAGAATATGCTCCTAATGGTGTTTTATCTTTGTTTTATAACCGTACTTATGTTGGAGAAGAGGTAAAGCCTAACATTGAATTTGGAAGAACGCTTGGGCTTCTTGCAAAAACAAAAAACACATTTTCTTCAAATACATTAAACAACCATTCAGTATTATCTACTTACGCCAAAGTTTCTGTTGACGAAGATGCGCTTCAAATAGGGCTGTTATACAATTGGATAAAGGAACATGTACACAATGTTAATGGTGATGGAGATGATTTCATGGACATAACCAAACTTGTGCTGAAAGAAGAAAAGAGACATAAGTTTATTATGCAGTCTTTAAAAGATGCCGATTTCAATATTGCTAAAATATCTATTGAAGAAATTAATAACGAGATTCCCGAAAATATCAGGAAACAATTAGCTACGGATAATGATTTACCTGATGTTGTTAAAAAGAAACTATTGGCCGAAAAGAAAGAGGAGGTTGTTTTTACGCATCAATCTTCAGCTGGGAATTTTTCTTTGGACAAAAGAGCTCAATCTGCGGGCACATTGCAGTATTTTGAATTGTTAAACTATCTGTATGATATGGTTTCCGATGATCATATTTATATGTTTGATGAAATAGAAAGAGGGTTGCATTATGACTTGCTGCTGCATCTGCTAACAGTATTCATCATGAATACCAACAAGTCACAGATTATTATTACAACACAAGATCAGCAATTGTTGAATGAAGATTTTATACGTAGAGATATGATTTGGTTCGCAGAGAAGGTTAAAGAGACCGCTGCAACGATTGTCAACAGGGCTTCTGATTTTGGCATACATAAAAATGCGTCACTATACAATGCATATAGGACCGGAAAATTAGGAGCCAAACCCGAGCTCGGGAATGTTTTTATCAATGACTCTTGTTGCGATTAATTCTATATCGATATGACAAAACTAAAGAAAACCATAGCTGTTATAGGAGAGGGTATAACAGAAAAATATTATCTAAAATCTCTTCAAGGTATTATCAAAGCTGATATCAAACCAATTATTCCTAATCATGCAACAAGCATGTTCGATTTGGAAAAGCAAATTAAAAAAGCCATTGAAGAAGGATATAATAATATTTTCTGTTTAATTGATATGGACAATAAAAAACAAGGAAGAAACAGAGATAATTATTTAAAACTAAAAAAAAGTTATCACGATAAAAGAATTTATAGGCCCAAGAAAGGTTTAGATACTTACATTCACTTCTTTGAAAATGAACGGTGCTTGGAGATCTGGTTTTATTTCTATTTTAAAATTACTACCAAAGAATATTTATCGTCCGATGAATTATGCAAAGAGCTGGAGGTTTATGGATATAAAAAAACGGAAGATTTTTTTAAATCATGCCAAGGCCTGCATCGCTTTCTTGAATCTCAAGGTGGCAACCTAGATTTTGCTATCAAGAATGCCGAAGATTCCATCAAATTAAAAGATAGAGATGGACGTGATTACACCTATAGTGAAATGGCTGATTTTTTTAAATCTATTGAAAGAAAATAACGCTGTACTTTATATGATTCTTGCTATAGGGATTATAATATATCTTATCATTTGAATAGAATAAGGTATTGAAGCCGTGATCAGTCGTCACGGCTTCAATATGCTTGTGGTTGATGGGTTAACCCTTATTTTTTAGCATGAGGATAATCGATGGTGTAGTGCAATCCCCTGCTTTCCTTGCGTTCAATGGCCTGTCTCATAATCAGATAGCCTACATTGATTACATTTCTTAGCTCGCAAATTTCTTTAGATACCAAGCTGCGTTTAAAAAGGCTTTCGGTTTCCTCGTAAATAATATCCAGTCGGTCCCATGCTCGTTTTAAACGTAAATCAGACCGCACAATGCCCACGTAGGCGCTCATTATTTGATTCACCTCTTTCATGCTTTGGGTGATCAGCACCATCTCTTCGGGCGAACGGGTACCTTCGTCGTTCCATTCGGGAATCCGGGTGTTGTAGGTGTATTCGTCTATCGTGTCTAGGCTATGCTGTGCTGCTGCATCTGCATAGACTACGGCTTCAATCAGTGAGTTGGATGCCAAACGATTGCCTCCGTGCAGGCCGGTGCAGGCGCATTCGCCTACGGCATAAAGTCTCTCGATGGATGACTGGCTGTTGAGGTCTACCTGAATACCTCCGCAAAGGTAATGGGCGGCAGGGGCTACGGGAATAAATTCTTTCGTTATATCGATGCCCAGGCTCATGCACTTTTCATAGATGTTGGGGAAGTGCTTCCGGGTTTCTTCTGCATCCTTGTGTGTCACGTCCAGATACACGTGATCGTCTCCCCGGTTCTTCATCTCATTGTCTATGGCGCGGGCCACAATGTCGCGAGGAGCCAACGATAAACGAGAGTCGTACTTCTGCATGAATTCTTTGCCGTCTTTGGTACGTAGTATGCCTCCGTAACCGCGCATGGCTTCTGTAATCAGGAACGACGGACGGTCGCCCGGGTGGAAGAGGGCGGTAGGGTGGAACTGTACGAATTCCATGTCTTTAACGGTACCTTTGGCGCGATACACCATGGCAATTCCGTCTCCCGTGGCAACAAGCGGGTTGGTGGTTGTTTGGTAAACAGCTCCCACGCCTCCGGTGGCCATGAGGGTTATTTTGGATAAATAGGTATCTACTTTGCCGCTCTTCAAATCGAGTATGTAGGCACCGTAGCATTTAATATCGGGTGTTTGCCGGGTTACTTCAATGCCCAGATGGTGCTGGGTTAATATTTCAATGGCGAAATGATTTTCAAACACCGTGATGTTGGGATGGTTTTTAATGGCATTGATCAAACTATCTTGTATCTCGGCACCGGTATTGTCTTTGTGATGGAGTATTCTGAATTCGGAGTGGCCGCCTTCTCGGTGTAAGTCGAACTCTCCTTTATCATTTTTATCAAAGTTAACGCCCCAGTTTATGAGCTCGTTGATTTGAGCAGGCGCTTCACGAACTACTTTCTCAACGGCGGCACGATCACTGATCCAGTCGCCCGCGATCATCGTGTCTTCAATATGTTTCTCAAAATTATCTACTAACGTATTGGTAACCGAAGCGACTCCTCCTTGAGCGTAGTACGTGTTAGCTTCTTCCAGCTCGGTTTTGCAAATAAGCGCTACTTTACCCTTATGCGCCACTTTCAGCGCAAAACTCATACCGGCAATTCCGGAACCGATTACCAGAAAATCGAATTTCTTAATCATGATCTTACAAGTTGTTGGTTGAAGGTTATTGTATCAGAAGCAGACAGACGGAGCATCTGCCTTTGCCCGGCATTAGCCATCAACAATTGTTTATTGTGTTGCAAAACTACTAAAATAGTCTATTCATTGTGCTTTTCGTTGGCATTAATTCATAATTTGGTTAACTTGCCGGCAAAAATAAGCTTATGAATCGTGTTTTTCATGCCCGCATTACCTGGTATCATCTGCTTTTTCTGGTTTTGGTATCTGTTTGTACGGTTTATCTGGTTTGGCATAAACAGGCGCTTGGGGCGTTGCTCTTTTCGCTTGTGCTGCTGGTATTGATTGAATGTGTGATACACACTACTTATACCGTTACGGCGGAGGGGCTGTTGGTGATAGCAAAGGGGCGGTTCTACAAAAAAAGAACCATTCCTATCGAGGAGATTCTTTCCATAGAGCGCAAACGTTCCATGACTGTGTTCAACTGTTCGGTGACTCATTTTGTGCTCATTCGTTGGGGGTATGATAAGTATGTGGCGCTGATTCCGGTGAAGGAGAAGGAGTTTATTCAACTGATACGCGAACGAATTGTTCAATCATAAATCTTATAATCTATGAAGTATGATGTGATTATTATAGGCGGCGGACCGGCAGGGTATACTGCCGCGGAGAAACTGGCTGCGGGTGGTTTGCAGGTTCTTTTATTTGAGAAGCGTAATTTGGGCGGGGTATGCTTGAATGAGGGGTGTATTCCGACGAAAACATTGTTATATTCGGCAAAGCTGTATGACTCGGGGCGACAGGCGTCCAAGTATGGAGTGGAGTTCGGCACGGCTTCTTTTGATTTAGGGAAGATGGTGGCGCGTAAGTCGAAAGTGGTTCGTAAATTGGTGCTGGGCATCAAGTCGAGGTTGGCACAGGCGGGTGTTGAGGTGATAAACGGTGAGGCATTCATTATTGATAAAAACAGGGTGCGGTGCGGGGAAGTGGTGTACGAATCGGAGCATCTGCTTGTTTGCACGGGGTCCGAAACGTTTGTTCCTCCCATTCCGGGTGTCGACCGGGTTCCTTACTGGACGCATAAGGAGGCGCTGGAGGTGAAAGAGTTACCCCGCTCGCTGACTATTTTAGGCGGTGGGGTCATTGGCGTGGAGTTTGCTTCTTATTTCAACTCGCTGGGCGTGAAGGTTACCGTGGTTGAAATGATGGATGAAATATTGGGCGGCATGGATCGCGAACTGGCGGCTTTGTTGAGGGAAGAGTACTCCAAGAAAGGGGTTTCTTTCTTGCTGAACCGTAAAGTTGCAGCGGTGAAAGAGGCCGACGGGGAAGTGGTGGTTGAGTTCGAAGAGGACGGTGTTCAGCCGGTTGCTTCGGAAAAGCTGTTGCTGAGCGTGGGCAGGCGGCCTGTTGTTAAGGGGTTCGGTTTGGAGAATCTGAATCTGGAGGTGACGAAGCAAGGGTATCCGCTGGTGAATCCTTGCATGCAGACGAGCATTCCTTCTGTGTATGTTTGTGGCGACTTAACCGGCTTTTCTCTTTTGGCGCATACGGCTGTTTGCGAAGCGGAGGTGGCTGCTCATACCCTATTGGGGAAGTCGCACAGCATGTCGTACCGGGCCATACCGGGAGTGGTGTATTCGAATCCTGAATTTGCGGGTGTGGGTTACACGGAAGAGGCTGCCATGAAAGCGGGGATTGATTATGTGGTCAGGAAGATGCCCATGACGTATTCCGGCCGGTTTGTTGCTGAGAACGAGGCGGTAAGTGGTTTGTGTAAACTGATTCTGTCCTCCGACGGTAGTGTGTTGGGAGCGCACTTGTTGGGAAACCCTGCTTCGGAGCTGATTACGTTGGCTGCAATGGCTATTCAAATGGGGTTGAAAGCCGATGAATGGAAGAGGGTGGTGTTTCCTCACCCTACGGTGAGTGAAATTTTTAAGGAGGTTTTAATGTAGGTATTGTTTGGTTGATTGATAGGGAATGAAAAGAAAAAGGTCTTTTTTGGTGTTTGTTTTCTGGCTATGCCTTTCTTCGTTGGGTGCGCAGCAAACGCTGACCGCGCAGATGGAGCAGTTGCTCCAAGATGATTTGTTGAAGGTATCTGATGTTGGAATTGCGGTGTTTGATTTGACTGACAGTGTGTCGCTCTACACGTATAGGGAACAGAAAACGGCTCGTCCGGCTTCCACGCTGAAGCTGATTACGTCCATCACGCACCTGGCACGCATGAATACGTCTGCCCGCTTTGCCACGTCTGTCTACGGACAGGGGGAGCTTGATGACGATGGTGTTTTACACGGCAATATGTTTGTGAAGGGGCGCTTTGATTCTGAATTCATGGATGCGGATATGGATGAGCTGGTTGCATCGCTCAAAGCCAAGGGATTGAGAAAGGTGAAGGGGAAACTCTATGGGGATGTTTCTTTCTCGGACTCGTTGTTCTATGGTGAGGGTTGGTGCTGGGACGATGCTCCTTATGACTTTCAGCCGATGCTTTCTCCGATTATGTTTCACAAGGGATGTGTGGATGTGTCTGTTGTTCCTTATAAGAAAGGTGTGAATCATGTTACTGTGGTTCCTCGTTCTTCTTTCTACACGGTGGAGAACCTGACAACTAATTCGGGGACCGGCAAGTTCTCTGTCGGCCGCGATTGGATGAATGGAAAAAATGACTTGGTCATACAGGGGGGCTCGCTGAATGCTTTGAACGAGAGAATGACGATATCTCGCCCGGCCGACTTTTTTATGCACACGTTTCGTGAGCGGGCTCATGATCAGGATATAACTATAAAGCGGTTGGGTGGCTTTAGAGTGACTCCACCGGATGCTTTTTTGCTGGTTGAGAAAGCACATGCTACCACTGATGTGCTGCACCGGGCTCTCAAGGAGAGTGACAACTTAGCGGCTGAGGCTTTGTTTTATCATCTGGGTGCTTGGCAGAAGGGGTGTGACACGTGCCGTACCACGGCGAAAGAGTCGGTGCAGGTTATCCGTGATTTGATCAGGGAATTGGGGTATCGGCCCGAACAATATGAAATTCACGATGGATCGGGTGTGTCTTTGTATAATTATGTGAGCCCTGAGTTAATGCTGGCGTTTTTGAAATATACTCATTCCAAACCGGAGATATATAAGGAGATCTTTGATGCGCTGCCCATTGCCGGGGTGGATGGCACGCTGAAATACAGAATGAAAGGTGGGAAGGCTTACGGTAATGTTCATGCTAAAACGGGAACGGTGTCGGGCGTAAGTACGCTGGCCGGCTATTTGAAAGCTGATAACGGTCATGAAATAGCTTTCGTGATTATGAATCAGCAGGTTTTGGATGGAAAGGCTGCGCGGAGCTTCCAGGATAAGCTGTGTGAGCTGCTCTGTTCGTTCAAATAAATTCGGGCGGCTCTTACTTTGCAGAAACAAAGCAAGGAGCCGCCCGAAGTGTGTGTGCTTAACTTTTTATTTATTTGGCAAAGTCTGCCCAATTTACATTTTTCATATCGCCCGTGCGATTGAGTGCTGCATGCATGCCCAAAGCGGCTTGTACGCAGTGAGGAGTTTGTCCTTTGCCCGATAGCTTCATGTAATCCCAAAGAATTTCTTTGTAATCGGGGTGAGCACAGTTCTCAATGATGGCTTGAGCTCTTTCAACAGGGCTCTTACCGCGGAGGTCGGCAACTCCTTGTTCGGTAATTAAGATGTTTACCGAGTGCTCGCTGTGGTCTTGGTGAGAAACCATAGGAACAATGGAGCTGATCTTTCCGTCTTTTGCAACAGAAGGGCATGTGAAGATGGAAATGAAGGCGTTACGAGTGAAATCGCCCGAACCGCCAATTCCGTTCATCATCTTGGTTCCACCGATGTGGGTAGAATTGATATTGCCATATATGTCGGCTTCGATAGCTGTGTTGATTGAGATAAGTCCCAAACGTCTTACGACTTCCGGATTGTTTGATATTTCAGACGGACGAAGAATCAGTTTGTCGCGGAAGAAGTCGATATCATCATAAATGCCTTGCAGACAATCATTGGTTACTGTCAATGAGCAGGTACTTCCAAATTTGATGCGGCCTTCTCTCATCAGTGCGATCACTGAATCTTGAATAACTTCTGTGTACATTTCGAATGCAGGGATGGTTTTGTCTCTTCCCAATGCACCTAAAACAGCGTTTGCGATGTTGCCTACACCCGACTGTAAAGGAAGGAATGTAGAAGGGATTACTCCGCGTTTCATGTCGGCTGCCAGGAAGTCGGCTACATTCTGGCCGATTTTGTCCGTCAAAGGATCGGCTGCCGCGAATGATCTGGCTTCGTCGGGTTTGTTCACTTCAACCACGCCGATAATCTTTTTCGGATCAACCTGAATGTATGGCAGTCCGATTCGATCGCTGGGTTTATAAATAGGGATTTCACGACGGTAAGGAGGATCAAGTGGCTCGTAAACGTCGTGCATGCCCATCATGTTTTTGCTGTGGGCGCTGTTTAATTCAACAATAATTTGATCGGCCAGGCGACAAACTGTAGGAGCAATACCTCCGGCAGCTGTAAGGTAGATCTTTCCGTCGGCAGTCACTTCGCAAGCTTCAATGATAGCCACGTTGACTTTTCCCATGAAGCCGTAACGTACTTCTTGTGCCATCTGCGACAAGTGAATGTCGTTGTAGGCTATCTCACCGTTGTTGACCGCAGTTCTAAAATCTTTATTTGTTGTGTAAGGGGCACGGTAACGAATTGCCTTAACTCGAGAAAGTACTCCGTCACAAGAATCACCGGTAGATGCTCCTGTGAAAATCCCAATCTGAAAGGGATTGCCTTTTGCGTGTTCCTCTTCTGCTATTTTTGCTATTTCTGCCGTAACGGCTTTGGGCGTACCAGCGGGAGTAAATCCGCTTAGCCCGATATTGTAGCCATGTTTTACAAGGCTTGCAGCTTCAGCTGCGCTAATAAAGTTAAATGACATAAATAATAGTATATTTTCTTTGTTTAAATTATTTTTTAATATTTCCTTCGAAGTATTTCTGACCAGATAATAGCTTTTCTCGCATCTTCTGCGGAATTAAGGCTAAAATCATTCTCCCTTATTTCTTCTTGCCGGGAGACTTCTTGAATTTCATCAATTCTTTTTTCAGGAGGTGGTGAAGTGGATTGCTTAAAAGTTTTTTGCTTTTTCATTTTGCTCACTTTTATTTCTGATGATTCTGTTCTGTGAGCAGGAAATGTTTGCGTGGGGAACCACTGTTCTCCATTAGTGGGGAATATAGGACGAGTTTCCATTGTCTCTTTTTCTTGGCCCGAAGGGATACGTGGAGTCGCATCAGGTTGTTTGCCAGCCTTGTTTTTGTTGGCCTGCCTGATGATTCCAATAACGATAACGCCTATGATCACTAGAAATTGTAGGAAATCTTCCATAATGATTTTTCTAAATACGCGCCAAAGGTAGGCATTTAATCTGATTATTACCAATGTTTTAGCATGAAAAAAGGGCAGCTTCACAGCTCCCCTTAGTTTTTTTAACCTAAACCTTAACTATGAAAAAATCTAATGTTTCTTTCATCTCACAAAAATGTAAATTTGAATTATAAAAAGCAAGTATTTTAATGAAAAGATAGTATTTGATTAACATTAATTATAATCTGTAACAAGAAATAGGGCTTTTACTATTCGTTAGACAAATAGATCATGCGAATTTTTGTAGGCTTGCGCATGTCTGTTTCGTTCAAAAAATATGTTATCTTTGCAGCCTCACATTAAAATACATAAAATTATGAACGAATTGACGGGAGCAGACTTTAAATCTGCAACTGTAGAAGACAACAAAAAGTTGTTTATTGAGACTTATGGCTGTCAAATGAATGTGGCCGATAGCGAGGTGATTGCTTCTGTAATGCAGATGGCGGGTTATTCGGTTGCCGAATCGCTCGATGAGGCCGATGCGGTGTTTATGAACACGTGCTCGATTCGCGATAATGCAGAGCAGAAAATTTTAAATCGCCTGGAACACTTCTATGCTTTGAAAAAGAAAAAAAAGCACTTGATAGTAGGTGTTTTGGGTTGTATGGCGGAACGTGTGAAGGATGAACTGATTGAAAAACATCATGTTGATTTGGTGGTGGGTCCTGATGCGTATTTAACCCTGCCCGATTTAGTGGCTGCTGTTGAAACGGGTGAGAAGGCTATCAATGTTGAGCTTTCTACTACGGAGACTTATCGGGAGGTTATTCCTTCGCGTATTTGTGGTAATCACATCTCCGGTTTTGTTTCTATTATGAGGGGCTGCAATAATTTTTGTACGTATTGCATTGTTCCTTACACAAGAGGTCGCGAACGAAGCAGGGACGTTTCCAGTATCTTGAATGAGGTTCGGGATTTAATAACAAAAGGGTATAAAGAAATTACACTGCTGGGCCAGAATGTGAATTCTTATCAGTTTGAGGACGGTGAGCGCACCGTGACATTCCCCATGTTATTACGTATCGTAGCAGAAGCTGCTCCCGGTGCGCGCATTCGCTTCACGACTTCGCATCCCAAAGATATGAGTGACGAAACGTTACAGGTGATAGCCGAAGTACCCAACGTATGCAAGCACATTCATTTGCCTGTGCAAAGCGGTAGTTCACGCATCCTGAAACTGATGAATCGTAAATATACGCGCGAGTGGTACATGGAACGTGTTCAGGCCATTAAAAGAATCATTCCGGATTGCGGACTGACTACCGATATTTTCTCCGGTTTCCATTCTGAAACGGATGAAGATCACCAGCTTTCTCTTTCACTGATGGAAGAATGCGGGTACGATTCTGCTTTCATGTTTAAATATTCCGAACGACCCGGAACGTATGCTTCGAAGAAGTTGGTCGATGATGTACCTGAGGAAATCAAGGTGGCCCGGTTGAATGAGATCATTGCTCTGCAAAACCGTTTGTCGCTCGAAGCCAATCAAAAGTGCGTAGGCAAAACGTATGAAGTACTGGTTGAAGGGGTTTCAAAGCGTTCGCGCGAACAGTTGTTTGGCCGTACGGAACAAAACAAGGTGGTTGTGTTCGACAGAGCCAATTATAAAATAGGCGATTTTGTTCAAGTCGTTATAACAGAAGCCAGTTCAGCCACGCTCAAAGGTAAGCCTTTGGCTGTGTAATACTCGGTTGGATAACATAAAACGGGGCTATCTCATTTGTTGTAAGTGAGATAGCCCTCGTTGTAATGTCTTATTTCCGGTAATTTTCAGGCATTATAATCCACAAGATGATGTAAATAATTCCTCCTGCAAAGGCTGTAAAAATAGTAAGCAGAGCATAGATGAGCCGTGTCACGGTATAATCCATTCCAAAATATTCAGCTAATCCTCCGCACACGCCGGCAATAACCTTGTTGCTCGATTTTGTTAGTGACTTGTTCATGATATATTTGTATGTTAGGTGATGTTAATTTCCAAATGTATAGATAAAATGTCTTTTTTAAAGGCTTTATAATATTAAAAGACCTTAACGAATGCCGATAAGGTCATATTTTATTTGTTTATTTGCACCAAATTAGGGTGTATTGTAGCTTATAGTCAAGGCTTACTTTCAAATTTGATATAAAACTAATGAATAAAGTCAGAATAAATGCTTGTCCGCTGTGCGGAAGCACAAACATAAATCACTTCAAGAATTGTACTGATTTTTATGCCTCTTCTGAATCGTTCGATTTAGGCAGGTGTGAACAGTGCGGTTTTATTTTTACTCATGAATTTCCCGATGAGAAAGAGATTGGGAGATATTATGAAGCTCCGGATTATATTTCGCATACAGATACCCGAAAAGGATTTATGAATCGTATATATCATTATGTACGTTCTTATATGCTTTCTAAGAAAGCGCAACTGGTGATGAAAGAATCGCACCGACGCTCGGGACGAATCTTAGATATCGGTACGGGTACCGGTTATTTTGCCAATGCCATGTATCTGCGTGGCTGGCAAGTGGAAGCCGTTGAAAAAAGTCCGTCGGCTCGTTCATTTGCCAAAGAGCATTTTAATCTGGATGTAAAAAGCGAAGAGGCTTTACTCGATTTTCCGGATGCGAGTTTTGATGTGATTACACTTTGGCACGTCATGGAGCATTTGCAGAATTTACAAAATACGTGGGAGCGCTTGTCTGATTTGCTTTCTGAGCGTGGCATACTTGTGGTCGCGGTTCCCAATTGTGATTCTTATGATGCGAAGAAGTATGGCGAACATTGGGCGGCGTATGATGTTCCGCGTCATTTATGGCATTTTACACCAGCCACTATGCAGCAATGGGGTGCGAAAAACGGCTTTATTCTGGCTGCCCGCCACCCGATGCCTTTCGATGCTTTCTATGTGTCCATGCTTAGTGAAAAGAACAAAGGCAATTCGATGCCTTTTGTAAGAGGATTGCTGACGGGTACCATGGCTTGGTTTAGTTCGTTGGCGAAAAAAGAGAGAAGTAGTTCCATGATATATATTTTCAGGAAGAAAAGATAATGAAGAGTAAAAGCAAAAATAATTCGATTCCATTTTTCGATATGCAGTTTGTAACATCCAGCATCAGTACTATGTTGGTGTTGTTATTGTTAGGGTTAGTTGTTTTCTTTGTACTGGCTGCCAATAATTTATCGGTTTATGTTCGTGAAAACATAAACTTTTCTGTGTTGGTAAGCGATGAGATGAAGGAGTCGGATATATTGAAACTGCAGAAGCGTTTGAATGAGGAGCCTTTTGTGAAGGAGTCTGTTTATATATCAAAGAAGCAGGCTTTGAAGGAGCAGTCCGAAGCGATGGGAACCAATCCGGAAGAGTTTCTGGGCTATAATCCTTTTACTGCTTCTATCGAGATTAAGTTGCACTCGGATTATGCCAATTCCGACAGTATTGCAAAGATTGAAAAGGTGATAAAGAAAAATACGAATATTCAGGAAGTGCTTTACCAGAAAGATCTGATAGATGCGGTGAATGAAAACATCAAAAACATAAGTCTGGTTCTTCTTGCGTTGGCTGTTGTGCTTACCTTTATATCTTTTGCATTAATCAATAACACCATACGTCTGGCTATCTATTCCAAACGATTCCTTATTCACACGATGAAGCTGGTAGGAGCAAGCTGGGCATTTATACGTAAACCCTTTTTGCTTCGAAACATTTGGAGCGGGATACTTGCGGCAATCATTGCCGATTCTATTTTAATGGGAACAGCGTATTGGTTAGTTTCTTATGAGCCCGAATTGATACGGGTTATAACTCCCAATGTGATGGTATTGGTGGCTCTTTCTGTGTTGGTTTTTGGGGTGCTTATCACTTTCTTTTGTGCTTATTTGTCTATTAATAAGTACCTTAGAATGAAAGCCGGTTCATTGTACTACATTTAATAAAACGATAATAAAATGGCGGATAAACAAAAATTTGCTTTCGACAAAACCAATTTCATTCTGTTGGCTGTCGGCATGGTGGTTGTTATTCTTGGATTTCTGTTGATGACAGGTCCTTCTTCCACAGAATCGGCTTTTGAGCCTGATATTTTTAGTGTTAGAAGAATTAAGGTAGCACCCGTTGTCTGCTTCCTGGGTTTTATTTTTATGATCTACGCTGTGCTGCGTAAGCCTAAAATAAAAGAATAAGGAATGGGTGATTTGACTATTCTACAGACTATTATTATAGCTATTGTAGAAGGATTGACTGAATTTTTGCCGGTTTCGTCGACCGGTCACATGATTATAGCCCAAAATATGCTGGGGGTACAAAGCACTGAATTTGTGAAGGCATTTACTGTAATTATTCAGTTTGGTGCTATTTTATCAGTGGTGTGTCTTTATTGGAAGCGTTTTTTCAAACTGAATACATGTACTGTCTTCGGTAATGAGGGAGTAAGCGGACTGTCGACAACGCAAAAAATGCTGGTTTACGGAAAGCGCATATTGTATAAATTTGATTTCTACTGGAAGCTGCTGGTTGCTTTTCTTCCTGCTGCCTTTTTCGGCTTGCTTTTCAGTGATAAGATTGACGAGATGTTGGAGAGTGTGGCTGTTGTTGCGGTAATGCTTGTCCTGGGTGGAATATTCATGCTTTTCTGTGATCAAATTTTTGTGAATCAGGAAGAGCAGACAGAACTAACAGAGAAACGAGCTTTCAAAATCGGTTTGTTTCAATGTGTTGCCATGATACCGGGAGTGTCTCGTTCCATGGCTACCATAGTGGGAGGGATGACACAAAAAATGACGCGCAAAGCGGCAGCAGAGTTCTCTTTCTTTCTGGCCGTTCCTACGATGTTTGCCGCCACTGCTTACAAGGTCTATAAGTTATTTACTACAGGAGGTATGCAGATTCTGGCTGATAATATGGGAGCATTGATTATTGGGAACATCGTGGCATTTGTTGTGGCATTGTTGGCCATCAAGTTTTTTATCAGCTTTGTAACCAAATATGGATTCAAAGCTTTTGGCTACTATCGTATTATAGTGGGAGGAATTATTTTAGTGATGTTGATGTTTGGTTATAATTTAGAAATTGTTTGATGAATTTTACAGAAGGAGAAGTACTTTATTTTAATAAGCCATTAAGGTGGACGTCATTCAATCTGGTTGCGAGAGTACGCACTCAGTTGAGTAGAAAAATAAAAGTGAAGAAATTAAAAGTGGGGCACGCCGGTACTCTTGATCCGTTGGCAACGGGTGTGATGATTATCTGTACCGGGAAGGCGACCAAAAGAATAGAGGAGTTTCAATATCAGACTAAAGAGTATATTGCAACGATATGCTTGGGAGCAACAACGCCTTCGTATGATTTAGAGAAAGAAATTGATGCTACTTACCCAACGGAACACATAACTCCGGAGATGGTTGCAGAAACTCTTTCTCGGTTTTTGGGTGAGATTCAACAGATACCACCGGCCTTCTCGGCTTGTAAAGTTGATGGGACCAGAGCTTACGAACTGGCGCGAAAAGGGAAGGAAGTGGAGCTCAAGCCCAAAACATTGGTTATTGATGAAATAGAGTTGCTGGAGTGTAATTTGCCCGAAATTAAAATCAGGGTTGTATGTAGCAAAGGTACTTACATTCGTGCTTTGGCCAGGGATATAGGAGAAGCGCTTCAAAGCGGTGCGCATCTTACCGGTCTTATTCGTACCCGGGTAGGTGAGGTCACGCTAGAACATTGTTTGGACCCTGAGTGTTTTGTAGAATGGCTTGAGCAACAGAGTATTGATGAAGAAAATAAAAATGACTAAAAAGCGTATATATGAAACTGTCACAATTTAAATTTAAGCTGCCTGAGGAGAAGATTGCTTTGTATCCTGCAAAGTATAGAGATGAGTCACGCCTGATGGTGTTACATAAAACTACAGGTGAGATTGAGCACAAAGTGTTTAAAGATATTTTGGGCTATTTTGATGATAAAGATGTGTTCATCTTTAATGATACCAAAGTGTTCCCGGCCCGGTTGTACGGAAACAAGGAGAAGACGGGAGCTCGCATTGAAGTGTTCTTATTGCGTGAACTAAACGAAGAGCTTAGATTGTGGGATGTATTGGTTGATCCGGCACGTAAAATACGCATCGGTAACAAACTTTATTTCGGTGAAGATGATTCAATGGTAGCTGAGGTGATAGATAATACAACGTCACGCGGACGTACGCTTCGCTTTTTGTATGACGGTCCTCACGAGGAGTTCAAAAAGGCGCTTTATGCATTAGGAGAAACTCCGCTTCCGCACACCATTATCAAACGTCCCGTTGAAGAAGAAGATGCGGAACGTTTTCAGTCTATATTTGCACGTAAAGAAGGGGCCGTGACTGCTCCAACCGCTAACTTGCACTTTAGTCGTGAGTTGATGAAACGTCTTGAAATCAAGGGGATTGATTTTGCATTCGTTACGATGCATGCCGGACTGGGTAACTTCCGTGACATTGACGTGGAAGATCTTACCAAGCATAAGATGGATTCTGAACAGATGCAGGTTGGCGAGGATGCCGTTAGCCGGGTGAATCGTGCTAAAGATGAAGGTCGAAGAGTTTGTGCTGTCGGTACTACTGTGATGCGTGCAGTTGAAAGTGCTGTTAGTACGGATGGACACTTGAAGGCTTTTGAAGGCTGGACCAATAAATTCATCTTCCCTCCTTATGATTTTACTGTGGCCAATAGTATGGTCTCTAATTTTCATATGCCGCTTTCTACTTTGCTGATGATTGTAGCTGCATTTGGAGGTTATGATCAGGTAATGGAGGCTTATCACGTAGCATTGAAAGAAGATTATCGTTTTGGTACGTATGGAGATGCCATGCTTATCATTGATTGATATGAGCATATTATGGCGAAAGTATATTTGGGCTTGGGCACTAATTTAGGCGACAAAGAACAAAATCTTCATTCCGCCATACTGTACATTGAAAAGCAGATAGGGACCGTTGTGTCCTTGTCTGCTTTTTATAATTCTGAACCTTGGGGGTTTGAGTCGGCCAATAGTTTCCTGAATGCGGTGTTGTGTGTGGAGACTGATTTGCAGCCACTCGATTTACTTCACCAAACTAAACAGATTGAGGTATGTATGGGGCGAACTGCTAAGTCTTCAGACGGCATATACAGTGATCGTATTATGGATATTGATTTATTGCTCTATGACGCTTTAATAATGGAAACCCCTCAGCTTGTACTTCCGCATCCACTTATGAATCAGCGTGTTTTTGTAATGGAACCTTTGGCTCAAATTGCTCCCGACTTGAAGCATCCTGTTCTGCATACTACCATGGCGGAATTACTCAAACAGATATCCTGACGCCTATCTCTCTGTTATTTATTCTTCTTTTTTGGATTTATTATAAATAAGATATATGATTGTTTAGTTATAATCTTTATCTTTGCAAACTGAAATGAAATGTGGAAAGATTTGAGTAGCTTGCAACCACAGAAAAAAATGCTAAACAACATTCCTCTGCTTTTGCACTTCTACTCTTCCTTGTCGCCATTTCAAAGATTATCATTATCAATTCATAAATTTGTTATGGGATATTTATTCACATCCGAATCGGTGTCTGAAGGGCACCCCGACAAAGTGGCCGATCAAATATCGGACGCTGTACTTGATGAGCTGTTGGCTTATGACGCCAGTTCAAAAGTAGCTTGCGAAACCTTGGTTACTACCGGACAGGTAGTGCTGGCGGGAGAAGTGAAATCTGAAGCATATGTGGATCTGCAGGAAGTGGCCAGAAATGTGATCAATCGCATTGGTTACACCAAAGGAGAATATATGTTTGAAGGAAACTCATGTGGTGTATTCTCTGCTATTCATGAGCAGAGCGCAGATATAAATCGTGGCGTAGAACGCGAAGACCCAATGAATCAGGGGGCGGGTGACCAAGGAATGATGTTTGGTTACGCAACAAACGAAACTGAGAATTACATGCCTTTGTCGCTTGATTTGGCTCATCGCATACTTCAAGTATTGGCTGAGGTACGTCGTGAGGGTAAGGAAATGACTTATCTTCGTCCGGATTCTAAGAGCCAGGTTACGATTGAATATAATGACAACGGACAACCTGTTAGGATTGATACCATTGTTGTTTCAACTCAGCATGACGACTTTGTACAGCCTGCTGATGCTTCTGCTGAAGCTCAGTTGAAAGCTGATGAAGAGATGCTTGCTGTGATACGTAAAGATGTGATTGAGGTGCTGATGCCTCGTGTTATTGCTTCTATCAACAACGAAAAGATATTAGCCTTATTCAATGAGGATATTACGTATCATGTGAACCCTACCGGTAAATTTGTTATTGGTGGCCCTCACGGTGATACGGGATTGACAGGTAGAAAAATCATCGTTGATACGTATGGTGGTAAAGGTGCTCATGGTGGTGGTGCTTTTTCTGGTAAAGACCCTAGTAAGGTGGATCGCAGTGCTGCTTATGCTGCCCGTCACATTGCTAAGAATCTAGTGGCTGCCGGTGTTTCCGATGAGGTACTTGTTCAGGTTTCTTATGCCATTGGTGTGGCTCGCCCAATCAATATCTATGTCAATACATACGGACGCAGTAATGTAAAAATGACCGATGGTGATATCGCTAGAAAAGTTGACGAGTTATTTGACCTCCGTCCTAAGGCTATTGAAGATCGTTTGAAACTTCGTAACCCTATCTACAGTGAAACTGCTGCTTATGGGCACATGGGACGCGAACCGCAAATGGTTACCAAACATTTCCATTCCCGCTATCTGTCAGATAAAGTAATGGAAGTTGAATTGTTTACGTGGGAGAAACTCGATTACGTAGATAAAATCAAAGCCGCTTTCGGATTGTAATCAGCGTAGCTTTACAGCTATTTATTTATAGGAAGGTTGTTCAACCTGTTGTTTTATATAACAGTGTGGATGACCTTCCGTCTTTTTAATGATGGAAATAAATAAAGTTTCTCTATTTTTGTAGTCGATTTAGCTTAATATCTCTTTTGATGAATAAGATACATTCCGTTTGTGTGTATAGCGCCTCAAGTACTCAGATTGATCCTGTTTACTTTGAAGCGGCTCAAGAACTTGGTCGCTTATTGGCCAAGGAAGAAATCCGTTTGGTTAATGGTGCAGGAAGCATTGGACTGATGCGCTCGGTAGCCGATGCGGTGCTTTCGGCCGGAGGGGCTGTAACGGGTGTTATCCCTAATTTTATGGTTGAGCAGGGGTGGCATCACACCGGACTCACAGAGTTGATCAAGGTTGATAGCATGCATGAACGTAAACAGTTGATGGCGGACTTAAGTGATGCTGTTATAGCTTTACCCGGAGGATGCGGAACGCTGGAGGAGCTCCTTGAGATTATTACTTGGAAACAGCTGGGGCTTTACTTAAATCCGATTGTTATATTGAATATAAATGGCTTTTATGACCCGTTGTTGACAATGCTGCAAAAAGCCATTGAAGAGCGATTTATGCGTTCTCGTCATGGTGATATATGGACTATGGTCAATACGCCTCAGATGGCGCTGGAAAAGATACATAGTGTGCCTGTTTGGGATTCTTCTATTCGGAAATTTGCGGCCATATGAACGTGAGGGATACAATAACGACCCCATTGCCGGTTGATACTGTTCATGCGGAGAAGGCTCTGCCGTGTTTTGTGTTGAAACCAGATACGGCTCGTATTTCGGAGGCTGAAAAGGCGGATACATTAACTCTTTATTATCAAGAACAATTTGTATCGGCCGACTCAACGTGTCTTACCACCTATCATTCGGAGCGTGAATTTGCCAGTGGCATTGAAGGAGAACGTGTTTCTTATAACACCCGTTCCGACGATGTAATTGTTGGGGTTATATTGGCTTGTTTCTTTGCTTCTGCTTATGTGCTCTCAAGGAGTAAGAAGTTTCTGATACAACAGCTAAAAGAGTTTATGGCTCACAGGGATCGTTCTAGTCTTTTTGATACTTCAACGGCTGCAGATGTACGCCATCTGGTGATGCTGGGCATACAAACCTGTGTGTTGTCTGGGGTGTGTTTGTTCGATTATTTTAGTGCGGATATACCATTGCTCACGGAAAAAATAAATCCTCATTTGTTACTTGCCGGATATGTAGGATTATGTGTGTCATATCTGATTTTTAAATGGATGATTTATGCTTTTATAGGTTGGGTGTTCTTTGATAAAAAAAAGACAAGCATTTGGCTGGAGTCGTATTTTACCATTATATATTATGCCGGATTTACACTTTTCCTTTATGCTCTTTTCTTTATTTATTTCGATCTTAGCCTGGTTTACATGACAGCAATAAGTTTACTTTTGATAATTTCAGCTAAAATATTGATATTGTATAAGTGGATAAAGCTTTTTTTTAATAATGTTTATGGTCTTCTGCTTTTAATTTTGTACTTTTGTGCGCTCGAAATTCTCCCCTGTTTTATTGCTTATGAGGGGTTGGTTCAGATTAATAACTTATTGCTAATAAAATTTTAGGACGTTGAAAATAAAAAAAGTACTTGTGTCGCAGCCGAAACCTGCTTCAGAGAAATCTCCTTATTACGATATTGCAGAGAAGTATGGAGTGAAAATAGACTTCCGCCCGTTCATTAAAGTAGAAAGCCTTTCTGCCAAGGAATTCAGGCTACAAAAAGTGTCTATATTAGATCATACTGCTGTGATTTTTACCTCTCGTCATGCAATAGACCATTTCTTCGGACTTTGCACTGAGATGCGTATTGCAATTCCTGAAACAATGAAATATTTCTGTGTTACCGAAGCAGTAGCTCTTTATATACAGAAATATATTCAATATCGTAAAAGAAAGATTTTCTTTGGTAATACGGGAAAAATAGAAGACTTGGTGCCTTCTATTGTGAAGCATAATAGTGAGAAATACTTCGTTCCGATGTCTGACGTGCATACTGACGAAATCAAAAATCTGCTTGATAAAAATAAAATTACTCATACTGAGGCGGTTATGTATCGTACAGTGAGCAATGATTTTCAAGAAGGAGAGGCTTTTGATTACGATATGCTTTTGTTCTTTAGTCCGGCAGGAGTTTCTTCATTGAAGAAAAACTTTCCTAACTTTGATCAGAAAGAGATCAAGATAGGAACTTTTGGTTCAACAACAGCACAGGCCGTTCGTGATGCCGGCCTGCGTCTTGATTTGGAAGCTCCCACTGTGCAGGCGCCTTCTATGACTGCTGCATTGGAGATGTTTATCAAAGAGACGAATAAGGGAAAATAAAAACAAAAAATTGCGGTCGGCAGATTGGTTGCCTGAGAGTTGTTGCCCTGTTGGCAGAGTTTCACTCTCCGGAAGTCAATTGTCGACCGTTTATTGTATACAATGGGTACACATACATTCTCAAAACCGGAGCGATTAAGTAGTAAAATTGCAATTGATGAGTTGTTTGCAGGAGGTGCCAAATCCTTTTCTGCATTTCCGCTTCGTGTGGTTTATTTGCCTATTGCAAAGCGTGAGGGAATGGCTGCTGTGTCTTTGCTTATTAGCGTTCCCAAAAAAAGATTTAAACGGGCGGTTAAGCGCAATCGGGTGAAGAGGCAAATACGCGAAGCCTATCGCAAGCACAAAGAGCTTTTGTTGAACGTGTACCAAAATGAAGAACAAAATTTAATGCTCGCTGTTATCTATTTGTCGGATCGCTTGGTTGACTCCTCTGAAATAGAAGAGAAACTTGCCTCGCTGTTGGTTCGTATATTAGATAACAAAGAATGAAACGACTGTTGTCATACATATTACTTATCCCTATTTACTTCTATCGGGCGTGTATCTCTCCGCTAAAACCTCCTTCATGCAGGTTTACTCCTACTTGCTCTCAATATGCTATTGAGGCCATCAAGAAGCATGGACCATTTTATGGTTTGTATCTGTCTGTTCGTCGCATATTGCGTTGTCACCCATGGGGTGGATCTGGTTATGATCCTGTTCCTTGATATTTTATCTGATGGAATTGCTCGATGTACATACGCATCATTTGTCCACGTATCCCGGTCGGAGTATTCTTAATCTTATGCCAGGTGATTTGTGTCCGACAGGAGAAGTGTATTGTTCTGTGGGTATTCATCCATGGCAGGTTGACGAGTATGAAGAAGATGTGATATGGGAGCAACTCTTACTGTCTTTGAAAGATCCCTGTGTTATAGCTATAGGTGAGGCTGGCATTGATAAATTGATTTCAGTTTCTCTTGTCAAACAGCTTGCTGTTTTTGAAAAGCAGATAGTACTTTCTGAAGAAAAACAGCTTCCGCTTATTATACATTGCGTTCACGCTGTGAATGAAATTATTCAGCTTAAAAAGAAATATGCTCCGCGTATGCCTTGGGTGATGCATGGCTTTCGGGGAAAGAAAGAGTTGGCTTTGCAATGTGTTAATCACCATATATTTCTCTCTTTTGGTGAGAAATATAACGAAGAAGCATTAAAAGGTATTCCATTATCTTCTATCCTGATGGAGACAGATGAAAGTAAGGCAGATATCACTTGTTTATACGATAAGGCAGCTAAGCTACTTTCCCTATCTGCAGATGATCTCAAGCTACAGATACAACAAAATATAAACCGTGTTTTTTTCGATCACTAATCCTTCCGTTTACTTCTGGAAGGCTCTTTTTTAGATAAGAAGAGTTGTTTCTTCAAATAAAGAGTCGTACTTTTGTAGGCATAATCATTAACATACTATCATTCGATGAATTTTGTAGAAGAATTAAAATGGCGTGGAATGGTGCACGATATGATGCCCGGCACGGAAGAGTTATTGGCTAAAGAGCAGGTTACTGCGTACTTGGGAATTGACCCAACAGCCGATTCGTTACACATTGGACACTTATGCGGCGTGATGATGTTACGACACTTCCAACGTTGCGGTCATAAGCCGTTAGCTCTCATTGGAGGCGCAACCGGGATGATTGGTGATCCATCGGGTAAATCGGCAGAAAGAAATTTGCTGGATGAAGAGACCTTGCGTCACAATCAGGCATGCATTAAAAAGCAGTTGGCTAAGTTTCTCGATTTTGAGTCGGATGCTACCAATAAAGCCGAGTTGGTGAATAACTACGATTGGATGAAAGATTTTACATTTCTTGATTTTGCCAGAGAAGTAGGTAAGCATATTACGGTAAACTACATGATGGCTAAAGATTCTGTTAAGAAAAGACTAAACGGTGAATCAAGAGACGGACTTTCATTCACTGAATTTACTTATCAACTGTTGCAAGGGTATGATTTTCTTCATTTGAATGAAACCAAAGGTTGTAAGTTGCAGATGGGTGGCTCTGATCAATGGGGTAACATTACTACGGGGACTGAATTGATTCGTCGTACAAATGGTGGTGAGGCTTATGCGCTGACCTGTCCGCTTATAACTAAAGCAGATGGAGGAAAGTTTGGTAAAACAGAATTGGGTAATGTGTGGCTCGATGCACGATATACATCTCCTTATAAATTTTATCAGTTCTGGCTCAATGTAAGTGATGATGATGCGGCGCGGTACATCAAGATTTTCACTTCGCTTAGTAAAGATGAAATAGACCAATTGATTACTGAACATGCTGAAGCTCCCCATTTACGTACATTGCAAAAACGCTTGGCTAAAGAAGTAACCATCATGGTTCATTCTGAAGAAGACTACAATGCAGCCGTGGAAGCTTCGGATATTTTATTTGGCAATGCAACCTCAGTTGCTTTGAAGAAACTTGATGAGGATACTTTATTGGCTGTGTTTGAAGGTGTACCCCGTTTTGAAGTTGCCAAATCAGTATTAGACGAAGGTGTTAAAGCGGTTGACCTTTTTGTTGACAATGCAGCCGTGTTTGCGTCGAAAGGAGAAATGAGAAAGCTGGTGCAAGGTGGTGGAGTATCTTTGAATAAAGAAAAACTGTCAGCTTTCGATCAGGTAATTACTTCTGCAGACCTGTTGGATAGCAAATACTTACTAGTGCAACGTGGTAAGAAAAACTATTTCCTTATCATAGCAAAATAAAAAAATGCGGCTGAATATTTGCATATTTAGCCGCATTGTCTTATCTTTGCATCGCTTTTTGAAAGAAAGCCCATTGCTTGTCCTATGGTGTAATGGTAGCACAACAGTTTTTGGTTCTGTTTGTCTAAGTTCGAATCTTGGTAGGACAACCAAATAAGCCTTGAAAGAGAAATCTTTCGAGGCTTATTTGGTTTTAGTTAGTTTCTTAATGTCTCGGAACTTGCGATTCCTTATCATGAGTTTGTTAAACAAATCAAATCCTACCCCATTACAGTCAAAAAAGACACATAATAGGAATTAGATTATTCTTTTTTGATGGTTCCTTTTGTTATCTTTGCATTGTGTGCGCAAACGATATAACAATTAATAATATAAAGTAGTATGAAAACGAACTATGAGATCCGTTATGCCGCGCATCCAGAGGATGCAAAAAGCTATGACACCAAGAGAATTCGCAGAGACTTTCTCATTGAAACAGTCTTTTCAGTTAATGAAGTAAATATGGTTTATTCCATGTACGACCGTATGGTAGTAGGTGGTGCTATGCCCGTTGGAGAAGTGCTGATGCTTGAAGCTATTGATCCTTTGAAAGCTCCGTTTTTTCTTACTCGCCGTGAAATCGGTATATTTAATGTCGGAGGCCCCGGTGTAGTAAAAGTGGGAGACGCGGTTTTTGAACTTGATTATAAAGAAGCACTTTACATTGGATCGGGTAATAGAGAGGTTACTTTTGAAAGTAAAAACGCACAAAATCCAGCTAAATTTTACTTCAACTCAACAACTGCACATAGAAATTACCCAGATAAGAAAGTCACTAAAAAAGATGCAGTAGTAGCTGAAATGGGTTCATTAGAGGGCTCTAATCATCGCAATATCAATAAAATGTTGGTGAATCAGGTATTGCCTACCTGCCAGTTACAGATGGGAATGACCGAACTGGCTCCCGGTAGCGTGTGGAATACAATGCCAGCCCATGTACATTCTCGCAGAATGGAAGCCTATTTTTATTTTGAAGTGCCTGCTGACCACTCCGTTTGTCACTTCATGGGAGAAGTTGATGAAACTCGTCACCTATGGATGAAAGGTGATCAGGCGGTACTATCACCAGAATGGTCAATCCACTCTGCTGCAGCAACTCATAACTATACTTTCATTTGGGGTATGGGCGGTGAGAATCTCGATTACGGTGATCAGGACTTCTCTTTGATTACTGATTTGAAATAACATTGGGTCTTAAATAAGTAAACAGATAAAACGAAATGGTAAATTTTTCATTAGAAGGTAAGATCGCACTTGTAACAGGTGCTTCTTACGGCATTGGTTTTTCTATTGCAACCGGATTTGCTAAAGCAGGGGCAACAATTGTGTTTAATGATATTAAACAAGAATTGGTAGACAAAGGTGTTGCGGCTTATGCGGCAGAAGGAATCAAAGCACACGGTTACGTTTGTGACGTAACTGATGAAGCCGGAGTTAACACCATGGTAGCTCAAATTGAGAAGGAAGTTGGTGTTATTGATATCTTAGTTAATAACGCAGGTATTATCAAACGTATTCCAATGATTGAAATGAGTGCGGCCGATTTCCGTCAGGTAATTGATATTGATCTTAATGGTCCTTTCATCGTATCAAAAGCAGTACTTCCTTCAATGATCAAAAAAGGCCATGGCAAGATTATCAATATTTGCTCAATGATGAGTGAACTTGGTCGTGAAACTGTTTCTGCCTATGCTGCGGCTAAAGGTGGTTTGAAAATGTTAACACGTAATATTGCGTCAGAATATGGTGAATATAATATTCAGTGTAACGGTATTGGCCCGGGTTATATTGCTACACCACAAACGGCTCCTTTGAGGGAGGTACAGGCTGATGGTTCTCGTCATCCGTTCGATTCGTTTATTATTGCCAAAACGCCGGCTGCCCGTTGGGGTACTCCTGAAGATTTGATGGGACCAGCTGTGTTCCTTGCATCAGACGCTTCAAACTTTGTAAACGGTCATGTGCTCTATGTTGACGGTGGTATTTTAGCTTATATTGGTAAACAGCCTAAATAATCACAACAAGTTGAGCATGAAAAAACTTATATATTTACTAGTTGCAGGATTTCTTATTGCATCGTGTGCCGAGAGTAAAACGGTAACGGTGACGGTAACAAATTCAACTTCTTCCGATCGCATGAACGAGATGGTTGAAGTAGCTATGAATGAGGTAGCAAGTAAGTTGAAACTGGCAGATACGGCTCAAATTGTAGTACTTGATGCGGATGGACAACAAGTACCGTATCAAATTACTTATGATGAGAAAATTATTTTTCAAGTCAGCGTAAAGGGCAATGGGACGGCTGCCTACACCATACAATCTGGTACTCCCGATGTGTTTAATGTTAAGGCTTGCGGTAAATATTATCCTGAACGTTTGGATGATGTAGCTTGGGAAAATGATTTAGTGGCGTTTCGTACTTATGGACCCGCACTGCAAGCGAAAGGTGAACAAGCATTTGGCTATGATGTGTGGACTAAACGCGATACAACTGATCCGGTTGTAGAAGCTCGTTATGCTATGGAGTTAAATCCGGAGACTCTTGCAAAGATTGATAGCCTTACCAAAACGAATCCTGAAGCTGCTAAGGAGCTTCGTGCTGCGACTTCTTATCACGTAGATCATGGTAACGGTCTTGATTGTTATAAAGTAGGTCCTACTTTAGGTGGTGGAACTGCCGCTTTAATGGTAGGAGATACTATTATTTACCCGTATTGCTATAGAACACAAGAAATCCTTGACAATGGCCCCTTGCGTTTTGCTGTGAAATTAGTTTATAATCCGCTTACAGTAAAAGGTGATGCATCTGTTGTTGAAACGCGTGTTATTACTTTGGATTCAGGTTCTCATATGAATAAAACAGTTGTTTCTTATTCAAATCTGAAAGAATCAATTTCGGTAGCAGTAGGTATCGTGTTGCACGAACCAAATGGTGAAGTGTTAGCTAATGCACAAAAAGGATACATCACTTATGTTGATCCTACTGATAATATAAATAATAACAACGGTAAGATATTTGTGGGTGCTGCTTTTCCTGCTAATGTAAAAGAAGCTAAATCAGTTCTTTTTTCTGCTAAAGAAAAAGAGCAGAGAGGCGGAGCCGATGGTCATGTACTTGCTATTAGTGATTACATCCCTGGTTCAGATTATACTTACTACTGGGGAGCTGCATGGAGTAAGGCAAACATCAAAGATGCTGCTCAATGGAATGAATATGTAGCAAACTTTACTGTAAAAATACGTAATCCGTTAACTGTTACTATTAAATAATTTTGAATGTAATTAGAATCTACATTTATATGGTAATGCAGGCACATTTCTTTTATGGAAAGTGCCTGCATTTTTTATGCCTTATTCTGACTAGATGATTATTTAGCTGTAAAAAAGTACCTTTCTCCTGCTTTTGTTTCTATATCGTAAACGTATAGCTTTTTAGTTTCTGGCCGACCTATACAATTTTCTTTGTTTGCAAGAGGCTCTTTTATTGTTTGTGGCTTAAGCAAGATATTCTCCGATGTAGTATGGGTTACTTGATTTAGCTCCCTTCCATTCAATAATAAGGGTACTGCAGTTCTTAAATGGAGTATGCCTCCTATGGAAGAATATATTTCTGCTTTGTGCAGACTACCATTTTTCCAATTCAGCTCGTTCAAAATAAACCCTCCTCTGCATCGTAACCCTTTGACTATCCCTTTGTCCCAAGCATCGGGTAAAGCAGGTAATAAGTGTACAGCACCAGCATGACTTTGTACCAACATTTCAGCTATACCTGCTGTACATCCAAAATTACCGTCAATTTGAAAGGGTGGGTGTGCATCGAAAAGATTGGGATAAGTACCACCGTTTTGACCCGATTCCTCTGTTGTTTGATGTAATTGTTCGGTAATCAATTTATAGGCGTGATTACCATCTTCCAATCGTGCCCAGAAACATACTTTCCATCCCATAGACCATCCTGTTGAATGATCTCCACGGGCCTTTAGCGTCTCTTTAGCTGCATTAATCAACTCTGGATACTGATAATAAGTGATTTGTCTGCCTGGATATAATCCCCATAAATGTGACGTATGCCGATGTTTGTCGGATGGGCTATCCCAATCGTCCATCCATTCTTGTAATTGTCCCCAGCGTCCAATTTGCATGGGAGCAAGATTAGTTAGTATGTTTTTTAGACTATCTGTAAAAGTTGTTGTTTCTTTGAGTAAGTTGGCGGCTTCTAGTGTGTTACTGAATAGGTCATGTATCATTTGATTGTCCATAGTAGCCCCTGCTACAATAACGAAATCCCTTTTCCCATTTACAGTAGGTTTGTTTTCGGGTGAATATGAAGGCGCTACTACAAGCCAATTATTTCGTGGTTCTCTGATAAGAAAATCGAGGAAAAATTCACATGCTCCTTTCATTATGGGATATGCTTCTTTGAGGTAGTCGCTATCTCCTGAGAATAAATATCGGTCCCATAGATGCTGGCAAAACCAAGCATTACAGGTTGGCCATATTCCGTATGCTGGACCATCGACAGCCCCTGTTGAACGCCAGATATCAGTGTTATGATGTAATGTCCATCCTCTACAGCCATACATGGCTGCACTCTCTTTTCCTTTATCAGCTGTTTCTTTGATTAGCTTTATAAATGGCTCATGCATTTCTGATAAATTGGTTACCTCAGCTGGCCAATAGTTCATTTCAACATTGATATCAGTAGTGTATTTTCCATCCCATGGTGCTCTGAGTTTATAGTTCCAAATTCCTTGTAAATTAGCAGCTTGCCCTCCTAGTTGTGAGCTGCAAATCAGCAGATAACGTCCAAATTGGAAATACAGTGCGCTCATTTGAGGATCAAATTGAGTACTGAACTCTTTCACTCTCACATCGGTGGGCTTCAATGCTTGTTCATTTTTCCCTAAATCAAAAGATACTCTGTTGAACAAATTAGAGTAAAAGCGAGTATGTTCTTTTTTCGCTTTTTCAAATGGCTTGTACGAATTTTGCATATATTTTCGGGCGGAAATAAGTGAATTACCCGATACATCTTTGTAATTAACAAAGTTTGTTCCGATTGAAACATATAAGATTACGCTATTAGCATTTTTGATGGTAACTAACGAATCTCCAACCATTGTTTTCTTTCCTCCATCGTGTTCTATTCGAGTGAGAGCAGTGAATCGCACTTTACCTTCTATGCCTTCGTGGTCATTTGCTTTTCCGTCAAGTTGTAACTCTTGATTTGATGAAATACTTTTCTTTATGTCCATTGGTTTATATGGACTTGTATATCGTGCCGAAAAAGAGATTTTTCCTTTTTGAGAGGCGTTTAACTTGATGACAAGCAGTTGATCAGTGAAAGAAGTAAAAGCTTCGCGGGTATATGTCACATGATTTACTGTGAAGCGAGTAGTAGCTATTGCCTGTTCAATATCAATATCGCGGTAATAATTTGTAGCGTTTTCCATGCCTTCAAAGTCTAAGTGTAATGACCCTACTGTTTGATAAGGCATTCCGTTAGCTGATTGGGAACAAATGGTTGGTCCACACAATTCTTGGGCTTCTTTATTCTTTCCTTCAAATATAAGTTGACGTATTTTTGGCAAAGCCTCTTTGGCTTTTGGATTCGTATTGTTGTGTGGTGATCCTCCCCAAATTGTTTCTTCGTTTAGTTGAAATTCTTCCCTTGAAGGATCTCCAAATACCATGGCACCTAGGCGACCATTACCTAGTGGTAATGCCTCTACCCAACGGGTAGCGGGCTGATTATACCATAATTTCCATTCGTTCTCATTTTTTTGTGCTTGTATGAATGTACATACTAGCAGTAGTAATCCTGCGAAATTCCATTTTTTATTCATATTCTTTTTGTGGTATTGATTTAAAGTGCAAGGTACACTTTTTAATTTTACCAAAGAATACCATCCTGTTACAGACAAAAAAATGCCACTATTTCTAATAAATAATCCTCCTTTTAGCTATAGTATTATATCCAAAAGGAGGAATGATGCTGCGTCGGTAAATCTGATTTTATTTAACTTTGATGCTACAGCCAATGGCCTTGGTGAAATCAACAGGTACTTTTTGCCCTGATAGCAAAGCCTCAACAACATTAGCGACATAATGGGTTTTAACAGCTGAAGAATCCTCGTAGTTGTCATCAATAGCACCTATGTATTTAACAATGTTGCCTTTTGCTGTTTTTTGAAGGACATAAACGTGAGGTGTGCGTGTCGCTCCATAAAGTGGGTATATTTTCTGTCCCTCGTCAAGTAAATATGGGAAAGTAAAGCCGGCTTCTTGGGCACGCTTTTGCATCTCTTCGAAGCCATCAGCAGGAACTGCAACTGGATCATTGGGATTAATTGCTATAACTGGGTAGCCTTTGGTTTTATACTTTTTGTCAAGTGCAACTAACCTTTCCTCATAGGCTTTCGCATAAGGGCAATGATTGCAGGTAAACACAATGATAAATCCTTTTGCATTTGAAAAATCAGATAAAGATACATATTTGTTATCTACATTCTTTAGTTTGAAATCAGTGGCAGAATCACCAACCTTATATCCTTGTGCCTGCAAACCTGCTAAAGTACACAATATGAATACGATAAAAAGAATATTACGTTTCATGGGGTTAAAAATTTAGTTGTTAATAATTCAAGTTCATTGTAAGTAAATGTTTTTTCGTTGAATTCCCTTTTATTGCCCTTAACAATAAGTGTAGCCGGCAAGGAGCCGCTCCATTGAGGATTTATTTTGTTTATCCAGCTATTTGCATCAGGGTCGCTTAGTAGAATGACTGATGATTTTAACTGATGTTTTTTTATGAATGGTACAACTTGTGTGGCTATTTTCGATTTAAAGTCCATGCTGATAAGTATCACTTTTACTTTTTGATCAGCAAAATCTTTCCCAATTTGTTCAAAGTGGGGGAGTTCCTTAATACAGGGTACGCAGTATGTAGCCCAAAAATTAAAAATGTAAGTTGTATCATTTGACTCTGCAGGATGAAGCATTGGCTCTAGCTGAGTATAGTTGTAAACGGGAATGCTTATATCATCGTGATGAACAACCTGCTGAGCTTGTGCTGATATAGGAATTAAGAAGATACAGTATATTAATACCCTCAAATAAAAAGTAATGCATTTATTCATATTTCTATCTGCTAGTTATTACTAATAACAAAGTAGATCATTGAAATTGTTGTGCTATACTACTTAAAAGAAATTAATTTTTCTAGATTAATCAGGATTAGCTCCTGAATTATTAGGATATCCAACTGCTTCAATATTCCTAACTAGTCCACTATATTTGGCTCTTTTAACTGCACTTCCTTTGAATAATTTGCGGTATGTTTCTTCACTTAGGTTGTGCCATTTTTCTCTAGTCATTTGCATGAACTCTAGTGCTGGTTGTAATTCGGTTGTTTGACAAGGAATTGCGAAACGTGTCCATGGACAAACACGCTGACATTCATCGCAACCATAGATTCGATTTCCCATCTTTTTACGGAATTCAATAGGGATGTCTTCTCGACTTTCAATAGTAACATAGGAAAGACATTTTCTTGCATCTAGTTTATGAGGAGCTATAAAAGCCTGAGTCGGACAAGCTTGTTGGCAGCGGTTGCAGTTTCCGCAACGATCTTTCTGAGGAGTATCATATGCCAATTCAATATCGATGAAAAGTTCTCCCAAAAAAAATGATGATCCGGCTTTAGGAATAATAAGTTGAGTATTCTTTCCGATCCATCCTAGTCCGGCGCGCCATGCCCAGTAGCGGTCTAAAACCGGCGCAGTGTCACAGAATACTCTTCCGTTGACAATGGCTATTTCTCGGTTAATGTACTCCATTAATTCATTCATCTTTTTACGCATGATATCGTGGTAGTCTTTACCGTAGGCATACCATGCAAACTGATACTGAGAGTCAGCAAGTAGTTGTTGCGGATAATAATTCAGTGCTACCGAAACAATGCTTTTTGTACCTTCAACGAGTAAGTTAGGATCACTGCGCTTTTCAAGGTTATTAGCCATATAATCCATACTACCTTGATAACCGTTAACTAGCCATTCTTTGAGGAACATTTTGTTTTCTGCATTGATTTCTTCAGCGGGGGCAATGCCGCAAGCAGAAAAGCCGAGGCGCAAGGCTTCGGCTTTTATCATGTTGCTGTAACTGATCTTTGCTTCTACAGAAAATGATTGTTTTTGATTGAAATTATCATGCGTCATAAAAGCTTGAATTCATAGCCTTCTTCTAACAAAAACTCTATAGACTTGGGTAATGCATACTGTATGTTTTCCCAAGACTTAATTGAATCGTGGAATGTAATAATGGAGCCATTACGTGCGTATCGCATTACATTAGCTAGTACTTGCGGACCGCGTAATTTCTTACTATAATCACGTGTAACCAAATCCCACATTACTATTTTATAACGATGCTTCAGAGCCATGTATTGCATCCAGCGCATGTGACCATGAGGAGGACGAAACAAATCTGTCTTCAATAATTCGTTTGCTTTCTCAGCATTAGCCATATAATTTGGAGTCAGAAATTCGAATCCACGGATATGGTTAAATGTGTGATTTCCAATACGATGGCCTCTTTCAACTACCAGTTTATATTCTTCCGGATGTTTTCGTACGTTATCGCCCACCATAAAAAAGGTTGCTTTTATCTGGTATTTATCCAGCAAGTCTAGTACCCAAGGAGTTATTCCGGGAATGGGCCCGTCGTCGAAGGTCAGATATACAGCCTTCTCGTTTGGGTCCATTCGCCATAATGCCTGAGGATACAATGCCCGGATAAATCGGGGTGGTTGTTCTATAAACATTTTATTGTTGTGCTTTTGTTCTGGAAGCGTACATACTA
Source organism: Bacteroides graminisolvens (assembly GCF_963666085.1). NCBI lineage: Bacteria > Pseudomonadati > Bacteroidota > Bacteroidia > Bacteroidales > Bacteroidaceae > Bacteroides > Bacteroides graminisolvens. The sequence goes on from NZ_OY762556.1 coordinate 1,108,773, forward strand.
TACAGCTCTTCAAGCTTGCCAGCGTAGTGAGACGCTTGTTTTGACTTATATTTCTCCATTATCTTAATTTCCTCATCAAGCAAATAAATATGATACATAAACTCTTGACCTGATATAGTCAGTTGCTGATTACTCATACTTAGATACCATATGAGATATTCCATTGACTTATTTGCCAATGCATCCATAATCTTATCTCCTTTTGCTTTTTGCCCCAACAAATAATAGGCTTCAGCCATGCTTTGAGCACTGTTTTGGTAATCATAAGGAACATTAGATGCAGGAATCATTTTTTCGCAATATTCTAATGCTTTGAGTGCTTTGTCTTTTTTACCTTCTTTCAGCAATTGTGTTATTAACTGAGTAAAGATACGACGGTGTGTGTAACACATACGCATGGTGTTCTCATCAATATAAATACCTGCTTTGTTTATTCCACCGAATTTAAACTTATTCATTAGGTTGTCGTACATCTTTTCACTGTTAATAGTTGCTCCCAATGCTTGTGCATCAAAGGGGGTGAAACGATATGCCAAACCTTCTTGAACAAAATGATTATCCATATTCAAGCGATTTTCTCCTCCAACAGTGATAGCCATATATATAGGACGTTCCCAATTGGCGTTGGCAAGCATTTCAAGCATCATTAATTCACTTTTATAAAGTGCGCGTTTACCTTTTAAAGAGATGTGCATGTATTCGGGTATTGAATCTCCCAATGCTTCAGGTATTTTCATTCCTGAACGTTTTACTGCTTCTTTGTCAATTTTAACAACAATACTATCAGTTGGTATAACACGCAGTCCTTCTTTATCAGAACGCACCCAATATTTAAGGATGTTTTTTAGTTCGTAAGGGTTGTCACCAAACTCTTTGCGGACGTCTATTTTTGATTCAGGATTACTGCTGGAATCAGCTTGAGCGTACAATGCGTCAATCTGATTTTTTATTTCCGGACGAATAGAAATGTATTCGTTGGTTCCTTCTACATATTCAACTCGATCCCAGGTAATTGGTAAAGACGGAGAATCATAAGCGGGTCGTTTCATTTGGTCAATATACCAATCTGTTTGCAAGTAACTCAAATTACATGTTCGTGCATCTGTACGGAATCCTTCCGTTTCTTGATTGTACCATAACGGGAATGTATCGTTATCTCCATTGGTAAATATGATAGGATTACCGCTTTCCTGTAATGACATCAAATAGTTTTGCCCAAAATCGCGACAAACGTATCTGTCTGACCGATCGTGATCATCCCATGTTTGTCCTGCCATCTGAATGGGAACCATTAAACATGCAACAGAAGTTATAATGGCTGCCGGAAGCTCCTTCATCTTTCCATATTCTTGTAGTAGACGCACTATACCGGCAACTCCCATACCTACCCAAATAGCGAAGGCATAGAAGGAGGCGGCATATGCATAGTCGCGTTCACGAGGCTGACTGGGCGTTTGGTTCAGGTAAAGAACAATAGCAATACCTGTCATAAAGAATAAGAAAAATACAACCCAGAATTGCTGAACGCCTCTCTGGCCGCGATACGCCTGCCACAAAAGACCAATGATACCTAGTAGAAGAGGAAGACAATAAAATACATTGTGCCCTTTGTTATTTTTCAAATCTTGTGGCATTAAGTCCTGGTTGCCAACAAGCAAGTTGTCTATAAATTTAAAACCTGTAATCCAGTTACCATGCTCAATCTCGCCACTTCCCTGAATGTCATTTTGTCTACCGGCAAAATTCCACATGAAATAGCGCCAATACATGAAATTAAGTTGATAGGAGAAGAAGAACTTTATATTTTCCCACTGATTGGGCATATTGACCATCACCATTTCGCCACATTGATCATAGGCTACATCATAACCCTTGATATCCATCCATTGTTTGTACTGGTTGGCGTGTTGGCTGCTATACATACGTGGAAATATCATGTTCTGTGCATACTCATATTCCACGCGGCCGGGAATCTCAACGTACGAGTCTTTTTCTTCAGCAGATTTCTTTTCTTTTCGTACATATTTGGTTGTGCTTTCAGCTTCGCGGGGAACACAATAACCATCCTCTTTGTCAAGAGCTACGCGTGAAGAGAAAGCTGGTCCGTAAAATAATGGCCGGGTACCGTATTGCTCACGTCCCAGGTATTCTCCTAATGTAAAAATGTCTTCAGGAGAATTCTGATCCATCGGCGTGTTGGCTGTAGAACGTATAACAATCAGTGCATACGATGAATATCCAATCATGATCATCATGATACTTAGCAAAGCGGTATTCATGGTTCGTGAGCTAATCTGATATTTTGTATTGAGTTTGCCGGCAAACAAATAGGCTGCCAATGCTGCAAGAACTACCAATCCAATGAGAATACTACTGATTCCATGTCCGTAAAAAGGCATACCAAGCAGAGCCACAGTTAGGAGAAAAGAAAGATTCATGCGTTTACGGTTTCTCTCAGTGTAGCTTTCGTAAACACCCCATATAATGGCTGCGGCAAGAATTATGATATAGAAAATAACGCCTGTGTTAAATGGCATTCCCATGCTATTGACAAACAGCAATTCAAACCATCCACTCACTTTTACCACTCCAGGTACAATTCCATAAAGAACAGCAGCTACCAATATGCCAGATCCGAGTAATGCTAAAAGGCTTCCTTTGGCATCGGCCTGAGGATTCTTTTTGTAGTAATATACCAGAACAATGGCAGGTAAGCAAAGTAAATTAAGTAAGTGTACACCGATGCTTAAACCGGTGAGATAAGCTATTAATATAATCCAACGATCAGAATGAGGTTGGTCGGCCACATCTTCCCATTTCAAAATAAGCCAGAAGACCAGGGCTGTGAATAGAGATGAAAAAGCATACACTTCACCTTCTACGGCACTAAACCAAAACGTGTCGCTGAATGTGTATACCAATGCTCCTACTAACCCTGAACCTATGATTGTTATTAATTGGCTGGTAGTAATATTTTCTTCGTCTTTAACTACTAGTTTACGAACCAGATGGGTAATACTCCAAAAAAGGAAAAGTATACAGGCAGCGCTCATAAGAGCACTCATGTAATTAACCATCTTGGCTACTTGGGCAGGATCACTGACAAACTGAGTGAATAAGTTGGCTGTGAGCATGAAAAAGGGGGCGCCGGGCGGGTGTCCCACTTCAAGCTTGTAGCCTGTAGTAATAAACTCGGGACAATCCCAAAAACTTGCAGTTGGCTCTATTGTTAGGCAATAGACAGTTGCAGCGATCAAGAATGTAATCCATCCCGCTAGGTTATTGACGGTTTTGTACTGTTTCATTAAACTGAAGATGTTTGTTAATTAACATGTTACAAGTGGCAAAGATAGTGATTTAAGTGAACAATGAACAATGATGCGTAAAGAATTAGGTGTTTCATTGTCTAATTAAGAAACTCTAACTTCTCAGTGTTCGTGTTTTCCAAGCACTCGGTGCGGTAATGTGCCATGTCCCACAATCTCTATCGGACAATGAAAATTACGTTCCAGCCACTCGGTTGTAATTCCGGTATCGGGATGATAATCTACTGTTTCATTCACACAAGCAATAGACTTTACATTCTGAAGAACGGTACCAATATCATGGCTTACCAGAATGATAGCACATTCTTGATTAATTTCATTGAGCAATTCATATAGACGGGCTTCAAACTGTTTATCAATATATGTACTGGGCTCATCTAAGATAACTAACTGGGGATCTGAGACAATGGCTCTGCCTAATAATGCACGTTGCAATTGTCCACCACTTAATTGACCGATGGCTCTTTTTTCAAGACCTTGTAATCCCATTCGTCTAACAACAGTGTGTACTTTGGCGTGGTGTTCACGGCTAAATTTACCGATAAGTGCTTTTTTCCCACTTAAACCTGATAATATAACCTCTTCTACGGAAATGGGGAACTTTCGGTCAATGCTGTTATACTGAGGCAGATATCCCATGGTAATTGATTCTGCAGGCTGGTCATTTCTGTAAAACTGTATATTTCCCATAACAGGTTTGATCAGTCCCAATATGGTTTTTATTAAAGTTGTTTTACCGCCACCATTGGGGCCAATGATACCCAAAAAATCTTTCTCGTAGATTGATAGATTGACATTGCGTAATACTGTCCGATTCTCGTAAGCAGCAGACAACGACTCAATCTGAATCATGATTGGCTGATTTTCGTTCATTTGCATAATGAATTAGCAATGTGAATCATTTCTTTTTCCCAATTGTAGGACAAAGGATTAACATCTACGATGTTGGTATTTGTCTGTTTGGCTATTATTTCAGCATTGCGACGGTCAAACTCTGGCTGTACAAATATAATTCGCACCTCTTCTTCCTTGCAGATTTCTATTAAATCACTCAGGTGTGCAGGTGAGGGTTCTTTACCTTCTTCTTCGATGCAGATTTGATGTAGCCCGTAGTCACGTGCAAAGTAGGAAAGAGCCGGATGATAAATCATGAAAGCGTGATCGGCTTTACTTGTTTGGAAGGTGTTATTAATAACACTGTCAATATGGTTGATTACTTTGCATAATGAGTCATAACGATGCAAGTAGTAATTTTCATTTGTCTTATCGAGTGTTATTAGCGCTTGAAAAGTATTCTTTGCAATAATGCGGGCATTTGAAATAGAATTCCAAATATGAGGATCTACTCCTCCTGCATGGAAATGATCACCGTGATTATGACCTTCTCCATGAATCAGTTCTACTCCTTTCGAAGTATCAAAAATTTGCATGTGTGGCGCATTGTCGGTAAGTCTATCCATCCACGATTGCTCGAATCCGATATGCCCTATCCTTAGGTAAGCTTCACTTTTACTCAACCGGGTAAGCTGCTGTGGAGTAGGGTCGTAAGTTTCCGGGCTACTTCCTTTGGGCACCATACTCTCTACTAGAAATTTATCTCCGGCTATGGCTTCTGTGAAGTAACGTTGAGGCTCCATTGTTACCATGATTAAACGTTTATTTTCTTCTTTTTGTGAAGACTTACCGTTGCATGCCGATAAAATAACCAGCAACAATACATAAAGAAGTGTTAGATATCTTTTCATCACTTTAGTTGTTATTATTCTGAAGCTACTAAAATTTTGTAGCTCTTAATATTTCTCGTTTTCCCCCGGGGGGGCCAGGCAGACGCTCAACTATAAAACCAACCGACTGTAACATACGACGCACCATCCCTTTTGCACAATACGTAGTTAGAACTCCCCCTTTGTTCATATTAACATATAAAAGCTTGAATAGTTGATCGTTCCACATTTCAGGTTGTTTTTCGGGAGCAAATGCATCAAAATAAATTAAGTCGAACGGACCCTTTTCTTCAAGTCCAATAACGAAATCTTCCTTGGTAAAATCAACCTCCCATTTATATAAGTGGAATTTTTCTTTGATAGCAATTTGTTTGTTCCACTCACAGATATGCAAAGCTCGAAAATCGGCCTCTTCGCTGTAATTAAGTGCTTTTACCGTTTCCCACGAAAGAGGGTAAAACTCAATGCTATAATAGTTTACCTTTTTTTGTTTTTCTTCAGCCGTACGCAGTGTAAGGTAAGCATTCAATCCTGTGCCAAATCCTATTTCCAAGACTTTAATAGTATCTTGTTTGCATTGATTGAATCCCATTTCAAGGAAAATGTGCCGGGATTCAGTCTCCGCACCTTTGATGGAGTGATAATGTTCATCCATCTCGGGTATATATAAAGTGTTACTTCCGTCGGCAGTAACTTCGGTTTTTCTTTGATATGTTATTTGATCTTTGCACATTACTGTTCACCAAGCTAACTAAGCATTTCGTATGCACTATTCAGGATATATAATATAACGAGGTAACGTACAAGTTTTCCAATAAACATTGAAATAACAGTCAGCCATACATTGCTTCGCATATAGCCCAACGCAATTGATATAACTTCTCCGAAAAAGGGTAAAAAGGCAAAGAATGCCATCAGTGCACCTTTTCCATGAAGGAATTGCTGCATCTTGTCAATCTTTTCTTTTTTAACTTTCATATATTTCTCTATCCATTCAATTTTACCTAAATGGCCTAACAGATAACACGTCATTCCACCGACTGTATTTCCTGTTGTTGCGGCAATGATACAGCCTATAGGGTTAAGACCAGCGTGAATTACTGCAAAAAGAACAAGCTCAGAACTGAATGGTAAAACACTACCGGCTAACAGAGCAGATATAAATAAGCCGCTGTACCCCCAATCGATAAGTATTTGTGTAACACTGTCTATAATAGCATCCATGTATTCAAAATGTATAGTGCAACCATTGCTATTGATGTAAAGATGAAAAACAGATTTGAAAGTCTGTTGTTTGTCAATGCGAACAAATGTCCGGCTAATATGCTAGACCCCGTAAGTAACAAGGACAATAGGCACAAGAAATGCGATGGCTGGAGAAGAATAAATATGAAAATAAAAAAATTCAGAAGAATAAAGAAACGCAAATATGATCGGGTGCGTATTTTATCTTGGTAACTAGTGACAAAACTATTAATGGAACTTACCACATAAAGCAGAAACATAAAACCTGTAACAATCACGTTGGTAAGTGGAACTTCTTTATAATTTACCGACTGAAAAGTAATCATGTCATGAAATGGTTTGTAAAACAGGCTCATTTCATTATGGTAGTAAGCATGCCCTAATAGAAACCAGAAAGGAAGACTCCAGCCAATGATAGCGGCAAAAAAACTTCTTATATTCAAAGACTGAAAGTTGTATGCACTAATGAACCAAACGGGAATAAAGAATGTGAGTTGCGGGAAAGCAAGACTTCCTATTCCAAGAAATGCGAATGAATGAAAGAGTTGTGCCGATGAATAGTGATTCTGGTAGCTCTTAAACAAAAAATAAATAGAAATGAGTGTTGCAAGAGCTGCTATATCGCCGGCATGAAATTGATGTAAGCCGGGTATAACCGCTGTAAATAAGAAATAAAATGAAGTTTGCACAGAGGCCCGCATGCGTATAATACCAAATGTATTATTAAGAATAATCAGCGAATATCCTATAAATGCAAAAATAAATAAGCTTAAAGCCAAAGCTATGTTCTCAGAAAGGTGGTTGACCTTCAGATAACTTAATAAGGAATATTCAGCTTCTGGTTTTGGCAAATCAGGCAACAGAATAGATGTCATTGTCCAGCAGACAATGGATATAATAATGGCGACGGGTAAGGTGAACTTTCCCGCCGTCACTCTTTTTTGTAGATAGTTTTTTCTCACTATAAATCGAATCCGATGTCGCGTCGGTAGTTTTTCTTTTCAAAACTAATCATATCAGCTACTCTGTAGCATTTTTCCAGAGCTTCTTCTTTTGAGTCACCATAAGAAGAAATAGCGATAACACGACCACCATCGGTTACTATGCGTCCCTCTTTTACAGTTGTTCCGGCATGGAAGAGTATGCTATCGGTTGTTTCGGCCAAGTTGAATCCAGTTATCGGGTATTCTTTGCGATATTCTTCAGGATATCCACCACTTACCAGCATAACACAAGCCGCTGTGCGAGGGTCAATAATCAGTTCTTTCGTATCAAGATTTACTCGGTACACGCCTTCGAACAAGTCAATGATGTCACTTTGTATTCTTAACATGACACTCTCTGTTTCAGGGTCACCCATACGAACATTATATTCTATCACCATGGGTTCACCTTCCACGTTGATCAGACCGATAAAGATGAAGCCTTTATAAAGAATGCCTTCTTCCCTCAGACCATCAATAGTAGGTTCGATGATGCGTTCGCGAACTTTCTCCATGAAGACTTCATCGGCAAATGGTACAGGAGAAACACTGCCCATGCCTCCGGTATTAAGGCCTTTGTCTCCTTCGCCAATTCGTTTATAGTCTTTAGCTACGGGTAATATTTTATAATGTTCACTATCAGTAAGAACAAATACAGAACACTCGATGCCACTTAAAAATTCCTCAATAACAACGGTATTGCTTGCTTGTCCAAACATGCCACTTAACATGTTTTGTAGTTCATTTTTGGCTTCCTCCAGTGTTGGCAGGATAAGTACCCCCTTGCCGGCGCAAAGTCCGTCTGCTTTGAGTACATAAGGAGCAGTCAATGTTTCCAGAAACTCGAATCCTTCTTCAAGCGTTTCTGTAGTAATACTTTTATAACGGGCCGTAGGGATGTTATGACGTTCCATGAATCCTTTGGCAAACTCTTTGCTACCTTCTAGTTGTGCTCCCTTCATAGAAGGACCTATTATCGCAATGTGTTGCAAGGCTATGTCTCCTTTAAAGAAATCAAATATTCCTTGTACCAACGGATCTTCAGGACCCACTACAATCATATTGACCTCCCTTTCAAGGGCAAAAACCTTCAATGCTTCGAAGTCGGTTGCTTTAATGTTAACGTTTTCTCCAACCGTTGCTGTTCCGGCGTTTCCGGGTGCAATGTAGAGCTTCTTCACTCTGGGGCTTTGGGCTATTTTCCATGCCATCGCATGTTCCCTACCTCCTGAACCTAATAATAACACTTTCATAATTAGCTGTTTATTTGTTGTTAATTTTACAGGTTGTCTTCAAAATATCGCGTAATTTTCTCATGTAAATGAACGCGATCTCTACCGGCAACATTATGTTTGTGGCCGGGATAAATAAACAAATCCGGATAAGTACGTGCGTCGATGCATGCTTTCATGAATGAAAGGGTATGCTGCGGCACGCAAGTATCATCATGGTCATCGTGTATAATCAATAAATGTCCTTTCAGATTGCCTGCCAGATTCTTCAAATTGCAAGCTTGGTAACCCTCAGGATTGCTGTCGGGCGTATCCATATATCTTTCACCGTACATTACTTCGTAATACGACCAATCAATAACGGGACCACCGGCCACGCCTGTTTTGAATATGTCTGGGTAACGAAGGAGTAGAGCAGTAGTCATATGTCCTCCGAAACTCCATCCATGCACTCCAACGCGGTTGCTGTCTATATAGGGCAGGCTTTTCAAGAATTGAACTCCTTTCACCTGATCTTTTCCCTCTTCAATGCTTAAGTGGCGGAATGTACAATTTTCAAATTCCAGTCCCCGGTTATCACTGCCTCGGTTATCAAGCGTGAACACAATGTAGCCTTTGTTTGCCATATAAATATCCCACCCCCTGGCACTGTTTTGCCAAGCATTAGTGATCATTTGCGCATGCGGCCCTCCGTACACATATACTATTACCGGATATTTTAACGACGGGTCAAAATTACTTGGTTTGACCATGCGGTAATACAAATCAGTCTGCTCGTCAGCTGCTTTAATAGTACCGACTTCAATGGTTGGCATCACAAATCCTTCGAATGGATTGGCCGCTGTAAGCAGGTTGATGCTTTTATTGGTTTTGATATCGATCAGGTTGATACTTCTTGGAACCGATGTTGATGAATAGCGGTCAATCAAGTACTTGCCCGAGCGACTGAGTATGGCAGCATGCACTCCTTCTTTATTGCCAATAAGTATGCGCTTTCCGCTTTTGACGTCCAAACGATAAATATTTTCTTGTAGCGGAGACAGTTCAGTACTGGTGAAGAATACGTATTTATTTTTTTCATCAAATCCTATCAGTTCTTTAACCAGCCATTTACCGGAAGTGAGTTGTTTTAGCTGTTTCCCTTGTCTGTTGTACAAATACAAGTGGTTAAAGCCATCTTTTTGACTTTGATAAATAAACTCGTTGCTATTCCAAGGCAGAAAAACAATGGGATGCTGAGGCTCAACGTACTTAGGATGTCTCTCTTCGAAAAGCGTTTGAATGAGCGCGCCCGTTTGTGCGTTGTACTCGCAAAGTTTGGCGTGGTTTTGATCCCGGTTAAGCTCAATTAAATAAAGACTTTTTTCGTCGGGCGACCAACTGATGTTTGTGAAATATCGATTAGTAGGGTCGCCTGTCTGGAGGTAAATACTTTTATCCGTTTGAGGATTGTAAATACCAACGGTTACCTGATGACTGGTCATTCCTGCCATGGGATAACGTACGTTGTTGACTGTACCCACTCGTGCAGTAATGTCAACCAGCGGATACTCTGTCACCATGCGTTCATTCATGCGGTAAAATGCCAGCAGACTACCTTTAGGACTCCAAAACGTTCCTTTGCTGATGCCAAACTCATTGCGGTGTACAGACTGTCCGCAAACTATTCCTTTTTCTTCTTTAGTCACAGCTCTGGTGCTGCCATCGGCAGTAGTAACGTACAGATTGTTGTCTAAAGTATAGGCAAGTGACCTGCTTTGTTTCTCCCAATCCTCGTTGCTTGCATTTTCCTTTCGTGGCTGGCTCCATTTAATTTCCTTGCTATTTATGTCTACTAAAACACGATAACCGGAGGTTGTAACCAGCATATAGGAACTCAACTCTTTATGATCGGAATAAGGAAATTCAATGTTATAAAAATGTTGAATCTTTCCCAACTGCATTGATTCAAGCAGTTGGTTGACTTCTGTTTTAGTAGCAATTACAACTTCCTTTCCGTTATTGGGTGAAACCACTTTCAGGTTTTCAATATCCGGTAGAACACAAAGATCACCCTTCCATTGCACACCGTAAATATTTTCCGGATAGCGGTAAGTTGCTCCTCCCGGAATTAAATCCTCTAAAGTAGGTTTCGGATTATTTTGTGCCGTCATGAAAGAAGTAAAAAATAAAGTTTGCAAAACCAGTAGTAACCTTACATACGTACCGGCATTTTTCAATAAACAGGCCATATAATCTTATCTTTCTTTGTTTCTACGGAAAGTATGCGAGCCTTGTTTCTCATTGCTTTCCTTCTTGAACTCCTTGTATTTACCTCCAAATATCTGGTATTTTCTGAATTCGCATTCTAATGCTCCATTGAAAAGAGGCACTTTACGACTGGGTTTTAACCCGATTTGGTCGAAACACTCTTCACGGTAACTTAATATCCATGCATCGTTGTCACAGAAAGCATGTTTCAGACGTTCGCCAATCATTTGATACAACCCTAATAAATCCTTGGTTGAGATACGTTCACCATAAGGAGGGTTCATTATGATCATCGACTTCTCTTTCGGTTGCTCAAACTGCTGAAAAGGCTGTAGCTTTAATACCACGTCTTTCGAAACTCCCGCAGCTTTTACATTGTGTATCGCTATGTCATGAGCATTCGGATTGTTATCATATCCATATATCTTATGGTTGAACTCACGCTCCTGACTGTCATCGTTGTATATTGAGTCAAACAAATCCTGATCGAAATCCACCCATTTTTCAAAGGCAAATTCTTTTCTAAAAACGCCCGGTGCAATGTTACGGGCTATTAGTGCAGCTTCAATGGGAATGGTGCCCGAGCCGCACATAGGGTCTATTAAATCGCATTCCCCTTTCCAACCACTCATCAATACCATTCCGGCAGCCAACACCTCATTCAACGGAGCTTCAACAGCCTCTTGGCGGTATCCTCTTCTGTGAAGCGATTCGCCCGATGAGTCAAGAGAAAGCGTGCAATGTGATTGTGCAATATGAATGTTAATCAATACGTCGGGTTTGTTAATACGTACAGAAGGTCTCTTTCCGTTTAAGTCACGGAAATAATCTACTATTGCATCTTTTACCTTATAGGAAACGAATTTAGAATGGCGAAACTCGTCGCTGAAGACTACTGCATCAACAGCAAAGGTTTTGTTTTCATCTAAAATATCTTTCCAAGGGAAGCCCTTAACCTGTTCGTACACCTCGTCTGCATTCTTGGCGGTGAAGCTTTTGATAGGTTTTAAAATTCGGATGGCTGTACGTAAGCAAAAATTAGCTTTATAAAGCATTTCTTTGTTACCGCTGAAGGACACCATACGTCGTCCGATTGCTACGTCGTTTGCTCCCAGTGCTGTTAACTCTTCTGCCAGTACCTCTTCCAGACCCTGGAAAGTTTTAGCAATCATTTCAAAGGATTCGCTCATTAGTGATATTTACGTTGTTACTAAAATTATAAATATAAGAACTGTTCGTCAGCGAACAATTACTTTTTTGCTTTTGTTTGTACGATTCTTGATCCGGGAGGTACATCTTCCGTTACCCATATATTTCCTCCCACGGTAGCATCACGTCCCACGGTAATACGCCCTAATATTGTTGCGTTGGAATAAACAATAACATTGTCTTCCAGAATCGGATGGCGGGGGATTCCTTTGATGGGCTTTCCCTCTTCATCCAGCGGAAAGCTTTTGGCACCTAAAGTCACCCCTTGGTATAGTTTTACATTGTTTCCGATGATACTGGTTGCCCCTATCACAACACCGGTACCGTGATCTATGGCAAAATGGTCACCAATTTCGGCAGCCGGATGAATATCTATTCCGGTTTCACTATGAGCCATTTCAGTTATGATTCGGGGAATTAAAGGAACCCCTAAAAGCAACAGTTCATGAGCAATGCGGTAATTGCTGATTGCTTTAATGGCCGGATAGCAGAAAATAACTTCACCAAAACTATGAGCAGCAGGGTCGCCGTTGTACGCCGCTTCAACATCCGTTGCCAGTTTCTTCCTCAAGTAAGGTAGTCTGCTTATGAATTTGGCCGCCATGCGCGATGCGTCTTCACGTTGTTTAGTTGTGCATCCATGACAATCATCTCCTCCCTCAAAGCATAATCCAGCCAGAATTTGCTCCGATAGAAGATCAAAAAGCTTTTCTGTGTTTACCCCGATGTGGTACTTTAAAGTGCGGCTATTTACTGTAGAATTTCCATAATAACCCGGAAAAAGGATGGAACGGGCCAATTCAATGATATCACACAATACGCGTGCTGAAGGCAATGGCTCGCCGTCCTTGTGCTGGTGAAACAGTCCTTGGTATGATTCGCTTTCCGAAAGCTCATCGACTGCCTGTGTCAGGATGTGGGTGAAGTTTAATGGACTCATTATGATATCCTCGGTTAATGTTATCGGCAAAGGTAAGAATTATTGGGGATATTACAATTAAACTATGTGCATATATTTATAGCGAGCTGTTTCTTATCGCATTTTTATAGTATAAATTTACCATACTTGTGGTATTTATGATGTATTAAATAACTCATATCTTTGTATCAACATTAAAAGATAAAAATTTAAATAATGATAGATATGGGAAAGATTGCGAAAAAATTGACTGACTTAGTAGGAAATACTCCTTTGTTAGAGATTGGAAATTACAGTGCCAGTAAAGGTCTGAAGGCCAAATTGGTAGTGAAACTCGAGAGCTTCAATCCGGTAGGCTGTGTGAAAGAACGTATTGCTTTGGCCATGATTGAAGATGCTGAAGCCAAAGGTATTTTAAAACCCGGCGTGACAATCATTGAACCTACCAGTGGCAATACCGGAATCGGACTGGCTTTTGCATCGGCTGCAAAAGGATACAAGCTTATCTTGACGATGCCCGATACCATGAGCGTAGAGCGACGTAATCTTCTAAAAGCATTTGGCGCCCATTTAGTGCTCACGCCCGGTGCCAATGGTATGAAAGGTGCTATTGCCAGAGCAGAAGAACTTCGTGAGGAAACTCCCGATTCAATTATTCTGCAACAGTTTGAGAACCCTGCCAACCCTGCCATTCATGAAAAAACAACCGGTGAAGAGATATGGAATGATACCGACGGTCTGGTTGATGTGTTTGTGGCTGGTGTAGGTACAGGAGGTACTGTTAGCGGGGTAGGAGCAGCTTTGAAACGACACAACCCGGCTGTGCAGATTGTTGCTGTTGAACCGGCCGACTCTCCTGTGCTTTCAGGAGGAAATCCCGGACCGCATAAAATACAGGGAATAGGTGCGGGATTTATTCCCAAGACTTATAACCCGGCAGTGGTTGATTTAATCAAACAAGTTCAGAATGATGATGCCATTCGTACCAGTCGCGAGCTAGCTGCAAAAGAAGGATTGTTAGTTGGAATCTCTTCCGGAGCTGCCGTATGGGCGGCAGCCGAGTTGGCTAAACTGCCTGAATATGAAGGTAAAACGATTGTTGCTTTATTGCCTGATACTGGCGAACGTTACTTATCAACTATTCTTTACGCATTCGAGGAATATCCATTATAGTATTTAGTTCTTTTTTCCTCTTTATTTGTTTGTTGGTTTTACGAGCCCCTCTGTTTGAAGAGAGGCTCGTATTTTAATTTGAGCGGGGTACGTCTACATAAAATGCATGAAAAAAAGTATCACCAAGTATCACCAACGCCTTAACTGGTTGATATACAACTCTTTCTGTGTGATACTTGCCTAAAAAAAAGCCTCACCAAGTATCACCAAGTATCACCAACTTTTTTGCAGTGATTCCTTTTAGTACAACACTAATTAAATCTTTCACATAAAGGATTTCAACCAGCCTGCTTATGCGATTTATTTTGCTGGTGAGCAAATTTCGTCTCCACCCGGGTGTACACACTTTGTACACCCCCATGTACAGATACTATACACCCGGGTGTACAACATCTGTACACCCGGGTGTATATGAAGTTTTGCAACGAGCAAAATAAAGCCTGTAATAACCTAATATAGGTTGACTAAACGTCTCTTATCCCTATCTGAAGTTGACAGGTTATAATTTAAATCTCTAACTCAGGTTGACTAGCTTCTTTCTAGTCCCTAACTTGGATTGACAGCTCTCTTCTAGGCTTAAAATATTTAAACGTGAGGAGCTGTTTGCATCCATCCGGGTTTGTTTCATTCAAGTGCTAAACAGAACCCGGTTCACTCTTTTGAAAGCAAAGATAGTTTTTTCTTCTTATTGCGGGCAAGGATCTCTGTATTTATCCTTATAACTTCTCCACCGCTTCTTGATGAGCCCCGTCTTACCATAAGCTTGTTCAGGAGTCAGCATATCCAAACTTCTATGAGGTCGTTTAGTATTGTAGAATGTGACAGCTTCCTGTACCGCTTGCCTGACTTGCTCTATCGTTTGAAAGGAATATTGATTAAGGAATTCCTTTTTGAGAATGCCATTTACCCTTTCTGCTATGGCATTCTCTTTAGGATCTCCATTCTGGGTCATACTAATCCTTATTCCTTTTTGCCTCAATTCATTTATATACCCAAAGCTTGCGTACTGCACCCCTCGATCTGAGTGATGAATCAATGAATCTCCCTGTTGTATACTTCTGTTTTTATAAGATTGCTTAAGAGCCTCTATGGTGTGAATAGCAGCCAGCGTAGGGCCTACGTAAGCACCTACAATCTCATGGTCGTAGGCATCTGTTATAAGGGAGAGAAAACAAAATTCATCTTCCCGTAAACGAATATAGGTTATGTCGCTCACCCAGACTTGATTGGACCTGTTGATAGTCAGATCCTTGATTAGGTTAGGGTAAGTCGGTAAACCGTGAGTCGAATCGGTGGTACGGCAACTTCTCTTGGGCGCTTTGAGCATCAGGTTGTGTTGCTTGAGTACTTTCAAAAAAACATCACGGCCGATGCTGTAATCTTTACCGAAGTATTGGTTGTACATCACCCAGAGTTTCTCACCACCTATGGCAGCGGCTTTTCCCCGAATATCTTGAGCGAACTCAATAATGAAACGGCAGAGGGCAAGAGATTTGATGTTATCATCTACGTGTTGGTAATAAGCTTGCTTAGAAGCACCAAACAGTCCGCAAAGAGCTCCCACATGATAAGAGGGATTCTTTGCGTGAAGCTGTTTTACCGTTTGGTGCCAGCTTTTTTTCGAATAGGAAGCTGAAACTTTTCTTCGGCTACATTAATCATTTCATCTAAGAAATCAGCACGCATCTTTTCACGCTTCAAGCACAATTCTTTTTCTTGAAGAAGACGACGCAAGGCTAAGATTTCTTCGTTCTCACTCTGAGGTTTCTTTGGCATGGGCGTATCATGTAGTTCATTATCCGGAGCAAAGATACGAATCCAACTCCGTAATGTACTTGTACTGGGAATGGAATATTTATTACACAAAGAACGTTTGCTATGTGTACCCTGAAGAAACTCTGCAACTACCGACATTTTAAATGCGGTATCAAAAACACGACGACTCTTAGATATATCACTCATCTTTTAAGGAATTTCAGAGTCAACTTTTTCTAGGGTAAGACAGCCGGTTTGTTATTGTTTATAATGCGGAACCGCATATTCTTTAGCACTGACCCGATCAATAGGAATCTCCCATATTTTGACGTTTTTAACGGCAGGATCGGAGTAGATGAACTCACGGTCTATGTAATGCTTCATGATGATATCCAACGCCTGTCGCTTTTCATCTAGGTCTTCAATAAAGCCCACCTTTCCTCTGCATATCACACTCTTTGCTTTCATCCGGTAGCTACAAGCTACTTGCGGATGTTGAAATACCAATTCGTGATCAATGCTGAAAGTAATACATACCTTATTATTTTTGTTGAGCATATCAATGGAGCTGCCGGTAGGCCCCGAATGGAGATAGATAACCCCATCCTGATACCCGAAATTCATCGGGATAACGTACGGATCACCTTCCAGGTCGGTAATACCCACATAGCAAATGTCACAGCGTGAAATAATCTCTTCAACTCTTTCTTTGTCTTCAATAATAATTGTCTTCATTATCTCTTTTCTTCTACCAATGCAAAATCCAACTGCTTTTTCTCCAAATTGGCACGGGCAACTTTCACTGTTATGGCATCGCCCAAACTGTACATACGGTTCTTCCTTCTTCCTCGCAGACAGTAGTTCTTTTCATCAAACTCATAGTAATCATCGTCCAGATCGCGCATAGGGATCATTCCTTCGCATTTGTTTTCGTTGAGTTCCACGTAGAGTCCCCATTCGGTAACTCCCGAAATAACTCCGTCGAAGATTTGTCCCAAACGCTCACTCATGAACTCTACTTGTTTGTATTTAATAGATGCTCGTTCGGCATTGGCAGCAATTTGTTCCATGTTTGAACTATGTTCACACAAATCTTCGTATTTGCTTTCTAATACGCTTCTTCCACCTTCTGCATATTTCGTTAACAGGCGGTGCACCATCATATCCGGAAAACGACGGATGGGAGAGGTGAAATGAGTATAGTATTCAAATGCCAGTCCGTAATGCCCAATGTTATGGGTAGAATAGCGAGCCTTCTGCATCGCTCTGATAGAAACTGTCTCTATTAAGTTCTCCTCCTTTTTTCCTTGAATGTCATCCAACAGATGATTAATTGATTTCGACACATCGCTTTTGGTTCCTGATGTGCGTAGTTTGTAGCCAAAACGGGCGATGAACTGTGCTAGGTTGTCCAACTTTTCAGGGTCGGGAAGATCATGAATTCGATAGGGAAAGACTTTTGCTTTTTTATTTCTGGGTACTTTTCCTATTTCTTCTGCTACGGTTTTGTTGGCAAGCAACATGAATTCCTCAACCAGTTTATTGGCATCTTTTGACTCTTTGAAGTAAACGCTTACCGGTTTTCCTTTATCATCTATTTCGAATTTAACCTCATAACGGTCAAAATTAATAGCTCCCGATGAGAATCGTTTATCCCTCAGCGCTTTGGCAATCTTGTCGAGCATCAGCACTTCTTCTTTAAAATCGCCCTCTTTGGTTTCGATAATTTGCTGTGCCTCTTCGTACGTAAAGCGGCGGTCAGAGTTAATAACGGTGTGAACGATTCTGGAGTTCTTCACCTCGCCTTTTTCGGTGATATCGAATATAACAGAATACGATAACTTTTCTTCGTTAGGTCTCAACGAGCAGATGAAGTTACAAAGACGCTCCGGTAACATGGGAATTGTGCGGTCAACCAAATACACCGAAGTGGCTCTTTTTTCTGCTTCTTTGTCGATGATGCTTCCTTCTTGCACATAATGGCTTACGTCGGCAATGTGCACTCCCACTTCCCATAATCCCTCTTTGATGGAACGTATGGATAGCGCATCGTCAAAGTCTTTGGCGTCTTTGGGGTCTATGGTGAAGGTCGTTACCTTTCTGAAATCTTCTCTTCGGGCAATTTCTTCTTCCGAGATTTCGGCAGGAATTTTGTCTGCTGCTTTTTCAACAGCCTCCGGATATACGTATGGCAGTCCGAATTCAGCTAAGATGGCGTGCATCTCGGTGGTATTATCACCGGCTTTTCCCAGGATGTCAATGACTTGTCCTATGGGGTTCTTGGCCTTATCGGGCCACTCTACTATCTTAACAACAGCTTTGTCGCCGGTCTTTCCGCCTTTCAACTTTTCTTTCGGAATGAAAATATCGTTGGCTAATGTGCGGTTTTCGGTAACAAGGAATGCATAAGAGTTGGCAACCTCCAATGTTCCTACAAATGTATCGTTGGCACGTTCGAGTATTTCAACCACCTCACCCTCTGCATCATGGTTTTTGCGCTTTGCATAAAAAACGATTCTTACTTTGTCTTTATTCATCGCATGGGCCGAATTTCGTTCGGCAATGAATATCGGATCGCCTCCTTCATCGGGAATGAACGAGTTCTTACCATTGCTTTTGCGTTGAAAAGTACCGGTCAGTTCTTTGCCGTGGTCATTTAGCCGGAATTTGTTTTTATCAACTTCGGTTATGTAGTCGCCGTCTTTCAGCTCGTTTAATATATCAATGCAGAGCATTTTAAGGGGATGAGTAGTCATTCTAAGCTCTGAGAAAATAAATTTCAGACTCAGTGCTTCCGTCGGTTTGCTATGAAAAAAGTTCATCAGTATGTTCACCAGATCTTTTTTCTTCATTCGTTTACCGGCTTTTTTCTCTTTATTTTTTGCCATGTGTAAATCTTTTAAATAACTTGCTTGTACAAAGTAAACAAAATATTGTTTTCGATGGTTCTGAATTGAACTAAAACTTGCCGTTTTCTCTCAAAATAGAGGGAAAACGGCTCAATAATTTGATTAATGTTTATCTTTGTAAGCGTTTTTATTAAAAAAATCGGTTGATGAAGAATATTTTGATTACAGGAGCGAGCGGTTTCATCGGTAGTTTTATTGTGGAAGAAGCTCTGAAAAAAGGCTTGTCTGTATGGGCAGGTGTGAGACCCACAAGCAGTAAGGCCTATTTGAAACAGGAGGAATTGCATTTTATCTCGTTTGATTTTGATGATTCTGACAAGCTCAGAGAACAGCTTCTTTTGTTTAAGCAACAGGAAGGCGGATTTGATTATATTGTTCATTGTGCCGGTGTAACCAAATGTGTTCATCAGTCTGACTTTGACCGGGTGAATTATTGGCAAACCAAGCGGTTTGTTGATTTGCTTTGTGAGCTGCAAATGGTTCCTACACAGTTTATACATATCAGTACGCTGAGTGTATTTGGCCCTATTCACGAAGAAACGTACCAGCCTATTGTGGAACAAGATAAGCCCCAACCCAATACGGCTTACGGAATCAGTAAGCTGAAGGCGGAACAACATTTGCAGCAATTACCCGATTTTCCTTACGTCATTTTACGCCCAACGGGTGTGTACGGTCCGCGTGAGAGAGATTATTTCATGATGGCCCAATCCATTAAAAAACATCTTGACTTTTCAGTGGGCTATAAGAAGCAGGATCTGACTTTTATATATGTGAAAGACATAGTGCAGGCTGTTTTTCTGGCTATTGAGAAGGGTGTTAAGCAACGAAGCTATTTTTTATCGGACGGCAAGGTGTACAGTAGTCGCACTTTTTCCGAATTAATTCAGAAAGAATTATGTATTTCTTTTGTAATACGTATTAAATGTCCATTAATAATTTTAAAAGTTATATCTTTGCTCGCTGAATTTTTTGCAGGCATCTCTGGCAAGAGTAGTACGCTTAATTCGGACAAATTTAAAATAATGAAACAAAGGAACTGGCAATGTGATATTACTCCGCTGGTTAATGA
Source organism: Bacteroides graminisolvens (assembly GCF_963666085.1). Classification (NCBI taxonomy): domain Bacteria; kingdom Pseudomonadati; phylum Bacteroidota; class Bacteroidia; order Bacteroidales; family Bacteroidaceae; genus Bacteroides; species Bacteroides graminisolvens. The sequence continues at coordinate 1,128,570 of NZ_OY762556.1, forward strand.
ACTGGGTTACAAACCTGAGTTCGATTTACAGAAAGGTGTCAAAGAGACAATTGCTTGGTATAAGAAAGAAGGATGGCTTTAAACTTATTTACTAGGGTAGACTCCCGCAAAGGGTTGTTTGCTGTTGAGAAGGTTACACTGATCTATAATCTGCTAACCTCCGTTTTGATACTTTTCATCTTCCAAAGAATGGACCACCCGCTTGTTATGTTAGCCGAAAGAGCTGTCATAGCGGGAGTCACCTTTTTGCTGATGTATCTTTACAGGCTGGCTCCTTGTAAGATGACAGCTTTCATCCGAATGGCTGTACAAATGGGCTTGCTGTCTTATTGGTATCCTGATACCTTTGAGTTCAACAGGGTGTTTCCTAACCTAGATCACCTGTTTGCCTCTGCAGAGCAGTGGTTGTTTGGTTGTCAGCCGGCTGTGATGTTTAATTATTACCTGCCCCAGATGTGGGTGAGCGAACCTTTTAATATGGGATACTTTGCTTATTATCCCATGATTTTAATTGTAGCGATGTACTATTTTGTTTTTCGTTTTGAGTTATTCGAAAAGCTTTCGTTTGTTCTGGTGACATCGTTTTTTGTCTATTACCTTATTTATATATTTGTGCCGGTGGCCGGTCCGCAATTTTATTTCCCGGCTATTGGTGCCGACAATGTAGCTAAAGGCATTTTTCCTTCCATTGGCGACTATTTTAATCATCACGTAGAGTTGCTTCCGGGACCGGGCTATGAACACGGCTTTTTCTATAATCTGGTTGAAGCTTCTCAGCAAGTAGGCGAGCGTCCAACAGCGGCCTTTCCCAGTTCGCATGTGGGAATTTCTACCATCCTGATGATTATGTCCTGGCGTGCCAGCAAGAAACTATTTGGCTTCCTGTTGCCTTTCTATGTATTACTTTGCGGAGCTACGGTGTATATTCAGGCTCATTATCTCATCGATTCTATAGCAGGCTTCGTTTCTGCCTTTATGCTATATATATTGGTAACCAAGATGTTTAAGAAGTGGTTTGCCGTTCCAATGTTCAAGTATCAGCCGCGCCACATAGCACCTGAACTCAAATAACAATATATGTAAAGCCCCATAACCTATATTCTATCTTGCATAAGAATATAGGTTATGGGGACTTCAATACATCGTTTACTCGCTTACTTCGGCGGGTTTTATCGTTTCAAAGATCTCGAAAAGTTCTTTTACCGATTCGGTGCGTAGCATGGCAATGCGTGTTTCCCTGAAGTTGGGTATGCCTTTAAATAAAGGAGTCGCTGCCAGGTGTCGGCGAATGTGAACAATGCCTCTTCTTTCATCCAAACGTTCCACGCTGTTTAATACTTCTTCACGCAAAACCTGCATTTTCCATTCGAAAGATAAAGACGTGAGCTCTTCGCCGGTCTCCAGGTAATGCTTTATTTCCTTGAATATCCACGGACGGCCAATGCTGCCACGACCAATCATGACGGCATCTACTCCATATTTATCGAAGCATTCCTTGGCACGTTGCGGCGTGGTTACGTCACCATTTCCTATAATGGGAATGTGCATACGAGGGTTGTTCTTCACGTCACCTATCAAGGTCCAGTCGGCCTCACCCGTATACATCTGTGCCCGCGTGCGTCCGTGAATGGTTAAGGCTGCAATGCCACAATCTTGAAGTCTTTCGGCAAGGTCAACAATGATCTTACTGTTGGCATCCCATCCCAAACGCGTTTTTACGGTAACAGGAACCTTAACGGCTTCGACTACAGCGCGGGTTATTTCCAACATTTTAGGTACGTTTTGCAACATACCCGATCCGGCTCCCTTTCCGGCTACTTTTTTGACCGGACAGCCAAAGTTAATATCCAGAATATCGGGACAAGCCGCTTCGGCAATTTGGGCTGCGCCAACCATTGCGTCCGTTTCTCTACCGTATATTTGTATAGCCACCGGTCTTTCTTCATCACAAATGGAGAGCTTTTGAGTGGTTTTGTTGACTAATCGTATCAATGCATCGCTTGATATGAACTCGGTATACACCATATCTGCACCAAATTTTTTGCACATCAAACGGAAGGCCGGATCGGTAACATCTTCCATCGGAGCAAGAAATATGGGACGGTTGCCTAGTTCTATGTTTCCAATTTTCATAATCTACTATTGTTTAGGCTGCAAAAATAAGGAAAAAAAGGCTACCTTTGTGCCCTTAACCTTTAAGTTTTATATGAGTGAGGGGCTGTTTAACTACCTCTAACAAGCTGCAAACGGCTTAATAGGACTTGGGTGCATAGTAATTTAATGATATTAAAATGATAAAAGACTTCGAAATAATGGCTCCTGTAGGATCACGGGAGTCTCTTGCCGCTGCCATTCAGGCAGGAGCAGATTCTATTTACTTTGGTATAGAGAACCTGAATATGCGTTCGCGCTCGGCCAGCGCTTTTACGATTGATGATTTGCGTGAAATAGCCGGTGTGTGCAACGATCATGGCATGAAGAGTTACCTGACGGTGAACGTGATTATTTATGATAATGATATGGAGCAGATGCGCATCATTGTGCGGGCGGCCAAAGAAGCAGGCATTTCTGCTGTCATTGCCAGTGATGTATCTGTCATGAACTTTGCCAGAAGCATCGGTCAGGAGGTGCATTTATCTACTCAGCTTAACATTACGAATATTGAGTCGCTGAAATTCTATGCTTTATTTGCAGATGTTGTTGTCTTGGCTCGTGAGTTGAATCTGGATCAGGTTGCCGAAATTTATCGTCAGATAAAGGAGGAGAATATATGTGGTCCCAACGGGGAGTTGATTCGTATTGAAATGTTCTGTCACGGTGCTTTGTGCATGGCAGTGTCTGGTAAATGTTATCTTTCTTTGCATGAGATGAATAGCTCTGCCAATCGGGGTGCTTGCATGCAGGTGTGTCGCAGAGGCTACACGGTGCGCGACAAAGATACTGATGTAGAGCTGGAAATAGATAACGAATACATCATGTCGCCCAAAGATCTTAAAACGATTCATTTCATGAACAAGATGATGGACGCGGGGGTGAAGGTGTTTAAAATTGAAGGCAGAGCGCGCGGTCCCGAATACGTTAAAACGGTAGTTGAATGTTATAAAGAGGCCATTCAGGCATGTGTTGACGGGCAATTTACCGACGAGAAAATCGCGGCTTGGGACGAACGTTTACGCACAGTGTTTAACCGTGGGTTCTGGGACGGATACTACTTGGGGCAACGGTTAGGCGAATGGAGCAAAAATTATGGTTCCGAAGCTACCGAGAAGAAAGTCTACGTAGGTAAGGGCATTAAATATTTTAGTAACATAGGCGTTGCTGAGTTTCAGGTTGAAGCTGCCGAACTGAAAGTGGGAGATAAAATCTTGATTACCGGTCCAACAACCGGTGCGGTTTATGCTACGCTTGATGAGGCCAGAGTGGATTTGAAACCTGTTGATACGGTGAAGCAGGGCGAGCGTTTCTCATTTAAGATTGCCGATAAAATAAGACCGAGTGATAAGCTTTTCAAATTAATTCCGACGGAGGAGCTGAAGGCTGCTAAGAAAAGAAAGGAACAATAATTCTCATCAATCAGAATCTCAATACTATGAATAAATACATTTATGAACTGATTTTGAAGGTGCGTGATTACGAGTGCGATTTACAAGGTATTGTGAATAATGCAAATTATCAGCATTACTTAGAGCATACCCGTCATGAGTTTCTCTTGTCGGCTGGTGTGTCATTTGCCGATTTGCATACTCAAGGCATCGATCCGGTTGTAGCGCGCATTACGATTTCTTTTAAAACTCCATTGAAGAGTGGCGATCAGTTTGTTTCTAAACTCTATCTGAAGAAAGAAGGAATCAAATACGTCTTTTATCAGGATATATTTCGAAAAGAAGATAACAAAATAGTCGTAAAAGCCGTAGTCGATACGGTTTGTGTGGTGAATGGTCGTCTCACACAGAGTGAGGTGTTCGATAAGTTATTTGCTCCTTATTTGAGGAACGATGACTGATCAGGAACGAATCTGTAGCATCGCTTTGACTCAGATAGCAGGCATCGGACCTGTTTGGGCGCGTAACCTGATTCAGGCAATGGGAAGTGCGGTTGATGTTTTTGACCGTCGCAAAGAGGTTCCCGAAGTCATGAAAGGGGTTGCAGGTGCCCGGGTGGTTGAAGCCTTGAATTGTCCGCAAGCGCTGACTAGGGCTGAAGCGGAATATGAGTTCGTGGTGAAAAATCACTTGAAATGTATAACAATGGGTGAAGAAGAGTATCCGTCTCGCTTGCGTGAGTGCGATGATGCTCCTATTGTGCTTTATTACAAAGGAAATGCCTCGTTGAATCCGCCACATGCTGTTAGCTTGGTTGGTACCCGGCATGCAACAGATTATGGTAAAAATTTATGTTTGCGTTTCATGCGTGATTTGGTGGAGATGGTTCCCGATGTACTGATTGTAAGCGGATTGGCTTATGGCATTGATATTCATGCTCACCGGGCAGCGCTGGAATACAACTTGTCTACCATTGGGGTCTTGGCTCACGGATTAGATCGTATCTATCCGTCGGTGCACCGCAAAACAGCTGTCGATATGATTGCTCGTGGCGGACTGCTCACTGAGTTTATGAGTGGAACGACTCCCGACAGATATAATTTTGTTAGTCGCAACCGAATTGTTGCAGGGCTTTGTGATGCAACCATCGTGGTTGAGTCGGCTGCAAAAGGTGGTTCGTTGATTACGGCAGACATAGCCGAGAGTTATCACCGTGATTGTTTTGCTTTTCCGGGAAGAAGTGAAGATGAATATTCAAAAGGTTGTAATCAACTGATTCGCGATAATAAGGCTACTTTGATACAATCTGCCGAGGACTTTGTACGTGCCATGTGTTGGGATGTGAAAGCCACTCCCAGTCCGGAAGCTATTCAGCGTACTTTGTTTCCCGATCTTTCCGATGATGAATGTGCTGTTGTGTCTAAGCTTGAAGAGGGAAGCCAGCAAATCAACTCGCTTGTTGTAGCCACTGATATTCCGGTTAACCGAATGAATTCTCTTTTATTTGAAATGGAAATGAAAGGGATTATCTCGCTCCAGGCCGGTGGAATATATAAACTGCTCACATGATTATAAAAAAATAGGAAGAGAACATTCAAGCTCTCTTCCTATTATCATTTATGATTTCGCTACTAGAGCTTAATCCTTAAGTTTGGCAGAAATAAATTCACGATTCAAGCGTGCAATATTACTGATAGAGATGTTTTTTGGACATTCAGCTTCACAAGCACGTGTGTTTGTGCAGTTACCAAATCCTAATTCATCCATTTTAGAAACCATGGCTTTTGCACGGCGAGCTGCTTCTACTTTTCCTTGAGGAAGTAAAGCCAGCTGACTTACCTTAGCCGAAAGGAACAGCATAGCCGAACCGTTCTTACAAGCAGCAACGCAAGCACCACAACCTATACATGAAGCAGAATCCATCGCTTCGTCGGCTATTTCCTTTGATATAAGTATAGCATTGGCATCTTGAGGAGCACCGGTATTGATATTCACATATCCTCCGGCTTGCATAATTTTGTCGAACGCTGTGCGGTCAACCATCAAATCACGGATAACAGGGAATCCTGCAGAACGCCAAGGTTCAACAGTGATTGTGTCACCGTCTTCGAAACGACGCATGTACATCTGACAAGTGGTAGCACCGGTTGCAGGACCGTGAGGATGTCCGTTGATGTATAAAGAACACATACCGCAAATTCCTTCGCGACAGTCGTGATCAAATACAATCGGTTCTTTTCCCTCGTTAATCAGGTCTTCATTTAAGATATCTAGCATTTCAAGAAATGAAGTATCTCCCGGGATATCTTTCATTTGATATGTTTCAAAAGCACCTTTTGCTTTAGGGCCTTTCTGACGCCATACCTTGAGCGTAAATGATATATTTTTTTCCATTGTATGTTATGCTTTATAGTTACGGGTTTGTACCTTCACAAACTGATAGTTAAGATCTTCCTTGATTAATTCAGGAGCAGAATCTTCGCCGGTGTATTTCCAGCAAGATACATAAGAGAAGTTTGCGTCATCACGAAGAGCCTCACCTTCGGGTGTTTGGAATTCTTCACGGAAGTGACCACCGCAAGATTCTTCACGATTCAAGGCGTCTGTAGCCATCAGCATTCCAACTTCTATAAAGTCTGACAGGCGGAGAGCTTTTTCAAGTTCAATGTTTAACTCATTTACATCTCCGGGTATGCGTACGTTAGCCCAGAAGTCTTTTTTAACCTCTTTGATTCCGTCCAATGCTTTCTGCAAAGATTCTTTTGTACGAGCCATACCTACGAAATCCCACATAATGTGACCTAGTTTCTTGTGGATTGAGTCAACAGAATGCTTGCCGTTAACAGCTTTAATCTTATTGATTTTCTCAACAACAGCTTTTTCTGTTTCAACAAACTCAGGAAGATCAGTAGAGAAACGTGGAACCTGAATCTGATCTGCCAAATAGTTCTGTATAGTATATGGAAGTACAAAATAACCATCAGCCAAACCTTGCATTAATGCAGAAGCTCCCAAACGGTTTGCACCGTGATCTGAGAAGTTACATTCACCGATAGCGAAAAGTCCGGGAATAGAAGTCATTAATTCGTAATCAACCCAGATACCACCCATTGTATAGTGAATAGCAGGGAAAATCATCATCGGAGTTTTGTATGGGTTCTCGTCAGTGATTTCTTCATACATATCGAAAAGGTTACCATAACGGGCACGAACTACGTCTTCACCCAAACGGTCAATAGCATACTTGAAGTCAAGGTATACAGCCAGGCCTGTATTGTTTACACCGAAACCAGCGTCACAACGTTCTTTGGCAGCACGAGAAGCTACGTCACGCGGAACCAAGTTTCCGAATGCGGGATAACGACGTTCCAAATAGAAATCGCGGTCTTCGTCAGGAATATCTGTTGCTTTTTTGGTTCCAGCCTGAAGAGCTTTGGCATCTTCCAGCTTTTTGGGAACCCAGATACGTCCGTCGTTACGAAGTGATTCTGACATTAACGTCAACTTTGATTGTTTGTCGCCGTGTACGGGGATACAAGTAGGGTGAATCTGTGCGTAACAAGGGTTAGCAAAGTAAGCGCCCTTTTTGTAGCACTGAATAACAACCGAACCGTTAGATCCCATCGCATTTGTTGAAAGGAAGAAAGCGTTTCCATACCCCCCGGTGCCTATAACAACAGCGTGAGCAGAGAATCTCTCAATCTCTCCCGTAACCAAGTTACGAGCTATGATTCCGCGGGCACGACCCTCGATAACTACCAAATCAAGCATTTCATAGCGGGTGAAAAGCTTCACGTTGCCTTTGTGTACCTGACGGCTTAATGCAGAATAAGCACCTAACAACAACTGTTGTCCGGTCTGACCTTTTGCATAAAACGTACGTGAAACCTGAGCTCCACCGAAAGAGCGGTTGTCGAGTGTGCCACCGTAATCACGTGCAAAGGGAACTCCTTGAGCCACACATTGGTCAATGATGGCATTCGAAACCTCTGCCAGACGGTAAACGTTAGCTTCGCGAGCGCGGTAATCACCTCCTTTTATCGTATCGTAAAATAAACGGTAAACAGAGTCACCGTCGTTCTGATAATTCTTAGCAGCATTGATACCACCTTGCGCTGCAATTGAGTGAGCACGACGTGGTGAATCTTGAATGCAAAAGTTGAAAACCTTGAATCCCATTTCGCCCAAAGAAGCTGCTGCCGATGCACCTGCAAGTCCTGTACCAACAACGATAATGTCCAGACGACGCTTGTTAGCCGGGTTTACAAGTTTTTGATGAGCTTTATAGTTACTCCATTTCTCAGCCAATTGGCCTTCAGGAATTTTTGAATCTATCTTAGTCATAATGCTTTAACAATTTAATGATTTACAATTTGTATTACTAACAAGCTCCGCACATCAGCGATTTCAAGAAAAACACCACAACAACAAGTGCGAATCCGCCAACAATGATAGTTGAATAGATGTTTGAAACAAGCTTCCAGCGTTCAAACCAAACTTTGTTGTTCCAACCCATTGTTTGAAGTGAGCTCCAGAAACCATGAGTCAGATGGAACCACAATGCGCCTAACCACAACAAATAAAGAACTACAAACACAGGAGAACTGAATGTCTCTTTGATAAGCGCAGCTCCGTCGTGAGGATCAACTCCGGGTAGTACACCTGTGATTTCATTAAATTGCATTTTGTACCAGAAGTTAGCCAAGTGAAGTGCTAAGCCCAAAATGACAATAATACCCAGAACAAGCATGTTTTGAGAAGCCCATTCTACTGATTTTGGCTTTTCAACAACAGCATAGCGTTCACTTCCACGTGCATTGCGATTCTGAATGGTTAACCAGAATGCATAGACAATGTGGATTACGAAAAGAGCAGCCAGTCCCATAGTAGCTACTAATGCGTACCAATTAGCTCCCAGGAACTTACAAACCACGTTGTAAGCATCACCACTGATGATTGCAACGAGATTCATCGCCATGTGAAATGTCAGAAACAGGATAAGGGCGAGCCCAGTGATACTCATCACCACTTTCCTTCCTACAGATGAATTACTTAACCACATAAATGATTGATTTTAAATTATTTAATTGTTAGAACTATATATTCATAATTACCTGTCTGTTTGAACCGCAAAAGTACGTGAAATACCTTGATTTAGCAAGCAATTAAAGAAATAATTCCTTAATAATGAGGGCTTGTTACCTGATTTGTATCTTTTCTCCCTGAGCCGTACGGGTTCTTAGTTCGCGAGGTGAATAACCAAAGGAAGATTTACAGAAATGAGCGAAATGCGACAAGCTATCGAAACCGTAGTTTTTGCTTACTTCGCCAACCTTTTGATTGGTGTTCTGTAGTTCATCTAAAATGGCTTTTTTCTTTTGGTTCAGTATCCATTCATAAACCGGTTCGCCGTACATATTCTTAAATAATCGTCTGAACGTGGTAGTAGAATATCCACCCAAATGTGCAAATTCTTCCACGGTTTTAACTTTGTGGTAGTTTTGCATGACGAAAACATGAAAATGCTCAATGTATTTGCTGATGGGGTAGAAAAAAGCTTTCAATTGATGAATAGGGTAGTAGCAAGTAATGACAAATACCAGTTCCTGACTTTTCAAATTGATAATCTGATCGCAGGGATTGTGTTCTTCCAAGTACTCGGTTATTTGGGTCAACAAACGAGTTAACTTGTCGTTAATCTTTAATGCAGAATATGTTATGGGTGCTTCAGAATTGGTTATTATTTCATGGTAACGCTCTTCGCAAACTACCGGAAGTTTATTGAACCAGAAAACAATATATTCAACATCAGTGAGCGCTAATAATTCTATTTTTGAGTTGATGGCCTGAAGTATAAAGTCTCCCTTTTTAAGATTTGTTCCCGGATACTCGTCGCTGTTGACAAGTAGTTCGCCTTTTAAAATGAAAATCATACAATTCTGAACGCACTTCTCTGCAGGGAAATGTTTTCCTCTGATAAAGCTCCGATGAACAAGTATATCATTGGTTGCCTTTTTACACGCAGAGCAATTAGATAATCGTGCGCAGATCGAATTTGTCGGCATAAATCGCTGATGTTTCTTTTACTTTCTAAACAAAGATACATTTTTTGCGTGGTTCAATTCATAATTTTAGCATATCTTTGCCAAAAACGTATATTATAGAATAAAAATGAAAGCTTTTTTTGTATTTCTATTCTGCTTTGTATGTGTAGAAAACAGTTATTCTCAGAACTGGGATATCAACACTTTACATAAGATAAATAGCTTGGATAGCAAATTTATCCGTCATTCATCAAAATTTATTGCCGGTTCAACTCCTTATATTGTGGTTGGATTACCCACTTGTATGGCTATATATGCGGGTCTTAACAAAGATTGCGGTCTGTTTGAAGATGCCGTGTATATCGGGACAAGTGTTATAGAGGCTTTCGCTGTTTCTTATGGCAGTAAAATATTAATTAACAGGATGCGTCCGTTTGAAAAATATCCTGATAGGGTGGATGAACAAGAACGCCCGGGTGATCCTTCATTTCCTTCCATACATACAGCTTCGGCTTTCTCACTGGCCACCTCGTTGAGTATAAAATACCCGAAATGGTACGTTATTGCACCTTCTGCCTTATGGGCTTGTTCTGTGGGTTTTTCCCGGATGAATCAAGGAGTACATTATCCGTCGGACGTATTAGCGGGGGCAGTATTGGGTACGGGTTGCGCTTTTGCAAATGTGTATATCAATAAGTGGCTAAAAAAATGGTTACTTCCGTCGGTGAAGAAGGAAATAACCATTTGTTATTAAAGCCGCAGATGACTAAGGAAATCAGAGTCTCTTTCCGGATTTTAATATATTCTCATATTCTGTTGAGCTCAGAATTTCCAGCGCACGCTGAACACTTGGGTTGCTTTTGTTGATGACCCTGAAATACTCAGTCATATCCCATAAGTCACGGGCAATAAGTGCTTTGAGCTGTGCCTTGATTAATGGGAGTGATTGCTGATATTGTTTCTCATCAAATGTTATCTTCTCTTTATCGGCCATTTCCCTCATTTCCTTCAGCATATCCTCACTGATTGTGAAATCCTTCTCATAGGTTTCAAATTTGTTGTATTTAGCTAAAAGAGATTTCCTATTGTTCTCAATGAATTTCATTGTTGTCTTAAGGATCACCCCTTTCGCTGCTATGTTTTGATGATACACCGTGTACTGAGTGGTATCAACAGGTACAAAGTAATCGGGCATGATTCCGCCGCCTGCGTAAACTACTCTTTTCAGTTTCTTAGTCAGGCACTTCAATGAATCGGGGAAATGAATGCTATCTGCACTAGTCATTTCTCCATTGTTATACCGATGGATCAGGTCTTGGTTGTAAGACGTGAAACTTCCGTCTTCACTTTCTTTCTCACCGGCTTTGTATGGCTTTTGAATACAACGTCCGGCCGGAGTGTAATACCGTGCAACGGTCAGGCGTATCATCGAACCATCGGGTAAGTCAATGGGGCGTTGCACCAATCCTTTTCCGAATGACCTGCGTCCCACCACAACACCACGATCCCAATCTTGGATTGCCCCGGTTACAATCTCACTGGCTGAGGCTGAGAACTCATCAACTAGGACAATCAGTTTTCCTTTCTTGAAATCTCCGGTACCTTTAGCAAAGAACTCACTCCGTTGGGAGTTACGCCCTTCAGTATACACTATTAATTCTTTTTGTTCCAAGAATTCATTAGCTAAATCAATGGCTGCGTTCAGATAACCACCGCCATTACCTTGTAAATCAAGAATCAAATCTTTCATCCCTTTCTTCTGAAGTTCTTTGAGCGATTTATTGAATTCTTCCGTTGTAGTAGCTCCAAAACGATTGATGCGTATATAACCTGTTTTAGGTTGTATCATGTAACTTGCATCCAAACTGTAAATAGGAATTTTATCTCGTACTACCTTGAAATGCAAGGGATCTTTGATGCCTCTTCTAACAATGGTCAGGTTTACTTTGGAATCTTTAGGACCACGCAAACGACTCATAATATCCTCCGTACTCATTTTAACTCCTGCTATAGCCGTATCATTTACAGCAACAATACGGTCTCCGGCTAAGATACCGACTTTCTCGGACGGTCCATTACTCACCGGTTGAATGACGAATAACGTATCTTCTACCATGTTAAACTGAACGCCTATTCCTTCAAAGTTACCAATGAGCGGTTCGTTCATTTTCTTCACCTCTTGCGCGTCGGAATAGGTTGAATGCGGATCTAGTTGCGCCAGCATTTTAATAATTGCCTCTTCAACCAGCTTGTTTTCATCAACTTTATCTACATAAAGATTGGTGATGGCAAATTGCGCCATTTGCAATTTGCGCGATGCATCCGTCCCAAAGTTCTGGCCACTGGCCGTTTGAGCAGAGATAACTCCCCCCATGATAGCAATAAAAAAAAGAGCCTTATCAAGCGCAAGGCTCTTTATGATGTTTTTCTGTTTCATGTCCTACAATTTACAATTCCAGTCCTTCGGGAATGAAGGCGCTTATATCTTTGTCAAAACTTAATAATTCGCGTACAATAGTTGAGCTTATACAGGTCAGTTCCGGTTCGGTAAATAATAAGATCGTTTCAATGCCCGCCAGTTTTCTGTTGATGTCGGCTATGGTCTCTTCGTATTCGAAATCCTTTACCGTTCGTATCCCTCTCACAATAAATTTAGCTTCCACCTTTTGGGCGAAGTCAATGGTCAGACAGTCGTATGTCATTACTTTGATTCGAGGTTCTGCTTTATAGAATTTCTGAATCATGTCTAACCTTTTTTGTATGGGGAAATAAGTGTTTTTATTTTCATTGATACCAATGCCAATAACCACTTCATCCATAAAAGTAAGCGCTCTTCTCACAACGGAATAATGTCCGATAGTAAAGGGATCAAATGTTCCCGGAAATATGGCTCTGTTCATTCTTATGCTATATCTTCTTCAATAACCAGATTATCGATGATAAAGTTTTGCCTTTCCATCGTATTCTTACCCATATAAAACTCCAGCAGTTCTTTTACCAGGTCATTTTTACGCAACGAAACCTGCTCCAAACGAATGTCTTTGCCGATAAAATGCTGAAACTCGTCGGGCGAAATTTCACCAAGTCCCTTAAAACGAGTAATTTCAGGATTGGGACCTAATTCATTGACCGCATTCAGTCGTTCTTCTTCGTTGTAGCAATAAATGGTTTTCTTCTTGTTTCTTACTCTGAACAAAGGAGTTTGCAGAATGTACACATGTCCCTTTTTAATTAAATCAGGGAAGAACTGCAAAAAGAAAGTGATGAGTAATAAGCGGATATGCATGCCATCCACATCGGCATCGGTGGCAACAATTACTTTGTTGTAACGGAGTCCTTCTATACCATCCTCTATGTTTAGTGCTGCCTGAAGCAGGTTGAACTCTTCGTTCTCGTATACAATTTTTTTAGTCAATCCGTAAGAGTTAAGCGGCTTGCCGCGTAAACTGAATACCGCTTGCGTATTTACATCCCGACTTTTGGTGATAGACCCGCTGGCAGAATCACCCTCGGTAATGAAAATGCTCGATTCTTCCAGGTCTTTTCCTTTGGTATCGTTTAAATGCACTCTGCAATCGCGCAGTTTACGGTTATGCAGATTGGCTTTTTTGGCTCTTTCTCGTGCCAGTTTGGTTACTCCGGCTATTGCCTTGCGTTCTTTCTCGGAATCCTGAATCTTTTGAAGCATGATTTCGGAAGTTTCGTGATTGATGTGCAGGAAGTTATCCAGCTCCTTTTTCACAAAATCGCCGATGAATTTACTAACAGAAGGACCATCCGGACCCATGTCTTTGGAGCCTAGCTTGGTCTTTGTTTGTGATTCGAAAACAGGTTCTTCAACTTTTATGCTGATCGCTCCAATCATTCCGCTTCTTATATCGGCATAGTCAAAGTTCTTGTTATAATACTCCTTGATGGTTCTTCCCAGCGCTTCACGAAAAGCAGTGAGGTGCGTACCCCCCTGAGTGGTATGCTGACCGTTTACAAAAGAATAATACTCTTCGCCGTATTGGTTACTATGCGTAATAACTACTTCAATATCCTCCCCTTTGAGATGAATGATGGGGTAAAGAGGATCCGTAGTCATGTTTTCATTCAGCAAATCAACCAGTCCGTTGCGAGAATGAAACTTCTTTCCGTTGAATACAATGATAAGTCCTGAGTTAAGGAACACGTAGTTCTTTAACAAAGGTTCTATATGTTCTTTAAGATATTGATAGTCCTTGAAAATGCTTTTATCCGGAATGAACTCGGTCAACGTACCATTATCCTCATTTGTTTTTGTAATGGGACAATCAACTACGATATTGCCTTGTTCAAACTCGGCACATTTCATCTCTCCATCACGGAAACTGCATACTTTAAAGTAACTGGATAGAGCGTTGACAGCTTTAATACCCACACCGTTTAAGCCCACTGACTTTTTAAACGCTTTGGAATCATATTTTCCGCCGGTGTTCATTTTAGAAGAAACATCCACTACTTTTCCTAACGGAATACCTCGTCCGTGGTCTCGTACAGATACTTTTCCGTCAACAACAGTAACCTCTATGGTTTTGCCGTATCCCATCATGTATTCATCGATGGAGTTATCCATCGCTTCTTTCAGGAGAACATAAATACCATCATCGGAATGCGAACCGTCACCCAACTTACCAATGTACATACCGGGACGGCGACGGATGTGTTCTTTCCAGTCGAGCGTTCTGATATTGTCCTCGGTATAAGAAATTTCTTGTTGCTTTTCTTCGTAGATTTCTTCCATATTCAAAATTAATCAATCTTTTTCACGAACGCGCGTCGGCGTTTGTGTTGTTCTGTTTTGAAGTATTCCCATTGAGCCTGTACCTTTCCGTTCATCTCAAGTTCGGGGTTGCTTTCTGCAAATATAAAACCTAATTTCTGATAAATGGGAATTAAATCAGAAAATAACAAGGCGTTAACACCTTTATTTTGATATTCAGGTTTCACGGCTACCAGCAACAGATCGAGCATTTTGGCACGTCTCTTCATGAAAAGAGCCTTCAGCAAATAGTACCATCCAAAGGGGAGCATTCTTCCTTTTGCTTTTTGCAAAGCCTCTGATAATGAGGGCATAGAAATACCTACGGCAATCAACTTATCGTCGGCATCTGTAATCAATGTCACCATTCTTAAATCAACAATGGGCAAATACATTTTTACGTATTGGTCAATCTGTCCTTGCGACAAAGGTGAGTAACCGTATAACTGACTGTAAGCCTCGTTCATCAATTCAAAAATAGCCTGTCCGTAATCTCGTGCTATTTTCTTGGCAGACGTATATTTCTTAACCTTCAGATTGTATTTGCGCTGTATCAGTTCCGAAATACGTTGATGCTTCTCGGGAATGGCATCGGGTATGTATATCTTGAATTCAACCCAGTCGGCATCCTTCCCAAAACCTAACCGCTCCATGTGTTCTGGATAATACGGATAGTTGTAAGTGGTAGCCATGGTACTAAGCTGATCAAAGCCTTCAACCAACATCCCTTCCGCATCGAAATCAGTAAACCCCAGCGGTCCCTGAATATATTCCATGCCTCTTTCTTTTCCCCACTCTTCTACAGCCTTTATTAAAGCGCCAGAAACCTCCTGATCGTCAATAAAGTCAATCCATCCGAAACGCACCTCCTTCTTGTTCCACACACTGTTCGCTTTGTGGTTGATGATGGCGGCTACTCTGCCAACCAGTTCGTTGTCTTTGTACGCAAGGAAATAATCGGCATCACAGAACTCGAATGCTGCATTTTTCTTCTTGTTGAAGGTATTCAACATATCGTCATACAGGTCGGGTACGGAGTATGGGTTGTTTTTATAAAGCTCGTAATTTAAACGGATGAATTTCTTTAATTCACTTTTATTCGTTACTTTCTTGATTGTTATTGCCATAATTGTATTCTATTGTAGTAGGGGCGCAAAGTTACGCTTTTTTTGTTTACGCCATGTAAATGAGTACCGACGTGTATGCGATGTAGCATAAAATAAGTATGCTTCCCTCGATACGTGTTATGGTTCGTTTGGCAAAGAACAAGCCAAAAAGCCAAAGCAATATTCCCGAGGCAACCATTACTGCCAGGTCAAAGTTCGTGATTCCACTCATGCGTAAAGGCGTAATGCTTGCACTACAACCCAATACGAAGAATATGTTGAAGAGATTGCTGCCTATTACATTTCCGATGGCTATTTCGGGATTTTTTTTCAATGCCGCAACAACAGAAGTCGCTAACTCGGGCAACGAAGTTCCGCCTGCCACCAAAGTCAATCCGATAATTGATTCGCTTACGCCCAGATTTCGTGCTATGCCACTGGCACCTTCAACAAACCACTGTCCGCCGAATATGAGTCCGCACAATCCGCCAACAATGTATAACACCGATTTCCATACCGGTAATGTTTTAATCTCTTCTGTTTCCTCACTGTTTTCTCCGCTTTTGTTGGAAGCAATGGCAAACGTATAGCCCAAGAAAATAACAAAGAAGCAGAGTAATAACAAACCATCGGTTATGCTTAGCGTATTTGCGTCTGCTTTATCAAACAACATATCATTGGCACAAATAAATAGTGCTACAGATGCCAAAACACACAATGGTATTTCCTTTCTCAGTGTATTTCGGGTGATTACTATCGGAGCAAACAAGGCAGTGCAGCCTACTATCATCAGCGTGTTGAATATGTTGCTACCCACCACATTACCGATTGATATATCGGCACTTCCCTTTAAAGCCGAAGAAACGCTGACGGTAAGTTCGGGTGTTGAAGTCCCGAAAGCCACTATTGTGAGCCCGATAACAATTGAGGGAATGTTAAACCGTTTGGCAATTGACGAAGCACCATCCGTTAATCCGTTGGCACCCAATAAAATGAGTACCAGTCCTCCAATAAGAAGTAGTATGTTCATAGTTTCTTTATTTTGTGTGCAAATATAATGATTCTTAAAAACAAAAGCGGCAAATTACAATTTGTTTTAAAAAGACAAGGGCACCCCTTCCGTCTCGAAGAGATGCCCCTTTATTGAGTTAAATTCAAGAGTTGAGTTATTTTTGTCGGCTTACCGTGTGAAGTATGTTGCCTTTTTTATCAATCATTCGAAGATCCAATGTGTTTTTGGTTGCAGTGCATACGGCAAAACCCGGTTCCGGACTGCAGAAAAGCGTACCTTCCACAGGTTTAACTTTGCGGGCCAGAGAACCGGCCGAATTCACCACATAATCGATGTTGCTTCCATTCATTCGTATGTGCTGAAAGTTATGGATGTGTCCGCATACATACATGTCAACTTTATGTTTCCTGAGAATCGGGTCCAAACGGTTTTGCAGGTCACTCCGCTCCGAATCATCTTTGGATGTTTCAGCGTAGATGGGATGATGCCCCACAACAATAACCCAATCCTCTTTCGCTTTAGTCAGCACGTCATCTATCCAGGCCAGTTGCTTCTTCATGTCTTGTTTGCAAGCATCCGGATACGTTTGCGTGTCGTTACGGTACTTGTCGATGAGCGGAGCCGTATCTATCCACACAATACGTACCGTAACTCCTTCTTCGTTGAAGCTTTTGGTGTAGTATTGCGCCGGCATACTCCAGCGTCGGCTCACGTTTGTATAATCTAACACAGCTTGTGTATTACCGCGGTATTCGTGGTTACCCAGAATAGGATACCAGTCAATCATTAATTCGGGGTGACTATAAATTAATTCATAGTTTGTCATCCACAAAGGGTCGTTCACGCTGCGTACACCCTCAAAATGATGGATGTCACCGGCTGCAACCACAAACTCCGGTCCTATTTCTTCACCCATCTTCCCCATTAACTCTGCTATGGGCTTTTGGTCGTAATAACCGTTTCGCCCCAAATCATTGGCAATGTAGAAGTTGAATTTATCTTCAAATATGGAATAGTCTGTAATCTGCGCTCTTGCGCTAGAGAGCGCCAGTGTCAGAAACAGCAGTAGAAAATTTATCTTTCTCATTTGTACTTACTTTGTTAGAAGTTTATTTTAAATCCGGCGTTCATCTTAACCCCGTAGTATTCAACCTGGGCAGTCAAGTCCTTGGAACCCTGATAATAGCGTAACGGCTGATTCAATAAATTGTTTGCTTCAACATAGAAAGTATAATGCTTGGCAAACGTATAGCTCGCATTCAGGTCGAGGTAATTAACAGCATCATAGTAACGATCTTCAAACTTTGTTTTACCCATTTCATCAATAAAGGCAGAAGCATAATTGTAAGACAACCTCACGTTTAGTCCGCTACGTTCATAATAAAGAGAAGCGTTGGCCGTATTTTTAGGCGAGCCGGGCAGTCTGAGGCCGCTTTCGTTTTCGCGTCCTTCAAAATTGAAATCACTTACGCGAGTGTACGTATAAGTATAGTTACCATAAAAACCAAAGTGCTTAAGAGCCGGAGCAATAAACCCAAAATCACGTTGATAGCCTAACTCTACGCCTAACAAGTCGGCGTTACCCGCATTTTTAGGCTGTGTGAATTTCTGGTACGTTTCACCGTTGTATACATAATCGCTGATGCGCTGGTCAACAATAAAATCATTGATTCTTTTGTAAAACACACCTGCACTTACTAAACCGATGCTTTTGAAGTAATAATCAGCGCTTAAGTCGAGGTTGTAAGAGATGGTAGCATCCAGGTCGGGGTTACCCATTGAAATTTCATCGTCTTTGGTGATGTTCACATTGGGAATCAATGCCGAGTATTTAGGACGTGAAATGGTATTGGTGAAAGAAGCACGAACTTTCAATTCATCGTTGGCATCATACTTAACGAGTAAAGAAGGAAGCACATTCAGGTATGACTTCTTTGATTCTGCCGTGTGAGTCAGCTCATCTTTATTGGCATCATAATTCATTCCCGAATACTTAATGTGCGTGTTTTCCAAACGAACACCCGCCATCATCTTCCATTTCTTGCCCAAGTTTTGATCAAAACGCAAGTATCCCGCTGTTACTGTTTCTTTGGCGTTGAAGCTGACGGCTATTTCCTCTAAGGTCTGCGTCTTCTTAAATAGCGAACTATTGTTCAGATCTAAGTTTCCTAAATAATCCTTGCTGATGAAACTACCCGCTTTGTACTTATCGCCGGGCATGAACCCATCACGGTTCTGGCTCACAATATTCGTAAAAGAACTGATGTCAAAACCGTCTTCATTAAGCGGTTCGTATTCGTAGTAGTCTTTGTCTTTATCTTTGCTTTTGGCCACTAATTTTCCGCCAAACTTCAATTTGTTGCCGAATTCTCCTTTTCTGAGCGGAAGTTCCAAATTCAAGTTCAGTTTGAAATCCTTCTCTTGAATGTCCTCTTGTTCCTCAGTTACTTCTTTGAGGCTGAAGGTGTTGTCAAGCGTCATGCTGTATCCGCTTTGAGGCGAATAATAAGGCTTGCGTAAGTCGCTCAAATCAGGGGTAAACTTTTGTTTCTTCAAAACATAGTCAATGTAGCGTTCGTTGGGTCTTTCCTCGCTGGCTTTGGCATAAGAAACATTCCAGTCGACCGACACTCTTCCCAAAAGATGCTCACCACCTAAGGTAAAGTCCATGGTACGCTGTTGTTCCAAACGCGCATTCTTGTTGTCGGGCGTACCTCCTTTGGTTTGTATGCGCACGTCGGCCGTGTTATTAACAGATTCTTCATTCAAATCCTTTAAAGTTGTGCGGTACCTGTTTTCCCAGTCGTTGCGGTTATTAAATATGCCTTTGAAAAATAACTTATGGTTAGAAGTAATATCCCAGTTCAGTGCCGCTGAATAACTCTGTCGTTCGCGAGTTACGTAGTACTGCCTTATTTCGTAATTCTTAAGATACAGCTCGCCTGCATCCGTTTGTCCCCATTCAAATTCCGTGTTATCAGAACCCGAAGGCGCATATTGATAAGAAGCAGAGACAATCAGTCCCAGCTTGTCGTTGAAAAACTTGTCGCCATACGTAAAGCCTAGGTTTGTTTGTGCCTTTTCGCTGACCTTGTTCCAACCCGAACCTGCCGTGGCCGATATGATGCGTTTGTAAGGAGAGTTTTTGGTTACTAAATTGATGGAACCGCCTATGGCATCGGCATCCATATCAGGAGTGATTACCTTGTTGACCTCAATGGTTTGAACCATATCGGCCGGAATCAAATCGAGCTGCACATTACGCGTATCTCCTTCCGCTGAAGGTACACGGTTCCCGTTGATGGTTACCGAACTCAAATCGGCCGAAGTACCACGCACCTGTCCGAAACGCGCTTCACCCTGATCGTATTGTACGTTAATGCCCGATATGCGTTTCAACGCATCACCTATGTTTGAATCGGGAAATTTACCTACCTGATCGGCAGAGACAATGTTGGTAATTCCCAGATTACTCTTTTGTGCATTGATAGCGCGGTTTTGTCCTTGCAAAGCGCCACCTATAACAACCTCCTGCAACTCAACCCCCTCTTTCATGACAACGTCTTTTTCCAACGTTTTCCCTTCGGGAATGGTGATGTTAATCAGAACCGGATCATAGCCCACATAACTTACTTTCAGCGTATATGTGCCCGGATCCAGATTGGGTAATGTATAGAACCCGTTAATGTCACTGGTCACCCCGGTGTGCAACTTGTCAATGTAGATAGAAGCTCCGGGAAGAATCTGTTTGGAGCCGTCGACTATACGTCCGCGAACGGTTCCTTGTTTGTTGATAACCACTTTTTGTTCGGCCAAGATGCTGCCTGTGGCACTTGAAAATAAAAGGATAAATGACACCAGTCTGATTACTCGTTTCATATTTTTTATCTTGCGTTAATAATAATTGCAAAAGTAGACACGCTTCGTTGCGGTCACTTTACAATTGTTTTAACGTTGAATGACAAATATGATACGATTCTGTTACGGCTTACACTTTGTAACACTCCAGCAGAACCTTATCGCCCGAGTTTAGTGTGGTGGCAAACAGGTACACATCGCCCCCGTCTTTTAGTTTGGTACGTTTCCTTAACTCATCAACCGTCGACGGGAAATTGCGTATGCTGATGTTGGCCTTGCTTATGTTGCCGAGCAAGTCCTTCATCTCCTTCTTGTTAAAGGAGTAAGACTTTTCGATGCGGAACACCCGTCCGGGGAAATCAGCTACCAGCTCGTCCGACGTGTACAGGTGACTATTGGGGTGCAACTTCTTCATGCAGTAGGCAGCAGAAAGCACTTTAAACCCGCCGGCTTTTAAGATGGAAGCATTGGGTTCATACAAATACAACGCTGTGTCATCGGCGTAGGTACATGTAGCCTCCTGCTCTTGTGAACGGGTAAAGGAGAAACATTGTTTCCCGTTATGGGTAAGGTTCACGCAATGAATTTCAGGTTCCGCAATTTGTACCCCTGCGGCAAGAATGAGTAGCAACTCCTTGCATTCGTTGTTGACAGACACAATATGCACTTCACAAGTACTGTGCATGGTTTGCAAAGTGAGCGCCAAGTCGAGCATGGGCGACAGCTTAATCATTACACGCTGAGCTTTGTGGGTCAATAAACACTGCAAAGCCCCTACGTCCGGTGTGCAGTCGGCAATAGCAACCGTCTTACCGCCGTGTTCATTACGCCTGGCAGGATCCATGAAAATACAATCAACCGGCTCCATCTTTTCCAGATAAGCAACCCCGTCTTCATTGACCACCTTAATGTGATTCAACCCCAGCACCCGATAATTGTTTGCCGCCAGTTCACACAACGAAGACTGTTGTTCCACGTATGTAACCTGCTTGAAACCGGCCGAGAGAAAAGCACAGTCTACACCAAACCCACCGGTCAAGTCGCACAACGTGTCTCCACTCACTAATTCCGCCTTGTAGCGAGCGGTTACCTCCGATGAACACTGCTCCATAGACAAATGTTGCGGATAGAGAATCTCCTTGACCAACTGCCACGACGGTATCTTGACGGCTGCTATTTGTCTGCCTGCAATTTGCGTCAGAGCCGCCGTAAGATCAACTTGCGGCAACTTTCCGGCTTTTAAAGCAAGTGCTCGTACATCATCATGCAGATGTTCTTCTATAAATGCGATGGTTTCCTTGTTGAGTTGCATACGCCTATTTAATCAATTTATATTTTTGTTTGGCCACTTGTCGGCTGCAGAAATTGAAGTGCCACCATTCAGTGGGCAAGGTTCTGAATCCCGCATGCTTCATCACGGTGCGCAGCAATACCCTGTTGGCTCTCTGCTGAGCTGTTATCACCCCTTTTTGAATCAAAGCATCTTCGCCATTGATGTGTGCGGCATAACCCAGATGGTCAACCTCAGTTCCCATCGGCAAAGGCTTTCCGGTAGGATCAACCAGACTGACATCGACTGCCAGACCGTAATTGTGCAGTCCGCCGCCACGTGCCGGATTAGAAACATAGATGTTCTTGGCTGTACCCTTCACCACGTCCCACATTTTTTGCTGAACCGACATCGGTCTTGCTGCATCGTAAACGATGAGGCTATAGCCCGGCTTTCTTTTCCGTAACTCCTTCTGTGCCGCAGCCAGCGCTTTAGCCGCATCCGGATGCAGATAGCCCTCTTTGAGATTATCGTATAATACCCGACCCGTAAAGTTGTGAGGCGAGGCATACATTAAATCTACCTGTATGGTAGAGTCAACATCCGCAATATTAGTCAGCCCCAACGAATCGAAGTACATGGCCGTGGCGCTCTTAGCCGGAAGAGTATCAATCTGCAATACCGGCAGAGAGCGAGTAGGAGGCTCTGTGAGACTTGGCAAAAGAAATACGTATATTAAAAACAACTTGTACATCATATATCCATTTAGCGTTTACAAATATAGTCCATTAGACTTGTATTTTGGTTGTTCCTCACTCTCCCAGAGAAAAAAAAGTGTGGTTTACCATCACTTACCCTCACTAACTTGTTAAAACCATTTGCTGAAAGGCGTTTCGGGGTAGTGATGGTAAAAGATGTCTACCACTAAAACGACTGTTTTACCCTCACTATCTATCACTTTTAACTAAGACTATAGATTCATTAACTCCAATTTAACTAAAAAGAAGACGACGTTTAGGCTATTTTGAGTGCTTTTTGATGAAAAACGGCAAAAAACCGTTCGGTCTCTGTTGGTTTGAATAGCATGGATTGTATAACAGATAATTGTGTGATTGTTACAAACAAATAATAGGTCGAATTACTTGGAGCTGACAGTATAATGTATTATCTTTGTACCTATAATCTTATAGTATATTCAAATTATTATAGGCGCAAAGGCAGGAGCTCAAACTCCTGCCTTTTTTCGTTATGTGCCGTTCATTTTTTCGCTGAGACGGTTGCTTATTGCCATTTGCACGGTAGCAAAAGGTCCGCGACAAACCGTCTTACGGCCAAGAGACGGTTTGTCATGACCCAAAAGACGGTTTATCTTTTCAAATTGCTCGTTATCTTTTTAAAATCGGCGGTTATGTTTTTCAAAAAGTTGGTTATGTTTTGCCCAAGTCTTGCTGATGATTGTTGCTCCCTGCTTTATTGGTTAATAATGCATAAATCTGCTCTTGACAAGATTTGGCTAATTAAAGAGGTAAAGGGTGTAATTTGTAAAGTTAGTTCTGCTATATGGTTAACTGTAATAACCTAATATAGGTTCACTAAACGCTTTACTCAATTGATCGTTTCCTATCACAAAAATGTAAAGCGTTATGGTGAATGACCGATTGTTTTAATTGTTTCGTTTTTACATCATACTCTTATAATCGTTATTCTAATTTGTGCTTTTAGGAAAATATATTATATTTGTAAATGTAAATATGTAATTACAATGAATTAACTTGTTGACGATGATGATGCGAAAATTTATATTATTGTTTGTTCATATAGTAGCTTTTAATGTATTGCCATCTAATGCTCAGATGGCACAAAAATATGAAAATAGTGCCATCATGAATTCAAGTGATTATCAAGATGGCAACAACTATCAAAAAGATTTTCTTTTAATGACTGAACTGTTAAGAGAGGTGCATCCGGTTTTCTCGTCTGGCCTACCAGCTCCGTTTAATATGGATAGTTTAAGGACAGTAGGATATAGAGAAATGCGAACGTGTACCTCAATTACAGCGTTTAGAAGTTATTTACAGGCCATTTTAAGTCGATTAAATGATGGGCATACAGCGCTGTTGCCCGTTGTAAATGAATCCTTGATCTACCCATTCATGCTTTATATAGATACTGATAAAGTGTACTTGAGAGGCATTAATAAAGAATACGAAGGAGCTTTGGGCAATGAAATCTTAGAAATAAATAATCAACCAGCATTTAAAGTTATTGATAGTTTTAAAGCGTCTATCAGTTCAGATAATGAAATCTATTTTTACGATAAGGTGGGTGGCTTTATGCAATTATATTCTGTTTGGGAAAATAATGTGTACTGCTTGCCCGATTCAATGCTGAAGTTTAAGTTTTCTGACGGAACAGCCATTTCTCTTCGTCCTACTTCTAAACAAAAAATCAATATGGCTTTTATGCCTTATAACCTTACAACTAATTCAGTCAGGAAAAACAGTAAGTCTCCTTTTCTTTATAAGATATTGCCTGAAAAAAGTATTTGTTATCTTCAATTTAATACTTGTGTTGATCAATGTTCTTTGCGTTCTCAATACGACATGACGAAATCTAGTGCTGGATTATCTCCTGAATCGTTGGAGAAGCGACTGTCTCAGATTCCAAGATTTGATGAGTTTTTAGAACTAATGTTTCAAGAAATGAGAAATGCCAAGATACAGACGCTAGTTGTTGATGTTAGGAATAATTCAGGAGGAAATAGTAGGCTTTGCGATGTCTTACTTTCTTGGATAAAGCCATATCAACAGATTAAAAGATATAGCTCTGCTATTCGTTTTTCAAAATTGTGGGAAGCTACTTATCCCTTATTGGCAGATAAATATAAGCAGGCCTTTTTAGACAACCATCAATCGTTTGAATGGGGGAAACTATATCAAAGCTCCTCTCTGCCTTCATTAAATAAAAGAACTCAGAGGGATGAAAAAACGAAAGGGTATTTCCGGTTAAACAAAGATGCCGCTTTGGTCTTTAATGGCAACTTGATTGTTATTCAAAACGCGAAGACCTACAGTAGCGCCGGACTATTGGTCTCGACTATTGTTGATAATAACTTGGGCATTGTTATAGGAGGAAAAAGTTCGTATAAGCCTTGTCACTACTGCATAATTCGGAGCATTGCCACCCAGTATTTCTCCCCAAATAGCTTGCTTACAACTCGTAACTAGTTGTTTTTTGAAAGCCATTTTTGAGTCATATTTACCTTGTTTATGAATAAACTGGGATAAAAATGATAAAAAACAGTAATCATACGCCTTTATTTTGGAGCAAATGTTTCCATTTGTGGGTATGCTCCAAGGGCATTTCGGAGCATTACCCCCCACTTAGATGGTTCTGTTCAAAAATGTCCTCTTTTTCGGAGCATTGCCACCCAAAATTACGATGTATTAGTCTGTTTATCTTCATGTTTCGGAGCATTACCACCCACTATGCACCTTCGTTTGCATTTCGGAGCATTGCCACCCAGTCATATTCACATCTGTTTTACTTTTGTGCTCTAGTTTTAATTGATAATAAATTAATGCACAATTATATGGCGGGTAAAATAACAGAAATGAGTAAACTAAAACAAGTACTTCAATTACACCATAGTGGAGTTTCCAACCGATCTATCGCTTCACAACTTGGACTCTACAAAGAAACGGTAAATAAATACATCCGTCAGTTTAAAGGCTTGTCCATTGATCTTCAAGAGGTATTGCAAAAAGATAATCCTGAGTTGGAGCATCTATTTAACGGTGGTTCTCCTGCTTATGTGGACAAGCGGTTTGAAGATTTTTCTAAGCGATTACCTTATTTGGAGAAAGAGCTTACCCGTAAACACGTAACCCGTTTACGGCTTTGGGAGGAGTATATCACTGAGTATCCCTGCGGTTACGGGTACACCCAATTCTGTTTCCACCTGAACCAACACGCTGCTATCCAAACACCTTCCACTGTCTTAGTGAATACTTATATGGCTGGGGAGAAGTGCTACATTGATTTTGCCGGTGATCCAATGCAATATACAGATATGGATACGGGGGAAATCATTAAAGTGCAGACCTTTGTGGGCTGCTTGCCTTATACGGATTATGCATTTGCCCTTTGCGTGCCTTCACAAAAGAGTGAAGATTTTATTTATGCCATTACCCAGATGTTCTGCTTCTTTGGCGGAGTAACTAAGATTGTCGTTCCGGACAACCTAAAGTCAGCTGTTACCAAAAGTGACCGCTACGAGCCTGAGATAAATCGTTTGATGGAGCATTTGGGTAACCATTATGGTTTTGTGGTTTTGCCTGCAAGACCAGGCAAGCCTAAAGACAAATGCTTAGTTGAGAATCAAGTTAAACTGTTATATCAACGGGTGTACGCTCCTTTGCGTAATCGTATGTTTTTCTCTTTGGAAGACCTTAATAAAGCTGTGTTCGAGCAGACACGGTTACATAACCGCAAACGGATGCAACAACGTCCCTATAGTCGTGAGGAGCACTTTATCAGTGATGAAAAGAGAACTCTTAAGCCACTGCCTGAATCCCGCTTTGAAGTGCAATATGATACTGAGCTGACCGTTAGCGCTAATTGTTGTATATACCTAGGACGAGACAAGCATTATTACTCGGTTCCTTATCAATACATCGGGCAGAAAGTCAAAGTAATCTATACTCGTACGCTGGTCAAGGTGTATCTCAAAGGTAAGCGTATTGCTACTCACCCACGCGTGGAAGGCTTTGGTTACAGCATGTTGGAAGAACATACTGCTTCACATTCTAATGCATACAACAAACGCTCTGTAGCCTACTATACAGAGAGAGCAGGAGAAAAGTCTGCTGTATTAAGAGAGTTCTTCACCTTAATGTTCGCTTCCCAAAATGTGCCACCGGAGTTCTTTTACAATCGCTGTGACGGCTTACTGCGTCTTCAAAGAATAACCCCCGCAGCGGAAATGGAAAAAGCCTGCCGGATAGCCATGGAACATAAACAATACACCTACAAGTTTGTGGAACGTGTACTGCGCAACATACAGGCTTTTATCGAAGAGGAAAATGCAATTAAAAAGAATCCCGAACCGGATAATCATGAGAATATCCGGGGAGCGGCTTATTATCAATAATTTATAAAATAATGTATCATGGAAGAAATTATTAAAGAACTTCACTCGCTCAAGCTATCAGGCATGGCTCGCCTATGGGCTTCACTTGGCGAAACCAAACGTTTAGATAAGCTTACTCTTGTTGACGGAATCATGCTACTTTTGCAGGCAGAGAGAGATACCCGTACAACGAATCGGAATAACCGCCTTGTAAAAGAGGCAGACTTCCGTTACAGTGCAACCTTGGAACAACTTCAAGCCGGTAGTCATCGTGGGGTAGATTCAAACATGTTGGCAGCGTTGGGTACCGGAAGTTATATAGATAAAGGAGAGGCGATCCTGATAACTGGTGCTGCAGGAGTAGGCAAGAGTTATCTGGCTACCGCACTAGGAAACAAAGCTTGTCATCAAGGTTATAAAGTGTGTTACTTCAATATGCAGAAATTGCTCGGTAAACTCAAGTTGGCAAGGGTAGATGGAACAATCATCAAGTTGGTTGCCAAGATATCCAGAGTGGATTTACTCATTATCGATGACTTTGGAATGAAAGCATTAGAGGGGCAACAACAAAACGATTTTATGGAAATCATAGAGGACAGACATGGGAGAAAGGCTACAATTATTGCAAGTCAGCTGCCGGTTAGTAAATGGTATGATGTGATAGGCAATGAGGTTATTGCTGATGCGATACTGGATAGAATTGTACATTCGTCACATCGTTTTGATATTAAAGGAGAGAGTTTGAGAAAGAAATAATAAATTTGCAAAAGAAAGCCATGTATCAGTAAAAACACTGGGTGGATATGACCGAAATCGCTGGGTGGGTATCACCGAAATATGCATCACTACGGTGATTTGTTATACTGGATGTTGCCTAATACCAATGTAAAAGGCTGCATTAGTCATAAAATATTTATTCGCCCGGATGCTGCTAAATGTGGGGAAACGACTTTACTCCCTACTGTACAGTTAGAGTCAACTTGGAAGGATGTAGTAAGCGGTGCAGATATTTGTTGGGAGTGGGTTTTGTCTCATTATTGAAAATAATGGATAATTTCTCTTGTGCGCAGAATATGAGAGGCAACCTAAATAGAGCTTATCTATACATCTTTAAAAGCTATTATATTTATACTAGTTGCCTGTCTTTAAAATCATTGAAAAGATACTTGCTGTCAAAGAAACAAATATTTTTCTGTTTATTACGTGGTCACATATCGCTTTCTTGTTCTATTATTTCATTGATTTTTATGCTGCCATTATCTGATACAACTAATTCAAACGGATAATATATATCTGTGTCAGGAATACAAAAACTAATATCAAAGGTTATTTCATTATCTCTCACTTCTCTTATTGAAAAATTGGATAAACTATACTTCGCAATCTCTTTTTCAGGTATAAAAGCCCTAAAATCATCTCGTTGTATTTTTCTATTTAAAAGAATGTCTTTTCCATCTTTATTTATGGTTAATATTACATCCCCACAGGCATAGTATACAGTATCCTGCCCTTTTCCATCTGTAATTGGATAGGTAGTAACAACTTGCCCATTATCTTGTGTTTTGTATAAAACATGATAGCTACCGATAATAGAATCTACATTTTCAGTTTCAAAAGGTATAACCCTAAGTTCTTTTCCTACTTGGGCCGGTTTGATAGATAGATCTACACCCATTGAGTCTCTTGTATTTTCATCATTGATTTTATTTTTTGTCCCACTGCATGATGATACTAAATATACTACTACGAATATTGATGTTAATAAGAATTTTCTATTCATGTCTTTTAGTATTAGTTTGGTATTTCGGCAAATTTAAATAATTATACTGAATGGCGGTTATGCTTTTATTTAAATATTCGGAGGATGGCTCTAAAGACATATTAACCAATTATGAATCTGGTAGGACTTTTCTTATTAGGTGTCTATTTACTTCAAGAAAGCTGGAGCACATACATTAGCATTGCTGTATGCTTCCACTTACTACGATGGAAGTTAAATATTTCTTTTATTGTGCGAAAAGCGGTAGTACCTCGAAATGAAATACTTTCTAAAATATGGGGAACAAAAGAAGGCGATGATTCTTAAGTATCAAGATTTTATTGCAAAGTTTAGAAAGAAAATGTCTATAGACAGCAGTATTGTAATTAAAACAATTTAAAAAGTATCGTTTTTAATTACGATTATTTTATAGCAATAAAAAAAATAACAATCCGTTCTGGCCTGTTCGTATGCCTATAATATCCGTTCTTGGATAAAGTCCGTTGCTTCCCCTCTTTTTAGTCGAACTCTTTACTATAATGATACTTGTGCTGGCAATCAACTGGTGAAGATAGAAGACGCAGCTTCCGGGGTTACTCTCTCTCAATCGATGGATTTTAAGAACAATGCCAATCTTGCAACAGAATATCTTTATGATAAAAATGGCAACCTGACAAAATATTATAATAAAGGTATAATCGAAATCTCATATAATGTCTTAAATTTGCCGCAGACGCTTAAGATTTTTTCTGCCACGGATACATACACCTATGCGGCCGACGGACGGAAATTGAGAATAGTGTCATTGGTCGATTGAGTTGAGACATACTGGTGGATTGCTGTATCTGGTAGACTAAGAGAATGTAAATAATTTAATGACGCAAGCAGTTGAAGTTAATAAACAGGGTGGAGATTATAGCAAATCTACTCAGCTTAACCAAACCCAGGCAATGTCAATAAAAGACAACTATATAAACAATAAATTGAACTTTAATAATCCGATACGTAGTGGCTGGTTTAGAAAATGTGTAGTAAAATGAAAAGACTATTATTTATATTGATAGGAAGTTCTCTCTTATTATTATTATCTTGTTCTAAGAAAGAGGGAGAATCAAATAAGAATTCTTTTTTTATACTTGTGAATTTATCTGACAATAGTCGGAGTGGCAAAGATTATGTAAAATTATGGGTTAATGATAGTTTATTGTTTAGTGGTTCTTATTTTACTGATTTTTCCGAAGTGAATGTTGATGATATTTGGGGGATGAAAGTAGCTTCGTTTAATAAGCAAGATAAAGATAGTATTAAAATTAAATTGCGTTTAATTTCCTTAGATACTGTTCTTTTTTCGCAAAGAAAAATAGTAGATACCACTTTTTACTATAAAATAATTGATATTCCAGGAATATCAATTACTGACCCTCGAGAAACCGGCCACTTTTCTGTTTTTGACACACTCAATGCACCTACATATTGGAGGATAGAATGAATTGCAAGTTTGTTTTTTGGTCTTCCAAAAACTCTTGAATAATAAAATCCCGTAGGATTCATTTATCATCACTCCACGCATGCTGATGTGGCATTCTTCTTATTTAGATTATCTAAAATTTATGCTTAACATGACAATCCCTCAGGATTTCAGTATGATCCGCTAAAAAAAAAGTAGGAGAAAGCCATTACGGTTTTCTCCTACTTTCATTGCGGTGGGCCATCTAGGGCTTGAACCTAGGACCTCCAGATTATGAGTCTGTTGCTCTAACCAACTGAGCTAAAAGCCCGCACTAGTACAATTCTCTTGAATTGTGGGGCAAAATTAATGCATTTTGCCGATATATGCAAGAGTTACACGAAGTAAGTTTATCGGGAACCTTAAAATTTGTAAGTACGCTTGGGGTTTTTAGGGAACCAACCCTTCTTCACCCGATCTTCCTGCTCGAATACTTCTTTGATTGTCCAGAACGAAGAAAAGGCAAATACCCCCAATAAAGAAGATATAAGAATGTTCTCTACGTATAATGAGGCAATAGTGCCTGCAATTCCCAGCACTAGAAATATCCACCAGGATTTGGTACCCCAATAATATTCTGCCTTTACTACCACCGGATGAAACAAGCCGATGATAAGAAAGGTACAGATACCTATAAAAAGTCCCGCAAGATGATATTCATTTAGAAACTCCATATTTCATTATTTATCTATGCGGATAGGAATCTCTTTCTTGATGCTTTGTTCCAGAGAAATCAAAGTTTCGGTAGCAGTTACTCCCGGAATTTCCTGCATTCTGTTATTGAGCAATTCCATTAAATGTTCATTGTCACAAGCATATACTTTGGTTAACATGGTATACGGACCGGTGGTAAAGTGACATTCCACTATTTCAGGGATCTTTTGAAGTTCGGCCACTACGGTTTTATACATTGAACCTCTTTCCAGTTTAATACCGACATAGGTGCATGTTCTGTAACCTAAGCTTTTAGGGTTTACATGATAGCCCGAGCCTACAATTACTCCCATATCAATGAGTCTTTGCACACGCTGATGAATGGCTGCTCTTGAAACACCACATTGGGCGGCAACGTCTTTGAATGGAATACGCGCATTCTGCGAAATGATCTCCAGAATCTGCTTGTCTAAATTGTCGATTTTCTCCATAATTATGAGTTATTAATTCCACTTCTTATCAAAAAGTAAGCAAATATAGAGAATTATTTTTATTTCAATGGAAAAAAGGATGTAAAATCATTCATTTAGTGTACTTTTTGCTCTTCGTTTCTGTATATACAAATAAAAAGAGAGGTGAAATATTATATTTCACCTCTCTTTTTATTATACATTGAGAAAAAGTAATTCTTTATTTTTCAATGCCAAGAAGTTCAACCTCGAAAATCAATGTTGAGTAAGGTTTGATTTGTCCGGCTTCTCTTGCACCGTAAGCAAGTTCTTGAGGAACATAGATTTCCCATTTTGAACCTACAGGCATCATAGTAAGAGCTTCTGTCCAACCTTTAATTACTTGGTTAGCGCGGAAAGTAGTAGGCTCGTTACGTTTGTATGAGCTATCAAACTCTGTTCCGTCAATCAAAGTACCTTTGTAGTTAACCTTCACGCTGCTTGTATCAGCAGGAATAGCACCGGTTCCTTTAGTGATAACTTTGTATTGCAATCCGCTAGGAGTAGTAACTACACCTGCTTTTTTCTTGTTTTCTTCAAGGAATTTAACTCCGGCAGCTTTGTTTTCAGCGAATTTAGATTCCATCAATTTAGCTTTGATAGCTTCCATTCTGGTTTGAGTAAATTGCTGTGCTTGCTCCATAGTCATCACACCGCCTTTTTGAAGAGTTCCTGAAACGAAACCTGCTAAGAAGTTTTCTTTGCTGATGGTTTTAGTTGAGTCTTCACCGAAAAGTTCCTTGTTGATGCCCTTCACCATTTGGTTGCTGATTTGCTGACCAATCTGAAGACCTGCTAAGTAAGCGATATCTTTTTTGCTGGTTTTAGTTGCACCTTCGTTCAAACCTTTGATGAATTCATCCATGTATGCAGTATCAACATCCATTCTTCCTACTAAATAGTCTTTCAAACCTTGAGTTTGAGCCATACCGATAGAGTATGATAAAGAATCGATGTCTGTTTTAAGATCTGCCTTTGGGCTTTGTGCTGTACAAGAAGCAAGGCTGGTTGCGGCTGCAATAGCCATAAATAAACTAACTTTTTTCATTTTACTTTGTTTTTTGTTATAGTACTTGAATTAATTCAACTTCAAAGATAAGAGCGCTGTGAGGAGGAATCAGTTCTCCTGCTCCTTGTGCACCGTATGCCAAGTCAGAAGGAATATATAGTTTCCATTTGGCTCCTTCGGACATTAGCTGAAGCGCTTCTACCCATCCCGGAATAACTTGGTTTACACCGAAAACGGCGGGCTGTCCGCGCTTAACAGAGCTGTCAAAAAGCGTTCCGTCAATCAATGTGCCTTCGTAGTGACATTTAACTTGATCCGTAGCCTGTGCTTTCTTGCCTGTACCTTCGGTTATTACTTCATATTGTAGTCCGCTAGGAAGAGTGATAACTCCTTCTTTCTTCTTATTCTCTTCCAAAAAGCTATTTCCTTGTTCTATGCTGGCAGCGTTCATTTTAGCCTCTAATTCAGCAAAATAGGTATTCACTATATCGCGTGCTTCATTGTGACTAATTGCTGTTTCGTTACCTTCGAGCACGTCTTTGATGGCTTGTGCGAAATCTTCTACTGAGATGCTTTTGGCACCCATTCCCAATAAGTTTTGACCAATTCCCAGGCCAATTGCATAGCTAAATTTATCCATAATTTTTTTGTTGTTAGCCGTCAGTGTCTTTTCTTTATAACATCTTTGGGCTGTTAAGCAAATAATGGAGGCAAAAGTACGTGTTTTATTTGAATCATTATGTTTTTGAGTATTTAATTTTTCTTATTCTTATATCTTTATGATTAATTATTTAGCCAATTGTTGCTACCTTTGTTAGATCATTGACAGATTTAAACAAATATCGGGAGATTACTTATGAAGAAATTGGTTGTATTGTCGGGTGCGGGAATGAGTGCCGAAAGTGGCTTAAGCACTTTTCGTGATGCCGGTGGTTTATGGGATAAATACCCGGTTGAACAAGTCGCTACACCGGAGGGTTATCGCGAAAATCCGGCTCTGGTGACTCAATTCTACAATGAAAGAAGAAAGCAACTGCTAACTGTAGCGCCCAACAGGGGGCATGAGTTATTGGCAGAAATGGAGAAAGAGTTTGATGTGACAATCGTTACACAGAATGTGGATAACTTGCACGAACGGGCAGGTAGCAATCGGGTTATTCATCTGCACGGTGAGCTTACAAAGGTTTGTTCCAGTTATGCGCCTTACGATTTACGTTATGTGAAAGAGCTCCAACCGGATGAGTACGAAGTTAAACTGGGTGACTTGGCAGGCGACGGCTCGCAATTACGCCCCTTTATCGTTTGGTTTGGTGAAGCGGTTCCTCAAATTGAAACAGCGGTAACATTTGTGGAACAGGCTGATGTGTTTGTGATTATAGGCACTTCGATGAATGTCTATCCGGCGGCGGGCTTGCTCAACTATGTGCCGAAACAGGCTGCTGTTTACCTGATTGACCCTCATGAGGTACAGGTTAATTCGTACAGACACATTGAAGTGATCCGAAAAGGCGCTTCTGAAGGGGTTGTCGAATTATTGTCCCGGCTTAAGCAAAAGGCGTAGAACAAACCATATATGATGAAGAACGGTGCTTATGTATCCGTAATGTTTGGCCATAATCCGGAAACGTTCTTTTAAGGATGCTTTCCGGTTTTTAGTTGTCATGCCTTCATCCAGATAATCAATCAGGGTGAGGCGTGTGTTGTGCAGGAGAGATGCTTTTTTCATTACCCGAATGCACCAGTCGAAGTCTGCCGAAAACCGATAATTCAAGTCGTAAGTTTCGGTAAGGGCGCGTTTGGCAATAAACGCCTGATGGCACACCAGCATTCCTTGACGGAAACTTTTCCAGTTTAATGTATCGGGTGTCTGCAGGCGGCGCATCCGAACAAAGTGTCTTTGTACATCGACCAATGCGGTTTCACCATATATGACATCGGGCAGTACGTTGCTTTTGTTCAGCTGATGAACAATGAGCTGCAGGGTATCATCTTCGTGAAAAGTGTCGCCGGCATTGAGAAAACATACATACTCTCCTTTTGCCATTTTTAATCCTTTGTTCATGGCATCGTATAACCCTTTGTCGGGCTCACTCACTACTGCTTGAATTTTATCTCTGTATTTGTTCACAATAGAAAGAGTGCGATCTTTGGATGCTCCGTCAACAATAATATATTCTAGGTTGTGGTAGGTTTGCGACACAACACTCAATATCGTTTCTTCCAACACGCTTTCTGCATGGTAGGTAACGGTTATTATTGAAAACAAAGGGGTGATATGGCTATGCATTTTTTCCTGTTATCTTGTTATATAAATCAATGTATTTCTTGGCAATAATACTTTCTGAGTAATTAGCAACAACTTTTCGGCAAGCTTCTTCCGATAATCTGTGATATTCCGCCGGATCGCTCAGCACCCAATGGATACCGTTGGCAAAATCGGCCGACGATTTATATTGTGCCACATAACCATTGTGTAAATGATCTATCATTTCGGGTATTCCACCCACGTGAAAGCCTACACAGGGTGTTCCGCAAGCCATGGCTTCCATGATGGTGTTGGGCAGATTTTCTTCTAAGGAAGGGGTCACAAATAAATCAACTGCATTGTATATATCTACTAAGCGATGTTCATCTCTGACATAATTGAGCGGATATACTTTAAAAGGCAACAGGTTTTCAAGGTGGCCCGACTGGTTACCAAATACGACCACGCCCAGCTTGTCAACATAATCAGGATGTTTTTCGGCAAGTATTTTGCATGCTTCAATCAGGTAGTCAATGCCTTTTCTTTTATCGGTTATTTTAACCGAACCGAATAGAATCAACTGTTTGTCTTGCGGTAGCATGCACCGTTCTCTTGCTTCTTCCTTATCAGCGGGTTTGAATAGATTGGTGTTAATGGGGTTGGGTATGCTTAAAATCTTTTTGCCTGTCAACAAGTTGCTTTTTCGTGCTCTTTCTTCCAGCCAATGGCTGCAAGTCACAAATGCCATGGAATGGTCTTTGTATATCTTTTGTTTTTTGCGATAGGTGCGGTACGAAAGGTCTTTCTTGCTTCCACCTCCGTAGATGAACGGACAATCGTGGCAACCTTCTTCATAATTGGTGCATTCACGTGCGTGGTGGCAAATGCCAGTGCATGGCCACATGTCATGCATAGTCCACACAACCGGTTTGCCTGATCTTAGAATTTTATCAATTCCTTTTAATGAAAGCATTCCTTGATTGATCCAATGCAGGTGAATGACATCTGCTTCATTGAATTCGGGCAGTGAAGTAATGTCTGTCCCGGTGTTGGCTATGTCGACCGCGAACAGATTGTGTTTCTTAAAATGATTGGCTCGCCAAATGGTGATGCGCTCCCGTACAAATTTCCAAATATGCAGCCAGGAACGTTCCAGCCCTACCACACTGATTTGTTCGGTTTGCTTATCGCGTACCAATAGTTTGGCTTTTATGCCGTTATTCTTCAATGATTCCATGAGGCGGCTTGCGGCAACGGCGGCCCCGCCAATTCGTTCGGAAGTGTTGATTAATAGTACTCTCATAAGCTGAATGTTTTGACAAAAGTAGTGCTTTTACCGCTTTCTATCTATAAATTCGTTTATTTTTTAGTGTAAAAAACGGTAAAGTATCTATCTTTGCCGGATATAAGCAAAATAGTATATGGGAGATAAATGGATGAAACGGATGGAACAAGGTTGGCAAAGCTTGTTAAGCGTAGTGAAAATAGTACTTCAGTCGCGCTTAAACACTACGTTGCCTACCTCTTTCCGTAATGCAGATGAGTTACTGATTCTGGCTAACGGACCTTCACTTAACAAAACGGTGCAAGAAGCGGCAGGGTTTATAAAAGGAAAAACATTGTTGGCAGTGAACTTTTGTGTCTCTTCTCCTATGTTTGAGGAATTGAAACCGGAGTTGTATCTGATTGCAGATCCTCTTTTCTGGATAGTGCCCGAGAAACGTGTTCAACTTTTTGAAACAATGGCTCGGAAAACAGTGTGGCCCATGTGTCTCTTTATTCCTGTAAGGGCTTACAAAAACAAAGATTGGCAACCCATGCTTGCTGCAAATCCCCATATTAAAGTGTATGCATATAACACAACGCCGATAGAGGGATTTCAGAATATATGTGACTTTATTTTTGATAGGGGATGGGGAGTGCCGCGTCCTCACAATGTATTGATTCCTTCTATTGCAGTGGGGTTGCGACTTCCTTTTAAGAAGATATATCTGGCGGGAGCCGATCATTCGTGGTTGCCCGAGATTACGGTGACCGATGACAATGAAGTATTAATGCATCAAAAGCATTTTTATGATGAGAATCAGTCTCAGGCGGCCAAAGTACAGAAAGAAGATTTGAACTCGGCTCATCTTTATACGATTCTGTATCACATGTATGTGGCTTTCAAGTCTTATTTTGTATTGGATGCTTATGCTCGTAAAAAAGGGAAGGAAGTGATTAACGTCACGCCCGGATCATACATTGATGCTTTCAGGAGGATGAAAATATGAAAGATGGAATAGTTATTCAGGCTCGTACGGGCTCTACTCGGTTGCATAACAAGATTTTGCTGCCGTTTGATGGAGAAAGGTGCATTCTCGATATTTTGATAGGAAATATAAAGGCGGCTTTCCCGGAAATGTGTATTGTACTGGCTACTACGGTAAGAAAGCAGGATGATGTGCTGGAAGAGACTGCCCGTAAACTGGGCATTCATTGTTTTCGTGGCGATGAGGATAATGTGTTAGATCGCTTTATTAAAGCGGGAGAAGCTTTTGGACTGGACAGAATGGTGCGTGTGTGTTCGGATAATCCGTTTCTGCAGCCGGACAGCTTTAAAACATTGCTAAATGCGCATGATGAATTGCCGGCTGATTACGTGGCGTTTGGCTTTGAAGACGGAAGGCCTACCATTAAATCGCATCTGGGATTGTTTGCGGAAGTCACTACGCTGGATGCCTTGAAACGAATAGTAAAGGTTACGCAGGAGAAACTCTATGTGGAGCATGTCACAATTTACATGTACACTCATCCCGAAGAGTTTTCCGTTCGTTTGTTGCCGTTACCCGATTATCTGGAAGGAAGGTTTGACCTGCGTTTCACGCTCGATACAATGGACGATTTTACGTTGCTCCAGAGTTTGTATGCTGATTTTAAGGCTATCAATGGAGGCGGAGTGAGTGAATTGCTACAGTTAGTAAAGCAGCATCCGGACTATCGTGCGAAGATGCTGGAGAATATTGCAAAAAATGAAAAATAATAGGTGATGAAGAGTACTTATATAATAGGTGAAATAGGACAGAATCATAATGGATCGGTTGACATCGCTAAACTTATTGTTGATTTAGTATCACGTCCTGTAAAGGAGGAGGTCTTTGGTTTGGACTTGTGTCCTATGGATGCGGTGAAAATGACTAAACGTGATTTGAATGAGGAACTTACTGATTCTCAGATGAATAGGTTGTATGACTCTCCGCATTCTTTTGGACGGACTTATGGAGAGCACCGTGCTTTCTTAGAGCTTACCGATGAAGAACACTTTGAAGTATATAAACACGCTAAGTCTTTAGGACTTGATTTTGTGGAGACTCTTTGTTCAAGAGGTTGCATGTCTTTGCTCAAACTGTTTACTCCTGATTTCTTAAAGGTGGCGAGCCGTGACTTGACGAACCTGCCTTTGTTGGAAATTATGGCGGAAACGAAAATACCCATCATCTTGTCAACGGGTATGGCGGGTAAAAAAGAGTTGGATGAGGCACTGGCTGTGATCACGAGATATCATTCTGAGATATCCATTTTGCACTGTGTTTCTCAATATCCTACTTATCCGGATAACCTGAATCTGAAAACCATTACTTATCTGAAAAAGCATTACGGACAATATCGTATTGGTTTCTCGGATCATACCATTGGCATTTCTGCGCCGGTGGTCGCTGTAGGTATGGGTGCTGAAATCATTGAAAAGCACATCACGATTGATCGGCACATGAAAGGAACCGATCAATTGGGTTCTTTAGGGCCTGAGGGTGTAAACCGCATGATCAGAGATATACGAATAGCCGAGAGGTGGTTAGGCGAAGAGGAACTTTATATTGATGAGAGTGTGGCAGGTTCCAAAGTAAAGCTTGAACGCTCAATAGCTACCAGGCAGGAATTGTTGCCCGGTCATGTTATCACGGAAGATGATATTCATTTGTTAAGTCCGGGTGATGGCTACAAATGGGTGGACAGAGATAGCGTTGTCGGTAAAAAAGTGAAGGCAACCATTAAACGTAACGAAATAATTTATCCCAAAGATATAGAATAGAAGATATGGCTTTACCCAAATTGGTGATTACAGATATTGATGGTGTGTGGACAGACGGTGGCATGTATTATACGGCCGATGGTGATGTCATGAAACGTTTTTCGGTGAAAGATGGCTGGGGTGTACTTTTCCTCCGTGAATTTGGTATTCCGGTTGCCATTATGACCGGTGAGAATACGCAGATTGTACAGAAACGTGCGGCTAAATTGAAGATAGAGCGTTGCTATCTGGGAGTTAATGATAAATTGGCTAAGGCGCGTGAATTATGCGAGGAAATGGGTATTACTCTCGCCGATGTGGCTTTTATTGGTGATGATATCAATGACATCCGTCTTCTCAGAGAGGTTGGCTTTAGTGCCTCTCCGGCTAATACTCCAGTTTATATCAAAAAGGAAGTTCATTATGTCACGTCTGCTCACGGTGGCTTTGGTGCCTTTAGGGAATTTGTAGAGAAGATATTGGTCAATAATGGCATGCTGGAAGAGGCCTTACGTCGTGTCATGTAGCTTTTATCGAACTCCGGGCAGAGGCATTAATCGTGATACCAAAACTCTGCCCTGTTTCATGCAGTGCATAACCGACTGTCGCAAGCGTTGTTTCAGAGTTAATGAGGTATCTGCGGCTTCTTTTTGCAGTTGTTGTCTCTCTATTCCAGGGTTGTATGTGAGAATTCTGTCTTCTACAACTGTTACCATGTTGGTATCTCCTTTCTGCATATAATACCTGATCAGGTTTAATGAGATGGATTTATGGGACTGTCTGAGCCCTTGAAGAACTTCTGCTTGATCTTTGAAGTAATCCATTAAGAGCTCTCTGACATGCAACGTGATGGCTAGCTTTTTATCGGTATCTCTCTCGCTCCATATTCCTTTGCTGTGTTTGCGGTATACTGCCATGGGACGTTTGAAATAGTATATCTTTCCATGTTGTGCGTTCAGCATGTGCATGGCATAATCGCATAGGTTAATCTGACCAAACCATTCGGGCACTTGTGGGTAGTAACTCCGTCTGAAAAGTGAAGATGAGTTGGTTATGTAATTCCCTCTGGCAAGGTCTCTGATATCTGTAATTTGTTTCTGCCCACCGTTTGATAAACTTTTACTTCCGTCTTCTTCGTAGTAATTAATGACACGATGGAAACAGATGGCGAAATCAGGATGTTTGTCCATGAAATCGGTCATGCGTTGTAGTTTCTTCCGGTCTATCCAATAATCATCTCCATCACAAATTGCGATGTATTCACCGGTGCAATGTTCGTGTGCCGACATGAAATTCCGTTGTAATCCCCTGTTTTTTTCGTGTGCTACCAATGTAATTATATCAGGATACAATTCTTTGTAACGGGTACATATTTCCAATGTGTTGTCTGTGCTGCAATCTTCGGCAATTACGAGTTGTATCTGGTAATTGGTTTTTTGTTGGATAACTCCTTTTATGGCAGTTTCAATATACCGACCTATGTTGTATGCCAACATAATGATACTTACTTTTACTGATGGAGAATTCATGTTATTTGGATTTTTGTTTAAAGAGTATTTCAACGGCTTCCCGAAGTATTTGTGATCCTAAGTACTTATTGGTTATGTAATAGAAAAGGATGCCAATCGTCATTTTAGTCAGAAGCAACGCGTAATAGGAACCTATGTAATATTCAGGTATCACTAGCAGTCCCCACATCAAAACTGAAATCACTGTATAGGGAAGTATGTCCTTGAGTTGTTTCGTCCATGAATATTCAATAGAGTGGCCAATATAGATTATGCTGATCAGGTAGATAATTGCCTGAATGAGTGTTTGAATGCCAATCATGACTAAGGCGCTTTCTTTTAATGAAACCAAGAGGCCAAGAATAATAAGAACGGTACGGACTATTTCTAATTTGAATATAACGTCAGACCGGCCATATACTTTAATGAAATTTTGGTTGATGGATGTTAGTATGGTAAAGATACCGGCTATACAAGTGAGCTGAAAGAAGGGTATACAGCCTGCCCATTCCTTTTTCAGAAGAATAGAAATCAACGGTTCGGCTATGGAAACAAGTCCAATCATTAACGGAAAGGTAAGGAATGCAGTAAAACGTATGGTTTTTCTGTAAGACCGGATGCTTCTTTCTTTGTCGTCTTGAATGCTCGAAAAAATAGGATATGTGGCAGCTTGCAGACTGGAATAGATGGAACTGATAACCATCAGGCTGATCTTGTTACCCTGAGAATAATAGCCCAGATCTTTGGTAGGATACAACTTACCGATGGCTACTGAATAGATGTTTGTAAAAATAGAATTGATGAGGCTGGCAAGCAACAGAGATGAAGCAAAACCAAACAAACTCTGGATGTTAGAGAGTTTAAAGATCAGCTTCGGTCGCCATTTGTTTGACATCCAAAGCAGGGCAGATTTGCTAAACGACAAGATAACCGGCTGCCATGCCAATGTCCATACACCCAGTCCGTTATAGGCCATAGCCAGTGAGCAGCCACCCGATATCAACAAGGATATAAAGTTTATCTTTGCAAGCCTTTTGAACTCTATCTTCTTGTTCAGAAGAGTGTTTTGTATTAAGCTTAGCGAGTTGAACGGCAGGCTTAGAAAGATGATCCGGGTAAGACCTGTCAATAACGGTTGATTATAGAACTGAGCAATGTAAGGAGCGGCAAAGAAAAGGATGACATATAGTACTACGCTAATAGAAAGATTGAAGTAAAAAACGGAACTATAATCTTCTTCGGTAGCGTCTTGCTTCCGAATTAAAGCGGAGCTAAAACCACTGTCGAGTACAATATTGGCAATAGCGGTAAAGATAGCAAGCATCCCCACCAATGCGTAATCCTCTACGGAGAGGATGTTGGCAACGATGATGCCTACAATAAACAACAGAACTTGTTGTCCCATACGGTCCAACAAGTTCCAGAGCAGAGCTCCGACTGTTTTTTGTTTTAGCGATTGCTCTTTCATTATGCTAATAGCTTAAAAAAAAGCGTCTATTTAACTTCGCTTCCCGGCTTAACCTCTTTTTGGGGCATGATAACAGCCAAGCTTCCATCATTGTTTTCCGCAGAAAGAATCATTCCTTCACTAACAATCCCTTTGAGCTTACGTGGAGCTAAGTTGGCTATGAAGCAAACTTGTTTCCCTACCAATTCTTCGGGTTGGTAATGCTGGGCGATGCCCGATACAATGGTTCTTTGTTCCAAGCCGTCGTCAATACGGAATTGCAGCAGTTTATCTGCTTTGGGTACTTTCTGGCATTCCAAAACAGTACCAACGCGTATGTCGAGCTTCATGAAATCGTCGAATTCAATATTAGCACGAATGGGGTTGGCCTTGTAGTTGGCTTCTTCGTTTGCTTTTTTGGTATCGAGTAATTTTTGCACCTGAGCTTCAATGGTGCTGTCTTCAATCTTCTCGAATAGTAATTCGGGCGTATTGAGTGTATGACCGGCTTGTAATAGGTCTGTTTGTCCCAGGTTGGCCCAGTCAAAACTCTCCATGTTGAGCATTCTACGTAACTTTTCAGAACTGAACGGCAAGAAAGGCTCAAAGGCTATAGCTAAGTTGGCCACTAACTGCAAGCTGATGTTCAGGATGGTAGCGACTCTGTCCATATTAGTTTTAGCCAGTTTCCATGGCTCAGTGTCGGCCAGGTATTTGTTTCCGATACGTGCCAGATTCATTGCTTCTTTTTGTGCATCGCGGAATTTGAATACATTGAGTAGTTTTTCAACTTCCGTTTTAACATCAGCAAATTCCTTCAATGTTTCTTTGTCGTATTCAGTCAGTTCGCCTGCTTGCGGAACCTTTCCTTCAAAATACTTTTGAGTAAGTACCAGAGCACGGTTAACAAAATTGCCGTAAACAGCTACTAATTCATTGTTATTGCGCGCCTGAAAATCTTTCCATGTGAAATCATTGTCTTTCGTTTCCGGAGCATTGGCGGTCAACACATAGCGAAGAACGTCTTGTTTTCCGGGGAATTCTTCCAGATATTCATGCAACCATACTGCCCAGTTGCGCGAAGTTGATATTTTATCACCTTCCAAATTCAGGAATTCATTACTGGGTACATTATCGGGCAATATATAGCTTCCTTCTGCTTTCAACATAGCAGGGAATACGATGCAATGGAATACAATGTTGTCTTTTCCGATGAAGTGTACCAAACGGGTTTCTTCATCCTTCCACCAGGTTTCCCACGTATCAGGCAGTAGCTCTTTGGTATTTGAAATATATCCGATGGGTGCATCGAACCATACATAAAGTACTTTTCCTTCCGCACCTTCAACCGGTACAGGGATTCCCCAATCAAGGTCACGGCTCACCGCGCGAGGCTGTAAGCCCATGTCGAGCCAGCTTTTACACTGTCCGTACACATTGGGACGCCACTCTTTATGATCCTCCAGAATCCATTGGCGCAACCACCCTTCATGCTTGTCCAAAGGCAAGTACCAATGCTTTGTCTCTTTCATCACGGGTTTGCT
Source organism: Bacteroides graminisolvens (assembly GCF_963666085.1). Classification (NCBI taxonomy): domain Bacteria; kingdom Pseudomonadati; phylum Bacteroidota; class Bacteroidia; order Bacteroidales; family Bacteroidaceae; genus Bacteroides; species Bacteroides graminisolvens. The sequence goes on from NZ_OY762556.1 coordinate 1,171,546, forward strand.
TCCGCTGATAGCGCTTTTGGGGTTAATCAGATCAGTGGGAGAAAGTGAGGTTCCGCACTTTTCACATTGATCGCCGTAAGCTCCTTCGGAGTGGCAATGCGGACATTCACCGGTAATGTAACGGTCGGCCAGAAACTGATGTGCCGTTTCGTCGTAATATTGTTCGGACGTTTTTTCTACAAACTCTCCTTTGTCGTACAAGGTACGGAAAAAGTCTGAAGCCAGTTTGTGGTGTGTCTCAGATGATGTACGCGAATAAATATCAAATGAAATACCAAAGTCTTCAAATGATTTTTTAATGATTGAGTGATAACGATCAACTACGTCTTGAGGGGTGATTCCTTCTTTTTTAGCACGGATGGTAATGGGTACTCCGTGTTCATCAGATCCACCGATAAACAAAACGTCTTGTTTTTTCAATCTTAAATAGCGCACGTAAATATCTGCGGGTACATAAACACCTGCCAAGTGGCCAATATGAACCGGACCATTTGCGTAAGGAAGTGCTGAGGTCACGGTTGTTCTTTTGAACTTTTTATCCATATCTTGAGTTTTTATTATCTTTTTGCAACGTGCAAAGATAATGGTTTTATACCGTTATTTTATTGCAAAAAGACAATAAAAACATCTGTGTGGACTTATTTTCTGGTTATCTCGGCATCATCGGTTACATAAAGGGGTCTGCCGTCGGGCTTTTCAAAATGGAAGTTGACATTCTCAAAATGAATGTTCCTAGCGTGTCTAACGTAAAAACCTGAAGCGGGAATCGTGCCAAACATCCAAGGCTCCGGATACGCTTTTTCCTGTTCGGGCGGCGTTTTCTTGGCGTCTTCTTCTGCATAACCTCCTTGAAAATAGATATGAATGTCTTGAAAAGAGACATCCTCTATCCGTGCGCCTGGAATGCCGCTTATGATACACGAGTACCTCGAATCGGCATTAAATACATTCACATGGCTTATCCGTATGCGCTTCATCGTTCCTATAGCCGTTCCTTCCGGACTACGCATACGGGCTCCTAATCTTAAGAAAATAGGGGCATTCACTATATCGCGCATGGTAATGTTGGATATTACAACATCTTCCAGATGACCACCGTCAACGGTCTCCAATGCCAGTCCCCTACAACGTTCAAAAATACAATTACTGATGGCTATATTCTTAAAGCCTCCACTTGATTCGGTTCCCAACTTAATTCTTCCGGTTACAAATCCATGGTCGGGTGCCTGCGGATGCAGCCGTTCGTATGTACCCGATAACATGGTGCCTTTATCAAATCCGGATACGTAACAACCGTTAATGGTAACGTTCTCGGTGTCACGAAAGAAGCCTAATGCGTACGATGCTTTGAGCACGATGGCATCGTCCCAGGGAGAGTTCACACTACAATCGGATATTCGTACGTTCCGACAGCAATCAATATCAAATCCGTCGCGATTGGTATCTACTTTAAGATTATGAATGGTCAGATTATCTACACCGGTAGCCAACAAAGCGAAATGCCCGCAGTGTAACATGGAGAAATCTTTTAGAATAACATTCTTACATAATTTGAGACTGATGGCTTTATTGCCCACACCGGGTAATCTGCTTTCTTCACGGGTTAATCCTTTCCCGTTGATAAGCCCCGGTCCACAGATGGTGACGTCTTCCAGACCGATGCCCCACATCAGTGAATTCTTCCAATGACTATGTCCGAAATCCTGATATAGGTTATGAGGGTTCTCCTCTGCTTCGTCATAACCGGCTGTCTGCGTAGGGAATGCTGCTATAATTTCAGCACCTGCTTCCAGATAAATGGTCAGGTGGCTTTTTAACCGAATGGAGTAGCAAGCGTATTTTCCTGTTGGAATATAGACGGTGCCTCCGCCGTTTTGAGCTGCTGCTTCAATAGCAGCATTTATGGCCGGAGAATCGATGTGCTTGCCATCTCCTATAGCGCCATATTCTTTGATATTGTGTGTGGCTGCAGCAAGATCGACAGTTGTCAGGCTAAGAAAAAACAGCAAACAGAGGATGTGTTTCATGGCTTTTTATTTTTAATGAGAGGCATTAAACGCATTTTCAAAAGATAATCGGCATTGCCATACATGGTATGCTCCGACGAGAGGTTCCAGAACCCGTCTTTATTTTGCCGATCGGCATCATAATCAATGACGGCCCAGCACAAACCTACGTGTTTGTTCTCTTGTAGAATCGCGGGCTTTGACTTTTGCGGACCGGCAGCATCTGCATGATCAAAGGGGGTAAGGTAAAACTCCAGTGTCAACTTTCCCGGTTTGCCCTCTTTGAAATGATATTTATATGCGTAATCTGCGTAAGGTTTTTCTTTGAGCCAAACTTGTGGTCCCCACAACATACACCAGTCTTCTTTGTGCGGTGGGGTGAAAATGTGGTAGTTTTGTGCATGACAACCGTGAAAATTAAACCAACTTTGCCATACGTCAGTCTTTTTGCCGGGAAAGAATCGGTCTATAAAAGGGCCGCCTGAGCAGTTGCCATCTACTACCACCTCAAATATGTCAGTATTTAAACTGTTCTCGCTAAATCGCCAATAATTATCATAGGCTTCGTAAAGAAAATACAACCGATTGATTCCGGCGCACCAAGCCACCTTGACCCGAATATCTAAAGTTGATTTCTTGGCGCTGGTGTATCTCCCTTCATCTTCTTTCATCCGATCAATGCTAATCACGAATGAGTCGGGAACCGCTTCCCAATCTGTTGCGTTGCCGTCTATTTTAGGCAATTGTTCGGGGGTAAACTGCCATATCTTATATTCTTGAGCCATGCTGTTAACCGGCATAGCCAGAATCAGAATGAACAACCACCATTTTTTTAAATAAGCCTTCATTGGTATTGCTATTTATTGTATTCGTATTCAAAGAGATCTCGCAGCATGTAATAATTATAATCGGCTTGCTTGTTCTGTTTGTAAATACAGAGATAAAGTTTCTCTCCGTTTTTCAGAGGCGTGCGTCCCGATAAGGCCGGCGCACCTTGCCGGTATGTCTCTGATAGCTTTAGTTCAGAACTGAGAGGAGTTATTCCCTGAATAACTCGTAGCTTCATGCTTTCTCCGTAGTAGCAGGTAAATGCATTCCCTTCTATGCTGAACACATTGTCTTTGCAATACGAGGGTTTTAAATGACTGTCTGTTTTATCGGCCAGTTCTATGCCGTAACACCCTCCAAAAGACCAAGTTAAATATGTTTCCGCAGGTAAGTTAACAATTTCCGCTTCTAATATAATTCCATCTGTGTAAGATAAGTTTGTGACACGAATAATCAGTTCTGCCTTTGCTATAAACTCATCTTTGATCTTATAAATAATCTTCTGCTTGCTCTCTTTCGTCTTTATTTGAGTAAAATCTTTCAGCCATTTATTTTTACCTTGGTTTTCTATGCCGAAATGAAGATTTCCGGCCATTTCAGGTAAGTGAAATGAAAACTCAGGATGATCACAAGCTAAAATTCTGGGGCTCTTAACATCACCACCTATTACTCTTTGAAAATCCTTCTTGTCTTGAGCAAAAACCGATACGGAAATTAAGAATACGCCCAGTAAATAACTGATAGTAAGCAATTTACTCATAACGAATGTTCTTTTTTAGCTGACTGTTCTTGTTAAATTCAATTTGGCTATTGTCGCTAATCTTTAGCTTGATATCTGTTAACCTGAATTTCTTTGTATGAGCTACGATACCGGCCTTTTCTGCCTCAACATCGAGGTTGTATAACGTAAAATCATTCAACGTGAGTGAATCATTCCATCCCGATGCAGAAATAAACTGTTTGGCATTGGTGGCTTTTACATTGGCCAAATATACATGATTAAAATGAGGATACCCTTTTTCAACGGGCTCAACTTTTTGCAGCATTACATTCCAATGCTCAGGTACTTCCTTTCCTTCATATTCTGCCGGCAGTTCGGAGTAACTGTAGCTGGGGTTCCAGTTCAAATCAGCAGCCAGTACATTTTGTACGCCATCGGCAATCACGTCGGTCATGTATATGTATTCAACAGTTCCTCCCCGATTCAAAGCCGATTTTAGCCTGAGTGTAGAAGAAGTACCGTATGCCTGAAGATTATACCCCAATACATACCTGATATCTCCGGATGTTTCGCTTCCGCAAGTAATCAGTCCGGCTCCTTTTCGTGCAATGCAATTACGAACCACTACATATTCGGTGGGGCGGTTAACCCGTAATCCGTCGGCATCCCTTCCTGCCTTCAGACAGATGTTATCGTCATTACAGTCAATGTCACAACCATCAATAAGCACGTAAGTAGAAGAATCGATATCAATACCGTCGGTACTGGGCCCGTGCCCGCCAATGTTGTTGTTTACAGTAAGTTTGTGCAATGTGCAATGGTTGGAGTACAATATTTGTATTCCCCAAAAACCTGTTCGCATCAGTGTGAAATCCTTTAACGTAATATCAGAACATCCTGAAACAAGAATGCCCCGAACCCGTTTGCAGTCATAGTCAACAATCCACCTAAGACCTTTTTGGACGTACTCTTTCCGCATCTCCCAATACTTGTCCCAAAATACTTTACCTCTGCAGTCAATTGTACCTGCTCCCGTTATACCAGCATGCTGCGTATCAATGATATTGATTACAGCCGATGGCCATACCATTTCGATACCTGCAATTCTAGACCTGAATTCGGGATACTGATTGATGTCTGTGCTTGCCAGTAGAGTGGTTCCGGCGCCAATGTGTAAGTAAACACCTTTTTTGACGAACAAAGCTCCGGTCTGATAATATCCCGGCTCAAAAAGCACTTTACCTCCTCCTGCATTGCTACAGGCATCAATTGCTTTCTGTATAGCCTGCGTACTCAGGTAATTGCTGTCGTTCTGTGCTCCGAAATCTTTTACCTTAAATGTGTTTGTACTTTGGTTATCCTCTACTCTGCTACCCACTTCCGCTGCCCACGACAGATCTATTTGTTTGCCCGTGGTTCCCCATTGAAATGTGGGTACTTCACCTCTTTTCTGGGCATGTGTGTGTAGGCTTATTGTGACAAAGATCGCAAGAGTATTTATAATAATTTTCCTCATAAATTTAATCGTTATGCTTTATATTTACTTAGTTGCCGTCAGGTTTCTCTATTTCAGCAAAAGGACTCAGGTTCCAGTGAAATAAATGGATGTCGTCGGGATGATGAGGGTCGTACCTTTTAAAATCCTTTCTTATGTATTTCTGCAAAGGCATTTTCTGATCAATTATACCCTGCAAGATGCATTGTGCGATTTGATATGCTCCGTAAGGATTAAAGTGTGTATTGTCTTCCAATGCTTTTGTTTGCCCCGGATACGTATTGGCAGGATAATGAACGAATGCTTTCTTGGAATTTTCAACACCCATTGCTTCATAAAGTACACGGGTCATTGAATTGAGATCAATGAGAGGCACGTTTTCTTTGTGTGCCAGCCACTTCATGGCTTCGGGATAATCTTCGTGTGTATCTTTAATCTTTCCTCTCTCATCGAAACTTCTCCTTTGGGTTGGGGTTACCAGAATGGGGTGTGCACCACGTGCTCTAGCTTCGTCAATAAAGGTTTTCAGACTGGTCATAAAGGAATAGTACGCACCTTTTCCGGGCCCTTTTTGTTTTTGATCATTGTGTCCGAATTCCATAAAAAGGTAATCACCTGCTTTCATTTGGCTGAGTGCTTTCTTCAATCGTCCGGCAGCAATAAATGTATTGGCCGATTCACCCGATTCGGCGTAATTGGCAACACAAACCTGGTCGTCAAAGAAACGAGTGATCATTTGTCCCCAGCTAGCCCAAGGCTCGTTGTCCTGATCTACTACAGTAGAGTTGCCACACAAAAAGATAGTGGGTACATCACTGACTCTCTCAATGGTAAGAGCGGAAAGCAGGGGAGCATCTCCGTTGAACTCCAGCGTTAGTTTATTATCCCAATTCAACTTGCTCTTTTCGCGAATTTTTATTTTCACGTATTCACCCGGAGCAATTTCTGTATTGTGTTTATTGACTACAAATGACTGTTGCACGAATTCGCCTTTTCGTGTAGGCAGATTTTCAATGAATAACCTGCGTGATTCTGCTCGCACTGTGGTTACTCCGGCCGACTTCTTTGAACCTAACGTAACTGTTACACGGTAATTGCCATCGGGAACCGCCACGGAAAAATAAAAAGGCTTGTTTGCTTTCAAATCAGGTGCCGACTGTAAGTCGTATCCGTATCCCGTTTGTTCACTAAACACTTGTTGTTTAGTAATTTGCAATGCCTTTTCATCTTTCTTGTTTCCATCAAAACAAAATGAAAAACTTGTTTGCTGGGCGTAGCCGGTAACACTAAGCCATAATGCAGCCAGTAATGTGTATCTGTTCATAATTAGTAGATTATTTATATGCCTTTGTTGCCTTTCACCGGTTTCAACTCATCGGGTGAATCTTTTGTAAAAGAGTCAATTTTAGGCGCTTTTTTTATGAATAAATTCCGAATGATTTCGATGTCGACTTGTTCTGCCGGACGGAAACTATCTGAGTTCATGTAATCCAGAATAGACTTGTACATCTGTCGGGCAACCACTCTTTGGTCAAGTTGACTGGTCAGATCCATACTTGTCATTATCAACTTCCCTTTCAGAACGTTAGCTTCGAACAACATTCCTATTTTTCGGCTCACAAACCAGGTGTCAATGCTTTGTATCAATGGCTGGAAATGATCCGGAAATTCTGTAAACTGCATTACCTGAGCTTTATTGAGTAATTCCCACCATTGTAAGTTGCTGTGAAACTCAGTGGGGAAGTTCCTGAATAACGGATGTTTGTCGTTTACCAATATACCGGTGGTATGCGGAGGACGCATCTTAAACCAAGAAGTATTCCAGAACACAGGAGTGAAGTATTGAACCACCTCTTTACCGTATGAAATTTTTCCCGCTGCTGTTATCAATACATTGCCGCCCTGTTCGAGTATCTGTTGTGCTTTACTATCTAGAGAGTCGGTTACATAAACCTCTCCCTGGTTCATTTCTACCTTCTCGGGGTATACCCAGAAGTCCCAGTCATTAACAGCATCTGTACCTTCTATCCTTACCTCCAGATTTAGTTGTACAGGCTCAGTAATGTCTTTTAAATCGCAGCTAACTAGTCCCAGTTCAAAGCAATTCCCAACTGGGATGTCTTTGGTACATACGGTTCCGTTGCTAAATAATTTGCCCCACTTATCTTTGATTGTATACGTAACCAGCGCATTTTTGAGGGGATTCTTATGAAAATGAGCCACTTCTATGTTAGCCTTGAAAATTTCATTGTTGGTGTAAACGAATTTATCGATTCGAGCCAATGGAACAGTGGAACTGCAAAAACGACGAACCTCTTCGGATGTTACGTAGCCCTTCTCTTCAAAGAAAACATCCAGTAGTCCTACCAAAGCAGTACCTTGTCCGGAATAATCATTCAGGGCTAATAACTGAAAACCGGCATAATCGGGTGTACGGAGCGTCTTTTCAATCTCGTGTTTATAACACAACGCTTGCAACTTTCCGGATGCCATCATAAAGTCATGTGCTTTATCACCCATTTTGCCGTCATTCAACAGATCACGAAATATTTCAAAGTTTTTGGCTTTGTTGACTCCCGTATATTTCTTTATTTCATTGAAATTGGGGAAAGCACACCACTGCCCCGTTTCATGAGAAACATAAGGCTGTTTCACGGAGTCAATTCGCTGCCTGTAATCCGAATTCGATTCAGGCATGGAAGCCACCCAGCTTAACCCCCTGGCTCCTGCTTTTACATGGTATTCGTTACGCGGTTGCCATTGCCAGCTTCCGCCTACAGAAGCACCTGTATAAACTCTTCTTGAATCTGCTTTTTTCCAGTAATCAACAAAGTTACTAACCCAGGCTACCCATCTTCCCGAAGGTTCGTTTCCACATGCCAGCATGCAATATGAGGCATAATTACCGTATTCTTTGGTGAGTCTGATCGTCTCTTCCATCAGATATTTATCAATGGGTTGTCCTAGTCCCAGCTTCGGACCGTGATTGGGCCAGCTAGGTCCTTCCGGTTGTAGGTAAAACCCTACCAGATCGGCAGCAATGAATGCTGCTTCCGGAGGACAGAATGAGTGGAATCTCATGTGGTTTAAACCGTATTTGCGACAGATCCTGAATACCCGTTCCCATTCTTTGATACTCATTGGTGCGTAGCCGGTTAGTGGGAAATCACAGTTTTCTACAGTGCCCCGAAGCATTGTTTTATTACCGTTTACATAAAACCATTTACCTTCAATCTTAAACTCACGCATACCAAACTGTACTGTTTTACTCTCTTTTCCGTGCTTGCTGATCAATTCGGCCTGTAATTTATATAACGCCGGATCGAACTCATCCCAAGTTAGCATATTCTCGCCCATGGGCAGATCCATCTGGCATTCAAGAACTCCTTCTTTGATGATGAAATCCTTTGATACGGACGGAACAACATGCTGTTTTCCTGTATTGAAACTTTTAGCCGAGAGCCTTATTTGAACGTTATCCTGATTAAATCTAGTTACCAGTTTTATCTTTACGTTTGCTTTTTTGTTTTGGAGGTCGGGGTATATTTGAATATCATCAAAGTGAGTCACTGGGGTAGCTTGTAGCTCCATTCTCCCCACAATTCCATTCCAGTTGCCTTGTGTCTGGTCAGTTATACTGTGAGAATCCGGTCCCACATTGATTTCTTTAATGCGGTTGTCAATCCTGATGGAAACGCGACATTTCTTTTTAGACACCCATTGGGTGATGTCATAAACATGAGGCACGCAAAGACTGTTTTGTGTGCCCACTTCCTTATTATTGATCCATAAGGTGGTTTCAATATGCGGACGCTCCAAGAACAAGAGTATTCGTTTGTTTTTCCAGTTTGAAGGAATGGTCACTTCTTTCTGATACCAAGCTACGCCCACATAGTGCTTATCGGGCGTTAGAAAGAAAGGCAGCTTTACGTTTCCTTCAACACGGTATTTTTCCATGTAAGGGTTGTAGTAGTATGAGCTATCATACAAACTACCTGTCCACTTGGTGTGAACGGTCACATCGTCTCCTTTTAATTTTTCGGGCATAGAGCCGGGCAGGTTGATTTCATCCTGCAACGTTTTTGCAAACCACTTTTCTCTTATCCCCATATCATTTCTGTCTATTTGGAACTTCCATTTGCCACTAATATCGGTGGCATTTTGGGCAACGATGTTTGTTATGATTGCGAAAAACAATAAAGCTGTAAAAAAGATTTTTTGCATAATAAGCGCATTTGAAATTAACGGAATGCTAAAATATGCAGTTTTACTCTTTGCGCTAATAGAAAGATGTACATAATGATAGAAATTCGTATGAAAAGGGATGTTATTATATTCATTTGTACGATATTACAGTATTTTCAATCAATATGAATGGCTTTTAAGGAGTTCGTATTTTTGCTTTCTAACAGATTAAACTATATTTGTATGGTTGATGTATGTATAAATTTTAATGATCATATTATGAAAAGGAAGAGTGTTTTATTGTGTTTTTTGTTTTTATGCGGGATCTCTATGTGGGGACAGAAGAATGCTTATTTGTTTTCCTATTTTATTAATGATAGTAAAGATGGACTGCATTTGGCTTATAGCAATGACGGGTTGAAGTGGACAGCCTTGAATAACGGGAAGTCTTTTTTGACACCTCAGGTGGGAAAAGATAAACTGATGAGAGACCCGAGTATCTGTGAAGCACCCGATGGAACCTTCCACATGGTTTGGACTTCGAGCTGGACAGATCGTATCATTGGATATGCTTCTTCCAAAGACCTGATACATTGGTCTGAACAGCGAGCAATACCCGTTATGATGCATGAGCCGGATGCTCACAATTGCTGGGCTCCCGAACTGTTTTACGATAAGCCTTCCAAAACCTTTTATATATTCTGGGCAACCACCTTGCCGAGAAGACACAAGGAAATACCTACCAGTGAAAGTGAGAAGGGACTGAATCACCGTATCTATTATGTTACAACGAAAGACTTCAGGGAGTTTTCCGAAACCAAAATGTTTTTCAATCCCGATTTCAGTGTTATTGATGCTGCTATTCTTAAAGATAAGAACGGTGAACTACTTATGGTTGTGAAGAATGAAAACTCCAATCCTCCGGAAAAGAATTTGCGTATTACTACTTGTAGTAAAATAGAAGATGGTTTCCCAATAGAAGTGTCCGCACCCATTACTGGTAAATACTGGGCTGAAGGTCCGGCTCCTCTACTTGTTGGCAACGATGTGTATGTGTATTTTGATAAGTACCGTGATCATAAGTATGGAGCGGTACGCTCAAAAGACCGTCAAAATTGGGAAGACATTTCAGACTTGGTTACCTTTCCCAAAGGTACCCGACACGGAACAGCTTTCAAGGTAAAGAAGAGCGTTTTAAAGAAATTGAAGAGCTACCAAAGTGAATAAATAATCTCAAAAATAATACGTATGAAACATTTTTTATTGTCATCCTTCGTAGCGCTACTCGTTGGCACTTCCCTGTGCCAAGCAGCGAGGCAGGCAGGGGATAAATGGTTCAAAGAGAAAGATCTTACTTTGACCGGCGTGTATTATTACCCGGAGCATTGGAACCCGGAACAATGGGAACGTGACTTCAAACAAATGCACGAACTGGGGTTTGAATTTACTCATTTTGCTGAATTTGCTTGGGCCCAGTTAGAACCTGAAGAAGGTAAGTATGACTTTGCCTGGTTGGATAAAGCTGTGGCTTTGGCAGCCAAATATGACTTGAAGGTTATTATGTGTACCTCAACCGCTACTCCTCCGGTATGGCTGAGCCGTAAGTACCCGGAAATTCTGTTAAAGCAGGAAAACGGAACGATACTCGATCATGGTGCTCGTCAACACGCCTCTTTTGCTTCTCCCATATACAGAGAGTTAGCCTATAAAATGATTGAGCAATTGGCTAAGCATTACGGAAACGACTCTCGGATAGTAGGTTGGCAACTCGATAACGAGCCTGCGGTGCAGTTTGATTATAACCTGAAAGCTGAAATTGCTTTTCGTGATTTCCTTCGACAAAAGTATCAGAACTCCGTCCGAAGACTGAACGAGGCCTGGGGTACTTCATTCTGGAGTCAGAATTATAAATCTTTTGATGAAATAACACTGCCTAAAATGAGCCAAATGTTTATGAATCACCATCAGATTTTGGATTACAGACGTTTTGCAGCTTTCCAAACCAACGATTTCCTTAATCAACAATGTCGGTTGATTAAGAAATATGCTCAAAACCAGTGGGTAACCACCAACTACATTCCCAATTACGATGAAGGGCATATTGGCGGCAGCAAAGATCTGGATTTTGTTTCATACACCCGATACATGGTTTATGGAGATAATGAAGGCATCGGCCGCAGAGGCTATCGGGTGGGTAATCCGTTGAGAATAGCTTGGGCAAATGACTTTTTCCGTCCGCTTAATGGTACCTATGGAGTAATGGAACTTCAACCCGGACAAGTGAACTGGGGAAGTATTAACCCGCAACCTCTACCCGGAGCTGTGCGGCTTTGGTTGTGGAGTGTTTTTGCCGGTGGCAGTGACTTTGTGTGCACCTATCGTTACCGTCAGCCGTTGTATGGAACGGAGCAATATCATTATGGCATAGTAGGTACAGATGGGGTAACGGTGACTCCCGGTGGAAGAGAATACGAGCAATTTATCAATGAAATCAGGTTGCTTCGTAAAGAAGCTACAGCGTACAATAATAAACCGTCGGATTATGTGGCACGTAGCACAGCTATCTTGTTCAATCACGAAAATGCATGGAGTATTGAAAGGCAAAAGCAGAACGCCACATGGAATACCATGGCTCACATTGAAAAGTACTACCGTACATTGAAATCGTTTGGTGCACCGGTTGATTTTATAACAGAAGAGAAAGACTTTAACCGCTATCCGGTCATGATTGTACCGGCCTATCAGTTGGCCGACGAGCCACTCGTTAGTCGCTGGGTAGACTATGTTCGTAAGGGCGGAAATTTAGTGGTGACATGTCGCACAGCCCAGAAAGACCGCTACGGTCGTTTGCCGGAAGCTGCGTTTGGCTCTTTGATTAATGGTCTGACGGGAAACAAGATGGACTTTTATGATTTGCTGCTTCCCGGTGACCCCGGTCTGGTAAAGATGGACGGTAAAGAATACCAATGGAATACATGGGGTGAGATACTCATTCCCGGAGAAACATCAGAAGTATGGGCTACCTACCAGAAAGAATTCTACGATGGCAAACCGGCTGTAACACACTATAAATTAGGAAAAGGTTCAGTCACCTATGTAGGGGTCGATTCTTTTGATGGTAAATTGGAAGCCGAGATACTTAAGAAATTATACGCCCGTTTGGGAATTGGCGTTCAGAGTTTACCTTACGGAGTAACGATGGAATATAGAAATGGCTTGGGGATAGTGCTTAATTATTCAGACCAGCCTTATCAGTTTACTCTGCCTAAAGGGGCCAAAGTCTTGATTGGCAATACCTTGATATCAACCGCAGGTGTTTTGGTTTTTAAACTAAACAATTAAAAAAGTACGCAGGTGAACTGATGGACCAATGCCATAGCTCACCTGCGTTTCTTTAACCAGTTAAAACATAACTATTTGAGCTTGTATATCTCTGTTCCTGCCAGCAGGAAACAACCTATACCGTAATCTTCAAAATCGGGAATGTTTGTATAGGTAACAGGCTGGCCGTCTTTAGGCTCCTTTCCTGTTCCTTGAACGTATCCCAAAAAGCCGTTTTCGTGAACTGCTTCTTTCACCATCGCATCCCATGCCTTTAGTGCGATCGGCAGATATTCTGCCTTATTTAATATACCGTTGTTGATGCCCCAAGCCATTCCATACACAAACAAGGCCGTTCCGCTTGTCTCTTTCCCTCCAAAGTTGGAAGGATCGTGCAAACTAACGTTCCAGAAACCATCTGAGCGCTGGCAAGCTTTTAATGCTTTGCTCATGGTAATGAAATCCTTGATGTAATCTGCCCGGTGCTTTTCATTCTTTGGAATCTCATTTACTACCCTGACTAAAGCAGCATATACCCAACCGTTTCCTCTTGACCAATAACAATCTTCACCGTTTGGCTCTTTGTAAGGTGCCACAAAATCGGCATCCCTCCACCACAAACCATCTTTCAGGTTAAAAAGTCCGCCTCCGTGTGTATTACGACTGTAGGCGTACATATCCCACATCTTGTCGAAATAGGCTGTATTACCGGTTAGCTTTCCTAGTTTGGCAAGTACAGGCATTCCCATCTGTATGGCATCAATCCATGTCCAGTCATCTACCTGAGGTGTATTTACCAGCATATCCATACAAGCCTTGATGTCTTTCAACATAGCAGGTGAAGTTGGGCAAATGTTATAAAGATCAATATACGTTTGTCCGCAACATTGGTCATCTGCATTGCGGGTTGTAGTTCCGTTGCGCATGCCCCATTTATGAAAATCAGACCATCCGTAGGCATACTGGTAGTACTCCTCTTTGGGGAATATTTTATATAGTTCCATCAATCCTTCGTAATACACTCCTCTGGTCCATATATTACTGGGGCGTACTCTGTCTGTTTTAGAAGGCAAGGTGTAATCAGCGTATTTCTTCATAAAATAGCCATTTACAAGCGTGAGCGTTTTTAAAGTCTCCTGTTTGCCTGGCAATACCTGAGCCATTGCGCTCGATACAGCCATGCCTGCCAATACGATGAATGAAAATAGAATTTTGTTCTTCATGATTTTATTGTTTACTAGTTACATTTTGAGGCTTTATTCGTTTATCAATGTCCTTGAGGGCAAAGATAATGTTTTGCGGGCGATAGGGAGAATGGAAAATCATACGTTTGCATTCAATTTGGTTCAAATAGAGCTGTAGGTCCTTCATAAAAAGTATGAAAAAAAGTATCACCAAGTATCACCAACGCCTTAATCGGTTGATATACAGTATCTTCTGTGTGATACTTGCCTCAAAAAAAGCCTCACCAAGTATCACCAAGTATCACCAACTTTTTTGCAGTGATTCCTTACAAGTTTATAGCTGTTTATTACTTATATATGGGGATTCTCATCAGTACCCTTATGCGATTTATTTTGCAGGTGAACAAATTTCATCTCCACCCGGATGTACACAGTTTGTACACCCACATGTACACGACCTGTAGATCCGGGTGTACGAATACCCTACACCCGGGTCTACGAAAAGTTTCGCAACCAGCAATTCACATAGGTTATGTATACCTAATGTATGTTTAGTTACCCACGCAAGAAAAAATAAAAACTTCATGATTTAGTTTTTTATGAAACAAACAAGATATGCTCTTCGAGATAATGTAAAGCTCAATTACATCTATTGATACGCCAATATGAATAAAGGTAATGCCTCATAACATGTATTGTCATTTACCGCTTACTTATGTGATGGATCCTCAATACACCTTTGCTGTTTTTAACATAAAATCATATTAATTAGTCTACCATCAAATTCAGCAGTAAAATTTGGCTTTTGAATCGGAAATTCTAGGTGTTCGTACATTTTTCCATTTGCTTTTATTTAGAAAAGAGTGAAATTTGTATTGGTTGATTGAATGAAAACAAAAGATATTGAATGTAACCTAAGCTGATGAATTCATTTAAAAACCACATCTCCGGGCTCGTCTCATGATGTAAAACTTATAGCTGTAATTATTTATTTTATATTGTTAAACTTAGTCTTATGGAAAACAAGGAAAAGAAGGAAAAATCCTTAAAACTATCTAATTTCTTTCCTAGATTTTTGTTGGTTGCTTTATTTTTGATTGGAGCAACAATGGCATTTGCTCAAGGCAAATCAATCAAAGGAGTTGTTCTTGATCAGAACTCGGAGCCTATTATTGGAGCCAATGTTTTAGTCGAAGGAACAACCAATGGTGCTATAACTGACCTTGATGGGAATTTCTCATTGACGAATGTAGCTTCGACTGCAAAATTGAGAGTAAGCTATATCGGTTACATTACTCAAGTAGTTCCTGTAGCCGGTAATTCTACCTTTAAAATTCAACTTAAAGAAGACGCAAAAGCTTTAGATGAAGTGGTAGTAGTAGGTTATGGTGTTCAGAAAAAGAGTGATGTGACAGGAGCCATAACTTCTGTAAACGAAAAAACGCTTAAAGAACGTCCAGTTCAGAATGCCATTTCAGCGATGCAAGGTAAGGCTGCCGGAGTAGATATTCAGTCGAATGTTCGTCCGGGTGAAACTTCAGCCGTTGTGATTCGTGGTAATCGTTCAATTAAGGCCTCTAACGCTCCACTTTATGTAGTAGATGGCGTAGTGCTAATGGGAGATGTAAACGACATAAACCCCGGCGACATTGAATCAATTGAAATCTTGAAAGATGCTTCGTCAACAGCTATTTATGGTTCTCGCGGAGCTAATGGTGTAGTACTTGTTACTACAAAGAGTGGTAAATCTGGTAAGGTTCAGGTTGATTACAACATGACAATCTCTGCTGATGTTGCTAATTCTATTACTGATTGGGCATCTGCAGGCGAAATGCTAGACCGTATTCGTACTGCTGAAATTAACGGAGGTACTTATAAGTTAGGAACTACCGTGTTGACTGAACCCAATTTAGAAGCTGATATTTCTAAATTTGGTCATGGTGATGCTGCAAGTATTGCGGCACTTCAAAAAGCTTATGAGGGTGGTACCTATGATTCTTCTAAAATACCAACAACTGACTGGATTGGGATGATGACACGTACAGGAATTACCCAAAACCATCAATTATCTATCTCTGCAGGTAATGAGAAGAGCAAGTTATTTACTTCATTAGGCTATTATAATGCAAAGGGCGTTCAGCTTAATCAAGGATTTTACAGATATACAGCACGTATCAACGGTGAAATAAAAGTTACCAATTGGTTGAACGTAGGTACATCTATCAGCGCTTCTTACAGTGAACAGGAATACGGAACAATGAACTATTCAGGCTCGGCTACTGGCGCCAGAGACTTGTACGGACGCGCTTTATCACAGTATTTGATAGCAAAACCTTATGACGAAGATGGCAACTTGGTTGACTATCCGGGTGGTAATGCTTCGGCTCCTGTTTGGAACCCGTATATTGACATTGATAATACGTCAGACAATACACGTCGTGTAAACTTACAAGCAAATGCTTTTGCAGAAATAACATTTACCCCTTGGCTTAAGTATCGTTTCAACTTAGGAACAAACTACAATAACGTTAAAGAAGGCTCTTGGGTAGGTTCTCAATCTACTATTAACCGTAAAGGAAATCCGGCTTATTCAAGTGCTTCAAATGAATCTAAGGATCGTAAGAACTGGTTGATAGAAAACATTCTTTATTTCAATAAAGAAGTAGGTATTCATTCTTTTGGAGCTACCCTTGTACAATCGGCTCAAAAAAGTATGTACGAAAACCTATCAGCTTCTGCAAATAAGATTCTTTATGATTCATCTAAATGGTGGAATCTGGCATCTAACTTAAACGGTAAACCTTCTTCATACGGTTCGGGCTTTTCAGAAAACTCATTAATGTCATACATGGGTCGTGTAAATTATGGTTTGATGAACCGTTATTTAGTTACTGCTTCCTTACGTTATGACGGTGCTTCTGTACTTGCAACAGGTAATAAGTGGGACTACTTCCCATCGGTAGCTTTAGCATGGAAAATGCAGGAAGAAAAATTCATTAAATCGATTCAATGGATTGATGAGTTAAAACTTCGTTTAGGCTATGGTGTAACTGGCAACTCTGCTGTAAGTGCATACACAACTTCAGGTCCTTTGTCGCAATATAATTATGTATACGGCACGACACCTGCTATTGGTATGATTCCCAAAGATATGGCTAACAAAAAGCTAGGATGGGAAAAAACTCGTCAGATCAATATCGGACTCGACTTTGCTGTCCTTAACAGACGGTTAAGTGGTACACTTGAATGGTACCAATCTAATACATTTGATTTGTTGATGGACCGTTCTATCCCGGGCATTACCGGATTCTCAAATGTTCTCGATAACATTGGAGAAATGAAAAACTCCGGAATTGAATTATCTTTATCCTCTGTGAATATCGACAAAAGAGATTTTACATGGAGAACTGATTTGAATATTTCACATAACAAAGAAGAAATTGTCTCTTTGGTAAACGGTAAACAAGATATGCCTAGCAATGGCTGGTTTATAGGGCAACCTTTAAGCGTGTACCGTTATTATATTGTTGACGGGTTATGGCAAAATACTCCTGAAGATTTAGCAGAAATAGCTGAATGGAAAAAGAACGGTTATAACTTTGCACCGGGTCAATATAAACCTAAAGAAGTGAATAAAAACTATAAACTTGAAGATGACGACAAGCAAATTGTTGGTAACAGAAGCCCTAAAGTAGTAATTGGTTTGACAAATACATTCAACTATAAAAACTGGGAACTGAGCTTCTTCCTTTATGGACGATTGGGCCAAAAATACTATTACAATATAGATCCTAACGCCTCCGGTGATTATGTGGTTTATGGTCGCAAAGCTAGTCTGAATGATTTCTGGAGTGAAGAAAATCCCAATGCTAAATATCCTAAATTGACTTCTGCATCAAATGTATCGGACGCAAACGTTAACCGTTCTGCCAATGTACATAATGGCTCTTTTGTCTCTGTAAGAAATATCTCTTTGGGTTATACCTTTAAAGACAAGTTGTTATCGAAATATAGCATCCGTAGCTTGAATGTATTTGCTCAGGTTATCAATCCTTTCTTGTTTGGTGGTGAGGTTGTAAAAGCAGGTGTCAATCCTGAAGATACTAATAACTTGAATTCATTTAACTCTGTAGGCGATTTACAAGGTGCCACAAATAATAATACAATGATGACAACCAGCTTTGTCTTTGGTTTACGTCTCGGATTTTAACTCTTAAATTATAGTATAATATGAATAAATATATAAGCCTCTTAGTATGTGCCGGCGCATTGACTTTTGCCGGTTGTCAGGATTTCCTTGAAGAAAAGCAGGTTACTACTTTAACTCAGGACTTTTATAAAAGTGCCGAAGGATTAGAGACTCTGGTAAAAGGAACATATCAAATATTACGTTACAAGCCAGATTATAATCCGGGTAATTATGTGTTTGGTATCAACTCGGACGTTGAAGTCTTTGCATGGTCTGATGCCAACCGTGTAGCCAACGGTGGATATGCGCCCGGAGCTTGGAATGCACAAGCCGGTACCAGCACTAACATGAATTCTCAGTTGATGGCACTTATCGGACAAGTTTCCGGTGGTGTATCCGAAGGTTGTTACCCTGTGATTAATCGTTGTAATATTTTCTTGGAGAACTACGCAACTTTGAGTGATGCCGATAAGAAAAAAATGGAAGGACGTAGAGGTGAGATATTATTCCTGCGTACCTATGCTTACTTTATCTTGTCAAACACGTTTGGTGCAGTACCTATCATGACAAAGAGCGTATCGGGCATGCCGGAAAATTTCTACTACCCCAAAGGAACGCTTGAAGAGCTTTATTCCATGTTAATCAATGATATGAAAGAAGCGGTTGAAATACTTCCTGCAACTACAGGTGACTTAGGACGTATCACAAAACCGGCTGCCGCAACTTTCCTAGCAAAGTTATTTTTGGTAAGGGCTCAAGGTGCTGAATTTCAAAATAGCTCCGAACCCACGTTGAAAGCACTTTATAAAGGTACTGATTCGGAAGATCTGGATAATGCTATTAAATACGCAACTGTAGCTATTAGCCAAAAACAGAATGAAACTGCTTATGGTGGACTAGCTCCTGATTTTGGTAGCTTGTGGACAAACATAAAAGGATCTGATCCTTATGCTCGTGATAAAGTTTCTGAGCTTTTGCTGACTGCTCAGTATGAGTCAACTCAAACCTATAACGGACGTTATGGTAGCAATACCTCTTTTATTCATTTGTATAACAGTAACCACACTAATTTCCGTGCTTCTGTAGGACGTACTATGGAATACGGAAGACCTTTTGCCACAGCAGGATCTTCGGATTGGGGATATGATATGTATACTGATCGTGCCAACGATTCTCGATATTACAAAACATACCTGACTGATTATGTAACGACTCAGATGGGTAATGGTGGGTACAAAGATTGGACTGCGACTACAGCCTATGTCTACAATAACTTTATAAAAGGCGCTAATGATGCTACAGTAAAAGCCGGAGAACATTTAATGAAATCACTTGGTCAACGTGCTATTGTGTATATAGAGAATTCAAAAGACGAACCACTAGATTCTTTATGGGTGGCAAGTCAGCCATTTATTATGAATGTGCGTTGGACTGTAGGTGCACCTAATGGTAATTACGGTACAGCGGGATCTTACTCTTCAGAAGTGGAAGAAGGGCTCAGGAATCCGGTTGTTAAAAACAAAGGAACTCGTAAACTGTATTACAGGGTTGATGGCGACAAAGGTGATAACTATGGCTTAGACTATGGTTTGACACAGGCAGGTCATTACATGGGTCCTCGTAAGTGGTTGGATATTAACCGTGGATTAGGAACCAGTGCCAATGGCGGTCAGGCAATCGATATTTGTATCTTCCGTTTGGCAGAAACTTATTTGATACGCGCTGAGGCTTATGGTCGCAAGGGTGATATGGCTAATGCAATTGCTGATTTGAATGTATTACGTAAAAGAGCTGCATACCATTCCGGAGAAACTCGTAATGAAGTACTGGTGAAATATGAGCCTTCAGTATTAACCGGTAAATTAGATGTTCCTTCTGCCGAAAAACAATCTCCTTATAAAGTCACTGCAGATTCTTATGAGAAGATTAAGGTTACAGGAGAGGAATGGACAGCAGGAACCGATAAATTTAAAAAAGAAAATTATCCGGATAACGTAAATAACTATTTTGTTCAGTTTATCTATAACGAACGTGCTCGCGAGCTGATATTTGAGTTGAACATTCGTGAGGATTTACATAATGCGGGTATCCTTTATGAACGTGTTGTAGCTCGCGACCAATTAGGCGCACCTGCTACATCAAAAGGTACTCAGAATTTCCCATTTCCTAAAGATGATGTATCTACCGGGTCAAAAGGGGCCACAGGAGTTGGAAAAGGAGTATTTGAAAGAAAGCATACCTTCTTCCCATGGCCACAAGCATTCTTGGATTTGTTGACAGATGAAAAGGGTAATGCATTAGATGATGCAGCTAAGAAAGCTTATCAGAATTATGGATATTAATTTGAATTCTTATTTAATAAATAAAGTAAGTTAATTCTCAATAGGTTAAGCTAATAGTTTGAATCGGTATGGATCTGATAATATGAAGATCCGTACCGATTGTTTTTTTATCAGACTTAGATTTTTTTTGAATGACTTATTGTATTAAGTAATATGGTTGATTATCCGGACTATTGTATCTGATTCAATCAAATTAAACAGTGCTCAGTCAAATTGAATAGTATTATTTGATGTGCAAATAGGAATTTCTATGCATCTGTACATTTCTCCATTTGCTTTTCTTTAGAAATAAGAGACTTTTGCAACACTATTTAATATGGCGTTACATACAAGGATGTGTGAACAAACCGACAAATAAATATTTGCATAAATCATATTAAAAACATTGTTTAACTTAATAACTATGGTATGAAAGACAGAAGAAAACTAAGTCTGTTGTGTTACCCCGGGATGCCTCGGTGGCTATTAAAAGGAATGCATAAATTTCCAGCTTCCTTATTCTGCTTTATTCTTTTCTTTTCGCTGTTTGGGTTTCCTCAAGTGGTGAAGGCTTCAGTAGATGCTGTTCAGCAACAAAGAAATATTAGCATTAGTGGTGTTGTTGAGGACTCAAAAGGAGAGCCTATCATCGGAGCTAACGTAAAGGTGAGCGGTGGAACCATTGGTACGATAACTGATTTGGATGGAGTCTTTAAACTAACAGTTCCTGCCGGAAGCAAATTAGTAATCTCTTTTATCGGTTACGACACAAAGACGGTTGAGGCAAAGAACAACATGAAAGTTATTCTGGAAGAAAGTGCTCTAGCATTAGGCGAAGTAGAAATCGTTGCTTACGGTGCTCAGAAAAAGGTTACTGTAACGGGAGCCATTTCCAGTGTAAAAGGAGGCGAACTAACAAAGACACCTACCGGCTCCGTATCAAATATGCTGTCGGGTCAGTTGACTGGGCTTACTACAGTACAGTACTCTGGTGAACCGGGTAAAGATGCTGCTACTATTTTTGTACGTGGGCAAGCAACATGGAGAGATTCAGGGCCTTTAATTCAGGTTGACGGAGTGGAAAGAAGCTTTAATGAAATTGACCCTAATGAAATTGAGAGTATCACTGTATTGAAAGATGCCTCGGCTACAGCCGTTTTTGGTGTACGTGGAGCTAATGGGGTTGTTTTAATTACAACCAAACGCGGTCAGGAAGGGAAAGCAAAAATATCAATTACAACTTCAGCTAGTATTATAACTCCTACCGAGACTATTGATAAAGCAAATGCTTATGATTATGCGTTATTCTACAATAAAATGCAGAAGAATGATGATCCCAATGCAGCTCCTATGTTTTCTGATGAGGTGATTCAGAAATTCAAAGATCATTCGGACCCGATTCGTTTCCCTGATACTGATTGGGTAGAATACTGTTTGAAAGATGCTGCTATTCAAACACAACACAATATTAATATAACTGGTGGAACACAGTCTGTGCGTTATTTTATCTCGGCTGGCGCATACACTCAGAATGGTTTGTTTAAGCAATTTGATCTGCCATACGACTTAAGTTACCAGTATAATAGGTTTAACTACCGTTCAAACTTAGATATTGATGTTACTAAGTCGACTACTATCTCTTTGAACTTAGGAGGTAGTGTTGATAACTCTTATAAACCTTATACCGGACAAGGTTCCGAAGGTATGCTGAAAAATATGTATTGGGCTACTCCTTTCTCTAGTCCGGGGTTAGTGGACGGAAAGATGGTTTATACTACTACAGAATATGGTTTGCCTTTCGTAGGAGGATCGGGTATGACTTATTACGGTGGCGGCTTTATGAGTACAAGCGTAAACAAGTTGACTTCGGATATTATTCTGAACCAAAAACTTGATTTTGTAACCAAAGGCCTTTCATTTAAAGTGAAAGGCTCTTATAACGGTAGCTTTACAAATTATAAAAATGGTGTAGCAAGTATTGCTACTTATACTCCTGTTTTGAGAAGTGACGGCTCTATTGCTTATAAAAAAAGTGGAGAAAACTCTCAGGTTAGTTACAAAGAAGAGGAGAGTGGCAAAGCCCGTAACTGGTACATGGAAACCGGATTTAATTACGATCGTACGTTTGGTGAACACCATGTTTCCGGGCTTGTACTGTATAACCAATCAAAAATATATTATCCTAGTACATACTCAGATATTCCCGCAGGATATGTAGGTTTAGTAGGCCGTGCTACCTATGATTGGAAAAGCCGTTATATGGTTGAATTCAACATTGGATATAACGGATCTGAAAATTTTGCACCCGATAAACGTTTTGGTACGTTCCCCGCTGGCTCTATTGGATGGGTTATCAGTGAAGAAGATTTTTGGAAACCAATAAAACCCATTATTAACTATATGAAGTTCCGTGTATCAATGGGACTTGTTGGTAATGATAAAATAGGTGGTTCTCGATTTATGTATCAACCGGATCCCTATGGTATAAACAATGAAACAGCTCCTAACCGATTGGGATATGGCTATTTCTTTGGTATTAATAACGGAACTATTAGCAAAGGTGCCTATGAACAAGCAAGAAACAATGCCGATGTTACCTGGGAGAAAGCCTTCAAGCAGAACTATGGTGTTGATTTTAGCCTTTTGAATGACCGCCTAAAAACAGGATTCGATTATTATAAAGAACATCGTAAAGACATCTTGTTGTCAGATGGTACAGCTCCAAGCGTATTAGGATTCACTTTACCTCCTGCAAATCTTGGTATTGTTGACAGTTGGGGATGGGAAGTGTCTTTGAAATGGAACGATAATATAGGGAAAGATTTTAGATATTATTTGGGATTAAACCTTTCTTATAACCAAAACGAAATTGTGGAACAAAAAGAGGCTCCACTGAATAACGCATATCAATATGCAAAAGGACATCGCATCGGCGCGCGTTCGTTGTATAAATTCTTTGAGTATTATAATGAGAATACGCCTCAGCGTTATAAAGAGGTCTTTGGACAAGAATTCCCAACTCAGCTGCAAACATTGCAAAATGGAGATTGCGTGTATGTGGATCTTGATAACAACGGAAAGATTGATACGAATGATATGTCAAGAGAGTTTGGTTATACCGATGACCCTGAATATCTTGCCGGTATCAATATGGGATTCAGCTGGAAGAACTTTGATGTATCACTTCAATGGACGGGTGCATGGAATGTATCTCGAGTGATTGATGATTTGTTCCGTCGTCCGTTTGTAAGTGGCAGCACAAATAACCAAGGAGGTTTGTTGCAGTATCATGTGGACAATACGTGGAATGCTGAGAATCCTTCTCAAAGTGCAGCTTATCCTAGGGCAACTTGGGTTAATGCCACAAACAATTATGCAGCATCAACTTTATATGAAAAAGATGCTAGTTATCTTCGCTTGAAGAGCTTGCAAGTTGCCTATAACTTCAACTTCCCTTTCATGAAGAAAATGAAACTAAATACTTGCCAGTTGGCACTTAGTGGTTATAATCTTCTTACTATCTCAGATTATATGTGGGGCGATCCGGAGTCGAGAGCTACAGGCTCACCTACTTATCCGTTGACCAAGACCTATTCTTTAAGTCTGAAGCTTGGTTTTTAATTTAAAATGCTATGACGATGAAAATAAGAAATAAATCGATACTCGTAATGGCTACCTGCATGTCAATAAGCGCTTTGTTTTCATGCGTGGATGATGTGAAATTTGGTGATGCTTTCCTTGAGAAAGCTCCCGGAGGTAGCGTAACAAAAGATACTGTGTTCAATAATGCAGAATATACTCGTCAATTCTTAACGAGTTTGTATTCTTACCAATATTATGGACTACCATATTATAATGGTTCGGGAGATTTTCCGGAAGCAAATAACCCTTATGTGGGAAAATGTGAAATTTTATCTGATTGTTGGCATGCCAATTGGTCGGGTTCAGCTATGTATAACCGTTATTATTCAGGTTCTCACACAGCAGGTTATGGTCGTCTTGCCGACAAATGGCATTATATAACCAATAGGGTTTGGCAGGCAGTTCGTGCAGGATGGTTATTGATAGAGAACGTTGACGGGGTTCCCGGATTAAGCGACGAAGAAAAGCTATCAATTAAAGCTGAAGCGAAATGCATTATTGCAGCCCGCTATTTTGATACGTTCAGGCATTACGGTGGAATACCTATTATTAAAGCTTCTTTCAGTGGGACAGATGCTTCTTACGCTATGCCGCGAGGAAGCGTGGAGGAAACTGTTAATTTTATGGTAGGTTTACTTGATGAAGCAGCAGCTTCTTTACCTTGGAATGTAGATGAGAGTGAAGCATCTAATGAAGAAGGTCACTGGACCAAGGCAGCAGCAATGGCTCTGAAATGTAGAATATTACTGTTTGCTGCTTCTCCACTTTTTAATGATACAGAACCCTATCATACAGATGGAACCAATAATTCGGCAGTGTGGTATGGTGCTTATAAGCCTGAGCTTTGGACGCGCTGTAAGGATGCGTGTGCCGAGTTCTTTACTGAACTGAACAAGAATGGACGCTATGAGTTAGTTCAGGCTACGGGAGTTCGTCCGCAAGATTACAGATTGGCATATCGTAAAGGGTATGCGACTATGGGTAGTAGCGAGATTTTATTGAGAGTTAGTGTCACAACTACTGATGCTTTCAAATCGGGTTATTATAGCTGGCACCAATGGAGTGATCCTTTGATGAGTGTACAGCGAACTTCTTATTGTCCAACTCAGGAATACGTTGAAATGTTCCCGTGGGCTGATGGTACTCCTTTTGATTGGGATAAAACGGCAGCTGATGGCAAATTGGACCAAATGTTTCTTACTGGTACCGTTGCAAAAGGAAACATAACACTTACTCGCGACCCTCGTTTGTATGAAGAAGCCATTGTTAATGGACAACAGAAAACACTCGATTGGACAACTGGTAACATGAGTGGTCAAAGTTTTGAAATGTGGGTTGGCGGTACAGATGCTCAGTTGAGACCTGAAACTCAATCGGGAGCTTATGGAACAGGTTATGCACCTATTAAGTTCCTGATGGGAGATGATATGCTCCGTCAATATACGGAATGGCCTTATTTGAGACTCTCGGAAATGTATCTTACTTATGCTGAAGCTCTTTTGCAGACTGGTGATTTGGCTGGTGCAATCAAACAAGTAGATGTTGTACGTTCGCGTGTTGGCTTAGGCGGGCTTGCAGAATGCAACCCTACCAAGAATCTGAAGTCAGATAAGAGTGCATTACTTCAGGAAATACTTCGGGAGCGTGTTTGTGAATTAGGCATGGAGGACTGTCGTTTCTTTGATATGATTCGCTATAAAATGAAGGATCGTTTTGAAAAGCAATTGCATGGACTTCGCATTTACCGTTTGGATGCATCTGGCAACAGAGTTAAAACAGCTTGGTATAATGGAGATAGGAAAAATGGTGCTGAAATGCCTACTACGTTTGAATACGAAAGATTTGAAATTTCAGCTCCAACACGTTATTGGTGGACCAACGGATTTGATCCGAAGTGGTATCTGTCACCATTCCCTCAGACAGAAGTAAATAAAGGATACGGGTTGATACAAAATCCCGGATGGTGATGAGAAAACTGTATTCAATTTGTAAATTGAAAGTTATTATGAAAAAAAAGAATATAATTATTCCAGCATTTCTTGCTGTTGTTAGTTTGCAAGGATTTGCACAGGAGGCTAATGATAGTATTTTGGGGAAATCAACATCTTTTTCCAATCAACCTGTTCACGTTGGTTATAATAGTACCCAAAGATTAGAAGAATCAACTTCATCTGCTTCCATCATTTATGGAGATCAGATTAATAAAAGAGGGGCCAAAAACGTGACCACTTCTCTGTATGGCCAAGGCTTGGGGCTTACTGCTTTGCAAGAGTCGGGTTCATACACCAAGCAAAGTTCGGCATTGTATATTAGAGGCCTTCAAAGCTTGTCGGGTAGCAATCCTCTTATTTTGGTTGATGGTATTGAACGTGACCTTGATTTTATTACCCCTGAGGAGGTTGAATCAGTTACTATATTGAAAGATGCGGCAGCAGTTGCTCTGTATGGTTACAAAGGTATCAATGGTGTTTTGCATGTAGTTACAAAACGTGGAAAATACAATTCAAAAGAAATAAATGTTTCTTATGATCATGTAATCAACTGGCAAGCCAGACGCCCCAAATTTGCTGACGCATACACGTATGGGAATGCAATAAATGAGGCTTTGAAGAATGATGGACAGGCTATTCGTTATTCTGATGATGAATTAAACGCCTTTCGTTCAGGTAAATATCCTTATCTGTATCCTAATGTTGATTGGGTAAAGGAGACTTTTAAAGATACCGGCGCTTCTAACATCTACAATGTAAGCTTTCGTGGGGGAGGTAGTAAATTCCGTTACTATGCTTTGGCAAATCTCACTAATAACAGCGGTTTTATTGCTAATCCTAATATGAATGATGGATACTCTACCCAAGATATGTACTCAAAAGCTAATTTGAGAACAAATTTGGATATTGATTTGACCCCTAAAACGAAGCTGATTGTTAATCTGTTGGGTACTTTAAGCGAATCAAGAGTTCCTGGGCATAACGAGGATAGCGATTCGAAAAAAAATACAGACTTATGGAATATGATCTATTCCTTACCTTCAGCGGCAATACCTGCTAGATTGGAAGATGGAACATGGGGCGGTAGCTCTATCTGGCCTGGAACTAGTAATCCGGTAGCGATGTCGCAAGCTGCTGCTTACTCAAAAGGGCATAACTATTCTTTGTTTGCTGATATGAAACTGTCTCAAGATTTATCTTCTATTACTCCAGGCTTGAGAGCACATGTTCTTATGGCTTATGATAATATTTCCAATTATTGGGAAAATCATTCAAAAACTTTTGTCTATGGCAGTAATGCGGTAACAGGTTGGGCGAACGGTGAACCCACTACTACTCAATACTATAAAGGTGGAGCAGATACGGGTATGGGAACAGAATCTAACATCATTGGATGGAATAGAGCTCTTAATTTGGCCGGTAGCGTGGATTACACAAATAATTTTGGTGATCACAGTCTTTACTCTCAACTGAAATGGGATTACGAATATAGAAACACCAAAGGATTAAATCACACTTGGTATCGTCAGAATGCATCTTTGTATGCCCATTATGGATACAAAGCTCGTTATTATGCTGACGTGACTTTGGTTGCTTCGCAGTCCAACAAATTGGCTCCGGGACATAAATGGGCTTACTCTCCCACCATATCTGCGGCATGGGTAATGAGCAAGGAAGATTTTATGAAGGATATTTCTTTCATTGATTTCTTGAAAGTTAGGGCATCATTTGGAATTATCAATGTTGACAAACTTCCTATTAGCGATGATACAGAACAGGAAGGTTATTGGGAACAAGTTTATACAGGAGGATCATACTACCCCTTTGATACCGGTTATTCTGTAGGAACAAGCAGTTGGACTCTAGGCCGTTTAGCCTCATTAAATTCTACGCATGAAAAGGCCTATAAATATAACTTTGGTGTTGATGCTAGCCTCTTTAATGGATTAAATCTGATGATTGATGGTTATTACCAACGTCGTAGTGATATTTGGGTATCTTCAAGTGGACAATATTCTTCTGTATTAGGGTTTACTGCTCCTTTTGAAAATGGAGGAATTGTTGATAGCTGGGGAGTTGAAGTGGGTGCCGATTATACTAAAAATATTGGTGAAGTAGCTTTTAATATAGGTGCAAATTTTACATATAACAAAAACAAGGTAATAGAAATGATGGAGGAACCTCGTCTGTATTCAAACTTGAAGCAAACGGGTAACGCTCTAAATCAAATTTATGGATTGAAAGCTATTGGTTTCTTTAAAGATCAGGCCGATATTGATGCCAGTCCGGTTCAACAGTTTGGAACGGTTAAACCCGGAGATATTAAATACCAAGATATTAATGGAGACCAAAAGATTGATGAAAATGATAAATGTGATTTAGCTTACAGTAATGTGGTTCCTGAAATTTATTATTCATTCCGATTGGGCGCTGAGTGGAAAGGTGTTGGCTTTAACGCTTTGTTCCAAGGAACAGGTAATTATTCTGCTATCCTGAACACAAAAAGTGTCTATTGGCCCTTGATTAATAATACAACTATTTCTCAGCATTATTATGATAACAGATGGACGGAGAATAATATGAACGCAAAATATCCTCGTCTGACATCTCAGAGCAACGAGAATAACTACCAAAATAACAGTGTTTGGGTAGAAGATCGTTCTTTTCTGAAACTACGTACGGTTGAACTTTATTATAAATTGCCAGCGTCATTGTTGAGTAAGACAAAGATTATGAAAGGTGCAAAAGTATATGTGAGAGGTACTGATTTACTTTGCTTTGATCACATAAAAATTGCCGATCCTGAATCTTATGGAGCTACTAGCCCTTTAACAAGAAGTGTGTTGGCTGGACTGGCCGTGGAGTTTTAATTTGTAGAACAAATTAATTTGAATGAATTATGAAATTTAAAACGATAATTAGCTGTGCCGTTTGTGTGTTAACAGTAGCCTCTTGTGATAAAATGGATTATCGCGAATACACAAATTATGGCAAAGATTATATGGAACTTTCCTATGATAATGTTAGTGGGCTGATAACGAACATTTATACCAAATTAGATTATGATTTTGGCCAAAGCTACTCAGGAGGAATGCTAGCATCTGCTTGTGATGAGGCCGAATACGCATACAATTCAAATGCAGTGTGTGATTTTTACAATGGTTCATGGAGTCCTGCAAATGCCAAAGAAAGCACTTGGACAAACAGTTATGCCGCCATTCAAATGTGTAATCATTATCTTGATGGATTCCAAGGGCTGACTTTCCCTGAGTTGGAATTGAATCAAGATTATGATGCTAAAATGAATAGCTATAATAACTATGCTCATGAAGCAAGGTTTTTAAGAGCCTATTTCTATTTTAATCTGGTACGTCAATATGGAGGTGTTCCTCTGGTTACTCATGTACCGACTACTCAGGAAGTGAATAAACTAACTCGTGCTTCTTCTGAAGATATTTTTAAATTTATTGAATCGGAATGTGATGATATAACAAATAAAATTATTGCTGACTATACGGCATTGGGATCATTGGCATTGAGTACTCCTGAAACAGCCAGAGCAAATCGATTAACCGTTTTAGCATTGAAAGCTCGTGCAGCTCTTTATGCTGCCAGCCCCCTATTTAATACAACTGATTCTAAAGAACTATGGAAAAAAGCTGCGTTGGCAAATAAAGCAGTCTTGGACTCTGCCGTAGTTTATAAAAAATATCTTGTTAAATATTCAGAGCTGTGGGGTGAAACAAACTGGACAAAAGATGAAATGATCTTTATGCGTAGAATGTATCCGGATGCAACAAATACATTGGAAGGATATAACTTTCCAATTGGTGTTGAAGGAGGAAAATCAGGAAATTGCCCTACTCAAACTTTAGTTGACGCTTATGAAATGAAAGCGACAGGCAAATTGTGGAACGAAACAGGTAGCGGTTATGATCCCACCAAACCATACGTAGGGCGTGATCCTCGTTTTGAATTGACTATTGCTAAAAATGGTGATACCAAATGGCCTACTTATAATACACTGGCACTACAAACTTACTATGGAGGATCCAATGGTGAGCCTATTACTGGAGCAACTCCTACAGGATATTACTTGAAGAAATATTGTGATGCTTCTGTTAACTTAACAGCTGGTAAAACTAATACCAAACGTCACACTTGGATCACTTATCGTTTAGGAGAATTTTATTTAAATTATGCGGAGGCTGTATTCAAATATTTGGGTTCGGCAGATGCTACATCTCCAGAGTTTCCTCTGTCTGCCCGTGAGGCGGTAAATATGATTCGTAATCGTGCTGATGTGAAAATGCCGTTACTATCAGCAGGTCTTAGTAGTGAGGACTTTTGGAAAAAATATGAAAATGAACGCATGGTAGAGCTTGCATTCGAAGGACATCGCTTTTGGGATATTAGAAGATGGAAAGAAGGTGATAAGCTGAAGAGTATCGTTCAAATGAAGATTACAAAGAACGATGATGGGACGTTTACTTATACTCGTAAAATTGTAAACAGGAGCTGGGATGATAAGATGTACTTATTCCCAATTCCACAATCAGAGAGAATGAAGAATCCCAATTTAACTCAAAACCCTGGCTGGGAGTAGTTAGATTTATTTAAATGAATAAAAGGAGTTAAAATGAATCTGTTTTAACTCCTTTTTATATAAACACTAAGTAATAATATGAAACATAGTTATATATGGAGCGCTTTTTCATTTACATTATTAGGCTCTGCCTCTGTAAATGCTGAGGCACATGATGCAAATGAGAAGAAAGAAGCTGAGCGTCCTAATATTATTTTTATTTTGGCAGACGACATGGGTTATGGGGATTTATCATGCTATGGCAATAAAGACATTAAAACGCCCCATATTGACAAGTTGGCTCAGACAGGAACTCGTTTTACACAGTGCTATGCCGGTTCAGCTATTAGCTCTCCTTCCCGATGTGCATTGATGACCGGTAAGAATACGGGTAATACAACTATCCGTGATAATTTTTGTGAAGCAGGCGGCATAGAAGGTTTAAAGGGACAAAATATGATTCGCAGAATGCATCTGTTGCCCAATGACACTACCATCGCTACCGTGCTTAGCGCGGCAGGATATAAAACCTGTTTAGTGAACAAATGGCATCTGGATGGCTTTAACCCCGAAGCGACTCCTCTAAACAGAGGCTTTCAAGAGTTTTACGGGTGGTTGATAAGTACACCTTACTCGAACGATCCTTATTATTATCCTTATTGGCGCTTCAATAATTCGCAATTGGAGAATATTGAGGAAAATAAAAATGATCAGCATATTAAGCACAATACTGATATATCTACAGAAGATGCTATTCATTTTATTCGCCGGAATAAAGAAAACCCTTTCTTTCTGTATCTTGCCTATGATGCACCTCACGAACCTTATGTGATTGATGAGACAAGCTGGTATGATGACAAAGCATGGGAAGGCAATACCAAACGTTACGCTTCACTTATTACACACATGGATAGAGCCATTGGCAGGTTAATTAATGAACTGGAGCAATTGGGAATACGCGATAATACGCTAATTGTTTTTGCATCCGACAATGGCGCAGCTGTACAAGCTCCTCTGGCAGAACTCAAATGCAACGGTTCATTAAGAGGAAGAAAAGGACAGCTGTACGAGGGAGGCATTAGAGTTCCCTTTATTGTGAATCAACCCGGTAAGGTAAAAGTGCAGGAACTTAATAACCTGATTTATTTTCCGGATGTGATGCCTACATTGGCTAATTTAGCCCGGGCAACGGATAAGCTTCCTCAAAGAATAAATGGAATGAACATACTTCCTTTATTTTATGGGCATCAGGTTGAAACTAATAATAGGTTGTTGTATTGGGAGTTTACCGGAAAGCAACGGGCGGCAAGAAGAGGTGACTGGAAGGTTGTCTCCGTCAAGAAAGACGCACCTTTGGAGCTTTATCATATAAGCAAGGATATGACAGAATCAATGAATTTAGCTCAGGATCATCCTGAAATAGTAAAGGAGTTTGAACAAGAAATGAATAAAATGCGTACTCCTTCACCAAACTGGCCTCTGCCGAATGAATAGTACGCTGAATTAAAATATTTAATAATGAGGTAAAGCTAATCTGCTTCTTTTGTATTTTTGCAAAATCACTAAAGTTATTATACTATGAAAAAGGTTTTATCGCTTTTATTATTTTTATTGTTTGTCCTAACGAGGCTATCGGCGCAGGAAACGAAGATTAAAGTTGCTTGTATAGGCAATAGCATTACTTTCGGGGCTGGTATTAAAGATCGGGCCAACCATAGTTATCCCAGTATTTTAGGAAGAATGTTGGGCAAGGATTATGAAATACAAAATTTTGGTGTCAGCGCTCGAACGCTTTTAAACAAGGGTGACCATCCCTATATGAAAGAAGTGCAGTTTCAAGATGCCCTGAATTATCAACCCGATATAGTGGTCATAAAACTGGGAACGAATGACACCAAACCTCAGAATTGGAAATATAAAAATGAGTATCAATCTGATATGGAGCAGATGGTAAACGCTTTCCACTCTCTTCCTTCTCATCCGCGAGTGTATCTGTGTTACCCGGCCACTGCTTATTCAATTAAATGGGGTATAAATGACAGTATAATAGTGCATGATGTGATACCTATGATTGATGCTGTAGCTCGCAAATTAAGTCTGGAAGTGATTGATTTGCATTCGCCTACGGCTAATAAAAAAGAGTTATTTCCTGATGATATACATCCTAATCCCGAAGGTGCAGCTATCTTGGCCAATGAAGTTTATAAGACTATCACAAAGAAAAAAAGTGGTAGTCGTATCCTCTTTATAGGTGACTCTATTACTGACGGGAATTGGGGTGGTGGCGGAGCAAAACCTTCGTCAGAACGTAATCATTGGGATCAGAACCATATTTTTGGAAGTGGTTACATGTATCTCTGTGCAGCGCATTATCAGGGACTATATCCCGAAAGAGAGTATCGCTTTTTGAATCGTGGTATTAGTGGGCATAAGCTGGAAGACCTGAAGGGACGTTGGGAAGTAGATGTTTTGAAAGAATCGCCCGATGTGTTATCTGTTCTAATTGGGACGAATGATATTGATCAGTTTATGAGGAGTAAGGAGAAAACTTTTGATTTTGAACGCTGGGGGAACAATTACAAGGCGTTGATTGATGCCTCACTGAAGCAGAACCCACATTTAAAATTGATTCTTTGTTCTCCTTTTGTTGTTAACTCGGGCGGCATGAAGTCAAAGGCCGATTTTGCACTACGTGATAGTTTGATACGGGAGGCAGGTCAGGTGGTTGAAAAAATAGCGGCTGATTGCGGAGCGGTATTTATTAATTATCAGCAGTTATTTGATGAACTTTATTATAAATATCCTGCATTGCCGAACACGTATTGGTTGTGGGATGGTATTCATCCGACTCCTGCAGGTCATCAAAAAATGGCTGAACGTTGGGTTGAGCAGGCTGGTGATTTTTAATTACCACAAAGTTTAGTATAGCTTTAAAGAAAAGAGCTGTCTGTACTTTCGCTATCAGACAGCTCTTTTTTTGTTATTTGTTTATCTTCACATTCTTACATGTAAAAGGCTTGATAAAGTGGGCGTCATAGTTGCCTTTTCGGGCTTTGATCGTTAAGTTTTCAAAAGTGAAGTTTGTAAGCACATATTGATCGGATGGACTGACATTAAAGAATGTTTCGCATTCAAAATCAATGTTACGCATAGTTAGGTGATCAGAATATGAAAGAGGAATATCCTTACGATCCTTCAAGTCGAAGAATTGTGTCCAAGGCTTGATGTATAAGAAATGGTTGGCATTGCCGGTAATGTCTTCCACTAAAATGTATTCATATTTTTGTGGCGTATCAGGACGCATCTTAAGCCAGAGCAAACGATTCGCTTCGTTCACTTTGCAACGACGAAGAATAATGTTACGGTCGTATATTGATTCGCTACCAAATGTTAGTGCACTGTGACAGAAACCATAATTGCAATCTTCGATGATGATGTTATAATTGCCTCCGTTGCTTTCATCTTTATCCGCCCAAGGTCC
This sequence comes from Bacteroides graminisolvens, assembly GCF_963666085.1. Classification (NCBI taxonomy): domain Bacteria; kingdom Pseudomonadati; phylum Bacteroidota; class Bacteroidia; order Bacteroidales; family Bacteroidaceae; genus Bacteroides; species Bacteroides graminisolvens. The sequence goes on from NZ_OY762556.1 coordinate 1,205,495, forward strand.
TTTGCCACCTTTTAATGCTACAGCGTCATCATTTACTGAGATGTAACAGTTCTTAATGAGCACATTGGCGCATACGTCGATGTCAACGCCGTCTGTGCTAGGAGCCTTTACCGGTGCTTCGGGTGAAGTGATTCGCAGGTTTAGTAATTTTACATGATTGCTTTTATATAAATGCGTTGTCCAAAATGGAGAATTCATTAAGTGTACCCCTTCAATTTGTACATTGTCGCAATTGGAAATGTAAACCAGTCGGGGGCGCAGTTCATCCATATTGGTACATTTTGGGTTTACAGCCCGGCGTAACCAGAATGATTTCCAATAACGTAAACCGTTACCGTTGATTGTACCTTTGCCCGATATGGTAAATCCCTTCAAGTTATCAGCATTGATTAATGCAGTGAAATATTTCAATGTCTGACCCTCCATCCGGGTCATTTGAATTGGGAAATTGTTTATGTCATCACTTCCTTTAAGAACTCCTCCTTCTTCCAGGTAAAGGTGTGTTTGAGGTTTAAAGAAGAGTGCTCCGCTTAGAAAGGTACCTTTGGGAACCACTACCACTCCGCCGCCATTTTGATGAGCCAGATCGATAACTGCTTGGATTCTCTCAGTTTGAAGCAAGGTACTGTCGTTCAATACACGATAATCGGTAAGAACATACTTTTTTCCTAATGCATCTATTCTGACTGTTTCATTTTTACGAAACCATTCCGGTATCGGTGTTCCGTCGGGGAATTTTTCTTGGCCGAAGAGTTGAACGCATAGAAGCGCAGTGAGCAATAACGTAAAGATTCTCATGGTTTAATGATATTAGTATATAAATAATTGTTTTTCACTGAATGGTACGTTGACCAAAAGTAGATAAAATTAATCTTTAAGCCAACTTGTAACCCTTCTCTTGCACGTTTTTACATGCAATTGTACAGACGTATAGGTAGAAGTACAACTGAAAAGGCTAATTTTGTTGAGCAAATTAATCTTACTGATAATATATAAGAATGAAAAAACTAATAGGAACTACTTTGGCTTTGTTTGTTTGCTGGCTTGGATTTGCACAGCCGGCTTACGACTTCAGTAAAATGCAACGTGAAAAATTGGGTAGAGGCGTAGTGGCGCTTCGACAAGATGCTAAAACGGTTTTTATAAGCTGGCGTTATCTGTCGGCCGATCCGCTCGATGTTTCTTTTAATGTTTATCGCAACGGCAAGAAAATTAATCAAAAACCGGTGACTGAAAGCACTTGCTTTTATGATCATCGAGAAGAAACTACAGAGGCTGTTTACACGATTAAAGCTGTTTCTCAAAGTACTAAAACGGCATTGCCCGAAGGACGTTACAAGTTGCCCACCAATGCACCGGCAGGCTACCTGAATATTCCTCTGAATCGTCCTCAAGGCGGGGTTACTCCTTTCGGAGAAACCTATACGTATATACCTAATGATGCAAGCATAGGTGACGTTGATGGCGATGGCGAATACGAAATTATTTTGAAGTGGGACCCTTCCAATGCACATGATAATGCTCACAACGGCTATACAGGTCCGGTATTGTTCGACTGTTATCGTTTGGACGGCAAACATTTGTGGCGTATAAACCTGGGACGAAACATACGGGCGGGAGCACATTACACACAATTTATGGTATTTGACTTCGACGGTGATCATCGTGCTGAAGTAGTAATGAAAACATCAGACGGTACCGTTGATGGAAAAGGAAAGGTTATTGGAGATGCTGCGGCCGATTATCGGGCAGAAAGCGGTAGAATATTAACGGGTAATGAGTATCTTACTGTGTTCAGTGGGGCGACTGGCGAGGCGCTTTATACCACAAACTATGTTCCTGAAAGAGGCGATTTGATGGGTTGGGGCGATGATCATGCCAACCGAAGCGATCGTTATCTGGCTTGTGTGGCTTACCTAGATGGTGTTCATCCCAGTGTTGTAATGTGCAGAGGATACTACACCAGAACGGTGCTGGCTGCATTCGACTGGAATGGAAAGGAACTTAAGCAACGATGGGTGTTCGACAGCAATCAACCCGAATGGAGTAACTACGCGGGCCAAGGAAACCACAATTTGCGTGTGGGCGATGTGGATGGAGATGGTTGTGATGAAATTATGTATGGCTCGTGTGCCATTGACCATAACGGTAAAGGGCTTTATTCTACAGGCATGGGACACGGCGACGCTATGCACCTTACTCAGTTTGATCCGTCCAATCCTAAATTACAGGTGTGGGATTGTCACGAGAACAAACGGGATGGGTCTTCTTTCCGTGACGCAGCTACTGGAAAAGTTTTGTGGCAAGTGAAGAGTTCTATTGATGTGGGACGTGCCATGGCAGCCGATATTGATCCAACCAATCCGGGAGTGGAGATGTGGTCTCTTGCTTCGGGCGGTATCCGTAACTTGAAAGGTGAGGTCATAAATCCCGATATTCGTACGCTTCCGGTTAATATGGCTGTGTGGTGGGACGGTGATTTACTTCGTGAGATGCTGAATAAAAATGTAGTGAGTAAGTATGATTGGAAAACTAAAAAGTGTTCTCCTTTGGTTGTTTTCGAGGGAGCGATGTCAAACAACGGAACCAAATCGACCCCTTGTCTTCAAGGCGACTTGGTGGGCGACTGGCGTGAGGAGGTATTACTCAGAACAGAAGATAATTCGGCGTTACGCCTCTACGTGTCAACCTTGCCAACCGATTACCGGTTCCATACTTTCCTCGAAGATCCTGTTTACCGCATCAGCATAGCGACACAGAATGTGGCTTACAACCAGCCCACACAACCCGGATTTTATTTCGGTCCCGACATAAAGAAAGGGCTGTTTCGCGGGTATCAGTTTAAAGAGAAAGAAGCAGCCAATGACATGAACTCTCCGTTGCATTTATTAGCACCTGAATACAAAGTGCCTTACGGAGAACTCTCTATTCAGGAGGTTAAGTCTGATATGGATCGCGTATTGCAGTTTTTAGAAGAGTCAACACCGGCCAAAGTCATTAACAAACAAACGGGTAAGCAGATAACCGATTACAAAGAAATGGATGGTGATGCTACCTTGGAAAGAGGACTGTTCCGACTGGCCAGCTATGAATGGGGAGTAACCTATGCAGCGATGTTGGCTGCCGGTGATGCAACGGGAGATGCCCGTTACAAAGCCTATACATTGAGCCGTTTTCGTTTCTTTACTGAAATTGTGCCCCAATTCAAACGGTTGATGAGTAACTACGGAGTGATTGATGCACAAATGAAACAGATGCTAACTCCACATGCGTTGGACGATGCGGGTGCCATGTGTGCAGCTATGATTAAGGCAGAACTTACCGATGAAAAGTTGAATCTTCGTCCCATGATTGATAATTACATGGACTATATCATGAATAAGGAATACCGCCTTTCCGATGGAACTTTTGCAAGAAACCGTCCACAACATAACACACTTTGGCTCGACGACATGTTTATGTCTGTTCCCGCTATTGCCCAAATGGGGAAGTTAACGGGAGACAGTAAGTATTACGATGAGGCTGTTCGCCAAATTCTTCAATTCTCTAAAAGAATGTTTGCACCCGAAAAGGGTCTCTATCGCCACGGCTGGGTTGAAGGGATGAGTGATCATCCTGCCTTTCACTGGGGTAGAGCCAATGGCTGGGCGATACTCACCATGACGGAAGTATTGGATGTATTGCCCCTTAACCACCCCGGTTATGAACAAGTGATGAATCAATACAAGGCACACATACGCGGACTGGCGGCCTGCCAGGGCGGTGATGGTTTTTGGCATCAGCTGCTCGATCGCAATGACTCTTATGAAGAGACATCGGCTACCGCTATTTATGTTTACTGTCTGGCACACGCCATCAACAAAGGTTGGATTGATGCGTTGGCGTATGGCCCGGTTGTACAGCTAGGCTGGCATGCTGTTTCTACAAAGATCAACACCAAAGGAGAAGTAGAAGGTACTTGTGTGGGAACAGGCATGGGATTCGATCCGGCTTTCTATTATTACCGTCCGGTGAATGTGTACGCTGCGCACGGTTATGGTCCGGTACTCTGGGCAGGCGCCGAAATGATAAACTTATTAAGAACGCAGCATCCTAAAATGAACGATAGTGCCGTTCAATATTATCATACGGAGCAAACCACGAACGAACCGATTTTCAGTGTGCCGGTTGAATAGGATCCAGATTATATTATCAAGTTAAATAAATTACTTAACAAAAAGAAAAACACAATGAAAAGAGAAGCATTTAAAATGTTCTTGAAACCGGGTTGTGAAGCCGAATACGAAAAAAGGCACAACGCCATCTGGCCGGAACTGAAAAAACTTTTGTCGGAAAATGGAGTTTGCGATTATTCCATCTATTGGGATAAAGACACTAATATCTTATTTGCCAGTCAAAAGGTACAAGGTGAAGAGTCCTCGCAAGATATGGGAAGTAACCCCATCGTGCAAAAATGGTGGGCTTACATGGCAGACATCATGGAGACAAATCCCGATAATTCCCCCGTCTCAATTCCGCTAAAAGAAGTTTTTAGGATGGAGTAGACTGTTTTTAGGGCTTGTTTACGGAAAAATTCCCCTTACGAGGCAAGAATAAGCATACTTTCTGCTATTTTTGCCTCGTAATTGTAATCTGTAAACCCTGGAGAACATGAGAAAAAGTCTGATAACTCTTCTCTTCTTATCACTTTTCGCGGCTACTATTTCCGCATCTATTGAAATTCGATCTAAGCAATTGACTATTGCCGATGGATTACCTAATAATTCCGTTCGATATTTATTACAAGATAGCAAGGGCTTTATGTGGTTGGGCACACTCAACGGACTAAGTCGTTACGACGGAAATTCTTTTCTTTCTTTTTATCCTTCCTCCTCTTTCAATACGGTCTCTTTATTAGACAGGCGGGTTTTCGATATGGCTGAAGATAATAAAGGCTTTCTTTGGATTTCTTTTTCCTCGGAGCAGTTTAGTTGCTACGACTTGAAAAGAGCTTGTTTCGTAGACTTTACCGGAAACGGGGAATATAAACAGCAGTACTCCAAAAGAATGTTTGCAAGCAATGGTGATGTGTGGCTGTGGCATGAAGGTAACGGCTGCAGGCATATTACCTACAACAATGGTTTTTCTTCCGTGACTTTTACGAAGGCAAACGGCAAATTACCCGATGATGATGTTCAATTTGTAAATGAAGCAGAGCCGGGAACTTTATGGATAGGTAGCAAGAAAGGGCTGACGCGTGTAACGGGTAATCGTGCTACAATCGTGAATAGGGATATTGCTTTTTATCAAATGATTTATGCGGGTGGACAACCTTACTTCCTGACTTCGGATAATAAGGTGTATACTGTTCAGAAAAATGGCGCAGGGCTTAAACTTCTGGCTAATGGAACGATTCCCGGTATAGTTATTTCGGGCACCTTCCAACTCAATAACCAATGGATCATCCTGACTTCGGCCGGTTGTTTCTCGTTCCATTTCCAAAACAAAAAGATGGAGTCGGCGGCTGCACTTTTCGGTGAAGACATTCAGTCAGGTAATGTGCTACTCGATAATAAAAACAACTTTTGGGTTTACAACCACAGTGGCCGGGTTTGGTATATCCGGGCAGAAAACGGGGCAATAAAAGAGTTCCGTCTTATTCCAGCCGAGAAGATGGGATACATCGACTTTGAAAGATATCACGTGGTGCATGACTCCCGTAACATTATTTGGATTTCAACTTACGGCAACGGACTGTACGCTTATGACACGACCAAAGATGAGTTGAATCATTTCACGGCAGGTATGGGTGGGCTTAGCCACATTGCTTCTGACTATCTGCTTAATATTACCGAAGATCGTTCGGGCGAGGTTTGGGTGAGTTCCGAGTTTTCGGGCATATCGCGTATATCGGTTATCAATGAAGGCTCTTACCGTTATTTCCCCGAAGACAAGTCGTTACTCGATCGCTCTAATACGATCCGCATGGTTTCGCGGCTCGACGATGGGACTATTTGGATGGGTACCCGTAAAGGTGGACTCTATTTATACGATGAAAACTTTCAGTTGAAATACGTGAAGAAAGATTTTCACTCAAACATTTACGCCATGCGCAAAGATGCCGAAGGTAAGATATGGATGGGAACCCGCGGCGACGGACTGATGATTGACAATGTGTGGTACAAACATCAGGATGGTGATGCTTCTTCTTTGGCTAATGACAATATATTCTGTATCTACAGGGACAAAAAAGACCGTATGTGGATAGGAACTTTCGGCGGCGGACTTGATTTGGCTATCAAAACAGATAAGGGTTATCGGTTTAAACACTTCTTAAACGGTTCGTACGGACAGCGGCAGATACGTGTGATTTGCGAAGATAAGAACGGAATGATGTGGGTGGGCACCAGTGAGGGTGTGTATGTGTTTAACCCCGATTCATTAATCCAAAATCCAGGAAAATATTATTTGTATAATTACGTAAACGGAAAGCTGAAGAGTAACGAAGTAAGGTGTATCCTTCCGGGTTCAAAAGGTCGTATGTGGATCGGTACAGCCGGTGCCGGTTTCAGCATGTGTGAGGTCAAAGGTGATTATCGTTCGTTAAACTTTAAGTGCTACTCAACACATGACGGACTGTCGAACGACATGGTACAGTCCATGGCAGAAGATAAAAAAGGAAATATATGGTTGGCTACGGAGTATGGAGTATCTAAGTTTGTAACAGAATCGGGCACATTCGAAAATTATTTCTTCTCTGCTTATTCGCAGGGAAACGTGTATACGGAGAATTCAAGTTGTGTGTGTCGCAACGGGAACATACTCTTTGGGTCTAATCACGGCTTTGTTATTATTGATCCCAACGTGGTGAAACGCAATAATGCCTCGTTCCCTCCGGTGTTTACCAACCTGAGTGTGAATGGTATTAACATGATGCCTAGTGATAAAGACTCTCCGTTGACTGTTTCCATGCCTTATTCTAAGGAGATAAGACTGAGTCACAGCCAGAATTCCTTTGTCGTTGAATTTTCATCTTTCAACTATTCGGATGCCGGACAAACCAAATATTCCTATCGCTTGGTGAATTATGATAAAGATTGGAGCGCACCCTCTTCACTGAATTTTGCTGCTTATAAACAACTGCCTTACGGCGAGTACGAACTTCAGGTGAGAGCGTGCAACAGTTCGGGTATCTGGGATGAAGATATAGCTACTTTGCACATAGTGGTTGATCCGCCTTTTTATCTTTCCGCATGGGCTTTTCTTATTTATGCCATTTTGCTGATTACCATTGCCTACTTTGCTTTCCGCATTGCTCGTAACTTCAACCGTTTGCACAATAAAATAGAAATTGAAAAACAGCTGACTGAATACAAGCTGGTGTTTTTTACCAATATTTCGCATGAGTTTCGTACCCCGCTTACGCTTATTCAGGGTGCGTTGGAGCGTGTTCAACGGCTGGATGTGAATACCAAAGAGTTGGCGCATCCGTTGCAAACCATGCAAAAAAGTACCAACCGCTTGTTGAGGCTTATTGACCAACTACTTGAATTCAGGAAGATGCAGAATGATAAGTTGGCACTTTCGTTGGAAGAGACAGATGTGGTTGCCATGATTTATGAGATATTTCTGAGCTTTGGAGATATGGCAGAGTCGAAGAACATGGACTTTCAATTTGCGCCCTCGGTGAGCCGATACAAAATGTTTGTCGACAAAGGAAAACTGGATAAGATGGTGTACAACCTCTTGTCGAATGCATTTAAATATACTCCTCAAGGGGGCAAGGTTACGTTGCATGTGATGGCTGACGAAGAGAGCGGACTACTTCGTATTAAAGTAAGTGATACGGGCGTCGGCATTCCGAAAGAGAAGCGGAATCAGCTGTTTAACCGGTTTATGCAAAGCAACTTCTCGGGAGACAGTGTGGGCATAGGGCTTCATCTGACTCATGAATTGGTACAAGTGCACAAGGGTAGCATTTTGTATGAAGAGAATGAAGGAGGTGGTTCGGTGTTTGTGATCAGTCTGCCCCTGAAGACGGATTCTTACGAGGGGAAAGACTTCTTGATTCCCAATAATGCTCTGATGCGTGAACAGCACACGGCTGTTTTACCCGACGATGGTGAGCAGGCAGTTGCCGAAGCCGTTGCATCGACTACGTTGCCATTGAACCAACAAAAAATATTGGTGATTGAAGACGATGTGGATGTGCGCAAATACCTGAAAGAGGAGCTGGGCGCTTATTTCCAAGTTGTAACGGCCGACAACGGAGTGACGGGATTTGAGATGGCGAGCAGCGAAGATCCTTGCCTGATAGTGTGCGACGTACTGATGCCCGGCATGAACGGCTTTGAAGTAACCCGCAAATTGAAGTCTGAGTTTGACACGAGTCACATTCCGGTGATTTTGCTTACAGCGCTTACGCTTCCCGAAAATCATTTAGAAGGAATTGAGAGCGGAGCAGATGCGTATCTGTCCAAACCATTCAGCATTAAACTGCTGCTGGCTCGTATTATTAAATTGCTGGAGCAGCGTGAGAAGTTGAAAGCCAAGTTCTCAGAAGAACCGGGAATTGTCCGCTCAGCTATTTATGCGTCGGAGCGCGACAAGGAGTTTGTGGACGAACTTCACCGCGTGCTTGAAGACAATCTGTGTCACGCTCGCTTTTCGGTCGATGATTTTGCCGCACAGATGAATGTAGGCCGCACTGTTTTTTATAAAAAGGTGAAAGGAGTTACGGGCTACTCTCCCAATGAATATATACGTATTATGCGCATGAAAAAGGCAGCCGAGTTACTATTAGGTGGTAAATTCACTGTGGCCGAAGTGTCATATAAAGTGGGGATTGATGATCCTTTTTACTTCAGTAAGTGTTTTAAATCACAGTTTGGCGTTGCACCTTCCGTTTACCAGAAAGGCAAAGCCTAAGACCAAAAAGTTGAAGTATGATAACAAAACAATTGATCTGTCCGAAGAGTATCGTAGTTGTCGGTGCGTCGAACAATGTACATAAACCGGGTGGGGCTATTCTGCGCAACCTCATTGAAGGAGGTTTCAAAGGAGAATTACGTGCAGTGAACCCCAAAGAAAAAGAAGTATTGGGCGTTGCTTGTTTCGCATCAGTAGCCGATGTCCCGCCAACCGACCTGGCTGTTCTGGCCATCCCGGCCAATTTATGTCCCGAAGCGGTTGAGATATTGGCTTCTCAGAAAGAAACCCGTGCATTCATCATTCTTTCTGCAGGTTTTGGTGAGGAAACACACGAAGGCGCTTTACTCGAAAATAAAATATTAGAAACAGTGAATCAATACGGTGCTTCACTGATTGGGCCTAACTGCATCGGCTTGCTCAACACTTGTCACCACAGTGTTTTCACTCAACCTATTCCGAATTTGAATCCCCAAGGAGTAGACCTTATTTCTAGTTCGGGAGCTACGGCGGTCTTCATCATGGAGTCTGCCTTGGTAAAAGGGTTGCAGTTCAACTCGGCTTGGTCGGTAGGTAATGCCAAACAGATAGGGGTAGAAGATGTGTTGCAATATATGGATGAGAACTTTGATCCGGACAGAGATTCCTGCATCAAGCTCCTTTACATGGAAAGCATCAAGGACCCCGATCGTTTGTTGCTTCATGCTTCTTCGTTAATAGAAAAGGGGTGCCGCATTGCCGCCATTAAAGCAGGAAGTTCCGAGAGCGGCAGTCGCGCTGCCTCTTCGCATACAGGAGCCATGGCCAGTCCCGATTCCGCTGTCGAAGCTCTTTTTAGAAAAGCAGGCATCGTGCGATGTTATTCCCGTGAAGAGCTCACCACAGTAGGTTGTGTCTTTACGCTTCCCGAACTGAAAGGACGTAATTTCGCCATTGTAACCCATGCCGGCGGTCCCGGAGTTATGTTGACAGATGCTCTTTGTAAAGGCGGATTGAATGTCCCGAAACTGGAAGGTCCGAAGTTGGATGAGTTGAAAGAAAAGCTACTTCCCGGCGCTTCTGTTGCCAATCCTATTGATGTATTGGCCACCGGCACACCGGAGCACTTGGATATTGCCATTGATTATTGCGAAAAAGAATTTGAAAACATTGATGCTATTATGGCTATTTTCGGAACACCCGGACTGGTTACCATGTTCGATATGTACGAAATGCTGCATCAAAAGATAAAACATTGCCGTAAACCCCTGTTCCCTGTGTTACCTTCCATACATACCGCAGGAAAAGAAGTGGAACAGTTCCTGGCGAAAGGTCACGTAAACTTCTCCGATGAAGTAACGCTGGGAACGGCTCTTTCACGGATCATGAATGCTCCCCGTCCCGCGGGCAATAAGGTGGAACTTTATGGGGTCGACGTACCGGCTATCCGCCGGATTATTGATTCCATTCCCCACGATGGTTACATTGCACCTCACTTTGTGCAAGCACTTTTGCATGCGGCAGGCATTTCTGTGGTCGACGAATTTGTGTCCGGCAATAAAGAGGAAGTTCTTGCATTTGCACGCCGAACAAGTTTTCCGGTGGTGGCCAAAGTAGTGGGACCGGTGCATAAGTCGGATGTAGGCGGTGTTACGCTTAACATCAAAGGAGAACAACACCTGGCTTTGGAATTTGAACGAATGATGCGCCTTCCCGATGCGACAGCCGTGATGGTGCAGCCCATGTTGAAAGGTACTGAACTTTTTATCGGAGCCAAATACGAAGAGAAATTCGGCCATGTGGTGCTTTGCGGACTGGGCGGTATCTTTGTGGAAGTGTTGAAGGATGTGTCGTCCGGACTGGCGCCGTTATCTTACGAAGAGGCATACTCTATGATTCATTCGCTTCGGGCATATAGAATTATACAAGGCACACGCGGACAAAAAGGAGTGAACGAAGACAAGTTTGCTGAAATCATTGTCCGTCTTTCTACCTTGTTACGTTTCGCTACCGAGATTAAAGAAATGGACATCAACCCTTTGTTGGCCACGGAAAAGTCGGTTATTGCAGTTGATGCCCGTATACGGATAAAAAAATAAATAAAAACGTGCAATATTCTGAGGGATGTTGTATTTATTAAAGTATATAACTGAACTCTAATCTTTTTAGTATGAAAAAAGTGAAAAATGTATGGCTTCGTTGTTCGGCTTGGCTGCTGAATTCTATCCTTTTGTTGCTGGGGTTTTCTTCTTGTGATGGTGATGACAATGGCAACGTAGGCGAGCAGTTGTTGATGTACGGCATGCCTTACGCTACTTACAGCCTGAAAGGAAAGGTGGTTGATGCACAAAAACAACCTATTCCCGATATAGAAGTGAAAATAAAGATAGGTAACGGTGGCGTTTACTATAGTCCAATTGCCCCATTGAAAACCAATTCTTCAGGAGAGTTTGTTTTTAAAGAGAACCTTACCGCTGAAGGAAAGTTCAGACTAGTAGCCCGTGATGCAGACGGTGCCGCAAATGGTTCTTTCAAATCAGACTCGATAGATATAACAATGGACAAGCCGTCGGGTGGAGACGGATGGTTTCGAGGTACCACTTCGAAAGAAGATATTGTAATCACTCTTCAAAAAGATGAGGCTAAATGAGTAACTGACGTCTAGATATCTTTTAGTATGAAAAAAATAAATAATTTTTGGTTTCGCTCTTCAGCTTGGTTGCTGAATTCTATCCTTTTGTTGCTGGGCTTTTCTTCTTGTGATAGCAATGGATCGGAGATGTACGGCACGCCTTATGCTACTTACAGCCTGAAAGGAAAGGTGGTTGATGCACAAAAACAACCTATTCCCGATATAGAAGTGAAAATAAAGATTGGATATGGTGGCGATTATCACAGTCCAATTGCCCCATTGAAAACCAATGCTTCAGGAGAGTTTGCTTTTAAAGAAAACCTTACTATTGACGGAAAGTTCAGATTGGTAGCCCGTGATGTGGACGGCACTGCAAATGGTTCTTTTAAATCAGATTCGATAGATATAACAATGGACAAGCCATCGGGTGGAGATGGAAGTTGGTTTCAAGGTTCCGCTTCGAAAGAAGACATTGTAATCACTCTTCAAAAGGATGAGGCTAAATGAGTGGGGTTTCTATATCACTAAGAAAACGCATCGGGCTGGAACTCGCCCGAAAGATCAGAGAAAATCGTAAGAAACAGCATGCATTGCGACAATTGTTCTGGGAGTGTACGCACCGTTGCAATTTGTCGTGCAAGCATTGCGGAAGCGACTGCAAACAAAGTGCTGTTCACAAAGATATGCCGGCGGAAGATTTCCTTGCTGTCATTGATTCCATCGCTCCGTTTGTAGAGAAGCACAAAGTCAGTATCATTATTACCGGCGGCGAACCATTGGTTCGTCAAGATTTGGAGACTGTGGGGATGGAACTTTACAAACGTGAGTTCCCGTGGGGCATTGTGTCTAACGGACTACTTCTCACTCGCCGTCGGCTAGACTCTCTGTTGGCTGCGGGCATGCACGCCATCACGATTAGTTTGGACGGCTTTGAAGAGGCGCACAATTGGCTTCGCGGACATCCGCAAAGTTTCACTCGCGCCAGTGAAGCCATCCGTATGTTGTCCGGAGAAAAGGAATTGCGTTGGGATGTGGTGACTTGTGTGAACGGGCGTAACTTCAAAGACTTGCCTCGCTTTAAAGAATACCTCATAGAGTTGGGCGTGAAAGAATGGCGAATATTCACCATATTCCCTGTTGGACGGGCGGCCGAGCACCCGGAACTTCAATTGAGCGATGCCGACTTTACAGCTTTGCTGGAATTTATAAAACAAACACGTCAGGAGAAAACCATTCGACTGAACTTTGCCTGCGAAGGATTTCTGGGCGGTTACGAAGCCGAAGTACGCGATTCTTTTTATAGCTGCAATGCCGGTATTAGCGTGGCCTCGGTATTGGTTGACGGCTCTATCAGCGCTTGTCCCAGTATTCGCAGTAACTTTTCGCAAGGAAACATCTACAAAGATAATTTCATGGATGTATGGGAAAACGGTTATCAGACGTTTAGAAAACGTGAGTGGCTGCGTTCGGGACAGTGCGCGCAATGCTCTCTCTTCCGTTATTGTGAGGGCAACGGCATGCATCTGCACGATGAAACAGGCAAGTTACTGGTTTGCCATTATCAGCGGATAGTGAAATAGAATTAGACCGAAAAGAGATTGTTACTTTACTCAATATCGGTATATGGAGTTGGATTGTATAATAATTGAGATTATCCCATAGAGTTTATACCAAGCAATCTGATAGAAAGTCTTGATGATTACCAACAGAATATTATTAATGGTAACGAACAATCATTATTTAGAATCAGATGATAAATGTTAATTTTATAATGCAAAATTTGGAAGAGATTCAAGTATCCTATGGCTTGTAGAGAAAAGATTATGTGCAAAAATTGAAAATATTTATGTGGAAATCGCTCTACAAGTTGAGAAGAGTGGAAGTACACTTGTGAACAATCCGAGAAATCACAGCAATAAATTATGGCGTGTTGCCAATGACTATTGATGGCCAATTAACTAAAACAAGTATTCACATATTTAATACATTTTCACTCTTTAACCACAAATATCACATCGGCGAGACTCTTATAATTGTTTCCTTTAAATGTAAAATTAATCTCTTTCAAAGAGTCTGCTTTAAAATCATCTAAATAAAGTTTTACTTTAGGTTCTATCAAAGAAAATGCACGTTTCATTTTCCATGACTGGCTCATATCAGCCGTATCTACAAGAATTACAAAGATTCTATTTTCTGCACCAAAACGCATTTCACCTTGATTGGAGTATAACCATGTCATCAGTTCCATTGTATTTGTTTGAGCCTCGGTTATAACTTCTTTGCGCTTTTCGTTCAATTCATTAATAATTTCGGAGTGTCCTATCTCTGACAGCTTTTCTGAAAGTGTATACATTTGTTGAGATTCCGTTTGTGTCGTATCAGCCGTGACATTGAACTTCTTTGCTTTTTGTTTCAACCATGTAAGTTCTCTGCTCCCTAGTTTTGCTTTTAACTTGTCATTCATGTATTGCTGCGGAAAGAATGTAACCTTCAAATCAATAGGATTATTATCTAGAAAGAAATCAACGCTTTTTATTTCACCCACAGCAGAAATTACCTTTTTATGATTTTTAAATAATGATTCAATAAGGTATGACGTCCAGTTGTTGTACCAGCTTGTTTGTACATACTTCCATGCGTTATCAGCAATTTCACTTTGTTTGCTCACTAACTCATCATAATTGCTAATCACTTTTACATACCTGCTTACTAAATGCTTGTCTAATGAATTGTTTTGATCGCCGCCCCAAACATAATGTTGCACTTTATATAAATCTTCTTTCAGTCTATCTTCATTAACACCTATTGCATCATACCATTCATGGCTTTTTTTGTTTAAATAATTATCAAGTTGTTGCATTGCATCAGGTATACTCTCGAGTTTCTTAAACAACTCTACATTTTGGTCTGCAATTTTAGTCGTAGTGAGTGTTATCGTATTCTCTTCAAGGAATTGTTGAATCTGTTTGCATCTACACACAGCACGCACTTTGAGCCATAATAATCCGTTCTCATTATGATTAAATGCATTTAGATTTTGAGCTCTAAATTCCTTATCCCATTTATCAAAGTTATTCATAGTATATTAATATTTATTTTCTTGTACATACTAAAAGAATCTCGCTACTACCTGCAACGCTACCTTTGCCTCCGCGTCCGGCTCTATATGTTTTTCTTTCTATTCTGACATTACGGTAAGGCTCAATCATGCCTACCATAGTTTCAATATCAGGATAACTGCGATTATTGTAGCTTACGAGCCAAGTAGGGATATGGTTGGCGCGATCAAACATCAGTTGGAGATTTGTAAGTGCTTCGCTATTTTTGTCAAATCCGCTATACTTTTTAGGTTCATAACGCTTGGTTCCGTTTACAAATTGTTTGTCTTTCCAGTATTCAACATATGTTTCTAACAAATGATAGAAAGACTGATAATCGGCATGGCTATTACAATATGGAGGATCAAAATATACCAAGTCTATGTTATTCAGTTGAACTAATAAATCTAGAATATTTTTATTATAACTTTCATTTTCTTTTTGGTTGTCGAATACAGCAGCATTATATTCTGGAAGTAAATCCATAAATAAGTCTTTCAATGGACGTATCAAGCTACGGTTGCGTTTGATACGAGTTGGATCAGCAGCATACACCAATGCTTGTGTGTGAGCAAAATGTCCCATTGTTACTTTTCGGGTCATGCTTCGACACATTACAGCTAGAGCCAGAGCCTCTTTATAAGGGTTGTTCAAGAATCTCACATTACTTCGAAAGCTATCTGCAAAAGCAGCCTCTTTGGGTAGGAAAAACAAATCTGTATACAATTTCTCCATTAAATTAAATTCTTTTGGGTTGCTATTATCAGAGAAAAGTATATCTATATCATGCTTTTCGAGGATGTATCCTGGATTTTCAATCAATGCCTTTCCGATCAAATTATTAAAATTTAGAAAATCGTTTGTTACTACTTTCTTGCCTAATTGTTTGAGCATATATGCTATAGATTGAGAGCCAGAGAATGCATCCAAGACTGTATTCGTATCATCAGGGATGAATTGAGCAATCCATCCTCTGTGAATATACTTTGCTCCTAAGTACTGCGGCTCAGGAAATTTATAACCCAAATATTTTGTATTGTCAAAAAGCATGCCTTTTTAAGTTTAGGTGCAAAATTACTTGTTTTTTGCTAAATCAGAGAATGATTCTTCAAGTTTATTTTCTTCTCTCAAATTTCTTCCGATTTACCAAGAGGATTGTTAAGCCTCTCTTATAGTTAACTATGTAGGTTCTCCATTATGCCGATTGGTCTACTTATATAATTGAATAGTGCAATTTATCTATTATTGATGGAGTAACTCTTTATGCTGTTGTCATTAGGTCTATTTATGCATTTTTTGACCTTAAAGTCCTTTAAGATTACACTTTAGATATAAGATTCTGATTGTTGCTTTTGAGGTTCTTCTTCATTCAAATTACAACCGGATTAGACAATCTTTGCGCGAACTGCAGTAAAAGTAATCATTGATGGAGCTTGTTCTTCTTTAGTTTGTTAAGCTTGAGATTAAATAAGATTCAGAAAATAGTCAAATAATCATAGTGATAAGAAATGAAATAACTATGACATAGTAACAATATTCGGTTTCAACTAGTTCTTCTGTATTTCTTCATTAATACTATTCTTGAACTCTGAATTTCTCTGCTATTCTTTATTGATTTTAGGTTGTAAATAGTGTTACCTAATGTTCACTATAGCAGTTCTCTGTTGTTGATACTATTGATAAATCCAGATACGGTTGCTTTTTTTATTGTCATAATATTTGTCTATTAGTTTCGCTATATTGAAATAAAGGTAGTATAGTGTTTTTATAAAATGACTTTTTATGCAGATATGCTTGGTAGTAATAAATATAGTTTGGCCATTGCCATCCGATTCAAATTCACCTGTCCAATGTCCCGTGAATAGCTCTTCTTCTATATTGAACGAGTAAAAAGAAAATGGACGTTGATATCGGATACTTGTTTATCTTTACTGACTTCATCCCAAACATTTGCATCGTCTCTATTATGGATAACGAAATCATTTAAATTCAGACGGTACTTCCAATTGTTATTATTGGTTACTGCTTTATATTAAGTATCGGGCAAAACGTTGTAATGCACTTTTCTTCTTGCGACTCTTTTTTGGGGTAGTAGCAACCCGATAATGAAAATGAGAATAGCAGCGATGACTATTCCCGCAATTACATAGATGATTACTTTATTTATGTATAGTGATTTTCGATTTCCTGCTTTATATGTGTAAAAATATAATCTTCAAAATGATGTATCTATTTCTTGATGAGATATTAGGAGGTTCTTATCAGAAACTCTTCTTATAAAGAAGAGTTTCTGATAAACACAAGCCGGTTACCGGTTCCTTTTATTTCCAGCAAGCCATCGGTTACAAACTTACGCAACTCTGCCAATGCTCTATTTTTTAATAAGCCGGTGAGATGTGTGTATTGCACTCGGGTAATGAAGAAGTTGGCTTCCAGATAATGAAGTAAGCGGCGAAGACGTTCTTCTTCACCTACTTGTGCCGACTGCCGGAAGCCGTTGGTGCTGCGTTGCAGGTCTCCCCGCAGGTTTCTCCTCAACTTCTTGTTGGCACGGAAGTTGACGCTTTTAAAAGTAATAGACGTAGAACGAATGTCTTTCTTGTTTTTAACTCCTCGTCCCTTGATGGAAGGTGAGAAATATCCTATTTCTCCCAGCTCAACCGTATAACCGTCTTTCAGGTATTCGGTCAACGAATGAGTAAACTCCTGCAAAGCCCCTTTCAGGTCGCCCGGCGTGAATGTGGACGATTGCGATATGCGTTCAATAAGTGTTTCTGTGTCGATGGTTCCGCTCGACACGATGCGGGGGTAAAGTAACTCTTCTTTTTCTTCATTGCTCCCTGTAGGAACTTTTACTAGATCGTACTGTGCTGACATAATTTATATATTGGTTTCTTGATTTATATTCGTGTCATCTATTAGATGGTACTTGTTCTTCATGTAATAGTCGGCTAGTTGAGGCAACCATAGTCGGTGAGTGATAACAAAAGCAAGCGAGAAAAGCAGCACGCAAAGGTGCAGCTCGTCTGATTCAAGAAAGAAACTTGCTGCTAACACTAGCAGTATAAATAAGGTGTAGTAAGCCAAACCTATCAGGAGTTGCTTTGTATTGTTCATTCCGTTATCTGGGAAAAACCCCTCGTTCAAATTCATTCTTTTATTATCCCATCGTGACATTTGGAAAGATAGGAAGAGAACCGGACCGATGCCGGTGAAGTAATATGTTACGAGGTCAAAAAGACTCACCCCTCTTGCTAATATGGGCAGTAATAGTACCATCACGATGAGTGATAAAAAGCAATACAAATAGTACTTTTTATTTATAATGGTACGTAACGACAAAGAATTATTTCCCTGCCGACTGATGTATTGGGCATGAATACGTGAAATGTATTGAATGCATGCGCCTCCGGGTGCAGCAATTAATAAGGGGAAATAGATTATTCTACACATGTCCGAGTGAATGATGACTCCCCGAATAATTATATAGCTGAGCAAAATTTGATAGGCACAGAAGATCATTGTCTGTCTCAGCTTTTTAGCTTTAAAAAGGAGAGTCAGTTCGAATTTGAAATAATTATTTTTATCCATATATAAGAGAGAGATTAAGGGTTTTACTTGTACTTTCTAAAACGTTTTATGCTACAAACTAAGCCATTTCTTCTTTAATTACAGTTCGTCCCGGGTAGCGGTGACGAATGGCCCCGCATGCTGTGCCATCAGTCTCCGCATGCGGGGACGAATGGCATCGTATGCTGTGACGAACTGTTTCTGCTTACAAAAGTGCTTAGTCTCCATTGGTAAATGAGTTAATGAGTGCGCTACGTGCAATTAGCCTGCCCAGTTCTCTCTGTCGAGGTTACGGTAACCGATGGCTTCGGCCAGGTGAGGCGACTGTATGGTTGGGCTTCCTTCCAAATCGGCAATGGTACGGGCTACTTTGAGTATGCGGTCGTAGGCGCGGGCCGACAGGTTCAGCCGGTGCATGGCGTGCTTGAGTAATTCCAATCCTTTGTCGTCGGGACGGGCGTATCGGGCTAGTAGCCGACTGTTCATCTGGGCATTGCAATGCACGCCCGGGTGTTCTTTGAACCGATCTTCCTGAATTTTGCGGGCGCTTTTTACGCGCTGGCGAATAACGTGGCTGGGCTCGGCTGCCTGACTGCTTGATATTTTATCAAAAGGTACGGGGACTATTTCTATTTGAATGTCAATGCGATCGAGCAACGGGCCGGAAATGCGGTTCAAGTACTTTTGTACTTGTCCGGGATTACAGACGCACGCTTTCGTGGGGTGGTTATAGTAGCCGCAAGGGCAGGGGTTCATCGAGGCAATCAGCATGAAACTTGCCGGATATTCTACACTCCATTTGATGCGTGAGATGCTGATCTTCCTGTCTTCCAGCGGTTGTCGGAGTACCTCAAGTGCGTTCCTGCTGAATTCAGGAAGCTCGTCGAGGAACAAAATTCCGTGGTGCGCCAAGCTGATTTCTCCCGGTTGTGGGGTGCTTCCACCGCCTACGAGGGCTACCTGCGAAATGGTGTGGTGAGGCGCACGAAACGGTCTGCACGAAATGAGCGACGAGTTTTTGCTTAACTTCCCGGCTACCGAATGTATTTTGGTTGTTTCTAAACTTTCTTTTAGCGTGAGGGCGGGCAGTATGGATGGCAAACATTTGGCCATCATGGACTTGCCACTGCCCGGCGCACCGATCATAATAGCATTGTGACCGCCCGCCGATGCTACTTCGAGGGCGCGTTTTACGTTCTCTTGTCCTTTCACATCGGCAAAATCGGCTTCGTAAATCTCCTGCTGGTTGTAGAACTCGGTGCGGGTATCTACCACGGTAGGCGTGAGTTCTCGTTTTCCGCTGAAGAATTCAATGACTTCTTTGATATGCGTTACGCCGTACACGTTGAGGTTGTTCACCACTGCCGCTTCGCGGGCGTTTTGTGCCGGAACAATAAGTCCTTCGAAAGATTCCTCGCGTGCTTTGATGGCAATGGGCAATGCTCCTTTCATGGGCTGGATGCTTCCGTCCAGACTGAGCTCGCCCATGATGAGAAAACGAGAAAGTTTCTCGTCCGAAATGGTTTCACTAGCTGCAAGCATGCCCACGGCCAAGGGCAAATCGTAAGCAGAACCCTCCTTGCGGATGTCGGCCGGTGCCATGTTGATAACAATATTGCTGGTGGGCATTTTGTAACCACTTACCTGCAAAGCGGAGATGATGCGCTGGTGACTCTCCTTCACTGCCGAGTCGGGCAGTCCCACTAAATAGAACATGCAGCCTCGGCTACTGTTCACTTCGATGGTTATGATGGTGGCATCTATCCCTTGAACAGCGGCCCCGAATAGTTTTACTAGCATGATTTGTCGTTTTTGATGATTAGATTCAAGTGTTTTGAAATAATTACTTGGTAAGTAGCTCTTTCAGTTTGGCCTCTACCGCACTGCTTTTGTTGCTTTGCAGCACAATCTTGCCATCGGGAGCAAGGAGGTAGTAAGTGGGTAGTGCCCGTACCATGAATTGTTTAACCGTGGGCGACTCCCATCCGCCCAAGTCGCACAGTTGTTGCCAATTGAGCGTGTCGGCTTTCACGGCCATTTTCCAGGTTTCTTTATCTACATCGACTGAGATTCCTATTTGTGTAAAGTTGCTTTTGGAGCCGTATGTTTTGTGCAGCTTTCTGAGAGAAGCATATTCTTTGCGGCTGTGAGCACTCCACGATGCCCAGAAATTAAGCAGAATGTATTTGTCCTTAATGTCCGATCTCGCTACTCTTTTTCCGTTTACATCGGGCAGACTGAAGTAAGGTGCCACGTTGCCTACGGCCAGCTGACTTTGTTTGTCGATCTGTTCGGACAATGAATAGATGTACGGATCGTCTCTCATTGGACCGGTCAGTACGTTAATCAGCTCTTTTATCTTTTTGTAATCAGGATTTTCTGCTTTTAAGAAATAATTTTTGATGATATAAACACATACTTTGGAGTCGGTGTTGGAACGAATGAAGGCTTCGGCCTGCTTTAACTGTTCACTTTGCGGTGCCGAACCGTAACGGATGGATTGCAGGAAAGCTGTGAGCTGTTCGTTTGGAACATTTCCCTGAATGACAGGATGCTCCAAATCGCCCGACAGGGTAACCTTGTCGCCTTTATTGAAATAGAAAGGAATCTTTTTATTACTTTTCGTGAAAAGAAGTACCCCCGAAGCAAGCGTATCTGTTTCCAGTGAGTGCGAAAACTCATTGTTGGTTACGTAAACCGTATCCATCAGGTTGGTTAGCTCATCGGTTCCATAAAGGTAGATGGTGTCGTTACCTGCGTTTGTCAGCTCGCCGCTGATTTTTGCTTTGCCCGATTTGGATTGGCAGCCCCACAATGCAGCAAGTAATATAATAAGTAAAGATAGCTTGTTCATTCTTTTTTTTGCGAATGTAAGCCTTTTACGGGAAATAAAAAAGAGTTGCCCGCATTTAATGTAGCAGGCAACTCTTATCTATGTTAGAAAAGAATCTCTTCTTATTTGATAATGCTTAAGAAATCAGCATTAGTTACATATTTAGCGAATTCAAGATCCTTAGCTGCTTTCTTAGCTAAAGAGCTATCTTTTTGAATTGCGCTCTTCAAGCTGCTTGTAAGCATAGATACATTGTTGGTTCTGGCGCCCAGAATAGCCATCAAATAATCTGTGTAAGCATCGGGTTTAGCAACGTTAGCCAATGTGCTCTTTGCTTTGTTGTAATCCTTAGCAAGGATTTGTGCCAAAGCAGCACTGTTTGTTTTGCTGTCGCCAAAAGCATTTACAGCTCTGTCATACTGACCTTGAGCTACATACAAGTTACCAAGTGTTTCATTGATTTGTTTTGCACCGGCAGCTTTGCCCAAGTAAGTTTCAGCAGCAGTCTTGTCGCCTTTTGCCAAAGCAAGAAGACCTTGGTTCATGCTCACTTCAGGAGCAGCTTTCAAGCTGGCAGCTTTGCTCAGGAATGATTCAGCTTTAGTAACATCACCGGCTTGGAATGCTAATGCACCAAGGTTGTTGTATGCACGGTAATCGTTAGGGAATTGTTGAGTAGCTTTCGTATAGATAGCTGCTTTCTTAGCGTTGTCATTTGTCAATGTTGCAGCGTAAAGAATCTCTTCAATATTCAATTTGCTTGCATCAGCGTCAGCCAATTTAGCGATCTCTTCATCAGATTTTCCGATGATTTCGTAGTTCAAAGTCAAACGTGAACGTCTCAACTGAGGAAGGATATCGTCAGCCAGGTTCTTGTAAACTGAAGAGATGTTTTTGATTTCTCTTTCTCTTTGTTCAGGATCTTGGTACATTGAAAGTACGCGAAGAATCAACTCTTTATCTTGGATGTTTGATTTAGAAACCAATTCTTGGAAACCTTCCCAGTCTTCAGCAGTGTATTTTGCATCAACAACTGCATCAACTTTGGCTTTCTTCAATTCTTTGCTAAGGTATTTGTTGGTGTTAGCTTCACGCTTTTCAGCCAAACCGGTATTCAAATCTGTAGCTCCATCAGGAGAAGCGTAAGCTGAGATTTCGATGTTGCTGATCTTTTTGTTTTCAGCAGCGTTCACTTCTGCCACTTGATTGTGGAAATCCTTCATGCCAGCTGACTTCAATTCGCTTGCACGAAGATTAGCTTGTTGGATAAGGAACATGATGTTAGCTTGGTGAGCGTCTTTGATGATGCGTTGGAAAGCATCTTCTCCCAATGCAGTGTTTGCATTGTTCAATGTGTTGTTGATCAGTTCTGAAGTAGAAATAACACCATCGGCAATCTTCACAGCAGGAATAGCTACTGTTTTGTCACCAATCTTAGCGTTGAATTCCAGGTAAAGTTCAGACTTAGCCATTTCAGGAACATAGTCAAAAGAAGTTTTCATTGTGTAGTTACCACCCATCTTATAAGAAATGGTCTGGTCGTTGCCTTCTACTTTTTCGCCCTGGAACACAGCAGGCTGACCTTTTACTTGTCCGCCATCCCATTTCAGAACCGGAGTAACTTCTACTACAGCCTTCTTATTAAAATACTTTTCTGGGAACTTTCCGTTAATAGTAACAGGAACTTTACCTCCTACGGCTTCAAGAACCTGAGGAGTCGTTGTGAAATAGTCCGATGACAATTCACCCATCTTTTTGCTGCACGATGACAGTGCAACAATCATAGCCATTAATAACGGCAAATACAACTTCTTAATCATTTTAGGTATAAATTAAATGTTTGTAATTGAAATTTCGTCTATTCGTTTGCTCTCAATGAAACAGTTATGAAAGCTACGCAAAGATATTAAAATATGTCTATTTTGGCAATTACCATTTTGTTTTTATCAAAATTTAATATAATAAATGCTTGATTGATTCGCATAGTGGTTAACTACTAATAAACGTCTTACTGCTTCTGTTTGTTTATATGTTCTCTTTTTTCTCTCTTGCTTTGATGTTTCTGGGGTGATGTTCTATGATTTCACTCCTCAAACGACTGCGATCTATGTGTGTGTAAATTTCGGTTGTCGTTATGGATTCGTGTCCCAGCATCATTTGAATGGCACGAAGATTGGCGCCGCCTTCAAGCAAGTGTGTGGCAAAAGAATGCCTGAAAGTGTGCGGACTGATTATTTTTATAATACCAACCTCATCTGCAAGCTCTTTAATAATATGAAAGATCATGATGCGTGATAGGTGTGTGCCTCTTCTGCTGAGGAACAGAAAATCTTCGTGTCCTTTCTTGGCGGTAACCAAATGACGGTCTGCCATATAAAACTGAATTTCCTTGATTGCTTTTTTTGAAATAGGAACTAGTCTTTGTTTCTGTCCTTTTCCTTCTACCCGAATAAATTCATCATCTAAATACAAGTCCGATAATTTCAGTGTGATCAGTTCCGACACCCGCAATCCGCAGCTATAAAGGGTTTCGAGCAGAGCCCGATTACGTTGTCCTTCTTTCTTGCTGAGGTCAACAGCGGCAATAATGCTGTCAATTTCTTGAATGCTCAGGACTTCGGGTATTTTAAAACCTATTTTCGGATTGTCAATCAACTCGGACGGATCTTTTTCTATGATCTTTTCTAACATCAGAAAGCCGAAAAGCGATTTAATTCCCGACATGATGCGAGCTTGGGAACGAGCTGTAATCCCGATGTCATGTAGTCCGGCGATAAATTGTTCCAGATCTTCGGGCGTAGTGTTCAGAAGCTCTATGTTTTCACCCTCTAAAAACGCCAGTAATTTGGTTATATCGGCGTTGTAAGCCTCCAACGTGTTAAGCGAAAGACCCTTTTCGAGTTTCAGGTATTGGTTATACTTCTTAATTATATCTACCCGACTCTGCTTATTGCCTGTTTTTTCATTTAATATCATTTCTTTTTCGTATCTTTGCACCTTGAAATATTGTTCTTGAACAACAAAGGTATTAAAAACATTATGATTGTGTTATGAGGATACAAATTATTAACGGGCCTAATATCAATCTGCTTGGAAAACGTGAACCTTCTATCTACGGAAGCGTTACTTTTGAGGACTTTTTGATAGAACTCCGGGCCAATTATCCGGATGTGGAGATCTCTTATTATCAATCTAACACAGAGGGTGAGCTGATTGATAAGATACAGGAGACAGGTTTTGATGTGGACGGCATCATTCTGAATGCCGGCGCTTATACTCATACTTCTATTGCATTGCAAGATGCCATACGGGCAGTAACATCTCCGGTGGTGGAAGTACACATATCTAATGTTCATGCAAGGGAATCTTTCAGACACAAGTCCATGATTGCAGCGGCCTGCAAAGGTGTAATCTGTGGTTTCGGACTTAAATCTTATCAATTAGCATTAGAAGCACTAACGGGAAAATAATATTAACTATTACATTTTTTTGAATTTATGAAAAAGCATACTAAAATAGTTGCGTCTATTTCAGATCGTCGCTGCGACGTTGATTTTATAGCCAAGCTGTATGAAGCCGGCATGAATGTGGTTCGTATGAACACAGCTCATGCCGACAAAGAAGGCTCGGAACGTATTATCAATAACGTGCGTACCGTATCTAATAAGATAGCGATTCTTATGGATACCAAAGGTCCTGAGGTTAGAACTACAGCATGCGCAGAACCCATCCCTTATTCAATCGGCGATAAAGTGAAAGTGGTAGGAAATCCGGATCAGGAAACTACTCGCGATTGCATCTCTGTTTCTTATACGGGTTTTGTAAATGATGTGCGCGTAGGCGGTGATGTTCTGATAGACGATGGAGACCTTGCCTTGAAAGTAATAGATAAAACTGATTGCGAACTTTTATGTGAAGTGCAAAACGAAGCTACACTGGGAAGTCGCAAGAGCGTGAATGTTCCGGGGGTTCGTATAAACTTGCCTTCGCTGACTGAAAAAGACAGAAACAACATTCTGTTCGCTATTGAAAAGGATATAGATTTCATTGCTCACTCTTTTGTTCGTAACAAACAGGATGTTCTTGATATTCAGGAGATTCTTGATGCGCACAACAGTGAGATTAAGATTATTGCCAAAATAGAAAACCAGGAAGGTGTTGATAACATCGACGAAATTCTGGAAGTAGCTTACGGAGTGATGGTAGCTCGTGGCGACTTGGGTATTGAGGTGGCACAGGAAAAGATTCCGGGAATTCAGCGCATGATTATTCGTAAATGTGTATTGGCTAAGAAACCGGTAATCGTTGCTACGCAAATGTTGCACACCATGATTAATAATCCGCGCCCTACTCGTGCCGAAGTGACGGATATTGCCAATGCAATTTATTATCGTACGGATGCTTTGATGCTCAGCGGTGAAACGGCTTACGGTAAATATCCTGTTGAAGCTGTGCAAACAATGGCTAAAATTGCAGAGCAGGCCGAAAAGGATAAGATAGAAGAAAATGATATTCGCATTCCTTTGAGTTCAGATAATATCGACGTAACGGCTTTCTTGGCAAAACAAGCAGTGAAGGCTACTTCAAAGATGCATATCCGCGCTATCATTACAGATAGTTATACCGGACGCACTGCTCGTTATCTGGCTGCTTTCAGAGGTAAATATCCTGTTTTAGCTATGTGCTACAAGGAGAAAACGATGAGACTTCTTGCTCTTTCTTACGGTGTATTGCCTATTTACCTGGAAGAAAAAGACAACGCTCAGGCTTATTTCTTTTCAGCACTCGATTTGTTGTTGAAAGAGGGTCGCTTGGTGGAAGAAGATATGGTAGCTTACCTCAGTGGTAGCTTCGGAGAAGGTGGCGGAACATCTTTCTTGGAAATTAATAAGGTGAGAACAATTCTTTTGAAAGCGAAAGATTATCTGTTGCCTACATTTATTGAAAGATAATGCTGAATTCGGACGTATTGGAGGAGTATATTCTCAGGCATATTGATGAGGAAGACGACTATTTAAAGGCTCTTTATCGAGATACGCATGTGAAATTGTTACGTCCGCGGATGGCTTCGGGACATCTGCAAGGGCGGATGCTCAAAATGTTTGTCCGCATGATACGTCCGAAACAGATTCTTGAGATAGGAACATACAGTGGCTATTCGGCCCTTTGTATGGCGGAAGGCCTGGATGAAGGATCTCTTTTGCATACTTTTGAAATAAATGATGAACAGGAAGATTTTACCCGCCCTTGGTTGGAACAATCACCTTATGCGGATAAAATAAAGTTCTATATTGGTGATGCCCTGGAGCGCGTGCCGCAATTGGGCATTACTTTTGATTTGGTCTTCGTTGACGGAGACAAAAGAAAGTATATGGAATACTACGAGATGTCTTTGGCACATCTGTCGCCGGGAGGCTACATTATTGCTGATAACACGTTGTGGGACGGGCATGTTACTGAAACTCCCAATCCCAATGATGCGCAGACAATCGGTATTCAGGCTTTTAATGAATTCGTGGCAAAAGATAACAGGGTTGAGAAAGTTATTCTTCCGTTGAGAGACGGATTAACGATTATTCGAAAGAAGAATGAATAAGCAAGAACAATTAAAATAGTAGAAAATGGAAACGACCAGACAAAATAAGATTTCACGCCTGTTACAAAAGGAATTAAGTGAAATTTTCCTGCTGCAGACGAAGGCAATGCAAGGAACATTGGTATCGGTGAGTGTAGTAAGGATCAGCCCTGATATGAGTATTGCCAGAGTTTATCTGAGTATCTTCCCTTCGGAAAAAGGAGAGGAGTTGGTGAAGAACATCAATGAGAATATGAAATCGATTCGTTTTGAACTAGGTACGCGCGTAAGACATCAGTTGCGCATCATACCGGAGTTGAAGTTCTTTATTGATGATTCACTAGATTATCTTCAAAAGATAGATTCGTTGTTGAAGTGAACTTTCCCTTTTACATAGCAAAACGTTACCTTTTCTCGAAAAAGAAGCATAACGCTATCAATATCATCTCGGGTGTATCGGTGTGTGGAGTTGCCTTGGCTACTTTAGCGCTGGTTTGTACCCTGTCGGTCTTCAACGGTTTTCAGGATATGGTAGCCAGCTTTTTTACGGCATTCGATCCCGAACTGAAGATTACTGTTACCGAAGGAAAGGTCTTCGATTCAAAAAACAAAAACATACAGCAACTTCGTGCGATGCCTGAAGTTGCTGTTTTTACAGAAACCCTCGAAGAGAGCGCTATGGTGCAGTACAAGGATCGTCAGGTCATGGCTGTTATCAAAGGGGTGCAGGATAATTTCGAGGAACTTACCTCGATAGACAGTATTTTGTATGGTACGGGTGAGTTTGTGCTGCATGACTCGATTGTTGATTATGGTGTGATGGGAGTGGAACTTGTGTCGAACTTGGGCACGGGCATTCAGTTTGTGGACCCGCTTCAGGTGTATGCACCCAAACGCAACATGAAAGTGAACATGGCCAACCCGGCTTCTTCTTTTAACATGGAGTATCTTTATTCACCGGGAGCGGTGTTTGTTGTTAATCAACAGAAGTACGACGGGCATTATATTCTTACCTCACTGGCCTTTGCCAGAAAATTGTTTGATTATGACTCGGAGGTTTCTGCCATTGAGTTGAAGCTAAAACCGGGTGTTGATGTTTCTTCTGCAAAAAAGAAAATAGAAAGACTGTTGGGAGAACGCTTCCGTGTGCAGGACAGATATGAACAACAAGCCGATGTGTTTCGAATCATGGAGATTGAAAAGTTAATCTCTTATCTGTTTCTTACCTTTATTTTAATGATTGCCTGTTTCAATGTAATAGGCTCTCTTTCTATGCTGATTCTCGATAAAAAGGAGGATGTGCAAACGTTGCGTTCTCTTGGGGCAGATGATCAGTTAATTGGTCGTATCTTTCTTTTTGAAGGGCGTCTTATATCAGCTTTTGGAGCTTTCGTTGGCATTATTCTGGGCTTGGGTCTCTGCTACATACAGCAACGATTCGGACTCATTTCCCTGGGTGGGGCGAGTGGCAGTTTTGTAATTGATGCTTATCCGGTGAGCGTTCATGCTACCGATGTGATTCTTATTTTCTTTACTGTTATTACGGTAGGTTTCCTTTCTGTGTGGTACCCCGTCCGCTATCTGAGCAAACGTTTGTTGAAAAAGTAGCAATTTGTAGAGACAAAAAGTCTTTTTGTCGATTCCTTTTTTTTATCTCGTTCAAAGCCGGCATATTTGAATTGTTTTTAAATAAATATGCCTTATGAATAGATTGCTTAAAACAAGTTTGATTCTTTTGTTTTCATGCTTTGCATGGAATGTTTCGGTGATGGCTCAACAAAAAACAGACGCCAAATTGCCGCGTGAAGTTCCTTCTCCTGAGAAGATTGCTAAAAAGATGTGTGACGAACTGCAAAGTGAGTTGCAACTGACTGACAAACAGTATAAGAAGGTCTATAAACTTTATCTGAAAGAACAAAAAGCGCGCTTCTCCAGCCAGCAAGCTGATGGAGCATCTGGAATGCGTCCTCCGATGAAGGAGGGTAATGCCGACTTTGAAGGAGGTGATGGTTTTCCCCCGGCTATGGGAGGTGAAAGACCTGATTTTGGACAACGACCTGGTAACGGTAACGTTTCTAAAGAAGAGATGATGGCTGCTCAGAAAAAGAAGGAGCAGAGTATGAAGAAAATCTTAAATCCGGAACAGTATGAGAAATGGCTGAAGCTGGATAAGAAAAAGGATAAACCCAAAAATGGTAAAATAAAGGCCAATCAATAAATAATGCTTAGATAGTGAGTTTTTTTATAGACGACAAGATTACTTGCAGTTTATCTGTATTCTGATTTGATTTAAACGACCGAACGGGAAGTGGCTTTAGTGGCCGACTTCCCGTTCGTGTATAGTTACTGTTTTAGTCTATTCTTTCTACTTTTTACTACTAGTCGGTAAGGACTTGCGGCAGTTGTACAACAAGATTATAATTCCTAAAAGTAATACGATTAGTCCACCATAAGCAATCCGTTCCGTGATATGTAAACTTTCAGGGTCGAAAGTCATTGTTATGGTGTGTTTCCCGGCAGGAACACTGATGGCTCTCAATATGTAATTGGCACGGGCAATCTCTACCGGCTGACCGTCAATGGTGGCTTTCCATCCCGGGTAATAGACTTCAGAAAATACGACGATTCCAGCTTGTGGCGATTGACTTTGATACACCAGCTTGTTAGGTGCATAACTGGTAAGCATAATGCTTGATGTTGAATCTTTAAATGCTGTTTGAACGCCATTTAAAGATTGTTTAAATCGTGAATCAACTACGGCTGTCTGCGTAGGTTGTATGGAATCCAAAGCGTTCATTTCTTCGTTGGCGTTAGCTACATACCGTATTTCGTTTACAAACCAGGCATTGCCATAGGCGTAAGGATTCAGCAACGGTGCTGTCTTGCCTTGTGAAACGGGGAATATGAAATATTTAGTATTGAGCATGTTCAACACACGGAATGCATTGGCATTTACGCTATCCATATTTCCTTGTGCATTGGCTATCGCACTGTAAGTGGCTTGCATCTCTTTGCCAATGTGATGATCAATCATTTCTTGGTAGCGTCTCAGTTTGGCTGCATGGTACCCGCCAACACTCTTATGCCAATAAGCTGTATTATTCTCGTTGAATGTGTTGGTTGCAAAATTAAGTACACGATAATTCAAGGCACTATCTTGCAGAATGATTTTGTCTGTTTCTGTCTGCTGGAAACTTTCTGTTTGCTGACTGGCGGGAACAAACTGTTCGTCGTTCAGGTAACGCTTGTTCACAATCCACATATCTCCCAAGCAGAGAACCGCTATTGCCAATATAGTCATAGTGGGTTTGAGCTTTTTGGCATTGTATGCCAAGAGTAAAGCCGTACCTATTATAATGATGAAGAAACTTCTCCATGCGTCGGATGTCAGTAAGTAAACGCGTATTTCTTCCAAGTTTGCTAGGATGGGTGAAAGCTGATCTCCGGGAATGCCTTGTTTCAGGGCTTCCATTTCCTGTGTCGGGATAAAGTTGCTGAAGAACAATCGGGGAGCCAGAGCGAACAGCAGGCTGAACCCGGCTGTGATACCAAAGCTGATATATAGGTATTTGATTTTTTCTTTTAGTAACTCAGGCTTATCAAATAGTTGCTTTAAAGCCAAGATGGCTAGTAAAGGAATGGTGAATTCGGCAATAACCAGAGCGGAAGAAACAGCTCTGAATTTGCTGTACATAGGCACATAGTCAATAAAGAAGTCTGTAAAGCCCATGAAATTATGTCCCCACGAGAGTAAAATTGATAAAAGAGTAGCACCTCCCAATGCCCATTTAAGCGGACCGTCAACGATAAATAGTCCTAGAATAAATAAGAGCACAACAAAGGAGCCTACGTAAACCGGACCGGCAGTCATGGGCTGATCGCCAAAATATTGAGTAAGCTGTGAGTAAATGCTGCCATACATCGGATTAGCCTTTTCCATTGCTTTTTCATTTTGAGCAATGGGAACAGACGCTCCTCCTTTAATATTGGGAATCATTAATGAAAAAGTCTCTCCAATTCCGTAGCTCCATTGTGTGATGTAATTACGGTCTAATCCACTACTGGTTTGTTGGGCACTGTTTGTTTCGCTCTTTAGTTCACTTTTTCCACGCATGGTCTCCTTACTATACTCATAAGTATGGTATAAATTAGAGAGATTGACAGAGATGCCCACAATTGCAGCTACAATGAGAATGCCGCTGGCCTTGAAGAAATGAGGAAGTTCTTTGTTCCTCCAAGCATCTTCAAAAAAGGCACCGGCTATGAGCAATATGACAAACAGGAAGTAATAGCTCATCTGCACATGGTTTGAAAGGACCTGAAGAGCTAGGAATAAAGCTGTAAGTACTCCTCCCAGTAGATATTTCTTTCTGTATGTAAGTACGATTCCTGCAATTGTTGGCGGAATGTATGCCAAAGTGATAAACTTCCAGATATGTCCGGCCGATATCAGTATAAAGAAATAGGAAGAAAAAGCCCAGATAATGCCTCCTAATGCCGAAAGCCATGCCGAAACACCCATGCATCTAAGCAGAATGTAGAATCCCAGCATCATAATAAAGGTAAGCCATACGTAGCTCGGCAAGAATAAATGGTATGCTTTTTCGGCTACTTTCAGTGTGTCTGTTGAGTCGTAACTGGGAGCCATCTGATAGGTTGGCATGCCACCGAATATAGAGTTTGTCCAACGAGTACGCTCACCGGTACGTTCGTAATACTCTTTGGCTTCCTGTCCGGCTCCGGCTCCGGCGGCAGTATCATGTTGAAACAAGATACGATCTTCCGTTACTGCCGGGAAGAAGTAAACAAACGAAATGACTACAAAAGCTAAGATGGCGATTAAATCAGGGAGGAACTTTTTCATTTGTGTTCAGTATTATAAAGAGCGGTTTGTTACCTCTGCAAAGGCAACAAACCGCTCTTCGGTTTCAGATTAATATCTGTAATGATCGGCTTTGAAAGGTCCTTCGGCCGATACTCCGATGTAAGCAGCTTGCTCTGGTGTAAGCTTAGTTAGCTTCACTCCAATCTTTTCAAGGTGTAAACGAGCTACTTCCTCATCCAGATGTTTTGGCAATCTGTATACATCAATGGCATATTCTTTATTGAATAACTCGATTTGGGCCAAAGTTTGGTTAGTGAAAGAGTTGCTCATTACGAATGAGGGGTGTCCGGTGGCACAACCTAAGTTTACCAAACGGCCATCGGCCAGCAGAATAATGCTGTGTCCGTCGGGGAAGAAGTAACGGTCAACTTGAGGTTTGATGTTTACCTGTTTGATGCCGTTGTACTTTTTCAAGGCGTCAACCTGAATTTCGTTATCGAAATGTCCAATGTTACAAACGATTGACTGATCTTTCATCTGCTCCATGTGGTCAATACGTATAATGTCAATATTACCGGTTGTGGTCACAAAAATATTGCCTTCTTTGCATGCCTCTTCCATGGTTACCACTTCAAAACCTTCCATTGCAGCCTGTAAAGCACAAATCGGATCTATCTCTGTTACAAGAACACGAGCACCGTATGAACGCATAGAGTGTGCGCAGCCTTTTCCTACGTCACCATATCCGCAAACCACCACTACTTTACCGGCAATCATTACGTCTGTTGCCCGTTTAATACCGTCGGCCAATGATTCACGACAACCATAGAGATTATCGAATTTTGATTTGGTAACCGAATCATTTACGTTGAAAGCAGGGAAAAGCAATTTGCCTTCCTCTTTCATCTGATATAGGCGGTGAACTCCGGTCGTGGTTTCTTCTGAAACGCCTTTAACCTCTTTTGCTACGCGATGCCAGCGATCGTTGTCCTGAGCCAATACTTGCTTTAAGATGGCATTCAGTTCAATTTCATCCTCGGCATGAACTTCTTTGTCAAGAATGGCAGCATTGCTTTCAGCTTCGTATCCCACATGAATCATCATGGTTGCGTCGCCTCCATCGTCAACAATTGCATTGGGCCCCTTGCCACCTTCGAAGCTCAAAGCCTGAAGTGTGCACCACCAATAGTCGGCTAGTGTTTCACCTTTCCAAGCGAAAACAGGAACTCCGGCAGCAGCTATGGCAGCCGCAGCGTGGTCTTGTGTAGAATATATATTACATGAACACCAACGTACCTCTGCTCCTAATGATACTAATGTTTCGATGAGCACAGCCGTTTGTATGGTCATGTGAAGTGATCCCATAATACGGGCACCTTTTAATGGTTTTGATTCTCCATACTTTTCGCGAAGAGCCATCAGGCCGGGCATTTCCTTTTCTGCCAAATCGATTTCCTTGCGACCGAAGTCAGCAAGCGTTATGTCTGCCACTTTGTAGGGCAGGGTAGAGAATAATTCTAAAGACATAATTAAAAATTGTTTTAATAATAACTGGTACAAAGATAGAACATTCTAGTCGTCTCAACAAAAAGCCACAATACTTTTTATAATTTATAACTTCCGGAGATAGTTGATAAATCTGTATGAAAGTTGTATATTTGTGATGGTGTGATTGAATTAGTTCACTTGTAACAAAGAAAAAAATAAATAGGAATGGAAGTGTGCCCCGATGTCAGGGAGAAAGAACTTGTTGATAAAGTTACATTTCTTCAAAATAAGGTAGAAAGCCTGAACGAGGAACTGTCTCATCTCAAGAAGAAGCTGTTATGCTCTCATTTTCAGTGCCAGTTTCATGCAAATGATGTCTTTTCGACTTCTGTTGAAACCGTGGTTGAGCAAAATAAAACGATGTTTAGTTTGCTCAATAATATTCCCTTTAGCTGTTTCGTTAAGGATCCGGCAAATAATTTCAAATATATATATTGCAACGAAGCTTTTAGTGTACTGGCAAAAGTTAAGGTTAATGATATTATTGGTAAAAATGACTATGAAATATTCCTTGGTAAAACGGATATAGACCGATTTCGCGAAGATGACTATTATGTTTTGCAACACAATCTGCTGGAGTATCAGGAAGAATGTAAAATGCCCGACGGTTCCATAAAACTGATCAAAACATTAAAAAAAACACTACCATCGGGTACTGGTAGTGTTTTAATAATGGGTATGAGTTGGGATGTTACTGATGCGTATAAAACACAAAAAGAGTTGGAGGAGGCACGATGCAAGGCTCAGGTTGCCGACAAATTGAAGAATTCTTTTTTAGCAAATATGAATCATGAAATTCGTACGCCACTGAATGCGATTGTTGGCTTTTCCAAATTGATTGCCGATGCTTCGGAGAAGTCCGACCGAGATGAGTATGCACGTATCATTGAATTTAATTCGGGGTTATTGCTTTCTATGTTTGATGAGGTGCTCGACTTATCAGCACTTGAATCCGGAACGCTTACCTTGCAATGCCAGGCGGTTAAGCTCAGTGACTTATGCCGGCATTTATTTGAAAAGTATGTATTGATGACTAATTCCGGTGTGAAGCTTGTGCTAGATAACGTTGATGAGTCATTGATTGTGATGAATGATTGGAGTCGTATATCTCAGGTTTTAGCCAGTTTGTTAAACAATGCTGTTAAATTTACCTCTGCCGGATCTATTCATTTTGGTTTCACGACGCATCACAATATCATTAAGTTTTATGTGAAAGACACCGGAATTGGTATTCCTACTCATTTGGTGGCTACCATTTTTAAAAGTTTTGGGAAAGTGGATCCTTTTATTCAAGGCTCCGGACTTGGTTTAACTCTTTGTAGATTGTTAGTCGAAAAGATGGGAGGACAGATATGGGTACGTTCCAAAGAGAACGAAGGTTCTATCTTCTATTTTACTTTGCCTGTTACTGAATAGATAAAAAATGGGGCTCATTCTTTACGATAGCCCCATTTGCACGTTATATAATCTCAATGCCTTGCTTTTTACAAAGTTCCACGCCTAACTCTTTTAGTTTGAACTTTTGTATTTTTCCACTACCCGTCATCGGGAAGCTGTTTACAAAGAAGATGTATTTAGGGATTTTATATCTCGAAATTTTGTTTCTGCAAAAATCGCGAACGTCGGCATCTGTAATCTGAGCCCCTTCTTGCAGAATGATGAATGCCCCAACGGCTTCACCGTATTTGGGTGAAGGAATGCCGGCTACCTGAACATCCTTTATGCCTTTCAACTTATAAAGGAATTCCTCAATTTCTCTTGGATAGATGTTTTCTCCTCCTCGAATAATCATGTCTTTGATTCTTCCCGTGATGCGGAAATTTCCGTTTTCATCTTTTGTTCCAAGGTCTCCGGAATGCAGAAAGCCGTTCTTGTCGATAACCGAAGCTGTAGCTTCCGGGTTTTTATAATAACCTTTCATATTGTTATATCCGCGGTTGCACATTTCACCTTGTACGCCTACAGGACATTCTTGGCCTGTTTCGGGATCTAGCACTTTGACCTCAGTGAATTCAAAGTCGCGACCTACCGTGTGGCATCTGACTTCAAAGTCATCATCAATACGTGTTGCCGTCATTCCCGGCGAAGTTTCTGTGAGTCCATAAACGCTGGTTACTCTCATAAACATCTTTTCCTGCACCTGTTTCATTAATTCAACTGGGCAAAGAGACCCGGCCATGATTCCAGTTCGCAGACTTGATAAGTCGAATAAGTCAAACATGGGGTGGTGTAGCTCGGCTATAAACATGGTAGGTACGCCATAGACTGCGGTACACCTTTCTTTGTGAATAGAAGCTAGTACCAAGAGCGGATCGAATCGTTCCACCATAACCTGTGTGCACCCGTGTGTGAGGCAGTTCATGGTGGCCAATACCACTCCGAAACAATGGAAAAGAGGAACACAGCAGCAGAGCTTGTCTTCAGAAGTGAACTCCATGTGCTCTCCTGTAAGATAGCCGTTGTTTGCAATGTTATGGTGCGATAACATAACCCCTTTAGGAAAACCTGTGGTACCCGACGTGTACTGCATATTGACCACATCGTGACAGTCGACCTGTTCTTTGAGCTTGGTTAGTTCGCTGTTGTCGACCATGCTGCCCAACAATAATAATTCCGGCGTGTTGTACATGCCTCTGTGTTTTTCCTGCCCAATGAATACAACGTTTTTCATGAAAGGAAAACGGCTGCTGCTGAGATGTCCTCTTTCGCAGGTTTTCAGTTCGGGCAACATCTGATAGGTCATTTGCACGAAATCACTGTCTTTTTCTCCGTTTACAATACAAAGCGTGTGCATATCCGAGTTCTCGCACAGATATTCCAGCTCGGCTTGCTTGTAGTTGGTGTTAACAGTAACATAAACCGCACCGATTTTGGCGCATGCATATAATAAGGTGAGCCAGTCGGGCACATTAGCCGCCCATATGCCTACGTGACTATTTCGTTCCACTCCAATGGCTATG
The DNA here is from genome assembly GCF_963666085.1 of Bacteroides graminisolvens. Taxonomy (NCBI): domain Bacteria; kingdom Pseudomonadati; phylum Bacteroidota; class Bacteroidia; order Bacteroidales; family Bacteroidaceae; genus Bacteroides; species Bacteroides graminisolvens. Next base: position 1,241,422 of record NZ_OY762556.1, read on the forward strand.
AGTCCTTTGGCCATATCATCTACACGCTTGTTAAACTCTCGCCACGTAAAGCGTAAGTTTCTGTCAGAGTACACGACGTACTCTTTGTCAGGGGTCGTTTCTGCCCAATGTTCCAGCCATTGCCCCAAAGTTCTATTTGATAATTGCATACTAGCTTTCTGTTTTTTATACCGGGGTATAGATGACTGCGAGGATTCGGGCTGCCTGGCCTTCAAAGGCATGAACGTGGTGAGGTACGATGGAGTCGTAGTAGATGCTGTCACCTTCCTCGAGTATATACGTATATTTTCCGTAACTTATTTCCAGAGTGCCTTCCATGACCATGATGAACTCCTCACCTTCGTGTGAGGAAAGAATAAAATCGCTGTCTTTTGTCGGCGCAATATCTATCATGAAAGGTTCCATGTGTCTATCCGCTTTTGATTTTGACAACGAACGGTACTCCATGTGTCTGCGCGAATGTATGGCGTTGTTTGAAAAGCTAATGGTTTCTTTCGCTTCTTTCTTCCGGCAGATAACAGGACCCGTTTCGTCCTGATCATCCAGGAAAGTACCTAGTCGCACTCCTAACACGCGGGCCAATTTGATAAGGGGAGCCAATGAAGGAATATCTACATTATTTTCAATACGTTCTATTTGTTCCACTGCCAGTCCGGAACGTTCGGCCAGTTCTTCCATGCTGATTGAAAGACTTTCACGAAGAGTTCTGATTTTTTCTCCTACAATTTTCGTTGTATCCATGTTGACTGTATTTTCCATGTCTTGATTCCTTCCTTATTATAATTGATTTGCGGCAAAAATAACTAATTATTTATTGCACCGCAATTTTTGATGAATAAAATGCATTTTGATGCGCGTTTTACTTTCTAACTGTTACTTCATGTATATGCCTCACTTTTCTCTTTATAAATGTTAAAGATGATATTTTGCTTTTAGTTATGAACTATAGTTCATTATATTTGCTGAAAATTCTTAATTAAATAAATATGCCAAGACCAAAGTCGGTTAGGAAGATTGCAGGTGTACCTACCATTTCGGGTTTTAAACCCTACGGGCTATCAGGCTCAGTGAAAAGGAGTGAAGCTGTCTTTTTGTTGTATGAAGAGTATGAAGCATTGCGACTTTGTGATTACGAAAAATATAATCAGCAAGATGCTGCACTTTTTATGGGAGTTTCAAGACCTACATTAACTCGTATCTGCATGTCGGCTCGTGAGAAGATTGCGATGGCGATGGTCGAAGGGAGAAAGATTATCATTGAGGGGGGGAAAGTTGAACTAGATAATGAATGGATGTACTGCTCTTCTTGTGGTTGTTATTTTGTGCGTAATGAAGGTACTGAAACGATATTGGGTTGCGCGTTATGCGGATCACCAAATATAAAGCCGTTCTCGAGTGAAGAGATGACTCTACAGGTAGAAGGCGGAACAAGGCATTTGTATTGTGGAAGAGGTAAATGCAGAGGGAGAAGACGACAGAGATGTGGTGGTAATGAAGATATTTTTTAAATAATATATAATTATGAAAGTAGCTATAACTAGTACAGGTGATTCATTAGACAGTGCGATGGATCCTCGCTTTGGAAGATGTGCTTTTTTTGCATTGTATGATACGGAGACTAAGAAAGTGGAGTTTATATTGAACACGGCCAAGACGGCAGAAGAAGGAGCTGGTCCGGCTGCCGTGCAAATAGTAGCTCCTCACCAAGTCGTGAAGATTATATCGGGTGATTTTGGAGTTAAGATTAAGTCGCTCTTGACTGATCTTAAGATTCAGATGATAGTGATGAAGCAGGAAAAAACGATTAAAGAGATTATTGATTTGCTGAATCAACAAGTATAGTACTGATATATAATTGAATAGAAAAATGAATAAAAAAATTGCGATCCCCACAGAAGGGGGGAAATTATGTGCTCACTTTGGTCATTGTGAATCATTTTATATGGCAACCATTCAAGAAGGTTTAATTGTTGAAGAAACAATGGTTACACCACCGGCGCATGAACCCGGATTGTATCCGGCATGGGTTGGTCAACAGGGCGTTGGAACTGTAATAGCAGGAGGTATGGGTGAAAAAGCTAAAGAACTGTTTCGTCAAGAGAATATTCAGGTTTTTGTAGGTGCAGATGCTAAAACTCCTAGGGAATTGGTTGAAGACTTTTTAAAGAATTCGCTAGTTACGGGAGAGAATAGCTGTAATCACGATCATTAATGAAGATTGCAGTTGCTAGTGGTAAGGGTGGAACAGGAAAAACGTTTGTTGCGGTTAACTTGTTTCATTCTTTAAAAAATAAAGGTAAGTGTGTAGCGTTGGCTGACTGTGATGTTGAGGTCCCTAATGCTTTGGCTTTCTTTGAAGCTGATTTGTGTAATGAAATAGAAGTTACTGAATTCAGGCCTATTATTCATAACGATCAATGTGTCTTTTGTGGAAAATGTGTGGAATATTGTGAATATCATGCTATTTTTTATATGCCTTCTTCTCGCTACATCAGGTTGCTCAATGATTTATGTCATGGATGTGCTGCGTGCAGCGCTGCTTGTGAGTCGGGTGCAATTGAAAATTCAAGTACTGTAGTCGGGACAGTTTCTTCTTATAAGTATCAGAATAGTGTTTGTTTAGCAGAAGGAAGAATGACAACCGGGCATCCTTCACCGGTTCCGCTCATTAAAGCAACCATGAAGAATGCATTTCAAGATCAATCTGAATATGAACTTTATGATTCGCCTCCCGGTACATCTTGTCCTTTTATTCAAACGGTTGCAAAATCTGATTTTGTTATTTTGGTAACAGAACCAACTCCTTTTGGACTGAGCGATTTGAAACAAGCTATTGATACTCTTCTGACAATGGGTAAAGCCTTTGGAGTTGTTATTAATCGAGCTGGTTTGGGCGATAGGGAGGTTTATGATTATTTAGAAAGGAATGGTTATACTTTGTTGGCTGAGATTCCTTTTGAGGAAGAGATAGCCCGTTTGTATTCCGAAGGAAAAGTTGTATCTGAACATCACGAAGGTGCTAATAGAGTATTTCACAGTCTTGCCGATAAATTGATAGCATATGGAAATAGCAGTAATTAGTGGAAAAGGAGGGACCGGAAAGTCAAGTATAAGTGCAGCATTTATGTCATTGGTGTCAAATGTGATGGCGGTGGATTGTGATGTTGATGCCTCAAACTTGTATTTACTGTTTCATCCTTTTCATGATAAGGAACTTGTGTTTGTTTCCGGTAAGCATGCAAAAGTCGATAATGAAGTCTGCATTGGCTGTGGGCGATGTGAAGAGTTATGTCGTTTTGATGCTATAGAAATGACACAGGGTAAAGCCGTTATTGATGAAATTAGTTGTGATGGTTGTGCGTTATGTTACCGGATTTGCCCCGTAGACGCGATAACTATGATTCCTGTTGATAAAAGCCGAATGTATATAGGTACTTTTCGTCATGGAAATATGGTATACGGTCGTTTGGCTCCCGGCGAGGAAAATTCCGGTAAAATGGTGAATCAAATTCGGGAGATCAGTAAGAATATAGCGAAGGAGAAACTTTGTCCCGTAACAATACTAGATGGACCTCCAGGAATTGGTTGCCCTGTTCTGTCAACAATAACAGGAGTTGATAAGGTTGTTATTGTAACCGAACCCACTTTGTCGGGATTCTCAGACTTAAAGCGCGCGGTAGAGTTAGTTCGGCAGTATTCACTTCCTACGTATGTGATTATTAATAAGTGTACTCTGAATCAAACAGTTGCACGACAAGTGGAAGATTGGTGTGCACAAAAAAATGTACCGGTAGTTGCACTATTGCCTTTTTCCCCTGAAATGGTTGAGGCTTTGGTTGAGGGAAAAACAATTGTGGAGTATCGTCCTCAGTCTGATATGACAAACTTGCTTAAGAAGGCTCTTTCGGAGATACTTTTTTAAAATATAATTTGTGTTTTAGTGTTTTTTGCTTGTTTCTTTTGAATATCCTCCAGACTGAAAAATGATTTTTTTCGTCTGGAGGATTTATCTCCAGTATTGATTAATATTTATGAATGAGAATATAAAAATAGGTAGCTATCCTTTTATTGTAGAGGATTTTCACGCGGATTATACGGGCAAGCTGTCTTTTAGTGTGTTAGGTAATCACCTTCTGAACTGCTCTAATTTGCATGCCCGACAGTTTGGATTCGGCATGGGGCACTACAATCAGGAGGCATATACATGGGTTATTTCAAGATTAGTGATTCAATTAGAGGAACCCCTTTATAAAAACGAGCCTTTTACTTTGCACACATGGGTTAGTAAGGTTTACCATTATTTTATTAATAGGGAGTATACTTTGATTAATAGCGATAACCGATTGGTTGGAAAAGCCCATGCCGTTTGGGCTTTAATTCATGAAGCCGATCGTACTCCGGTTAATCTGAATCGTTTTTTTGATCGAATTATTATTGATTCTGTTTGCGATGAAACCCATGCGCTTTCTACATCGAAAGAACGTTTTAAATTAAAAGAAACGATTCCTTGTTTTGAACATAAAGTGACCTATGGCGACTTAGACATCAATGGTCATGTTAATAGCATAAAGTATATAGAATGTATACTTAACTCTTTTTCGTTGGATGTTTATAATCACGGCGGATTATATAAGCTGGAAATTGCTTACGTTGAAGAAACTTCTTATGGAGATCGTCTTCTCTTATATAAGGAAGACATGGGCTGTAATTCTTTTTATGTTGAAATAAGGAAAGATACAGATGAAATAGTTTGCCGGTGCAAGCTATTCTTTAAATGATTCTGTTTTATAGTTTATCATGTTTGATAATTTATTTAAGAAAAATAGATCTCAGGAATATAAATACGGATTTCAAACGGATGTAGACACTTCTGTTTTAAAGGAGGGTTTGAGCGAAGAAACCCTATATTATATCTCTTCACGCAAGCAGGAGCCTTCGTGGATGCTTGAATTTAGACTGGAAGCATATCGATATTGGAAAACGTTGTCAATGCCTCAATGGGGAAATTTGCACATTCCTGATATTGATTTTCAGTCAATAAGCTATTATGCAGAACCTTGCCCTTCATCCGCTAATGATAACCAGAGTGCTTTTGATGCTCAACTGATTGATACATTTGATAAATTGGGTGTACCGCTTTCTGCCGGCCAATCTACCGGAGTGGCAGTGGAAGCAATTATGGATTCTGTATCAGTGAAAACCACTTTTAGTGAAGTCTTAAAAAGTAAAGGAATTCTTTTTTGCTCCATTAGCGAAGCGGTGAAGCTTTATCCTGAGCTGGTGAGGCAATACCTTGGAAGTGTGATTTCTTATAAAGATCATTTTTTTGCTGCGCTTAATACTGCCGTTTTTACTGAAGGATCTTTTGTTTTTATTCCTCGTGGAGTGAGGTGTCCGATGGAGCTTTCTGCTTATTTCCGTATCAACAGCGGTGAAACCGGACAGTTCTCAAGGACCTTGATCATAGCAGAAGATGATAGTTATCTTTCTTATTTGGAAGGATGTACTGCACCCGTACGAACCAAGTGCCAACTGAATGCCGCTGTAGTTGAAGTTGTGGTGATGAATCGTGCAGAGGTAAAATTCAGTACCATTCAGAATTGGTATCCCGGTGATAAAAATGGAATAGGCGGGATATATAATCTGGTGACTAAAAGAGGTCTTTGCTTGGGTGAGCATAGTCGTTTGTCATGGACTCAGGTGGAAACTGGCTCTGCTATTACTTCGAAATACCCTTCTTGCTTGCTAATGGGCGATTATTCTTCGGCTGAGTTTTATTCAGTAGCAGTGACGAATAATCATCAGCAGGCTGATACCGGAGCTAAAATGTTGCACTATGGTAAACATACCAGTAGCCGTGTAGTCAGTAAGGGTATCTCATCAGGTGAGAGTCAGAATACATATCGCGGATTAATTTATGTCGACGCAAAGGCCGATTACTCGCGTAACTATAGTCAGTGTGACAGCTTGCTAATTGGCTCTTCTTGTGGAGCACATACTTTTCCTTGTATTGAGAATAGAAATGACTCTTCAACCGTTGAACATGAAGCTACTACTTCAAAAATCAGTGAGGAGCAGATTTTTTATTGTAATCAACGAAGCATACCTACAGAGACGGCTGTTGGACTTATTGTGAACGGGTATGTGCGTGACGTAATAGAAAAACTACCTCTGGAATATGCGGTTGAGGCTCAAAAGCTTTTGGAATTATCTTTAGACAGTAGTGTTGGATGAAAAAACAATAAATTTTAAATAGGATGTTTGGAAGAAGATTACGTATGTTTAGAAATTTGGGTGCCGGTCGTGGCCGTAACCAAATGAATCATGTTCAATCATGTGTTTGTCCGGTATGTGGTTATAGTGTTCAACATGAAAGAGGAGTTCCTTGTCGTTCGCTATTATGCCCAAAATGCAATGTGCCTTTAGTGCCTGATGATTTAGTGGAAGCTACCATTTTAGGTTCGGGTTATAGCAAAGATTCTTCTGTTTTACCGCGTAGAGGGGTGTCGGCTTTTCCGGTTGTGAACAAAGATTTGTGCACGGGTTGTGGCACTTGTGTAGATATTTGTCCCAAAGGTGCTATTGATATAATTGATGGAGTTGCAGTTATTGATAACAGTAAGTGCAAGAAATGCAGACTATGTATTCAGGCTTGTCCCATGGATGCAATTTCATAACTAGGTAATTTATATTATATATGAAAGTTTTTGATAAAACCCCTTTAGAAGGGGTGAAACATACAATTGTTGTTGCTTCCGGTAAAGGAGGCGTAGGAAAATCTACTGTTTCTGCTAATTTGGCAATGACTTTGGCCGATAAAGGCTATAAAGTCGCTTTGGTTGATGCTGATATCTATGGACCGTCTATTCCCAAAATCTTTGATGTAGAGAACGAACGTCCTTGTTTATCTGTCAAAGCAGATAAAGATGGGATGATGGACCCCATACAAAAATATGGAGTGAAGATTAATTCTTTAGGTTTTTTTGCTGATAAGGGAAAATCAATTGTCTGGCGAGGTCCTATGGCCTCTAATGCAATTACTCAGTTGTTTACTCAGACCTATTGGGACGATATTGATTATATGATTATCGATTTTCCTCCGGGTACGGGTGATATTCAGATTACTGCTGTGCAAAAATTTGAAATTGATGGTGCTATAGTGGTAACTACCCCTCAGGAGTTATCGTTAAATGACGCACGTAAAGGAACCGAGATGTTAACTAACGAAAATATCCATATTCCACTGATAGGAGTTGTTGAGAATATGTCTTGGTTTACCCCGTTACAACATCCTGATGAGAAGTATTTTATTTTTGGAAAGAACGGTGGGCAAACTTTAGCTGATGAATTCAGTGTTCCTTTGTTGGCCCAGATTCCTTTAATAAAAGAAGTTGGAGAGTTGGCTGAACAAGGGAAGGCTTTTTCTGCTCTTGATAATAAAGATTTAAAACTTGTTTTTGAACAATTGGCTGAGGTGGTAGTAGCTTTTTGTGAGGAGAAAAAATAATATAGGAAGGTTATGATGAAACGAATTATAATTGGTGTATTGTTTTTAGGGGCGGTAGGACTTGCTTATTCTTTGGCCCGGAATGATAACAATAATATTGAAAATACGACGATTAGAAAAAGAGGTTGTTTCTTTGATTCTAATCATAATGGTATTTGTGATAATTACGAAAAACGCACTTGCAGGAAAGCTGATTTTAATGAAAAAGATCCTAAAAGGAAAGCTGATCGTTGCGATGGTTCAGGCTATTCTTTAAATCAAAAGAGGCAGCTTAGAAGAGACAAAAGTTCTAATAATGATTAAAGGAATAGTTTTTTAGGATAGTTTTTATGGAAGAAAGAATTGATAGGGCTGTTGAATTGTTTAAAAGCGGATACAACTGTTCGCAGTCTGTTGTAACAGCTTTTGCTGACTTATATGATTTGACAGAAGAGCAAGCATTGCGAATTTCAGCTTCTTTTGGTGCCGGAATTGGGCGTATGCGTGAAACATGCGGTGCAGCCTGCGGAATGTTTATACTGGCGGGTTTGCAAACGGGAAGTGTAGTCCCCGATGCAAAAGCGAAAGGAGCCAATTATAAACTAGTGCAGGACCTGGCGCAAGTTTTTGTAGCGAGAAATGGCTCCTTGAATTGTGGTGAATTATTGGGCCTGAAGAAAAATCACCCCATATCTTTAATGCCTGAAGAACGTACTGCAACGTATTATAAAAAAAGACCTTGTGTCAAAATGGTTGAGGAGGCAGCTCGTATTTGGGTGGAATATTTAGAAGAACAAAAATTAATTGATCATGCTTGATCTTACGGTTTTGATTGATAATAATGCAGCCTTTCTTGATAAAGAATTGCTGACGGAACATGGACTGTCTTTTTATTTTAAAGTTGACGGTTTAGCCTGTTTATATGATTTGGGGGCTTCTGACAAATGGCTCAATAATGCTAATAAATTGGGTATTCATGCCGAAGAGGTTGATCACCTGATTTTATCTCACGGACATAAAGATCATACTGGTGGATTAAGCACTTTCTTGCAAGTAAATAAATCTGCAAAGATTTTTGTCTCTGATAAGGCCTTTAAGTATAAGTATCTGACTTACAGGCATGAGAAGCCCAGAGATATTAGCTCGGACAGTTCTTTATTTGCAAAATATGCCGATCGCTTTGTACTGCTAACAGAAGATTGTCTTTTGTCGCCCCACGTTTATTTAATACATAATCGTGTTTTTGAACATCGCTTGCCTGTTGGCAATCAATTCCTGAGAATTGTAGCCGATGGACAGGAAAAGCCTTATATACCTAATGATGAAGTAGCTTTAGTTATCCGTATAGATGATGGTATCGTAATACTTTCTGCATGTTCGCACAGCGATGTGCTGAATATTATTCAGTCGAGTGTTGAAATAACCGGTTGTTCTAAGGTTCTGGCATTTGTTGGCGGTACTCATTTAGTAGATACTGATATGGAGGAGAAAGATGATGTTGCATCCATCGCCCGTGTCTTGGCGGATAAATATCCCGAAATGTGCCTTTATACAGGTCATTGCACCGGAAGTGCTGCTGTTGATGTTTTTTCAGAGGTCTTGCAGAACCGTTTTGCTTTGTTTCACAGCGGAATGCAGTTGAAGTTTTAAGTAATTGATAACTGCTTAATGACTATATATAAATAAAATCTATTTAGTGATAGATTTTATCTGTTTGACAACCAACCTTTTAAGCGTAGATTTGTTCCGATTTTATAACCAACTAATAATAAAGAAATAAATGATGGAAGAAATGAATGTCATGCCAAGAATTGGCGAACAAGCTCCCTCTTTTGAGGCAGTAACTACACAGGGTAAAATTAATTTCCCGGTAGATTATAGAGGTAAATGGGTCATTTTATTTAGTCATCCGGCGGATTTTACACCGGTTTGCACCACAGAGTTTATGACTTTTGGTAAAATGGCAGCTGAGTATGAAGCTTTGAATTGCCAGCTTGTGGGTTTATCTATTGATGGTTTATATAGCCACATTGCATGGCTAAGAACAATCAAAGATAAAATAGATTATAAGGGAATGAAAGATATTGAAATTAAATTTCCTTTGATTGAAGATGTTTCCATGCATGTGGCTAAACTATATGGAATGGTTCAGCCGGGCGAAAGTGAAACGCAAGCCGTACGTGCTGTTTTCTTTATTGACCCTAAAGGAATTATTAGAACTATTTTGTACTATCCGCTTTCATTGGGTCGTAACTTTGATGAGATAAAGCGTGTATTGATGGGATTGCAAACAGCAGACAACTTTGGAGTAGCGTTGCCGGCTGACTGGCGTCCGGGCGATGACGTGATTGTACCTACTGCCGGTTCTTGTGGTGTTGCCAAAGAGAGGATGGATAACAAAACCGGTGAGTTGACTTGTTATGACTGGTTCTTCTGTACTCGTAAACTTTCTAAAGAAGAGGTTGAAAGTAAATTAGGCAAGTAGTCTTTAGTTAGTGATTTTCAGTTGAAGTACTGATAGATGCTGTCTATGGCCAGATAGAAATTTTGAGTTGGTAACTACCTTTTGAAGCTCTATCTTTGTAGCACAGAAAAGAAATAAAAACAGTATAACAATATAAAAAACAAAAGATTATGAAGACTTTAAATTACATCAAATTAAACGAGAAAGAAGTAAGTAGTGTAGTTGCTTCATTGCAACAGTTGTTGGCCGATTTCCAGGTGTATTATACTAACCTGAGAGGATTCCACTGGAATATCAAAGGACATGGATTCTTTGTACTTCACAGCAAGTTCGAAGAGCTGTATAACGATGCTGCCGAAAAGGTTGACGAGCTGGCCGAACGCGTGTTGATGTTGGGTGGTACTCCTGCCAATAAATTTAGCGAATATCTTAAAGTAGCCAAGGTAAAAGAGGTTGATGGAGTAAGCAATGCAGATGACGCTTTGAATAACATTTTGGAAACTTATTCTTACCTGATTGCTGAAGAAAGAAAACTGCTTTCTCTGGCTTCTGAAGTGAATGATGAGGTAACAGTTGCGTTGATGAGCGATTACCTCAAAGAACAAGAAAAGATGGTTTGGATGCTTGTTGCTTACAACAGCAAATAAGTATTGAACCCCCTGAAATAGAAAAGGCTGCCCGAAAAGGCAGCCTTTCATTTTTTTGCAGAAGCAAAAATTACTTTCTCAAACCGAGAGTTTTGATGATGGCACGATATCTTTCGATCTCTTTATCCATCAGGTAGTTAAGAAGTCTACGACGTTTACCTACCAACATTGTCAAAGCTCTTTCAGTGCTATAATCTTTTCTGTTGAGCTTAAGGTGCTCAGTCAGGTGAGAAATACGGTATGAAAACAAAGCTATCTGCGCCTCAGCTGAGCCAGTATCAGAGTTAGACTTTCCGTACTTTTCAAAGATTTCCTTTTTTTTAGCGGGATCTAAATACATAATTTTTTAGATTTTTGATATATAAATTATTCTTTGAGGCTGCAAAGATAGATATTATTTTTTATATCACAATGTTTTATAATTCAAATTTCGTAACTTTGCACCCAAATAATAGGTATTATATGCAAAATATTAGAAACATTGCAATTATTGCCCATGTCGATCATGGGAAAACAACGCTCGTTGACAAAATGCTTTTGGCCGGACACCTGTTCCGCGATAACCAAGCAAGCGGCGAATTAATTCTGGATAACAATGACCTGGAACGTGAAAGAGGTATTACGATTCTTTCTAAAAACGTTTCTATCAACTACAATGGGACAAAAATTAATATTATCGATACTCCGGGGCACAGCGATTTTGGTGGCGAAGTAGAGCGTGTGTTAAATATGGCCGATGGTTGCATTCTACTGGTTGACGCTTTTGAAGGTCCTATGCCTCAAACGCGTTTCGTACTCCAAAAAGCTTTGCAAATAGGGTTGAAACCAATTGTTGTTATTAATAAGGTGGACAAACCCAATTGTCGTCCCGACGAAGTACATGAAATGGTGTTCGACCTCATGTTTAGCCTTGACGCTACTGAAGAACAGCTTGATTTTCCTACCATATACGGTTCTGCTAAGAATGGCTGGATGAGCACCGACTGGAACCAACCTACCGAAACAATTGTTCCTCTTCTTGATTGTATTATTGAAAACATACCGGCTCCGGTTCAATTGGAGGGAACTCCTCAAATGCTTATTACTTCTTTGGATTACTCTTCTTATACCGGTCGTATTGCGGTTGGACGTGTGCACAGAGGTGTGCTGAAAGAGGGTATGAATGTATCTTTGGCAAAAAGAAATGGAAGTTTCGTTAAGTCGAAGATCAAAGAGGTTCATGTGTTCGAAGGTTTGGGCCGTGTGAAGACTACGGAAGTTCATTCGGGTGATATCTGTGCATTGATTGGTATTGAAGGATTCGACATTGGTGATACCATTTGTGATTTTGAAAATCCCGAAGCTTTGCCACCAATTGCAATTGATGAACCAACCATGAGTATGTTGTTCAGTATCAATGATTCTCCTTTCTTCGGTAAAGACGGTAAGTTTGTTACTTCACGTCACATTAACGACCGTTTGGAAAAAGAGTTGGATAAGAACTTGGCATTGCGTGTAACCAAGAGTGAGGAAGATGGAAAATGGGTCGTTTTTGGTCGTGGTGTACTTCACTTGTCGGTATTGATAGAAACCATGCGTCGTGAAGGTTACGAATTGCAAGTAGGACAGCCTCAGGTGCTTTATAAAACCATTGATGGCAAAAAGTGCGAACCTATTGAGGAGCTGACTATCAATGTACCCGAAGAGTATTCGAGCAAGATTATCGACATGGTTACCCGCCGTAAAGGTGAGATGGTATCTATGGAAAATACAGGTGAGCGAATTAACTTGGAATTCAATATGCCTTCAAGAGGTATCATCGGTCTTCGTACCAATGTATTGACTGCTTCTGCCGGTGAGGCTATTATGGCGCACCGCTTCAAAGAATATCAACCTTATAAAGGGGAAATTGAAAGACGTCTTAACGGTTCTATTGTTTCTATGGAAGCAGGAACAGCGTTTGCGTATGCTCTTGATAAATTGCAGGATCGCGGTCGTTTCTTTATTTTCCCGCAGGATGATGTGTATGCTGGACAGGTAGTGGGTGAGCATGCCAAAGATAATGACTTGGTAGTTAATGTAACTAAGTCAAAGAAGCTGACTAACATGCGTGCGTCGGGTTCTGATGATAAAGCTCGTATTATTCCTCCCGTGCAGTTCTCTTTAGAGGAAGCTTTGGAATATATCAAGGAAGATGAATATGTAGAGGTTACTCCGAAATCAATGCGTATGCGTAAAATCATTTTGGACGAAAATGAACGTAAGCGTTCTAATAAATCTTAGTATTTGTTTTTTGTTTTAGTATAGAAGTCCGGCAGGGTGAAAGCTTTGCCGGACTTTTTTGTGTTCAATTCCCAGCAACGCGCGGTTACGTGCAATAAAAAAAGCGGCCCCCGAAGGAACCGCTTTTGTATATGAATCTAATAAGAATATTAGAGTTGAGGACCAGCAGCAACTAATGCTTTACCAGCATCGTTTCCTGTGAACTTAGCAAAGTTCTTGATGAAACGTCCTGCCAAGTCTTTTGCTTTTTCTTCCCATTGAGCTGCGTCAGCATACGTGTCGCGAGGATCAAGGATTTCAGTGTGAACACCAGGAAGTTCTGTTGGAACAACAAAGCTGAAGTAAGGCAGAGTCTTAGTAGGAGCTTTGTCAATAGAACCATCAAGGATAGCGTCAATGATACCACGTGTATCTTTGATAGAAATACGTTTTCCGCTACCGTTCCATCCTGTGTTAACCAAGTATGCGTGAGCACCTGATTTTTCCATCTTCTTCACTAACTCTTCAGCATATTTAGTTGGGTGCAATGATAAGAATGCAGCACCGAAGCAAGCAGAGAATGTAGGAGTTGGTTCAGTAATACCACGTTCTGTTCCAGCCAATTTAGCTGTGAAACCAGAAAGGAAGTAATACTTAGTTTGCTCTGCGCTCAAAATTGAAACCGGAGGCAATACACCGAATGCGTCAGCAGAAAGGAAGATCACTTTCTTAGCAGCAGGAGCTTTAGAAACCGGTTTAACAATGTTAGTGATGTGGTTAATTGGGTAAGAAACACGAGTGTTTTCTGTTGCGCTCTTATCGTTGAAGTCAATTTTGCCTTCAGCGTCAACAATTACGTTTTCAAGAAGAGCATCACGCTTGATAGCAGCGTAAATATCTGGTTCAGCTTCTTGGCTCAAGTTGATAACCTTAGCGTAGCAACCACCTTCGAAGTTGAATACACCTTCGTCATCCCATCCGTGCTCGTCGTCACCGATCAATAAACGTTTTGGGTCTGTTGACAAGGTTGTTTTACCTGTTCCTGACAAACCAAAGAAGATAGCAGTGTTTTCACCGTTAAGGTCAGTGTTTGCAGAGCAGTGCATAGAAGCCATACCTTGTAATGGAAGCAAGTAGTTCATGTAAGAGAACATACCTTTCTTCATTTCACCACCGTACCAAGTGTTCAGGATTACCTGAATCTTCTCAGTTAAGTTGAATACAACAGCAGTTTCTGAGTTCAAGCCCAGTTCTTTGTAGTTTTCAACTTTTGTTTTAGAAGCGTTCATGATAATGAAGTCGGGTTCACCAAAGTTTGCTAATTCCTCAGCAGTAGGGCGTATGAACATGTTGGTTACGAAATGTGCTTGCCATGCTACTTCCATGATGAAGCGAAGTTTCAGGCGAGAGTTTTCGTTTGCGCCACAGAATGCGTCAACAACGAAAAGTCTTTTGTCAGAAAGTTGCTTAACAGCTAAATCCTTAACAACCGACCAGCATTTTGCATCTACAGGTTTGTTATCGTTTTTGTATTCCTCTGAAGTCCACCAAACAGTATTTTCACTGGTTTCGTCTTTCACAAAGAATTTATCTTTAGGAGAACGACCTGTGTAAACGCCAGTCATAACGTTTACTGCACCCAGTTCGGTTACTTGTCCTTTTTCGTAACCCTGAAGACTTTCTTTGGTTTCTTCAGCGAATAATGTTTCGTAAGACGGGTTGTGCACGATTTCAACTGCACCTGTAATACCGTACTTGCTTAAATCTAAATTTGCCATTTTCTTTTGAATTAGTTAAATTGGTATTTTAATTATTGTCTCTTTTTACCTTTGCCTTACAAAAAGAAACGAATTCCGTCTCTTCCTTGTTAACCGACTACAAAAGTAATACTTTATTTGGAATAAAATAACTTATTAAAGAAATTTTTCTTTAATTGTTCTAGTTTTATATATCGATAACAAAATATGCTAACTGAATGTTGCAGTTTGAAAATATATCAGTTACTTTGCACCGTATAAATACCGAATAAATAAAGCGAGGATATATGAAGATTATTAATTTTAATGAGTCAAATTCAATTTTAAACCAATATGTGGCAGAGATTCGCAATGTGGAAGTACAGAACGATCGCTTGCGTTTTCGCCGGAACATTCAGCGCATAGGCGAAATAATGGCCTATGAAATAAGCAAAACGTTTTCTTATTCGGTGAAAGATATAAAGACTCCATTGGGAATTGCTCCGGTTAGTACGCCCGATAATCAATTGGTGATTAGTACCATATTACGTGCAGGTTTGCCTTTTCACCAGGGCTTTCTGAGCTATTTTGACGATGCCGAGAATGCATTTGTATCGGCATACAGAAAGTACAAGGATACACTTAAGTTTGATATTCACATTGAGTACATTGCTTCTCCGCGTATTGATGGCAAAACGTTGATCATAACAGATCCGATGTTGGCTACGGGCGGGTCCATGGAATTGAGCTATCAGGCCATGTTGACTAAGGGGCATCCGGCAGAGATTCATGTGGCTTCGGTTATTGCCAGCCAAAAAGCGGTTGATTATATTGCTAGTGTGTTCCCCGAAGATAAAACAACGATATGGTGTGCAGCTATTGATCCTGAACTCAACGACCATTCTTATATTGTACCCGGCCTGGGCGATGCGGGCGACTTAGCTTATGGTGAGAAGGAGTAGTCGTTGAACTTCTCATTTCTTATTCTTTTGTATTCAGCATTGCCTGTTTCTATTTTATAAGCGAAACTACCTTACACCTGCTGCATAATCTCCGATTTTTGTCAAGAGCAGGTTTATATATTATTAACTGTTAGAAAGGTTTTGCGAATTGCCGTGAACGGTTTGGTAAAACATAACCAGCTTTATGAAAAAGATAACGGCCGATTTGAAAAAGATAACGAGCAATTTTAAATCATAAACCGTCTTTTGGTTCGGGAGAAACCGTCTCTTCGCCATCAGACGGTTTCTTATTGACCATTTGCTACCGTGCAAACCGGCGTAAGCAACCGTCTCTTCCTAAAAATGAACCCAGATAAAACAAAAAAGGCAGAAGTTTGAGCTTCTGCCTTTACGCCTATATTAAATGGAATGTACTATAGGATTATGTTGACAAAGATAATACATTATATTGCCAAAGTCAAGCATTTCACCTATTTATTTCGGACTTTCTTATTTAACTTCCCAGATTTCGCCTTTCATCAAAAGCTCTTCCAGTGTGCGATCCTTTTTCTTTGATTTTACTTCTTCTATTTGTGCGTGAACGCATGCATCGTAGCTGGGTGCTTCCACATCACGAATAACGCCCAATGCTATCGGGAAATCGGGACCTTCCATCAAGGCTAGTTTCAGGTGCAGGGTGTTATCTTGGCAATGTGCGTCGTGCACCAAGATATCTTTCTCTGTTATTCCGTTCTCGCCAAGTTTCACAACTTTCAGTCCGAAACCTTCTTGTATGAGTCCCAATTCGTTGTTCTCTCCGAAAATCATCGGCTGACCGTGTTTTAAATAGATTGCATTTTTAGCACGATCGGCTTTTGTGGCTACCAATGATTGTGAACCGTCATTGAAAATAACGCAGTTTTGCAGCACTTCAACAACCGATGCGCCTTGGTGCTTGGCCGAGGCTACGAGTACTTCTACCGAAGCCGAGCTGTCAACATCTACACAACGGCCGAAAAAGCGTCCGCGTGCTCCGAATGTTAGTTCGGCCGGACAGAAAGGATCTTCTACCGTTCCGTAGGGTGATGATTTAGAAACAAAACCACGCGGTGAAGTAGGGGAGTATTGTCCTTTGGTAAGTCCGTAAATCTGGTTATTGAGCAATACGATGTTAACGTTTACGTTACGACGAATGGCGTGAATGAAGTGGTTACCACCAATGGCCAATGCATCACCATCGCCCGATATTTGCCATACGCTCAGGTTAGGGTTTCCTACTTTTACGCCGGTAGCAATTGCTGCTGCACGTCCGTGAATGGTGTGAAACCCGTACGTATTCATATAATAAGGTAGGCGAGAGGAGCAACCGATGCCCGAAATCACTGCCACATTATGGGGAGTAATATTCAGTTCTGCCATTGCTTTGTGAAGTGAGTTCAGTAAGGCGTGGTCTCCACATCCGGGGCACCAACGTACGTACTGGTCACTTTTAAAATCTTTGGGAGTAAATGTTTGGTCACTCATATTATTTTTCCTCCATAATTTTAGTGAATTCTTCTACTAGTCTTAATACATTGAAAGGCTGACCTTTCACCCGGTTGAATTGATAAACATTCAGTCCGGGAACTTTAGCGCGCAGCAGTGTGGCAAACTGTCCCATGTTTTGTTCGGCCACAACCACTTTCTTGTATTTCTTAAGAATCTCTACTGTGTTCTTGGGCAGCGGATTGATGTACTGGAAGTGTGCCAAAGCAACTTTTTTGCCTTGTTTCTGCATGGTTTCCAAAGCAGAGTAAAGGTGTCCGTACGTACCTCCCCATCCTACAATGAGCAGTTCGGCATCATCTTTATCGCCTAGCACCTCTTGTTCGGGAATGCAATTGGCAATGTAGTCAATCTTTGCCTGACGGGTTAAGGTCATTTTCTGGTGATTGCTTGCATCAGTCGATATGGCGCTGGTGTCGTAATCCTTTTCCAGTCCGCCCAAACGATGCTGGAATCCTTCTGTTCCCG
This sequence comes from Bacteroides graminisolvens, assembly GCF_963666085.1. Classification (NCBI taxonomy): domain Bacteria; kingdom Pseudomonadati; phylum Bacteroidota; class Bacteroidia; order Bacteroidales; family Bacteroidaceae; genus Bacteroides; species Bacteroides graminisolvens. The sequence goes on from NZ_OY762556.1 coordinate 1,258,950, forward strand.
GTATGGCCCAAGAGCGTACCATGGTTTCCAAGTCACGTTGGTAAGGTTTCCATCCTTCCTGCATTTCAGGAGTAACGTATGGAGGGTTGATTGCCGGATAGTCTTTTAAGGAAGGAATCTTCCAAGCTGCCGAACCGTTAGCAATAAAACCGTCGGTCAGCAAAATAACGGGCGTCATGTGTTCCAACGCTATTTTTGAGGCCATGTAGGCTGAGTCAAAACAGTTTGTAGGCGAAGTAGCTGCTATAACAACCAGCGGACTTTCTCCGTTTCTTCCGTAAACAGCTTGCATCAAGTCGGTCTGCTCGCTCTTGGTTGGCAGTCCGGTTGAAGGGCCTCCGCGTTGCACATTCACAACAACAAGCGGAAGTTCTGCAATAACGGCCAGGTTAATGGCTTCACTCTTGAGACAAACGCCCGGACCCGATGTGCTTGTGGCGGCAAGGCAACCTGCAAATGAGGCACCAATGGCACTGCAACAGCCCGAAATTTCGTCTTCGCATTGTACCGTGATCACACCCAGCTCTTTTAATTTTGAAAGATTGTGCAGAATATCGGTAGCGGGCGTAATGGGGTATGAACCCAAGAAAAGTGGTAAACCAGCTTTTTCGGCTGCTGCTACCAATCCGTATGATGTGGCAAGGTTTCCGTTTACGTCCGTGTAGAATCCTTTGGCCTTATTCTCTTTGGGTTCCACTCGGTAGGTTGATACGGATGCATGCGTGTTATGCCCGTAATTATAACCGTCGGTCAGTACCTTTATATTGGCTTCTGCAATACTTGGCTTCTTGGAGAATTTATTTTGAAGCATGTGCATGGCATGTTCCAGTGGTCTGTTGAAGAGCCAGCATACCAAACCTAGGGCAAACATGTTCTTGCAGCGAAGAGCAGCTTTGTTATCAAGTCCGCTGTCTTTCAGACTCTCTTTGCAGATAGATGAAATGGGAGCTTCAATAACCTGATTGTGAATATTGAGTTCGGCAAAGGGATTTTCAGTTGTATATTGAGCTTTTTCCAAATCCTTCTTTGCGAACGTATCGGTGTCAATGATAATAACTGATTGCGGGGTTAGGAATTTCACATTGGTTTTAAGCGCTGCGGGATTCATTGCGACTAATACATCACATTTATCACCCGGGGTGAATACCTTTTTTGCGCCAATGTGTACCTGGAAGCCTGAGACTCCGCTTAAAGTCCCTTGCGGGGCACGAATTTCCGCCGGGAAATCAGGAAACGTGGAGATGTCATTTCCCAAAACGGCTGATAGATTAGAGAAAATGCTACCTGCTAACTGCATTCCGTCGCCGGAGTCACCGGAGAAACGAACTACAACTCTCTCTAAGTCCTTGATCGTCATTTCGTCTGCCATAATTATATAATTAGTTTTAGGGTTGTTTCTTGTTACCTTTGTGAAGTTATGTAGTAACAACAAGCTTATTTCTTTCCGCAAAGTTCGGAAAGTTATGTGACTTAACAAAATCTTTTGCTTTGAAACTGATATTTCGTGTTAAATAGCAGTGCTTTTCTTATAATTTTGTCTTTATAGGGTGCCAATTAAGGGTAGATTGTTTTAGAAATCTTTTCTTAAGCCTACATATTGATAGGTAAAAGGGCGACTTTATCGCATACAATTACGTGGTCATGTTTGGCTAAATCAGTAAATAAGCTTATCTTTGCAGCCGATTATTGGGGCCTTGTAGTTCAACGGATAGAATAGAAGTTTCCTAAACTTTAGATAGGGGTTCGATTCCCCTCGAGGCTACATTCGTTTTTGTGTTTATCAGGTAGGGTTTTAACCTTACCTTTTTTTGTACCCAAACAAATAAAGAAGGCGTCCTTTTGAGGACGCCTTCTTTATATATAGGACAATAGTCAGTTCTTATTCAACTGTTTTATCAGCCTTCTTGTTCATCATCATATAAGCAATTGGCGAAGCAATGAATAATGACGAAAGAGTACCGATCACAACTCCCAGAATCATTGCGAACGCAAAGCTTCTGATAGAATCGCCACCCAGAACAAAGATACATACCAATACAATCAAAGTAGTTAATGATGTATTGATGGTACGAGCCAGCGTAGTGTTCAATGAGTCGTTAAACAAAACTGTTTTATTTCGTTTGGGGTACAGACCGAAGAACTCGCGCACACGGTCAAAGATTACCACCTTATCATTGATTGAGTAACCAATTGCAGTAAGGATTGCACCGATAAAGGTCTGGTCAATTTCCAGAGAGAACGGAACAATGCCCCACAATAACGAGTAGGCTCCGATAATCATAATGGTATCACTCGTCAAAGCAACAACAGAACCCACACTGTAGGCAATGTTACGGAAACGCAGCAAGATGTACAGACCGATTGCTACAAGTGATAATAATACAGACCAGAAGGCTGATGTCTTGATGTCGTCAGCAATACTTGGACCTACTTTCTGAGAACTTACGATACTTCCACCTGTGTGGTTATCACGGTCGATGAATGTTTCAAGCGTAATGTTCTGGGTAAGTACCGGCTTCAATGCTTCATACAAGTAAGCTTCGATTTCAGTATCTACAGAATTTGAATCATCATCAATGCGGTAGTTGGTACTGATACGCACTGTTTTCTTATCTGTTCCAATGGCAATGACACTTACAGTTGCATCTCCAAATTTCTGTGAAATCAAACTACGAATCTGTTCGGGTTCTACTTGTTTTTCGAACTGAACTTTAAAGTTTCGTCCACCCGTGAAGTCAATACTCTGGCTCAATCCTCTGATAGCGAACGAACCGATACAGATAAGAAGAATTACGCCTGTGATGGTTAATGACTTCTTATTGTTACCCATGAAGTTGAAGCGGGTAGCCACCAACAACTTCTTAGAAATATTGGATGTAAAGGTAAGGTTCAACAGTTTGTCTTTGTTCATGTAGTGTTCGTAAACTATGCGAGTCATGAACACAGCTGTAAAGAATGAAACCAAGATACCTATAATTAAGGTAGTAGCAAAACCACGAATAGGTCCGGTACCGAAATTAAACAGGATTACACCGGTAATAATAGATGTTAGGTTTGAGTCGAAGATAGCAGAGAACGCATTTGAATATCCATCGGCCAACGCTTTTTTCACTCCCTTGCCGTTCTTTAATTCTTCTTTTGTTCTTTCATAAATAAGCACGTTCGCATCAACCGCCATACCTAGTGAGAGTACCATACCCGCAATTCCTGACATGGTAAGTGCAGCCTGGAAGGACGAGAGTATACCCAGTGTAAAGAAGAAGTTTAGAATCAGTGCTCCGTTGGCAATCATTCCGGGAATGAATCCATAAATAATGCACATGAAGACCATCAGCAATACAAGTGCTACTGCAAATGAGAAGATACCTGCATTGATAGACTCTTGTCCCAATGACGGACCGATAATGTCTTCTTGTACAATGTGTGCGGGTGCCGGCATCTTACCAGACTTCAACACGTTAGCAAGGTCTTTTGCTTGTTCAGGAGTGAAGTGACCGGTAATTTGTGAACGTCCGCCAGTGATTTCAGAGTTAACGTTTGGAGCAGAATATACGTATCCGTCAAGAACAATGGCAATTGATTTACCAATGTTTTGTTTAGTCAACAAAGCCCATCTTCTGGCACCGTCTGTATTCATTTCCATGCTTACAGCAGGTTTTCCCCATTGGTCATATTCATCTTTAGCATCATTCACAACATCACCTTCCAAAGGTGCTTTGCCGTTTCTTTCAGTTGACTTGATTGCATATAACTCAAAAGTCTGTGCTTTAGGATCAAACTCAGCGGCAGACACACCCCATTTCAAGCGTAGCTCTTTAGGGAAGTCGTTAAGCACGGCTTGCATAGCAAAATATTTGTTGATTTCGGCTGTATCTTTGTAGTGTGCATAACCAACAATCGGGCCTTGGCCTGAAGTATTAAACTGAAGAATAGCTGCTAACGGATGTTCTTTCTTAATTTGCTCTAGGTTCGCATTAGCCGTTGCATCTGTTGCTTTGTCGGTTCCTTTCAGGGCTGCGGCTAAACTGTCGGCAGCACTTTTGGTTTTTTGTGCAGCTACAGCCTCTACTTTAGGAGCTTGTTCTGTAATTGCAGAATCTGTTGCAAGCGTATCATTGGGCATAGGTTCGTTAGAAAGTATGCTTTTGATTTTGGCATCGGCAGTTTGCAAATAAGGAATGATTTCTTTGGCATCATACGTTTCCCAGAACTCCAGGTTGGCAGAACCTTGAAGAAGTTTTCTCACACGTTCGGGCTCTTTAATACCGGGAAGCTCAACCATGATGCGTCCCATCTTGTCTTCCAGACTCTGGATGTTAGGCTGAACAACACCAAAACGGTCAATACGGGTACGAAGTACGTTGTATGAGTTATCAACTGCGGCTTTAACTTCTTCTCTTAATACTTTTTCAACTTCAGCATCAGAAGATTTTTGGTTAACCTTGTCTTTTAATTGCTGTGTAGCAAATAATTCTGCGAGTTTTGCGTTTGGTGCCAGTTTGCGATACTCCTTAACAAACGAAGTAATGAAGTCATCTTGACTGGTTGCCTGTAACTTTGTAGCTGATGCCAACGCTTTGTTGAAAGCTTCGTCTTGTTTGTTATCAGCCAACGCTTTAACTACATCGGCTACAGAAACTTCCAATATCACGTTCATACCACCTTTCAAGTCAAGCCCTAAGCTGATCTCCATTTCACGACACTGTTTCAGCGTGTAGTTTTTCAACCATACTTTCTCATTTGATAGCGAGTCAAGGTAGTTTTGCTCCAGCTTCACGTCTCCTTTCGCATACTCCTTTGCCTTATTGGTGTAGTAGCGGGTAACGAAGGAGAAAGAGAGATAGAACACACATACCAATGTGAGTAAAATCGCAAAAACCTTAACAAATCCTTTGTTTTGCATTGTACTTTTAATTTATAGATTACTTTTTATATTAATTTCCATTGTATATAAGGCTGCAAATATAGCTTTTTTTTCACATTAAGGTATATCTGGGGGTAAATATTTGGTCTAGGAAGGCTAATTTACCGCTTTTTTTTCTTCTTCTGATAGCGTTCTGATTGTCTTTATCACTTATTTTAAATAGAAAATTGTGTCGGTTTAATAGTTGGCTGGTATATAAAATAAGCCTCCGGAATGCAATTGATTCCGGAGGCTTAATCTCTTAATGATATATTCTTTGATTATTTCATTCCGCGGTTTTTCAGCATCGCATCGAGCTTAGGCTCTGCTCCTCTGAAGTTTTTATAAAGAGTCATTGGGTCTTCGCTATTGCCTTTTTCCAGTACGTTACTTCTGAATAAGGAAGCCGTCTTCTGATCGAATATGCCGTGTTCTTTAAAAGCTTCAAAGGCATCTGAATCTAATACATTTGCCCATAGGTAGCTATAATATCCGGCTGCATATCCTCCTATTATATGATTGAAATAGGTAGTGCGGTAGCGGGGAGCAATTTCGGTAATTAAACCTAACTTGTTCATTGCTTCTTTTTCATAAGCCACTACGTCGAGTCCTTTTACATCCTTTAGGTTATGCAGGTTCATGTCTAGAATAGCCGCCGCTAAAAGCTCGGTGGTCATGAAACCTTGGTTAAATGTTTTTTGCTTTAAAAGTTTGTTGATCAAAGAATCGGGCATGCTTTCGCCTGTTTTATAATGCTTAGCATACATCTTCAACACTTCGGGTTCTGTAGCCCAATGTTCCATGATTTGGGAAGGAAGCTCAACGAAGTCTCTTACAACATTAGTTCCTGATATCCCGGCATAGTTACATTTGGTGAGAAGACCGTGTAGACCGTGTCCAAATTCATGGAAAAGGGTTTCCACTTCGTCAAGTGTTAGCAAAGAGGGCGTATCACCTACCGGTTTGGTAAAGCTACCTACGTTGCATACCAGCGGGCGGATGTTGCCGTGTTGTTCTCTGTAGTTGCTCATCCATGCACCCCCACTCTTGCCTGGGCGTGGGAAATAATCAACGTAAAATACACCCAAGTGTGAACCGTCAGCGTCTTTTACCTCAAATACTTCCACATCGGGGTGGTATACAGGGATGTTTTTCAACGGTGTTAACGTGATGCCATAAAGTTTATGGGCTACATCGAAGGCACCTTGACGAACATTTTCCAGTTTAAAATAAGGTTTGGTTTCTTCTTCATCCAGGTTGTATTTCTCTTTACGCAGTTTCTCTGTGTAGTACCACCAATCCCATGCTTCCAGTTTTTCATTCTTTCCTTCTTTGTCCATCAGCTTTTGCAGCTCGGCTGCTTCTTCTTTTGCTTTAGGAAGTGAATATTGCCACAAATTATTCAGGAAAGCCATTACTGTTTCTGAGTTTTTGGCCATGGTATTGTCGAGCACAAAGTTTGAATAGCAGTCGAAACCAAGCAATTGTGCTTTCTCCAAACGCAGACTTACAATTTGAGTGATAATCTTTTTGTTATCGTTTTTGTCATTGTTATTTCCTCTGTTTATATAAGCTTTATACATCTTCTCACGCAAAGCTCTGTTTTCCGCGTATTGTAAGAAAGGCAGGCGACTGGCGTTATGTAAAGTGAAAAGCCATTTTCCTTCTTTGCCATCTGCTTTAGCCTCTTGAGCAGCACTTTCACAAAACCAATCGGGCAAACCAGCCAGATCTTCTTTCTTATCGACAACGAGTTTGAATGAGTTGTTTTCGTTCAAAATATTATTGCTGAAAGTAATGCCAAGGGTTGATAGTTCTTTGTTTATCTCTCTTAAGCGTGCCTGTTTCTGGTTGTCGAGGTTAGCTCCGGATCTCACGAAACTTTTGTATGTTTCATCCAGAAGTCGACTTTGCTCTGTAGTGAGTTTAGCAGTTTCTTTTTTCTGATATACTGCATTTACTTTCTTGAAGAGAGCCTGATTCAGGTAAATATTGTCATTGTGATCAGAAAGAACAGGTGCAATCTTTATGGATAATTGAGTTAGTTCATCAGTGGTTTCTGCATCGGTCATGTTGAAGAAGATGGCACTGACTCTCGATAGGATCGGATCGCTGTTATCGAGTGCTACAATTGTATTCTCAAAATCGGGCTCTTGCTTGTTATCAATAATAGCCTGAATGTTTTGGTTTTGTTCTTCAATACCTTTTTTGAAGGCAGGTTCATAGTGCTCAATCTTTATTTTGTCAAAAGGCGGAGCACCAAACTCGGTTTTGAATTCCGAGAAGAAAGGATTGCTATCTGTTGAGGTAGCGCATGAGTACATCATAAAACATGTTGTTAAAATGAATACTGTTTTCTTAATTGTCATAGTTATTGCTTTTTATAGTTATTCTTTAGATATATAGCACCAAATGGGGTAGTGATCGGATTCTTTTATGGACCGATCTACAGTACAATTATATGCTTTCAAATTCTTACTTAGCAATATGTTGTCAATGCGAAAAAAGAATTTGTTTTGGTTGTAAGACACACCGAAGCCTCTTCCCGACTCAGTAAAGGCATCGTTTAAATTACGCGCAATGATTCTGTGGACGTAAGAAATAGGAGTGTCATTGAAGTCACCACAAACAATAACATATTTATGCTGCGAACTGTTTATCTCCTCTTCAATGGCTCTTGCCTGCGGAGCACGTATAGCAGATGCTTCTGCTAATTTCTTGATTAATTGTCGCAGTCCGTTTTTTACTTTGTCTGCTTCGGGTGATTTAATCATCTCTTCGTAGATAACTTTGTCTTCTTTGGTCAGCTTATTTGACTCCAGATGGTTGTTGATCAGTGTGACTGTGTCTTGGTCTATTTTTATCTCATAGTTTACCGACCCGTTGTATGAGCTTTCGTAATGAAGGACTCTTGAACTCAATATAGGATATTTCGAATAACAGGCTATTTTGTTGGAGCTGCTTTTTTCTCCGACGTTTAGTATATTCTTATATTTATATTCTTTCAGTGCTCTATCAATCATTCGTTGCGTAAGCAAACTCCGATCTGTTGTTGCGTTATACTCCTGCAAACAAATAATGTCGGCCTCGCTGTCTTTTAAGTAATTGAGTATCTTGTTTTCTCCTTCTTCCAGTCTCAATCCGTTGAACCCCATGACATTATAAGATAACAGTTTAATGCTTTTAGGAGGGATGGAGTCCGACTGAAAATTAATAGGCATGTAGGTTCTTATTTGGGGGTAACAGAATAGAAAGCCCACTAAAGGAAGAATTGCAAATTTGTATTTCACAATAAGCCAAAAGAATAAGAAGCAACAGTTCACTAAGATGAATATGGGGAAAGTAAGTCCTAAACAAGATTCAATAGGATGTACATCGGGCGTAATATGCGGACTATATGCCGAGAGCCATAAAAGAGCAATGAAGAGCAAGTTTATGGCTAGAATAAGATAGGATACGTATTTTCCTATGTGCTTCATCCTTTATCTTTTACTGGCATCAAATAATTTTTTCTTTTCTTCCGTAGTCAGACTATCGTAGCCCGACTTTTTGAGCTTATCCAAAATCTGATCTACTTCATCTGATTGTGCTTTCTTATTTGCGTTGTAATCGTAATCTTGTTTACGTCCGTAATGCACTTTCATTTTAGGTTTTCGTTTACTTGCACTGAAAGGCTGCTGAATTTTGTCGATAAGAAAGTTGATCCAGAAAGAAATATCTGTCCCTCTTTTTAAGGAAGCTGCAAACCATATACCGGCCAATGCTCCTCCTAAATGTGCGAGATGTCCCCCTCCATTATCAGATGTAATAAAGAGAAGGTCTGTCAATACAACAAATAAAGCGATGTATTTTAAGCGGACGGTTCCAATAAAAAGTAAGTTTATCGGGTAGTTGGGCTCTCTGTAAGCGGTAGCAAGAACAATGGCTAATACAGAAGCCGATGCTCCTACCATGTTTGAAAAAGGTATCAGTTCACGAAAATAGGGGAAGATGTTGTATGATGCGATATAAAAAAGTCCTCCCAGAAGCCCTCCCAATATATAAAGTCCTCTTAAGTGCTTGGATGAAAAGAAAATCAGAAAGAGTTTGCCAAACCAGTAAAGCCATAACATGTTGAACAAAATGTGAAAAAAATCAGCATGCATGAACATATAAGTAAGTATAGACCATGGTTTTACCAGCAGATTATCCAAAGAAGCCGGCAGAGCTAAAGCGTCAAATATACCACTAATCTCAACCTTGAATAAACGGAAAACGACAGTCAAGAGCGTTATTGCTACAAATAATGCAACATTAATAAAGATAAGTTTGGCAGTAACGTCTCCTCTTTTATAGAAATCTTTTATTTCAGAAATAAGTTGTCCCATTGCGATCTTTTTTCTTCCAGTACAAAATAAATAATAATCCAAACAACATTCCTCCCAAATGAGCAAAATGTGCTACATTATCATTGGGGTTGTTTGCAAATCCTGAATATAGCTCAATTAACGCATATCCTGCAACAAAGAATTTTGCTTTAATGGGGAAGGGCAATGGAAAAATAAACAAAGACTGATTGGGATAGGTCATTCCAAATGCCAGCAAAATAGCGTATACGGCACCAGAGGCTCCTACCGTTCTCATCAAATTCAAGTATTGATCCATCGGGATAATAGCCGTGCCAATGTTAACACTGTTGTAGGCAGAGAGTGTCATTTCATATTCTATGAATTGAACCACTTCTTGAATAAGTCCGGCACCAACACCGCATGCTATATAGTAAAAAAGAAATCTTTTAGGTCCCCAGGTCTCTTCAAGTATTCGTCCGAACATCCAGACTGCAAACATGTTAAAGAAAAGATGGCTGAAGCCTCCGTGGAGAAACATATAACTGAATAGTTGTACCACGTTAAAGTGATCGGCCATAAAGAAATGCAGTCCCAGGTAGTCACTCAAATCTATTCCATAACTTTCGGCAACAATTCCTCCAAAGAAGAATAACAGGTTGATTATTATAATGTTTTTGGTTATTGTAGGCATCATTTAGCTCTTTAAATAGGGTTCTTACTATTACATTCGGCAACAAAAATACGAATTAATTCTGTTCTATAGCAGTTTTTTAAAATCCTATTCACTATTTTTCAATCTTTTCTGCGTTTTTTCTAAGTTTTTATTTGATAATTTAATTTGTTACTCTATATTTGTGAGGTATTTACGGATATCTTTTGTGTAATATATATTAATTAATCATTTACGTATTATGAATAAGGCTGAACTTATTAGCGCTATTGCTGCAGAATCTGGGTTAAGTAAAGCAGATTCTAAGAAAGCTCTCGAGGCTTTCGTTTCTTGTGTGTCTCAATCTTTGAAAGACGGTGACAAAGTTTCATTGATTGGTTTTGGAACTTTTTCTGTAAGTGAAAGAAGCGAAAGAACCGGAATTAACCCTTCTACTAAGGCTACAATTACTATCCCGGCAAAGAAAGTTGCTAAATTTAAAGCAGGAGCTGAATTGTCAGACGCCATTAAATAAATAGCGTGTAGGAAGAAATGGAAGGAGGCGCATATTACGTCTCCTTTTTTTTGTATCTTTGTGCCAGAAATAAAATGGATATGAATATAGAGAATAAACTTTTAACAGCTGTAGTGCACGGTATAAAGGCTTTATATGGTCAGGAAGTGCCTCCCTCACAAGTACAATTGCAAAAAACAAAAAAGGAGTTTCAGGGCCACTTAACTTTAGTCGTTTTTCCGTTCCTGAAACTTTCAAAGAAAGGACCGGAACAGACGGCGACTGAAATAGGTGAGTATTTGAAGACAAACGAACCTGCAATTGCTTCTTATAATGTTATTAAAGGATTCTTAAATTTAACGATTGAGTCGGCTGAATGGATTGCTTTGTTGAATGCCATTCATGCGGAACCAGCATACGGTATTGTTGAACCGACTTCGGATTCGCCCCTTGTGATGATTGAATATTCATCTCCAAACACAAATAAACCCCTGCATTTAGGACACGTACGTAATAATTTGTTAGGTAACGCTTTAGCTAATGTAATGCAAGCCAATGGGAATCGGGTCGTTAAAACAAATATAGTAAACGACAGAGGTATCCATATCTGTAAGTCCATGCTTGCCTGGCAAAAATACGGCAACGGTGAAACTCCCGAAAGCTCAGGGAAAAAAGGTGATCACCTAGTGGGTGATTATTACGTGGCTTTTGATAAACATTATAAGCAGGAAGTTGCTACTTTAATGGAACAAGGTATGTCCAAAGAAGAAGCTGAAGCGGCATCTCCACTCATGAATGAAGCGCGTGAAATGCTTGTGAAATGGGAAGCAGGTGACCGCGAAGTGCGTGACTTGTGGACTCGGATGAATCAGTGGGTGTACGAAGGATTCGATGAAACGTATAAGAAACTGGGCGTTTCATTTGATAAAATATATTATGAGTCAGAAACTTATCTGGAAGGAAAAGATAAAGTACTGGAAGGTTTGGAGAAGGGCTTTTTCTACCGAAAGGAAGATGGTTCTGTTTGGGCTGACTTAACGGCTGAAGGACTCGACCACAAGTTGCTGCTCAGATCCGACGGTACTTCTGTTTATATGACTCAGGACATTGGAACGGCTAAATTACGTTTTGCTGATTATCCTATCAATAAGATGATTTATGTAGTTGGCAATGAACAGAATTACCATTTTCAGGTCCTTTCTATTCTGCTTGATAAACTAGGTTTTGAATGGGGTAAGGATCTTGTTCACTTCTCATACGGAATGGTAGAATTACCTGAAGGTAAGATGAAATCACGCGAAGGAACAGTTGTTGATGCCGATGATTTGGTTCAAGAAATGGTTCTCACTGCCAAAGAAACTTCGCTTGAATTGGGTAAACTAGAAGGTTGTACTGAAGAAGAAGCCAATAATATTGCTCGCATTGTAGGAATGGGTGCATTGAAGTACTTTATACTTAAAGTTGATGCGCGCAAAAATATGACCTTTAATCCGAAAGAGTCTATAGACTTCAACGGTAATACAGGACCTTTTATTCAATATACTTACGCTCGCATTCAATCAGTGCTTCGTAAAGCGAATGAAGCAGGTATTGTTTTACCGGCCAACTTCACGGCTTCTATCTCTTTGTCGGAAAAAGAAGAGGGACTTGTTCAGATGGTGGCCGACTTTGCCAGTGTGGTAAAAGAGGCGGGTAATGATTATAGCCCTTCAATCATAGCGAACTATACGTATGATCTGGTCAAAGAGTACAATCAGTTCTACCATGATTATAGCATTCTTAGAGAAGAAAATGCAGACGTTAAACTGTTTAGACTTGTACTTTCTGCCAATGTGGCTAAAGTAATACGTCTGGGTATGGGATTGCTTGGTATTGATGTTCCTAACAGAATGTAATTTTACCTGATACAATAAGAAAGCCCGGCTCAAACCATAAGTGAGCCGGGCTTTTATTATATAATAGTATACTGCCGTTATTTCTTTTTAGAGGCAACAGCTTTTTGGGTTGCAGTCTTTTTGGTCGCTACTTTCTTAGTTGCTGCTTTTTTCTTAGCGGCCTCTTTCTTAGCAGCTTCCTTCTTCTTGGCAGCTTCCTCAGCCTTTTTCTTTTTAGCTTCTGCTTTCTTCTTATCAGCTAGTGCTTTTTTAGCTAGCTTTTCCTCTTCTTTGGCTTTCCTAGCCGCTTCAGCTTTGCTCGCTTTGGTTTCTTTTTCAGTGCCGGCCAATTCGGTTTTTGATATCTGTAACTGAATGATATCCAAACAAGTCTGGTAGTTCAGGTCCTTTGGTTCTACACCTTTAGGGATTTTGTAATTGTTTCCTTTCTGTGCAATATAGGGTCCGTAACGTCCGTTTAATACTTCCAACACAATTTCATCGCTTCCATCTTCTTTGAATTGCTTGATGATTCTTTCTGCCTCGGCCTTGCGCTTTTTCTCAACCAAATCAATTGCTTCCTCTAAGGTCAGTTCCATAGGGTCTATTGTCTTCGGAATAGATACGAATTTGCCATCGTGTTTAACGTAAGGACCAAATCGTCCTTCGCCAACAACAAGTGTTTTTTCTTCGTATTCCCCTAGCGTTTTGGGCAATTTGAATAACTCAAGGGCTTCTGCCAATGTGATGGTTTCAATGGACATGCCCTTTTTAAGTTGTGCAAACTTAGGTTTATCATCAGATTCAGTCGCTCCAATTTGAACAATAGGACCGAAACGACCTATTTTTACGGCTACCGGAAGACCTGTACCCGGTTCTTCTCCCAAGATGCGTTCACCAATTCTGTATTCAGTTTTGGCAGCCAATGTTGACTCAACTGATGTGTGGAAACCTTTATAAAAGTTCTTCATAATGTCTGTCCACTTCTTTTCTCCTTCTGCCACTTCGTCGAATTCTTTTTCGACAGTAGCGGTAAAGTTGAAGTCCATGATTTCAGGGAAGAATTCCGTAAGGAAGTCGTTAACCACAATGCCTATATCGGTGGGGAATAGCTTGTTCTTTTCGGTACCTGTTACCTCTTTTTCTTTTCTTTCAGCGACTTTACCGTCTTTCAATGTAAGAATGTTATATATTCTATCCTCACCCTGACGGTCTGTTTTTTCCACGTACCCTCTTTGCTGTATGGTAGAGATAGTAGGTGCGTAAGTTGATGGTCGGCCAATACCCAATTCCTCTAGCTTCCTGACCAAACTGGCTTCGGTGTATCTGGGAGGACGTTGAGTGAAACGTTCCGTAGCAAGTATTTCTTGAGATTGCAAGGTTTGTCCTACGGTTAATGGAGGCAGCAAACCGCTTTCGTCTTCTCCCTCGTTCTCATCATCACGAGATTCTTTGTAGATTCGTAAGAAACCATCGAACTTAATGATCTCACCTGTGGCGATGAATGATTCGGATGAGTTGCTTATGCTAATGCTAGCCGTTGTTTTTTCCACTTCGGCATCGGCCATCTGTGAAGCGAGCGTACGCTTCCAGATCAAGGCATATAGTTTTTTCTCCTGAGCTGTTCCGTCTACCTTTTGGTTTTCCATGTAGGTGGGACGAATGGCCTCGTGGGCTTCCTGCGCTCCTTTACTCTTGGTGGTGAAGTGTCTCGTTTTGACATAACGTTCGCCCATCATTTGCGTAATGGCAGCTTTACTACCCTCAATGGCATATTCAGATAGATTTACCGAGTCGGTACGCATGTAGGTTATCTTACCCGATTCGTACAGCTTCTGTGCCACACTCATGGTTTGCTTTACCGAGAATCCCAACTTTCTGGCTGCTTCTTGTTGCAGAGTAGAGGTGGTGAACGGTGCCGCCGGACTTTTTCTTAAAGGTCGCGTATTGATGTCGTCAATTGAAAAAGATGCATTCTGGCATTCCTGCAAGAATTTGCGTGCTTCCTCTTTCGTTTTGAGTCTTTTACTTAGTTCCGCTTTCATTTCAACCAGTTTCCCATCGGCATCGGGCACTAGGAAAGTGCCCACTATGCGGTAAGACGCTTCTGCATTGAAATTTTGTATCTCACGTTCACGTTCCACAACCAATCGCACGGTAACCGATTGTACTCTACCGGCAGAAAGACTTGGTTTTACTTTTCTCCATAAGATAGGAGAAAGTTCAAAACCCACTATTCTGTCGAGCACCCTGCGCGCCTGCTGTGCATTCACCAAGTCAATATTGATGTCGCGCGGGTTCTGAATAGCATTTAAAATGGCTGTTTTAGTAATCTCATGAAATACAATTCGTTTGGCTTTTTGTGGCGTTAGTTTAAGTACTTCATACAAATGCCATGAGATGGCTTCCCCCTCACGGTCCTCATCGGATGCCAACCATACAATCTCTGCATTTTTGGCTTCTTCTTTCAATTCATTGACGAGTTCTTTCTTCTCGGCAGGTATTTCATAATTAGGTTCGAAGTCTTTTTTGATGTCTACACCAAAGTGCTTTTTCTTTAGATCTCTGATGTGTCCATAACTAGAAAGGACTTTATAATCTTTTCCTAGAAATTTTTCTATCGTCTTCGCTTTGGCCGGTGACTCAACTATGACAAGGTTTTTCTGCATGCTACTTTTCTTTAAGAGTGGACTAACGTCTTGGTATTTGCCCGCAAAAGTAGAAAAAACATCTTTGTTTCACCTTATAATAAGGTGATAATCTGATTTTTTTTGCAAAAAAAGACTTTTTTTACCGTTCGTAACTAGAATTTGAAATTAAATCCGCCTATAAAGCTGAATGTCTCGGCCGGGTAGCAACAGTAATACTGGTTATCTGAATTCAAGATGTTATCAAACTGCGCATACAAAGAAATCCCTTTATATAAGTTATATGCAACACCCGCGTGCAGGTTGCTGATGTTTGGCATACTATACTCTAAGCTATTGATGGATGCAGTTGCTCTGTGCATATAATGATAGCCGGCGTTCAGACTGAGTTTTTTAGTGACCTTCACACTACCATCTGCCGAGAATTGGAATCTTGGCTTCTGGTTGATAAACTCTTTGCTGCTATCGCTCCACTTATAGAATTCTGCAAGGGTACTAAAGCTAAAGATGTCTTTGTAGTCGTATGTCAATGCAGCACCTACTGTCATTGCTTTGGTTTCTCCCTGAGCAAATGTGATGGTGCTATCGGGCTGGCAAATGGGTGAGATGTCATTCGCTACAATGTTATACCCTCCAAATAAGTTGAACCATAAACCTTCCGTGGGGCTTGCTTTGAAACCCACTTTGGCGTTTAACAAGTTGTATGAGTCGAACACGCGGGCAACATTCTCCGGAGTCGAATAAAGATGAATCTTTTCAGTAGTACGGAAATCATTTAAAGTCTTACCACCTTTGGCTTGCGCATAGAGTATATACGAATCCGTAATCAGATAATTAACCTCTAAGTCGGGTGACATGCGCACTCCTTTATCGAATCCGAAAGAAAGATCTACGTTTGCACCAACTCTTAACTTCCAGCTATCGTTGGCATATTCATAGAAAGGATTCATCTGCAAGGAAGTATAATCTTCGGCTTGGCTGTTATAGAAAAAGTTATCCATTTGCATGGCTATGCTGATGCTCTGAAGATCATCTATTTGTCCTTTTACCATTGCTTTAGTACGTGCAATGGTTTCTTTTACGGCTTCTCCGTTCACACTGTATTTCTTTCCGAAGGTGAGCAGATTGGTTTCTGCAGCGAAACTGAACGGCCACGTTTCATCCGTTGATTTCACTCCGATGTGAAGTTCACCTGCTGTGTGCTTCTGTTTATCGGTCGACAAGTTATTCATCAGCGGGTACAGGTAGTTAAAGTTTGCCTGCTGCAAGCGTCCCGATAAATCAAAATCAACCTTATTGAATTGATGCAGGTAATCAAAACCTCCTCCGGCACGGTAATAGCGTGCCTTCCAGTCACCGTCTTCTGCCCGGTAGAGATTGGCGGGGCGGGTGAGTGTTTCTTCGAATCCGTCCATACCGCCATGCACAGTGAGTCGGTCCTTGGGCGACAGATAAAAAAGATAATTCACCTGTGCATCCACTTTATTGTTATTGCCTAATCCTAACCGTGCATAACCTTGCGAAGGCTTTTCTTTTTCCTCTTTACCGACATAAATGCCCATGCTGGGTTTAGGAATGGCCGGATTGCTCACTGCCGACTTATCATATTGAATCTGCTTTTTGGTAACCGTAGGTTCCTCAATGGCAGGTAAGATATTTATTTTAATGGCATCGTTGATGTCGGGGTTATACTCTTGCTCCACCACAACAGTTCTGTTTAGGGTCGTGTCTTTCTTTGCAACATTCTGAGCAGTTGCCACGCTTGCCATCCAAACGAGTGAGCCGGCTATACCAACCTTAATGAGCGCTCTTGATACACATATATTATTAGTCATATTTCCAGTATTATTTTAGTTTGTTCAAACGAGATTCAATCATCCCCTTAATGTCATCATTTGCTTGATAGTTCTGTTGAAGGCTCAACAGATACTGACGGGCATCCAGCTTTTTGTTTGTAGCCATGTAGATGTCCGAGAGCAACACAAAACCTCTTGCCAGCCAATAGGTGTGCGGAGTGCTTTGGTCAATGAAGTCGAGTATCTCCTTTTCGGCAGCTGCATAGTCTTTTTGGTCGAACAAGATCTGTCCTACCAGGTATTTGGCTTCAGCTCCGTAAACGTTACGCGTATCTTTTGCCAGCGTTTTCAAATCATTCATTGCATTACCGTCGGCCTTTTGATTCAAATATGCCTTGGCTCTGTAGTAAGTCACCTCGTTCTTCACCTCGGGTGTTATCTTTTCTTCAACAAGTAACGAAGTGGCGGCATGAATTACGTCGGCATCGTTCTTTGTCTTATACGCCGAGCGGATGATTCCGATCTGTGCCGTGAGGCGATGGCCTGCTGAGCCTGCATGCGCTTTCAGCTGCTTGTACAATGGCAATGCTTCGGCATACTGTTGACGTTTGTATAGCAATTCGGCACGCATAACAAGAGCCTCTTCCGTAAAACGGCTACCGTTCAGCTCCAAGATGCGAGCTGTATGTGTCAACACCGCCTCTTCATCATTTTGTTCTTGTCCGATTTGGGCCAAGTAATAATGAGCATACTCCCGGTAAGCTCCTGCGGGGAATGATTGAAGGTACTTCGTGAAACTCTCTTTGGCCTGAGGAATTTGTTTCCTAGTGAAAATCCTTTCGGCGGCAATGTAAGTCAGTGAATCTTGCTCGTTCACATCAAAGTGAATGTCGCCGGGCAGGGAAGATACCACTGCTGCAAACTCATCTACTTTGTTAATGTCCGTATAGATAGACTTCAAATCACGCAAGGCTAGTTTTGCTTCTTCACTGCCCGGATATTGAGTTGCCACCAGCTTGTAAGCCTCAATGGCCTGACTGTATTCCTCGTTTTGATAATGAAGGAGTCCTATTTCGGCAGCAGCTTTTCGGCTCAGCGCATTTTCGGGGAACTTGTTGGTCAGTTCACGGAATGCATTGATGGCTTGCTTGTTGTTGCCCAATTGAACATAAGAACGCCCTTTCTCATACAACCCGTTAATGACGTATGGTGACTCGGGGTATTGTTCCGTTAATTGGTTGAGCAATGTAATTTTGCCATTGTAATCCTTTTGCAGTCCGGATACCAGTGCCAGTTGGTAATAAGAATAGTCGGCCGAAGCGCCACCCATGCTTCTGGCCTTGGCGTAATATTGTTTGGCCGCATTGAAGTTACGAACATGAAAGTTGCAGTCGCCCAAGCGGTTGTTGGCGTCGGCCAATGTGCTTCTGTTCGTTGCCTTCTCCAGTTGCATATACTTGGTGAACCAGCTCTCGGCTTGCTGATAGTTTTTCAGATTAAAAGCAATGTACCCCAGATTATAATGAGCCAGCGTGTACATTTCACTTTGTCGGTTGGCAGTTAAGTCAAGGAAACTACGGAAATTGTCCGATGCACTCTGGTAACGTTGCGTGCGGTAATCAATTTCGCCTTTCCAATACAAAGCCTCCGCTTTTGTTTGCGCGTTATACTGTCCTATTTGAATAGACCTGTTGAGGTAAGCCGAAGCCTCATCGTACTGAGAATTGGCAAAAGCCTGCGTACCCAGCTGGAACAAGATTCTTTGTTTGGCTTCCATGATTCGTCCGCCGGGTGCACTGATTCGTTCTATGGATTTCAGCGCAGCTTCATAGCTTCGGGTACTCATGTACACATCAATGAGGTACTCGCTGACCTTCTCGGCATAAGTTGATTGAGGGAACTGATTCAGGAAATTTTCAAAAGCGGTAACCGATTCGCCGAATCCCGAGAAAGATGTTTCATGAATGGTTAAGGCATAGTTGTAAGCAGCTTGCTCCTTCGTTTTCAGGTCGGCATTAGAACGCGCCGCTTGTTCAAAAGCCATGCGCGCCTTGTTCTTATCGGCCAGTTGCAGATAAGCAAAGCCCATGTGCAGGTAAGCGTTCTGAGTCAGGGCATCATCGGCAGTGGTTACCTCGCCCAAAGTAGAAGCCGCTTTGGAATACACATTGGTGTGGAAATAAGAGAGCCCCAGCATGTACAAGGCATCCCTGCGAGGTGCACTGACGCTGCCGGTGTATTTCTCGAATGCCTGAATGGCCCGATGATAATCGCCCGTTTGATAGTATGTCTCTCCCAAAATGCGCTGCATCTCCTCACTGTAACGGCTGGTTGGATAGCTGCTCAGGTAATTCAGTGCTATCTCCTGCGCCGATGCATATTGTTTTTGCAACAAATAAATTTCGGCAGTATAATAAGGAGCAAGCTCTTTGTACTTCAGGTTGTTGCGAAGCGAAAGGAATCCTTCGAGTGCCTCGTCATATCTTTGTTGTGTATACCTTATATAAGATATATAATAGGTGCAGTCGGCCTCATACTTGCTGCTTGTTTCTTTGAGCGTTGCAAACCAGATGGCTGCCTCTTTACTGTTTCCTGTTTTCATGTAAGCAATTGCCATGCGGTACAGCATGTCGGCCCTTTCCGTATCGGCCAGCTTCTCCAGATTTGATGAGTTATAGAGTGCAAGCGCTTCATCATACTTTTCTTCAAAGAAGTAGTTCGATGCAATCAGCGCGTAAACTCTGTATGCGTATGGTGAATCGGGATTACTTTCCAGGTAATTTCTCAAGATAGCCGTACTGTTTTTGTCTTTCAGTTCGTAGGCCGAGCAGGCAATCATATATTCAACTTCCGGAGTAAAGGTTGATTCGGGATACAACCGGAGGCAGTCTTTTAAAGGAATCATGGCAGCGGCATAATTACCTTCGGAATAGAGGTATTTGCCTTCTTTGTATGGTGGTGAAAACGTAATACTTTCGTTACTTTGACCCATTACAGTTACGGGAACCGTACAAGCCACCAGAGATATAATCTTGATAATATTCTTTTTCATAATCAGGTATTTGTACAAATATACTTTTTTCTGCCAACTTACGGGACTAAGTGACTTTGTTTTGCAGTCTTTTAACTAGTTTTTAAATGTTATTTTATACTTGGAGAAGGAATTCCCTTTGCGTACTTATCCATGAAGAAGGTCAGTCCTTGCCTAACAGAGTTCAATCCGAAATCGGCAGGATTAAGCTTATCCATGGGAATAAAGAATGACTCCTCCACATCATCCATGGCCAGGTAGTGACTCATATCGCTTACCCGGCAGTAGTAAAAAGCATCGAGTGTGTGTACCTCAAAGCCCGAATACAAATAGATATTGGGTAATGAGAATAAATAGGTAGCCTCTTTCACGATGAGGCCGGTTTCTTCTTTCACCTCTCTGATAACGCCTTCTTCTCCGCTCTCGAACATATCGACGAATCCGCCCGGCAAATCGAGCGTTCCTTTGGCCGGCTCTTTGGCTCTTCTGCAAACAAGTAGCTCGTTTCGTTCATTGACTATGAACGCAACAGTTGCCGACGATGGATTAAAATAATAGGTGAAACCACACTGCCCGCATTTTTTTGACTTGGAGTTGTTGACTCTGAACTCACTTGACCCGCACTTAGGGCAATAGTTGAATAGAGAAAGAGGATGCTTATTCATGTTGTTTTTATGTTCTGATTTTGAGCAAAGTTATTAATTATTATTTGTTTGCTCCTAATTTATATCTGTATATTCGCAACTTTAATAACTTGTTTGCTATGAAAAAATGGATTGTCTCCTTCTGGTCTCTTTTCTTTCCCCCGTGCTGTGTGGTTTGCGGGCGCGTACTGCTTGACGGCGAAGTGCATCTCTGCACAAGTTGTAACATGGATATGCCCCGCACTTATTTTCATTTACAAGAAAGCAATGTGGCCGAGCAACTGTTTTGGGGGCGCATTCCCATTGTGCGGGCGGCTTCTTATTTCTTTTATACCAAAGGAAGCCGTTTTAAGAATCTGCTGTACGATTTAAAATATCACGATAACAAGGAACTGGGTTATTTCATGGGCCGTAACATGGCTAAAGAGCTGCAACCTACTGCTTTCTTTGAGGGGATTGATGTGATTCTGCCCGTTCCTCTTCATCCTGCCCGCAAACGAAAGCGGGGTTACAACCAGAGTGAGCTGATTGCCCGTGGCATTTCTCATGTGTCCGGGGTGCCGGTTGATGTGTTGTCGCTCTATCGTGAAGTGAACTCTTCTACGCAGACGCGGAAATCTACTTTCGAACGCTGGGAGAATGTTGAAAAAGTCTTTGCGCTTCATCCATCCTGTGACTTTTCAAACAAACACATCCTGCTTGTGGATGATGTGCTGACTACCGGTTCTACGCTTGTGGCGTGTGCATCGTTGTTTGCTTCATATCAGAATGTGCGCATCAGCGTGCTGACACTGGCTATGGCCGCATAGGCTCTTGGTGGTTTATCTGCTTGTTCTCTGTGATTTTTGTGGTTTTGTTTTTATCGGCTAACCATGGTTAGCCGACTTGTTGACCTTGGTTGGCCGACTTGCTGACCATGGTTAGCCGACTTCCCAACCATGGTTGGACGCTAAACGTATAACGAGGACTTTAGGAAAATTCCGGTGAAAGGGTAGGGGTATAAAACAAGAAAACCGCGTAGGAAGCAATGCTTCTAACGCGGTTTCTCTGCTCTTCGAGTAGGACTTGAACCTACGACCCTCTGATTAACAGTCAGATGCTCTAACCGACTGAGCTATCGAAGAATGTTGCAATTGAGAAGGTTTTGCTCTTCGAGTAGGACTTGAACCTACGACCCTCTGATTAACAGTCAGATGCTCTAACCGACTGAGCTATCGAAGAATGTTTTTCTCAATTGCGATGCAAAAGTAATAGGATATTTTGAAATATGCAATATCTTTGCAAAAAAAAGATTGAAATGGATAAAATAATAGGTTTAGGCAATGCTCTTGTAGACGTGCTTGCCACTCTAAATGATGATAGCATACTCACCGAAATGGAATTGCCCAAGGGTAGCATGCAGTTGATAGATAACGCTAAGCTTCAGGTTATTAACCAACATTTTAGTCGCATGAAAACTCACCTTGCAACCGGTGGATCAACCGGAAATGCCATACTTGGACTGGCTTGCCTGGGAGCACGCACTGGTTTTATCGGAAAAGTGGGCGATGATGAATATGGGAGCTTTTACAGAGAGAATTTAATTAAAAATGGCATCGACGAGAAGTTACTGATCTGTGACTTGCCTTCGGGAGTTGCCTCTACATTTATATCTCCGGACGGAGAACGGACTTTTGGAACTTACCTGGGAGCTGCTTCGACTTTGAAAGCGGAAGACCTGACTCTCGCCATGTTTCAAGGCTATACGTATTTCTTGGTTGAAGGTTATCTGGTGCAGGATCATGATATGATTCTTCGGGCCATTGAACTGGCTAAGCAGGCCGGATTGCAAATCTGCATTGACCTGGCAAGCTATAACATTGTGGAGAATGACTTGGAGTTCTTTACCATGCTGGTTCGCGATTATGTAGATATTGTTTTTGCTAACGAAGAAGAGGCACGTGCCTTTACAGGAAAAGATGCCGCTGAGGCTTTGAAACAAATTGGCCAAATGTGTAGCATTGCCATTGTAAAAGTGGGTGCTCGCGGATCGCATATTCTGAAAGGAGAAGATGACATCATGGTGTCTGCTTTGCCCGTAAGTCGTGTGGTTGACACAACCGGTGCGGGAGATTATTTTGCGGCCGGTTTCTTATACGGACTAACTTGTGGTTATTCACTCGAGAAATGCGGAAAGATAGGTTCCATGCTATCGGCAAATGTCATTCAAGTGGTGGGTACCACACTTCCTCAGCATAAATGGAATGAAATAAAGTTAAATATCAACACATTGTAATCAGCGCTTTATTCTATTTTGTTATCTTGCGCCGATGTTATCAATCGTTATTATACACAGATTATGAAAAAGTTCTTCAATAGACGTGCAGTTATTCTGTTGACTGCTATCCTTGCAGTGGTGGCGTTTTTTAGTTTTAAAAGCAGTGATAGCCGCACTTTTCAGTTAGCTAAGAATATGGAGATATTTAATGCCATCGTGAAGGAGTTGGATATGTTCTATGTAGATACGATTGATCCTAATAAAACTTTGCGCGAGGGCATTGATGCCATGCTGATGTCTCTTGATCCGTATACTAATTATTTTCCCGAGGAAGATCAGAGTGAACTGGAACAAATGATTAAAGGGTCGTACGGTGGTATCGGTTCTATGATTACGTATGATGTAAAACGGAAACGTTCGGTTATTGCCGAGCCTTATGAAGGCATGCCGGCTGCCCAGGTAGGACTGCGGGCGGGCGATATTCTGTTGACACTCGACGGTAAAGATCTGGAAGGGAAAACCAATGCCGAAGTGAGTGAAATGCTCAGAGGACAGGTGGGTACTACTTTCTCTTTGCGGGTTGAAAGACCGGGGGTAAGTAAACCCATTGATTTTAAAATTGTGCGCAAGTCTATACAGTTGCCTACTGTTCCTTATGCCGGGGTTGTGAGCGGTAAAACCGGATACATCAACCTGAACAGTTTCTCGGGCAACCCTTCGAAAGAGTTTAAGCAGGCCTTTTTAGACCTGAAATCAAAAGGAATCACTTCACTGGTTATTGATTTAAGAGGAAACGGTGGAGGATTACTCGATGAGGCTGTAGAAATTGTGAATTTCTTTGTACCTAGAGGCAAAACCATTGTGGTGACAAAGGGTAAAACCAAACAAGCTGCCAGTGTGTATAAAACGCTGCGCGAACCCATTGATACCGAGATACCGCTTGTGGTACTGGTCAACAGCGGCACGGCTTCTTCGTCTGAAATATTGGCAGGTGCTTTGCAAGATCTCGACAGGGCTGTTATTGTGGGTAACCGTACTTTTGGAAAGGGACTGGTTCAGATACCTCGTTCACTTCCTTATGGCGGGACGCTGAAAGTTACCACCTCAAAATATTACATACCCAGTGGACGATGTGTGCAGGCCATCGACTATAAACATAGAAACGAAGATGGCAGCGTAGGACGCATACCCGATAGTTTGACGAATGTATTCCACACAGCTGCCGGTCGCATAGTACGTGATGGCGGAGGTGTAACGCCCGATATTGTGGTGGAGCAAGAGAAATTGCCCAACATCCTGTTTTATCTGGCTAACGATAACCTCATCTTTAACTACGCAACAAACTATTGTCGTAAGCATGCAACTATTGCACCTGCCGAGCAGTTTAAGCTGACTGATGCTGATTATGCTGATTTCAAGGCCATGGTGAAAGCGGCCGACTTTAAATATGATCAACAAAGCGAGAAGATACTAAAGACCTTAAAAGAGGCTGCTGAGTTTGAAGGTTATATGGATGGGGCTTCTGCCGAGTTTAAAGCATTGGAAAGTAAACTGGCTCACAATCTGGATAAGGACTTGAATCATTTTTCTAAGGATATCAAGAACATGATTTCCATTGAAATAATTAAGCGTTATTACTATCAGCGTGGTGCTATTATAGAGCAGTTGAAAGATGACAATGGTTTGCAGGAGGCTGTGAAGGTACTGGCTAATCAAGGCAAATATAAGGAGATGCTTACTGTTGCTGCGAAGAAATAAAAAAGCTATATAACTAAAACGAGCCGGAAGAAAACTTTCGGCTCGTTTTAGTTTATAATAAGATGTACTGTTTGGCGTGTACTGCTTATCGCAGTTTACTTTTCTTCTTCGTGGTAGTCTCCGTTGGCTTTGATCAATGCAATCAATTTGTCGACCGCTTCTTCTTCGGGAATGTTCTTCTCAATGCATTCTTTTTGCTTGTAGAGACTTATTTTCCCTCTTCCGGCGCCCACATATCCGTAATCAGCGTCGGCCATTTCTCCCGGTCCGTTAACGATGCATCCCATGATGCCTATCTTCAGTCCTTTGAGGTGAGAGGTAGCGGCTTTGACCCTGGCTATGGTACTTTGCAAGCTGAAAAGCGTTCGTCCGCATCCCGGACAAGAGATGTATTCGGTTTTGCTGGTTCTGACACGACCGGCCTGCAAGATGCCAAATGCAGTTGCATCTACTTGCGCATGGGTTAATGTTCCTTGGTTGTAGAGGAAAATACCGTCGCACAATCCGTCGAGTATCAAAGCACCCATATCAATAGCCGATTTAACCTGCAAGTTTTCCACATCGTTTTCGCTGTAATGCTGGAAGAATATCACCGGATTCTTTAAACCTTCATTCATTAACTGATGAACCAGCGCACGGTGTTCCCCGATGCGGTTGGGGTGATTGCTCTGAGACAAAATAACGATTTCCGGATGTGCTTTGAGGCAGGCTACTGCTTCATCGGTCAGAGCCATAAACGGGATAAACAAAAACTTAAGTTCCGCTTGGCAAGCCCCTACTGCATATAGCTGGTTGTGACTGAATGCAGGCCAGCATTTCTTTCCGGCTGCTTCAAACTTCTCCTTTTCTTCTGCCCACACATCGGCATCCACAATATAGTCGGGACCGTTTTCCAGTGTGGCGGGAATACTTTTGGCAGCATAGATGTAATCGGGCATGAATTGATCATTCGTCTCAAACTTCCCGTCAAGCCTTTCGGCTACTACCACCGGCACGTTGTCGCCACCGATGTTGCGTATGGAAGTTGTTTCCCTTTTTACGGGCGACAAGAAATTAAACGAATCGTTGGCTACTCCCGGAATATACGGATGGTCAGCGCGCTGAGCAATGTAATCAACAATTTTGCGGGCAACCGGTATCTCTAACTCCGGCTCTTCACTTAACGATACACGAATGGTATCTCCGTATCCGTCGGCCAGCAGAGTTCCTGTTCCCAAAGCCGACTTGATGCGGCCGTCCTCACCGTCACCTGCTTCGGTTACGCCCAGATGAATGGGAAATTTCATTCCTTCCTTCTCCATCACATCGACCAGCAACCGTACAGTGCGCACCATGATGACTGTGTTCGATGCCTTTATCGAAATAACGACATCAGAAAAGTCTTGCGCTACGCACACACGAAGAAACTCCATGCAAGATTCAACCATCCCTTCGGGCGTATCGCCGTAGCGGGTCATGATGCGGTCTGACAAGGAACCGTGGTTTACACCGATACGAATGGCCGTGTGGTTTTCCTTGCAAATAGCTAAGAACTCGACCAAACGTTCACGTATCTTTTGTAATTCAACGGCATACTCTTCGTCAGTATAATCAACTTGCTTGAATGTTCGCGGAGCATCCAGGTAATTACCCGGATTGATGCGCACCTTCTCGGCATACAAAGCAGCCACATCGGCCACCTTAGGCGTGAAGTGCACATCGGCCACCAGCGGATTCAGGTACCCTTGTTTTCTGAGTTCAGCGTTGATGTTCCTGAGGTTTTCGGCCTCCTTGACTCCTTGCGTGGTAAGCCGCACATAGTCGGCTCCCGCATCAATAATTCTTTTTGCTTGTTCTACACAGGCTTCTGTGTCCTGCGTAGCTGTATTGGTCATTGACTGAACGCGAACGGGGTTACTTCCCCCTACTTCTACGTTTCCCACATGAACCACAGACGTTTCCCTACGGGAATAGTTGAATAAATCCATTTAATTAGTTTTAAACTCAAACTTAACCTCTTTCAGCTCCTCGTTGGCCTTAACGATCTTCCTTTTAAGTCCTTCTTTGTAAGCAATGAATTTGGCTTCTAATTCTTTGTTTTCCAGAGATAACATCTGGACCGCAAGAATTGCCGCATTGAGTGCACCGTTTATTCCTACCGTAGCCACGGGAATGCCCGGAGGCATTTGTACAATGGCCAATAAGGCATCCATGCCATCGAGGGATGATTTTATAGGAACGCCAATAACTGGCAGTGGTGTCGATGCTGCGATTACTCCCGGCAAATGAGCAGCCATCCCGGCAGCTGCAATGATAACCTTTATACCTCTGAGATGTGCATTCTTGGCAAACTCTTCTACAGCTTCCGGTGTGCGGTGAGCCGAAAGAGCATTCATTTCAAACGGTACATGCAAATCATTGAGTAATTGCGCCGCCTTTTCCATTACGGGAAGATCAGACGTACTGCCCATGATAATACTAACAATTGGTGTCATACGATTGGTTTATTCATTAATGGTTTTTTTATATTCTTTAGCGTCAAGTAAAACACTGAAGTCGGCATCAGCCGATGGCTCGATCTTAATAAGCCATCCGGCACCGTAGGGATCCTGATTAACCAGTTCAGGTTTGTCCTCAAGCGCTTCATTCTGTTCCAAGATGGTTCCGCTTACCGGCATGAACAAGTCGGATATGGTTTTCACTACTTCAATGGTTCCGAAAACGTCACCGGCGTTCAGTTCTTCACCTACCGTTGGTATATCTACAAACACAATATCGCCCAATTGGTTCTGTGCATGTTCTGTTATACCAATGTAAGCAACTTCACCTTCCACACGAATCCATTCGTGCTCAGAGGTATACTTTAGTTCTTCCGGAAAATTCATAATACTTAGTTTTAGGGTTTATAATTATAATAAGAAAATTCGAAATAAGATATTGGCAATGGGGTGCAACACGAGCAGTGAACAGATAAATCCTACCACAAAACCGGTTAGTACCTCGCTCAGTGTGTGGTGTTGCAATATGATTCTGGCTGTGCCCAGCACTCCTGCAATAAGTATAAACAGGGATAACCACCACACCGGGTTGTATCCGAAAAGGGCGCTGAAAGAAACGACCCCTCCCACAATGCCACCCATGCCCAGCATGTGTTCACTCAGTTTCCATTTCAAGTTCAGTATAATAGAGATAAGCATCATCAGTAAAGCAGTCAGTATGATGCCCGACATGTACCAGGGTATATTCAGCTTTCTCATCATCAGCATACAGAACACGTAAGAGATGATGGTAAGCAGATAGGGTACATAGCGCTTTTTCCTGTCGGTAAGATCTTTCGCCTCAAAACCATTGATCTTCCGGAAAAGGAAAATGGTTAGCGTGGGCATTAAGATGGTGAAGCAATACACCACGCCCAGTACGATGAGCTTATATGCCAAAGGCATAATGTTTAGGTACGAGAACAGAAATAAAATAAGGAAAGCAACAAACGGGATTGAAAACGGCGTGAAAACGGCCGAAACAATCCGCGCTGTTTTAATCAATGTTCTGTCTGCAATAATATGTTCTTCCATAAGTTGAATTGTTTATTTTCTTAGCCGGGCTACCGGTATGTTTAATTGCTGACGATATTTGGCTACTGTTCGGCGGGCTATAGGATAGCCCTTCTCCTTCAATATATCGGCCAATTCATCATCGGTCAATGGTTTCTTCTTGTTTTCGTTGTCAATGCATTCTTTCAGGATGCGACGTATCTCACGTACCGACATTTCTTCTCCGTCTTCTGTGGTATAACCGTCACTAAAGAAATATTTCAGCGAGTAAATACCAAAATTGGTTTGTACATACTTGCTGTTGCTAACACGTGAAATGGTGGAGATGTCGAGCCCTGTCCGTTCTGCCACGTCTTTCAGAATCATGGGGCGAAGCAGCGATTCATCTCCTTCCTGAAAAAAAGGACGTTGTAAGTCTATAATTGCCTCCATGGTAGTTTGCAACGTGTTTTGTCTTTGCTTGATGGCATCAATAAAACCTTGAGCGGCATCCATTTTCTGCTTCAAAAAGAGCATGGCTTCTTTGGATTCTTTTGTCTGGTTGGCCTTATTATAAGTATGTTCCTGAAGCATATCGTTGAATTCACGACTCATGCGGAGTTCGGGCATGTTTTTATTATTCAGGCTAAGCACTATGCTTCCGTCATCGAACGTTTCAACAATGAAGTCAGGTACAATTTGTTGCATATTACGGCCAATCACCTCTCCAAGAGAACTTCCCGGTCTGGGGTTTAGCTTGGTGATTTCATTGATGGCGGCTTCAAACTCTTCTTCGCTGAGGTTGAGCCGCTGAATGATCTTATCCCAATGCTTACGGGTAAACTCCTCATAACATTTCTCGATGATGTTTAATTCCGTTTGCTGTAAGGATGACGGTTCCTTGCGCTTTATCTGGATAAGCAAGCACTCTTGCAAACTTCGTGCTCCCAATCCGGGAGGATCGAAATCTTGTATGATGCTTAACACCTCTTCCAATTCCTGCTCTTTGGCATCAACACCTGCATAAATGGCTAACTCATCGCTAATGCTATCTAATGTTTTGCGCAACAGTCCGTCATCATCAAGGGAGCCGATAAGATATTCGGCCAACGCTTGCTGATGCTCGGTGAGGTTTCGTTCACGGAGTTGTTCTTGCAGTGTTTCGTAAAAAGAAGTAGTGTCCGAGAAAGGTATTTCCTCGGCCTGCTCTCCTTTTGATTTATTTCTTTCCTGTAATTTATAATCGGGAATATCGTCTTCGGTAAGGTAATCGCCTAATGAATCATATTCATTGTCCGACTGATCATTGTCTGCATTTTCAGAGAGATCGTCGACAGCTGTTTCCTCTTTCCCTTCTTCAAGAGCGGGGTTTTCCAGAAGCTCGGCACGCACACGATCTTCTAGTTCCACAGCCGGAAGCTCGAGCAGCTTCACTACTAAGATTTGCTGTGGCGAAAGAGTTTGAACCTGTTGTTGTACTTGCGATTGTACCTGACGGGAACCTTGTGCCATAATGTTACTTTTTCAATCTTTGATCTTGCTACAAAAGTAATTAATTTAATTGAGAATCGTCAAGGGGTAATTATCTAATTTTGATTTAAAACGGTTATCTTTGTTGCACTAACTTAAAAACGGAACATTATGTTTTCTAAAGAGACGTATGTGCAACGCAGAGCGTTGCTCAAGAAGAGTTTAGGCTCTGGAATACTTTTATTTCTAGGTAACGATGATATGGGCTTGAATTATGAAGATAACACTTTCCGTTATCGTCAGGACTCCAGCTTTCTCTATTACTTCGGTCTTTCTTTTGCCGGTTTATCTGCTGTGATTGATATTGATAATGATAAAGATATTGTTTTTGGAGATGAACTGACCATTGACCATATTGTATGGATGGGCACTCAGCCTACGTTGAAGGAAAAAAGCGAGCGGGTGGGCATAACATGTACTTTGCCTTCTGATTCTTTAACCGAATATTTGCATAAAGCTGTTCAGAAGGGTCAGACAATTCATTACCTCCCTCCTTACAGAACAGAACATAAATTGAAACTTCAGGAATGGCTGGGCATTCCGCTGGGTCGTCAGGAAGGATCGGTCGATTTTATTCGTGCCATTGTGAAACAAAGAAGCTACAAGTCTGAAGAAGAAATTGCAGAAATAGAAAGAGCTTGTAATATAACGGCCGACATGCACATCGCTGCCATGAAAATGCTTCGCCCGGGAATGAAAGAGTATGAAGTAGCATCGGCCATACAAGCAGTTGCCTTTGCGGCAGGAGGTGATTTATCTTTTCCTACCATTGCAACGGTTAACGGACAGACACTCCACAATCATTACCATGGCAATACGGTTCAAAGCGGCGATCTGTTTCTAATTGATGCCGGAGCAGAAACCGCTATGGGATATGCCGGTGATATGTCGTCCACGATTCCTGCTGATAAGAAATTTACTACGCGTCAGCGCGAGATATATGATTTGCAGGTTGCGATGCATCTGGAATCAGTGAAAGCGCTAAGACCGGGAATTCCTTTTGTTGACGTCTATGATCTTTCTGCGCGTGTGATGGTAGAAGGTTTGAAACAGTTGGGACTCATGAAGGGAAATGCCGATGATGCTGTTCGTGAAGGAGCGCATGCTTTGTTCTATCCTCACGGATTGGGACACATGATGGGACTCGACGTGCATGATATGGAAAACTTAGGTGAAACTTGGGTAGGTTATGACGGAAAGCCAAAGAGCACTTTGTTCGGTCGCAAATCCCTTCGTCTGGCAAGAGAACTAGAATGTGGTTTTGTTCATACCATTGAACCGGGAATCTATTTTATTCCTGAACTTATTGACCTTTGGAAAGGACAGAAGAAATTTAATGATTTCATTCATTACGATGCAGTAGAAGCTTATAAAGACTTTGGAGGTATTCGTAATGAAGAAGATTATTTGATTACAGAAACAGGAGCTCGCAGGTTAGGTAAGAAGATTCCGTTGACAGCCGATGAGGTGGAAGAATTAAGATAATATATGACTCAAGATAATAAGGCAATCGTTTATGCAGCAATAGCAGTTCTCAGCTGGTCAACGGTTGCCTCTGCTTTTAAAATAGCTTTAAGGTACTTAAGCTCGTTTGAACTTTTATTGGTAGCTTCTTGTACTGCTTTCCTTATTTTTTTATTTACCTTGCTTGCCCGAAAGAAATGGAAAGAGGTAAAGAACCTGTCAGCTTCGCAGTGGAGATGGTTTGCTCTGCTGGGCCTCCTTAATCCCGTGACCTATTACTTGGTGCTGTTTCGTGCCTATGATTTACTTCCGGCACAGGTGGCGCAACCTGTCAATTATTCATGGCCCATATTGCTGTTAATCTTGCTTTCATTATTTGGGGGGCAATCCATTCCCAAAATTAAGTATGTGGGGATGCTGCTTTCTTTGGGAGGTGTAGTCCTTATCTCAGCCGGCACGGGCTTATCTGATAAACTAGAGTTCTCTGTTACAGGTTTTCTTTTGGCTTTTTTAAGTGCATTCTTGTGGGCCGGTTATTGGATGGTTTCCAATAAAAGAAAAGAGGTAGATGCTATTATCGCTTTGACGGCTACTTTCTTTTTTGGCAGTGCATATCTTCTTATTGCCTCACTATGGATGGAACCGGTTGTATTACCTGTTCAAGCGTTGCTGTCGGGTATGTATGTCGGTGCTTTCGAAATCGGTATTCCTTTTGTGTGTTTTGGAATGGCTATTCAGTTGACCTCCAATGCCACATTGGTAAACCAGATGTGCTATTTATCCCCTTTCTTGTCTTTGTTTCTTATTCATCTCGTTCTTGGAGAACAGATCGTGTGGACTACTTATGCAGGGTTGTTGCTGATTGTCGTGGGCATTATTTTCAACCAGTACCTGGCTCCCAGATTGAAACACTAAGGTGTGTTGTTTGTATTCCGAAGTGACTATTGACCTCAGAATACAAACAATCTTCATTACTAGTTAATATTTAAAGCTACTTCCTCCGAGGAATTCCCTTAATAATGAAGTAGGAGGAATTTCTTTGTCTTGTACAGTGGCGAAGTATTTGATAAATTTAAGCAAGCGATAGGCTTCACAATATTCTTCGCTATTGCGCGGAACATTCATTAATATAGGTTCAGCGTAACTTCTTAGTACTGCAAATTCAAACAACAAAGCCGAGTTAAACATGACATCGGCATTTTCCTGAAACGGAAAGATCCATTTATCTTCACCTGCTCTTACACTGGGCCATCGGGATATAGTCTCTTGTGCTGAATACCCTCTGTAATTGAAATCACGTATGATGCGGCGCAGCAAGCGATTGTCAGTTGTTGGAATCCAATTATGATCGTCAAGTGATATGGTCGTTAATGCCGAAACATATATTTTAAACTTCTTTGCATCCGGAATATGCGATGTGAGTTCAGGATTTAATGCATGTATGCCTTCCAATATAAGAATGGTATTGTTATCTATTTTAAGTTTATCACCGGGATATTCTTTCTTTCCTAACGAAAAGTTGAAACGTGGCAAGTCAACCTCTTCACCCTTCAATAAGGCTTCCAGTTGATTATTGAAAAGATCGAGATCGAGTGCATATAGAGACTCATAATCATAATTACCATGCTCATCACGAGGAGTTTGTTCACGGTCCACAAAGTAATTATCCAGGGAGATGGGGTACGGACGAAGTCCATTGGTCATCAGCTGGATGGATAATCTCTTACTAAAAGTGGTTTTCCCTGAAGAGGAAGGCCCTGCAATCAGAACCAGGCGCACTCTGTTGCCGTTTTCTCCTTTATGAAAAATGGTATCGGCTATCTGGGCTATTTTCTTTTCTTGAAGAGCTTCGGCGACATTAATCATGTCTGTTGCGTATCCTTTCTCGCATGCAAGATTAAAATCACCGGCATTGTTCATGTCCATGATTTTGCTCCATTGAAGGTACTCCTTGAATACATCGAGCATTTTTTCCTGCTTGATTACCTTCTCCAGTTCATTGGGATTGTCTTTGTTGGGGATACGCAGCAATAATCCGTCGTAATATTCTACTAAATCGAAAAGCTGTATATAACTGGTTCTTGGAACTAAATTACCGTAATAATAATCAACTGTATCTCCCAAGGTATAGTAATAAGTATAAATAGAGTCGGATGTTTCAAGTAACCTCACCTTATCATCCATACCCTTCTCATTGAATATTTTTACGGCTTCTGTGGTATGACATTCTGTGCGTTTGAAAGGAATATCTGCTTTTATTATTTCACGCATTTTATCCTTGATGCGTTCAACATCATCGGGAAGGATATCACGTCCTAATTTCAGATTGCAAAAATATCCTTTCGACACAGGGTGCTCCATGTATACCTTTGCATGGGGATATAACTCGCTTACTGCCTTAAATAGGATGAAACAAAGGGAACGTACGTACGTGCGCATACCCGACGGGTCGGTTATGTCAAGGAATTCGATGTCTTTATTATTGTATACTCTAAAGTTTAATCCTTCGGATCGGTTGTTGACTTTGGCACTTACAACAGGGTAGGGTAATCTGAAATCCAGACTATTGTATATCTCTAAAAGTGAGCTTCCTATAGGTACTTCTTTAGTAATTTTGTTATTTTTGCAATGTATTTGTATTTTCTGTTTCATGCTTATTACATTTTAATGAGTAAATTAGACGGATAAATATATTGCGAAATTGTTTATAAGGCAAATAACCATCAATCGAATTAAAGATGCAATATTCTTTTTATGATTTTTTAATGCTCATAGGCTCTTTGGGTCTGTTCCTATACGGAATGAAAATTATGAGCGAAGGATTACAAAAAGTAGCCGGTGACAGGTTGCGTAGTATATTAACGGCGATGACAACGAATCGTGTTACCGGGGTACTTACCGGATTGATGATTACGGCACTGATACAGTCATCCTCTGCCACAACGGTCATGGTAGTAAGCTTTGTGAATGCAGGTTTGCTTACGCTGACGCAATCCATCAGTGTGATAATGGGGGCAAACATCGGGACAACCGTTACGGCGTGGATTATTTCATTGTTTGGTTTTAAAGTCGATGTTTCATCTTTTGCACTTCCTTTATTAGGCATAGCTATTCCGCTTATTTTCTCGAGCAAGAGTACCCGAAAATCTCTGGGTGAGTTTATCTTTGGGTTCTCTTTTTTGTTTATGGGGCTTGCTTATCTGAAAGACAATGTACCGAACTTAGCAGAAAATCCCGAAATGCTTGCTTTCATACAGAATTATACGGGCATGGGGTATCTGTCGATCTTATTATTCCTCTTGCTGGGTAGTATACTAACCATAGTCGTTCAGTCGTCTAGTGCTACTATGGCAATTACTTTAGTGATGTGCTCCATGAACTGGATTCCTTTCGAACTGGCAGCAGCATTAGTTTTGGGAGAAAATATAGGAACTACCATTACAGCTAATCTAGCTGCATTAACGGCTAATACTTCTGCCCGGCGAGCTGCGTTGGCTCATTTCATGTTTAATGTGTTTGGTGTTCTGTGGATGCTGGTTCTTTTCTATCCGTTTACCGGAATGATATCTTATTTTGTAGATACTTACATGGCAAGTGATCCTCAAGTGGCAGTTTCATTTAAACTTTCTGCATTTCATACGGCATTCAATATTTGTAATGTGTGCATCATGATTTGGTTTGTTAAGCTGATAGAGAAGACGGTGTGCCTGATCATACGCAAAAAGGAAGACGATGAAGAATACCGACTGCGATTTATTTCGAGTGGCATGTTGTCGACTGCCGAACTTTCTATCTTGCAGGCACGCAAAGAGATTCATCTGTATTCAGAGCGTACTTTCCGTATGTTCCGTATGGTGCAAGACTTGCTTCACACAGAAAAGGATGATGATTTCAATAAGCTTTTTAGTCGTATAGAGAAATACGAGAATATAAGTGATAACATGGAACTGGAAATTGCGAATTATTTAAATCAGGTGTCTGAGGGGCGCTTAAGCTCTGAAAGTAAGCTGCAGATTCGTTCCATGCTACGTGAAGTTACTGAAATTGAAAGCATTGGCGACAGCTGTTACAACTTGGCCAGAACAAT
The DNA here is from genome assembly GCF_963666085.1 of Bacteroides graminisolvens. Classification (NCBI taxonomy): domain Bacteria; kingdom Pseudomonadati; phylum Bacteroidota; class Bacteroidia; order Bacteroidales; family Bacteroidaceae; genus Bacteroides; species Bacteroides graminisolvens. Next base: position 1,293,942 of record NZ_OY762556.1, read on the forward strand.
TAACCGCAAGCGTCAAACGAATCAAGACTTCACAGAAAAGCAATATGAGCACATTCATTTTATGATGAATATGACGGCTGAGGCTCTTTCGCAAATGATATTGGTTATTGAAAAGCCCGAACAACACAGCATTGATGTGAATAAGTCATTTAACATTGAGAATGAGATAAATAATTATCGAAATCAGTTGAAGAATCAGAACATCCTTGATGTGAATAATAAAGAGTATGATTACCAGATGGGAGTTTACTATATGGATATCATTGGCGAGTGCGAAAAACTGGGCGACTATGTTGTGAATGTGGTTGAGGCTAGTAGCGATATGAAAGAAAAGAAAGCTTCCTAAATAGAGTATTTCCCCTATGCAAAATAACTAGCATAGGGGAAATCATTCTTTACTCGTCTAAAGGCTCAAAATCTTCTTTTCCTACCCCACAAAGCGGACAAACCCAATCTTCAGGTATGTCTTCGAATGGAGTACCCGGTTCAATTCCACTGTCCGGATCGCCTAGTTCCGAATCATAAACGTAGTCACAAGCTGTACAAAGGTATTTCATAATTTTATCGTTTGGTTTATCAGTTAAACAGATAATAGCTGGTTTTGTTTAATGGTAATCGGCCTCTTTCTGATTTTATAAAAAGCATTAATCTGCACGAATTACCGATTTTATGTTGTATTTTTGTGCTTTTAATTATGTGATCTGGTATGACTACAACAAATGAAACTTATTATCATTCAGGCCTAAGCGAGGATGAAGTTCAAATAAACAGAGCAAAGTATGGTGATAATTTGCTAACACCTCCCAAAAGACCCTCTTTGTGGAAGCTTTATCTTGAGAAGTTCCAAGATCCGGTTGTGAAAGTACTTCTTGTTGCAGCTATCTTCTCTTTAATCATCTCTTTTATTGAACAGGAATTTGCAGAAACGATTGGTATCATCTTTGCGATATTGCTTGCTACCGGTATCGGATTCTTTTTTGAATATGATGCAAATAAAAAGTTCGATTTGCTTAATGCTGTTAACGAAGAAACGCTTGTTAAAGTAATCCGTGCAGGAAAAGTACGCGAGATTCCCCGCAAAGATGTTGTGGTTGGCGATATCATTATTCTTGAGACAGGAGAAGAGATTCCGGCAGACGGAGAACTGATTGAGGCATTATCCTTGCAAGTCAATGAGTCAAACCTAACAGGAGAGCCTGTTGTAGAAAAAACAACGAATGAAGCCGAGTTTGATCTTGAAGCAACCTATTCATCAAACTTGGTTATGAGAGGAACGACAGTTGTTGATGGTCACGGCATGATGAAAGTGATTAAAGTGGGTGATGCAACTGAAATAGGTAAGGTTGCACGTCAGAGTACGGAACAAAGCACTGAACCCACTCCTTTGAATATACAATTAACCAAGTTGGCTAATCTGATTGGTAAAGTTGGTTTTACTATTGCTATTGCTACTTTCCTGATTTTTGTAACCAAAGATTTATATCATTACATAGGCGCAAACGAAATTAACGGATGGCACTCTTATGTTGATATCGCCCAAATCGTACTTAAGTATTTTATGATGGCGGTTACCTTAATCGTTGTAGCGGTACCCGAAGGCTTACCAATGAGTGTCACTTTGAGCCTTGCATTAAATATGCGACGTATGTTGGCTACGAATAATTTAGTTCGTAAAATGCATGCTTGCGAAACAATGGGAGCTATTACAGTTATCTGTACTGATAAGACGGGAACGCTTACCCAGAATCTGATGCAAGTTCACGAACCCAAATTTTATGCTTTAAAAGAAGCCAAAGTATTGGGAGATGATTTTACAAGCAAACTTGTATCAGAAGGTATTAGTGTAAACTCAACGGCTTTTTTGGAGGATTCTGAAGAACAAGGAAAACTAAAAGGAGTAGGTAATCCTACTGAAGTAGCCTTACTTCTGTGGTTGAATAGCTTAGGAAGAGACTATCTTGCTATAAGAGAAAAATCCAAAGTGATTGATCAGCTAACTTTCTCAACGGAAAGAAAATACATGGCCACTTTAGTGCACTCCGGTCAGACTGGCAAAAAAGTGCTTTATATAAAAGGTGCTCCGGAAATTGTGTTGAGTAAATGCAAGGAAGTTGTGTTGTCGGATGGACAAGCCAGTGCGCAGGACTATAAAAAGACCATTGATGAGCAACTTATGACTTATCAAAACATGGCAATGCGTACGCTGGGCTTTGCCTATAAAATAGTTGACGACAATGAAGACGCTGATTGTGTTGCCTTAGTTTCAGCCAATGATTTAAATTTTCTTGGAGTTGTAGCTATCTCTGACCCTATTCGTGAGGATGTGCCTGCTGCGGTTGCTAAATGCCAGTCGGCCGGTATCGGGATTAAAATTGTAACAGGCGATACTCCCGGAACAGCTACAGAGATTGCTCGTCAAATTGGCTTGTGGACCGCTGAAGATACAGAACGGAATAGAATTACGGGAGTTGCTTTCGCTGAGCTGACTGATGAGGAAGCGCTGGAAAGAGTAAGAGATTTGAAGATCATGTCTCGTGCACGTCCAACTGATAAGCAAAGACTTGTGCAATTGCTTCAGCAGAAGGGCGAAGTGGTGGCCGTGACAGGTGACGGAACAAATGACGCACCGGCGTTGAATCACGCACAAGTGGGACTTTCTATGGGTACAGGAACCTCTGTTGCCAAAGAAGCGAGCGATATCACATTGCTTGATGATTCTTTTAATAGTATTGGCACCGCTGTGATGTGGGGACGTTCGCTCTATAAAAATATCCAGCGTTTTATTGTGTTTCAGTTAACCATCAATTTTGTGGCCCTCCTGATTGTTTTGATTGGTGCCTTTATGGGAACCGAACTGCCACTTACTGTGACGCAAATGCTATGGGTTAATTTAATAATGGATACTTTTGCAGCCCTTGCTCTGGCTTCTATACCGCCTAGTGAAAAAGTGATGAATGATAAACCACGCAAAAGTGATGACTTTATCATCACTAAACCAATGCGATATAACATTATTGGAGTAGGAACTATCTTCTTGGCTGTTTTAATGGGGTTAATCTTCTATTTTACAGATGCTGCAGGTGCAATGTCTGTTCACGACCTAACCATCTTCTTTACGTTTTTTGTTATGTTGCAGTTTTGGAACCTGTTTAATGCTCGTGTGTTTGGAACAACTGATTCTGCATTCAAGGGATTGAGCAAATCGTATGGAATGGAATTGGTTGTACTTGCTATATTAGGAGGACAGTTCTGTATTGTTCAGTTTGGTGGTGATATATTCCGCACAGAACCGTTGAACTTCCATACATGGGTTGTTATTATAGCAACCTCTTCTTTAGTACTTTGGATTGGTGAAATAATCCGACTGGTTAGACGTTTGATATATAAATAAAAACAGATGAAAAGAAAAGGCATTAAAAACCTTATAATTGATTTTGGTGGTGTATTGATAGATCTGGATAGAGATCGTTGTATCAGGAACTTCGAACAATTGGGCGTAGCGGACTTTGGAGATTTGATTGACCCGTATCGCCAACAAGGTTTTTTTATGGAGTTGGAGAAAGGTTTGATTACTGCTTCGGAATTCAGAAATATAATTCGCGAACGTTCAAATAAGCTTTTTACCGATAAGCAAATCGATGCTGCCTGGAACAGTTTTTTGGTTGGCATCCCTACTTATAAGCTCGATTTGTTACTGAAACTTCGTGAACACTATGTGGTTTACTTGTTAAGTAACACCAATATAATTCATTGGAAATGGTCATGTGCCAATACCTTCCCGCATAAGGGATTTCGTGTGGAAGACTATTTTGAGAAGATGTTTCTTTCGTTTGAATTACATCAAGCAAAACCTGAAAAGGATATGTTCGAGACTCTACTTGCTGAGACAGGTATAGTTCCTGAAGAAACTTTCTTTATTGATGATGCCCCCGCAAACTGTCAGACAGCCCAATCTCTAGGAATATCTACTTATACTCCTGAGGCAGGCGAGGATTGGGGACACTTGTTTAAATAAGACTAAAATAACATGCAGATTATCGATAATATTCCAGATCTTCCTTTGGAACCATGTGTTGCTACCATCGGTTTTTTTGATGGCGTGCATCTGGGACACCGCTTTCTTATAGAGCAGGTGAAAGAACTTGCAAAGGATCAGGGGTTACGTTCTGCATTAATCACTTTTCCGGTCCATCCACGCCAAGTGATGAAGTCTGATTACCGTCCGGAGTTGCTTACTACCCCTGAAGAGAAGATAGAACTGCTGAAAGCTCAAGGTGTTGATTATTGTATTATGCTTGACTTCACGGTTGAATTATCTCAATTATCAGCTCTCTCTTTCATGAAAGATATACTTCAACAAAGGTACAATGTAAGCACCTTGATTATAGGATATGATCACCGTTTTGGGCATAATAGAAGTGAAGGCTTTGAGGACTACGTACGCTATGGCCAACAGATAGGAATGAATGTGTATAGAGCCCAAGCCTGCATGATTGATGATTTGAATATCAGCTCATCTTTGGTCAGAACACATCTGCTAGAAGGCAAAATTGATTTGTCAACTCGTTATCTCGGGTATAATTATTCAATTGAAGGTGTTGTTGTGGGGGGGTATCGCGTTGGGCGAACTATTGGATTCCCCACGGCAAACCTAGATCTACGTGAATCCAATAAGTTGATTCCCTCAGATGGTGTTTACGCAGTACGTGTGGAGGTTAAGGGGTGTTTATATGCTGGTATGCTTAATATCGGTTACCGGCCAACTCTCGATAACGGGTCGAAAAAAAGTATTGAGGTTCACATCCTTCGTTTTGACGAAGATATTTATGATGAAAAGATACGCCTTTATTTCGTAAGCCGTATTCGTTCTGAGATGAAGTTCTCCGGACTTGATGAACTGATAGCACAATTGAAACGTGATGCTGCATTCGTTGATTCGGTTCTACCCCGTTGATTCCCTTTCTATTTATTGCTGTTTCACATTACTTTCCATTCTTCCTTTTTTAAGGCTTATTTTCGTATAAAAGACTTTTTGTTATTGAAATACATATTTTTTTTATTGTTTTTCAATAAAATATTTGCGTATGTGATAAATACTGTTTTTCTTTGCATATCGAAAAACAATATATTATTATTGAATAACAAATTTACGTCTTATGAAAAGTTCATTACTAAGCATTACTATGTTGATTGTATCCATCTCGGTTATGGTCATGTTTATTTGCGGTACAGCCGCTTGTGCATAATCAATTTAAAATAAAAGTTTATCTTTGCATCCTGAATAACGAAAAATGAAAGAAGCTATCAAATTAGTATTGGTGTATTTCGCCTGCCAGATTGTTGGGGCTATATTGGCTATGATACCTTGCGCCATTATTGCTCTTGTGTTGTACAAGGACTTTTCCTTGGTACAAGACATGATGTTAGCCCCATCTATGCTAGTCGGGTTTGGCTTAATGACATTTTATCTCTTTCGGAAAAAGTACATTCCCTTTGACCTGCAATCGTGGAGTGCTATCTCTGCTTCTTATCTGTCTTCGGTTATTCTGCTTACATTTTCCGTCATGTTTTTGATTGATTGGCTGATGTCACATCTTACCTTTCTTCCCAATTGGTTAGATGCTTCGTTTGATGTGCTATCTTCCAATTGGCTGGGGATTCTTTGCGTAAGCGTGCTTGGTCCCATTTTGGAAGAGCTTCTTTTTCGGGGTGCTATCACAAAAATCCTATTGAAGAAATACAAACCGGCAAAAGCGATTATTCTTTCCGGATTGATTTTCGGGATTTTTCACTTAAACCCTGTTCAGGTTGTAGGTGCTGCTCTGGTCGGTTTTGTTTTTGCTTGGATGTACTACAAAACCAAAAGCCTCCTGCCAGGAATTGTTATGCATATAGTGAATAACAGTACTTCTGTTTATCTTGCAGCCAAATACCCTGATGTTGACTATCTCAATGAACTCTCGGGCGATAAATATACCTTATATTTGGGAATAGCAATGGCTTTGATGATTTTGCTTGTTCTTTATATGGAGAAATTAATGGCACACAAGAAACGGGAAAACGCAAACATTATAAATTAATAATATAACCGAATGAAAAGACGATTGAATTTACTTTGTTTATTTGTTATGCTTGTTCTGAGCTACTCTGTGTTTTCGACTTTGTATGATTTTGGCCGTGGAGTGAGCGCCGGGCTTAAGATGGCTAAAAACATTAAAGCAGATAAGGCTGCAAAGAATGACAATCCTGCTTTGCATTTAAAATTGGCTGCTTTTACTCCGGATAATTTTACATGTTTTACTGATTCCGTATATAATGAAAAAACATCCTCTTATGTACCCGCCATGTATAGTCAGTTAATAGTTAGTGTAAAGACCAACCCGAGTATGTGTACTCTGCTGATTTCAGGAATTTTGTCTTTGCTTGAATTTATATCAATCGCTCTCTCTGTAGTCTTCTTTATACGTATTATCATCTCTATTAATAAATCGGATATTTTTAATTGGAAAAACGTATCCCGGTTGAGGTGGCTTGGAGGTGCATTGACATTTAGTTTCACGTGCTCGCTTGTTGCTTTGATTATTAGTAATTATGAATTGGCGGATGCCTTTGCGTTAAAAGGTTATTCGATGCATTTGTCTGAACTGTTGTCAATTACAACCTTGGTTCTTGGTATTATATCATTTATCATTGCGGAAGTATTTGCAATTGGTTTACGTTTGCAGGAAGAACAAGAACTTACTATTTAAAAAGGAAGGAAAGAATATGTCTATTATAGTAAATCTGGATATAATGATGGCCCGCAGGAAGATTTCTTTGGGAGAGTTGGCTGAGAAAGTTGATATTACTCCTGCCAATCTTTCCATTCTTAAAACCGGTAAGGCCAGAGCCATTCGTTTTTCTACTTTAGAGGCAATATGTAAAATACTTGATTGTCAACCGGGAGATATATTAGAATTCCGCGATGATGGCAAAGAATAGCTTCTTATCTGCACATGAATATAAAAAAGAAAGGAAGCTTAAAGCTTCCTTTCTTTGGCTTTGTAGGCCAAGGCATACATTCTTATTTGTTTGACCATCGACAGCAGACCGTTACTTCGTGTTGGTGACAGATGCTCTTTCAAACCTATCTTTTCAATAAAATAAAGATCAGAACTTAGTATCTCATCGGGAGTATGTCCTGAAACAACTTTGATGAGCAGTGCTATGATTCCTTTCACGATGAGGGCATCGCTTTCTGCTTTGAAAATAAGCTTTCCATCCACTTCATCAGCTTGCAACCAGACCCTGCTTTGGCAGCCTTCAATCAAATTCTGTTCCGTTTTATATTTTTCTTCGAGCGGTTCTTGTTCATTTCCTAAATCAATAAGTAGTTGATAGCGATCCATCCAATCGCTAAAGTCATTGAACTCAGCAACAACTTCGTCTTGTAATTCGTTGATAGACATTCTTTTTTTATTTTTCGTTATATATTACTTCCAATACAGTTTGCCCCACAGCCTTAAGAGTTGATCTGTCAATAATATCCATGTTGTCATTGACTGTATGCCAGAAAGAGCCAAAGCCTGATAACTCGCTTCCTTCGTCGGTTGGAATGATATCAATGCTGGGTATTCCGGCCAATCTATTTATAAATAAGTGGTCATCTGTAACCGGACCTCCTTCTTTATTGATAAAGAAACGTCCGTATCCCATCTCGTTAGCCTTCTTCCATACCTTATCATTTACATCTTTGGCATACTTTTCAGAATAACCTTCTTTATAGAAAGTGGCATTCTTGCCTCCTACCATATCGAGTAAAATGCCAAATCTAGCATTGTAGCCCTGCACGTGCGGATTCCTCGCCCAATACTGTGTGCCAAGACACCAATACTCTTCTTTGTGTTCGCCATTATAAAATTGAGGGGCACCGTAATCTTCAGCGTCAAAGAAGATAATATCCACACCTAACTCCGGTTGTTGTTGTCCTAGCAGACGCGCAATTTCCAGCAATACACCTACACCGCTTGCACCATCGTTTGCTCCTAAAATAGGAGTGTGGTGGTTCTGTTCATTGGGGTCATTATCCGCCCAGGGACGAGTATCCCAATGCGCAAATAGCAATACGCGTTTTTTATTTTCAGGCTTATACGAACCAATAATATTTCGAGCTTTTAGTATCACTCCATCGTAACGAAGCAGATCGGCATATTGATTGGTAACCTTAGCACCAAACTTCTCTAGTTTCGCTGCCAGATAATTACCGCAAGCAACATGTTGGGGAGTATTTAGCACTCGCGGTCCGAATGCAACTTGCGCATTGACATATTGATATGCGCTGTCCGCATCAAAGTCAGGCGCCTTGACAGTTTGTATATTCTCAGTAACAGTCGTGCTTTTTTTTGAATTAGCTCCACACGAGGTTGCTATAATCAATGATAAAGCACAAGCTAAATACATAAGTTTGATTTTCATTTAAAGAGTTATTTTAGATTTTCAAAAATACAAATATATTATTTTAGTTCACTATCCGATAGTCAGAATTTGAGTTCAACGACCTTGGATGCTACCGTTAATTCAACCGGCGCGCCGTTCACAATAGCCATGTTTTGAGCCACATGCCCCACCGGAAAATCAAAACAAACAGGGTATTTATACTCCTTAACAATATCTGCTATAGCCTCGTATAGAGGTTTACCAAGAGATAAATCTTCGTCATATTCTGTGAACTGCCCTATGATTAATCCCGACAAACGTTCCAGTATACCACCTAATTTCAAATTATACATCATTCGTTCAATGGCATGCGGCCTTTCGCCAACATCTTCTATGTATAGAATGGTGTTTTCCGGAATAATATCATACTTTGTTCCCCTTAATCCATAAAAAACGGCTAAATTTCCGCCTTTTATGATACCTTTTGCCTCTCCTGTTTTGTTTAATTTGTGAGGAGCACAGTTGTAAGTCGGTAGCTGGCCTAAAAGAATGTTTCTTAAACTCAGTGTGCCGGCGTTATCTTCAGGTTCAACACTGAGGTGACGGGCCATAGGAGCATGTATGGAGGCAAAACCATGATATTGGAAAAGATTGTGAAGAGCTGTAATATCACTGAAGCCAATCAACCATTTGGGCGATTTACAAAACTGTTCAAACCGAAGTTGCTCTATGATGTGAACAGCCCCATAGCCACCCCGACTGCAAAAGATTGCTTTTACATCCGGTGCGTCCATTGCATGTTGAAAATCATCAAGCCTCTGGTTTATGCTTCCGGCATATTTACCCGATGCAGCAGCGGCATGTTTGCCCAATATTGATTGGAGCCCCCAAGAAGCTAAACGTTCTTGTGAACCTTTTAAAAGATTCTTGTCTATTTTGCCTGAAGGAGACACGATTGCCACCTTATCTCCCTCTTGCAAATAAGATGGAAATATGAAGTTGTCCATATTTATTGCTTTGATGATTGAATGCCACAAAAGTACATAAAAAAATATGATTATCTTATTAGTTAGAGTTATGTGTAGTGAAACAATTATAATATGTCAAAAGGATAGTAGTCATTCCTACTTTTTTGTTGTTTAATGGTGTATGGTTCACTCTTTTTTCTCATATTTGCTAAAAATCGAACTTTATGAAACCGATTACCACTTTTAGTCAGCTTACGGAACATCTCACAACCCTTTGCAAGCGAAAACGTGTTGTGGCAGTTTGCCCTAACGATGCTCATTCCGAGTATGCCATAAAACGTGCTGTTGAGGAAGGCTTTGCTAGTTTTCTTTTAGTGGGAGACGCCCGTTTGCTGCATTCATATACCGAATTAAGTATCTACTCTGATAACATAGAGATTATTGATATTCCCGATTCCAATGAGGCAGCACGCGAAGCAGTCCGCTTAGTCAGATCGGGTAAAGCCGATATACTCATGAAGGGGATTATCAATACAGATAATTTGCTCCGCGCCATACTCGATAAAGAGCACGGTTTGTTGCCGGCAGGTAAAGTGTTAACCCATTTGGCTGTTATGCAAATCCCTACTTACCATAAATTGTTGTTTTTCTCGGATGCGGCTGTCATTCCCAGACCAACGTTACAGCAACGCATTGAAATGATATGGTACGCTATTCGTACTTGTCATCATTTTGGGATTGAACAACCCCGCATCTCTTTAATACATTGTACGGAGAAGGTTAGCTCTAAATTTCCTCATTCACTTGATTATGTGAATATCGTTGAATTGGCTGAAGCCGGAGAGTTTGGCAATGTGATCATAGATGGTCCGCTGGATGTGCTTACCTCCTGCGAACGTGAAAGCGGAAACATAAAAGGCATTGCCTCACCCATTAACGGAGATGCTGATGTGCTTATTTTCCCTAATATAGAATCTGGGAATACCTTCTATAAATCGGTTAGCTTGTTTGCCCAGGCAGAGATGGCAGGTGTTTTGCAGGGACCAATTTGTCCGGTTGTGCTAACTTCAAGAAGCGACTCCGGTTTATCAAAATATTATAGTTTGGCAATGGCCTGTTTATCCTCTAATGATATTTAATTATGAAAATTCTGGTCGTCAATCCCGGTTCAACTTCCACGAAAGTTGCTGTTTATCTAAATAAAACCGCTTTGTTTGTAACAAACTTACGCCATTCAGTCGAAGAACTATCGGCATTTCCTACTATAATGGATCAGTTTGATTTTCGCAAACAGCTCGTTCTGAATGAATTGAACCGCAATGGAATTGCACTGCAATTTGATGTTGTGATCGGTCGCGGCGGACTTGTAAAGCCTATTCCCGGGGGCGTCTATGAAGTTAACGAAGCCATGAAGAGAGATACACTAAACGCTATGCGAACCCATGCCTGTAATTTGGGAGGTTTAATTGCTCGTGATCTGGCCTCCTCTATTCCCGGTTGCCATGCATTGATTGCCGATCCCGGAGTTGTTGACGAGCTCGATGATGTGGCCAGAGTTACAGGTTCTCCTCTCTTGCCGCGTATTTCAATCTTTCATGCCCTCAACCATAAGGCCGTTGGCCGGCGATATGCCGCCGATTGCGATACAAATTACAAAGATTTGAATCTGATTATTTGTCATTTAGGCGGAGGAATCTCCGTGGCTGCACATAGAAAAGGAAGAGCGGTTGATGTGAATAACGCATTAGATGGCGAAGGTCCCTTCTCGCCTGAGCGTGCGGGTACATTGCCCGCCGGTTCCTTAATTGACCTTTGTTACAGCGGTCGTTTTAGCCGTGAAGAATTGAAAAACAGGATTTCCGGACAAGCCGGTTTAGCAGCTCACCTGGGAACTACAGATGTCCCTGAGGTGATTTCCATGATTGAAGCGGGTGATAAACATGCCGAACTGGTGTTGAATGCCATGGTTTATAACGTTATTAAATCCATTGGTGCTCAAAGCGCAGTGTTGAAGGGTCAAGTTGATGCGATCATCCTGACAGGCGGTATTGCGCATGCCGATTATGTAGTGTCAAGAATCAAGGAATCGGTATCTTATATAGCTCCCGTTATCGTTTATCCCGGTGAAGATGAAATGGAAGCTTTAGCCATGAGCGCCTATGAAGCACTAAACGGAATACTGCCTATTAATGATTACAAATAAGCTCCTGCAAAGCTTTATCATTTATTTTTAAAAAGAACCGAATGTTACTTTTTTCAGCTCCAGATTACTTCTTTAATGTTAAATAGTAAATTTTTGGAGCATAAAATTCATTGGAAAGAAATTTTCTTTTATCTTTGCGCTTGTGTTAAGTTAATAAATTGATTAAGGTCGATTTTTGACTGTTTCGAATCGGAAAGTATGGGGGTACTTTCCGATTCTCTTTTTTAGTACCAGTTTGATTTATGGATATAAAAAAGCCCGGTCACATGTTTGCAACCGGGCCATATTATTTAGTCAAAAAGACTGCTTACTTTTTCTCGGGACGAGGGAATAAAACCTTTCTGGAAAGTTTGAATTTACCAGTTTTCTGATCCACATCGATCAATTTAACTTCAATCTCGTCGCCCTCTTTGATACCAGTTTCCTCCACTGTTTCAAGACGTTTCCAGTCCATCTCAGAGATGTGCAACAAACCGTCTTTTCCAGGTAAGAATTCAATGAAAGCGCCATAAGGCATGATAGAACGTACTTTTCCTTTGTAAACCTCGCCTACTTCAGGAACGGCTACAATACCTTTGATGATACGCATAGCGCTATCGATAGATTGCTTGTTGGTTCCGGCAATTTCAATTCTGCCCACGCCATCAACTTCTTCGATAGTAATGGTAGCACCTGTTTCCTCTTGCATTCCCTGAATGATTTTTCCACCAGGGCCAATGATTGCACCAATAAATTCTTTAGGAATAGTCAGTGTTTCAATACGAGGAGCATGATCCTTCAAGTCGGCACGAGGCTCTTGAATAGTCTCGGTGATTTTACCCAGAATATGCATACGTCCTTCTTTTGCTTGGTTCAAAGCACGTTCCAGAATTTCGAATGATAAACCGTCAACCTTGATATCCATCTGAGTGGCAGTAATACCATCTTTCGTTCCGGTTACCTTGAAGTCCATATCACCCAAGTGATCTTCGTCGCCTAAGATATCAGAAAGTACGGCATATTTTTCTTCGCCGGCATTTTTGATCAATCCCATAGCGATACCCGAAACCGGTTTTTTGATTTTCACACCGGCATCCATCAACGCAAGTGTTCCGGCACAAACAGTTGCCATTGACGACGAACCGTTTGATTCAAGAATATCAGAAACTACACGTATTACATAAGGATAGTTTGCAGGAATCATTTTCTTCAAAGCTCTGTGAGCCAAGTTTCCGTGACCAATCTCACGGCGACCTACGCCACGTTGAGCCTTCGCTTCACCGGTTGAGAAAGGAGGGAAGTTGTAGTGAAGAAGGAAACGTTCTTTTCCATGCACCAATACATCATCAATCATCTTCTCATCGAGTTTGGTTCCCAATGTAACAGAAGTCAAAGACTGCGTTTCACCACGAGTGAAGACTGCTGATCCGTGAGGTCCGGGCAAATAACTAATTTCGCTCCAGATAGGACGAATCTCAGTTGTTTGACGACCATCGAGACGCTTGCCTTCGTCAAGAATGCAACGACGCATAGCCTCTTTTTCAACATCGTGATAATATTTATTAATTAAACCAACCTTTGCAGCCAGTTCTTCTTCGCTGAAAGTTGCTTTGAATTCCTCGCGAATAGCATCGAAAGCATCCTGACGTTCGTGCTTGTTCTTATTGCCCGATGCTGCAACAGCATAAGCTTTTTCGTAGCAAGCATTGTGAACAGCCTGGCGAAGCTCCTCATCATTAACCTCGTGGCAATATTCACGTTTCACAGTTTTGCCAACCGCTTCGGTCAATTCCATTTGAGCTTTGCAATGAACCTTGATTGCTTCGTGAGCCACTTTCATTGCTTCGAGCAGTTCAGCTTCAGAAACTTCGTTCATTTCACCTTCAACCATCATGATGTTCTCATACGTTGCTGCAACCATGATATCCATGTCTGCTTGCTCCAGTTGGTCAAAAGTAGGGTTGATTATATATTTTCCGTCGATACGTGCAACACGCACTTCGGAGATAGGTCCGTTAAAAGGAATGTCCGATACGGCTAGGGCTGCAGAAGCAGCAAGTCCGGCTAATGCATCGGGCATGTCTACACCATCTGCAGAGAACAGAATAATGTTAACATAAACTTCAGCATGATAGTTGTCAGGAAACAAAGGACGTAGAGCGCGGTCTACTAGTCGGCAAGTAAGGATTTCATAATCAGAAGCTCTTCCTTCTCTCTTGGTGAAACCGCCAGGGAATCGACCGTAAGCGGCGAATTTTTCTTTATACTCTACCTGAAGAGGCATGAAATCTGTTCCGGGAACTGCATCTTTAGCGGCACAAACAGTAGCTAGTAACATGGTGTTTCCCATGCGTAGCATGACAGAACCATCTGCCTGTTTTGCCAATTTTCCCGTTTCGAGTGTGATGGCTCTTCCATCACCCAGCTCGATCGTCTTAACAATTGGGTTAATCATAAAAATTGTTTTATCTATATCTTCTTTCAAAATTCGTGCAAAGATATACAATTATCGTGCTAATATTGTGTAAATGAGATAAAAAGTTATTCCATCACTGTTTTTTTTCGTTCAAAAAGCGAAGATGAGCGCAAAATGTTTTGACTAATCTTTAAAAGAACTATATTTGCAAGCAAAAACATAATCATTATTATGAAGAAAATATCACTCATGGCACTTACTGTGCTAGTACTTAGTTCGTGTAACTCTGACCCGAAATTTAATATCAAAGGAGAAGTTTCCGATGCCGATGGCAAAATGCTTTATTTTGAATCATCCGGTCTGGAAGGTGTTGTGGCGATTGATTCAGTAGAACTGGGTAAAAACGGTTCATTTAGTTTTAAACAGTTGAGGCCGGAGTCTCCGGAGTTTTACAGGCTAAGAATTGAGGATAAAGTCGTTAATCTTTCGGTCGATTCTACTGAAACCATAGAAGTGAAAGCCCCATACGCAAAGTTCTCGACCGATTATGACGTTGTGGGCAGTGAAAACTGCGTGAAAATTAAAGAGCTTACTTTAAAACAGATTAAACTTCAATCGGATGTAGATGCCCTGTTTAAATCATTACAAGACAATGTAATCACTCACGATGTTTTTGAAGACAGTTTATCGGCTGTGATAACCAAATACAAAGATGATGTGAAAGTCAATTATATATTCTCGGCACCCAATAAGGCAGCAGCCTATTTTGCCTTGTTCCAGAAATTGAATAATTACATGATTTTTGATCCGTTGAACAACAAAGATGATGTGAAATGTTTTGGTGCTGTGGCTACAAGTCTGAATAATGATTATCCTCATGCAATCAGATCCAAGAACCTATATAATATTGTTATAAAGGGAATGAAGAATACCCGTACTCCGGTGCAAAAGACGGTAGAAATACCTCGTGAAAAGATTACTGAAGCAGGAGTTATTGATATTGCTTTAAGAGACATAAAAGGAAATGTGCGCAAGCTCACCGAGCTGAAAGGTAAAGTCGTATTACTAGATTTTACGATCTATCAAAGTGCAGTATCTGCCCCACATAATTTTACGTTGCGTGATTTGTATAATAAATATGCAGCTCAGGGACTCGAAATCTATCAGGTATCACTGGATGCAGATGAGCATTTCTGGAAAACAGCAGTTGACAATTTGCCTTGGGTATGCGTGAGAGATGCCAATGGAATTTACTCACAAATTGCAGCTATATATAATGTAAAACAAGTACCTGCCTACTTCCTGGTTAACAAAAATAATGAGCTTAGCAAGCGTGGAGAAGACATTAAAGACCTGGATGCAGCTATTAAAGCCTTATTGTAATTTGGCAAATTACGTTTTATTTTGTGTAAACATGTTACAAAGCATCCGTTTTCGCTTGACACGTATTGTTTAAAGCCTTATCTTTGTAGCAGAAAAATAGAGGGAGGGTTCCAGCATGGCTCATGTTGGAATTCTTTTTTGTTTATATGACCATTTGAAAACTAAAAAATATAGGAGAAAAAAACATGGCTTATATGTCTGAAGAAGGCTACAAGAAACTTGTAGAAGAGCTTAGGGTATTGGAAACTGTGAACCGCCCTGAGATATCGCGTCAAATTGCTGAGGCTAGAGATAAAGGAGATTTATCAGAGAATGCCGAGTATGATGCCGCAAAAGAAGCACAAGGCATGCTGGAAATGAAGATAAACAAGCTAAAAGCTATTATCGTTGATGCCAAAATCATTGATGAATCAAAACTGAAAACCGATTCGGTGCAGATTTTGAATAAAGTAGAGCTTAAGAACGTAAAGAATGGCATGAAGATGACTTATACCATTGTTTCTGAAAGCGAAGCTAACCTGAAAGAAGGCAAAATCTCTGTAAGTACACCTATTGCACAAGGTTTGTTGGGCAAGAAGGTAGGTGATGTTGCAGACATCCAGGTACCTCAGGGCAAAATCAGTTTAGAGATCATGAACATTTCGTTTTAAAGTATTAAAAGGTTGAAATAGTATATATTTCAGCCTTTCTTTCTATTAACCCAATCGTATTTAAAAAAAAGAAAGGAGCCCCTTATGGCAAGTATTTTTAGTAAGATTATTGCTGGCGACATTCCTTGTTACAAAGTAGCTGAGGATGAACACTTTTTTGCTTTTCTTGATATCAATCCTTTGGTGAAAGGACATACGTTGGTTGTTCCCAAAAGAGAGGTCGATTATATTTTCGATCTGCAAGATGAAGAGCTGGCTGCGTTTCATGTGTTTGCAAAGAGCGTAGCTCGTGCCATTGAACAAGCCATTCCTTGTAAGCGGGTAGGAGTTGCCGTCATGGGACTTGAAGTTCCTCATGCGCATATTCATTTAATTCCCATCAATAAAGAGTCTGATATGATTATTTCCAATCCTAAAATGAAATTGTCGGATTCTGAATTTGCTTTGATAGCAGAATCAATCAGAAAGGCCTGGGAAAAATAAAACAGATATATAAGCTATGTTTTCAAATGAAAAAGGGAGCGAAAGCTCCCTTTTTTTATACATAATCTTCTCCGAGTTTTATTTGCGCATCATTCACGTATTTTCTGATGGCATGCTCCTCGTCTTTCTTGCAAATGAGCAGCACATTGTCTGATTCCGCAATGAGATAACCTTCTAATCCTTCAATTACAGCCAACTTATCGGGCGGCAATGCAATAATATTGTCTTTGCTGTCATACAAAAGCGACTGGCATTTCAAAACAACATTCTTGTTGATATCCTTTGGTGAAAGATCGTACAGAGAGCCCCATGTGCCCAAGTCGGACCAACCGAAATCGCCCAAAGCCACATGCACATTGTCGGCTTTCTCCATGATACCAATATCAATAGATACGTTGGGGCAAGTTGGGAAATTCGTATTTATATAAGCTTTCTCTTGTGGTGTGCCATAAATTTCGGCACCGGCACCTAAGTTTGCTGCAACTTCCGGCAAGAAATCTTCTATTGCTTTAATGATGGTGCTGGCACTCCACAAGAAAATACCTGAATTCCAATAAAACTCGCCACTGTCAACAAACACCTTAGCCAGTTCCAGTTCCGGTTTTTCTGTGAATGTTTTCACTTTATAGAAATTATCTGCTTCCTTTTCGGCAACTTGAATGTATCCGTAACCTGTTTCTGGCCTGTTGGGCTTAATTCCCAAGGTCAGTAAACGTCCAAATTCACCAACAAACTCCAAACCTTTATTTATGGCTTCGAGAAATTCGCCCTCTTTCAGAATGAGGTGATCGGACGGTGCCACCACAATTTTTGCATTTGCGTTGATTGCTTTTATATGATAGGCGGCCCATGCTATGCAAGGAGCCGTGTTCCTTCTGGTTGGTTCCAGTAAAATTTGCTTCGGGTTTAGGCTTGGCAGCTGTTCCTTTACTAAATCAGCATATATATCATTCGTTACAATAAAGATGTTTTCAGTGGGAATCACCTTGCTGAATCTATCGAATGTTTGCTGTAGCAGAGAGCGTCCTGTGCCGAAGAAATCAAGAAATTGTTTGGGAAGTGTTTTGCGGCTGAAAGGCCAGAACCGGCTTCCGATTCCTCCTCCCATTATCACACAATAGTTATCCTTATTCGTCATGATATTGACTGTTTTTAAAGTTTCCGCTAATGTAGGATTTATTTCGTTAAAAGGAATGCTTTGTTAGTTATTTATTGTTTTTCTGCGGATTTTTAAGGGAAACTCTTGCAGGTTTAGAAAAAAGCCGTATCTTTGCACCGCAATTAAGCCCAGATGGCGGAATCGGTAGACGCGCTGGTCTCAAACACCAGTGGATTCACTTCCATCCCGGTTCGACCCCGGGTCTGGGTACCACTAAGAAAGCTAAGTATTGATTATTCAGTACTTAGCTTTTTTGCTTTAATATAAGACACAGAAGTGTCAACTTTGTTTGGTGAAACAAAATAAAAACAGTACTTTTGAAAATAGATACAGTCACTTAAGTAGCAATTCATGGAACAAGGAATTTGGCAAGAGATTGAAGCACTGCAGCGTAAGTTCGTAAAACTAGGTATCAGTGAAGCGGTGGACTATGAGAAGTACTACCTCTATTCGCTCATTGCCCATTCTACTGCCATCGAAGGCTCTACCCTGACTGAATCAGAAGCGCAACTGCTTTTTGACGAAGGTGTTGTAGCCGGTGGTAAACCTCTTCTTCATCACTTGATGAACGGGGACTTGAAGAACGCCTACGAGTTGGCGATAAGAGAAGCCAAAGAGAAAACACCTATTACTTCTGCATTCCTACAAACCCTCAATGCTACATTGATGCATTCCACAGGAGGCATTCACAGCGTAATGGGTGGCTCTTTTGATTCTTCGAAAGGTGAGTACCGTCTCTGTGGAGTTACAGCTGGCATCGGTGGTCGCTCCTATATGAACTATCAGAAAGTCCCTTCAATGGTTACTGAACTGTGTAACTATCTGCAAAAGCGTATCGCCAAAGCATCCACTATTCAAGAACAATACGAGCTCAGTTTTAATGCTCATCTAAATCTGGTAACCATTCATCCGTGGGTAGATGGAAACGGACGCGCTTCTCGTCTGTTGATGAACTATATCCAATTCCTCTATAACCTTTTTCCAACGAAACTCTTCAAAGAAGATAGAGATGAATATATTCTTGCCTTGCGCCAGTCGCAAGATGAAGACAGTAACCAATCTTTCTTGGCATTTATGGCAGGGCAATTAAGAAAGTCCCTTTCCTTAGAAATTGAGCGTTTTGATGCTTCGCAGAAGAAAGGATTCAGTTTTATGTTTTGAGTACGGAGTAGATTGAGGATGTTATTGGTGAAATGCAGTACCTGAAGTATTTTGATTATCTGTTCTTTGTTTATGCCAAATGGTTTTTGTGATTCTCACGAATATTTATAAAATTTTATACATTGTTCAAAAGGTTGTTTATTATCAAAGTTTTGTTATAACAATTACAACCAGATACTTGCTCCAATCCTGAACCCGATGTAGCGTTTCAGGTTCATCTCTTCAGGTAGAAAGCCTTCGGTCTTAGCAGTCATTCCTAAATTTAGAGATAATCTTTTAACTCCTTTTGTTCCTGAATAGACCCTGTATTTACCTGTTAAATCAATGGCAGTTCCAAGTTTCCCCGAGTTTTCAGCAAAAGCCAATGCTCTAGGTTGTATCCAGCCGTGCAAAGCAGCATCAATAGCGATGTTTTGTGCTACTGATATATTGTATAAATCAGCTCCCAATGCGGGAAACCATGTATTTTTGTTTTCATATTGTCTCAAATAAAAATGGGCATTGACGGACTTTGTTGTCAGCCAGAAATGTTCGTCAATGTAATCTCCAAAGGGAACCATGCCATAGCCCAAAGCGAAATTCCCGTTGCATTTGCTATTCAACTTAAAGCCGGTTTTTCCAAGAAGTAGTGGGTCTACTAAATTTAAAAGCGAACGCCAGCCTACTCTTTTTACGAATCTCTTCTCTTTATTTGTTAAATCGTTGTAGTCTGTATATCGTTTAAATTCCATGTTCGGACGATGTAGGTGCCGTATTGCTCCATAGACATCATGGCCCACGATATCTCGCTTCAATTCATCATTCTCTTCTTCTATACCTGCGTCTATTTTCAGTAACCCCATAGCATAATAAGTTACTAATGAAACTTTGCGTATAAAATATTCAGTCCACAGAATGCTCATGCTCTCCTGTCCCCAATTCATTTGTGAGGATTCGCGTAGCAACATGGCGTAATCTGACTCTAATCCTGCTGTGTGTAAACGTATATAATTCGGTAAATCAGTATCTCGTAACGTTTTCAAGTCTATGTCTTTTACACCTGTCACATAAACTGCTCCGTCTTTATTAATAAATGGTTGTGAAATACTTCCTATTCCTTTGTAGGTAAGTATGGAACGATGCCCTTCTTCATGCGTTAAAGGAATAAATATCAAGGAGGCTACCGATTGCAAAAGTAGATTGCTGAGGTAAATAGGCTTGTTTTTGAAGATTACAATTTTATTTAATTGACGCATGCTTAGTCTATACAGACTTAAACAATTTTCGTTGGCCTGGCGCATGGTAAAGAGCTTGGCAGGAGAGCCGATTAGAAGAAAAGAATACTCTTTCACTGCCAATGAATCTTTACTTCTGTTTTGTGAAGCAGCATTCACTACTAAAACACAAAATAGAAGTAATGTAATATATGATCTTTTTTTAATCATGAGCAATTTCGAATCTAAAGTTAGTCATGGTTCTTATTGTTTATGAGGTTTACTACCACTTTTACCATGGTGTCTTTCTCTTCAGTACGGCTTTCAGCAATCATTAGAGTCGGGGCAACTAGTGCTCCGTCCTACCCATCACTTGCCTTATGTATTAAATGTTCCAACACTCCCCGTTTGCTCTGATCTAAACTTATCCTTGTCATACTCTTCTTTCAGCATTGAATAATACAATCGATCAACATATTTACCATCTGTATAAAAGAAATCACGTAGAGTTCCTTCATACGTAAAATTACATTTTCTTATAACGCCCTGCGAAGCTATATTCCCTTCTTTGTGGCAGACTTGTACTTTGTGGAAATTGACATGGTTAAAACAAAAATCCAGAATGGCCTTTACCGCTTCTGTTGCATAGCCCTTGCGATGAAATTTGCTTCCTAAAGCATATTCTATCTCACAAAAATGGTTTTTGTTGTCGATAAGAAAAATGGCAACTTGTCCGATGCATATACCGGACTCCTTTTGAATAATTGCCCAACGATAGTAATCTGGGTTTTTGTATGAGTTAATGTATTTATCTAATAGTGCTCTGACTTCTTCTTTTGTTACGTATACCGGTTCGCTGTACAAGGACTGAATTTTTGGATCGCTAATCCAGTAGGCCAGCATATCGTTATCGTCTGCGTACTGAAAGGGTCTTAGTGTAAGCCTCTCTGTATTGATGACTTTTGTTCCGCAGTGTTTTAGTGTATCATCCAAAGTATAATAGTTCGCTTTCGGGTCAAAAATAAAACCGTTACCTAGTAATGCTTTGCAAGAAGCGATGTTGTCACTATCCGGCTGAACTATGATCTTAGCATGTGGATATTGTGTTTTTATGCGTTCAACCAGCAATCTGATTATTTGCTTGCCATAGCCTTTTCGCAGATAATCTTCTTCCCC
Source organism: Bacteroides graminisolvens (assembly GCF_963666085.1). Lineage (NCBI taxonomy): Bacteria > Pseudomonadati > Bacteroidota > Bacteroidia > Bacteroidales > Bacteroidaceae > Bacteroides > Bacteroides graminisolvens. Next base: position 1,315,128 of record NZ_OY762556.1, read on the forward strand.
GATAAAGTAGTCGATGCTGAATAATTCATGTGGCCGGTCTACAGTGTACCAATCTTCCTTAGCGGCAAAGCAGTCGTAGTATTGTCCAAAACCAATAGGGTGGTTTCCTTCTTGTGCAATGAAATGGTTGAGAAAGCTAAAGTAGCCTTTTCTTTCTTTGATCTCATTTAGCCATTCATCGGCATCGTTATACCACTTCAACACGTGTTCTTTGTTTAACCAGCAGGTTAGTTGCCGGATGTGGCTATCTTGAACGGGAACTAATTTTAATTTTTCCATATCGATATTGTTTTATTCTGAATATGAGCTGTTTACAAATGTAGTAATTTGATTTCACTTAAAGATCATTCCTTTCAATATACTTGTATGGTAAAATATATTTTGTACCTTTACCTCATAATTAATCAGTTGATGGCTAACCAATGAATTCAGTTCAACTTTCTAGTAATCAAATTCAGAGAATAGAGTCTTTCCTACGGAGAAAAGGGATTGAGGTAACTAATATGGAGAGTTTTACTTTTATGACCAGATATGATTTGAGCACGTCGATAAAGTGTAAACCTCAATTCCGAAATCTGGCCGGACCGGGAGTCTTTACTTTCAGGCTAAAGTCGGGTACTCTTCGTGCTTTTAAATTATATCCGTATCGTTTACGCTACAGCTACCTGATTCAGTATCTTATAGAAAAAAAGATTCCGTTTATAAACTATGTTCCTCAAGAAAAAAGGGATATGGATTTCTGTTACCTAGAGTTTCCCGGTTTTTCTATGCGATTAGCTTATTTTACTGTATTGGCTTTAATTTTGACTTTTTCTTCTATTTTTCTTTTCCTGCACCAACCGCTCTCTGTAGCGATATTTGGTGTTGCATATTTGTTGTTGGGTGTTTGCCTATTATACCATGGCGTTTTGAAGCAACATTCACTTGTTTTTGATGCTCATAATCTCATTTTGCGTAATTATTTTCAAAAGAAAGTAATACCGTATCATGAGCTGAAGAAAGTAAACTTCGGTGGTAGAAGCCATTATAAAAATGTTCATCCGTTTTTCATGGAGATACTTGATGCTCAAAACAACTATCATGTATTTTTTCTGGGTAACGTTAATAAAAAAAATATGATAAGTGCGGTTGAATGTCTCAAAGCGCATGGTATTGATGCTACTTCAGAAGCTATTATATAAACAAAAATTATCTGCTACTTACAAAACCTTGTGCACACCCGGGTGTACAACTATCATACACCCGGGTGTACGGGACTTGTACATGGGGGTGTACAAACTGTGTACATCCGGGTGGAGACGAAAATTGCTAACCTGCAAAATAAATTGCAGAAGCATGCTAACTAAAGATTCTATATATAAACAATAAGTGACTATAAACTTGTAAGAAATTAGTGCCAAAAAAGTTGGTGATACTTGGTGATACTTGGTGAGGCTTTTTTTAAGGCAAGTATCACACACAATAGTTTGGTTATCAACTAGTTATGGCGTTGGTGATACTTGGTGATACTTTTTTTCATACTTTTTATGTAGCAAAGTGTCTTGCGGAACAAAGCACTGCTATTCTTTAAAAGAAGTCAAACTTTTATTTTTAATATTAATTCATATTTACATAGTTTGCATATCATTTATTTTATTCGTATCTTTATTCCGTTGAATTACAGAGGGTAACATGATGTTGATTACATTAATATATATGCGTTTATCATGCATTTATTAAGACTTAGTTTACGACGTTTATCCTATATGTATCGACAAAAAGCTTAATTTGGCGGTTTTTATTGTTTTCAATAACAATCGATATGTTCTCTCTTAAAGTTTGTTTTAGATGGATATTAGTTTCAGGTCTCGCAGTTGCGGGACCTGTTTTTTTATATCCGCTCCTCGTTATTACTTAAAAATAGTATCTTTGTGCTCCTATTTTTTATGTATATGAGTATCATACGTAAATTGAAGCATCCGTTTATCTGGCTTTCGCGTTTCCGTAACCGTTGTGGTTATGGAGTGCACTCGCCTTTTGCCTTTAACTTTATTACGAATGTAATTTATGAAAGGCTTCCTTATTATGCATACCGCACATTGCCCATGCAAGAAAGGGAGCTGGCTCGTCATAACAAAGGGAAAATGTTTTTCCGGGAAAGCCGAAAGGTGAGCCGGCTTTTGTTTCGATTGGTTAACATGGCTCAGCCCCATGTGATCGTGCATGTGGGGAGGCGGTCATCGGCTGCTGTGTATTTGCAAGCTGCCAAAACGACTGCTACTTATTTATATGCCGAATCGTTTTCGGAAGTTTCTTTGAATGATGGAATGCCTATTGATTTTTTGTTTGTCGATGCCGAGGCTGCTTTGCTTACTCCTCAGGTTCTTGACAATCTGCTGAATCGTCATTCTTCTCAATCAATCTATGTTTTTCGGGGCATTGGTTACGGCAAGGAGATAAAGGCTTGCTGGAAAAAATTGCAGGATGATGAGCGGACGGGCATTACGTTTGATCTTTATGACCTGGGTATTGTTTTCTTTGATAAAAAGAAGATAAAACAACACTATACGGTCAACTTTTAGTAGGTGGCTGCTGTTAATCTTTTACTAATAAGCAATGATATGAAGAAAAGTTTAGTATATACGAAGACGGGTGACAAAGGACGTACCGGACTGATTGGGGGTACGCGGGTGTTGAAAACGGATGCACGGCTCGAGGCTTATGGCACGGTAGATGAGCTCAATGCTCATTTAGGGGTGCTCATTACTTATCTGACTGAAGAGGGTGATGCCGAATTTCTGCGCGTGGTGCAGGACAAGCTTTTTGGTGTGGGGTCTTATCTGGCAACGGATCAGGAGAAGACCGACTTGCATGCCGTAAGTATCATCAAGCCCGAGGATGTGGAAAAAATAGAACTGGCTATTGATGAAGCCGATAACGGATTGCCGGCTATTAATAATTTTGTACTTCCCGGTGGTGCAAGGGCTTCGGCTTTCTGCCATGTGTGCCGAACGGTTTGCCGCCGTGCCGAAAGGCGTATCTTGGCTTTGACGGATCATTTGACTATTGATCAGAATTTATTGGCTTATATCAACCGTCTGTCCGATTATCTTTTCGTTTTATCACGTAGGATTAATTTTCTGGAGAAAAAAGACGAAATATTTTGGAATAATCGTTGCAAATGAAGTATTTTATTATACTTTTGCCGAAAATATAAAAAAAGAGGAATAATATTCACATTTTAAATACTGTAAAACTATGTATTGGACGTTGGAATTAGCATCAAAATTGGAAGATGCACCTTGGCCTGCTACCAAGGATGAGCTTATCGATTATGCAATGCGGTCGGGAGCCCCTCTTGAAGTAATTGAAAACCTTCAGGAAATGGAGGATGAGGGTGAAATCTATGAAAGCATTGAAGATATTTGGCCCGATTATCCGAGTAAAGAAGATTTCTTTTTTAACGAAGAGGAGTATTAAAACTACAATAGATAGAAAGAATACGAAGCCTGGTGATTTGTTACCGGGCTTTTTTTGTGTTTCACATTGTAAACAAAAGGGGCTCGCAGGGCGTTCCTTAAAAAGAATTTCTTACTTTTGCAGAAATATTAAACTTTATGACTTATGAAAAAATGGATTACTCTTTTTACTGTGACTGTTTGTTTGGCTATGGCTATGCCGGCTAAAGCACAAATTAAGTTTGGTGTGAAAGGCGGTTTGAATTTGGCTTCGGCTTCACTTTCTGATGCATGGGATGCTAAAGGCAATGCAGATAATTATACCGGCTTTTTTATTGGCCCGATGGTAGACATTACAATACCTATTATAGGATTAGGTGTTGATGGTGCTTTGATGTATGCTCAAAAAGGAACGAAGTTCTCTTATGAGGAAGGTAATATTTCAAAAGAAAAGACTTTCAAACAACAGGGTGTTGAGATTCCTATCAATCTGAAGTATTCTATTGGATTAGGTAGTCTGGCCAGTCTTTATTTCGCTGCCGGTCCCAGTTTCTTTTTTAATATGAACTCTGACGATGACTTGACTTTTGATTCGGTGAAAGGTTCGCTGGATTATGATAAGTCCGAAGTGTCACTAAACCTGGGTGCCGGTGTGAAGTTACTCAAACATCTTCAGTTGGGTGTTAACTACAACATGGGGTTAACTGATTCGGCAAAGGCGAAGATTGATAGTCCTTCTAGTGCATGGGATGCCATTAATGGTGAATCTTATAAATCGAAGATGTGGCAGGTTTCTGTGGCTTACTTGTTCTAGAATTCTTAGAATTTACAAATATGCGAAGATAGAGGGGTTTAGGCTCCTCTATTTTTTTGCGCTGACGCTACCCTGCTTTACATAAGAACTTTTTTGTACCTTTGCTCTACGATGAAAAAATATGTAGATGTTATATTGCCTTTGCCACTGAACGGAACTTATACGTATGCCGTTCCCGATGACTTGTCTCTGTCTGTTGAGGCGGGCTGCCGGGTGGTGGTTCCTTTTGGGAGAAAGAAGTATTACACGGCAATTATCAGCAATGTGCATTATTGTCCGCCTTCGGAGTATGAAGTAAAGGAGTTGTTTGCTGTGCTGGATGATTCGCCTGTGTTGTTGCCTCTTCAATATCGGTTCTGGCAATGGCTTTCGGGATATTATTTGTGTCCCCTGGGTGATGTCTATAAGGCAGCCATGCCTTCGGGACTGAAGCTCGAAAGTGAAACGATGGTGGAATATAATCCCGATTTTGAATCGTTGCAGCCTTTGTCGGCCAAGGAGCAATTGGTTCTCGATTTGCTGTCTGCCGAACATGAGCAGTGCGTAAGCAAACTGGAGAAAGACAGCGGAATAAAAAATATACTGACCGTCATTAAATCTTTGCTCGATAAAGGGGCGCTTTTTGTGAAGGAGGAGTTACGCCGAAACTATAAACCACGCACGGAAGTGCGGGTTCGCCTGTGCAGCGAAGTGGCTCACGAGGAGAAGTTGCAGGCTCTGTTTACTGAGCTGGGAAGGGCGCCTAAGCAATTGGCCTTGCTGATGAAATACCTTGAACTGTCTGCCTTTATGGGAACGGGAACGTTGAAAGAGGTTTCCAAGAAGGAGCTTTTAAAGCAAGCCGATGTTTCGGCCAATGTGTTTGCTGCATTGGTTGACAAGCGGTTGTTTGAGGTGTATGATTTTGAGGTGGGACGCTTAACAAATGCTTTGGCCAATGTGTTGCCTTTAAATCCGCTGAATGAGTTTCAACGCAAAGGGTATGCCGAGGTGGTGGAGTCTTTCAAACAAAAGAATGTTTGTTTGCTGCACGGGGTTACGTCAAGCGGTAAAACGGAAATTTACATTCACTTAATTGCCGATGCACTGGCGCAGGGAAAGCAGGTGTTGTACTTGCTTCCCGAAATAGCGTTGACGACTCAGATCACAGAGCGCTTGCAGCGTGTGTTTGGCTCCAAACTGGGTGTGTATCATTCTAAATTTCCCGATGCCGAGCGGGTGGAGATTTGGCAGAAGCAGTTGAGCAATGAGCCGTATGATGTGATTCTGGGTGTGCGCTCGTCGGTCTTTTTGCCGTTCAGCAGGTTGGGACTGGTCATTGTCGACGAGGAGCATGAAAATACGTATAAACAGCAGGATCCGGCTCCGCGTTATCATGCACGCAACGCAGCCATTGTATTGGCTTCTATGTGTGGTGCCAAAACGCTGCTAGGCACGGCAACGCCGTCTATCGAGAGTTATTTCAACGCGCAAACGGGTAAGTATGGTTTGGTGGAGATAAAAGAGAGGTTTCAGGAGATTCAGCTTCCCGAAATTGTGCCGGTTGACATCAAGGAGTTGTACCGAAAGAAGCGAATGACGGGTCCGTTTTCTCCGCTTTTGCTCAAGGAGATTACCGATGCATTGGAACGGAGTGAACAGGTTATTCTGTTTCAAAACCGACGCGGATTTGCTCCGATGATTGAGTGCCGCACGTGCGGATGGGTACCCAAGTGCAAGAATTGTGATGTGAGTTTAACGTATCACAAGGGTATGAATCAGCTGACTTGTCACTATTGCGGATACACGTATCAAGTGCCCACGGTTTGTCCGGCATGCGGGGGTGTGGAGTTGTTGCATAGGGGTTTTGGCACGGAGAAAATTGAGGATGACATCAAGTTGTTGTTCCCCGATGTTGCTGTGGCGAGAATGGACTTGGACACTACACGCACGCGAACGGCTTACGAAAAGATTATTGCTGATTTTACGGAAGGAAGAACGCGCATTCTTATTGGTACGCAGATGGTGTCTAAAGGTCTCGACTTTGACCGGGTGAGTGTGGTGGGAATACTCAATGCGGATACGATGTTGAATTATCCTGATTTTCGTTCTTACGAACGGGCTTTTCAGTTAATGGCGCAGGTGGCGGGCCGGGCCGGGAGAAAGCATAAAAGGGGAAAGGTTATTTTGCAGACGAAGAGCATGGATCATGAGGTGATTGCTCAGGTCATTGATAACCGGTACGAGGAGATGGCGCAAGGGCAGTTGGCCGAGAGGCAGATGTTTCAGTATCCTCCTTTCTTTAGGCTTATTTATGTGTATATGAAACACAAAAATAGTGAGTTGCTCGATAAGATGGCGGATGAGATGGCAGGTAAGTTAAAAACGGTTTTGGGTACCAGGGTGCTTGGTCCGGATAAACCGCCGGTGGCAAGGATACAGACTTTGTACATCAAGAAGCTGGTGGTGAAGATTGAGAATGATGTTTCCATGAATAAGGTACGGGAGATTTTGTATGATGCGCGACTGGCGATGTTGCAAAATGAACTTTTTAAATCGGCTATCATTTATTATGATGTGGATCCGATGTAATATAGTAAATGTGTATGAAGAAAAAGATATTGTTTGTCTGCTTGGGTAATATTTGCCGCTCTCCGGCAGCAGAGGGGGTGATGCGTCACTTAATAGAGGAGAGGGAGTTGAATGATTTGTTCGAGATTGATTCGGCCGGTATATTGAGTTATCATCAGGGGGAATTGCCCGATTCCCGAATGCGTGCGCATGCCGCTCGCCGGGGGTATAACCTGATACATCGGTCTCGCCCGGTGAAAACGGACGACTTTGAGGTGTTCGATCTCATCATCGGCATGGATGATCGCAACATTGATGATTTGCGTGAACGGGCTTCTTCTCTGGAGGCTTGTGACAAAATACACCGGATGACCGACTTCTGCACTCGTATGCAAGCCGATCATGTTCCCGATCCGTATTATGGCGGTACGCAGGGTTTTGAGTATGTGCTCGACATACTGGAGGATGCTTGCGACGGCTTACTTACTTTTTTAACTCCGGATAACTGATGCGGGTGTGGTAGATGGTTTTGAGCTTTTCTTTGAACACTCCTTTGATGATGGCTATGTCTTTGAATGTAATGGGGCATTCTTTGAAATAGCCTTCTTCTACCTGCGAATCGATTATCTTTTCAACCAGGTTGCCAATGCTTTCTTCGGTGTACTCGGGCAGACTGCGTGAAGCGGCTTCTACTCCGTCGGCCATCATCAGGATGGCGGTTTCACGGGTGAAGGGGTTGGGACCGGGGTAGGTGAAGAGTTTTTCATCGGGTTCTTCGTCGGGGTGCTCGTTTTTCCATGAAATGTAGAAGAACTTGGTTTTTCCCTTGCCATGGTGGGTGGTGATGAAGTCTTTAATGACTTTGGGCAGGTTGTGTTTCTCGGCCAGCTTAACGCCATCGGTTACGTGGCTGATTACAATTTGTGCACTCTGTTCGTAACTGAGTTTTTCGTGCGGGTTGATGCCGCCCGATTGGTTCTCGGTAAAGAAAACGGGGTTCTCCATCTTTCCGATATCGTGGTAGAGGGCTCCGGTACGTACCAACTGGCTTTTGGCACCGATGCGTATGGCTGCTTCTGCCGCAAGATTGGCTACTTGCAGTGAATGTTGGAAGGTTCCCGGTACTGTTTCGGACAGTTGTCTGAGTAGGTTGTTGTTGATGTTTGAGAGTTCTACCAAGGTTACGTTGGAGGTAAAGCTGAATATCTTTTCGAGCAGGAACAACAAGGGGTAGGTGAACAGTAGCAATATGCCGTTGATCACGAAATAGATGTACATGCTGCGGTTTAACTTAGACAGGTCGTTCTCTGTTATCAGTTCGAATGAGAAGTAGAGTACGATGTAAGTCACGATAACTAGTATGGCTGTACGGAAGAGTTGTGAGCGTTGTGACAGTTCTCGCAGACTGTATATGGCTACCAACCCGGCTGTGAGTTGAAGCAGTATAAACTCGTGTGGATAACGAAGTGTAATGGAGCATGCCAGTATGGTGATAACGTGCGTAATGAAGGCTGTTCGTGAATCAAGAAATATACGCGTGATAATGGGCAGCATGGCATAGGGTATGATGTAGATGCTAAAGAGGTTGTTGCTGATCATAAGCGCCGTAACGATGCAATAGAACATGATGAGGGAGAACAATAAGGGCATACTGCCTTTTCGCTCATAATAGTCTTTGCGGAACAGTTCCATGTAGAGCATGAAACAAAGCATCAGGATTCCGATGAAGAGTATTTGTCCTCCCAGAATTAATTGCTTTTGTCCGATGGACTCACTTCGTTTGATGGATTCTTTTTTCAGTGATTCCAGAATGTTATATGTACGTTGATCTATGATTTCTCCGCGATCAATAATTTTCTGCCCGCTTTGTACCACTCCGTTTGCCCAGGAGTAGTTATCTAAAAGTTCTTTTTTGGCTGCCTCAGTTTTCTCACTGTCATAAGTCAGATTGGGCAGAACGTATTCGTTCAGAGAACCACGACGAAGAATTTCTTTCTTATAATGAATGGTGTCGGCAGACAAAAGGTATTCGTAGGCTTCCTTTACGCTGTACACATTGTCTGCCAGTTGTTGGTTGGCCAGTTTGTCTTCCACCACCATGATGAAGGTGACGCTGTCTTTTTTTATTTGACTGATGTCTTCCGTTGATGCGATACCTTTGGCATAGATTTCTTTCAATGTTTTTTCTAGGTGATGCAGGTATCCCACAGAGGGAATAATTTGATTGAGGTGTTTCTTGTAATTCTCTTTCAACTTTCTTACAGCGTCCTTCTCAACTGTTTTGTTTAAACGATAGTAGGGCTGGAAGGAAGCCAATAGGCTGTCTTGCTCTTTTTTCACTACGGCTTCGTCTTTGTAAATAGGGAAGTCGAAGGTTGCCATCAGTTGGCCGTATTTCCAGGGCTTATTAAGGTCGAACTGATAACTGAACTTCCCTTCACGAGGAAGAAAATAGACAATAAGTGCTACTGTGCCTGCAAAGACAAGTACTTTATATAGTAAATCTCTGTATGAAAAGCTTTTCTTTATCTTCAAATAACTCATATTCGTTGAAATTTTTGCGAAAAGTACAAAAAAAAACATTAGTATCGGAAAAAAAGGCTTAATTTTGCCGCGATTTACCTATACAAAAGCAATTATGTCAGAAAGAAAAGTAAGAGTTCGTTTTGCTCCCAGCCCCACAGGGGCATTGCACATTGGTGGTGTGCGTACTGCATTGTATAATTATCTTTTTGCCCGTCAACAGGGTGGTGATTTGATTTTCCGTATAGAAGATACGGACTCAAACCGCTTTGTACCAGGGGCTGAAGAATACATTTTGGAATCATTTGCCTGGCTGGGAATTCAATTTGACGAAGGGGTAAGCTTTGGAGGAAATCACGGTCCGTATCGTCAGTCGGAGCGTCGGGATATATACAAGAAGTATGTACAAATCTTGTTGGATAACGGCAAAGCGTACATTGCTTTCGATACACCCGAAGAACTCGAAGCTAAAAGAAATGAAGTGTCTAATTTCCAATATGACGCGTCTACACGTTTGTCAATGACAAATTCGCTGACTTTGTCGGCCGATCGCGTGCAGGAGCTCATTAGTGAAGGAAAACAATATGTTGTTCGTTTTAAGATTGAGCCGAACGAGGATGTATGTGTACACGATTTGATTCGTGGTGATGTGGTGATCAATTCTTCCATTCTTGATGATAAGGTGTTGTACAAATCAGCGGATGAATTGCCTACTTATCACTTGGCTAATATTGTGGACGATCATTTGATGGAAGTGTCTCACGTGATTCGTGGTGAGGAATGGTTGCCGTCGGCTCCGTTGCATGTATTGTTATACCGTGCCTTCGGATGGGAAGATACCATGCCGGAGTTTGCGCATTTGCCGCTGTTGCTTAAACCGGAAGGAAATGGAAAGTTGAGCAAAAGAGACGGTGATCGTCTGGGCTTTCCTGTGTTCCCGCTGGAATGGAAAGATCCTAAAACGGGTGATGTATCTTCGGGATATCGGGAAGCAGGCTATCTGCCCGAAGCTTTAATCAATTTCTTGGCTTTGTTGGGATGGAATCCTGGCAACGATCAGGAACTGATGTCGATGCAGGAGCTGGTTGAGTTGTTTGACCTCAACAGATGCAGCAAGGCGGGAGCTAAGTTCGATTATAAAAAGGGCATCTGGTTTAATCATCAATATATTCAGAAGAAGAGCAACGAGGATGTTGCTGCACTTTTCCTTCCTGTATTGAAAGCACACGGGGTTGAGGCTCCTTTTGAAAAAGTTGCAACGATTGTGGGAATGATGAAAGAACGTGTGAGTTTTGTCAGTGAACTGTGGGATGTGTGCGATTTCTTTTTTGTGGCTCCGACAGAATATGACGAGAAAACGGTCAAAAAGCGTTGGAAAGAGGATTCGGCTAAATGTATGCTCGAGCTGGCCGATGTGCTGGAAGCTATCGAGGATTTTAGCATCGAGGGACAGGAGAAGGTTGTTATGGACTGGATTGCTGCCAAAGGGTATCACACGGGAAACATTATGAATGCGTTCCGACTAACTTTAGTAGGAGAGGGCAAAGGCCCTCACATGTTTGATATATCTTGGGTTTTAGGCAAGGAAGAAACTCTTTCTCGTATGAAACGGGCTGTTGAAATTTTGAAATAAGATCTATGTTATATAATCTTGCAATTGGCATTTACGACCTGATTGTTCATATCATGGCTCCCTTTAGCCGGAAGCCTCGCAAAATGATGAAGGGACATTGGGTTGTTTATGAATTGCTTCGCCAACAAATAGAAAAGGATGCCCGTTATATCTGGTTTCATGCTGCTTCGTTAGGGGAGTTTGAGCAGGGACGGCCGCTAATTGAGAAAATCAGAGCAAAATATCCTGATTATAAGATATTGCTTACCTTTTTTTCGCCTTCGGGTTATGAGGTGCGTAAGAATTACAGGGGAGCGGATGTGGTTTGTTATCTGCCTTTTGATAAACCGCGTAACGTGAAGAAGTTCTTAGATATTTCAAATCCGGTAATGGCTTTTTTTATTAAGTATGAGTTCTGGAAGAATTATCTGGATGAACTCAATAAAAGAAGAATTCCGGTGTATAGTGTATCGTCTATTTTTCGTAAGGATCAGATTTTCTTTAAGTGGTATGGCGGTACTTACCGGAATGTGCTGAAGAATTTTGATTATTTGTTTGTGCAAAACGAAGCTTCTAGGCGTTTCTTGTCTAAGATCGGCATTAACAAGGTAACGGTCGTGGGTGATACTCGCTTTGACCGGGTTTTGCAGATTAGGGAGGAGGCAAAGGAATTGCCTTTGGTTGAGAAGTTCAAAGGTGATTCGTTTACTCTGGTTGCCGGTAGTTCGTGGGGACCCGATGAGGATTTGTTTTTGGAGTATTTCAATACGCATCCTGAAATGAAACTGATCATTGCACCGCACGTTATTGATGAAAATCATCTGGTGGAGATTATTTCAAAACTTAAACGTCCTTATGTAAGGTATACGAGAGCTGACGAACGGAATGTTCAGAAGGCCGACTGTTTGATCATTGATTGCTTTGGCTTATTGTCTTCTATATATAGGTATGGTGAAGTGGCTTACATTGGTGGTGGCTTTGGCGTTGGCATTCATAATACTCTGGAAGCTGCGGTTTATGGCATACCGGTTGTATTTGGACCGAAATACCATAAATTTATGGAGGCTAAGCAGTTGATAGAGGCGCAGGGGGCTTTTTCTATTAGTAACTATGAAGAGCTCGGTTCTTTATTTGATCGGTTTCTGACAGATGAACATTTTCACAGAGAAACCGGTTCTAATGCGGGTTTTTATGTAACAAACAATGCCGGAGCAACGGATAAGGTGTTGTCGATGATTAATTTCTAAAGATAGCTAAATACAGAATTAAATAGCCTCCAAGTTATGTGCTGAACTTGGAGGCTATTCTTTTTATTTGGCTGTGATCAGTTATTTGTACCAGTCCGAATACATTAAATAATTGTGGGCTATCTTTTCATTTAGCTCTTTGGATTGTTCGGGGTCGACTTTCTTAATGAATTTGGCGGGCACGCCTCCCCAAATGCTTCCCGGTTCAATTACGGTGTTGCTGAGTACCAAGGAGCCGGCCGCTACTATGGCTCCTTCGCCAACAACAACATGGTCGAGAACGGTTGATCCCATACCAATTAGTGCGTAATCTTTGATCTTGGCTCCATGTATGGTTACGTTGTGTCCTACCGATACATAGTTGCCAATTTCAATCGTTGATTTTTGGTACAAGGTATGCAGTACACTTCCATCTTGAATGTTTACGCCATTTCCTATGCTGATTGAATTTACATCTCCTCTGATAACGGTGCTAAACCAGAAACTGCAATCTTTTCCGGTTTTTACATCTCCTATAATCACAGCGTTATCGGCCAGAAAACAATTCTCTCCAAATTCAGGGGTAAACCCTCTTACTGATTTTATTATTGCCATATCTTTAATTTTAAATCTCGTGAGTTTTATCTTTTAACCACAATACTTCTTTTTCATCGAGGTAGGGTGATAGGGTGGAATATACGGTTTGATGGTATTGGTTGAGCCATATTATCTCTTCTCTTGTAAGTAGTTCTTTGATAATTCCTTGGGTGCATATTGGGCACAAGGTGAGGGTTTCAAATTTTAAATAGGTTCCAAAAAGACCTTCAGCGTCTTCAACTACTAGCATTAAGTTTTCCGTGCGAATGCCGTGACTGTCCTTTTTATATACTCCGGGTTCATTTGACAGAATCATTCCAGGAAGTAGAACGACCGGGTTTTCATTCATTCTGATGCTTTGCGGACCTTCGTGTACACTTAGGAAGTGTCCTACGCCATGCCCAGTTCCGTGCAAAAAGTTCATGTTGTTTTGCCACAAAGGCATTCTGGCAAGTACATCGAGTTGTGCTCCTCTTGTTCCTGAGGGGAACTTGGCCAATGACAGTGCAATATGTCCTTTGAGTACTAGGGTATAGTCTCTTTTTTCTTCGTCGGTGAGTTCTCCTAGAGCAATCGTTCGGGTTATATCTGTGGTTCCATCAAAATACTGTGCTCCCGAATCAAGTAATAGAAATCCTTTGGATTGCAATAATGTGTCGCTCTCCTGGGTAGCCGAGTAGTGCACAATGGCGGCATTTTCTTTGTACCCGGCTATCGTATCAAAACTTCTGTCTATAAACAATTCTTGGCTGGCTCTGTATTCGTATAGCTTCTGATCAATGCTGACCTCTGTCTCTTTGCCCGTTGGAACAGCTTGTTCCAGCCAATGAAGAAACTTAACTAGTGCAATGCCATCTTTAATCATGGCGTGGTGTATGCCTTTGATCTCTTCCGTATTGCGAACAGCTTTCAACAATGCAATTGGACTTTCTTTCTCATTGGTTTGGCACGATGATGGCAAATGAGAATAAAGATTGTAGTTGGTTTTTGAAGGATCAAATTGTAAATTGTCAGCCTGAAGGGTGTTCAGGAAGTTGTGAATGGAGTCGTAATCATGTATATGAATCTGGCTCTCTATTAAATAATCATCCACTTCTTTCGATCTTTTGGCCAGGTCAATGAAAAGGTGGCCGCTTTGTTGTGTGATGATAAGGTTGCAAATGAACACAGGTGTGTGTTTTACATCGCTTCCTCGTAAATTTAATGTCCAGCATATCTCATCCAATGCGCTGGTTAACAAAGCATCCACCTCATTTCTCCTAAGCTCTTCTCGTATGAGTAGAAGCTTCTCGGAACAGCTTTTACCTGCATATTTCGTGGGGTAAATATAGGCTTTGTTGGTTGGCGCGCCCGGACGATCCTTCCATATTTCTTTAAATGGATCGTGGTTGGTTTGAAGCTTAATACCATACTTGCTCAGGGCTGTTTGCATGGATCTGACTGCATTCACTGAAAACAAGGAACCATCTATGCCTGCTATTTCATTTGGTTGAAGTTCTCTGATAAGATACTCTGGTATAGTAGGTGTTGCAGGGAGCCCTTCTTTGTGCAATTCAATTCCGGAACCTTGGATCTGCTTTTCAGCTTGTATATAATACCTGGAGTCAGTCCATAAGCCTGCTTTATGGCTTGTTATTACAATGGTACCTGCAGATCCTGTAAAACCGGAAAGCCATTCGCGGCTTTTCCAATGAGGAGCTACATATTCACTTAAGTGAGGATCGCTGCTTGGGATAATAAATGCTGCCAGATTCAGACGTTTCATCTGTTCCCTAAGTCTGGCTATTTTTTCTATTGTAATCATACTGCGTAATACTGTATAATTTAGGTAATTACATGTTTTGCAAAGATAAGAATTTAATTAATCCCATATAATATATGGATTATAGACTGCCAATATTCTATCTATATACATAATATTCTGTTAGTTAGAAAGAAATATTTGCAGAAAGTTTTGTGAATAAGGAAAGTATGTGTAATTTTGCCCCGCAATTTAACAGCGAATTATAAACCATAACATTAATAATATTAAAATGATTGTAGTACCTGTAAAAGAAGGCGAAAACATTGAAAAAGCGCTGAAGAAATTTAAAAGAAAATTTGAGAAAACTGGAATAGTTAAAGAATTAAGAAGCAGACAGCAGTTTGATAAACCCTCTGTGGTTAAAAGACTTAAGAAAGAACATGCTGTTTACGTACAGAAACTTCAGCAGGTTGAAGATTAATATTTCAGGTTTCCTTTTGAATTATTGATTTTCTTTCTTATATTCGTTGCGTAATTATAGATGCAATGATATGGAATTGATTAATCTTTTTCTTGACTACCTCAGACTGGAAAAATGTTACTCTGATAAGACGATTCAAAGTTATCAATGTGATATTCTTCAGTTTGGAGTTTTTGTCGAGGAAAAGGGGACTTCTTTTAGTCCTTGTTTGGTTGATTCTTTGCTGATCAGGGAATGGATTGTTGTTCTGATGGACAAAGGATATTCTGCTGCCTCTGTGAAAAGGAAGCTGAGTTCTTTGAGATCTTTTTATAAGTATCTTCTTCGTCTGAAGAAAATAGATCGAAATCCTCTTAGTGGTTTGAACTCTCCCAAATTGGAGAAAAAACTACCGATGTTTCTGAAGCCAGTTGATGTGGACCGACTTTTAGATGAAGTGGATTTTGGTGACGGTTTTGCGCCTGTGAGAGATCGTTTGATTATTGAGGTGTTTTATTGCACCGGAATCAGAAGATCTGAATTGATAAATTTGAATCTGAGAGATGTTGATTTGGGTTTGTCTCTTCTTAAGGTGACCGGTAAGAGGAATAAGCAACGTCTTGTTCCTTTTGCGGGAGAACTGAAAAAAGACATAGAAGAGTATCTCTTAAAAAGAAGTCAGTTGGATGATTTACAAACTGATGCTTTCTTTGTAACTGTCGATGGAAAGCGTATGTATGCTACTTTGGTCTATAATATAGTTAAAAGAGCTCTTTCTAAAGTGGTTTGCATGAAGAAAAGAAGTCCCCATGTCTTGCGGCATACTTTTGCAACTTCGATGCTAAATAATGAAGCAGAACTTAATGTTGTTAAAGAATTGCTTGGACATGCAAGTCTGGCGGCGACTGAAGTTTACACGCATTCTACTTTTGAGGAACTAAAAAAGGTGTATAAACAGGCCCATCCGAGGTCATAAAAAAAGGAGGTTATTATGGAAGTAAGAATTCAATCAATTCATTTTGATGCTTCGGAACAATTGCAGTCATTTATTCAGAAGAAGGCGTTGAAATTGGAACGGTTTCATGATGATATAAAAGTAGTTGAAGTTCAACTAAAGGTTGTTAAGCCTGAATCCGCAGAAAACAAAGAAGCTGGAATTAAAATGATAGTTCCTAATGGCGAATTTTATGCAAGTAAAGTATGTGATTCTTTTGAACAATCTGTTGACGAAGCGCTTGAGGCTTTGGAGAAGCAATTGGTTAAGCACAAGGAAAAGCTTAGAAATAAATAAAAACTCCGCAAATGTTTTGCGATAAAGAAATAAATATCTAAATTTGCAGCCGTTTCGCTCGCAATAGAACGTAACGGTTGCTTTTTAGTGTATGCCTCTTTAGCTCAGTTGGCCAGAGCACGTGATTTGTAATCTCGGGGTCGTTGGTTCGAATCCGACAAGAGGCTCAAATGTAGGGCAAATACCAGAGTGGCCAAATGGGGCAGACTGTAAATCTGCTGGCTTACGCCTACGGTGGTTCGAATCCATCTTTGCCCACATTGCGATGAGTGTAATCTCTGGCAAGAATTGCGGAAGTAGCTCAGTTGATAGAGCATTAGCCTTCCAAGCTGAGGGTCGCGGGTTTGAGCCCCGTCTTCCGCTCTTATTTCTTGCTGTTATAGCTCAGTGGTAGAGCACTTCCTTGGTAAGGAAGAGGTCCCGGGTTCAAGTCCCGGTAACAGCTCAGTAAAATGTAAGTGCTGATTATTAATCAAATAAATAACAAGTAAAGCTATGGCTAAAGAGAAATTTGAACGTACCAAACCGCACGTTAACATTGGTACTATTGGTCACGTAGACCACGGTAAGACCACATTGACCGCTGCTATTACTACTGTATTAGCAAAAAAAGGTCTTTCAGAAGTTAAGTCTTTCGATCAGATCGATAACGCTCCTGAAGAAAAAGAAAGAGGTATTACTATTAATACTTCACATGTTGAGTATCAAACAGCTAACCGTCACTACGCTCACGTAGACTGTCCGGGTCACGCTGACTACGTTAAGAACATGGTTACTGGTGCTGCTCAGATGGACGGTGCTATCATTGTAGTTGCTGCTACTGATGGTCCTATGCCTCAGACTCGCGAACATATCCTTTTGGCTCGTCAGGTAAACGTTCCTAAATTGGTCGTTTTCATGAACAAATGTGATATGGTTGATGATGAAGAAATGTTGGAACTTGTTGAAATGGAAATGAGAGAATTGCTTTCTTTCTATAATTTCGATGGTGACAATACTCCTGTTGTCCGTGGTTCTGCACTTGGTGCATTGAATGGCGTTGAAAAATGGGAAGAGAAGGTTATGGAGTTGATGGATGCTGTTGACACATGGATCCCACTTCCTCCTCGTGATGTTGATAAACCATTCTTGATGCCTGTTGAGGATGTATTCTCAATCACAGGTCGTGGAACAGTTGCTACTGGTCGTATCGAAGCTGGTATCGTTAAAGTAGGAGACGAAATTCAGATTATCGGTTTGGGGTCAGAAAACAAAAAATCAGTTGTTACTGGTGTGGAAATGTTCCGTAAACTTCTTGATCAAGGTGAAGCTGGTGATAACGTTGGTCTTTTGCTTCGTGGCGTTGACAAAAACGAAATCAGACGTGGTATGGTAATGTGCCACCCGGGCAAAATTACTCCTCATACTTCTTTCAAAGCTGAGGTTTATATCTTGAAGAAAGAAGAAGGTGGTCGTCACACTCCATTCCATAACAAATATCGTCCTCAATTCTACTTGCGTACTATGGACTGTACTGGCGAAATCACTTTGCCAGAAGGAACTGAAATGGTAATGCCAGGTGATAACGTAACTATCACTGTAGAATTGATCTATCCAGTTGCTCTTAACATCGGTTTGCGTTTCGCTATCCGCGAAGGTGGACGTACAGTTGGTGCAGGTCAGATTACTGAAATTCTGTAATTAATATATGGATCAGTTCTTGAGCTAATAAGCTTGAGAACTGATTTTTATCCACGGGAGTAGCTCAGTTGGTAGAGCACCGGTCTCCAAAACCGGGTGTCGGGAGTTCGAGCCTCTCCTCCCGTGCTAATATTTTTGAAATGAAAAAAGTAGTTGCTTATATTAAAGAGTCTTACGACGAACTTGTTCATAAAGTATCGTGGCCGACGTATTCTGAATTAACTAGCAGTGCAGTAGTTGTTTTATATGCTTCCCTACTTATTGCATTGGTAGTTTTTGCGATGGACTCCTGTTTCCAGACTTTAATGGAAAAACTTATTTACCCACATTAAAAATTAGAATTAAATGTCTGAGATTGAAAAGAAATGGTACGTATTACGTGCCATAAGCGGAAAAGAAGCTAAGGTTAAAGAGTATCTTGAAGCTGATATTAAAAACAGCGACCTTGGTGAGTATGTGTCTCAGGTATTGATTCCTACTGAAAAAGTATATCAGGTTCGTAATGGAAAAAAAATAGTGAAAGAAAGAAGCTATTTGCCTGGTTATGTTTTAGTGGAGGCTGCTTTGGTTGGTGAGGTTTCTCATCACTTAAGAAATACTCCTAATGTGATCGGTTTTTTAGGAGGGTCGGAGAAACCTGTCCCTTTGAGACAATCAGAAGTGAATCGTATACTTGGTACAGTTGATGAACTACAAGATTCAAATGAGGAATTAAATATTCCTTATGTTGTAGGGGAAACTGTAAAAGTAACTTTTGGACCTTTTAGCGGATTTAGTGGTATCATTGAGGAAGTTAATAGTGAAAAGAAGAAACTTAAGGTCATGGTTAAGATCTTTGGACGTAAAACTCCATTGGAATTAGGCTTTATGCAAGTTGAAAAAGAATAGTACAGGTGTTACGCTGTATTTGTTCTTAATTAATAAATATATAAATTCAATAAAGAAATGGCTAAAGAAGTTGCTGGACTAATCAAATTACAGATTAAAGGAGGCGCGGCAAATCCATCTCCCCCTGTTGGACCTGCTTTGGGTTCTAAGGGTATTAACATAATGGAATTTTGCAAGCAATTCAACGCCAGAACCCAAGATAAAGCAGGTAAGATTTTACCTGTTATTATCACTTACTACGCAGACAAGTCTTTTGATTTTGTAATCAAAACTCCTCCTGTAGCAATTCAATTGCTTGAAGTTGCTAAAGTTAAGAGTGGTTCTGCTGAGCCTAATCGTAAAAAAGTTGCTGAATTAACTTGGGAACAGATTCGTACGATTGCTCAAGACAAAATGGTTGACTTGAATTGCTTTACCATTGAAGCGGCTATGAAGATGGTTGCTGGTACTGCTAGAAGTATGGGTATCGCAGTAAAAGGAGATTTCCCTAATAATAACTAATTAACTTCAATTCGAATGGGTAAACTTACAAAAAATCAAAAGTTGGCTGCAGAAAAAATTGAAGCAGGGAAAGCATATTCACTGAAAGAGGCTGCATCTTTGGTAAAAGAGATTACTTTTACTAAATTTGATGCATCTTTAGATATTGATGTGCGGTTAGGTGTTGATCCTCGCAAGGCAAACCAAATGGTGAGAGGTGTTGTTTCACTTCCTCATGGAACAGGTAAAGAAGTACGTGTTTTGGTATTGTGTACACCTGATGCTGAAGCTGCTGCAAAAGAAGCTGGTGCTGACTATGTTGGTCTTGATGAATATATTGAGAAGATCAAAGGAGGATGGACTGATATTGATGTTATCATTACTATGCCTTCTATTATGGGAAAAATTGGTGCTCTTGGTCGTGTTTTAGGACCTCGTGGCTTAATGCCAAATCCCAAAAGTGGTACTGTAACTATGGATGTTGCTAAAGCTGTTAAAGAAGTTAAGCAAGGTAAAATTGATTTTAAGGTTGATAAGAGCGGTATTGTTCATACTTCAATTGGAAAAGTTTCATTTGAAGTTGATAAGATCCGCGATAATGCCAAAGAATTTATTGCTACTTTAAATAAGCTTAAACCTACTGCAGCCAAAGGTACATATATTAAGAGTATTTATCTTTCAAGTACTATGAGTGCTGGAATTAAGATAGATCCGAAGTCAATTGAGGAAATCTAATTAATGGAGGAACAATGAGAAAGGAAGATAAAAATACAATTATTGAGCAGTTAACTGCTACTATTAGCGAGTATGGTCATTTCTATTTAGTTGATATGACTGCTATGAATGCTGCATCTACAAGTGCACTCAGAAGAGCTTGTTATAAAGCAGATATTAAGCTTGTTGTAGTAAAGAATACCTTGTTGCATAAAGCTCTTGAGTCTTTGGATTTGGATTATTCTCCATTGTACAACTCTTTGAAAGGTGCTACGTCTGTGATGTTTTGCAATACTGCAAACGCTCCGGCAAAACTTTTAAAAGAGGTTGCTAAAGATGGAATACCTGGATTAAAGGCTGCTTATGCTGAAGAAGGTTTCTATATCGGTGCAGATCAATTAGATGCATTGATTAGTATCAAGAGCAAGAATGAAGTTATTGCAGACGTTATTGCTTTGTTGCAATCACCTGCGAAAAGCGTTATTTCCGCTCTTCAATCTGGTGGAAACACCATTCACGGGGTACTCAAAACTCTTGGTGATAGATAATTCATAACAAAATCGTATTTAAACATTAAAATCATACAAAAATGGCAGATTTGAAAGCTTTTGCAGAACAATTAGTTAACTTGACAGTAAAGGAAGTTAATGAACTTGCAACTATCCTTAAAGAAGAATATGGTATTGAACCAGCTGCTGCAGCTGTTGCAGTTGCTGCTGGCCCAGCTGCTGCTGGTCCTGCCGTAGAAGAAAAGACTTCTTTTGACGTAGTATTAAAGAGCGCTGGTGCAGCTAAACTTCAAGTAGTTAAAGCTGTTAAAGAAACTTGTGGACTTGGTTTGAAAGAAGCTAAGGATATGGTTGACGGAGCTCCTAGCGTAGTTAAAGAGGGTTTGGCTAAAGACGAAGCAGAATCATTGAAGAAAGCATTGGAAGAAGCTGGAGCTGAGGTTGAACTTAAATAACATTTGCCTGTTTATCAGGTAGTTCGGTTAAGAATCCTTTACAAGAGGATTCTTAACCTTTTTGTGTATATATTTAAAATTAAGTTCTACAAATTCATTGACAGATGTCTTCAAATACAGTAAATCAACGAGTTAATTTTGCTTCCATAAAGAATCCTTTAGAATATCCGGATTTCTTAGAGGTGCAATTGAAGTCATTCAAAGACTTTTTACAGTTAGATACTCCTCCCGAAAAACGTAAGAATGAGGGATTATATAAGGTGTTTGCTGAGAATTTCCCTATAGCTGACACAAGGAATAACTTTGTTCTTGAGTTCTTGGATTACTATATTGATCCGCCGCGTTATACAATTGATGATTGTATAGAGCGAGGGCTTACATATAGCGTGCCATTAAAAGCTAAGCTTAAATTATACTGTACAGATCCTGATCATGAGGATTTTGATACTGTTATTCAAGATGTGTTTTTAGGTCCAATACCTTACATGACTGATAAAGCTACATTTGTTATAAATGGAGCTGAGCGTGTTGTTGTCTCTCAATTGCATAGATCTCCTGGAGTGTTTTTCGGTCAAAGTGTGCATGCAAATGGTACCAAGCTATATTCAGCACGTATCATTCCTTTTAAAGGATCATGGATTGAATTCGCAACTGACATTAATAATGTTATGTATGCTTATATCGATCGTAAGAAGAAGCTTCCAGTTACGACTCTTTTACGTGCTATAGGATTTGAAAATGATAAAGATATTCTAGAAATCTTTAATCTTGCTGAAGATGTAAAGGTTAATAAGTCTAACTTAAAGAAAGTCATTGGACGAAAGTTGGCCGCTAGGGTGTTGAAGACTTGGATTGAAGATTTTGTAGATGAGGACACCGGTGAGGTAGTTTCTATTGAGCGTAACGAAGTTATCATTGATCGCGAAACGATTTTGTCAGCTGAACATGTAGACGAAATTATAGAATCAGGCGTGCAGAATATCCTTTTACATAAGGATGAGCCCAATCAATCTGATTATTCTATTATATATAATACACTCCAAAAAGATCCTAGTAACTCTGAGAAAGAGGCTGTTTTGTATATCTATCGGCAGTTGCGTAATGCAGATCCAGCTGATGATGCAAGTGCTAGAGAAGTTATTAATAATTTATTCTTCTCAGAAAAAAGATATGATCTTGGCGATGTTGGAAGATATAGGATCAACAAAAAGTTGAATCTTTCAACTGCTATGGACGTCAAAGTGTTGACGAAAGAAGATATTATTGAAATAATAAAATATCTGATAGAATTGATTAACTCTAAGGCTGATGTTGATGACATTGACCATTTGAGTAATCGCCGTGTAAGGACTGTTGGGGAGCAGTTGTCTAATCAATTTGCTGTAGGTCTTGCGAGAATGTCTAGAACTATTCGTGAACGTATGAATGTTAGAGATAATGAGGTGTTTACGCCTATAGATCTAATTAATGCGAAGACGATTTCTTCTGTTATAAATTCGTTTTTCGGGACAAATGCTTTGTCTCAATTTATGGACCAAACGAATCCTCTTGCTGAAATTACTCATAAGAGACGTATGTCAGCTTTAGGCCCTGGTGGTTTGTCTAGAGAGAGGGCCGGATTTGAGGTTCGTGACGTGCATTATACCCATTATGGTCGTCTCTGCCCTATCGAGACTCCTGAAGGCCCGAATATTGGTTTGATATCATCTTTGTGTGTTTACGCAAAGATCAACGAACTTGGTTTTATTGAAACACCGTATCGTAAAGTCAAGGATAGTAAGGTAGATATCTCACCTGAAGGAATTATTTATCTAACTGCTGAAGAAGAGGAAGCCAAAATTATTGCTCAAGGAAATGCTCCACTAAACGATGAAGGTGCTTTTATTCGTAATAGAGTCAAATCAAGACAAGATGCTGATTATCCTGTTGTTGATCCTTCTGAAGTAGAACTAATGGATGTTGCACCACAACAAATAGCATCAATTGCTGCATCTCTAATTCCTTTCTTGGAACATGATGATGCTAACCGAGCTTTGATGGGCTCTAATATGATGCGACAGGCTGTTCCGCTTCTTAAAAGTGAAGCGCCTATTGTGGGTACTGGTATTGAAAAGCAATTAGTTAAGGATTCGAGAACTCAAATAGCTGCTGAAGGTGATGGTATGGTTGAATTTGTTGATGCTACAACAATAAGTATATTATATGATAGAACACCCGAGGCGGAATTTGTAAGTTTTGAGCCAGCTCTGAAGGAATACAAAATTCCTAAATTTAGGAAAACTAACCAGAACATGACTATAGACCTTAGACCTATTTGTGAGAAAGGTCAAAGAGTAACTAAAGGTCAAATCCTAACGGAAGGATATTCTACAGAAAAGGGAGAATTAGCTCTTGGAAAGAATCTATTAGTGGCCTATATGCCTTGGAAAGGATACAACTACGAGGATGCTATTGTTCTAAACGAACGTGTTGTGCGTGAAGACCTTTTGACTTCTGTCCATGTAGAGGAATATTCTCTTGAAGTAAGGGAAACGAAAAGAGGTATGGAAGAATTAACTTCTGATATACCTAATGTTAGTGAGGAAGCAACTAAAGACCTAGATGAAAATGGTATAGTTCGTGTTGGTGCAAATATACAACCTGGTGATATTCTTATCGGTAAAATTACTCCTAAAGGAGAATCAGATCCTTCGCCTGAGGAAAAACTGTTACGTGCCATTTTTGGTGATAAGGCTGGTGATGTTAAAGATGCATCGCTGAAAGCTTCTCCTTCTTTGAAGGGAGTTGTTATTGATAAGAAATTATTCTCACGCGTAATTAAGAGTAGAAGCTCTAAACTTGCTGATAAAGCTCTATTACCCAAAATAGATGATGAGTTTGAATCAAAGGTGGCAAATCTTAAGACTATATTGGTAAAGAAACTATCAACTCTGACAGAAGGTAAAGTGTCACTTGGTGTTAAGGATTATTTGGGAGCTGAAGTTATTGCTAAAGGTTCTAAGTTTAGTCCTATTGATTTCGAAACACTAGACTTTAATTCGATCCAATTAAGCAACTGGACTTCGGATTTGCATACAAATGAATTAATTAGAGATTTAGTTCTAAATTATTTGAAAAAATATAAAGAATTAGATGCTGATTTAAAACGTAAGAAATTTAGTATAACAATTGGTGATGAATTACCAGCTGGTATAATTCAGATGGCTAAAGTATATGTTGCTAAAAAGCGCAAAATTGGTGTTGGTGATAAGATGGCTGGTCGTCACGGGAATAAAGGTATTGTCTCTCGTGTAGTTCGCCAAGAAGATATGCCATTCTTATCAGATGGTACTCCTGTAGATATTGTGCTTAATCCGCTTGGTGTGCCTTCGCGTATGAACTTAGGACAGATTTTTGAAGCTGTCTTAGGCTCTGCAGGTAAAAAACTAGGTATTAAATTTGCTACTCCTATTTTTGATGGTGCTTCTCTAGAAGATATAACACAGTGGACAGATAAAGCCGGTTTACCTCGTTTTGGTAAAACATATCTTTGTGATGGAGGTACTGGAGAGATGTTTGATCAGCCTGCTACAGTTGGTGTGACTTACATGTTGAAGTTAGGACACATGGTAGAAGATAAAATGCATGCTCGTTCTATTGGTCCTTATTCTCTAATTACTCAGCAGCCTCTCGGTGGTAAAGCACAATTTGGTGGTCAACGTTTTGGAGAAATGGAAGTGTGGGCTCTTGAAGCATTTGGTGCATCTCATATTTTACAGGAAATTCTAACGATTAAATCGGATGATGTTGTTGGCCGTTCTAAAGCGTACGAAGCTATTGTAAAAGGCGAACCAATGCCTCAGCCTGGGATACCAGAGTCTTTAAATGTGTTGTTGCATGAATTAAGGGGTCTAGGGTTAAGTATTAATTTAGAATAGTGAATCTTTAGCACATTTTAAAATAAATGTTATATGGCTTTTAGAAAAGAAAATAAGATAAAGAGTAATTTCTCGAAGATTTCAATTGGTTTGGCTTCCCCTGAAGAAATTCTTGAAAATTCGAGTGGTGAGGTTTTAAAACCTGAAACTATAAATTACCGTACATATAAGCCTGAACGCGATGGACTGTTCTGCGAAAGAATCTTTGGACCAATCAAAGATTACGAGTGTCATTGCGGAAAATATAAGCGTATTCGTTACAAAGGTATCGTTTGTGATCGTTGTGGCGTTGAAGTTACGGAAAAGAAAGTAAGACGTGAACGAATGGGACACATACAATTGGTCGTGCCCGTTGCTCATATATGGTATTTCCGTTCTTTACCTAATAAAATAGGTTATTTGTTAGGCTTGCCAACCAAAAAACTTGATTCAATAATTTATTATGAAAGATACGTAGTTATACAGCCTGGTGTGAAATCAGAAGACGGTATTGCTGCATATGATTTGCTTTCAGAAGAAGAATATTTGGATATTCTAGACACTCTTCCTAAAGAAAATCAGTATTTGGAAGATAATGATCCGAATAAGTTTATTGCTAAGATGGGTGCGGATGCTATCTATGACTTACTTTCTCGTCTTGACTTAGATGCTTTATCATATGAGTTGAGACATCGCGCGGGGAATGACGCCTCTCAGCAACGTAAGAATGAAGCATTAAAACGTTTACAAGTTGTTGAATCATTCCGTATTTCAAGAGGGCGTAATAAACCTGAATGGATGGTTGTGAGGATTGTTCCTGTTATTCCTCCTGAATTACGTCCATTAGTTCCTCTTGATGGGGGAAGGTTTGCTACTTCTGACTTGAATGATCTTTATAGAAGAGTTATAATTAGAAATAATCGTCTTAAGAGACTTATTGAGATAAAGGCTCCTGAAGTAATTTTGCGTAATGAAAAACGTATGTTACAAGAATCAGTTGATTCCTTATTTGATAATTCTCGCAAATCAAGTGCCGTAAAGACGGATGCAAATAGACCATTAAAATCTTTGTCAGATAGCCTTAAGGGTAAACAAGGGCGTTTTCGTCAGAACTTGCTTGGTAAGCGTGTTGATTATTCTGCCCGTTCTGTTATTGTAGTGGGACCAGAATTAAAAATGCACGAGTGTGGAATCCCTAAATTAATGGCAGCAGAACTTTATAAACCTTTTGTTATTAGAAAGCTAATAGAAAGAGGTATTGTTAAAACAGTAAAGTCTGCGAAGAAAATTGTTGATCGCAAAGAACCTGTTATTTGGGATATTTTGGAACATGTTATGAAAGGACATCCAGTGCTGTTAAACCGTGCACCAACTTTGCATAGACTGGGTATTCAGGCATTTCAACCTAAGATGATTGAAGGCAAAGCAATTCAGTTGCATCCGCTCGCTTGTACTGCTTTTAATGCAGACTTTGATGGTGACCAGATGGCTGTTCATTTACCTTTAAGTAATGAAGCCATATTGGAAGCGCAGATGTTGATGCTTGCTTCACATAATATCTTAAATCCCGCCAATGGAGCTCCAATTACTGTTCCTTCTCAAGACATGGTTCTTGGATTATACTATATCACTAAACTTCGTAAAGGGGCAAAAGGTGAAGGACTCATCTTTTATGGACCTGAAGAGGCGATGATTGCTTACAATGAAGGGAAAGTCGATATTCATTCTCCAATCAAAGTTATTGTAAAGGACTTAGACGAGAATGGCAACATTGTGGATGTTTTGCGTGAAACGTCTGTTGGACGTGTTATTGTTAATGAAATTGTACCTGCAGAGGTTGGTTATATCAATACCATTATTTCTAAAAAATCCTTAAGAGAAATCATTGGTGATGTTATAAAAAAATGCGGAGTTGCAAAAACTGCAGATTTTCTAGATGGTATAAAAGATTTAGGGTATCGAATGGCATTTAAGGGTGGCCTTTCATTTAACTTAGATGATATTATTATTCCTGAGGAAAAGGAAACACTTGTACAAAGAGGGTATGATGAAGTTGAGCAAGTAATTAGTAACTATAATATGGGGTTCATTACAAATAACGAACGTTATAATCAGGTTATTGATATATGGACACACGTGAACTCTGAACTTTCAAATATACTAATGAAAACGATCTCATCTGATGATCAAGGTTTTAATTCAGTGTATATGATGCTTGATTCTGGTGCTCGTGGATCAAAAGAGCAGATTAGACAGCTTTCTGGTATGCGTGGTCTTATGGCTAAGCCTCAGAAAGCAGGTGCCGAGGGCGGACAGATTATTGAAAATCCTATCTTGTCAAACTTTAAAGAGGGATTATCTGTATTGGAGTATTTTATTTCTACTCACGGTGCCCGTAAAGGTCTTGCTGATACAGCTCTCAAAACAGCGGATGCAGGGTATCTAACTCGTCGTTTAGTTGACGTTTCGCACGATGTTATTATTAATGAAGAAGACTGTGGCACACTTCGTGGTCTTGTATGCATGGACTTGAAGAATAATGATGATATTATTGCTACTTTGTATGAACGTATTTTAGGAAGAGTATCTGTACATGATATTATTCATCCTACTACTGGAGAGTTGTTAGTTGCTGGTGGAGAAGAAATTACAGAAGATATCGCGAAAAAAATTCAAGAATCTCCAATAGAGAGTGTCGAAATACGTTCGGTATTAACTTGTGAATCTAAAAAGGGAGTTTGCGCCAAATGTTACGGAAGAAATTTAGCGGCTAACCGTATGGTTCAGAAAGGTGAGGCGGTTGGTGTTATTGCCGCACAATCAATTGGTGAGCCGGGTACACAGTTAACATTGAGAACTTTCCACGCTGGAGGAACTGCAGCTAATATAGCTGCAAATGCAAGTATAGTGGCTAAGAATGATTCGCGCCTAGAGTTTGAAGAACTTAGAACGGTTGATGTTGTTGATGAGAGTGGTGAGGCTGCTAAAGTCGTTGTTGGACGTTTAGCTGAGGTTCGCTTCATAGATGTAAATACGAATATTGTTTTATCAACTCATAATGTTCCTTATGGTTCAAAACTTTACGCCGCAGACGGTGATATAGTAAATAAAGGTAAGGTTATTGCTAAATGGGATCCTTTTAATGCTGTTATCATTACTGAAGCTACAGGTAGAATTGATTTTGAAGGGGTGATTGAGAATATTACTTATAAAGTTGAATCAGACGAAGCAACTGGTCTTAGAGAAATAATCATAATTGAATCTAAAGATAAAACTAAAGTCCCATCTGCTCATGTAATATCTGAGAGTGGTGATTTGATTAGAACATATAATCTTCCTGTGGGTGGACACGTTGTTATTGAAAATGGACAAAAGGTCAAGGCAGGTGAGGTAATAGTTAAGATCCCTCGCGCTGTAGGTAAGGCTGGTGATATTACTGGAGGATTGCCCCGTGTAACAGAGCTCTTTGAAGCCCGTAATCCATCAAATCCGGCAGTGGTCTCAGAAATTGACGGAGAGATTAGTATGGGGAAAATTAAAAGAGGAAATCGTGAAATTATTGTCACCTCAAAAACTGGAGAGGTTAAGAAATATTTAGTTGCTCTTTCTAAACAAATTCTAGTTCAGGAAAATGATTATGTTCGGGCAGGAACTCCATTATCTGATGGTGCCACAACTCCATCTGATATTTTGGCTATTAAGGGCCCTACTGCAGTTCAAGAATACATAGTTAACGAGGTTCAGGATGTATACAGGCTTCAGGGTGTGAAAATTAACGACAAGCATTTTGAGATAATTGTGCGTCAGATGATGCGAAAAGTACAGATTGATGAATCTGGTGATACTCGCTTCTTGGAACAACAAGTGGTTGATAAGCTTGACTTTATGGAAGAAAACGACCGAATTTGGGGTAAAAAGGTTGTAGTTGAATCTGGTGATTCTCAAACTTTACAAGCTGGACAAATTGTTACTGCACGTAAGTTGAGAGATGAAAACAGTATGTTAAAACGTCGTGACTTGAAACTTGTCGAAGTTCGTGATGCTATACCAGCAACATCTACCCAAATATTACAAGGTATCACTCGTGCTGCTTTACAAACATCTAGCTTTATGTCGGCAGCATCATTCCAAGAGACAACTAAAGTCTTAAATGAAGCTGCGATAAATGGTAAAGTTGATCGTTTAGAGGGTATGAAAGAAAATGTAATATGTGGTCATTTAATTCCTGCAGGAACTGGGCAACGTGAATTTGAAAAAATCATTGTTGGCTCTAAAGAGGAATACGATAGGGCTTTGGCTAATAAGAGGACGGTAATTGATTATACGGAATCATAGTTCCTTTCATGGAATGATCGCCTGTTAAATATTATTATGAACACCTGAGTTGATATCTAATATTATATATTAATATCATCTTGGGTGTTCTTGTATTTTTTATCATTTTAATGGTTTGCAATATATAATCTTTGTTTAAATCAATCTTACTGAATTATTATATCTTTAATTCCTTGATTTGCCCCACAAATAGAGAACAAAAAATAAAAAAAGATATTGGTTTGATATATTGGATTATTATTTGTATTTTTGCAGCCCGAATTATACTGTATTGAAATTAATAATAAATAATATATAATTAAAAACAATTAAAATGCCTACAATTCAACAATTAGTAAGAAAAGGGCGCTCAGTGTTGGTAGAGAAAAGTAAATCTCCTGCGCTGGATTCTTGCCCTCAAAGACGCGGCGTTTGTGTTAGGGTGTATACAACAACACCTAAAAAGCCGAATTCAGCAATGCGTAAAGTGGCACGTGTTCGCCTTACAAATCAAAAAGAGGTAAACTCTTATATACCAGGTGAAGGACACAACCTTCAGGAACACTCCATCGTTTTAGTTCGTGGTGGACGTGTGAAAGACCTTCCTGGTGTTCGCTATCACATTGTACGTGGTACCTTGGATACAGCAGGAGTAGCTGGTCGTACTCAAAGAAGATCTAAGTATGGTGCAAAAAGACCAAAGCCAGGTCAACCAGCAGTTCCTGCAAAGAAAAAATAATTAACAAATTATAACTCGTTTTCGTTATTGGAAAAGTATAAGGTTGAGTAAATGTCCTAGTGAGGGTGTTGAAGACAAAATGCAACCAAAAACAAAACATTATTTATTGTAAAATGAGAAAAGCTAAACCCAAAAAACGTGTGATCTTACCAGATCCGGTGTTTAATGATCAAAAAGTATCGAAATTTGTGAATCATCTCATGTATGATGGCAAAAAAAACACTTCGTATGAAATTTTTTATGCAGCATTAGAGGTTGTTAAGAATAAGCTTCCTAATGAAGAAAAAAGTGCTTTGGAGGTGTGGAAGAAGGCTCTAGATAATATTACGCCTTTAGTGGAAGTGAAATCTAGACGTGTAGGTGGCGCGACTTTCCAGGTTCCGACTGAAATCAGACCCGATCGTAAAGAATCAATTTCGATGAAGAATCTAATTTTATATGCTCGTAAGAGAGGCGGAAAGTCTATGGCTGATAAACTTGCTGCTGAGATTATAGATGCTTTCAACGAACAAGGAGGGTCATTTAAACGTAAAGAGGATATGCATAGAATGGCTGAAGCTAATCGTGCTTTTGCGCATTTTAGATTCTAAATATATAAAAGTACTAGAAGATGGCAAAACATGATTTACATTTAACTCGTAATATCGGTATCATGGCTCATATTGATGCTGGTAAGACTACAACTTCGGAGCGTATCTTGTTTTATACCGGATTGACACACAAAATTGGTGAGGTTCATGATGGAGCAGCTACAATGGACTGGATGGAACAAGAGCAGGAGCGTGGAATTACTATTACATCTGCTGCTACTACTACGAGGTGGAAATATGCAAACGAAACCTATAAAATAAATTTAATAGATACACCTGGACACGTTGACTTTACAGCGGAAGTGGAACGTTCTCTTCGTGTTTTGGATGGGGCAGTTGCTACTTACTGTGCTGTGGGTGGTGTCGAGCCTCAGTCCGAAACTGTATGGCGTCAAGCTGATAAGTATAATGTTCCCAGAATTGGTTACGTAAATAAAATGGACCGATCAGGCGCTGACTTTTTTGAAGTAGTCCGTCAGATGAAAGATATTTTAGGAGCAAATCCGTGTCCTGTTGTTGTTCCCATTGGTGCGGAAGAAACTTTTAAGGGACTTGTGGACTTGATTAAGATGAAGGCTATTTATTGGCATGATGAGACAATGGGTGCTGACTATACTGTTGACGAGATTCCTGCTGATTTAGTTGATGAGAGCAATGAATGGAGAGATAAGATGCTTGAAAAAGTTGCTGAGTATGATGATGCATTAATGGAGAAATATTTTGATGATCCATCTACTATCACAGAAGAAGAAGTTTTGAGAGCGTTGCGTAATGCCACTGTTCAAATGGCTATTGTTCCTATGCTTTGTGGTTCTTCTTTTAAAAATAAGGGCGTACAGACATTATTGGATTACGTATGTGCTTTTTTACCATCTCCTTTAGATACAGAAAATGTTGTTGGTACAAATCCCAATACAGGGATTGAAGAAGATCGTAAGCCTGATGAGGAAGACAAAACTGCTGCTTTAGCCTTCAAAATTGCGACAGACCCCTATGTAGGTCGTCTAACTTTTTTCCGTGTTTATTCAGGTAAAGTTGATGCAGGTTCTTATGTTTACAATTCTCGCTCAGGGAAGAAGGAGCGTATTTCTCGTTTATTTCAGATGCACTCAAATAAACAAAATCCAGTTGAGGTTATCGGTGCTGGGGATATTGGTGCTGCTGTTGGTTTAAAGGATATTCGTACAGGCGATACATTATGTGATGAATCGGCTCCTATTGTATTGGAATCTATGGATTTTCCTGAACCAGTTATCGGTGTTGCAATTGAACCTAAAACTCAAAAGGATATGGATAAGTTGTCTAACGGCTTAGCTAAGTTGGCAGAAGAAGATCCTACTTTTACAGTGAAGACTGATGAGCAAACCGGACAAACTGTTATTTCTGGAATGGGTGAATTGCACTTGGAAATTATTATTGATCGTCTTAAACGAGAATTTAAAGTTGAATGTAACCAAGGTCGTCCCCAAGTTAATTACAAAGAGGCAATCACGAAGACTGTCAATTTAAGAGAAGTATATAAAAAACAATCTGGAGGTCGTGGTAAGTTTGCTGATATTATTGTCAATATTGGTCCTGTTGATGCGGATTTCGTACAAGGAGGTCTACAGTTTATTGATGAAGTAAAGGGAGGTAATATTCCTAAAGAGTTTATTCCATCTGTTCAAAAAGGCTTTCAGTCGGCAATGAAGAATGGTGTTCTTGCTGGTTATCCTCTTGATTCTTTGAAGGTTACATTGGTTGACGGTTCATTTCACCCTGTTGATTCGGATCAATTATCTTTTGAAATTTGTGCAATACAAGCATACAAAAATGCATGTGCGAAAGCTGGCCCTGTTTTAATGGAACCTATGATGAAACTTGAGGTTGTTACCCCTGAAGAAAATATGGGTGATGTAATTGGTGACTTGAATAAGCGTCGCGGTCAAGTAGAAGGAATGGAGTCCAGTCGATCTGGCGCGAGAATTGTTAAAGCTACTGTGCCTCTTGCTGAAATGTTTGGCTATGTTACTTCACTCAGAACAATTACTTCTGGACGTGCAACTTCTTCTATGACGTATTCACATCATTCTCAGGTTTCTACGTCTATTGCTAAGACTGTGCTTGATGAAGTGAAAGGAAGGACAGATTTATTATAATCAATTAATGTAGTGACTTAGTGAATGACTCTTAAGTCACTACTATTTATTAATATTTAATTAAAACTGAAGATGAGTCAAAAAATTAGAATTAAATTAAAATCATACGATCATAATTTGGTTGATAAGTCGGCTGAAAAGATTGTAAAAACTGTAAAAAGTACTGGCGCTATTGTTAGTGGGCCTATACCGTTGCCCACTCATAAACGTATTTTTACGGTAAATAGATCTACTTTTGTAAACAAGAAGTCTAGGGAGCAATTTGAACTTTCTTCGTACAAAAGGTTGATAGATATTTATAGTTCGACTGCTAAAACAGTTGATGCATTAATGAAGCTTGAGTTGCCAAGTGGAGTTGAGGTTGAAATTAAAGTTTGATAATTTAATAAGTTAGTGAAATGCCAGGATTATTAGGAAAGAAAATCGGAATGACATCCGTTTTCAGTGCCGATGGTAAAAATGTACCATGCACTGTTATCGAAGCAGGTCCTTGTGTAGTTACTCAGGTGAAAACGTCTAAAGTAGATGGTTATGAAGCTTTGCAGTTAGGTTTTCAAGAAAAAAAAGAGAAACATACTACGAAGCCCTTGATGGGCCATTTTAAGAGAGCTGGAGTTACGCCCAAGAGACACTTGGCTGAGTTTAAGGATTTCGATCAGGTCTTTAATTTAGGAGACACGATTAATGTTTCCTTATTTAGTGATGAGGATTTTGTAGATGTAATTGGAACATCTAAAGGTAAAGGTTTTCAAGGTGTTGTAAAGCGCCATGGTTTTGGAGGTGTTGGGCAATCGACACATGGACAGCATAATCGTGCTCGTAAACCGGGTTCTATTGGCGCTTGCTCGTATCCTGCAAAGGTTTTTAAAGGAATGCGAATGGGAGGCCAACTTGGAGGAGACAGAGTTACAGTGCAAAATCTTAAAGTTTTAAAAGTGATTGAGGAACACAATCTTTTGTTGATTAAAGGTTCTGTCCCTGGTTGTAAAGGTTCAATCGTAATAATTGAAAAGTAATGGAAGTTAACGTATATAATATAAATGGTGAAGCCACTGGAAGAAAGGTTACGTTAAACGAATCTATCTTCGGTATTGAACCCAATGATCATGCTATTTATCTGGACGTAAAGCAATTTATGGCAAATCAGCGTCAAGGTACACATAAATCTAAGGAAAGAAGTGAAATTAGCGGTTCTACCCGCAAAATTGGTCGTCAAAAGGGCGGTGGGGGAGCTCGACGAGGCGATATGAATTCTCCTGTTTTAGTTGGTGGTGGTAGAGTTTTCGGTCCAAGACCTCGCGACTATTTCTTTAAGCTCAATAAAAAAGTGAAAGCGTTGGCTCGTAAATCAGCCCTTTCTTATAAGGCTAAGTATGATGCGATCATAGTGCTTGAAGATTTCACTTTTGAGGTTCCTAAGACTAGAGAATTTGTAAGTTTGACAAAAAAACTTAATATTTCCAATAAAAAGCTGTTAATGATTCTATTGGAAACGAATAAAAACGTATATTTGTCGGCTCGTAACATTGCTGGTGCTTCTGTGCAAACTACATCTGGGCTCAATACTTATAGAGTGTTGAATTCTGATGTTGTTGTGTTTACTGAAAGTTCGCTATCATATTTTGATAAAGTTTCAATTTAAAGGAGTAGTATAATGGGAATTATAATTAAACCATTGGTGACGGAGAAAATGACTGCAATAACTGATAAACTTAATCGTTTCGGTTTTATTGTACGTCCTGAAGCTAATAAATTAGAAATAAAGAGAGAAGTTGAAATGCATTACAATGTTACTGTTGTGGATGTTAATACAACAAGATATGCTGGCAAAACTAAAAGTCGTTACACGCGCGCTGGTATTATCAAAGGTCGTACTAATGCTTTTAA
This sequence comes from Bacteroides graminisolvens, assembly GCF_963666085.1. Lineage (NCBI taxonomy): Bacteria > Pseudomonadati > Bacteroidota > Bacteroidia > Bacteroidales > Bacteroidaceae > Bacteroides > Bacteroides graminisolvens. The sequence goes on from NZ_OY762556.1 coordinate 1,349,672, forward strand.
GAAAGCAATAGTAACTTTAAAAGATGGTGATTCTATAGATTTTTATAGCAATATTTAAAATGGCAGTACGTAAATTTAAGCCCACAACACCAGGGCAAAGACATAAGATTATTGGTACTTTTGATGATATAACTGCTCAAGTACCAGAAAAATCTCTTGTATATGGTAAGAAGTCTTCTGGAGGCCGTAATAATGTCGGTAAAATGACAATGCGTTACATTGGAGGCGGTCATAAGAAGGTTATTCGTGTTGTTGACTTCAAGAGAAATAAGGATGGTGTTCCTGCGGTAGTTAAGACAATTGAGTATGACCCAAATCGTTCAGCTCGCATTGCGTTGTTGTACTATGCTGATGGTGAGAAACGTTATATCATTGCGCCTAATGGTTTGCAAGTAGGTGTTACATTATTGTCAGGTGCGGATGCTGCACCTGAAATAGGGAATACTTTACCTCTTCAAAATATTCCTGTTGGTACTGTGATTCATAATATAGAGTTACGCCCCGGTCAAGGAGCAGCTTTTGTTCGTTCTGCTGGTAATTTTGCCCAATTAACATCAAGAGAAGGCAAGTATTGCGTTATTAAATTGCCTTCTGGGGAAGTTAGGCAGATTTTGAGTACTTGTAAAGCGACTATAGGTAGTGTTGGTAATTCAGATCATGCACTTGAGAGTTCTGGTAAAGCAGGCCGATCAAGATGGATGGGACGCCGTCCTCGAAATCGTGGAGTTGTAATGAACCCTGTTGATCACCCAATGGGTGGTGGTGAAGGACGTGCTTCTGGAGGTCACCCAAGATCTCGTAAAGGTCTATATGCAAAAGGACTTAAAACGAGAGCTCCTAAAAAGCAATCTTCTAAGTATATTATTGAGAGAAGGAAAAAGTAATCTGATTAATTAGTAAGTTATGAGTCGTTCATTAAAAAAAGGTCCCTATATTAATGTTAAGCTTGAAGGAAAAGTTCTTGCAATGAATGAATCTGGGAAAAAGGCTGTTGTTAAAACATGGGCTAGGGCTTCAATGATATCGCCAGACTTTGTTGGCCACACTGTTGCAGTACATAATGGGAATAAATTTATACCTGTATATGTTACCGAGAATATGGTAGGTCATAAACTTGGAGAATTTGCCCCAACACGTACCTTCAGAGGACATGCAGGTAATAAGAAAAAGTAATGATTATAAGGAAAAATTAAGTTATAATGGGAACAAGAAAAAAAATATCGGCAGATAAAAGAAAAGAAGCCCTTAAAGCTACATATTTTGCAAAGCTGCAAAATGTTCCTACTTCTCCTCGGAAAATGCGTCTTGTTGTTGACATGATTCGTGGAATGGAAGTAAATAAAGCACTTGGTGTGTTACGATTTTCATCTAAGGAAGCATCTTCGAGAGTAGAGAAACTATTACGCTCAGCGATTGCCAATTGGGAACAGAAAAACGAACGTAAAGCTGAAGGTGGAGAACTGTTTGTTACAAAAGTTTTTGTTGATTGTGGTTCAACATTAAAGAGAATGAGACCAGCTCCTCAAGGGAGAGGTTACAGAATTCGCAAACGTTCAAATCACGTAACTTTGTTCGTTGATGCTAAGAGTAATAATGAAGATTAAATAAATGCTACATGGGACAAAAAGTTAATCCAATTAGTAATCGTTTGGGAATCATTAGAGGTTGGGATTCTAACTGGTATGGTGGAAATGATTATGGTGATTCTTTGCTTGAAGATAGCAAGATTCGTAAATATTTAAATGCTAGGTTAGCAAAAGCGAGCATATCTCGTATTATAATTGAAAGGACGCTAAAATTGGTTACTATTACAGTATGCACAGCTCGTCCTGGTATTATTATTGGTAAGGGAGGACAAGAGGTTGATAAACTTAAGGAAGAGCTTAAGAAAATAACCGACAAAGATGTTCAAATCAATATTTTTGAGGTTAAAAGGCCTGAGTTAGATGCTGTTATTGTTGCGAATAATATCGCAAGACAGGTTGAAGGTAAAATAGCCTATAGGCGTGCTATTAAGATGGCAATAGCAAATACGATGCGAATGGGAGCTGAAGGAATAAAAGTGCAAATTTCAGGACGTCTTAATGGTGCTGAAATGGCTCGTTCCGAGATGTATAAAGAAGGAAGGACTCCGTTACACACTTTTAGAGCTGATATAGATTATTGTCATGCTGAGGCTTTGACAAAAGTTGGGCTGCTTGGAATTAAGGTCTGGATTTGTAGAGGAGAAGTATTTGGAAAAAGAGATTTGGCTCCAAATTTTACTCAAACTAAAGAAAGTGCACGTTCTACAAATAACAGTGGCGGAAAAAACTTCAAAAGAAAGAAAAATAATCGCTAAACGAATTTGAATTTTAGGAATTATGTTACAACCGAAAAAGACAAAATTCAGAAGACAACAAAAGGGACGCATGAAGGGCAATGCCCAGCGCGGCAATCAGCTTGCTTTTGGATCTTTTGGAATTAAAGCACTCCAGAATAAATGGATTACTGGTAGGCAAATAGAAGCTGCGCGTATTGCTGTGACTAGATATATGCAACGTCAAGGACAAATCTGGATAAGAATTTTCCCTGATAAGCCTATTACTAAGAAACCTGCAGAAGTACGTATGGGTAAAGGAAAAGGTTCTCCAGAAGGTTTTGTTGCGCCTATTACTCCTGGTAGAATTATAATTGAAGTTGAAGGAGTTTCATATGAGATTGCAAAAGAAGCTTTAAGGTTAGCTGCTCAGAAACTTCCTGTTACTACAAAATTTATTGTTAGGCGTGATTATGATGTTCAAAATCAAAATGCGTAAGACATATGAAGAATTCTGAAATAAAAGAGTTGTCTACAGTTGACCTAGTAGAAAGGATCGAAGCTGAGAAAATTAGTTATAGCCAATTGGTTTTGAATCATTCAATCTCTCCTTTAGATAATCCAGCAAAAATTAAAGTTTTGCGTAGAACGATTGCTAGGATGAAAACTGAGCTTCGTGACAGAAAATTAAATAAATAAATGATTGCCTTAAATGGAAGCAAGAAATTTAAGAAAAGAAAGAACTGGGATTGTGCTAGGTAACAAGATGGATAAGACCATTACTGTGGCCGCTAAGTTTAAAGAGAAACATCCCATATATGGTAAGTTTGTTAGTAAGACAAAAAAATACCATGCACATGATGAAAAGAATGAATGCAATGTTGGTGATACAGTTTGCATTATGGAGACTCGTCCCTTAAGTAAAACTAAGAGATGGAGATTAGTAGAAATAATCGAAAGAGCTAAGTAGTTATGATACAGGCAGAATCTAGATTAGTAGTGTGTGATAATAGTGGAGCTAGGGAGGCTTTGTGTATCCGCGTTCTTGGCGGTACAGGTCGTCGTTATGCTTCGGTTGGGGATATTATTGTTGTTTCAGTAAAAAATGTTATCCCCTCTAGTGATGTAAAAAAAGGTGCAGTTTCTAAGGCTTTAATTGTTAGGACAAAGAAAGAAATTCGTCGTGCTGATGGTTCTTATATACGCTTTGATGACAATGCATGTGTGCTGTTGAATAATGCTGGGGAGATACGTGGAAGCCGTATTTTTGGTCCAGTTGCTAGAGAACTACGTTCTACAAATATGAAAGTTGTTTCGCTTGCACCTGAAGTTTTATAATTTAGAAAAGACTTTAGTCATGAATAAGTTACATATAAAAAAAGGTGATACTGTTTATGTCAATTCAGGTGATGATAAAGGCAAAACAGGTAAGGTTTTAAAAGTTTTAGTTAAAGAGGGGCGAGCAATCGTTGATGGCATTAACTTAGTTTCCAAAAGTGCTAAGCCTAGTGCAAAGTATCCTCAAGGTGGTATAATTAAGCAAGAGGCGTCTGTACACATCTCTAACTTAAATGTTGTTGATGCTAAGACAAACAAGCCTACTCGTATTGGTAGAAGAAAGAGTTCTGAAGGGACTTTAGTACGTTATTCTAAAAAAAGTGGAGAGGAGATTTAATAATGAGTAATACTGCTAGTTTAAAAAAAGAATATGTTGAGCGTATAGCTCCTGAATTGAAGTCTCAATTTCAATATTCTTCTACCATGCAAATACCTATGTTAAAAAAGATTGTCATTAATCAAGGATTAGGTATGGCTGTGGCTGATAAAAAAATTATTGAGGTTGCAATTAATGAAATGACTACTATTACAGGTCAAAAGGCTGTTGCAACAATTTCTCGTAAAGATATTGCCAATTTCAAATTGAGAAAGAAAATGCCAATTGGTGTTATGGTTACTTTACGCAGAGAGAGGATGTACGAATTTCTTGAGCGCTTAGTGAAAGTTGCTTTACCTCGTATTAGAGACTTTAAAGGGATTGAAAGTAAATTTGATGGTAAGGGAAACTATACTTTAGGCATTCAAGAACAAATTATTTTTCCTGAAATAAATATTGATAGTATAACAAGAATTTTAGGGATGAATATAACTTTTGTAACAACGGCTAAGACTGATGAAGAAGGTTATGCACTCCTGAAGGAATTTGGATTACCTTTTAAAAACGCTAAAAAGGATTGATATTATGGCAAAAGAATCAATGAAAGCTCGTGAGGTAAAACGTGCTAAGTTAGTGGAAAAGTATGCAGAAAAACGTGCATTATTGAAGAAAGAAGGTAATTTTGAAGCTTTACAAGCTTTGCCTAAAAATTCTTCACCTGTTCGTTTGCATAATCGTTGCAAACTTACAGGGCGTCCCAAAGGTTATATACGTCAGTTTGGTGTATCAAGAATCCAGTTTAGAGAAATGGCTTCTAATGGGCTTATCCCTGGCGTAAAGAAAGCAAGCTGGTAATTATTGTTAAATTTTAAATATTGTCAGGATAGACCTGATTAATTTATTTCATATGACAGATCCGATAGCTGATTATTTGACGAGGCTAAGAAATGCGATTAGTGCAAATCATAGAACAGTAGAAGTTCCAGCCTCTAATTTGAAAAAAGAGATTACTAAAATACTCTTTGAAAAAGGTTACATTCTTAATTATAAGTTTGTAAGTGATGGACCTCAAGGTACAATTAAGATTGCCTTGAAGTATGATTCTGTTAATAAAGTTAACGCAATCAAGAAACTTATTAGGGTATCTTCCCCTGGTATGAGGAAGTACACAGGTTATAAAGATATGCCTAGAGTAATTAATGGTTTAGGTATTGCTATAATATCTACTTCTAGGGGAGTGATGACAAACAAAGAAGCTTCTGACCTGAAAGTTGGTGGTGAGGTATTGTGTTATGTATATTAATAAGGGAGGATTAAGCAATGTCTAGAATTGGAAAATTACCTATTACTGTGCCAGCAGGTGTTACATTAGAGTTTAAAGATAATGTTATTACTGTTAAGGGTCCTAAAGGAGAGTTACGTCAGTATGTAAATCCAGTTATATCTGTTAACTTAGATAATAATGAGATTACTCTTACTCGTTCGACTGATGACAAACAAGAACGTGCATATCATGGATTGTATCGTTCCTTGATAAACAATATGATTATTGGAGTTTCTGTTGGCTACAAAAAGGAACTTGAACTTGTGGGTGTCGGTTATAGAGCTTCAAATAATGGTAATATAATTGATTTATCTTTAGGTTATACGCATAATATATTTATTCAGTTGCCACCTGAGATAAAAGTTGAAACTAAATCTGAAAGGAATAAAAATCCGCTTATTATTTTGGAATCTTGCGATAAACAACTTTTAGGGCAGGTTTGTTCTAAAATTCGTTCTTTCCGTAAGCCTGAGCCTTACAAAGGTAAAGGTATTAAATTTGTGGGAGAAATTATTCGTAGAAAATCAGGAAAATCAGCTGGTGCTAAATAAGTTTTAAATAATAGATAATATTATGACAACAAAAGTAGAAAGACGTACCAAAATCAAATATAGAGTCCGTAGTAAAATATCTGGAACAGCGGATTGCCCTCGTATGAGTGTGTTTAGAAGTAATAAACAAATCTATGTACAGATAATTGATGATCTATCGGGAAAGACTTTAGCTTCTGCTTCTTCTTTATCTTTTGATGAAAAAGTAACTAAGAAAGAACAGGCTGCGAAAGTTGGTGAGGTTATTGCTAAAAGAGCTCAAGAAGCAGGAATTATGACCGTTGTTTTTGATCGCAATGGTTATTTGTATCACGGACGTATTAAAGAGGTTGCTGATGCAGCACGTAATGGTGGACTTAATTTTTAATGATTATGGCAGGAATTAATAAAGTTAAAGTTACTAACGATTTAGAACTAAAAGATAGATTAGTTGCCATTAATCGTGTAACAAAGGTGACTAAAGGTGGTAGAACTTTTAGTTTTTCAGCGATAGTAGTTGTTGGTAATGAAGAAGGTGTAATTGGCTGGGGACTTGGTAAAGCAGGTGAAGTTACTGCAGCAATTGCTAAAGGCGTAGAAGCTGCAAAAAAGAATCTTACTAAGGTGCCTCTTTTAAAAGGAACAGTTCCTCACGAGCAAGTTGCAAAATTTGGTGGTGCCGAAGTTTTTATTAAACCTGCGTCGCATGGTACCGGAGTAGTTGCTGGTGGTGCTATGCGTGCTGTTTTAGAAAGTGTTGGAATTACCGACGTTTTAGCAAAATCTAAGGGATCTTCGAATCCTCATAATTTGGTTAAGGCTACAATCTTAGCGTTATCGGAGATGAGAGATGCGCGTATGGTTGCACAGAACAGAGGTATTAGTGTTGAAAAAGTTTTCAGAGGTTAGGAGGATATAATATGTCAACTATAAAGATTAAACAAATAAAAAGTAGAATTGGTGCTCCAATTGACCAAAAGCGTACCTTAGATGCTCTTGGTCTCCGAAAACTAAATAGAGTGGTAGAACATGAGTCTACACCTTCTATCTTAGGAATGGTGAGTAAGGTAAAGCACTTGGTTGCTATTGTTAAATAAACATTGTGAAATTTAAAATTTTACCATATGGATTTAAGTAATTTAAAACCAGCTTTTGGCTCAACCAAAACAAGGAAAAGAGTAGGACGTGGTTCTGGTTCTGGTTTAGGTGGTACTTCGACTAGAGGACATAAAGGTGCTAAGTCAAGATCTGGATATTCAAAAAAAATAGGTTTTGAAGGAGGTCAGATGCCTCTTCAACGTAGAGTGCCTAAATTTGGATTTAAAAATATTAGCCGAGTAGAGTACAAAGCTATTAATATTGATGTCGTACAAAAACTTGCTGAAAAGAAAAATTTAACGGTTGTCGGTTTTTCTGATTTAGTTGATGCGGGATTTGTTTCGGCTAATCAATTAGTTAAGATTTTGGGTAACGGTACCATCTCTATTAAATTGGAGGTACAAGCTCATGCTTTTTCCAAATCTGCAATTAGTGCCATTGAAGCGTTGGACGGAAATGTTGTAAAACTCTAGATCAATGAGAAAAGCTATTGAAACATTAAAGAATATATGGAAAATTGAGGATCTTAGACAAAGGATCCTCATAACCATATTGTTTGTTGCGATATATCGCTTTGGATCATATGTTGTTTTACCAGGAATTAATCCTGGTATGTTAACTCAACTGCATCAGCAAACTAGTGAGGGTCTTCTTGCGCTGTTAAATATGTTTTCTGGCGGTGCGTTTTCAAATGCATCAATTTTTGCTTTGGGAATTATGCCATATATTTCAGCATCGATTGTAATTCAATTATTGGGTATTGCTGTCCCCTATTTTCAGAAAATGCAGCGTGAAGGTGAGAGTGGTAGAAGGAAAATGAATCAATATACTCGTTATTTGACGATTTTAATACTTTTAGTACAAGCACCTTCCTATTTACTTAATTTGAAAATGCAAGCAGGTCCTTCTTTAAATGCTTCATTAGATTGGACCTTGTTCATGTTTACCTCTACGATTATATTGGCTGCAGGAAGCATGTTTATACTTTGGTTAGGTGAGAGAATTACTGATAAAGGTATTGGCAATGGTATTTCTTTTATTATATTAGTGGGAATTATCGCAAGGCTGCCGCAATCTTTATTTCAGGAGTTAATTTCTCGTATGAGTGATAAGACTGGTGGCTTGATTATGTTTTTAATAGAAATTGTTTTCCTACTGTTGGTTATTGCTGCTGCTATTTTATTGGTTCAAGGAACAAGAAAAATTCCTGTTCAGTATGCTAAGAAAATTGTTGGTAATAAGCAATATGGAGGTGCACGTCAATATATTCCATTAAAAGTTAATGCTGCCGGTGTTATGCCAATCATATTTGCTCAGGCAATTATGTTCATACCTATAACTTTCATCGGTTTTTCAAATGCTAACACTTCTAATAGTGTTATTCAGGCTTTTACAGATCATACGAGTCTTTGGTATAATTTAGTTTTTGCTGTGATGATTATTTTGTTTACTTATTTTTATACAGCAATAACTATTAATCCGACTCAAATGGCTGAAGATATGAAAAGGAATAATGGTTTCATTCCAGGTATTAAACCGGGTAAGAGTACTGCGGAGTATATAGATGATATTATGTCACGCATTACCTTTCCAGGCTCTTTCTTTCTGGCAATTGTGGCTATCATGCCAGCTTTTGCTGGCTTATTGGGGGTTAAAGCTGAATTTGCTCAATTTTTTGGTGGTACATCGCTTTTAATCTTAGTTGGTGTCGTTTTAGATACTTTACAGCAGATTGAAAGCCATTTGTTAATGAGGCATTATGATGGATTGTTGAAGTCTGGTCGTATTAAAGGTCGGAGTGCTAGCTCAACCGTTAATGCTTATTGATTGTTAAAATGATTTTTCTTAAAACTGAAGAAGAAATTGAGTTTCTTAGGGAGAGTAATCTATTGGTTAGTAAAACTTTAGGTTATGTTGCTTCACTTATTAAACCTGGTGTAACTACTTTAGAGTTAGATAAATCAGCAGAAACGTATATAAGAGATCACGGAGGAGTACCAACTTTTAAAGGTTATCCAAATAATTTTGGTACTCCTTTTCCAGCAACACTTTGTACATCTATTAATGACCAAATAGTTCACGGTATTCCAAGTGGTGCTGTAACTTTAAAAGAAGGTGATATTATTTCTGTTGATTGTGGAGTTCGCCTCAATGGTTTCTGTGGCGATTCTGCATATACGTTTGGTGTGGGTGAAATTAACAGCAATGTGAAACATTTGCTGAAAGTTACAAAACAAGCGTTGCTAGAAGGTATAGATAATGCTGTCGTAGGTAAACGCATTGGTGATATTGGTTTCGCAATACAGAGTTTGTGTGAAAATAGTGGGTACGGAGTTGTTCGTGAGTTTGTAGGTCATGGTATTGGTCGAAATATGCACGAAGATCCTCAGGTTCCAAATTATGGGAGAAAAGGTTATGGACCTTTACTAAAAACAGGAATGTGCATCGCAATTGAACCCATGATAACTTTAGGCAGTAGACTTATTATTATGGAGCGTGATGGTTGGACTGTGAGAACCAAAGATTGTTCCTATTCTGCACATTTTGAACATACTGTAGCTATAACGAACAAAGAAGCTGATGTTTTATCTACTTTTGATTACATTGATGAGGTTTTAAGAATTTGAGTATTTTAATATTTATGGCAAAGCAATCTGCAATAGAACAAGATGGAATAATAGTTGAGGCGTTGTCTAATGCAATGTTTCGAGTTGAGTTAGATAATGGACATGAGATTACGGCTCATATTTCAGGTAAGATGAGAATGCATTATATAAAGATTTTACCTGGAGATAAAGTTAGAGTTGAAATGTCTCCCTATGATTTATCCAAAGGAAGAATAGTGTTTAGATATAAATAAATTTAGATATGAAAGTAAGAGCATCATTAAAAAAACGCACGTCAGAATGTAAAATTGTTAGACGTAACGGTCGTTTGTATGTTATTAACAAGAAAAATCCTAAGTTTAAACAACGTCAAGGATAATTTCTTATTTTTGCAAGATAAATATTTTATTTTATGGCTATAAGAATAGTTGGTGTAGATTTACCTCAAAATAAGAGAGGAGAAATAGCGTTAACCTATGTATATGGTATAGGACGCAGTAGTTCAGCTAAAATTCTAGAGAAAGCTGGTGTAGATAAAAACCTTAAAGTCAAAGATTGGTCAGATGATCAAGCGGCATCAATTCGTGAGATTATTGGTGCAGAATTTAAGGTTGAAGGTGATCTTCGTTCTGAAGTTCAATTAAATATTAAAAGATTAATGGACATTGGTTGCTATCGTGGTGTCCGTCATCGTATTGGCTTACCTGTTCGTGGTCAAAGTACTAAGAATAATGCACGAACTCGTAAAGGGAGAAAGAAAACCGTTGCTAATAAGAAAAAAGCTACTAAATAATAATTCTTGATATGGCAAAAAAAACTGTTGCAGCAAAAAAAAGGAATGTTAAAGTTGATGCTAATGGACAATTACATGTTCATTCCTCATTCAATAACATAATTGTTTCACTTGCTAATAGTGAAGGGCAGATAATTTCGTGGTCTTCTGCTGGAAAAATGGGCTTCAGAGGCTCTAAAAAGAACACCCCTTACGCAGCTCAAATGGCTGCACAAGATTGTGCAAAAATTGCTTTTGATCTTGGACTTAGAAAAGTCAAGGCATATGTTAAAGGACCCGGTAATGGTAGAGAGTCAGCAATTCGTACTATTCATGGTGCTGGTATTGAGGTTACAGAGATTGTCGATGTAACTCCATTGCCACATAATGGATGTCGTCCTCCTAAAAGACGTAGAGTTTAATTAATAAAATGAGACTTAATTTTGTTTATGGATTGCACTCTTTCTTCTCTGTAATCGCGGCTGCAACAAATTAAGTTGATGATTACTATAATTTAATAAAAATAATAATGGCTAGATATACAGGACCAAAATCTAGAATTGCGCGTAAATTTGGTGAAGGCATTTTTGGGGCCGATAAGGTGTTGTCAAAGAAAAACTATCCTCCAGGACAACATGGTAATTCTAGAAAAAGAAAAACTTCTGAATACGGAATCCAACTTCGTGAGAAGCAAAAGGCAAAATATACTTATGGCGTTTTGGAAAAACAATTTCGTAATTTGTTTGAAAAGGCTGAGACCGCTAAAGGTATTACAGGTGAGATCTTGCTTCAATTACTAGAAGGGCGTTTGGATAATGTAGTGTTCCGTCTTGGAATTGCTCCATCGCGTGCCGCAGCTCGTCAGTTAGTAAGTCATAAACACATAACTGTTGACGGTAGTGTTGTTAATATTCCTTCATATGCGGTGAAACCTGGGCAAGTTATTGGTGTAAGAGAGCGTTCAAAGTCTTTAGAAGTAATTGGTAATTCTCTTGCAGGTTTTAATCATAGTAAATATCCATGGTTAGAATGGGATGACAATGCTAAAGTAGGTAAATTGCTTCATATTCCTGAGCGTACAGATATTCCTGAGAATATTAAAGAGCATTTGATTGTTGAGTTGTATTCTAAATAATAATTAGTTCCATGGCGATATTAGCATTTCAAAAACCTGATAAAGTATTAATGTTGGAGTCGGATCCGAAATTTGGAAAATTCGAATTTCGTCCCTTAGAGCCGGGTTTTGGTATTACAGTAGGTAATGCATTGCGCCGAATTCTTCTTTCTTCGTTGGAAGGTTTTGCTATAACAACAATTAGGATTGAAGGTGTAGAGCATGAATTTTCTAGTGTTCCTGGTGTCAAGGAAGATGTTACCAACATAATCTTAAATCTTAAACAAGTAAGATTTAAGCAAGTAGTTGAAGAGTTCGAAACAGAAAAGGTAACTATTACAGTTGAAAACTCTAGTGAATTTAAGGCTGGTGACATAGGTAAGTATTTGACTGGATTTGAAGTGTTAAATCCTGAATTGGTTATTTGTCATTTAGATTCTAAGGCAACTATGCAAATTGATATAACAATTAATAAAGGTAGAGGTTATGTCCCTGCTGATGAAAACAGGGAGTTCTGTACAGATGTTAATGTTATACCAATTGATTCAATTTATACTCCTATTCGTAATGTCAAGTATTTAGTAGAAAATTTCCGTGTTGAGCAAAAAACTGACTATGAGAAATTAATACTTGAGATTACTACAGATGGTTCCATTAATCCAAAAGATGCTTTAAAAGAAGCTGCCAAAATTCTAATTTATCATTTTATGCTTTTTTCTGATGAAAAGATTACGTTGGAAAATACAGATATAGATGGTAATGAGGAATTTGATGAGGAAGTTTTGCACATGAGACAATTGCTTAAGACTAAGTTAGTTGATATGGATTTGTCTGTTCGTGCCCTTAACTGCTTAAAAGCAGCTGATGTTGAAACTTTAGGAGATCTTGTACAATTTAATAAGACTGATTTACTGAAGTTTAGAAATTTTGGAAAGAAATCGCTTACCGAGCTTGATGATTTGCTGGAAAGTCTGAATCTAACATTTGGGACTGACATCTCGAAATACAAATTAGAAAAAGAATAAAAAATGAGACATAATAAAAAATTCAATCATTTAGGCCGTACTGCTTCTCATAGAGCTGCTATGTTATCTAATATGGCATCTTCTTTGATAAAGCACAAAAGAATCACTACGACCGTTGCTAAGGCTAAAGCATTAAAGAAATTTGTTGAACCATTGATAACTAAATCAAAAAATGATACAACAAATTCTCGTCGTGTAGTTTTTAGCAATTTACAAGATAAAATTGCAGTTACTGAATTATTTAAAGAAATTGCGACTAAAATTGCAGATCGACCAGGTGGCTATACGAGAATTATTAAGACAGGGAATCGATTGGGTGATAATGCTGAAATGTGTTTTATAGAATTGGTTGATTATAACGATAACATGTCGAAAGATATTGTTGCTAAAAAATCACCTCGAACACGCCGTTCAAAGAAAGTAGTTAATGCTGATTCTACAGATTTAGCCCAAGACGCTCAATCTACAGAGGAAAATAATGCTTCCGTTGAATAGTAGAGATTTTCTTATAAGGGTCACATGAGATATGTTGACCATGCTAAAAAAATAACTCGAGTTTGTGACTCGAGTTATTTTTTTATTAATGACTAATGTTTAGGGTTGACTATGCTTGTAATTTTAGTATTAGCCTACAAATCTTTTAGATGAAATGTTTTATATCGATTGATTCGATATCCTAGATGCGGCGGTTAATGTATTTTTTTGATTCACTAGTTGTTAGACTTATATTGATCTTGATTGCCAGCCAAAATTAGATGATTATTATTTTATTATAGCAAAAATTGCTTCATCAAAATAGATTTCTCTGTTTAAAAATCAACTAGATAATGCTTTTCTTGAATGGATTTATAATACTCACCTTCCTATTTCAGAATCTAAAGTTGTTTTTTCCTTTAAGTGTATGTTAGCTCTAATTTATGCCTGAACATCATATTTAATATACACCTTGATTTATTATATTCATTTATTGTCATTTCACCTTTAATTCGTATCTTTCCAAAGTTTTTAATATGCTGATTGTTTATGTCTATGAAAAGGGTTTTAATATTATTGGGATTTGCACTTTTTTCAGTGCTTATATTTGCTCAAAATAAGTTTTATTTGAGTGTTAAAGATGTCTACATACATCGTGGTGATTCTCTCTCCAAAGTTGTTTTAGAGAAAAGAATAAAGAATCAGCTTATGCTTACACCTGGCGGGGATTATAAAATTAGTGCCTCTTCTCCTTCAACTTGCAAGAGAATCAAAGGACGGTATTTTGCGATTGAGATAGATGGAAATTTATATTTGAATTGCAGAAAATTGCGCTTTAACCGTTTTAGGTTTGGTACTTGTTATGCCCCTGCTATGTGGGTGAAAGATAAAATTTATTTCTCGGCTTTGCCGATAGGACCTGCAGCAGTTAGTATAACATCAGCGACAAATTATAATATGGGAGATGTTGGAAGGGCAATTGCTTCTTCCTCGCTACTAACTGAACGTGTCTACTATTTTATTGATCCTATAACTTATAAGGTTGAATTTGTTAGTCGTGATATTATGAGCGAATTATTGATTGATCAACCTGATTTGCTAGCAGAATATTTATCTTCCAATTCAGAATTAGCTAATGTGACAGGTAAGTATCTTAAAATATTAGCAGGAGTTGATCAATAATCATTCTTCAATTAATACTTTCCTATTTTTAAATAATATCTTTATACTACATATTTTAGTGTGTTACTCATGCGATTTTTTAATTTAGAAATCAGATATAACTATATAAAAATAAACAGTATATAATTATGTATGAAAAAGAAAACAACAGAACAGAGTTGAAGCATAAAACCGTCACTTTAGCGATGAACGCTTTTGCGACTAAAGGTATAAAAGGAGTGACAATGGATGACATTGCTATGGGGTTGGGTATATCAAAAAGAACTTTATATGAAATGTTCGAAGATAAAGAGGAGCTCTTGATAGCATGTATGCTGGAGCATCAAAGAGAAAAAAATGTATTTGTTAATGAAGTGATATCTAGTTCAGTGAATGTGCTAGAGGTTATTCTAAAATGCTATAAAAAGAGTGTTGAGGAGTACCATAAAATGAATATACGTTTTTTAGAGGAAATAAAGAAATATCCAAGAGTTTGTGAGCTGATGGATGACCATAAAAAGAAAAATAGTAACTATGCTATTTCATTTTTCAGGAAAGGCGTTGAGCAGGGACTTTTTAGAGCAGATATTAAGTTTGATATTGTTCATGATTTGTTGCATGAGCAGATTGATATGTTAATTCACAGTGAGACTTTTAAAAAATATTCTTTTCTAGAGGTTTATGAATCAATAGTTTTGATATTCGTACGAGGCATATCAACTGATAAGGGAATTGAAATACTGGAAAACTTCTTGATAGAATATAATGCTAAATCTGTATAATGCAATATCCTATGAGTATATGATGATTAAGAAAATGGTTTTGAATAAAATTTTATTATTGATTTTCTTGCTAGCTTTATTTACTAATTCAGTGGAAGCGCAAGATTCGAGTCTTTCACAAGATAAGGATACATTGGTTTTAACTCTCGAATCTGCTATGAAAATTGCACTTTCTGAAAATCCTATCGTAAAGATGTCCGAGAAAGAAGTTGTTTTGAAGAAAGAAATTAACAAAGAAGCATGCGCTGCCTTATTTCCTGATATAAACTTGAGTGGTACTTATTCAAGAACAATCAAAAAACAAACAATGGCAATGCAATTCGGTGAGGAAACTACAACTATACAAGTTGGACGTGACAATACTTATAATGGTGGTATGATAATTAGTTTACCAATTTTTGCTCCCGCATTATACAAAACTATTAATCTTACGAAAACAGATATTAATCTTGCTACTGAGAAAGCTCGATTCTCAAAATTGGATCTTATAAATCAAATTAAAAAAGCATTTTATCAGTTGCTTCTAGCTCAGGACAGTTATAACGTTTTGACTAGAAGCTACCGTCAGGCTGAGGCTAATTTTAACATTGTTAATGCAAAGTTTAATCATGGCGCTGTTAGTGAGTTTGATAAAATTCGTGCAGAAGTCCAGATGCGCAATTTAAAACCTTCTGTTGTGTCAGCTCATAATGGAGTTAATTTAGCAAAACTGCAACTCAAAGTTTTAATGGGGATTGATGCAAATTATGAACTAGTTATCAATGGAGGTCTAAAAGAATACGAAATGGAGATGTTCATAACTAAACAGAATAATGTCTACTATAACCTTAGTAATAATTCAGACCTAAAGCAATTAGACCTTAGTAATAAGTTGCTTCAGAATACTCTTAAACTACAACAAACTAATTTTATGCCTACCTTATCGGCTTCTTTCAATTATTTATATATGTCGATGAATGATAATTTCAGAATATCTAGTTACGATTGGTATCCATACTCTACGTTTGGATTAAGTCTGACTATACCGTTATATAAAGCTAGCAATTTTAATAAACTGAAGCAAACAAAAATTCAAATCCAGCAACTGGCGCTGAATAGACTCAATTTGGAACGTCAGCTGAATATGAAAATTAGTAGTTATTTAGATAATATGAATGCTAGTTCCGAGCAAGTAATGAGTAACAAAGAAAGTGTGGCTCAGGCGGAAAAAGGTCGTCAAATTGCATCAAAGCGATATGATGTTGGTAAAGGAACTATTTTAGAATTAAATGATTCTGAATTGGCTTTAACGCAAGCTCAATTGGTATATAACCAATCTATATATGATTTCTTAGTTGCCAAAGCCGATTTAGAGCTAGTGCTAGGTGAATAACAACAGATAGAGTAATTTCAATTAAAAGTATTATATGAGAAAGTATATTCAGTTAGTATCCTTCATGTTTATTTTGCTAATGAGTGCGTGCACAGAAAGCAAAGATAAGAAAGGAGTAGATGTAATTAGTGAAAAGCCGAGGGTAAAACTTGCAACTGTTACAGCCCGACAAGTTGATCAAATTTTGGAATATACAGCAACTGTACAGGCAGAAGTAAAAAATAATATTGCTCCTGCTTCTCCTGTTAGAATTGATCATATCTATGTTGAAGTAGGAGACAAGGTCAGTAAAGGTCAAAAACTTGTTCAAATGGATGCAGCAAGTTTAAAACAATTAAAACTTCAGTTGGATAACCAAGAGATAGAATTTAAACGCCTTGATGAATTATATAAGGTTGGAGGAGTCTCGAAGTCAGAATGGGACGCTTCGAAAATGTCTTTAGACGTAAAAAAGACTTCCTATCGGAATTTATTGGAAAATACATCTTTACTTAGTCCCATAAGCGGAATAATAACGGCTCGTAATTATGATAATGGAGATATGTATAATGGTAATACTCCTGTTTTAGTAGTAGAACAAATTGTTCCTGTAAAGCTACTAATTAATATATCAGAAAACTATTTTTCTAAAATAAAGAAAGGATCTCCAGTTAAAGTTAAGTTTGATGTTTTTGAAGGAGAAGTCTTTAATGGCAAAATTAGTTTAATCTATCCAACCATTAACGCAGCAACACGCACTTTTCCTGTTGAGCTTGTGCTAGATAATAAAGATATGAAAGTGCGCCCCGGTATGTTTGCGCGTGTTGAAGTAAATTTCGGTTCGGAAAATCATGTGGTAGTTCCTGATCTAGCAGTTGTTAAACAAGCTGGCTCTGGCGACCGTTATGTATTTGTCTATGAGAAGGGAAAGGTTCGTTACCAAAAGGTAGAATTGGGTAGCAGAATGGGAAGTGAGTATGAGTTGATCTCAGGAGTAGACAACAACTCTCAGGTGGTTGTTGCCGGACATGCACGTTTGGTTAATGGTACTGAAGTAATTATTGAAAAATAATAAAACCCAGTTATGAGTTTATATGAAGGAGCTGTAAAAAAGCCAATTATGACCTCGCTCTGCTTCTTGGCAGTAGTGATTTTTGGTCTGTTTTCATTGTCTAAATTACCTGTCGATTTGTATCCTGATATTGATACAAATACTATAATGGTAATGACAACGTACCAAGGAGCCAGTGCTTCTGATATTGAGAACAATGTTACACGTCCTCTTGAAAATGTTCTTAATTCAGTTAGTAACTTAAAGCATATAACGTCAAAATCATCAGAGAACATTTCAGTCATCACACTAGAATTTGAGTATGGTTATGATATTGATGTCTTAACTAATGATGTGCGTGACAAGCTAGATATGGTTAGTTCTGCTTTGCCGGAAGAAGTTGAGACACCAATCATATTTAAATTTAGCACCGATATGATTCCTATTGTACTGCTTTCAGTACAGGCTGAAGAAAGCCAATCTGCTTTGTATAAAATATTAGATGATAATGTTGTTAATCCTTTAGCCCGAATCCCAGGTGTTGGAACTGTATCAATTAGTGGTGCTCCTAAGAGAGAAATACAGGTTTATTGTGACCCCAATAAACTGGAAGCGTATAATCTCAGTATTGAAACTATTAGCTCTATAATAGGGGCAGAAAACAAAAATATCCCCGGAGGCAATTTTGATATTGGAAATGAAACCTATGCTTTACGTGTTGAAGGAGAGTTTAATGATACCAAACAGTTAGAGAATATTGTAGTTGGCACGCGTAATGAAGCGAATATTTTTCTTCGTGATGTAGCAAAAGTGGTTGACACTGTTGAAGAGCGAGCTCAAGAGACGTATAATAATGGGCAAAAAGGTGCTATGATTATTGTACAAAAGCAATCTGGAGCAAATTCAGTCAATATATCAAAAGAAGTACTTAAAGCTTTACCCAAACTACAGAAATCACTGCCGAGTGACGTGAAACTTGGTATCATTGTTAATACGTCCGATAACATATTAAATACGATAGACAGTTTAACAGAAACGGTGGCATATGCGTTATTATTTGTAGTAGTTGTTGTATTTCTCTTTTTAGGAAGATGGAGGGCAACACTTATTATATCAATTACGATTCCCCTTTCACTGATTGCATCATTTATATATCTTGCTATTACTAATAATACAATTAACATTATATCGTTATCTTCTTTATCCATTGCAATTGGTATGGTTGTTGATGATGCGATTGTTGTCCTTGAGAATGTCACTACCCACATCGAAAGAGGTTCTGCCCCTAAGCAAGCAGCTGTTCATGGTACTAATGAAGTTGCCATATCAGTAATTGCTTCTACACTAACCATGATTGCTGTGTTTTTTCCGCTTACAATGATTACTGGTATGACAGGAGTTATGTTTAGGCAACTTGGTTGGATGATGTGTACAATCATGTTTATATCAACTGTTGCAGCGCTTTCATTGACGCCAATGCTTTGTTCGCAGTTACTGAAATTAGAGAAGAAGCAGACCAAATCTTTTCAGAAATTCTATGCTCCGATTGAACGCATTCTTAATGGTTTTGACAATTGGTATGCGCATGTTTTAAACAAAGCTGTGCGCCATAGAATGTTGGTTCTCATTTCTTGTATCGGCTTATTTTTATTGAGCCTTCTTTGCGCAAATGGTATAAGTACGGAATTCTTTCCGACACAAGACAATGCACGCATATCCGTTGCACTAGAGTTGCCTATCGGATCTCGAAAAGAGTTAGCGCAAAATTTGGCAGATCGATTAACTAAGCAGTGGCAATCAAAATATAAGGATGAAATATTGGTGTGTAATTATACGGTTGGCCAAGCCGATACAGATAATGCGTGGGCAGTAATGCAGAATAATGGTTCGCATATTATTTCATTTAATATCCGATTATCAGATCCGGGAGATAGAAAGAAGACGTTGGAACAGGTTTGCGATGACATGCGTCAAGACTTAAAGTCTTATCCCGAATTAAGTAAAGCTCAAGTGATATTAGGTGGCAGTAATACAGGCTTAACCGGCCAATCTACTGCTGACTTTGAAATTTACGGTTATGATATGTCTGTCACAGATAGTGTTGCCGCTAATCTGAAACGTCAGCTTTACCAGATAAAAGGTGTTTCAGAGGTTAATATTAGTAGGAGTGATTATCAACCAGAATATCAGGTTGATTTTGACCGAGAAAAGCTAGCCATGCATGGGCTAAATCTATCTACCGCAGGAACTTATTTAAGGAATAGAGTTAATGGCGCAATTGCATCGCAGTATCGTGAAGATGGTGATGAATATGATATTAAGGTGCGTTATGCCCCTGAATTTAGGACTAGTTTGGAAAGCCTTGAGAACATTATCATATATAATAGTAAAGGTGAGGCAGTGCGAGTTAAAGAACTTGGTAAAGTCGTTGAGCGATTTACGCCGCCAACAATCGAGCGAAAAGACAGGGAGCGTATAATAACAGTCTCTGCCGTGATTTCAGGAGAGGCTTTGGGAGATGTTGTTGCAGCTGGCAATGACGTTATTGACAATATGGATATTCCTGCGGGGGTAACAGTACAAGTTGCTGGTTCTTTTGAAGATCAACAAGAGTCGTTCCAAGATTTAGGAGTGCTGGGGGTGCTTATTGTTATTCTTGTTTTTATTGTGATGGCTGCCCAATTTGAATCGCTTACCTATCCGTTTATCATCATGTTTTCATTGCCATTTGCATTTAGTGGTGTATTGATTGCTTTGTTTACCAGCCAAAACACGCTGAATGTGATGAGTATGTTGGGAGGCATTATGCTTATTGGTATCGTTGTTAAGAATGGTATTGTATTGATTGATTATATTAGTTTATGTCGAGAAAGGGGGCAGGCGGTAATAAATTCTGTTGTTACGGCAGGCCGTAGCCGTCTTCGCCCGGTTATAATGACAACGGCTACAACCGTGTTAGGTATGGTACCTATGGCAATCTCAACGGGGCAAGGTTCAGAAATGTGGCGACCAATGGCTATTGCTGTTATCGGTGGATTAAGTATCTCTACTATTCTTACTTTGATATTAATCCCAGTTCTCTACTGTGTGTTTGCAGGTACAGGAATTAAGAGGCAACGTAAAGTGATGAAGCGCAGGCGTGCTCTATCTGATTATTTTCAAGAACATAAAAGTGAAATTGTTAAAAAATGAAGTCTGTATTTATAACCTTTGACCAAGCCTATTATGAACAGATAATAGGAACCCTAGATCGTTTGAATTGTCGTGGGTTTAGCTATTTTGAACAAGTAAAAGGGCGTGGGAGCAAAACCGGCGAACCGCATTTCGGGAGTCATGCATGGCCTTCTATGTGTTCGGCCATTATAACAATGGTAGATGATAATAAAGTTGATCCATTGCTTGATGCGTTGCATAAGTTGGATACGAGAACTGAAAAATTAGGTCTGCGTGCGTTCGTTTGGAATATTGAAAAAACGATTTGATTGTAAATCGATCTTTCTCTTCCTTTTATATATCTTTGCAGCCTTAAAATCGTAACATGGCTGTATGAATCATATTAAAGATACGTTTTGGCTGACAGTAATTGTTCTGTCAGCACTTCTTTTGCTACATTATTTGCCTTCTACAATAATCTGTGGTCACACTTTACGGAAGGTTGATATGTTGAGTGATATACGTAGTAGCAAAACGGATCCGTCTGTACCTGACACGCTACCTCTTGTTGCTCCCAAATCAAAGATTTTAGTAGATACATGTAAGAGCGGCATCACTTGTGTTGAAGATTTCACTGATTCTATAGGACAGGGAATGGCACTGTTTTATCATGCGTTGTCGAAGCTTGATGCCGGAGAAAAACGTATAGTGAGAATTGCTGTTTTTGGAGATTCTTTTATAGAGGGAGATATATTCACTGCCGATTTAAGAGAAATGCTTCAACGAAAATTTGGAGGATGCGGAGTGGGCTTTATTCCTATAACCTCTATGACCAGTGGCTATCGGCCTACGGTGAAACATTCGTATGGAGGCTGGAATAGTCATGCTGCAACTGATACTACTTATTTTAATAAAAAGAAACAGGGGATATCCGGCCATTATTTTATTGCCGATTCAGCAGCATTTGTAGAACTCAGGGGGCAGGCTCAATATGCCTCTTTACTAGATTCTTGTACATGTGCTTACCTTTTGTTTGCAAATAAGGCTCCCGTCAAAGTGGGGGTCAGACTTAATCGGGAAATAGAAAAACTTGTTGATGTTCCATCTTCTCCCTCAAATGGATCATTGCGACAGATTACTCTAAAGGGACACATCGGCTCTGTGAGGTGGAACATTTATAAGGCAGATTCTACCGTGTTTTATGGAGCGGCGTTAGAAGGGGCAAAGGGTATTGTCCTTGATAATTTTTCTTTGAGAGGCAGTTCGGGGGTATCGCTGCGATATATACCGGAGCAAACATTGAAAGCTTTTAGTTCTAAGAGACCTTATGATTTAATAATTCTGCAATACGGACTAAATGTTGCTACCGAAAAAGGACGTAACTATGACTACTACCGCATAGGTATGAACAAAAGCATTGCTCATTTAAAAAAATGCTTTCCCGAAGCGGCTATTCTAATGTTGGGCGTGGGTGATAGAAGCTATAAGACAGAGGAAGGGGAGTTGAAAACTATGCCGGGTGTAAAGAACCTCATTCAATATCAAAAGGTGATAGCCTCAGAGTCTTCGGTTGCTTTTTGGAATATGTTTCAGGCCATGGGTGGGGAAGGTGCTATGGTCAAAATGGTACATGCTAAACCTTCTTTGGCCAATTATGATTATACGCACATCAATTTTCGAGGCGGCAAATATTTGGCAGGTTTACTATATGAATCCTTAATGTATGGATACGAGCAACATAAACGGAGGGAAGATTATGCTAAGTAACTTTAGACTGAAGAGCCTCCTTTGTCTGCTGCTCTATGCATCGGGCATGTCGTCTCAAGATAGACTGCCGCAGAAAGCGGCACGGAATTTAATAAGTAGAATACCCAAACCTGCGCTGAAAGTAAAATGGCCGGCTGATACGATTCCGTATACTCAATTACTGCCTGAAATTTTTAGGAACGTTAAGTCGAATGAAATTGTAGATTCTACAGATGTATTGGAGCCTGTCATGAAACAGCTGCAAGAGATGAGGCTGGACATGGGAGTCGATACATTCCGAATTCTTCATATCGGTGATAGTCACGTTCGTGGCCATATTTATCCTCAATCGGCAGGTTTAGTACTTACTCAAGAATTTCATTCTCTTCTTTATTATGACATGGGAGTCAACGGAGCTACCTGTCTTACTTTTACGCATCCGGCGCGAATATCGGCTATTGTTGAAGCTAAGCCGTCGTTGTTAATCTTATCGTTTGGTACCAATGAGAGCCATGGAAAAGGTTATAAAACAAATGTGCACTATAATCAGATGCATGAGTTAATAGAGTTGTTGAAGGATAGTTTACCGGGTGTTCCCATGTTGCTTACTTCTCCTCCGGGGTCATTTGAAAGACGTCGGTTAAGTCGCAGGCGCAGCACTTATTCTCCTAATCCGCGTACTATTATGGCAGCAAAGACAATCAGAGAATATGCATCTCGTAATGGACTTGCGTTTTGGGATCTATATGCTGTGGTAGGAGGAGAGCAATGGGCTTGTAAAAACTGGGCTGGGGCAAAACTTATGCGTCCCGACCATGTGCATTATTTGCCTGAAGGATATACTTTGCAAGGAAAACTTTTGGCTCAAGCCATTATAAAAGCTTATAATAATTATGTTGTCAATAGACATTAGTCGACTAATAGGGGTGTTTAGCTATGATTCGCAGGCACCGATGATTTTTAGTAGCGGTTTTTTTCTCTGGCTATTTACCGCATTTATCTCTGTATACGTTTTACTAACACAGAAGAATACAGCCAGAATTTTGTTCGTAACTGCATTTTCTTATTTCTTCTATTATAAAAGTAGTGGCGTTTATTTTCTGCTTTTGGCGTTGGTAACCGTTAGTGATTTCTTTTTGGCTCGAAGAATGAATATTACTGCATCTGCTGTTCAAAGAAAGCTTTTGGTGTTTTTTAGCTTGTTAATAAACCTAGGACTTCTTTGCTATTTTAAATATAGTAACTTCTTTGGAACCATTTTGGCTGATATTACGGGAGGATCTTTTAGTCCGATTGACGTGTTTCTACCGGTTGGGATTTCTTTTTTTACGTTTCAATCCTTAAGCTATACCATAGATGTTTATCGCAAACAGATAGAACCTTTAAATCATTTGATGGATTATGCTTTCTACGTGTCTTTTTTCCCGCAGTTAGTAGCTGGCCCTATTGTACGCGCGCGCGATTTTATTCCGCAGATAAGAAAGCCTTTGATGGTGACTTCTGAAATGTTTGGCAGAGGCGTGTTCCTTATTCTTTGCGGACTATTTAAGAAATCAGTCATCTCAGATTATATAAGCGTGAATTTTGTAGAACGTGTGTTTGATGCTCCTTCGCTTTATTCCGGTGTTGAAAATTTAATTGCTGTATATGGATATGCACTTCAAATTTATTGTGATTTCTCGGGTTATAGCGACATGGCTATAGGTATAGCTCTTTTGTTGGGGTTTCATTTTAATCTCAATTTTGATTCACCCTATAAATCATTGTCTATTACAGAGTTCTGGCGCCGCTGGCACATATCGCTTTCAAGTTGGTTGAAAGATTATTTATACATATCGTTGGGAGGTAACCGCAAGGGCAAATTACGTCAATATGTAAACTTGATTGTTACCATGTTTCTTGGTGGCTTATGGCATGGTGCTTCTTGGAACTTTGTTTTGTGGGGAGTGCTACATGGCCTGGCCTTAGCGGTTCACAAAATATGGTTGGAGCTATTGGTCGTTTCTCGACTTAGTATTAAGATTCCAAATTTTGTTGGAGCCTTTTTCACTTTCCACTTTGTGTGCTTCTGCTGGATATTTTTTAGAAATACCAGCTTTGAAAATTCGCTTAACATGATTCGACAGATATTTGTGAACTTTCATGTAGATGTGTTACCTCAAATGATAATTGGCTATTGGCCCGTTTTTGTGTTAATGGTGATTGGGTTCTTATTGCATTTTGCACCTGATAATTGGGAAAAAGCTTGTTGCTCATTTATTACACGAATACCCTTATGGGCTAAGGCCCTCATTATTATTCTAGTCGTATTCGTTATTATTCAGGTTAAGAGTGCAGATATTCAGCCCTTTATTTATTTTCAATTCTGACACTTAAACATCAAAGATGATCTTTTTACTTTAGGCGAATCAACAGATTCGCCTAGCTGTTTATGTGCTTTGTTATTAAACAATGGTTCTCCAAAATCTAGAATCTTTCGTATTTCCCTATCTATTTTTGCGCTTCATCTGCTTTCTCTTCTCTCTTTTCTTCTCTTTTCTTTCGAGTATCTTCCTTTTGCATTTGCCGGCTCACCATGGTTGTTAAGTCGTCCAACCAAGGTTAGCCAGTCGACCAACGATGGTTAGCCAGTCGTCCAACCAAGGTTAGCCGCTCTTTTTTCTTTGGGTTCTTTTCGCTTGAGCTATTGAATAGTCTATCCTGTCCTTCCTTCTTCTTTCTTCTTCGCTAATGTCTGCCTTTCGCCTTTCAACTACCACCTTCCTACTTTGTTTTCTTGATACCCCCACTTTGTTTCGAGTCTTTTTCTTCCATCCTTGCCTTCCTTCTTACTATTGCAATAACCCTTTTTTTTCTCTGATTACATTTCCCCCTATATAGTATAAGGTATCCCCATTCTTCGTATTTCTCCGGTTCCCCCTTTCTTTGTATTTATTTTCATGGTGTTACCTCCTGATGTCTAGCGCTTTAAGCCTTTTCGCTCCTTTCTTCTTAAAAAAAAGAGTATGATCTTCTTGTTTTGTATGGCAAAAGCTTCTACTTTTGCACCCGCTTTGCAAGAGAGACAAAGTGTTTTCTTGAAATGTTGATAAAGCGCCTGTAGGGTTTGACTCATGCGGTTTTACTTTTAAAAAAAAACTTCTCTGAAAGTTTGGAAGTGAAGCTAAAAAGTCTTTATCTTTGCAGTCCGGTTCGCAAAAAAGGATCTTTTTTTGTTTAGGCCTTCGCTCTTGCTAAAAGAGTTTTAGAAGGTAGCTTAACGAAAAAAAACTTTTAAAAAAAACTTCCGAAAACATTTGGTTGTTACTTTTAAACTCCTTACCTTTGCACCCGCTTTAGAAAACAAAGCAAAAATAAAAGAAGCGTTCTTTGATAGAATTACATAAACAATACAAGTAGTACAATAGCAAAATGCTTTTCTTCTTGTTTGGTTTCTTCGGAAACAGATCATTTAAGAGAAGTAATTTTGGGTAAAATTTAGAACCGTCAATATCCTGCTTTTAGCAGGGTGTGAACTTAAATAAATTTACGAAATCCTGAACAGAGCTAAAAACTGCTTATGATTGATACTTTCGGGTATTTTTCATAGGTACACAATACTTTTACAATGAAGAGTTTGATCCTGGCTCAGGATGAACGCTAGCTACAGGCTTAACACATGCAAGTCGAGGGGCAGCATTGGAGTAGCAATACTTCAGATGGCGACCGGCGCACGGGTGAGTAACACGTATCCAACCTGCCGCTTACTCGGGGATAGCCTTTCGAAAGAAAGATTAATACCCGATGGTATAAAGAGTTCGCATGTTCTCTTTATTAAAGAATTTCGGTAAGCGATGGGGATGCGTTCCATTAGATAGTTGGCGGGGTAACGGCCCACCAAGTCTACGATGGATAGGGGTTCTGAGAGGAAGGTCCCCCACATTGGAACTGAGACACGGTCCAAACTCCTACGGGAGGCAGCAGTGAGGAATATTGGTCAATGGACGAGAGTCTGAACCAGCCAAGTAGCGTGAAGGATGACTGCCCTATGGGTTGTAAACTTCTTTTATAAGGGAATAAAGTGAGGGACGTGTCCCTTTTTGTATGTACCTTATGAATAAGGATCGGCTAACTCCGTGCCAGCAGCCGCGGTAATACGGAGGATCCAAGCGTTATCCGGATTTATTGGGTTTAAAGGGAGCGTAGGTTGACATATAAGTCAGCTGTGAAAGTTTACGGCTCAACCGTGAAATTGCAGTTGATACTGTATGTCTTGAGTGTACAAGAGGTGGGCGGAATTCGTGGTGTAGCGGTGAAATGCTTAGATATCACGAAGAACTCCAATTGCGAAGGCAGCTCACTGGGGTACAACTGACACTGAGGCTCGAAAGTGTGGGTATCAAACAGGATTAGATACCCTGGTAGTCCACACAGTAAACGATGAATACTCGCTGTTTGCGATATACAGTAAGCGGCCAAGCGAAAGCATTAAGTATTCCACCTGGGGAGTACGCCGGCAACGGTGAAACTCAAAGGAATTGACGGGGGCCCGCACAAGCGGAGGAACATGTGGTTTAATTCGATGATACGCGAGGAACCTTACCCGGGCTTGAATTGCAGAGGAATATAGTTGAAAGATTATCGCCGCAAGGTCTCTGTGAAGGTGCTGCATGGTTGTCGTCAGCTCGTGCCGTGAGGTGTCGGCTTAAGTGCCATAACGAGCGCAACCCTTATCATTAGTTACTAACAGGTCATGCTGAGGACTCTAGTGAGACTGCCGTCGTAAGATGTGAGGAAGGTGGGGATGACGTCAAATCAGCACGGCCCTTACGTCCGGGGCTACACACGTGTTACAATGGGGGGTACAGAGGGCAGCTACCGGGCGACCGGATGCCAATCCCAAAAACCTCTCTCAGTTCGGATCGAAGTCTGCAACCCGACTTCGTGAAGCTGGATTCGCTAGTAATCGCGCATCAGCCACGGCGCGGTGAATACGTTCCCGGGCCTTGTACACACCGCCCGTCAAGCCATGGGAGCCGGGGGTACCTGAAGTACGTAACCGCAAGGAGCGTCCTAGGGTAAAACTGGTGACTGGGGCTAAGTCGTAACAAGGTAGCCGTACCGGAAGGTGCGGCTGGAACACCTCCTTTCTGGAGTGATTTCGTAAAAGGTTTTATGATTATTACTTTAAGTCTGATTAAGGTTAGATTTATCTGTTGTACTACTGGTACTTGTTTATTTAATATATAGTTGTTAGATAACACAAGAGAAAAAAAAGAAGCCGAGCCGAAAGGCAAGGGTTTGAACACAGTCCTATAGCTCAGTTGGTTAGAGCGCTACACTGATAATGTAGAGGTCGGCAGTTCAACTCTGCCTGGGACTACGAATCTCTTGATTCGGGGGATTAGCTCAGCTGGCTAGAGCATCTGCCTTGCACGCAGAGGGTCAACGGTTCGAATCCGTTATTCTCCACTTCAGGTTCTTTAGAACCGACAACGATCTTTGACATAATGTACAAAAGCAAAAAGTAAATTTTTTAGTAAGAGCTAAAAGTATATATCAACCATACGTTTTGATTCGATATTTATATTGGATTAAGAAGTGTTTGATAAGAAGAAAGTAAGCAAGGGCACATGGTGGATGCCTTGGCTCTCAGAGGCGATGAAGGACGTGATAAGCTGCGATAAGCTTCGGGTAGGTGCAAATGACCTTTGATCCGAAGATTTCCGAATGGGACAACCCAGTATCTTGAAGAGATATTATACTGCTATGCAGTAGGCTAACGCAGGGAACTGAAACATCTTAGTACCTGCAGGAAAAGAAAATAATAATGATTCCGCTAGTAGTGGCGAGCGAACGCGGAATAGCCCAAACCATATATGTTACGGCATATATGGGGTTGTAGGACCACGATGTGGGATCTCAACAGTAGAGAAGAAGTAACTGGAAAGTTATGCCATAGCGGGTGATAGCCCCTTATTCGAATACTGTTTGACC
This sequence comes from Bacteroides graminisolvens, assembly GCF_963666085.1. Classification (NCBI taxonomy): domain Bacteria; kingdom Pseudomonadati; phylum Bacteroidota; class Bacteroidia; order Bacteroidales; family Bacteroidaceae; genus Bacteroides; species Bacteroides graminisolvens. The sequence continues at coordinate 1,377,788 of NZ_OY762556.1, forward strand.
CTAGTGGTATCCTGAGTAGCGCGGAACACGTGAAATTCTGTGTGAATCTGCCGGGACCATCCGGTAAGGCTAAATACTCCTGAGAGACCGATAGTGAACCAGTACTGTGAAGGAAAGGTGAAAAGCACTTCGAATAGAAGAGTGAAATAGTTCCTGAAACCATGTGCCTACAAGCGGTCGGAGCAGCCTTGTGCTGTGACGGCGTGCCTTTTGCATAATGAACCTACGAGTTACTTTTTCCGGCAAGGTTAAGGGTCTTGAGACCTGCAGCCGAAGCGAAAGCGAGTCTTAACAGGGCGATTTAGTCGGAAGGAGTAGACGCGAAACCAAGTGATCTACCCTTGGCCAGGTTGAAGGTTAGGTAACACTAACTGGAGGACCGAACCGATAAGCGTTGAAAAGCTTCCGGATGAGTTGAGGGTAGGGGTGAAAGGCTAATCAAACTTGGAGATAGCTCGTACTCCCCGAAATGCATTTAGGTGCAGCCTTGTTTATTACTAATGTGAGGTAGAGCGACTGATAAGATGCGAGGGCTTCACCGCCTATCAAGTCTTGATAAACTCCGAATGCGCATTAGTTTGAGAACAGGAGTGAGGGCGCGGGTGCTAAGGTCCGCGTCCGAGAGGAGAAGAATCCAGACCATCAGCTAAGGTCCCCAAATAACCGCTGAGTTGAACTAACGAAGTCAGATTGCTAAGACAGCTAGGATGTTGGCTTGGAAGCAGCCATTCATTTAAAGAGTGCGTAACAGCTCACTAGTCGAGGAATTTGGCGTGGATAATAATCGGGCATAAGCGGTTTACCGAAGCTATGGAACCATATAATGGTTGGTAGGGGAGCATTCCACTCTGCGTTGAAGGCGAAGCGTGAGCTTCTCTGGAGCGTGTGGAAACGCAAATGTAGGTATAAGTAACGATAAAGGGGGTGAGAAACCCCCTCGCCGAAAGACTAAGGTTTCCTGATCAACGCTAATCGGATCAGGGTTAGTCGGGTCCTAAGGCTCCGCCGAAAGGCAATGCCGATGGCTGAAATGGTTAATATTCCATTACTACCTTTAAGAGTGATGTGGGGACGGAGTAGTGATAGTGCCGCGAACTGACGGAATAGTTCGTTAAAGGGTGTAGAAGTTGAGGAATGCAGGCAAATCCACATTCCGATTCGAACCTGATAGTATGGAGCGTCTTCGGACAATCCAATAGTGCATGTAAGCAGACTTCCAAGAAAATCCGCTAAACTTAATCTTATAGGTACCCGTACCGTAAACGGACACACGTAGTCGGGTTGAATATACTAAGGCGCTTGAGTGAATCACGGTTAAGGAACTAGGCAAATTGACCCTGTAACTTCGGGATAAAGGGTCCCTCCTCGCAAGAGAGGGCGCAGAGAATAGGTCCAGGCAACTGTTTAACAAAAACACAGGGCTGTGCAAAATCGAAAGATTCCGTATACAGCCTGACACCTGCCCGGTGCTGGAAGGTTAAGAGGAGATGTTATCGCAAGAGACGCATTGAATTGAAGCCCCAGTAAACGGCGGCCGTAACTATAACGGTCCTAAGGTAGCGAAATTCCTTGTCGGGTAAGTTCCGACCTGCACGAATGGTGTAATGATCTGGACACTGTCTCAACCGTGAGCTCAGTGAAATTGTAGTATCGGTGAAGATGCCGATTACCCGCGATGGGACGAAAAGACCCCGTGAACCTTTACTATAGCTTAACATTGAATTTGGGCCATTGATGTGTAGGATAGGTCGGAGACTATGAAGCGGGTACGCTAGTATTCGTGGAGTCGCTGTTGAAATACGACCCTTTGATTGTTTGAATTCTAACCCGTTTGTAATGGGGACACTGTTTGGTGGGTAGTTTGACTGGGGTGGTCGCCTCCAAAAGTGTAACGGAGGCTTCTAAAGGTACCCTCAGGACGATTGGTAACCGTCCGTAGAGTGTAATGGCATAAGGGTGCTTGACTGGGAGACCGACAAGTCGATCAGGTAGGAAACTAGAGCATAGTGATCCGGTGTTTCTGTATGGAAAGGACATCGCTCAAAGGATAAAAGGTACTCCGGGGATAACAGGCTGATCCCTCCCAAGAGCTCATATCGACGGAGGGGTTTGGCACCTCGATGTCGGCTCGTCACATCCTGGGGCTGGAGAAGGTCCCAAGGGTTGGGCTGTTCGCCCATTAAAGTGGCACGCGAGCTGGGTTCAGAACGTCGTGAGACAGTTCGGTCTCTATCTATCGTGGGCGTATGAAATTTGCGTGGCTCTGACACTAGTACGAGAGGACCGTGTTGGACTGACCTCTGGTTTACCGGTTGTGCCGCCAGGTGCATCGCCGGGTATCTAAGTCGGGATTGGATAAGTGCTGAAAGCATCTAAGTACGAAGCCAGCCACAAGATTAGATTTCTTAGGGTCGTCAAAGACGATGACGTTGATAGGTTGCAGGTGTATAGATAGAAATATCACAGCCGAGCAATACTAATTGCCCGTTCACTTTCTTCTTGTCAGTATGGTTTTTATATACGTTTAGCTGATTGATTGATTTATTTTTTGTGTACATTATGTCTACCTTATTAAGGTGACTATAGCACAAGGGTTCCACCTCTTCCCATTCCGAACAGAGAAGTTAAGCCTTGTCACGCCGATGGTACTGCGTAACAGTGGGAGAGTAGGTAGTCGCCGTTTTTTAGAGAAGTCCTGCAGCTATACAAAGCTGTGGGACTTCTTGCGTTTAGGAAGGCTATAAGAAGTGTTATAGCTCATCCTTTATGTAGACTTGTTAGCGGATTAGATGAGTATGACTTGGTTGGTGTTTACTCTCGTATGTTTGCTAAAGCAGAGGCCTTGTCAAGTAGGATGAATGGGATGATACCGAAATCCTGAGGAATTACCATGTTAAGCATACATTTTAGATAATCTGAATAAGAAGAATGCCACATCCCTGACTCCTCTGAGCTGTGCCCTAGACTGCTTGATTTTTGCATAAAAGATTCGTTGGCCGCATTAGTTACATGTTTCTTGAGTAAAGCCACGATTCTTAGGTAATCCTTTTTGATATCTGGGTATTCTCTAAACAAAATAGCTGCACGCTTCCTTCATTCAGCACTACATGAGCAGATGATTCTTATACTGTGATTTAAGTTGCTTGGTCTCAAACTAGTGATCGGCTAATGAACTAGAGTCCTTCATTCTCAAGCTTATCCTGCTGATATTCTTCAGGAGGATTATTTTTCTCCTCAAAATAGATTTCAACTTTGTCGGAAAGCTCATTAAAACGAGCCATGTCGTAGTAATCAAACATGCTATCGAGAAAGATAAAATGAAGGAAACTATCGTAATTCATAAGTTTTTAGGGCAAAGAGAAAGATTATCAATCAAACCCCCTTAGGATTTAGGGGGCAGTCCGTAAAGTTGGGAATTTAACATTTTGTCTTTTTCTACTTAATCTATAAAATATTACTTTTGCTTCATGGAAAAGAAACCAATCGATTATAAAGCTATATTGTCCATGTTCCTTCCCAAAGGGATGCTTGACTATTTTGATTTTATCGACTATTCAGATATGGGTGAGTATTATATATTCTCTTCTTCCACTAGTTTCAAAAGGTTTCTATCCAGAGATAACTGTTACAGATTTCCCTGTTCGTGACCGCACCGTATATTAAAATGTTAAACGGCGCAGATGGGAAGATAAGCAAACTGGAAAGACATACAGCAGGAACTGGCAGTTGGTTGCAGACGGAACTATGATAACAGCCGAGTTCGGTTCCTTTTTAAAAGAGTTATCTTGATAATCATGAAGTTAGCATAAAGATCGTAGCCGACTTCTGTCATATGAAGTCGAAGACACTTAACGATTACTACAAGGAACATCTAAGCAGCTATCGTTCCTGGAACCAGCTCTCACAAGCTGACGATGTATGCAGATACCTGATGAAGTTACCAGAGGGAAAACGTAGGATGGTCAAGAACGTGACACTTGATATGGCCGGCAGTATGAGACAGATAGCCAAAAGATGTTTTCCTTACGCCACACAGATCATAGACCGCTTTCATGTGCAAATGCAGATGCAAGAAGCACTGCAGGAACTACGTGTACAATATCGCTGGCAGGCTATAGAGCAGGAGAATTCAGATGTAAAAAGAGCAAGAGCAGAAAGAAGAAAATATATACCTCAATGTTTTGAGAACGGAGATACTTTGAGACAGCTTCTTGTACGTAGTAGATCTCTACTATTCAAGAGTCCTGATGTTTATGCGTAATTGTTAAATCCCCAAGAATAATGACTGAGCCGATTCTTTTGAGAATAGTATAAATAAAAAAAGGCACCCGAAAAAGGGTGCCTTAAGTTGCGGAGGCCTGACTCGAACAGACGACCTTTGGGTTATGAGCCCAACGAGCTACCAACTGCTCCACTCCGCGATATTTTGATGATGCAAAGGTACTACAATCTATTTAAATAGCAAACTTTTCTATGGATATTTTTTGCATTTATTTTATAAATCATCTCAATGGTCTGATTCCTAGGCGTATATGGATTCGTTTGATAATTATTTATTTTATATAAAATCTATGTATATTGATTTGAATCGTGTTTTAAAGCGAATAAATACTTTATTTCTTGTAAGATTTAACTAAAAGGAGTATTTTTGCTCACATTATTCAGCAATGTGCAATTTATCAATCTATGACAGTATCAAAAACCAAAGCTAAGTTGGTTGACGTAGCTCGTCAACTGTTTGCTAAAATGGGAGTGGAGAATACGACCATGAATGATATTGCTGTGGCCTCTAAGAAAGGTAGAAGAACTCTTTATACTTATTTTAAAAGTAAAGATGAGATCTATTTAGCCGTAGTAGAATCAGAATTGGATATTCTTTCTGATGTGATGAAGCGTGTTGCCGAAAAGAATATATCGCCCGACGAAAAGATAATAGAAATGATTTATACCCGCTTGGATGCTGTAAAGGAAGTCGTTTTCCGTAATGGTACGCTTCGGGCAAATTTCTTTCGCGACATTTGGAAAGTGGAGAAAGTGCGTAAGCGCTTTGATGCAAAAGAAATCCAGCTATTCAGAGCTGTGTTACAGGAAGGAAAAGATAAAGGAGTCTTTCTTATTGACAATGTTGAAATGACTGCTTTATTGGTTCATTATTGTGTGAAGGGCATTGAGGTACCATATATCCGTGGACAGATTGGTGCCAATCTTGATGTGGCTACGCGAAAAAAATATGTTTCCAACATTGTGTTTGGAGCACTACATAAAACTGAAATTAATAAATAATAAATTAGTATGGGATTATTAAGTGGAAAAACAGCCATTGTGACTGGTGCTGCAAGAGGTATTGGTAAGGCTATCGCTTTAAAGTTTGCGTCTGAAGGTGCTAATGTTGCATTCACCGATTTGGTTATTGACGAAAACGCTCAAAATACTGAAAAAGAACTTGCAGCCTTAGGTGTTAAAGTAAAAGGATATGCTTCTAATGCAGCCAATTTTGAAGATACTGCAAAAGTTGTTGCCGAGATACACAAAGATTTCGGAAGCATTGATATTTTGGTTAATAATGCCGGAATTACTCGTGATGGCTTGATGATGCGTATGACTGAACAACAGTGGGATATGGTTATCAACGTGAACTTGAAATCTGCTTTTAACTTTATTCATGCATGTACACCTATAATGATGCGTCAAAAAACTGGTAGTATCATTAATATGGCTTCTGTGGTTGGCGTATCGGGAAATGCCGGTCAAAGCAATTATTCAGCATCAAAAGCTGGTATGATAGGTTTGGCAAAATCTGTTGCTAAAGAATTAGGTTCACGTGGTGTACGCGCCAATGCTATTGCTCCAGGTTTCATTATTACTGAGATGACAGCTGTTCTTTCAGAAGAGGTGAAGGCTGAATGGGCAAAACAAATTCCTTTGCGTCGTGGAGGAACTCCTGAAGATGTAGCAAATGTGGCTACATTCTTAGCTTCTGATCTTTCTTCTTATGTAACCGGTCAGGTTATTCACTGTTGTGGTGGAATGAATATGTAGTAAATGACTGTTGTTTACGAAGATAATCATATTATAGTAGTTAATAAGACCAGCTCCGAGATTGTGCAGGGTGACAAGACCGGTGATATACCTCTTTCTGAAACGGTAAAGCAGTATCTGAAGGAAAAGTATCAGAAGCCCGGTAATGTTTTTGTTGGGGTTACCCATCGCTTGGATCGTCCGGTGAGTGGTCTTGTTGTTTTTGCTAAAACCAGCAAAGCTCTTTCACGTTTGAATGAAATGTTCAAGAACAGTGAGGTGAAGAAAACCTATTGGGCCATTGTGAAAGAGTGCCCGCGAGAGCTGGAAGGTGAGTTGGTGCATTATTTGGTGCGTAATGAAAAGCAGAATAAGAGTTACGCATACGATAAAGAAGTGCCTGACTCGAAGAAAGCCATTTTGCATTATCGTTTGATTGCCCGTTCACAGAATTATAACTTGTTAGAGGTTGACCTGAAGACAGGCAGACATCATCAAATACGATGCCAGTTGGCAAAAATGGGATGTCCTATTAAAGGGGATTTAAAGTATGGTTTTGCCCGTTCTAATCCCGATGGAAGTATTTGCTTGCATGCTCGTAGAATATCTTTTATTCATCCGGTATCAAAAGAGCAGATAGACCTTGAAGCTCCGGTTCCGCCCGGTAGTCTTTGGAATGGATTCAGCTTTCTATAAAGTGAATAAGTAACACATAAAAAAACCGTCCCCTGAATAGACAAAGTAGGGACGGTTTTTTTATATAAGTATGCTTACTGTTATTCGGCAGACTGAGCAGGAGTTTCACCTGTTGCAGGAGCGTCTTTAGCAGGCTCTTCTGACTTAGGTTCCTCTTTTACAGTATCTTCCTGAGCAGGCTCTTCAGTTACTGTACTGTCAGTTTTGTTCTCGTTTTGCTCTGTTACCGGTTGGTTCTTCTTTACCGGATCTTGTGCAAGAGCAAAGATGGAAGTTCCACATAGGAACATGGCCACCAATAATACTAACTTTTTCATAATCATTTGCTTTAAAAATTGTTTATACTTAATTTACATTCTGTTTATCGAATAACTTCTGTAAAAGTATAACCAAATGCTGTGCCATAAATAAGCGTGCAGCTTTAAATGCTTGAAAACCAGCCTGTAATAGGCTTCGTGGTGACATTTAGGAGAGTGTGGCACTCTGTAGAATCCTGTGGAAGTTGAGGAGTATTTGTGGAATAGTTCCACAAATAGAGGCGCATCGCTAACATTGTTGGCTGTTTGCTGAGCGTTGAGTTTAATGATCCATCTTATTAAAGACCTATTTCGTATAGTTTGAGCTTATTATATAATGTCTTTCTATCAATGCCCAAAAGCTGTGCAGCCTTGCTTTTGTTATTTGCAGTTTGTCTTAAAGCTTCGAGTATTTGTTGTTTCTCAGTATCTTCATTCTTAAGTGCTAGCGTAGGAGCAGCAGGAGTCAGCAACTCAGTTCCCAGTTCAGTTAATGAAATATACTCTTGTTCCGCCAGCAAGGTAGCTCTTTTAATGATGTTTTTCATCTGACGCAGATTGCCGGGCCAGTGATACCCTTGCAAAGCAGCCGAAGCTTTCATATCAAATCCGGTAACATGTTTCCCCAGTTCCCTGTTTGCCTGATCTAAGAAAAAGTTGGCAAAGAGCAAAATGTCTTCTTTTCGTTCTTTTAATTCCGGAATAGGCAGCATAAATTCATTGATGCGATGAAACAAATCTTCTCTGAAGTTCCCTTTTTCAATGGCCTCTTCCAAGTTCTCGTTTGTGGCTGCTACGAGACGAATGTCAACCGGTATCTCTTCGTTAGATCCAACAGGCCGCACTCTTCTTTCCTGCAAAGCCCTCAGCAACTGTACTTGTACCTCATAACTCAGGTTTCCAATCTCATCAAGAAAAAGAGTTCCGCCATTGGCCGAAACAAAAGCGCCGGTTTTATCTGTCAACGCTCCGGTAAAGGCTCCTTTTTTGTGCCCGAAAAATTCGGAGGCAGCCAGCTCTTTAGGCATGGCGCCACAATCTATTGCCATAAAAGGCGCATCATTGCGATGACTTAACTGATGAATGAGATGTGCGATGTGTTCTTTCCCTGTTCCACTGGCACCAATCAGCAAAACAGACATGTTGGTAGGTGCTACCAGTTCCACATAACGATATAATTGTTTGGCGGCGTCACTTTCTCCTTTTAGATAACCCGCTGCAAGTTCCGCTTTCACTGTGCCGGTTGATGAGGACGCTGGCTGGTTTAGCGTTGCTTTCACTTCAACCGGTTCAAGAGCCTCTTTCATTTTCTTCAATAACTCATCCGGATTAACAGGCTTGGCTACGTAATCTTTCGCACCTAGTTTAATGGCTTGCACGGCCGATTGAATGTCAGCGTAGCCGGTCATTATAATCAGCGGAACCGGCGTTGCTTTAGCTGTGAGCCATTTGAGCAGATCAATCCCGTCGCGGTCGGGCAGCCGTAGGTCAGACAAAATCAGATCAACTTTTTCCGCAGCAATTACTTTTTGTGCATTGGCTACGCTACTAGCAGAAAAAACAAGGAACCCCTTCTTGGTTAACCAGGTTTTCAACATCATTCCGAAGGTGATGTCATCTTCAACTATGAGTACCGACTTTGTCATTTTGTTGTTTTTAGTGCATTAAACGAACTACAAAGTTAAAAAGTTTTAGTCTAACTTCTATATCACATAGGTATTATTAAGAAGTTTTGTTGGAAGTGAACGTACTAAAGTAGTACTTTTGCAGTAATTTTTAATCTTGAAACAGTATGAAAAAGAATACTATACTTTTATTAATCATTCTGGCGGGCGGGCTTATGGCGTGTCAGTCGGGCAATAAGAAACAAACCAATATGGATCAAAACAAAGAAACGCTGTTGAAAATAGAGACAAGCATGGGAGATGTTACGGTGAAGTTATATAACGAGACACCCCGTCATCGCGACAACTTCATTAAGCTGGCCGAAGAAGGTACTTATGAAGGAACCCTTTTCCATCGTGTTATTAAAGATTTTATGATTCAAGCCGGCGATCCCGAATCTAAAAACGCTCCCAAAGGAAAGATGCTGGGCTCAGGAGATGTTGGTTACACTCTTCCGGCCGAGTTTGTGTATCCTAAATATTTTCATAAGAAAGGCGTATTGAGTGCTGCCCGTCAGGGAGATAATGTAAACCCGGAAAAAGCTTCATCGGGCTGTCAGTTTTATATTGTTACCGGTCAAGTATACAGCGACTCCACTTTGTTGAGCATGGAGCAAAAGCTGAACGAAAACAAACTGGCTACAGTCTTTAATGCGTTGGCCCAGAAGCACATGAAAGATATATATAAGATGCGTAAGGCAAACGACGAGGAAGGTTTGTATGACTTGCAAGAAAAACTCTACGCTCAGGCAGAAGCTGAAGTAGCCAAACAGCCACAGTTCCACTTTACTCCGGAACAAGTGAAGGCATATACAACGGTAGGCGGAACCCCCCATCTAGATAATGAATATACCGTCTTTGGAGAAGTTGTTGAAGGAATGGACGTGGTAGATAAAATTCAGCAGGTAAAAACAGATCGCAGCGACCGTCCTCAAGAAGATGTGAAGATCATTAAAGTATCTGTAATTGATTAATTGATGTTGCAGATAAACAAACATACTTTGGCTAACGGTCTGAAGCTCGTTCACAATCGAGACGTGAGCACGCAGATGGTGGCACTAAACGTACTTTATCAGGTAGGTGCAAGAGATGAGCATCCGGATCATACCGGGTTTGCTCATCTCTTTGAGCATCTTATGTTTGGCGGTTCGCAAAACATTCCCGATTATGATACGCCTCTGCAACTGGCCGGTGGAGAAAACAATGCCTGGACTAACAATGACATCACCAACTATTACCTTACAGTACCTAAACAAAATGTAGAAATAGGCTTTTGGCTTGAGTCCGACAGGATGCTTTGCCTTGACTTTAGCTCTAAAAGTCTGGAGGTGCAGCGTGGCGTAGTGATGGAAGAGTTCAAGCAGCGATGCCTCAACCGCCCTTACGGTGATACAGGCCACCTGCTTCGTCCGCTCGTTTACAAGGAACATCCTTACCAATGGCCTACTATTGGCAAAGAACTGAACCACATTGCGCAAGCAACGCTCCAAGAAGTTGAAGATTTCTTCTTTAGCTTTTATGCGCCCAACAATGCCATACTTGCCGTGACCGGCAACATCACTTTTGAAGAAGCTGTGCGGTTAGCGGAGAAATGGTTCGGCCCTATTCCCCGAAGAGAGCTGAAAAAGCGCAACCTTCCTGCTGAACCTCAGCAGACAGAAGAAAGGCGTCTGACGGTAGAGCGTAACGTGCCCATTGAATCTCTGTACATGGCTTTTCGGATGTGTGACCGTATGCACCCGGATTACTATGCTTACGATATTTTATCGGACATACTCAGTAACGGAAGATCAAGCCGACTCATTCAGCATTTGGTGCACGACCGGCAGATCTTCTCCAGCATTGACGCCCACATCTCCGGTAGTATTGACGCTGGTTTGTTTCATATCACCGGCAAGCCCGCCGACGGAGTTAGCCTGGAAGATGCCGAGAAAGCTGTTTGGGAAGAACTACAGATAATAAGTAACGAGCTGATTGACGAGGAAGAACTCGAGAAGGTGAAAAACAAATTTGAGTCCACACAAATATTCGGCAACCTCAACTACCTTAACGTGGCTACTAATTTAGCTTGGTTTGAGATGTTGAGTCGTGCGGAAGACATGGATAAAGAAGTGGAAAATTACCGTGCCGTGACCTCACAGCAACTGATGGATGTAGCCCGTAAGGCTTTTACACGAACTAATTATTCCGTACTTATATATAAAAAAATAGAGTCGTAATGACAATGAACCAACCAAAGAACATGATTTCGAACGCCGGACATTACAAAGCGCTTATTTATCTGGGATGGCCTATCATCATCGGACAGGTAGGTGTTATCGTATTAAGCTTTGCCGATACCCTAATGATAGGGCATCACAGCACAGCCGAACTGGGAGCCGCGTCGTTTGTAAATAACATGTTTAACTTGGGAATCATTTTCTGCACCGGTTTCTCGTACGGATTAACACCGGTAATCGGAGAATTCTATGGCAGCAAGAAGTTTCACGAAGCAGGTGCGGCATTGAAATCAAGCCTGCTGGCCAACACACTGGTTGGTTTATTGCTTACTTTATTCTTTTATATTCTTTATCTCAACGTGGGGAACCTGGGGCAACCGGCGGAACTCATTCCACTCATTAAGCCCTATTACCTCACCTTGTTGGCCTCGCTGGTATTCATTATGCTGTTTAACGGTTTCAAACAGTTTGCCGACGGCATAACCGATACCAAAACAGCCATGTGGATTTTGCTGGCGGGCAATACCATGAACATCATCGGCAATTACCTGCTCATCTACGGAAAGTTCGGATTCCCCGAGATGGGTTTGCTGGGTGCCGGCATCAGTACCCTGTTTTCGCGCATAGCCATGCTGGCTGCTTTCGTGTGGATCTTTTTTCTAAGCAAACGTTACACCCGTTACAAAATAGGTTTCTTCCGTTCCGTTCGGCTATCGGGAACGTTTCGCCGACTCAATGCCCTTGGCTGGCCCATCGGTTTACAAATGGGCATGGAAACAGCCTCGTTTAACCTGAGTGCCGTGATGATTGGCTGGCTGGGAACGTTTCCGCTGGCGGCGCACCAAATTATGTGCACCATCTCCACCGTGGCATTCTTGGTGTACTATGGCATGGGAGCGGCTGTAGCAGTTAGGGTGAGCCACTTTAGCGGGCAGAACGATTGGGCGAATGTGCGTCGGGTGGCTTATTCCGGTTTGCGAATCATCCTTGTGTTGGCCGTCTCCATCTCGTCCGTGCTCTTCCTTTTGCGTAATGTCATGGGCGGTTGGTTTACAGAAAGCACAGAAGTCTCCGCGCTGGTGGCAACCCTGATGATACCGATGCTGCTGTTTCAGTTTGGCGATGGCCTGCAGATTACCTTTGCCAATGCTCTTCGCGGGGTGGCCGATGTGAAACCGATGATGTTTATTGCCTTTATTTCTTATTTTATTATATCTTTGCCTCTGGGGTATTTCTTCGGTTTTGTGCTTCACTGGGGCACCGTGGGCGTGTGGATGGCACTTCCGTTCGGCTTAACTAGTGCAGGCGTCATGTTCTGGTTACGATTTAGAAAGCATGCAAAAGGTAAAGAATGACATAGTTACTAAAATGAAAGTTGCAGCCGGTTATTTGTTTTTGCTGGCCGCACTGTTCTTTTCTTTGTTGTTTATCTATAACGAAATGCAGAGTCTGGTTGCTTCGGATACGGAAGAAAGCTCAAAAACCGACAGTCTGCTGCTCCTCTTGCGCAAGAAAGACAACAATACCATTGCCATGCTGCAAGAACTGAGTAATGCCAACAGTTCCTTATTGTCTACACAAGATTTAGAGCGCATCATCTCCGAGCAAGACAGAGACATCAATCGGCAGCGCGTGCAGCATCGTGTAATCACCAAGCGCGACTCGGTGATAAGACCCGTTAAGAAGAAAGGATTCTTTAAGCGCCTGGCCGAAGCGTTTGTGCCTTCCAAAGATACTGCCGTTGTGCTTAATACCTCCCTCGAATTCAGAACAGATACGGTGCTGCAACCTTATAATGCGGCCGATTCTTTGCACCAGAAAATACGTCGCATCAGTCAGATAAAACAAAAGGCGCGCAAGGCACAAGCCGCCAATAACTCACTGCTCCAACAAACAGACAGCATACTGAGCATGCGGATAGACAGCCTGATCAAAGGACTGGAACAGGAAGTCAGCGAACGAAGTCTGCAACAGGCACAGCTGGGGCGCGAGGTGCGGCAACGCTCCATACAAACCATCGGTTTTATAGCGCTGGGAGCCGTATTGTTGTCGGTCATCTTCCTCACACTCATTTGGCGCGACATTACCCGCAGTAACCGTTACCGAAAAGAGTTGGAGAAAGCCAATAAACGGGCGGGCGAACTGCTCGAAGCGCGCGAGAAGATGATGCTGACCATTACACATGATTTCAAAGCACCGTTGGGTTCCATTATGGGATACACCGATTTGCTTGCCCGACTTGTTGCCGACGATCGGCAGGCGTTCTATTTGGAAAACATGAAAAGCTCGTCGGAACACCTGCTAAAGCTGGTGACAGATTTGCTCGATTTCCACCGTCTGGACCTCAACAAGACCGAGGTGAATAACATCACGTTTAATCCCGCTCACCTGTTTGACGAAATTAAAGTCAGCTTCACACCACTTGCCCGCGCTAAACAGCTGCAACTGATTTGTGAGACAGACCCTGCACTCAACGGTTATTTTAAAGGCGACCCGTTGCGCATACGGCAAATAGCCAACAACCTTCTGTCCAACGCGGTAAAGTTTACCGCCAGCGGCAGTGTTACTCTGCATACGGATTACCACGACGGCTGCTTGCACCTCACCGTAACCGATACGGGTAAAGGCATGGAAGAAGCCGATAAACAGCGCATCTTTCAAGAATTCACCCGCCTACCCGGTGCGCAGGGAGAAGAAGGTTTCGGCCTGGGACTTTCCATCGTGCACAAGCTGGTGCATCTGCTCAAAGGGAACATCGAAGTGGAATCGCAGCTCGGGCAGGGAAGTTCGTTTCGCGTTACGCTGCCACTCCCAACGGTGGATAAGGGCGACAAAGAAGATGCACTTTCCGAAGGATCACGTGAACCGCAGTGGGCAACCCCCACCGTTCCCTGTATGAACCTCCGCGTTCTGCTGATTGACGATGACAAAATACAACTCAACCTCACGGCTTCCATGCTGGAAGCCTACGGCATATCGGCTACCTGTTGCGAGCAGCTGGAAGAACTTACGAACCAATTGCGCGAAAACACATTCGATGTGTTGCTGACCGACGTACAGATGCCCGCCATCAACGGATTCGATTTGCTAAAACTCCTTCGTGCATCGAATATTGCTCAGGCAAAGAACATACCCATGGTGGCGGTCACCGCCCGAAGTGATATGAGTGAAGAATCTTTCCGCGAGCACGGTTTCGCGGGCCGTCTGCATAAACCTTTCACCGTACAGGAACTGCTTGAAGTATTGAAGTGCACCAGTCGGGAAGTGCCTGCATTTGTTACACCCGCTGAGGCTGTAGAAAACCGTGGCGGGCGGTTTGACTTTGACGCTTTGCTGGCCTTCTCGGCCGATGATGCCGAGGCAGCGCTGAGCATCATAGACAGCTTTATTACTGAAACCCGTAAGAATCAGGCGTTGCTGACCGAAGCCGGGCAGACTGCCGATGCCGACAAGGTAGCTGCCTTGGCACACAAAATGCTTCCGTTGTTCACCCTGTTGCGAGCCGCTGAGGCCGCTGCTTTGCTTGCTTGGCTGGAACAACAAAGAGGAACCGCTTATTGCGAGGAAATAAACACCAAGATTGCTGCTGCGTTGCGTGCCACTGAAGAGGTGGTTGAACAGGCATTACTCATCAAAAGTCAATATACGCTGTAACCGGAGGTGTAACAACCCGCACGAAACACAGGCAGCCGTTTTTTGAAATGCCGGTTGCAATGATCCGATTTGCTCGTTTACAATTTCTTTCTACACCCGGGTGTACAGCAGCTGTACACCCCCATGTACAGACCTTGTACACCCGGGTCTACAAAGGTTGTACACCCGGGTGTATACGCAATTTGTTCACCGGCAATTCAAGTGGGGTGTGCTTTGTCATTCAATGATTCCTTCTTTCAACAAAAAGTTTCCCGGTTCACCACAATAAAACGGCTTGTTTGGCAGGTTAGCATACTTTATTTTGTTTTTTATTGTAGGAAGTTTTTCTTTTCTGATTTTAATTATTTAATTTGTGTAGTAAACGATACCAATATAGATTCTTATGAAACGGAAATGGATTAAAAGAACGGCTATCATCATCTTGGCACCGATACTGTTGTTTGTTGTGCTGATGCTGTCACTCTACATTCCGCCTGTACAGAATTTATTACGCAAGGAACTCACCCGGTACGCTTCTCAAGCCACAGGAATGCAAATAAGCATGAGGCGCATCGATCTTCGCTTTCCGTTTAATTTGCAGCTGAGTGACGTGGGTGTTATTCAGCACAAAGACACTCTGTTGTCCATGGGCAGTTTAAATGTTCGCATACAGGTGTTGCCGTTGTTTCGCGGTGAAGTGGAGGTGGACGACTTAACGTTGCGCAGCACCAGCTTTAATTCGGCGCATCTCATAAAAGGCATGCAGTTGCAAGGTGTTCTTGGTACGTTTTCTCTTCGAAGCCACGGAGTAGACCTGTCGCACGAGACGGCTATTGTCAACGCCCTCGAACTGAGCGACACGCACGTTCGACTGAAAATGTTGAAGGACACGGTTCCTGAACCCAAAGATACTACTGCCGCCAAGATTCCCTGGAAGATTATTTTGCAGCAAATGGAGGTGAAAAATGTATCTTTCTCTATGCAGCTCGACGATGATTCGACGCAAATCGGCGCGCACTTGGGCAGGGCAAACTTGCAGAAGCTCCATGTGGATCTTCACAAAGAAGCCTATGCGTTGAGGCAGTTGGCTGTCAATGGCTCGTCGGTTCGTTATTTAGTTGGGCAAAGAAAAGCACACCCGGGCTTCGACCCCTCACACATTCAGTTGCGTGATGTCAACTTCCGGTTGGATTCTTTATCGGCACAGGGGCACAACATTCAGGCGGTTATTCGCTCGTTCTCCATGAATGAGAGGTCGGGGCTGAATGTTCAGTCGCTCAGCGGTCGGCTTCTTGCCAACCAAAAAACCATTCGTTTGCCGCAGTTAGCCCTGAAAACACCCCACTCGCAATTGGAATTAACGGCAAATACCACGTGGAGTTTTGTGGAAAACCCCGATAAGGGCGATGTAGACATGCTGTTCGATGCCCGCATTGGCAAGCAAGATGTGTTGCTTTTTGCCGGAGCTTTGCCCGAGGCTTTTAGAAAAGAATACCCGTTTCGCCCGCTGATGGTGCGAGCGGCACTGAAAGGAAATTTGTCGGGCATGCAATTGTCGCAGTTGAAGGCTGAATTGCCAGGGGCATTTTCTGCCAGCGGCGGCGGAGAATTGATTAACTTCTCGGACTCTGTGAAGCGATACGCTCAGTTCCATCTGCAAATGCTGGGACAGAACCTAGACTTCCTTACCACGCTGGCTTCGTCGGCCAAAGGTCGTTTCGCCATACCCGCCAACATGACATTCATTACCCGTGCCGAACTGCGGGGCGACCGTCTGACTGCACTTCTGCGGGCAAAAGACGGTGAAAGCTCGCTTTCGCTTACGGGTTCATATCATACGGTGACGGAAGCTTATTCCGCGCAACTGATGGCAGAAGGTGTGCAGGTGAAACACTTCTTGTCTCGCGACTCCATTTATTCTTTGTCGGCCCGGGCCGAAGCAAGCGGTAAGGGCATTGATTTTATGTCGCCCAAAGCTGTTGCCCGCTTTGACTTTCATTTGCAAGAGTTGGTTTACAGCAGGTTTCACATAGCCGATGTGGCATTGAAAGGTGCGCTGAAAAACACACTGCTTACGGCGAACCTCACGAGTAACAACGAGTTGGTGAAACTGACCGCAGATGCCGGTTATCATTTCAGGCGCTCTTATACGGATGCCTCGTTGCTGCTCAATGTGGAAGAGATTAACTGGTACAAACTGGGCTATTTCCCCAGACCGATGAAAAAGCCGTTCGCCTTTCAGCTGGAGGGTCAAACGCGTAAAGACTCTGTGCGAATGACATTGCAGTCGGGCGACTTGAAACTTAACTTCCGCAGTCGCACCACGCTCGAGAAGTTGATGAAGCAATCGGTACTTTTCTCCGAAGTATTAATGAAGCAGGTGGGCAACAAACGGTTGGATCACGCAGCGCTTCGCAAAGTATTGCCTTCGGCCGGACTGCGTCTGACGGCAGGTCCCGACAATCCTTTCAGTCGGTACCTGGCCATGAAAGACATTACGTATAATCAAGTGAATGTTCTTTTTGGGACAACGCCCGCCCGAGGCATCAACGGAAGAGCTACGGTTAGCGGACTTTCGGTCGACTCCACCCGGCTCGACACGGTGTTTCTGAATATTCGCCAAGACACGACACGCCTCAATATTCGGGGTGGCGTTATTAACATGCCCGGTAATCCGCAGTTTGTCTTCAAGGCATTCCTGACCGGTGAGATCAGAAACGAAGATGCTGAGCTGATGGTTGAATACCTTAATGAGAAAGGAGAAACCGGTGTTTTGCTGGGCGTCAATGCTCGTCCCAAAGACAGAGGAATTTTGCTGAAGTTTATTCCCGAAGAGCCTATTGTTGCGTTCAGAAAGTTTCGTTTCAATGAAGACAACGGGGTGTATCTCCGTCACGATAAGCATGTATTGGCTAATGTAGAGATGCTCGATAAAGACGGCATGGGAGTGCGTATTCATTCGTTGCCCGACACTACGTTTCTGCAAAACATGGATATAGAGTTGCGCCGCATTCGTTTGGCGGAAATAAGTGAGGCATTGCCTTATCTTCCCCAGTTTGCCGGGGTGTTATCGGCTGAGGCTCATTTGGTGCAGACGGCCACCTCCTTACAGATTTCGACAGAATCGGTTATTGATGAACTGGTTTATGAACATCAACGTGTAGGCGATGTGGGGTTGGGCGCAACTTGGCTGCCCGGCCGCGACGGAATGCATTATGTGAACAGCTACCTTACGCACGAGGGCAAGGAGGTGATGACGCTTAACGGCAATTACTTCTCCCGGAACGACAGTCTGGACGTGGAGTCGGCACTGGAACATTTCCCGCTTCAGATTGCCAATGTGTTTATTCCTGACCAGGTCGTTACCCTCTCGGGCGATCTCGACGGGAGTCTTCAGCTGAGAGGTTCAACCTCTAAACCTTTGGCCAACGGAGAGTTGATGCTCGATAGCGTGTCGGTGTATGCCAGTCAGGCCGGCGCCCGCTATTGGTTTGATAACCGTCCGGTAAAGATTGAGAATAGCCGCATGTTGTTTAACCAATTTTCTATCTATACTACCAGCAAGAATCCGTTTGCGATAAACGGTCTGGTAGACTTCCGCAACTTGTCGCGCCCTACTGCCGATTTAACGTTGAAGGCTTCCAACTATACGCTGCTTGATGCTCCCCGCACCAAAGAAAGCCTGGTTTACGGAAAAGTGTTTGTCGATATGAATACCACTGTGCGCGGACCGCTTGATGCGCTGGTGATGCGCGGAAATATGAATGTATTGGGCAATACGGACGTTACGTATGTGTTGAAAGACTCTCCGCTTACCGTGCAGGATCGTTTGGGCGATTTGGTTACTTTCACTTCGTTTGCCGATACGCTGTCGCAGAAAAAACAAGATGAACGGGTTGTCTCTTTGGGAGGACTGGATATGTTGATGACGGTACACATTGATCCTGCTGTGCGACTGAAAGCTGATTTGAGTCCCGACAGGAACAGTCGCGTGGAACTGGAGGGCGGCGGTGATCTCTCGCTGCAATATTCTCCCCGTGGTGATTTAAGACTTTCGGGAAGATACACCTTATCGGGAGGCATTTTAAAGTATGCGCTTCCGGTTATTCCGCTTAAAGAGTTTGAGATTAACGACGGTAGTTATGTGGAGTGGAGTGGCAATCCCATGGATCCTTCGCTGAACTTTAAGGCTACCGAAAGGGTGCGTGCTTCTGTTTCTCAGGAGGGAGGATCGCCACGCATGGTTAACTTTGATGTCAGTGTGGGGGTTAAAAACCGCATGGAAAACCTGGAACTTCTGTTTAACCTGGAAGCTCCCGAAGACATGAGCGTACAGAATGAACTGGCGGCTATGTCGGTCGAAGAGCGCAGCAAGCAAGCCATCGCTTTGTTGGCCACAGGTGTTTACATGGCAGGCGCAGGAAACAAAAGCGGCGGACTGGATATGGGTGCTGCATTGAACTCCGTATTGCAGAAGCAGATTGCTAATGTGGCGGGTTCGGCACTGAAGACAGTCAACATTTCCTTCGGAATGGAAAATTATGATGGAGCTGATGCGGGTGGGAAACGTACGGATTACAATTTCCGTTATGCCCAGCGGTTCTTCAATAACCGTGTGCAGGTTGTGATCGGAGGAACGATCTCAACCGGAAATGAAACGCAGCAAGACGAATCGTTCATTGATAATGTGTCGCTTGAGTATCGGTTGGATAATTCGGGCACACGCTATGTCAGACTGTTCCACAACAAGGACAACGAAAGTATTTTGGAAGGAGAGATTACCGAGACCGGAGTGGGTATTGTGCTCCGCAAGAAAATGAGCCGGTTAAGCGAACTCTTTATCTTTAAACGGAAGAAGTAACATGATGAAAAAGAATAGAATCACCATTCAACAGTTGCAGGTAAGAAATACTCTTTATCTGGCTGCGATAACCACCTGTTTCCTGCTTTTGCTTGCCGGTTGCTCTACTACGCGCAACCTGCCCGAAGGCGAAGTTTTGTATACGGGACAGAAAAAGATGGTGGTCAGGAACGAGGCGAAAGACAGAGCAGGGGCAGAGACTATGACCGAGCTGACGGCCGCATTGGCTACGGCTCCCAACAATTCTATTTTAGGAAGTTCGGTGCATCGGTTTCCGTTTCCTTATGGGCTGTGGATTTATAATAGCTTTGTCAACAGACAAAAGGGACTGGGGAAGTTCATTTTCAATAAACTGGCGGCCAAGCCTGTACTTATTTCTACTGTCAATCCTGATATTCGTGCCAAGGTAGGTACCAACTTGCTTCATGATTATGGTTTCTTTAACGGAACAGTGGGGTATCAGATCATACCCGATGAAAAGAATCCACGGAAGGCAAAGGTGCAATATTTGGTAGATATGAAGAACCCGTATCTGATAGACACGGTAACATACGAACGGTTTACTCCCGATTTATTGAATACTTTGCAAGCCGGACAGCAGAGAACGTTGTTGCACGTTGGGAAACAATTTAATGTTATCACCCTCGACGAAGAACGTACCCGGCTGAGTAGTTTGCTGCGTAATCGCGGGTATTATTATTATCGGCCCGATTATTTTTCTTTTCTGGCCGATACGACTTTGGTTCCCGGTAAAATTTCAATGAAGATAGTGCCCAAGGCGGGCGTGCCTAAAGAGGCGCTGAGAAAATGGAATGTGGGCGATATGGCCGTG
Source organism: Bacteroides graminisolvens (assembly GCF_963666085.1). NCBI lineage: Bacteria > Pseudomonadati > Bacteroidota > Bacteroidia > Bacteroidales > Bacteroidaceae > Bacteroides > Bacteroides graminisolvens. The sequence goes on from NZ_OY762556.1 coordinate 1,398,007, forward strand.
CACTTGAACGGTGTGTATGGCGAAGCGCCCAATGATTCGATGATGTACAAGGACTTGAAGATTTATTATTACGACAAGCTGAAGGTGCGACCGGATGTTTTGTACAAGCAGTTGCGTTTCCATCCGAGCCAGACTTATTCTTATTTTAGAGATACGCGTACGCAAGAGCGTATCACGCAGTTGGGTATGTTCCGCTATGTGGAGATGAATTACACGCCACGCGACTCGACGGATGCTTGCAATGTGCTGAACGTGAATATCCGCACGGCGTATGACTTGCCTCTCGACGGTGAACTCGATCTCAACATTACAACAAAAAGTAATGACCAAACAGGTCCGGGAGCTTCTTTCAGTGTGACAAGAAAGAATCTGTTTGGAGGTGGAGAGAATCTGACTCTTGGACTGAAGGGTTCGTATGAATGGCAAACAGGAGCGCAGAACACCGATAATGGTTCGTTAATGAACTCTTATGAATACGGGGTGTCGGCTTCCTTGTTTATTCCCCGGGTTCTCTTTCCCCGACTGGGCAAAAAAGATTATGATTTCCCGGCAAGTACTACTTTTAATCTGTATGCCGACCAATTGAACCGGGCTCGCTTCTTCAAGATATTGGCTTTTGGGGGCGATGCAACGTATGTGTTTAACCCTACGCGTACGAGCAAGCATACTATCATTCCGTTTAAACTGAAATTCAATGTACTGCAAAGTACCACGCATTTGTTTGATTCCATAGCCAATGAGAACAAATCGCTCTACTTGAGCTTGAATAATCAGTTTATTCCTTCCATGAGTTATACGTACACGTATGATACCAGCGGAAGAAGAAATGCGCGAAATCGGTTGTGGTGGGAAACAACCCTGACTTCGGCCGGTAATATTACTTCGTGTATTTATAGGGCTTTCGGGAAGAGTTTCAGCGAGCAGAAAGACTTGCTGGGTGCGCCTTTTGCACAATTCCTGAAGATAAATTCGGAGCTGCGCTACACGTGGAATATTGATAAGAATCAATCGCTTGCAACGCGGGTGGCAGGCGGACTCATTTATTCTTATGGAAACTCGGATGTAGCTCCGTATAGTGAGCAGTTTTATGTAGGTGGAGCCAATAGTATACGTGCTTTTACAATACGTAGCTTAGGACCGGGAAGTTATCACCCGGCAGCGGATAATAAATATGCGTACATTGATCAGACAGGTGACATTCGTTTGGAAGCGAACATGGAATATCGTTTTCGTATTATACAAGATTTGCATGGAGCGGTGTTTATGGATGCAGGTAATGTATGGCTTTTGCGAGACGACACAACACGACCCGGTGGTAAGTTTCAATGGAAAGGGCTGGCCGATGAAATTGCAGTTGGAACCGGTGCCGGACTCCGTTACGATCTTTCTTTCCTTGTAATAAGGGTGGATTGCGGAGTGGCTTTGCACTTGCCTTATACTACATCACGTAAAGGGTATTATAACATTCCGAAGTTCAAAGACGGACTGGGCTGGCACTTGGCTATAGGCTATCCGTTTTAATTAAATACGTTATATTAGAAAGAAATGAATCATAATTTGACCCGCGTAGAAGGTAAATTTTGTATTTTTGCAAGCAGTTACAAATCGTACTATTAATCTTTAATATTCAGGTACATATGAAACCAACTTTATTTGTGTTGGCTGCTGGTATGGGCAGCCGTTATGGGGGACTCAAACAGCTTGACGGACTAGGTCCTAATGGTGAAACCATTATGGATTATTCTATTTTCGACGCTATTCGCGGCGGATTTGGTAAAGTCGTTTTTGTTATTCGTAAAGACTTTGAACAAGATTTTAGAGATAAGATCTTAAGCAAATATGAAAATCACATCCCGGTAGAATTGGTGTTTCAATCACTCGATTCATTGCCGGCAGGCTTCACTTGCCCGGCCGACCGTGTGAAACCTTGGGGTACCAATCATGCCGTACTGATGGGTAAAGAGGTTATTAATGAGCCGTTTGCCGTTATCAATGCCGACGACTTTTATGGTCGCGACAGTTTTGCTGTATTGGGAAAAGAATTATCAGCAATGGCCGGTAAGAAGAATGATTACTGCATGGTGGGCTATCGTGTAGGTAATACATTGTCGGAAAGTGGTTCTGTGGCACGTGGGGTATGCGAAACAAACGCGGAAGGCTACCTTACAACGGTTGTTGAACGTACTGCTATTGAGCGTATCGATGGAAAAGTTTCTTTTACTGATGAGAATGGTCAATTGGTGTCGATTGCAGACAACACACCGGTCTCTATGAATATGTGGGGATTTACTCCTGATTATTTTCAGTATTCGGAAGATTATTTCGTTGAATTCCTCAAAGAGAACATGGGTAACCTGAAAGCTGAATACTTCATTCCGCTGATGGTCAACAAGCTGATTAATGAAAATACAGCCCGCGTGAAAGTGTTGGATACTACATCTAAATGGTTCGGCGTGACTTATGCTGAAGATCGCCAGGGAGTAGTTGATAAGATACAGGCTTTGGTTGATGCGGGTGAATACCCTGCCAAGCTGTTCTAAATAGGCACATCGATTTCACAAAGGATTAGTTGAGGCTGCTTCGCATAGAGGCAGCCTCTTTCTATATAATAAGGTGTGTTGCTTTGAAATTTGTTTTTTGATTGGTGACTCAGGCTTTATAGATGCTTGATAGTTAAATAAATATTCAAGAATTCATTATCTTTGCCGTTCGTACAAAAAGGATAAATGAATGATTTCAGTTGAAGGTTTAAAAGTAGAATTTAACGCCACTCCGCTATTTGAAGACGTTACCTATGTTATAAATAAGAAAGATAGAATTGCATTGGTCGGCAAGAATGGTGCCGGTAAGTCGACTATGCTTAAAATATTGGCAGGTTTGCAACAACCTACTTCCGGTGTTGTAGCTTTACCTAAAGACACGACCATTGGATACTTGCCCCAGGTCATGGTACTTGCCGATAAAAATACGGTGATGCAAGAAGCTGAGAAAGCTTTCGAACATATTTTTGATATGCAGAAAGAGCTGGAGCGCATGAATCAGGAGCTGGCTGAACGTACCGACTATGAATCAGAAGATTACCATAAACTCATTGACCGGTTTACACATGAGAATGAACGCTTCTTGATGATGGGCGGCACCAATTTCCATGCAGAAATAGAACGGACTCTAGTGGGCTTGGGATTTAAAAGAGAAGACTTTGATCGTCCCACTTCCGAATTTAGTGGCGGTTGGCGTATGCGTATTGAATTAGCTAAATTATTGCTTCGTCAGCCCGACGTTTTGTTATTGGATGAACCGACCAACCATTTGGATATAGAATCAATTCAGTGGTTGGAGACATTTCTTTCTACCCGTGCCAATGCGGTTGTGCTGGTGAGTCACGACCGGGCCTTTATTAATAATGTGACGACTCGTACCATTGAGATTTCGTGCGGACACATTTATGATTATAAGGTGTCTTATGATCAATATGTTATTCTACGTAAGGAGCGTCGCGAGCAACAACTGCGTGCGTACGAAAACCAACAAAAACAAATACAGGATACGGAAGATTTCATTGAGCGCTTCCGTTATAAGGCTACGAAGGCTGTGCAGGTGCAAAGCCGCATCAAGCAACTGGAGAAGATAGAGCGAATTGAAGTGGATGAAGAAGATAATTCGGCTCTGCGTCTCAAATTCCCTCCTGCTTCGCGTTCAGGAAGCTATCCGATTATCTGCGAAGATGTACAGAAGAAGTATGGCAATCATGTTGTTTTCCACGATGTCAATCTTACCATCAATAGGGGCGATAAGGTGGCCTTTGTCGGTAAAAATGGTGAAGGAAAATCGACCTTGGTAAAGTGCATTATGAATGAAATTGATTTCGATGGTAAATTAGTCATCGGACACAATGTCCAAATAGGCTACTTTGCCCAAAATCAGGCACAAATGCTTGAAGGTGAACTTACTGTGTTCGATACGATAGACCGTGTCGCTGTGGGTGATATTCGTAATAAAATTCGCGATATACTCGGTGCTTTCATGTTTGGAGGTGAAGCCTCTGATAAGAAAGTAAAGGTATTGTCGGGTGGCGAACGTAGCCGATTAGCTATGATTAAGTTACTTTTACAGCCGGTGAATCTGTTGATACTTGACGAGCCGACCAACCATTTGGATATGCGTTCCAAGGATGTATTGAAAGAAGCAATTCGTGAATTTGAGGGGACGGTAATTTTAGTTAGCCATGACCGTGACTTTTTAGATGGACTGGCGACTAAAGTATATGAGTTCGGTAGCGGATTGGTAAAAGAACATCTGGGAGGAATCTATGAATTCCTGCAAAGGAAAAAATTGGAAGACTTGAATGAACTTCAGAAAAGTATTCCTTCCGGAGGTAGTGCAACTTCAACAATTGCAGATTCACAAGGTGCTGTTTCCGATAACAAACTTTCTTATGAGGCACAAAAAGAACTGAATAAGAAGATAAAGAAAATGGAGAAGCAAGTTGCTGATTGCGAGAAAGCAATTGAAGAACTGGAATCAGCTATAGCGATTGTTGAAACTAAAATGGGCACTGTAGAAGGAGCATCGGATATGTCTCTTTATGAGCAGCATCAAAAACTGAAAATGCAACTTGATAGAACCGTTGAGGAGTGGGAACAATCTTCAATCGAACTGGATGAAATAAAAACAAATGGATGATTAAAAACGTTTTTTTGATTATCTATAGATATAAACCCCTATTTATTAACTAAACAGATTTGAGTCTCTTGAAGGCTCGGTATGTATATTGTTATTTTATGATGAAAGTGAGAAATTATTTACCAATTTTGGCGCTGTGCCTGATGGGCACAAGCTGTGGTAGCAATAAAGATGCTACACTATCCTCGGGTATTGATGTGGCAAACTTGGATACAACTGCTGTTCCCGGAACAAGTTTCTATCAGTTTGCTAATGGTGGTTGGATGCAGAAACATCCTCTAACAAATGAGTATTCACGCTTTGGCTCTTTCGATATGTTGGCCGAAAACAATCGTAAGCAGTTACGTGAATTAATAGAAGAACTGGCAGCTGCAAAGCATGAAAACGGTAGCGTAGCGCAAAAAGTAGGTGATTTATATAATATAGCACTAGATAGTGTGAAATTAAATAAGGAGGGAGCAGCACCTATTAAGGCTGAGTTAGATAAAATTGCGTCGCTCAAAGACAAAGCTCAAATTGTCTCAATGATAGCAGAGATGCAACAAAAAGGTATGTTCCCTTATTTTGTCTTGTATGTCAGTGCCGATGATATGAATAGTACAGTTAATCTGGTACAAACATATCAAGGTGGTATCGGTATGGGTGAACGTGATTATTATCTGGAGAATGATGATAAAACAAAAGAAATACGCGAAAAGTATAAAGAACATGTTGCAAAGATGTTCCGCTTGGCAGGACGCGATGAAGCATCGGCTCAGAAAGCGGTTGAATCAGTAATGAATATTGAAACACGTTTGGCGAAAGCTGCACGTTCCAGAGTGGAACTTCGTAATCCGCGAGCAAATTACAATAAGAAAAGCATAGAGGTGCTGAACAAGGAATATCCGGTACTCGGGTGGAATAGTCTTTTAAAATCTGTAGGACTCTCGGCTGTTAAGGAAATTAATGTAGGACAGCCAAATGCAATGAAAGAGGTGAATGACGTGATCAATTCAGTATCAATGGATCAACAGATTGACTACTTGCAATGGAATGTGATCAATTCAGCTGCTTCTTATTTGAGTGATGATTTTGAACAACAGAACTTCGATTTTTTCGAGAAGACGATGTCTGGCAAACAAGAGCAGCAACCTCGTTGGAAACGTGCCGTAAGTACGGTAAACGGTTCGCTGGGAGAAGCTGTTGGACAAATGTATGTAGAAAAGTATTTTCCTGCCGCAGCCAAAGAGCGCATGGTGACTTTGGTGAAAAATTTGCAAACTTCTTTGGGCGAACGTATTAAGGGTCTTGAATGGATGAGTGAGGCTACCAAGGAAAAGGCTTTGGAAAAACTAGCTACTTTTCATGTGAAGATTGGCTATCCTGACAAATGGAAAGATTATTCTTCTTTAGAAGTGAAGAACGACTCTTATTGGGCAAATATAGAACGTGCCAGTGCATGGCAATATGCCGAAATGGTTGCAAAGGCAGGCAAACCTGTCGATAAGGATGAATGGCTGATGACTCCTCAAACTGTAAATGCCTATTATAACCCTACTACAAACGAAATATGTTTCCCTGCTGGTATATTGCAATATCCTTTCTTTGATATGAATGCAGATGATGCATTTAACTATGGAGCCATTGGGGTTGTGATTGGTCACGAAATGACACACGGCTTTGATGATCAGGGACGCCAGTACGATAAGGATGGAAACCTGAAGGATTGGTGGACTGCCGAAGATGCCAAGAATTTTGAAAAAAGAGCTGCGGTTATGATTAACCATTTTGATAGTATAGAAGTAGCACCAGGAGTACATGCTAATGGTCAGTTTACCTTAGGTGAGAATATTGCCGATCATGGTGGTTTGCAGGTTTCTTTTCAAGCTTTTAAAAAGGCAACATCAGATAAGCCGCTGAATACCGTACAAGGCTTTACTCCTGAACAAAGATTCTTCTTAGCATATGCTAATGTTTGGGCTGGGAATATCCGTCCGGAAGAGATTCTGCGACTGACGAAAATTGATCCGCACTCGTTAGGGAAATGGCGTGTTGACGGAGCTCTTCCTCATATTGCTGCTTGGTATGATGCCTTTGGCGTAACCGAAAAAGATAAGTTGTTTTTGCCTGCTGAGCAACGAGCATCTATCTGGTAAGAATTTGCTTTTTCCACACAAATAGATTAAGCTCCGCTCCTCACACTGAGGAGCGGAGCTTTTTTAGTATTAATTTACACCTTATTTATAACGTTTGATGGAACATATTTTGTAACTTTGCACATCAATTACATAACTCTTAGTAAAATGTCTGGATTGAAGAAAATAAAAACCGCTCTTGTTTCAGTCTATCATAAAGAAGGATTAGACGAAATCATTACAAAACTCCATGAAGACGGAGTTGAATTCCTCTCTACCGGAGGTACACGACAGTTTATTGAATCATTGGGTTACCCTTGTAAAGCTGTGGAAGACCTGACTTCTTATCCTTCAATCTTGGGGGGAAGAGTGAAAACACTTCATCCGAAAGTTTTCGGCGGAATTTTATGTCGTCGTGAACTGGAACAAGACAGACAACAAATAGAGGAATATGAAATCCCCGAAATAGATTTGGTTATTGTTGATTTGTATCCGTTTGAAGCAACAGTGGCTTCGGGGGCTGATGAGGCTACCGTCATAGAAAAGATTGATATCGGCGGGATTTCTTTGATTCGAGCTGCTGCTAAGAATTACAATGATGTGGTGATTGTTGCTTCACAATTGCAATATAAGCCCTTGTTGGATATGTTGATGGAGCATGGTGCAACATCTTCGTTGGAAGAGCGTCGCTGGATGGCGAAAGAGGCTTTTGCTGTTTCTTCACATTACGATTCTGCTATTTTTAATTATTTTGATGGAGCAGAAAATTCAGCATTTCGTTGTTCTGCAAATGATCAAAAGGCTCTTCGCTATGGAGAAAATCCTCATCAGAAAGGCTTCTTCTACGGTAATCTAGATGCTATCTTTGATCAGATTCACGGAAAAGAAATTTCTTACAATAACTTGTTGGATATCAATGCAGCTGTTGAGTTGATTGATGAATTTGAAGATCTGACTTTTGCTGTATTGAAGCATAATAATGCATGTGGTTTAGCTTCTCGACCCACTGTATTGGAGGCTTGGAAAGATGCGTTGGCAGGTGATCCAGTGTCGGCTTATGGTGGCGTATTGATTACCAATGCTGTTATTGATAGGGAAGCTGCGGCAGAAATAGATAAAATTTTCTTTGAAGTAATTATTGCGCCCGATTATGATGTCGATGCGCTTGAAATATTGGGTCAGAAAAAAAATAGAATTATTTTAGTCCGTAAAGAACAAAAATTGCCTAAGACTCAATTCCGTTCTTTGTTGAACGGGGTCTTGGTACAAGAAAGAGACTTAAATATAGAAACAACTGCCGATTTAAAGACAGTAACAAATACTATCCCTACAGAACAAGAAATTTCAGACATGCTTTTTGCCAATAAGATTGTAAAAAACAGTAAGTCGAATGCGATTGTTTTAGCAAAGGGAAAGCAATTGTTAGCTAGCGGAGTTGGACAAACTTCGCGTGTTGACGCATTGAAGCAGGCGATAGAGAAAGCGAAAGCTTTTGGATTTGAACTTGAAGGTGCTGTTATGGCATCTGATGCGTTTTTCCCTTTCCCCGATTGTGTTGAAATTGCACACAAGGAAGGTGTAAAGGCGGTAATTCAACCTGGTGGTTCAGTGAGAGACCAACAGACTTTTGATTATTGTAATGAACATGGTGTTGCAATGGTTACCACCGGTATTCGTCATTTTAAACACTAACAAAGAAAATAAAAATGGGATTATTCTCTTTTACTCAGGAAATAGCAATGGACCTTGGGACAGCCAATACAATTATTATCTCAAATGGTAAGATTGTAGTGGATGAACCTTCTGTTGTGGCTTTAGATCGCAGAACCGATAAAATGATTGCGGTTGGCGACAAAGCAAAGATGATGCATGAAAAAACCCACGAGAATATAAAAACAATCCGTCCTTTAAGAGATGGAGTTATTGCAGATTTTTATGCTTGTGAGCAAATGATGCGTGGATTAATAAAAATGGTTAATACCCGTAATCATCTATTTTCTCCTTCATTACGAATGGTGATAGGGGTTCCTTCGGGAAGTACTGAAGTTGAATTGCGTGCTGTACGTGATTCTGCTGAACATGCTGGTGGACGAGATGTGTATTTGCTTTTTGAACCCATGGCGGCAGCTATAGGAATTGGTATTGATGTGGAAGCGCCTGAAGGAAATATGATTGTTGATATAGGTGGTGGATCTACTGAAATTGCAGTTATTTCCTTGGGGGGTATTGTTTCTAATAACTCAATTCGCATAGCAGGTGATGACTTGACTGCGGATATCCAGGAATACATGAGCAGACAGCATAATGTGAAGGTTAGTGAGAGAATGGCCGAACGTATAAAAATAAATGTTGGAGCTGCTTTAACTGAGTTGGGTGATGACGCCCCAGAGGACTATATTGTACATGGGCCTAACCGTATTACGGCTTTGCCTATGGAGGTACCTGTATGTTATCAAGAGGTTGCTCATTGTCTTGAGAAATCTATTTCAAAAATAGAAACGGCCATTTTGAGTGCATTGGAGAAGACTCCGCCAGAACTTTATGCGGATATTGTTCATAACGGTATCTATTTAGCCGGTGGAGGCGCATTGTTAAGAGGTCTTGACAAACGATTAACTGATAAAATCAACATTCCTTTTCATATTGCAGAGGATCCTTTGCATGCAGTAGCAAAAGGAACAGGTGTTGCTTTAAAAAATGTGGATCGTTTTTCATTCTTGATGAGATAAATAAGGCTATTGATAGTGAAAATATGAACGTGCCAATGTATTACGGATGAATGTATCTGTTAATACATTGGCTCTTGACGTCTTAGTGTTATGCGGAATTTACTGAATTTTCTCATTAAATATAACTACTGGTTTGTGTTTCTTTTATTGGAGATAGCTAGTCTGGTTATGTTGTTTCGCTTTAATAATTATCAGCAAAGTGTCTATTTCACCTCTGCGAATGCGATATCAGGCAAGGTATATGCGATCTCGGGAGGGATTACGTCTTATTTTTACTTGAAATCGGCAAATGAAACTCTTCTTGAACGTAATACGATTCTAGAACGTCAACTCACTTTTCTGCGTAATGCATTGAAAGATAGAAATGTAGATTCTCTTGAAATTAATCGTTTAGCAGAACTAAGCAGTAATCAATATAAAACAATTCCGGCGCATGTTATTAACAATAGTTTGAATTTGGTTAATAACTATTTGACACTCGATAAAGGGAAATCAGATGGAATTTTACCTGAGATGGGGGTGATAGGAGAAGAAGGGGTTGTAGGTATTGTTTATATGGCGTCAGAACATTATTCGGTTGTGATTTCTGTGCTCAATAGTAAATCAAACATTAGTTGTAAGATAAAGAACAGCGACTATTTTGGCTATTTGAAGTGGGAGCATGGTGATTCTAGATACGCTTATCTGAAAGATCTTCCTCGACATGCAGAATTTAATTTGGGGGATACAATCATAACGAGTGGATATTCCACTGTCTTTCCCGAAGGGGTGATGGTAGGCACAGTTGATGATATGGCCGATTCTAATGATGGACTTTCTTATTTATTAAAAGTGAAGTTAGCCACTAATTTTGGTAAAATCAGTAATGTGAGGGTTATAACAGATGTTCAGAGGATAGAGCAGGAAGAACTTGAATTAAAAACAAAGGCGCAATGATAATAAATTACATATATCGTATATTATGGTTTGTGGGGTTGGTGCTTTTGCAGGTGCTCATTCTCAATAACATTCATCTCGCAGGATACGCAACCCCTTTTCTTTATACTTACTTTATTTTGAAGTTCCCGTCTTCTGTTTCTCGTAATGAATTATTGTTATGGGCATTCTTTTTAGGCTTAATAATTGATGTCTTTTCAAATACGCCAGGTATTAATGCATCGGCTACTGTCTTGATGGCTTTTGTCAGGCCTCCTTTATTAACTCTGTTTACACCACGTGATAGCTTTGATAATATAGTTCCATCATTTAAAACGATAGGAAATTTCTCTTTTATAAAGTATTTATTAATTTGTTTGTTGATTCACCATGGAGCCTTGTTGACAATTGAATTCTTTTCTTTTGCAGATATAGGATCTCTAATATTGCGAATTGCGTCTAGTACGTTGCTAACGTTGAGTTGTATTTTGGCTTTTGAAGGGGTGAAGAAATAAAAATGGCAAAAGATTATCTTTTAGAAAAACGTAAGTTTGTAATTGGTGGCATAGCTGTATTTATTGTGCTAACCTATATTCTGCGACTTCTTGTTTTGCAGGTAATGACTGATGATTACAAGAAAAATGCAGATAGCAATGCGTTTCTTAAAAAGACTCAATATCCATCTAGAGGAGCTATCTACGACCGAAACGGTAAATTGTTGGTTTTTAACCAGCCAGCATATGATATAACTATTGTTCCTAACGAAATAACGCAGCTGGATACAACTGATTTGTGTAAGACTCTGAACATAACATCTGCATTTTTCTTGAAAAGGATGCTTGATATTCGTGATAGGAAGCAGAACCCAGGTTATTCTAAATATACACATCAGGTTTTTATGACTCAGCTATCGGCAGCGGAGTGTGGTGTGTTTCAAGAAAAACTATTTCGTTTTCCGGGATTTTATATACAGCGTAGAACCATTCGTCAATATGCATATAATGTTGCTGCACATGCTTTGGGAGATATTGGTGAGGTCTCAATGAGAGATATTGAAGAAGATGACTATTATGTGAGGGGGGATTATATAGGAAAACAAGGTGTTGAAAAATCATATGAAAAGTATTTAAGAGGAGAAAAAGGGGTTGAAATTCTTTTAAGAGACGCCCATGGTCGTATTCAAGGGCATTATAAAAACGGCATTTACGATAAAGTACCTATTCCAGGAAAGGATATAACACTAAGTTTAGATGTGGAGCTGCAAACGTTAGGGGAGAAGCTGATGCATGGTAAAATGGGAAGTATAGTGGCTATTGAACCTGAAACGGGCGAGATTCTCTGTTTTGTATCTGCGCCTTCTTATGATCCTATGGTTATGGTAGGACGCCAACGAGGAAAAAATCATCTGGAGTTAGAGAAAGATCCTTTGAAACCATTGTTTAATCGGCCACTTATGGCTGCATACCCCCCCGGATCAACTTTTAAGACTGCTCAAGGAATGATTTTTTTGCAGGAGGGAATTGTAAATGAAAACACCACATTCCCATGTTATCATGGCTTTGTTGTACCTGGCTTGCGTGTTGGCTGTCATGCACATCCTTCGCCTATTCCTTTTATGCCAGCTCTATCTACTTCCTGTAATTCTTATTTTTGTTGGGGATTATATCGAATGATAGATAATAAAAAATACGGTTCTTCTGCTAAAGCGTTAACCGTTTGGAAAGATCATATGGTTTCTATGGGATTTGGATATAAGCTTGGGGTTGACTTACCTGGTGAGAAGCGCGGCTTAATCCCTAATGCACAATTCTATGATAAAATATATGGTAAAGGGAGATGGGGAGGACTTAGAATCATTCATACCTCTATCGGCCAAGGTGAGATATTGCTTACGCCTGTCCAAATGGCAAATTTGGCTGCAACAATAGCGAATAGGGGACATTTTATAACTCCTCATATTGTGAAAAAGATACAGCATGATCAATTAGACAGTTTGTATCGCTTCCCAAGATATACAACAATCTCGCCTCAATACTACGATTTAGTAGTAAAAGGAATGCGCGGAGCGGTTGTAGGAACGGCATATGGCGCAACATGTCGTGGAGCCAATTTACCTGACATTGAGGTGTGCGGCAAAACAGGAACAGCACAAAATAAAGGTAAGGACCACTCTATATTTATGGGATTTGCTCCGATGAATAAACCTAAAATAGCCATTGCCGTTTATGTGGAGAATGCTGGCTTTGGGGCTACGTGGGCCGTTCCTATTGCTTCAGTGTTAATGGAGAAATATTTAAAAGGAACTCTTTCACCCGAACGTATGAAAACTGTTGATGAAATCAGTAACACTAATTTAATTCAGTATGGCTTCAAGGAGTATTAGTCTATGGAAATCAATTGATTGGGTTGCCATTATCATTTATCTTTTGTTGATTACTTGTGGATGGTTTAGTGTTTGTGGTGCGAGTTATGATTACGGCAATCCTGACTTCCTTGATTTTTCAACTCGTGCAGGTAAGCAACTTGTTTGGATTGTATGTTCTTTTGGAATAGGCTTTGTTTTGCTTATGCTTGAAGACAAGTTGTTTGATATGTTTTCTTATTTTATATATATAGGAATGCTGTTACTATTACTGGTAACTATATTCATTGCTCCAGATGTGAAAGGCTCCCGCTCGTGGTTGCAATTAGGACCAGTTAGTTTGCAACCGGCTGAGTTCGCTAAGTTTGCAACTGCGCTTGCCTTGGCAAAATATATGAACTCATATTCGTTTAGTATAAATAAATTGAGGCATTTTGTAGGCTTGCTCGCTATCATTATGGTACCAATGATACTTATCATCATGCAGAGAGAAACAGGCTCAGCTTTGGTTTATTTGGCTTTCTTTCTTGTATTATATAGAGAAGGCATGTCTGGTACGGTCCTTTTTTTAGGACTTTGTGCTGTTTTATATTTTATCATTGGTATTCGCTTTAGCGAATTGTTTATTGCAGAAACGCCTACACCGCTGGGCGAGTTCGTTGTGTTGTGCCTTATTCTTCTGTTTACGGCGAGCATGTTATGGGTTTATCAAAGAAAATGGTTATTGGTAAGAAATATCTTAGGAGTAAGTGTTTTAACTTTGGGATTGTCTTTTTTAGTTTCTGAATACGTTTACGAATTTAATCTGGTTTGGATACTGTGGGCGTTGTGTATTGGTGCAGCGTGTTACTTGTTTTATTTGTACCTAAGCCAACGCTTTCTTTCTTATGCACTTATTGGTTTGTTTACAATTACGTCTATCGGTTTCTTATATTCATGCGATTATGTTTTCAATAAAGTATTGGAACCTCATCAACAAATAAGAATTAAGGTTGTATTAGGCATGGAGGAAGATTTATCAGGAGCCGGTTATAACGTAAATCAATCCAAAATAGCCATTGGCTCTGGAGGATTAACAGGCAAGGGTTTTCTGAATGGAACTCAGACAAAACTGAAGTATGTACCCGAACAAGATACCGATTTTATTTTTTGTACGGTAGGGGAGGAACAGGGTTTTGTTGGCGCTTCAATTGTTCTTCTCCTGTTTTTGATCCTTATTTTAAGATTGATTGCACTCTCTGAAAGGCAACATGGAACCTTCGGGCGTGTGTATGGCTATTCGGTAGTAAGTATATTCCTCTTTCACTTGTTTATTAATATAGGTATGGTATTAGGTCTTACACCCGTAATTGGTATACCTTTACCTTTTTTTAGCTATGGAGGTTCTTCACTTTGGGGATTTAGCATTTTACTGTTCATCTTTTTAAGAATTGATGCGGGTAGAAGTCGCCGTTAGATAAGCCCTTATTCTACTTTAATCCCCACATCATTAATCCCTTTCAGGTAATTATCCTTCATTTCATGAGAAATCTTTATCGTATATTTGCCTGGTTTTACTAGTATATTTTCTCTATATGGAACTGATAGCTCATATAAATCTCCCCATCCTTTACCAATAATTTCTCCTTCTTTATTAATCAGTTGAAACTTAATAGTATCAGTTTGCCAGATGGTAGAATCAGGAATATTGCTTTTTATGCACAAATATAAATCCTGATATGCATACGAGCTCAAATTTCTTATTTGTGCTCGTATGTTATATCGGTAAGCAGTTTCTTTTAGCCCAATTTCAAACGAAAGAGTATCATGTTTGCTCCATCCTTTCGGATTAACATGCTTAAAGCTATGATACACAGAGCCATTTTCACAACTGAATAAAAACAGTGTAGAAAGAGTAATTATAATACTATTCCTTAACTTGCTGATCATCTTTTTTGTTTCTCTCTTGAGGACGAGGAAAATTTCTTCTTCCGTTACGGTCTCTGTTATTTCTATTGGGTTTATTGTGCGAACCTTGTTCTTCTTTTACTTGTTGAGCGTCATTGGGCGCTTGGGCCTGGACTCTAGAATTTTCTTTTTCGTTACGCATTTGCGCCTGCTGAGGCCTGTTATTACTTTTTTTCTTTTTTCTGTTTTGGGAATTATTTGATGTGTTATCACCACTTCCATGACGTTTATCAAAGCGGGTAAGGCTTTCCTGTTCCAGTAAATCGATTGGTTTTTTAGGCTCAGGTTTGCGTTCAGATTCGATTAATGTATCTGGCTTAACCCCTTTTCGATTCATACTTATAATTTCAAAAGCTCTTCTACCACTAATAGTTATCAGATTAGCTGGGAAATTTTTATCTGTTGAATAGCTTATCTGATTTGCCATAATATCTGCCTTGAAGAAATAATAGGTGCCATCTTTAGTTTCTAATTCAATTTCTCTAGATGGCAGTTTCTTTTGGGCTTCGACGTAACTGTCGACTTCATAATTCATGCAACATTTTAATTTGGCGCACTGACCAGCCAACTTCTGTGGATTAAGAGATATGTCCTGGAATCTAGCTGCGCTGGTTGATACAGAGACAAAACTTGTCATCCAGGTTGCGCAACAGAGTTCTCTGCCACAAGGCCCAATACCTCCTATACGGCCAGCTTCCTGACGTGCCCCTATCTGCTTCATCTCGATGCGCACTCTAAATGCTTCGGCAAGTACCTTGATTAATTGACGAAAGTCAACACGCTCATCAGCGATATAGTAAAAAATAGCTTTATTACCGTCGCCTTGATATTCAACATCTCCTATTTTCATGTTAAGATTGAGATTGGCTGCAATCTGTCTAGCCTTAATCATGGTTGCATGTTCTTTGGCTTTGGCTTCATTATATTTTTCCATATCTACAGGCTTTGCTTTGCGGTAGATACGTTTTATTTCAGCATCAGGGCGGTTATTCGCCTTTTTCATTTGCAAAGGTACTAGCTTACCTGTAAGTGTTACTACCCCGATGTCGTGCCCGGGCGTAGCTTCAACGGCGACTGTATCACCTTTCTCAAGCTTTATTTTATTGCTATTTTTATAATACCCCTTACGAGTATTTTTAAATTGAACTTCAACCATATCTGATTCTTCGGCATTATTGGGGACATCTGCCAACCAATCATAAGTATTAAGTTTCTTATCTTGTCGGGAACAACCTTTGCAACAAAGTTTTCCGCTACCGTTATTTAATTTATAATCCATATTGTTTCTTATATTTATAGGGCCTTAGTTTTGATTTTACAATGATACATTATTGTTTTAATAACACAATCATTTTCAAGGAAAAATCAAAAAAAACCATTTTGGCATTTACATTTTGTTCTATATCTCTTTGAGCTTGGCTCAATTCATTCATAATTCCTATAACATTCTTCTCATTAACGAAAGGAGAAAAGCGTTTGGCAAAATTTTCTTCATCGATTGTTAAGTAAGTAAGATCTTTTTGCTTCAGATTAAAGATGAAATTTTCTCGAATCATTTGCTGGCAATAATCAAGCATGTTTTTTTGTTTCTCTCTTCCCATAGCGGCTACGCTTTCGCTCCATATTTTCATTTCCTTTATCTTCCGTTGGTAAGAAAGACGCATTAGGCTAACAAATAAATCAAAAAAAAGCCTTTTTTCTTCATTTAAATGGATGGCATCAAGAGCCTTAACAAAACTTCCATTAGCTGTGTGAGCAATGTTTTGCGCATCTGCTGAAGCAATTGCATATTTGGTCTGTAGTGTATTGGCAATACAACTCTCTTCTATTCGAGGAATATTTAAACGTTGTGTTCTGCTCAATATGGTAGGTAAAATCATCTCTGGATTTTCGGAAACAAGGATGAATATTGTTTTCTGGGGTGGTTCTTCCAGAAGTTTAAGCAATTTATTTGCGCACACTACATGCATCCTTTCAGGTAACCAGATAATTGAAACCTTATGTCCTCCTTCACTTGATTTAAGGCTAAGCTTTCTTATGATCTCATCGCTCTCCCTAGCATAAATTATGGCTTGTGAGTTTTCTGCCTGAAGTTCATTCAGCCAATTGTTTATGCTCATATAGGGCATCTTTTCTAAAAAATGGCGCCAATCGGAAATGTAATCATCGCAAATTTCTTTTTTTGCTTTTGCATTTTTCACGATGGGAAACATGAAATGCAAATCGGGATGTATTAGTTTCTTGAACTTGATGCACGACGGACAAGTTCCGCATGAGTCGGTTGATTGCTTGTTAGTGCAGCAAATGTATTGTGCGTAAGCTATCGCCAATGGAAGTTTTCCAACCCCTTCATTACCACATAAAAGTAGCGCATGAGGAATGCGACCTTCATTTACTTCCTCAATAAGTTTTTGCTTAATGTGGTCTTGTCCTATGACATCTCCGAATTGCATATCTAATAT
This sequence comes from Bacteroides graminisolvens, assembly GCF_963666085.1. Classification (NCBI taxonomy): domain Bacteria; kingdom Pseudomonadati; phylum Bacteroidota; class Bacteroidia; order Bacteroidales; family Bacteroidaceae; genus Bacteroides; species Bacteroides graminisolvens. The sequence continues at coordinate 1,415,219 of NZ_OY762556.1, forward strand.
ATTTTTTGAGCTACCTCTCTAATGCTGTCCACAGCTGAGATTGTGTAGAAGTGTAAGCTAGGTACTCCGTATTCAATGAGTTCTTTGCATTGAGCAATGCACCATTCAATTCCCACTTGTTGAGCTTCGTTGTCATTCTTACATTTAAGAATCTCTTTAGTCAAATCTTCGGGAAGATCAACTTTAAAAGTTTTTGGAATCATTGTTAACTGTGACAGTTTTTTAAAAGGCTTGATGCCCGGAATAATGGGAACAGTGATTCCTGCTTGACGTGCTCTATCTACGAAATCAAAATATTTCTTGTTATCATAAAATAGCTGTGTGACCGCATATTCAGCTCCGGTTTCAACCTTTTTCTTTAACCAGTAAATATCGTCTTCTATATTTGGTGATTCTTCATGTTTCTCAGGATAGCAAGCCACTCCATAAGAAAAAGGCTGTTCCATGTTTTGCATTGAAGTGCCATCGACAAAGATTCCTTTATTGAAGTTATTGATTTGTTTTTGCAACTGTATGGCGTGGTAATAACCATCTCCTTCAGGTGTAAATACGGATTCATGCTTTGCTTTGTCTCCACGAAGAACCAGTAAATCTGTAACTCCTAAGAATTGCAGATCAATAAGAACATATTCTGTTTCTTCTCTAGTGAACCCGCTACATAAAATGTGGGGAACTGTTTTGATGTTATATTTATTTTGAATAGCGGCTGCAACAGCAACAGTGCCTGGTCTTCGACGCTGCCTGTCTCGTTTATATAATCCTTCACCCAAGTCCTTATAAATATATTCGCTTCTGTGAGTCGTTATATTGATGTATTTGGGATCAAATTCTTTTAATGTATCAATTGTAGTATACAGTTTTTCGATACCCGTACCTTTTAGTGGGGGTAAAATTTCGAATGAAAAAGCTGTTTTTTCGTTGGAGTTTATTAAATCAATGATCTTCATTTTTTCTATGTAATTTTTGTAGTCGACTGTATCTTGTGACAAAAGTATAAAAAAAAGCCGATATTCTTTTTATGTAGCATCTTTTTATAGTAACTAAGTATACTGTTTATACTTATATATAATTACGCATTAGCGGTGTCTAGTAATCTTGTCTTCTCTCTTTTCTTCTCTTTTCTTTCGAGTATCTTCCTTTTGCATTTGCCGGCTCACCATGGTTGTTAAGTCGTCCAACCAAGGTTAGCCAGTCGACCAACGATGGTTAGCCAGTCGTCCAACCAAGGTTAGCCGCTCTTTTTTCTTTGGGTTCTTTTCGCTTGAGCTATTGAATAGTCTATCCTGTCCTTCCTTCTTCTTTCTTCTTCGCTAATGTCTGCCTTTCGCCTTTCAACTACCACCTTCCTACTTTGTTTTCTTGATACCCCCACTTTGTTTCGAGTCTTTTTCTTCCATCCTTGCCTTCCTTCTTACTATTGCAATAACCCTTTTTTTTCTCTGATTACATTTCCCCCTATATAATATAAGGTATCCCCATTCTTCGTATTTCTCCGGTTCCCCCTTTCTTTGTATTTATTTTCATGGTGTTACCTCCTGATGTCTAGCGCTTTAAGCCTTTTCGCTCCTTTCTTCTTAAAAAAAAGAGTATGATCTTCTTGTTTTGTATGGCAAAAGCTTCTACTTTTGCACCCGCTTTGCAAGAGAGACAAAGTGTTTTCTTGAAATGTTGATAAAGCGCCTGTAGGGTTTGACTCATGCGGTTTTACTTTTAAAAAAAAACTTCTCTGAAAGTTTGGAAGTGAAGCTAAAAAGTCTTTATCTTTGCAGTCCGGTTCGCAAAAAAGGATCTTTTTTTGTTTAGGCCTTCGCTCTTGCTAAAAGAGTTTTAGAAGGTAGCTTAACGAAAAAAAAACTTTTAAAAAAACTTCCGAAAACATTTGGTTGTTACTTTTAAACTCCTTACCTTTGCACCCGCTTTAGAAAACAAAGCGAAAATAAAAGAAGCGTTCTTTGATAGAATTACATAAACAATACAAGTAGTACAATAGCAAAATGCTTTTCTTCTTGTTTGGTTTCTTCGGAAACGGATCATTTAAGAGAAGTTATTTTGGGTAAAATTTAGAACCGTCAATATCCTGCTTTCAGCAGGGTGTGAACTTAAATAAATTTACGAAATCCTGAACAGAGCTAAAAACTGCTTATGAGAGATACTTTCGGGTATTTTTTATAAGTACACAATACTTTTACAATGAAGAGTTTGATCCTGGCTCAGGATGAACGCTAGCTACAGGCTTAACACATGCAAGTCGAGGGGCAGCATTGGGGTAGCAATACTTCAGATGGCGACCGGCGCACGGGTGAGTAACACGTATCCAACCTGCCGCTTACTCGGGGATAGCCTTTCGAAAGAAAGATTAATACCCGATGGTATAAAGAGTTCGCATGTTCTCTTTATTAAAGAATTTCGGTAAGCGATGGGGATGCGTTCCATTAGATAGTTGGCGGGGTAACGGCCCACCAAGTCTACGATGGATAGGGGTTCTGAGAGGAAGGTCCCCCACATTGGAACTGAGACACGGTCCAAACTCCTACGGGAGGCAGCAGTGAGGAATATTGGTCAATGGACGAGAGTCTGAACCAGCCAAGTAGCGTGAAGGATGACTGCCCTATGGGTTGTAAACTTCTTTTATAAGGGAATAAAGTGAGGGACGTGTCCCTTTTTGTATGTACCTTATGAATAAGGATCGGCTAACTCCGTGCCAGCAGCCGCGGTAATACGGAGGATCCAAGCGTTATCCGGATTTATTGGGTTTAAAGGGAGCGTAGGTTGACATATAAGTCAGCTGTGAAAGTTTACGGCTCAACCGTGAAATTGCAGTTGATACTGTATGTCTTGAGTGTACAAGAGGTGGGCGGAATTCGTGGTGTAGCGGTGAAATGCTTAGATATCACGAAGAACTCCAATTGCGAAGGCAGCTCACTGGGGTACAACTGACACTGAGGCTCGAAAGTGTGGGTATCAAACAGGATTAGATACCCTGGTAGTCCACACAGTAAACGATGAATACTCGCTGTTTGCGATATACAGTAAGCGGCCAAGCGAAAGCATTAAGTATTCCACCTGGGGAGTACGCCGGCAACGGTGAAACTCAAAGGAATTGACGGGGGCCCGCACAAGCGGAGGAACATGTGGTTTAATTCGATGATACGCGAGGAACCTTACCCGGGCTTGAATTGCAGAGGAATATAGTTGAAAGATTATCGCCGCAAGGTCTCTGTGAAGGTGCTGCATGGTTGTCGTCAGCTCGTGCCGTGAGGTGTCGGCTTAAGTGCCATAACGAGCGCAACCCTTATCATTAGTTACTAACAGGTCATGCTGAGGACTCTAGTGAGACTGCCGTCGTAAGATGTGAGGAAGGTGGGGATGACGTCAAATCAGCACGGCCCTTACGTCCGGGGCTACACACGTGTTACAATGGGGGGTACAGAGGGCAGCTACCGGGCGACCGGATGCCAATCCCAAAAACCTCTCTCAGTTCGGATCGAAGTCTGCAACCCGACTTCGTGAAGCTGGATTCGCTAGTAATCGCGCATCAGCCACGGCGCGGTGAATACGTTCCCGGGCCTTGTACACACCGCCCGTCAAGCCATGGGAGCCGGGGGTACCTGAAGTACGTAACCGCAAGGAGCGTCCTAGGGTAAAACTGGTGACTGGGGCTAAGTCGTAACAAGGTAGCCGTACCGGAAGGTGCGGCTGGAACACCTCCTTTCTGGAGTGATTTCGTAAAAGGTTTTATGATTATTACTTTAAGTCTGATTAAGGTTAGATTTATCTGTTGTACTACTGGTACTTGTTTATTTAATATATAGTTGTTAGATAACACAAGAGAAAAAAAAGAAGCCGAGCCGAAAGGCAAGGGTTTGAACACAGTCCTATAGCTCAGTTGGTTAGAGCGCTACACTGATAATGTAGAGGTCGGCAGTTCAACTCTGCCTGGGACTACGAATCTCTTGATTCGGGGGATTAGCTCAGCTGGCTAGAGCATCTGCCTTGCACGCAGAGGGTCAACGGTTCGAATCCGTTATTCTCCACTTCAGGTTCTTTAGAACCGACAACGATCTTTGACATAATGTACAAAAGCAAAAAGTAAATTTTTTAGTAAGAGCTAAAAGTATATATCAACCATACGTTTTGATTCGATATTTATATTGGATTAAGAAGTGTTTGATAAGAAGAAAGTAAGCAAGGGCACATGGTGGATGCCTTGGCTCTCAGAGGCGATGAAGGACGTGATAAGCTGCGATAAGCTTCGGGTAGGTGCAAATGACCTTTGATCCGAAGATTTCCGAATGGGACAACCCAGTATCTTGAAGAGATATTATACTGCTATGCAGTAGGCTAACGCAGGGAACTGAAACATCTTAGTACCTGCAGGAAAAGAAAATAATAATGATTCCGCTAGTAGTGGCGAGCGAACGCGGAATAGCCCAAACCATATATGTTACGGCATATATGGGGTTGTAGGACCACGATGTGGGATCTCAACAGTAGAGAAGAAGTAACTGGAAAGTTATGCCATAGCGGGTGATAGCCCCTTATTCGAATACTGTTTGACCCTAGTGGTATCCTGAGTAGCGCGGAACACGTGAAATTCTGTGTGAATCTGCCGGGACCATCCGGTAAGGCTAAATACTCCTGAGAGACCGATAGTGAACCAGTACTGTGAAGGAAAGGTGAAAAGCACTTCGAATAGAAGAGTGAAATAGTTCCTGAAACCATGTGCCTACAAGCGGTCGGAGCAGCCTTGTGCTGTGACGGCGTGCCTTTTGCATAATGAACCTACGAGTTACTTTTTCCGGCAAGGTTAAGGGTCTTGAGACCTGCAGCCGAAGCGAAAGCGAGTCTTAACAGGGCGATTTAGTCGGAAGGAGTAGACGCGAAACCAAGTGATCTACCCTTGGCCAGGTTGAAGGTTAGGTAACACTAACTGGAGGACCGAACCGATAAGCGTTGAAAAGCTTCCGGATGAGTTGAGGGTAGGGGTGAAAGGCTAATCAAACTTGGAGATAGCTCGTACTCCCCGAAATGCATTTAGGTGCAGCCTTGTTTATTACTAATGTGAGGTAGAGCGACTGATAAGATGCGAGGGCTTCACCGCCTATCAAGTCTTGATAAACTCCGAATGCGCATTAGTTTGAGAACAGGAGTGAGGGCGCGGGTGCTAAGGTCCGCGTCCGAGAGGAGAAGAATCCAGACCATCAGCTAAGGTCCCCAAATAACCGCTGAGTTGAACTAACGAAGTCAGATTGCTAAGACAGCTAGGATGTTGGCTTGGAAGCAGCCATTCATTTAAAGAGTGCGTAACAGCTCACTAGTCGAGGAATTTGGCGTGGATAATAATCGGGCATAAGCGGTTTACCGAAGCTATGGAACCATATAATGGTTGGTAGGGGAGCATTCCACTCTGCGTTGAAGGCGAAGCGTGAGCTTCTCTGGAGCGTGTGGAAACGCAAATGTAGGTATAAGTAACGATAAAGGGGGTGAGAAACCCCCTCGCCGAAAGACTAAGGTTTCCTGATCAACGCTAATCGGATCAGGGTTAGTCGGGTCCTAAGGCTCCGCCGAAAGGCAATGCCGATGGCTGAAATGGTTAATATTCCATTACTACCTTTAAGAGTGATGTGGGGACGGAGTAGTGATAGTGCCGCGAACTGACGGAATAGTTCGTTAAAGGGTGTAGAAGTTGAGGAATGCAGGCAAATCCACATTCCGATTCGAACCTGATAGTATGGAGCGTCTTCGGACAATCCAATAGTGCATGTAAGCAGACTTCCAAGAAAATCCGCTAAACTTAATCTTATAGGTACCCGTACCGTAAACGGACACACGTAGTCGGGTTGAATATACTAAGGCGCTTGAGTGAATCACGGTTAAGGAACTAGGCAAATTGACCCTGTAACTTCGGGATAAAGGGTCCCTCCTCGCAAGAGAGGGCGCAGAGAATAGGTCCAGGCAACTGTTTAACAAAAACACAGGGCTGTGCAAAATCGAAAGATTCCGTATACAGCCTGACACCTGCCCGGTGCTGGAAGGTTAAGAGGAGATGTTATCGCAAGAGACGCATTGAATTGAAGCCCCAGTAAACGGCGGCCGTAACTATAACGGTCCTAAGGTAGCGAAATTCCTTGTCGGGTAAGTTCCGACCTGCACGAATGGTGTAATGATCTGGACACTGTCTCAACCGTGAGCTCAGTGAAATTGTAGTATCGGTGAAGATGCCGATTACCCGCGATGGGACGAAAAGACCCCGTGAACCTTTACTATAGCTTAACATTGAATTTGGGCCATTGATGTGTAGGATAGGTCGGAGACTATGAAGCGGGTACGCTAGTATTCGTGGAGTCGCTGTTGAAATACGACCCTTTGATTGTTTGAATTCTAACCCGTTTGTAATGGGGACACTGTTTGGTGGGTAGTTTGACTGGGGTGGTCGCCTCCAAAAGTGTAACGGAGGCTTCTAAAGGTACCCTCAGGACGATTGGTAACCGTCCGTAGAGTGTAATGGCATAAGGGTGCTTGACTGGGAGACCGACAAGTCGATCAGGTAGGAAACTAGAGCATAGTGATCCGGTGTTTCTGTATGGAAAGGACATCGCTCAAAGGATAAAAGGTACTCCGGGGATAACAGGCTGATCCCTCCCAAGAGCTCATATCGACGGAGGGGTTTGGCACCTCGATGTCGGCTCGTCACATCCTGGGGCTGGAGAAGGTCCCAAGGGTTGGGCTGTTCGCCCATTAAAGTGGCACGCGAGCTGGGTTCAGAACGTCGTGAGACAGTTCGGTCTCTATCTATCGTGGGCGTATGAAATTTGCGTGGCTCTGACACTAGTACGAGAGGACCGTGTTGGACTGACCTCTGGTTTACCGGTTGTGCCGCCAGGTGCATCGCCGGGTATCTAAGTCGGGATTGGATAAGTGCTGAAAGCATCTAAGTACGAAGCCAGCCACAAGATTAGATTTCTTAGGGTCGTCAAAGACGATGACGTTGATAGGTTGCAGGTGTATAGATAGAAATATCACAGCCGAGCAATACTAATTGCCCGTTCACTTTCTTCTTGTCAGTATGGTTTTTATATACGTTTAGCTGATTGATTGATTTATTTTTTGTGTACATTATGTCTACCTTATTAAGGTGACTATAGCACAAGGGTTCCACCTCTTCCCATTCCGAACAGAGAAGTTAAGCCTTGTCACGCCGATGGTACTGCGTAACAGTGGGAGAGTAGGTAGTCGCCGTTTTTAGAGAAGTCCTGCAGCTCAACGCTGTGGGACTTTTTGCGTTTAGCGAGGATATAAGATGTGCTATAGCTCATACTTTATATAGCCTTAAGTCATAAATGGAGCAGCGGTCAATTTGTTAATTGGACTTTATTCATAAAGTTTTAACGCAATTACTACGTTTTGACTATTATTATTTGTATCTTTGTCGCCCGAATTCATTTCTTCGTTTGAGCAAAATGCCAAAACAAACGGATTGATCTTGAGTTTCAGGCTTTTTTTATAACTTTGTATTGATTATAAAAGTAAGGGCTTTGGGAAAGTTTGATAAATATAAAATTGATTTAAAGGGAATGCAGGCGGAATCATCTAGTTATGAATTCTTGCTTGATAATGTTTTCTTTGCTAACATTGACGGACCTGATATTCAGAAAGGTAAAGTCAATGCAATTGTTAAGGTAAAACGGCTTTCTCACGCTTTCGAGTTTAATTTTGATTGCGAAGGTGTGGTGTGGATTCCTTGCGATAGATGCTTGGATGATATGGAGCAGTCTGTTTCAACAACCAATAGGCTGTTTGTGAAGTTTGGAACTGAGTACGCAGAGGAGGGAGATGACTTGATTGTTATCCCTGAAAATGAAGGCGAAATAAATATAGCTTGGTTTCTTTATGAATTTATTGAATTATCTATTCCAATGAAGCATGTGCATGCACCTGGAAAATGCAATAAGGCTATGACTAGCAAATTGAGTAAGCATTTAAGAGGTAGTGCTAATGATGAGTCAGATGATAATGATGTAGAAGGATTTGAGGGACCTGTTATTGATAACGTAGAGGAAGAAGAAAATATAGATCCTCGTTGGAATGAATTAAAAAAAATATTAGATAATAATTAAAGTTTAGAAAAATGGCACATCCTAAGAGAAGACAATCAAAAACAAGAACTGCGAAGAGAAGAACTCATGATAAAGCAGTAGCTCCTACATTGGCTGTATGCCCTAATTGTGGTGAGTGGCATGTTTACCATACTGTATGTGGCGCTTGCGGATACTACAGAGGCAAACTTGCTATTGTTAAAGAAGCAGCTGTATAATATACAGTTTAGTTGATGTATACTTAAGAATTAGCAGCCGGGGTTTAAAACTTACGGCTGTATTTTAAGTATATCATTTTGCAAATTCAAAGTAGGATAATGGAAAAAATTAACGCTGTAATCACAGGAGTTGGTGGATATGTTCCCGATTATGTATTGACAAATGAGGAGATATCCAAGATGGTTGATACCAACGACGAATGGATTATGACTCGAATAGGAGTCAAAGAAAGAAGAATTTTGAATGAAGAAGGCCTTGGGACTTCTTACATGGCTAGAAAAGCCGCCAAGCAATTAATGCAACGTACGGGAGCAAATCCTGATGATATTGATTTGGTAATTGTTGCTACAAGCACAGCCGACTATCACTTTCCCTCAACAGCATCAATCTTATGCGATAAATTAGGCTTGAAAAATGCATTTGCATTTGACCTTCAAGCTGCTTGCAGTGGCTTTCTTTACCTTATGGAAACCGCTGCTTCTTTTATTCGCTCTGGCAGATATAAAAAAGTCATAATAGTAGGAGCTGATAAAATGTCTTCAGTGACAGATTATACGGACCGTTCTACTTGTCCAATATTTGGTGATGGTGCAGCTGCTTTTATGGTGGAACCCACAACGGAAGATTATGGTATTATGGATTCGCTGTTGAAAACAGATGGTAAAGGACTTCCTTTCTTGCACATGAAAGCGGGCGGTTCAGTTTGTCCTTCTTCTTATTTCACCATTGATAATCACATGCACTATGTTTACCAAGAAGGTAGAACTGTTTTTAAGTATGCAGTTTCTAACATGTCCGATGCAACAGCTGCTGTTGCTGAGAGAAATTCTTTGGATAAAGATAACATAGCTTGGGTTATTCCTCATCAGGCTAATATGCGTATTATTGATGCAGTGGCACATAGAATGGAATTGCCAATTGAAAAGGTGATGGTTAACATTCATCGTTACGGTAATACAAGTGCTGCTACATTACCTCTTTGCATTTGGGATTTTGAAGAAAAACTAAAGAAAGGTGACAATTTAATTTTCACAGCTTTTGGAGCAGGATTTACCTGGGGAGCTGTTTATGTTAAATGGGGTTATGACGGAAGTAAAAAGTAACCGATAGTTGCTGATATATATAAAAACGCATCCTATTTTTTATTCGATGCGTTTTTTTTTCTAATTTATAATAAGTGATAATATGCATAAAGCTGGTTTTGTTAATATTGTAGGTAATCCTAACGTTGGAAAATCTACTTTGATGAATGCTTTGGTCGGAGAGAGAATTTCAATCGCTACTTTCAAAGCACAAACTACCCGTCATCGTATCATGGGAATATATAATACGGAAGAAATGCAGATTGTATTTTCTGATACTCCGGGTGTTGTTAAACCAGCTTATAAGCTTCAAGAGTCAATGCTTAATTTCTCTACTTCAGCCTTAATAGATGCTGATGTTCTGCTTTATGTAACTGATACTATAGAATCTCCTGATAAGAACAGTGATTTTCTTGCTAAAGTGAGTAAGCTGGAGTTGCCTGTTTTATTGTTGATTAATAAGATTGATCAAACTAATCAAGAGAAATTAATAGAATTGGTTGAGACTTGGAAAGAACTTATTCCTAAAGCTGAGATTATACCTATTTCAGCATTATCGAAGTTTAATGTTGATTATGTATTGAAGCGAATAAAAGAATTATTGCCTGATTCTCCTCCTTATTTTGATAAGGATCAATTAACAGACAAACCCGCTCGATTCTTTGTGAATGAAATTATTCGCGAGAAGATTTTGCTGTATTATGATAAAGAAATTCCTTATTCTGTTGAAGTAGTTGTTGAACAATTCAAAGAAGAGGCTAAACTAATAAGAATACATGCTGTTATTTATGTAGAACGTGATTCTCAAAAGGGAATTATTATCGGGAAGCAAGGCAAAGCATTGAAGAAAATATCGACTGAAGCACGTCGTGATCTTGAGAGATTTTTTGGAAAATCTATTTATTTGGAGACCTTTGTTAAGGTTGATAAAGATTGGCGTAGTTCGGATAAGGAGCTACGGAATTTTGGTTATCAACTTGATTAAGTTTAGATTTATAAGACTGTGAGAGTCGAAAATAGACAGTTATAATTATGGGAAATTTGGTAGCAATAGTAGGTCGTCCTAATGTGGGAAAATCTACTCTTTTTAATCGTTTGACGAAGACTCGTCAGGCAATAGTAAATGAGGAAGCGGGTACTACCCGTGACAGACAATATGGCAAATCTGAATGGTTAGGACGCGAATTTTCCGTCGTTGATACAGGTGGATGGGTCGTTAATTCAGATGATATTTTTGAAGAAGAGATACGTAAGCAGGTACTATTGGCAGTTGAAGAAGCTGATGTGATTCTGTTTGTAGTTGATGTTATTAACGGATTGACTGACTTGGATTTGCAAGTAGCTTCTATTTTGAGAAGAGCTGATAGCCCGGTCATAGTTGTGGCAAATAAAACGGATAATCATGAATTACAATATAATGCGCCGGAATTCTATTCACTAGGATTAGGTGATCCCTATTGTATTTCAGCCATGACAGGTAGTGGAACGGGTGATTTAATGGATTTGATTGTTAGTAAGTTTAAGAAAGAAACATCTGAAATCCTAGATGATGAGATTCCTCGTTTTGCAGTTGTTGGACGTCCTAATGCCGGAAAATCATCTATTGTTAATGCTTTCATCGGTGAAGAACGTAACATCGTAACAGAGATTGCGGGAACTACTCGTGATTCTATCTATACACGTTATAACAAGTTTGGATTTGACTTTTATTTGGTAGACACTGCTGGAATCAGAAAGAAGAATAAGGTCAATGAAGATTTAGAATATTATTCAGTCATTCGCTCCATTCGTTCTATTGAAGGAGCTGATGTTTGTGTTTTAATGGTGGACGCAACGAGGGGTATTGAAAGTCAGGACTTGAATATCTTCTCTTTAATACAAAAGAACTCAAAAGGGCTTGTTGTTGTTGTTAATAAATGGGATTTAGTAGAAGATAAGACCGTGAAGGTAATGAAGGAGTTTGAAAACGCTATTCGTTCTCGTTTTGCTCCTTTTGTGGACTTTCCTATCGTATTTGCCTCAGCGTTAACCAAACAACGTATTTTGAAAGTGCTGGAAGAAGCTCGTGATGTTTATGAGAATAGAAAGGTGAAAATTTCTACGGCTCGTCTTAACGAAGAGTTGTTGCCTTTGATTGAAGCATATCCGCCTCCATCAAATAAAGGTAAATACATTAAGATCAAGTACATTACTCAATTACCTAATACTCAAATACCCTCTTTTGTGTTTTTTGCAAACTTGCCTCAATACGTAAAAGAGCCATATCGTCGTTTCTTGGAAAATAAGATTCGCGAGAAGTGGAATTTGAAAGGAACCCCTATTAATGTATATATTCGTCAGAAGTAAGTAATACAATAATAAAAAAGCCAATCGTTTGCGATTGGCTTTTTTATTATCCTTCAAGATTCTGAACTTCCGCTTCTTTGACCTTTTGAAATAAATCCGATGCGAAAACAAAATTGTTTAGCTTGGAATTGGGAGAAGTGAATATATCATCCTTACTACCTTCCCATTCTTTATGTCCTTCATATATAAAAATAATTTTCTCTCCTATACCCATAACAGAATTCATATCGTGGGTATTAATGATAGTGGTCATATTATATTCTCTTGTAATATCCTGAATTAGTTCATCGATTACCAGAGACGTTTTAGGATCTAGTCCGGAGTTGGGTTCGTCACAAAATAAATACTGCGGTTGTAGTGCTATTGCCCTTGCTATTGCAACACGCTTTTGCATTCCTCCACTAATTTCACCGGGAAATTTATTGCTTGCATCCGATAATTTTACTCTATCCAGACAAAACAAAGCTCTTCTCTGACGATCCCGAAGAGTGTCTTTGCTGAACATATTTAGTGGAAACATTACGTTTTCGAGTACACTCATGGAGTCAAACAAAGCAGCACTTTGAAAAATCATTCCCATTTCACGCCGAAGAAGCTTCTTCTCGTTCTTGCCCATATTCAGGAAATTGCGTTCATCATATAATATTTCCCCTTTTGTAGGCTGCAATAACCCTACAATACATTTCATGAATACGGTTTTTCCAGAACCGCTTTGCCCGATTATTAAATTTGTTTTTCCGTTTTCAAATGTGGCATTAATACCTTTGAGTACTTCTTTATCATCAAAGGATTTATATAGATTCTTAATTTCAATCATCCCATTAATAGTTGAGTTAATATAAGATCAGCGAAAAGGATCAGTACACTACTTGACACAACCGCGTCAGTAGAGGCTTTACCTACTTCGATAGAACCGCCTTCAACACTATAACCGAAAAAGGCAGATACGCTTGCAATGATAAAAGCGAAAAATAAAGATTTGATTATACCGCACCACACAAACCATTCAACAAAGGTGAACTGCAAACCGTATTCTAAATCGGTGGCCGTCATAATGCCGCCAAACCAACAGGTGGCAAAGGCCCCAATTATTCCGGCAAATATACTAAACGTTACTAGAACAGGAATTGCAGTTACTAGCGCTGTGATTTTAGGCAATATAAGATAGTTTGCAGAATTAACGCCCATGATTTCTAAAGCGTCAATTTGTTGAGTAACTCTCATGGTGCCCAGTTCTGAGGCAATGTTAGAACCAACTTTTCCAGCCAGAATTAAACACATGATTGAAGATGAGAACTCTAAAAGTAAGATTTCACGAGTTACATATCCTACAGTCCACCGGGGCATCCAGGGACTTTCAATGTTAAGCTTGATTTGTATGGTAATAACTGCGCCGATAAAGAAAGATATCAGGAGTACAATACCAATCGAATTTATGCCTAATTGCTCTATTTCTTTGATGTATTGTTTGAAGAACATGTGCATTCTTTCAGGGCGGGCAAACGCTCTTTTCATAAGAACCACATAACAACCAACAGTTCGGAGTGCTTTTATCATATCTTGTATATTTGTTTGCAAATGTACATTTTTTCAGCTTATTTTTACTACATTTGCCGCTAAATAACAATGGATATGGAAGATAACAGAATGGTTCTTCGTACCGAGGATTTAGTGAAGAAATACGGTAAACGTACGGTAGTTAGTCATGTTTCTATTGATGTTAAGCAGGGCGAAATTGTTGGCTTACTTGGTCCCAATGGTGCCGGTAAGACGACTTCTTTCTATATGACGGTAGGACTAATCACTCCCAACGAAGGACGTATTTTTCTGGATGATTTGGAAATAACTAATTATCCGGTTTATAAGCGTGCCCAAACCGGTATCGGTTATTTGGCTCAAGAGGCTTCTGTTTTTCGGCAGATGACTGTGGAAGACAACATCGCTTCAGTTTTGGAAATGACCAACAAACCCAAAGAATATCAAAAGGAGAAACTAGAAAGTCTGATTGCAGAGTTTCGTTTGCAAAAAGTTCGCAAAAATCTTGGAAATCAGCTTTCGGGAGGAGAACGTAGAAGAACAGAGATTGCACGTTGCTTGGCCATTGACCCTAAGTTTATTATGCTAGATGAGCCTTTTGCCGGGGTTGACCCCATTGCGGTGGAAGATATACAGCAGATTGTCTGGAAGTTAAAAGACAAAAACATCGGTATTTTGATAACAGACCATAATGTACAAGAAACCTTAAGCATAACAGACCGCGCATATCTTCTTTTTGAAGGCAAAATATTATTTCAGGGTACCCCTGAAGAATTGGCTGAGAATAAGATTGTACGTGAAAAATATTTGAGTAACAGCTTTGTTTTACGGAGAAAAGATTTTCAATTAAAAGACTGATATAGTATATCATATATGTTTAAAGCCTTCTTGCATGTTTTGTAAGAAGGCTTTTCTGTAGAATAACGTGTCATTATTACTCAATGTAAAAAGAATCTGTTATTTAATACTCCTGTTGCACAACAGTTTATCCCCTGATGCATAGCAGGTTAAAACTAAACTAAATGATTCTCTTACTTGTTATCTTTGCAGAAAAAAGAACAAGATATGAGAAAGACAAAAAACATTCGTTTACAGATCCTTTTACTGCTTTTAATACCTTTGACAGTAAAAGCACAGATTGATGAGGTACACATCTCTTTGACGCAAGCCATTGATTCTGCTATTTTACATAACGAATCATTGAAGCAGGCTACCTATTCGGCCAGGATTGCAAAAGAAAACAGTCGCGGTGCCGATGCTGTTTTCATGCCTCAGGTAGGGTTGTCTTATACCGGCTATTTTACTAATAATCCATTAAATGCTTTCGGGTTTAAGTTACAACAACAGAGTGTGGAAGCTACAGATTTTGATCCTGCCAGATTGAATAACCCCGGGTTTAATAAGGATTTTGTGGGACAAATAGAAGTAACTCAGCCCATCTTTAATTTAGATGCTATTTATCAGCGGAGTGCAGCCCGAAACTACTCTCAAATGCAGGAGTGGTCCAAGAGAAGGCAAGAGGAGTTCTTGCTCTTTCAAGTGAAAAAGGCTTATCTTGAAATTCAATTGTCTTATAAGAACAAAGAGGTGCTTGCCAGTGCCTTGAAAACGGCCGATGCTTTTGTGACACGTGCTGAAGATATGTATGAACACGGCTTAATACAGAAAGCCGACCTTTTGGAAGCCAAAGTCTTTCAGAATAAAATGCAAACAGATTATCAGACTGCACTAAGCAATATAATGAACGCTTCTGATCAACTGGGTTTCCTGATGGGGAAAAAGCCCGGACTGATGTACCACGTTGATGCTGTGCAATTTGATGAGACACGCGTTCAGCCTTTATCTGTGAATTTGCGTTCTGATGTCGCGGCGTATGAAGCCGGTTTATCGGCCGCAACAAATCAATTGAAATCAGACAAAATGTCCCTCATACCTAGAATTAATGCATTTGGAAATTATCAGTTCAATGACGTGAAACCCTTCCGTTTCAACTCTGACAGCTATTTTGCCGGCATACGGTTGTCGTGGAAAATCTTCTCAGGAACGCAAGACTGGCATAAAATAAAAGCTTCCAAGCTGGAACAGCAAAAAATGATTAGTCGTTTGAACGAAACCAAGTCGCAGGCCGAAGTTGAATACCAAAAAACAAGGAGACAATTGGCCGACCTTACTTTTGAAGTAGAACAAGCCGAGTCTATGGTGAAACAGGCCGAAGAAGCCTTGTTTATTCAAACAGACAGATATTCCCAAGGGTTATCAACAACCCCTGATTTATTAAGGATTCAAACTCAGCTGGCCCAATCGGGCTTAATGAGAGAGATGGTGCATTTCAAAAAGAATCTGACTATTGCCTATTTGGCATTCCTAACATCTACAAACGAATAAAAAAATACAAATATGAAAAAGATTACATTCATAACTTTTGCTGTGCTTACGCTTACTGCCACTCTTTTTGTTGCATGTTCGGGCAATAAAGATAACAATGAAGCTCAAGGTGCACCCGTCAAAGTAGCCATTGTATATCCTATATATCAGAGTCAGACAGGTGTTGTTGGCAACGGACAAGTTCAGTCTAAAGAAATTGCTCGTTTAGGTACTCGTATGATGGGTACAGTTACCTCCATCAAGGTGAAGAAAGGTGATACCGTGTCGAAAGGCCAGTTATTGTTAACGATTTCCGACGAAGAATTAGGAGCCAAAAAGGCTCAAGCTGAAGCGATGATTCGCGAGGCTCAGGCGGCTTATGATTTAGCCAAAAAAGATGAAGAAAGATTTGCGGCTATGCTGTCTCGCAAAACAGTTTCTACTAAAGAATATGAGAATGTGCATTTGCAAATGCAATCAATGAAATCCAAACTGGATATGGCCAGACAGATGAAAAAAGAAGTACAGGCCAACCAGGCTTATACTCAGATTACTGCACCATTTAGTGGGGTGATTTCGCAAATCAATATTGATTTGGGCGCATTAGCTAACCCCGGAATGCCCTTAATTGTGGTTGAAAAAGGAAGCGATTGGGTAGTAGAAAGTTCCATAACGGAATCGGATATCGCTAAGATAAAGAAAGGTATGAAAGCCATAGTGCGTGTGAAATCTGTCGATGTATCATTTGAAGCACCCATTACGGAGATAAGTCGCTCTTCAGTTGAAACCGGTGGTCAATATAAACTGACTGTTGAAGTCCCCGCAGAGCAAAAGGTCAAACTCTATTCGGGTATGTATGCTAATATTTTGGTTCCGATAGAAACAAGCCAGTCGGCTGTTCAGCAGCATAACTTATTAATTCCTTCCCAAACTGTTATTGATAAGGATGGCTTAACTGGTGTTTATGTGGTTTCTTCTTCAGAAACAGCCTTATTAAGGTGGGTGCGTTTAGGACAGACGGTAGGCGATCAGACAGAAGTTCTTTCGGGTTTAAAGAAAGACGATCGGGTTATTCTACCGGAGGGCAAACGACTTGAGAATGGAATGAAAGTGCAAACCAGCAAATGAAATAGAACATGAAAGAAGGAATTGCCGGAAAAATTGCAGGAGGCTTCTTACAAAGTAAGTTGTCGCTACTATTGATGGTAGCCTTTGTCCTGGTTGGGGCGTATAGCGTATACCTTATTCCCCGAGAAGAAGAACCTCAGATAAACTTACCCGTGGCCGATATCTTTATTGGCATGCCGGGTGCTACGCCCACTGAAATGGAAACGAAAGTGGTAGCTCCTTTGGAGAAAACCCTTTCCAATATAAACGGTGTAGAACATGTTGTTTCTACCTCAATGGCAGATCAGGCCATGCTTACCGTACAGTTCTATGTCGGACAGGATTTTGAAAAATCGCTGGTCAACCTCTACAACGAGTTGATGAAGAACATGGATAAAATGCCCCAGGGTGTGAGCATGCCGTTAATAAAAACACGCTCTATTAACGATGTGCCGGTTCTGGCGTTAACGTTGTGGAGTAAAGACAACAGCGACTATACCTTGCGCCAGCAAGCCGAACTGATTCGTAACGAAGTAAAGAAGATACAATATGTTACCAATGTTGATATAATAGGTGGACGTTCTCGTCAGGTTACGGTAAAAATAGATAAGGAGAAACTGGCCGGTGTCAATCTGGATATGGCTTCCATAGGGCAATATATGCAGGCAGCCAATTTTCAGATGCAGGCGGGTAATATTTATTCAGGTAATGAAACTTTCGCTGTGACTTCGGGCAACTTTCTTCAAACACGTGAAGATGTTGAGAAGCTGGTAGTGGGCATGAACAAAGGCTACCCGGTTTACTTGTCTTCTATTGCTACAATCACCGAAGGACCTGCTACTTCTCCCACTCAATACGTATCGTTTGCTTATGGAAAGGAAGCAGATAATGAACTGAAAAAGGCCAGCCCGTCAGACTATCCGGCGGTTACTTTAGCTATTTCCAAACAAGAAGGCACAGATGCCATGCATTTGTCTGAGAAGATATTGAGTAAAGTGGAACACCTGAAAAAAGAATCCATCTCACCGGACATACAGATCACGGTGACACGTAACTATGGAGAATCGGCTTCTGAAAAGGTGTCCGAACTACTAATCCACTTGGTTGGAGCCATTGTTGCCGTTACTCTTTTTGTGATGCTGGCTATGGGCTGGCGAGGTGGTTTGGTTGTGTTCCTCTCGGTTCCTATCACATTTGCCCTGACCCTGTTTGCGTATTATTTCATGGATTATACGCTGAACCGCATTACGCTGTTTGCCTTGGTTTTTGTGACCGGTATCGTGGTCGACGATTCCATTATCATAGCCGAAAACATGCACCGGCATTTTAAAATGAAGTATTTGTCATTCCGCCAAGCAGCGCTTTATGCCATTAATGAAGTGGGTAACCCAACCATTCTTGCCACATTCACCGTCGTAGCGTCAGTGCTGCCTATGGCTTTTGTCTCCGGTCTTATGGGACCTTACATGAGCCCGATGCCTATTGGTGCTTCCATTGCCATGATGTTTTCACTCATCGTTGCCTTGACACTGACCCCTTATTTGGGATACATATTCCTCAAGCATAAGGATGATAAACAACAGGAAAGCAAGAAGGAAACAGAACCGGAAGATTACGATATCACCCAAACCCGTCTGTATAAGTTTTATTCATGGAGCATGCGCCCAATGCTTGCTTCACGCAGAAAGCGCTGGGTGTTTATGCTGACAACCTTGGTTTTGCTTATTGCATCGGTTTCTTTATTCTTTCTCAAGGTAGTGCCAGTGAAAATGTTACCTTTTGATAACAAGAATGAGTTTCAGGTGGTTATTGACATGCCCGAAACGGCTACACTGGAAGAAACGGCTGCTGTCACAAAAGAGATTGCTGCTTTTGTGAGCACACAAGACGAAGTACTTAACTGTCAGACTTATGTGGGCACGTCGGCCCCGATTAGTTTTAACGGCCTCATGCGTCATTATGATTTGAGAAAAGGCGAGAATGTGGCCGATATACAGGTGAACTTAACTGACAAAGGCGATAGAAGTGCTCAAAGCCATGATATTGCAAAAAAAATGCGGCAGCCGATTCAGGAAATTGCCAAACGCTGGGGAGCCAATGCTAAAGTAGTTGAAGTGCCCCCCGGACCTCCGGTGCTTTCAACCATCGTGGCCGAGGTTTACGGTCCCGATTATCAGGAACAAATTCATGTGGCTCGCCAAATAAAAGCCATATTTGATCAGACAGAAGGCATGGTTGACACCGATGTGTTCATTGAAGACGATCAGACAGAAATTCGTTTTGATGTGGATAAAGAAAAGGCCATGCTACGTGGAGTAGCCCCTGCGAAAATTACAGAAAACCTTAGAGCGGCTGTCTCCGGCAAAAACGTGGGCGTATTGCACAAGGAAAATACGTTATCGCCCATACCTATTCAATTGGAATTGAACAATGCCGATAAATTCTCCGTGGAAGCGTTAAAGAGTCTTCCGGTGCAGAACATGCAAGGCCAAGTTGTTTCCTTGGGTGATGTCACTCAGGTGAAAGAAGTTATTAAGGAAAAAAGCATTTGGAGAAAAGACCAGAAAAGAGTCGTTATGGTAGCAGCCGACTTAGCTGGTTCACTGGAGAGTCCTATTTATGCCATGATGGATGTCAATAAGAAGTTGGAAGAGATCAAACTTCCTTCGGGCTATGATCTCACTGTGCTTAATAGTTCGCAACCCGAGACCGAAGATAATTATTCCATGAAATGGGATGGTGAGTGGCAAATTACGTATGAAGTCTTTCGTGACTTAGGTATTGCGTTTGCGGTAGCTCTAATCATAATTTACCTCTTAATAGTAGGGTGGTTCCAAAGTTTTATGGTGCCTGTTGTGATGCTCACTGCTATTCCTCTTTCATTAATTGGTATTGTTGTGGGGCATTGGGTCATGGGAGCGTATTTCAGTGCCACATCAATGATCGGGTTTATTGCCTTGGCGGGAGTGATGGTGCGTAATTCAGTTCTGCTGATTGACTTTATTGATATCAGACTCAAAGAGGGTATACCACTGACCGAAGCTGTTATTGAAGCCGGTGCAGTGCGTACACTTCCCATTGTTCTAACGGCAGGAACCGTTGTACTGGGTGCAATTGTTATTTTGTTCGACCCGCTATTTCAAGGTCTGGCCATCTCTTTAATGGGAGGTACAATTACATCTACCGTGCTTACCTTGGTCGTTGTGCCTTTGCTCTATTATAAAATGTTGAGAAATAAAATTAAATAAGCGTATGATGAAGTTATTGGTTGTTTTAAGTATCCGCGAAATTCAAGATAAAGTAGCCAAGATGCTGGAGAAAGCCGGTGTGGAGATATTCAGCGTAGGTGATATTACCGGATACAAAAAAAGAGGATACAATGTAGGTTGGTTTGGATCTGATAACGGAAAGACCAATTCCATTGTCATGTTCAGCTTTACGAGTGCCGAATCGGCACACCGTGCTATCGAGATTATTGAGGAATGTAACGAATGCAATCAGTCGCGCTTCCCGGTGCGTGCATACATTCTCAATGTGGATGAGTTTTTGAAAGTTGAGTAACGATAAATATTGAAGAAAGATGAAAGAACGAATAGTACGTTTCGTAGCAGGAACAATGATTCTTGTTAGTGTGGCGCTGGCCTATTTTGTCGCTTTGAAATGGCTGTTTCTGACCTTGTTTGTCGGAGCCAACTTACTACAGTCGTCCATTACAAAGTTTTGCCCCCTGGAGCTGATCATTGACTATTTTACATCACGCTCACAGCGCGCCAAATAAACGCTTAATAGTTTGCCTTAAAACCTCTTTATGTTTTTAAAAAACGCCTTTATCTTTTTAAAAAACATAAAGAGGTTTTTTGCATAGCATCTCGTTGCTGTTTCGGGCAGATTTTTATATTTTTGTGCGACCAGTGCATTTTTGCCTGGATAATGAGTTAATGCATGAAAATATGAATAAAGTTGAGTTGGCAGCCAGATTTCCCGTTATCAAGTTAGGAGCAAGCTGTTTTGCTAATCTTTCCGAGGAAAGGTTGAAGGACCTGGAAGCTCACAAACGACAAATCACTTTTCAGAAAGGAGACATCATCAGTAAGCAAGGGACATTTGCTCCTTCGGTGATGTTTGTGCTCGATGGTTTCATTAAAGAATACATAGAAGGCAACGGCGGGAAGAATACGAATTTAAGACTGGTAGGTAAAGGCGATTTTGTGGCCCTGTCGGGACTGTTTAATAACAAAGTCAGCAATTATTCCGTAATGGCCCTTAGTCAGGTAACCCTTTGCCTGTTCGACCGCGAATATCTGTTGCAAGTCATACAAGAAAACCCCGATATGAGTTTTCAACTGATTCATCGCTATAGTGAACTTGAAAATAGTTTCTTTTCAATGCTTCACAGCCATTTGTATAAGCAAATGCATGGCAAGATGGCCCGGACTCTTCTCTACCTAAACTCATTCAATACCGCCGATTGCAATGTTTTTGAATTTATGAATAGAAAAGACATTGCCGAGTTTGCATCCGTAAGCACGGAGAACGCTATTCGGGTTTTGAAGAGTTTCGAAACCGACGGTTTAATTGAAATCAGAGACAAAGAGATTCATATTTTAAATGAAAATGCCCTTGAGAATATCTTCCAAAGGGGTTGATACACAAATAATTCATAAATGTTATTTGATAATTGAAAGATTAGCACTAATTTTGCACGCTCTTTATAAGATATAGAATAAAGTATAAATCAAATAAATAATTGTCGGAATGAACGTTTCATTACAAAACATTGACAAAGTAAGTGCATTACTTACAATCAAGCTTGAGAAAGCAGACTTTCAGGAACAAGTTGAGAAATCGCTTAAGAACATTCGTCAGAAAGCGCAAGTTCCGGGCTTCCGTCAAGGAATGGTCCCTATGAGCCTTGTAAAGAAGATGTACGCTAAATCCGTTATGGCAGAAGAAGTAAACAAATTACTTTCTGAAAGAGTATACGGTTATATTAAAGAAAACAACTTGAATATTCTGGGCGAACCACTTCCTAATGTAGACAAACAACCCCAAATTGATTTCGATACAATGGAAGAATTCGATTTCTTGTTTGATATTGCATTGGCTCCTGAATTTAAAGCAGAAGTTGCTGCTACCGATAAGGTTGATTACTATACTGTCGATGTAACGGATGAAATGGTTAATAACCAAATTAAATCTTATACTCAACGTAACGGCAAGTATGACCAGGTAGACGCTTACCAGGAAAATGATATGTTGAAAGGTCTTTTGGCTGAACTCGATGAGGCCGGAAACACCAAAGAAGGTGGAATTCAGGTTGAAGGAGCTGTTATGATGCCTTCTTATATGAAGAACGAAGCACAGAAAGCCATTTTTGCAGCAGCAAAAGTGAATGATGTCTTGACTTTCAATCCCAACGAAGCTTATGAAGGCCACGATGCTGAAATGGCTTCTTTGCTGAAAATAGATAAAGAAGCAGCAGCCGAAGTTAAATCGAACTTCAGTTTCCAGGTAGAAGAAATTACCCGCTTCGTTGAGGGTGACCTGAATCAGGAATTGTTTGATTTGGTTTTCGGAAAAGATGTTGTTACAACAGAAGAAGAATTCCGTGCTAAAGTAAAAGAAAGCATTGCTTCGCAGTTTGTTGCCGACAGCGATTACAAATTCCTCTTAGACGCACGTAAGGTGATAGAAGCTAAAGTTGGTAAGTTAGAGTATCCGGATGCTTTGCTTAAAAGAATCATGTTACTGAACAATACCGATAAAGGCGAAGAGTTTGTGAACGAAAACTACGATAAAAGTGTTGAAGAATTAACTTGGCACCTTATTAAAGAACAGTTGGTTCAGCAAGCTGAAATCAAAGTGGAACAAGAAGATGTTCTCAACATGGCTAAAGATGCTACAAGAGCTCAGTTCGCTCAATATGGCATGCTAAGCGTACCCGAAGACATTCTTGAAAACTATGCCAAAGAAATGTTGAAGAAGAAAGAAAGCATTGATGGTTTGGTGAACCGCGTGGTTGAAGCTAAACTAGCTGCAGTATTGAAGGGAAAAGTGACACTTGAAAACAAAGTGGTCTCTGTAGAAGAATTCAACGCTTTATTTAAATAAAATTAGATATTACGAAGGATAAAGAACACAGAGGTACAAGGCTGCAGAGATTTCCTATGAAATTTTACTCTGTGCTTTTGTGTCTCTGTGTTCTTTTTTGTTTCTTTGCTCTCTGATCAATAACTATTATATAAAAGAAGAACTATGGATGATTTTAGAAAATATGCGACCAAACATTTAGGAATAAATAGTATGGTTTTAGATGGTGTGATACAGTCACAGGCCAATTATTTGAATCCCTATATTCTTGAAGAGAGACAGCTTAATGTGACGCAACTGGATGTATTCTCACGTTTGATGATGGATCGTATCATCTTTTTGGGAACTCAGATTGATGATTATACAGCCAATACATTACAGGCGCAGCTGCTTTACCTGGATTCGGTAGATCCCGGTAAAGATATCTCAATCTATATTAATTCACCCGGTGGCTCGGTGTATGCCGGCTTAGGTATTTATGATACAATGCAGTTTATTTCAAGTGATGTTGCTACCATTTGCACCGGTATGGCTGCTTCTATGGCTGCCGTATTGCTTGTGGCAGGAGCAGAGAAAAAACGTTCGGCCCTTACTCACTCCAGGGTGATGATTCACCAACCTATGGGTGGCGCACAGGGACAAGCGTCTGACATTGAAATCACAGCACGGGAAATCATGAAGATGAAGAAAGAACTTTATACCATCATATCAGAACATGCACATACTGACTTTGATAAAGTATGGGCCGACTCTGACCGTGATTACTGGATGACAGCCGTTGAGGCCAAAGAATATGGAATGATAGACGAGGTGTTGTCTAGAAAACCATCAAAAGAGTAAACATGAGTAATTCCAAATCAAACAAAACAGTGAAACAGAAGTGTAGTTTTTGTGGTCGAGATGAAAGTCAGGTAGGTTTCCTTATAACCGGAATCAACGGGTGCATTTGTGATTTGTGTACGCAACAAGCATACGATATCACCAAAGAAGCCATGTCGGGTAAAAATAAAGGTGAAGCTACGGAACTCAACCTCAAAGAACTTCCTAAACCTACAGATATCAAAGCCTTCCTTGATCAATACGTAATTGGTCAGTACGAGGCTAAAAGATCGCTTTCGGTAGCGGTTTATAATCACTACAAGCGTTTGTTGCAGGAAACCACCAATGATGATGTTGAAATTGAAAAATCAAATATCATTATGGTTGGAACCACAGGAACGGGCAAAACTCTTCTGGCCAGAACCATTGCCAAACTACTGCATGTGCCTTTTACTATTGTTGACGCTACGGTGTTGACAGAGGCAGGCTATGTGGGTGAGGACATTGAAAGCATTTTGACCAGACTGCTTCAAGTGGCCGATTATAACGTAGCAGAAGCCGAAAAGGGTATCGTGTTTATTGATGAGATTGATAAAATTGCCCGTAAAAGTGACAATCCTTCCATCACGCGTGACGTAAGCGGCGAGGGTGTACAACAGGGACTCTTGAAACTTTTGGAAGGTTCGGTAGTGAATGTTCCTCCTCAGGGAGGCAGAAAGCACCCGGATCAAAAGATGATTGCTGTTAATACCAAAAATATATTGTTTATTTGTGGTGGCGCTTTTGACGGGATAGAGAAAAAAATCGCTCAGCGTCTCAATACGCACGTGGTAGGTTATGGGGCAACTCAGAAAAACACGTTGATAGACAAGAGCAACCTGATGCAATACATCGCGCCTCAAGACTTGAAATCATTTGGACTTATTCCCGAAATCATAGGGCGTTTACCCATACTGACATCGCTTCAGCCGCTTGACCGTGAGGCATTACGGGCCATCCTGACTGAACCCAAAAATTCTATCATCAAGCAATACGTGAAATTGTTTGAGATGGATAAGGTGAAGCTTACTTTTCAAGATGAAGTATTGGAGTACATTGTTGACAAGGCTGTGGAGTATAAACTGGGTGCACGCGGGTTACGCTCTATCGTTGAAGCTATAATGATCGATGCAATGTTTGAATTGCCTTCGCAAAACAAAAAGAAATATGAAGTGACTCTGGAGTACGCTAAGGCTCAGCTGGAAAAAGCCAATATGGCTCGCTTGCAAACAGCCTGATGTTTACAAATCCGTTACAACAAAAAAATCAATGTTTAAAAGCGGAAGCTCTGAAATATTAATTGCGATTTGCTTGATTTTTAATAAGTAGTTTATAACTTTGTTAGCCTTCCCTTTTAAGGAAGGCGGGCAATAGTTAACGTAGGAATTGAACAAATAACCTTATGCAATGGCTGAAAAGATTAATTTAACGGAACAACTGAAACAGTATTTCGGATTTGACAAATTCAAAGGGAACCAAGAGGAAATTATGATTAATTTGCTTGATGGTAACGACACCTTTGTACTGATGCCAACCGGCGGTGGCAAATCGTTGTGTTATCAGTTACCTTCATTAATAATGGAGGGCACGGCAATTGTTATCTCTCCGTTAATCGCGTTAATGAAGAATCAGGTTGATGCGATGCGTAACTTCAGTGAAGAAGACGGCATTGCTCATTTTATTAATTCTTCCTTAAATAAAGCAGCTATTGATCAAGTCAAATCAGATATCTTATCGGGAAAAACGAAGTTGTTGTATGTAGCACCGGAATCGTTGACTAAAGATGAATACGTCGATTTTCTACGTTCAGTAAAGATTTCATTCTATGCCGTGGACGAAGCGCATTGTATTTCGGAATGGGGGCACGACTTCCGGCCCGAGTACCGTCGTATTCGTCCCATTATAAACGAAATAGGCAAGGCTCCGGTAATCGCATTAACGGCAACGGCCACCCCCAAAGTTCAACACGACATTCAGAAGAACCTGGGAATGGTTAATGCAAAGGTCTATAAATCATCATTTAACCGGCCCAATCTATATTACGAAGTACGTTCCAAAACAGTCAATGTTGATAAGGAAATTATCAAATTTATCAAAAATAATCAGGAAAAGTCGGGCATCATTTACTGCCTTAGTCGCAAAAAGGTAGAAGAGCTGGCCGAGATCCTTCAGGCAAACGGCATCAATGCAAGAGCTTATCATGCCGGAATGGACTCTGCAACAAGAACGCAGAATCAGGATGATTTTTTGATGGAGAAGATTGATGTAATCGTTGCAACGATTGCTTTTGGAATGGGTATTGACAAACCCGATGTTCGCTATGTGATTCATTATGACATTCCGAAAAGTCTGGAAGGTTATTACCAGGAAACCGGTCGCGCCGGACGAGATGGTGGTGAAGGACAGTGCATAACTTTTTATACAAACAAAGACCTGCAGAAACTGGAAAAGTTTATGCAAGGAAAGCCTGTTGCAGAGCAGGAAATAGGCAAGCAGCTTCTGCTCGAAACCGCTGCATACGCCGAATCATCTGTATGTAGAAGAAAATCACTATTACATTATTTTGGTGAAGAATATACAGAAGAGAATTGTGGAAATTGTGACAACTGTTTAAACCCTAAAAAGCAAGTGGAGGCTCAAGATTCGTTGTGTGCTGTGATTGAAACGATCATAGCGGTAAAAGAAAATTTTAAAGCAGATTATATTATTGACATATTGCAAGGTCGTGAAACTTCTGAAGTGCAGGCTCACCTGCATGAAGACCTTGAGGTTTTCGGCTCAGGAATGGGTGAAGACGACAAACTGTGGAATGCTGTAATCAGACAAGCGTTGATCGCTGGTTATTTAAGTAAGGATGTAGAGAACTATGGTACTTTGAAGGTAACTGATGAAGGACACAAATTCTTGAAACATCCTAAATCTTTCAAGATAACCGAAGATAACGATTTTGAAGAAGTTGAAGATGAAGCACCGGCAAGAGGAGGAGGTTCATGTGCTGTGGATCCGGCTTTATATTCTATGTTGAAAGACTTGAGGAAGAAACTTTCTAAGAAATTGAATGTACCTCCTTATGTTATCTTTCAAGATCCTTCTTTGGAGGCGATGGCTACTATCTATCCTGTTACGCTGGATGAATTGCAAAATATTCCGGGTGTGGGTGCGGGTAAAGCCAAACGTTATGGCGAAGAATTCTGTGTGCTTATTAAAAAGCATTGCGAAGAAAATGAAATTGAAAGACCTGAGGACCTTAGGGTACGTACGGTTGCTAACAAATCCAAACTAAAGGTTTCAATCATTCAGGCGATTGATCGTAAAGTGGCTTTGGATGATATTGCGTTGTCTAAAGGTATTGAATTTAGTGACCTTCTCGATGAGGTTGAGGCTATTGTTTATTCGGGTACGAAATTAAATATAGACTACTTCCTCGATGAAATTATGGACGAAGATCACTTGCTTGACATTTACGATTACTTTAAAGAATCGACAACCGATGGTGTGGAGGATGCCTTGGCAGAACTAGGTGACGAGTTTACGGAAGAAGAAGTCCGTTTGGTTCGTATCAAGTTCTTCTCTGAAATGGCGAATTAATAGTTTAATAAAGTGGGCGGTGCTCAATCTGATCAGGATTTAAAAAATCATACTGAAAAGATTGAGCACCGTTTATTTTTGTCTTTTTAATAAAAAAAAGTACGGTCGTAGTCTATAAGGCTGGAATAAAAAGCGTATATTTGCACGCAATAAATTTTAAACGCATACTTTTATGTCATTTATTGCTGATAAGATTGTTATGGACGGATTAACCTTTGACGATGTCTTGTTAATCCCCGCTTATTCTGAAGTTTTACCGCGCACTGTCGATTTAACGACAAAGTTTTCCAAAAACATTGAACTCAAAATTCCCTTTGTAACAGCTGCAATGGACACTGTTACCGAGGCCAAAATGGCTATTGCCATTGCCCGCGAGGGAGGAATTGGTGTAATCCATAAAAACATGTCGATAAAGGACCAGGCGAAGCAAGTTGCTATCGTGAAGCGCGCTGAGAATGGCATGATTTATGATCCTGTTACCATCATGCAAGGCTCTACCGTTTATGACGCGTTGGCGTTGATGGCGGAATATAAAATCGGTGGAATTCCGGTTGTGGATAATGATAAGAAACTGGTGGGAATTGTTACTAATCGTGACCTTCGTTTCGAACGCAATATGGACAAACGTATCGACGAGGTTATGACGAAGGAGAACCTGGTGACTACCAATCAATCTACCGACTTGGAATCGGCTGCTCAAATACTACAACAATACAAAATTGAGAAACTTCCTGTAGTCGATAAAGACGGAAAGCTTATCGGACTGGTTACCTATAAAGATATTACCAAAGCAAAAGACAAGCCCATGGCTTGCAAAGACTCGAAAGGACGTTTGAGAGTTGCGGCAGGCGTTGGCGTAACGGCCGATACGTTTGAGCGCATGCATGCTTTAGTGACAGCAGGTGCCGATGCCATTGTTATCGATACGGCTCATGGACACTCCAAAGGAGTTATTGACGTATTAAAAGAGGCGAAACAAAAATACCCCGAAATAGATATTGTGGTGGGTAACATTGCAACGGGTGATGCCGCCAGGATGTTGGTGGAAGCTGGTGCGGACGGTGTGAAAGTTGGTATTGGCCCGGGTTCTATTTGTACCACTCGTGTTGTGGCAGGAGTAGGGGTACCTCAACTTTCGGCTGTATATGAAGTTTCCAAAGCATTGCAGGGAACCGGCGTACCGTTAATTGCCGATGGTGGTTTGCGCTACTCGGGTGATGTGGTGAAGGCATTGGCTGCCGGTGGTAACTGTGTGATGATAGGATCATTGGTTGCCGGAACAGAAGAAAGTCCGGGCGAAACGATTATCTTTAACGGAAGAAAATTCAAATCATACAGAGGCATGGGCTCTTTGGAAGCAATGGAAAACGGATCAAAAGACCGTTATTTCCAAAGTGGAGAGACTGATGTTAAAAAGCTGGTACCCGAAGGTATTGCGGCTCGTGTTCCTTACAAAGGTTCGCTTTTTGAAGTTATTTATCAGCTTACCGGTGGACTCCGTGCAGGGATGGGATATTGCGGTGCTCAAGATATTCATAAATTGCATGATGCCAAGTTTACACGCATTACCAATGCAGGAGTAATGGAAAGTCATCCTCATGACGTTACCATTACGAGTGAATCTCCTAACTATAGCCGTCCGGAGTAAGGTATAACTATCTTTAAAAATATAAAAGAGCACAAAGACGCAGGTCGCTTACGGACTAATGTGTTTTTGTGCTTTTTGTCTGATATATACATCGTTTTAATGTTTAGAGAAAATCTTCTATAATATGAAAAAGCTTGTTTTGTTGTTTCTGGTATGGCTTGGCTGCGGTGTGAATGCTTTCTCTCAATCGGATCCTGTTCTTCTGCGGGTGAATGGTGAAGTCGTAACACGTTCTGAGTTTGAGTATAGCTTTCATAAAAACAATAGCATGGCTATGCTTGAGAAAAAAACACCGGAAGAGTTTTTAGATCTTTATATCGATTACAAATTGAAAGTCAGTGCGGCCAGGTCTGCCGGCATGGACACCACTCAATCATTTAAAGAAGAACTGGCAAGTTACAGAAGATTTCTGGCAAAGTCCTATTTGAAAGATACTGCTGCCGAAGAAGAGCAAGCCCGTAAACTATACGATGACATGAAAAACAGCGTGTCGGTGAGTCAGGTTCAGGTGATGCACATTTTTAAATACCTTCCACAAAATGCATCGGCTACCGCAATCAGAAATGCTTCAAGTAAAATGGACTCTATATACAGACTGTTGAGGAATCATTCCACTGCCGACTTCAGTCAATATGTTGCTCAGTATTCCGACGATAAAAATAAGTTTTGGGTTAGTTGGCTGCAAATGCCCGAAGAATTTGAAAAGGTAGCTTTTGCCTTGAATAAAAATGAATTTTCAGAGCCCTTCTTTTCTCCCCAAGGAATTCACATCGTGAAAGTGCTTGATTCCAAATCAATCCCCCCTTTCAGAGAAATGCGCGGTGAGTTGATCCGCCGTCTTACTAACCGATATAAAACGGCCTCCATTAGTGACCCGGTTGTAGTGAAGCTAAAGAAAGAATATCAATTTGTGTCATACGAAGAAAATGTAAGCGAATTGATTCGCCAGGGGCAGACTGATCGTGTTCTTTTTAAAATTGGAGAGAAAAGTTACTCCGGTCAGGACTTCCTGTTATTTTCAAAGAATCATCCGCGTGAATTGAATTTGCAATACCATGATTTCGTTGTTAAGTCCTTGCTCGATTATGAGGATGAGCGTTTAGAACAAAAATACCCCGACTTTAAATACCTGATGACGGAATACCGAGACGGTATTTTAATCTCTGAAATATCCAATCGCGAAGTTTGGGGCGATCATCTTGATGACGAGGCAGAACTGGAAGAGTTCTTCCGGACGCATAAGAAAGATTACTATTGGCCCACACCTAAATTCCGGGGCATTGTGGTAATGTCTCAACAAAAGAAACCGCTCAAACTAATCAAGAAAGCGATTAAGAAAAGAGACTTTGACGAATGGGAAACGTCGCTCAAGGAAAAGCTGACTCCCGAGCAGCTGTTAAATGTACAATATGAACTCGGTCTTTTTGCTGCCGAAGAAAATAAATATGTTGACTATTTTATTTTTAAGAAAGAAAAAGATGTACCTTTGGGCCCATTCCCCTATGTGAACGTATGGGGCGAAAAGATCAAAGGACCCGAGAAATATGAGGATATGCGCGGACCTGTAATGTTTGATTATCAATTGTTTTTAGAGCAGGAATGGGTAAAGAAACTACGTTCCAAAGGCAAAGTTGAAATAAACCAAGAGGTTTTAAAAACAGTTAATAATCACTGATATAAATATTATTGCGTTATCTTCGTATATTGAAATTTGACAAACGGCAGTTGCAATGAGATTTTTTTTATTTGCGATCATTCTCTTTTCTTTTTTTTCCTGCTCAGAGAAGCAGGAACATAAAGGAAAAACCCCTTTGGTAGAAGTCAACGGCATGTTCTTATATAAGGAAGATGTTGTGAAATCTACTCCTGTTGGTTTGAGTGCAGCTGATAGTTTGCGTTTCGTGAAAGATTATATCCGAAAGTGGTCGGAGTCTGTTTTGTTATATGAAAAAGCGAAGAATAACATACCGGACAACGAAGAAATAGAACGAATGGTCAATAACTATAAACGAGACCTGATTGTGAACGCTTACCAGTCTGAATTGCTGAATCAGAAACTGAATGCAGATACCACCAATCAGGCTTTGGTTGACTATTACGAAATCAATAAAGGACTATTTGTTCTTGAAGAACCTGTGCTGAAGGGACTTTTTATCAAAGTACCGTTGCACGCTCCTCAATTGGTCAAGGTCCGCCAATGGTACCAGAAGGATACACCCGAGACGGTTGACCATTTGGAAAAGTATAGCTTACAGAACGCTGTCAGTTACGAGTATTTTTATGATAAATGGGTCTCGGCTTCAGAGGTTTTGGAGAAATTGCCGCAGCATATCTCTTTGACCGGTAAACGCAAAATGGAGTTGAAGGATACGGCTTACCATTATTTTTTAAATGTAATTGACTTTTTGGATAAAGGAGAATTGGCTCCGTTTGACTTTGTGCAAGTAAAGGTGAAAGAGATGTTGATGAATCACAGCAAACAAACTTTTATCAAAGAGTTGAAAGAGAACCTTTATCAGAAGGCTGTTGATAACGGTGAAATAATAAATTATTAAATACACAGAATGAAGAAGTTGGTTAACTTTAAGTTTGTCGTTTTATTTGCCCTGTTAATGCTGACAGGATCAGTAATGTATGGGCAAGATCATGTTATAGATGAGGTTGTTTGGGTTGTTGGCGACGAAGCAATCCTGAAATCGGATGTTGAAGAGGCAAGAATGAATGCGCAGTACGAAGGGCGTAAGTTTGAGGGCGATCCTTATTGTGTTATTCCCGAAGAACTGGCCATACAGAAATTGTATTTGCATCAGGCGGTGCTCGATAGTATTGAAGTGTCGGAAAGTGAAGTTCTTCAGCGCGTGGAAATGATGACCAATCAGTACATTCAAATGATTGGTTCCAAAGAAAAGATGGAGGAATATTTTAATAAAACTGCTACGCAAATCAGAGAAGCGATGCGTGAGAATGTCAAGAACGGATTGACAGTTCAGAAGATGCAGCAGAAACTGATCGGTGATATTAAGATTACTCCGGCTGAGGTTCGCCGTTATTTCAAAGACCTTCCGCAAGATAGTGTGCCGTATATACCTACCCAGGTTGAAGTTCAAATTATTACTTCGCAACCTAAAATTCCATTGGACGAAATAGAAGATGTGAAGAGACGATTAAGAGAATATACCGATCGTGTAAACAAAGGTGAGATGGATTTCTCAACTCTTGCTCTTTTATATTCTGAAGACAAAGGTTCTGCCATGCGCGGTGGTGAAATCGGGTTCAAAGGTCGCGGAGAACTTGTTCCTGAATACGCCAATGTGGCATTTAACTTACAAGACCCCAAAAAAGTATCGAAGATCGTTGAGTCGGAGTTTGGCTTTCACATCATTCAGTTGATTGAAAAAAGAGGTGACCGTATCAATACCCGTCACATCCTTTTGAAACCGAAAGTGAATGAGAAAGATTTAACGTCGGCCAGAGTTCGTCTGGATTCTATTGCCGATGACATCAGAAAGAATAAGTTCAGTTTTGATGAAGCGGCTTCTATTATTTCGCATGACAAAGATACCCGTAATAACCACGGATTGATGCCTAACCCTCAGACCAACACTTCTAAATTCGAGATGCAACAGTTGCCTCAGGAAATTGCAAAAGTAGTTGACGGCATGAACGTAGGTGAGATATCTAAGGCTTTCACGATGGTGAATGAGAAAGATGGTAAAGAAGTATGTGCCATTGTGAAACTGAAAAGCAGAATCAACGGACACAAGGCTACTATTACGGATGATTATCAGAATCTAAAAGAAATAGTGATGGATAAACGCCGTGAGGAGATGCTCGAAAAGTGGATCGTTGAAAAACAAAAACATACGTACGTTCGTATCAATGATAATTGGAAGAATTGCTCGTTTAAGTATCCGGGTTGGATAAAAGACTAAATATGAGATGTAAGCAATCTTTTTAGTATGCTAATGAATAAAAAAAAATCTTTTATAATCAGGCATAGATTTCTCTTGGTGAGTCTTCTATGCCTGTTTGGCGTAAGTGTCGTGGCACAAGTGAAACCGGCTGCCGGTCAGCAGAAAAAGGTGGAGAAGAAAAGCGACGATTCTGCCAAGAACAAGAAGGGAACTGCCAAAAAGAAGCCTGTCGACAAAAGGAAACGGGTGGACTTGCTTCATGCCGATGAGGCGCAGGCCGATAAGTTGCTGCGACCGGATGTTCAGGTGCTCATCGGTTCGGTGAAGTTGCGCCACGACAGTATGTATATGTATTGCGACAGTGCCCTCATTTACGAAAAAACAAATTCGGTGGAAGCGTTTAGCAATGTCCGCATGGAACAGGGTGACACGCTGTTTATATACGGAGACTATTTGAATTATAATGGCGAAACTCAGTTGGCCATGCTCCGCGAAAATGTGAAGTTGATCAACAGAAAGACTATCCTCACCACGGACAGTTTGAATTACGACCGTTTGTACAACCTGGGCTACTACTTTGAAGGAGGAACGCTGACGGATGAAGAGAATATTCTGACATCCGACTGGGGGGAATACAGTCCGGCAAGCAAAATAGCGGTTTTCAATCACGAGGTAAAGCTCGCCAATCCAAGATTCACCTTGTACTCAGATACGTTGAAGTATAGTACGGATAGCAAAATAGCTACTATATTGGGTCCGTCGAACATCGTAAATGAAAAGAATCACATCTATTCCGAAAGAGGTTTTTATAATACGGCTAAAGACCAGGCACAACTCCTAGATCGTTCCGTGCTGACCAATGAAGGGAAAAAGCTGGTGGCCGATAGCTTGTTTTATGATCGCAAAACAGGATACGGTGAAGCCTTTTACAATGTAGTGATGAACGATACCATCAACAAAAACATGTTGACGGGCGACTATTGCTTTTACAATGAACTCACCGAATCGGCTCTGGCTACCCAAAAAGCAGTGGCTATTGACTATTCGCAAGGCGATAGCCTGTTTATGCACGCCGATACACTCAAAATGAATTCTTATTTTGTGAAAACAGACTCGGCTTATCGTGAAATGAAAGCTTACCACAAAGTCAGAATTTTCCGAAAAGACATTCAGGGCGTGTGCGACTCTTTGTTGTTCAGCTCCAAGGACTCTTGCCTGAGAATGTATCACGATCCGATTATCTGGAACGAGAAACAGCAACTGCTGGGCGAAGAGATAAACGTTTACATGAACGACAGTACAATCGATTGGGCACATATCATCAACCAGGCGTTGACGGTTGAACAGAAAGATTCGATACATTATAATCAGATATCCGGCAAGGAAATAAAGGCTTACTTCCAAGGTGGAGAAGCCCGGAAGATTGACGTGATAGGGAATGTACTGGTGATTTATTATCCGGAAGAAAAAGACAGTACCATGATTGGAATGAATACATCGGAAACCAGCTTGCTCAATTTGCACCTGATGAATCGTAAGATGGAGAAGATGGTGATGAGTCCCAAGTCGAACGGAACGCTTTATCCGATGGATCAAATTCCGGTAGATAAAATGAAACTGCCCACTTTTGTGTGGTTTGATTACATCCGGCCGCAAAATAAAGAAGATATATTTAACTGGAGAGGCAAAAAAAGTGGGGAAACGTTACGAAAAACAACTCGAAAACCTGTAACTTCACCCAAGAGAGAACTAAATAAATTGAATTGATATGGGAATGTTCGGCATTAGGAAACCGCGTGGTTTCAATCATCAGTATATATATGTTGATGAACGCAAAGAGAAACTGACTAAAATGGAGGAGGATGCGAAGCGTGATTTAGGAATGTTGCCCGAAAAAGAATTCTCGCCAGAAGACATCAAAGGTAAGTTTGTTGAGGCCACTACTCATTTAAAACGTAGAAAGCAGAGTGGGCGCAAACCCATTCATGTAGGTATTGTTGTAATCATCATCGCCTTGTTGATTTATCTTTGGCATTATTTGATGACAGGGAGCTGGAGTTTCTAATTCCCCGATGTTGGCTTTTATTGATCCACTTTTCATTTCAAACAAATAGAAGGAATTTTAGCATATGAGTGACGTAATTCGTCTTTTGCCGGATTCTGTAGCCAATCAGATCGCAGCAGGAGAAGTTATTCAACGTCCCGCATCCATTGTGAAGGAGCTGGTCGAAAATGCAATTGATGCGGAGGCAAGTAATATATATGTGTTGGTAACCGATGCAGGGAAAACCTGCATTCAGGTTATTGATGATGGGAAAGGTATGTCGGAAACCGATGCCCGCCTTTCTTTTGAGCGCCATGCAACTTCTAAGATTCGGGAAGCATCGGATCTTTTTGCTTTGCGTACCATGGGCTTCCGCGGGGAGGCATTAGCCTCTATTGCTGCCGTTGCACAGGTGGAGCTCAAAACCCGTCCCGCATCCGAGGAAGTTGGAACTAAAATAGTCATTGCAGGCTCCAAGTTCGAGAGTCAGGAAGTTGTTTCTTGTCCCAAAGGGAGTAACTTCTCAGTGAAAAACCTCTTCTTCAACATCCCGGCACGGCGTAAGTTTTTAAAGGCAAACTCTACGGAGTTAAGCAATATACTGGCCGAGTTTGAACGCATTGCGCTGGTCAATCCCGACGTGTCTTTGTCGTTGTACAGCAATGATGCAGAAGTATTCAATCTGCCTGCCTCTTCGTTGCGCCAACGAATATTGTCTGTTTTCGGGAAGAAATTGAACCAGCAATTGCTGACGGTCGACGTAGATACTACGATGATAAAAGTTTCCGGTTTCGTTGCGAAGCCCGAGACTTCACGCAAGAAAGGAATGCATCAATATTTCTTTGTGAACGGACGCTACATGCGGCATCCTTATTTTCACAAAGCCGTAATGGATGCCTATGAACAGTTGATACCCGCGGGCGATCAGATTACTTATTTCTTATATTTTGAGGTTGATCCCGCTAATATTGATGTGAACATACACCCCACGAAAACAGAAATAAAGTTCGAGAATGAGCAAGCCATCTGGCAGATTCTAGCTGCAGCGGTTAAAGAGTCATTGGGAAAGTTCAGTGCGGTTCCTTCCATTGACTTTGATACGGTCGACATGCCCGATATTCCGGCTTTCGAACAAGCGGCACCTGTTGAATCTCCCAAGGTACATTACAATTCAGATTATAATCCGTTTAAGTCGTCGGTTTCATATTCTCGTCCCAGCGTGAATTGGGAAAACCTTTATGGCGGACTTCAGAAGGCGGACACGCATATAGAGCCCGATACGACCGATCATTTTTCCGATGTTGCACACACCGAAAGTGCAGAAACAGGCTCCGTGTTCTCGTCGGCCTTTAACAATACAGACCATGCGGTTGAGAAAGCCAATCAGCACTTGCAGATTAAAGGGCGCTACATTCTAACATCGGTGAAGTCGGGCCTGATGATCATTGATCAGCACAGAGCCCACGTGCGTATTCTTTTTGATCGTTACATTACACAGATCACCAACCGGCAAGGTGAAGGACAGCGGGTGTTGTTCCCGGAAATCATTCAGTTGCCGGCATCCGAAGTCGTCGTTTTGGAAGGCATCATGGACGATTTGTCGGCTGTAGGTTTCGAACTGACCAATCTGGGGGGAGGAAGTTTTGCGGTCAACAGCATCCCGTCGGGTGTAGAAGGTCTCGATCCTGTGCAGCTGGTTCGTAACATGGTTCACACTGCCATGGAAAAAGGCAACGACGTGAAAGAAGAAATACAAAACGTATTGGCACTGACTTTGGCCAAAGCCGCCGCTATAGTCTACGGCCAAGTGCTGACACCCGATGAGATTACCGGTTTGGTGGATAATTTGTTTGCGTGCGAAACCCCTAATTATACGCCGGATGGCAGCGTGGTTATTTCAACCATCAAAGACGATGATATAAACAAGCTCTTTAAATAGTCGTCCCTTAAAAAGTCATTTATATACTGATTACCAGTAATATAATATCATCATTCCTTTTATAAATCTGCAAGTTTTTGTATCTTTAGAGGCATGAACTTGCAGATTTATATGATAAATACAACTCCATCCTCCCCATCTCTGTTCTCATCTTTGGGTGATTTACTGAACCGGCAGTACCCTTTGCATAAACTCTCGCACAAGATTAACTGGTCAGTGTTTGAAGAATCATTCATTTCTCTTTATTGCCCGGATAATGGTCGTCCAGCTAAACCAATCCGTCTGATGTGCGGGTTACTGATTCTCAAACATCTGCGCAATCTCTCTGATGAGTCTGTGGTCGAACAATGGAGTGAGAATGCTTACTTTCAATATTTCTGTGGTATGCATGAATTTGTGCCTTCTTTTCCCTTTAATTCATCCGAACAAAACAATATAACTTATCCCACAGATGCAAAACTGCACAAAAAGATAGTTGGTAAGGTGTTTAAAATTGTAAAAGAGTTGAATCTGCCCATACGTCAGTCATACACGTTTGTTTTGAAAAGTATTTATCGGGATCAACGTTTTCGTAATCATCCCAAGAATCGGACGAAAGCCCTAAAAGCCGATAAGCGTTTACGCACAATTGCCGGGCGTCCGGTCAGAGAACTCAAACGTAATTTAGGGGATAATAGCCCATATGATGAATTGCTATCCATCTTTGAAAAGATACTTTTACAACGTCGTAATTCTTCCCATAAGATTTATTCGATCCATGAACCTGATGTTCAATGTATCAGTAAAGGTAAAGAGCACAAAAAGTACGAATTTGGTAACAAAGTCTCTATTATACGCTCTGCCACAAGTGTCATTCTTGGCGCCAGCTCTTTCCGAAATGAATACGATGGGCATACCATTGAGAAGAACTTGGAACAGGTGCATCGGCTGAGGGGAAAAAGTATCAGGCGATTAGCAGGTGATAGAGGATATCGTGGCAGGAAAGAGATAAACGGGACACAAATACTCATTCCTGATGCACCAAAAACCAAAGATACCTACTATCAACGCAAGAAGAAACATAAGCTATTTTGCAAGCGTGCAGGAATAGAACCAACCATCGGACATCTGAAGACTGATTATCGTTTAGGGCGAAACTTTTATAAAGGAGTATTAGGGGATGCTATCAACCTCATGTTAGCCGCAGCTGCATATAACTTCAAAAGAGCCATGAGGGTTCTTTGGTTACTCCTAAAAAAGATCAGCGAAACACTGGTCATAAGAAATGTTTCGCTGAAATATATTTTTTAAGGGACGACTAATTAGTAATTCATACAAAACCTAATCCATAGCTAGTCGCCTGCTATTAGTCTATTTCATTTATATTCTCTCTAATGTCAGATGTCTACGATTAGTAAATTTTATATGTTTGCGTAGTAGCTATGCTGGCTGCTGTTCACACGATAGTGACTCTTAAGTGATTTTATTTCTATAAAATCACTTAAGAGTCGATTTGTTAATTCATCGCTCTGATCAAGAGTCGCAGGGGATATCTTAATTGCAGTCTAAAGGATTAAAGGTTAGTATAATCCAAAATGAGAGTCTGAAGAAGATGCCATAACTGAATAAGCTTCGTCCTATTTATAAAACATAGGTCTCTCAATCAATCCTCTTTCTATTTATTACTGATATAGTAATCCTAACTGCTTAAGAGTGGCATAATATCCTTTAGACACACCTTTATATGGTTGTTTGGAGGACGGTGTACTGCTCGACTATGAATTGAAAAATCCCCTTATTTTAGCTCTGTTTCAGGAATTGAAAAGAGAAAAATAAGGGGATTTCCTTGTATGTAGCGACGATTAAATTCTGAATCCAATCGTCTTCCTAACCTCTTCTAATGTTTTCGAAGCACTTTCTCCGGCTTTCTCGGCACCAATCTTTGCTACCCGATCCAAGAACTCAATGTCCTGAGAATATTCATTGATCCGTTCGCGTATCGGAGCATTGAATTTGGCAATGTCTTCCGCCAATTGCTTTTTCAGATCACCATACCTGATAGAACAATCGTTCCATTTCTCGTCAAAGTATTGATAAGTATCTTTGGTCGACACAATATCAAGAAAGGTGAAAAGGTTTTTAATAACCTCGGGCTTTTCGCTGTTGGGCGTAGTAGGACCCGAATCGGTCACCGCTTTCATTACCTTTTTGCGAATAGTCTCCGCATCATCCATCAGATAAATGCAATTACCTTCCGATTTTCCCATTTTGCCGGAACCATCAAGACCCGGTATCTTCACCGCCTGACTGGCAAGAGAGAACGATTGAGGTTCGGGAAACAATTCCGTTTCATACATGGTGTTGAAGCGGCGGGCAAATTTGCGAGCCATTTCCATGTTCTGCTCCTGATCCTTACCAACGGGCACCTTAACAGCTTTGTGTATCAAAATGTCGGCAGCCATTAACGTCGGATACGTTAATAATCCGGCATTCACATTATCGGGTTGCTTCCTTGCTTTCTCTTTGAACGTGGTACACCTTTCCATCTCACCCAGGTAAGCATTCATGTTGAGGTAAAGATATAATTCAAGTACCTCCTTCACGTCACTTTGCACATATATAGTCGCTTTTTCCAGGTCGATGCCACATGCCAAATATTCAGCCAGAATGGTTCTCGAACTTTTAATGATATCTTCGGGTCTGGGGCGAGTGGTTAACGAGTGCCAATCTGCTATAAAGAAAAAACAATTATATTCATTCTGCATTTGCAGAAAACTCTTCACTGCTCCAAAATAGTTACCCAAATGTAGATTACCGGTAGGGCGAATTCCGCTAACAACTGTTTCCATAAATATCTTTAATTCAAATTTGACTGCAAAATTACACAAAAAGATTGAGATGAGGGCTCATTTTAGTGAAATTGCGCAAGTATTTGCGGCTAAACTGTTCGCTCTTGCGCATGCTAAAGCGGTGCCCCCACGGTGCTATGTTGTGAGGTAAACCGGTTGCTCCTTTAATTTTTGGTATTAATAGTTGACTTTGGTGATTGTGATAGTCTTTATATTTTAATAAATGGTTGTTGGCGTTGGTAAGTGTAGTGAGAAAGAACCACAATCGGGTGATGCTTCTTGTATTATTGATTTATTCGGTCAAATGGCTGTAGATTGCTCTTTTGGTTGACATGTTTTGAAGAGAATTTATCGGTAGCAAATTGTTAGTTTCGTCGTTAGAAACTCTGAGTTTCCTACAGATGAAACTTGGGGTTTTCCACGATGAAACTCAGAGTTTTTACCAATAAAACTCTGATTGCAAGCCATTTGTGATGATAAACATACTGTGTGCAATTAATCAGGCAATGATAAGGACAAAAAGAAAGCCAATACTTTCATCGTTCATAAAACGAGAGTAGTAAAATAAATGGTCTTTTATTGTTTAAGGCAAGTCGCTTTCACCTAAAAACAACCACCCAGTATTGAAGCACAAAAAGGGACTTATCAATGCGCAATGAGTGTTTTTTGATGATTTACTAAGCCGTTTTTTTGCTGTTTTGCATCCAAAAGCATTCAAAACAGCTCAAACGTCGGCTCTTTTTGGGTTAATTGTAGTTAATGAATCTATATAACTAGCTAAAAGTGATAGATAGTGATAGTGAAATAGCTGTTTTAGTGGTAGACATCTTTTACTATCACTCTTCTGTATACCCTATAAAAAGGGCATTTTGGATAAGTTAGTGAGGGTAAGTGATGGTAAACCGCGCTTTTTATTTGCTGGGAAGAGAGTCGTGAAAACAAGCCAAGGAAAAATGTACGGTTTTTAAAATGCTTTTGATGGTCAATATTTTGTATTTATTCTAAAAAGTAATGCATGATGAACGAAACATCTGTTGAGGGCTCTTTGTTTTTTATGCAGGAAAAAGTTTATATTTGCTTTTATAACCCCTAAACGATACCATAGTTATGCTGATACTTCTATCTTGTGCCAAAACGATGACGGCTGTTTCCAAAACAAAAGT
Organism: Bacteroides graminisolvens; assembly: GCF_963666085.1. Lineage (NCBI taxonomy): Bacteria > Pseudomonadati > Bacteroidota > Bacteroidia > Bacteroidales > Bacteroidaceae > Bacteroides > Bacteroides graminisolvens. Next base: position 1,456,041 of record NZ_OY762556.1, read on the forward strand.
TCCTTTTTGTACCACGCCGTTGTTTCAGTTGAATGCAACTGAGATTGCTTTGCAGATGACTCAGTATTCTGTAGAAGAACTGGAAGCGTTGCTCCGTGTGAACGGAAAAATCGCATTGGAAAATTACAAGCGATATCGGGTTTTTCACGATCATGAAGAAACAGCTTTGCCGGCTATACTAGCATATACGGGAATTGTTTTTAAACGGCTTAATCCCGCAGGCTTCGACCTGGATGATTTTGCCTATGCACAAAAAGCATTACGGTTTACCTCGTTTTGTTACGGTTTGCTGCGTCCGCTCGATCAGATTAAGAATTATCGGTTGGAGGGAGATGTGAAATTGCCGGTGGCGGCCGACCGCACGCTCTTTTCATATTGGAAAGACTTGCTGACCGATCTGTTTATTGACCAGATCAGGCAAAATGGCGGAACGCTTGCCTATTTGGCCAGTGATGAAATGCGCGGACTGTTTCATTGGGATAAAGTGTTGAGTGCCGTAAAAGTCATCACCCCCGAATTTCATATCTGGAAAGGAGGGAAGCTTTCTACTGTGGTGGTGTACACCAAAATGGCTAGGGGAGAGATGGCTCGTTATATTATAAAGAACCGAATGACGGATCCTGAAACTTTAAAAGCCTTTTCGTGGGAAGGTTTTGAGTACAACGTCTCTTTATCCGATGATAAGAAGTTGGTGTTTACCTTAGGCGTTGGTTGAACCCTAAAAAATAGAATCTATATTTGTCTGATAATCAGCCTATTTTTCGTTGGAAGAGAAATAAGTTATAAAAATAATGGGATTATATTTTGGAGTTTTCAGCAAAAGCTATATCTTTGCATCGCTTTTGAAACGAGAATGTATCGGGCGTTTAGCTCAGCTGGTTCAGAGCATCTGCCTTACAAGCAGAGGGTCGGCGGTTCGAACCCGTCAACGCCCACACTGATTTCTCGTTTTTAAATACAAAAAGGGCGTTTAGCTCAGCTGGTTCAGAGCATCTGCCTTACAAGCAGAGGGTCGGCGGTTCGAACCCGTCAACGCCCACGGAATGGTAAGATCCGAATAAAACGGGAGAAGCCAATAAAAAACAAAAAAGGTCTGTTAGTCAGTAGATTAACAGACCTTTTTTTATTCTAACCTCAGATAATCAAAGCCCCTCAGGATTTAGGTATGATCCCTAATTGTTTTAATATTAAATGCCGTAGGCGTTCCTGATGTTCATCTCCCCATTGTCCTAATGCAGAAATAACGGGAATTAATGTTTCTCCAAATTCAGTTAAACTGTATTCAACTTTTGGTGGAACTACCGGATAAATCTTTTTTGAAATTAATTCGTGTCCTTCTAACTCATTCAACTGTATATTTAGAACTCTACGGGAAGCATTCGGGATTTTCTTCTGTAATTCGCTTGGACGTTTATATCCCTCATGGATAAACCATAATAAACGGATTTTCCATTTTCCATAAAGGACTTCGCCTATCAGGTCGAGCCCGCAATTTAATCTTAATGGTATCTTTCTTTCGTACATAGATGCAAATATACTCATATATTTAAATTGCACAATAGGGGAATAATTTATCCGTATCTGAATCGTTATTCCGTACTTGTATAAACTTGGTGTATAGCTTAACTTTGCATCAAAAAAGATTGGGATATGAAAGAAGAATTTGGTTTTGATAATGAGCTATCAGGTAAAATAGCATTAGTTACAGGTGGAACAAGAGGTGTCGGAAAAGCCGTTGCAGTGCGACTGCTAAAAGCGGGGGCTACTGTTGTTATTACGGCGAGAAATGAACCGGAAGATAAAAATTTAAATCTGCATTTTATTTCGGCTGATTTAAGTGAAGAGGAAGGTACTCAAAAAGTAGTAGATGAGATATTAAAGAAATTTGGCAAGCTAGATATTTTAGTAAATAATCTTGGTGCATCCGATACTCCTGGAGGAGGATTTGCAGTACTGACGGATCAAGATTGGGAAACGACAATTAGAACCAATTTACTTGCACCCATCCGTTTGGATAGAGGGTTTTTACCGCAAATGATAGAGCGGGGAAATGGTGTGATCATTCATGTTGCTTCTATTCAGGCTAAATTGCCTTTGTTTGATTCAACCTTGCCTTATGCAGCAGCTAAAGCGGGGTTGATTAATTATAGCAAAGGGTTGTCTAAGGAGGTTTCCCCCAAAGGGGTTCGCGTGTTGGCTGTTTCACCCGGCTGGATTATGACTGATTCCGCTACCCGGATGATGCAAAGAATTGCTGAAAGTTCAAATGCTACGATAGAGCAAGCCACACAAAGCGTGATGAATGCATTGGGTGGAATTCCTATCGGAAGACCTGCCCAACCAGAAGAGGTTGCGGAACTTATAGGTTTCTTAGTCTCGCCACGAGCCGGATACTTGACGGGAACAGAATATGTAATTGATGGCGGGACTATTCCCACTGTATAACAACTTAAAAATGAAAACAATGGATTTAAAATTACCGAAAGTCGTTCTAGACTTGTTAACTGCGCAGAGAAATTATGATAGTGAGTCCTATGCTAACTGTTTTTCTGACACAGCGTTTGTTATCGACGAACAAAAAGAGTATAAGGGTAAAAGGGCAATAAAAGATTGGATTGAAGATGCTAACCGGCAATTCAAAATAACAATGGAGGCAACTAAATATTCAGAAACTGGTGCAAATGCAATTCTTACTGCTATCGTGTCAGGCGATTTTGATGGAAGTCCTGTTGCGTTGGATTACCAAATGGAAATGAAAGATAGTAAGATTACTCGCTTAGAAATTACTCTTAGCAATGCTGAATAGATTAATTCGAGTGTAATCGTTACTTATACTTTACAAGGTCTGATTTTTATGAGGCCTTGTTTTTTTATAGGCGCCACACATGTCGCTTCTCAATATATTGTGCTTTATATTTACTACATAATTTAAGAATAGCATGGCTTAGCATAAGATTACTTCTTTATTTTCACATATTCACAAACTTTCTGATTACTTTTTTTATAATACTCCGAAAAAGAACTATTTTTGCAGTCTGATAATTATCTGGAAATTTATGAAACTTGATTTGCTTACGGCTATCTCTCCTATTGATGGTCGCTACAGGGGTAAAGCTGAGGCTTTAGCTGATTTTTTCTCGGAATATGCGTTGATAAAGTATAGGGTTCAGGTTGAAGTGGAATATTTTATAGCACTTTGTGAATTGCCTCTCCCGCAACTCAAAGGGATTGATCCTGTTGTATTTGATTCTTTGCGCAGCATCTACCTTGATTTCTCAGAACAAGATGCTCAACGTATTAAAGATATAGAGAGTGTTACAAATCACGATGTGAAGGCTGTAGAGTATTTCATTAAAGAGAAATTTGACCAGCTGGGCGGATTGGAAGCGTATAAGGAATTTATCCATTTCGGACTGACTTCACAAGATATTAATAATACATCGATTCCTTTATCAATTAAAGAGTCGCTAGAACAAATCTATTTTCCACTTGTTGAAGAGTTGATAGCACAGCTGAAAACGTATGCCGATGAGTGGGCAGCTATTCCGATGTTGGCTAAAACTCACGGACAGCCGGCTTCTCCTACGCGTTTAGGAAAGGAGATAATGGTGTTTGTGTATCGCTTGGAACGTCAGCTGAGCACCCTGAAGGCATGCAGCATAACTGCTAAATTTGGTGGTGCTACAGGTAATTATAATGCACATTGTGTTGCATATCCTTCTTATGACTGGAAGGCTTTCGGTAACAAGTTTGTTGCCGAGAAACTAGGTTTGGAACGAGAAGAATATACCACTCAAATTTCAAATTATGATAATTTGGCTGCTGTATTCGATGCCATGAAGAGAATGAATACAATCATGATTGATATGAATCGTGATTTCTGGCAATACATATCGATGGAGTACTTCAAGCAGAAGATCAAAGCCGGTGAAGTGGGCTCAAGTGCCATGCCACACAAGGTGAACCCCATTGATTTTGAAAATGCTGAAGGAAACCTAGGTATGGCAAATGCTATCTTGGAACATCTGGCTGTTAAGTTGCCTATCTCACGTTTGCAAAGAGATTTGACCGACTCAACGGTATTGCGTAATGTGGGCGTGCCTTTTGGACATACGGTCATTGCTATACAGAGTTCCTTGAAAGGTCTTCGTAAGTTGTTACTTAATGAGAAGGCATTATATAATGATTTAGATAACTGTTGGAGCGTAGTTGCCGAAGCAATACAAACCATATTAAGAAGGGAAGCTTACCCTAATCCGTACGAAGCATTAAAGGCTTTGACCAGAACAAATCAAGCAATTACTGAAAGCTCAATTAAAACTTTTATTGAAGAGTTAGAGGTCAGTGAAGTCATAAAAGAAGAATTAAGAAAAATAACTCCTCATACATATACGGGGATTTAATTATTAATAACCAAAGAACAATAAGTGTTAGAGATTAGGCCGTGATGGCCAGTAAAAGTTTAATTTTATTTTGAAGAGAAAATGAGCACAGAAAATGAAAATTGGCGTGATGATTCTTACGCAGAGGGTAACAATACCGGCCGGGATGGTGAAAACACGTATGAGAGAGACGGATATAACCGTCGGGATGACAATCGTTCATCTTTTAATAGAGTAGGATACAATAACAATCGTGACGGCCAACCAAATCGTCCTTATCGTCCATCTTACAATCGTGATAACTCGGATCGCCCTGCGCGCCCTTCATATGGTGATGATCGTCCTTATCGTCCGTCATACAATCGTGATAGTTCGGACCGTCCTTATCGTCCATCTTACAATCGTGATAACTCGGATCGCCCTGCGCGCCCGTCTTACAACCGCGAAGATGGTGGTGATCGTCCTTATCGTCCGTCGTACAATCGTGAAGAAGGCGGTGATCGTCCTTACCGTCCACGCATTAATCGTGAGGGAGGTGATCGTCCGGCGTATAATCGTCCGCAACGTCCTTATAATAATAATAGAGAGGAAGGTTCTTGGAGAGGAGGAGACTCTGAGTCTCGCAGACCTTGGCAGGGAAATCGTCCCTCTTACGGGCAATCGTCTTATGGAGATGATGACCGTCAACGTCGCCCCCGAATTTCTTCAGGAGGTTCTTCATACGGACGTCCGCAAGGAGGAATGAACAGGCCCATTCGTCGTTCGGCCGATTACGATCCCAATGCTAAGTATAGCCATAAAAAACAAATTGAATACAGAGATCAGTTTGTTGATCCCAACGAACCGATTCGTTTGAATAAGTTTCTGGCTAATGCGGGGGTTTGCTCTCGTCGTGAAGCCGATGAATTCATCACAGCAGGTGTTGTTTCTGTAAACGGAGAAGTGGTAACTGAATTGGGAACAAAAGTAAAACGCAACGACCTCGTGAAATTTCACGAAGAGCCGGTTAACATTGAACGTAAAGTTTATGTTTTGCTGAATAAGCCTAAAGATTTTGTAACGACAGTAGATGATCCTCAGGCTAGAAGAACTGTTATGGATTTGGTAAAGAATGCATGTAACGAACGCATTTATCCGGTTGGTCGTCTGGACCGCAATACTACCGGCGTTCTGTTGTTTACCAATGACGGTGATTTGGCTTCCAAGCTAACTCATCCTAAGTTCCTGAAGAAAAAGATCTATTATGTACAGACAGATAAGAATGTTACCAAAAGCGATATGGATCAGATAGCTTCAGGTATTCAGTTGGAAGATGGTGAAATTCACGCAGATTCAATTGAATATACAGATGAAGTAAGAAGAAACCTGATTGGTATTGAAATTCATTCGGGTAAGAATCGCATCGTTCGCCGTATATTTGAGTCTTTAGGCTATAAGGTGATTAAGCTGGATAGAGTACTCTTTGCCGGACTGACCAAGAAGGGACTTCGCCGTGGTGAATGGCGTTACCTCACTGAGCAGGAGGTTTCGTTCCTTAGAATGGGATCATTCGAATAAAAATAAATAGATAATGAAGAGTGAGTCAAATCACTCTTCATTGTTATATAATAATGAATTATAAGATCGTTTATGGAGAAGATTAGTAGAACAAAGATTGTTGATTTGCTCAAAAGAACAGATTTTGGAGCGACTGTCAACGTGAAAGGATGGGTTCGCACCCGCAGAGGAAGCAAACAGGTTAATTTCATTGCGTTAAATGACGGTTCTACGATTAATAATGTTCAGATAGTTGTCGACTTGGCTAACTTCGACGAAGAGATGCTCAAGCTGATTACTACGGGAGCTTGTCTGAGCGTTAATGGAAACTTGGCCGAATCTGTAGGTTCCGGGCAGGCTGTTGAGGTTTTGGCAACGGGTATTGAAGTTCTTGGAGCGTGTGACAATACGTATCCTTTACAGAAAAAAGGGCATTCGTTGGAGTTCTTGCGTGAGGTGGCTCATTTGCGTCCGCGTACCAATACTTTTGGAGCAGTGTTCCGCATCCGCCATCACATGGCGATTGCCATTCACCAGTTCTTTCACGACAGAGGATTTTTCTATTTCCATACTCCCATAATTACGGCTTCGGACTGTGAAGGAGCCGGACAGATGTTTCAGGTCACTACTATGAATCTGTATGATCTGAAGAAAGATGAAAACGGAACCATCGATTATGATAATGATTTCTTTGGAAAACAGGCTAGTTTGACTGTATCCGGTCAGCTGGAAGGTGAGCTTGCTGCCATGTCTTTAGGCTCTATCTATACCTTCGGACCTACTTTCCGTGCAGAAAATTCAAATACTCCTCGTCACTTAGCAGAATTCTGGATGATTGAACCCGAAGTGGCCTTCAATGAAATTGAAGATAATATGCAGCTGGCGGAAGATTTCATCAAATACTGCATTCAATGGGCGTTGGACAATTGCATGGATGACATTAAATTCCTGAACGATATGTTTGATAAGGAATTGATTGAAAGACTTAAGTTCGTTTTGTCTAATGGTTTCGTCAGACTTCCTTATACTGAAGGCGTAAATATACTTGAGGAGGCTGTAGCCAACGGTCGTAAGTTCGAATTCCCTGTTTACTGGGGTGCCGACCTTGCTTCCGAACATGAACGCTATTTGGTTGAAGAACATTTCAAATCTCCTGTTATATTGACTGACTATCCCAAAGAGATCAAGTCTTTCTATATGAAACAGAACGAAGACGGTAAAACGGTGAGAGCGATGGATGTTCTCTTCCCCAAAATCGGAGAAATTATTGGAGGTTCACAGCGCGAGGAAGATTACGAGAAGCTGACTCGTCGTGCCAAAGAGATGGGAGTACCTGAAAAAGATATTTGGTGGTATTTGGATACGCGCAGGTTTGGTACGGCACCGCACGCTGGTTTCGGACTTGGCTTTGAACGTCTTTTGCTCTTTGTAACGGGTATGTCGAACATCCGTGACGTAATTCCGTTCCCCAGAACTCCGCGAAATGCTGATTTCTAGGTCGCTGATAAGATATTAAAAGAATGTCCGGTTGGTACTGCTGCTATGTTGCAGATGCCGGCCGGACGTTCTTTTTTGCCTTCGATTCTGAAAAATATTGTCTTATGATTGCTTCTTCTGTTCTTTATTGCTTTATTATAGCTTGTTAAGGGCTTGTCTGGCAAGGGCTTAAAAACCAAAAAATAACAGAAATAGTTTGCCAATTAAAAGAAAAGCAGTAATTTTGCAAGCCGATTATTATCACAAAAAGGATAAGAGATTCATTTAGAGCGGGTTAGCCATCCTTTGTCCGGGGAAAACTACCGCGCAATGAATATTTTTTTAGTAGTAACAATTAAAAAACAAATTAAGAGTGGATACTTTAAGTTACAAGACCATTTCTGCAAACAAAGCAACAGTAACTAAAGAATGGGTTATTGTTGATGCTACAGATCAGTCTCTTGGACGTCTGGGAGCGAAAGTTGCGAAACTGTTGAGAGGTAAGTATAAACCAAACTTTACTCCTCACGTAGACTGCGGTGATAACGTTATCATCATCAATGCAGACAAAGTTAATTTAACCGGAAATAAATGGAATGACAGAATCTATTTGTCATATACTGGCTATCCCGGTGGTCAGAGAGAAATTACTCCTGCCCGTTTGAAAGCAAGACCTAATGGCGATGACAAATTGCTTAGAAAAGTCGTAAAAGGAATGCTTCCTAAGAATAAACTAGGTGCTAAACTACTTGGAAATATGTATGTTTACTCTGGTAGTGAGCACAAACATGCGGCACAGAGCCCCAAATTAATTGATATAAACTCACTTAAATAATAGATAATGGAAGTAGTAAATGCATTAGGCAGACGTAAGCGCGCAATTGCACGTATATTCGTAAGCGAAGGTACAGGAAAGATTACTATTAACAAGAGAGACCTTGCACAGTACTTTCCATCAACTATTCTTCAGTACGTTGTGAAACAGCCGTTGAACAAACTAGGTGCTGCTGAAAAATATGATATTAAAGTTAATCTTGGCGGTGGCGGTTTCACTGGTCAATCTCAAGCTTTGCGTTTGGCTATCGCTCGCGCATTGGTGAAGATTAATCCGGAAGATAAATCAGCTCTTCGCGCAGAAGGCTTTATGACTCGTGATCCTCGTTCTGTTGAACGTAAGAAACCGGGTCGTCCTAAAGCTCGTAAAAGATTCCAGTTCAGTAAACGTTAATGGAATCTGTCGGGTTATAATCCGTTTAGTATCTAAACTACCGGGACTCTTTTTGACTACCCGGCGGTTGGTTTAGAAAAAAACAAAAAAGAAAGTAAACGATTTAAAGAATAAAACAATGTCAAGAACAAATTTTGATACATTATTGGAAGCTGGTTGCCACTTCGGACACCTTAAAAGAAAGTGGAATCCATCAATGGCTCCTTATATTTTCATGGAACGCAATGGTATTCATATCATTGACCTCCACAAAACCGTTGCAAAGGTTGACGAAGCTGCTGAAGCTTTGAAGCAAATTGCAAAATCAGGCAAGAAAATCCTTTTTGTTGCTACTAAAAAACAAGCTAAACAGGTTGTTGCTGAGAAAGCATTATCTGTTAATATGCCATACGTTATCGAACGCTGGCCGGGTGGTATGCTTACTAACTTCCCTACAATCCGTAAGGCAGTTAAGAAGATGGCTACTATCGATAAGCTAACTAACGATGGTACTTATTCAAACCTTTCTAAAAGAGAAATTCTTCAGATTTCACGTCAACGTGCTAAACTTGACAAGACTTTAGGTTCAATCGCTGACCTGACTCGTCTTCCTTCAGCACTTTTCATTGTTGATGTGATGAAAGAAAACATTGCAGTACGTGAGGCTAACCGTTTGGGTATTCCTGTATTTGCTATTGTTGATACAAACTCTGATCCTTCTGACATCGATTTCGTTATTCCTGCAAATGATGATGCAACAAAATCTGTAGAAATAATTATTGATGCGTGTTGCGCTGCAATTCAGGAAGGTCTTGAAGAAAGAAAAGCTGAGAAAGTTGACATGGAAGCTGCGGGTGAAACTGCTGCTGCTAAAGGCAAGAAGAGAACAGCTAAAGCAAGACTAGATAAGTCTGATGAAGAAGCAATCAACGCTGCTAAAGCTGCTGCTTTCCTTAAAGAAGACGAAGAAGCTTAATATAATCAGAACTTAGTAAGTACCCTTCGATGGTTTTACTAAGTTCTGTTTTTCAATTCAAACTACTAACTACCAAAATTTAATAGTATGGCTGTAACAATGGCAGATATTACCCACCTTCGTAAAATGACAGGTGCCGGTATGATGGATTGCAAGAATGCTTTGACTGAGGCTGAAAACGATTTCGACAAAGCAGTAGAGATTATTCGTAAGAAAGGACAAGCAGTTGCTGCAAAACGTTCTGATCGCGATGCATCTGAAGGTTGTGTATTAGCAAAATCAGCAGGTGACTACGCAGTGATGATCGCTTTGAAATGCGAAACTGACTTCGTTGCTAAAAATGCTGATTTCGTAGCTCTTACAACTCAGATTCTTGATTTAGCAATTGCAAACAAGTGTGCAGATGTTGAGGCTGTTAAAGCTCTTCCTATGGGTAACGGAACAGTAGCTGATGCTATTGTTGACCGTAGCGGTATTACCGGTGAAAAGATGGAACTTGATGGTTATGGCATCGTTAGCGGAGCTGCAACTTCAGTTTACATTCACCCGGGAAATAAACTAGCTACTATTGTTGCTTTCAACCAAGCTGGTTTCGATGCACAGGTTGCTCACGAAGTAGCTATGCAGATCGCTGCAATGAACCCGATCTCAGTTGATGCTGACAGCGTACCTGCTGACGTTCTTCAACGTGAAAAAGATATCGCTGCTGACAAAGCTCGTGAAGAAGGTAAACCTGAGAACATGATTGAGAGGATCGCTGCAGGTCGTATCGGCAAGTTCTACAAAGAAGTATGTTTACTAGAACAAGAGTTTATAAAAGATCCTAAGCTTACTATCGCTCAATTCCTTGATGGTGCAAGCAAAGGTCTTACAGTGACTGAATTCAAACGCTTTACATTAAACGCTGATTAAATCAATCAATTAGTCGCTTATATAAAAAGCTGCATAGGTTCGCTATGCAGCTTTTTTTTATCCTACGGGTTTGGTTTTGGTATAACCCTCTTTCTTCAATAGTTCGAGCACTTTTTGTTTAAAATCGCCTTGTACAATAATCTCCCCATCTTTGGCAGAGCCTCCTACACCGCATTTTGTTTTCAGGAGTTTACCCAGTTCTTTCAACTCATCTTCCGTACCGATAAATCCGGTGACGAGTGTCACAACTTTACCGCCCCGGTTTTTCTTGTCTAACTGCACTCTCAGATTCTGTTTGGCTGGTTCTACTGTCTCAGTATGCTCATCATCATCTGTTTCGTACCTATAATCGGGGTTGGTTGAATAGACTACATTCAACCGCTCTTTCCAGTCATTACTTTTCATATTGCTGCAATTACATTTATGCATCAAAAATAATATTTAGTTCGGTAGCTTGCAATTTTTTGCTCTTATTATCGTCTAATGGTATATATGTTTTAAATTTAATGATTCTTTGTAATATGATATATTCTAAACTAGTATGGCTATTTGCCTATTTTTGTATACTGCCTGCATTCTTATTCGGCCAGTCGTTGAAAGGTAGAGTGACTGATGAGGCGGGTTCTCCCATTCCCTACGCTTCTCTTTACTTGGTAGAATTGCAAACAGGCGTAACAACAGATGATAATGGTCATTTCCAAACCACACTTAAAAAAGGACGCTACACGTTGGAGGTTTCATCTATCGGTTATTCAAAAGAGAGGTTACAAGTCGATGTGGTTGGTGATGTGCAAGAACGAAATATTGTGTTGCATGAACGTATCTACCAATTGGGGGAAGTGGTGATTGGACGTAACACAGAAGACCCGGCTTATTCCATTATGCGGCAAGTAATAGCCAAAGCTCCTTTTTATAGAAATCAGCTGGTTAGTTTTCATGCCGGTACTTACCTGAAAGGAACCGGTAAATTAAAATCGATTCCCGCTATTCTTAAACTATCCAAAGAAGTACGCAAGCAATCGAAAGAAATGTTGGGTAAACTCTTTGTGCTCGAAGAGCAGCGGGAGGTGACGTATGCCGCACCCAATAAATGGACTAGTCGGGTAAAAGCCTTTGCCAATTCATTTCCCGAAAATATGAGAGTTGATATTGGAATAACCACGGTCAACTTATACACTCCCAATCTATTCGATAAGGTATCTCCTTTATCTGCCGGTGCTTTTTCGTACTATCGCTTTAAATTAGAGGGTAGTTATACCGAGGGAGATCATGTTGTAGATAAGATTCGCATTATTCCGCGCAATAAGAATCCTCGCCTTTTGTCGGGTTATCTGTATGTGGTGGATGATCTTTCGTGCCTTTCTTCTGCTGAATTGGTGGTTGAAGAAGGTGGCTTGAAAGCAAACATCAGGGTGGTGTGTAGTGAAGTAAGTGCAGGTGCCTTTCTTCCCACCTCTACCAGTATGGCTTGTGTGATCGATGTGATGGGTATAGAGGCTGAAGCGTCGTATCTGTGTGCAACGCATTATGCCCGTGTTCAGGCGAAGAAGCTTCCTGCAAATGGACAAGTTTTTCCTGTAGAAACAAATCATTCTCAACTCACTGTTTCAAAGACGCAAGTCAGGAAGCAGCGTAAGATTGAAGAGCAGATCAGGAAGCTGACCGATAAGCCTGATCTGACTAATGCAGAGGCCTATAAGTTGTATAAGTTGACTGCTAAATCCATTGAGCTGGCAGATACGCTCAAATCACCGCGTAAGTATGAAAGACCCAATCGGGAATTGCAGAATGATGTAAAGACCGACTCATTGGCCGGTAAGAAAGATTCTTTGTATTGGGCCGATGTGCGCAGTGTACCTCTTCGTCCCGATGAATTAGAAAGTTATGCGCGGAAACAGCAGAAGCTTATGCAAAAAGATTCTCTGAATAAGAGTGGGGATTCGCTTCATGCTAAGAAAAAAACGATAGCCGGCAAGATTTTAAATACTTGGCTGACAGGCCAAACGTTTATTACGAAGGACAAAGATGCCTGGCTTAAACTTTATGATTTGACTGCTTATGTGCCCGAGTATAATTTTGTTGACGGCCTTTGGGTAGGTGCCAAGCTTACCGGAGGGTTGAAGCTTTCCGAAAAGGCGGATTTGAACTTTACTCCCCGCTTGTATTATGCTACAGCGCGTAAGAAACTGATCTCTGATTTTTCACTGGCGCTGAATTATGCTCCTCGAAGAGCCGGAAACCTGTGGTTGAAGGGTGGCCGACTAACCGATGATTACAACGGTGAAAGTGGTGAGTCGCGTCTCTATAACTCAGCAACAACTTTTCTTTTCTCGAGGAGTGATGTGAAGTTCTATGAGAAAAGCTATTTGGCCCTTGGTAATCGCATTGAAATAGCCAATGGCTTGCAGTTTTCTGCTTCGCTAGAGTGGCAGAGACGAAACTCTTTGCAAAACTATGTGAGCAAAGCACCACTGGGTGGGCATGTAGAACCCAATGTTCCCGAGAATGCCAACTATCAGTTTATGCCGGTCAATAATCTATTGAAATCATCCTTTGAACTAAACTATACTCCGGCGCAATATTACCGCATTGTTAAAGGTCGCAAGTTTTATGAAGATCCGCTTTTTCCTACGTTTAGCCTGCGGTACGAAAGAGCTTTTCCAATGAGTAGTGAAAAATATGTAACTTCTTACCACCGACTGGAGTTTGCTGCCCGGCAGACTGTTGACTTCGGCATGTTCAATAGCTTTTTGTGGAATGTTAATGTGGGTATGTTCCGAAATGCAAAGCAACTCCAATTCTCCGACTTAAAACATTTTGCAAGTACGCGCATGCCTTTAACGGAAAGGAATTTCGATACCGGCTTTTTCTTGATTGATAATTACCGTTACGCCACGGCTGATCGTTGGGCGCAGGCACACATGAGCTGGCACATGCCGTATTTATTAGTTAAACAATTGCCTTTCCTGCGTAAAAAGTCATTCGATGAGGCTTTACACTTGCATACGTTGGTAACCTACAAAAACAGCCCCTACTCAGAACTGGGCTATTCCGTCGGATTTCGTAACGTGGCCCGTGTGGGAGTTTTTGCTGGTTTCGACAGGTTGAAATATTCTACAACAGGCGTTTCGGTGAGTTTGCCCTTTCCCAAATGAAACACTGTGCTTTGTTCATTAGCTAATATTTAGAAATAATGTTAAGCTTTTGTCGGATTGAATTTGCATTATCGAAAAAAAATGTACTTTTGTATTTCCATAATGATAAAGCAAGAAGTAACTATGAGCAATCAGCCACAGAAAAAAGATATCGCTAAAGTGCCGGAACCTACATTACGCAGGCTTCCGTGGTATCTTTCTAATGTCAAATTGCTAAAGCAGAAAGGAGAACAATACGTTTCGTCTACACAAATATCCAAAGAGATAAATGTTGATGCTTCGCAAATTGCGAAAGATTTGTCGTATGTCAATATCTCGGGTCGTACCCGTGTGGGCTACGAAGTGGACGCGTTAATTGAGGTTCTCGAAGATTTTCTGGGCTTTACCGACATGCATAAAGCTTTTCTTTTTGGGGTGGGTAGCTTGGGAGGAGCGCTATTACGCGACTCAGGTTTGAAACATTTCGGCTTGGAAATTGTGGCAGCATTTGATGTCAACCCCAATCTGATTGGAACCCATATTAACGGTATTCCCATCTTTCACTCTTCCGAGTTTGTGAATAAGATGAAAGAGTATGATGTTCATATCGGTGTACTGACTGTTCCCATTGAAATTGCTCAGCAGATAACAGATACCATGATTGCCGGAGGTATTAAGGCTGTGTGGAACTTCACACCCTTTCGTATCCGCGTGCCCGAAGATATTGTGGTACAAAACACCTCACTTTATGCACATTTGGCAGTTATGTTCAACCGATTGAATTTTAATGAACACTAAGCATGAAGATTATAGCTATTGGAATGAATTATGCCGCTCATAATGAAGAGATGCGGCATACACGCGTTAATACGGACCCTGTTATCTTCATGAAACCAGACTCGGCTATACTAAAAGACGGTAAGCCTTTTTTTATACCCGATTTTTCAGAAGAGATACATTATGAAACCGAAGTGGTTGTACGCATCAACCGTTTGGGTAAAAACATTGCTCCTCGTTTCGCTCATCGTTATTATGATGCGCTAACAGTGGGAATCGACTTTACCGCACGTGATTTGCAGCGAAAGTTTCGCGAAGCAGGTAATCCGTGGGAGCTCTGCAAAGGTTTTGATAATTCGGCTGCTATCGGTACTTTTGTTCCGGTAACACAGTTTGCCGATGTGCAACAACTCCAATTCAGTTTGCAAATTGACGGTCAGACTGTTCAACAGGGCTGTACGGCCAACATGCTTTTCGGGATTGATGAAATCATTGCCTACGTAAGCAAATTTGTTACCCTGAAGATAGGCGACCTGCTGTTTACCGGTACTCCTTCGGGCGTTGGTCCGGTTAGCGTTGGTCAGCACCTTCAAGGTTTTCTGGAAGGAGAGAAGTTGCTCGATTTCCACATTCGGTAAGCAATCAATAAACATTCGTTATCATGAAAATAAGAGTAGGATTTGGCTTTGACGTTCACCAACTGGTTGCCGGACGGGATCTGTGGCTGGGAGGCATACGCCTGGAACATGAAAAAGGATTGTTGGGCCATTCGGATGCCGACGTGCTGGTTCACGCCATTTGCGATGCTTTACTAGGGGCGGCAAATATGCGCGATATCGGTTATCATTTCCCTGATACAGCCGGAGAATACAAGGACGTTGACAGCAAATTACTTCTTGCCCAAACCATTGAAATTATTGCCACTAAAGGATATAAGGTAGGCAATATTGATGCCACGATCTGTGCTGAGCGTCCCAAGCTTAAAGCACATATTCCGGCTATGCAGGAAACGTTGGCTCGTGTCATGGGTATTGATACGGATGATGTTTCGATCAAAGCCACTACAACTGAAAAACTAGGATTCACCGGCCGTGAAGAAGGTATTTCGGCTTATGTCACAGTACTTATTACGGATTGATAATTGGCTTTTTCTCTTTCAAAGATAAAGTATCTAGGTTTTGTTGTACTCGCTAGGGGTTACTCCAAATTGTTTCTTGAAGCTTTTGGAGAAATGTGAAAGTGTGCTGAATCCTGTAAGATCAGCAATTTCAGAAACCGTATATTTCCCTTCTACTAATAGCTCAGCTGCACGGTTTAATTTATAAGTTTTAAAGAAGAAACTCGGATTCTCACCGGTAAGTCCTTTAACCTTATAATAAAATTTGGTTCGTGAAATCTTGAGCATTTCCGTCATTCGGGCAACATCCAGTTCCGGATTCGACAATTCGTTTTCCATTAATTGATAAAGGTTGGTCATAAAAGACTTATCTTGAGGAGAAAGAATGTTATCATCAAGTTTGTCTGTTTGTGTAGCTCTACCTAGTAAGTTGCGTACTTTTTCTCGGTTTCTGAGCAAAGAACTGATCAGAGCCAACAAGTAACTGGGGTCAAACGGTTTGGTTACGTATGCATCGGCTCCTGTATTTAGCCCTTCTATCTGGTTCTGTACCGTAGCTTTTGCGGTGACCAGAATTACCGGAATGTGGCAAAGTTGCAAGTCTTCTTTGATCTCCCTGCAAAATTCATATCCATTTTTGCCTGGCATTACTACATCACTTAAAATTAAATCAGGTGCATCCTCTTTCAATGCCTGCAGTGCGCTGTTGGCATCAAATCGGTAGATAATCTTGTAATAAGGAGATAATAGCGTTTTTAAATAATGAACCACTTCCGTGTCGTCATCAATGACTAATATGCTATTTTGTTTTTCAGTATTTTCGCTATCTTCATTCTTCATATAAACAGTTTTTTCCTGAATCAACGGAAAAGCATCCGTTTGAGATTTTTGTCTCTTGCTTCGTTCGTTTTCTTCATAAGATATGTCATTGATAGGAAGTATAAAAGTGAATACGACTCCTTGTCCATTATCAGATTTTCCGGCTTTTATATATCCGTGATGGATTTGAGTGAGGCTACGGGCATAGTATAAACCAATGCCGGTTCCCCAATTGTATGTACCTTCATTCTGATTAGTCATTTGGTAGTACCGTTCAAAGATTTTATCTAGTTTGTCGTCAGGTATTGTTTGACCGGTGTTGCTTACCGAGATTTGAATGAATTGCACATCCTTATCTTTTTCTGTTAGTGCAAAACAAAGACCGGCTTCTTCTCTGTTTACGAGATCCAAATGCACTTCAATGCATCCTCCTATAGGAGTAAACTTGAGTGCATTCGACATTAAGTTACCAAATATTTTATCCATTTTATCTTCATCCACCCATGCTAATAAAGAATCCTCCAGTCCGAATGTGTTCAGAGTGATACCTTTTTCTTTTGCGTTTGTTCGGTATACGTCAACTAATTGTTGCAAGAAAGAGATAATGTCAATTTTGCTAACTTTCAGTTTGATCGTATCATTTTCCAGTTTGTGGAAATCCATCAGTTGATTTACGAGTCTGAGCATGCGTTCTACGCTGCGTTGTACGATGAAGAGTAATGCTTTGTTATCGCCTGTAATCTCGGGATTATTACACAGTTGGGTAACAGGACCGGCTATCATTGTCAGCGGAGTACGAAATTCGTGAGAAACATTAGCAAAGAAACTCATATTCATCTTATTGACGCGTTGCTCTTGCTCTTTTTCCTGTTCCGCTTTTTGTGCGAGTTTTTTTTCAGAGCGAATGCGTAAATAAATGCTAATAAATGAACCGATGATGCCTGCAGCAATTATAAAGTAGATGGAATATGCCCACCAAGTTGCCCATGGGGCCGGTTTCACCGTTACTTGAATAGCATCTTCGGCTTCAATAATACTCTTATCGTTGTTTGTGATTTTAACCTTGAAAGAATATTTCCCTGATGGCAGATTAGCATAATAGGCTTCGTGATTATTTCCGGCGTCAATCCAGTCTTTGTCAAAGTTTTCTAGCATGTAATGGTAGTGCACACGCCCATGCTCGCAATAATCGGGTGCTGCAAATGAAATGCTGAAACTGTTTTGATAATGTTTTAGCTGTATGTTTGGTTTATAAGATAAATGTTTGTCGATACATTCTCCTTTAGCAGGACGTATTAGGAGGTTATCAATTTTAAGGTCTTGAAACAAAATCGGAATATTTCGTTTGATGGGAATATCCGCCGGATTGAAGAATGTAAGTCCGTGAGTTCCCCCAAATAATAAGGTTCCGTCCGGTAAAGGGCACGACGAACGGTCATAGAACTGATTGCCGCCAATTCCATCAGCAGCATAATAATTTGAGAATTTATCAGCTATTCTGTCATATTTACTCAACCCATATTGAGTGCTTACCCATAAAAGGCCTTGTTTGTCTTCCTCAATGCCCGAGATATCTAGACATGCAGTGCCCGGCACCGGTCTTATTTTACCTGTTTGAGGAGAATAACATAACAAGCCGTTACTTACAGTTCCTATCCATATTTCACCCTGCGTGTCTTCATAAATGGCTGTTGGAATAAATACGGATCGACGGATGCTTGTTTTCATATCTTGAGGGGATACAGCCAGCTCTTTTATCTGCAAACTTTTTGAATCAATTAATTTCATCGGCTGATTGAATGCTGCTATTAGTACACTTCCGCTTTTTAACGGAAGTAAACTGGGAATAAAAGTAAACCGCGTATCATACATTTTAATAGGACGAAATTCAGTATCACCTTGTTTCAATGCATAAAGATACACGCTGGCCGTTCCTATCCACATGGTTCCGTAATGGTCTTGTGTAATTGACATGGGATAAAAAACGTTATATTGAGCCTTTATTTTTAAGTTTCCATTGATATAGCTACATTTTAAAACGGTGCTATTGGTTGCGGTCATCCAAATATCGTTTGCGTTATCTACAAAAATCTGATTTACATAAATAGCTCTTTGTTTTTCCTGAGGAAATAGTTTTTCAATAGCTATATTCTCCATTTTTTGATTCTGAATGTCATATACATATAATCCGTTCATTAGTGTGGAGATCCATATATTGTGATTCTTTTCAGCCGCTATAGAGACAACTGATTTATTTTCTAAAGCAGAGCGTAAGTAGTTGTTGTTGTTAAAGCGCTCTTTATAGTAATAAGAGACACTAATTCCTTGGTCGAGCGAACCAAACCAAAGGTTCTTTTGTGAATCCGTAAACATCTTACTAATTTTAAAATGAGGAACCTCAAATGGGAATCCGTCCTCTTCCTGATGTGTTACTGTATTATCAATGAAATTATAATAAAACATTCCGTGCTTGGAGGTATTTATCAGTAAGCTATTATCGCCATACGGGTGTATGTATTCTATATTTGCATTTGAAAGTAACGGATGCTGCTTAATCACCGGAGGCAGTTCCTTGAATTGATGAGTCTGTGTGTCAAAGATTGCAATTGTATGATTACCTGTAAGCCACAACTCCTTTTTATTGTGCATAAAAGAATAAGAAGGAGTCCCTTTTAATGAAATAGAATCTTTTAATACCAAGGTTGATGAATCATAACACACCAATGCACGGGGACTTACAACCCATAGTTTATCATTATCATCTACATAACACCTAACGTTAAAAGTGTGGTTTGGGTCCAGATTGGGAATTACACAATCAATGCTTTTTGTTAGCGGATTATAAGCATAAAGTTGTAATACAGCGTTGAAAAACATTCGCCCTTCTTTGTTTTCGATCAGTTGAACCATGTTTTTATTGCTCGCATTTATCGGAATATGCACAAAATTATCTTGGTCGGTATATTGGCATACACCGTTTACCGTAGCTATCCATAATTGTTTTTTTGAGTCGAGCAAGATGTCTTGAATCTGATTGTCTGGTAATCCGAGTGAGTCATCTGCGCAAAAATACTGGTGATACTCATTTGCATTGAATTTGTTCAGCCCCCGAAATGTTCCTATCCATATATGGCCTTGCGCATCTTCGGCAATGGATTTTATCTGTTGATTTGAAAGGTCACCTGCAATAACCAAACTCTGTAGTTCGGATTCTTGTTCTTTGCTCTTATCAACAGCGTGACAAGATACCAATATATATAATAACAGAATGAACCAAGGTGCTTTCATGCCAAAAGAGTATAAAGTGTTTTTCTTGTTTTCGGTGCTAAAATAAAAAGAAAAATTGTCTTTTATACTATCATTAAAGGCGATTTGAACTTATAGACAAACATTTGAACATACAGAACAGCCTCTTTGAACCAATAGACAAATCTTTCGGATAAATGAAGAAATGCTTCAACTAAAAGAAGACTAATATTGTAGCCGAGTTAATTATAAAACTAATACGTTTATGAAAAACCTATTTTTATCAGTTGTACTGATTATTTCTTTTTGTGTATTCCTGCACGCTGCAGCGGCTGCTCCCGAAAAGAAAAGTCCTCAGTCGGGAGAAATTATAGCTTCTTCAGACAGAGCCGTAGCGCAGACCGAATTCGGTCAAGTGGCCGGATATGTAAAAGACGGCGTGTATATATACAAGGGAATTCCTTATGCTAAAGCCGAACGTTTTATGCCGCCCACTGCTCCCGACAAATGGGAGGGAATTCGTAGTTCGCGTGCCTATGGTCCTACCTGTCCACAAGGAAAACGCACGGGTTGGTATAGTGACGAACATGCATTTGCTTTTCATTGGGACGACGGTTTTCCTGACGAAAATTGTTTGAGAGTGAACATTTGGACTTGCGGTGTGAATGACGGTCGCAAACGGCCGGTAATGGTCTGGTTACACGGTGGTGGATATTCGGCCGGTTCGGGGCAGGAGTTGCCTTCTTATGATGGAACGAATTTAGCTCAAAAAGGTGATGTAGTTGTTGTTACACTGAATCATCGTTTGAATGTACTGGGTTTTCTGGATCTTTCTTCTTTTGGAGATAAGTATGCACAATCCGGCAATGCCGGTTTGCTTGATATCGTAGCAGCACTTCAATGGATTCATAAAAATATCGCAGCTTTTGGAGGAGACGCGTCTAATGTAACAATCTTTGGTCAATCGGGTGGCGGAGGAAAGGTTTCTACACTTCTGGCAACCCCATCGGCAAAGGGTTTGTTTCATAAAGCCATTGTGCAAAGCGGCTCCATGTTGCGTACAATGGAGTCCCGATACTCTCGTCGCATAGCTCAAATCACAGTTGAAGAGTTGGGCTTAACCGCTTCTCAGGTTGACGAGCTAAAAAATATTCCTTATGAGCGACTGCTTGCAGCGGGAGAAAAAGCAATTGTGAAAGCCCGTGCTGAGGCTGATAAAGACGGAGTGCCTTCCTTTATATTTGGCTGGGCACCAACTGTAGATGGCCATGTTCTGCCTGCCCAACCTTTTGAGCCCTCTTCTCTTGAGCTATCAAAAGATATACCCTTAATTATAGGAACAACTTTGCATGAATTCACAATGAGTACGTATGTACCGGCTTTTCGTTCGGCCACAAAAGAAATGGCTGTCGATTTCGTACGAAATAAATATGGCAACCGTACGGATGAATTTTTAAAGGCTTTTGAGAAAGCTTATCCCGGTTATCAACCTAACGATTTGGTTGATGTTGACTTTACTTTTCGTCCGGGTGCCATAGAACAGGCCAAATTAAAATCCCTTCAAAAAGGAGCCCCTGTATACATGTATTTGTTTGCTTGGGAATCTCCGGTTTTAGATGGAATGTTACGCAGTACACATTGCATGGAAATTCCTTTTGTTTTTAACAACGTAACACGTCATGCCAGTATGACCGGCGGCGGAACAGCTGCTTGCCAACTGGGTGAAAAGATGAGCGATGCATGGCTAAACTTTGCTAAAACGGGAAATCCAAATGCGAAAAACCTGCCCCAATGGAATCCTTATACGGTAGATCAGGGCGCTACCATGTTGTTTAAAGATAATTCAGAGATAAAATACAATCACGATAAAGAACTGATAGAACTGGTGAAAACCTTTCCAACTCGGGGTTTTTAAGCAAAAGCACAATTTATATTATACCTTAAGTTATACATATTAATCTAGTAAAAAGAATGAAAAAAGTTATGAAGCACAATTCATTGAGAAGACTAACATCATTAGTCCTTTTCACCATTCTGACTATGCATTTCGCATTGGCACAGAATCTGGTTAAGATTTCCGGAAAAGTAGTTGACGAGCTTAATGAACCGATCATTGGCGTTAGCGTATTCGAAAAAGGAACCTCAAACGGTACCATCACCGATCTTGACGGTAGCTATGCATTATCCGTTAAAGAAGGAACCGTTATTGTTTATTCATATATTGGCTACGTTACTCAGGAGAAAAAAGCAGTAACGCCTGTAATGAATATTAGCTTGAAAGAAGATTCCAAAACGTTGGAAGAAGTAGTGGTAGTAGGTTATGGCGTTCAAAAGAAAAGCTCAGTAACCGGTGCTATCTCCCAAGTGAAAGCAGAAGACATGCAGAATCGTACCATCAGTAACGCTCCGGCAGCTTTGCAGGGAAAAACAGCAGGTGTTCAAGTTATTCAAACCTCAGCTGCACCGGGAGCATCACCTACGGTTCGTGTGCGCGGTTATTCATCTAACGTTTCTTCTGACCCTTTATATGTAGTCGATGGTATTCGTTTGTCTGATATCAGTGGTTTAGATCCTAATGACATCGCTTCGATGGAAGTATTGAAGGATGCGGCATCTGCTGCTATTTATGGTGCCGAAGCAGGAAATGGCGTCATATTGATTACTACAAAGAAAGGAAAAGCCGGCCAGGGAAAGATTACTTATGATTTTCAATGGTCCACGCAGTCTTTAGCGCGTGTTCCTAAAATGCTGAACGCTGAGCAGTACATCGATTATATGGTTGAATCGAACACGTTCACGGAAAGCTATTTGCTCAATAATTGGGATGGAGTGACTAATACGTCTTGGACAGATGTAGCATTTGAGAACAGTCAGATGCAGAAACACAATGTTTCGTTTACCAATGGCGGTGACAAAGGAAACTATTATCTCTCTCTTACTTACCTTGATAATGACGGTATTGTAAAAGGCGATGCGGATGTTTATAAGCGACTAACTGCCACCATTAATTCCGAATACGACATTAAATCGTGGCTGAAAGTGGGAACAACCAACCAAATAGAAAAATACAACGTACGTAATGTATCCACCAACAACGAATATGGTAGCTTATTGACTTCTATCCTTCAGCTCGATCCGCTTACCCCGGATACATATACGTATGAAGACCTTCCTTCACACATGTTGAACGCTCTCAACAGCGGTAAGCATTTGTTGCAAGATGAAAACGGCAACTACTATGCTGTGTCCAAGTTTTATTCGGGTGAACAATATCACCCCATGATTATGCGCGACAATAATATATCTAAAAACAGTGGCTTCAATGTGACCGGATCGGTTTATGCCGATTTCAAACCGTTTAAAGGTCTTACTTTTACTTCCCGTCTGGGTTACCGCTTGTCAGGTACCCGTAGTTCTACTACTTCTCTTCCTTTTTACGGCAATTCCGTGCAAAGCAGGGATTATGTGAGTCAGAGTTCTACATCTTCTACCAGCATTTATTATCAGTGGGAAAATTTTGCCAACTACATGAAAAGTTTTGGCCAGCATACGGTAACCGGTATGGTAGGTCTGTCTTATCAGGAATCGACTTATGATTACGTTACGGGCGGACTCTCTGCCAATGAAGAAGATGCTTTGCAGAAAAATGATCCGTTGTTTTATTATTTGAATTATGCCTCGGCATCAGCGATTAAAAGTGTTGAAGGGGAAAAAACGCGTAAAGCTAAGCTGTCATATTTTGCCCGTGCAGGTTATGAATTTGCAGGCAGGTATATGCTTCAGGCTTCTCTTCGTGCAGATGCAGCTGACCTTTCACAACTTCCTTCAACTAACAGATGGGGATACTTCCCTGCTGCTTCTGTAGGATGGACCATGTCTGAAGAACCATTCTTTACTCCCTTGAAAAGTTATGTGAACAACCTGAAAGTTCGTCTCAGTTGGGGGCAAAATGGTAGTTTGGCTGCGTTAAGCGGGTATCCCTACAGTACGGATATGGCGTCCGGCTCCATATATCCTTTTGTATTAGGCAATACGTATGTGAGAGGAGCTGCACCTTCAACCATGGGAAATGATGACTTAAAATGGGAAACCTCAGAACAAATAAACATAGGTTTTGATGCCCGCTTTCTGAAAGACCGGTTGACATTCAGCTTGGACTACTTTGATAAAAAGACCAAAGACTTATTGGTTTCCGGAACTACTCCTTCTTTAATTATTGGTGGTACAACTTCTCCTATGAATGCTGGAGATGTAAGTAATAAAGGATGGGAATTAGAGTTGGGATGGAGAGATCGGATCGGCGATTTTAGTTACGGAATTCGTGGTAACTTAGCCACTCTGAAAAATAAAGTGACCTACATAGATCCTTCTATCACCCGCCTCTCGGGAGTTAATTTCCATACGAGTACCATCACTTATTTTGAAGAAGGCTATCCGGTGTATTACTTCAGAGGATATAAGTTCAAAGGAGTTGACCCCGAAACGGGTAATCCTACATTCTATGACCTGGACGAAAGTGGTGACTTGAATGATGGTGATTTGGATTATATAGGCGATGCGATTCCTGATTTTACCTATGGTATTACCTTAACTGCTGCATGGAAAGGCTTTGATCTTACCATTTTCGGAACCGGTTCACAGGGAAATGACATTTTCAATTGTATTAACCGACCGGATTATGCAGCCTCTAACAAACTAAAAGAAGTATTCTATGATAACAGATGGACGGCAGATAATAAGACCGGAACTGTACCTCGTGCCGGTGCCGAAAATATGGATAAATACCAAATATCGGATGCCTTAGTGTACGACGGTTCATTCTTTAAAATCAAGCAAATTCAATTAGGCTATACATTCCCTAAAAATTGGATGAAGAAAGCTTTCATGAACAATTTCCGCATTTATGCTTCTCTCGATGACTTCTTCACTTTTACCAAATATCCTGGATTTGATCCTGAAGCGGCAGCGAATTCTACTTCAGGCATGGGTATCGACAAAGGTTCTTATCCAAGTTCCAAAAAAGTAGTATTGGGCTTTAATATTGAATTTTAATTAATATAAAAAAGATACAGATAATGAAAACAAAATATATTTCCCTGTTGGTAGCAGGTTTCTTGTCGCTATTTAATACGGCATGTGAAGATCGCTTGGATATTGCGAAACACGGTAATTTGGGAGGTCAGGACGAGTTTTATAAAACAGATGAAGATGCTTCTCAGGCTCTGGCTTCGTTGTATACTAGTTGGGGTAGTAACTATTTTAATTGGTTTTATACGAAAAACCTGTTAGCCGATGATGTTTGGTGCGGAGGTGGATCACGCGGTGATAATTCAAGTATGGAACAGCTTAACGAATATACTTTTGATACGGATCATGGAATGGTTCAAAGCTTATATTCGGGTATGTACGGTGTTATTTACAAAGCCAATCTTATCATTGATTTACTGGATTCAGATACCGATGCAAAGAAACGAGCTATCGCAGAAGCTCGATTTTTCAGAGCATGGTCACATTTTGAATTGGTAACACTCTATGGAACAGCTCCTATCGTTGACCATTTGCTCCAGCCCAGTGAATACCGTTTGGCTAATAGTAGTCCCGAAGATACCTGGACTTTTATTGAAAAAGATTTAAATGATGCCATCAATTCCGGAGCATTGCCTTCAAAAGCCAATGTGAATGATAGTGAGACGGGCATTCGCGTTACCAAAGAAGTTGCGCAAGCTATGCTCGGTAAGGCTTATCTCTTCCAAGGCAAATATAGTGAGGCGGTTGCTATACTCGATAAAGTAATCGAATCGGGAAAATATGCACTTTACAGTGGCGAATACGATATGTTACTCCATGTTGCAGCCAATGGATGCAGCGAATCAATGCTGGAGGTGCAGAAACGAAATGATACAGAACAGGCCTGGAATCAGATGACAATGACTTTTCTTATGCAAGGTTGGCGTACCGATAAACTGACAATGAGCGCACCTGCTTCCACTTACATTGCAACAGGAACTTATGGATTTATGAATCCCCGCGCATCTTTGTATAATGCCTTTGTTGAGGAAGAAGGCACGGATGGTTATCGCTTGAAAGGAACGATGCGTACGTCTCAACAGATGAAGGAGATTGGCGTATCAGTGCAGTCGGGTGCTTACATGGTGGGACACGAAGGCTACTTTATGTGGAAGAATCGTGCGTTAAAAGAAGATTGCATATACGATGCCTCTTATTTTCAGGCGTTGCAATACATCAATCTGCGTGTGATGCGTTATGCGGAGGTACTCTTGCTGGCAGCAGAAGCACATGTTATGGGCGGCAGTATGGATAAAGCTTTGAAATATATTAATGAAGTGCGTACTCGTGCCCGTTTGCAGGGTTTGTCTTCTGTAACATTGGATGATGTGAAGAAAGAAAAACGTTTGGAACTTTGTCTGGAAAGCGTTCGTTATCAGGATCTTGTTCGCTGGGGAGATGCTGAAACCATAATGAAAGATCAGGGAAAAGAGATTCCGACTTTCTCTAACTCAGGCGTTGAATTCCAGTTTAAAAACTCAACGTATGGTTTCAAGACTAAACATAAATTATTACCCATTCCGCGTAAAGAGATTGAGCTGAATCCCAATATGGTTCAGAATGAAAATTGGTAATTCTATTGTATATTATATTAATAAATTAAAGTTGTATGAAAAGATCTTTTGGCTTAGCATTTGCCTTGTTTGTGTGTACTTTTACTTTTGCACAACAAGCTCTCTGGGGAGGAACATCCATTGTTTCACCCGAAATTCATGAAAATAATACGGTTACCTTTCGATTAAAAGCGCCTAAGGCCGTCAAAGTTCAAGTTACGGGTGATTTCTTGCCTACGCAAAAAATAAAGACTCCCTTTGGTGATTTCGACGGGCCCGGAGCAGCCGACCTGATTGAAAAGGATGGCACATGGGAATATACTACCCCACAACCGTTGAAACCTGAACTATATAGTTATACTTTCTTGGTAGACGGCTTAAAAATGAATGATCCGAATAATGTGTATATGATTCGTGACGTAGTGAGTGTGACCAACGTTTTTATCATTGGTGGCGGACGGGCCGATTTGTATAAAGTGAACAAAGTTCCTCACGGTACGGTAAGCAGGGTATGGTATAACAGTCCCACGTTGGGAATGGATCGCCGTCTCACGGTTTACACTCCTGCCGGTTATGAAACAAGTGGAAAGAATTACCCCGTTTTTTATCTGTTGCACGGCATGGGTGGAGATGAAGAAGCCTGGATTGCATTGGGACGTACCGCTCAGATTCTCGATAATTTAATTGCCCAAGGTAAAGCAAAACCCATGATTGTGGTAATGACGAACGGAAACGCTTCTCAGGAAGCGGCTCCCGGGGAATCTTCTTTAGGGTTTGTTTCCCCCAATATGCAATTACCCAAGACGATGGAAGGCTCTTTTGAAATGGCTTTCCCCGATGTTGTGAAGTTTATAGACAAGAACTATCGTACCATTAGAAGAAAACAGGCACGTGCCATTGCAGGTTTGTCAATGGGAGGCTTTCACTCCATGCACATATCCAAGCAATTTCCCGATATGTTTAACTACGTAGGTCTTTTTTCTGCTGCCATTATGCCCGATAATAATGTGAAGTCTCCTGTGTACGCAGATCTTGAAGGTAAACTTAAGGCTCAATTTGCTCAAAAGCCCGCTCTCTATTGGATTGCTATCGGAAAGACTGACTTCTTATATAAAGCCAATGAAGATTTTCGTAAGTTGATGGACGATAAAGGCTATAAATACACGTACTATGAGACAGATGAAGGACATATTTGGAAAAATTGGCGGATTTATCTGACCGAATTCTCTCCTTTATTGTTTAAATAAATAAAGAGTATACCATGAAAAAACAGTATCTACCAGTCTGCCTGCTATCATTGATGATTGTTTCCTGTGCTCCTCGCGAGCCAAAACTCGGTAAATCATCATTGAAAGATGTAATAGCGGCCATGACTTTAGAGGAAAAAGCGCATTTAGTGATAGGAACCGGCATGGCCGGTTTCACGGGCGATAGTGCCGTAATCGGTGAGACAAAAGCCTTGGTTCCGGGAGCAGCAGGGACTACATATCCCATTGAACGTCTCGGTATTCCGGCAGTCGTTTTGGCGGACGGTCCGGCCGGATTGCGTATTAATCCCAAACGTGAGGGAGATTCTGCAACCTACTATTGCACACATTTTCCCATCGGAACGCTGCTGGCTTCAACTTGGAATCAGGAGTTGGTTGAAAGCGTAGGCAAAGCTATCGGAAATGAAGTGTTAGAATATGGTGCGGACGTGCTGTTGGCACCTGCTCTGAACACGCATCGAAACCCGCTTTGTGGTCGAAACTTTGAGTATTATTCAGAAGATCCTGTTGTAAGTGGCAAAATTGCAGCCGCCTACGTGAATGGAGTGCAGAGTAATGGAGTGGGAACTTCTATCAAGCATTTTGCTGTTAATAATCAGGAAACAAATCGCATGGCAAATGATGCCCGCGTTTCTCCTCGTGCATTAAGAGAAATCTATTTGAAAGGGTTCGAAATAGCAGTCAAAGAATCACAACCGTGGACGGTTATGTCTTCCTATAATTACTTAAATGGAACTTATACGTCTGAAAGCAAAGAACTGCTCAGCACTCTTTTGCGTGACGAATGGGGCTTCAAGGGAATGGTTATGACCGACTGGTTTGGCGGCAAGGATGCTGTGGCACAGATGATTGCGGGAAATGACATGCTACAACCGGGGCAAGACAAGCAATACGAGGCTATTGTGAAAGGTGTGAAAGAAGGCAAACTAGATGAAGCTGTTTTAAACAGAAATGTGAAGCGCATTCTTGAGATGATTTTACGTACTCCCCGATTTAAAGGATACGAATTTTCAAATAAACCCGATTTGAAAGCCCATGCAGCCATAACCCGCCAGTCGGCTACAGAAGGAATGGTTTTACTCAAGAATGAGAAAGAAGCTTTGCCTTTTACTTCCCAGGTAAAGAACATTGCCCTGTTTGGTTGTACTTCGTATGATTTTATTGCCGGCGGAACAGGCTCCGGTAACGTGAATCGTGCCTATACTGTTTCTTTATTAGACGGGCTTACCCGTGCAGGCTATCAGGTAAATGAAAATTTGAAGAGTCAGTACGAACAGCACATCATTTCTGAAAATAAGAGGAATGAACCAAAAGAAAAAAATCAGATGAGTGCTTTCCTTCCTAAACCTCGTCCCACTGAAATGGTTCCTTCAAAAGCTTTGTTGAAAGAAATGGCGGCCGGATCAGATGTAGCCCTGATTACAATAGGACGCACTTCCGGTGAATTCTTGGATCGCACCGTGGCGGACTTTAATTTAACAAAAGAAGAATCCTCTTTGATACAAAGCATAACCAACGAGTTTCACTCAGCTGGGAAAAAGGTTGTCGTGGTGCTCAACATTGGCGGAGTTATTGAAACTTCTACCTGGAAAAATCTGCCGGATGCCATTTTATGCGCCTGGCAGGCAGGTCAGGAAGGTGGTAACAGCGTGGTAGATGTGCTGAGCGGCAAGGTTTCTCCAAGTGGTAAATTAACCATGACTTTCCCGGTAAAGTTTGAAGATGCTGCGTCATCCAAAAACTTCCCCACAGAAGGTGCCATGGGAGATATGGACTTTATGAACCCTAAAAAGAAAACCAATAAACCATTGTGGGACTATACCAATTACGAAGAAGACATCTATGTGGGTTACCGTTATTTTGATACTTTTGGAAAGCAGGTGTCGTATCCGTTTGGTTACGGACTTTCGTATACCTCTTTTTCTTATGAAAATCCACGTATCAAAGAAGATAAAGACAAATATGTTATTACTGTTACTGTTAAAAACACAGGAAAGTATTCGGGGAAAGAAGTTGTTCAACTGTATGCTTCAGCTCCCGACCGCGTGAATGCCAATAAACCCGAGAAAGAATTGAAGGCTTTTATGAAAACCAAGAATCTGAAACCGGGTGAATCTGCTACGGTGGTTTTAACTGTCGGCACTTCCGAATTGGCCTCTTTCGATGAGCAATCATCGTCTTGGATAGTAACTCCAGGGGTGTATCAATTTCAAATAGCCTCTTCATCTCGTGACATCAAGATGGTACTTGACGCAAATGTTACTTCAACTTCGGCAAAGGCAACTGATATTTTAAAGCTAAAAGAGCCGATTGATCTCTTGAAGAGATAATTATTTATTTTAAAATACATCTTGTTATATTTTGCAGATATAGCAAGATGTATTTATCTTTATATCCGAATAAATTAAAATGAATACTATGAACAAGAAGTTGTTATTATTTCTGGCCTTGTCTGGTACCTTGTGTACGGCAATGGCGCAAAAATCTGCTAAACCAGCTATCCCCAGAGACGAGAAGATAGAGCAGCAGGTGGAAGCGCTGCTTGGCAAAATGAGTCTTGATGAGAAAGTGGGGCAGATGTGCGAGCTTTCTATTGACGTGATCAGCAAGCGGGTCAACCCTTTCGGCAACATCAACCCCGCTGAGTTTACCGTAAAAGATTTACGTAAAATCCTCCAAAAATATAAACTCGAAAAAGAATACGACCTTTCAAAAGGCATGCCTTCGCAGGATGTAATCATGCAAATATACATGCGCATTCAGGATATTGAAGGGAAAAAAGGTTTCCAGATTGACGAGGCCAAGTTGGATAGTGCCATTACGAAATATAAAGTAGGCTCTATCTTGAATGTGCCCGGGGGAGTGGCACAAAGCACCGCTAAATGGCAAGAAATCATCAAGCGTATTCAGGACAAATCCATGAAAGAGATAGGTATTCCTTGTATTTACGGGGTTGACCAAATACATGGAACAACTTATACGGCAGGCGGAACCTTCTTCCCACAAGGTATTAACATGGGAGCAGCGTTCAACCGTCAGCTTACTCGTGAGGGCTCTCGCATATCGGCCTATGAAACAAAGGCAGGTAGTATTCCGTGGACTTACGCGCCGGTGGTTGACTTGGGGCGCGACCCTCGTTGGGCTCGCCAGTGGGAGAACTACGGTGAAGATGCCTACCTGAATGCCGAAATGGGACGCGAGTCTGTTCTTGGTTTCCAAGGTGAAAACCCTAACCAGATTGGTTCTAACCATGTAGCAGCTTGTCTGAAACATTACATGGGATACGGCGTGCCGGTGAGCGGCAAAGACCGTACTCCTTCGTCCATTACAGTGCAGGATATGCGCGAGAAGCATTTTGCTCCATTTCTTGAAGCGGTAAAAGCGGGTGCGCTTTCGGTTATGGTAAACTCTGCCATGAACAATGGGCTGCCTTTCCATGCAAACTATGAATTACTTACTAAATGGCTGAAAGAAGACCTGAACTGGGATGGAATGATTGTGACCGACTGGGCGGATATTAATAACCTATACAGTCGCGACCACATTGCAGTCAACAAAAAAGAGGCGATAAAACTTGCTATCAATGCAGGCATCGATATGTCGATGGACCCGTACGACTGGCATTTTTGCACACTTTTAAAAGAGCTTGTTCAGGAAGGTGAAGTTCCCATGAGTCGTATTGATGACGCCGTGCGCCGAGTTCTGCGTCTGAAGTATCGTCTGGGATTGTTTGATAAACCCTACTATGACTTAAAAGATTATCCACTTTTCGGCAGCAAAGAGCATGCTGCAGCTGCCTTACAAGCAGCGGAAGAATCGTTGGTGCTTTTGAAGAATACCAATAACTTGCTTCCTTTGAGTAAGGGTAAGAAAATCTTATTGACGGGCCCCAACGCAAACTCCATGCGTACCCTTAACGGAGGCTGGTCATACACTTGGCAAGGTAGCAATGCTGAGGCCTTGTCCGACAGTTACAACACTATTTTAGAAGCCTTTACAAATAAATTTGGTCAAGAGAATGTTGTTTACGAGCCGGGAGTTACTTATAATGACAAAGGCAACTGGTGGGAAGAAAACCAGCCCGAAATAGAGAAGGCCGTAGCCGCTGCTGCCGGTGTGGATTATATTGTTGCTTGTATTGGTGAAAATTCATACTGCGAAACACCGGGTAACCTTACTAATTTATTCCTTACTGAGAATCAGCGAAATCTGGTTAAGGCCCTAGCGAAGACAGCTAAACCCGTTGTGTTGATTCTGAACGAAGGTCGCCCCCGCTTGATTGCCGATATCGAACCCCTTTCGGGAGCAGTGGTAAACATCATGTTGCCGGGAAATTATGGCGGTGACGCATTGGCTAATCTGGTTGCCGGTGATGCCAACTTTAGCGGAAAGTTACCTTATACATATCCTAAAGAGATCAATTCATTGGTTACCTATGATTACAAACCCAGCGAACATATAGGGAAACAAATGGAGGGTGCCTACAACTATGATGCCGTGGTTAACGTGCAGTGGGCGTTTGGATACGGATTGAGTTACACTACGTTTGCATACAGTAACTTCCGCGTTGACAAGTCTCAGTTTACTGCCGATGACGTGCTTACTTTTACGGTTGATGTAAAGAACACAGGCAGCAAGATAGGAAAAGAAAGTGTTTTGTTATTCAGCAGTGACCTGGTGGCTTCACTGACTCCCGACAATAGACGTTTGCGCGCTTTCGAGAAAGTAGAGTTACAACCCGGTGAAACGAAAACCGTTACGCTCAAGGTGAAGGCTTCTGACCTTGCTTTCGTGGGTTACGATGGCAAATGGGTATTGGAGAAAGGAGATTTCCGTGTTCAAGCCGGTAACCAGTTGGTTAACATTACTTGTTCGGAAACCAAAAAATGGGAGACTCCTAACAGATAACGGATTGTTATAGTATTTATAGAGACAACCTCTCAAGCCCGACATGTATGGTGGTGTGGTTTGAGAGGTTTTTATAATTTACGTATGAAAATAAAATCAATATTGTGTGTTTTCCTTTTTTCTATCATAACACTCTCTTGTAAGGGAGTATTGATAAATAATAAACTTACATCACAGGTTGAAGTTAACTCTCTGAATGTTAAATATCTTTCTGTTATCTGTAAGACATGGGGGCTGATGAAATATTATCATCCTAATGTGATATCTGGAGAATATGATTGGGACAAAGAACTATTCAATGCCATAAACAAAATCTCAGAAAGTAAATCAGATTGTGAATTCAAAGCCAATTTGTTAAGTTGGATAAAATCTTATGGTCCAATTCAAATAGATGAAAAGGTAAATAGAAAAGACAATCTACCAGCTACCAAAGTAAAAATGACTAACGACTTTGATTGGATTGAATCTGCATTAATTCCGGAAGAAGCCCGATTAATACTAAAATCTATCGTTTCTCATCAAAATGACGGAATTTCATTCTACGTGAAAAAGACAGTAGCCGGTGAGGCGCAGTTTACAAATGAAAATGTATATAATGATTTGACTAATCCAGACTTAGGTTTTCGATTGTTGACACTATTTAGATATTGGAATTATATAGAGTATTTCTACCCATATAAATATTTGGCTTCGGATTGGAATTTAGTTTTGGAAGACTTTATTCCCATGATGTATAAA
This sequence comes from Bacteroides graminisolvens, assembly GCF_963666085.1. Taxonomy (NCBI): domain Bacteria; kingdom Pseudomonadati; phylum Bacteroidota; class Bacteroidia; order Bacteroidales; family Bacteroidaceae; genus Bacteroides; species Bacteroides graminisolvens. The sequence continues at coordinate 1,489,157 of NZ_OY762556.1, forward strand.
TCGTATGATGAGATTGAATATAGAAAGATACTGTGGGAATTATTTTCTAAAATAAACGATTCACATGCAAATCTAATCACTGATTCTATCTGGAGCGACTTTAAAGGTGTCAATAATCTGCCGATTAAACTTTCTAGAATCAATAATAAATTTATTATTGTAGACAGTTACAGTGAAAATCAAATGCCAGATGAATGTTTTTTGCCTGGCGATGAATTGATTATGATAGATGGAATAGCTGTAGATTCGTTATTCCATCTATCGTCAGATTATATTCCATCTTCAAATCTAAAAACAAAATATAGAGATTTTTTGCTAGATCTACCAAGGAGTAATAAGAAAAGATTGGAGATTACGTTTATTAGAGATGGAATATTACATTCAAAGAAATGTATATTGCGAAAAAACAACGAAAGCTACTTTTTTGATCGCCTTCCTGTTCCTAAGATCAGTTTTATGGATTTTGATTCGATTGCTTATGTTAACTTGTGCGCTAGTCAGCAGGTGGATTTAATAAACCTTATCGATAAAAAAATCATAATTGCGGATTTAAGAGGTTCTATATCTAATGATGTCGAAAATTTCTTAGAGATATCAGATCTCATTCCGTATTATACCAAATTTGCTATATCCTCAGAGATAGATAATTATAAACCTGGAAGATTTATAATTAATGAAAATGCTGCAACTCTTTCTACAGGTAAAGACCGTCGATTCAAGGGTGAACTGATTCTTCTTGTGAATGAATTTACGCAAAGTAATTCGGAATTTATGGCTATGCTTTATCAATCCTTACCAAATACCTTAACCGTAGGGAGCCAGACTGCTGGGACCGATGGTAATATGACTTTTGTTGATTTGCCTGGAGGAATTAAAACCGCATTTACAGGAGTTGGCATTTATTATCCCGATGGAAGTGAAACACAAAAAGTAGGCATAAAAATCAATAAATATGTAGAGCAATCGCTTGAGGATGTTATCAAAGGTCGAGATACACAACTAGAAACCGTATTTCAAATGTTAAATATTAAGATGTGATTATATATGACCCATTATAACAAAGAATCGACTGCCTGCACCAGCACATTACGAGGTTGGATTCGTATCTTTGCTTCGTAGTATGAATTAAATGTTGCTTTGATGAAAAGATTAATGTTGTTAGTAGGGATTGTCTTACTCTCTATTGGAGTAAATGCTCAGCAAGATTCGCTGTTTGTAATTAAGAATATGGGTAACAGAGTGTTGTTAACTCCTAAAAGTGTTCAAAATCCATTCATTGGCATGAAACGAAGTGTCTATACTCCAAAGTCTGAATGGTTAACCATAGGAATAAATAAAATAGTAAGGTCTTGCTTCGATGCAAAACATCGAAAATCATTATTGGATGCGAGAATATTTGTTAATGTGTATGGCGATTGGTCAGGAGAGATAAAATATGTGGATTTTTTAGTGTCTAAAAGCGAAGCAGCCAAGGTTTCATTTGAAGATTTAAATAACCTTCAGCAAAGAGTAAAACTTCTAAAAATCCCGCAAAGTGAGAACTTATCCGTTCATAAAATGACAGCAGACTATTTTAAATTAACCTATTTGCTTAGATGTGAATCTGAATATTCCCCTGATAAATAACAGTCATTACGGAGCTGATTTTAATGTTCATTGTCTATTGAAATAGATGTAATTTTCAAATATACCACACATTATATTTCTATGAGAATTAATATTAGTAAGATAGCTCCTTTATATTCTTTTTTCTATAATTTTATATCATCAAAAAAAATATTTGAAATTTCGTAATATTGGTCAAGATCTTCTTTGAAGGTTTTCAAAACGATGTTTTTAGGGCTTTTTACTAATGCCTGATTTATTATTCTTAATGCCTCTTTCTTTTTTTTCTGATACATATATATTTCTGCTTTTTTGATTATTACATCAATATTGAGAGTGTCTTCTAATAATTTATCGCATTGTATTAATGCAGCGTTAAAATATATTTCAGATGAATCCATCCGCCCTATTAACCTGTTTTTTTGTCCATAATATATCAATCTGTCAACATTGAATTTATCCTTACTCAGTGTTCTCTCTTTTAGCAAGAAAGCCTCTTTTTTCTTATTTAGTAATGCTAATATCTGAGCTCTAACGTTTAAATTGTATAACAAATTGCTATTACTGGAATCTAAAGCCATTGCTTTATTATTTAAGACTAAAGCATGATTTAGGAGTATAGAGTCTTGGTTACTCTGGAAAGTTAAAATTAATTCAATAACAGAGTCGTTCAGAATCTTTAAATCCTTATTGTTCTCATGTTTTTTATCAATACCTGATTGATTACATGCACATATTAATATTGCAATGTAACATAATATTGTATTCTTCATCGTTTGTACCTTTTACTTTATACATATTCTCATAAAGTCAAATCTATCTATACCGCTCAAATATTGCAATGAACTCACTATCTGCAAAGATATAAGTTATTTTGTCTTTTTAATCTTATCATTGCAAAACTTTTCATACACCCGGGTGTACAGATGTTATACACCCGGATCTACAGACCATGTACATGGGGGTGTACAAACTGTGTACACCGAGGTGTAGACGAAAATTGCTAACCTGCAAAATAAATCGCAGAAGCATGCTAACTAAAAATCTTATATAGAAAGAATAAATAGCAGCAAACATGTAAGGAATTACTGCCAAAAAAGTTGGTGATACTTGGTGATACTTGGTGAGGCTTTTTTTAAGGCAAGTATCACACGCAACAGTTTGGTTATCAGCTGGCTATGGCGTTGGTGACACTTGGTGATACTTTTTTTTATGCATTTTATGTAGCGAAGCTGGTAATCTCCTCAAAATCATGTAAATTTGCAGTATCCATTTATTTGTTGCATGAAAGAAGGGAAAAAGAAAGTTTTAGTTGGGATGAGCGGTGGGATAGACAGTTCGGCTACCTGCTTGATGCTACAGGAACAAGGATACGAGGTGGTAGGACTTACCATGCGCGTTTGGGAGAAAGATGATTTTATTGCCGATGCCAAGGAACTGGCGCAAAAAATAGGGGTGGAGCATTATGTGGTCGATGAACGTGTGCCCTTCAAGGAAGTCGTCGTGAAAAACTTCATGGATGAATACAGGCACGGTCGTACGCCTAACCCTTGTGTGTTATGCAATCCGCTGTTTAAATTTCGCATATTGCTGGAGTGGGCTGATAAATTAGGATGTCAGTACATTGCAACCGGGCACTATTCTAAATTGGAGGAACGGAACGGGCAGATGTACATCGTGCGCGGCGAGGATGAAGGTAAAGATCAGTCGTACTTCTTGTGGAGACTGGGACAGGCGGTGTTGAGGCGTTGTCTTTTTCCGTTAGGGGGTTACAATAAATTGCAAGTTCGCGAATATCTCAATAGCAAAGGCTTTGTTGCAAAATCACGTGAGGGTGAAAGCATGGAGGTGTGTTTCATTGAGGGTGATTATCGCGATTTTCTCCGGAAGTATGACCCTCAGATTGATGAGGAGATTGGCGAAGGATGGTTTGTTAGTCACGATGGGGTGAAGTTGGGACGCCATAAAGGGTTTCCTTATTACACGGTTGGGCAGCGAAAAGGACTGGAAATTGCTTTGGGAAAGCCCATGTATGTGCTCAAACTCAACCCGGAAAAGAATACAGTGATGTTGGGTGAGGCCGAACAACTGAAAACGGAGTATATGTTGCTTGAACAGGCGCAGATAACGGATGAGACTGAATTGCTTTCGTGCAGCAATCTGGCAGTACGCATTCGTTACCGGAGTCAGGCTATTCCCTGCCGGGTATTGAACGTGGGCGACGGGCGGTGGCTAGTTCGCTTTCTGGCGGTAGCGTCGGCGGTAACACCCGGACAATCGGCTGTCTTTTACGACGGAAACCGGGTTTTAGGAGGAGCATACATCGCTTCGCAAAGAGGAATCAACTTAATTATTAATGATAAGAAAGATGGCTGGTAATGCTGGCCGGCCAACAAGAGTTTTTATGAGAATATTTGCTATGGCACTGCTTGCGTTTGTATCGATTACAGTCGCAGCACAGAAAGATACATTAAAATTTAGGGTGAGTTTAACCGATAAGGCAGCAACGACTTACTCGCTCAGCAAGCCGCAGGAGTTTTTATCGGCAAAGGCATTGGCACGTCGTGCCCGCCAGCAGTTATCGGTAGACTCGACCGACTTGCCTGTATGCGCCAAGTATGTTGAGGCTATTCGGAAACAAGGGGTGAGGATTGTAGTAACCGGTAAATGGGATAATTTTGTGACGGTTTCTTGCAACGACAGTTCGCGCATGGCCCGTATCAGTAGGCTGCCTTTTGTTCGATCGGTGGAGAAGGTGTGGCAACAGCCTACCCGCAAGAACAAAGACAAGGCGTTGAAAAGAGATTCTATAACGGATAAGGTGGTGCGTGTTGACAGCCTTTACTATGGGAAATCTTATCGTCAGATACAAATGAGTAAGGCCGATAAGTTGCATGAGGCCGGGTTCAGGGGCAAGGGAATGACCATTGCAGTCATTGATGCGGGCTTTCATAATGCCGATCGTATCAAGGCGATGCAGAATATACATATTGTAGGTGTGAAGGATTTTGTAAACTCTTCGTGCGATATTTATGCTGAGAGCAGCCACGGCATGAAGGTGCTTTCGTGCATGGGCATGAATCAGCCTTATGTAATGGTGGGTACGGCTCCCGAAGCTGATTACTGGTTGCTTCGGAGCGAAGACGAATATTCTGAAAATCTGGTGGAACAAGATTATTGGGCAGCGGCTATTGAATTTGCCGATAGTGTTGGCGTTGATTTGGTCAATACGTCGCTGGGGTATTATGCTTTCGATGATCAATCAAAGAATTACGAATACCGCAACCTCAACGGGCAATATGCCTTGATGTCTCGTCAGGCTTCCAAATCGGCCGATAAGGGTATGGTGGTTGTGTGTAGTGCCGGAAATTCGGGAAGTGGTTCTTGGAAAAAGATAACTCCTCCGGGTGACGCTGAACATGTTATTACGGTGGGGGCTATTGCTAAAACGGGCATTCTGGCTCCGTTCTCTTCCATAGGCAATACGGCCGATAATCGCATTAAGCCCGATGTGGTGGCGGTAGGTATGGCTGCCGATGTAATGGGAACCGACGGTGTTGCGGGAAATGCAAACGGTACTTCGTTTGCCTCACCCATCATGTGCGGCATGGTGGCTTGCCTGTGGCAGGCTTGTCCGCAACTTACGGCTCATCAGTTGATCGATTTGGTGAGGACTTCGGGCGACAGGGCATCTTTCCCGGATAATATTTACGGTTACGGTGTGCCTGATCTTTGGAAGGCGTATCAATGGACCAATAAACAAAAATAAATGGAAAGTCTCTCTCTTTTTGAGCTGAACGCATTGGTAAAACGCAGTTTGTCGCAATGCCTGCCCGACGAATATTGGGTGCAGGCAGAGTTGAGTGATGTGCGCTCAAACAGCACGGGGCATTGTTACCTGGAGTTTATTCAGAAAGATCCGCGTAGCAATAATCTGGTGGCCAAAGCGCGAGGTACTATTTGGGCAACCATTTATCGCATACTGAGACCTTATTTTGAAGAGGCTACCGGTCAGGCATTTACATCGGGCATCAAGGTGCTGGTAAAGGTATCGGTAGAGTTTCATGAGTTATACGGATACAGCCTTACTGTGCATGATATTGATCCCACGTATACGTTGGGCGATATGGCGCGGCGCCGTCGTGAGATACTCAAACAACTGGAGGAGGAGGGTGTGCTAACGCTCAACAAGGAGTTAGACATGCCTTTGTTACCTCAATGCATTGCTGTAATCTCGTCGCCCACCGCTGCCGGTTACGGTGATTTTTGTCACCAATTACAGAGTAACTCTTTCGGCTTTTATTTTTATACGGAGCTGTTTCCGGCCCTGATGCAGGGCAATCAGGTTGAAGATTCTGTTTTACAGGCGCTCGATAAGATACATGCCCGGATAGATGAGTTCGATGTGGTGGTTATTATTCGGGGAGGTGGAGCCACATCCGATTTGTCGGGCTTTGATACGTATCTTCTGGCGGCTTCTTGTGCTCAGTTTCCGTTGCCTGTGATAACGGGTATCGGTCATGAAAGAGACGATACCGTACTCGATTCTGTGGCGCATACCCGTGTGAAAACGCCTACGGCAGCAGCGGAATATTTGGTGGCGCGGATGAGTGATGCTGCGGCGCAACTTCTTCATTGGGCCGAACAGCTCAGGGATGTGGCTTTGAACCGGATGGAAGAGGAAAAGCAAAGATTGATGTACTTGCAACGGCGCATTCCTTCGGCAGTGGTTTCCCGTTTGTCGGCTGCAAAAATGCAACTGCTTACCGCACGCAAGGATATGCATCGTGCCGTGCAGGTGTTGCTTACCGCGCAGAAACATCGGCTGGAGCTGGTGGCGCAACGGGTAGAAGGTGCTTCGCCGGAGCGTTTGTTGCAACGGGGCTACAGCTTAACGCTCAAAGAGGGTAAGGTGGTTACAGATGCAACGAGCTTGCGTGAGGGCGACCGGCTGACTACGCGTCTGGCAAAAGGGGAGGTAGATTCTGTCATTAGTAAAGTTAACAGTTAAATAAAAGAATATGGCTGCAAAAAAGGAAACGTATACGGAGGCAATGGCCCGTTTGGAGGAGATAGTGAGACAAATTGATGCCAACGAACTGGAGCTGGATGTTTTGGCTGATAAAATAAAGGAAGCAAACAAAATTATAGCTTTTTGTTCCGACAAGCTAACGAAAGCGGATGCGGAAATAGAAAAATTACTGCAAGAAAAGCGGCAATCTGAATAATAAAGGTTATTTTTGTTCGTTGAAAGGAAAATGACTAATTACTGAATAAAATGAAAGAAATAGACTGGTCGAATTTGTCTTTTGGTTACATGAAGACAGATTACAATGTGAGAATCAATTTTCGTGAAGGAGCCTGGGGCGAGCTGGAGGTAAGCAGCAGCGAGTACATTAACATGCACATGGCAGCTACTTGTTTACATTATGGTCAGGAGGCTTTCGAAGGGTTAAAGGCTTTTCGTGGTAAGGATGGTAAGATTCGTGTGTTTCGTTTGGAAGATAATGCAGCACGTATGCAGGATACTTGTCGCGGTATCTTGATGGCCGAACTTCCTACGGATCGTTTTCGTGAGGCTGTTCTTAAAGTGATTAAGCTGAACGAACGTTTTGTGCCTCCTTATGAAAGTGGAGCATCGCTTTACATTCGTCCGCTGTTAATTGGGACGGGTGCGCAGGTTGGTGTTCATCCGGCCGATGAATATTTGTTTCTGGTATTGGTCACTCCGGTTGGTCCTTATTTTAAAGGTGGTTTCTCTACTAATCCATATGTAATTTTCCGTCAGTTTGATCGTTCGGCACCGTTGGGTACCGGTATTTACAAAGTGGGCGGTAATTATGCAGCCAGCTTACGTGCCAATAAAATGGCGCACGATTTGGGTTATACCAGTGAGTTTTATCTCGATGCGAAAGAGAAAAAATACATTGATGAATGTGGCGCCGCCAATTTCTTTGGTATCAAAGACAATACATATATTACTCCTTTGTCAACTTCTATTTTGCCTTCTATCACCAACAAGAGCTTAATGCAATTGGCCGAGGATATGGGCATGAAAGTAGAAAGACGCCCTGTTCCTGAAGAGGAACTAAGCACGTTTGAGGAGGCAGGTGCTTGCGGTACGGCAGCAGTTATCAGTCCGATACAACGCATTGATGACGTTGAAAATAATAAATCGTATGTCTTTTCTAAAGACGGAAAACCGGGTCCGGTGTGCACCAAATTGTACAATAAGCTTAGAGCTATTCAGTACGGCGACGAACCGGATGCGCACGGTTGGGTAACTATTGTTGAATAATAAATTCAGAATGAATTATAAAATAACGACTCTTGCCGAGAACTGTGTTTATGGTAAGGGGCTACAGGGAGAGCATGGGCTTTCCCTGCTTGTTGAAACAGCGGAGCATAAGGTTCTTTTTGATACCGGTGCTTCGGATCTATTTATTCGTAATGCCCGTTTGATGGGAATTGATTTGGCTGAAGTCGACTTGGTGGTGCTGTCTCACGGGCATCGCGACCACACAGGCGGACTCCATCATTTCCTTAAGTTGAATAGCCGGGCGCGGATTGTGTGCAAAAAGGATATTTTTGCACCAAAATACAAGGAGGAAAGAGAAAACGGTATGATGCATGCCGATGTACATGATGACAAACGCTTTTGGTTTGTTGATACATGCACGGAAATCGTACCGGGTGTTTTTGTGTTTCCGGAAATTAAAATAACCGATAAGGTAGATACTCATTTTGAACGTTTCTTTGTGGAAGTGGATGGTGAGAAGGTGGATGATTCTTTTAACGATGAACTGGCTTTGGTTCTGAAGGAGGAGAAGTCTGTTTCTTTATTAAGTGCTTGTTCGCACAGAGGAATTACTAACATGATGCGAACAGTTCAGGAAGTTTTTCCGGGCATGTCTTTTAAACTGGTGCTGGGAGGTTTCCACATTCATAATGCTGAGAACGATAAGTTCAATGCTATTTCTGCTTTTCTAGGTGTGAATTTGCCTAAACGATTGGGTGTTTGTCATTGCACCGGGGTAGATAAATATGCTTTGTTCCGTCAACAATTCAATGACCGTGTATTCTATAATTACACCGGTTGGGTAGAAACTATTTAAAAGGAATCCCGATGGGAAAAAATAAACTACAGAAGTTTGCCGACATGGCAGCTTATCCGCACGTATTCGAATATCCTTATTCTGTAGCGGAAAATGTTCCTTTTGAGATGAAAGGAAAATGGCACGAGAGTTTCTTTAAGAACAATAACCCCATTGTGCTGGAGCTGGGATGTGGCCGGGGAGAGTATACCGTTGGACTGGGACGCATGTTTCCCGATAAGAACTTCATTGCTGTTGATATTAAAGGAGCACGCATGTGGAGCGGTGCTACGGAATCTATCAGTGAGGGGCTTACGAATGTGGCTTTTCTGCGCACGAACATTGAAATCATTGAGCGTTTCTTCGCTGAAGGTGAGGTGAGCGAAATATGGCTTACGTTCTCGGATCCGCAGATGAAGAAGGCTACCAAGCGACTTACTTCTACATATTTCATGAATCGTTACCGACAGTTCCTGAAGCCGGATGGTATCATTCACGTGAAGACCGACAGTCATTTCATGTTCACGTATACCCGATACATGATTGAAGAAAATAAATTGCCGGTTTTGTTTATTACCGAGGATCTGTATCACTCGAATTTGGTTGATGATATTTTGGGAATTAAGACTTACTATGAACAACAATGGTTGGATCGTGGTTTAAGTATTAAATATATTAAGTTTGCATTGCCGCAGGATGGTGTTTTAAAAGAGCCCGATGTGGAAATCGAACTGGACTCGTATCGCAGCTACAACCGCAGCAAGCGTAGTGGTCTGCAATCAAGCAAGTAGTACCTCTCTCCCGTTCTCCTCCCGGAGAGGGAGAGGTTATTATTCATTTAAATCATTCTTCTTTGTGGGAGGCGAAGAGGATAAATCAATAAAAGGATGACACTATATCCGAAACTAATATTGGATGCACTGACCAATGTGCGTTATCCCGGTACCGGTAAAAACCTTGTGGAGGCCGGTATGGTAGAGGATAACATTCGTATTGAGGGAATGAAGGTTTCTTTTTCACTGGTTTTTGAGAAGCCTACTGATCCGTTTATGAAATCGGTTGTCAAAGCGGCCGAAACTGCTATATTGACTTATGTAAGCAGGGATGTTGAGATTCAGGGGAATATCAGTGTGAAGACTATGCAAACTCCTCGTCCCGAAGTCACTCAGCTATTGCCTCAGGTGAAGAACATCGTTGGTATTTCGTCGGGAAAAGGCGGTGTAGGGAAGTCGACTGTTTCTGCTAACCTGGCCGTTGCTTTGGCTAAACTGGGTTATAAGGTGGGCTTGCTGGATGCTGATGTGTTCGGACCGTCTATGCCTAAGATGTTTCAGGTAGAGGATGCCCGTCCTTATGCAGAGAAGGTTGATGGCCGTGAAATGATTGTTCCGGTTGAGAAATATGGTGTGAAGTTGTTGTCAATCGGCTTTTTTGTTGACCCCGATCAGGCTACTTTATGGCGTGGTGGTATGGCCAGCAATGCGTTGAAACAACTCATAGGTGATGCGTTATGGGGAGAGCTGGATTATTTCTTGATTGATTTGCCTCCCGGAACAAGTGATATTCATCTTACCGTGGTGCAAACATTGGCAATGACGGGTGCGGTTGTGGTAAGTACGCCGCAAGATGTGGCATTGGCTGATGCACGCAAAGGTATCAATATGTTCACCAACGAAAAGGTCAATGTGCCTATTCTGGGGTTAGTTGAAAACATGGCGTGGTTTACGCCTGCCGAATTGCCCGAAAATAAATATTATATCTTCGGAAAAGAGGGTGCCAAGAGATTGGCTGAGGAAATGAATGTGCCGCTTTTGGGACAGATTCCTATTGTTCAAAGTATCAGGGAAGGTGGTGATAATGGTCGTCCGGTGGCTCTCGATGAGGATTCTATTACCGGTCGTGCATTTTTATCATTAGCAGCTAGTTTGGTACGCCAGGTCGATAAGCGCAATGTGGAAATGGCGCCTACTCAAATAGTGGAAATGCATAAGTAATTGAAAGATCACTTTATATAAGAAGCAGGCTGTTAAAAACGGGTGATTCCGTCCTAACAGCCTGCTTGTTTTTTGTTTGTTCTTAGAAGCTTTGCATGTCGCACAAGCGTTTGTAGTATCCGTTTAGCGCAAATAGTTCTTCATGTTTACCTCTTTCAACAATTTCTCCTTCGTGAAGAACGCAGATTTCGTCGGCATTGCGTATGGTCGACAGTCTGTGGGCAATAGCAATGGTGGTGCGGTTCTTCATCAAGTTTTCGAGGGCTTCTTGTACCATACGTTCCGATTCGGTATCGAGTGCGGAAGTCGCTTCGTCCAGAATCAGTATGGGTGGATTCTTTAATATGGCACGAGCAATGCTGATACGTTGACGCTGTCCGCCCGATAGTTTTCCGCCGCGGTCGCCGATATTGGTGTCATATCCTTGCTCGCTGGCCATGATAAAGTCATGTGCATTCGCTATCTTGGCAGCTTCAATAACCTGTTCTTTCGTTGCTCCCTTCACACCAAAAGCGATGTTGTTGAAGAAGGTGTCGTTAAAGAGTATGGCTTCTTGGTTGACATTACCCATGATGCTGCGCAGGTCAGTCAGTGTGCTGTCTTTCACATTGATTCCGTCAATTAAAACTTCTCCTTCGGTTGCTTCGTAAAAACGAGGTAACAAGTCGACTAATGTAGATTTCCCTGAGCCCGATTGGCCTACTAACGCTACTGTTTTCCCTTTGGGGATGACCAGATTGATATGTTTCAACACGGGAGTTGCTTCGTATTGGAAAGAAACATCACGAAACTCTATCTGTTCTTTTAATTCGTGAATGGGAACCGGCTTTTCGCTAATCTTCATGGTGTTTTCGGCCAGCAATATTTTGTCAACACGTTCCATGGAAGCGAGTCCTTTGGGGATGGCATAACTTGCTTTTGAAAATTCTTTTAGCGGATTGATAAGGCTGTAAAGCATTACCAGATAGAAGATGAACGAAGGAGCATCAATGGTTGAGTTGTGGTTTAAGATGAGGGTGCCGCCAAACCATAATACAATGACAATCAGTATGGTTCCCAGGAATTCGCTCAGTGGATGCGCCAGTTGTTGACGTGTGTTAACCCGGCTGATGGTATCTCGGTAATCATCATTGGCCTGAGTAAAACGCTTATCCATTTTGATTTCTGCATTGAATGCTTTCACAATGCGCAAACCTCCTAATGTCTCTTCTACCTGAGACATCAGATCACTCCATTGCCCTTGGGCTACCAATGACTTTCTCTTCAACTTTTTTCCTACGCTTCCCATGGCCCATCCCATAATAGGTAATACGACCAGCGTAAATAAAGTCAGTTTCCAGCTAATAGCGATTAAGGTTCCGAAATAAACCAAAATCAATATGGGATTTTTGAAAAGCATATCGAGCGAACTCATGATGGACGTTTCTATTTCTTGTACATCACCACTCATACGGGCAATGATATCGCCTTTCCTTTCCTCGGAAAAGAAGCCGAGTGGTAAGGACAGAATCTTGCGGTACAACTTATTGCGTATGTCGCGCACTATACCGGTCCGGATGGGTATCATTGTGGCCGACGAAAGAAAGTAGCAACCTGTTTTCAGAAATGTCATTATTGCCAGGAAGATTCCCAGAATGAGCAACGTGGTACTTTGTCCGTATTGATTTATTAGATCGGTTATGTAATAGTAAAAGTTATTAATCGCAATATCTTTCAAGCCAACGGCCGGGTCGGTCCAGGCAATATAGCTATAGTGAGCTTCCGTCATTTTGAAAAGTATCTGAAGGATAGGGATAATCAGCGTGAAGGAGAAAACATTCAATATGGCCGACAGGATATTGAATAAGATACTAAGGAATAAGAATTTCTTGTAAGGGGGGACAAAACGTCTGAGTACTTGAATAAATTCTTTCATTGGATTTTCTAAATTATTTTAAGCTACAAATGTACATGATAATCTGTTAATAACCACATGGCCATTAAAAAAACTGCTTTTAAGATCAATTCTTGTGGATTATAGAACAGTTGTTCGCTTGGCTTTCAACTCTTTGTACTTTTCAATGACATGTTTCCTGCTTGTAATGATTTGCCAACGGTATACCCAGCAAGTCGTCAGGAAATAAACACCGGCTTGTATCCAAAGTGCTTTATATTCGAAAGCTACATCGCTCAATGTGGCTCCCATATTGTTAATCCGTATAAAACCGTTTATGCCAAAGGTAGAAGGGAATAAGTACGAAAAATACTTCCAAAAGGCAGGAACCGCAGTTCCCGGCCATGATACTCCCGATATGAAGAGCAACGGAACAGAAGTAAATACAAAAATCAACATACAAGTTTCCCGATTGCGGATGGCTATAGATGCGGTCATGGCAAAGAAGATGCAAGCTGCCAGATAAGGCAGTATAAATGGAATCAAGTCGTCAGCATGTCCTATTTGGTTGAGGCTGAATAAGCGGGGGACTACAAACAATACGTAGGTGGACATAAAAGCGTAAACCATGAAGTAGCTGAGTCCTTTCCCTAGTACGATACGTAATGTGCCGTTGTAGTGTTTGTTGATAGGAACCAGGTCTCTGAAACGGTTGTGTTCGCGCGCTGTACCCGCTGCCAAACCGATACCTAGCAACAAGGTTTGCTGTATTAAAAGCACCAGTACGGCAGGGATAAGAAATGCTGCAAAGCCGTTGGTGGGGTTAAACATGGCAACATCTCTATATTCAATGGGATAGGCCGTAATCTCATCTTGGCGTTGCGTGGTGTTTCCGGCCCGGGCTACTTTGATGTTTTTATTCATATCCAGTGATACCGCCGTGTTAGCCATCAGCAAACCTTTGTAATAGAGTAGTCCGCTCATGTCACAGTAAAGGCTTACTTTGCTTTGCATGCCTTTGGCTATGTTGTCGCTAAATTCCGACGGGATATAGATGATGCCGTAAGCTTCTCTCTCTTTTAATTTTTGTTTGGCTTCTTCGAGATTACTGCAACAGGATACTATTTTCACGTCGGGTGTTGCATCTACTTTTCGCAAATACTCTCTGCTTAGCGAGGTGTGCGAATGATCTACTGCTAATGCAGGTATCTCACGTACCACTTCATTCGTGTAAATGAATCCGTATAGGAGCGGATAGAGTATGGGTACTAATATAAAGAATATCAATACCCCCTGATCACGAAAAGTGGTTTTAAACTCTTGTTTCCAAATATAAAACAAGTCGTCTGTTCCTTCGGATAAGATGTTTTTAAGTTTTATATTTTTCATCAGGGCATGTATTTATAGTAAATTAAAGCTTTCTTCAACCGATGGATAACCAGGAAAGGCAACATCATGAAGATAAGCAAAGCCATGTAATTGATCCAGGAGTAAGCCATGCTATAACCATTCAGCGCCTGATCAACGTAAATAAGGAAATAGTGCCTCAATGGGAAGAGGTTGCTTAACGCTTGTAAAACCGGGTGCATAGCCATCACGGGAAATGTAAATCCGGAAATGGAGAACGAGATGACTCCCCATAGTGAGGCAAAACTTAATCCCAATCGTAGAGATGGGAAGGTACCTATCATAACTACCCCTAATGATTGCGAAGCCAGCACCAAGAAAAGCGTTGCAAAAATCATGGAGAATATGCCACTGTTACATGGAAAATGAAGATATCCATACAGGTATACATTATAGAATATTCCCATTATGGTAAAAATAACAGTGTGCGGTAGTAATTTGCCTACTAATGAAATATAAATGGAGTTATTTCCTGTACGAAGCCATTCACGAGCTGTACGGTCTTTGATTTCCACGCCTATGGAATAAACTGTAATCATGAATATCATCAGCATCAATATTCCGGGTAACAGTGTGTTGCATAGATAAACGGAGTAGTTTAGCCACGGGTTATTGAGCGGATGGGTGTCAATAACGATAGGTTGCAAAAAGGCCATGGCTTGTGATTCTGTAGCTCCTTTGGCATAAAGAACAGAGCGTGCCGCAGAGCCTGATGCTAATTCGCCCATCATTTTCATGTCTTTAAATAAAAGTGACCCGGCAATGAGGTATGAATTGTTGGTGTAGAAGGACAAGGTAGGCTGGCGCTGACTCTGGGCTTCAGCCGATAAGTGAGCGGGTATGTAGAAGAAACCGTAAATCTTGCCTTGTTGCATGGCATGGCGTGCTTCGTTTACACTATTGTACTGTTCTACAATTCCTGTCTGGCTAAAAGCGTCCAGGTTTCTAAGAAGTTTCCTTGATGTGTTACTATTGTCTAAGTCGACTGCCCCTACCGGCAGGTCAGTTGGTAGTCCGGATGCCATTAGTGTGGTAAAGAATACATAGCAAAAAAGCGGCGCTATTACCATGCAAAACAGGTAAAGCGGTCTTGACACCAAACGGTGGCACTCTCTTTTGGCTACGTGATATAAGGCAGTGTATTTCATTTCTTTTTAAGAATAACAGTCATTCCCGGACGAAGATTTTCTATTGTTTCAAGTGGAGTTGCTTTTACTTCAAATGTTTTCAAATCGAACTGTCCGGTTGTTTTAGTTGCTTTCCAAGCTGCATAAGTACCTACGTCTTTGAGATAATACACTTTGAGTTTGACGGTTTTGTTGTTTAATGCAGGAATGCTTGCTTCAAATTCACTGCCCATGGTAAGTCCTTGCAATAAATCTTCCCTTACGTTGAAAGTAACCCAAAGGTTATCGAGCATGGCTATGTTCATAATCGGAGCACCTGTACCAACCAGTTCACCTACTTTAGGAAATATCTCTGAAACTTCTCCCTTACTTTGAGCAATCAGATAAGTCTCTTTTACGTATGATTCCACTTCGGCAACAGCACCTTTAGCGCGGTTTACCAGAGCGGCAGCAGCCATTTTATCTTCTCTTTCTGCACCGTTCTTAGCCATTGTATATTGAGCTTTCGCAGCTTTTTCAGTTGCAATTGCTGCATTCCTTTGCGCACTGATTTCATCTAACTTCTGTGCAGGCATAACTCCTTGTTCAAAAAGGTTTTTGACGCGCTTGTATGACTTTTCCGCAATCTCTACTCCGGCACGCGCTTTTTGCCACATCTCGTATGCTGTTTGAATTTGCTCTTGGCGTGCTCCTTTTATGGCTTTTTCATTTTGAGCCTGAGCCGCCTCTTCAGCAGCTTGTGCCTGAGCCATCTTAGCCTGAACTTCCGGAGCTTCAAGAATGGCCAATGTATCGCCTGCATTTACAGATTGTCCTTCCTTTACTCTGAATTCCAGAATGCGTCCGGGAACTTTACTCGAAACCCTATATTCATCGACCTCAGCCTGCCCTTGAATTATTTCCGGACCTTTTCTTAACATGAAAAAACCGGCGATTGCTACAACAACGATGATTCCTGTCATCGTTAAAAATGCAAGCAGCATGTTACTGTTTTGTGATTTTATAGAAGCCATATTTTTATTTTTTTGTTTTAGTGAATGGTTTATGTATCCTTATTATTTTAATGTACCTAAAGATTTTTGCAGATAGATTTCCGTTAGTTTAATATCAATCTGTGCATCGATTTTCTCCGATTGTGCAGATAGCCAGGCTGTATGTGCTTCGAGTACATTTGACGGTGCAATGACACCTTCTTCAAAGCCAAGGGTTGCATATCGTAAATTCTCGTTGGCCTTTTCCAGATTCTTGCTGGCCATTATCAGTTTCTTTTTTGCTTCAGTAACTTTGAAAGCGGCTTGATTTACTTGTAGTTCTACTTTCTCACGAGCATCTTGTAACTGGAATTTGGCTATTTGCGCCTCTGCTTTAGCCGCTTTAGTTTTGTATACGCCTTCTCCCCAGTTCCAGATAGGAACCTGTACCATAACACCGACGTTCCACATCCCTTTGAATTTATTTTCGAAACCATTGTATACAGATGGGTTGGAGACCAGGTAGTTACCCAATAACGCCACAGTGGGGAGATGTTCAGCGCGAGTTACGTTAACTTTCTGTTTATATATTAAAGAGGCTAGCTCCAGACTTTTTAATTCGGGTCGGCTGGCATATGCTGTTTCCATATTGATTTCGCTATTTTCCTTTAAGAGTATAGGAAGATCGTTCATGTTCTCATCGGCAAGTACGACATTGGTACTCAAATCAAGTCCGCATAGTTGACAAAGCAACATCTTCGACAGACTTAATCCATCTTCTACTTTGGTGAGAGTCATTTCAGCTTCATTCACCTTGACTTTCACTGAAAGTCCGTCGGCTTTGGTTGCAACTCCTTCGGCAATCATGTGATCAACATCACTTTCAAGTTTTTGCAGCAATTTCAAGTATCCTTCGGCCAGTTTCTTCTTATTCACCAAAGAAATAACCTGCCAATATGCTTGGTCCGTACTGAGTATTACTTCCTGCATTCCTGTGTGGTGTTGCTGGCGGGCCAGTTCTTCGGCATATTGTGTTATTTTGTTGTATGCTCTGATTTTACCGCCCATGTATAGTGGTTGGGTAAGTGTTATGACTCCGGCATACATGTTTCGGGTATCTGTTCGGAAAGCATCTACAATTGAATTACCTGCAGCATTCAGCGGAGTTGCTATGTCGAAGTTACCCAATGAAGCAATTAAGGGAGCCAGTTCCGGATGGGCAACAGCAAGTTGTTGAGCAAAACCTTTCACTTGTGTACCCACTGTTGTTCCCAGTTGGCTAAGCCCTGCCTTTTGTTCGTCGTTAAGGATAGAAATCTCTTTTTGATTACGGATGTAAGTACCTGTTGCTGATAATTTAGGTAAATAGTTGGTGAATGCTGCTTTATTTTGATAATGAGCAGCCTTAATTTTCTCTTGACCGATGAGTAACTCCTTATTATTTTCCATAGCCAGCGCCCTACAACTGTCGAGTGTTAAGGCTATTTGTGCCTGAAGTGAAAAAGTAATGCCGGCAAAAAGCGTGATGCTTACTAATCTTTTCATTGTATTCACTGCATTAATATAATTAAGGTCGTATATAGTTTAGCCAACAACCTTGGTTTGTACATTGTTCATCTTAACAAGCTGATATGCAATTAAAAAGCCTTTATTTATAATTGCATAAACAACGAGGCAAAAGTAGCGACTTTGGGTGATAAGGCAAAATGTTTTAATATTTTTTTAAAGCTTTGGTCTTTTCAAGAAAGAGTAGTCTGTTTTACTATAAAAAAATCAGTGGTTTATAACCGTAATCCCGTTATAAACCACTGATTTTCTTAAAACAGCGAAACTACTTTTTATATCATTTCTTATTCAAGTGCGAATCTTTGTGACCCAATCAATGTACCATCAGCAAAGATGTCAACTCTGTAGTTACCTGCATACAGGAATTCTTCTACATTCCAATAAACCACGATTTGCTGTTCTTCTCCGTTGTATTCTATGTATTTTTTGATCGAATAATTCAGCGTACGGTTCTCGTACGTAAATGTGTTTGAGGAACTTTTTGTAAGGACATCATTATCTGGTTTGGTGATACGTATATATAAGGTACGTTCGCCAGCTTCAGCAGTGATATTTTTAACGACTGTAAATCCAATATTAAATTTAACCACATCTTTTACTTTCTTTGCTCGTTTGTCGCGTTTGTTTTTCGGCTCAACCCAAATGTTGGTTGCATCAAGTTGTGCAGCGAGTGTTACTTTTTTGTTTAGCTGACTTTTCTCCTCAGATAAATTAGATATCTGACGAGATGCATCGTTGTATTTCTGAGTAACCTCGGCAATAACCTGCTTCTGTTGGGCTGTTAAGCGGTTGAGCGAATCAATTTGATTGATGTAGCTAATCATTACTTTACGGAGAGAGGCCAATTCATTTTTTAACCTGCGTATCTCTGTTGCGTTACTGCTTTTTACGGTACGTAGTTCATCCAGTAAACGCTGCACCTTCACTTGTTCCTGATCAAGCAGTCCGGCTAGTGAATCGTTGGAGACAGTTAGTTTTAATTCATCGTATTGCGTGGCAAAACGTGTATATTCATTTTCAAGATCTTCCTTCTCAAGGCTAAACTCTTGAACAAGCTCTTTATTGGTTTGTTTCTCTGTGTATAATAGGTATGCTACAGATAATATAGCTACTACCAATACGCCAAAAGCGACAATGATCCCGATAGATTTTTTATTCATAATTAAAGTAAAGTTATTAACTGCTGCAAAAATAATGTTTTCAGATGGATTGAGCAGAACTCTTTAACTAAAATTATTATGGAAATATTTCTTTAATTGTTATTTAGGTTGTATTTTTGTGCTCGTTATAACGATATTCATTATCAATTTAAAAATATAGTAATATGTCAAAAGTAACCGTAGTAGGCGCAGGTAACGTAGGTGCTACATGTGCAAATGTACTTGCTTTTAATGAAGTAGCCGATGAGGTAGTAATGCTGGACGTTAAAGAAGGCGTTTCAGAAGGTAAGGCAATGGATATGATGCAAACAGCTCAGTTGTTAGGCTTTGATACCACACTGGTTGGTTGCACAAACGATTATGCCCAGACTGCTGATTCTGACGTAGTAGTTATTACTTCTGGAATTCCTCGTAAACCGGGTATGACTCGTGAAGAATTAATCGGTGTGAACGCCGGCATCGTTAAATCTGTAGCTGAGAATCTTTTGAAGTATTCTCCCAATGCAATTATTGTGGTTATCTCTAACCCTATGGATACAATGACTTATTTGGCATTGAAATCTTTGGGATTGCCTAAAAACCGTATCATTGGTATGGGTGGCGCACTTGATAGCTCACGCTTTAAATACTTCTTGTCTCAGGCTTTGGGTTGCAATGCCAATGAAGTTGAGGGCATGGTAATTGGCGGACACGGCGATACAACTATGATTCCTTTAACTCGTTTTGCTACATACAAGGGACTTCCTGTAAGCAACTTCCTTTCTGCTGAGAAAATAGAAGAAGTGGCTAAGTCTACCATGGTAGGTGGTGCTACTCTGACTGGCTTGCTAGGTACTTCTGCTTGGTATGCACCCGGAGCTGCCGGAGCATTTGTTGTTGAAGCTATTCTTCATAACCAAATGAAGTTGGTGCCTTCTTCTGTTTCTTTGGAAGGTGAATATGGTGAAACTGATATTTGCTGTGGAGTACCTGTAATCTTAGGTAAGAACGGTATTGAGAAGATCGTGGAACTTCCTTTGAACGAGGCTGAAAAAGCTGCTTTCAAAGCTAGTGCAGATGCAGTTCGTAAAGTGAACGGTGCATTAAAAGAAGTTGGTGCTCTTTAATTGAGTAAACTTAATTTTTAAATATATATCCTTTAGAGTAAAGAAGATCGGTTCGTTTGAACCGGTCTTTTTTTTATTCTATCTCCAGAGTCGAAATTCTTGTTTGTTATTTACGGCTGTCTATTCCCCACATCATTTTGCTTCTTAATGTATCGAAAAATACGTGATTAAGACGTTTTACTACCTTTATTGTATAATCTGCACGATTAATCGTAATACGATCATTTTCTGTGAATGACTCACTGCTGCCATCTATGGAAACAAGGAAGTTGTGACTTCGGCTTTCAACATCAAGTGTAATTTTCCAGTCGTCGCGGATAACAATGGGACGGATATTCAGGCTATGGGGGGCTACCGGTGTTATGGCTATTGTATTGGAATGAGGCACAATGATAGGCCCTCCTACACTTAATGAATAAGCAGTAGAACCTGTTGGAGTAGCAATGATTAATCCGTCGGCTTGGTAAGTAGCCAGATATGCATCGTTTATAGAAGTATGAATGGTAATCATGGAAGAACTGTCACGTTTCAATATGGCAATATCATTGAGTGCATAGGGGAGTATTTCCATCTTCTTTTTGTTACTGCTAAGCTGCAATACACTTCTTTCTTCCACGTTGTACTGACCTTTATGTATTTCATTGAAAGTCTCTTCCATTTCTTCCGGGGATACATCTGCCAGAAAGCCCAGTCGCCCGGTATTGATGCCCAAAATGGGAATGTTTTTCCTTCCTACTCTGCCAGCTGCTTTTAGGAAGGTGCCGTCGCCACCGATACTGATAATCATGTCGGCTTCGAAATGATCTCCATCAAAAAGGGTGGCATCTTTTATTTCCAATTTTAAATCATTGGTTAGAAAATGGTAAAAGTCTCGACATATATAAAGCTCTGCCCGGTGTTTTTCTAGTAACCTGAACAACTCTTTGGCATGCGATGATTTTTTTGCCTGATATGTATTTCCGAAGATAGCAAATTTCATAATTAATACGAATTAGTCTGTTCCTGCAACTCTTTTTAGGAATCTTTTATGTGCAAAAGTCGGCTGTTTACTTAATAAATATTACATTTGCACAATAGATACCTTTGCAAAAATGGGATTTTTTTCTCAGATCACTATTATTTTTTTCTTATTATTTTATTTATTGAGTTAACGACTGCGGTATCTTATTCCGCAATAATTATAGAAATATGACTAAATTGAGTGTGAACATAAATAAGGTCGCTACACTGCGCAATGCGCGGGGTGGCAATGTTCCGGATGTTGTTAAAGTGGCTTTGGATTGTGAGAAGTTTGGTGCTGAAGGTATTACTGTTCATCCCCGGCCGGATGAACGGCACATCACAAGAGCAGATGTATATGCCCTGAGACCTTTATTGAAAACAGAGTTTAATATGGAAGGCTATCCTTCGCCTGATTTTATAGATTTGGTTTTGCGGGTAAAGCCACATCAGGTGACTTTGGTACCTGATAGTCCTGATCAGATAACCTCCAATTCAGGTTGGGATACTAAAACGAATTTTGATTTCCTCTCGGAAGTGCTTGATGAATTTAACAATGCAGGTATTCGCACTTCTGTTTTTGTTTCAGCAGATATTGAGATGGTTGAATATGCAGCTAAAGCAGGGGCCGACAGAGTTGAATTATACACTGAACCGTATGCTACGGAATACATACACAACCCCGAAAAGGCCGTATTGCCATTTGTAGAAGCAGCCAAGGTAGCTCGTAGTATGGGCATGGGACTCAATGCCGGTCATGACTTGAGTTTAGTAAATCTTAACTTCCTTTATAAAAACATTCCTTGGATGGACGAAGTTTCTATAGGACATGCACTTATTAGTGATGCATTATATCTGGGACTAGAAAAAACGATTCATGAATATAAAAACTGTCTTCGCTGATGGATACAATGAATTTACTGGCACAAGCGGCCACCAATCTTACAGACTCACTTGCCACGTCAAATCCGGTATTAACTCCTGTTGCAGCACCGGCCGAGATGAACATGCTGGATATGGCTATCAAGGGAGGTTGGATCATGATTATATTGGGAATATTTTCTGTTGTTTGTTTTTATATCCTGTTTGAAAGGATGTATGCTATTCGTAAAGCAGGCAAAGAAGACCCTATGTTTATGGAGAAAATCAAAGACTACATTCTGAGTGGCGAGATAAAATCGGCACTGAGTTATTGTCGTTCTATGAATACGCCTTCGGCCCGAATGATTGAAAAAGGAATCAGTCGCTTGGGACGCCCGGTTAACGATGTACAAGTTGCGATCGAAAACGTGGGTAATCTGGAAGTGGCCAAATTGGAGAAAGGACTTACTATTATGGCAACCATATCAGGAGGTGCTCCCATGCTTGGATTCTTAGGAACGGTTACCGGTATGGTACGAGCTTTTTATGAAATGGCCAATGCCGGCAATAATATTGATATCACCTTGTTGTCGGGTGGTATTTATGAAGCAATGATTACCACAGTAGGTGGTTTGATTGTGGGTATCATAGCCATGTTTGCTTACAATTATTTAGTTACGTTGGTAGATGGAGTAGTGAATAAGATGGAATCCCGTACAATGGAATTCATGGATTTGCTAAACGAACCCGCAAAGAAATAATCTAATAATAGAACGGCATGTTAAAGCGTAGAGCAAAAATATCACCTAATTTTAGTATGGCTTCCATGACGGACCTTATTTTCTTGTTGCTTATCTTTTTTATGATAACTTCAACCGTTGTGTCGCCCAATGCAATCAAAGTGCTGTTACCGCAAGGGAAACAGCAAACTTCTGCCAAACCGCTTACCCGGGTCATTATTGATAAAGACTTAAACTTTTATGCCGGTTTTGGAAACGAAAAGGAGCAACCTTTACAGTTGGCAGAACTAACATCCTTTTTACAGGCTTGTGCTGATAAGGAACCCGAGATGTATGTGGCGCTTTATGCAGATGAATCAGTTCCTTACCGTGAAATTGTAAGAATATTAAATATTGCCAATGAAAACCATTTTAAGATGGTGTTGGCTACACGCCCCCCTGAGGAGAAGTGATTGGAATGAATAAAGAGGAAAAAGGAAAATACATAGCTGCACTTGGTGCTTTTCTGGTTCATCTGGTTCTTATCATTCTGTTGGTATTGCTAGGCATCTCAGTGCCTGTTCCCACAGAAGAGAGCGGTGTACCGGTTATGCTGGGTGAAATGGCTGATGCTCAAGGTGAATTCGACCCGTCAACTTTGGTTGATGTCGACATTATGCCGGAGGAAGTAGCAGCGCCTTCTAAACCAGCCGAATCAGCAGATGTACCGGATTTGATAACCCAAGCCGACGAGCAGACCGTGGCAGTAGAGCGCAAAACAGAAAGTAAGAAAAAAGAAGTGAAGCGCACTGAAAAAACTGCGGCTGAAAAAGCGGCAGAGGCTCGCAAACTTGCTGAAGCAGAAGCTGAACGCGAACGAAAGGCTGCAGCAGAGTTAGCAAGTAAACGTGTGGCCGGTGCATTTGGTAAAGGGGTTGGCATGGGTAGCCGGGGAACTACATCAGGCGAAGGAACACAGGGAAGTAAATCCGGTAACTCTTCTACCGGAGCTCTTACCGGAACAGGAGGTTATGGAGTCGTTGATTTGGGCGGACGCTCTATTGGTGCAGGTGGACTTCCACGTCCTCAATACAATGTGCAAGATGATGGAAAGGTGAGTGTTAACATTACTGTAAACCCTGCCGGTGTTGTGATTAATACGAGTATTAACCTTAACAAAAATATGACCAATACGATTAATCCGGTTTTGAGAAAAGCGGCCGAAGATGCTGCAAAGAAAGCCCGCTTCAACGCCGTTGACGGGGTTAATAATCAAACCGGCACCATTACCTATTACTTCAATTTGAGATAAATCACTATTAATGATAGATTATGGAAACTGTTTATGTTTTTTTTGCCAATGGATTTGAAGAAATCGAAGCGCTGACGCCGGTAGATGTATTGAGACGTGCCGGACTGAAAGTGGAGATGGTAAGCATTACATCGGAAGATGTTGTAATTGGTGCTCACGGAGTTTCATTGACCTGTGACAGTTTGTTTGAAGATTGTGATTTTAGTGATGCGTTGCTTTTACTGTTGCCCGGAGGCATGCCCGGTGCAGACAATTTGTCCAAACACGAAGGTTTGAATGAATTGTTGTTGAAGCAAGATGCTAATAAGAAAAAAATAGCAGCAATTTGTGCTGCCCCTATGGTCTTAGGGAAATTGGGTTTACTCAAAGGTCGAAAAGCCACTTGTTACCCCGGCTTTGAAAGCTTTTTGGCGGGTGCTCAGCTGGTGAATGCACCGGTTGTTGAAGATGCTCACATTACTACCGGTAATGGGCCGGGAGCAGCAATGGCATTCTCGCTTGCATTAGTTCATGAGCTGGTCGGCGAAGCCAAAATGCAAGAATTAATTAAAGGAATGGGAGTGAAACTCTAGTTGATGAAGAAGTACGTTTTGATTGTTGCCGGTGGCAAAGGGTTGCGTATGGGTGGAGAACAACCCAAACAATTTCTGCCTTTGAAAGGTAGGCCGGTCTTGATGCACACCCTTGAACAGTTTTATCGCAGTGATGTTGCGATGGAAATTATTCTTGTGCTGCCGCACGAACAACAAAACTATTGGAAGCAGCTGTGTGAAGAATACCATTTTACTATCAAACATCGTGTTGCCGATGGAGGTGAAAGCCGTTTTCATTCAGTGAAAAACGGTCTGAGCTTAATTGAAACCCCTTCCATCGTAGGCGTTCACGATGGCGTACGTCCTTTTGTCTCTGTTGATGTGATAAGCCGTTGCTATGAGTTGGCATTAACAAAAGAAGCCGTTGTTCCGGTTGTGGATGTGGTTGACACAGTGCGTCATATAACTAAGAACGGTAGTGAAACGGTCGATCGGTCTGCTTATAAATTAGTGCAAACGCCCCAGGTCTTCAACGCCGATTTATTGCTCAAAGGATATGAACAACCTTATTCTTCAGCGTTTACAGATGACGCTTCCGTAGTCGAAGCAATGGGTGTGAAAGTGGCGCTGACGCCTGGGAACCGTGAAAATATAAAACTAACTACTCCTTTCGATTTGAAGGTAGCCGAAGCATTGTTGTAATGTACGATTTAACCACACGTGATATTAAGTATTTAGCGGGCGTAGGGCCGCAACGTGCCTCGTTGATGAACAAGGAACTGAATATCTTTTCGCTTCAAGACCTCCTATATTACTTTCCTTATAAATACGTTGACCGTAGTAAAGTTTACCAGATACGCGAAATTGATGGGAACATGCCTTACATTCAGTTGAAGGGCCGTATCCTGAGCTTTGAAACAATTGGCGAAGGGCGTCAAAGGCGCCTTATTGCTCACTTTTCAGATGGAACGGGAGTGGTTGATCTGGTTTGGTTTCAAGGTATTAAGTTTATCGTCGGAAAGTATAAAGTCCAGCAAGAATATATCGTTTTTGGGAAACCAACCGTTTTCAATGGACGAATCAACTTGGCTCATCCCGATGTTGATCCCGTTTCGGAATTAGTAATTTCTTCCATGGGCATGCAGCCTTATTATAATACAACGGAGAAAATGAAACGTGGGTTCTTAAATTCACGTGCTATTGAGAAGATGATGGCTACCGTGATGCAGCAATTGCAAGAACCGTTAGCCGAAACATTATCACCCGGCATTGTTTCTGCCTACCACCTGATGTCACTGACGGAGGCTTTGAGAAACATCCATTTTCCACAAAGTCCCGAGTTACTTCGCAAAGCCCAATATCGCCTTAAGTTTGAGGAACTTTTCTACGTTCAGCTCAATATATTGAGGTATTCAAAAGACAGGCAGCGGAAATATCGCGGCTACGTGTTTGAGAATGTGGGTACGGTGTTTCATACGTTTTATGAAAAGAACCTACCCTTTGAACTGACCGGTGCCCAGAAGAGAGTGTTGAAAGAAATCAGACAAGACGTAGGCTGCGGCAAACAAATGAACCGATTGTTGCAGGGTGATGTGGGAAGCGGTAAAACACTGGTGGCCCTTATGAGCATGTTATTGGCTCTTGACAATGGTTATCAGGCATGCATGATGGCACCGACGGAGATTTTGGCCAATCAGCATTTTGAAACCATCAAAGAGATGCTGTACGGAATGAACCTCCGCGTGGAACTTCTTACCGGAAGAGTGAAAGGGAAAAAACGGGAAGAGATTTTGTCGGCTTTGCTAACGGGCGACATTCATATTCTGATAGGAACGCATGCTGTGATTGAAGACTCCGTTCGCTTTTCTTCACTGGGGTTGGTTGTTATCGACGAGCAGCACCGGTTTGGAGTAGCCCAGCGCGCCCGTTTGTGGACAAAGAACGAACGCCCTCCGCACATATTGGTGATGACGGCCACACCTATTCCACGAACACTTGCCATGACTCTTTACGGAGACTTGGATGTTTCCGTGATTGATGAGTTGCCACCGGGCAGAAAACCCATTTCAACAATTCATCAATTTGATAATCGTAGAGAAAGTCTATACAAATTCATCGGTAAGCAGATTGAAGAGGGTAGACAGATCTACATCGTTTACCCACTGATTGAGGAAAGTGAAAAGATTGACCTGAAAAACCTGGAAGAAGGATTTATGCACATACGCGAAGAGTTTCCTCAATACCAAGTATGTAAGGTGCACGGTAAAATGAAAGCTGCTGAAAAGGATGCGCAAATGCAACTTTTTGTATCGGGACAGGCACAGATCATGGTTGCTACCACTGTCATTGAAGTAGGTGTTAATGTGCCTAATGCTTCGGTAATGGTGATTGAGAATGCCGAACGATTCGGGTTGTCGCAGCTGCATCAGTTGCGAGGAAGGGTAGGGCGTGGCGCCGATCAGTCATACTGTGTTTTGGTTACGGGTTATAAACTGGCCGAAGATACGCGCAAGCGTCTTGAAATCATGGTGCGTACCAATGACGGATTTGAGATTGCAGAGGCCGACTTAAAACTCCGGGGCCCCGGCGATCTGGAAGGTACGCAACAAAGTGGTATGGCATTCGATTTAAAAATAGCCGATTTGGCGCGCGACGGACAATTGTTGCAGTACGTTCGCGAAATAGCAACTTCTATTGTTGATAGCGACCCGAATGCCAATTTACCGGAAAACGAAGTTCTCTGGAAACAACTCAAAGCGCTACGCAAAACAAACGTTAACTGGGCTTCTATAAGCTAAAAATCGGTTAAACATGCAGTTTGTTTGCAGAAATATGCTCAAAAACATATTTTGCCGCTATCTTCCCTATTTATAGTGGTTTAGGGCGCAAAAAGTCTCATCTATAACCAACTTTGTACGAAAAAAAGTTAAGCAGGTGGTTGGTTTTTAAATCGTAAATACTATCTTTGGGAGAATTTTGAAAGAAATGATTGCTTAAAACCTTTGAAACCGTACTATTTTTATGATCGAAAAAACGTTAGTCATATTAAAACCCTGCACTTTGCAAAGGGGACTTGTTGGCGAGATAATAAATCGTTTTGAACGTAAGGGTTTACACCTTACAGGAATGAAAATGGTACAGTTGACGGATGAAATTTTAAGCGAGCATTATTCGCATTTAAGCAGCAAGCCGTTTTTTCAGCGCGTGAAAAATTCAATGATGGCGGCTCCCGTTATCGTTTGCTGTTTGGAAGGTGTCGATGCAATTCAGGTTGTACATGCTTTGGCTGGTCCTACAAACGGACGTGCAGCAACGCCCGGTACAATACGTGGAGACTACAGTATGAGTTATCAGGAAAACATAGTTCATACATCGGATTCTCCTGAAACTGCTGCCACCGAATTAAATAGATTTTTTAAACCAGAAGAAATATTCGAATATAAGCAGGCTTCTTTTGATTTTATTTATGCCTGTGATGAGTATTAACGAATTGACGAAACGAATGAATTTTAATTGTATTAAAACAGTATTGATTGCCGCAACTGCTATGATCAGCCTGAATTCTTTTTCTCAGGACCTGATTGCGCGCCAAGCCCCAATTGATCGAAAACTTAAAAGC
Source organism: Bacteroides graminisolvens (assembly GCF_963666085.1). Taxonomy (NCBI): domain Bacteria; kingdom Pseudomonadati; phylum Bacteroidota; class Bacteroidia; order Bacteroidales; family Bacteroidaceae; genus Bacteroides; species Bacteroides graminisolvens. Next base: position 1,517,103 of record NZ_OY762556.1, read on the forward strand.
GTAGATTCGCTGGCCCTTCAAAAGCAGATTCGTGCAGAGCAAGCTGCATATCCTGCATTGAGCCTTTATCCTAATTGGGATAACCGATACGTACACGCTTATGGCAAAGACGCCATTGTTCCGGAATCTTTCACTATTGATCTGACCGGTTTCCGCATGCCGACTACTAACACACGTATTACCTCACCTTTTGGTCCTCGTTGGAGAAGAATGCACAACGGACTTGATATCAAGGTTAACATTGGAGACACAATTGTATCTGCCTTCGACGGCAAAGTGCGCATTGTTAATTTTGAACGCCGTGGTTATGGTAAGTATGTTGTTATTCGTCACGCAAACGGTTTGGAAACAGTATACGGCCATTTGTCCAAACAACTGGTTGATGAAAACCAAACGGTAAAAGCCGGTGAACCTATTGGTTTGGGTGGAAATACAGGACGCTCTACCGGTTCGCACCTACACTTCGAAACCCGTTTATTAGGAATCGCTATCAATCCTGCTTACATGTTTGACTTTCCCAAGCAAGACGTAGTAGCCGATACGTATACATTCAGAAAGATCAGAGGGCATGAAAGCGTTGGTTCTTCGAACAGCGAACTGGCCAGCGAAGGTGCTATCAGATACCACAAGGTTAAAAGAGGAGATACATTGTCGAGGATTGCTGCTAAAAGAGGCGTGTCAATCGACAGACTTTGCAAGCTGAACAGAATAAGCAGAAGAACGGTACTCAGACCGGGACAGGTTCTTCGTTGTTCTTAAAGAATATACAAACAATTTGCTTGGAGAGGGCACTTTAAATATAATTTAGAGTGCCCTCTTTTCTTTTTTCTTTATTTATTGCTACCTTTGCGATCTATTCGTAAACAAATGAAAGATACTAAGCAACAATTTGAACATGTCATAGCCTTGTGCCGCGACTTGTTCGCCAAAAAGTTACATGACTACGGTGCTGCATGGCGTATTCTTCGTCCGGCTTCGGTTACCGATCAGATATTCATTAAAGCCAATCGCATCAGGAGCATTGAAACCAAAGGAGTTACTTTGGTGGATGAAGGCATACGCTCTGAGTTTATTGCGATTGTTAATTACGGAATCATCGGTTTAATTCAGCTGGAGCTGGGTTATTCGGAGTCGACAGATATTACCAACGAACAAGCTTTGGCTTTGTATGACAAGTATGCCACCGAGGCACTTGAACTGATGCAGGCAAAGAATCATGATTACGATGAGGCTTGGCGAAGCATGCGCGTAACTTCGTATACGGATTTGATTTTGATGAAGATACATCGTACCAAGCAGATAGAGAGTTTATCGGGACAAACACTCGTTTCCGAAGGAATTGATGCCAATTACATGGATATGATTAATTATTCTGTATTCGGATTAATTAAACTTGAGTTTGAAAAATAACAGAATACATATTGCAAAGCACATTTGGGTAAATCTGTGCAGGTTTCTGCTGGCCGGGCTCTTTATATTCTCCGGTTTTGTGAAAGCTGTTGACCCGCTTGGCACCCAATATAAGATTGAAGACTACCTGAGCGCGTTCGGCATGACCGACTGGTTTCCGGCATTCTTCCCCTTATTATTTTCCGTCATTCTTTCCACTCTTGAGTTTTCTGTTGGCGTACTTCTACTTTTCGGTGTGCGCAAAAGGGCTTCTACTACGCTGGCATTTCTGATGATGCTGGTTATGACTCCCCTTACCCTTTACCTTGCAGTTACAAACCCTGTGAGCGATTGCGGCTGTTTTGGCGATGCTTGGGTGCTGACCAACTGGCAAACATTTTGGAAGAATGTGGTTTTACTCGTGGCTGCCGCTTCCGTTTTTGCAGGACGAGCCCGTATTATCAGGTTTGTGACCGCTCAGACCGAATGGCTGGTCTCTCTTTATACGGTTCTGTATATATTGGTATTTTCGTCCTATTGCATCAGAAACCTTCCGGTTATTGACTTCCGTCCGTATAAGATCGGGAAGAGCATTACCGAGGGAATGAGTATTCCTCCCGGAGCGAAGCCCAGTGTTTTTGAAACTCGTTTTATACTTGAGAAGAACGGAGAACGAAAGGAATTTACGTTGGAAAACTATCCGGATAGTACCTGGACGTTCATTGACTCGCGCAGCATACTCAAAGAGAAAGGATACGAGCCTGCCATTCATGATTTCTCCATGCAAGAAATACAAAGCGGAAATGACATTACCGATGAGGTATTGCAAGATTCCGGTTACACCTTCTTATTGGTGGCGCATCGCATGGAGGAAGCCGACGACAGCAACATTGATCTGATCAACGAACTATATGACTACTCCAAAGAGTATGGCTATAGGTTTTATTGCCTCACCTCATCCGAAGAGAAACAGATTGACGTGTGGCGCGATCAGACAGGAGCGGAATATCCGTTCTGCCTGATGGACAACATAACACTCAAAACCATGATTCGCTCCAATCCCGGGGTGATCTTGATTAAAAACGGAGTGATACTGAATAAATGGAGCGATAATAATTTGCCCGACGAATATGAACTAACCGGATCGTTGGACACGTTGGAGCTGGGCAAGCAGAAGGTGGAAAATGACAACCGAACCATGCAGCTTACTTTCGGGTGGTACATACTGCCTTTGTTGCTGGTGCTGGGCCTCGACATCTTGATTATCCGCCGTAGTGAACGTAAAAGAAAGAATCGAAATAAAAATTTAATTAACCCTTTAACAAATAACAAAATGAGAAAAAACATTGTTGCAGGAAACTGGAAGATGAACAAAACCCTTCAGGAGGGTATTGCTTTGGCTAAAGAATTAAACGAAGCTTTGGCTGCTGAAAAACAAAACTGTGATGTAGTTATCTGCACACCGTTTATTCACTTGGCATCGGTTACTCCGATTGTTGACGCTGCTAAGATTGGTGTTGGTGCAGAAAACTGTGCCGATAAAGAATCGGGTGCTTACACCGGTGAAGTTTCAGCTTCTATGGTAGCATCAACAGGTGCTCAATACGTAATCTTGGGTCACTCTGAACGTCGTGCTTACTACGGTGAAACACCTGCTATCTTGAAAGATAAAGTACAATTGGCTTTGGCTAACGGATTGACTCCTATCTTCTGCATCGGCGAAGTGTTGGAAGAACGTGAAGCTAACAAGCAAAACGAAGTAGTTTACGCTCAGTTGGCCGGCTCATTGTTCGACCTTTCTGCTGAAGACTTTTCGAAGATCGTCTTGGCTTACGAACCAGTTTGGGCTATCGGTACAGGTAAGACTGCTACTGCTGAGCAAGCTCAGGAAATTCATGCTTACATCCGTTCAACAATCGTTGAAAAATACGGAAAAGAAGTGGCCGACAATACGTCTATCCTTTACGGAGGAAGCTGTAAACCGTCGAATGCTAAAGAACTGTTCGCCAACCCTGACGTTGACGGTGGTTTGATTGGTGGTGCTGCTTTGAGCGTTGCCGATTTCAAAGGTATTATCGATGCATTTAATGCATAATAAAAACATGCTGATTTGTGAACCGGTTACCCCCGGTTCGCAAATCTTTTTTTATTTATCAACCTGTGCGTATGAAGACTTATTCGTTTTACTTTAGTTTGTTACTTCTGTTGTTTGCCGTCACTACGGCGAATGCTCAAAGCATTGTCAAGAGCCTGGAGCGCGATGTGCCCGGCCAAGGTAAGGTAACCATTCATCAGGACGAACGATTGGATGCAGCTATCGGAAAAGAAAAACTACCCGCCTCGGCAGGGATGCCCGATGAACAGCAATTCATTAAAGTAGCCGGTTACAGGGTTCAGGTATATGCCGGAAACAATTCGCGCGCTGCCCGCACCGAAGCACAGAACATTGGCTACAAGGTAAAAGAATACTTTCCCGATTTGAAGGTTTACACCACCTTTACTTCACCCCGATGGTTGTGCCGTGTAGGTGATTTCCGCACTATCGAAGAAGCCGATGCTACCATGCGTCAGCTGAGATCAACAGGTGTTTTCAAAGAAGTTTCCATTGTCAAAGAACAAGTTAATATTCCATTATAAAGATCATGTTAGAAAAAGAAGAAGTAAACTCACCTCATCTGGAGGAGTTAATGGGCCACTACCGCAGTATTATCAGTCTGCTGGGCGAAGATGTGCAACGTGAAGGATTATTGAAGACGCCCGAGCGTGTTGCCAAAGCCATGCTTACCTTAACAAAAGGTTACACCATGGACCCGCACGAAGTACTGCGCTCTGCCAAGTTCAAAGAAGAATACAGCCAGATGGTGATTGTGAAAGACATAGACTTCTTCTCGCTTTGCGAACACCACATGTTGCCTTTCTACGGCAAAGTGCATGTGGCTTATATTCCTAACGGATACATTACGGGATTGAGCAAGATTGCCCGTGTGGTCGACATCTTTTCTCACCGTTTGCAGGTGCAGGAACGCATGACTCTTCAAATCAAAGAATGTATTCAGCAAACACTAAACCCGCTAGGAGTGATGGTCGTTGTTGAAGCCAAGCACATGTGCATGCAGATGCGCGGTGTTGAGAAACAAAATGCCATCACAACCACTTCAGATTTTACAGGAGCATTCAATCAGGCTAAAACGCGTGAGGAGTTTATGAACCTCATCATGCACAAATAAGTCAGCGCACCAGCACCACGCGGTCGCCCAGACGTTTAGCCATGACGCTCTGAATTTGTTTCATATCCTTGTAGCGCTCCATCAACTCGTTGCACTTGTCAACGTTGTTGGCATTTTCGGGGTTCTGCAGGGCAAACATAATGTGCTTCAATTCCTCTTCAACAATGGCATTCTTGAAGTTAATCATTAAATTAGGCACCACCTCAAGCAACCGTTCTTCCTCGGTAGGCAGCTTCTGTCCCTTGGTGTGGTATTTGCTCAGCTGGTAGCGATTGTTGAGCAACTCGGCCGATAACCTGCTGATTTCCTGATCGGGATGCGCCAGGAAATAACGACGGCTCTTGAAATCTTTATCGTGCATGTGCGCAGCAGCTTCCGACAAAATGCGGCGGTGTAGCGGGTTGTGAAACGATAGATCATCTTCTTTCAAATCGCCCACAATATACTCAATAACACTTACCGGCACAGGATTCTCATTCTCATCGGCCACCTCACACAAAATTTGTTCCCCGTAGCGGATAACAGTTCGTATGATGAGCCGTTCGAGCTGGTAAAATTCCTGTCCCTCTTTGCCCTCCTGCGGAATGAGCGATTCATACGGAGGAGGTATTTCGCCGGGAAGCGGTATGCCGTTCTCGGCCGGAGGCGGTGTGGAGGCGTTATAACTTCCGGACTTGCCATCCTTTTCGGCCATCTTTTCCTTCAGCTTCGCCACTTCGGCCACCAATAACTTTTCTTCCACTTTGAGCAGCTGACTGCATTCCTTCATGTACACCGAGCGCACAATGGCCTCGGGAATAACCGAAATGCTTCGCACAATGTCACCAATGAGTCCGGCGCGCTTGATGGGATCCTTGCCCGCATCGTCGAGAAGCAGATTGGTCTTGAACCGAATGAAGTCCACCTCATGAGCCGAAATATACGCCTGAAAGTCGGTTGCATTGTGTTTGCGGGCAAACGAGTCGGGGTCGTCGCCATCGGGCAACAGCACCACCTTGATGTTCATACCCTCTTCGAGCAACATGTCGATACCGCGGATGGAAGCCTTGATGCCCGCCATATCACCGTCATACAGTACCGTAATGTTGTTGGTGAAACGATGAATGAGACGAATTTGTCCCGGCGTAAGAGAAGTTCCCGACGAAGAAACTACGTTTTCAATGCCCGACTGGTGCATGGAAATCACGTCGGTGTAACCTTCCACCAAGAAACAACGGTCCTGTTTAACAATGGCTTGTTTGGCAAAGTAAATGCCGTACAGCTCACTGCTCTTGTGGTAAATTTCAGATTCGGGCGAGTTTACGTACTTGGCCAGCTTTTTGTTTTCGGTGCTCATCACACGTCCGCCGAAAGCCACCACCTTGCCCGAGAGCGAGTGCACCGGGAACATCACACGTCCCCAAAAGCGGTCGCGCACCTTTCCCTCGTCGGTTTCGTAGCACAAGCCCGTTTTTACCAGAAACTCCTTCTGGTATCCTTTTCGCACGGCCTCTTGTGCCAGCGCATCGTGCTGCTCCAAGCTGAAACCCAGTTGAAACTTCTCGATCGTATCATCACGAAAACCACGCTGACGGAAGTAAGCCATACCAATGCTTCGGCCGTCGATGTGGTTTTTCAGTATGTTCTGAAAATAGTCGCGCGCAAAACCGTTGACGATAAACATACTTTCGCGCGCACTCTGAGCCTCTTTCTCTTCGTTGCTCAGCTCGCGCTCCTTCACTTCAATGCTATACTTGCGTGCCAGGAACTTGAGCGCTTCGTAATAAGACATCTGCTCGTGCTCCATGATAAAGTGCACTGCGTTGCCTCCCTTGCCGCAACTGAAACATTTGCAAAGACCTTTGGAGGGCGACACGCTGAAAGAAGGCGTTTTCTCGTTATGAAAGGGACACAGCCCCACATAGTTTACCCCGCGTTTGCGCAGCGTAACAAAGTCCGATACCACATCAACAATCTGTGCTGCATCGAGTATTCTGTCTATGGTTGCCTGATCTATCATGTACGAATGGTTTTAAGCATCACAAATGTACACCTAATTTGTTATTCCACAAAGCGAGCCCCGGGTTGTTTGCAAGCGGCAGGTGAATAGAGCCTTTCTGCCTGAATATCATTTGATTGCCTGCCTTTTGCCTGAATATAACGGACAAAAAACGACCATTCAACCCGTTTTTGTCAAGTGCTGATTTATATATTATTAACGCTTGCGGGCGGTGCCCCACTTACCACCAGTTTTTGAGGGAGCAACGACCACGTTTTTGGAAAGCCGGGCCGACTTTTCCGAATAGCTGCCCAACGATTTAAAATCCCTGCCCAACTTTTTGAAAAACATAAAGAGGAATTTTAAAAAGTCCTTGATGTTTTTTGAAAAGATAACGAGCTTTTTCGCCAAAGCCACGAGCAATTGGGGGAATTGCCACGACCAATGGAGGTGATTGCCACGAGCAATGGGGTGCATTGCAGGTAGCAATTGGCAAAAATGAAAGAAACAAAGAGTCGGAACAAGGCATTTGGGGGAAGAGCAGACGGGCGCGGAAACAAAAAAAGGAGAAGCGCCGGCTTCTCCTTTTACGTGCAGTATAAATAGAATATAGTTTAACTTTACGCTTACAAATATACAACATTACAAACACAAAGTCAAGCTTTTATTCGTTTTTATTTGATGTTTTCCCTGATTTTGGTCAGGTACTTTTTCATGGCCTCGGCATCTTTATTGCTAATGATTTCCAGAACATTCTTCAGCTCACGGCGAATGTTTTCCACTTGTGCCGGGGTGCGCGGATTGAATAGTATTTCCTGCAAGAGGTAATCATCTTCACTCATCAAACCCTTGGCAATGGCCATGTGCTTTTTAAAGGTAGTTCCCGGTGCTTCCTGGTGTTTCATGACCGCCGCAAAAACGAAGGTCGACACAAACGGAATAGACAACGAGTAGGCCACCGTTTCATCGTGCTCGTCGAACGTATATTCAAAAATGTTTAGGTTGAGGCTGTTGTACAAGTCTTTAAAGAACACCTTTCCCAAATGATCACTTTCACTGATAATAATGGCGCTTTCGCTGCTCAGGTTGCTGAGGCTGGCAAAGGTAGGGCCAAACATCGGATGAGTGGACACATAGCGGAAACCGCTTTCATCGTAAAACTTCTTCAGTCCGGTTTTCACCGAAGCAATGTCGCTGATGATGCAATCTTTAGGCAAGGCGGGAAGCACTTGCTTGAAGGCATCGAGCGTGTACTTCACCGTTGCTGCGTTAATCACCAGCTCCGGCTCGAAGTCTTTAATCTCCTCGAGCGTGGTGAAACGATACGTGTTATACACAAAACGCAATTGATGCGGGTTGACATCGTACACAGCCGTTTCGTGCTGAAAGCTCAATATATCCGTAAAGAAGGAGCCCATTTTACCGGCTCCAAGAATTAATATCCTCATGATTTACCGTCCTGTCCTTTTATTTGTTGATGATTTCCATCTGCTGGCGAACACTCTCTTCGTGAATCGCTTCGAATATCTTCATGACAAACTCCGCATCGAGTCCGCACAAAGCACCCTGTGATCCTCTTTTCTCCAAAATTTCGCTGTAACGGCTGGTTTGAAGAATGGGCATGTCGTGCTCCTTTTTATACGTACCAATTTCGCGGGCAATACGCATACGTTTGGAAAGTTCCTCCATCAGGTTATTATCGCACTCGTCAATTTGGCGGCGCAATGCAGCAAGGTTTTCGGTAGTCTGCGTTTCCTTGCGGATAACCAGCAGGTTGAGGATGTAATCCAACACGTCGGGTGTAACCTGTTGTGAGGCATCGCTCCATGCACAATCGGGGTTGCAGTGACTTTCCACAATGAGTCCGTCGAAATTGAGGTCCATCGCTTGCTGACAAAGCGGTGCAATCAGCTCGCGTTTGCCGCCGATGTGACTCGGATCACAGAAGATGGGCAAGTTAGGAATGCGGCGGTGCAGCTCAATAGGAATGTGCCATTGCGGCAAGTTGCGGTAAATCTTCTTATCGTAACTGCTGAACCCGCGGTGAATAACTCCCAGACGTTTCAGCCCCGAGTTGTTGATACGCTCCAAGGCGCCAATCCACAAATCAAGATCCGGATTCACAGGATTCTTCACCAAAACAGGAATGTCGACCCCTTTCAGCGCATCGGCAATCTCCTGAACGGCAAACGGATTGGCGGTTGTTCGCGCGCCTACCCATAAAATATCTATTCCGGCTTTCAATGATTCGTACACATGTTTGGCAGTAGCCACTTCGGTCGAAACATACATGCCCGTTTCCTTCTTAACCTCTTTCAACCATGAAAGACCTTCAACACCAACACCTTCGAAGCCGCCCGGCTTGGTACGCGGTTTCCAAATGCCTGCGCGGAATATTTTGATGCCTCGCTCGGACAGTTGCTTGGCCGTGCTCATTACTTGTTCTTCTGTTTCGGCACTGCAAGGACCGGCAATAACGATGGGTCTTTTTGCCTCAACACCCGGTAATAAAATTGATTCTAGTTCCATAATTTCAATATGTATTTTTATTTGTTTTTATTCATTTCTTTAATTCTTTCCAGCGCTTCGGCCAGTTTCTCGTCTTTGCAGCAAAGAGAGATGCGTATGTAGCGCGCACCGTTGCTGCCGAAAATAAATCCGGGCGTGATGAACACGCGTGCCTGGTGCAACACCTTTTCGGTGAGTTCCTCCACGTCCGTGCACGAGGCCGGTATTTTCCCCCAGAGGAACATGCCCACCTGATGATCGTCGTACGTGCATTGCAAAGCCTCCATAATCTCTCCGGCCAGCTGGCGGCGGTTACGATAGTTTTGGTTGTTGCTTGCGTACCAGTCCTCACCGGCTTCCAGCGCTTTGGCTGCCGCCAGTTGCATGGCGCGGAACATGCCGCTGTCGATGTTGCTTTTCACTTTCAAAATCCACTGCACAAAGTCGGCATTCGATGCCAGCATGCCGATGCGCCATCCGGGCATGTTGTGGCTTTTGCTCATGGAGTTAAACTCGATGCAGCACTCCTTGGCACCCGGAACGGAGAGAATGCTCAGCGGTTTATCGTTCAATATAAAGCTGTACGGGTTGTCATTGACAATGATAATGCCCTTCCTGCGGGCAAAGTCGACCAGCTTTTCATATAGTTCCGGTGTTGCATTGGCACCCGTGGGCATGTTGGGGTAGTTCGTCCACATCAACTTCACGCGGGTTAAATCCATAGCTTCGAGCTCCTCAAAGTCGGGCATCCATCCGTTTTCCTCTTTCAGATTATACGTCACCACCTCCGCACCGAGAATGTTGCTCAGCGACGTGTAAGTGGGGTAGCCCGGATTGGGAACCAAAACCTGTTCGCCCGGGTTGACAAACGCCAGCGTTACGTGCAGAATTCCTTCTTTCGACCCGATAAGCGGTTGTATTTCCGTATTCGGATTCAGCTCCACGTTATACCATTGCTTGTACCATCCGGCAAACGCCTTGCGAAGTTCCGGAATACCTACGTAAGGTTGGTATCCGTGTCCGTCGGCATTTTGCGCTTCCTGGCACAGCGTGCTCACCGTCTGCTCCGAAGGAGGCATATCCGGACTGCCTATTCCCAAGCTGATCACGTTCTTTCCCTCGGCATTCATTTGCGCTACCTCTTTCAGCTTCTTTGAAAAGTAGTATTCGCTTACGCCGGTCAGCCGGTTGGCCGGAGCATATTTAGATGCTTGATTTTCCTTCTGCATATTCACCTAATGTTTTGAGTTCTTTGGTTAATGGAGTGATGGCTGCAACAGCCTGTTTGTATCTCAGGTAATCGCCAAAAGCCACGTCAACGTAAAACCGGTATTCCCATTCACGGCCTATGATGGGGAGCGATTGTATTTTGGTTAGATTGATGTTGTAGAACGAAAGAATAGATAGAACTTGAGAAAGACTGCCTTCGGTGTGGGGGAGAGTGAAAACCATGCTTGCTTTGTTGATTTCGGCTTGTTGCTGCTGTAGTTCGTCGGCTTTCCAGGGATCGGTTACTACAAGGAAACGGGTGAAGTTGTGTTTGTTTGTCTCGATGCCTTCTTGCAGCACCTTCAATCCGTAGCGTTCGGCAGCAGCTTTGGAGCAGATGGCGGCCCTTCCTTTTAGGTTTTGGGTTTGAATCATCTCCGCGCTCAATGCCGTATCTTCCGTTTCCACTACTTTTATTTGCGGGTGGTGATTGAGGAAATCGCGGCACTGCATCAGCGCAATGGGGTGGGAGTTTACCTCGTTAATATCTGCCCAGTCCTCATCGGGCAGGCAGGCGAAACTATGCGAGATGCGCAACTTGTATTCACCGATGATGCGCGCACCGCTCTGACGAAGCAGTTCGTTGTTTTGTAACAAACTACCCGCAATGGTATTTTCAATGGCCAGCATGGCAATGGTATCACTGTCTTTTTTAACGGCTGCAAAAACATCTTCGAAAGTGGCGCAGCAGATTAGTTGAATCTCTTCTCCTTCGAAGTACTTGTGAGCGGCTATGTCGTGATACGAGCCTAATGTTCCTTGAATTGCTATCTTTCTCATATTCTTTTATTGTCTGATACAAAAAAATCCCGCCTCCATGTGGGAGCGGGATTCTTGTTATTTATTCGTCTTAATGTCTTCGCTTTATCATTACTTGACACATACAAATTCCCGCTCTACTTTCTGGCTAAAGTAAAAGTAAAAAAAGAAGGAAAATGTATAAGTAAATGATTTCATATAATCGTTCTTTGTTTTTTGATTACGGGGCAAAAGTAATACATTTCTCTTAAATGCAAACGAAAAATGATATTTTTTTTGTTTTTAGTCACCAAATAATATGATTTTAGTGTAATTTGCACTCCGTTATTTCAATCAGGTAACGAAATTACGCTTACGCTTATTTATATATAGACAATGAGAAAATACTATTTACTTTTGCTTTTATTGCATGCGGCACTGGTTTTGCATGCTCAGGTTTCTTATAAAACAGTGACTGATGTGTCTTATGTGTCGCCCGATGAGAGTGATGCTTACCGTCGTGAACGCTGCAAACTCGATGTGTATTACCCCGAGGGAGCAACGAATTGCCCTACCATTGTTTGGTTGCATGGTGGCGGACTGGAAGGGGGACATAAATATATTCCTCAGGAGTTTAAGGAAAAAGGTTTTGCGGTGGTGGCGGTTAATTACCGTTTAAGTCCGCGCGCCAAGAATCCGTCGTACACGGAAGATGCAGCGGCTGCAGTGGCATGGGTGTTTCAGCACATTGAAAAGTATGGTGGCAACAAAGAACGCATCTTTGTTTCGGGTCATTCGGCCGGTGGATACCTGACGTTGATGCTGGCTCTGGATAAAAAGTATCTCAGTTCTTATGGGGTCGATGCCGATAAAGTAGCGGCTTATCTTCCCGTGAGCGGGCAAACGGTGACGCATTTTACTATTCGAAAGGAGCGGGGCTTGCCTGCGGGTATTCCCGTGGTCGACGAGTTTGCTCCCGTTAACAAGGCGCGCAAAGATACGGCTCCTATTGCTCTCATCACGGGCGACCGCCAATTGGAAATGGCCGACAGATACGAGGAGAATGCTTTGCTGGCATCTGTCTTAAAAAATACCGGTAACAAACGAATCACGCTGTACGAGCTGCAAGGATTTGATCATGGTGAGGTAGCAGCTCCCGCTTGCTATTTAATTGCGAACTATATTAAGAAATCTTTGCCGCGTTAAAGCATAAAGAAACGGTCTTGTACCGAATTGAAAAAGTTGCGTGATATCAACAGACTTTCAGTTTCGTCAAAGGGAGGAAGCATCAGGCACTTCTTCCCTTCAATGGCTCGTAAATAGGATATGTTGATAATCTGCTGCTGGTTTATCTGTACGAAAGAGGCGGCAAGTCTCACAATGTCATCGGCCGTTGTGTTTCGTTTCAGCTGAATGCGTTGTTTCTCAAGTATCACGCACCAGTGCTTGCTCTCCTTTGCATATTCAAAATAACCTATTTCGTCAAAGCGGAGTGATTGATATCCCCTTACGGTGGTGATCAGTACGTGTGAATTGTCTTTGCCGTTCAACGTTGAAAGTGATTCTTGCAGAGAGTTTTTCTTCTTTTCGGAACGCATGTAGGTTAAAAGCCGGTTAATAACAAGTAGAAATTCTGTTTCGGTGTATGGCTTCAACAGATAGTCGAACGCCGATTCACGCAAGGCTTCCAGCAAATATTTATCATAAGCCGTATAAAAAACCACTTGCATAGGCCAGTTAACGGCATCTTTTATCTCTCGCAACAGCTCCAGTCCGCTAGTTTCTGGCATCTCAACGTCCAGAAACAGCACATCGGGTTTGTGCTTTAAGATCAGTTCTTTTCCTTTTGCTGCGTTTGGTGCAGTCTGCACCAACTCCATTTCGTTGATTCCTTGCAATGAAGTCTGCAAATTGGAAATACCACACGGTTCGTCGTCAATAACAATGGCTGTATATTTGTCTTTCATTTGTATTCGTATTTATAATGGTGAGGAATGAATATTTCGACTTTGGTACCCGTCTCTCCTTGCGTTCCGATGTTTTGTATGAGGAAAACGGCCTTTTGGCGGTTTTGGGCATTTAATAGTTGTAGAGTCTGGTTCAAGACCCTGAGTCCGGTGCCTGTACTTGTTGGTGAAGATACTCCGTTGGGGTGATATCCTTTGCCGTTGTCTGTTACGAAGATGCGGATGCCTTCCTCTTCACGAAGTATTTTTATAGAAAGTTTTTTCTCACCTTCCACGCTGGGGAAACCGTGTTTCAACGCATTCTCAATAGGTATTTGTAACATCATGGGGATGATGCGGGCATTGTTCAGATCGACATGCTCACTAATGTCCCAGCTGACAGTCAGATTATCGCCTACTTTTTGTTTGTTCAACTCAATATAAGCCTTGGCAAAATCAATTTCATCTATGAGCATGATGCTGGTTTCTTCAGTCATCTCCAGACTCTTTCGTAATAAATGTATCAGGGTGAACAACCGTTGCTTCTTTTCTTCATCCACACCTTGCATTTCGTTGTTTAGCACGTTAAACATAAAATGAGGCGATATGCGGTTGCGGATGTTACCAATTCTGAGGTTACTTATCTGTTCAATGAATTTCATCCGTTGCATGTTATTCCTCTTTTTGATGATATAATAACCGAAAATGGCCGATATTAAACCGACTAAAGAGATGAGTATCCAAAGATAAGTGCTCAATTTGAAGGTTTGTGCTTCTGCGCTTTTCTTTTGTATGATTAAATCCTTCTTCATCAACGTGCTATCTTGCTTGTATTGCATGTCCAAATCAGCAATTCGTTGCTGCGTTGCATCGTCGCGTAGCGAGTCGTTCACGGTCATTCTCTTTTTCAAATACTGATAAGCACTTTTGTAATCGTTGGTTTTCAGTGCTAGTTTTTCCAGATATTCCGTGCGGACGGATAAGATATTGGGCTCAATTCCCTTATCGCTCTTAATCTCTTGTTGCAGTTTACGTGCCAAAGCAAAATTGTTTTCAGCAACGGCGACTCCTATTTTTGTTGCGTTAATATAATAAAGAGCTGTTTTGCTATCAATACCTTTAAAATAAGGTTCGGCTTTCTCATAATAATACTTAGAAGAGTCAGGTTGGTTAAGATTTAGATATACATCTGCCAGATTAGTGTATATTAGATTTCTAAAAAAAACAAATTCAGTATTTTCTAAATCTTTCTTTGCCCGTTTAAAATAGGTAAGAGCTTTCTTGTATTCTTTTTTGTAGTAATAGTAATTGCCCCGATTATTGCAAAAGATAATTTTTTCGTCAAACCTTCTGTTCTTATAATCTTTTTCTGCACGCAGGTAATATTCATCTGCACGTTTGAAATCTCTAAGAGCTAAGTATATGTCTGCTAAACCTTGATAAATAGGGAATTTAAACTTGTCAAGGTGTAAAGAGTCGCTTACAGATAAGCCCAGTCTCAAATAATAAGTTGCTGTTGGAAGATCTCCCTTGAACTTGTATTGGTCAGATAGGTTGATATAAATATCAGGTTTGCTCTCAGCCTTCGGCGGACATTGAAGAGCTCGGGTTATATAAATAATGGCAGAGTCGGGTTTGTTCATTTGGGCGTAATAGACTCCAAATGAATTGTATACGGAGGCCAATAGCTCTTTTTTTCTTGCGCTTTCAGGCTGTTGCTTAAACGCAGTGATTATTTGGCGTTTTATAATAAGTCCCGAATCATACTTGTTCTCTAAGAAATATAAAGTAGCGTATGCCTCGAAAGCATCGTAGTACTTCATGCTGTCTTTGGTGCATTTCATTGCCTCAGTCAGATCCTTTCTTGAGGTAGGAATGTCTGTGAAGAGTTTTTTTCTTCCTGCGTTGAGTAGAGAATCTGCCCGTTGCTCTTGCTTGTATTCAAGCGAATTCTTATCAGTGCATGAACCTAATACAAGGAGTATTAGTGAGATTAATGTCATGCAAAAAGAATATATGAAGTTTCTTTTGAAGCATCTTATTCGCATTGTTTGTCTTTCCATGATTAATTAAATGCTTTTTATTATCAGGTGAGCTTTTGCAAAAGTATAATATTTTTTAGATTATAATGAACTAATATGATTTTTTTTATATTACAAATTATTATTTCTTCATAAATAATTATTTCCGTATTGGGATGCAAAGGAAACACCCTTGAAGTATTTCTTCAAAGGTGTTGCAAAAGAGAGAACAAACTGTATGATAGAACTCAAACCTATCTTGATAATTGAGGCGTATATTGAATCTTAATTGTGGGGGAAATCTAGAAATTTATCAATCCTTCTTAAAGGATTGAGCAGCCTCGCATCAAAGGTATGAATTGATTTTTATAGAAAAAAACACAAGTTATGCAGAAAGCGGTTATCTGGCAGAAAAGCTGGTTATTGGGTAAATATTAGGATGTAAACTGCAATTTTATTTGCTCAATGCACAAAACCCAGTATGTTGTCGAATTTTTCTCCTTGGTTATCGAATTGACCGCTTAGGGCAGCCTCTTCGCGAGGGTTAAGTTCCAATGACTTTTTCATATCTTCTACAGAACCTTCTTTATCTCCATTTAATAATTTGGCGCGACCACGTTCGTGATACGCTGCGGCAAAGTTGGGGTTTAGTTCTATGGCTTCATCGAATGTGGCTATAGCTTCCACCAGCTTTTTCTGCGAAATGTATAGTTTGCCTAGGAGAAGGTACGCTTGTTCATTGAATGGGTTTAATTCCGAAACCTGTTTATAGCTTTCTTCTGCCGCTGCAACCTGATGGGTTGCCTCAGCCCATCTTCCTTTTAAAAGTAAAGCGGCTTCATCATCGGGTGATTGTTGCAATATCGTTTCTATATCCTCGGACGCTTCTTTATATACTTGCATGGATAGCAGTTCTTCTGCCCGCAGAAGCAAAGCCTCGGTATAATCTTCTTTTAAAGTAATGGCTTGGGTGAGATGGGCAATCGTGTTCATTTGATCCTTCAATCCGTGCTCCGCTTTGGCTAGCCATAAGTAGGCGGTCGCATTTTCTTTCTCCAGCTCAACGGCTTTCTGTGCATTCGTTTTCATGGCAGCGTAATCTTCCTGCATGTAACATACATGAGTCAGCTGAAAGAAGGTACTGATGATTTCAGGTTCCATTTGAGCCATTTCCTCGAGTATTTCGCGTGCTTTTTCTAATTCGGAAAGTTGCGTATACAGTTGGGCAAGATAACTCATGGTCTCAAACTCTTTTTCAATGGCTAATGCCTGCGTGAAGCATGACAATGCATAATCGATGCGTCCCATACGTTGAGCACGTAGTCCGTCAAACTTTAATATATCGAAGTTTTTCTTCTCGTTTTTTGCTTTAGCTTCCTCGGGAGTCTCTGTCTTTCCCAAAAAGAATGATTTAAAGAAACTGGCCATGTTTGATTATTTTTTAGTTATTTGCAAAAGTAGTATTTTTTGTTTGAAGCATACCATCCTCCATTTGAATTTCTCCTTTGTCAAGCAGAAAGCGAATAACGGCGGCAATCTCTTCTTTATCGGCCTCAATGAGTCGGGCTAGATCGGCAGGTGTGCGTTGTTGCACACTGAGCATTTCCAGAATCTGCCTGCGTAACGCATTATAGGACGAATCGGTCACCCCATTGTTTTTCTTTCGATTGATGCAAGTGTCGCATTGCTCGCAGTTGTGTTCGTTCTTCTCTCCGAAGTAATGCAGCAACATCCTGCTGCGGCAAGCCGTTTCTGATGTTACATATTCCAGCATGGCTTTGATACGGGCTTCGTAACGCTCTTTGCGTTCTTCGTATACGGTTTGGCTGATTTGAAGATGCCGCAATTCTACTCGCTCTCTTTTATATATAATATAAGGTGTCTTTTTGTGTGGAACATAATCGAGGATTCTTCGTTTGGCCAATACGATGAGTAAATCGTATATCTGTTGGCGGGTAAGACCTGTGCGTATAGCCAACGAATCTTCGTGTATATAAGCATAATCGGTAAACACGCCTGTGTATGAACGAAGGATGGTTTGTATCAATAAGTCTGCCTGTTCACCCATTTCACGAAGTTTATAAAGTTCTT
This sequence comes from Bacteroides graminisolvens, assembly GCF_963666085.1. NCBI lineage: Bacteria > Pseudomonadati > Bacteroidota > Bacteroidia > Bacteroidales > Bacteroidaceae > Bacteroides > Bacteroides graminisolvens. The sequence goes on from NZ_OY762556.1 coordinate 1,534,270, forward strand.
CGCGGCGTATGGTGAAGAGTAGTCGTGACGCATTGTCTTGTTCGTCGGTGTATTCAATGTAACCAGCCTGGGTCAGGATCTTTAGGGCGCTGTCGGCAGGCACAGGGAAGTGTTTGTATTTTCGGCAGAAGTCCTCGAGGTTAAAATCGAACATACACCCCAATCCGTCGCCCATTGCCATTTGGTAATAGTAATTCAGTTGCTCGTAAACCTGCTTTATATAGTCTTTTTCGGGAAAGGTATCTGATATTCGTTTTTTAAGAGCGGCCTTATCCGAATTAGCATACAAGATAATGGCGTATGCCTTTTCACCATCTCTTCCTGCTCTTCCCGCTTCTTGAAAGTAGGCTTCGGGAGAGTCGGGCAAATCTAAGTGAATAACGGTCCTTACATCGGGTTTGTCTATTCCCATACCAAAGGCATTGGTGGCAACCATCACCCGGCATTCACCGGATTGCCATCGTTTCTGGCGAAGGTCTTTCACGTCATTGTTCAGGCCGGCATGATAGAAGTCGGCTGTGATACCTTCACGTTGAAGGAAAAGTGTGGTTTCTTTGGTTCGTTTTCTATTTCGTACGTAGATGATGGAACTTCCGGGCATTCGGTTCAATATGTGCAGAATTTCGCCGGTCTTATTGTCAGTGTTGCGCACAATATAAGCCAGATTCTTGCGCTCAAAACTCATTCGAAATACATTCTCCTTTTTGAAATGAAGACGTTGTTGAATGTCTTTCACAACTTCGGGAGTAGCTGTTGCTGTGAGTGCAAGTACCGGAATGTCTGGTAGAAGTTCTCTGATTTCGGCAATCTTCAGGTAAGCCGGTCTAAAGTCATAACCCCATTGCGAGATGCAATGACTTTCGTCAACGGTAATCATGCTGATGTTCATGGAGCGGAGCTTGACACGGAATATTTCCGTGTCAAGTCGTTCCGGTGAGATGTATAAGAATTTATAGTTTCCGAAGATGCAGTTTTCCAATGCAACTATAATTTCTTGACGGGTCATGCCCGAATAAATGGCTATGGCCTTTATGTCCCTGCTCTTTAGGTTTTCTACCTGATCTTTCATCAATGCAATGAGCGGGGTAATAACGAGGCACATTCCTTCCTTTGCCAATGCCGGTACCTGAAAGGTGATAGACTTTCCTCCACCGGTAGGCATTAGCCCGAGGGTATCTTTTCCTTCTCCAATGCTGGTGATAATTTCTTCCTGCAAATCGCGAAAAGCGTCATACCCCCAATAGCGTTTGAGTATTTCGTGATAAAGGCTCACTCTGCGGGTTTGATATCTTCAATTTGTAATTGCACTTCGCCCTTTCTATGGGAGTTCTCTTCAATGGAGTAGCAGATATCAAAAGAACGTTTGGTTTTGATATAGCGTACATGAGAACTTTGTCCGAATGCAATGCCGTTCATAACGTTATTCGATTTATTGTCGACCAGCTCCAGCTTGATGTGTTCTTGATCGCGCCCTACCACTTTACTAGTACCATAATCATAAACGTGATGCGTACAAAATATGGGTTTGTTATTTCCTGGTCCAAAAGGGTTGAACTTCTTCAGATCACTGGAGAACTTGGCGTTGATGTCTTTGAAGTCAATTTCAGCATCAATATCAATCACCGCAAAGGTCTGTTCGGGCAGAATATGTTTCGATACGAATTCTTCAAATCGTCTGGTAAACTCGGGTACTTGTTCAATTTTCATTGATAGGCCGGCAGCATACGTATGGCCGCCAAAGCTGGTAAGCAAGTCGCGACAATGTTCAATGGCTTTATATACATCGAATCCGGAAACAGAACGAGCCGATCCTGTTGCCATGTCATCAGTACGTGTAAGTACTACGGCGGGACGGTAATAAACTTCGGTCAGTCGTGAGGCCACAATTCCGATAACTCCTTTGTGCCAGTCTTCGTTGTAGAGTACAATGGAGCGACGGTCCGCCAGTCCTTTAAGCTCTGTTACGATGTGATTGGCTTCTTCTGTCATTGTTTTATCCAGGTCCTTTCGGGTTTCATTGTACTGGTTGATTTGGTTACCCTTTTCTAAGGCGGCTAACAAATCCTTCTCTGTCAGCAGGTCAACCGCCTCTTTCCCGTTTTGTATGCGTCCCGATGCATTGATGCGCGGTCCGATTTTGAAAACAATATCACTGACGGTAATTTCCTTCTCAGTTAGTCCGCATACATCGATAATGGCTTTCAATCCTACACTGGGGTTACTGTTTATTTGCCTAAGTCCATGGTAGGTCAGAATGCGGTTTTCGCCCATAATCGGAACGATGTCCGACGCGACACTCACGGCAACTAAATCGAGTAACGGAATCAGGTGGTGAAATTCTATACCGTTGTTGAGGGCAAATGCTTGCATGAATTTAAATCCTACGCCGCATCCCGAAAGATGTGTGTAAGGATAAGTGTTGTCGGCTCGTTTGGCATTAAGGATGGCTACGGCGGGTGGCAGTATGTCGTCGGGCACATGGTGATCACAGACAATGAAATCGATCCCTTTCTCTTTTGCATAAGTGATTTCATTGACAGCTTTGATACCGCAATCGAGTACGATGATTAATCCTACGCCGGTTTCTGCAGCATAATCAATCCCCCGGTAAGAAACTCCGTAGCCTTCATTGTACCGGTCGGGTACGTAGTAATCAATGTTAGAATAGAATTGTTGGATGAACTTGTAAACAAGAGCCACGGCTGTGGTTCCGTCAACATCGTAATCTCCGTAAATCAGTATACGTTCTTTCTTTCCCATCGCCTTGTTCAGGCGTTCCACTGCAATATCCATATCGTTCATCAAGAATGGATCGTGCAAATCAAGCAGTTGCGGACGGAAAAAACTCTTAGCTTCAATTGCTGTTGTTATTCCCCGTTGTATTAATAGACGACCCAGGATAGGACTGATTCCCAGTTCCCGGGCCAATTGCTCACTCGCTTGTTCTTCTTCTGGTGTTATGGGTCGATAATTCCATTTGTGATTCATTTTATATATTGTTTTTTTTCTTTCTTTGCTTCAAAGGAATGGCGGCTTGTTGTGCTTCGCCATTGATTGGTAAAAGTACGAAAAAAAACGAAAGCCCACGTAGAAATTTAACGATTATTTTTTTCGCAGGTCACGACCTTCGAACTGACAGATGGCATCTTTCCATTCTTCTTCCAGTTCTTTAGATTCGTTCTTCTCGAGATCAAAAGCTACCATAACCGATTTACAGATGCATTTTACTTCGTCCGTATCAACGTCGACCACACGTTGAATAAGATGGAAACTTTTTTTGCCGATTTCATATACGGCAGTCTGCACAGCCACATTATCAGATGAAAATACGGGCGAGAGGAAATTGGCTTCGATGTTGACAACTACAATTCCATCTTTACTCCAGTCGACATGCGGACATACAAAGGCGAAGTATTCTGTCTTTCCCAAATCATAAAAGGTAAAATAAACAGCATTGTTCACATGCCCAAACTTGTCTACATCGTTGAAACGAAGCTGTATGGGCAGTGTGTGGTGAAATTCAATTTCTTCCATTATGTTCTCTCTTAAACTTTTTATTGTCGGGCAAAAGTACTATTTTTGCGTGTTATTCATTATACAATAGGCAAAGAAATGATTGAAGATATTAAAAAAGCCTGCCAGGTAATGGCCGAAGGCGGTGTTATTCTTTATCCTACTGATACCATTTGGGGACTTGGTTGCGATGCCACAAACCCTGATGCGGTACGTAAAGTTTATGAAATCAAACAACGGGCTGATAGTAAAGCGATGCTCGTATTAGTTGATTCTGCAGTGAAAGTTGATTTCTATGTGGATGAAGTCCCATCTGTAGCGTGGGATTTAATAGAATTGGCAGATAAACCGATGACTATTATTTATTCAGGTGCTCGGAACTTGGCTCAAAACTTATTGGCGGAAGACGGTAGTGTAGGTATACGTGTTACTTCCGAAGATTTTTCGCGTCAGTTGTGTCAACGCTTTCGCAAAGCTATTGTGTCAACTTCAGCTAATATAAGCGGACAGCCTTCGCCGGCTAACTTCAGTGAAATCAGTGAAGAAATTAAATCGTTGGTGGATTATGTGGTTACGTATCGTCAAAATGAGATGAGTCGCCCCAAACCTTCGAGTATTATTAAACTTGACAAGGGTGGCGTAATTAAAATTATTAGAGAATAGATTCCGAACCAAGGGCTTGGGAATAAACAGTTATCATGGAAAAAATAAACATAGGTATCATTCAGCGTTTTATCATTTGGCGGGAAAACGAAATTCAGGAGAAGCATTTTATCTTGATGTTAAGTTTTCTGGTAGGCTTGTTTACAGCTTTTGCTGCTTTAATATTAAAGTATCTTATTCATTTTATTCAGAACTTCCTTACCGACAATTTCGATTCAACTGAAGCTAACTATTTGTATTTGGTTTATCCGGTAGTGGGAATCTTTTTGGCTGGTTTGTTTGTCCGTAATATTGTGAAAGATGACATTAGTCATGGAGTTACAAAGATTCTTTATGCCATCTCGCGTAGGCAGGGACGCATCAAACGACATAATATCTGGTCGTCAACAATTGCCAGTGCTATTACTATTGGTTTTGGTGGTTCAGTAGGAGCGGAGGCACCTATTGTTTTGACGGGGTCTGCTATAGGTTCTAACTTGGGAAGTCTTTTTAAAATGGAGCAACGCACGTTGATGTTGCTTGTGGGATGCGGTGCTGCCGGAGCGATATCGGGCATCTTCAAGGCACCAATCGCGGGACTCGTTTTCACCATCGAGGTATTGATGATTGATCTAACCATGAGTTCTTTGCTGCCATTGCTTATTACCTCGGTTACTGCTGCGACGGTTTCTTATGTTGTTACCGGACAAGAGGCTATGTTCAAGTTCCACATGGATCAACCGTTTTTATTGGAACGTATTCCGTATGTTATTTTGTTAGGCATTTTTTGCGGACTGGTTTCTTTGTATTTCACCCGAGCCATGAATGTGGTCGAGAATTTCTATGCCCGTTTCAAGGGGGTGTACAGCAAATTAGTTTTGGGAGGTGTCATGCTGAGTATACTAATCTTCCTTTTTCCTCCGCTTTACGGTGAAGGTTATGATACCATAGAATTATTGCTCAACGGGATAAGCAATATGGAATGGGATACCGTTATGAATAATTCTCTGTTTTACGGATACGGTAACTTACTCCTTGTTTACTTGTTGCTTATTGTCCTTTTTAAGGTATTCGCATCGGCTGCTACAAATGGAGGCGGGGGATGCGGAGGTATTTTTGCCCCTTCACTTTTTCTGGGCTGTATTGCTGGCTTTATATTTTCTCACTTCAGTAACGAACTAGGCATTTTTCCCGGATTGCCCGAGAAAAACTTTGCTCTTATGGGAATGGCAGGCGTAATGAGTGGGGTGATGCATGCACCGTTGACGGGTGTGTTTCTGATTGCTGAACTGACCGGAGGATATGATTTATTCCTTCCATTGATGATTGTGGCCGTAAGTTCTTATCTTACCATCATTGTGTTTGAGCCTCATAGTATTTACTCCATGCGTTTAGCCAAAAAAGGAGAACTACTTACCCATCATAAAGATAAAGCAGTGCTCACGTTGATGAAAATGGAAAATGTGGTAGAGAAAGATTTTGTGACGGTTCATCCTGAAATGGATTTGGGTGAACTGGTTAAAGCCATTTCAACCTCTCACCGCAATGTATTTCCTGTAACTGATAAGAATGGAGTGTTGTTGGGTATTGTATTGTTAGATGACATCCGTAATATTATGTTTCGTCAAGAATTGTATCACCGGTTTACGGTTAATAAGCTGATGACTTCTGTGCCAGCCCGTTTATTTGACACAGATAGCATGGAGCAGGTGATGAAAACTTTCGATGACACAAAGGCGTGGAACTTACCGGTTGTGGATAGAGATAGTCGGTACTTAGGGTTTGTTTCGAAATCGAAAATATTTAATTCGTATCGACAGGTATTGGTTCATTTCTCGGAAGATTAATCTTTTTAGTTAAGTTAGTATGATGGATAAAAAGGATTTAAGAATAGTATATATGGGCACTCCGGAGTTTGCTGTTGAGCCTCTGCGTTGCCTGATTAAAGGAGGGTACAACGTAGTAGGGGTGATTACCATGCCCGATAAACCCGCAGGAAGAGGGCACAAAATACAGTATTCTCCTGTCAAAGAGTTTGCTCTGGAGAATAATTTACCTTTATTACAACCCGAAAAACTGAAGGAGGAGACATTTATTGAAGCTTTGCGCGAATGGAAAGCTGATTTGCAAATAGTGGTTGCATTTCGTATGTTGCCTGAGGTGGTGTGGAATATGCCTCGTTTGGGCACGTTTAATTTGCATGCTTCTTTGCTGCCTCAATATCGTGGAGCAGCTCCTATTAACTGGGCGGTGATAAATGGAGATACAGAAACAGGTATAACTACATTCTTTTTGCAACAAGAAATTGATACGGGAGAGGTAATTCAGCAGGTAAGTGTGCCTATTGAGGAAACCGATAATGTAGGAACGGTACATGATAAGTTGATGGTGTTAGGCGGTAAGTTGGTTATTGAAACGGTTGATGCTATTCTGCAAGGAACAGTTAAAGCTATGCCTCAAGATAAAATGGCCGTACAAGGCGAACTGCGTCCGGCTCCCAAAATCTTTAAAGATACTTGCCGGATAAATTGGAGGCAGTCGGTTAAATCGGTGTATAACTTCATCAGAGGACTCTCGCCTTATCCGGCCGCGTGGGCGGAATGGGTATCTCCTGCCGACGAATCAATGGTCGTGAAGATATTTGATTCGGAAAAGATAATAGAAGAGCATCGTTTTGAGCCGGGTACAATCCGCACAGATGGCAAATCATTTATTCATGTTGCTGTGGTTGATGGTTTCCTTGCTATCAAAGAATTGCAATTGCCCGGGAAGAAACGTTTGAAAACGGATGAACTATTGAGAGGATTCAAGCTGACCAATCATTTTTATATGAAGGTGGATTGATCCATATATTAACCACATGAATGAAAAACCAATTGATAGAGTTAAACACGCGTTAAGTTAATTCTGCTGATTGGTGGAACTAATTTTACAAATTCTCCCATTTACATCATGAATCAAAGGAATCTTGTCAAGAGCAGTTTTATGTATTATTAACTAATAAAGCAGGGAGCAACAATCATCAGCAAGACTTTGGTAAAACATAACCAACTTTTTGAAAAACATAACCGACTTTTTTTAAAAGATAACGAGCAATTTTAAATCGTAAACCGTCTTTTGGCCCCTGAGCAACCGTCTTACGACTGTAACACGGTTGCTCAGGGGTCTTTTGCTACCGTGCGAACCGGCGCGAGACACCGTGTTAATGCAATCATAAACCGTTAAGACATAAAAAAAGGCAGGAGTACGAACTCCTGCCTTTGCGCCTATAATAATTTGAATATACTATAAGCTTATAAGTACAAAGATAATACATTATACTGTCAATTCCAAATCATTGTGGTTCTTTTATCAGGTTATTATTAGGGCACAAACCGTGGTGTTTCGAATGTAACGAAAACAGCCAATCCGCAAAATAAATACATAAAGGAACCAACGAAAATCCCTATATACAAACAATAAACAGATAGATGCTTATAAGGAATCATCGCCAAAAAAGTTGGTGATACTTGGTGATACTTGGTGAGGCTTTTTTTTAGCCAAGTGTCACCTATAATTATCTGATTATCAATTTGTTATAAGGTTGGTGATACTTGGTGATACTTCTTTTCTATCATTTTATGAGCAACAACACTTGTGCAAGTATCCGTTGGCGGAGTTACATGTGCGCTAAGTTAGCTAAGTTCATTCTTTTTGAGGTTTACTATGTGTTTTTGTCTTACTTCATGTCGTAATCTAAAAACAATCATGTATTTTTGTATTTATAAAATTAAAAACAACTGCAATTATGAAACCAATTATAGCCCCATCTATTTTATCGGCGAATTTCGCATACCTGGCAAAAGATATTGAAATGATTAATAACAGTGAAGCAGAGTGGGTACATATTGATATAATGGACGGAGTTTTTGTTCCTAATATTTCTTTTGGCTTTCCTGTGTTGAAGTTTGTTGCCGAATTGAGCGAGAAACCGCTTGATGTGCATTTGATGATTGTGAATCCCGAAAAATTTGTCAATGAGGTAAAGGCACTGGGTGCACATGTAATGAATGTGCATTACGAGGCATGTCCCCACATCCATCGGGTGATACAGCAGATTCGTGAAGCGGGTATGGAGCCTGCGGTAACAATCAATCCGGGCACACCGGTTTCTTTGCTGAAAGATATTATTCGTGATGTATATATGGTACTCATTATGAGCGTAAATCCGGGCTTTGGCGGACAGAAATTCATTGAGCACTCAGTTGATAAAGTGAAAGAATTACGTGCATTGATTGAAGAAACTGGCTCAAAAGCGTTGATTGAAGTGGATGGTGGAGTCAACAAAGAAACGGGTGCTCTGTTAGTTGAGGCAGGAGCAGATGTACTGGTTGCCGGAAGTGCCATTTTTAGTGCACCCGATCCCAAAAGGATGATTGTTGATTTAAAGAATCTATAATATAAGCCTGTGGTTCCTCAGCTGGCTTTTTTGCATCAACATGTTTTTTTGCGTTTGTTTATTCCGCTAGCTAGTGGGATAGCTATGGCCGATTATCTCTTTGAGGCTCACCGTTCTGTGTTGTTGGGGTTTCTTTTCTGTTTGTTTCTTCTATCTTTCTTCTTGTTACTATCAGGCTTCTTTTGCCGGAAGTACACTTTTCGTTGGTTGTTTGGTGCAGGCGTTTATGTTTTTTTCCTGACGTTAGGAATGGCAGTCTGTAGTTTTCATTTAGAGAAGGTAGTTGCTGTATTTCCTATAGAAGAAGCTACTTCTCGTGTTGTGTTAACGAATCACGTACAGGAAAAGGAAAAAAGCCTTTTGTTTTCGGCCTCTTTACAGCCGACCGGCGAAAAAATACTTTTGTATTTTTCAAAAGATTCACTTAGCAAAACGCTAAAGCGTGGTGATGAGCTACTTATTCGCAGCAAAATTTCACTACCGAAAAATAATGGGAATCCTGATGAATTCAACTATTCTCGTTATCTCTTGCATCAAGGTATTAGCGGTACAGCATTTATTGCATCAGGCAGTTGGAAGAAAAACGGGCATACGGATAGCAGAACATTGCGACAGATCGCTTCCGATTGGCAACATGGCTTATTGAACCTTTATCACCAACAGAATTTTTTATCAGATCAGTATGCTGTTCTTTCAGCACTAACCATTGGTTACAAAGATGATTTGAGTGATAGTATTCGTGAGAGTTTCTCTATTTCTGGAGCCAGTCACGTGCTTGCGCTCTCAGGCTTGCATGTGGGATTCTTGTATGGCTTGCTATTGTTTTTAATGCGGGGATTCTCACGTTCATTTAAATTGAAAATAGTACGTGCTGTAGTTGTCATTGCTGTGTTATGGCTATTTGCATTTATAGCTGGCTTGTCTCCCTCAGTGGTTCGATCGGCTGTCATGTTTTCCTTCTTTGCTCTCTCTACTTTGGCCAACGGACGCCTGTTTTCGCTAAATAGCCTATCGGCAGCGGCTTTTATGATGTTACTGGTTTCTCCTTGCTGGCTTTTCGATGTTGGCTTTCAACTCTCATTCGTAGCAGTTACTGCTATTTTGTTTATTCACCCATTAATATATAATAGAATTACCCCCAAACATAAATTGCTACGCTATGTATGGGGTATACTATCGATCTCTCTAGCTGCTCAGATAGGTACCGCCCCTTTGGTACTTTATTATTTTTCACGCTTCTCTACCCATTTCTTATTGACTAACTTGCTGGTGATACCTCTAGCCTCCGTTATAATGTACTTGTCAATTGCCTTTTTCCTTTTTATTCCACTACCTTTCATCCAACAATGGATTGTTTGGCTGTTGAAACAAGCACTTGACTTTCTCAATAGTTCGGTGCGCTGGGTGGAACATTTGCCTTACTCCTCACTAGAGTCGGTATGGGTTTACACATTGGAAGTTCCTCTTATTTATCTTTTACTTTTTTTCGGAGTACGTTTCTTTTATAAGAAAGAGGCTAAAACATTGATTTGCGCATTAACTTTGCTGCTTTCTTTGTGTAGTTATCATCTAGTGATGCGTTTGCATGATCGCCCTCAAAACAGTATTGCTTTTTACAACATACCGGGTTGTGCCGCTGCACACTTTATCAGGTCCGATGGTAGTTCACTGCTTGCTTATGCAGATACTGTGCCAACTAACAAGCGAGTGCATCAAGTTATGAACCGTCATTGGAGCCGGTTGCAACTGGAAACGCCTGTTGTGATGCGTGGGGCACCTATCAATCAAAACGTTTTTTTTCCAAATCGAATGTACAATTTTTGCGGGAAGAGGATTTGCTTCATGCGCACTAGAGGTTGGACGCTTTCATCGGCTGATAGCCGACTTAGAATTGATTATCTATATGTTTGTAAAGGTTATAAAGGGACAATAAAAGAACTAACAGAACTATTTAAGGTTAGCGTTGTATTGATTGATGGTTCTTTTGCTGGTTCTCGTCAAAAGACTCTCACTGATGAATGTACCGCATTGGGAATTCACTTTATTTCCTTGGCTGAGAAAGGTTCTGTTACCTTTTTGATCTGATTGAGGAAATATTTTGTTACTTTTGCCAATCATTTATAAGAATAGTATGCTAAGCAAAATTATAGATCAAACTAAAATAGATCATTTTACCAAGTGGTTTGAACGCTCAGAGAGTATTGTCATTGTATCACATGTTTCACCGGATGGCGATGCTATTGGTTCTTCATTGGGATTGATGCATTTTCTTGAGTCACAAGAGAAAACGGTGCATGTTGTTGTCCCTAATGCCTTTCCTGATTTTTTGAAATGGATGCCCGGGGCCAAGGAGGTTGTGCTTTATGATCGTTATAAAGACTTTGCTGATCGCCTTATAACGGAGGCTGATGTCATTGTTTGTTTGGATTTTAATGCTATCAAACGAATAGAAGAGTTAGGTGATGTTGTGTTGGCTTCCAAAGCACGGAAAATAATGGTTGATCATCATTTACATCCCGAATCATTTTGCGAGATCGTTATTTCTCATCCTGAGATATCTTCTACTTCCGAACTTGTATTCCGTCTGATTTGTCGCATGGGATACTTTGAAGATATCACTCTGGAAGGAGCAGAATGTATTTATACGGGAATGATGACAGACACGGGAGGATTCACTTACAATTCTAATAACAGAGAAATCTATTTTATTATAAGTGAATTGCTATCAAAGGGGATAGACAAGGATGATATTTACCGTAAAGTGTACAATACGTACTCCGAAAGTCGGCTTCGACTGATGGGATATATTCTTTCTAATATGCATGTGTATAAAGAACATCATGCAGCTCTTATTTCTTTATCAAAAGAAGAACAAGGCAAATTTGACTATATAAAGGGTGATAGCGAAGGTTTCGTTAATATTCCTTTGTCGATTAAAGATGTTTGCTTCACTTGTTTCTTGCGTGAAGATACTGAGAAGCAGATGATTAAGATATCTTTGCGCTCTGTAGGTACCTTTCCTTGCAATAAATTTGCGGCCGATTTCTTTAATGGGGGCGGTCATTTGAACGCTTCGGGAGGAGAGTTCTGCGGAACATTGGAAGAGGCGAGAGCTGTCTTTGAAGATGGATTGGAAAGATACAAGGAGTTGCTCAACGCTTAAACTGCATATTTAGCAATGCAACGGTTAAAAGTATTGCTTTAAAGGTTAATATTTCAGAAGTTTACGCCGATATTTTTAACTTTCAATAAAAATAGAATATTTTTGCCTTACTTATTATATAGAGAAAATGAAAAAACTTACTTTGTTATTTGTTACCTTATTGTGTTTGGGATTTATGTTTCAGGCGTGCGATGATACCAAAACTTACGCAGAGCAGCTTGAAGATGAGGATAATGCCATCAAGGATTTTATTTCCAAAAACAATATTAAAGTGCTTTCGCTGGTTGATTTCGAGGCTAAAGGCAATACAACGGATTTGAAAACGAACGAGTATGTGGCTCTTTCAGGTGGTGTGTACATGCAAATTGTTGATAAAGGAACCGGAGATTCCATTAAAAATAATGATATAGTACTGGTTCGTTTCATGGAATATGATATCATGTCTCAGGATACAACATCTGTGTCTAACTATGATGCTGACGGATGGGTAGATGAATTCCGATATTCTCTTTCGGGTACGACAGCTTCAGGTCTGTTTACTGCCGGCAGCATGTTGTATTCGTATGGGACTGCTGTTCCTTCAGGATGGTTATTGGCTTTGAAGTACGTGACCGATCGTGCTCATGTGAAACTAATTGTTCCTTCCAAAATGGGGCATGACTCCTCTTTAAGGTATGTATATCCTTATTTCTATGACATCAGAAGATTCCAAATTTACTAAGAACCTAATTTTTTTAACCGATAAACTATGACATTAATAAAATCGATTTCCGGTATTCGAGGTACCATTGGCGGGGTGACAGGTGAAGGACTTAATCCGCTTGATATAGTTAAATTTACTTCGGCTTATGCTACTTTAATTCGAAGAACTTGTAAGGGTAGCAGTAATAAAATAGTTGTAGGACGTGACGCCCGTATCTCGGGGGAAATGGTGAAGAATGTGGTTGTAGGGACACTCATGGGAATGGGTTGGGATGTTGTTGATATTGATTTGGCTTCCACTCCAACGACCGAGTTAGCTGTAACCATGGAAGGAGCTTGTGGCGGTATTATTCTTACTGCATCGCATAATCCCAAACAATGGAATGCCTTGAAATTACTCAATGAAGATGGCGAATTCTTAAATTCGGAGGAGGGAAGCGAGGTTTTGCGTATGGCTGAGGCTGAAGATTTTTGTTATGCAGAAGTTGATAAACTGGGAACTTACAGACAGGATCTCACTTATAACCAAAAACATATTGATAGTGTGTTGGCGTTGAAGTTAGTAGACGTTGATGCCATTAGAAATGCTGGATTCCGGGTGGCAATAGACTGTGTAAACTCAGTTGGGGGTATCATCCTACCTCAGTTGCTTGAGCAGTTGGGAGTCAAGTCAATTGAAAAATTATATTGCGATCCTACTGGACACTTTGCACATAACCCTGAACCGCTAGAAAAAAATCTGGGCGACATAATGAATCTGATGAAAGAAGGAAAAGCGGATGTGGCTTTTGTCGTTGACCCTGATGTTGACAGATTAGCTATGATTTCTGAAGATGGCACTATGTATGGAGAAGAATATACGTTAGTTACTGTGGCGGATTATGTATTGAGACATACTCCCGGTAATACGGTCTCAAATTTGAGTTCAACTCGAGCGTTACGTGATGTAACCCGCAAATATGGAATGGAATATTATGCATCTGCAGTGGGTGAAGTGAATGTGGTAACCAAGATGAAGGAAACGCATGCTATAATAGGAGGTGAAGGCAACGGCGGAGTTATTTATCCGGAAAGTCATTATGGACGTGATGCTTTGGTAGGAATTGCGTTGTTCCTTAGTCATCTGGCCCATGAAGGGAAAAAAGTTAGTGAACTACGCGCCACGTATCCTCCTTACTTTATTGCTAAAAATAGGGTAGACCTTACTCCGGAAATTGATGTAGATGCTATTCTGGCTAAAGTAAAAGAGATATATCGAGACGAGGAGATAAACGATATTGATGGTGTGAAAATTGATTTTGCAGATAAGTGGGTGCATTTGCGCAAAAGCAATACGGAACCGATTATTCGAGTGTATAGTGAAGGCTCTACGATGGAAGCAGCCGAAGAAATTGGGCAGAAAATCATGAATGTCATAAACGAATTAGCTAAATAATCTGTATACGTACAATTGATTGAATAGAAAGGTGCCATATAATGGGCACCTTTTTTATTTATTCAGATAGCTTATTGTTTTCTGAACAACGGATGATAGTCTGAGGAGTAATAGGGATGATTAATTCTCCGAAGGGGATTAGGGCATTGAACAGGGCTATCTTTTTATAACAAAAAATATCTTCGACAATAATATCTTTTGGAATAACTATTCCTTTATTAATAAGAAACGCCCTTTGTGTTCCTTCTAATAGAGGTTTAGCGGGGGTAAACCATTGAGATCCATTACCGACTGCTATATTGGCAATGGAGGTGTCAGTTAGCATACCATTTTTTACAATTAACACATCGTCACAGCTATTACGCTGAGCAAATAAAGCGCTTAATTCATCTCGAGAAGAACTTTTATATCGATAATTCAGACTATTACAATGGATTATTTGTAATGAATGTATGGGTCGTAATGTATAAGGGGTATATGTAATTTCACGTATTTCTTCGTTGTATAGAATACGACATTTTATTCTTCCTCCTTCAGAAGGTACTTTAATAGAAGTACCTAAATCAAGATCGATAGCATGCGGAAAAAACTGTCGACGTGTGGAGTTAAATCGTCGATTATGATATTCAAGATTATGAATAACTCCATTTTCAATTCGTATGGTTTCAATAAATTGGCACATATATTTTCTGAATCATTTCTTGATATTCACTTATAGCATTACTTTGACAAGTAATCCCACCTCCGCTTTTAAAATAAAGTTTGCCGTTTTGCAATTCAACAAAGCGAATCATAACTGTTGAATCTAAAGAAAAACCGTCAAAATAACCGGCTATTCCGGTGTAAAATCCCCGATCATAGTTCTCGGCTTCTTTTATAATTTCGGTTGTTTTCTTTTTGGGTGCACCAGTAATAGAACCAGCAGGGAGTAGTTTGAATAATATGTTTCCTAAATTTTGATGATAGTTATCAGGTAATCTACCTGTTATTTCCGTGCTGGTTTGTAGGATCTTTCCGCTGTTGGTTGTGAGTTTGTCAATATAGCGGTAGCGGGTAACTGAAACTTTGTGAGCAACCATGCTGAGGTCATTACGGATGAGATCAGTAATTGTGGCATGTTCGGCCATCTCTTTCTCATCTTCCAATAGCTTTTCGGCTGCGCGGGGAAGGTCAGCTCGAATCGTTCCTTTCATGGGGTAGCTACTAATAATGCCGTTATTGATTTTAATGAAAGTTTCTGGTGAGAAACATACAAAATGGTTAGCTAACCTGATTTTATAGGTTGCCTCAGAATGAACAAAAATATCATCTAAGCTTAAGTTAGATTCCACTGGTGTTATACAAGTAAGGTTTGCCAAAAAGCTATTTCCTTTTAAGATGTTGTTTTTCACTTGATGGAATGCTTTTTGATATTCTTCGAAAGGTATTGGACTAGGACTCCATACAATAGGATGAGGTTTAACTGGTGTATTTGTATGCTGGTAATTCGTTTTAGTACCAAACTGATACAACAGTTCGTCGGTATCTATTGCGTTTGTTTCTTCAATGTATGAACAATTATGTTCAAAGTTGATGAGAAAAACAAACGGAACACTTTTCCCGGCAAGTTGATTGATACGTTTTATAGCATTGATCCTATTGTACAATCGCATGGTTGTCTTGTTTAGAAAAGTTTTATTCGCTGAAGCTCGCTTTCAAAGTTGGGAGTAAATACGCCTTTTCCTAAATGTTCTCTGATTTCATCAATACTCCAGAAACGACCACCGTCAAGTTCTTCACTGGGATTTATAAGTCCGTCATATATGGTTTTGTGCGCAAAAACCAATTCTCGTTCTCGTTCTGATTCGAATATGTAATGCGCTAGAATTTCAGGTTTGAAATCGCTGATACCCAATTCTTCCTGCGCTTCTCTCTTAAGCGCTATTTCAACACTTTCACCAAGATCGACATGTCCGCCTACGGAAGTATCCCACTTGCCGGGCTGAATATCTTTCCATTCGGGACGTTTTTGCAAGTAAAGTTCTCCTTTTGAGTTAAAAACGTGCAAATGAATAACCGGATGTAGTTTCTTGCTTCCATCGTGGCATTCACCACGTGTGGCAGCACCGATTATGTTGCCTTCTTCGTCGACTAAAGGAAATAGTTCCTCATTATTATCTTTGTTCATTTTTATTTTAAGGAATTAGTAGTGAAGAATCTCCGTAGCTTAAGAAACGGAATTCATTTTTCAATGCATAATTGTATATGGCTTTCCAATTACCTTTCACAAACGCTGAAACAAGAAGTAATAAAGTGCTTTGTGGTTGGTGAAAATTAGTCACCATAGCTTTTACAATGCGATAGTCATAACCTGGAGCAATAATAATCTGGGTGCTGCTATGTAATGCTTCCATCTGATGTTTATCCAAGTAGTCTACAATGCATTGCAATGCTTCAGTGGCAGAAATATTTTCTTCTGAATTTTTATTGTATGGCTGCCATTGTTGTACATGTAGTTCCTCTTCTTGTGCATTCGAATTATTATATAATTTCACGCCAATATGATACAAACTTTCCAATGTGCGCACTGAGGTAGTTCCTACTGCAATTGCTTTTCCATGATGTTCTATAAGTTTCTTCAAGGTGGTTCGTGATACAGAAATATATTCTGTATGCATCTCATGCCCTTCTATCTCTTCACTCTTTACAGGCTTAAATGTTCCTGCTCCCACATGAAGGGTCAATTCCTCGCATTCTATTTTTTTACTAGCTAAGGCCTCAAATACACGTGGCGTAAAATGTAGTCCTGCAGTAGGTGCCGCAACGGATCCTTTTATTTTTGAGTAAACTGTTTGATATGTTTCTTTATCCTTTTCTTCTGTTTCACGGTTAAGATAAGGAGGAATGGGTAATTCTCCGAACTCTTCCAGTATATCCGCAAAAGTTATCCCTGGATTGTTCCACTTGAAATCAACCCAATGACTTGTTCCGTGATTTGCACCGCGTGTAGCGGTCAGCATAATTTCTGTCTCTTTTACAATAATTGTTTTATGTAAAGCTCCTTCTTTCCATTTCTTGAGATTTCCAATCATGCACAACCAAGCTGCATGTTCCGTTTGTTGGAAGTTGAGTACATAGTCGTTAGGTGATATTGGTTCTAAGCAGAATATTTCAATTAATGCGCCTGTTTCTTTACGAAAATGAAGTCTGGCCTGAATCACTTTCGTGTTATTGAAAATCATTAAATCGTTTGAATCAATATAATTCGGTAGAGACAAAAAGTGATCCTGAGTAATTTCGCCTCGGTTGTAAATGAGTAGTTTTGACTCATCCCTTACTGTCAGCGGATATTTAGCGATGCGTTCCTCTGGAAGAGAATAGTTGTATTCGCTTATTTTGATATGTTTTGGGTTTTCTTGCATGATTTCTTTCTTTCTTGCGCAAAAGTAGCGATATTTGCTGAAATAAAGAATTAATTTGTATATGTGCTTATGAAAATAGGAGATAGAGTCAGATTCCTTAATGAAGTGGGTGGGGGAATTGTGACAGGTTTTAAGGGAAAAGACATCGTTTTGGTAGAAGATGCAGACGGTTTTGATTTCCCTATGCTAATTCGCGAATGCGTCGTAATTGAAACGGATGATTACAATATAAAACGTAAATCTTCGTCAGGCCCAGTTTCTGTTCAGCCTGAAAAGAAAATCATTAAACCCGAAATAACACTACGTCCGGTTGAACTGAGTGGGGGGGATAAATTGAATGTCTTTTTGGCTTTTGTGCCCGATGATATCAAAGTTATCAGCAACACTTCTTTTGCTAGTTATTTAGTGAATGATAGTAACTACTTTATGTATTACCAATATTTAAGTGCGGAGGGTAAGGCGTGGAAGAGTCGTTCACACGGTTTATTAGAGCCTAATACTAAATTGCTGCTTGAAGAATTTGGTCGTGAAGTTCTTAATGAAATAGAGCATGTGGCCATTCAACTAATTGCTTTTAAGGATGGAAAAACTTTTGCTCAGAAGCCAGCTGTTTCTGTAGAGTTCCGTATTGATACAGTCAAATTTTACAAGCTACATACATTTAGTGAGTCTGTCTTTTTTGAAGAACCGGTTCTCATTTATGATATAGTTAAAGCTGATGTGCCGGGCCGACAAGTTTTGGTTTCTGCTGATGATATTAAATCGGCGTTGCTGCAGAAGAAAGATTTGGAAGAACCTAAAAACAAAGCCGGTCGCCGAGAAGTTATTAAAAATAATGTGGTGGAGGTTGATTTGCATATTAATGAGTTGCTCGATTCTACTGCTGGCATGTCAAATAGTGAGATGCTGAATTATCAGCTAGATAAATTTAGGGAAGTAATGGAGTCTTATAAAAGTAAATCGGGACAAAAAATAGTATTTATTCATGGTAAAGGTGATGGCGTGTTGCGTAAAGCATTACTAGATGAACTTAGAAAGAAATATAATAAGTGTCGCTATCAAGATGCATCTTTTCAGGAATATGGTTTTGGAGCTACGATGATTACAATTTAATGGCTGAAACAAAAAAAAGGTATTGCAGGTTAAAACTGCAATACCTTTTTTTTATATAGTTGAAACTTTTTATTTCAATTCAATCCCTTTATTTTGCAAAGTAATATTTAGAAGGGTGTTGTACTTTGCATACTGCTCAGGTGATAAAGTCTTTTTCATCAACTTTAGGTTACCGTATACAGCATTTTTAATTAATTCATCTTGTTTCTTTGAAGAGTTAGACACTTTGTCCATTTGTTCAGAGAAATAATTGCATATATTGGCTACTTCTTCTGTTTGATTAGAAGTGAGCTTTAAATATTTACTCAACTTATTAACGTTGATGTTTCCTTCCCATTTTGCAGTTGTAGGTTGATTTCCTGCTGCAAAAGAACTGGCAGCCAAGCAGAATACTGCCACTAATGTTAATCCTAAACGTTTCATAATACCTACTTTTTTAATTTGTTATACCTAAAAACTTTAATAATCTAATATCTATTGAATCTTGTCTAAGCGCTTAGCTTTTTCTTTTTACTGATGCAAAGATAATTATATGTTCTACAACATAAAAATTAAAATGCATCTATTTTATAGTTTAGCGTTCTTTTTTGATTTAGATCAACTATTTATGAGGTTTTATGATCATAAATGGATTGATGTGTCACCAAATTGTAATCTTATTAAAGGTTTTACCTATCATGATGTTTTTGTGCTATAAAAAATAAAACACCGGAGAGCCATTTCTTTTCGGCTTTTCGGTGCATCTATTAATAAGGAAGATCTTATTTGAGATCTTTATTTCAGCTCAATACCTTTATTCTGCAAAGTGATGTTCAAAACTGTATTGTACTTGCTGTACTGTTCTGGAGACAGCGTTTGTTTCATCAGTTTGAGATTGCCGTAAACAGCGTTCTTCAATAATTCATCTTGTTTCTTTGATGAGTTAGCCGCTTTATCCATTTGATTAGAGAAATAATCGCAGATGTTAGCAACTTCTTCAGTTTGATTTGAATTTAATTTCAAATATTTACTCAACTTGTTTACGTTGATGTTACCTTCCCAATTTGCAGTTGTAGGTTGGTTTCCTGCTGCAAAAGAACTGGCAGCCAAGCAGAATACTGCTACTAATGTTAATCCTAAACGTTTCATAATACCTACTTTTTTAATTTGTTATACCTAAAAACTTTTGTTATCCTTGAAAACTATAAAAAAACTAATACCTGTTGAATCAGGTCTAAGCGCTTAGCTTTTTCTTTTTACCGATACAAAGATAAGAGTATGTTTTATAACATAAAAGAGAAATTTCTAAAAATATGTTTTTTAGCATGTTTTCTTGATGTAGGTCAATTGCTTGCTGTGTATTTGTTCTGTTTTAGTATGTAAATGAAATGAATTTGTAATATAAGTATGCTATAAATGCCCTCTTGTGATTGTGTAGAGGGCATTTTGCCTGCAATCATCCAACGATTGCTCTTGTTTGCTTGGCTTATCTTACCACTAAAAAGAGGTTTATCTCATTGCTTATTTGTTCGACCATCTCTTTCGTTGCTAATGAAAGGCATTCTGCCATGTTGTCAAGGCTTGCCTGATTGGCGTCAATCGTTTGTTCAAAGCTACAGTCTTTGCATTTAAAACTCTTGTTCACATTGTATATATTGGTCGTGAGGCAGTTATCACCTTTAAATAGTCTTACCCAAAATGAGAGGTTTGTAGTTGCTTTTTTGGCAGCTCGGTTTGAGTACTCGCCGTAATAGCTTTCTTCATCATTTCCTCCATATACGTAGTAATTTCCTTGTTCAATCTTAACTTGACTTGTGGTTTCATTTTGCACAATCTCAACTTTAAGTACGTAATCAGAGTCGCTATACATTTCATGCATGGAATCAGTCAGATAAAAACAACTGCTACCGTTACATTCTGCCAACAATGCATCTGTTAGAAACTTGCAATAGTTTTCTTTTAAACAGCTCTCTCCCATTGTTATTGCGTAGTCTTGCGAACTATAATTAACAAACAGAAGAGGCAGAAATAGGCTGCCGTCCTTTTTGACTTTAGTAAAGACTGGCATTTTGGATTTATCAATACGATCCAAGTAGACCTTAGTGTTTTTTGTCCCTTTGTACTCTGGAGTAGTTAATTCGTAGAACAGACTTGTTTCTAATTGTCTGAAATCAGCTTGCATACTTTTGCTGCTCCTGCATGAACTGAGGCAGCATGCAAAAATGAATAGATAGAATAGTTTTTTACTTGTTTTCATATTAGTTTCTATTGTAGTTAATTAATATTGTATATAGTGCTAGTTCTCTACTTTTAATAAAGTGCTCATGATTCCATCGGAAATAAAAAGGCCCTTTTCCGTTAGTCTTAAATAGCCTGATTCTATTATTAACGACTCCTGTTCAATGTATTTTGTTCCCATTTTCAGGCAATAATCAGTATATGCACCTCCAAATATTTGTGTAATTTGATCTAGGCATATCCCTTTTGATGTTCGCAACGATGTAATTATCAGTTCGTTGTATCGGGTGTCTGCATTGAGTTCCTCTGTTTCAAAATCTCTTTCCCCCTTCTCTATCCCTTTTATATAGTCAATAAGTGAAGATACATTCCATTCTCTGCTTTTTCCGTTAAACGAATGGGCAGAAGGACCACACCCCAAATAGTTCACCCCTTTCCAATACGATGTGTTGTGCCTGGATTCCTTACCAGGCCGACAGAAGTTTGATATTTCGTAATGCTCGTATCCGGATGTGAGTAATTCCTCTCGGAGGATATTAAAGAAAGTCACGCTGAGCTCTTCGGTGACTTCTCTTATCTTATGCTGTTGCAACATATTATATATAGGTGTACCTTGTTCATATGTAAGATGGTAGGCAGATATGTGTTCAGGACTTAGTGATATAGCCTTGTTAATATCCTCTTTCCAAGTCTGGATACTTTCACCTGGTAGTCCATACATTAAATCAATACTGATATTATTAAAGCCTGCAACTCTGCTTTTTTTGAACGCTTCAAATGCTTGTAATGCGCTGTGACGTCGCTTAAGAAGTTTAAGTGTGCCATCGTGAAACGTCTGAATACCCATACTGATACGGTTAAACGGTAATTTACGAAGTAAATCTAAGTAAGTTGACGATAAATCATCCGGGTTAGCTTCCATAGTGACTTCTGCATTTTCGGTAACCCTGTAGTTCTCTGTAATCGTTTGGAAGATTGCGGTGAGCTCTTCGTAATTAAGTTGTGAAGGTGTGCCTCCTCCAAAATAAATTGTCTCTACCGATTCTGAATCTAAATATTCTTTTCGTTGAACCAGTTCCTTACATAAGGCTGAAACGTACTTTGGTTGCAGCGAACTTTGTGTCGTTGAATAGAAATCGCAATAAATGCAACGCGTCTTGCAGAAAGGTACATGTATGTAAATGCCCGCCATCAGTTTTTGAATTAAAGGAAGTGCTTGTTTGACACTCCTGTATTTTTTGATTGATTTGGCTGTAAATATACAAAATTTTAGAAATACTGAATATAAATGTTGCATAACATTGTTTAGAAACAGAGGTATAATATTGTTTTTATATTTATTTATTTATAATTTGCGCCTTAGTTAAATGAATTTGTGAAGAACATAATTAGTTAATCACTTAAATCTTAGATGTCATGAAAGTATATCAGACTAATGAAATTAAGAACATCTCATTATTGGGAAGTTCCGGCTCTGGGAAAACCACTCTCGTTGAAGCAATGCTCTTCGAGAGTGGAGTTATAAAACGCCGCGGCTCTGTCGCAGCAAAAAATACGGTGAGTGACTATTTTCCTGTTGAACAGGAATATGGTTACTCTGTTTTTTCTACAGTATTTCATGTGGAGTGGAATAACAGGAAGCTGAATATAATTGACTGTCCGGGTGCAGATGATTTTGTTGGCGGAGCTGTTACTGCACTTAATGTGACTGATACGGCCATCCTACTTATTAACGGTCAATACGGCGTTGAAGTAGGAACGCAAAATCATTTCAGGTATACTGAAAAATTCAATAAACCGGTTATATTTTTAGTGAATCAGCTTGATAATGAAAAATGTGATTACGATAACATTTTGGAGCAGCTCAAAGAAGCCTATGGAAATAAAGTAATTCCTGTTCAATATCCCATAGCAACAGGCCCTAATTTCAATGCGTTGATCGATGTGTTGTTGATGAAGAAGTATTCTTGGAAGCCCGAAGGAGGGGCTCCTATCATTGAAGATATACCTGCCGAAGAAATGGACAAAGCCATGGAAATGCATAAGGCTTTAGTGGAGGCGGCTGCTGAAAATGAAGAAGAGCTGATGGAAAAGTTCTTTGAGCAAGAATCTCTTAGTGAAGATGAAATGCGTGAAGGTATTCGCATGGGATTGGCTAATAGGGGAATGTTTCCAGTGTTCTGTGTTTGTGCCGGAAAAGACATGGGAGTTCGGCGACTGATGGAGTTTTTGGGAAATGTGGTTCCGTTTGTTTCAGATATGCCCAAAGTTGTGAATACGGAAGGGAAAGAAGTCGCTCCCGATTCAAATGGTCCTTCGTCTCTCTATTTCTTTAAAACAAGTGTAGAGCCTCACATAGGTGAAGTCTCTTATTTTAAAGTAATGAGTGGCAAAGTAAAAGAGGGGGATGATCTGACAAATGCCAATAGAGGGTCAAAAGAACGCATTGCTCAGATTTATGTAATGGCTGGTCCCAATCGTATTAAAGTAGAAGAATTACAAGCTGGCGATATTGGTGCTGCCGTTAAATTAAAGGATGTAAAGACAGGGAATACCTTGAATGGTAAGGATTGTAGCTATAAGTTTGATTTTATTAAATATCCCAATTCTAAATATTCCAGAGCCATTAAACCAGTCAACGAAGCTGACGTAGAAAAGATGATGAGTGTTCTAAATCGCATGCGCGAAGAAGATCCTACTTGGGTGATAGAGCAATCGAAAGAATTGAGACAGACATTGGTACACGGTCAGGGAGAATTTCATCTTCGTACACTGAAGTGGAGATTGGAACATAATGAAAAAATAGCGATTAAATTTGAAGAACCCAGGATTCCTTACAGGGAGACAATCACCAAAGCTGCCCGAGCTGATTACAGGCACAAAAAACAATCGGGTGGTGCGGGTCAGTTTGGTGAAGTACATCTTATCGTTGAACCTTATAAAGATGGAATGCCAGTACCTGATACTTATAAATTTAATGGTCAGGAATTTAAAATCAGTGTGAAAGGAGTGGAAGAGATCTCTTTGGATTGGGGTGGCAAACTTGTCTTTATCAACAGTATCGTTGGCGGTTCTATCGATTCTAGGTTTATGCCTGCTATTTTGAAAGGTATCATGGCTCGTATGGAACAGGGCCCTTTAACTGGATCTTATGCCCGAGATGTAAGAGTTATTGTTTATGAAGGTAAAATGCACCCGGTAGATTCTAACGAAATTTCTTTTATGCTGGCGGGAAGAAATGCATTCAGTGAGGCCTTTAAAAATGCAGGCCCCAAAATTCTGGAACCAATTTATGATGTGGAAGTTTTTGTTCCGTCGGATAAGATGGGAGATGTAATGGGAGATCTTCAGGGAAGACGCGCCATTATCATGGGTATGAGCAGTGAAAAAGGATTTGAAAAGCTTGTGGCGAAGATTCCTTTAAAAGAAATGTCGTCTTATTCAACAGCCTTAAGCTCGTTGACAGGAGGCCGTGCGTCCTTTATAATGAAATTTGCTAATTATGAATTAGTACCTGTAGATGTACAAGATAAATTGATAAAAGAGTTTGAAGCAAAACATGCTGAAGAGTAGTTCTTTTTGACTGATATATATAAAAAGTCGCTGTTGCTGGTAAACTCTAGCGATAGTGACTTTTTTATTTATTCTCTTTGATTAAGGAATTCTTTAATTTTTTATTAAATTTGCAAACCAAACAGGCGAAAGCTTTGTTATAATGATCAGAATACCATTTAACGAGCCGTTTTGAGTTAATTAACAACAACTTGCGGTTAAATCAGGTTAATTGATTAGGAGTGTTAATTAGCAGTTGTTAATTTTGTTGCTATGAAAAAGTCAACAATCTGGATATTAGGTGTAATTATGGGCCTCTCTTTTCTTAGCTTACTTTACTTACAAGTAAGTTATATAGAGGAAATGGTTAAAATGCGCAATGAGCAATTTGATGAATCAGTGAAGCGCAGTTTGTACCAAGTCTCTAAGAATGTGGAATATGATGAGACGCAACGCTGGCTCGAAAAGGATGTCACGGCTACTGAAAGAGAGGCTTTGTCGCAAAGTTCCTCTTCTCCTCAAAAAGGCGATATCATACAGCAGACTCAACGCTACAACGTTTCTTCTCAGGACGGTACCATGTATTCGGCATTTGAGTTGAAAACAATAACAACCAAACCATCGGCACTTCCGAAAGCAATGATTTCTAGAAGACACGGTACTAATACGATACCGCAGACTTCCAGAACTTTGCAGGAGGCCATCAAGAACCGTTACTTGTATCAGCGCTTCTTGCTTGATGAGGTCGTTTGGCAAATGCTTTACAGAGCTAGTGATAAATCGTTGGAAGAGAGGGTTAATTTTAAAAACCTGGACCAATATTTAAAATCTGAATTAATTAATAATGGAATTGATATACCTTATCATTTTATTGTGATTGATAAAGACGGCCGTGAGGTTTACAGATGTTCTGACTATGAAGATAAAGGTAGTGAGAGCTCGTATAGTCAGATTCTTTTTCCGAATGACCCTCCCGCAAAGATGAGTGTAGTTAAGGTTCATTTTCCGGCAAAAAGAGATTATATTTTTGATTCAGTGAGCTTTATGATCCCGTCATTGGTCTTTACGCTGGTTTTGCTGATTACATTTATCTTCACGATTTATATTATTTTCAGGCAGAAGAAATTGACGGAAATGAAAAATGACTTCATCAATAACATGACTCATGAATTCAAAACTCCGATTTCGACTATTTCTCTGGCAGCGCAGATGTTGAAAGACCCGGCTGTGGGTAAGTCGCCGCAAATGTTTCAACATATATCCGGGGTGATAAACGATGAAACCAAAAGGTTGAGATTTCAAGTTGAAAAGGTTCTGCAGATGTCTATGTTTGACAAGCAAAAAGCAACCTTGAAGATGAAAGAAATAGATGCCAACGAAATGATAGCTGGGGTTATTAATACATTTACTTTGAAAGTAGAACGTTATAACGGTAAGATTACCTCTAGCCTGGATGCTGAAGATTCGGTGATTTTTGCTGATGAGATGCATATAACCAATGTGATATTCAATCTGATGGACAACGCTGTTAAGTATAAAAGGCCGGACGAAGATTTGTTGCTAGACATTAGAACCTGGAATGAAGCAGGTAAGCTGATGATTTCGGTACAAGACAATGGCATTGGTATTAAAAAAGAAAATTTAAAGAAAGTCTTTGAGAAGTTCTATCGTGTTCATACAGGTAATTTACACGATGTGAAGGGCTTCGGATTAGGACTTGCTTATGTGAAGAAAATAATTCAGGATCATAAAGGTTCTATAAGAGCGGAGAGTGAACTGAATGTGGGAACTAAATTTATTATTGCATTACCTTTATTAAAAAATGAATGATATGGACGAGAAACTGCGAATTTTACTATGCGAGGATGATGAAAATCTTGGCATGCTTTTGAGAGAGTATTTACAGGCAAAGGGTTATTCCGCTGAACTGTATCCTGATGGTGAGGCTGGTTTTAAAGCTTTTCTGAAAAACAAATACGACCTGTGTGTGTTCGACGTGATGATGCCTAAAAAAGATGGTTTCACGTTAGCTCAAGAAGTCCGTGCAGCAAATGCTGAAATACCTATTATATTTTTAACGGCTAAAACCCTTAAAGAAGATATATTAGAAGGCTTTAAGATAGGAGCTGATGACTATATTACCAAACCTTTCAGTATGGAAGAGCTTACTTTTAGAATTGAAGCTATTCTGAGAAGGGTTCGCGGAAAGAAAAACAAAGAAAATAATGTGTATAAGATTGGTAAGTTCACTTTCGATACTCAGAAACAAATTCTGTCTAGCGAAGGTAAACAGACTAAGCTTACTACTAAGGAATCAGAACTCTTAGGTTTATTGTGCGCTCATGCCAATGAAATTCTTCAGCGTGATTTTGCCTTGAAGACCATTTGGATTGACGATAATTATTTCAATGCACGTAGTATGGATGTGTATATCACTAAGCTACGTAAACATTTGAAAGAAGATGAATCAATTGAGATTATTAATATCCACGGCAAGGGATATAAGCTTATTACTCCCGATGGTGAAGTATAAAGCAATCAGGAATAAAAAAAGCCGGAACATGTTCCGGCTTTTTTTATTCCTGATTGCTTTATGAGCTTAGTCAGTTATTCTTTTATTGATAACAATATAAGAGATAACTCCAACTACAACCAATGCGGCTGCAGTAAGCAAGATAGCATTGTTATTAACATTTCCTGTAACAGAACAAGCTATAAGTATAACTGTTCCTAGTATAATCAGGATTAGTCCCAAATTTTTCAAAAAAGCCTTCATTACGTGTGTCTTTTAATCGATTATTATTTTCTAGTCGCAAAGAAAAGCATTATTATTTAACGCATGAAATTATTTATGCAAAAAAAACATTAAACATCTCAAATTGTTAGCTTCTTTGCTTTCAATTCCTTTCTCGGTTTGATTAGTCTTTGATGTTTAAAAAGATCTTTTTCAGCACATCTTGACTTATCTGCAAATCCTTAACCTCAATTCCTTGTAAAGCTTCCTTTAAGGTTTTACTTACAACTATGCGAGCTTGTGGCTCGATGTCTTTCCCCGTTTTAGTGAGGTGGATTAAATTGTTCCTCCGGTCCTTTTTGTCGCTTATGCGAACCACAAGATGTTGCCGTTCCATATTGTCAATAAGTCGGGTCATGCTAGGTTTATCTTTAAAAGTCGCATTGCATAACTCTTGCTGAGTTACCCCGTCTTTCTCCCAAAGGTATATCATTACAGTCCACTGCTCCGGAGTCATCTCCAAGCCGTTTAGCCGGAAGTTTCGGTATAACTTTCGGTTAATAGCTGCTGATACTTTGCCATTTAAAATGGCGAAGATCAAATTAATATCAAAATTAAACTGTTCTGTCATTAAATTATTGTTTAAGCAACCTCACAAAGATAGTTTTCTTCTTTTAGAATTCCTAGTGGGAAAGATACAAAAAAAGATTAATTATTTGTGGTTCAGAATAAAATGGCTAACTTTGCGCACTGATTTTAAAAACAAAATTATTTTTTTAATTAAATGAGTATGAATCAATACGAAACCGTTTTCATTTTGACTCCCGTTTTGTCTGATGTACAGATGAAGGAAGCGGTAGAGAAATTCAAGGCTCTTCTTGTTGAAGAAGGTGCTGAGATTATTAATGAAGAGAACTGGGGACTTAAGAAATTGGCTTATCCCATTCAAAAGAAGTCAACTGGTTTTTATCAACTGATTGAGTTTAATGCTGAGCCTTCTGTTATTGAGAAGCTGGAGATTAACTTCCGTCGTGATGAACGCATTATCCGTTTCTTAACTTTCAGAATGGATAAGTATGCTGCAGAATATGCTGCTAAGAGAAGAAGTGTAAAATCAACTAAAAAGGAGGAAAATTAATCATGGCACAACAAAATCAATCTGAAATAAGATATTTAACTCCGCCCTCAGTAGATGTTAAGAAGAAAAAGTACTGTCGTTTCAAAAAGAGCGGTATTAGGTACATTGACTACAAAGATCCTGAATTCTTGAAGAAGTTCCTTAACGAACAAGGAAAGATTCTTCCACGTCGCATCACAGGTACTTCTTTGAAGTTCCAGCGTAGAATTGCCCAGGCTGTTAAAAGAGCTCGTCACTTGGCGTTGTTGCCATATGTAACTGATATGATGAAATAATTGTAAGGAGGAAAAGTATGGAAATTATATTAAAAGAAGATGTAGCAAACTTGGGTTATAAGAATGACATCGTTACAGTTAAGTCTGGATACGGTCGTAATTACTTAATCCCTACTGGAAAAGCTGTTATTGCTTCTCCTTCTGCAAAGAAAATGCTTGCTGAAGACCTTAAGCAGCGTGCACACAAGCTTGAAAAGATTAAAAAAGATGCTGAAGAACTGGCTGCAAAATTGGAAGGTGTTTCATTGACCATTGCAACTAAAGTAAGTTCTACCGGTACAATCTTTGGCTCTGTAGGTAATATTCAAATTGCTGAGCAGTTGTCTAAGCTTGGATTCGAAATCGATAGAAAAACTATTGTTGTTAAGGACGCTGTTAAAGAAGTTGGTTCTTACAAAGCAGTAGTTAAGCTTCACAAGGAAGTTTCAGTAGAAGTTGCTTTTGAAGTAGTTGCTGAGTAATTATACTCCGACATATAATATAAATGGGTATCCTTTTTGGGTGCCCATTTTTTTTATGCTTAAGCTTGAAGTGCTTCTTTGTTTACTGATTATTCTTTTGCATGAGTGCATAATGCATAAAAAAAAAGTCTGTAGTGCTAAGCACCACAGACTTTTAAAATTTTTGAGTTGTTCTGAGATTACTCAGCTACAACTGCTGCGCTATCAGTAGCTGTAGTATCAGCTGCAGCTGCAGCTGCTTCAGCTGCAGCTGCTTCTACTGCTGCGATTGAATCAGCGATACGGATTGAATCAGCTTTAGCTTTTTCAGCTTCTGCTTGTTTGTTACCACATGATGCGAAAGATACTGCTGCGATAGCTGCGAACATTAAAATTAATTTTTTCATTTTCTTTGCTTTTTTAAATCTGTAATACAATCAATTGCTTATTAAAACGTTGCAAATGTATAGACTTTTTTGATACGTTGTACTCTTTTGGCCGATTTTTTTTTATTTTTTTTTGTTCCGGGTGCTTATCCCCTGATTTTCAGGCATGTTTAACAACATATTATTATTCGATAATGCTATTATAAAGATACCTTTTTATACTCTTTTTAGGTGTTTTCTCAAATTCGGTGGGATAAAGTTGTATCTCACTTACCTTTTCGTAGGCCGCCACTGAATTATTTAAACTCTTGAGATTTTCATCCATAATGGTTTTTAAGTGCTCAGCGTGGTTCAGTCCCAGAGATTCCAGACTTTCATAATCGGCATAAACCAGAGCAACGAGTTTCTTGTGGCGCTCAATAACCAGACTTTCAAGAATGAATGGCATATTATTAAGGCGTGCCTCAATTTCTTCGGGGAAAATGTTCTGTCCGCTAGAGCTTAAAATCATAGTTTTGCTTCTTCCACGGATAAATATATTGCCGTTGCCGTCCATCGTTCCCAAATCGCCGGTGCGCAACCATCCGTCTTCGGTGAAGACTTCGGCGGTAGCTTCGGGGTTTTTGTAGTAGCCGGCCATTACGTTTTCGCCCCTTACCTGTATCTCACCTGTTTCCGATTCGGGATTCTCCTTATATATACGTGCTTCCATGATATCGAGAATTTTACCCGACGAAGTGCGCACAAATTCATTCCACGGTGCGTAACTGATAAGCGGTCCGCATTCCGTCATTCCATATCCGATGGTGAAAGGGAATTTAATTTTCTGGAAAAACTCTTCTACTTCGGGGTTCATGGCTGCTCCGCCAATAATAATTTCTTTGAAGCGACCACCCAGCGCCTCAATGAGTTTTTTGCGTATCTGACCGTAAATCTGGTTATCCAGCAATGGAATGCTGAGTGCCCATTTCATTCCCTTTTTGCTGATGAGAGGTTGAATGACATTCTTATAGATCTTCTCAATAACCAGCGGCACGGTAATGATGAGATTGGGCTTGACCTCCTCAAAAGCCTTCATGATGATTTTCGGTGAGGGAACTTTGCCCAAAAGAGTGACGTGCGTTCCCACGGCAGTGGCAGTGAGGAAGTCGAACGCACAGCCGTAAGCATGTGCCAAAGGCAGAAAAGAAAGCACTTTGTCGCCCTTTTTAAGTAATTCCGTTCGGATACCGAAAGTAACATTACCCGCCAGGTTGTTGGCCGTAAGCATTACTCCTTTACTGAAACCGGTGGTTCCCGAAGTGTAGTTGAGCAACATAACCTTTTCATTGCCCAATGTGGTGTATTGAATATCTTCTTTTTGAAAGCCGTTGGGGTACGTTTGCTGCATTTCCTCGTTGATGTGCTTAAGGAATTTCTGCACCGTTTCTCCGTCGCGCTGATGCAGGCAGCGAAAATCTGTTAATGAAAAGACGGCACGCAACCCGCTCAATCGTTCCTCCTCCAATGTTTCCCAAATGGTATCACTGGTAAAAAGAAAAATAGATTCGGAATGATTCACAATGTGATGCACATCATTGGGATTGAAATCTTGCAGAATAGGAACCACAATCGCTCCGTAAGTGATGGTTGCCATGTAGGCAATGCACCAGCGCGAATTATTCTTTCCTATGATAGCGATCTTCTCGCCGCGCCTGATGCTGCAATGTTTAAACAACAAATGCAGTTGGGCTATTTCACGGGCTACTTCACCATACGTATAATTTACATCTTCACCGTAGTCAGTGTAACAAGGAAGGTCCCAATTCTCACGAAAACTATTCTCGTAGAGTTTGATAAAATTCTCTTTAATCATTGCACGAATTTTGGTATATTGTGCAAAAATAGCAATAAAGTTCCACATTTGGTGGCCCTGAGTGGTTAACTCTTAGGCTGTATAACAAATTTTAATTATAATAATGTGTACCTTTGCGCCATATTTTTTGTTTATTAATGTATGATTGATACAACTGTATTTCAGGATAAAAAGGCAGTTTATTATACTTTAGGCTGCAAATTGAACTTCTCAGAGACATCTACAATAGGTAAAATACTTCGTGAAGCAGGCGTACGTACTGCGCGAAAAGGTGAAAAGGCTGATATTTGTGTAGTGAATACTTGTTCGGTTACGGAGATGGCCGACAAGAAGTGCCGGCAGGTTATTCATAAGTTGGTGAAAGAAAACCCGGGCGCTTTCGTGGTGGTTACGGGTTGTTACGCCCAGTTGAAGCCCGATAACGTGGCAAAGATTGAAGGAGTTGACTTGGTGTTGGGTGCCGAACAAAAGGCAGATATTATGCAATATCTGGGCGATTTGAAGAAAAACGAGTCGGGTGAGGCGCACACTTCCGTGCTGAAAGATATCCGTTCGTTTGCTCCTTCTTGTTCGCGGGGCGACCGTACGCGTTATTTCCTTAAGGTGCAAGACGGATGCGATTACTATTGCACGTACTGCACCATACCGTTTGCCCGCGGACGAAGCCGTAATGGAACCATTGAGTCGTTAGTGAAACAAGCGGCTCAGGCGGCTGCCGAAGGTGGAAAAGAGATTGTGCTTACGGGCGTAAACATAGGTGATTTCGGAAAAACAACCGGAGAAAATTTCTTTGAGCTGGTGAAGGCATTGGATGAAGTGGAGGGTATTGAACGCTACCGCATCTCTTCCATCGAGCCCAACTTGCTGACGGATGAGATCATTGAGTTCGTGTCGCGGTCGAAAAGGTTTATGCCGCATTTCCACATTCCCCTGCAATCGGGAAGTGACGAAGTATTGAAGCTGATGCACCGTAAATACGATACGGCGTTGTTTGCCTCAAAAGTGAAGAAAATAAAAGCGTTGATGCCGCATGCATTCATTGGAGTCGACGTGATTGTGGGCACAAGAGGGGAGACCGATGCGTGTTTTGAGCAGGCGTATGCCTTCATCAAATCGCTAGATGTGTCGCAACTGCACGTGTTCAGTTACTCGGAACGCCCCGGAACGCAGGCATTGAAAATTGACCACGTGGTTACGAGCGAAGAAAAACACAAGCGCAGTCAGCTGTTGCTTGAACTGTCGGACGAAAAGACCCGGGAATTCTATGCGCGCTTTATCGGTCAGGAATGGCCCGTGCTGCTCGAGAAACCCAAAGCCGGAAGTCCGATGCACGGTTTTACCACGAACTACATTCGCATAGAGCTGCAAGACACTGAGGCGAAAGATAACGAAGTAGTGCAGGTACGTCTGGGTGATTTTAATGAAGATGGTACGGCTTTGCAGGCCACCATAGTAAATAAATAATTGGAATGTCTAGATTAGTCTATTTTTTTATTTACCTGGGCATGTGGCTACTGGCCTCATTGCCCATGAAAGCCCTTTACGTGTTGTCGGATGTGCTCTATGTGCTCATGTATAAGCTGGCACGTTACAGGCGTAGGGTGGTGTGGCGTAACCTGAAGAACTCCTTCCCCGAGAAGACGGAAAAGGAACTGCTGGCTATTGAACGCAAGTTCTACCACTACATCTGCGACTACATGCTCGAAAGCCTGAAGATGCTCAAGATGCCCGTCGACGAGCTGCACCAACGCATGAAGTTCCATAACACGGAGCAATACCTTGAAATGATCGACAAGTACGGCGGCATTGTGGTGATGATGCCGCATTACGCCAATTTCGAGTGGACAATCGGCATGGGAATGTACATGAAACCCGAAGACATACCCATGCAGGTTTACAAAACACTCCGCAACCCGTATGTAGACAAGCTCTTTCAGAACATACGTTCCCGCTTCGGAGGCTATAATGTGCCCAAGCACGATACAGCACGCGAAGTCATCAGAGCCAGGCATGCAGGCAAGAAACTTGCCTTGGGACTGGTGGCCGATCAATCGCCCAACCTCCAGAGTTTGCACTTCTGGACTACCTTTCTCAACCAAGAGACTTCGTTCATGGATGGTGGCGAACGCATTGCCCGCATGATGAACTACCCGGTTTTTTATTGTGAGTTGCAGAAAGAAAAACGCGGATACTGTGAGGCTACGTTCGTATTAATGATCGAACATCCCAAACAAACCGCCGATGGTGAAATAACCGAAATGTTTGTACGCCACGTTGAACAAACCATTTTACGCGAACCGGCCTACTGGTTTTGGTCGCACAAACGCTGGAAACACAAACAACCCTTAAAATAAACGCATGAATAAAATAGCAGTTGTCATTCTGAACTGGAACGGAAGTGAAATGCTCCGCACCTTTCTGCCTTCGGTCATTGAGCACTCTGCAGCCGATGGCGACGTGGAAATTTGTGTGGCCGATAATGCGTCGACCGACGACTCGGTTGCTTTGCTGGAAACGGATTTTCCGTCTGTGCGCATCATCCGTCTGGAAAAAAATTATGGTTTTGCCGATGGGTACAATTTCGCCTTGCAACAGGTGGAAGCCGAGTACGTGGTGCTGCTCAACTCTGATGTGGCGGTGGAGCCTCGCTGGTTGCAACCGCTGGCTGCCTACATGGATGTGCACCCCGAAGTGGCTGCTTGTCAGCCCAAAATACGTAGCTGGCGAGACAAAGCCTACTTTGAATATGCCGGCGCTTCCGGCGGATTCTTAGATGCTTATGGCTATCCGTTTTGCCGCGGACGCATTTTCTCATCGGTGGAAAAGGACGACGGACAATATGATGCACCGATACCGGTTTTCTGGGCTACGGGTGCGGCACTTTTTATTCGCCTGAAAGATTACCGCGATGCAGGCGGACTCGACGGACGTTTCTTTGCGCACATGGAGGAAATTGACTTGTGCTGGCGCTTGCGTGCCCGCGGTCGCGGCATTGTTTGTGTGCCGCAAAGCACGGTCTTTCATGTGGGGGGGGCTACGTTGAAAAAGGAAAATCCGCGCAAAACGTTTCTCAACTTCCGCAACAACCTCATCATGCTGTACAAGAACTTGCCGGCCGATCAACTGGTGCCGGTGATGCGCGCCAGAATGGTGCTCGATTATGTGGCGGCACTTGCTTTTGTGTTGAAGGGACAGTTGCCCAACGCTCGTGCTGTATTGGCGGCAAGACGTGAATATGCTGCTATCAGGAAAGATTTTAAAGCCTCACGGGATGAAAATATGCAAAAAACAATTCTTCATTCCATTCCCGAACAAATAAAAAGCAGTATCTTGGTGCAGTTCTATGCAAAGGGACGAAAGAGCTTTTCTTCCCTGAAATTATAATATAAACATAGGCAACGAAACATTTATCAGTAAACAGACAAATTATTATGGAAAAACTAATCAGAAAAATCGGCTTGGTGGCTCACGATGCCATGAAGAAGGATCTTATTGAATGGGCGGTATGGAACTCCGAATTGCTCGTGGGACATAAATTTTACTGTACGGGAACTACAGGAACTCTTATACTTGCTGCGCTGAAAGAAAAGCATCCGGAGGTGGAGTGGGACTTTACCATTCTGAAATCGGGTCCGCTTGGGGGCGACCAGCAAATGGGCTCGCGCATTGTTGACGGCGAGATTGATTATCTTTTCTTCTTTACCGATCCGATGACGCTTCAGCCGCATGACACGGACGTGAAAGCGTTGACCCGACTGGCGGGTGTGGAGAACATTGTGTTTTGCTGCAATCGTTCAACGGCAGATCATATCATATCTAGTCCGCTGTTCCTCGATGCCGAATACGAACGTACCCGTCCGGATTATACAGGTTACGCCAAACGCTTTGAGAACCAGACGGTGGTTACCGAAATTGTTGAGGCTGTAAGCAAGAAAAAGAAGACGTTAAAGTAAAACGTTCACGGTTGTTTGTCGACTCATCAACTAAAAGTGAGTAAAACACTTGACTTTGTGTTTGTAATGTTGTATATTTGTAAACGTAAAGTTAAAGTGTATTCAATTTATAATGCACGTAAAAGGAGAAGCCGGCGCTTCTCCTTTTTTCGTTTCTGTGCCCTGCAATTCTTCCCCCAAACCCGCTGTTCCGGCTCTTTGTTCCTTTTATTTTTGTAAATTGTTACCAGCCATTCACCCCATTGCTCGTGGCAATTACCTCCATTGGTCGTTGCAATCGGTCCAACTGCTCGTGGCTTTGGAGAAAAAGCTCGTTATCTTTTCAAAAAACATCAAGGACTTTTTTAAATTCCTCTTTATGTTTTCAAAAAAGTTGGGCGGGGATTTTAAAAAGTTGGCCAACTATTCTGAAAAGTCCGCCAGCCATTCCAAAAAGGTAGTGGTTGTTCCCGAAAACACAGGCGGTGCTTCCTGCATTTCCTGCAATGGTTAATAATATATAAAACTGCACTTGACAAGAAATGCTCCCTTGTATGATAAAAAGAAAAGCGGTTTGAGAGCATTGCAGTGAAGCCCCTTACCATTGCCTCGTTAATATCGGTCATTTACCTGATGCAGTGAACCTCTACGCCGGCGGCATCAATATCGGCTCCCATGGGCGGATTGGTTTTTGCCAGCTTCAAATTGATTTCTTCAATAAGAGGAAAGTCGCGGAAAAGCCTTTGCACAATGCGTCCGCAAACATGCTCCAATAGTTTCGACGGGGTACTCATCTCTTCTTTCACCGCCAGAAACACATCGGCATAGCTTACCGTGTCTTCCACGCAATCGCTTTGCATGGCTTGCCCGAAGTCGCCTTTCAGGCTCAGGTTGATGATGAAGGTGTTGCCCACTGCGGTTTCCTGAGGCGCTACACCGTGGTAAGCGTAGAAAACCAAGTTCTGTAGAAAGATGGTTGATGTTGTTTTCATGACAAACGGACTTAAATAAGAAATGCAAATATAGAGATAATTTGCTGTTTTGCTCTCTCTATATTTGCATTCTTATGCTGAAGATGCGACTTACCAATAAAGGTTGCGGGCCGATTGCTCTATGAGATGGGTTATTTTCTTGTTCAAGCTTTCGGCTCCCAGCAGCTGCTCCAGTGTGAGGTGCATGCGGTAACGCCAGTAATGACGGGGGTTAGCGGGTATGTTGATGCGCTCTTCGTCGGCCACAGTCCGGCGCCAGTTTCCATCCATCGACAACCAGTCTTGCAACGATAGGATGCAGAATATGGACTGACTGTACAGGTGGTTGCGAACCACCTCTTCGCAAACTTCAGGTGTGGCCGTCTGCGGTGCTTCTCCGTAATGCCCCAGCATGTAATTGTAGTACCGTTGTGTTTGCTGGCGGTCTTCTTCCCACCAGCCACGAAGGGTGGACATGTCGTGGGTGGAGATGGTGCAAACCGAGCGGTACGGATAATGGTGCAGGTTGCCGAACTCTTCTGTCGGATTCTTGGGCATGCGCTGAATTTCCAGACTCAGAATGCGCAAATCGTTCATCACCCAAGCCACACAATCGGGTATCATACCCAAATCTTCTCCGCACACCAGCATGCGGGTCGACTGTGTTAACTGTGGCAACTTCTTCATGGCTTGCTGATGCCAAAACTCATTGTGGCGATGGTAGTAGTACTGATCATATAAACGGTTGAACGCCTCTTTCTCTCCATCGCTTAGTGCCCGGTAAATGAAGTCGTGCTGCACGCCGATGCGCGGATGGTATTTATGTGGTTCTTTGTGATCGGGCACAAAAAGTACGTCACTAATAAGCGAGTACAGACCGTCGCGCACCCGAATGCTGTCGGCATCCGTTTTTCCGGCAAAGAACGTTTCCACTTTTCGCTGCGTGTCAAACTCTTCGCGCATGCGGTACACCTCCCACGTGTTGGTTGGCTCAATGAAGTGTTGCTTCACATAATCTGTTTGCTCGCCAAACACTTGCTGCAAGAAGTACTCGTGAATGTAAGGGGGGAGATAGAACTCTTCGCGGAAAGGCAGGCCGTAGCTCTCAATCTCCTCGCGCGACATGGGCAGGGAAGGAACGAACTGTCCCAGCAATCCGTGCACGGCGTGCATCGGAATCTCCCAAATACGGAAG
The DNA here is from genome assembly GCF_963666085.1 of Bacteroides graminisolvens. Classification (NCBI taxonomy): domain Bacteria; kingdom Pseudomonadati; phylum Bacteroidota; class Bacteroidia; order Bacteroidales; family Bacteroidaceae; genus Bacteroides; species Bacteroides graminisolvens. The sequence continues at coordinate 1,571,372 of NZ_OY762556.1, forward strand.
AAACCCAGAATGTGATCTATGCGGTAAGCGTCGAAGTATTCCGACATTTTCCGGAAACGCTTCATCCACCAACTGTAATCATCCTGTTCCATCACCTCCCAGTTGTAAGTGGGGAAGCCCCAGTTCTGCCCGTTTACCGAGAAGTCATCGGGTGGGGCACCGGCTTGTCCGTTCAGATTGAAGTAGTGCGGCTCTGTCCATGCTTCCACACTGTTGCGGCTGATGCCGATGGGAATATCACCTTTCAGCACCACGCCGTTGGCGCGTGCGTAGTTGGTTGCCTCCAAGAGTTGGAGGTGCAAATGAAACTGAATGAAATAATAGATGGAGATGTGCGGATAATCGGCTGTTCCCGGGCGGCACATCTGCTCAATTTCCTTAGACTTATACGTGTTGTACTTGGGCCATAACCGGAAGTCGGGTGTTTTGTAAGCGTCTCTGAGGTAGCTGAATGCCGCGTACGGCCGCAGCCATTCCTGATTGGCCTCGAAGAACTCCTTGAACGCCTCGGATGCCAATACCTTTTCTCCTTCTTGTTGAAAGATCAGGCGGAAATATTCCCACTTCACTTGGTTTACCGCCTCGTAATCGATAACGGACAAACTGTTCAGCTCGGCTTGTTTCTCGTTGAAACGTTTGGCGTCGGCTGCTTTTTTGAGCTTGCCCATCCGGCTAAGGTCGGCATACATGGGGTGAAATGCGTAAATGGAAATGCTGTTGTACGGGTAAGAATCCGTCCAGCTATGCGTCATGGTGGTGTCATTCACCGGCAAAACCTGCACCACCTTTTGGCGCGTCTCAACCGCCCAGTCAATCAGTAACTTCAGGTCGCCGAAGTCGCCCACACCGAAACTCTTTTCCGATTTCAGTGAAAAGACAGGCACAGCCACACCGGCACCCTTCCAGGCTGGCGTGTCGAAGTACACGTATCGGTCAGACAGTACCCGTGTTTCATTGGCTTTGATGCCCGGGTCGGCCAGGTAACGGTTCGGGTTATTCTCCCAAGCTTCTGCTTTTTTCTCCTTTTTGTTATAGAGAACAAATTTATATTCCAGCGGGAATGTTAGTTTGGAGGCATCTACCTCGGTCAGCCATTCAGGGAAACAAGCATCGCTCATGGGCAAGGCTTTATCGGCTTCCCAGTTGCCCAAAATGGTTTGGTTGCCCGAGATAGCCAGGCAATAATCCTCGCTGATACGGGGTGCATAAGCCCTTATCATCAATCCTTTTTTGTGACTTTTAGGCAGTGCTCCGCGTTTGCGGTGTGCCAGCAACGATTCGGTAAAGGCCGAGCTATAAAAATATTGTTCCTCCGGCAGATTCTTCCAGCTGTCATACACCGTGATTTTCTTCGCGGCATCAGTCGTTTGAGGCAAAAGCAAACAGCGCTGAATGCCGTGCCACTCTTCTCTGATAACTTGGTTCTCTTTGTAAATGAGGTATATATAGTTTGCAATTCCTGCTTCAGGATATGATAACTCCACTTCGGCGCCCCAATGTGTACCGTCCGTAGTACGGAGGGGAATAGCTTGCTTATGGTCATTGTTCCCCAGCTCTGTTGTTGAACCCAGAACTCTGACATCCTCACCCCAGTTGGTGCGATATTCGATGTTAAATGATACTATCATATTATTAGATTTAATTTGATCCATTCATGATAGTGCAATGATAGAAATATTCTGTAGATATTAGAAATCTGTCCTTGCTGAACTCGTTCAAAATAGTCCGCAAACGTTTGTGCTGCATGCGTAAAAAGAAAAGGAACCCGACTAGAGATTCCTTTTCTTTGTTATCTATTTCCATTTCTAACCGCATCTGGATGCTCCGCAACTAGTACATATCAGGCATCCTTCCTGATAGATGAGCGTTTCATTACCGCAGTTGGGACATTTCTTTCCGTGAGCTTCGGTACCGTCTTGAATATATTTCTTCAGTGCACGTTCCACACCGTTTTTCCATGTGTTAATATTCTCACTGTCGAGCTGTAAAGAGCCAACCAACTTGATGACCTGTTCAATAGGCATTCTCCAGCGGAGCACTCCCGAGATCAGTTTGGCGTAGTTCCAGTATTCTTTGTTGAACTTCTCGGACAAGCCTTCGATGGTGGTTTTGTATCCGCGTTTGTTCTCAAACTGGAAGTCATAACGCTTGTTGCCATGCTCGTCTACACTCTTGATAATTCGTCCGCTGGTCACACTCTTGGGAAGAAGGATACCTTCGTCGTCATCTTGTAAACCGGTGAATATTTCGTAAGGTCTGCCATCGAGCAAGCCCACAAAGGCTACCCACTTTTCTTTGTTGTTCTGGAACTTCACCACATCGGCTTCCAGAACAGTGGGGCGTACTTCCACTACCGTAGGCGGTTTGCAAGGAGGCAGTTCCTCTTTCTTGTCCTTATCTGCTGTGGCGGCAATGAGCACTCCCGAACGTGAACCGTCTCTGTAAACGGTACATCCTTTGCAACCCGATTTCCATGCCTCTACATAAAGACGATTAACCAAGTCTTCGTCTACATCGTTAGGCAGGTTAATGGTTACGCTGATTGAGTGGTCAACCCATTTTTGAATGCGTCCCTGCATCTTCACCTTCATCAACCAATCCACATCATTCGATGTCGCTTTATAATAAGGTGATTTGGCAACCAGTTCATCAATCTCTTCCTGAGTGTATCTCTTTGCCGGATCGTATCCGTTGGCTTCCATCCAAGTAACAAACTTGTGGTGGAATACAATATATTCTTCGAATGCATCGCCTGTTTCGTCCACAAAGTCAACTCGTACTTGCGTATCGTTGGGGTTCACCTTCCTTCTGCGTTTGTAAACGGGTAAGAAGACCGGTTCAATGCCCGATGTGGTTTGTGTCATCAAACTGGTTGTTCCGGTGGGAGCAATAGTCAAACAGGCAATGTTACGGCGACCGTACTTCTTCATGTCTTCGTAAAGTTCCGGATCGGCCTCACGCAAACGGTTGATGAATGGATTGTTGGCCTCACGCTCTGTGCTGTATATTTCAAATGCTCCGCGCTCTTTGGCCATTTGTACCGATGAACGGTAGGCATGCAAAGCTACTATTTTATGTACCTCTTCGGAGAACTCGGTTGCTTCTTCGGTTCCGTAACGCAAGTTCAATGCGGCCAGCATATCGCCCTCGGCTGTGATACCCACACCGGTACGTCTTCCTTGTCCGCTCTTCTTGTATATCTTCTCCCAAAGCACGTGCTCGGCACGTTTTACTTCCTCGCCTTCGGGATCATCTTCTATCTTCTTGATGATCTGTTCTATCTTTTCAAGTTCCAGATCAATAATGTCATCCATGATGCGCTGCGCCAGCTCTACGTGTTTCTTAAACAATTCGAAGTCGAAATAAGCATCGGCTTTGAATGGGTTCACAACGTATGAGTAAAGGTTGATGGCCAGCAGACGACATGAGTCATACGGGCAAAGCGGAATTTCCCCGCAAGGATTGGTCGACACGGTTTGATAACCCAGGTCGGCATAGCAGTCGGGCACTGACTCTTTGATAATGGTATCCCAGAAAAGTACACCGGGTTCTGCCGATCTCCATGCATTGTGAACAATCTTTTTCCACAATGCCGAGGCATCAATCTCTTTTACGGTAGTGGGGTTGGCCGAGTTGATAGGGTATTGCTGAACGTATTTTTTGCCCTCTGTTGCGGCAGTCATGAACGCATCGTCCAGTTTCACCGATACGTTGGCCCCGGTAACTTTGCCTTCTGTCATTTTAGCATCGATAAACGACTCCGAGTCGGGGTGCTTAATGGAAACGCTAAGCATCAAGGCTCCTCGTCGTCCGTCTTGCGCTACTTCACGGGTAGAGTTCGAATATCTCTCCATGAAAGGCACGATGCCGGTCGATGTGAGTGCAGAGTTCTTTACCGGTGAACCTTTAGGACGGATGTGTGAAAGGTCATGTCCCACACCACCGCGTCTTTTCATCAGTTGAACCTGTTCTTCGTCAATCTTGATGATGGCACCGTATGAGTCGGCTGCCCCGTCAATACCTATTACAAAGCAGTTGGAAAGAGAGGCAACCTGATAATTATTGCCTATGCCCGTCATCGGACTACCCTGAGGAACAATGTATTTGAATTGATCAAGCAAAGTGAAAAGTTCTTCTGCTTTCAAACCGTTTTTATATTTGGCTTCAACCCTGGCTATCTCGTTAGCGATTCTCCAGTGCATATCTTCCGGCGACTTCTCGTAGATGTTTCCGAAAGAGTCTTTTACTGCGTATTTGTTTACCCAAACCCTTGCAGCTAGCTCGTCGCCTTGGAAGTATCGTAAAGATTCTTTGAAGGCTTCTTCATAAGAATAAATTTCTTTTTTCACGTTGCTATTTTCTTAGATGATTAAAAATAATAAGTAAGGTGTAGAAGTAATACTTATCGTTAACAAATGTATTTGCAAATCTAGGAATGTTTTTTGTTATTCCCAAATTTATAGATAGGTTTTTAATATTAAAAATAAAGTTTTCCAAATTGAATATTTAAATGGTTGATTATCAATGTTTTATATTTTTATATTTTCTTTGAAGTTATCCAAAATATATAATTTACTTGTTTCAAACAGATGAATAGTTTTTCTTTTTTGGTATTTTTAATCATTCAATATCCGTTTATGAAGTGAAATTGGTATATATTTGCTGAAAACTAAAACAATGGAATCAATAAAGAATAGAAGAACCATTCGCAAGTATCAGACGACCGATGTGGCTGATGAATTGTTAAATGATTTGCTTGAGACTTCTTTTCGGGCCTCTACGGTTGGTAATATGCAGGTTTACAGCGTTATTGTTACCCGGGAGGTTGAAATGAAAGAGAAACTCTCTCCTGCGCATTATAATCAGCCCATGGTGAAGCAGGCTCCGGTAGTGTTAACCTTTTGCGCTGATTTCAGACGTTTCAGCCAATGGTGTGTTCAAAGAAATGCGGAACCCGGATACGAAAACTTTCAGTCGTTCATGAATGCTGCTGTAGATACCTTGCTGGTTGCGCAAACTTTTTGCACGCTGGCCGAAGACAAAGGTTTGGGTATTTGTTACCTAGGCACCACGACGTACAATCCTCAGCCCATCATTGATGCTCTTCAGTTGCCGCGGCTGGTATTCCCGGTTACGACCATTACGCTTGGCTACCCGGCTGAGATACCTGACCAGGTAGATCGGTTGCCTTTTCTGGGTCTTATTCATCAAGAGCACTATCATGATTATACGTCCGATGAACTGGATCAGCTGTATGCGTATAAAGAGTCTTTGCCTCAAAATCTGAAGTTTATTCAAGAGAATAATAAGGAAACATTGGCTCAGGTGTTTACGGATGTGAGGTACACCAAGAAAGACAATGAAGCAACCTCAGTGAATTTACTCAATGCATTGCGTGCTCAAGGTTTTCTTGACTAGCATATAATATAAATGCCGGTATAAAACATGATTTTATACCGGCATTTACTCAACAAGTATTTTTCTTAGTTTCTTTTCTTCAAGGTATTTTCTATTGTTTCCAAATCAGAGTGGAAGCTTTTATCTACTTCACAAAGTTCTTTCACTATTTTACAAGCATGAAGTACGGTTGCATGGTCTTTGTTGCCAATGAGCTGTCCTATTCTTGATGAAGAATAATCAGTGTGCTTCTTAGCCAGGAACATGGCTACTTGTCTGACCTGTACTACTTCTCTTTTTCTTGATTTAGTATAAATTGCCGCAGGTTCAATTTCGTAATGCTTGCACGTTGTACCGATGATATCATCAATCGTTATGGCTTTGGTCTCGTACTTAACAACCTTCTTAACGATGCGTTGAGCCAATTCCAGATCAATGTCTTTGTTATAAATCGTTGAGTGTGCCATGATTGATATCACAATGCCTTCCAGGTCTCGAACGCTCTCGTTTACGTTCTCGGCAATATACTCAATCACTTCCGGTGGAAACTCCAATCCGTCTCTATGAATCTTATTTCTAAGAATATTCTTTCTTAACTCCACAGTCGGCTTTTCGAGCTCGGCTACCATACCCCACTTAAAACGGGTAAGCAATCGCTCTTCAACGCCTTGTAATAGAACAGGAGCGCGGTCTGAAGTCAATATCAGCTGCTTACCGTTCTGATGTAAGTGATTGAAGATGTGGAAAAAAGTATTCTGGGTTTTGGTTACTCCTGCAAACTCTTGAATATCATCAATGATCAATACATCAATGGTTTGATAGAAATTGATGAAATCGTTTGTCGTGTTATTACGAACTGAGTCCGTATATTGTACCTGAAACAAGTGTGCAGATACATATAACACTCTTTTCTCGGGATAAATCTCTTTTATCTTTGTTCCGATTGCATTGGCCAAGTGAGTTTTTCCTACTCCGGAGGCTCCGTGGATAAAAAGAGGGTTGAATACTGTTTTAGCCGGACTTTGAGCCACGGCTTCGGCTACGCTTCTCGATAGTTTGTTGCTGTACCCTTCAATAAAGTTATCGAAATTATAATCCGGGTTCAATTGAGGATCAAGATCCTGCACAGCCGGTGCCTTGAGAATGTTCGGAGCTTTGTTGCCTCCGCTTCTTATCGTGCTTTTATTGGGGATGGCGGTAGAACGATTACTTGCTTCAAGGTTAACAGTAGTCTTTGAACTCTTGTCAACCATGACATTGTACATCAGCTTTGTACCATCTCCAATAACCTTATATAAAGTAGCACGAAGCAAATCCACGAACTTATCTTCTATGAATTCATAAAAGAACTGACTCGGAACTTGTACAGTCAATGTATTGTCCTCGTATTTCAGGGGGACAATAGGGACAAACCAGGTGTTAAACGTCGTCTCGGGAACATTGTCTCTAATAACTTGAAGACAGCGGTTCCATAAGCCGACATGATTTGTTTCAATCATAACGACATCAATACATTTATTAATTAAGTAAAACTTCTACAATTGCAAATTTGGGAATCTTATTCGAGAAAAACAAATGCTTTTTTTCTTGTGTTTTTCAATGAAAGAATAAATCCTTTTGTTTCAGCCACTTATAGAATGACACTGTTCTGTTTCTTCTTGTAGATACTTGATTTTGTTTAACTCCTTGATAATCAGTCTATTTAATCATTGTATTATTCGTTTGTGTTTTATAACATAAACTCTTAAAATACGTTTATAAAGGGAGATTGACTACTTTTAAGGCTATGTATAACTGTAGCCTATTATTTAGATGAAATCTATATAATATAAAATCTTATTTTTGTTTTCTTCCAAAAATAGAGAAGTGAACATACCTTTTCGGATTGGCTTTCAGGTCCTCTAAAAGGCTTGCTGCATTGGCACTGGTGGTGCTTAGGTTGTTATACAGAGCGGGGTCATTCAGTAGTAGTCCTACACTATTGTCTTTGCTGTTAAGCTTCTGAGTGATTAGCTGCACGTTATGAATGGTAGAATCAATCTTGTTAAACGTGGCTGCGTAATCAATCTCTTTTAAATTGCTGCTGATTACAACAAAGTTATCACTGATTGTATTGAGCTTGCCTGTTAACTGAGGAATGTCTTTATTCATGAGCTTTCTCATTTGTCCGCTTGCAGCCTCCAGGTTAGCCGTGCTGTTTCTGACCGATTTCAGTGTAGCCGGAATATCGGGATTACTAAGAATCGTATTTAAAGATATTAAAATAGAATCGAGTTTGGGAAGCATTTTCTCTATTTGGGGCATCAGTTCGGCCGCACCGGCCATGATGCCGTTGTTAAGTGTTCCGGGAATAGTGTCGCCAATAGAGTAGCTTTCGCGAGGGTTGTTGGCCAGTAATATGTTCATTCTGACTCCTCCCATCATCTCTGTTACCAGCTCGCCGGTACTACCTTTGGGAATTCTCATGTCTTTGTCGAGTTCCACTTCAACCACAACTTTGCCACGCTGGTTGTAGTCGTATGATATATCGCTTACAATACCTACGCGAAAGCCATCGGCAAATACCGGACTCGATTTAGCCAACGCATTCACATCCTCGTATTTAAAATAAAAGTAACTGCTTGGTTTGAACATTCTGATCCCTTTCAGATAATTAATGCCATACACAACTACTCCTAATGCGATAATACTTGCTATGCCTATTTTAACTTCCTTCGTAATATATTTAGCAATCATATTTTTTCTTTTTATTATTTCCTGTTCTTTTTAAATTCACTGATAGCGGCGTTTACGTCCATCTTCTTTCCTTCTTTGAAGGCTATAATGAACGCATCTTTAAAGTCGGTCGAGATGGAGCGCTTTGTTCTGAGTACTTTATTGTAATCTGCAGAAGCGCCATAAGTGTATTTGTACAATCCTCCTTCTTGGTAGTACTCTACCTCTTTCAAGCCTTTGAAACGTTTATCGGTACTTTTCAATGAGCTGGAGGAGGTTAGTATTTGTATCTTGAATATAATTTCATCTTTCGTTGCTGCGTTTGGCTCCACAAGTGGAACTACGGTTTTCTCCACTTTCTGTTCCTGTTTCACTTCCTGACTTTGAGAAGTTCTCGATGAACTGTCTTTTTTAGAAGAATCCGGTGTTGCTGTTATTGCTTTGGTTGTATCGTCTTCTATATTTTGGGGAATCACAGTACGGCTGGAACCGTTGATTCTAATTTCATGCTCTCGCTTGTATCTGAGAAATGCTCTGTATATGCCTTTGGATAGCGATGAGAGACCTTCTTCCGTGTTGAGATACGCTTCCTCTTCGGGGGTGGAAATAAAGCCCAGCTCAACCAAAATGCTAGGCATAGCACTTGCTTTGAGCACCAAAAAACCGGCTTGATGCACACCCCGGTCAATGCGGTTGCAGGTATTGCGGAATTCTTTTTGTACTAACGAAGCCAGGTGCACGCTTTGCGACATGTATTTGTCTTGCATGAACTCAAAAATGATATATGATTCGGCTGAGTTAGGATTGAAGCCAGCATACCTTGTCTTGTAATCGCTTTCATATAGAATAACGGAGTTCTCTCGTTTGGCAACAGCCAGGTTTGCTTCTGATTTGGCCAAACCCAGCGTCCATGTCGATGCGCCTTTTACAGTTCTTGAGCCGGCTACGGAATTAGTATGTATTGAGATAAAGAGATCGGCTTTGGCATCATTGGCAATTTCTGCTCGTCGGTCGAGTGGAATAAAAACATCCGTGCTTCGGGTGAAAATCACTTTGACATCATCATTGTTGTTCTTGATGAGTCTGCCTAACTTAAGAGCCACATTCAGGTTGATGTTCTTCTCCTTAGATATTCTACCTACAGCACCCGGATCGTGTCCGCCGTGCCCCGGATCAATAACGACAACAAAATCTTTGGCCCAAGCAGTGGAACAGTCGGGCAGCCATGGCAACCAGAGGCCAATACAAAATAACAATATGTATTTATATACTTGCTTCATAGGGTAATTAATTGCAAATGTAGTAGAAATTTGCCGAAACTAAACCTTTTACCCTTAACTTTTGGACTTTTTGCGCTAATCTTCAAAGAATATGTTACTAATAGACTATAAATAAAGGCGAGGTGTATGGATGAGATAACACCTCGCCTTTGGTATTTGTTAATGATTACAGATTGATTTGATAACTGATGCCTGCTTTCAGCCATATTCCGGGTTGAGGCAGGTTGCCGAAATCATAGTAAGTCCGGTTGAGCAGGTTATTTGCCTCGGCAAAGAGTTTATACTTGGGTGCATTCCACGACAACCTCAGGTCGAGCACGCAGTACGAAGCATAGGGAACCAACTGATTGGTTGATTGGTTCATCTCGTTGTATTTGATGTAACTGCCTGTGCGGTCTTGCCACCGGAACGCCCAATTGGCAGCTAGTTTATTCCACACACGATGATTGAGGCGTGCCACCAGTTTGTGTCGCAAATACTCCAGCCCGTAACTCGATTTATAGATTTCCTCATTGTCTTTACGATGCTGATAGATGTACGCATAATTAATGCTTAAATCTTGCAGCCAACTCTTTCCGTTTGTCAGTCGCCGGAAGTCGATGGACGAAGAAAGTTCCACTCCCATGTTATCCAGTTCAAAATTGGCAGAATGGTATATGTCGTCGGCCGAGTACATCACCCAATAAATCATGTCTTTTCCTTTGTTGTAGAAAGAACTCAATGACGATTGGAAATAGTAGGTCCGGTAGTTGGCACCGATACTGAAAGCCTGAGTCTTTTCGGGTTTTAATCCTACATTTCCCTGTATGGTTGGGCTCTTGTAATACAAATCCGTAAAAGTAGGCATTCGCAGCGCCATGTTCCATGAGGTAAACAATTTGATGTTATCGTTTGGTCTGTACGATACGTCTACTCCCGGATAGAAGCGAAACTTATGATCCAGTGCCGTATTCATATTCGCCAAGGCACCCATGGAAACGGTAACCCGAGAGAATAAGATGTTGTGTTCCAAATAGTATCCTACATTGGTTCTGTTATCTTTCCGGGTATATTGCTGGTCCTCTCCGGGAATGTTCACGTACTGATCTTCGTCAAGAGGCTTGCCTAAGTTAGTACTCAATATTCCCTCGTTACGAATCTCGGCACCCAAGGAAGTTTTGCCCCATGAAGAATCGAACGAAGCGTTCAGACTGGCACCAAAAACATCGGTCTGGTGAAAGTTTTCTCCGGTATGAGTGTTCCTGATCAGTTGAAAATGATCGAGGGAACGATTCCAGTAGAAAGCCGGAGTGAATTTAATTGTTCCTTTGGTTTGTGCCTGTACGGAAGCAATGTATTTGCGAGTCTCTTCGTATTGGTTATCGTAAGCGGCAGAATAAAAGGTGTTTGCTCCAAATTTCTGATCGCTTAACCCAAGCTGCCACTTCATATTTACATCCTTATGGTTGAATGAGCCCGCATAATACCCTCGCCGGGTATTGAAATCACTGTTTTTGGTAGCTCCGTCACTTCGGCTGTAATTGGTTGAAAGCTGATGCCCGAACCTTTTGTTGGTGTAGCTGACCCCTGCACCGGTTCCCAGCAGTCCGTATCCGCCTCCTGTTAAATGGGCGGTGATTTGATTCTCTGTAGCTTTCTTGGTTACCATGTTGATTGCTCCCGTAAAGGCTGAGGTTCCGAATACTCTGGCAGCTGGGCCTTGAAGTATCTCTATTCGTTCAATGTCATGGATGGATACCGGGAAATTTCCGGTGTTGTGTCCGGTTTGAGGATCGCAGATGTTGATCCCGTTGAGAAGAATGGTGGTTTGGTCAAAAGTACCTCCCCGTACTGAGATGTCTGTTTGTATACCGAATTCGCTTCGCTGGCGGACATCAACGCCTGCGGCATATTCTAAAAGATCGTTGATACTGTGTACCGCTGCCGCTTGAATTTCATCACGGGAGAGTACAGTGACCATTTTGGCCGATTGCATCTCGGTTAGGGGAACGCGCGTGCCGGTAACCTCAACCTCTTCCAGCTCCATGTTCTTCAGTTGTCCGATCGTGTCATTCTGTGCCGATGCAATTTTTACGTTGGCAAAAGCCAATGTTGCAATTGTTAAGACACCGATGTTGACTTCTTTCTTCAAACTACAGAAGACAGAGTAAGTTTTGTGGTTGAACTGTTTCCAACGGATGGCTGTTCGCCCGGTTAACTTGTTTTCTTTCATTTTTAAACTGTTTTAAATTAAAAAATCGCCGCAAAGATAGTATTATTCCTTATTAAGGTCTTACTTTGCAACTGAATTTTAAAATGTTTCCCGATGCTTAAGTTTTTTAAGGACTGGACCTTACCCATTGCCATGTTGGTGGGAGCCATTGGTTATCAGGTTTTTATATTGTTTTCATTTGTTACTCCGTTGCTCATCTTTGTTATGTTGCTACTGACCTTCAGTAAGGTGCAACCCAAGGATTTAAAGATTAGTCCACTTCATTTTTGGTTACTTGGTATTCAGATTCTTGGTGCTCTGGCAATATATTTATTACTATATCGTTTCAATAAGTTGGTGGCCGAGGGCATTATCGTTTGTATAATTTGTCCCACTGCAACGGCTGCGGCAGTGATTACTTCTAAATTAGGAGGAAGTGCAGCGAGCGTAACCACTTATACTCTTTTAGCCAATATCGGTGCAGCTATTGCGGTGCCACTTATCTTTCCGGTCATTGAACCCCGTGCGGGAGCCGATTTTTATGAATCTTTTTTCCTGATTCTAAGCAAAGTGGTTCCGTTGCTTATCTTCCCGTTCTTGCTGGCTTGGGCTTTGCAACATTTGTTACCTAAAGTGCATCTGAAATTAATGAGTTATCACGAATTAGCTTTCTATCTGTGGGCATTCTCTCTGGCCATTGTTACAGCACAAACAGTCAACTCGTTGATTCATAATCCGGCTGATGGTGTGACCGAAATTTTAATTGCCGTTGGTGCCTTAGTGGCTTGTTGCTTGCAATTTTTCTTAGGCAAAACAATAGGAAGTGTGTATCATGACAGAATAAGCGGGGGACAGTCATTGGGACAGAAGAATACTATTCTTGCCATTTGGATGGCGCATACGTACCTCAATCCGTTGGCGTCAGTAGGCCCGGGCTCTTATGTGCTGTGGCAAAATGTGATTAATTCCTGGCAGCTGTGGAAGAAGAGAAAGCGTGAGGAAAAGGGCTGAAGATTAGCAACAAGCATGTGCTTGGTGCGCTACGGTTGAATTATTTTTTTTCTCGTTGCCAAATTCGTTGTAGACCCGGGTGTAGGACATTTGTACACCGGGGTGTACAGGTATCCTACATGGGGGTGTACAAACTGTGTACATCCGGGTGGAGACGAAATTTACTCACCTGCAAAATAAATCATCTAACCGTGCTTGTTAAAAAGCTTATATATACAAGCTAAATAGTGATGTACTTGTAAATAATAACTATTAAAAAAGTTGGTGACACTTGGTGATACTTGGTGAGGCTTTTTTTTAGCCAAGTGTCACACGAAAAAGTCTGATTATCAATCTATTACCGGGTTGGTGATACTTGGTGATACTTTTTTTCACGCATTTTATGTAGCAATGGTTGCATAAAATGTATGAAATCTATCCTTTCACCTGATTTTTTATGATCAAATTGCTGTATGGGAATGGAATTTCAATATTCTCCCTGTCAAAACGTTCTTTGACGGATTTGAGCAGATCACATTTCATGGCAAAGGCTTCTCCGCTGTTGTTTGCCCAAGCCCACGCCCGGAGTGTGATGGCCGAATCACCCAGATTGATCACCCTGACTGTTACCACGGGAGCATTCTTCTTTTTTTCTTCATCACTTCGGTGGTCTTTTAACGAAGGGTGCTTCATCACTTCTTCACGCATAATTCCCATGGCCTTGTCTAAGTCGGTATCATAAGAAACCCCCACCTCGATAAAGCTACAGATGTCTTCCGCACTAAGCGTAGAGTTAATAATCGTACTCGAATTAATCTTGCTGTTGGGTATGATAATGGTACGGTTTTCCAAACTTTTAATAACGGTGTGCCGCAGTGTGATTTCGGCAACGGTTCCCGTTACAATGTCGTCCAGTTTAATGATGTCACCAATCCTGAAAGGTTTGCCGAAAACAATGAAGAGTCCGCTGATAAAGTTTGAAAGAGCTTCTTGAGAAGCGAAACCCACAGCCATAGCCATGATACCGGCACCGGCCAAAATAGAGTTTCCAACTTTTTCCATTCCCGGAATTAACGAAAGAAAAATGGCACCTCCTATGATGTACAGTGCATAAACGCTTATGCGCTGCAGGAAGCTGGCCGTCGTTTTATCAAGAAAAGTGGAGTTGTGTTTTCTTTGCGATCTTCGGAAAAGAAACTTAATAAGTGAAACCGCACCTTGTGTAACCAGGTAAATTAATAAAGCTTTTACTAAAAAAGTAACGGGTTGCTTAATGGCTATGCCGAAGATAGTAAGGTTTAAGAATTCTTGAATATCCATTTCTTTATAGTTATTTTTGATTTATATCTGTGCAAATGTATTCAATAATATTTATTTTTGCAATAAAAACAGAGTAATGATACGTCCCATCGATTTGATAAACAAGCTCTATCCTGTAGAGGATGAGCTGAAAAATATATTGTTAGTACACAGCCGGTCGGTAACCCGTAAGGCTCTTGATATAGCAGAGAAGCATCCTGAGTTACAACTCAATACTCAGTTCATTGCCGAGGCTGCTATGTTGCACGACATCGGAATCGGGTTGACGAATGCACCGGGCATTCATTGTCACGGTGATTATCCTTATATCTGTCACGGTTATCTGGGAGCCGATTTTCTTCGTGAAGCCGGATACCCCGAGCATGCTCTGGTTTGCGAACGACATACCGGAGCGGGACTGTCTTTGCAAGATATTATCAAACAAAATCTTCCGCTTCCACATCGTGATATGTTACCGGTTAGTATGGAGGAACAGGTTATTTGTTTTGCCGACAAGTTTTTTTCTAAGACGAAGCTCGACAAAGAAAAGGGTGTGGAAGGAGCGCGTAAGAGTTTGCTGAAGCATGGCACTGAGGGACTTGTACGTTTTGATCGTTGGTGTGAGTTGTTTTTGTAGGAACTAAAAAAATAATTAAAAAGAGGCAATCACATTTATAATTGGCAGAGAATGCGTACTTTTGCCTCTCCAAGCGTAAACAATTTAGTTAATGACGCCATTGAAAGCAAATACAATTATATCATTCATACTACTGTGTGTCATGTTGACATTGTCTGACGGTGCAATGTCTCAGCGTAGAAGGAGGCCCATTGCTCCCGGAAGCGTTTCTGATTCTCTGAAAAAGGATACGTTGCAAAAAGATTCATCCGTTTTGCAGGGTCCGGCTAAAAAGAAACAACCGTTGAGTGCTCCCGTTGTTTATGAGGCCAATGATTCTATTGTCTTTACCCAAGGCGGTTATGCGCATCTGTACGGCAAAGGCAAGGTGAACTATGAAAAGATAGAGCTCGGTGCTCAGGTTATTTCCATGAACATGGATAGCAGCACGGTGTATGCTCACGGTGTGGCCGATACTTTAGGCAACATGCAGGGAACTCCGGTTTTCAAAGACGGAGAAACTCCTTATGAAACCAAGACAATAAGATATAATTTCAAAAGCAAAAAAGGTCTTATCAGTAATATCGTCACTCAACAGGGTGAAGGGTATGTGGTTGGTAATAATGCCAAAAAAGGTGCCGACGATGAACTTTTTATGGTAGGTGGTAAGTACACAACCTGCGATCACCACGATCATCCTCACTTTTACTTGCAGCTGACTCGTGCCAAAGTAAAACCGAAAAAGAATGTGGTAACTGGTCCGGCTTACCTGGTGGTTGAAGATGTTCCGCTTCCTATTGCGGTACCTTTCTTCTTCTTCCCGTTTTCAAGTAGTTATTCGTCGGGTTTTATCATGCCTACCTATATGGATGACTCAAGCCGTGGGTTTGGTCTGACCGATGGGGGGTATTATTTTGCCATCAGTGATAAGATGGATATGAAAGTGACTGCCGATATTTTCACCAAAGGTTCTTGGGCGCTTGGAGTTCAGTCTAATTACAACAGAAGATATAAATATTCGGGTAGCTTTCAGGCAGATTATCAGGTAACCAAAACGGGCGATAAAGGACTCGATGATTATTTGGTAGCCAAAGACTTTAAGGTGGTTTGGTCGCATCGTCAAGACGCTAAGGCCAGTCCCAACTCCACGTTTTCTGCTAGCGTAAACTTCTCGACCAGCAGTTATGAACGCACAAATATCAATAACCTTTATAATTCACAGTTGATGTCGCAAGGCACCAAAACGTCTAGTGTTAGTTATTCAAGAAGTTTCCCGGATCAGAACCTGACTATTTCAAGCACTTTTAATATTGCACAGACCTTGCGCGATTCTTCTGTAGCCATTACCTTACCCGACTTAAACATTGCTTTAAGTCGTATTTATCCTTTTAAACGTAAGAAAGCGGTAGGTGACGAACGTTGGTATGAGAAGATTTCAATGAGTTACACCGGACGATTAACGAATAGTATTACGACTAAAGATGATAAGTTGTTCAAATCAAATCTGGTGAATGACTGGAACAATGGTATGAGTCACACCATACCCGTTAGTGCTACCTTTACTCTTTTCAAATATTTCAATGTGACTCCTTCTTTTAATTATACGGAAAGATGGTATACTAAAAAGGTGATGCGCGACTGGGATTCTGATGCCGGTAAGGAGGTGCTAACGGATACGATTCATGGTTTTCACCGGGTGTACAACTACAATACCAGCTTGGGCGTGAGTACCAAACTGTACGGTATGTATAAACCTTTGTTCGCCAAGAAGAAAGAGATTCAAATTCGTCACGTTATCACTCCGCAAATCAGTTTAAGTGCGGCTCCCGATTTTGGCTCTTCTCATTATGGATATTATAAGTCTTATGTGTACCGCAATTCAAATAACGAACTTGATACGGTGACGTATTCGCCTTACAGTAATCAACCCTTTGGTGTTCCCGGACGAGGAAAGCAGGGTTCGGTGAGTTTTGATTTATCCAATAACATTGAAGCCAAGTACAAAACGAAGAACGATTCGATACGCAAGATTAGTATCATTGATGAACTGGGTGCCAGCATCTCTTACAATATGGCTGCCGAAACTCGTCCGTGGAGTGATCTTTCCATGCGTTTGCGCTTAAAGCTTTCTAAGAATTACACGCTGAACTTGAATTCGTCTTTTGCTACGTATGCTTATGAGTTCGATAAAAATGGTAAAGTGGTAGTGGGTGATCGCACGGAGTGGTCATACGGGCGCTTCGGACGCTTCCAGGGATGGGGCTCTTCTTTTAACTATAGTTTCAATAATGATACGTGGAAGAAGTGGTTTGGCCCTAAAGACGAAAAAGGAGCTAACGACAAGAAAGACGAGAAAAAGCCGGGAGAAGGTGCGGATGAAATGACGGATGGTAACGGGCAGACTGAGAAGAAAGTTGAAAAGGCGAAGGTCGATGCTGATGGTTATCAGGTATTTAAAATGCCTTGGAACTTGAACTTCAACTATTCGTTTAACATTCGTGAGGATACTTCTAAACCTATTAATGAAAAAAGTATGCGTTATCCGTATCGGTATACGCATAATCTGAGTGCGTCCGGCAACATTAAAATTTCTAATCGTTGGAACATGAGCTTTAACTCCGGTTATGATTTTGAAGCTAAAGAGATTACGCAAACGGCATTTACCATTTCACGTGACTTGCACTGTTGGAACATGTCTGCTAGTCTGTCTCCGTTTGGCGTTTATAAATACTATAACTTTACCATACGTGCCAATGCCAGCGTGCTTCAGGATTTGAAATGGGAACAGAGAAGCCAGACGCAAAGCAATATTCAATGGTATTAACCCTGAGTTGCTATGGATGGTCTGAGTGGTTAACTGCCCTGTCTTTAAACAAAAAGACAGGGCAGTTATGCTATTATATGGTATGGAAACTACCAGTTGATTTCTTCTTTACCGTTGGCTTTTAAGTAAGCATTGGTTTTGCTGAAATGTTTGTTGCCAAAGAATCCGTTGTAAGCTGATAAGGGCGATGGGTGAGCCGAAGCCAGAACGAGATGTTTGTTGCGGTCAATAAAAGCACCCTTCTTTTGTGCGTATGCTCCCCATAAAATAAAAACCAGATGTTCTTTTTCTTCGGCAAGCAGTTTTATGGCTGCATCTGTAAACTCCTCCCATCCTTTTTTCTGGTGTGATCCGGCCTGATGTGCTCTGACTGTCAGCGTGGCATTTAGTAGCAGCACTCCTTGTTCTGCCCATCTGGTCAGATTACCGCTAGTGGGGGCATCGTGTCCGATGTCTGCTTTGATTTCTTTGAATATATTCATCAGAGAAGGCGGAAATTGTATTCCGTCATTGACCGAGAAGCAGAGTCCGTGAGCTTGCCCGGGTCCGTGGTAAGGGTCTTGTCCGATGATGACAACTTTAACCTTGTCAAACGGACAGAGGTTAAAAGCGTTGAAAATCAGCTTCCCCGGAGGATAGATGGTATAATGAGTATACTCACTGCGCACAAAGTCAGTGAGTACACGAAAATAATCTTTTTCAAATTCAGGAGCCAGACGATTTTTCCAGCTCTCTTCTATTTGTACTTGCATGGTTTACCTATTTAAATCAGCGGCATATTAAGTGCTTCGCACTCTTTGCGCATGCTTTCGGGCCAGATGCTAGCCTGAATTTCACCGATGTGTGCTTTGCGCAAATAATACATACAAAGGCGAGACTGTCCGATACCGCCTCCTATTGATAATGGAAGTGTGTCATTCATCAATCGTTTGTGGAAGTAAAGATCAAGTCTTTTCTCTTCTCCTTCTTCCTTGAGCTGGCGTACTAAAGCCTCTTTGTCGACACGAATCCCCATGGACGATAATTCGATAGCTCTTTGCAATACATCGTTCCACAATAATAAATCACCATTCAGTCCGGGATAACCGTTTAATCCTTTACTGGAATAGTCATCGTAATCAGGAGCTCTGCCGTCATGTTTCTTACCGTCGCCCAGTTGACCGCCTATACCGATAATAAATACCGCGCCATATTGTTTAGTGATGGCATTTTCTCTGTCTTTTGCTTCCATGTCGGGATACAACTGTCTGAGTTCTTCCGAGTGAATAAAGAATAACTCCTTGGGCAGGCAAGGCTTGATAACCGGATACATTTCATAAACCATGTATTCAGTGCGGATCATAGCAGCATAGATACGGTTGACAATCTCTTTGAGAAAGTCAATGTTTCTGTCTTCTTTGGTAATTACGCGTTCCCAATCCCACTGATCAACGTATAAAGAGTGAATATTACCAAGTTCTTCGTCAGATCTGATAGCATTCATGTCTGTGTATATTCCGTATCCCGATTCAATGTGATAATCGGCTAATGTTATTCTTTTCCACTTCGCTAATGAATGTACCACTTCTGCCTGAGCGTCCTGAAGATCTTTAATCGGGAATGAAACAGCTCTTTCCACTCCGTTCAAATCATCATTAATCCCCATTCCTTTCAACACGAAAAGCGGTGCTGTAACCCTGCGCAAACGAAGTTCCGAAGATAGATTCAGTTGGAAAAACTCTTTGATTTGCTTTATTCCCAATTCGGTTTGCTTCAGGTCAAGCAAAGGCATGTAATTTGTTGGTTTTATTAGGTAACTCATAATATTTTAGTATCTTTAATTGTCGGCAAAGATAGAAATAATATTTATATCTGTTTGACTATTTGTTTAAAATACATTCTATTTGACTAAGATTAAGTCTATATGGTGTCAAAATAACATTTTGAAAGCAGTGAAATTCAGTCTGCTTGGTATAAAAACAAGTTTTTTACTAGGAAGAAGCGTATTTTTTTATAATTTTGCACTGCAATTAAGGCTTGGTAGCTTAGTGAATAGAGCGTCAGATTCCGGTTCTGAAGGTCGTGGGTTTGAGTCCCACCCAGGTCACATTAACTTTAATATCATGAAAATGAGGTGTTTACTTGTTACTAGGTAAACACCTCTTTCTTTATAACTGTGTGGCTTGTAAAGCGCTGAACAGATCTTCCCACGCATCGCATAAGCTTTCCATAGATGGAAAGAGAAGATGTGCACCCGAATTCAACAGCACACTGGCATCGAGCGGACCTGTATTGACTGCAATGGTAAAGATGCCCGCTGCTACTCCGGCTTCCACTCCCAACGGTGCGTTTTCTATGACAATTGCTTCGTTCGGCTTTAATCCTCCTTTTTTCAAAGCCATCAGATAGGGCTCGGGATGCGGCTTGCCGTATTGTACATCAAAAGCTGTTACCATCAGTTTTTCCTGAAACGTATCGGGAAAGTTTTCTTCCAGTCGGTTAAGCAGAGAGGCTTGACCCGAACCGGTTACTACTGTCGGCACCAGTTTATCTTCTTTTACTTTCCGGATGATTTCAGCCGCTCCATCCATACGCTTTGCTAACGGATGTTTGTTGAATTCAATGGTCTTATCTTTATAGATCTCTTGTATTTCTTCTTCTGTAGCATCACGTCCTAGTTGCCGTTGATATACCAAATTAATAGTTCCTGCACCGGTGCGTCCTTCGTGCATGTAAGCCTCTGTGTGACTCAATTCAAGTCCGCGGCTTGCCATCACTTTATGCCAGGCATCAGCATGATACGGCATGGAATTAAACAACACCCCGTCCATATCGAATAACACCGACTTCAACTGAATGCGTGCGTGTTGGTTTTCGGCTAAATATTTCTTTATTTCTTCTTTAAACATACGGCTTCTATAATTTTCTGCAAAGGTACGAATTATGTCAGTGGCTTCTGACGCTTTGAAAAAGAAAATCCTCTTGTGCTCGCTATCAGTTAACACAAGAGGATTATTTAATTAATGCTGTATCAATTACAGTCTTGACTGAATGGCTTTTGACTCTTCTTCATAACCCGGCTTGTTGAGTAGGGCAAACATATTCTTTTTGTATGCCTCAACACCTGGTTGGTTGAAAGGATTCACGCCAAGAAGATAGCCGCTTATGCCGCATGCAACCTCGAAGAAGTATAGCAACTCTCCGATGGTTTGTTCGCTAAGGTCGGCTATGCAAAGTCGCATGTTAGGAACACCACCGTCAACATGTGCCAACTGAGTGCCTAGCTCTGCCATTTTATTCACCTCGTCAACACGTTTTCCGGCAAGGAAGTTTAGACCGTCTAAGTTAGCTTCGTCAGAAGGAACCAATACCGTATGGTTTGTCTTTTCTACTGAAATAACAGTTTCAAAGATGGTTCTTTCACCTTCCTGAATCCATTGACCCATGGAATGAAGATCAGTAGAAAAGTCTACTGCAGCAGGGAAAATACCTTTGTTTTCTTTTCCTTCAGATTCTCCGTAAAGCTGTTTCCACCATTCACTTACGTAGTGAAGTTTGGGGTTGAAGTTAACGAGAATCTCAATTTTCTTTCCGTTTTTATATAATTCGTTGCGGGTTGCAGCGTAAATAGCGGCGGGGTTCTCAGCAAACGGCACGTCTGCTCCACATGCTTTCTCAGCTTCGCGAGCACCGGCTACCAATTTGTCGATGTTGAAACCTGCTACGGCAATAGGCAATAAACCTACCGGAGTAAGCACTGAAAAACGACCACCTACATTATCAGGGATGATGAATGATTTGTATCCTTCTTTGTCGGCTGTAATACGTGCAGCACCTTTTGATGCGTCAGTAATGGCAACGATAACTTTCTGTGCCATCTCTTTTCCGCGTTGATCTTCACATTGTTTTTTCAATATACGGAAAGCAAGAGCCGTTTCAGTAGTCGTTCCTGATTTAGAGATGTTGATGACACCAAACTTCTTGTCTTGCAGGAAGTGAGTCAGCTCATACAAATAATCTTCGCCGATGTTGTGACCGGCATAGATAATGCTAGGCGCACTTTTCTTGTCCTGCAACCAGGTGAAGCTGTTTGATAAAGCCTCAATTACTGCACGAGCGCCCAGATAACTGCCGCCGATACCTGCCACAATAACTACTTCGCAGTTCTCTCTCAAGATTTGAGCTGTAGCTTTGATATCTTCCAGATGCTCTTGTGTAATAGAAGAGGGGAGGTGCAACCATCCCAGGAAATCATTTCCTTTTCCGGTTCCTTTCTCTAATGCATTTTGCGCTTCTTTAACAAGAGGCTCGTATGCAAAAACTTTTTCTCTGGATATGAATCCTAAAGTTTTTTCAATGTTCAAACTAATCATACTTTCTATTTTGTTTAAAGGTTGGTAATAAATAAAATAATACGGTTGAACCTGCTCCAGTTGATGCAACGAAAGGAGTACATTACCTGAACGAGTCTGTCAGTAATTTGATCTCTATCATCGGAGAAATACGTTCGTAAAGAATGTTGTAAACAGCATCAAGAATGGGCATATTCACATGGTGATGCTTGTTAATCTCTTTGATACACTTTGTTCCGTAATACCCTTCAGCTATCATTTCCATTTCTATTTGCGCACTTTTTACCGAATACCCTTTCCCAATCATGGTTCCGAAAGTCCGGTTGCGGCTAAAATTAGAGTAGCTGGTTACCAGTAGGTCTCCTAAATAAACAGAATCATCAACGTTTCTGTTCAGCGGATAAACAGTATTCAGGAAACGATTCATCTCTTGTACGGCGTTCGACATCAGAACCGCCTGAAAGTTATCACCGTATTTCAGTCCGCTACAAATGCCGGCCGCAATAGCATACACGTTTTTGAGTACCGAACTGTATTCAACACCAATAACATCATCGCTGACAGATGTTTTGATAAAACTACTCGCCAATTTACGTGCAAAAAGTCGGGCTTTGTCCATATCGGGACAGGCTATAGTCAGGTAAGAAAGACGCTCAAGAGCAACCTCTTCCGCATGACACGGTCCGCCAAGAACGGCAATGTTTTCTTCGGGTACACCATATTCTTTGGTGAAGTATTCCGATACAATTAAATTGTCATCGGGAACAATACCTTTGATGGCGGTAATAATGAATTTATCTCTGATGCGAGTTTTAAGTTTCTTCAGATGAGCTTTCAGATAAGGAGAGGGGGTGACAAATACCAATGTATCAGACTCCCTTACGATGTCGTTGATATTCGAACTGAAATTAATCCGTTTCATATCGAATTTTACACCGGTTAGGTAGGCCGGGTTATGTCCCAGCCTTTTGAAATCGGCAATGCGGTCGTCTCGCCGCATATACCAATTGATTGAATCTTCCTGAGCCAATACCATTTTTGCAATGGCTGTAGCCCAGCTTCCTCCTCCCATTATAGCTATCTTGCCGGGTAGTTTCATTACAATTACGAATTAAGTCTTTGAATCCATTCGGCAACATCATTGACCGATGGGCTTGCTAACTCTAATTTGTATTTTTTGTTAATACCACAAATGTCCTGATGCAACTTCTGCGGATTTACTTCTTTCAAATCATCAACTAAATTGTAGCCGGCTTTCTGAATAACCGGAACCCAATCTTCACTGATACCCAGTTCCGCATATTTGGATGCAGGATCTTTCTTGATAGTCTTCTCCGGACGCATTTGCGGGAAGAATAAAACTTCCTGTATGGTGGTTTGTCCGGTCATAAGCATGACAAGACGGTCCATCCCAATTCCCATTCCCGATGTGGGAGGCATTCCATACTCAAGTGCACGCACAAAGTCCATATCAATAAACATAGCTTCATCGTCACCCTTTTCGCTCAACTTAAGCTGATCTTGGAAACGTTCCAGCTGATCGATTGGATCATTCAATTCAGAGTATGCATTACATAATTCTTTTCCGTTCACCATCAACTCGAAACGTTCCGTTAATTCAGGATTGTTACGATGCTTTTTGGTCAGCGGTGACATTTCAACCGGATAGTCAGTGATAAAGGTAGGCTGAATGTAATTACCTTCGCAGAACTCTCCGAATATTTCATCAATGAGTTTACCTTTACCCATTGTGTCATCAATCTCCATATTCAGTTTTTTGCAAACCTCACGAATCTCTTCCTCGCCCTTACCCGATAAATCGTATCCGGTAAATTCTTTGATAGAGTCGAGCATGGTAACTCGTTTAAACGGAGTTTTGAAACTGATATCCTTATCACCTACTTTTAGTTCAGTGGTGCCGTTAACATCCATACATATCTTCTCGAGCATCTGTTCGGTGAACTCCATCATCCAGTTGTAGTCCTTGTAAGCCACGTAAATTTCCATACAAGTAAACTCCGGATTGTGTGTGCGGTCCATTCCTTCGTTACGGAAGTTCTTGGAGAATTCATATACCCCTTCAAAACCACCTACGATCAGTCTTTTGAGATACAACTCATCTGCAATACGCAGATACAAAGGAATGTCGAGAGCGTTGTGGTGAGTAATGAACGGACGAGCAGCCGCTCCACCCGGGATTGCCTGAAGTATAGGAGTTTCCACTTCCATGTAGCCTCTTACATTGAAGAACTCACGCATGGAAGAGTAAACCTTTGTTCTTTTGATGAAGATATCTTTAACACCCTCATTCACAACCAAGTCAACATAACGTTGGCGGTAGCGCATTTCAGGATCCTCAAACGAATCGAATGCAACACCGTCTTTGTATTTAACGGTAGGAAGAGGTTTAATTGATTTGCCTAATACGGTTATTTTCTGCGCGTGGATGCTGATTTCACCCATTTGCGTTTTGAATACGAAACCTTCAATGCCGATGAAGTCACCCAAGTCGAGCAAGCGCTTGAATACAGTTGTATATAAGTCTTTGTTCTCTCCCGGACAAATATCGTCTCGGGTGATATATACCTGAATACGTCCTTTGGAATCTTGTAGCTCAATAAACGAAGCCTTACCCATCACACGACGACTCATCATACGTCCGGCAACCGACACCTTGCGCGGTTCACCTTCCTCATTTTCATTGAATTCTTGTTTTATATCGGTAGAGTAAGCATTCGTTATATACTCGTCAGCAGGGTAGGGTTCAATACCCATTGCACGGAGCTCTTCCAGACTTTTTCGTCTGATAATCTCCTGTTCACTTAATTCTAATATGTTCATTTCGTTACTTATTAACTCAATTTCGCATGCAAAAATACGAAACATTTCTTATTTACGGCATTATTTTCGTGCTTAATTGATAAAACGAGCTATTTCCTGCTAACCTCTCATGAGCTTTCTGCAATGTGAAAGAATGTTTTTCTTTTTTAGTCCTTATTTAAATTCCGTACTTTTGCAGTCACAAAATTATTTATTTATGACTACTCAAAGAACTCCAACAGCGCTTGGTACAGAGAAAATCGGAACATTGCTCATGCAATATTCAGTTCCGGCTATTATTGCCATGACGGCTTCTTCACTATACAATATGGTTGATAGCATCTTTATAGGACACGGGGTGGGAGCTATGGCTATATCCGGACTGGCTATTTCGTTTCCTTTAATGAATTTGGCGGCCGCTTTCGGCTCTTTGGTTGGTGCTGGTGCCGCCACTTTAATATCAGTCAAACTGGGGCAAAAAGACTATGATACCGCTCAAAGAGTATTGGGTAATGTGGTGGTGCTCAATATCATAATAGGTATCTTCTTTACTTTACTTACGTTGCTGTTTCTAGATCCCATACTTTACTTCTTTGGTGCCAGCGAGCAAACCATAGGGTATGCAAGAGATTTTATGCAGATTATATTGGCGGGTAATATTGTGACCCATCTATACATGGGGTTGAACGCTACGTTGCGTGCTGCCGGACATCCTAAGAAAGCCATGATGGCTACCGTTTCAACAGTTGTTATTAACGTGTTGCTGGCACCGCTGTTTATTTTTGTTTTAGGATGGGGTATCCGCGGAGCCGCCACTGCTACAGTCCTAGCACAATTTTTTGCTTTGCTTTGGCAATTGAAAGTATTCAGTAACCCAAACGAACTGTTGCATTTTCACAAAGGAATTTTTAGGCTACGTAAGAAGATCGTTCTTAATTCCTTAGCCATCGGTATGTCGCCTTTCATGATGAACTTAGCCTCCTGCTTAATCGTTATCTTAATCAATCATGGTTTAAAAGAACATGGTGGAGACTTAGCTATCGGTGCATACGGAATTGTTAACCGGCTGGTCTTTCTTTTTGCCATGATTGTGATGGGGCTTAACCAGGGTATGCAACCTATTGCAGGATATAATTACGGTGCTAAGTTGTATCCGCGGGTAACCGAAGTGCTTAAACTCACCATTTATGGAGCTACATTCGTTACCACAACCGGCTTCTTAATCGGTATGTTCATTCCTCATTTGGCCACTTCGATCTTTACCGGAGATGAAGAGCTGATTGCGTTAGCTTCACAAGGTTTAAGTATTGTGGTGACCTTCTTTCCTATCGTAGGATTTCAGATGGTTACTGCCAACTTCTTCCAAAGCATAGGAATGGCGGGTAAAGCGATTTTTCTGTCACTCACCCGCCAATTATTGTTTTTAGTTCCTTGCCTAATCATCCTTCCTCAACACTTTGGAGCTATCGGTGTATGGTCTAGTATGCCAACGGCCGATTTAGCGGCAAGTCTTGTTTCCGGCTTCATGCTTTGGCGACAGTTCCGAAAATTCAAGAAGATGGCCTGACATGCTTATAAAGGCATGTTGCCATGTTTCTTATGCGGATTGGTCACCACTTTGTTCTGAGTCATCTCAAGAGCCTGAATAAGTCTGATGCGAGTTTGCCGGGGCAGAATGATTTCATCAATGCTTCCTAGTTCGGCTGCCTGATAGGGCGTTGCGAACTTATTTTTGTAAGCATCCAACTCCTTTTGTCTGGTTACTTCGTCGGCATTCCTGAACAGAATATTGATAGCTCCTTCTGCACCCATGACCGCAATCTCGGCTGTGGGGTAGGCAAAGTTCACGTCAGATCCGGTTAGCTTACTGTTCATCACAATGTAAGCACCGCCGTAAGCCTTACGAGTAATCACAGAGATTTTAGGAACAGTCGCTTCAGCGTAAGCATAAACCATCTTTGCTCCGTGACGGATAATACCGTTACTTTCTTGTGAGTAACCGGGAAGAAAACCGGGAACATCAACGAACGTAACAATCGGAATATTGAAAGAGTCGCAGAAACGGATGAAACGAGCTGCTTTATCAGACGCATTGATGTCGAGCACCCCTGCCAGATAGTTGGGTTGATTGGCTACAATGCCAACTGATTGTCCGCCCAAACGTGCAAAACCGATTACGATGTTGCGGGCAAAGTCGGGCATGATTTCAAAAAAGTAACGCTCATCAACAACACATTCGATGATTTGCTTGATGTCATACGGTTGATCGGGGTCATCGGGGATGATGTCTTGCAACTCTTCATTCTCTCTTTTGGGATCGTCAGTGCTATGCTTAACGGGAGCATCCTCCATATTATTTGCCGGCAGAAAGCTGATTAATTCACGGATGGACATCAACAACTCCTCTTCGGTATCACACACAAAATGAGTTACTCCGCTTTGCGAACCGTGCGTACTTGTTCCGCCAAGCTTTTCCTTATCAATCTCCTCATGAGTTACCGCCTTTACCACATCGGGACCGGTAATAAACATGTGGCTTTTCTCTTTTACCATAAAGATGAAATCGGTCAGAGCAGGAGAGTAGCACGCTCCGCCGGCACAAGGACCTAAGATGGCCGAGATTTGCGGAACCACCCCGCTTGCCATAATGTTCTGATAGAAAATCTCCGAATAACCGTTTAAGCTTTCTATTCCCTCCTGTATACGTGCACCGCCGGAATCATTGAGAGCGATAACCGGTGCACCGTTTTTTAATGCAAGCTTTTGCACTTTAACAATCTTCTGAGCCGTTACTGCTCCGAGTGATCCGCCGTAAGCAGTAAAGTCATACGCATAAACAAACACCAGGCGTCCGTCTATTTTTCCGTACCCGCTAACCATGGCATCACCGGCCAGTTTGTTTTTCTCCATGCCGAAGTTGGTGCAATGATGCGTAACCAGCTTATCCAGTTCCACAAAAGAATCTTTGTCAACCAACAAGTTAATGCGTTCACGAGCCGTCATCTTACCGGCTGCATGCTGTTTCTCAATTTTATCGGCACCGCCGCCCAGTTCGGCTTTCCGGTTCTTCTCCTCAAAATCGTTATATTTCGTTGTATTCATCTTGTTATTCTTTAAATAAATCGAGTGTAATTAATACCTGGTTACTGTTGATTGTATCTCCTTCTTGCACCAAGATTTCTTTCACGGTTCCATTCGAGGAAGCCTTATAACTATTCTGCATTTTCATGGCTTCCACAATGATCAACACATCACCCGCCTTCACTTCCTGTCCTTTCGTAACAGGAATGCTGATCACTTTTCCGGCCATTGGCGAAGCAATTTTATCTTCGGGCGTTTCCGAAGTCTTTTTTCTCATTTGCAGATACTTGGCCTGACTGTCTACAATATTGACTTTAAACGAAGACATGTGTGTATCCACCTGATACGTTTTGCCGTCTTCCTGACGAATGAGTTGTGCGTTGAACGACTTTCCGTCGTGCAATATGGAGCAAGAACCGTTTTCGGCCATTACTACATCTATTTCAAACTCTTTTCCGTCAATGCTTAGCACTACATTATTGCCATCTTTGCTGATTAATTGAATATCGGCTATTCTGTTTCCAATGTGTATTTCCATCTTTCACTGTTTAAATTCTTAATATACCTTTGTGCAAGCCGAATTCCCTCCACCTGCTTATGGGACGATTATCTGCCGACTGAGTAGAGTTCTCGTCCAGATTCATCAAATAATCGATGTAGGCTGCAATCATGGCTACATTTTCTTCTTCCTCGGTGTGTGTCGTAATACCGATGTGTAAATGATCACTGTGTTTGGGAATAAAGCCGGTATCGTACTTCCCGTCGATAAAGTCCTCCGTTTCCACAATGCACCTCAGGTAGTTGATGTTTGTTTTGATACCGGTAATTTTATATTCATACAAAACACGTCGCATCCGTTCGATGGCATACTCCCGAGTAGTAGCCCAAACAATGAGCTTGCCAATCATCGGGTCATAGTAAACGGGGATCTCATACCCCTCGTATGCATAACTGTCAATGCGCACCCCGATGCCGTTGGGCTCAATTAACTGTTTGATAATACCGGGCGACGGACGGAAATTCTGTTCGGTGTCTTCGGCACATATCCGGCATTCAATGGCATGTCCGCGCTGTTTGATGTTGTTTTGCGAAAGACGCATCACCTGTCCGTCGGCAATGCGAATCTGTTCTTTCACCAAATCGACCCCTAAAACTTCTTCCGTAATAGGATGCTCCACCTGCAGGCGGGTATTCATTTCCAAGAAATAATACTGATGATGTTTGTCGACCAAAAACTCAATGGTGCCGGCTCCTTCGTAGTTGACAGCCTTTGCAGCGGCAACCGCTTTCATTCCCATCTCCTGACGAATAGTCTCGTTGATGAATGGCGACGGACTTTCTTCTATTACTTTTTGATTTCTTCGTTGAATAGAACACTCCCGTTCACAAAGATGAATAACGTTTCCGTGCTTGTCACCCAAAATCTGGAATTCAATGTGGTGCGGCTCTTCCACGAACTTCTCAAGATAAACCGTGTCGTCACCAAAAGAGGCCATTGCTTCTGACTTGGCCATGGTATAAGCCTCTTCCACTTCGCTTTCCGAATGAATCAGCCTCATGCCTTTTCCGCCTCCACCCATGGAAGCCTTCAGCATCACCGGAAACCCGATCTGCTTGCAGAGAGATATTGCCTCGTCTACACTTTTAAGATTATCTTGTGTGCCGGGCACAACAGGAACCCCCGCTTCTATCATTTTGATACGGGCAGCAATCTTGTCTCCCATCGCCTCCATTGTTTCCGGTTGCGGACCTATAAATACAATGTTCTCTTCCCTGCATCTTCTGGCAAAATCTGCATTTTCTGATAAAAAGCCATATCCCGGATGTATGGCATCCGCCTGACAAGCTTTGGCTACCTGAATGATTTTCTCTATATTCAGATAACTATCTTTTGCTGATGCACTGCCAATGCAATATGCCTCGTCGGCATACAAAGTATGTCTTGCTGTTCTGTCGGCCTCGGAAAATACTGCAACCGATTGAATGCCCATTTCATAACAGGAGCGCATCACTCTGACTGCAATCTCACCTCTGTTGGCGATTAAGATTTTTCTAATCATATTTATTTGTTTGAGTTAATAAATATCTTTCTCACGTATCTAATAACACATTACGGGCTTCTTTGGATGTTTCTTGAGAAGTTTTTTTGAGAGGAAATAACATAATGACACCATTTGGCGGGAGATACCATTGGATTTCCAGACATTAGCTTTATTCGCGAAGCATGTCAAAGCTCAATTAAGGCAGGTCTCCTGGCTAGCATAATTTACCATCCTTCCCGTTTGCACAGTGGATATTGAGCGGTAAACAGTGATCAGCTTACAGTTGCGCGTCAGCCCATGATTTTCACATGGTTCCCTATTCTCCCCGTTTTACCGGGGCACCTTAATGATAATGATGAGAAAGAACTTTGTCGGTGCAAAGATATGTATTTTTAGAAATTATCAGTAAGTTTGTAGCTGAACATGATAAAATTAAGTGCTATGGGAGATAATTTTGTAATTAACATAGGCAGGCAACTGGGAAGTGGCGGCCGCGAGATAGGAGAGAAGTTGGCTGCTGCTATGGAGATTTCTTTTTATGATAAAGAACTTATAAACTTGGCTTCCGAAGAAAGCGGCCTCTGCCGTGATTTCTTTGAAAAGGCAGACGAGAAGCCTTCTCAACCGTTGATGAACGGATTGTTTGGTATGCGTTTCCCTTTTCCGAATGACAGCATTATGGCATGCAACAGCTGCCTGAGCAATGATGCCTTGTTTAAGGTTCAAAGCGATGTGATTCGCAAACTGGCTGCTGAGAAGTCGTGTTTGTTTGTGGGGCGATGTGCCGATTATATTTTGAGAGATCACCCTCGACACGTCAATGTGTTTGTTTCGGCTTCGCTAGACGACCGCATAGAGCGTTTATGTCAAACCATGCACGTGGGTAAGGCCGAGGCCGAAGAACTGATTGAACGTACAGATAAAAAAAGATCGGAATATTATAATTACTATAGCTACAAAACCTGGGGAGCCGCTGCTACCTACCATCTATGCATAGACTCTTCGGCTTTAGGAGTAGATGATACGGTTCTGTTCGTAGCCGAATTTGTGAAGAAGAAATTGCAGCTGTAATTAGAACGTTCCGCTAGCTTGTTTTACAACTCTTCTCCCAGAGAAAAAAAAGTGTGGTTTACCATCACTTACCCTCACTAACTTGCTAAAACTACTTGCTGAAAGGCGTTTCAGGGTAGTGATGGTAAAATATGTCTACCACTAAAACGACTGTTTTACCCTCACTATCTATCACTTTTAACTAATACTATAGATTATTTAACTCCGATTTAACCAAAAAGACGACAACGTTTAGGCTATTTCGAGTGCTTTTTGATGAAAAACGGCAAAAACACGTTCAGTCTCTGTTGGTTTGAATAGCATGGATCGGATAACAGATAATTGTGTGATTGTTACACACAAATAAAAGATCGAATTACTTGGAGTTGACAGTATAATGTATTATCTTTGTACCTATAATCTTATAGTATATTCAAATTATTATAGGCGCAAAGGCAGGAGCTCAAACTCCTGCCTTTTTTCGTTATGTGCCGTTCATTTTTTCGCTGAGACGGTTGCTTATTGCCATTTGCACGGTAGCAAAAGGTCCGCGAGAAACCGTCTCTTGGCCGGGAGACGGTTTCTCATGACCCAAAAAGACGGTTTCTCTTTTCAAATTGCTCGTTATCTTTTTCAAATCGGCGGTTATGTTTTTCAAAAAGTTGGTTATGTTTTGCCAAAGTCTTGCTGATGATTGTTGCTCCCTGCTTTATTAGTTAATAATGTATAAACCTGCTCTTGACAAAAATCGGCCGAAAAGGGGTGGAAAATGGTGTTTTGGTAAAAGTATTTCAATGAATTGCATTTGTGTTAGAAATATATTACCTATATTCGCAGCATAAATCTTCTTTGAATCCATATCAATATGAAAAAGAAAGCATTAAAGAGAAACCAATAATTTCTGATTCTTTTTTGACCTTATCATTTAACTTACAGCCATATTGTTCTGACCCGTCAAGCAGGCCAGCGCTAAATTACGTCAATTTGCAATCTACAAATGCCAAAAGAGCCTCACAGATAGCTTCTCATTATCAATTTTCTATAAAATAAGTACCTCGTTTTAAGTTATTCAGTATATTTGCAAGCCTTATTCGTTTCATTCAATAAGCAGATTAAAGAATAAATATACTATTATTATATTTAAATATTTAAATAAACTATGGCAGACAGTAAAGAAAAACTCTTCTCGGACTTCGCTCCCGTAACCACTGAGCAGTGGATGGAGAAAGTAACAGCCGACCTTAAAGGGGCTGATTATGAGAAGAAACTCGTTTGGAAAACAAACGAAGGCTTTAAAGTGAAACCTTTCTACCGCATGGAAGACCTCGAGGGCTTGAAAACCGTTGATGCACTTCCGGGTGAATTTCCTTACCTGAGAGGTACCAAGAAAAGCAATGTATGGTTGGTGCGTCAGGATATCAATGTGGTTGATCCGGTAGAGGCTAACAAAAAAGCGCTGGACATTCTGATGAAAGGAATCGATTCTCTTTCTTTCCGTATCGACTCCAAAGATCTGAAAGCAGAAGTGATTGAAACTCTGTTGAAGGATATTTGCGCAGAGAGCGTAGAACTGAACTTCTCAACTTGCCAACGACATGTGGTAGAGCTGGCTCAACTTCTGGTGGCTTATTTCGAGAAGAAAGACTATGACTTGAAGAAGCTGCAAGGATCTATTAACTATGATTATTTTAATAAGATGCTTGTTGACGGTAAAGAAAAGGGTGATTTGATTCAAACAGCCAAATCTCTTATCGAAGCCGTTCAACCTCTTCCTTTCTACCGAGTGCTCAATGTGAATGCACTTACCTTGAACAATGCCGGTGCTTATATTTCTCAGGAACTGGGTTATGCGCTCGCTTGGGGAAATGAATATCTTCGTCAGCTTACTGATGCCGGTTTACCTGCAACTGTGGTAGCTAAGAAAATCAAATTCAACTTCGGTATCAGTTCTAATTATTTCCTTGAAATAGCAAAGTTCCGTGCTGCTCGTATGTTGTGGGCCAATATCGTTGCTTCTTATGAACCAACTTGCCTGCGCGACTGCGATAATAAAGGTGAAAACGATGAATGCCGCTGTGCTGCTAAAATGAAAGTACATGCTGAAACAAGTACATTCAATATGACTTTGTTTGATGCGCATGTAAACTTGTTGCGTACTCAGACTGAAGCGATGAGTGCTGCGTTGGCAGGTGTAGATTCAATCACGGTAACTCCGTTTGATAAGGTTTACCAAAACCCCGATGAGTTCTCTGAACGTTTGGCACGTAACCAACAGCTGCTTCTTAAAGAAGAATCTCACCTCGACAAGGTGGTTGACCCCGCAGCCGGTTCTTATTATGTTGAGAACCTAACTGTTGCCATTGCACAGCAGGCTTGGGATCTTTTCCTTGAAGTAGAAGATAAAGGCGGTTTCTACATGGCATTAACTGCCGGAACTGTTCAGGCTGCTGTTAACGCAAGTTGCGCAGCTCGCCAGAAAGCAGTAGCACAACGCAAGGAAGTGTTGCTCGGAACCAATCAATTCCCTAACTTCTCTGAAAAAGCAGGCGAAAAGAAACCGGCTGATGCCGATTGTTCTTGCGGATGCGAGCATAAGGAAATTGCCACGGTGAAATTGCAACGTGCAGCAAGTGAATTCGAAGCTTTACGTCTGGAAACAGAAGCAGCTGCCAAACGTCCGAAAGCATTTATGCTTACCATCGGTAACTTGGCTATGCGTCAGGCTCGTGCTCAGTTCTCTTGCAACTTCTTGGGATGTGCCGGATACGAGGTGGTTGATAACCTCGGCTTTGAATCAGTTGAAGCTGGTGTTGAAGCGGCTATGGCTGCCAATGCAGACATTGTGGTTCTTTGTTCAAGCGATGACGAATATGTTGAATATGCAGTCCCTGCCTTTAAGGCACTCAACGGCCGTGCCATGTTTATCGTAGCCGGAGCACCTGCCAACATGGACGAGCTCAAGGCTGCCGGAATCGAGAACTTTATTCACGTACGTGTTAATGTGCTTGAAACACTGAGAGAGTATAACGCAAAGCTGTTGAAATAAAAAGGAAATAAGAACATGCGACCAAATTTTAAAAACTTAGATATATATGCTGCTTTTCAGCCTGTGAACGGTGCTGAATGGCAAAAGGCAAACGGTATTCAGGCCGACTGGAAAACTCCGGAGCACATCAATGTGAAGCCTGTTTATACAAAAGAAGACCTCGAAGGAATGGAACACCTGGGCTATGCTGCTGGTCTTCCTCCTTATTTACGTGGTCCTTACTCGGTGATGTACACGTTGCGTCCCTGGACCATCCGTCAGTATGCCGGATTCTCTACTGCAGAAGAATCAAATGCTTTCTATCGCCGTAACCTGGCCTCTGGTCAGAAGGGTCTTTCTGTTGCGTTCGACCTTGCTACACACCGTGGCTACGACCCCGATCACGAACGTGTGGTTGGCGATGTAGGTAAGGCAGGTGTTTCTATCTGTTCATTGGAAAACATGAAGGTTTTGTTCGATGGTATTCCTTTGAACAAGATGTCTGTTTCAATGACAATGAACGGTGCCGTGCTTCCTATCATGGCGTTTTATATCAATGCCGGACTGGAACAGGGTGCTAAATTGGAAGAAATGGCCGGAACTATTCAGAATGATATCTTGAAAGAGTTTATGGTGCGTAACACTTATATTTACCCGCCTGCATTCTCTATGAAGATTATCTCTGACATCTTTGAGTATACTTCTCAAAAGATGCCTAAGTTCAACTCTATTTCTATCTCGGGTTATCACATGCAGGAAGCAGGTGCTACTGCCGATATCGAGCTGGCTTACACGTTGGCCGACGGTTTGGAGTATCTTCGTGCCGGTGTGGCTGCGGGTATCGATATCGATGCTTTCGCTCCCCGTCTTTCTTTCTTCTGGGCTATCGGTATGAACCACTTTATGGAAATTGCCAAGATGCGTGCTGCACGTATGCTTTGGGCAAGAATCGTAAAACAGTTCAACCCGAAAAACTCTAAATCACTGGCGTTGCGTACGCACTCGCAAACTTCGGGTTGGTCACTTACTGAGCAAGATCCGTTCAACAACATTGGCCGTACTTGTATCGAGGCTATGGCTGCTGCTTTGGGACATACTCAGTCTTTGCACACCAATGCGCTCGATGAGGCTATTGCTTTGCCTACTGATTTCTCTGCTCGTATTGCCCGTAACACTCAGATCTATATTCAGGAAGAAACTTACATTTGCAAGAACGTTGACCCATGGGGTGGTTCTTACTATGTAGAGAGCCTGACAAACGAGTTGGCACACAAGGCTTGGGAATTGATTGAGGAAGTTGAGAAGCTGGGCGGTATGGCTAAGGCTATCGAAACAGGTATCCCCAAGATGCGTATCGAAGAGGCTGCTGCTCGTGCACAGGCTCGTATCGACTCTGGTTCGCAAACCATTGTAGGTGTTAACAAATATCGTCTCGAAAAAGAGGCTCCTATTGATATTCTTGAGATTGATAACACGGCTGTTCGTAAAGAACAGATTGAACGTTTGGCAGAACTCAAGGAAGGTCGTGACGAAGCAAAAGTTCAGGCTGCTCTCGATGCCATCACCAAATGTGTGGAAACAAAAGAGGGTAACTTACTTGAACTGGCTGTTGAAGCAGCTCGTGTACGTGCTACTTTAGGTGAGATCTCTTATGCGTGCGAAAAGATTGTAGGACGTTATAAAGCAGTAATCAGAACTATATCAGGCGTGTATTCATCAGAAAGTAAAAACGATGCAGACTTCAAGCGTGCTTGTGAACTAGCCGATAAGTTTGCCAAGAAAGAGGGACGTCAACCTCGTATCATGATTGCAAAAATGGGACAAGACGGTCACGACCGTGGTGCCAAGGTTGTTGCAACAGGTTATGCTGATTGCGGATTCGATGTGGATATGGGACCGTTGTTCCAAACTCCGGCCGAAGCTGCACGCGAAGCCGTTGAAAATGACGTGCATGTAGTAGGTGTTTCTTCACTGGCTGCGGGACACAAAACTCTTATTCCTCAAATTATTGAAGAACTTAAGAAGCTGGGTCGCGAAGATATTATAGTTATTGCCGGTGGTGTAATTCCGGCGCAGGACTATGATTTCCTTTACAAATCGGGTGTAGCAGCTATCTTTGGTCCCGGTTCTCCGGTTGCTAAGGCTGCTTGTCAGATTCTGGAGATACTCATGGAAGACTAAAAACTCTTTCGGGTTTTAGATAAATAAGAGAGGTAGCAGGGTAAACTTGCTACCTCTTTTTTGTTCTTTGCTATAAAATTAATTAAATAGGGCGTAACTCTTAAACTATGTTATAAAGCATGCGTTTTCGCACACGAAGCTTGCAAATGCCAAAAAAGTGCGTACCTTTGCAATGTGTTTTTCATAGTATTAGATTTAAGGTTAACAAAGGTTGGAGTCAGGCGTGACTCCTTTTTTTTTGTCCATCCCTTTCAACTATCCCCTATTTTCCATACCTTTGCTTCTACAATAAAAAGACAAAATGATAGTTTGCATTGCCGAAAAGCCTTCAGTGGCGCGTGATATTGCCGATGTACTCGGAGCTAAAATCAAAAAAGACGGATACATAGAAGGAAACGGATACCAGGTTACCTGGACGTTTGGTCATTTGTGCACATTAAAAGAGCCGCACGAATACACTCCTTCCTGGAAATCATGGAACTTAAGCAGTTTACCCATGATTCCGCCTCGCTTTGGTATAAAGCTGATCAGTAATCCTACTTATGAGAAGCAGTTTCACACCATCGAGAAATTGATGCAGCAGGCCGATGAAATTATCAACTGCGGTGATGCCGGACAAGAAGGGGAACTTATTCAACGTTGGGTCATGCAAAAGGCGGGAGCTCGGTGTCCGGTGAAACGTTTGTGGATTTCTTCACTGACGGAGGAGGCTATTCGCGAAGGCTTTTCTAAACTAAAGGATCAATCGGAGTTCCAGCCGCTTTATGAAGCCGGACTGTCACGCGCTATCGGTGACTGGACGCTGGGCATGAATGCTACTCGTTTATATACCATCAAATATGGGCAAGGCAAACAGGTGCTTTCCATCGGACGGGTGCAGACTCCTACGTTGGCGCTGATAGTGAACCGCCAACTTGAAATAGAGAATTTTACTCCTAAGCAATACTGGGAACTCAAAACGGTGTATCGGGATACTACTTTCTCGGCTATCATTAAGAAGAGTGAGGAGGAGGTATTGCTTGAGGAAGAGAAGAAGGGTGATGCAGCCAATAAGAAAGTGGAACCCAATCCGGGTATCGATCCTATTGAGAACCGGGAGCAGGGCATGGCACTGTTGGAACAAATCAAAGAGGCTCCTTTTGAAGTAACCGGCGTAAACAGGAAAGAGGGAAAAGAGTTTCCTCCCCGTTTGTTTGACCTTACTTCTTTGCAGGTGGAATGCAATAAGAAGTTTGGCTACTCGGCAGACGAAACATTGAAGTTGATTCAGGCTCTGTACGAGAAGAAGGTGGCTACTTATCCGCGCGTGGATACTACTTTTCTGAGCGATGATATGTATCCCAAGTGCCCCGGTATTTTAAAGGGTTTGCGTGATTATACTGTCTACACGGCTCCTTTGGAGGGAAAACCGTTGACTAAATCAAAAAAAGTATTCGACAATGCGAAGGTGACCGATCACCACGCTATTATTCCTACAGGGGTTCATCCGCAGGCATTAACGGATATGGAACGACGCGTGTTCGACTTGATTGCCCGCCGTTTCATCGCTGTGTTCTATCCTGACTGTAAGGTGGCTACCACTACCGTATTGGGCGAGGTGGATCAGATTGAATTCAAAGTTACAGGAAAGCAGATTCTGGATCCGGGGTGGCGCGTGGTTTTTGCCAAGGAAACTTCTGAAGAAAAAGAGCTTGAGGAGGAGGAAAATGTATTGCCTGCCTTTGTGAAAGGAGAGAGCGGACCGCATGTACCCGACTTGTACGAGAAATGGACTCAACCTCCGCGTCCGTATACCGAAGCAACGTTATTGCGTGCCATGGAAACAGCAGGTAAGTTGGTCGATAATGATGAATTACGCGATGCCTTAAAGGAAAATGGTATAGGTCGCCCGTCTACTCGTGCAGCTATAATAGAAACGTTGTTTAAACGCAATTATATTCGTAAAGAACGAAAGAACCTCATTGCCACTCCAACGGGTGTGGAACTGATTCAGCTTATTCGCGAAGAGCTATTAAAATCGGCTGAGTTAACTGGCTTGTGGGAGAAGAAACTGCGGGAAATAGAGAAGCGCACGTATGATGCGCACCAGTTTTTAGAGGAGCTGAAGCAAATGGTTACGGAAGTGGTGATGACGGTGTTGGCAGATAATACCAACCGTCGCATTACGATTCAGGAAGCCGTTACTCTGCAAGAAAAGGAACCCAAGAAGCGTGAGCGCAAGGCCACAACTCCGAAACCGAAGAAAGAGAAAGGTGCCGCATCATTGCCAACCTCTATGTCCGTATCGGTGGGACAAGTGTGTCCGCTTTGTGGTAAGGGAACTATCATTCGGGGCAAAACAGCTTACGGTTGCTCGGAATGGAGGAACGGCTGTAGTTTCCGTCATCCGCTAGATTAGTTTTGTATAGGGCATTCAAACTTCCTAAAGGGAAATGAGTATCAACATAGGAGCTTCTTCGGCTGACATCAGGTTGAAAGGAAGCGTACGTCTACAATAGTTTGGGAGTTGTAAGTGATTTACCCCAAGTGTTAAGGGTATCAATAACCGGAATGACAGATTCACCCATAGGACTGAGTTTATATTCTACCTTGGGCGGAACGGTTGGATAAACAATCCGCTCAAGCAACCCTGTTTGCTCCAACTCTCTTACCGTTTGGGTAAACATTTTGTTAGATATGCCTTTCAGGCTTCGTTGTAAATCGCCCGAACGCATCGTTCCTTGTTTCAGATGATACAATACGATGGGTTTCCATTTGCCACCAATCATCTCCATAACCAATTCCAAAGAACAAAAATATTCCTTGCCTTTGAAAATATATTTGTTGATACTTCCCTTATTATCCATAATTCACTCCTTTTGGTAACTATACAACCTTTTGGTAGGTACTTGTGTAATTGATACAAATATATCAATTTTGCAGTAACAAAATAATTAAAAAGATAAAGAAATGAAAGTTGTGGCTATTAATGGAAGTCCCCATAAGAAAGGGAACACCTATCATGCGTTGATGGAAGTAGGCAAACAGTTGCAGACTGAGGGCATAGAATTCGAAGTGATTCACATTGGTAATCAAGCAATCAGGGGGTGCTTGGCTTGTGGTGGCTGTGCCCGTAACAAAGATGAGAGATGTACTATAGCAACAGATATTGTTAATGATGCGATTCAGCAAATGAAAGCTGCTGATGGTATTATTTTGGGTTCACCGGTTTATTATGCCGGCATTCCGGGAACTATGAAAAGTTTCTTAGACCGTGCTTTTTATGTCTCGGGAAGTAATGGAAATCTTCTTCGTCACAAGGTAGGTGCTGCCGTTGTAGCTGTTCGTCGTACGGGTGGATCTGCTACTTTCGATAGTTTAAATCATTACCTTAGTTATTCGGAAATGATACTTGCAACTTCTAATTATTGGAATATTATACACGGCCGTACAGCTGGTGAAGTTTTACAAGATGCTGAAGGTGTTCAAATAATGCAAGTTTTGGGTAGTAATATGGCTTGGTTGTTGCAGATGCGTAAACAAGCCAAGGGTTCTATTGAGCCTCAAAGAGTTGATAAAGTTTTCACGCACTTTGTAAGATAGCTGATCATTCTTTTTACTCCATCAGAAATGATGGAGTAAAAAGAATGATCTATTTTAATTTCTCACTATGTTTTATGTAGTTCAAATATTCTTCTTCTATTTCATTAAAATTGGTTCCTGTTATGTTATAAAAATCGGTTTTGAAATGTTCTCTTTTTGAAGTAAACAATTGATTTATTTTTGTGGAACCGAATTTATTAAGTAACCAATTGACGAAATACCCTGATTGAGGATAAAAAACTTCTTCAGGAAAATTATCAGGGTTGAGTAGTAGTTCGGACGGAGAATATACTTTATTCGCTTTAACAGAAGCATCTATCCATTCAGTGATCAGATATCGAATCATGTTTCCATCTTTGTCTTTATAGGCGGCATAGGAACCATCAATGGCTACAGCATAACCTTCGGTCATCAATCTGGTCCCGCCTTTACCGAGTTGCGAAATAGAAACAATATGAACCATTTCGTGTAATCCCATAAAATCAGATATTTTCCAATTGGAATAATACATCAGCTTTCCATCAAATGCGTAACAAATTACTTGTTTATCAGTCAGTGCACGCCCACCACCGTTTATTCCGATTTTCTCAAGTGCTTCATCATAGTTATAAAGGTAAATAGACACTTTTCCGTTGTAATTTAACCCAAGTGTATCATTAATGACTTTGATAAAGTTGTTTTGATTTTGTAGAATCAGTTGAATCTGTTCTTCATTGGGAGATCCAGATACACTGTAATCGGATGGGCGAGTATATAGAGTTACTTGGGCTGATTCATTTTTGATCCATGGTCCGTCAAAATCAACTAACTCTTCTTTGTTGCAAGAATATAGAAACGATAAACACCATACTAGTGTTATTAACTTAACATTTTTCATTGTTATTTTTTGTTTTTCAAGATGTTAACTACTTTTGGGACTAACGTCTTTAAATTCATATTTTGGTATTATTCCTTAATAATAAAATAACCATAAATAAAATCCATAAAATCGTTTCTATACCAATCGCTATGAAAATCGAGCTATTGACTGTTCCACGAGTAAATTCGTACCAACCCATACACGATAAACCGAACAATGTAATTCCGGTAGCGAAGCATATTACATCTCGTGCTTTTGACTGTGCTAGATTCCTTGCGCCAAACATGAGCACAGATATTCCCAACATAAACATAGCAACCCGATGAGATAAGACAGAGGTGGCTTCGGATGGTTGTTGACCTAAATCAGAAACAAAAGCATCTGACATGAATAATAGCTGAAATGTTAAGTAAATAAACAATATTGAAGTTGTTACACTCGTGACCTTGAATAAATTTATATATTTCTTCATAACATATTTATTATAGTGTAGTTTTAAATTATAGTTCTCTAAATCTTACTCAACTATCAACTGTCTCGTATCATATATATTGGGGCTTTTTAGTTTTTGCACTTTGGTATATTTTGCATCGTGTTTGTGAGTTATTCTTTGTTGTTTTTGATTGCACAAATATAACTAAGATTTGTCATTACCATTTTAGTTTTGCTAACTATTATTATGTATTGGCTCTTTATATAGGTGCTAGTGGGAGATTTATTCATCAAAATGTAACATCTTCATTTCCCCAAAAATACCTGTACCACTGTTAAAATGATAAAAGGCCTGAACAATCTGTATCGTTTATCGTTCGTTATGTAGAATGATTCTATATAATCTATTGTAAAACAATTAGTTTATGGCAAAAATACCAAAGGAAAAGTTACTGCACATGCACAGGCTGATGCTTGACATCCGTAACTTTGATAATAAAGTGAACCAAATGGTTAAAAAGGGGCAGGTACCCGGAATGACTCACTTCTCTGTGGGGGAGGAAGCTGCCAATGTGGGTGCTATTGCGGCAATCGGACAGCAAGATTTCATCACTTCCAATCACCGTGGACATGGACAGAGTATAGCCATGGAGATTGACCTGAACGGAATGATGGCCGAAATTATGGGAAAAGCTACCGGAACTTGTAAAGGTAAAGGCGGCTCCATGCATATTGCTGATCTAGACAATGGAAATCTTGGAGCCAATGGCATTGTAGGCGGAGGCATGGGAATGGCTATTGGTGCTGCGTTAACTCAAAAAATGAAAAATACAGGGAAAATTGTTCTCTGTTGTTTTGGCGACGGGGCTTGTAATGAAGGTACTTTTCATGAAACACTCAACCTTGCTTCTATCTGGAAGCTTCCCATTATCTTCTATTCCATTAACAACTTCTATGGTATCAGTACTCCGATAAAGAACGTTATTAATGTTGACTATAATTATCAAAGAGCATCTGCTTACGGTATTCCCGGGCATTTTATTGAGGACGGTAACGATGTAGTTGCTGTGTACGAGAAAGTGCAAGAGGCTGTGGAGTATGTGCGCAATGGTAATGGGCCTGTATTGGTTGAAAGTCTTACCTATCGTTGGTTTGGGCACTCTACTTCGGATCCTGGTAAATATCGTACCAAGGAGGAGGTTGATAGTTGGAAAAAGAAAGATCCTATCGTGAAATTCAGGAATTATCTTGTTGATAATAACCTCGCTACCGTACAAGAACTTGATGAGCTGGATGTGCAGTCGAAAACGGCTGTGGAAGATGCTGTTAAGTTTGCATTGAGTAGCCCGGAACCATCTTATGAATCGGCTTTTGAAGATGTTTTTGCCGATTGATTTTCAGCATCATATTTAAGGTTGCAAGTTGTATAAATAATAAAAAGAATACGATATAAATGAATAACGAAACCAAATTAATGTCTGTCAGAGATGCCATTATTATGGCTATGTCTGAGGAAATGCGTAGCGATGAAAACGTATTTCTCATGGGTGAGGACGTCGGTATTTTCGGTGGAGATTTCGGTACTTCGGTAGGGATGCTCGAAGAGTTCGGTGCGGAACGTATACGCGACACACCTATTTCAGAAAATGCCATCTCGGGTTGTGCTATCGGTGCAGCGATGACCGGTATGCGTCCCATTGTTGATGTTACTTTCATGGATTTTGTAGTTTACATGATGGATAACATTGTTAATCAGGCGGCTAAAACGCGTTATATGTTTGGAGGAAAAGGGCAGGTACCTGTTGTGTTTCGCTGTGCAGCTGGCTCTGGTGTAGGGTCTGCGGCGCAACATTCGCAGTCGCTTGAGTCGTGGTTTTGCCACATTCCCGGATTAAAAGTCGTTGCTCCGGGTACTCCCGCTGATGTTAAAGGGCTTCTGAAAGCTTCTATTCGTGACAACAATCCGGTTATTTTTATTGAATACAAAGCCCAATACAACATGAAAGGTGAGGTTCCTCTTGATCCCGATTTTGTGCTTCCTTTAGGAAAGGCTGATCTGAAAAGGGAAGGAAAGGATGTGACGGTGATTACTTACGGACGTATGCTCGACCGGGTGTTACAAGCGGCCGATCAGGTTCGTGATACTGAAGGGGTAAGTGTTGAAGTGGTTGATTTGCGTACGCTGATTCCTCTGGATAAAGAAACGGTTCTTAATTCCGTAAAGAAAACCGGACGAGTTTTATTGGTGAATGATGCCCACAAAACAAACGGGTTTATCGGTGAGGTGTCTGCTATTATTTCAGAAAGTGAAGCGTTTGATTATCTGGATGGCCCTATTTTACGGCTGGCAGCAGAAGATATTCCGGTTCCATATAATCAGGCTCTTGAAACGGCCATGATTCCGAGTGTTGAACGTATAAAGAAATATATCCTCAAATTAGTGAACAATAGGTAAAGGAGGAGGAAGATGGAAGAAATAAAATTTAGAGCAACCCCTGCGGCACGTGTCTTGGCCAAACGTTTGGGAGTAAATCTTTCAAAGGTAGAGGGTACGGGGCCGAAAGGGCGTATACATAAAAATGATGTGGCTGGGTTTAACTACGTAAAAAAGATACATGTTTCTCCCTTGGCGCGTCACATTGCAGAGGAGCAACATATTGATTTGAACGGTATTAGCGGGTCTGGTCACAACGGTAAAATCATGAAGGATGATGTGCTTGCGTTGGTGTCTGATCCGCAAGTGAAAGCCTTCTTTACCCGTGATGAGTTGTATGGAACACCTCCTGCCGGGATAAAAGTCGCTGTTGCAGCGAAAGCTGCTACTAATGCACAAGCTTCTCAGCAAGTTGCTGCTGTAAGTTACTCTACTGATGAAACGGAAATGGTTCCGATGAGTATGATGAGAAAGGTGATA
Source organism: Bacteroides graminisolvens (assembly GCF_963666085.1). Classification (NCBI taxonomy): domain Bacteria; kingdom Pseudomonadati; phylum Bacteroidota; class Bacteroidia; order Bacteroidales; family Bacteroidaceae; genus Bacteroides; species Bacteroides graminisolvens. The sequence goes on from NZ_OY762556.1 coordinate 1,615,001, forward strand.
GCACGGCGTATGTCTGAAAGTTATTTTGGTGCACCTACTTTCATGCAGACTTGGGAGGTGGACATGACGGAGATGAATGCTTTACGTGCCAAACTGATTGAACCCATTATGGAGAAGACGGGAAAGAAAATCACAGTCACTGATTTGCTTTCATTGGCACTGGTACGTATGCTGTTGAAACATAAGTATATCAATTCAAGTCTCTCGGAAGACGGCAATCAAATTATTTTTCACAATTACGTGAACTTGGCTGTTGCTGTTGGCTTGGAAGAAGGATTGATTGTTCCCGTTGTAAAACATGCTGAAAAAATGTCACTCAGCGAATTGGTGGTCGCTATCAAAGATTTGACTGCACGTACTGTCTCTAAAAAATTGTTACCCGACGAACAAATGGGAAGTACATTTACAATCAGTAATTTAGGTATGTATGGTGTGAGTCATTTTTCTGCTATTATCAATCAACCCAATGCGGCGATTCTTAGTGTAGCGGCAACTGTGAAAAAACCGGTCGTTATCAATAATGAAATCGTTATTCGTCCGATGATGAACATGAGTCTGACAAGTGATCACCGACTGATTGACGGTTTAGTGGCGGCTAAATTTATGACGGATTTAAAGGCTTTGATTGAAAATCCGTTCTCGTTATTGATTTGATGGGTAACTAGTTCATGATAATATAAAAAAACAAAAAGATATGGCTTTTGAAGTAATTATGCCTAAAGCGGGAATTGACATGACCGAAGGGCAAATCGTAAAATGGCTGAAGGAAGAGGGTGATACGGTCACAGAAGGGGAGATTATTCTTGAGATTATGACCGACAAAACGAGTATGGAAATTGAAGCTGAAGTTTCCGGAGTTTTGTTGAAAATACTTCATCATGCAGGTGACATGGTACCTGTAACTGAAGTGATTGGTTATATTGGACAACCGGGTGAATCATTGGAGAATTTATCGGAAGAAGAGGTTCCCGCACCCAAACCTGTGGCTGAACAAGAACCTTTGGCCTCGGTGGCCGATGACGAGTATCACGTGGCTGTGATTGGAGGTGGCCCTGCCGGATATTTTGCTGCTATTCGTGCTGCGCAGTTGGGAGCCAAGGTGGCTATCATTGAAAAGAGATGGTACGGAGGTACTTGTTTAAATGTGGGTTGTATACCTACCAAAACGTATTTGAAGAACGCTGAGATTATTGAGGCTATCGAGATGGGAGCAGCTCGCGGTATTAATTTTGCCAGCACAAAATACTCCATCGATATGAATCAGGTGGTGAAATTCAAAGACGGTGTGGTGAAGAGGCTTACCATGGGTGTTGAAGCGTTGCTGAAAAGTAATGGTGTGGATGTTTTCCGTGGGGTGGCCAAAATTAATAAGAACAAAGATGTGGTGGTTGACGGTAACCGAATCATTAAGGCTGATAAAATCATTTTAGCAGGTGGTTCTAAGGTTTCTCGAATCAATATTCCCGGCATTGACAATCCTCGTATTCTGTCAAGTGATGAACTTCTTTCATTGAAGGAAGTACCCGAAACGCTAACTGTAATTGGTGGTGGTGTGATTGGTGTGGAGATGGCTTTGGCCATGCATGCCATTGGCAGTAAAGTGACCATTGTCGAAATGATGGACCGAATAGTTCCGGCAATTGATTCCGAAGCGTCTAAAGTACTGGCGGATACGTTGAAAAAGAAAGGTATTAAGATTCTGAACTCCGTTTCTATTGTTGGTATTGAAGAAGCAAAAAATAAGCTTCAGGTAAAATTGGCTAACGGTGAGGTGATTGAATCTGATAAAGCTCTTCTCTCTATCGGACGTGTTCCTGATTTAGAAGGTGTAGGCGAAATTGAGTTCGAAACCGAGCGTGGAAAGATTAAGGTTGATTCGTTTATGGAAACTAGCGTAAAAGGTATTTATGCACCGGGTGACGTGAACGGTATTAAGATGTTGGCACATGTTGCTTTCCGTATGGGTGAGGTGGCTGCCGAAAACGCTGTGAAAGGTAATCATCGTGAAGTGAAATTGGCTTCTGCTCCTTCTGTAGTTTATACTATTCCGGAAGTTGCCATGGTTGGATTGACCGAAGAACAAGCTCGTGAAAAGTATGATGTAAGGGTTGGACGTTTTGATTTTGCAGCTAACGGACGTGCCATGGCTTCCGGTGATAATCTGGGCTTTGTAAAAGTAATAGCCGATGCCAAATACGGTGAGATTCTGGGGGTTCATATCGTTGGACCTACAGCTGCTGAAATGATCAATCAAGCTGCTGCATTGATGGAATTGGAGATAACAGTCGATGAGGTTGTGAAGGTTATTTACGGACACCCTACGTATTCAGAAGCTTTATATGAGGCTTTTGCCGATGTGTTGGGTGAGTCTATACATATCCCGAAAAAGAAATCTTAACCGGAATTTTACTATACATGATAAAGAAAATCAATTTCTGCTTATCTTTGGATGCAGTAAGTTGATTTTCTTTTTTCTAAATAATACAGTATGATCTATATTATCAGTAAATCAAATAAGCCTCAGTATAACATTGCGCTTGAGGAGTATTGTTTCAAAAAGTTGCTGAATCACGAAAAGGTGTTCATGTTGTGGATCAACGAACCAACTATTGTAGTTGGCAAACATCAGAATACACTGGAAGAGATTAACGCAGAATATGTGCGTGAGAATCACATCAATGTGGTGAGACGAATTTCGGGCGGCGGGGCTGTTTATCATGATCACAACAACCTCAATTATACCATCATATCTAATGAGGAAAAAGGAAGTCAATTTGACTTTAAAACTTTCTCGGAACCGGTTATTGAAACGTTGAGAGAGTTGGGCGTTGAGGCTAGCTTCACCGGAAGAAACGATTTGGTGATTGGGGGACAAAAAATTTGTGGTAATGCTCAAGCTTATATTAATGGGCGCATCATGCATCATGGTTGCATTTTGTTTGATACGAATTTGAGTGTTTTATCTAAGGCGCTGGAGGTTCCTAAGGATCTGATTGACTCGAAGAGTGTCAAATCAGTTCGTAGTGCGGTAACAAATATATTGCCTCACTTGCCCCGGAAAATTACGGTTGAGGAATTCTCGGAGACTATTTTGCAACACATGAAGCGTAAATTCCCGGATATGCAGGAGTATGTCTTCAGTGATGCGGAATTGGCTGAAATAGAACGGGTCAGTCAGGATAAATTTTCTTCTTGGGAATGGAATTACGGTCATTCGCCTCAGTTTAATATTACACTCACCACTCGTTTTACTGCCGGTAAAATTCAGGTCTTTGCTACGGTAAAGAATTCTGTGATTGAAAATATTAAATTTTACGGAACGTTCTTTGGCAATAACGGTGATCTCTCGCCTGTAGAGAATGCCTTAAAGGGAGTGAGGTATACGGTTGAGGACGTACACAGTGCTCTTGAAAGCATTAATACAGCTGAGTTCTTTGCCGGTTTCTCCGTGGAGGAGTTGACTGAGGCCATTATTCGATGAATGAGACGCGTTTTAACGTGAATGGTTCATTTTAAATAACATTCCTCCAATATTATCAAAAGGGGCACCGGTAACGGAAGCCAAGCAATTGGGCTCATTGTTCCAATATAGTGCTCCTAAAAAAGCAAAAATAAGAGCTTCTTTGTATTCTATAATCTGCCTGTCGGGAATTACAATGCGGCAGGCAGTTAACTTTTGTATTCGTTCTACAAGGAATAAGTTGAATGCGCCTCCTCCGGTAATCAGTAAATTTCCGCCTTTAGCAATACGGGAAATTTGATAAGCTGCATGCTCATAAAAAGTACGAAGTGTATCTTTGAGTGGTAGATTGTACTTTTCTAATACGGGATAAATAAATGTTTCCACCCATTCTCTCCCCAGTGATTTAGGTCCCGGTTGCTGATAAAACTTGATAGAGTTAAGCTCGTCTAAAAGAGGTTGGTGGATATTACCCGAACGAGCAATTTCTCCGTCTTTATCAAATTCCAAACCAATTTGCCGGCAATAATGGTTTATAACATAATTTACCGGGCTGATGTCAAATGCGATGCGCTTCCCTTGGCTCTCGAACGAAATGTTTGAGAAACCTCCCAGGTTCAAACAATAATCATAAGCCCCAAACAAAAGACGGTCGCCTATAGGAACGAGCGGTGCTCCTTGTCCGCCAAGCATGATGTCTAATCTTCTAAAGTCAGAGACTGTGGGGATGTGAGTTTCCGCAGCAATTGCAGCTCCATCTCCAATCTGAAACATAATTTGTTTTTCCGGCTTATGAAAAATGGTGTGTCCGTGTGAGGCAATAATATTGGGCTTTACGTGAAATTCTTTCATGAAGTCATTCACTTTCTGGCCCAAGAACTTTCCGTATTCACTATGAAAGGTCACAAATTCAATAGCTGACATTTGTTGCGCTTTGTTTCCAAGCTTTTCTTTAAGCTCATCCGAATAAGAATACGCTTTGGAACAATCTATTTTAAATGCCCACTGGTTGTTGCTTTTTTGAAAGGTGGCGCAACAAATGTCCAGCCCATCTAGTGATGTGCCGGACATGAGGCCTATTGCTTGAATTGTTAAGCTTTCCATTTTCAAAATAATATATTATTCCTGATACGCCAAGTGAAATTCGGCTACGGCTTCTATGCCTTTTCTGAAAATATCTAGTGAGCAGTTTTCGTTTGGAGAATGAATGGCGTTAGACTCCAGACCGAATCCCATTAAAATGGTTTTAATTCCCAGTACCTGTTCAAAAGTAGAGATGATAGGAATACTTCCTCCTCGGCGAACGGCCAATGGCTTTTTTCCGAACGCTATCTCGAATCCTTTTTGAGCTGCTTGATAGGCTGGGAGTGTGATGGGGCATACATATCCTTGACCGCCATGCATAGGTGTGACCTTTACTTGTACACTTTGGGGAGCAATACGAGTGATGTATTCGGCAAACAGCTTGGATATTTTGTGATGGTCTTGATGAGGAACTAATCGACAAGAAACTTTTGCATAAGCTTTTGAAGGTAATACAGTTTTGGAGCCTTCACCGGTATAACCACCCCAAATGCCACAAACGTCAAAAGACGGACGGCAACTGTTGCGCTCCAATGTGGAATACCCTTTTTCACCAAACAATTCTTTGACACCGATAGAGGCTTTGTATTTCTCTTCGTCAAACGGAATTTGCGCAATCATCTCTCTTTCTGCTTGCGGTACTTCTTCCACATCATCGTAAAAGCCGGGGATGGTAATGCGTCCGTCGTGATCAACAATACGGCTGATCATGGTGCAGAGAGTGTTGATAGGGTTGGCCACGGCACCTCCAAAGTGACCTGAATGAAGATCACGGTTAGGTCCGGTCACTTCAATTTCCCAATAGGCAAGGCCTCGCAGGCCGGTAGTCAGTGAGGGTAGATCAGCTCCGAGCATACTGGTGTCACTTACCAAAATGATGTCGGCTCTGAGCATTTCCTTATGTTCTTCGCAAAATGCTTCTAAACTAGGTGATCCAATTTCTTCCTCTCCTTCGAAGATAAATTTGATGTTATTCTTTAGCAGGTTATTTTTTACCAAATATTCAAATGCCTTAACCTGAATGAATGACTGTCCTTTGTCATCATCGGCTCCTCTTGCCCAGATGTATCCGTCTCTGATTTCCGGTTCGAAAGGTTGGCTTTTCCATAATTCTAATGGTTCGGCGGGCATCACATCGTAGTGTGCATACACTAATACGGTTTTGGCCTGTGGGTTTACCAGCTTTTGTGCATAAACAATAGGATTGCCGGCTGAAGGCATCACCATTGCCTCGTCGGCACCGGCTTCGAGCAAAAGTTGTTTCCACCTTTGTGCACAAGCCATCATATCGTCTTTGTGCTCGGGTAGAGCACTAATACTGGGAATGCGGATTAGGCTGAACAAATCGTTCATCATGCCTTCTTCATTCTTTTTGATGTATTCTTGAATTCTGTTCATGATTGTTTCTTTATTTATGGCTCTGATTATAATCTGGTAGCCTTATCGAGCAGATAATAATCTAGTATGGTCAGAGCAGACATGGCTTCAACAATGGGTACTGCACGTGGTAATACACAAGGGTCGTGACGGCCGCGTGCTTTGATAGTGGTATCCGTACCATCGGCATTCACTGTGGGTTGTTCCATCAATACGGTGGCAACGGGTTTGAACAATACGTTAAAGTAGATGTCCTGACCATTGCTGATACCGCCTTGTATACCTCCTGAATTGTTGGTATGAGTATTTATGGTACCGTTGTCGTTGAAGAAGATGTCATTTTGTTGAGAGCCTTTTTGGTGTATGCCTTTGTAGCCTATTCCATATTCAAAGGCTTTGGCTGCGTTGATGCTCATCATGGCATTGGCTAATGCTGCATGCAATTTGTTATATACAGGTTGTCCCAACCCAACCGGGCAACCTTTGATTACACACGTAACTATACCTCCGATGGTGTCACCTTCACCTTTTGTTTGGTAAATAAGCTCCTGCATCTCTTTTGCCTTTTCCTGATCCGGGCATCTAACAGGATTTTCTTCTATTGTACTTAAATCGTATGCTGTATAATCTTTCTCAAGTTTGATTTCACCAACTTGGGCTGTATAGGCGGTAATGTTGATCCCTAATTGTTTCAGCGCCAGCTTGGCTAAAGCGCCTGCTACTACCCGCGAAGTTGTTTCGCGTGCCGAAGAACGACCTCCTCCGCGGTGATCGCGAACTCCGTATTTAACTGCATACGTATAGTCGGCATGCGATGGGCGATAAATATCTTTGAGATTGTTATAGTCGTTAGAGTGTTGGTTTTGGTTCCAAACGATAAACCCGATGGGACATCCGGTCGTTTTTCCCTCAAATACTCCCGAAAGAAGCTCTACTTCATCGGGCTCTTTACGGGCGGTGGTAATGGCCGATTGTCCGGGACGGCGGCGATTTAGTTCTTGCTGAATAAATTCCATGTCGATTTCCACACCGGCCGGGAAGCCGTCAATGACTCCACCTACACCTTTACCGTGCGACTCGCCGAAACTTGTGAGTCTGAGAATATTGCCGAATGAATTAAACATATAGTTGTGGTTTTAATGTTACGTTATCTTGCAAATATAACAAACTTTTCTCAATGCAACATTTCATTCCCCATAATAAAACAAAGGACTACTATCCGAGCCGTTTATTTATTCTACTTTTACGCATTCTTGTTAATAACCTTAAATGCAATAAATATGAATAGGAAAATAATAACTGTCTTGATTTTTATCTTCTCGCTCTCATTACCACTCTTTGCTCAGTTATCTACTAATGGGGGAACACCCTATTTGCTAAGTCAGGCCAAAGATATGAGTGCCGACTTTGCCGATTTTACCAATCTGTTTTTCTTTGCCGACAAGCTATCGGCTTTTGATACTGAAAGAGCTCAGGGAATCATTGAGTGGAAACGTCATTCATTATATACCCGGCAAGCTTTTAATGTGAATACTGTGTTGCCGCAAACTTTAAAGATGCTTGATTTTCCTGAAGCTGCTTATGATAACAATCCCCGACTGAATTTTTCTGTTGATTTTGTTACACCGCGTACATTGCGTATTCGCATGATGACATCATCTATTGCACCCGCAGATGCGCCTTCTCTTATGCTGGCAGGAGCCCCTAGTAAGGATACTAGCTGGAAATATACGGCGTTAAAGGGTGCACACCAATATAAAAGTGCTTTTGGTTGCATCGTTATTGAGGAGAACCCTTGGAGAATTAGTTTCTACGATGCTGCCGGTCGCCGACTGACAGACACTTGGCGGTGGTGCGACAATGATTCTACCCAAGTGAAAAGCCTGCCGTTCAACTTTATCAAAAGAGGGGTTGATAATTCACGCAGCATCAATCCCGTATTTACTTTGTCACCGGGTGAAAAGATTGTGGGTTGTGGAGAGTCCTTTACTTCCATTAATAAAGTGGGGCAGAAAGTGAATTTGTTTGTGACTGATCCGCAAGGCCCGGAAACGGATCAAATGTATAAACCAATACCTTTCTTTATGAGTAATCGGGGTTATGGTATGTTCATGCATACTTCGGCACCCGTGACTTGCGACTTTGGGTCTACTTACATCGGTATCAATAAACTGTTTATGGCTGATGAAGCGCTCGACTTATTTGTTTTCTTCGGAGAACCCAAAGAGGTTCTTAATGAATATACCTGCCTGACCGGTAAGTCACCCATGCCTCCGTTGTGGAGCTTTGGTACTTGGATGAGTCGTATTACCTATTTCAGTGAAGCCGAAGGATACGATGTGGCGCGGAACCTAAGGAAATATAATATACCTGCCGACGTCATTCACTTTGATACCGGTTGGTTTGAAACGGACTGGCAATGTGATTATGTCTTTTCACCCAGTCGTTTTTCGAACCCCCGGAAGATGATAAAAGACCTACTGTCCGATGGTTTTCATATTTCGTTGTGGCAGCTTCCTTATTTCACTCCTAAAAATCGCTATTTCAATGAAATAATAGAGAAAGGATTACAAGTGAAGAATGCTGCAGGTACGTTGCCTTATGAAGATGCTGTACTCGACCTTTCAAATCCACAGACCGTTAGTTGGTACCAGGAAAAGTTGTCAGGGTTGCTTTCTATGGGTGTTGGTGCCATAAAGGTTGATTTTGGCGAAGCAGCACCGCTTAACGGTTTTTATGCATCGGGCAAAGGAGGGTTGTATGAACATAACCTATATCCGCTGCGATACAATAAAGCGGTAGCCGAGATAACCAAGCAAGTAAAAGGTGAAAACATTATTTGGGCACGAAGTGCATGGTCGGGTTCTCAACGTTATCCGCTTCATTGGGGAGGAGATGCTGCTAATACGGATATTGGTATGCTAGGTACAATTCGGGGCGGACTTTCTCTTGGTTTAAGCGGTTTCAGTTTTTGGAGTCATGATATTGGTGGTTTTGTACAGAAGGCCCCTGAGGAACTTTATCGACGTTGGCTGCCATTCGGATTCCTAACCTCACATAGTCGTGCGCACGGTGCACCTCCTAAAGAACCGTGGTTATATAACGATTCTTTTGTGCGCGCTTTCCGTGAGAGCGCCGAAATGAAATACCGTTTGATGCCTTATATTTATGCGCAAGCTAAAGAATGTACGGAGAAAGGATTGCCTATGTTGCGTGCTCTTTGCATTGAATTTCCGACCGATCCTGCTGTGTGGACTATCGAAGACCAATATCTGTTTGGCAGCGATTTGTTGGTGGCTCCTTTGATGGAAGTAGGAAACAAACGAAATGTTTACCTGCCCGGTGGTAAATGGATTGATTACCAATCGGGCAAAGTATACCAATCGGGTTGGAATGAAATTGAAGCCGGACAGATTCCTGCGGTTATTTTAGTACGTGATGGTGTAGCTTTGCCGCATATTGCTTTGGCGCAGAGTACAGATAAAATGGATTGGAGTAACATTGAACTTCGTCTTTTTACTGCCGATAGTTCTGTTGCTGAGGGAAGTGTTTGTCTCCCATCGGATAATCGTTTGCACCACTTGAATATAAAAAAGCAGCAAGATAAATGGCTCTTAACAGAGAACCCATTAAAAGGTCAGGTAACTTTTAAAATCACTCATAAATAATATTTCGAATTAGTTTTTCATAATATTTTTTCATTAAGGTTAATTGATTTCTACGGTTCGAGTCTTTGAGAGAAAGATTCGGACCGTATTTCTATGCCTTTATTTTGCACCCTCTTTATTATTGCCTACTTTTGCACCGTATAGTAATATTCCCTATGACACAAGAAGAGAGACAACAAATTATAAACCTGGTGAAACAGGAGGTTATTCCTGCTATTGGATGTACAGAGCCCATTGCCGTTGCTTTGTGTGTGGCGAAAGCAACTGAGGTATTGGGGTGTCGCCCCGAAAAGATTAGTGTGTTTTTAAGTGCCAACATACTTAAAAATGCAATGGGAGTAGGTATTCCTGGAACAGGCATGATCGGTTTGCCTATTGCAGTTGCTCTAGGAGCCTTGATTGGTAAATCAAGCTATCAGCTGGAAGTTCTTAAAGACAGCACTCCTCAAGCAGTGGAAGAAGGAAAGGCTTACTTAAACGAAAAGCGTATATCCATTGCTTTGAAAGACGATTGCACGGAGAAGCTATATGTTGAGGTTGTGTGTGAGGCTGGTTCATCACACTCATGCGCAATTATATCGGGTGAACACACCCGTTTTGTATTTGTTTCTAAAGATGCCGATGTGCTCTTGAAAGAAGATGTTGTGGCAGATGCTTCCGCCCAAGAAAAAACATTGAATCTGACCTTACACAAGGTGTATGATTTTGCATTAACGGCCCCACTCGCTGAAATAGCCTTTATTTTAGATACGGCAAAGTTAAATAAAGCAGCTGCCGAGAGTTCCTTTAAAGGAAGCTACGGTCATTCTTTAGGCAGAATGCTGAAAGGTGATTCTGAGAAACGAATGATGGGAAACGGTACGCTTTCGCGTATTCTTTCGTATACATCCGGTGCATGTGATGCTCGTATGGCAGGAGCCATGATTCCTGTTATGAGTAACTCCGGCAGTGGTAATCAGGGTATTTCGGCTACGCTGCCGGTTGTGATTTATGCCGAGGAAAACGAAAAGACAGAAGAAGAACTGATACGTGCACTGATGATGAGCCATCTTACGGTTATCTACATTAAGCAAAGTTTAGGTCGGTTATCGGCTTTGTGTGGTTGCGTGGTGGCAGCGACCGGTTCCAGTTGCGGTATAACCTGGCTCATGGGAGGAGGCTTTCCGCAAGTTGCCTCTGCAGTTCAGAACATGATAGCCAACCTGACGGGAATGATTTGTGACGGTGCCAAGCCCAGTTGCGCATTGAAAGTCGCTAGTGGCGTATCAACAGCTGTTTTGTCGGCTATGATGGCCATGGAGAATCGATGCGTTACTTCTGTAGAGGGTATTATTGATCAGGATGTTGATCGCAGCATTCGCAACCTCACCCTTATTGGTTCACAAGGAATGAATGAAACAGATAAACTAGTTCTTGATATTATGACGCACAAAGAGTAGCGTTCGGCTATTTGATAAACACCTATATATATAAATAAAAGCCGCGAAACTACTTTCACGGCTTTTATTATAATAAGTATAGCTTATCCGATTAGTGACAGCCACCGCCGCATCCGCAGCTTTCATCTTCTTCTTTGCCTTCTTTGCTTCCGCAGCCACAGCCACCGCCTTCTTCATCACCACTACCGCATCCGCAATTGCCACCGCATCCGCAGCCACCTTCACCACTCATCATGTTTACCATGCCTTGCAGTTCTTCGTTAGTTGCTAAACGGCTTTCGATTACCTGACCGATAAAAGTCAAATCGGCACCGGCTAACGGGTGATTCATGTCGACAATAACAACTTCGTCTTTTACTTCAACTACAGTACCGTTTAGACGGTTACCTTCTGCGTCCATCAAAGGAATAGGGTTACCGGCAAATATTCTTTCCGAATCAAATTTGCCGTCTATTTCAAAGACATGCTTAGGCAATTCAATAACATGTTCGTCAACGTATTCGCCGTATGCCTCTTCGGCAGTTAATGTAAATTCAAACTTATCTCCTGTGGCAAGTCCTGCAATTTGGCTCTCGAAAGAATCCAAAGTTGTTCCGAGTCCAGAGATAAACTGGAATGGACGCTCTGCAGTTGCCTGTTCTACCAAGTCTTTTTCTCCATCTTCTGTAGTGTACAAATCATACGCTACAGTGATATACTTGTTTCCTAATGTTTCCATTTTCAAATTTTAATAGCTGGTTAATAATACCTCCATAACAGAGTTTGCAAATATACTAATTATTTAGTTCGATTCTGGTATCTTGACGCGTAAATTTCAGATTATTAAGCACTTCCGTGGTTCTGAAACTTCTTTTATAATACCCTCCTAAAAGGTTTCTTCTGAAACTAATTGTAATAGAATAAGGTTTTGAGACCTATTTTTCTTACGATTATGAATTAATAAACGTTTTTTTTCTTCGATTTGTTTGGAGTTTATAAAAAAGCCGCTACCTTTGCAACATGATTTAAGAAATAAGAAGAATATGATTACAAGTACATCTATTAACCTGTCTCTGCTGGATATTATTAGCGTCGTGGTGGTCCCATCAAGAGCGTGAGGAAGGTTATATATGTATGTCAGTATAGTATAGATATTAATTTGGAGCCTTTCTCACTGTGTGAGAGAGGCTCTTTAATTATAAAATGATTTGAATTATGAAAAAGCAGTTACGCAGTTCGTTTAGTACACAAGGACGCCGTATGGCAGGAGCTCGTGCATTGTGGGCAGCCAATGGTATGAAGAAAGAACAATTGGGTAAACCAATTATTGCTATAGTGAATTCATTTACCCAGTTTGTGCCGGGGCATGTGCATCTGCACGAAATAGGCCAAAAGGTGAAAGCTGAAATTGAGAAACTGGGCTGTTTTGCTGCCGAATTCAACACCATTGCCATTGATGATGGTATTGCTATGGGACATGACGGGATGCTTTATTCGCTTCCTTCACGAGATATAATTGCCGATAGTGTAGAGTATATGGTTAATGCGCACAAAGCCGATGCGATGGTTTGCATTAGTAACTGCGACAAAATAACTCCGGGCATGTTGATGGCAGCGATGAGGCTGAACATTCCCACCGTTTTTGTATCGGGCGGTCCGATGGAGGCCGGAGAGTTGAACGGTCAGCACCTTGATTTGGTTGATGCGATGATTAAATCGGCCGATTCCAGCGTGAGCGATGAAGAAGTGGAGAAGATAGAACGTAGTGCTTGTCCTACTTGCGGAAGCTGTTCGGGCATGTTTACGGCTAACTCCATGAACTGTTTGAACGAAGCCATCGGATTGGCTTTACCCGGCAACGGAACCATCGTGGCAACGCATGCCAACCGTGCTGCCTTATTTCAGGATGCAGCCGAATTGATTGTAGAAAATACCTATAAATATTACGGTGAAGGAGACGAAACCGTATTACCCCGCAGCATTGCTACGCGTGCGGCCTTCCTCAACGCCATGACACTTGATATCGCCATGGGTGGATCAACCAATACCGTGTTGCATTTATTGGCAATTGCTCACGAAGCGGAAGTTGATTTTACGATGGATGACATCGACATGCTTTCGCGCAAAAGCCCTTGCTTGTGTAAGGTTGCTCCCAATACACAAAAATATCATATTCAGGATGTAAATAGGGCAGGTGGAATTATGGCCATTATGCACGAACTGGCTAACGCCGGATTGGTTGAAACCAACGTACATCGTGTTGATGGTATGACTCTTGCCCAAGCCATTGATAAATATAGTATTACCAGTCCCCATGTGTGCGATGAAGCTTTGAAAAAGTACAAGAGCGCACCTGCCGGCAAGTTTAACTTGGTAATGGGATCGCAGGAATGCTATTACAAAGAGTTGGATGCCGACCGTGCTTCGGGATGTATCCGTGACATGGAACATGCTTATTCTAAAGATGGTGGATTGGCCATTTTGAAAGGAAACATTGCGCAAGACGGTTGTGTTGTTAAAACAGCCGGTGTGGATGAAAGCATCTGGAAGTTTACCGGTCCTGCTAAAGTATTCGATTCTCAAGACGCTGCTTGCGAAGGCATCCTGAAAGGCAAAGTCGTCAGTGGCGATGTCGTCGTCATCACCCACGAAGGCCCTAAAGGCGGTCCCGGAATGCAAGAAATGCTCTACCCTACATCCTACATCAAATCACGTCACTTAGGTAAAGAGTGTGCCTTGATAACCGATGGCCGATTCAGCGGAGGTACTTCGGGGTTAAGCATCGGACACGTTTCACCCGAGGCTGCTGCCGGAGGTAATATCGGAAAGATTAAAGACGGTGACATCATAGAAATAAACATACCCGAGAGAACAATCAACGTGAAACTGACCGACGAAGAACTGGCTGCACGGCCTATGGCACCCGTCACCCGTCAGCGCAACGTCTCAAAGAGCCTGAGAGCATACGCCAGCATGGTGAGCTCGGCCGATAAGGGAGCCGTTCGGTTGATTGATTAAAACTAGTAAAAACAAAAAAGAAATAGATAAAACAATGGAAAAACAACTCATCACCGGATCGGAAGCTTTAGTTCGCTCATTGATCCATGAGGGAGTACATACCCTCTTCGGCTACCCCGGAGGAGCGATTATGCCGGTTTACGATTGTTTGTACGATTATAAAGAGAAGTTGCAGCATGTTCTTGTTCGCCACGAGCAAGGAGCCGCACATGCTGCTCAAGGATATGCCAGAGTATCGGGCGAAGTTGGTGTTTGCGTTGTGACTAGCGGTCCGGGTGCCACCAATGCCATTACCGGAATAGGCGATGCCATGCTTGACAGTACGCCGATAGTGGTGATTGCCGGACAGGTAGTAAGCTCATTGCTCGGCTCGGATGCTTTTCAGGAAATAGATTTAGTTAGCTTAACGCAGCCCATTACCAAATGGAGCTATCAGATACGTAGAGCTGAAGATATACCGTGGGCGGTAGCGCGTGCCTTTTACGTAGCACGCAGCGGTAGGCCCGGTCCGGTAGTGCTCGACTTTGCCAAGAATGCACAAATAGAAAAGGTTGCTTACGAGCCGTGTACTATTGACTACATCCGTAGTTATGTTCCGGTTCCCGAAATGGACCCGAAAGCCATTGCCGAAGCAGCTGCTATCATCAATTCAGCTAAAAAGCCATGGGCGTTGGTTGGCCAGGGCGTTGAACTAGGTGAAGCACAAAACGAGCTGATGGAGTTCCTTGAAAAGGCTGATATTCCCGCTGGATGCACATTGCTCGGCCTCTCGGCTTTACCGTCGGCCCATCCGCTTAACAAAGGCATGTTGGGTATGCATGGTAACTTGGGCCCCAACTTAAAGACCAATGAATGTGATGTACTGATTGCTATCGGCATGCGTTTTGATGACCGGGTAACCGGTAACCTCAAAACATACGCCAAACAAGCCAAGATTATTCATTTCGATATTGACCCCGCGGAGGTCGACAAGAACGTGAAGACTACCGTAGCCGTATTGGGCGATTGCAAGGAAACACTGGCAGCGGTAACGGAACTTCTTGAGAAAAACAACCACCGTGAATGGAGAGATAGCTTCTTGCCTTGCGAAGAAAAAGAGTACGAGGCAGTTGTGGAAAAGGAAATTCACCCTAAAGAAGGACAAATTACCATGGGTGAGGTTGTTCATGCCGTTTCGGAGGCGACCAACCACCAGGCAGTGCTTGTTACTGACGTGGGACAGAATCAGATGTTTGCTGCCCGTTACTTTAAATTCTCGCAGAAGCGCAGCATGGTTACATCGGGCGGACTCGGAACGATGGGCTTCGGCTTACCGGCTGCTATTGGCGCTGCTTTCGGAGCACCGAACAGAACCGTTTGTTTCTTTTGTGGTGACGGTGGGTTGCAGATGACCATTCAGGAACTGGGAACCATCATGGAAACCGGTACCAACGTGAAGATCATCTTGCTGAACAACAGTTTCTTAGGCATGGTTCGTCAGTGGCAAGAGCTTTTCTTTAAGGAAAGATACTCTAACACCCCTATGATAAATCCTGATTTTGTGAAAATAGCTTCGGCTTACGGCATCAAAGGACGTAAGGTGCAGCAGCGCGAAGAACTGGCCGGTGCTATTGAAGAAATGCTTGCTACCGACGGCTCTTATCTGCTTGAAGTAGAAGTAGAGCAGGTAGGCATGGTTTATCCCATGGTACCAGCAGGAGATACGGTAACCAATGTGATGTTAGGCTAATCATTAAAACATTATGGATAAAACATTATACACCCTCAACGTTTATTCGGAGAACATAGCTGGTATTCTTAATCAGATTACTACTATATTTACCCGCAGACAGTTGAACATAGAGAGCCTCAATGTGTCGGCTTCTTCCATCAAGGGTATTCATAAATATACCATCACTACTTGTACGGATGAAGATACGATTCAGAAAGTAACCAAACAGATTGAAAAACGAATTGATGTGGTTCAGGCTCATTACTTTACGGATGATGAAATCTTCTTTCGCGAGATAGCACTTTATAAGATCCCTACGCAGGAGTTGCTTGACAGTAACCGTGTGGAGTACATCGTGAGCCGTCACAATGCCCGTATCATTGAAATCAATCCTACTTACATGGTGATTCAGAAATCGGGAACAACGGAGGAAACGCAGGAATTGTACGATGATCTGAAGGAAATAGGCATACTGCAATTCGTTCGTTCGGGCCGCATTGCCATTACGAAGAGTTGCGTGGAAAAGCTGAGTGAGTATCTGACCGAAAGAGAACAGAAGCATATCCGCAGTAAAAAGAATTGCGAAGAATGAGTGAACCGGAGAATAAAATAGGAACCTATCGTTTTGTTGCCGAACCGTTTCATGTTGACTTCAACGGAAGGCTTACCATGGGCGTGCTGGGCAATCATTTACTGAACTGTGCCGGCTTCCATGCTACCGACCGTGGCTTTGGAATTGCCACGCTCAATGAAGACAATTACACGTGGGTTCTTTCACGTTTGGCCGTTGAACTCGACGAAATGCCTTATCAATACGAAGAGTTCAGCATACAAACCTGGGTTGAGAATGTGTATCGCCTTTTTACAGACCGTAACTTTGCCATCATTAACAAAGACGGCAAGAAGATTGGCTATGCCCGTTCTATCTGGGCTATGATTAACCTTTCAACCCGCAAGCCTGCCGACTTGCTTACTTTGCACGGTGGCGGCATTGTTGATTATGTGTGCCAGGAACCTTGCCCTATTGAGAAGCCTTCGCGCATTAAAGTCGATGCCGATGTGCCGCCTGCCGGTACGCTGGAGGCACGTTACAGTGACATTGACATCAACGGACACGTTAATAGCATTCGTTACATAGAGCACATACTCGACTTATTTCCTATTGAAATGTATCAAACGAAGCGTATCCGCCGCTTTGAAATGGCTTATGTAGCCGAGAGCTACTACGGAGATAAGCTGGCATTTGCCATGCAGCAGGCCGGGCCCGATGAATATCATGTGGAGGTGAAGAAGAACGATGACGAAGTGGTTTGTCGTTCGAAAGTGATATTCGTATAACAGTAATAAAGAGAATTATATAATTAATAACCGCCTTTCGCCACGTAAAACAGAATGCGTAAGAGAGGCATAAAAAACTAAAAACAAAATGGCACAGATGAATTTTGGTGGCGTTACTGAAAATGTAGTAACCCGTGAAGAATTTCCTTTGGAGAAAGCACGTGAAGTATTGAAAGACGAAGTGATTGCCGTAATTGGTTATGGTGTACAAGGCCCCGGTCAGTCATTGAACCTGCGCGATAATGGCTTCAACGTAATTGTTGGTCAACGTAAAGGTGGAAAGACTTGGGAAAAAGCAGTTGCCGACGGATGGGTACCTGGCGAAACTCTTTTCGATATTGAGGAAGCTTGTCAACGCGGAACAATTATTCAGTACCTGCTTTCAGATGCAGCACAGATTGAAGTGTGGCCTACAGTGAAGAAAAACCTGACTGCCGGTAAGGCTCTTTATTTCTCACACGGTTTTGGTATCACTTACAAAGAACGTACAGGCATTGTTCCTCCGGCAGATGTTGATGTTATTTTGGTGGCTCCTAAAGGTTCGGGTACGTCACTTCGTACCATGTTCCTCGAAGGTCGCGGCTTGAACTCTTCATACGCTATTTTCCAAGATGCAACGGGTCGTGCATTTGAGCGCGTGGTTGCTTTGGGTATCGGCGTAGGTTCGGGTTATCTTTTTGAAACAACTTTCTTACGCGAAGTTTACTCTGACCTTACCGGTGAGCGTGGTACTTTGATGGGTGCTATTCAGGGAATCTTGTTGGCTCAGTACGAAACTTTGCGTGAAAACGGTCACACTCCTTCGGAGGCTTTCAATGAAACAGTAGAAGAGTTGACTCAGTCATTGATGCCTTTGTTTGCAAAGAACGGTATGGACTGGATGTATGCTAACTGCTCAACTACTGCTCAACGCGGTGCGCTCGACTGGATGGGTCCGTTCCACGATGCAACAAAGCCCGTATTCGAGAAATTGTATCACGAAGTAAAAGTAGGTAATGAGGCTCAACGTTCTATTGATTCGAACTCACAACCCGACTATCGTGAGAAACTGAATGAAGAACTTCGTCAGCTTCGCGAAAGTGAAATGTGGCAAGCCGGTGCAGTGGTTCGTAAACTTCGCCCTGAAAACAACTAACATAAATCAATCCATTCGTTGATGGATAGAAACCGCTCCCGGCTTGGGGGCGGTTTTTTTGTTGGTAATGGAAGCCAATGCTTGTTTTGAAGGTCCATTTTATTCATGCTATTCCGACTTGACATACAAAATAATTGCTTTAATACTTGACTTTGATCATATAATGTATTATCTTTGTCATCATAATCCTATAGTATATTCAAATTAATATAGGCGCAAAGGCAGGAGCTCAAACTCCTGCCTTTTTTCGTTTTGTACGGTTCAATTTTTCACTGAGACGGTTGCTTATTCTTATTTGCACGGTAGCAAATGGTCCATGAGAAACCGTCTCTTGGCCGTAAGACGGTTTCTCATGGACCAAAAGACGGTTTCTCTTTTCAAATTGCTCGTTATCTTTTTCAAATCGGCCGTTATGTTTTTCAAAAAGTTGGTTATGTTTTGCCCAACTCCTCCCAATGGTCGGTACGAACCTGACCATTAGTTAATAATACATAAACTTGCTCTTGACAAGATTAGCACGGAAAGGGGTGCTGGAGTAAAGGTATTTTGATGAAAACGCCCAATCAAAGCAACTTAATGTACTCAAATAACTCCCGGTAGAACTTATGTTTGGTTAGGGTAGAGGCATCGCCTAAAATAACCAACTTCATCCGTGCGCGGGTAATGGCCACGTTCATGCGGCGGAGATCACTCAGAAAACCAATTTGTCCATCGTCATTGGCGCGTACCAAGCTGATGAAAATAACATCGCGTTCTTGTCCCTGAAAGCCGTCAACGGTGTGAACGGTGATGGCCGCTTTGAATGGCCGCAGGAAACGGCTGCGTTTTATTTCATTTCGCAAGTACTGCACCTGTGCTTTGTATGGCGATATGATGCCGAAGTCAATACGCTCGTCGAGCATGCGCTTGGGCCCGATGCGTTTGATGTAGTTCTCCAGTTCGGTGAGCAAAAGGTTCGCCTCGGATTTGTTAATTCGTCCGTAACTGTCGCCCACGAACTCCTCTTGAAAGTCCTGTCCCGACGTGTCCAGCCATACCAGCGGAGTATCATAATCCAGAATACTTCGGTTGTGCACTTGAGGAGCGGCATAAACTTCGCCGCTGTAAAACCAATGCGAAGGAAAGTGCATAATGGCTTGATGCATGCGATACTGCACTTTGAGCAGAGAAACACTTTGAGGTTTACCGGTCACGATCTTTTCCATCAACGTGTTCGACAGTCCGCCGCGGGCCGCATCTATGCATTTAATGGTGGGTGGCAGCTGACAATGGTCGCCCGCCAACACTACCCGTTCGGCTTTTCGGATGGCAATCCAGCAAGCGGCTTCCAAAGCCTGGGCTGCTTCGTCAATAAACAACGTGCTGAATTTGCGTCCGCTCAGCACACGATGATTGGAGCTGACCAGCGTTGAGGCTACGACACGTGCTTGCGAAAACAAATCTTCGTTGATCTGTATCTCAATTTGTGTGGCCCGATCTTTCAGTTCGCTTATGCGTTCATGCCTTTTGCGGCTCGTTTCACGAATAGCCTTGCGGATGCTCCACAATTCACTGTACAACGGATGACTTTCAAAACGACGCTCGTAGGTAAAAGACAACATCTTGTCGTTCACTCGGCTGGGGTTTCCAATGCGCAGCACAGCCACACCACGGTCAACCAGCTTCTCGGCAATCCAGTCTACCGCCGCGTTGCTTTGCGCACAGACCAACACCTGATTCTCCCGATGCAATGTTTCGTATATGGCCTCCACGAGCGTGGTTGTTTTACCAGTGCCCGGAGGCCCGTGCACCACCGCCACATCTTTGGCTCGTAACACCTTGTTGACAGCTTCTTCTTGTGTACTGTTGAGCCAGGGAAAGCGTTGAGGGAAAATTTGTCGCTCGGCAGGCAACTGATTGTCGAGCATGATGTCTCGCAAAGCAGCCAGCCTGTTGCCCTTTGCCCTGATCACATCGGCCAATGCCTCGAACATGGTTCGGTAACTGGTCTCATCAAAATAAAGCTGAACACCCAGTTGATGTGCTCCTTCCAGCTCAATGCGTGCCGAAGCTCCGGGCAGGATCACTACCATTCGTTCGTCATCGGCATAGCTTACCTGGGCGGTAAATGGCAAATATTTTATCTGATTACCGGCATCTTGTGTGAAGAAACAAACCGGCTTACCGTATTCAAAAGCATGTTCAATGTCTTTATCCTCTTTGCGCTCTATTTCTATAACGAACTGATTCAGAGAGTTGTAATAACTTCTTCCCGTAGAAACAGGATACCAGCATTGCCCGCGTTTTATCTTTCTTCCAATGCCCATGGTCTGGGTCAAACGTTGGAATTCTTCTTTTTCGTATTCATATTCCATGCGTAACAACAGTTGTTGTTGCTGCAAAGAGGTTTGTGCGCACAAAGTGCTTGTATTTATCTTGTTCACCTGTATTTTTATTCGAATTCGTTGCAAAGGTACGTCTTTTGTTGAAAGATAATCGCAAAAAACAGCCTATTTCTTAAACATTACTGCTTTTTGGCTCGTTATAATGTAGATTTATAAATATAAGAGACAATGGTATACGACGAGGAAATGTTAGAGAGCTTTTATGGCTCTTATCTGGAGAAAATAAAACGGGCAAAGATGGCTTTGGGGCGCCCGCTCACACTAGCCGAAAAAATTCTGTATGCTCACATTTACGATGAAAACAAGCTGAAATCATTTCAAAGGGGAGAGGACTACGTCGACTTTCGTCCCGATCGTGTGGCGATGCAGGATGCTACTGCTCAGATGGCGTTACTGCAATTTATGAATGCGGGGAAAGAAACCGTGGCGGTGCCGTCTACCGTTCATTGCGATCACCTTATTCAAGCCTATAAAGGGGCAAAGGAAGATATTGCCACGGCTACGGAAACGAACCGTGAGGTGTATGATTTCTTACGTGATGTTTCTTCCCGATTTGGTATCGGGTTCTGGAAACCCGGTGCGGGAATTATTCATCAGGTGGTACTGGAAAACTATGCTTTTCCGGGTGGCATGATGGTAGGAACAGACTCGCACACGCCCAATGCCGGCGGACTGGGCATGGTTGCCATCGGTGTGGGTGGTGCCGATGCAGTTGATGTGATGACCGGCATGGAGTGGGAACTCAAAATGCCGAAGCTCATTGGCGTGAAGCTTACCGGCACACTCAACGGTTGGGCTTCGCCGAAAGATGTCATTTTGAAGTTGGCAGGTATTTTGACCGTAAAGGGGGGTACCAATGCTATTATAGAATATTTTGGTCCCGGCGCGGAAAGTTTGTCGGCAACGGGCAAGGGCACCATTTGTAACATGGGGGCCGAAGTAGGAGCTACTACTTCTTTGTTTCCTTATGATGAACGCATGGCTGTTTACCTCAAAGCAACAGGTCGAACCTGTGTAGCCGAAATGGCAAGCAGCGTGGCGCATGAACTGTGTGCCGATGCTGAAGTTATGGCTGCCCCCGAACAATATTATGACCGGGTGATTGAGATTGATCTTTCAACTCTCGAACCTTACATTAACGGTCCGTTTACGCCCGATGCGGCTACGCCTATCTCTGAATTTGCCGCTAAAGTAAAGGCCAATGATTATCCGCGGAAGATGGAAGTGGGACTGATTGGTTCGTGTACCAACTCTTCGTATCAGGATATAAGTCGTGCCGCCTCCATAGCGAAAGAGGCTGTGGCGTTGAACTTAAAAGTGGCTTCACCGCTGATCGTGAACCCCGGCTCTGAACAAATACGGGCTACTGTGGAGCGCGATGGTATGATTGATACATTCAAACAAGTAGGGGCGGTTATTATGGCCAATGCCTGCGGTCCGTGTATCGGACAGTGGAAACGTCATACCGATGACCCTACACGTAAAAATTCCATCGTAACTTCGTTCAACCGTAACTTTGCCAAACGTGCCGACGGTAATCCCAATACGTTTGCCTTTGTCGCTTCTCCGGAGCTGACTATGGCGCTGACCATTGCAGGCGACTTGGGCTTTAATCCGCTTACTGATACGTTAGTAAATGAAAAAGGTGAAGCAGTGAAACTGACCGAGCCCAAAGGTGATGAACTTCCGTTGCAGGGTTTTGCGTCAGGCGAAAGCGGTTACCTGGCTCCCAAAGGAGGTCATGTGCAGGTGGCTATCAGTCCCGAGTCACAGCGTTTGCAACGATTGGAACCTTTCTCTGCCTGGAACGGTGAGGATGCGCTTTCAATGAAATTACTCATCAAGACTGCGGGTAAGTGTACTACTGATCATATTTCCATGGCTGGTCCGTGGTTACGTTTCAGAGGGCATCTCGAAAACATTTCCGATAACATGCTGATGGGAGCGGTCAATGCCTTCAACGGTGAAACGAACAAGGTCCTCAATCAGCTCACACAGACTTATGAAACCGTTTCGGGCACGGCCAAACAATACAAGCAGGCGGGTATCTCGTCCATCGTAGTAGCCGAGGAAAATTACGGCGAAGGATCCAGTCGGGAACATGCAGCTATGGAACCTCGATTCTTGAATGTGAAAGTGATTTTGGCAAAGAGTTTTGCGCGTATTCATGAAACGAACCTCAAGAAACAAGGCATGTTGGCACTTACTTTCGTGAATAAAGATGATTACGATCGCATTCGTGAGGCGGATGTTATCACGTTATCGGGATTGACAGCGTTTGCTCCCGGCAAAAACTTCATCATCATACTTCTGCATGCAGATGGTACGGTGGAGAGTTTTGAAGTGCAACATACATACAATGAACAGCAGATTGCCTGGTTTAAGGCAGGATCTGCTTTAAATACAAAATAAAATGAGCAAGATTGTTAAGCAAAAAGATGGTAAATTACTGGTTCCCGATACCCCAACCGTACCTTATATTACGGGTGATGGAGTAGGAGCCGAGATAACTCCGGCCATGCAGTTGATAGTTGATGCGGCTGTTGAAAAGGTGTACGGAGGTAAACGTAAGATTGACTGGGTGGAGGTGTTGGCCGGCGAAAAGGCTTTTAACCAAACCGGTTCATGGCTGCCCGACGAAACGATGCTGGCTTTTGAAGAATACCTGGTAGGTATTAAAGGCCCACTCACTACTCCAGTTGGGGGTGGCATCCGCTCTTTGAATGTGGCTTTGCGACAAACGTTGGACTTATATGTCTGTCTTCGTCCGGTTCGCTGGTTCCGAGGGGTCGTTTCTCCGGTGAAAGAGCCCGAGAAGGTCAACATGCACATCTTCCGCGAGAATACGGAAGATATATATGCCGGCATAGAGTGGGAGGCAGGTTCGCCCGAAGCAAATAAATTCTACGAGTTTCTGCACAAGGAGATGGGCGTAACAAAAGTACGCTTCCCGGAAACTTCTTCTTTTGGTGTGAAACCCGTCTCGCGTGAAGGCACTGAGCGTTTGGTGCGTGCGGCATGTAAGTATGCCATTGAGCACCATTTACCTTCGGTAACGTTGGTGCACAAAGGAAATATTATGAAGTACACGGAAGGCGGCTTCAAGAAATGGGGCTACGAGCTGGCGGAAAAAGAATTTGGTGAATACATCAGCACAGGCCAGTTGGTTATGAAAGATTGCATAGCCGATGCTTTTCTGCAAAACACCTTGTTAGTTCCCGAAGAATATTCTGTTATTGCTACTTTAAATCTCAACGGCGATTACATATCCGATCAGTTGGCCGCTATGGTAGGTGGTATTGGCATTGCACCGGGGGCAAACATTAATTATGACTCCGGTCACGCCATTTTTGAAGCGACACACGGCACGGCTCCCAATATTGCGGGAAAAGATGTGGTCAATCCTTGCTCGCTGATTTTATCGGCAGTCATGATGTTGGAGTACTTCGGCTGGCAAGAAGCAGCAGACGTTATCGAAAAGGCATTGGAAGAAAGCTTTGCCGATGGCAGGGCTACCAATGATCTGGCTCGTTTCATGCCCGGAGGAAAGGCGTTGCCTACCTCGGTTTTTGCGAAAGAAATAACGGAAAAAATACAAAAGAAATAATAACCCTAAAACAATGAACCATATGAAAAAGGAGTATATTATATACAAACTTTCTGAAGAGATGAAGAGTTGCACCAAAATTGATAATGAACTCTTCCAAAAATACGATGTGAAGCGTGGCTTGCGCAACGAAGACGGCACCGGAGTGCTGGTGGGTCTTACAAAGATTGGCAACGTAGTGGGCTATGAGCGAATTCCCGGTGGGGGCTTGCAGCCTATTCCCGGTAAATTGTTTTATAGGGGCTATGATGTAGAGGACCTTGTTCACTCTACCATCAAGGAAAAACGTTTTGGATTCGAAGAGGTGGCTTTCTTGTTACTGTCGGGACGTTTGCCCGATAAAGAGGAGTTGGCCGGTTTTCTGGAGCTGTTGAATGATAATATGCCGCTTGAACAGAAAACTAAAATGAATATTCTGGAACTGGAGGGTTCTGATATTATGAATATTCTGGCAAGAAGTGTACTTGAACTTTACACCTTTGACCCAAAGCCCGATGATAACTCCCGCGATAATCTGATGAGGCAGAGCATTGAATTGATTTCTAAATTCCCTACCATCATAGCTTATGCCTATAATATGTTGAGGCATGCTACTTTTGGACGGTCTCTGCACATTCGTCACCCGCAGGAGAATCTTTCCATTGCCGAGAACTTCTTGTTCATGTTGAAGAAAGATTATACGGAACTGGAAGCTCGCACGCTCGATTTATTACTTGTGTTGCAGGCAGAACACGGTGGCGGTAACAACTCTACGTTTACTGTTCGCGTTACTTCGTCAACGGGTACAGATACTTATTCTGCTATCGCAGCGGGTATCGGCTCATTGAAAGGACCGCTCCACGGTGGTGCTAATTTACAGGTTATTGATATGGTTCATCACCTGAAAGAAAAGATCAAGGACTGGACCAATGTTGATGAGATTGATACCTATTTTACTCGTATGCTTAACAAGGAAGCTTACGATAAAACCGGACTGATTTATGGTATCGGTCATGCGGTGTACACCATCTCTGACCCCCGCGCTTTGCTGTTGAAAGAATTGGCTCGCGACTTGGCCAAAGAGAAAGGTCGTGACAAGGAATTTGCTTTCCTTGAATTGCTCGA
The DNA here is from genome assembly GCF_963666085.1 of Bacteroides graminisolvens. Classification (NCBI taxonomy): domain Bacteria; kingdom Pseudomonadati; phylum Bacteroidota; class Bacteroidia; order Bacteroidales; family Bacteroidaceae; genus Bacteroides; species Bacteroides graminisolvens. Next base: position 1,640,304 of record NZ_OY762556.1, read on the forward strand.
AGATCGTGCCATTACGATGTTTGCTAAAGTAAAGAATAACGGTAAAACAGTGTCTAGTAACGTGGACTTCTATTCGGGATTTGTATATGAGATGATAGGTTTGCCCCAGGAAATATATACTCCCCTGTTTGCCATGGCTCGTATCGTTGGATGGTGTGCACACAGAAACGAAGAACTAAACTTCGACGGTAAGCGCATTATTCGTCCGGCGTACAAGAATGTACTTGATGTAGCCGAATATGTTCCGCTAAAGAAGCGATAGGCATATACTAAAAAAGGCAACCGGTTAGGTTGCCTTTTTTAGTATATATTCCTGATCAATTTAGATGGAAAGTTCTCTAAGAACATTCACTAACTCTTTCTTAATCGGCTTATCATTCTTGATTGCTTTGGTAAAGGGAACGTAAACAATTTCATCGTTCTCAATTCCAATCATCACGTTTCGCTGGTCTTCCATTAATGCGTCAATAGCAGCAGCACCTAAACGACTGGCCAAAATGCGGTCGTGCGCCGTAGGACTTCCACCTCTTTGTAAGTGACCCAGAATGGTTACTCTTACATCGTATTCGGGATACTCATTCTTTACGCGTTCGGCATAATGCATGGCACCTCCGGTTAGTTCACTCTCGGCTACAATAACGATACTACTGTTTTTTGACTTGCGGAAACCGTTCTTGATGAATTCTTCCAGTTGGTCAACTTCCGTACTGAACTCAGGTATGATGGCTGCCTCGGCACCCGAAGCAATGGCTCCGTTTAATGCAAGGAAACCGGCATCTCTTCCCATTACTTCAACAAAGAACAAACGTTCGTGTGAAGTTGCAGTGTCACGTATCTTATCAACAGCATCCAAAATAGTATTCAACGCAGTATCGTAACCAATGGTGGTATCGGTTCCGTAAAGGTCGTTGTCAATGGTTCCGGGTAACCCGATGCATGGAACATTGTGCTCTTGCGCGAAGATTCTGGCTCCTGTGAGTGAACCGTCTCCTCCAATAATGACAAGCGCGTCAATACCTTCTCGTTGCATCGTTTCGTATGCGGTTTGTCGACCTTCGGGCGTAGTAAACTCTTTGCAACGGGCGGTTTTCAAGATCGTTCCTCCCAGTTGAATGATATTACTTACATTCTGACTTTTGAATTCAGCAATTTCACCAGTGATGAGTCCCTTATAGCCTCTGTAAACACCCTTGACTTGAAGTCCGTTGTAGATAGCAGCTCGTGTTACTGCGCGGATAGCCGCGTTCATGCCCGGAGCATCTCCTCCGGATGTTAAAATACCTATGCATTTAATCGTTCCCATAACAACCTTTTTAAGATATAAATGTGTTGCAAAGATAGCAAAAAGCCAGATTATTTAGGGCGCTTTGCACTCAAAGTAAACTATCTACTAATAAATAACGTTAATTTTCAAGTTCTTTGACCTTTTCTTTGATAAACATGCTAATATCTTCCATCAGCCATTTTGGAGTAGATGTGGCACCGCAAATACCAATGGACCGGATGTCTTTCGTTAGAACCGAAAGGTCAATTTCATCAGCACTTTCAATAAAATAAGTGTTCTCATTCATCTTTTTGCATTCGTTGAATAACACTTTGCCGTTGGAACTTTTCTTACCGCTAACAAAGAAAACAAGATCGTGCGAGGCCGCAAATGTTCTGATATTGGGCATCCTGTTGGCTACCTGCCTGCAGATAGTGTCGTAATACTCAAAAGTAACTTCGGGGGATATGTGCTCTTGTATGTATTCCACTACTCGTTTAAAGCCATCCAGTGACTTCGTGGTTTGCGAGTACAGCCTAATGCTTTTATTGAAATTCAACTCTTTGACTTCGTCAAAATGCTCTATAACAATGGCTTCTCCGGCTGTTTGTCCGACCAATCCCAACACTTCGGCATGTCCGTTTTTACCGTAAATAACAATTTGTATATCTTCATTTGGCGCAGGAGTAGTCACTTCTTGTTTACCGTCATGCTCTTGCTTGATTCTCTTTTGGAGCCTCAAAACTACCGGACAGGTGGCGTCAATGATTTCGATGTTATTTTTTCTGGCTATTTCGTAGGTTTCAGGTGGTTCTCCGTGAGCTCTTAGCAGTACTTTTACGTTTTTAAGTTGGCTGAATTCTTCGTGATTAATGGTAATTAATCCTTTCGTGTTCAGTCGGTTCACTTCGCGTCCGTTGTGAACAATGTCTCCCAAACAATACAGTGTCTCTCCTGTTGAAAGCTCCTCTTCTGCTTTTTTGATGGCATTGACCACTCCGAAGCAGAAGCCGGATCCTGAGTCTATTTCTACTTTAATCATAATACCTGTGCTTTGTGGCAGCTAATCTGTTTATGGATTAACCACCCGGTTAAACTGATTGATAAGCCAGGCTTTTTGTTCTTCTATGGTTAGGGTGCTGTTGTCTAATAAAATGGCATCACTGGCTTGGCGTAGCGGACTTACTTCTCTGTTTTGATCCAAGTAATCGCGCTGCTTCACGTTATGCAATATCTCATCATAACTGGCTTCCTGACCTTTTGATTTGAGCTCGTCAAATCTGCGTTGCGCACGTACTTCAGCCGATGCCGTAACAAATATTTTAAGTTCTGCATCGGGGAAAACAGTGGTCCCAATGTCGCGGCCATCCATGACAATACCTTTTTCTTTACCCATTTTTTGTTGCTGTTCAACCATGGCCGAACGAACAAAATCAAGAGCGCTAACCTGACTTACCATGGAAGAAACAAGCATTGTGCGAATTTTGTTTTCTACGTTCTCAGCGTTCAGGTATGTGTCGGGCTGTCCGGTTTCTGCATTAATCTTAAACGATATGTTTATTCTTTTTAGGTCTTCTTTGAGCGTTTCTGTACGTATCTCACCGTCTTCTATCAGCCCGTTTTCTATGCAATATAGGGTTACGGCACGATACATGGCACCACTGTCGATGTAGATATATCCGATTTCTTTGGCAAGGCTTTTGGCCATTGTACTTTTACCGCAGGAAGAGAAGCCGTCTATGGCAATTGTAATCTTTTTCATTGTTTTTTAATATGATATAACAGATCGGTTTTCGGCGTCAAATATACTTCATTTTATAGATATCAACGCCATGTTTGCATCGAGAACTTCTGATTACCTTAAAAAAACGAAAAATATGGGGCAAGCAGTAAAAAAAGGAATTTAAGGAGTTATTGTATCATTGAAAATGTACTATATTTGCCCCAAAGAAGACACACGTTTATTAATAATTATATTATGGAAGTTAAAAAATCGCCTAAAGCGGACCTGGAGAATAAAAAGTCTACCTGGTTGCTCGTCGGTTACGTGGTAGTTTTAGCCTTTATGTTCGTAGCGTTCGAATGGACCAAACGTGACATAAAGATTGATACCAGCCAGGCTTTGACCGATCTCAATTTTGAAGAGGAAATTATTCCTATCACTCAACAAGAAGAGAAAGTAGCGCCGCCACCACCCGATGCGCCTGCTGTAGCTGAAGTGCTTAGTATTGTTGATGATAAGACAGACATTAAGGAAACTGCGATTGCATCTACTGAAGATACAGGTGCTAAAGTTGAAGTGAAGTATGTACCTGTTAAGGTGGTGGAAGAAGAACCTGAGGAACAAACCATTTTCCAAGTAGTGGAAGTGATGCCGGATTTTCCGGGCGGACAGGCTGCATTGATGCAGTTCCTTGCTAAAAACATCAAGTATCCTACTATTGCTCAGGAAAACGGAACTCAAGGACGTGTAATCGTTCAGTTCGTTGTGAACAAAGACGGTTCTGTTGTTGACCCGGTGGTTGTTCGTAGTGTTGACCCTTACTTGGATAAGGAAGCTTTGCGTGTGATTGGTACCATGCCTAAATGGAAACCCGGTATGCAAAGAGGAAAGGCAGTACGTGTTAAGTACACGGTGCCTGTAATGTTTAGACTGCAATAATTTTTATATTGTTAAAGTGTAAGGGCTGCCAAAAGCAGCCCTTTTACATAAATAACCGTTTTATTAACTTTTCCCGAAAATGATGTATTCGCAATCTCAACTGCTTGATTTATTTAATGAGTATTTGTCGGCCTACTCTTTCGACAGATCGCCGAGAAGTTTATATGATCCTGTAAAATATGTACTTTCTTTGGGTGGAAAACGCATCAGGCCCGTTTTGATGATGATGGCGCATAATATATATAAGGAGGAGGTTGCAAGCATATTGCCCGTGGCGATGGGCATTGAAATGTATCACAATTATACGTTGCTGCACGATGATTTGATGGATAGGGCCGATAAACGACGTGGAAAAGACACTGTGCATCGGGTCTGGAATGATAATGCTGCTATTCTTTCGGGCGATGCCATGTTGGTATTGTCTTATCAACTGGTAGGAAGTTGTGACTCTTCTCAATTGCAAGAGGTTATTACACTTTTTAGTCGCACGGCATTGGAGATTTGTGAAGGCCAACAGTTTGATATGGAGTTTGAAAACCGTAATGATGTCTCTGAAAGGGAATATCTTGATATGATACGGTTGAAAACGGCTGTTTTACTGGCTTGTAGCTTAAAACTGGGGGCTATTCTCGCAGGAGCTTCTATTAAAGATGCTGATTTATTATATGAAGTAGGTATAAATATTGGTTTGGCCTTTCAGCTGAAAGATGACTTGCTTGATGTATATGGTGATCCTAAAGTTTTTGGCAAAAATATAGGCGGAGATATTTTGTGCAACAAAAAGACTTTCTTACTCATCAATTCTTTGGTAAAGAGTAATAATGAGCAAAAAATAATCTTGCAAAAATGGTTGAGTGCTACCGAATATGTTCCTCAAGAGAAGATTGCTGCAGTCAAGTCTGTTTATGATGAGCTGGGGATTAGAATGTATTGTGAGCAGCAAATAGAAATGTATTGTGAACGGGCCGAAAATTGTTTGATGCAATTGAATGTGCCCGACGAACGCAAATTGCAATTAAAAGATATTATTTATAATTTAAGAGAAAGAGAAGTGTGACCTAAATTTATAGTTTCATGCCCTACAGACGTTTACCAAATACCGATCAAGCCAGAATTAGAGCCATGGAAAAGCTTCTGGAAAAAGTTGGAATGATCTCTGTTTCCGAAATGGCGGTGTCTTTGAATACCATATCAAAGATCAGAGGTTTGCTCAACCGTTTCAGACGGTTGAGTGAGTACTATAAAGATTGTTTTGATAATCAGTCTAAAGCTAGTAGAAAGCATCAGGAAAATACGAAACTGGCACGCTTGTACATCTCTCATTTTATTCAGGTACTTAATTTGGCTGCATTGCGTATGGAAATTAAACCTGCACAAAAAAACTATTATGGATTACAGCCCAATGTACATAATGTCCCAGACTTGATCAGCGAAGCTGCGTTAATGGAGTGGGGAGAAAAAATTATTGTAGGCGAAATGAAACGTACATCCGAAGGCGGGATACCTATTTATAATCCCACAATAGCCAAAGTGAAGGTCCGTTATGATATCTTTGTTGAAAGCAACGAGAGGCAAAAGAATTTGCAGCGGCTGACGGCAGAAAGTCTGGAAGATGTGACTTTGATGAGGCCACAGGTCGATGAATTGATTTTGGACGCGTGGAATCAAATTGAAGATTATTATAAAGACATGCCCGATGTCGATAAGAGATTAGATTTATGCCGTGAATACGGTATTGTATATTATTATAGAGCAGGAGAAAAGAAAGATTAATGACTGTCATCGATTCACATTCACATCTGTTTTTGGAGGAATTCTCCTCAGACCTGCCTCAAGTGATTGAAAGAGCCCGTATGGCAGGTGTTTCACATATATTTATGCCCAATATTGACAGTAGTACGGTAACTCCTTTATTAGAGGTCTGTAACCAATACAAAGGTTATTGCTTTCCTATGATCGGATTACATCCTACTAGTGTGAATAGTACGTACAAACATGAGCTAGAAGAGATCAGCTGGCAGCTGAAGGAAAATGAAACGTATGTTGCTGTGGGTGAAGTGGGCATGGATTTGTATTGGGATCAAACTTTTCTTGATGAGCAGATTGAGGCTTTCAAATTTCAAATAGAATTGGCTTTGCAATATAACTTGCCGATTGTTATTCACTGTAGAGATGCTTTTAGTTATATATATAAGGTACTGAAAGAGTACGAAGGCAGTTCACTGAAAGGCATATTTCATAGTTTTATGGGTACACTTGAAGAATTGAATCAGGCTATGGAATTTGCCGGGTTTATGTTTGGGATTAATGGAACCGTAACGTTCAAGAAATCTGTTTTGCCTCAGATATTACCTCTTATTCCGCTCGATAGGCTTGTCTTAGAAACAGATTCTCCCTATCTGGCCCCTGTGCCGCACAGGGGTAAACGCAATGAAAGTGCCTTTATAAAGGATACTTTGGCGAAAGTGGCCGAGGTGTGTAAAGTAAGTCCAGAACACCTTTCCCAACTTACGTCTGAGAATGCATTAAAAGTGTTTGGAATGCTCAAATAACTCCATTCAGATTTTAAAGTTTATTAATTTTGTGGGAAACTTAAATATAAAAAAGCGATAATGCTGGGGAAAAAGAAAAAAAAGAATACATTTGTGCCTGAAATCCTCAAAAGGCATTCGGATGCATCACCAAGCCATCTGTTTTTTTGATGGATGTATCGTTGGAGAGATGCTCGAGTGGTTGAAGAGGCACGCCTGGAAAGCGTGTATACGCCAAAAGTGTATCGCGGGTTCGAATCCCGCTCTCTCCGCTGTTATTAAATGATAGAACGTGAGTAAATATAATAATAATAATTCAATTAATTAATCTTAAAAATTAGACACACAATGAAAAAGTTATTTGCAATTGTTGCTGTGATGGGAGTCCTTACATTTGGCTCAACTCAACTTGCTCAGGCTCAAGATGCACCTGCGGCTGAACAAACTGAACAAGCTGTTGCTACTGATTCTGCTGCTACTCAGGAAGTTGCTGCTCCAGCTGACGAAGCTGCTGCTGCACCTGTTAGTGCTGAAGAAGGTGGTATTCACAAAGAACTTAAAGTTAAGTTCATCGAGGGTTCTGCATTCTTCATGAGTTTCGTAGCTATCGCTTTAGTTATTGGTTTGGCTTTCTGTATTGAAAGAGTTATCTACTTGAGCTTGGCTGAAGTTAACTCAAAGAAACTGATTGCTGCTGTTGAAGCTGCCTTGGAAAAAGGTGATGTTGAAGCTGCTAAAGACGTATGTCGCAACACAAGAGGTCCTATTGCTTCAATTTTCTATCAAGGTTTGATGAGAGTTGATCAAGGTATCGACGTGGTTGAGAAATCAGTAGTTTCTTATGGTGGTGTACAAGCTGGTTACCTTGAAAAAGGTTGTTCTTGGATCACACTGTTCATCGCAATGGCTCCTTCTTTGGGATTCTTGGGAACAGTTATCGGTATGGTTCAGGCATTCGACAAAATCCAACAAGTTGGTGATATTTCTCCTACAGTTGTTGCTGGTGGTATGAAAGTGGCTTTGATTACAACTATCTTCGGTTTGATCGTTGCTTTGATTCTTCAATTATTCTACAACTACATCCTTTCTAAAATTGAAGCCTTGACAAGTGATATGGAAGATTCTTCTATTACATTGCTTGATATGGTAATTAAATACAATTTGAAATACAAAAAATAATTAGTCAGGGATATGAAAATGAAAATTCAGAAAGTTTCAGGTTCGGTACTTTACGTAATACTAGCTATTACGATTATTGTGGCAGGCCTCTTCTTCTTTGGCGGGGAAGATCCCAATCCACTTGTACCGGATATGTCACAGCCAGTATATACGGATTCTCTGATCTATTTGATGTATGTTCTATTAGGTATAACAATTGTTATAACTTTGGCTGCGGCTGTTTACCAGTTTGTGATGAACTTTATTGATTCACCAAAAGCTGCTATTAAATCGTTAGCTAGTATTATAGTTCTTGTAGGTCTTTTAATCGTTGCTTGGGCTGCAGGTAGTGAGCAGGCGTTGGTAATGCCGGGTTATGATGGTGCTGAAAATGTACCCTTCTGGTTGAAACTGACAGATATGTTCTTATATACTATTTACATAATGATGGCTGTTCTGATCCTATTGATTTTAGGATTCGGGATTTCTAAGAAATTTAAATAATTAGGAGATAGCATAAAATGGCAAAAGGAAAAAGAAGTGTACCTGAGATTAACTCAAGTTCTACGGCGGATATTGCTTTCTTGTTGCTTATCTTCTTCCTTATTACAACATCTATGGATACTGACCGTGGTTTGGCCAGACGCTTGCCGCCTCCACCCGAAAAGGATCAGAAACAAGATGATGTGATAGTTAAAGAACGAAATGTTCTTGTTGTTTATCTGAACTTCCAAGACCAACTTATGTGTGGTAAGGATTATATCAGCATTAAGCAATTAAGACAAAGAGCAAAAGATTTCATTGCGAATCCGTACAATGACGAATCATTGCCTGAAAAATACAATAAAGATATTCCTTTCTTTGGTAATGTTCAGGTAACGGAGAAACACGTGATCTCTTTACAAAATGACCGTAATTCAACTTATCAGGCATATATTGATGTTCAAAATGAACTAGTTGCTGCATACAATGAGTTAAGAAATGAACTTGCTCAGGAAAAGTGGCAGAAAAATTATCTTGATTTGGATGAAGAGCAGCAAAAAGCGATTCGTGAAATTTATCCTCAGAAGATTTCTGAGGCTGAACCTAAAAACTACGGAGGAGGAAAGAAGTAATGGGAAAATTTAATAAAACCGGTAAGCGTGGAATGCCTGCGCTGAATACTTCTTCTCTACCTGACCTTATTTTCACCTTGTTGTTCTTCTTTATGATTGTAACAACAATGCGTGAAGTTACATTAAAGGTTGAGTTCAAGGTTCCTACGGGTACTGAATTGGAAAAATTAGAGAAGAAGTCTCTTGTAACTTTCATCTATGTGGGTAAGCCTACCGCTGAATTTCGTAAGAAACTCGGTTCTGAAAGCCGTATCCAGTTAAATGATAGTTATGCTGAAATTAGTCAGATTCAAGACTATATTACGCAAGAGAGATCAAGTATGAAAGAAGAGGACCAACCCTTTATGACCGTATCTTTGAAAATTGACAAAGAAACTAAGATGGGTGTTGTAACTGATATTAAACAGGCTCTTCGTCAAGCTTACGCTCTTAAGATTAACTATTCTGCGCAGCCGCGTCAGTAATCAGTTAGCTAATTATATAAAAAAGAGATAGTCAAACGGCTATCTCTTTTTTTATAGTCTTATCACTTACTTGATGCAGTGGTATGCTTTCTGATGTATTTCTTTCACAATTTGTGGGATCTGTTCACTCGATGAAACACTGTTTGTCATCAGTCTCATGGGAATCCATCTGCCTCCTTTTCTATATGGAGGCTGCTGATAATCATAGTCCAAAAGATGGAAACCATTCCTTTGGTAGAATTTGATTCTTTTCATGGATGTTTCGTCGTTTGGAAGCTCCACTTCTAATATAATCTGTTGTAGCCTCTCTTTCAGTAGACTTAGAATCAGTCCTCCGTAATTTTTCCCTCTTTTATTGGTGTGGACAGCAAGATGTTCCACGTAGTAATAGTTGCTTAGTTGCCAAAATGAAACCAAACCAATGGGTTCTTCGTCATGCAAAATAATGTGATAGTAAAAATCTTTTTCCTTCTCTACATATTTTCTCAGCATAGCTAACTCCCGGTATTCTTCTTCGGGAAAGCTCGCGGTTAATAATTCTTCTGTAAACTGATATTCTTGGGTAGAACAATCTGTGATACGGACAATCTCAATCATTTTATTTTTCAGTGTAAAAAAGGATTAGTTTACGCAATGCGTCTTGGCATGCCGGACAAAATTCTGCGCAATCATTGGTACGCATTCTGCAGTCGTATGCAGGACGATATATCCCTTTGGAAGAATAGCCACCCCCTTCATAAACGCCAATGCGGTACTTGTCTTTTTTATCTACCGGCGTAGGTATCGGAGTGGAGGTAGTCAGTAGACTTTTCCACTTCGTGCTAAAGTTTACTAGAGTGGTAATATTGGGCTCCCAAGGCTCTACGCTTTTAGGATACGTATCATTCATAACATCATCTTCATAGAAATATTCATCTCCTAATCCACCGAAGCTATGGCCGAATTCGTGCACAACAACGGGGCGGAAGAGAGGATGATGTGCTGTTGTAAGTGTAAAGGCATTAAATATTCCTCCACCTCCATATTGTTTGGTATTAGCTAGAATGATGATATGCTCGTAAGGTATGCCTGCCAGCACGTTGTGAATTTGTTTCACTCTGCTGGTAGTCAGGTATCTCTCTGAGTAAAAAGTATCAAAATGTGATGAAAAAACAGTTTTCTTCCATAAACGATCTTTGGGAATGCTTACCCCGCTATCAGCCGAAGGTGATGCAACAGCTACCACGTTGAATTTACTTTTCATTGATTTGAAAGGTTCATGCTCAAAAAGGCTTTGACAGGCAATTTCTGCATCAGCATAGAATTGTTGCATCTCTTTTTCCGTGTAGCCTTCTGCAAGAATAGCAATGTCAATGCATTGGCTATAGTCACCGTTTTGTATGATGTATTTGTATGGGATGTGCGCAGATTCTTTTTGGTGTATCAATATGTCTTTCGGATCAATGATGTGTTTTAGTTTACTAGTTTCTTTTCCGTAGCTATCGAACAATAATGCTTCGACTTCCACACTATCTTTAGGATACGGCAGAACAAAACTGTTTTCAAAGGATTTAGCTATTTGTTTAGCTTCGTCTGTCGTTATCCATTCCTGGAAAAGAGAAGAAAAGGATGTTTTGTAAATTACTTGCTGGGTTTTAATATCTTTCATAATGATTTGCCCGTTCCCTTTCAGAGGCACTTCATTTAGATGTGTTTTTCTACCGGCCCATTGAGGCAAGGCCGATAGTTCATCCAGATAGATTTGTTGAACCGAACTGTTTCCGGCAAATATGTAATCAACTCTGATACTTTTGTTGACGAAATAATCTTCGAATTTCTGTGCGTAGGCATTATCAATGCACAAAATAGCTACAAGGATACTTAATAGTAATTTCATAATATAACAATTTGAATATTGCAAAGGTATGCATTATTCTTGTTAATACATAGACAGTGTTTTTGTTTTCTGTTTCTTTTGATTTATCTTTATTTTGCAAATAAAAGTAATAAATTGAATGATTATTTGTGAAATAAATGATTAACTTTGCATATTCATTGCGAAAAAATGCAATGTGTAATTTTATACTTATATAATTTGATTTAAATGGGACATCATCAATTGGATTCATTAGACGAACAAATTCTGAAACTTATAGCTGGCAATGCCCGGATTCCTTTTTTAGAGGTTGCCAGAGCTTGTAACGTTTCCGGTGCTGCCATACATCAACGAATTCAGAAACTTACAAACTTAGGAATACTAAAAGGTTCTGAATATGTTCTTGATCCGGAAAAGATAGGTTATGAAACTTGTGCCTATATTGGTTTATATTTGAAGGATCCTGAATCTTTTGATTCTGTAGCGAAAGCATTGGAGCATATTCCTGAAGTGGTTGAATGTCATTTTACTACCGGCCAATATGATATGTTTATTAAAATATATGCCAAGAATAACCATCATTTATTGAGCATTATTCATGATAAATTACAACCATTGGGCTTGGCTAGAACTGAAACGCTGATTTCTTTCCATGAAGCAATTAAAAGGCAGATGCCCATCATGGTAGATATTGATGAGGATTAATTTCGTCTTACGTAATTGACAAACGAATAAGAGCAGGGATGTTTATCATCAGCAGGATGATCGTCTCTGCTTTCCTCTTTCCAATAATCAGGTTTTATAGTGGGGAAATAGGCATCTGCATCTTCTGCCTCTGCATGTATTTCTGTCATACACAAGCGATCGGCCCAATCAATAGCTTGTTTATAAATGCTCTCACCGCCAATTATAAATACTTTCTCATCCTGACAGCTCCCTATGGCCTCTTCCAAATTTGAAAATATTTCAGCATTTGCGTAGCTTAAATCCCGATTGGAAGAAATTACGATATTTCTCCTGTTTGGAAGCGCTCCGTTGGGAAGTGACTCAAACGTTTTTCTTCCCATAACGAGTGTATTGCCTGTTGTTAGCGTCTTAAAACGTTTCAAATCGTTGGGCAACCAATAAAGGAGCTTATTTTGGAAACCAATGGCATTCCTTTTGTCAATAGCAGCTATTATAATAATTTCATTCATCAGGTTATATAGATACTTCTCCCTTAATATGTGGGTGCGGGTTATAGTTTTCCAGACTAAAATCTTCGAATTCGAATTTAAAGATATCATTCACATCCGGGTTTATTTTCATTTGGGGGAGTGGACGCGGATCACGTGATAGTTGTAGTTTAACTTGGTCCAGATGATTGAGATAAATATGTGCATCACCTAATGTGTGCACAAAATCTCCTGCCTGTAAACCTGTGACTTGCGCTACCATCTGTAAAAGCAAGGCGTAAGAAGCAATATTAAAAGGTACACCTAGAAAAATGTCGGCACTTCGTTGATACAGTTGCATGCTCAAACGATTATTGGCTACATAGAACTGAAAAAGGATGTGGCAGGGCGGCAGATTCATATGGGGAATATCTGCAACATTCCATGCGCTTACAATGATTCTGCGTGAATCGGGATTGGTTTTCAAGGTATGAATAGCTTCGCTGATTTGGTCAATAAACCCTCCTTCGTAATTGGGCCACGAACGCCATTGGTATCCATAAATATGTCCCAAATCACCGTTTGCATCTGCCCACTCGTTCCAAATACGAACATTGTTTTCCTGAAGATACTTGATGTTGGTATCTCCTTTGAGAAACCATAAAAGCTCATAGATAATTGATTTCAAGTGAAGCTTTTTGGTTGTAAGGCATGGGAAACCTTCTTCGAGGTTAAACCGCATCTGGTGTCCGAATACGCTAATCGTTCCGGTTCCAGTTCGGTCTTCCTTTCTGATTCCTTCTTTTAGTACTCTGTCGAGAAGTTCCAAATATTGTTTCATGTTTCAGTGAATATTGCTTATGTATGCAAATGTACGCAGAATGTTTCTTTTTTGCTATACGAATTTTAAATAAATGGAGTGAGCAAGTTAGCAAACCATCCGAGAATTTTTTTCCAGTTTGAGCGTTCTTTCCATCTTTGAGGAGTAAGTAAGATGCTTCCCTTTTTATCTTTTTCAAATAAATCGCTTAACTCCTTGGTGGTTTGTTTGCTGAAAATGAAAGCATTGGTTTCGTAATCATAGCGTAAACTCCGACTATTGAGGTTAGCCGAACCTACTGTACAATATAAACTATCCACCATCATAATTTTGGAATGATGGAAACCTTTATTAAATAAGTATATGTTAGCTCCTCGTTTCATTAGTTTATGAGCGAGGTAGAATGTAGCTTCCGGAGTGAAAGGTATGTCCGATTTGGATGAAATCATGATTTCTACTTTTACACCTCTGGCAAGTGCATCTTTCAGGGCTTCACGAATAGAATGTGTAGGAACAAAGTAAGGATTTACAATCTGTATGCAGTGTTGGGCCGACCGTATGGATGCTGCATAAGTCTTCCGCATTTCTTTGGAACGGATGCGCGGTGCGCGGTCAACAATAGCGATGCTTTTATCAAATATGGCTGTGTCTCCAGAAAATTGGGGATAATAAGCAGCTCCTTCAACCTGCTGTTTAGTTGTTTCATTCCACATTTCCAGAAAAATATCTTGTAAGTATTTCACGGCTTTTCCTTGTATACGGATGTGCATATCTCGCCAACTGCCTATCTTGGGTAGTCCCTTTATGTAGTAATCGGCCACATTCATTCCACCTGTGTATGCAATAGTTCCGTCAATGATGGCTATCTTTCGATGGTCTCTGTGAAAAGCATGGTTTAGGTAAGGAAATCTGAACGGATCAAATTTAGTAATCTCTATCCCATAGCTACTTATGGAATCCAAGTGTTTTTGCTTTAACGGTTTATCATTAGACCAGTTGCCGAATGCATCAAAAATCAAACGTATTTCAACGCCTTCTTTGGCTTTGACTTTTAAAAGCTCAAAAAGAGCATTGGCTATAGAGTCGTTGCGAAAATTAAAGTACTCTAGGTGAATGTGATGCTTAGCTTTTTTTATTTCAGAAAAGAGACAGAGAAATTTTTCTTCTCCACTCTTTAAAAGTTTCACTTCGTTGGTATCAGTTATTGGTATTTGTATTTTCTGTAGAAAGTGAACCAGAATCGAATCGCTTCTTTGGTTATTCAGTATCGAATCGGTCGTATAAATAGAATCATTTCTCTCTTGTGCATAACCTTGCATGCACAAGAGAGAAATAAATAAAAAAAGCAATAGTTTTATATTTCTTTTTGTATACGTCAAAACAATAAGATATATATCATTCAATCAGGCAATGGAACATGCTTTGCGTATACCTATTACCACGAGTACAATTAATGCAATGAGAAGTGATTTGGGATCTACATTCTCGGCTCCATTTTGTACAAGAGAAACAAATACATTTCTCAAAATACCCGCAATAATTTGAAAACCGTCAAGTATCACAAATAAAGTAATTGCTAAAAGGAAAGAAATCAATGTCCACAGTTTAGCCAAGCGTTGGGCTCTTCCCGGTAAATGTGACATTACCCTTTCGCTGAATCCGTTATCTTCAACCTCATTCTTATTGTCATTGAAGAATTGTTTTAGCATTTTATCATCAATTTCTGTCATAACCGTTTTTGTTTAAGTAATTAGCTAACTTTTCTTTTCCCCTTGATAAGTGTGACTTTACAGTACCAACAGGGCATCCGGTAATTCCTGCTATCTTCTCTATGCTTACATCTTCCATGTAAAATAGTGTTATGCAAGTCCGTTCTATTTCCTTGAGAGTTTTAAGCGACTGATAAACGTCCATCTTCTGGCCCAGATTATCTTGCTCTACGCTGCTAATAGCATCTACCTCCCTGGCATCTAAATCGTTAGTCTCTTTCCGGCTGCGAATATAGTCATAAAAAATATTATATGCAATTCTGTACAGCCAAGTTGAGAAACTCGATAAATTTTTGAAAGATGCAATGTTTGTGTATGCCTTTATAAATGTGTCTTGTGCCAAGTCATCGCTTAATTCGCTATCACCACACGTCAGATTTAAAAAGAAGCGCCTGATGGGCGACTGATACTTTTTAACCAACTCGTCGAAGGCCTTGGTGTTTTTAAACACCACGACCTGCGCTACTAATGATATGTCGTTAAGCTGACTCATTCTTCAACTGACTGCTTGGCTTCTTTTTCTTCCGCTTTCTCTTCACATTGTCTGGGAGCTGTCGGTCTGTTAGCCGTGCTTCCCTTAAATGACGATTCTTGTGTGTAGTGAATAACCAGCTGTCCCAACCCGGTAAACATAATTAGTAAACCTATACACCCTAGTCCGAATTCGTCGGTTAGTGCCCACAAGAAGATAAAAAGTCCCAGTCCTAAAAAGGTATTCTTAATTCCCTTTACCCGAATGTCGCTATCCAAATTCTGCTTGAACATGCTTTCCGGGATAGGCTGTCCGGCGGCTAAAGCCTGTTCTACAAGTCTGTATTGCGCTTTCTTGTTTTTATACCTGAAGTAAAAAGCTATAAAGACAATAAACATTGGAAGACCTATGCCCATTACAATAGCAATGATGGGTATTAATAAAGCTGCTTCCCAGCCTTTTCCATTTGTTTGAAAAGGAAAATCATCATCAAAAGACATTGTTGCATTGTTTGAAGAGGTATCGGGAGTGTCCGTATACTCAGCTGCGGAAGTTGCATCCGAGTTTTCTTCATCAGCAGAATTGTCATTTTGAGTAACTGTGACTTTGGTTTTTTCTACGCTGTCTTTTGCTGCGATTGTTTTGTTCTGAGCCAGAGTCAGCGAACACAAGGCCATACTGGCCATTAATACAAAAATGATTCGTTTCATATGCTTCTTATTTTTTAATTTAAATTTCTTCTTTGTGTTTTAGACGGATTATGTGCGACTGAAAGTTGCAAAGAGACGAAATATTTTTGATATTTGCATTCTTTAAAAGAACAAAATGAACTTACCTGCCGACTTTATAGCATATACGCGCCATTTATTGGGCGAAGAGGAGTATGATAAACTTTACACAGCCTTGCAACAGGAAACTCCTGTTAGTATTCGGTTCAATCCCCTAAAATCAATGGCAGGGTATAGGAATGATCCTCGTCTGGAGAGTGTTCCATGGTGTTCTACCGGTTATTACTTGGATGAACGTTTTACCTTTACCTTTGACCCGTTGTTTCATGCCGGTTGCTACTATGTGCAGGAAGCTTCTTCCATGTTTTTGGAGCAAGCTCTGAAACAATATGTAAATGTTCCGTCTGTGATGCTGGATCTGTGTGCAGCACCCGGAGGAAAATCAACGCATTGCTTGGGAGTTTTACCCGAAGGTAGTTTGCTTGTTGCCAATGAAGTGATTCGTTCACGCTCAAATATATTAGCTGAGAATATCATAAAGTGGGGCAACCCGTGTGTTGTGGTAACTAATAATGATCCGGCTGATTTCACTTGTTTGGAGCATTTCTTTGATGTGATTCTCACTGATGTACCTTGTTCGGGTGAAGGTATGTTCCGTAAAGATGCAACGGCAGTAACTGAATGGAGCCAAGAAAACGTGGATGTGTGCTGGAAAAGACAACGACGGATACTTGCTGATATCTGGTCTTCACTTAAGCCGGGTGGACTACTTATTTACAGTACCTGCACTTATAATACACACGAAGATGAAGAAAATCTGTTGTGGATGCAACATGAATTGGGTGCGGAGGTATTGCCTGTTGATACCCATGAAGAATGGGGTATTAAAGGATGTCTTATCGATGCGAGATTACCAGTTTACCGTTTTATGCCCCATATAACCAAAGGAGAAGGATTCTTTTTAGCTGTTTTACGTAAACCATACGGAAAAGAAGAAAACCAGCGGACTCTCTCTGCTGGTGGACCCAAGTCCGGTAAAAGCAAAAACAAAGGAGGAGTTGCACCTTTGAAGGAGTTTTTTGAAAAGGCCAAAACATGGGTTGATAAGAATGAGGAATACCAATTGTTGTCTCTTAATCCCTCAACGATATATGCTTTTCCAATGCAGTACCAAAATGAGTTACAGCTCATCCAGAAATATCTGCATGTTATTTTTGCAGGTGTTGTTATCGGAGAAGTGAAAGGCAAGGACCTGATTCCCGATCACTCTCTAGCTATGAGCTCCGTTCTTCGTTCCGACATTTTTCCTCGGGTAGAAGTCGCTTATGAACAGGCCATTGCCTACCTGAGGAAAGAGGCTGTCACATTAGATGTAACAGCCCCTCGCGGATATGTATTGCTCACTTACAAACAATTGCCATTAGGATTTGTGAAAAATATCGGGAACAGAGCTAATAATTTGTATCCCCAAGAATGGAGGATAAGAAGCGGTTATTTACCCGAGGTAGTACGCACCCTATAATTTGTTTTTAAACAAGCTGGCTACTGTTTTATGATATTTGTTCTCTAGCTGGAGATAGTTTAGTTGACTTTGGTAGATAATTGCTGCTTCGGAGAAATATTCTATCAATGATATCTGACCACTTTTTAATGCTTCCTTTAGAATAAGTAAGTCGGAGTGTTCCTTGAATAGCGAAGCATATTCATCCATGAGTAGTTTTGTTTTTTGTGCTTCGCGAAAGTTCTGCAATGCGTTGTAGGAAGTTTCGCTTTTAACCTGCTCTTTACTCAACTCAGTGCTGAGCAATTGCTGCCGGGCCATTTTTACTTTGCCTTTGTTTTCAAACAATGGAACGCTGAATCCTACTACGAACCCGTTAAACGGGGCACCCGATTCTGTATTTCTGCGGTATCCTATTTCCAGTTTAGGTAACCAGCTTTCTTGGGCTACTTTCAGCAAGTTGTGCCCAACCCGGCTTTCCTGTTCTAAAGCTGCCAGTGCCAATTCTCCGTTCAGTACATCATCTTTTATTTCGGCATAATCAGTAGGCAAAACAATCGCTGGGTAAGTCAGCTGCTCTGTCTGAAAGGGAGTGTTTCCGTTTAATATAATCAGTTCCTCTTCTTTCTTCTTAAGATTCGTTTCGTTTATACTTGCTTCAGTTTTAGCATTGAGTAATTCCAGTTTAACTTTATTAAGTTCAATGACATTGGCATCGCCACTTTCAATCCGCTGTTGATACAAAATAGCTAGTTCAGAAGCATTTTGATGGCGTTCCTTTAATAGAAGTTGTTCCTCGCGGAGCAGAATAATGTCAAAGCAGATTTCCTGTGCCTTGAGCAGAATCTCTCTTCTTTTTAATTGATATTCGTGATCGGCCATTACATTTTTCTGCCTGTTAAGTTGCCGCCGGGTATGGTACAATGTAGGAAAGTCCATACTTTGCGACACAATCAATTCACCAATTGTTTCACTACTGTTATCAGCTCCCCACAGATGTGAATAGCTCACCGTAGGATCTGGCAGGTTATTACTCAGTTTGTTTTCCGTTTTCTGGGCCTGCATGCGTTGAGAAAAGGCCTTCAGTTCAGTATTGTGAGTTTCCACGCTACGAAGTAATTCGTTTATGGAACCCGTCTCACGAGTTATTTGTCCGCTGGCTGAAATATTACCGAAACAAATAACGAGGTAGAGGACTATTTTTATTTTTCTCATCTTTAATACGTATTAATGATTAGATTTCTTTTTAGCTGCGGTGAACCGGTATACAATGGGCACAATGAATCCGTTGAGGAAAGTGGATGTCAGCAACCCTCCTAAAATAACTTTTGCCATGGGACTCTGTATCTCGTTGCCTGCCAGATCACCATTAATGGCTAACGGGATTAGCGCCAAGGCCGATGAAAGTGCCGTCATCAATATCGGATTAAGTCGGTCGAGCGAACCTTTAATGATACTTTCCTGCAAAGAATAGCCTTCTACGTCTTGAAGATGCTGGTAATGACTCACCAACAACATACCGTTTCTCGTTGCAATTCCGAATAGTGATATAAAACCGATGATAGCCGGAATACTTAGTTCACCGGCTGTTACGGCTAGCATAAATACCCCACCAATCAATGCAAGTGGCAGGTTAAGCAGGATGACTCCCGCTTGAGTGCTACTTTTGAATTGATGATAGAGTAGTAAAAAGATGACGATCACGGACAAGAAGGAGGTTAATGCCAACGTTCTGCTAGCCGCCTCTTCGCTTTCAAATTGACCACCGTACTCAATGTGATAACCTTCGGGTAGGGTAATGGTTTCGTCAATCTGCTTCTGTATATCGTTTA
Source organism: Bacteroides graminisolvens (assembly GCF_963666085.1). Taxonomy (NCBI): domain Bacteria; kingdom Pseudomonadati; phylum Bacteroidota; class Bacteroidia; order Bacteroidales; family Bacteroidaceae; genus Bacteroides; species Bacteroides graminisolvens. The sequence continues at coordinate 1,659,629 of NZ_OY762556.1, forward strand.
CCACACTACGAAGATCTCTGTTTTCCACGTTGGCTGAAATAACAATCTTCCTCTTTACATTTTCCCGGTTAATGGTGTTGGGGCCAGCGGTGGAAGAAATGTCGGCCACATAACTAAGAGGAACCTTTTTGCCGTCGGATGTATCAATAGTCAAAGCTGCTATTTTGGCCATTTCATCCTTGCTATTCTCTTTCACTTTCACCGTTAAGTCGAACGCTTGTCCTCCCTCGTATACCTGAGAAACGGTTTCTCCGGCCAATGCAATCCGGATGTATTCCGAGAACTCGGGCAGAGTGATACCATATTTGGCCAATATCTCTCTGCGAGGCACAATGGTTAATTGTGGGCGTTCTATCTGTTGTTCTACATTCAAGTCGGCTATTCCCTCTATCTGCGCAATAGCTTGTTTGATGCGATTTCCCATAACAAACATCTTATTCAAATCATCACCAAAAAGTTTAATGGCGATATTTGCTCTGGTTCCCGATAACATAGCGTCAATACGATGACTGATGGGCTGACCTATTTCAATATTTGCTCCTGAAATAATTGATAGTTTCTTGCGTACATCGGCAATCAGTTCGTTACGCGACCTGTCTTTCAGAATAAAAGGGGCTTCGATTTCGGATACATTGACTCCCAATGCATGTTCGTCAAGTTCTGCTCTACCGGTTTTACGGGCCACAGTTTGTATTTCCGGAATAGAGAGCAAGGCTTGTTCGGCCTGTAATCCTAAACGATTGCTTTCTTCGAGCGAAATTCCCGGCAGCGAACTCACGTTGATAGTAAATGAGCCTTCGTTAAAAGAGGGGAGGAAACTTCTTCCCAGATTCAGGAATGTCACTAGCGCTGCAATAAATAAAACAGCCGTACCTGCCAGCACGATGCGTTTATTGGCTAATGCCCACATCAAACTTCTACGGTAAATTTTCTGCATCCATAAAGCAACGAAAGCTTCTTTAGGTAGTTTGTCTCCTTTTTCTCGGCCCAACAAGTAACTACATAGCACGGGGGTGAGAGTGAGCGCCACTATGGTCGATGCAAATAAAGATACGATGAAGGAAACGCCTAGCGGAACCAACATACGCCCTTCCATCCCTGTTAGAAAAAAAAGAGGCACAAAGCTCACAACAATAATTAGCGTTGAGTTCAAAATGGGCATTCGCACTTCTTTGGATGCCTCAAAAACTATCTTAATAACGGAATCTTGTTCGGCTACAGGCTTTAATTTATTTTCGCGTAGCCTTTTAAATACATTTTCCACATCGACAATGGCGTCGTCGACTAACGAACCAATAGCGATGGCCATTCCTCCCAAACTCATGGTATTAATACTCATTCCCATATAATGTAGTACCAATATGGATACAAGCAATGACAGAGGAAGGGTTACTAAAGAAATAAGTGTCGTTCGCACATTGGCTAGAAACAAGAACAGAACAATAACTACAAAAATACCGCCTTCCAACAAAGAACGTTGTACATTGTGGATAGATGATTCTATGAATTGACTTTGTCTGAATATATCAGTAGACACTTTAACATCACGTGGCAGGTTTTTTTGTATATCATTCAAGGCTTCTTCTAACTTCTCGGTTAGTTCAATCGTACTTGTGTTAGGCTGTTTGGTTACGGTTAATAACACAGCTTCGTGACCACGTAAAGACGCACAACCCAGCTTGGGTGCTTTGCCGTTTATTTTAATTTCGGCCACATCGCCTAGGTATATTGGCATTTCGTTGGTTTTTCGAATCAGAGCTTTCTTTAAACGCTCTACGTTGTTGGTTGACAATACACCCCTTACAATGTATTCATTGCCATATTCGTATACCACACCGCCATTCGCATTTAGGTTCATATCCTTGGTAGCTGCAACCACCTCATCAACACTAACACCGTAGTGTTTCATTAATCCCGGATCTAGTTGAATCTGAAACTCTTTGATGTCACCACCTAAAACAGAAACCTGAGCTACACCACCGGTCGAAAGAAGACGCGGTCTTATACTCCAGTCGGCTATTGTGCGCAAATCAAGCAAGGAAGTTGAGTCGGCTGTAAGTCCTACAATAAGCATTTCACCCAAGATAGACGATTGTGGCCCTAGCGTAGGCCTACCCACGGTAGGAGGTAATGATTCGCTGACCTCAGCTAATTTTTCGGATACAATTTGCCTGTCGAGGTAAATATCAGTGTTCCAGTTGAATTCCACCCAGACTACCGAGAAGCCATTGGTAGAGGAAGAACGTACTCTTCTTACGCCGATTGAACCATTCACGGCCGTTTCAATGGGAAAAGTAACCAGTTGTTCAACTTCTTCGGCCGCCATACCACTTGCTTCGGTCATAATTACCACCGTGGGCGCATTTAAATCGGGAAAGACATCAACTTCTGTATGAACAGCCGTGTATAGCCCCGCTATCAGTAAAATAAACGAGGCGGCAAGCACAACTAACCTATTGTGCAATGCGTAATGAATAATTTTATTTAGCATGACCGTTCTCTCTTAATGTTCGTGTGAATGAGCAGGGATCGCATTACTTGCGGAGGCTAGTTTAATGTGCATGGCACCTTTGGTAACCAGACGGTCGTCATTTTTAAGTCCGTTCGTTATTTGAACAAATTCGCCGTTATCGGTTCCCAGCGTCACTTCTTGTTTGGCGTATCCTTCTTCGTCGAGTTGCAGGTAAACGTAGTAAATACCCTGTTCTTCTGTCAACGCACTTCGAGGAATGGCAATTGTATTTTCTATCGGAGACGATTGCAGATAAACTTCCACGTAACTGCCAGGAACTACATCGCCTCTGTTGTCAAATTCAAATGTTACCGGTATAAAATAAGAACTACCGTTAGTGCTCTTGCCGAATGAAAGCAGTTTGCCGTTCAACTCATTCAAGGAGTAGACCTTTGGGTTGTAGGCTGTTTTGAAACGGGCTGTGGTAATATGAGGCAGATGTGCATAATCCTTTTCAGAGATCTCAGCTTTGAGGAAGAGTCGACGGTTCTGACTGATTTGCATGAGTGGCTGTCCGGTTGATACGTAATCACCCTCTTTCACTAAAATGTTTTTAATATAACCACTTATGGGTGCCTGAATGGCTTGTCCGTACCTGGAGTGCCCGGAAGCCAGAGATTCGTAACTGATCTTAGCTGTTTCATAGTTCTGACGAGCAGTGTTAAACTCCTTCTCGGATACAATTTTGCTTTTTACCAGCACCTGCATCCGGTTAAACTCCTTTTGTGATGTTTCGTAAGCAACTTTGGCCTTCTGCACCGGATCACCGTCGGCAATGTTGTTTGATGAAAGTCTCAACAGTATACTACCTGCACCTACTTTCATACCTTCCACTATCTTTGTTTGAAAAGATACAATGCCTGACACTGATGCTACTAACGTTTTTTCGTCCCCCTGAGCAGCCATAATTTCACCACTCGTTTGAAGAACCTGATAGAATGTTCCGCTTTTTACGGTGCTGACCTCAATCCCGGCTGCTTCTGCTTTTTCTTTGTGGAAAATAATCTCGTCGCCATGACCTTCATGTTCATGCTCACCTTCTGTTTCGTGCTCGTGACGGTGATCGCTTTCGCTATTTGAACGGCATCCGCCCAATGCCAGCAGGCACAGCAATAAGCCGCCTGTATATATAACTTTATTCATCGTTTATTTATCTATAATATTAAGTATACGTATAAACGAGTATTTCGATCTGAAATACCCCAGCTAACTGATAAGAAAATCTGTATTTTACAGAATTGCAGAAAGCACAGGAGGGGCGCGAAGTTGATTAAGCGAAGTGACCGGAGAGCTGTGAAGCCTCTCTAAGTAATGATATGCTTGGTTTTTTAGTACCCTTTGTTGTGGTTGTAGCAGCCACTCAATAAGTGGCACGGTAAAGAGTGTAAGGATGAGAAAATAATCCGGCGAGACAATCTTTTCAGCGCCTGAAGGGTGAAGAGGTTGTATTTGTGCGATGCACTGATCATTGCAACACGTATCATCAGCATGATGATGAATAGGGTGTTCGGCCAGATCTTTCTTAAAGCAAATACCGCCTTCATCATGGTGGTGGTGAGGTAAAGAAGAAATAACCAGCAAGAACAAGCTGATCATACATAGAAACAAAGATATATATTTCCTCTTTTTTTGCATGTACATTTCTTATGAAGGCAAAGATAGGAACTCTGTTGCTTTCAAACAACTAATGTTCATAAAAAATGGTTGTGGTAATTCGTCTATGAACAAGAAAAGCCGACCTGTAAAAGGTCGGCTTTTCATTTAGTTACGCATTGGTAACGTTTTTATTTCTTTTCTGCTTTTTCTTTGCTGCAGCAAGATTTCTTAGCAGCATCTTTTTTGCAGCAAGATTTGTCTGCATCGGCTTTACTACAAGCTTTACCGTCTTTCTTGTCACATTTCTTATCGCATTGCTCTTTCTTTACTTCTTTTTTCTGAGCGGTATTCTGAGCATTAGCAGTTGTGAATAAGCCCATTGCTGCAACAAATGCAGCGCAATAAAACAGTTTTTTCATTTTTCTTTTCGTTTTAAAATGGATAATCATTGTTTTTAAATCACATTAGCAAAGAAAACATATTTACTGCAAATAAAGTTCTATATAAACCTTATCAATATATAAAAAAGATTATTCTATTTTTTCTCTAGTTCGTTGAGCGATAACATTTTCTTTTTCTCAAGAAACTCATAAATACCACACAAGTGTTCGGTTACTTTCTTGTTTCCAAATTCGTATACCTTGGTTACCAACCCATCGAGGAAATCACGATCATGTGAAACTACAATCAATGTGCCGTCAAAGTCGGCTAGTGCTTGTTTCAAAATATCTTTGGTCTTCATGTCGAGGTGGTTAGTGGGCTCATCCAGAATAAGCAGATTGACGGGTTCCAACAATAGTTTGATCATGGCCAGACGGGTTCTTTCACCTCCGGAAAGAACTTTAACCTTTTTAGTCGACTCTTCACCGCCAAACATGAAAGCGCCAAGCAAATCGCGTATCTTGTTTCGTATATCACCTTTAGCTACGTCATCTATCGTTTGAAAAACAGTGAGGTTCTCATCGAGCATGGATGCCTGATTCTGTGCAAAATATCCTATTTGAATATTATGTCCCAAGGTAAGAGTACCGTTGTGCTCAATTTCCTTCATGATGCATTTTACCAAGGTTGATTTACCCTCTCCGTTTCGTCCTACAAAGGCTACTTTATCACCGCGTTCAATAGTCAGACTGGCATTTTTAAATACCACATGGTCACCGTATTGTTTGCCAACATTCTCCATGATAACAGGATAGTTTCCGGAGCGGGGAGAAGGCGGGAACTTCAGGCGCAGAGCCGAACTGTCTTCCTCGTCCACTTCAAGAATCTCAAGTTTCTCAAGCATCTTTACACGACTTTGTACCTGTAGCGTTTTTGAATAAGTTCCTTTGAATCGTTCAATAAACTCTTTGGTTTCGGCAATGAACTTCTGTTGCTCTTCGAACGCTTTTTGTTGCTGTTCACGTCGTTCTTTGCGCAGTTCAAGATATTTAGAGTAGTTCACCTTGTAATCGTAAATACGCCCCATGGTTACTTCAATGGTACGTGTGGTGATGTTATCAACAAACTTACGGTCGTGGCTGATTACAATTACGGCTTTGGCACTGTTAATAAGAAAGTCTTCCAACCATTGAATGGATTCAATATCAAGATGGTTGGTCGGCTCATCGAGTAGCAATACATCGGGCTTTTGCAAAAGTAGTTTCGCCAGTTCAATACGCATGCGCCAGCCGCCGCTAAAGTCTTTGGTAGGACGTCCGAAATCTTCTCTATCAAATCCTAATCCCAGCAATGCTTTTTCAACATCCTCTTCGTAATTGGTCAGGTCAATCGCATAGAATTTTTCGCTCAGGGCAGATACTTCTTCAATCAGATTCATGTAGCTGTCCGATTCGTAATCAGTACGTGTTTCCAGCTCTTTATTCAAACGTTCAATCTGAGCCTCCATATCGTGTATATGTGAGAAAGCCAATGCTGTTTCTTCAAAAACAGTTCGTCCGTCCTCGGTCATCAGGTGCTGAGGCAGGTAAGCAATTACGCTTTCTTTGGGAGCTGATATCTTGCCCCGCGTAGCGGGACGCGCGCCGGCCAAAATCTTAAGTAAAGTACTCTTTCCTGCACCGTTTTTACCCATCAGGGCAATGCGGTCTTTTTCGTTGATAACGAATGAAATATCGCTGAATAAGGTGGACCCGCCAAACTCTACGGTCAGTCCGTCTACTGAAATCATGTATTGCTTTTTAAAATTGAGCGGCAAAGATACATATAATAACCCGTTTGCGGAATTAACTTAGCGCATATTTAACTCCGGCTACATGGGTTGTTGCGTTCCTCATAAAATGATAGAAAAAAAGTATCACCAAGTATCACCAACCTTGCAATGCTTTGATTATCAGTTTTTTATGTGTGACACTTGGCTAAAAAAAAGCCTCACCAAGTATCACCAAGTATCACCAACTTTTTTGGTGATTATTCCTTATATGCATCTATCTATTTATTGTTTGTATATAAGGCTTTTCGTCGGTTCCTTTATGTATTTATTTTGCGGATTGGCTGTTTTCGTTACGTTCGAAACACCGCGGTTTGTGCCCTAATAATAACCTGATAAAAGAACCACAATGATTTGGTATTGACAGTATAATGTATTATCTTTGTACTTATAATCTTATAGTATATTCAAATTATTATAGGCGCAAAGGCAGGAGTTCGTACTCTTGCCTTTTTTTATGTCTTAACGGTTTATGATTGCATTAACACGGTGTCTTGCGCCGGTTTGCACGGTAGCAAAAGGCTCCTGAGCAACCGTGTTATGGTCGTAAGACGGTTGCTCAGGACCCAAAAGACGGTTTATGATTTAAAATTGCTCGTTATGTTTTTGGAAAAGTCGGTTATGTTTTTCAAAAAGTTGGTTATGTTTTACCAAAGTCTTGCCGCTCTTTGTTGCTTCCCTGTTTACTCGTTAATAATATATAAATCTGCTCTTGACAAGATTCGTCTGATTCATGATGTCAAAGGGTGAATTTGTAAAATTGGTTCTACCCGGCATAAATCTCTTCACTTTTTAATCGCGCCAACAGGTATATGATAATTTATTTTTGTTACCTTCGCTTTATCAAGGAGAATAATATAAATGACTTATCATGAAATAAATCCGGATATATGGAAAGCAAAATACCTAATAAAGAACGTCCGTTAATTCTTGTAGCAGAGGATGATGAAAGTAATTTCAAACTGATTAAGGCGATAATCAATAATCGGTGCGATGTTTTATGGGCGCGTAACGGACAGGAAATGTTGAATTTGTATGAACAGCACGGTGAACAGGCCGATGTCTTGTTAATGGATCTCAAGATGCCACTGATGGATGGACTGGAAGCTACACGTATCATTCGGCAATCTTCTCCGGACATTCCTATTATTGTGCAGACTGCGTATGCCTTTTATGAAGATCAGCAGCAAGCCATGGTGGCAGGTGCCACCGAGGTGTTAGTTAAACCCATCACTCTGATGGCTTTGCGCAACAGCCTGAAAAAATATGTTCCGGGGTTAACTTGGTAGGAGATGTTAAAGTATAATGGGTCGAGCTAACAACTAGCCCGACCCATTATTATCATGTCTGTTAAAGTCTTATATCTCAAAATCCATTTGGAATTTACGATTTACCTTCATCAAATTAATGGTATAAGTTACCACATTTTGTGCTTCTTGTATCATGGTAAGATAAACCATGCTTACCTTAATACTGCCCGTTTGAGTCTGAATACGTTTTAGTTCTTCGCGTTTCAGATGAGCCAATTGCGCGTTAAGAGCATTTGCTGTGGCCAAATCCGTTTCAAAGTCCTCGTAAGCATTGTTATTCAGCTTCTCGCGGCATGAACTGATCAGTGCCGTGATTTTGGCAGATGCTTCGCTAAACTCATTCTTCTGAGCCACATCCAGCGGGTTGAAGTTATTATCAATGTGTTCCAGGCAGGGCTCGCACAATCTGTTGATGCTATACACCAGTTCGCTGGCGAAGTCATTTCCCTGATAGTAATACAAACCTTTTTCGAGAACGGTATTGTTGTCGAGTCGGCACATGGCTAACGTACCGGTACGCTTCATCTGTTTCAGCAGTTGCTTCTCAAATTTACTGGCACCCATTGCTTTTCTTAGTCCTCTGAGATTTTCATTGATGAAAGAGTTTACGGTACGGTCAAAGTTCTCTTCTGCATAGAGTAATACTTTGTTCAATTCTTCACGAGTGAGTACACGCATCAAATTGAGAGCTTGATTGCTGTCGGTACTACGCATAATTTCTTTGAATGTTTCGTTCTCTTTTCCTTTGAGATTTTTCTTCTTGAAAAGAACCTGACTACGAATCAGTGTGAAGGCTGCTAAACCAATAAGTAGCACAATGGCAACAGTTCCTCCGAAATGGATGATAAGAGCTACAAAGAAACAGATGGTAAATGCAGCACCTGCGGTGAGAAACCAGCCTCCGATAACGGACAACACACCGGTAATACGGAATACGGCCGAATCACGTCCCCAGGCTCTGTCGGCCAGTGAGCTACCCATTGCCACCATGAACGTTACGTATGTGGTTGACAAGGGGAGCTTTAATGAGGTACCAATGGCGATAAGTAATCCTGCCAATACCAGATTCACGGCTGCACGGACAAGGTCAAACGCTCCTCCGTCGGCAATAATCGCTTCGTCTTTGCGAAAACGTGAGTCAATCCAGTTTTTGGTACCTTCGGGTATGATGCGTGACAGGCTGTTCGACATGTTCAGGCTGATGCGTACTAGTGTACGGGCAATGGGGGTACTTCCGAATGTTTCTTCACCTTCATCCTGCCGAGAGAGGTCTACCGATGTTTTGATAACTGCATGAGCTTTCTTAGAGGTGAATAGGGCGTATACCATGATGGCTCCGGCGCCAACTAAGAAATACCATGGAGTGCTTGCCGGGCCCAGCAGTGAAGTCATCAGGAAACTGTCTGGGGCATATCCGGCACCGTTGGCTGTATAATCCAGGAAAGAAGAATAACCGGCCAAAGGTACTCCGATGAAGTTAACCAAGTCATTGCCGGCAAATGCAAGTGCCAAAGCAAAGGTTCCCAGCAAAACTATAATCTTGAATACGTTTATTTTTAACCAATGCAGAATTTGCATCAAAACGGTGAAGAATACAAAGCAGGTAAGAACCAACTGAGCCGTATGGTCTTTTACCCATGCCAAGTTTTCTTTGGTCATAAATGAACTGTCTTTCAATCCTTTAATTAGCATGAAATAGATGATGGCAGTAGCGGCAATTCCTCCGAAAAGGCCGATGCTGTACTTCATCTTGTTTTGGTAATTAAAGGAAAAGATAACGCGGGCTATGTATTGCACCAACATACCGAAAAAGAAAGCGATAGCCACTGACACGAAAATAGCCATGATGACCGACAGCGCTTTGTCTGTGTTAATGAGGTCACCCAATTCCAGTGAGCTGTCGCCGTACACCTTAATCAAAGCCAGAGCGAATGTACCTCCCAGCAATTCAAACACCATCGATACGGTGGTTGAGGTTGGCATTCCCATGGAGTTGAACACATCGAGCAGAACTACATCCGTGAGCATCACTGCCAGTAGAATGCACATAATTTCTTCAAAGTAGAAGTGCTCCGGTTGATAAATTCCGTGTCGGGCAATGTCCATCATACCATTTGATAACGAGGCTCCGATAAAGATACCGATTGCCGAGATAATCATGATCGTTTTAAAGGAAGCGGCTTTGGCGCCGATAGCGGAATTTAGAAAGTTGACTGCGTCATTACTAACACCGACCATCAAGTCGAATACAGCCAAAACGAATAAGAAAATAATAATACCCAGGTAAATTGTTTCCATAAATATGTTTTCTGTTTCTGGTTTGCAAAGATAATGAGTTTTTTATTGCAAATAAGTTGCATACATGTTACAGAAATGTTTCATTTTTGTCTTTCAAATATGCATAAAAGGCATATTGAGCCCGTATAGGAGGTTGCAATATGTCATTCTTGAATACGTTTTTTAAGTTTTCATCTACAAAACAAGCCTTTTGATTGTCATTAAGCTGAATGTTTAGCAGGTTTATTATTTCATTTCGTAAGTCGATGTCAAGAACCGGCGTTACGGCTTCAATGCGACGATATAAATTTCTTCTCATCCAATCGGGCGATCCCAAAAAGACTTTAGGACTATTGTTGTTTCCGAAATACCAAATACGGGCATGTTCCAGAAAACTATCCACGATACGGGTTATTTTAATGTTTTTGCTGTATGGCTGTCCGGGTATCAGGCAGCAGATTCCTCTTACAATCAAGTCTATCTCCACTCCCCGGCTCGAAGCTTCGTAAAGCTTGGCAATCATAGCCGAATCTTGAAGAGCGTTCATTTTGAGTATGATTCTTCCTTTCTGACCGCTTTCTGCTAAGTGAATTTCATGTTCAATCAGCTTGTGAAGTTCGGGTATGAGGTTAAATCGTGCTACCAGCAGGCGTTTAAAAATAGGGTTTTGTTTTCCGCCTAACGTTGAAAAGAGTGTATGCAAATCATTTACGAGGGTTTTATTACAGGTAAATAAGCCGCAATCGGCATACACATCGGCTGTTTGTTCGTTGAAATTGCCGGTGCTGATATACGCATAACTTCTGATGGGATTGCCTTTTTTGTTTTTTCTGAGTATGAGCGCCACCTTAGCGTGTACTTTGAGGCCTGGTATGCTATAGATGATGTTGATCCCTGCATCTTTCATCATTTCGGCAGTTGTCAGGTTATTCTCTTCATCGAATCGGGCTTTTAGTTCAACAAATACAGTTACTTTCTTTCCGTTTTGAGCAGCCGAAATCAATGTGTTGATCACTGCCGAATTTTCGGCCACGCGATATTGTGTGACCATGATTTCGGTTGTGCGTGCATCGTGCACGGCTTCATACAGGAAATGGATGAAGTGTCCGAACGAATGATAAGGATAATGCAATAACAGGTCTTTCTTAGCTACGTATCTGAAAATGGATTCCTTATTGTCCAGGCAGTTGAGCCTCATGGGTTTGGGCTTGGGGTTTTCTTCTATTCCTTTCAATGGATTGGGCAAATGAATCAAATCTTCTAAGTTAAGATGTTTGTCGCCAGGAACCAGCTCATTTTTATCAATGTGAAAAACATCCGTCAGGTAGTTCAAAAAATCGTCAGGCATTTTCCTGTCGTATACGAAACGACAAACGGCTCCTATCTTACGCTTCTTGACTTTTTTCTTTACTTGTTCAACAATGTCTCCTTCGGATGCATCGTCTATCAGAATATCGGCATCTCTGGATATTTTGATGCAATAGCTGCTGTCTACCTGGTAGCCCGGGAAAATGGAATTTATGTTGGCCTTGATAATATCTTCTATGTATATAATATAATGCTCTTCACCATGCCGGGGCAGTTCAATAAAGCGTGGAACTTTGGAGTAGGGCAGTTTCATCACGAAATATTGCGTATGGCTGGGATCTTCGGGCGCAGTTCCTTTCAGATAGAGCCGTACGGCCAGATATAGGCGGTTGTCTCGCAGGAATGAGGTTACTTTATCTTTCCACAAAGGAACGGGTTGCAAGTAGGGGAAAATTTCTTCTTTAAAGAAACTTTTGATGTATTCTTCGTGAAAGGCTTCCACACGGTGGCTTTGATAGAACACAATGTGTTTGCGACGAAGGGCCGGAAGAATTTTGTTTTCGTATATCTCAACGCGTTTTTCCAGTTGTCTGTTTACTTCGGCACTGATTTCTTCGAGTAATTGAAGGGAACTTTCTACTGATTCTTCCGAATTGCGTGCACCTCCATTGGCAATTGCTTTATGATCGGCCACCCTTATCTTATAGAACTCTTCCAAATTTGACGAATAGATGGCAATAAAGTTAATGCGTTCATAAAGCGGAAGATTTTCATCCTCTGCCTCCAGCAACACCCGATAGTTGAACGATAGCCAACTGATATCTCGCTTGAAGTAATTATAGCTGTTTTCCATCAACTTAATTTGCCTCAAATATAATATCTTTGCAGATATAAACAAAGGAATTATGACAAGAATTGGATTGTTGTCGGATACACATGCCTATTGGGATGATAAGTACCTGACTTATTTTGAGCATTGTGATGAAATATGGCATGCCGGTGATATAGGTTCGCTGGAGATAGCCCGAAAACTGGCTGCTTTTCGTCCGCTCCGTGCGGTGTATGGCAATATTGATGGCCAAGACATTCGGAAGGAGTTTCCTCTCATAAACCGTTTTACCATTGATGGAGCCGATGTGATGATGAAGCACATAGGAGGTTATCCGGGAAATTATGACGCTTCCGTTAGGGGAAGCATTTTGGTGCGTCCGCCTCAGTTGTTTATTAGCGGACATTCTCATATCTTGAAGGTGAAATATGACAAAACACTCAATTTGTTGCACATTAATCCGGGTGCTGCCGGTATATCCGGTTTTCACAAAGTTCGTACCATGGTTCGTTTTGTGATAGATAACGGCGTGTTTAAGGATTTGGAAGTTATAGAAATAGCCGGTTAACAAACCGGTATGTATACTTGCCGGAACTCTTTAATGTGTGTCGCATACTTAAGAATAAAATTACTGATAGAGTTTACCTCTTAAAATAAAATATTTCAGTAACTTCGTGTGCGGTTTGTGTAAAAATGATGTTTTAACCCATAAATTGGTTTGATGACTGATTTGTATGAATAACAATAGCTGATTATGAAAGGTATTATTTTGGCGGGAGGAAGCGCAACGCGTCTTTATCCTTTATCAAAAGCCATCTCCAAACAAGTCATGCCGGTTTATGATAAACCGATGATTTACTATCCTCTTTCCACATTAATGCTTGCCGGTATCCGTGAAGTATTGATTATTTCTACTCCTCGTGATCTCCCTGTATTTCGCAATCTGTTGGGTACCGGTGAAGAACTTGGTATGACGTTTGAATACCAAATGCAAGAGCAGCCTAATGGCTTGGCCCAGGCATTTGTGTTGGGAGCCGATTTTTTGCAGGGGGAGGCTGGTTGTTTGATTTTAGGTGATAACCTTTTTTATGGGCAGAACTTTTCGGCTATGTTGAAGCAGGCTGCGGGTTTAACTCAAGGAGCTTGTATTTTTGGATACTACGTAAAAGATCCTCGTGCGTATGGGGTTGTTGAGTTTGATGAAACAGGCAAAGTGGTCTCTTTAGAAGAAAAACCGGATATGCCTAAAAGTGATTATGCTGTACCGGGCCTGTATTTTTATGATTCAACAGTTACTCAAAAAGCTGCCTCACTTAAGCCTTCGGCAAGAGGCGAATATGAAATCACGGATTTGAATAAATTGTATTTGGACGAAGGTACGCTTAATGTGCAACTCTTTGGACGAGGATTTGCCTGGCTGGATACCGGAAATTGCAATAGTTTATTGGAAGCATCGAATTTTGTTGCAACCATTCAAAACCGACAAGGGTTTTATGTGAGCTGTATTGAAGAAATTGCTTGGAGAAATGGTTGGATATCGACTGAGGAGCTTCAGACTTTAGGTCGCCGACTCGAGAAAACGGAGTACGGCTGTTACTTGTTGGAACTTGCTGCCAATGATAACAAATAAGAGATTGAATAAACAAACGTCATAGATCAATGAAAACTTATCTTGTAACCGGGGCTGCCGGTTTTATCGGTGCCAATTATATAAAATACATTCTAGGCAAACACAGTGATTTGCGTGTAGTGGTGCTTGATGCACTTACTTATGCAGGCAATTTGGGAACGATAGTCTCAGATATTGATAACGACCGCTGCATTTTTGTAAAGGGGGATGTTTGTGATCGTTCGATGGCCGAAGAACTTTTTGCCAAATATAAATTTGATTATGTGGTCAATTTTGCTGCAGAAAGTCATGTTGACAGAAGCATTGAGAATCCTCAACTGTTTCTGACGACTAACATTCTGGGCACGCAGAATCTGTTGGATGCCGCGCGTCGTGCGTGGGTTGCCGGGAAAGATACGCAAGGTTATCCTTTGTGGCGTAAAGGCGTACGATTCCACCAGGTATCTACCGATGAAGTGTATGGCTCATTGGGAACCGATGGCTATTTTACGGAAGAGACCCCTCTTTGCCCTCACAGTCCGTATAGTGCTTCGAAAGCAAGTGCTGATATGGTGGTTATGGCATATCATGACACGTACAAGATGCCGGTCACGGTTTCACGCTGTTCTAATAATTATGGTCCTTTTCATTTCCCCGAGAAACTGATACCGCTCATCATTAAAAATATCTTGGAAGGGAAAAAGTTACCTGTTTACGGTGATGGAAGTAATGTGCGCGACTGGCTTTATGTGGAGGATCATTGCAAGGCTATTGATTTGATAGTAAGGCAAGGTACCGATGGAGAGGTATATAATGTGGGTGGTCATAACGAAAAAACAAACCTTGATATTGTTAAGTTAACGATAGCAACGATTCGTCAGTTGATGACTGAGAAACCGGAGTATCGTACCGTTCTTAAGAAGAAAGAAAAGGATGCGCAAGGTGCAATTTCCATTGACTGGATCAACGAAGGTCTTATTACATTTGTAAAAGATCGCTTGGGGCATGATCTGCGCTATGCTATTGATCCTACAAAGATTACCCGGGAGTTGGGGTGGTATCCGGAAACCAAATTTGAAAACGGAATTGTTAAGACCATTGAATGGTACTTAAATAATCAATCGTGGGTAGAGGAGGTAACAAGTGGTGATTATCAACATTATTACGATAAGATGTACGGCTCACGATAAAATCATTCCTAACGATAAAAGAATTGCGAATAACAGCATGTTACGAGATGTTTCTCCTAATATGCTGTTTAATTTTTTACCGCTGTGTATTTTAACCATTTTGCGCCATGTCAGTACGTGAGGAATTACATACAGTAAAGGGAGCAAAGCTGCATAATAACGTTGATCACGAAGAAACCACAAACAGCCTAATGTTGCTGAAATACCTAGCCATAAATAGAGATAACTGCCAAATTTTTCGCCGAAACGAACAATGACGGTTCGTTTACCACTTTTCTTATCTGCTTCGCGGTCACGGTAATTGTTAACCACCAACAAGGTGTCGACTACCAAACCGCAAAGTAGCGATGCAACTGTTACATCGTTATTCCAGTTCAAAGATTGCACGTAATAGGTACCACCAACCGGTACAAAGCCGAAGAAGACAAGCACCAATATGTCGCCCCACCCGTTGTAAGAGAGCGGGTAAGGACCTGTAGTATATAAAAAAGCAAAGAGCACACACACCAGTCCCACTCCAATGAGTTGCATTCCTCCATAATAAAGTAATGTACTGCCTGTGAGGCAAGCTACGATAAGGATAGTCAGTATACCCCAACGCATGGCTCGGGGAGAAATCCATCCCTGCGAACAGGCTCTTTCAGGCCCCAGGCGATCTTCTCGGTCGCTTCCTTTTAGGTAGTCAAACAGGTCGTTGATGAAGTTGGCTGCTATTTGCATGAACCCGGCAAAAAGAAAACAGATGAATACAGGTAGCCAATGAAAAGAACCGTGCATGAAGGCAAGGGCCGAACCGATAAGGACCGGTGTCAATGCACCGGCAAGAGTTTTGGGACGGGCAGCCAATATCCAGGCTTTTATGGAATTAGGTTGAATGGAGTCTGACATGTTATTCTATTGTAAATACACGAAAAAAATATCGAATTTAAACTGATGCAAAGATACAATCTTATCTTTGCAAACAAAGAATGGTTACATGAAAAGGATTGTTTGGCTTTGTAGTTGTGTTTTGCTTTTGTTCTCGTCGTGTGCAACGTTGAATGTAACGCACCCCGGATTGGGGCGTGTGAAGAAATATGATTTTGTGCATAAAGATGTTCCGGCTAGTTTCAATGGTTTTACTATTGCATTTATCTCTGATTTACATTACAAGAGTAAGTTCACAGAAAAACGATTGCGTGGTTTGGTGAAGACAATTAATAAACTACATCCCGATTTGTTATTAATGGGAGGTGATTATCAGGAAGGTTGTCAATTCGTTAACGAGTTATGTGCGTGCCTTTCTGAAATAAAGACTCCGTATGGAACTCTTGGAGTAATGGGTAACAATGACTATGAACGTTGTTATGATGATATTGTGAACGGAATGCGTACGCACGGAATCAGAATATTGGAACATGAACTCGATACGGTTCGCAAAGAGAATAGTCGTATTATAATTGCCGGCGTTCGCAATCCGTTTGATCTGCCGGCAAATGGCGTGTCGCCTTCTACCAATCTTTCTCCGGATGATTTTGTGATATTACTGACTCATACCCCCGATTATGCAGAACAAGTACCGATACCCAACAGTGATTTGGTACTTGCCGGACATACTCATGGAGGACAGGTTACTCTTTTCGGACTTTATGCTCCTGTGATTCCTTCGGCGTACGGTCAGCGATTTCGTTCCGGTCTGCGTCATACAACAGCGGGCATTCCAGTAATAATAACCAATGGTATTGGTACATCTCGTAAGTCGGTGCGACTTTTTGCTCCCAGTGAGGTGGTTCTTATACGACTGGTTGCCTTGCAATAAAAAAGTTTTTTGCTCATTGTTGCATTTGTTACAAACATAATCAAATTAAAATGCTGAATTTTGTACCAAATTAAAGAAATAAGGTATGAAGAGAACAATTATAAAGATTGATGAAGAACTCTGCAATGGTTGTGGTGTATGTGTAAAAGGTTGTCATGAGGGAGCTTTGCAACTCATCAATGGAAAAGCAATGTTGGTTAGTGAGTTGTATTGCGATGGTCTGGGTGCTTGTTTGGGCGATTGTCCGGTAGGCGCCATTACATTAGAAGAAAGAGAATCAGAACCATATGATGAAACTGCGGTGATGACAAGGTTGATGAAAAAGGGTGATTCTGTTATCCTGGCCCATCTCAAACACTTGTTTGAGCATGATCAGCATCATTTTCTGGCAGAGGCTGAGAGTGTGTTGAAAGCTAATAATGTATCTGTTCCGCTTTATAAACAATCGAAGAAAAAAGTTGTTCCAAATATAACGGGCCTTGTTGGTCACCAACATTCGGGTTGCCCCGGAAGTCGAGAGATGAGTTTTACTCCTTCTTCTGTTCAGCCAGTTGTAGCAACTGGTTCGCAACCGAGTGAATTACAACAGTGGCCGGTGCAATTACATTTGGTATCTCCCGGAGCTACTTTTCTTAAAGGTGCCGATTTGTTGGTTGCTGCCGATTGTTGTGCATTTAGTGTGGGTGATTTTCACCAGACTTATCTGAAAGGAAAACGTTTGGTGATTGCATGTCCTAAATTGGATCATGGAAAAGATGTATACATCAATAAATTGGCAGATATGATTGATCACGGGGGTATTAATACGTTGACAGTCATGATTATGGAAGTTCCTTGTTGTGGAGGCTTACTCTCTATTTGCCAAGAGGCTCGGAAACTGGCGTCTCGCCATGTGCCTTTGAAATTAATACGAATTAGTCTTAAAGGAGAGAAGCTCGAAGACAGGTGGGTTTGATTTAATAACTTTTAAACAGATATTTGTATGAGTGAAATTATTAACAATTCTGCACAGAGAAAAGAGATGCTGAAGCATTTGATTCTTCAGCTACATCATAACGAGGCTCCCGAGATAGTACGGAAACGAATTACCGAACTGTTACAGTCTATTCCATATAATGAAGTAGTAGAAGTGGAGCAGGAACTCATTGCCGAAGGGTTACCCGAAGCGGAAGTTCTTCGTCTGTGTGACATTCACACGGATGTATTGGAAGGCAATATTGATACCTCTACGGCTAAACAGGTTCCTCAAGGGCATCCTGTTGATACGTTTAAACGTGAGAACCGCGCTCTCGAGAACTTCATAGAAGCAGCCAACGTATTATTTGATCATGTGGCTTTGGTTGACGACCAGGCTGTACGTAATTATCTGCTGGAGTTGAAAGGTGTTTTCAATGCTTTATCTGATGTGGACAAACATTATAAACGCAAAGAGTATTTATTGTTTCCTTTCTTAGAGAAGAATGGAATTACTGGTCCTCCTACTGTGATGTGGGGTAAGCATGATGAAACCAGAGAGATGCTTAAAAATGCTCATGAAGTGTTGATGACACAAGGGGTTAAAGCTTCTGAACTGATTACATTGATCAATATGGTTTTGCGCCCTGCTGTTGAGGCTGTGGCAGGTATGATCATGAAAGAAGAAGAGATCTTGTTGCCTATGGCACTTGATGTACTGAGTGATGAAAATTGGTATCAAATTTATCAGGAAACAGGTGAATACGGCTATTGTTTGTATGACCCTGAGGTGGAATGGAAGCCCGAAAATGTAGTGGCGCAACAGCCTGTTTATCAACCTTCGGGAGCGATACGCTTGTCGTCCGGTAGTTTTGCTGTCGAAGAGCTGGAAGCATTATTTGTGACTCTGCCTGTTGATCTTACTTTTGTAGATAAGAATGATAAAGTGCGTTTCTTCTCGCACAGTCCCAAACGTGTTTTTGAACGTAATCGTTCCATCATCGGTAGAGACGTGCGTTTATGTCATCCTCCTCACAGTGTACACATTGTAGAACAAATCATTAGTGACTTTAAAGCAGGAAAGGAAAATAAAGCTGCTTTTTGGATATCTTCCTTTAAAGGTCGTTTCATATACATTGAATATACTGCTTTACGTGGAGTAGACAATGAGTATCTGGGGGTGATTGAAGTGACGCAGGACATTACCGATTTGCGTAATCTGGAAGGAGATCAGCGGTTACTCTCTTATTCGAAAGAATAAAGTTATGGATATCACGCTTGATGTGAAGGTTGGTGCTTTGCTGGAGGCCTATCCGCAACTGGAGCAAACTCTTTATGAAATATCTCCCATGTTTAAGAAACTGAGTAACCCGATATTGAGAAAGACAGTGGCACGGGTCACTTCGCTTAAGCAGGTTGCGGAAGTTGGTGGAATTCCTCCGGTAGATTTAATTAATCGTTTGCGTGAAGCTGCGGGGTTTTCTCCATTCGAAACAGATGAAGCAGAGATGGATGCCGAAGGTATGCCTCAACCCGCGTGGTTTGACGAAGCCTTCGTTGTGAAGCACTTTGATGCGGATGCGGTGATTGCCAAGGGGCAAAATCCGATGGATGATATATTGAAACAGTGCGACTGTTTGCAACCGGGTGAAATCTTGCAACTGGCAGTCTCGTTTAGACCTGTTCCTATTATTAAACTGCTACATTCAAGAGGATATGTGGTTTGGTCGTCCGGTTCCAGCAATTACATAACCCGAAATTCTTCGACAACTGATTAGTAATTGAATAGACTTGAGATTTGCAGTTCTATGTAACCGTTTTAGTAACGGTTTACATAGAGCTGTTTTTCTTTGATATACTGATACACTTCACGGGGAAGGAAAAATGAGATGTCTTTTCCCGTTTGAAGTGATTGCCGGATGAATGTAGAACTGATGTCGAGCAGGGGAGCTTTGACTACTTTAATTGTATGGGGAAGTTTATTTTCTTGTACTTCGTAGCCGGGACGAGGATAAACAAGTATCGGAGTTGTGTTTATAATCGTTTCATACTCTTTCCACAAATGAAATTGCTGCCAATTGTCTGCCCCGATGATCAGGTGAAACTCTCGATCGGGAAATTGATCTTTGAGTAACCGCAAAGTTTGAACCGTATAGCTCGGGCGGGGAAGTGTGAACTCAAAATCGGAAGCTTTGAATTTGGGATAGTTTCCAATAGCCAAAGATACCATTTCCAGCCGCAGGTCATTATCCAGCAAATCGGCTTCATCTTTCAGCGGATTGAGCGGGCTTACCACAAACCATACTTCATCTAGTCCGGCAAACTCACACAAGTAATTTGCCAGAGCCAGATGGCCTATATGTATGGGGTTAAATGAACCGCTGAAAATCCCGGTTTTCATTTTATCTCGTTAAAAAATGACGAATTAATTCCAATGCTTCCGCTTTGGCTTTTTCGAGGTTATCGTTTACAATAACAGAATCAAATTGATTGGCAAAGCCAAGCTCATACTCAGCTTTTGCGACCCGGCTATCAATTACTTCTGCAGAGTCGGTGCCCCGATTAATCAAACGTTGCTTTAGTTCTTCGATAGACGGTGGCTGAATAAAGACAGACAGTGCTCTCTCTCCATAGAACTTTTTGATGTTACAACCACCTACCACGTCTACGTCGAAAATAACATTTTGTCCGGCTTGCAATTGTTTCTCTACTTGCTCTTTCAGGGTTCCGTAATAACGGTCTTTGTATACCTCCTCATACTCCAGAAATTCATGATTTTCTATGCGTTTCCTGAATTCCTCCGGAGAGATGAAAAAATATTCCACACCATTTTGCTCTGTACCTCTTGGCATTCTGCTGGTAGCCGAAATAGAAAAGGCCAGATTTAAATTTTGGGTAAGTAGAAAGTTTATAATTGTTGATTTACCAGAACCCGATGGAGCTGAAAATATGATTAGTTTTCCGTTCATCATCAATTAAAGCACATTTAAAACCTGTTCTTTGATTTGTTCCAGTTCATCTTTCATCTGAACAACAATCTTCTGCATTTCCGCATGGTTGGATTTGCTGCCCAATGTGTTGATTTCACGTCCCATTTCCTGAGCAATGAAACCCAATTTCTTTCCTTGTCCGCTTGCACTCTCAAGAGTTGTTACAAAGTATTTGAGGTGATTGTTTAAACGTTGCTTCTCTTCGTTTATATCTAGCTTTTCTATGTAATAGATAAGCTCTTGCTCCAATCGGTTCTTGTCATAATCAACACTAATGGTTTTTTCGAGTGCATCGCTGATTCGTTCTTTTATTTTGTCTACTCTTTCTTTTTCAAAAGGCTCAACAGAATCAAGCAGTGAGTGTAGGTTTTGAATTTTCTCACGGAACTTCTTCTCGAGTGCAGCTCCTTCTTGTTTGCGGAAATCAATCAGGTGTCCGATTGCTTCTTCTATAACCTGGCGTGCTAGAGCCCATTCCTCATCGGTTAACTCCTGAACTTCTGTTTTGCTCATCACATCGGGCATGCGGAGTAGTGTTTGAAACCAATCGGTTGGTAAAGGAATTCCCACACTTTTAGAAATCTGGTTTATCTGATTATAGTAGCTTTCTACAAGGGTTTGATTAATGGGAGTAGCTCCTTCGGTACACTCTTTTTTCTCAATCCAAAGACTGAAATCCACTTTTCCGCGTTCAAGGATTTTGGTAATCTCATTGCGTAGTTCCATCTCCTTTTCTCTGTAAAGAGGAGCGATGCGAACTGACAAGTCAAGTGCCTTACTGTTGAGCGATTTAATCTCTACATTAATTTTTTTATCGGGAAGTTCGGCTGTAGCCTTTCCGTATCCCGTCATGGATTGTATCATATCACATTAGTTTTGTGCAAAAGTAGGTGTTTTTTCGTAATTATACGTATCTTTGCATGAATTATAACCCGAAAATTATGTCATGTATCTTACATATTGAAACTTCTACAACTGTTTGTTCGGTTGCGTTAAGTGAAGACGGACAAAATATTTTTGTAAAGGAAGATTTTCAGAGCTGTTCTCATGGAGTATCTCTGGGCGTTTTTGTTGATGAAGCATTGTCTTTTGCCGATAGCCATGCCATTCCGCTTGATGCAGTGGCGGTAAGTTGCGGCCCGGGATCATACACCGGTTTACGTATCGGAGTTTCTATGGCAAAAGGTGTTAGTTATGGTCGTGACATTCCACTTATTGGCATTCCTACGGTGGAAATTCTCTGTGTACCGATTTTGTTATATCATGAATTACCCGACAACGCATTGCTTTGTCCCATGATTGATGCTCGCAGAATGGAAGTGTACGCTGCCGTTTATGATCGGGCTTTAGTAATGAAACGCGAAATAACGGCTGAGGTCATTGATGAAAATAGTTTTCTTGAATTTTTAGAGAAACAGCCCGTTTACTTCTTTGGTAATGGAGCCGCCAAATGCCGCGATAAAATAGTGCATCCTAATGCGCACTTTATAGATGACATTCACCCGCTGGCTAAAATGATGTTTCCTTTAGCAGAAAAAGCCGTAGCCTTGAAAGATTATAAGGATGTAGCTTACTTTGAACCCTTCTACCTGAAAGAATTTATAGCTTCACAGCCCAAAAAACTTCTGTAAACAAATAAATATATGATATACAATACCCAACAAAAAAGAATGCCGTTGCCGGAGTACGGAAGAAGTATTCAGAATATGGTTGACCATGCGTTGACCATTCAGGACAGAGCGGAACGTCAGCGTTGTGCAAATACGATAATCAACATCATGGGAGGTCTGTTTCCTCACTTGCGTGATGTACCCGATTTTAAGCATAAATTATGGGATCATTTGGCTATTATGTCTGACTTTAAGTTAGATATTGACTACCCGTATACGGTGATTCAGAAAGATAACCTGATTACCAAACCCGATTCGGTTTTGTATCCCAAGACCCGTATTCGCTACCGACACTATGGTCGCACCATTGAAGTGCTTATTCAGAAGGCATGCGAATTCCCCGAAGGTGATGAAAAGCTAAACCTGGTAGCCATGATTGCCAATCACATGAGAAAAGATTATCTGGCTTGGAATAAAGACGGTATAGATGACCGAAAAATTGCCGATGATTTGTACGAACTGTCAGAAGGGAAGCTACAGTTAACAACAGATATTTTCCGACTAATGGAGAATCGCCAGGTTATCAACCGTCGCCCTCGTCAGAACACCAATACCAATCAGAGGAGGGGGCATAAATAATATCTTGTTGATTTATTCTAATTCGTTGTATTTCCTAAAAAATAATATCTATGGCTTCATTTGTAATTGAAGGTGGTCACCGACTTAGTGGTGATATTTATCCGCAAGGTGCAAAAAACGAGGTTTTACAAATTATTTGTGCCACTCTGCTAACGGCAGAAGAGGTAATAGTAAATAACATTCCTGATATTCTGGATGTCAATAACCTGATTCAACTGATGAGGGATATGGGAGTTACCGTAGCCAAGAAAGGCATTGATTCGTATAGTTTCAAAGCAGAGGCGGTTGATTTGGCTTATCTGGAAAGTGACGAATTTTTGAAGAAGTGCTCTAGCTTACGAGGCTCTGTTATGCTAATTGGCCCTATGGTAGCTCGATTTGGCAAAGCACTAATATCCAAGCCGGGTGGCGATAAGATTGGACGCCGCCGTTTGGACACTCACTTTGTTGGCATTCAAAATCTGGGTGCCGATTTCAACTATAATAGTGAAAGAGAAATATACGAAATATCGGCTTCGGAATTAAAAGGGACGTACATGCTACTCGATGAAGCGTCTGTTACCGGAACTGCCAATATTGTGATGGCTGCTGTTCTCGCAAAAGGAACTACCACTATATATAATGCCGCTTGTGAACCATACCTGCAACAACTGTGTAAGATGCTCAACCGCATGGGAGCTAAGATTAGTGGAATTGCCTCTAACTTATTGACCATCGAAGGAGTAGAAAGCCTTTCGGGTACGGAACATACGGTGTTGCCCGATATGATTGAAGTGGGTAGCTTTATTGGTATGGCGGCGATGACCGGAAGCGAACTGTGTATTAAGAATGTATCTTATGAGAATCTGGGTATTATTCCGGAAAGCTTCCGACGTCTGGGTATCAAGCTCGAACAGCGTGGTGATGATATATTTATTCCTGCTCAAGACTCTTATCAGATAGAATCCTTTATTGACGGATCTATTATGACTATAGCCGATGCACCCTGGCCGGGATTGACACCCGACTTATTGAGTGTGCTGCTTGTTGTGGCTACTCAGGCTAAAGGCAGTGTACTTATTCATCAAAAAATGTTTGAAAGCAGACTCTTCTTTGTTGATAAACTTATTGACATGGGAGCACAGATTATTCTTTGTGATCCGCACAGAGCGGTTGTAATTGGGCATAATCATGCCTTTAAATTGCGTGGAGGGAATATGATCTCTCCCGATATTCGTGCCGGTATTGCTTTGCTTATTGCTGCCATGAGTGCAGAAGGCATTAGCCGCATTCACAACATTGAGCAGATTGACAGAGGTTATCAGAATATAGAAGGTCGTTTGAATGCTCTGGGAGCAAGAATTACCCGTATTTAAAATAGTTGTATGATAAAACAAGACGAGGTATATAAAATAGGTATTTTCAATAAGCCTCACGGTATTCACGGGGAATTGTCTTTTACCTTTACTGATGATATATTTGACAGGGTAGAATGCGATTACTTGGTATGCATGCTCGACGGAATACTTGTGCCTTTCTATGTGGAAGAATACCGTTTCCGGTCAGATTCAACAGCGTTGGTGAAATTAGAAGGTGTTGATTCTTCCGAACGAGCACGCATGTTTACTAACGTGCCCGTTTATTTTCCCTTGAAGTTTGCTCAAGATGCAGCCGTAGACGGGGATGTGTCGTGGGATTTCTTTGTAGGTTTTCGTGTGGAGGATGTCAATAACGGATACATAGGCGATATTGTGGATGTTGATACGACTACCATCAATACGCTTTTTATCATCGAAAACGACGGAGAAGAAACTCTTTTGCCGGCTCAGGAAGAATTCATTCGGGGCGTTGATCCGGAAAAGAAGCTGATTACGGTTGAACTGCCCGATGGTTTGCTTGATCTGGATCATGCAGCTCCCGACGAAGACGAATAACTCGTATATAAAGTTAAATTGAATGAAGAAACTACCGGTGAATTAGTTGAAATTCCTACATTTGCCGTATATAGTTTATAAAGATGCCGAAAAAAAAACGCAGTAAAGCTTTTTGGAACAATATTAAGTTCAAATACAAGTTGACCATCATCAATGAGAATACACTCGAAGAGGTGGTGGGGCTTCGTGTTTCAAAGCTGAATGGTTTTTCGGTTCTTCTTTCTACCGTGATTGTTATATTTGTGATTACCGCAACTATTATCACATTTACTCCTCTACGTAACTATCTGCCGGGCTATATGAATAGTGAAGTCCGCCAGCAAGTAGTTCGTAACGCTTTGTCACTCGACTCTCTTGAACAGTTGGTTCATCGCCAGAATAGCTATATTCTTAATCTGCAGGATATCTTTAGCGGAAAAATAAAAGCAGAGCAGACCGAATCTTTTGATTCGTTGCTGGCCATCCGCGAAGATTCATTGATGCAGGCGTCTCTGCGCGAGGAGGAATTCAGGAAGGAATATGAAGACGCCGAGAAATACAATCTGACGACCATCGGAGAAACTGTAAACCTTCATGGACTCACGTTCTCGTCTCCGGTAAGCGGCATTTTGCTTTCACGCTTTAACAGTGCTTTGGGGCATCTGGGCGTAGAACTTGTTGCGGGAACAAATGCAAGTATTGTTTCCGTGCTCGATGGCACCGTTGTACTCAGTACTTATACGGCTGAGGCTGGTTATGTAATAGCGGTTCAACACACACATGATTTTATGTCTATTTATAAAAACTGCGGGTCATTATTGAAACCGGTTGGTGAATCTGTGAAGAGCGGAGAAGTGATTGGCCTGGCGAAAAAAAACACGGGAGAAAAGAAAGATATACCTGTTCGCTTTGAGCTTTGGCTG
This sequence comes from Bacteroides graminisolvens, assembly GCF_963666085.1. Taxonomy (NCBI): domain Bacteria; kingdom Pseudomonadati; phylum Bacteroidota; class Bacteroidia; order Bacteroidales; family Bacteroidaceae; genus Bacteroides; species Bacteroides graminisolvens. The sequence continues at coordinate 1,685,275 of NZ_OY762556.1, forward strand.
AAAGGCCGACCGGTAAATCCCGAAAATTACATTGTTTTTTAATGGTTATTAAGAGAAACGATGACAAAAGAGATAAAGAAGAAACAAATAGCTATACTAGGCTCTACGGGCTCTATTGGTTCACAAGCTTTGCAAGTTGTGGCCGAGCATCCTGATTTGTATGAGGTCTATGCGTTAACCGCAAATAATAGTGTTGAACAATTGATTCAACAAGCCCGTCAATTCATGCCCGAAGCTGTTGTGATAGCAAACGAGAATAAATATGAAGAGTTAAAGCAGGCTTTGTCTGGTTTACCCATTAAAGTGTATGCCGGTGTGGAAGCACTTTGCCAGGTCGTTGAGTCGGGTCCGATAGACATTGTACTTAGTGCCATGGTGGGCTATGCCGGATTGAAACCAACCATCAATGCGATCAAAGCCCGCAAGCAAATTGCATTGGCTAATAAAGAAACATTGGTTGTAGCTGGTGAGCTAATCAATTCACTGGCAAACACATACAAAGCGCCTATTCTACCGGTTGATTCTGAACACTCGGCAATCTTCCAATGCCTGGCAGGCGAGTTCGACAATCCGATTGAGAAAATAATATTGACTGCTTCCGGAGGTCCTTTTCGTACGTGTTCTTTAGAACAGCTAAGTCTGGTAAAGAAGGAACAAGCTTTGAAACACCCTAATTGGGAGATGGGAGCCAAAATTACAATTGACTCGGCTTCAATGATGAATAAAGGCTTTGAGGTTATTGAAGCTAAATGGCTTTTTGGTGTACGCCCGGACCAGATAGAAGTGGTAGTGCATCCTCAGTCGGTTATTCATTCCATGGTGCAATTTGAAGATGGCTCGGTGAAAGCGCAATTGGGTATGCCCGATATGAGGCTGCCCATACAGTATGCTTTCTCCTATCCTTATCGCATCCAGTCTTCCTTTGAGAGGATTGACTTTACCAAATGCACCAACTTAACTTTTGAGCAGCCTGATACGAAGCGATTCCGCAATCTGGCTTTAGCCTATGAGGCTATGAATAAAGGTGGAAATATGCCTTGTATTGTCAATGCGGCCAATGAGGTAGTGGTGGCTGCTTTCTTACGTGATGAAATAGGCTTTTTGCAAATGAGTGATGTAATTGAACAAACCATGTGCAAAGTCTCTTATATTAATCAGCCCGACTATGATGATTATGTGGCTACGGATGCCGAAGCCCGTCGTATTGCTGCCGGACTTATATAAATAATGAATAGAGTATAAACAAAAAATCGCTGTTAAGGTATTTGTAGCAGATTACAAGGACTTGGCGGCGGATAAAAACAATCATTTAGAAAATGGAAACATTCTTGATTCGTGCCCTGCAACTGATTATGAGCTTGTCTTTGCTTGTTATTATCCATGAAGGAGGGCATTTCCTTTTTGCACGTCTTTTTAAGGTAAGAGTTGAAAAGTTCAGCTTATTCTTTGACCCTTGGTTCTCTTTGTTTAAGTATAAGCCCAAGAACAGTGACACAGAATACAGCATTGGATGGTTGCCTTTGGGGGGCTATGTGAAAATATCCGGTATGATTGACGAGTCAATGGATACGGAACAGATGAAGCAACCCGAACAACCTTGGGAATTTCGCTCTAAGCCGGCTCATCAACGTTTGCTTATCATGGTGGGTGGAGTTTTGTTTAATTTTATACTGGCTCTGTTCATCTATTCCATGATTCTTTTTACCTGGGGTGATTCTTATATCCCCGTTCAGAAAGCAACAATGGGTATGCAGTTTAACGAAACAGCCAAGTCCATAGGATTCCGTGACGGTGATATATTGCTTTCTGCCGACGGTGAGGAACTGGTTCGTTATGACGGTGACATGCTCCGCAAAGTAGTCGATGCGCGTGAAGTAACGGTACTTCGTGGAAACGAAAAAGTATCGGTTTACATTCCTGAAGAGATGATGCAGAAGTTAATGACCGACTCTGTGAAGTTTGCCTATTACCGTTTCCCTTTTGTAATTGATTCAATTGTAGCTGCCTCACCGGCTCAATTAGCCGGCTTGCAGAAAGGCGACAGCATTGTTGCCCTGAACGGTAGTCCCGTTGCTTACTATGATTTCATGAACCAGATGGATTCGCTGAGAAAGAATAAGGCAAGCTTACAAGCAGACAGCCTGGATCCTCATCAATTGACCATTGCTTATTATCGGGCAGGTGTTGCGGATACTATTTCATTAAAAGCTGATGCTTCTTATAAGATAGGAGTGACGGCTCAAAGTGATTTAGCGAAGTTACTGCCGTCTGTAGAAGTGAAATACGGTTTCTTCGAGTCGTTCCCCGCCGGTGTAGCTCTTGGAGTAAAAACACTGAAGGGATATGTTGGCGATATGAAATATTTGTTCTCCAAAGAAGGAGCTAAGCAATTGGGAGGGTTCGGTACGATTGGAAGCATTTTCCCGGCTACGTGGGACTGGCATCAATTTTGGTACATGACGGCTTTCCTTTCAATCATACTGGCATTTATGAACATTCTTCCTATTCCAGCTTTGGATGGCGGACACGTGCTTTTCTTGCTGTATGAAATCATTGCCCGACGTAAACCTAGCGATAAATTTATGGAGTATGCACAAATGGTGGGTATGGTCTTATTGTTTGGCTTGCTTATCTGGGCTAACTTTAATGATATACTGCGGTTCTTCTTTTAATAGAGCCTGACAGAATAAAAAGAACCGTGCATGGAGGTGTTGAAACACTCTCGATGCACGGTTCTTTTTATTTTAAGCAGATGATGCGCTGATTGCTGCTTCCTCTGAAATTCAGATGCGGGGAATATAATGCCTCTTCAAAACGACCATCTATCAATACATCAATATACGGTAATAGGGCTGAGAGACTTTCTTTTGCCTCAATTTCCTCTATCCGGTAACCGGTGTAACACCAAATGTTCTGTTGCGTTTCTTGTTTGACTCTTTGTATAAGGGATAGAAATGCAGCCGGATTGTAAAAAGGGTCTCCTCCCGAAAAGGTAACCCCGTCTAATAAAGGATTGCCGTTGATTTCCCGAATGATATTTGCTGTCAACTCCTCCGTCAACGGTTGTCCGGCTTGCGGATTCCAACTATCCGGATTGTGACAGCCACGGCAACGGTGAGCGCACCCGGCCAGATAAATAGCATAACGGATGCCCTCGCCATCAACAATGGTTTCAGGATAAGTCTGCAATAAATACAACATAAAAGATATGCAGCTTAATGATGTTTAACCCTGTCTTTCTCTTCCGCACGCTTGGCCGAATTCCATGAATTCAAATCTCCGGTCAGGTAGCCCGTAATGCGCCGCATACGCAGAATGTTCTCACTTTGGCAGACAGGACATTTATCGTATATAACGCCTTTGTATCCGCACGCATGACAGGTATCTACCGGATGATTGATGGAACCGTAACCAATGCCTTCATCGTGCATTACTTTTACGATTTTGGCTACGGCTTTTATATTTTTCTGTGCTTCACCGTCCAGCTCCACATAGGTTATGTGTCCTCCCTTGGTGATGGCGTGGAAAGGCGCCTCGCACTTTACCTTATCCATGATGCTGATAGGCTCCTTAACATCTACATGGAAAGAGTTTACATAATAATCCTTATCGGTTACCCCCGGAATAATTCCGTATTTTCGTCGGTCAATTCGGGTAAACCGGCCCGATAAGCCTTCGGCCGGAGTGGCTAATACAGAGTAATTGAGTTGATACTTGGCTTTGTATTCCTCAGCAACTTTATTGATTTCTTGTACCGCTTCATACAGCGTATTCCATGCTTGGGTGTTGTGTCCGTGTCCTGCACCGTAAAGCGCCATCATGGCATTGTGTCCGCCAATGAAACCAATTCCCAGTGTTCCGCTACGCAGCACGTCGCCCACTTCTTCATTAGGTTCCAATGCAGCTCCGCCTTTCCATACATCATTGCCCATCATGAACGGAAACTGACGAGACAGGGCGGTGCGTTGATATTGGTAACGCGTGTAGAGCTGGTCGGCAACCAAGCAACTCATTTGACGCACCGATTCGATAAAGTATTCTTTTGCTTTTTGCTCGATCGCATCTTTGTTGCCGCTCTCTTCCATGTTTTCGGCTTTGATCCGTGCCTCCATAGCAAGTCTGGGCATGTTGATGGTTGTAAACGATAAGTTTCCACGTCCGAGAGAAGACTTTTCTCCTGCTATATTTTCATAAACGCGCGTGCGACATCCCATAGTGGCTAGTTCATAACGGTAGCGTTTGGGATCGTTGGCTTGCCACTTATCGTTTGTGTTATAAGGAGTATCCAGGAACATGAAATTAGGGAAAAGAGCTTTAGCCGTTGTGCGGCATGCTTTCAAGAACAAGTCAAAGTTACGCGCATTAAACTGCATGTTACCGTCGATAGCTTCTTCAAAATTCTCCATGGCTCGTTTGTAATCCTGCTCTGAGTAAGAAACTCCGTCTTTTACTTTGAATATCTGTATCGGGAATACAGGCACTTCGCCTCGTGCCCCCAACCCTTCTGTTGTTGCTTTCAATAGTTCTTCAATAACCATGCGACCTTCGGCCGATGTATCTGTGCCGTAATTGATAGAGCTAAATACTACCTGATTACCCCCACGTGAATGCATGGTATTGAGGTTATGAATAAATCCCTCCATTGCCTGATGCGTGTCCTTGCGTGTTTGGGCGTATGCTTTTTCAAAAATCATATTCATGGCCGGTAACTCAATGGTGACTCCTGCGTCGGCCAATGCCTGGCACAGCTTGAGGCGTCCTGCCGAATCAGTATCTATTGAAGATGCATGTTGCGATACACATTCTTTTATCTCAGCATGCTGCGTATGGTTGGTTAGCAGACTGATGTAAAAGTCTATACCCGACATTAAATGCTTAATGAAAGACTTGTAAACCCCTTTGGCCATAAAGAAGTCAAAAGCCGGAATGGCTTGTCCGCCGTGTTGCTCGTTTTGATTTGTCTGGAAGATGATGGTTGCCAGTGTGGCGTAACTCTGTATGCTTTGTGGAGTTCGTATGCTTCCGTTTTTAGTGCGGAAACCCCGTTCAAACAAATCATCCATATCATACTGTATGCAAGTGGTGGTCTTGGTTGGATAGTAGTCGAGGTCATGAATGTGTATGTCGCCCAACTGATGTGCTTCAGCAAAACGTTTGGGCAATAGGTAGCGGTACGTATAATCTTTGGTCACCTCCGAGGCAAACGTCATCATTTGTCCGGCGGGAGTGTGGCTCGACATGTTGGCATTGCTCAGGTTGATATCGTTTTTGTCGATGGCCACAATGCCATCCATGATATGCTTCATCTGAGTTTTCTTGTCACGTTCTGTGTTTCGCCATTCTCTGTAAATAATATACTTCTTGGCAACTTCGGGGCGAACTTTCATGAGCTCCTTTTCTACCAGATCCTGAATAGCTTCGACAGAGATTGTGGAAGATGTAAAATGGGCAATTACCTGCATGGTAATATCAGCAATCAGTTTGTCTTCGTTCGTTATGCCCGTGGCATTGAACGCTTTGGTGATTGCATTTTTAATCTTGCTGATGGAAAAATCTTCTTTTTTCCCATCTCTTTTAACGATAGAAATCTCAGCGTAATTCATAACTTATGCTTTAATAAATAAGTAATCTTTTTACTCTCAGGAGTATGATTACGCTGCGGGGTAGTGAGGCAGTAAGGTGATGCTTGTGCATACCAAACAGGATGAGTTGTGACACATCATTCTCTTGTTTGTTCAATGTGCATGAGCATTGACGAAGAACTTCACTGGCTTTAACTCCCGAAAGCGTAAATATTCCATGATTGTTTTGGCAGGTCTTCTGACTTATCTCTCCTCTGAAACGCCTTCCCATATTTAATAGATACAGTGGCATGTATGTCTCAGATTCACAGAGAATTACAGCAGCGGGCACTGTTGCCGATTTACACGGCATTCCCTTTTACTAAACCTCTTTTTAGTACCAGAACTGTTACAAAGGTAATGCTTATTGCAATATCTTGTAGCGTAGTGAGTGTTAAAATTGAAACCGGAAACGGATAATTTTTCTTTGGCCCTGATTATCAAAGTTTTCCGTTTTGGAAAACTTTGATAAAGTTTTGGCTTATAAAATTTTCCAAATAGCTAAGATGTGGCATACACTTCCCAGCAAAATAAAGAGGTGAAAAACAAAATGCATGTACTTCACTTTGCGGAGTGAATAAAACAAGGCTCCTATGATATAAGAAACCCCGCCGCCGATGAGCCACCAGAGTGCCGCCATGGAGTGAATGGTTTCCAGTGAATCCGACAGGGGTTTGAGTGCCACTAATATGGCGGATCCCATTGTTACGAAACAGATCGTTTCCAGGTGACTGTGTTCTTTTAATTTTCTGAAGCTAAGCAGGGTACCGGCCAAGCAAGCCAACCACACGAATGTGAAAACTCCCCAGCCCCAATAACCGGCATCGCGTAGTACCAGTAAAGTGAAAGGCGTGTACGTGCCGGCAATGTGCCAGTAAATGGCCGCATGATCTGCCTTGCGAAGCAAATCTCTTCGTTTTCCCGGATCACTGCTGTGGTACAGGGTGGAGGTAATATAAGAAGCCAGCATTCCGAATAAATAGGTGGTGACACAAGCGGAGGCCCAAGAGTCAGAGCTGTTCTCCGCTTTGTGTAATAAGAAATAACCAGCAATCAGTCCCATGAATATGCCTACTCCATGGGAGATGCTGTTGGCCAGCTCTTCGCCGGCAGTATATCTTTTTGTTGTCATTTGAAGAGTTTGAACGTTTTATTCCTTCTTTAAAACAATCTTTCCTCCATAAAGGTCGGATATTGTTTGGGCAAAGTTAGCGAACTCTTCGTATGTATTGGCCGGGAATTTCCCTTTTTTTAGAAACAATCTTTGTCGTACGCATATCTGTGTACCTTTGTTTTCGATAGATGATTCGAAAGAGCCGAATCGGCAACTGACGGATGTGGGTTTGGGCATTGCCTCCAGTACGAAACCTTCGGGTAGTGTAATAAGCACACTGTCGGTGTCAGCATATCCGTATTTGATGTATATGTCACTGGTGCGTTTTTCTTGTTTGGGAACAGTGAAATAGTTTCGGAAAAGGTTGGCCGGAATGAATAACCTGTTGCCCGTTTTATTCCCAAATTGCTGGCATTCGGTTTGAAACTGAACATCTATTTGCGGATTAGCCTGCTTGCTTTCCTGAATGGATATGTTGTTGACACTGGCTTGCGTCAGTCTGATTTGCGAACGTAACAAATCTTTCTGTTCATCGGGTTGCATGTGCGTAATGGCCGACAGGTGCTCATACTGAAACAAGTCGCACTTCTGTGTAGTCTGGATGTGCGCTTTTCCATTATTATCGAGCGTAATTTGTGCGGTACGTATTTGCGTATTCACAGAGTCGGGATAGGAAGGTAAAGTGCATAACTCACCTCCGTTCTCTTTGATCAGAATGGCATCATGCCCGGCAATATCACTATGGATGTATCCCAAGGGCAGTTGGGCATTGGTGCACTCCAGCCAAAGGGTTTCTTCTTTCAGAGGTACTTGCAGGATGACGTGATTCATTTGTCCCACACTTGCAAAATCCTTCAAAAGCTTTACCCTATCAGTACTTATTACAGTGTAATTAGAGTTAATGCCCACTTCTTGGAGCATGGCTTTGAGGTAGTTGGATAGTGCTTTGCAGTCGCCAAATCCGGTTTTGTAAACGTTGGTTGCCGGAGTTGGCTGCAAACCGCCAATTCCCAACTGTATGCTTACATATCGGGTGTTGGCCGCCAGGTAATCATAAAGCACTTTGACTTTTTCCTTTTCACTGTTGCAGCCGGATGTTAACTGGTGAATTTTTTCTTTCAGCTCGGGAGGCAGTATGTCTCTGTCTTTCAGCAAAGCATATTGCCAGTTGCCGTATGACTTCCAAGTGCTCATGTCACCTTGGCTACCGTCGAATATAAAGTTGTCGGGACCGAGGTAAACAATGGGAATCAATGCTTCCAGTGGTGCTCCGTATAATTCTTTCTCGATAGCTTTGAGGTTCTTAAAAGAAATTTCGCTGTATGTAGCCCCTTTAGGAGTTGTTTTGGATTGAAACTTATTGCCTGAATTCAATATTTTGGTACGGTATGTAACCTCAGCTGGCACGTGCAGGCGGTAGTTGGCCTCCACGACCGATAGGTTAAACCGACTCTGCGGTACAAATGACGGAAAGCTAATTAGTCCGTTTTTATACTTTATTTCCCATTCATACTTTACGGTATAGGGATACTGACCTATATTACATTCAAAGAAATACATGTAATCATCGGTGGTAAGTCCCGATGAATATTCAGACATCTTTAACTCGGACTTTTTGATTTTCCGTATCAGATTGCCTGCCCGGTCGTAAACCTCTCCGGAGAATTTATTCAGTGAACTAAACTGATCGCACATACACAGAAAATGCGCAGCCTCTTTTCCTTTCTCGTCAAGAACGGTAACGGTATAGCTCTCTTTTTTGAGAGCGTTTGTTGCCGATTCACATATAAAATCAATTTCATTACTCTGTATAACGGCATAGGCTTTTTCGGTTATTTCGGCCGGAAAAGATGTTTTTATTTGAGCTTTTACGGAAAAACAAATCCATAAAAGCCCAAAGATGGCAAGGTATTTATTCATACTCTTTCTTTACAGTGTTTTTTTCTTTAAAACGATCATCTCATTGTTCTTATTGACTATTGTAGCCCAGAATTCTTTCAGGAGGTCGTACTCCTCAACTCCGAAGAATATTCTGTTCATGTTGAAAATATAAGTCATCAGAATACGGTTGTCGACTACCTGCACCAGATAACGACAGGCACCTCCTTCATTATCCATGCTGAATTGCACTTGCTTAGGCAACTCTTCTACCTGATAGCCTTCGGGAATAGTTAGTGAATTTGAGATTCTTAAAGAGTATGGATAGGGCATTTCCACCGGTAGCTTTCGGTTTTCTTGCATATAAGGGTTGGTGCTGATGTGCTTAAATACCATTGGGTTTATGTAGATATACTCATCGGTTGCGGACGCCTGTTTGGTGAATGAAATTTTTTCTCTGATCTGCGAATTGAAATCTTCCTTACTGTCTTGTTGGTATTGGAGAATCTTGAAGTCATCTTCGGTTTCCAAATTGGTTATGAAGGCGGTGCTGTCTTTGGCGGCATTCATCCGTTTGCGGTGCCGACCGGCAAATTGTCCGCTGTAAACGGTGTTGCGTTCGCCTACAATGCTTCCGTCGGGCATGATTGTGGCGCTGATCAGGGCGCGTACCTGACTTTCGCAAACTCTGTTTAGTGCAAACCACTTTGTTTGGTTATTGGTTGCACTAACCAAACGTGCCCTGTCGACCAACAATATGGGCGGTAACACATTGAGATAGCCGCAAGTGATGGAGCCGTCGAGGAAAACTTTGGTGCTATCAGTCTCTTGCGCGGCCACAACAAAGGTGTTTAGTTTCTGAATAGAGGGGTGTGTATACGGCAAAACACCTCTGTCTCGGGCGCTCATCACAAGAGGATCGCATGCAACGCCTGCTTCGCGAAGCATACTCATCAGAATGAAATTGATATCGGCATTACTGCCTGATCCGGTTTTGATAACCTTAGAGATGTCCTTTCCATACAAGGCGTAATTTTCGTTCCAAGCAATCTTCTTCTTTAGCAGGCAGAAGATGGCTGCAATTTTGTCTTTGGTGCTCATTTGTGCGAGATTCATACTTCTCATCTCTTCCCTGAAGGGGTTTTTGAGTTTCAATAAACCACCAAATTCCTCGTCTTCCAGCAACAGTTCATCAATCTTCTCCCAAGTAGTGGTGAAGGGCTGGTAAACAGATCCCGGGAAGTCGAGCCCCAACAGTTCAAAGATAATTTGAGCTTTGTAATCGTCTGCGCACCAAACTTGTGAGTCGTCTTTTATAGCGGGCAGATTTTTGCCTACAAATATAATGTTGCGGGCGGTAGCGTGTACGGGTTCGGCTTGATAAGCGGCTCCACCCTGAACGGTATACGTTACCGGCACAGATTCGTCGGTGGTTTCAATCCGGTCGGAACCACGCATCTCCATGTTGAATTTAAAGTACTGCGGAATGGTAATGTCGTACTCATTGTAAACAACCGGCAGTTCGCCTTGCATAACCCATGTGGGTAACTGGTAATAAAAGTCCGACAGTACCTTGTATTTATATTCAATGACGCTACCTACTTTCACGTTGGGAATTGAGAACTTTACCTGCATGTACTTATCGCTGACCCTTTCTTTGAATATGTACTCTTTCTTCATCTTGGTTTTAACCTCTTTGCCGTTTTCCAGATTATAGGAAAAAGCATCAATGTCAATCACCACCTCTTTCATGGTGTTTTTACTGCTATCATAATAAGGTATGGTTACGTTGGCGTAGCTCGTTCCGTCACTCTTTAAAATCTTTGTTTTGTTTTCAATGTTATAACAGATGCGAAACTTGTTGCCGATGTACTCGTAGAGCGTCCTTCCTTTTTTGTACAATACAACGGCACTGGCTGTGCTGTCATTGCTATAAGAACTCATGAGCAGTTCGTCGTTAGTTACTTTACCAAATTTGGTACTTAGTTCTTGTGCGGCTATTGCTGTGCAGCATTGAATGAGGACTAGCAGCGCAATAGCCTTTTGTAAACAGATTGTTTTGTTCATAAAATCAGTCTTCTTAAGATTAGAAGGTCTAAATGTAAGTATTAATATTTGAAAACAAAGCTTTCAAAGGATAAATTTTTCAGTTATGCTCTTTTTTTATAAAAAGTTCCCCGCACACTCGTGCAGGGAACTTACAAACAAAACAAACAAATACCGTGATTCACATCATGAGTTTATCTTTGGTTAACCAGTTTTTATCTATTCTTGGACGCACCGCACCGAAAAACCGTAAGCACGATAGTTGCCGTATGCGGGGCTCACGCCGCCACTCGAACCGAAGCTCAGGCTGTATCCGTACGTAGAACTCGGCGAAGCCGACCAATAGTAACCGTTAGTACCTACGGTGCTGAACGCACCCGTACTGTAGTCCCGGTAGCCGGAGGCAGGATAATAAGTTTCTACCCCAGCGCGCGTAAATTTATATCCTTTATAAGTTGTATTATAGATACCGCCGTAAGTAACACTACTACCTGACAAATCCGTATAAGAATTAGAAAACGTAGTCCCACTAGGATTATTCCAATACCGCCAAGGTGAGTAATCGGTTGAAGAAGGAGTACCTGCAGCACCGTAATAAGCAGGTACACGCCAGCCTGCGGGGCAAGGATCAAAAACCGTTTTTGCAGCGGTTGACTGAGCATTCCATAAATACAAAGTAGCATCACCGCCACCGGACCAATTACTACTACCTTTTATAAAATGGGCTGGATATCGTATTGACTGTGTAAGCCCCGTAGTGGTTGCAAATTGTATAGTCTCACCGGAAAGAGTTGGTTCTGCGGTTGTCCATGCAGAACTATTAGGAAATGGATCTTTCCTGCCCCATTGGTAAAGTAAACCTTTAGAACCGGCATCGGTAGCATTATAATCGTTTCTGGTAGCCCCTAGGTTTCTGTCCATAAAGACATAATTACGGTAACCGTTGTTTATAGTGTAGGTATTACTTGAAGGATTATAATCTGTAACCCAAATATGCCATGACCAAAGTACGTTGGAGCCATTCTTTATCTGTACCACTGCATTACCACCAGTACCCACAGGAGTATTGGCCGTGACCGTAAAACGCCCCGCAGGGCCTGTACCGGTTTGGTTGCTGACACTGACCAATCCTGCGGTACTTTCCCAAAGTACACTGGCAGTCCATGTGGTACCGGAGAGAATCTGGTAATATGTACCATTGGTTAGCGTGGCTCCCGTAATGGCAATGGGGCTTTCATTGGCACGCTCCACGGGAATGGTAACTGCTGTGCCCGGAGCAACCATATAACAATTGGCATTACCCCCCACTATAACAGGCGTAGTTTGCTCAACCGTAACCCGTGAATCCGTGTCATTCCGCTTTAACGTAATGGTATATGTATAACTGCAATTACGCTTCATATTAAAGTTTGCGGTATTATCAGCACCTAAGTAAACCTTCCAAGTAGCTTTGAATCCTGAGCCTTCACCGTTTATCACCACATAGGTGGCACTATCCGGTGCATTAGCCTTTATCTTTTGATTTTGTGCCGCAATACTGCTGTTTACCCCCCGGCGATTCTCAAACATATAAAAAGTTGTGTTCACGCTGCTGGCACCACCTGCATCAATCAGCCCACTATTAGTCCAGTGGGACTCAGTACTTGTATTATTTGGTTCTGTACCTGTTTCGCCGGCAGTGTCAATTTTTGAACCTTCGGTTGTGAGCGGACGATTGATATAGTAAGAATTAACAGGCAGGCTACATATCTTATAATTGGTGATGGTTATGCCGCTGGCGTCTGCCACACCAATAGCTAGTTTTACCTTAGCGGCCAGGCGGCTTACTGTCATACCGCCTGTAAGCGTACTTTCGCCCGGATCAATATCAAACGGCTTACTACCCGTCATGAGCAAGTAGTTAGATGTCCCCATACTGTTCCAGGAAGCGATGTTAGTCGTTAAGTCTTTTAATTTTGGTTCTGTAGAAACAACTGTTCCGTCAAAAAGAGCCGAATTGCCTGTATTGGCAATGGCATAGATGGTGCAATCTGTGCCACTGCGGGCAGTCACGGTGTAAGGCGCTTCCGTTTGATAACTTTTGCCCGTTAGTTCCCCTGCACTGTTGTATACTAGTATGTGCAGGTCATGGATGGTGCTGTCGTTTATAGCACGGGTAGAGATCTGATCGGTAGTGTTTGCTCGCACGTTCAGTCGGATAACGGCAAGTTCACCTTCGGAGACTTCCGGTTCACCGCCCGGCACAACTTCCTGTGAGCAACCGTTCAGACAAAGCAATACCCAACCGATGCAAAAGAACGGGTAGAACAAACCGTATAGTGTGCCTGCTATTCTTTTACTTCGATATCTCCAAACAGTTCTTTGCATAATTCATTTATTCTCCCGAATCCAAGCATCGGGTGTTTTGTTTGCTACTTGCTTCTGATTGTTTCTCTTTCTTCTTATGCGTTACATCTCCGTTTCCTGACCGGTGCTGCCCCAGGGAAGCACACTAACACTGACAAACATTCGCGCGTAACGGAAATCCACACTGATGTAGGTTTCCTTGCCCGGATTGGCTCGGAGCAGATTTCCTTCATCATCCGTGGTAATGGTGAACCGTTTTTCACCCTTGCTATACAGATCTACAAATATACGGCCGTCATCCTGTGTAGGAAACACCCTGAAAAGCGGTGCCACCCATTCATCTTTGCCGCTTACCGCAGTCATGGTCGGGGCATAACCCGCCTCCTGCCCCAACGGTTCACCCAGAAAGCTGAGTGCGGTACCTATGCCACGCACCACAAGATGGAGGGGTTCATCCGAACCGAAGTACTCGCGGGCATGACCGATTTTGACGGCTAGTGCGGCAGAAAGTCGCTCCATTACCAGTTTTACGGTATCACTCTGCATAGCCCGGGTGCTTGTTTCACCGGTCAACACCCGACGGGCATAAAACAGATCGGTAACAGGCAGGTTATAACCTGTACTGCTTTGCAACAACTCGACTTTTGCGTCTTCCAACGATGTGCCCACTGCCGGTGAAGGCAGTTTCAGACTGTCACCCTTTAAATTGCCCCAAGCCACGAGCGTAAGGGCTTTACTCTTTTCGGTACCGAAAAGGAAGTCAGAAGAACTTCCTTTGGGAACCATACGGAGAAAGCCGTTCTGGTCAAAGAGATAGATGGCCATGGAGGTAATGATTCCCGAAGAGGTCACATCCTCACCCGAAGGAGTGACCGCCCGGAGTGTCAGTTCATACTGCACGCAGGCATCCGTCTCTTCACTGATGCAACTGTAAAGCAGTGAAGCAAAGCAAAAGAGCAAAAGGATGCGTACCGGTCGGGCAGCACGTATCTTGAGCCAAAGCACTGTCAAAAGACATCTCATGGGGTCTTCATTGGGTTAGCGTAATTTTATTCTTTATCTATGTCTGTAAACCTGAGAATATCAATCAAAAGCAACAGTCTGTGTATAAGGGGTCCAGCTCGTTACAGTAACTGTTACGGCTAAAGAAGCCGGGTTAATGTTGTCTGCGGGAGAGGCCACTCCCTTGCTGCGAATTGTTATTTCCAATTGGTATTTCATGCTTCGGGCAATGGTTCCTGTTTGACCGGTAATATTAGTCGTACCGTCATTTATCGTAGTACCTGTCTGATTTTTATTAATAACAACGGGATAAAACACGTTTCCACTGTTAGTTTCGTCATTAAGATCACCGTCACCATCCGTATCAAAAGTTCCCTGAAGAACCAGCGTAGTAGGATATGAAGAGTTTTCGTTGGGAAAAACGTAAAAATAATAATAATTGACTGCATCACTGTAATTATGGGTACCGGTCACAAGTGCATCCCAACCGCTTGCAGCAGTGCTGTTCAACGAAGCCAATGTGGTAAGTCCGGCATCCCAGGTAGCGCCGCCACCTGTCAGGTAGTTTGTTGCACCGAGCACACCGTCGGGCTTGGTATCAGCATAGCCTCCCGTTGCAGGTTTGACAGTACTTAACGCATTGCGTACAAACACATTGGTTAACTTGAAAACTGATGCGGAATAAGCACCCGTACTACTGAAATCAGTCGCAATTTTCTTCACTATCACACGAGAGACCAAACGACTCAGGGCAACCGAAAGGGTATTTGCGGAAGAAGCCCCCCCCGGGGTGAGTGTGAAAGTAGAGGCACTGGCATCTTTTAATACAGCTCCTGACATCGGCAAATTGGCTGAAGTCTGAGCATCGCCCAACGAGAAAGTTTGAAGAAGGAAGTCATCTCTCGTGGTGACACCTGCAAAATGTCCCGATGGGGCATTGGCTACAACAATAGCCGAACAAACGGTTTCGGCACTCAAAGGACAGTCAAAAGATAATGTTGTAGGATTTTCCTCTTCCTTCTCTTGAATGGTAAGCACGGCTCCGCTGGCATTATTGAAAACAGCTACCGTCAGTCGGTTAATCTTCCGCTCAACAGTAGTATTGTCATCTGGTTCTGTGGTGCCTGTGGCACGGGTGGCAGGATTCACGCTTAATACCACTTTGGCAATGTCGGATTCTTCCGTACTCGGAATAGGATCCGTATTGCCGGAACAAGCAGAAAGAATGATTGCGCAAAAGGCAGTCATCAGATAAAAGTTCTTTTTCATAACAATCTGGTTTTCTGATTTAATTTTAATACTATGGAATTATCTATTTTTATCGTTCTTAATTATTCTTTCTTACGCAGTAGTTCCAATGCCTCTTTCGCCTGAGGGACTCCTGCAGCTGCGGACATCTGAAGATATACCTCCGCCTTGTCGCGGTTGCCCTCCAGTAGATACAAGATACCCATGTTGTTGTAAGCAATCGGTAGGGTGGCATGTTTCTCCAAATAAGCACGGGCTTTCACCGCATCGCGTTTGCTCAGTGCCACGGCAGCTGCATTGATAGCAGCCTCGGGTGAGTCGGGGAATAAACGGGTAGCCAGATCGAATGCATCGTTGTATTCGTTGCTGCCTTTGGGATAGCTCTGTGCCACGGCAAAAAATTCGGAGAGCTTCAAACTGCGCGAACCCATCTCGAACAGGCGGCGACCCTCGGCTGTTTCCATGTTGCGCTCGGTGTAGCTGATGGCATATTCCACCCGGCGAACCTGTGGAAAGATGCGATCACACAGGTAGCGGTACGAGGTTCCGTCGGCCAGCTGCATCAGCATGCGTTCGCGGCCTTTAGTCAGTTCCACCGTATTAATAATGTCTGACACAGCATGTCCCAAAGGCATATCAGACCCGGCAACGAGTGTACGAATGGAGTCCCAGTCTTCCGCTACCCAACTGACGCGGATGGGTAAGTTACCGGCAAGGTAGTTCTCACGCAAATAGTCTTTGAGTGCCAAAGCCCGCAGAGAAGCAGCCTTTTCGTTCTTGCGGTAGTTACCTCTGGGGGTACCGTAACCCGTAACGTTAAGTTCCGTAACAGTGACTCCGTTACGTTTCTGAAGTGCCGCTACCGCCTCACGAAGACGGAAGTATATTTCGTAGTCCAGTTTTTCATCCGAAAGGTTTCTCAGCTTCTGATCGCCGTAAAAGGAGATAGTACCCCGGCTTACATTTAGAGTATCCGGGCTTTGCGATAAAGTGATGATGTTTCCCAATGCCAGGTAGCGTTCATCAATGTCTTTGCCCATGGCGGAAGTACGGGCTTTGGGTGCGGGGATGGCATCGGCGATCTTATCTTCGGTAGTTAAAGCGGGTTTGCCATTGCAACCGCACTCCTGGGTGCGAAGAACCAGTACGGCATCTTTCATCCAATCGCTGTAGGGTACTTGTACCTTATAAGAGAAATGACGAACCGAACCGTGATCATCTTTGATTACCACCGAGGGAGCGTTTGTGCGTTGGATGTTTTTCCCTTTGGAAAGCACCCGGCTGCGGTTATAAACTTTCTGCTTCAGGGGACCGTTGAGCAGGATGGAAGGCAGTTCCAGACTCTGCCCGGAGGCTTGCAAGACAGGGGTTAGAGTCAGGGACTCGTCCGAAGGCAGTTTCAGGTCACGGTAACTGATCCCCATGCTCACATGAAGTTTACCCGAAGAGACGGACAGTTCCTTATCGGTAATCCGCAGCTGTCCCTTATAGGCCGGCTGGCAGTAGGCGCTCCCGCAAACAAGCAGGAAGAGCAGCAACGCAATTGCATTCTTTTTCATTGTCGTCAGATATATCGTTCTTATTTATTTTGTTTATCACTCTTTGTTTTCCTTATTTTAATAGGTAAACCACCGAAACAGCTGCTTTGGTGGGACCCAGATAATATTTATAACCCGAGCCGGTCTGCTCCCCGCAATGGGCGCAGCGATAACGCGTGTAACTCGCGCGCACCCAGCCCGCACCAATCTGGGCTTCGATGCCCCAGCGGGGAGAAAGCACCCACTGGTAACCGTAAGATAACCCCGCACCGACAGCTCTTCCCTCGTAACGCCACGAACGGGTGCCTTTATAAAGGGCCAGACCCAGCGGCAGATCCGTATCACCCACATTATATTCACCAAGGAGTGCATGCAATCCCACAAAGTGACCGCTGAAAGGTTCGCAACGCCAAAACCGGAGTTCGGGCTGTACCAGCCAGTGTTTGAAACGACGTGTACCGCCCGAGGAAAACGGGTTGTAATGGGTCGTCACATCCAGGCTGATTCGTCTGCCCAACTTGAGCTCCGCTCCCAGGTTAGGGGAAGCCACCGCATCGGCGGCCAGGTTGCTTTTGAAAGCCAGAACCTGGCCGCAGGCAGGCATCATGCAAGCAAGAGAGAATACGAACCCTATTATTGTTTTTTTCATTTATTCTTTTATTCCTCATTCTTTTCGCCCAAGGGTGAATCGGGCAAAACTATTTCCGTCAGATTGATATCCGACAAAAAATGACAGGTTACATAATTGGCTACACCTAAACGCCTGCCGGCAGATCCGTAACGATCATAAATATCCTTTCCCCCTTCAAAGTAAAGATGAATTTCACCATTCGTTAATCGCAAAACGTCACATAGCGTAATCTGCCTAAGAGGTCTTGTGAGTTCGTAGCGTCCACAAAATACTCCTTGCTCATTCTCAGTAGCAGCACGAATCAAACCGGCACTGCACAACCTATCAAGCAAAATTGCATTACCGGATTCATCATCTGCACTATCTTCAGCATCAAAAATAATTTCTGAGCCGTTGCTGATCTGCTTTAATAGGGTAATAACCCTGATCATCTTGTAGGTTAGCATAGAGACTGTTATTTAGTCATATATAATCTTAATAATTAACACATGAACCACACTGAGACCTTTTAGTCTGTTACTTCCAAGGTAACGGAAAAGTAAGGCAACAATACATGGAAGGTTGTCTGAAGATGTGTTCGATATACGAGACATTACCCCGATGAACAGAGAACGAGTGCATCGGGGAGGGGGATTTGTATTTATCAAGGAAAGAAAAGACTATTTTTCATCATTGAAAAATTCATCCATGCACATGAAAGCCTGTTTAGAGAGTAAAAAGAAGGAGAATATAGAAACGGAAGCACTGGATGTGTTATTCTTTTTTAAAAAAACAAAAAGATCAGCAGCAGGCAAATGTCATTTGTCTGCAATTCATAAACAGATTGTTTTATAGATAATTAAACACCATAAAACACAGAATAAACCATCAAAAAACAGATTAAAGGAATTATTTGGGGAATTTTCAAGGTATATGATTTAAATTTATCGTGATTTTGTTTGGTTGATAATGAAAATATTTCAATATTTGCACCGAGAGTCCTTTCCGTTACCTTGGAAGTAACAGTTCTTACGAACCAATCATAACACACCTAATTATCAACTACATAAACTCTTATAGTTATCACTGCCCGCTCAATTCTTTCCAAAAGAATGCCATCTTTGCTCTGAAAGTCCGTCGACTTTTTTTAATCGTAGCCCAACTTTTGAAAATCGCAGGCCGACTTTTGAAAATAGTTCGCCTGCGATTGCGGGTGTTTACCCGATAATATCAGATCAATGATTTTACGGTTGGCACGACTAAGCGTGCGGTTATCAAAGGAAGCCAGATAGGTATAGGTTACTTTCTCCGAAGAGTGCCCCAGCGATTCGCTGATTACAGCCACCGGTATGCCCTGACGATATGCCGCCGTAGCCCACGAGTGACGCGCCACATAAGAGGTCAGGTTGACTTTTAAGCCCAATAATACCGAAAGTTTGTGCAGGTGTAGGTTGTAGCGCCGCAAGGCGTTTTGGTACTGGCGGTAGCCTCCTCTACCCTCTTTGGTAAGAACGGGAAGCAAGTAAATGCTGCCTGAAGCTTTGGTTGCGTATTTGCGCAGTATTTCCTGTGCGCAGGGTTCTACCTCCACAGTCAATAGACGCCCTGTCTTGCTGCGCCGGTAGCGAAGCATCCCCCGGCTAAGGTCGCTCTTGCGCAGACGGATAAGGTCTACAAAAGGAATGCCACGCAGGTAGAACGATAGCAAAAACAGGTCGCGGGCGGTTTCGAGTGTGGAGGTTTCACTTAAATCCAGCTCCCGTAGGCGACGGATAACCGAGGGGTTAACGGCCCGTTTCTCCGAACTGTCAGTACCAGTAAAGACTTCATCGAACAGGCCTGAAGCAAGGCGAGTGATTTTACGGCTTACAGCCTGGTTACAAACAGAGCGCAACATGCGCATGTAAAGCGAAACGGTGTTGCGCTTACACCCTTGAGTTAAAAGCTGCTGTTCGTAATGTTTCAATAGGCCGGGGGTCAGATCGGTAAAAGTCAAACCGTCGTTACCTGTAAATTCCAAAAGGCGGTTCAGCGAACTACGGTAAGCACGTGCCGTACCGTGACGACCGCTTTGCTCAAGCTCTCCGGTCAATAAGGAGACAAAGTAGGTGAGTGTTTTCATTTGTTTGTTTTGTTTGTTTGATGCCAATACATTCTTTTCCATCATAATTGGGTTGCCATTAAACATTGATTATACAATAGTAACAACCAGACATACAAAGGCAAAAACAGACCTGTCAGGGTATTAACACCAAATAATTGAATAATGAGAAAAGAATAGTTCGTTTTTTTTATTCATTGCACCTCTTGTCTTTGCAAGTGCAACCAAATAAAAAGAACCAGCGAAGATAGAAAAAAAACGGCAGAACTATTCAAGAATCAAAGAGGCTGAAAAAGTTCAGTTAACCATATAGCAGAACTAACTTTACAAATTCCTCCCTTTACCTCTTTAATTAGCCAAATCTTGTCAAGAGCAGGTTTATGCATTATTAACTAATAAAGCAGGGAGCAACAATCATCAGCAAGACTTTGGCAAAACATAACCAACTTTTTGAAAAACATAACCGCCGATTTTAAAAAGATAACGAGCAATTTGAAAAGATAAACCGTCTTTTGGGTCATGAGAAACCGTCTCCCGACCAAGAGACGGTTTCTCGCGGACCTTTTGCTACCGTGCAAATGGCAATAAGCAACCGTCTCCGCGAAAAAATGAACGGCACATAACGAAAAAAGGCAGGAGTTTGAGCTCCTGCCTTTGCGCCTATAATAATTTGAATATACTATAAGATTATAGGTACAAAGATAATACATTATACTGTCAATTCCAAGTCATTCGATCTTTTATTTGTTAGCAACAATCACACAATTATCTGTTGTACAATCCATGCTATTCAAACTAACAGAGACAGAACGATTTTTTGCCGTTTTTCATCAAAAAGCACTCGAAATAGCCTAAACGTCGTCGTCTTTTTAGTTAAATTGGAGTTAATGAATCTATACTCTTAGTTAAAAGTGATAGATAGTGAGGGTAAAACAGTCGTTTTAGTGGTAGACATCTTTTACCATCACTACCCTGAAATGCCTTTCAGCAAGTGGTTTCAGCAAATGAGTGAGGGTAAGTGATGGTAAACCACACTTTTTTTCTCTGGGAGAGTGAGAGGAATTCCACTCTTTTATCAGGGTAAAGAAGAAGCGTTGCCACTAACAAAAAAAGGCATCCTTTTGAGGGGATACCTTCTTCCTTTTGAATGATAGGCTGACTCAGTTGCTTATACGAGATGAGCAATGAGGTCTTCACGATCTCCTTCGAGCAGGTCGATAACCGGAACTTCAATTAGGGTGTAGCAACCCGGTTGCTGCTTCATTGATGCACGAGCAACACAAATTAATACCTGTGCCGTAAGGGCAGGGTTGTTAATCTTCATGTTGAACTCGAACAATTGGTTCTGTGTTTTACCCGATACCCCTTTGCGGGTAAGGTTTACACCGTGGCCCATATCGAGCAGTTCGTCTACACAAGGAACCTGTATCACGTGAGTTTCGTCATTGACAAAGTATGCATCCGATTTGATGGCAGCTGCTACTTCCTCGTATTTATAACCGTCTTTGAGTTCAATGTATACCATGCGGCGATGAATTCCCGTACCGGTAGGAATGGTCATTGATAAAGCCGCTTTTACACCGTCGATAGCCTTAACAGCTACCGTGTGTCCCATACTCATACCCGGACCGAAGTTGGTGTAGGTAATGCCTTTGGGAGCAATAGCCTGCAACAGTGCGCGAACTACCGAATCACTTCCCGGATCCCAGCCTGCCGAAATGATAGAAACGGCATTGTTTGCTTTGGCACAAGCCGACAGTTCGCGGCGAAGGTCAACAATTCCTGTGTGAATATCGAAACTGTCAACCGTATTGATTCCCAACGCAAGAATTTCTTTTGCATATTTTTCAACGCTGCGTGTAGGTGTGCAGAGAATAGCAACCTGCACATCTGTCAGTTCCCTGATGTCTTTCACAACAGGATAGTCATTTAACTCAGCAGGTTTATTGTCTGCTCCGTTGCGACGCACCACGCCGGCTACCTCAAAATCGGGGGCAGCTTGCAATGCTTCCAATACATATTTACCAATATTGCCATATCCGATAATGGCAGCTCTGAATTTTTTCATAAATTTGTTGGTTGCTATTAATATTTTTGCTTTTTTGCAGATGCAAAAGTAAATAAAAAAATCAGTGATACAATTATCGAAAAGCATAAAGCTACATTTTTTAAAATAAAACAGTAATTATGATAGAATACATCAAAGGTGAGCTTACAGAATTAACACCCGCTAACGCGGTGATTGAATGCAACGGGGTAGGCTATATGGCAGGTATTTCATTAAATACTTATTCGGCCATACAGGGAAAGAAACTCTGTAAGTTATATATTTATGAGGCGATTCGTGAAGATGCGTATGTGCTTTATGGCTTTGCCGATAAGCAGGAGAGGGAGCTGTTTTTGTTGCTTATTTCCGTGTCGGGCATCGGTGGCAATACCGCACGTATGATTTTGTCGGCTTTGTCGCCGGCCGAACTGTGCAATGTGATCAGTTCGGAGAATGTTAATATGCTGAAAACCGTTAAAGGTATCGGACTGAAAACGGCTCAGCGTGTTATTGTTGACCTCAAAGATAAGATTAAAACAGGGGGCGCTGCTGCCGGTATGGCGGGAGGCATGCCCGCCATGAACACGGAAGTGAACGACGAAGCGGTTGCTGCTTTGTCCATGTTGGGCTTTGCTGCCAATGCTTCGCAAAAGGTGGTTACGGCCATTTTACAGGAACAGCCGTCTATCCCGGTTGAACAAGTCATTAAACTTGCTTTGAAAAGGCTTTGATTATTGAGCCTTTTCTTTTTCGGCGGTGTGTTGCATCTTGCGCGTTACAAACTCTATCTTCAGCTTGGCCTCTTCTATTTCCTTTTTGATTTGTTCGATAGAGGAAAGAGTTTTGGATAACTCGTACGTTTCGACCAAAGCCTTCCGGTCGGCTGCTGATAGAGCAAAGGCGTAGCTGCGTTCTCCTTTGTACTCCACTCGCAGTGTCTGGTCTTTGTTGAGGTAGATGAAGTCCATTACGCTGCCGTCTTCTCCCTGTTTATAGTCGGCCATTTCTATCTTTTCTCCCAGATTAGTTGTCTCGTAACTGTCTCTGGAGGGAGGTGTTTCGGCAAAGCTTTTATCGGCGGCAATTACTTTCACTGCGTTGTGGTGAATGTTGTTCTTGCCGCAATAAATGGAAGTCATCACCAATACACCTTTTTCGTTTACCTGAAAACGAAGGTATGAACGGTGCAGGTTCTTCTCAACTACCTGTGTTGGCCAGAGGTAATTACCAATGGCTTGATATTCGGCATCTTTCTCAAAAGTGAACCGGGGCTTGATGGTTTCAAATTCCTTTTGCTTTACCAGCAACATGCTGTCGAGGTAAACCATACTTCTTTCTTGTTCCTTCAACTCGGCTTGCTGTATTAACTTTAAACCTTCTCTACGCACTTCATAAGCTTTGGGGTAGAGAATCTTAATGCTGTCGACCAGCAGTTTGGTTGCACTATAATCTCCTTTTTGAAAAGCAGCGCGAGCTTCTTCCAATTTCTCGGTAGCTTTCTTTTCTACATCGTTTCCGCAAGCAAAAAGGGCGGCAAGGCAGAGGTATATTACCAGTTTCTTCATACTTATACTTTCTTTATGGACAACAAAAATACAAATAATATCAGTTTTTTGTATTTTTGCAGTTCAAAACTTAATAAAGAAGCATGATAGAGTTGACTAATGAGGAGTTGAAAGCGCATTTCAGTGATAAGATATTCGGGCAGATTTCAGAAACGGCCGACGAACTGGGGCTGGAATGTTATGCGGTAGGAGGATATGTACGTGATATTTTCTTGCAGCGTCCCTCAAAAGATATAGATGTTGTGGTAGTGGGTAGCGGAATTGAAATGGCCGAGGCATTGGGCCGGCGCTTAGGAAAAGGAGCTTATGTTTCGGTTTTTAAGAATTTTGGTACGGCACAACTTAAATATCACCAGATAGAAATAGAATTCGTGGGGGCACGAAAAGAATCTTATCAGCGCGATTCGAGAAAGCCTATCGTTGAAGACGGTACGCTGGAGGATGATCAAAACCGAAGGGATTTTACCATCAACGCCATGGCGGTGTGTCTTAACAAAGCACGCTTCGGGGAGTTGGTTGATCCGTTTGGTGGCATGGCCGATCTGAAGGAGAAAACCATTCGTACTCCGCTCAACCCCGACATTACTTTCAGTGATGATCCCTTGCGCATGATGCGTTGCATCCGCTTTGCCACTCAATTGAACTTTTATATAGACGATGAAACATTCGAATCTCTTTGTCGCAACAAAGACCGAATTGAGATCATATCGAAGGAGCGCATAGCCGACGAGTTGAATAAGATTATTCTTTCGCCTGTTCCCTCCAAAGGTTTTATTGATTTGGAACGATCGGGTTTGCTACCGCTTATTTTTCCTGAACTGGCAGCCATGCAGGGCGTGGAGAGCAGAGGTGGAAGGGCGCACAAAGATAATTTTTATCATACGCTGGAGGTGCTCGATAACATCAGTCGGGTAACTGATAATCTATGGCTGCGTTGGTCTGCTTTGTTGCATGACATTGCCAAACCGCTGACCAAGCGTTGGGAACCGAAGGTGGGCTGGACGTTTCATAATCATAACTTCATTGGCGAACGAATGATTCCTAATCTTTTTCGGAAGATGAAGTTACCGATGAATGAGAAAATGAAGTATGTGCAAAAGATGGTTAGTCTGCACATGCGCCCCATTGTCATAGCCGATGATGTGGTGACCGACTCGGCCGTTCGCCGGTTGCTCTTTGAGGCAGGTGACGATATTGATGATTTGATGACGCTCTGTGAAGCGGATATCACATCGAAGAACATGGAGCGTAAGCAACGGTTCCTTAATAATTTCCAACTAGTAAGACAGAAACTGAAAGATATTGAGGAGAAAGACAGGGTGCGTAACTTTCAACCGCCTATCAGCGGTGAGGAAATTATGCAGATATTCAATCTTCAACCTTGTCAGCAGGTAGGAACCTTGAAGAGTGCCATCAAGGATGCCAT
Source organism: Bacteroides graminisolvens (assembly GCF_963666085.1). Lineage (NCBI taxonomy): Bacteria > Pseudomonadati > Bacteroidota > Bacteroidia > Bacteroidales > Bacteroidaceae > Bacteroides > Bacteroides graminisolvens. The sequence continues at coordinate 1,709,817 of NZ_OY762556.1, forward strand.
TCTCGACGGACTGATAGCCAACGATTACGATGAGGCGTATGCATTCATGTTGGAACGTGCCCGGAAGATGGGGTTGAAACCTGTAAAATCCTGAGTGATGTTTTGACGGCTCTTTTTCCTTATGTATATGCTGAACCCCGGAAATCTGATTAAAGATTTCCGGGGTTCAGCATATATAGTCGTATTCGGGTTCTTAAAACTCGATAATCTCTTCGTTACATAGCGTGAGCTTTTCTATTCCTTCGGCAGTAACCGCCCATGAGTTCTCTATACCCACAGGTCCCACACCCGGAAGAACAATCTTGGGCTCGAGCGCAAATACCATGCCCGGTTCCAGTTCTTGTTTAACACGAGGAGCCAACACCGGAGCTTCGTTGATTTCCAATCCTATTCCGTGACCGATGAATTTGGCTTTCTGGTCAATTCCCATGAAGTTGTCGGCAAAACCGGCTTTGGTTACCATGTCAATGGCTTTGTTATACAAGTCTTCGCAAACAACTCCCGGCTTGGCCATGTTGGCAACTTCTTCCTGAATATCCAAACACACCTGATGCGCTGCATAAGCCTCATCGGTTAACTTACCAACTGAAAAGACACGGCTCATGTCACACATATATCCGTTGAAATTTCCTCCCAGGTCAACCATTACGCTTTGCCCTTTGCTTAGCAAGGTGCCGTTTACCCCACCGGGAAGTGCCGGGTCGATACCTTGACCACCCAATGCAAAATCATAAGGAGAAGGAGTTGCGGCATTGTCGCCCGTCAGTACACTACCCATAAATATCTCCATGCTTTGACCGAATACACGGAATATGCCTAGGCATCCTTGCAAACGCATCAAACGTTCTATTTCAATAGACAGTTCCATGTCTGTCATCCCCTCACGGTAAACTGAAGGAATCTGTTGGTACGCTTTGGCATGCGCTGCGGCGGCACGTCGGAACATGATGACTTCCATCTCAGTTTTTACACTTCTGGCCTGACGAATCAACGGGGTTCCGTTTACTACAGTAGCTTCGGGAAACATTCCGGCCAAACGCATGTATTCTGTGTAAGGCAATTCATCACCTTCCAACATAATGGTTTGCGGCATGGGCAATCCGTTTTCTTTCAGCAGTTCGATGATCTGTTCCGGTTTGCGGACGGCATGTACATGTTCGCCTATCAGTGTATTGGGACGTTTTACGAATAAACGGGCCGGTGCGTGCAGGGGTAGGTAAAGATAACCACTAACAACCTGGCCGTAAGTATAGAGGAGGTTTACATTACAAGTGATAATGGCGGCATCAATATTTTGCTGAGCCATGAGCGAGCGAATTTTATCGCGGCGTACTATAAGTTCTGGTAATAGCATCTCGTATTATTTTTAGTTCGGGATGCAAAGTTAAACGTTTTTATATAATATGATGTTTTTTAGCCTGAATAATTACCTATGCAGGGGTAGGGGATGGGTGCTTTCATCTATGATAAGATGCAGAAATTCGGCAGGGTTAAACTCGTCGTCGGGTTTATAAGGAATGCGTATCTGTTTGATGGGAGTCACTACTACCGGAGCAATTCCGTAGCGTATAATGTCAAGTTCCTTGGCTGCTTTATAAGATAAATCAATCATCAGGCGTTTGCTGTAGGGTCCCCGGTCAGTGACCTTTACCACTACTTCTTTTTCGTTTCGGGGGTTTTTTACATGAAGTAAAGTGCCTAACGGATAGGTGCGATGCGCGCAAGTCATGCTGTCTTTGTGGTAAACGCCTCCGTCTGAAGTTCTTGATCCGTGAAAGCGTTTGTGATAATATGTAGCATTACCTGTCTCTTGTGAAAAGAGGCAGGTAACGCACATTAAAAACAAAAGTGTTATAATTGATTTTATTCTCATACAATACCTTGACCCATCATGGCATGCGCAACTTTCATGAAACCGGCTATGTTTGCCCCTTTCACGTAGTTGATGTAGCCATCTTTTTCAGTGCCGTATTTCACACACTGGGCATGGATGTTATGCATAATCATGTGCAGCTTTTGGTCAACTTCATCTGCATTCCAGCTCAGGTGCATGGCATTCTGAGACATTTCCAATCCGGAAGTGGCAACACCGCCGGCATTCACTGCTTTGCCCGGTGCATACATCACTTTCTTTTCCAAGAATAAATCGATGGCTTCCGGTGTGCAGCCCATATTAGAAATTTCTCCGATGCAAATAACGTTATTTTTTATGAGATTTGCAGCATCTTCACCGTTTAATTCGTTCTGTGTAGCGCAAGGCAGTGCTATGTCTGCTTTTACTTCCCACGGGCGTTTGTCGGCTACAAAGGTTGCTCCGGGGAATTCTTCGGCATAAGGTGCCACAATGTCGTTTCCGGTAGCTCTGAGTTCCAACATATAATCTATTTTTTCACCACTTATACCGTCGGGGTCATAAACATATCCATCCGGTCCGGAAATAGTGATTACCTTAGCACCCAGTTGAGTTGCTTTGATTGCTGCGCCCCAAGCTACGTTGCCAAAACCGGAGATAGCTACGGTCTTTCCTTTCATATCAATGCCTTTGGTTTGAAGCATTTGATTGACAAAATATAAACCTCCGAATCCGGTTGCTTCCGGACGTATTAATGAACCGCCAAACTCAAGTCCTTTGCCGGTAAAGGTTCCCGTAAATTCACGGGTTAGCTTTTTGTACATGCCAAACATGTAGCCCACTTCACGTCCGCCAACACCAATATCTCCGGCGGGTACATCCATGTCAGGACCGATGTGTCTCCAAAGTTCCAATATGAACGCTTGGCAGAAACGCATAATCTCGGCATCACTTTTGCCTCGCGGCGAGAAATCAGAACCTCCTTTTCCACCTCCCATAGGCAGGGTAGTCAGTGCATTCTTAAACGTTTGTTCAAAACCAAGGAATTTCAAGATAGATAAATTCACCGAGGCGTGAAATCTGATTCCCCCTTTATACGGGCCTATTGCATTGTTGAACTGTACACGATACCCCAGATTGGTTTGCACCTCTCCGCGGTCATCTACCCAGGTAACTCTGAAAGTGAAAATACGGTCGGGCTCAACGAGTCGTTCTATGATCTTGGCTTTCTCAAATTCAGGATGTTGATTATATATATCTTCGATAGAGATAAGAACCTCTTTTACGGCTTGAAGATATTCAGACTCGCCGGGATGTTTAGCCTCCAGAGAGGTCATGATTCGTTCAATATTCATATTGTATTTTTTAAAGGTTGATTTTGATAAAATGTAAACTACTTATGTTGCAAATATAGTTATTATTTTATTTCAATCTCTTTTTAAAAGTTAAATATTTGGTTTTATGTGATAAAATGATATTTTAGAATTTGGGTTTCATGTTCAGGTTATACATGATAAAGCCATAAACGTCTGCTTGTTCTTCTAAAATCTTACTCATCGGCTTACCAGCGCCATGCCCGGCTTTGCTGTCAATGCGTATCAACGTCGGGTTGCTGCCTTCATTACAAGCTTGCAGGGTTGCGGCAAACTTAAACGAATGTGCCGGCACTACGCGGTCGTCGTGGTCGGCCGTGGTGACCAGTGTGGCAGGGTATTTCGTTCCTTTTTTCAGGTTGTGTAAGGGGGAATATCCTTTTAGGTATTCAAACATTTCTTTGCTGTCTTCGCTGGTACCGTAATCACTCGCCCAATTCCATCCGATGGTGAATTTGTGATAACGCAACATGTCCATTACGCCGACTTGTGGAATGGCAACACGGAACAGATCGGGACGTTGAGTCATACAGGCACCTACCAGCAAACCACCGTTTGAACCGCCTACGATAGCTATCTTTTGCGAATTCGTGTACTTATTATCAATCAGATATTCGGCTGCCGCTATGAAGTCGTTAAATACATTTTGTTTCTGCATTTTGGTTCCGGCAACATGCCAGTCTTCCCCGTATTCGCTACCGCCGCGAAGATTGACTTGTACGTATATGCCTCCATTTTCAAGGAAGGGGATGCGGTTGATGCTGAATGAGGGATACAGACTGATGTTGAAACCTCCGTAACCGTATAGGAATACCGGATTCTTACCATTCTTCTTGAGCCCTTTTTTGTAAGTCAGGAACATGGGTATTTTAGCACCGTCTTTGCTCGTGAAAAAAACTTGTTCGGTAACAAAATCATCTGAATTGAACTTTACTTTCGGAGCACGGAACAATTCATAACTGTTTTTTTGCACGTCATATTTATAGGTAGCTCCCGGAATAGTAAACGAAGTAAAGCTGAAGAAACATTCTTCATCGTCTTTATCACCGTTGAAGCTAACCGATCCCAAAGATGGAAGTTCTATTTCCTGTAACTCTTTTCCTTGTAAATCATATACATAAGCATGGTTGGAGGCATCCTTATCGTATGTGAGAAATAACTTGCCGCCAATTACCCGAACATCGGATAGTACTTGTTCTTTCTCGGGAACGACCTCTTTCCAATTGGCCAATTCAGGACTTTGCAGTTCGGCAGCCATGATTTTATTCTTGGCCGCTTGATAGTTGGTAAAGAAATAGATGCGGTTACCAATGACTTCGATTGGAGTATATTGGTAATCAAAATCTGAGGCAAGCTGAACAACGGGTGCGCTCTTTTGTGTGAGGTCTTGCATAAACAGAGCATTTCCCCTTCCTTCACCAGATTCATAAATGAACAAGACTCTTTCGTCTTCACTAACTTGAGCCGTGTAGAAACGTTTGGGATATGCTTTGTTTTCATACACCAAACGATCATTCTGTTGAGGCTCTCCCAGTTTGTGATAATATATTTTGTGATGTTCGTTCACATTCGAAAATTCTTTTCCTTTGCTGGGAGCGTCATAGGCACTATAGTAAAACCCGTCGCCCTGCCAGGCTGCATCTGTAAATTTAGCCCAAGTGATGTGGTCATCGAGTAAGGAACCGGTTGCTACATCCATTACATAAATCTCCCTCCAGTCCGATCCGCTTCTTGAAATAGTATAAGCGGCATATTTTCCATTGTTAGAAAACGAGAGACTGGTTAAAGCTACGGTGCCGTCGTCCGACAGTTTATTCGGATCCAAGAAGACTCTGGCTTCACTGTTGAGTGCATCTTGTACATAAAGTACGCTCTGATTCTGCAACCCGTCATTTTTATAAAAATAGTATTTACCATGCTTCTTGAAAGGAGCACTGATTCTTTCATAATTAGCCAGTTCGGTGAGCCGCTTCAACAAGTCCTGTCTGAACGGAATGTGTTCCAGGTAATTGTTTGTAATTTCGTTTTGAGCCTTTACCCATGAGGCGGTGGCTGCCGATGTGTCGTTTTCGAGCCAGCGATAAGGGTCGGGTACGGATACACCGAAATAAGTATCGACTGTATCTACGGTCGCTGTTTGCGGATAAGAGATTGCTTTTTGTTGTGCACACGATGTTGCCATGATTCCTGTCAATAAAAAGGTTGCCTTTTTCATGTTGCGCTATGATTTTAATAAATGATTATACAACAATATTCGGTATTATTTATAATATATGCAACTATTATGCATGTTAACTGATTGAAACTTTCTACAACTGTTTCGAAAAGTAATAAAAAGGACTTGGTAGAGGATAAAATGACGTATTTTATTGTTGGTTCGGATTAAAAAACCGAATTTTGTGAGTATAACCCATTTTCATAAATGAAGGAATTATGCTCAGCAAACTTAAACTGAATCAGCTTTACTTTAAAGATACGCAGTTTGTTAACTTGATGACCCGGCGTATTTTTAACGTACTTCTCATTGCCAACCCTTACGATGCTTTCATGTTGGAAGATGACGGTCGGGTTGACGAAAAAATATTCAATGAGTATACGTCGTTGTCATTACGTTACCCTCCGCGCTTCTCGCAAGTATCTACAGAGGAGGAGGCGTTGATGCTATTGGCCAACATTCCTTTTGACTTGGTTATCTGTATGCCGGGTATTGGCGACAATGATGCTTTCAGTATAGGCCGCCACATAAAAGCTTGTTATTCTCATCTTCCTATTGTGGTGCTGACTCCTTTTAGCCACGGCATTACCAAACGAATAGCCAACGAGGATCTTAGTGCGTTTGATTATATATTCTGTTGGCTCGGTAACACGGACTTACTCCTTTCCATTATCAAACTGATTGAGGATAAAATGAATCTGGAACACGACGTAGCCGAAGTGGGAGTTCAGCTTATTCTTTTGGTGGAAGACGGTATTCGTTTTTATTCTTCCGTATTGCCTAATTTATATAAATTCGTGTTAAAGCAGAGCCAGGAATTTTCTACCGAAGCTCTCAATGCTCACCAACGTACGTTGCGCATGCGTGGACGTCCGAAGATCGTATTGGCCCGTACTTACGAGGAGGCAACGGAAATATATTACCGATATAAGAATAATGTATTGGGAGTGATTACGGATGTGCGCTTTCCTCGACAAGGGAAAAAGGATGCATTGGCGGGAATTAAGCTATGTGATGAAATCCGTAGAGAAGATCCCTTTATTCCACTTATTATTCAATCGTCCGAAGCCGACAATGCGGCATACGCATCTAAGTACGGAGCTAGTTTTATTGATAAAAACTCCAAAAAGATGGATGTGGACCTGAGGCAGACGGTAGCCGATAATTTTGGTTTCGGTGATTTTGTGTTTCGCAATCCGGATACGTTGGAAAAGATAGCGAAAGTACAAAACCTCAAAGAACTTCAAAATATCATTTTTGCTGTTCCTGCCGAATCTTTTTTGTATCACATCAGCCGCAATCACATCTCTAAATGGTTGTACTCGCGTGCCATGTTTCCCATAGCGGAGTTTTTGAAGCCTATTACGTGGGATAGTTTACAAGATCTCGACGCTCACCGTAGAATTATTTTTGAGGCGATAGTGAAATACCGTAAGATGAAGAATCAGGGTGTGGTGGCTATTTTTAAGCGCGACCGTTTTGACCGCTACTCTAATTTTGCTCGTATCGGCGAAGGCTCTCTTGGAGGTAAGGGGCGTGGATTGGCATTTATTGACAACATGGTGAAACGTCATCCTGAATTCGAAGAGTTTGAAAATGCACGTGTGGTGATCCCCAAAACAGTAGTGCTTTGCACCGATGTGTTCGATGAATTTATGGAGTCAAATAACCTGTATCAGGTAGCGCTTTCTGATATGGATGATGATATGATATTGAGGTATTTTCTGAAAGCAAAGTTACCCGACGGATTGGTTGATGACTTCCTTACGTTTATGGATGTAGTGAAATCTCCTATCGCCATTCGTTCGTCGAGTCTGTTGGAAGATTCTCATTACCAGCCTTTTGCCGGGATTTATAATACCTACATGATTCCTTACCTGGACGATAAGTACGAGATGTTACGCATGTTATCAGACTCTATCAAAGGGGTATACGCTTCTGTCTACTTCAAAGACAGTAAAGCTTATATGCAGGCTACTTCCAATGTTATTGATCAGGAGAAGATGGCCGTTATTCTTCAGGAAGTAGTGGGTACTCAGTATGGCGACAAATATTATCCTTCCATGTCGGGAGTGGCACGTTCGTTGAATTACTATCCTATCGGAAACGAGAAACCCGAGGAAGGAACGGTTAATTTGGCGTTGGGGTTGGGTAAATATATTGTAGATGGCGGAATGACTCTTCGTTTTTCTCCTTATCACCCTAACCAGGTGTTGCAAACTAGTGAACTGGATATTGCGTTGAAAGAAACACAGACTCGTTTTTATGCACTCGATTTGAAGAATGCAGGACAAGACTTCTCTATTGACGACGGATTCAACTTGCTGAAGTGTCATGTGAAGGAGGCTGAAAGTGACGGCTCTTTGCAATACATCGCTTCTACGTTTGATCCGTATGATCAAGTGATACGTGACGGACTCTATCCCGGTGGACGTAAAGTGATTACGTTTGCGAATATATTGCAGCATGACGTCTTTCCGCTGGCACGTATTTTACGATTGGTACTTAAATACGGTGAAATGGAGATGCGCCGCCCTGTAGAGATTGAATTTGCAGCTAACATGGATCATGATAGTCGTTCGGGCGCTTTTTATCTGTTGCAGATTCGTCCCATTGTAGATTGCAAGGAAGTAATTGATGAAGATTTATCGGCCATACCCGACGAAGAAACTCTTTTCCGTTCCGAAAACTCGCTTGGTAACGGCATCATGAATGATGTATATGATGTGGTATACGTTAAGACAGATAACTATTCGGCTTCTAACAATCAATTCATCGCTTATGAAATTGAAAAGTTGAATAAACAGTTTCTTGCCGAGGGACGCAATTATGTGCTGGTAGGACCCGGAAGATGGGGTAGTAGTGATACTTGGTTGGGCATTCCGGTGAAATGGCCGCATATTTCGGCTGCTAAGGTTATTATTGAAGCCGGACTCACCAATTATAGGGTTGATCCGAGTCAAGGCACTCATTTCTTTCAGAATCTCACTTCGTTTGGTGTGGGTTATTTTACGATTAATGCCTTCATTAATGAGGGAGTATACGATCAGGAATTTCTAAATATCCAACCTGCTGTTACGGAGACTAAGTTTCTCAGACATGTGCGTTTTGCTAACCCTCTGGTTATCAAAATGGATGGAAGAAAAAAACAAGGAGTTGTCCTGAAACCCCTTTTGTGATCATGTGATACAGAATATATGAGAAAGAGACCGGTAATCCCTAAAGGGCCGGCCTCTTTCGCTTTTATAGAAGAGAGAGAGAAGATTATAAAATACCTTGTGCCATCATAGCTTTCGCTACTTTCATAAAGCCTGCTACGTTAGCGCCTTTTACGTAGTTAACGTATCCGTCGGCTTCAGTACCATATTGAACACAAGCTTCGTGAATGCTTTTCATGATATCTTTCAGTTTGTCATCCACTTCTTTTTCGCTCCAGCTAAGTTTGATGGAGTTCTGAGTCATTTCAAGACCAGAAACCGATACTCCACCAGCATTGGCTGCTTTACCCGGAGCATATAATATCTTAGCATCTTGGAATACTTTGATCGCTTCAGGAGTAGAAGGCATGTTGGCACCTTCACTTACAGCCATACATCCGTTGGCTACCAGTTCGCGTGCATGATCGCCGTTTAACTCATTCTGAGTTGCCGAAGGAAGAGCGATATCGCACTTTTCACCCCAAGGTTTAGCTCCTTCCACATATTTACAACCATATTTGTCGGCATACTCGCGGATACGTCCACGGTATACATTCTTTAATTCCATGATGTAGTCCAGTTTTTCTTTGTCAATTCCGGCGGGATCATAGATGTATCCGTCAGAGTCAGACATAGTGACTACCTTACCACCCAGTTCCAATACTTTTTCAGCAGTATACTGAGCTACGTTACCTGAACCCGAAATAGTACAAACTTTACCTTTCAAATCAGTTCCTTTCATTTTCAGCATTTCCATCAGGAAGTAGATGTTACCGTATCCGGTAGCTTCGGGACGGATCAATGAACCACCGAACTCACGACCTTTACCAGTGAAAGTACCTGTAAATTCACGAGTGAGTTTTTTATACATACCGAACATGAAACCAACTTCGCGTCCGCCAACACCGATGTCACCAGCAGGTACGTCAGTTTCAGGACCAATGTGGCGCCAAAGTTCAAGCATGAACGATTGTACGAAACGCATCACTTCACCGTTCGATTTGCCACGTGGAGAGAAATCAGATCCACCTTTACCACCACCCATAGGTAGAGTAGTCAACGAGTTTTTGAACGTTTGTTCAAAAGCCAGGAACTTCAAGATTGACAAGTTAACAGAGCTATGGAAGCGGATTCCGCCTTTGTACGGACCAATCGCATTGTTGTGCTGCACACGGTAACCCATGTTTGTTTGCACGTTACCTTTGTCGTCTACCCAAGTAACTCTGAACTGGTATACTCTGTCGGGTATGCACAAACGCTCAATCAGATTCGCTTTGTCAAACTCAGGGTGCTTGTTGTACTCTTCTTCGATGGTAGCCAGAACTTCTTCTACTGCCTGGTGGTACTCTGGCTCGTTCGGAAAACGAAGCTTCAGAGTGTCTAAAACTTTAGCTGCATTCATTAGAATAAATCTTTTGTTGGTTGTTGTAAATTAGTTAGCGGTTGCAAAAATAGATATAAAAATTGTTTTCTCAAACAATTTATAAATAAAATAGGCGATTAAATGTCAATTAGTACATTTAATCGCCTTTAAGTTATAAAATAGATACTATTTATCCTTTCTTTAGAGACTTGTAAACCGGAATAAAGACGAATCCACCCGATATGAGTAACATAACAATCGTTGGTCCATCAATTTGCTTTGCATTGACCAAAACAAGGTAACACAATGCCACCCATAAAAGGATAATGCATACTATTTGTGTTTTCGACAATTTACGTTTCATTTGATACTGGCTTTTTTCTTATCAACTAAAGCATCAATCACTGCAACTGCGGTGATGTTGACTATATCACGAACCGAGCTTTCAATATCTGTGAAATGAATCGGTTTATTCAATCCCATCTGAATAGGGCCAATGAGTTCGGTGTCCGTCATTGCCTGAATGAGTTTATAACCGGAATTCGCAGAACTCAGGTTCGGGAATATCAGCGTATTTACATCCTTACCTTTCAAACGGGTAAACGGGTATTTAGCGTCTCTTAATTCCGTGTTCATGGCAAAGTTAACCTGCATCTCCCCATCTATAGCCAATTCAGGATAATTCCTATGCATAAAGGCAACCGCTTCGTGTACTTTAGCCGGACTGCCCGCCTGGTCGGAACCAAAGTTCGAATAAGAAAGCATAGCCATTACCGGAGTATGGTTGAAGAACCGCACGGTGTGCTCCGCCAGTTTGGCTACATCAATGAGAGTCTCCGTGTCGGGATGGCGGTTAATCAGCGTGTCGGCCAAGAAGTACGTTCCCTTTTTTGAGTTTAGGATGTGCATGGTGCCGAAGTGTTTATATTCAGACCTGATTCCGATTACTTCTTTTGCCACCTTTATCGTGTTGGTATACTTGGTATACAAGCCGGTTATCATAGCATCGGCATCACCCGTTTCCACCATCATCATACCGAAATAGTTTCGCTCAAACATCTTATCGTTAGCTTCATCGTAAGTAGCACCTTCGCGAGCGCGCTTCTCGGCTAATATGTGGGCGTACCGTTCGCGGCGTTCCGTTTCACGGTCGTGTCGTAAATTCACAATTTCAATACCTTCCAGGTTCAAATCAAGTTCTTTGGCCAGCTTCTCTATCTTTTCATCGTTACCTAACAAAACGGGATGACAAATACCTTCCGCCTTGGCTTCAACGGCAGCTTTCAACATGTTCGGGTGGCCACCTTCTGCGAATACCACCCTTTGTGGGTTTTGGCGTGCTGTTTCGTATAGCTGGCGGGTTAGCTTTGATTCATAACCCATCAACTCGCGTAAACGCAGTTTGTAAGCATCCCAGTCTTCAATCTGTTTGCGTGCTACACCCGATTGCATAGCAGCTTTAGCCACAGCCATAGACACTTCCGTTATCAGTCGGGGATCAACCGGTTTGGGAATGAAGTACTCCGGACCGAAGGTCAGGTTGTTCACATGATAAACAGCATTTACCACATCGGGTACCGGCTGTTTGGCCAGATTAGCAATGGCGTGAACGGCAGCAATTTTCATCTCCTCATTGATTGCGGAAGCTTGAGTATCCAGAGCACCACGGAAAATATAAGGGAATCCAATTACATTGTTAATCTGATTAGGATAGTCGGAACGGCCGGTTGACATCAGCACGTCGGGACGTGATGCCATGGCATCTTCGTAAGATATTTCGGGAACCGGATTGGCCAGTGCAAACACAATGGGAGATGCAGCCATGCTTCTTACCATATCCTGAGACAACACATTGCCTCTTGAAAGGCCCAAAAACACATCGGCACCTTTTATAGCCTCTTCCAGCGTGTGTATATCTGTTCTGTCTGTAGCAAAATACCGTTTTTGCTCATTCAGATCGGTGCGATTCTTGCTTATTACACCTTTGCTATCCACCATGACGATATTTTCCAGACGAGCTCCGAGTGAAACATAAAGTTTGGTGCAGGAAACAGCCGAAGCACCCGCACCATTCACTACGATCTTCACATCCTCAATCTTTTTGTTGGCTACTTGCAGAGCGTTGATCAGTCCGGCACTCGATATAATAGCCGTGCCATGCTGGTCATCGTGCATGACCGGTATGTCCAGCTCCTCTTTAAGTCTTCTTTCAATTTCGAAACATTCCGGTGCTTTTATATCTTCCAGATTGATACCACCAAAGGTGGGAGCGATGGCTTTAACAGCCTCAATGAATTTATCGGGATCTTTTTCTTCTATTTCAATGTCGAATACATCAATACCAGCATAAATTTTAAAAAGCAATCCTTTTCCTTCCATTACAGGCTTACCGCTCAGTGCACCAATATCGCCCAAACCCAGTACGGCTGTACCATTAGAGATAACCGCGACCAGATTTCCTTTAGCTGTATATTTGTACGCATCCTGAGGATTCTTTTCTATTTCCAGACAAGGTTCAGCCACACCCGGAGAGTAAGCCAGTGATAAGTCTGTTTGTGTACTGTAAGGTTTGGTAGGTACAACCTCAATCTTTCCGGGTTTGCCTTGAGCGTGGTAAAGCAAGGCTGCTTCTTTTGTAATTTTTGCCATATTCCAATATAATTGCTTAAATTAGTATCTACCCGCAAATTTAGCAAATAATGCGATGAATTGTTTTTATTTCGCCTTATTTCGCTTTAATTTAAATGTAAACAGGGCTAAATTTTATTAAATTATTTAGCCCTGCCTTATATACTATGTATCTATCCTTTCGAAGAATTTAAATCTGTTCTAATGCTTGTTCAATATCTGCTATGATATCACCGGCATTCTCTATACCTACCGACAAGCGGATGAGGTCAGGTCGTACTCCGGCTTCCAATAACTGTTCATCAGTGAGTTGGCGGTGCGTGTGACTGGCCGGATGCAGCACGCAGGTTCGTGCGTCGGCCACATGTGTGACGATGGCTACCAGCTGTAGAGCATCCATAAAACGGATAGATACTTCCCGACCACCTTTTAAGCCGAAAGAAATCACCCCGCATGAACCATTGGGCATGTATTTTTGTGCTAGTTCGTAATACTTGTTATCGGGCAGGCCGCAATAATTAACCCAGGCTACCTTATCATTGTTATGCAGATAGGTAGCAACGGCCAGTGCATTTTTACAATGTTGAGGCATACGAAGATGCAACGTTTCCAATCCGATGTTCAGTAGAAACGCATTTTGCGGACTCTGAGTACTTCCCAAATCACGCATTAATTGTGCGGTAGCTTTGGTTATGTAAGCCATCTTACCGAAAGCTTTTGAATAAGTTAATCCGTGATAAGATTCGTCCGGAGTACAAAGGCCGGGGAATTTATCGGCATGCGCATCCCAGTCAAAGTTACCACTATCTACTATGCAGCCGCCCACCGAGGTGGCATGTCCGTCCATGTATTTGGTGGTTGAATGCACCACGATATCTGCTCCCCATTCAAACGGACGACAGTTGATGGGAGTAGGGAAGGTATTGTCAACAATGAGCGGCACTCCTTGCTTGTGTGCAATGCGGGCAAACTTTTCAATATCAAGTACCTCTAAAGAAGGGTTAGAGATGCTTTCGCCGAACAACGCTTTCGTGTTAGCCTGAAAAGCTTTCTCAATCTCCTCATCGGGAGCATCGGGACTCACAAACGTAACCTCAATACCCAGTTTCTTGAGTGTAACGGCAAACAAATTAAACGTGCCTCCGTAAATGGATGACGAACAAACAAAATGATCGCCCGCCTGACAGATGTTAAAGATAGCATAGAAGTTGGCTGCTTGTCCGCTCGACGTAAGCATGGCCGCCACACCACCTTCCAGAGCTGCTATTTTAGCAGCAACAGCATCGTTTGTAGGGTTCTGTAAGCGAGTATAAAAATAGCCGCTCTCCTCCAAGTCGAAAAGTCGGGCCATTTGCTCGCTGGTGTCATATTTGAATGTCGTACTCTGATAGATGGGCAACACACGCGGCTCACCTTTTTTAGGCGTCCATCCCGCCTGAACACACAAGGTCTCCGGATTGAATTTCTTACTCATAATGATTTGGTATCTATGTCAAACTGTAATACGTTTTACTTTGTGTGGCAAATGTACCCGATTTTTTTTTATTACCCGCTTTCTTTCAGATTAGATTTATTAACCATAAAAAATTGTTTTTGTATTGCGTACAATATAATTTTGCACCATTAATTATAAAACAACTTATATGGAAGCAACAATTTTCGATTTAAAAGCAACCGATAACAAAGGTGGAGAAGTCGATTTCTCTCAATACAAGAATCAGGTGATGCTGATTGTCAACACAGCCAGCAAGTGTGGTTTCACTCCCCAATACAAAGCGTTGGAGGCGTTGCATCAAAAGTATAAAGACAAAGGACTGGTGGTAATTGGCTTTCCCTGCAATCAGTTTGCCAAACAAGAGGCAGGGAATGACAGCGAGATAGCTTCATTTTGTGAATTGAATTACGGAGTCACTTTTCCTCTGATGGCAAAGAGTGATGTGAACGGTAAGGATGCCAATCCTGTTTTTCGTTTTCTGAAGAAGAAAGCACCCGGTTTTATCTTTTCGGCTGTGAAGTGGAATTTTACGAAATTCCTAGTTGACCGCAGTGGTAAACGAGTTCTCCGCTTTTCACCGACAACAGATCCAGCCTCATTAGAGGCAGATATTGAACGATTTCTGGCTTCATCTGTTGCTAAATAAAAAGACTTATGGCATACGAAGAACTACTCCTATCCAATCAACTCTGCTTTTTGGTTTACCGATTGGACAGAGAAATAAATGCCCGGTATCGCCCTTTGCTGGCTGAACTGGGACTTACTTATCCGCAATACCTGGTTATGCTGGTTTTGTGGGAGGAAGACAACCTTAGTATCTCTGCTGTTTGCGAACGGCTAAAGCTGGATACCGGCACCATTTCTCCTCTTATTAAAAGACTGGAAGGATTAAAACTGGTCAAACGCAAACGCTCTAAAGAAGATGAGCGTTCCGTTCGTGTGAAACTCACCCAGACAGGCAGCGAACTCCGAGAGAAAGCCAGACCGATACCGGCTAAACTCGGTTCTTGTGTATCGCTTACGCTGGAAGAGTATCAGGAATTTAAGACCACTCTCGAGAATATGCTGACTAAAATGGATCAGCAGAAGGAAGCATAAATATCCTCCATGATGAGGCCGGCCAGTGTAAAACCAAAAATGGCGGTGGTGTGAGCCACCGTTCCGTTGATGCGTGCCTTTTTGCTGCACCATTCGTGATTGACCAGCTCCGGATCACCGGGACCGTTTTTTGTCTTCGGACAGAGGCAGGCTGCTGTTCCGCAGGCACTGTTGCCTCCTTTGTTTTCGAGCAATTCCTCGCTGTACACGCACAAGAACTTTTTGGCTGGCTTTTCCCCCTTTTTCAGTCGCCTGCGCAACGCAGCCGCTAGCGGACAACCTTTCACTTTCCAGAATTCAGCTACATTTATCTTGGTCGGATCCATTTTCAATGCAGCCCCCATCGAAGAGACAAACCGCGCCGGTGTACGAGTCGCCGTACGAATGAGATGAACTTTGTTTTCCAGACTGTCAATGGCATCTACAATGTAATCATACGTATCCAGTTCAAACGAGTCTGCCGTTTCTTCGCTGTAAATCTGCTGCAAAGCACGAATCTCCGCTCGAGGGTTTATGTCGAGTAACCGTTCTTTTAACGCCTCCACTTTGACCTGCCCCACTGTTTTGGTGGTAGCCATGAGCTGACGGTTTACGTTGGTAACACATATCCGGTCGGAATCCACCAGTGTCAGTTTGCTTACTCCCGATCTGACAAGGCTTTCCGCACACCAGCTTCCAACCCCACCCACACCGAAAATAATCACTTTCACGTTGGCGATGCGATTCATTACCTCGTCGCCCAATAACAATTCCGTTCTCTTGAAGATACCTTTTTCCAATCCCATTTTAATCCTTTTCCAAATTCAGAGCGCAAAAATACAATAAATATTCCACTTACACAGAGCCCACATAAAAAAAGCAGTGCCAACAGCTGCCTCAGTAGAAGCATCAGTCGGCACCGCCTTGAAGTCCGGTTCTTCTTTAAATCAAGATACCGTTGTTATTTTCTTCCGATTCACGCACGAAGTTGATGATGTTTTCTATCTCCGGGCTCATGGGAACCTGATCATGAATACGCATCAATGCATCGAAAGTACTTGTATTTCCGTGATAAATCAAGCGATAAGCCGTGGCTATGTGCTTTTGAATTTTCTCAGGGAAATTGTTTTTGGTCAGCACAATGCTGTTGATGTCATAATAATGCGTGGGGTTACCCGATACGATGATGTAAGGAGGAATATCCTTGTCGAAACGGCAACCGCCTCTGATCATACTCCACTGAGCCACGTGTGCTCCCTGCACCACCGCCGAGCTGCCGATGATAGCATGGGAATCAATCACACTGTTGCCCGATACCTTCACACCGTAACCAAACACACAATGATCGGCAATCTTGCTGTCGTGCGAAATGTGCACCCCTTCGAACAGCGTGTTCTTGTTACCCAGTACCGTGGCATCACCCTTGAACGTGGCACGGTTAATGACCACATTTTCGCGGATGGTGTTGTCGTTGCCTATAATCAGCTCCGACTCATCACCGGTGAAGTTAAAATCTTGCGGCAAAGCGCCCAGCACCGTGTTTTGAAACACACGGTTGCCCGATCCCATCTTCGTACCTTTGAGCACGCTCACGAATGGCATGATCACACAATTATCGCCTATCTCCACATCTTTTTCAATGTAGGCAAACGGATATATCTCTACGTTCTTCCCGATCTTTGCGCTCGGGTCAACGAATGCTTGCGGACTAATCATAATCTATCCTTGTTTAAACGGTTCAACATTATCTTCCTCCTCCCAGTGCATAGTAAAGGTTCACTACCGCCTGCATGCGGTAGAAATCATCCGATACCTTTGACAGCTGAGCACCCAGTAACGACTTCTGTGCGGTAAGCACCTCCAGGTAGCTGGCCGAACCTAAGTTGAACAACTGTTGCGTATAGCTTACCACTCTTTCCAACGAGCGAACCTGATCAGCTTCCAATCGGCTTTTCTCGGTCGACGAGTTGTAGAGTACCAGCGCATTGCTTACCTCACTACCCGCGTTGAGCAACGAATACTGGAATGCCAGTAACGCCTCTTCCTGCTGAGCCTTTGCCACTTTCAGGTTAGCTATGAGCTGACCCTTGTTGAACAGCGGTTGCGTAAGCGAACCTACGGCAGAGGCAATCATCTTTCCCGGGTTTAGAATAGCCGCCCCTGCACTGTTAGTCCAACCCAACGCACCTGTAATGGTGAGGCTGGGGTAGAAGGCTGAATAAGCCTGGTTGGTTACGTAGTAGGCCGAAGCCAGAGACATCTCGCTCTGCTTCACATCCGGACGGTTAGCCAATAGCTGCACCGGTACACCTGTTGCCAGATGAGCGGGTAACTCCTGCTCGTCAATACGGCCGCGGTCAACCGTTTGCGGAACCTGACCCAGTAAGAGCGACAATGAATTTTCCGTTTCACGAATCTGTCGGCGCAGTTCCGCCAGCGAAGCCTGCACACTCAGATAGTTTGCTTCAGTGGAAGACACGGCCGATTCGTTGGCACTACCAATCGTCATCAGCTTACGGGTTGTTTCCACGCTCTGCTTCCACGCTTCCGCCGTTTCCAAGCTGATCTCCAATTGCTTGTCGAGCATCAGCAACGTATAATACGTATTGGCAATGCTGGCAATAACACGCGTTTTTACCGCTTGTTGATAAGCCTTACTTTGCAACAACAATGCCTTCTTACTTCTTTCAGCGTTCAGCAATTTGCCGAATAAGTCAACCTCCCAGCTGGCACTTACAGGCAGTTGGTACGTCTGTGTTGCTTTGGCATGATCAAAGCTACTTACCGTACCCTGCGGAGTGAGTGCGAACGAAGGCAGGAATGACAACCGTGCCGAAGTTAACATCGCTTCTGCCTGTTTCACCTTCAGTGAAGCCGACAACAGATCGGTGTTATTCTCCAAACCCTTCTGAATGAGCGCTTGCAGCTTCGGGTCGGTGAATACCTCCGTCCACGGCAGGTTGCCCATGTTGGTCGTGTCGGTCACCGCCAGCGTGTCATTCACCGACACTGTATCGCGGTACAACCCGCTTGTGGTAACATCCGGACGATCATACGATGAGTAGATGCGGCAGCTGCTCAGCAGAGCAGTTGCACACACCATTAATAATATCTGTTTTTTCATTTCTTTTTATCCTTATGTAGATTAGTATACTGCTCAAGCTCTGCCTTGATCACCTGTTGGTTGGCACCTTCCCAATGCAACGGCTTAATCTTCTCCTGAATAGACTGGAAGATGACAAAGAGTGCGGGAACGATGAAAATCTGGCAAATCATACCAATTAACATACCGCCTACAGCACCTGTACCGAGCGAGCTGTTACCGTTAGCACCAACCCCCGATGCAAACATCAGCGGCAGCAAACCGATAATCATGGCGAACGAAGTCATCAAGATGGGTCGCAAACGAGCAGCCGCCGCCAGAATAGCACTCCAGGTGATGGCCATACCCGTTTTCCTTCGTTCCAGAGCGAACTCGGTAATTAGAATGGCATTCTTGGCAAGCAACCCGATCAGCATGATCAACGCAATCTGCAAATAGATATTGTTCTCCACACCCATCATGTTGGCAAAGATAAACGTACCGGCCAAACCGAAGGGCAGTGACAAGATCACCGTCAGCGGCAGAATGTAACTTTCGTACTGCGCACTCAAGATGAAGTATACGAACATGATACACAATAAGAAGATCACAGCCGTAGAGTTGCTTGAACTCTGTTCCGAACGAGTCAATCCGGCAAACTCATAACCATATCCGGCAGGCAACGTTTCGGCAGCCACCTCTTGAATCGCCTTGATGGCGTCACCCGAACTGTATCCGGGAGCCGGAGCACCATTCACACCCATCGAGGTAAACATGTTGAAACGGCTGATGTTTTGCGGACCGTATATTTTCTTCATGGTGATGTACTCGCTGACGGGAGCCATTTCACTACCGTTGCGCAAATAAATATTGTTCAGTGACTCGGGACTTATACGATAGTTGGCATCCGCCTGAATCATGACACGATACAACTTACCGAAACGGTTGAAGTTCGATGCATACAATCCACCGTAATATCCCTGCAAAGTAGTCAGCACATCGGCCGGACTGATACCCGCCCGTTTACACTTAGCCACATCCACATCAATCATGTATTGAGGGAAGCGAGGGTCAAACGTACTTTGAGCAGCAGCAATTTCAGGCCTTTCGGTCAGCTTGGCCAGGAATCCCTGCGCAATGCCGAAGAACTTATTGATATCACCACCGGTTTTATCCTGTAAGTTGAACTCGAATCCGTTCGTCATACTGAATCCCGGAATCATAGGCGGAGCAAAGATCAGAATCTGAGCATCTTTGATGGTGCTCACCTGTGCATACATCAGTCCGATGACCGAGTTTACATCCTGTCCTTTCTCTTCACGCTCTTCCCACGGTTTGAGACGACAAATGATGGTACCGTATGAACTACCTTGTCCGGCCAAGAAGCTGTAACCCGATATCTGAGAGCGGAACTTCACTAGCGGATTCATTTCCAGCATCTTATCAACCTGATTCATGACCACCTGAGTTTTCTCCAGCGAAGTTCCGGGAGGCAAACTGACAGTGATAAAGAACGTACCTGTATCCTCGTTAGGAACCAGTCCGGTACGCGTTTTCATCATCAGGAATCCCAGCAGCAATGTAGCTACCACGAATGTACCCAGTGAAAGCCATTTGCGTTTGATAAAGAACTGAACCCCGTTTTTATATTTATTCAACGTTACATCGTATGCCGCGTTGAATGCTTTGTGGAAACGATCTATGCGGCTAAGTTTCTTCTCGCCGTGACCTTCCTGGTGCGGTTTCAGTAAGATGGCACAAAGAGCCGGACTCAACGTCAAGGCGTTGACAGCCGAAATCACGATGGCGATAGCCAACGTCACACCAAACTGCGTGTAGAACACACCCGAAGTACCACCCATGAACGTAACCGGAATAAACACGGCCGCCATAACCAGCGTAATAGAAACAATAGCACCGCCAATTTCACTCATGGCATCGATAGACGCCAGTCGGGCCGACTTATACCCCTCGTCGAGCTTGGCATGCACGGCTTCCACCACTACGATGGCATCATCCACCACAATGGCTATGGCCAGCACCAGAGCGAAGAGCGTCAGCAAGTTGATACTGAAACCGAATATCGAAAGGAAGAAGAACGTACCCACCAATGATACCGGAACGGCAATAGCCGGAACCAGCGTAGATCTGAAGTCCTGCAAGAAAATATATACCACGATGAACACCAAGATAAATGCCTCGATCAACGTCTTGATTACCTCGTGAATAGAAGCGTACAAGAAGTCGTTACTGTTCATCATCTCATCATACGTTACACCCGGAGGGAAACTCTTCGAAGCCTCCTCAAGCGTTTGCTGTACATCTTTTACAATCTGAGTAGCGTTTGATCCTGCTGTTTGATACACGGCACAAACCACACCCGGCGTACCTTGCGAGAATGTTTCTACCGAGTAGCTAAGACCACCCAGCTCCACACGCGCCACATCTTTCAGACGTAACACCTCACCGTTTTCGGTAGCCCGGATAACAATATTCTCAAATTCGCTTGTTTCCTGCAAGCGACCTTTGTAACGCATTACATATTGAAACGACTGTTTGCCGTTTTCACCAAACTGTCCCGGAGCCGCCTCAATGTTCTGTTCGGCCAATGCGGCTGTTACGTCGCCCGGAACCAGCTTATACTGCTTCATCACATCCGGCTTCAACCAAATACGCATCGAATACGTCTTGGCACCGAAAGCCTGCGCACTACCCACACCCGAGATACGTTTAATCTGGGGTAAGATGTTGATGTTCGTGTAGTTTTGCAGGAACTCCTCACTGTAGCGGCCGTCTGTGCCGTGAACAGAGAAGATCACCAACATACTGCTCTGGCGTTTTTCGGTCGTTACACCCACCTGCACAACCTCGGCCGGTAACAAGTTGGTAGCCGACGATACACGGTTCTGCACATTGACGGCAGCCATGTCGGGGTCCGAACCCTGCTTAAAGTAAATGGTAATGGTAGCACTACCACTATTTGTTGCACTGGAAGTCATGTACGTCATGTTTTCCACACCGTTTATGGCCTCTTCCAGCGGAGCAATCACACTATTGAGCACAGTCTGTGCATCGGCGCCCGGGTAACTGGTACTTACCTGAATGGTAGGCGGTGCAATATCCGGATATTGTGTTACGGGCAGGGAAAACAATCCCAAGACACCCAGTATCACTATCAGGATAGAGATAACCGTGGAAAGCACCGGGCGGTTAATAAATTTATCTAATTTCATGATTCTGTCTTAACTAATTAATTCGTTTACTAGCAGTAACGCTTATTACTTCTTTCCGGCCAGTCCGGCACTCATGTGAACTGCCTGTTCCTGTTTGGCCGCCGATTCAGCTTCTGTAATCGGTTTAATCTGCATACCGTCTTGCAACGAAGCAATACCTTCCACCACAATGCGATCACCGGCTTTCAGTCCGGCAGTCACCAAGTAGTCGGCTCCGTTATCGAGCTGAGCTACCTCAATCATCGTGCTGGTTACCTTGTTATCGGCTCCTACTACATAAACATACTTCTTATCTTGCACCTCAACGGTTGCCGCCTGCGGAATTAAGATCACATTGTCTGATTTATAAGGAATAACCACAGAACCCGATCCACCGCTTTTCAGCAAGTGATTAGGGTTTTTGAACGTAGCACGTAAGCGTACCGATCCGGTTGACTGATCGATCACACCACTAACTGTTTCAATTTTACCGGTTTCAGTGTACACCGATCCGTCGGCCAATTTGAGTTGTACCGCCGGGAAACTCTTTAGTACATTGGCAGTCGTTCCGTTTTGGCGAGACATCTCCAGCAATTGTTTTTCCGTCATGGAGAAGTACACAAACATCTCATCGATGTTAGATACCGTTGTGAGCGGAGTCGTAATGCTTGAACTAACCAAACTACCTACACGATAAGGGATAGTACCCACCACCCCGTTCGACGGACTGGTTACGTTGGTGTATGATAAGTTTTGACGTGCTGTGATGAGTTGAGCTTTCGCCTGACTCAAGTTCGCTTCTGCCGTGATTCGATTATTCTCTGCCATTTGCAGTTCATAGCTTCCTATGATTTTCTGATCAAACAAATCTTTCTTATTCTTAGCGGTGAGTACTGCTGTAGCCACAGCCGCCTGTGCTACCTTCACAGAAGCCTCGGCCTGCTGAACAGCCGCTTTGTATTGTACGGGATCAATCACAAAGAGAGTTTGTCCTTTGCGGACCACATCACCTTCGTCAACGCCAAGTTTCGTAATGAAACCGCCAACTTGCGGTCTGATTTCGATGTCCTGTTTACCTTCGATGGCAGCCGGATACGAACTTTGCAGTTCAGTATTGGTGGTTTGCAGTGTGCGCACTGCATACTCCAGCTGCCCTTCCATGCCACCCTGCTGTTTGTTTCCGCAGGAAGCGAGTGAGATACTAAGAGCAAAAACGGCTAGTTGCCATGCTCTGCTAGTAAGGGAACGGTTAATTTTCGTTTTCATACTTTCTTAAGTGTATTGTATAATTCTGGACTAATATTAATAACGTATGTTTTTGTTTTTGTGTTCTCAAAATACCTCATAAAGTTAACATGCTATCCTATTCATGATTTAATAATTTAAAGAAAACTTTTTCATATATACTAGTTTTTGCGTGCAAATGTAGCATAATAAAGTATAACTTGTAACCCTTTAACGGGTAATATTAATTATTTTTTGCCTTGGTTAACGGCTTTCTGTTTCTCTTTGTTCCGTTTGTCGTATTTAACTTCTGATAAATCACACTCCACCCTCTTCTTTTATGATTTATTTACATTACCCGGCGGCTCGTCACTGAAAGCCGCCGGGAACAATTAATTACCTGTCGGCGTACAGTCCGATGCTGTTTCCTTCGCTGTCGATAACCACCGAGAAGAACCCTTTTCCTTCAGCCTCAATTTTAGTCTTGGGAATGACAATTCGTCCGCCCCATTCCAACACTTTGCAATGAGTTTGTTCTATATCTTCACAGTTGAAACTGATGAGCACGCCCTTTTCAGACGGAGGAAATGTTTCCGACCAGGAAACCGCCCCCACGCATTCGTTGCCCTCTTTGAAGAAAGCCATCTTTTCGTGTTCGCACTCCATAATGGGAAGCTGCGTGTTAAATACCGTTTCGTAAAAGCCGACAGCCCGCTTGAAGTCGGCCGCCGGAATCTCAAAAAATGCAATAAACTTTTTCATACGTCGTAACTTTTAAATGAATAAAAACGATTGCCTTTGCAAAGACACGACAAAAGTAAGACAGCGTAACTTCCTGAGATAGGAAAAACAAGACAAGTTTATAATGTGGAAAAATAATCGGAATACGGATCACACTGCCTCAAGTATTCGGCCGGCGTATAACCCGAGTAAAGTTTGAATTCCCTGATTAAGTGCGACTGATCGTAGAACCCGCAGCTGCAAGCCAGTCTGGCAAAATCTTCCTGCGGATTTTGTTGTAACAGAAACAAAGCCCTTTGCATGCGTATGATGCGAATAAATTCTTTGGGAGTGGTGCCAATGTAATCACTAAATACCCGGTTAAACTGCCTCTTGCTCAGGCAAGCCGTGTCCGACAAAGCCAGTGAGTTAACCTCCGGATCAGCATTTACCTTATCAATGGTAGCTATTATTCGCTTCATGCCATACTCCGGTAATACCCGAAGCTGTTTCAGTAGAAAGTCCTCAATCAGACTGATGCAAAGAGAGAGGTTGGCTGCATCGGTTATCCTCTTCTGAAGTTCACAGAGATCCTTTAATCCGGCCTCTTCGGGCGACACGTTTCTCTCCCGAAATTCCGTAAGTGGCAGGTTGAAAAATAACCTTGGTGCGGCAGGTTGAAAAACAACGGTAATCATTTCAATATCACCGGTAGACCGAACATCATCAAACGAAAACCCTTGTCCGCTGATAAAAGTTGTCGGCTGCAATCCGTCGGTCTCTTTCGAAAAAAGGCGATACCCCCTGTGGAAAGTCAGGCTGACGCACCCCACCGGCAATACCCGTTCCGTTACGAGTTGATTGCCTACGGCATCTATTCGTAATACCCAGTAATACCTGATGTAAGGAGCCAGCAGCATTGAAGGCTTTATCAACTGAAAGAATTCCATACCACAAATATAAAACATTGATTGTTTGTGCCATTGTAAAAACGAGACATTTCCTGCTTGCTAGTTTATACTACCTTCCTCCCAGAGAAAAAAAAGTGTGGTTTACCCTCACTTACCCTCACTAACCTACTTAAAACCCTTTGCCAGTAGGCTATATAGAAGAGTGATAGTAAAAAATGTCTACCACTAAATTAACAGTTTTACCCTCACTATCTATCACTTTTAACTAAGTCTATAGATTTATTAACTCCAATTTAACTAAAAAAGCGACGATGTTTCGGCTATTTCGAGTGTTTTTGATGAAAAAAGTCCTTGTTATGGCCTCATAGTTCTTCGTTTAAGGCACATACTTGGTTACTTCTATGTATTTTTGCGTTGATTCGTTTTTGAATAAAGTTGTTCTAAACTTACCGGATACTAAGCTCTTTTCTGCCGACAACTAGTTCGTCATGCATACCCGTTCCATTCGTCCCCGCATGCGGTGACTCATAGCCCCGTATGCGGGGACATTCGTCACAGGTAGCGGGGACGAACTGTATATAAAAAGGAAATGGCTTAGTTTGCCTAGCCAATTTGCTTAGCGTAGAGCTTCTTAACCAAATTCGGTAATGGAAGTCAGCCAAACTAAGGAATAAAAATCGGCCAAACTAGAGAATATTAAAATATTTGTTTGGTTTTTGTGAAGAGAAATGTGTATCTTTATAGCCGGAAAAATCACGTTGATTGACCTTAAAAATATACCGTTTGAAGATAACACATATAAAAGACAACGGCAAAACTAAGACTTGTCGTGTACTGATGCTGGACGAACTCGTTCAGCTTCTCTGTGAAAAGAAATCCAAGGACTTGATAAATGACATGCGATACGAACTGAAGTACGCCCGAAAAGGTGAACAAGCGTTTTGCGTGCAAAAGATTCCACAAATAATTCCTGCCGCCACTTATCGAAAAGTCAAGGGCGTTATTCAACAAACCGGTTACAACGGAGTGGTGCAGCTCGAAGTTAATGACCTGGCGGGCGAGCACGAAGCACGCATGGTGAAACAAACCGTAGCCGATTTGCCTCAGACATTGCTGGCCTTTACCGGGTCGAGCGGACGAAGTGTGAAGATATGGGTGCGTTTTCAACGGCCCGACGGCAGTTTGCCCGATACCCGGCGTGACATGGAACTGTTTCACGCCCACGCTTACCGACAGGCATACCGCATCTATCAGCCTATGCTGAGCTTCCCCATCGAAATGAAAGAGCCGGTCATTGACAGAGCCTGCCGCTTCACGTTCGATGCCGAACCGTTCTACTCGCCTCAGGCTCAGCCGTTGGTGTTACAGCAACCGCTGGAAATGCCTGCCGAATTGAGTTACAAAGAAGCCGTGACCTCGGAACCGGAGCCGATGAAGCGCATGCTGCCGGGCTACAGCAGTTATCACACCCTTTCGCTGTTGTTTGACAACGCACTGAGTGATGCGCTGAAAGGACAGAGCAGTGGGGAAGGAGAGGAGGAGTTCAAAGCTTTGCTGGTTCGCCTGGGCACCAACTGTTATAACTCGGGCATACCCGAAGACGATGCTGTGCGGTGGACTTACTACCATTACAGAGAGGAAGAAAAAGAATTGCTGATACGCACCACGCTGCACAATACGTATGAAATTGCCCGTACCCCTTTTGGCGGCAAGCCCTGCATCAATCCCGAGATGGCGCTGGCCATAGCCACGGAAGAGTTTATGAAAAGACGGTACGAATTGCGTTACAACAACCAGATGGGCGAAGTGGAGTATCGCGAACGAAACACTTTTTGTTTC
Organism: Bacteroides graminisolvens; assembly: GCF_963666085.1. NCBI lineage: Bacteria > Pseudomonadati > Bacteroidota > Bacteroidia > Bacteroidales > Bacteroidaceae > Bacteroides > Bacteroides graminisolvens. The sequence continues at coordinate 1,736,005 of NZ_OY762556.1, forward strand.
AGTTTCAAGCCTATAACGGAGCGTGTGCTCAATAGCATTGCTTTTAATGCGATGAAAGAAGGACTCAAAGTGTGGGACAGGGATGTAAAACGCTACGTGTACTCGGATGCCGTGCCTGTGTTCAAGCCCATAGAAGAATACCTTTGCGACCTGCCCCGGTGGGACGGGCGCGACCGCATTCGCGAGCTTGCCGATGCTGTTCCCTGCAACAACCCTTTCTGGCGCGACTTGTTTTACCGTTGGTTTCTCAGCATGGTAGCCCATTGGAGAGGGTATAGCAATACTCACGCAAACAGCACATCGCCCTTGTTGGTTGGTCCGCAAGGGTCCAAGAAGTCGACTTTTTGCTTGTCCATCATGCCTCCCGAATTGAGACAATATTACACAGACAGCATTGATTTCGGGCGTAAGCGAGATGCCGAACTGTTTTTGAATCGTTTTGCCTTGATTAATATTGACGAATTCGATCAGATTACCACCAACCAACAAGCCTTTTTGAAGCACATACTTCAGGCGCCGGTGGTGAAAACCCGTCGCCCCCACGGTCGCAGCGTGCAGGAACTTCGTCGCTACGCCTCTTTTATTGGTACCAGCAACCACAAAGACCTGCTGACCGACACATCGGGTAGCCGTCGTTTCATCTGCATCGAAGTGACGGATGTGATTGATTTGAGCCGCCCCATACACTACGAACAGCTCTATTCACAGGCCCTTGCCGCCATTTATAGTGGTGAACGTTATTGGTTTGACCGCGAAGAAGAGCAACTTGTTACCACACACAACCAAGATTTTCAGGAAGTATCACCTCTGGAAGAATTGTTTCATCAATATTTCCGCCCCGCCAAAAAGAACGAAGAAGGCGAGTGGTTGCTTGCCGTGGGCATATTGGAACACATTCGCCGCAAGAGCGCTTTGCGCCTCAGCACCGGTAAGATTGTGCACTTTGGCCGTTTGCTTACCCGCATTGGTGTTATTTCACGACGATGTAGTGAGGGAAAAGTTTATTTTGTGGTGAAAAAAGAGTAGCTTTTCATAGAATAAGGATTTAAGATTATAAAATGTATAAAAAAATACGGGCTAATTTATTAGCCCGTATTTTTTTATTTATGCATTTGCTACATCAAACTCTGCTTTTAAAATTGACACAATCTCTTTGACACTACTTATCTTTTTCGCTAAATAAGCGTTTGCGCCGGCAAAAGTATATCCTTTTTGCATGTCGCCCTTGTAGGCGTTGTACAATGCTCGTATAATGCAGTAAGGACTTTTGGTGTAATCGCAGGTCTTAATGCAGTGCACAGGGCAATTTTTGGGAGTTTCCAATCCTGCACATACTCTTTCCATAAACGCACTGTTAATGGCGCGGCCCGGCATACCTACAGGGCTGTTTATAATTTGTATGTCTTCTTTCTTGGCCGAAATGTATGCTTGTTTGAACGCATCGTCAGCATCACATTCGTAAGTGGTAACAAAGATGGATCCCATTTGTACGCCCGAAACTCCAAGGTTGATCAGGCGAGAGATGTCACTTCCGGTTGATATGCCTCCGGCTGCAATAACGGGTATCTGTTTGATTTCTTTGTATGAATTTGCTATTTCAATGACTCCGGGTAGGATTTCTTCCAGCGAAAATGATTCGTTAAAGATTTGATCTTTTTTAAACCCGAGGTGGCCGCCGGCTTTAGGACCTTCTACCACTATGGCATCGGGCAGGTAGTTATAATTCAGGTACCATTTTTCGCAGATTACTTTGGCGGCACGAGCCGACGATACGATGGGTACTAATTTGGTTTCACTGTCGGCGGTTTTATAAAGGGGCAAGTCTAGTGGCAGCCCGGCGCCGGCAAAGATTATATCTGCTTTCTCGGCTATGGCAGTGCGTGCCATATCTGCAAAGTTTGATAGGGCTACCATGATGTTGACTCCTATTATACCTTTGGTCTTTTCTCGGGCTATGCGCAACTCTTCTTGCAAACCCCAAATGCAATTTTGGAGAAAATCACCGTGTCCTTTGTGGATTAATCCTAATCCGGCACACGATATAACTCCTACTCCTCCTTCATTTGCAACGGCCGATGCCAGCCCCGAAAGAGATACTCCAACTCCCATTCCACCTTGTACTATGGGGAGTTTAACTTCTAAATTTCCAATAAAAAACGATTTCATCATACTTGAAAAATGTGTCACTATTATTTAATGATGAGCCTGGCCAACAGATAACATACGGTTGACTCGGCTCCTTGGTTTAAATTTATATTGTGCTCTTCCAGTCCGTCATAACATCCTCCGGTAGCCGGATTATAAATAATCTGCCGTAGGTGGTTGTTCCCTAAAAACCAACTGAAAGCTATTTGCTGTTTTATCAGATACTGCTCTTCACCGAATACGGAATAGAAGGTTGATAGTGCCATGACTGTACCTGCTATTTCTATGGGTTGCTCTCCGTAACAATTTCTGTTACCCTCTTTTTGAAACCAGCCTTGGTTGGAGACTACTTTTATCTGTTCCTTGGTAAAGATGTGATGGAGCAGGAAGTGAAACGATTCGCGGGCTGTTTCTTTGTAGGTTTCATTTTTGATTACCTGATAGGCATAGAGCAGACTTTCCGGAATAATACTATTGTCATACGTAAGATAGGCTTCGAACCAGTGCCAGTTATTTTCGGCGTTTTGATGATAGTAATGCACCAATTGATCGGCTAAATGCATTGTCATCTCGCGAACTTCTTTACTTGGATACGCTTGCTCGAAATGGTATAGTCCTTTAATAATATAGGCTATGCTTCTGGGTGATTTCATCTTCATAATCATGTCAAATGTTTGTTCAATGATTTCTGTTGCATCTTCTGTCCAAACATCGGGGAATTTTCCTCTGAGTGAAATGAAATATCCTAATGCATAGATGGCCCGGGCATTGCTGTCTTCCAGATTTATTTCAGCATTCTGCGTGGTAAATGCAAGTTGTTTGTCCACGTAGTTAAGGAAGGAACCATCGGGCTGTTGGCAATACCGGATAAATGTGAGATATTTTTTAATGTATTTTTCACACGATGGATCTTTTGTTTTTACATACACATGGCACAAAGCCATTAAAGCGCGTACGTTATCATCTAAAGTATAACCTGTTTTAATGTCGGGTCGATTGCCTTTGGAAAATTGAATCATACCGAAAGAACGGCTCATCCTCTTTATATGCGCTATGGATATGGGCGGCAAGGAATAAATAAGCGATTGTTCTTTTTGTAGCACTTTATTGAACAAATGGGCGTAGGCAATAGCGGTGTTCTCCCATGCTGTAGCGGCAGTCTTTTGCAACCCGGCAATTCTCATTTTGGATCTTAATTTTTCATTTCCAAGCAATCTGTTTGTGGCTTCTGCCAATTGAGTGGAGTTATTAAAATCAAATATTAATCCTGAATTGTCTTTTAGTAGCTCTAGCGCATGGGGTATTGGGGTGGCAATAATGGGGCATCCGCAACTTAAGGCGTACACGAAGGTGCCACTTACTGCTTGGTTGGGGTCGTCAGAGGTAAACAGGTAAACGTCTGTTAGTTGTAAATATTCCAATAATATAGGAAGCTCGAGGTATAGATTGACGAATCTTACCGAATGGGTGATGCCTAACTCAATGATTTTATTCTGTAACATGTTACGGTATGTTTCGCCTACTTGCTTAATGATGGTTGGGTGAGTTTTACCTATGATGAGGAATAATACATTGGGATTTTTCTTTATGATAGCCGGCAAAGCTTCCAAAGTGGTTTCTATGCTTTTTCCTGGGCTTAACAGTCCGAAAGTAGAAAGGATGCGACGCCCTGTAACGTTGTATTTGGCTTTCAGCCTTTTTTTATCTTTGTGTGATACCAAATGGGTACCGTGTGGAATGATATTTATTTTTTCTTTTTCAATGCCATAATCTCCTTCCAGTATTCCGGCGGATGTTTGTGTCATCACAATGACGGCAGAACAACCGTCAATGAGCCGGATGAGATATTTTTTCTGCGTGAGCGGCGGATGAGGCAAAACTGTGTGAAAAACAATAAGGACAGGCTTTTTAATGCAATGCACGAATGCTAAAAACGCTTCTTTATGTTCTGCATATAGTCCAAATTCATGTTGAATAAGAACCATCTTTACTTCGGAGTCTTCATTAATCCGGTCGGCTATATTGTTGTATTCGTTTGCTTTTGAAGTATCTAATATGTATTTAACTTGATCATTGTATATGTGTTGTTCGCTTGATGAGGCTAGAGCACATACTTTTATGGTGAATGAACAGGCGAATTTTGTTTCAATAGCATGTATTAAGTCGTCCGAGAAGGTGGCAATTCCACATTCCCGGGGCGGGTAAGTTGTTATGCATATTATTTCGGTCATTTTTTATGAAACATTAATTCCTGAACTAACTCATCTAATTGAACGGATACGCATGCAATACATTTGTCGGCAGCTCCATAATAAATGTATAGCCTGCCTTCGAAGATTGCTGTGCCGGTAGGAAAGCAAACTTTATTTACAACTCCATTCAGCTCATAATGTGTTTCAGGACTGAATAGGGGATAGGGAAGTCTGGCGATTTCTATATGGGGATTGTCTAAATTCAATAATGCTGCCGATGCAGTGTAAATGTAACCATCGGGTGTATCGTGTACGCTGTGATAAATCATTAACCAACCTTCGGGAACTTCTATCGGAGGACATCCGGCACCAATGTAACTGGACTCATGATTGTATTTTGGTTCAAACATGATGTGGTGGGTGAAATCCATAAAGTAATCTATCCAGAAGTCTGGTGTGAGTTCGTCTAAACTGTTTATGCTTACAAACTGAATATCTGGTTTGATTCGGTGCATGAAACAAAGTTTACCGTTTATCTTACGAGGGAAAAAAACAAGGTTTTTGTCTGTCAGGTAAACGGGTTGTCCCGACTCTGTTTGAGGGGCTCTTTTATTGTATGTTCTGAAATATTTGCTGGTATACTTTACTTCCGAACAAATGAGTTCTTTGAATTGGGCATAGGTGAATTGAGAAGTGATGATGCCTTGCTTAGTGAAATGTTTTAAATCAGAAGATACGGCCAATGCGCCTGAAGCATTAATACCATTATAGGCTGTGTAAGTCATATAGTATGTATCTTCTATTTTCACAATGCGAGGATCTTCAACTCCTTGACTCTCGTATTCAAATTCTGGAACCATAAAAGGTACTTCATCACGCTGCACTACTTTTAGTGGCCCATCAAGGCGACAATACCCGATAGTTGAATGATTACCTTTGCGCACAGCGCGATAAAAAAGATGAACTGTCTGTCCTTCAGCAATGACAGCCGGATTCATTACTCCATCATTTTCAAAACTCAAGTCTGTTATTTCAATAATAACACCTTCACGTCTTATGTTTATCATTTTACGTTTAGGTTGCTTTCTTGCTTACTCTGTTTGCCTTGCTGGTATTCCGTTAAAACTTTTGTTTTCCCGTTTGTTACCTTTTCTTTTTTCTTTTCTTTTTTAGTCTCTTTACCTTTCATGGCTTTGCTTTGTTAAATTCATATTAGATAAAGGTAGTGGTATGAAAGGGTCTCTGAGTAGGACTTTTGTTCTTATTCTCGGTACTTTTTCTTTAGAGTCCATGAATTAAAGGTTTTTATCAGGTGGTATTAAGAGTTTGATGTTTATCTGCGGAATCTTTCCAAGAAAACAGAAGGAGAAAGGATGGCTTTTTTCTTAAAGATACGTGCAAAATAGGACGCATCTTCAAAACCAAGGTGGTAAGCAATATTGCTAATGCTTAACTGACTATAAACTAGCAGGCGTTTGGCTTCGGCTATTTTAAGTTCCAGAAGAAATTGTTTGGCGGAACTTCCAACGAGTTTCTGACATAAGTCGTTTAAGGATGAAAGTGATATGTGCAGGCTGTTGGCGTATTGATCCATTGACTGAAACTTGATGTTTTTAGAAAGGATCAACTCTTTAAACTGGCTCAGAAGGGTGCTCTTTTCTTTATGATCAGGTTCGCCTTCATGCATTTCTTCTGAAATAAGGGAATAAAAATAGGATAGATCAATCTCTATACCCGAAGTTACGTTTTTATTAATCATATTTTCAATGACTAATTTTAATAACGGGGTTTTCTCTGAACTGAGATCTACGTATGGAGAATTGATTGTTATTCCCAGTTGTGTGGCAACTGCATTGTCGAACATCAGTACATAGCCTTTTGTGCTATTGTTATACTGCTGGTTATGTATTTGCTCGGGTGAGGTAAGAAATACTCTATTGGGAACAATAGGATATTCCGTGAAGTCAATTATGTTTTGCCCATTCCCTTCCGTGAACCAAGTGATAGAATGAAAATTTCGTTTATGGGGCCAATATAAACGGAGTTGATCTATTTTTTCAAGTGGACAAACATGATATAAAACCTGCATAGATAGCGCAGGACATATATCTTTAATGGTGTACTCCTTTAACATGGCTCAAAGATACGAATAAAGTGATAGTTGCAGTTTAAATTAATGTTTTTAACTAAGAATTTTAGTTAGGATAGCAAATAGGGATGAGTAGGGCAGTTGAACTGCCAATATGTCCATTTCACACAGAAATGACTTTTTTGAACCGTTTTTTCATTCTATATTTGTTTTCAAACAAGTAAACATAGAAAATATGAAAAGATTATTTTTTGCTTTGGTCATAATACTAATAGGCGTAAAAGTCTCTGCCCAAGTTTCCGGTGATAAGATTTTAGGCAAATGGATTAACGAGGACAAAACTCGCATCATTGAATTTGTGAAGAATGGTTCAGCGTATGATGCTATTATTCGGAAAGCTGAGAATCCGGATGTAATTGGTCGGAAGCAAATTACGCAACTAGTTTCTGCTGGTGAGGGAGCTTATAATAATGGTATTATACACATTATAAAAGGAAATAAAACGGTGAATTGTAAGGCCAACCTCCTTACAAATGGAAAACTGGAAATAAAGGGAAGTAAAGGACTTATAAGTAAATCACAGGTCTGGGGCAGATATAATGAGGTGATAAAGAACTAAATAGTATTACCTATTTAAGTTAATTGCTCATATTTTATTCGGGTACGTATGTGCCATGAAATGTCAATGTTATTTTTATAAGATATAACTAACAAACATATAATTGTGTTTCTTATTTTTTCTTGTAGACTTTCTGATTTGCATAAAAAGATATTTAATGCGTAATCTAATTCTTGCGAGAAGGATGATTTTTGCATGTAACTCTGTGTCTCAAGGGCTATAGAACTATTTAAAAACAGTGGATTTAAATTAATTAAGTTGAGGTGTTTGTTTCCGGCCCAATGTAGCAAGCAAATAATAGCACATGCCAAATGGTCTTCCATACTGTTTTTTATGAATAGGTCGAAACTAAGTATAAATGATTTTTTATTAAAATGATGCTCGTTCTCAAATTCTTTAAAATTACTTTTACTGCTAAATTTCTGTTTTTTATTAGCTTTAATTGCCTTATGTATAGAATTTATGAGAAACATCTTATATCGAAATTGTACAAAAAAGTGGCTTTTAAGATTTAATATGTTTTCTCTGTGTATTTGGTGGCTCAGGGTATGTAAGTCTACGACGTTATTCATGTTATGATGGTTTTAAGGATTAAGTGATATACCAACGCTAAGAAAAAATGCAGGGTTTTGATTAAAAGACAATATGTGTTCACTCATTTTCTTCCCGGTTTCAACTATTTTGGAATTTATCATTTGAGTTATGCCGGTTTTTATATATACAATAACGGGTTGGAAATTGTGTTCATAGGTTATTCCCGACTGGATAAGTATTTCTCTGTAGTTATAACTGTCTTTGTATTTTTCTTTTTCGGGGTAAAGATAAAATTGATTTGTTCTGAGTTCGCTTGATAATGAGATTCTACCGTTTTTGCCCGTGTCATTTAATAAAGAAATTCGTTGCGGTAATATAGCTATCAAACTCCATTTTCTGCTTAATTTTTGTTGCCAGCTTAATATAGGGATTACGGGCGCTAATGCGGTTGCATCATAATTTAATGATAAACCGGCAGATAAAGTGGTAGTGGTAGTTTTTTTGAGAATTAGTAATGCACTACATGTTGCCTTCCACGATTCGATCTGTTTTTCACTACCGTCAACTATCAATGAAATGTTATACATAGCTGGCTTTCCGAATAGTGTGGATGAATAGGCAAAACTGGCGCCTCCCCCGAAATAGTGTAAGTCATTATGACTTTCTATATTTGGCATGCTCTGAGATTCTGAAGTCACATTGTCAACACTAAAATGGCCGTATTGATATCTTAAAGATCCAATTATAGCCCAATTGGACTTCATTACAATTGGAGCATTGAATGATGCTTTTATATTTTTTCTGTCACTAACAGTCCCTCTATTGTATTCTTCCTTGAGAAGTTTGGATGTAAAGTCGTATGACATGACTTGTTGTACTTCAACATCAATCATTCGCGTGGCAGGGAACTTTTGAGTTACCCTGCCTGCGAATGGTTGTAGTTTAGGCTGTTCTGTATTGTTTTGCCCATGTAGCAATTGTGTATAGAAGCTCAGATATATGAGATAAATTAATTTATTCATGTTGTTTGTTGTGTGAAAATTTAGTTTTTAGGTTGTCAACGACCATATAAACGCAAGGCACTATTAGCAGAGTTAAAAAGAATGAGCTGGTCAAACCTCCAATAATTATCCATGCCATGCCATTTTTAAGTTCAGAACCTGGGCTTTGAGAAAGGGCTAGTGGAAGCATTCCCAAAATCATAGCAAAGGTAGTCATGATAATAGGACGTAAACGTTCTTTCCCGGCTTCGACCAAAACTTGAGTCAAGGGTAAACCTTTGCTCTTGAGGTGATTTGCAAAATCAACTATAAGAATTCCATTTTTAGCGACGAGCCCTAGTAGCATGATGAGTCCGCATAAACTAAATGTGGTAAGATTGTTCATTGTCAGGGCAAGCGCCAACAAAGCACCGATAATGGCCACGGGTATGGAGAATAGTACAACAAAGGGATATACTAGGCTTTCATAAAGGGCTACCATTATTAAATAAATTAAAAGTATGCCGATGCCCAGAGCGAAAATTAAGCTGCTAAAAGCTTCTTCTTGTCTTTTCTGATCACCCATGTATTCAATGGACACACCGGTAGGCAGCGAGGATTGAATCAGCTTTTCTTTTATCTCTTTGACGATGGTTCCGGATGCACGTCCTACTGCTGCAGAATTAATGGTGATAGATGGCAGTCGGTTGGTTCTTTCAAGGATGGAAGAGACCATTGTTTCTTCTATTGAAGCTACTTGGCTAAGGCGAATGGTACGACCTTCTTTATTGGTTAATATCATATCGCGCAAGTTCTCAACAGTTAATTTGTTAGTGTCATCCATCTGAATATTTATAGCGTATTCATTGTCATTCTCTTTCAAGTCTATGTTATCATTTCCTTTAAATGCTATATTAATCATTTGTGAGACTTCCTGAATGGTTAATTTCATGCTGCTTATTTTCACTCTGTCTGGTATTATTTGTATTTGTTTTCGTTCGGATTGTGTGCTGTATTTTACATAATCTGTTCCTGGGGTACTTTCAACGATCTTTTTTACTATTTCAGCTGCTTCTTTTACATTCTCCAACGAAGCTCCTTTTATGGCAATTTGTATGGGTGAGTTGCTGCTGCCGGTGATGTTCATGGGCAATGCTGTTACTTTAACGCCGGGAATGGAGCTTTCTATTTCATTGCGTACTAATACGCCAAACTCATCTGTTGTTATTTCTCTTTTCGTTTTATCTTTTAAAACAATGTCCATTTGTCCCCAATGTGCGTTAGTCGAAGTTGTTCCTCCGCCACCAGTTTGGGTACCGACCAAAGTATATAGGGTTTCAACGTCTTTATTTTTTAGAATAATTGATTCAGCTTGTTTGAGCATCTGGTTCGTCTGGTATAGGGACATATCTGTTGACATTTCCACTTTGATGCTTATCTCACCTCTGTCACCTGAATCGAGAAAGGAACTTCCAATAAAACCTCCGGGGATCAACCAGATGGAGCCTGCCATTAATGTGAAAATACAGGCAAACAAAATTCGTTTATGTCTTAATACCCACAATAATATGTGGCCGTAAATCATTTTTATGGCTTCCAGAAAGTTTTCGAATTGTATATTAATGCGACCCCACCATGTGTTTTTGTTCAGGTGGTCAACTTTTCCGAAAAGTGATGCCAATAAGGGAGTCAGGGTAAATGAGACGAAGAGGCTAAGTAAAGTGGAGAATACAACAACTAATGAGAACTGTCGGACGAGGTTTCCTACTAATCCGGATGTAAGAGCCATAGGGATGAATACGACCAAATCGACCATGGTGATGGCTACTGCTGTGAAACCAATTTCCTGCCTGCCGTCAATGGCAGCGCGAACTTTGTTTTTCCCCATTTCAAGGTGGCGAAATATGTTTTCCAGTACTACAATACTGTCATCAACCAAAATTCCGACAACAAGAGATAGGGCCATGAGGGTCATCAGATTGAGTGAAAAACCGAAGATACTCATCATCATAAAGGTCGGAATCATGGCAGAAGGAATCGCTACTAGTACAAACATGGAGCTGCGTAAACTATGTAGAAAGAACAACATAACTAAACCGACAATGAATATTGCTAGGATAAGATCGTGCACTACCGCGTCAGCAGATGCTAATGTGTATAATGACTGGTCGGATGCAATCGTATATGCAAATTCTTCTTTTGAATATTCATTAACTAGTTGATTAAGTTTTTCTTTTATTTTTTTGCTTACTTCAACCGTATTGGCGTCATTTGTTTTAAATATTTGAAGTCCGATTCCATTCACTCCGTTGATTCGATTGATGGTTTTTGGGGTAGCATCCGTATCGACTACTTTGGCGATGTCTTTGATTAACACCTTACTTCCGTTCTTATTTTCACGAATGATTATATTACGAATCATATCGGTAGTTGTAAGATCTGCATTCAAGCGAAGAGATAGTTCTTGTTGCTGTGATGATAATTTTCCGGCCGGATAGACTAGAGATGCTGCATGAAGTGCTTGATATACCTGACTGATAGGTATGTTATAGAAATTTAATTTGTGATTATTGATTTCTACTTTGATTTCACGCGGACTACCTCCGATTATGGAGACTTGTCCAACTCCTGTAACATTGGTTAATCCGGGTAGAATGTTGTCTTCAACCAACTGATAAAGACGAGTGTCTGATAAGTTTGCTGATACAGAAAGGTTTAATACGGGAAACTGATCGGAACTGAATCTGTTAATGACCGGATCTTCAATATCTTCAGGAAGAGTTGATTTTATTTGATTGATCTTGCGCTCTATGTCTTGCTGAACTACTACATCATCAACTTCGGGCTTGAGCTGAATAGTAATGGTTGAGACGTTTTCCATGGAACGAGAGGTTACAATATCTAACCCTTCCACTGTGGATACTGCGTCTTCAATTGGCTTGGTCACAGCAGATTCGATATCTTGGGGTGAAGCACCTACATAGGTCGTATTGATAGAGATTACACCCGCATCAAATTTAGGCAGTAACTCATAATTCAAATTTTTATAGCCTAATATTCCAAAAAGAATTAATACAGTGAAGATAACCGTAATGAGAAGAGGCCTTTTTATGGATAGTTCTGTTATTGACATACTAATATGTTACTTATTTGTTAATGACTTTCGTGACGCTGCCTTCTTTCAGATTTATTTGGCCCGAAAGAACGACTTCATCACCCAATGACAATCCGCCGATTATTTCAATATTTTGGTCAGAGGAAATTCCTGTCTTTACTTTCTTTGCGTGAGCAACCCCATGACTTATAATGTATACATAATTTTCTTTTCGGTCCGAAACAATTGCTTGTTGAGGGATCAATATTGCATTCTCCTCTTGTTTGAGTGTGATTTTGACAGCAACATTAGTCCCGGCTTTTAGCCATTCGTCGGGATTATCAATCAATACATCTACTTGGTAATTATGATTTTCATCTCCATTGGGACTAATATATATTATATGGCCGGATATTGTCTTTTGGGGAAAGCTGAGTAGCTCTATTCCCACCTTTTGGTTAATCTTGGCGTAATATACTTCTGTTTCATCCAGATAAACGGTTGCTTTGAGTTTTGATATGTTAACTATTTCAGCAATAGAAGAACCGGAATTGGCAAACTCTCCTGTTTTGAAATCATTGGTTATAACTGTTCCGCTTATAGGAGCGATTATTTTAGCATTTTCAATTTGTTGCTTTATTTGCTTGCGTTGTACAGCCGTATTTTCAAAATTGTATTTGGCAGAGAGAAGTTCAATTTCACTACTGGCATTTCCTTTATACAAGTCTTGAATCCGTTGGTAATCTTTTTTTAATTTTTCATGAGACAATGTGGCTGATTGCAAACTTAACTCTGTGAGTTTAGTGTCAATATGTCCAATAACTTCTCCTTTGCGGACTCTACTGCCCAAATCAATACGTAGATAGCTGATCGTGCCTGCTACTTGTGTACTGGCAGTAGCTCTTTCAACTGGATTTAATCTGGCAGGAAGTGTTTTTTGAATTTCTAATTTGCCGGAGTTTACAATTTTTGTGGTCACTGCAACCGGAACATTAGAACGATCAACAAGTTGATTAGCTTTGTTGATGGAATTCTTGTTGAGAACTAGCGTTACTATTATTGCAGTTATAGCGATACAGGTAATGATTATAAAGAGGATTTTTGCTCGTTTCATTCTATTCGTTATTTATTAATTATTTTTCAACTGATTATAAAAAGAAAAAAGAGTGCCTTTGTTTTTTTCGTAATCTAGTCTTCTGCTCATGTAGGAGAATAGATTATTGACATATTGTAATTGGGCATTTTTATATGCGTTATCGTCATTGAGGAATACACTGATAGGCGAAGCCCCTTTTTGATAATTTAGGCTTGATGTATCAAGTATTTTTTTTGCTAATTCAAGATTGTCTTTGCTCCCATTTAGATTGTTGTATGCATTGAGAAGATTTTTTTCTGAGTTTTGGAAGGTTAATTGATAGCCTGTCTCTGCCAAATGCAGATTGGTGTAGCTGTTTTTTAATACCAATTTACTCTCTTTGATTTTGCTTGATTTTCTTAAACCGGAGAATAAATTCATACTTACGGATACTCCGATGTAAGAGTAATCCTTCCAGGAATTAAAAATGCCTGACATGTCTTCAGAATAACCTTGTTTGCCAGCACGACTAAAGAGGTTTATTGTAGGTAATAATTCTGCTTTCTGTGATTTATAATTGTATTCTAATAACTTTTGCTGTGTTTTGTTGATTTCATATTCGGTAAGATTATTAATATTAAGCGAAGCTATTTCAGGAAAGGATACGTACTGCTCATAATTGGTCGAGTCACTGATGTGAAGTTCGGATTCCAGACTTAATCCCATGGTAAATTTTAGATTGTCAAGTGCGTTCTTAATTTGTGTTTCCACTTCATTCAGTTGATATTCTGCTGATTTAAGACTTACACTAACACGCTCCACATCAGTTTCAATAATGATCCCTTTCTGATGTTTTAGTTTTAATATATCTAATAGTTGAATGTACGATTGTATAATTTCTTGTAACTTTGCTTTGTATTCTTTGTATACAAGTACCTGAAAATAAGCTTGAGCAGTATTAAATATGATGGATTCGCTGTTTTGTATCTGTTGCAGATCGGCTATTTTGATATTCACTTGGCTGCTTTTGATGTTATATATAGCCGGTTGATTATAAATGGTTTGCGTTACTTCTCCATAGATATTTGAGTTGTATTTCTTACCGAACTGCATTGAAATGTCTTCATCACTTAATACTCCGGCCGGTATAATGTTAGTTTGTAATTTTAGATTGTCCGTAACGGTACTATTTACATTAATTTGAGGTAAATAATAGCTAATGGCTTGTTTTTTTCGTTCTTTGGCTATTATGATATTGTTTTGGTATACTTCTGTGGATGAATGATTTTGTAAGCTATACTCTATGCACTGAACCAATGAATAATTACCTTGTGCGTAGCCTTGGTATGTTATGCAAAAAAATAAAATAGAGAAAAGTTTAATTTTCATATTGTAGCATGAATTTTGAATTGAGTAATTTCGAAATTTATGCGACAAAATTAGTGCTTCGATTAACGGGTTACAAGATGATAAAGGTTGAAGCGGACATAATAGGAGTAGAAACGGGCATTATCAACGCTCTGATAGCCAAGCTTGGAATTCTGTTTTTTTGAGTTTACTAACAATTATGCTTGTATTGCATTGGACAGATAACTTGATGAGAAGTTTCCTATTAAAGTAGGGCTCCACTTCTTTAATCGCTTCAAAATTAACTAGAAACTGTCTGTTCGCCCGATAGAACTTATTAGGGTCAATCATTTTTTCTAATTCTTCTAAGGAATGGTCAATTATATACTTTTGTTCATTGAACGTAAAAATAAAAGAGAGCTCGTCTGCAATGAAAAAGTAAGCAATGTCCGTAACTGATACGGGAAACATTTTGCCTTTATGATGAACTAGAAAGGAAGATCTATTTATTTGAGGGAGGGTTTTGAATAATGTGTTGTTTGGTTCATTGTTTGAATTGTTCATCTGGTAATGTGACTTCAAAAACTCAACTTTGGCCAAACTACTCCCAACCGATTCCATGTCAAATGGCTTTAAAATAAAATAGATACCATTCATTTTAAAAGCTTCTACAGCATATTCATCATAAGCTGTACAAAATATAACCGGACATGTGATGTTGACTTCTTTGAATACGTCGAATGAAGGGCCGTCAGATAATTGGATATCCATATAAATCAAATCGGGCATACTATTTGTCTTAAGGTATGTCACAGTTGAACTGATGCTGTCCAATATATTGAGAATCATTATTTGGGGATTGATCTTTTTTAAAGTTTGAGCCAGATCAACAGCCGTACGTGCTTCGTCTTCAATGATTAGTATTTTCATATATTTGGAATAATAGGTATCGTTACTGTATAATATTTATCGTCTCTGTCTATTTTTATATGCTGATTGCAGAGATACTGATATCTTTTGTCAATGTTAGCTAAACCAATACACGTGGATGGTTCAAATACTTTTTTAGGTTGTAATGTATTAGAGATTATCAACTGATAATCTTCGGTACTATGTATCTTTATTTCTAAAGGGTGTTCGGCGGATATTATATTGTGTTTTACACAGTTCTCTACAATGGTTTGTAATGAAAATGGTGGTATATAATATGAATGATATTTTGAATTAATATCTATATGTACCACCAATTTGTTTTCGAATCGACATTTTAGCATGAATAGGTATGCCTCTAGGATAGTGAGTTCTTCTCCTAGAGGGACCTTTTCGCTAGATGAAAGTTTCAAAGAATATCGAAGCATATCCGATAAACGCATAATAAAGGTCTCTGCATTTTCTTTGTCGTCGCGAAGCATCACTTTTAATGTCGCTAATGAATTAAAAAGAAAATGAGGGTTGATTTGTTGACGTAATATTTCAAAACGAACTTGAAGGTTTTCGCGGAGTAATCGTTCGTTTTCAATATCTATTTTTTGTTTCTCAGATAATAGATTAAAAGTATACTTAGTAAGTAATATAATGCTGCACAATAGGAAACTAAGAAAGAATTTTCTATAAGCTGTGTTGTTGGCATATATCTGATTCTGTACAACGTGATTTGTGAGATAAATGGTGAAGTGTGTAGCAGGAATGCCAATTAAATAATAGGTGAATATAGTGACGGCTTTTATTCTTTTTTTTATTGCGGAAATATTTTCAGTTAGATAAGTCGTTAATATTAATAGGCTCCAGTTTACAATGCACACGGCAAAAATACGGAGAAGAATAAAAGAGTAGGTATTATACGAATTTTTGGGATCAACAATTGTGTTTATAGCACCTATAATACTAATGATTATAGATGAATAAACGGCAATCTTGATGTTGTATTTGTATTCGGATGTTCTCATTGCAACAAAAATACGATAAAAAATATATTTCTTGTATTTAGTCTTCTATTTTAAGACTGATTTACTATTAAAAATAAATTCATATCTTTGAGGTGCTAATAATGTATTTTATGAAACGTATTTACTTACTATTCATTTTCTTTTCTGCGTTTTTCCTAAATGTTAATGCTCAGAAAGGTATTTCTGAAACAGAACTTTCGCCCAAAATAAAGGTTGGGCCGGGTATGGAGGCTGTGAAATTGTGCGACAGGGCTTACTTTTATGTCTCTTATGATGATATGGGTAGCTTTGGTGTGGTGCCGTGCAATGGTTTGATTTTGGTAAATAACGGTGAAGCGGCTTTGCTCGATACGCCTGCCAACGATGAGCGTACTGCTATGTTGGTGAAGTGGATTGAAGAGGGACTGAAGGCAAAGCTTACTACTTTTATTCCCAATCATTGGCACGGTGATTGCTTGGGTGGACTTGCTTATCTGCAAACCAAAGGGGTGAAATCGTATGCCAACCAAATGACTATTGATATAGCCCGGAAAGAGAAGTTGCCGGTACCCGATTATGGGTTCACTGATTCGCTGACAGTGAAGTTGGGCGATATGGATTTGTGTTGTTACTACCCCAGCGGAGGGCACTCTACTGATAATATTGTGGTATGGATTCCTTCTGAGAAGATTCTTTTTGGAGGATGTATGGTTAAGGAGCTTAAAGCTACAGGATTGGGCAACTTATCTGATGCTGCAGTGGCAGAGTGGCCTTTGACTATAGATAAGGTTACGCGTAAATATCCCGATGCGCGCATTGTTATACCGGGACACGGTGCTTATGGTGACAGGGAGCTGTTGTTGCATACGCGTGAGTTATTGCAAAAAGCTGAGAAGTAGCAGGTTGTTAAATAACGGATAGAAATGAGCCGTTCATTGGAGTAAATGCTTCATTGAACGGTTTTTTATGCTTTCCACTGATTACAAAATGATACTCTGCTCGTCATGTTAAATATATCTACTAACCAAATTATCTGAGTCCTCTATCTCAAAAGAACACTGAAATAACAGCGATATAATTTCAATTAGTAATCTTTTTAATATTATGAAGAGAAGAAGATTTTTATCTTGGGAGTCCAAAGGAATTTGGGTATTCTTACTCCCGCTTTTTGCTTTGTTTTTTATTTCTACGCATGCAAATGCTACTGTTGACGAAGTATCGACGGTGATGCAGCAGCGAGTTGTTAATGGAACGATCATTGACGAACTGGGTGAGCCTATGATTGGTGTTTCTGTTCTGATAAAGGGCACCAGTGTAGGAACAATTACTGATTTTGACGGTAAGTTTTCATTGAAAGTGCCGGCAAATAATAGTGTGCTGGTGGTTTCTTACATTGGATACCAAACTCAAAATCTGGAGATCGGAAACAAAAGCAGTTTGAATATTCAAATGAAGCCGGATACCAAAACGCTCGAAGAGGTAGTGGTTATTGGTTACGGTACTGTGAAGAAAAGGGACTTGACGGGTGCCGTTACGTCTATTAAAAGTTCGGATGTAACGTTGAATCCGGGATCAAACCCGATGGAAGCGTTGCAGGGTAAAGTGGCCGGTTTGGATATTACAAAGTCATCTGGTCAGGCCGGTTCTGGTGTGAGCATGCAGTTAAGGGGCACGCGCTCTTTTACAGCAAGCGGAAACCCTACTTTTATAATCGATGGCATGCCGGGTGATTATTCTACATTGAACCCGAATGATATTGAGTCTATTGAGGTGTTGAAAGACGCTTCTTCTACTGCTGTTTATGGTTCGGCAGGTGCCAATGGGGTTATTATTGTTACCACCAAAAGTGGTAAAGAGGGTAAGACTGCCGTTAACTTCAATGTGTTTGGTGGCTTTAATGGTTGGTCAAAAACACCCGAAATGCGTAGCGGTGATAGTTACATCAATGTGTTGAGAGATGCTAATGCGGCTACGGGTAACTGGACTTCTACGGCTGACGACAGTCGTTTATTTACGTCAGACGCTGCGTATCAGGCACATTTGGCCGGACAATATATTGACTGGGCCGATTTGTTGATGCAAACGGGTTACACTCAGAATTACAGTTTGTCTGTGTCGGGTGGAACGGAAAAAACAAAGGCTTATATGTCTCTTAACTTCTCGGATGAGAACGGACAATATAAGGGTGATGATTATAAGGTTTATTCAACGAATATCCGTATAGATCATAAAGTGAACAACTGGCTTTCGGCCGGTGTGAATATGCAGGCGTCTTATGTACATCAGAATAAGGCGTATGCCAGTTTGGAAAGTGCACTGTGTGCTGTGCCTTTGGGTAGAGCTTACGATGATAATGGTAATATAAACGTGAATCCGGTTGTTGATGACGGTAACGAAATAAACTTGCTGCTTAACACGGCTGGCGGTGTGTATAAGAATCAAAATCAGAACTTGAAATTGTACATGAATCCGTATGTTCAGATTACACCGATGAAGGGGCTGACGCTGATTTCACGTATTAATGGTACGTTGGCGTATTCGCGTACTAATTATTTCCAGGGACAGGGTTCGTATCAGTATTATGTAGCTTCGGGAGCCGATGCTGTGGGTACAAACTCTTCTGTTTATGCAGCTGTTACTCAAAATAGAAACTATAATTATAAGTGGGAGAATGTGCTGACTTATGATTTTACGATCAATAAAGATCATGCTTTCACTGTAACGGGTGTTACAACATGGAACCACAATCAAACGGATAACAGTTACCTGAAACAAGATAATATCACGGATAATAAGTTTTTGTGGCATGGCATTTCTTCAAACTCTGCTGCTGTTGCTCAAACTTCATACAACATGTCGAAAGGTTTGGGACTGGTAGGGCGACTTAATTATTCGTATCTGGGACGTTATTTATTCTCGGCTTCGGTTAGACATGATGGTTCTTCTCGTTTGGCCGATGGTAACAGATGGGATACGTTCCCTGCGGTTTCTGCCGGATGGAGAATTTCCGACGAACAGTTTATGGAAGGCACAAGAGAATGGCTCGATAACCTGAAATTACGCGTGGGATATGGTGTGACGGGTACGGCGTCTATAGATCCTTATACGTCAACATCACACCTCGATCAGAGTTATTTTAGCTTGGGCGGACAGAAGGAGCTTGTTTACATGTTCTCTGAAAACTATACGAATGCCAACCTGGGATGGGAGAAATCATATAATACGAACATCGGGGTTGATATGGCTGTGCTGAAAAACCGTATTGACTTGGCTGCCGACTTTTATTATACGAAAACGAAAGGCGTGATATGGCAAAGATATCTGCCTATTACAAATGGCGGATACAACGCTTCTACTCAGTATTATACTAACATGAATATTTGTTCTACTGATAATAAAGGGGTTGAGGTAACTTTAAATACGCGCAACATTCAAACCAAAGATTTTAAATGGAGCTCAACTTTGACGTATTCATTCAATAAGGAAAAAGTTACTTCGCTAGCCGATGGTACTTCTAATTATGTAACCAACGGTAATTATACGTTGGCTAAAGGATCTCCTGTTAATTCATTCTATAAGTATAAAATTACCGGAATATGGCAAAAAGGAGAAGAAAGTGATGCGGCTGTATTCGGACAGAAACCGGGCGATATCAAAATTGATATTCCTGGACTTAAGAAATCAGAGATCGGTAAGTATGTAGATGAAGAGGGTGTGGAGTATACGGCCGACAATAAGTATACCATCAGCGAAAATGATTATCAAATCATTGGACATAACTCTCCCGACTGGACACTGGGATTGCAAAATACGCTTAACTGGAAGAACTTTGATTTAAGTGTCTTTATGTTTATGCGTTGGGGACAAATGATTAATTATTCCATGTTGACTCGTTATGATCCGACCGGAGCTAATAATTTCCCGGAATATTTCAATTACTGGACTGAATCGAATCCGTCGAATGATTTCCCTGCTGCGAATGCCAATATGGCTTTAAAAGATTATACGGGATATTATTCTCTGTCTTATGTAGATGGTTCTTTCTTTAAAATAAAGAATATTACTTTGGGATATAACTTGCCTAAAGATTTGCTAAAGAAATTCGGCTTCGAGAAATTGAGAGTTTATGGAACCATTACCAATCCTTTTGTTGTGGCTAAAAGTCACTTGTTGAAGGATTATGATCCTGAAATGAACGGAAGCCTGAACTATCCGCTTACTAAACAATTGGTATTTGGTTTAAATTTATCATTCTAATTCATAATTAACGAAATATGACGATGAAAAAATATACATTGAGAGCTTTCTCTCTCTTATTAATTGTCTTATCAATGTATTCTTGTTCTTTAGATGAATACAATCCTACTGAAGTGACCGGTGATGAGACACTGGCTACATTTGATGGCTGGAAGGGGATGCAGACGTATTGTTATTCTCCTTTGTATGATCAGATGTTTTCTGCATCTGACTATCTGGCGGTTGCTGAGGCCGGAACAGATATATGGCTTACTTCAAAGAATGCAACGAATACGCAACAGCTGTTTTATTATGAGGGGCTTACTACCAGTACCAATGCTACAAACAAGCTTTTCAAACAAGCGTATTCTATTATCAATACGTGTAACGCTATCATAAATAGAGCGGGTAATGTAACAGATGGCAGTGCCGATGATGTTACGGTGTTGACTGCCGAAACTCATTGCTTGAGGGCTTTTTATTACTTGGTATTGGTTACGAACTATGGAAATGTAACATTGAGCCTTGATGAATCGACTACAAATGCGGTTTTGAATCCCAAAAGAAACTCTGTGGAAGAGATTTATGCGCAAATTGTAAGTGATTTGACTTACGCTGCCGAGCATTTGAAGACTACACCTTATGAAAACAACAGTGCACGTGTGACTAAGAAAACAGCTCTTGGACTTTTAGCGAGAGCGTATGCTCAGGGTGCGGGCGAAGGACTGAAAGAGAATGGGGTTTCTTATTGGCAGCGTGCTAAAGAAGTGGCCGAGGATATGATTGCGAACATGAATACGTATGGGGCTTACCTTTACGATGATGTAGCTGATGTATGGGCTCATGCGAATAATCGTACAAATAAGGAAGCGCTATTTGTGGCTTCGGGACCAAGAGCAGGAGAAAGTGATGCTTTTAGCTCGGGTTCGCTAAACAATAAGTTGTTTACTTACACAATGGCCGATCCCAATAAATTGAGTGAGGTGTATAAGACTGCTAGCAAGGGTAACTATTATTATGGTCGTGTGAACAATAACTTGTATGCTCCGTCTAAGTATTTAGTAGATTGTTTCTCTGAATACGATAAACGTTGGGAAAACTCTTTCGTAACTGCTTTCTCGGACTTTTCAATGTCTAAAGTGGGATGGGTTTCTTATAGCAGCAAAACATTAACGTTGACAACTGATATGTGTACCAAGTATGGTATTAATACCGCATTTGTGGGACGTAAGATTTATCCGTATGCCGACGTAAATGCTATTACGCGCACGTATGGTGGTAATCAGTATGTAGCATCTATATGGCCTAAAGGTGATCATTCTGGCAACGTTGCCAATCTTGTAACTCCCAAGAATGCTTATGTTCACCCTTATCCGCTGGATGAGGATGAGGATCGTTTTGCAATTTATCTGTCAAAAGAGTCTTTGTCTGCCGAGGAAAAAGCAAAACGTGCTTATGTTTGTATTAATATTGATGACTTGTTTGATGCAGAAGGTAAGTATCGTGAGGCTTCATTCGATGGGACTAATTCTTATCAACTGTATCCTTCTTTGTCAAAATTCAACTGGTCGTATGATGGGTTGAATTATGGAAGTAATTTGCAGATTAAAACCGGTGATATGTTTATCATGCGTATGGCTGAGGTATACTTGATTGCTGCTGAGGCTAATGTGGCACTTGGCAATGGTGAGAAAGCAGCCGAATATATTAATGTGCTTCGCAAACGTGCATGTCGCAATGCGGATGATTATGAAAATCACATGAAGCTAACGACTGTTGATGAAGAAGGCATTTTTGATGAATATGCTCGTGAGTTGTGCGGTGAGTTTAGTCGTTGGGCATTGCTGAAACGCCACAAAGCTTTTGAAGATCGCTTGGCTAAATACAACGTGCGTGCAGCAGCTAGCTTTAATGGCAGCAAAAATTATCTTCGTCCTATTTCTTATGATTTCTTGTCGCAAATTGACAATGCTGATGAATATGGAACAAACGGATACTAGTACTATCTGTTGGAAATAACTAACTGAGCGTCCCCTCATTCTACAATCAAATAGAATGGGGGGATGTTTGTTTTTCTAGGTTTATGTACAATTTTGCCTTGTATGGTATGTACTGTTTACCTAGTTTTGTGACTTAATCATAATGAATGTACCATGAAAAAACTTCTTTTACTTTTTGCGCTTATTGGTTGTGTGACGTGGAGTAATGCCAAAGGCCAACGCGTGAAGTACAATTTCAATTCAGACTGGGAAATACACGTTGGAGATATTTCTTTGCAACAGGTTATGGGCGTATCTGCCAAGAGTTGGAAACGGGTTACTTTACCACATGCTTTTAATGAAGATGAGGCGTTTAGGGTTCAGATATATGAACATACAGATACTGTTGTATGGTATAGAAAGTCTTTTCGTTTGCCCCGGAATGCCGCAGGTAACAAAATATTTCTGGAATTTGAGGGTATACGCTTCGGTGGAGAGTTTTTTGTGAATGGTAAATCGGTGGGGATACATGAGAATGGAGCCATGGCATTTGGCTTTGATATCACCGATTATATTGATTATGGTAAGGTGAACGTTATTTCTGCAAGGATTGATAACTCATGGAAATATAAGGAACGTGCCACGGGTTCGGGGTATCAGTGGAATGATAAGAATTTTAATGCCAATTACGGGGGCATTCCTAAAAATGTTTATCTGCATGTTGCTCCCAGATTGTATCAAACATTGCCTTTGTTCTCGAATTTGAAAACAACGGGTACGTACGTTTATGCTCGTGAAATGGATGTGACGAAACGAAGGGCTATGGTTTTTGCTGAATCTGAGGTCAGAAATGAGTTTCCGGTGGCAAAGGAGTTTTCTATGGAGATGTCTGTTGAAGATGCTGATGGCCGAATTGTTAAAACAATAAGCTCGGGTATCTTAAAATTAGCGGCGGGTGAAACCACTACGGTGAAGGTGGGTGCCAGGGTAGAGGATATGCACTTTTGGTCTTGGGGCTATGGTTATTTATATAATGTATACACGGTTTTAAAGGTTGATGGCAAGCCTATAGATGTGGTGAAAACGCGTACGGGCTTTCGTAAAACACGATTTGCAGATGGAAAGGTATGGTTGAATGACAGAGTGATTCAGATTAAAGGGTATGCAGAACGTACAAGTAATGAGTGGCCTGCCGTGGGACTTTCTGTGCCTGCCTGGTTAAGTGATTTTAGCAATAAGATGATGGTGGAAAGTAATGCCAATACGGTGAGATGGATGCACGTTACGCCTTGGAAGCAGGATGTGGAAAGTTGTGACCGTGTAGGCTTAATGCAACTCATGCCGGCTGGTGATGCCGAAAAGGATGTGTCCGACAGAAGGTGGGGGCAGCGTGTGGAGCTGATGCGCGATGCTATTATTTATAATAGAAATAATCCTTCGGTGGTTTTTTATGAAAGTGGTAACGAGAGCATTTCGGAAGAGCACATGGAGGAAATGAAGGCTGTGCGTGATAGGTATGATCCTTACGGAGGAAGGGCTATCGGGTCCAGGGAGATGCTTGATAGTAAAGTGGCTGAGTATGGGGGTGAAATGTTGTATATTAATAAGAGTGCTCATATACCGATGTTCGCTACGGAATATTGTCGTGATGAGGCTTTGAGGAAATATTGGGATGATTATTCTTTTCCTTTCCATCAAGATGGTGAGGGCTCAAAATATTACCGGTCAACAGTTACCAATACGAGTAAACCGCTGGCTGATGCATCGGCTTATAATCGTAATCAGGATTCATTTTTCAAAGAGTTGATAATAAGGTGGAATGATTATTACAGGGTGCGTCCGGGTACAGGCGATAGGGTGAGCTCGGGTGGATTGAAAATTCATTTTCATGATTCGAATACGCACTTTCGTGGTGCCGAAAATTATAGAAGAAGTGGGGTGACTGATGCCATGCGCATTCCAAAAGATGGCTTTTTTGCACATCAGGTGATGTGGGACGGATGGGTTGATACGGAAAAGGAAAGGACTTATATTTGTGGGCATTGGAATTATTCTGATACGATAGTGAAGCCGGTTTATGTCGTTTCTACTGCTGATAAAGTGGAATTGTTTGTTAACGGAAGGTCTCTGGGTTGGGGGACAAGAAGTAATCATTTTCTCTTTACTTTCCCTCGTGTGAAATGGGAAAAGGGAGTGGTTGAAGCGGTAGGATGTAATGAAAAAGGTGAGGTGCTGAGCAGGTCTAGTAAAGAAACGGCGGGTGAAGCTGCAATGATTCGTCTCAAAGCGATAACGGCTCCCGATGGGTTCAAGGCGGATGGTGCCGATATGGCCTTGATTGAGGTTGAGGTGACTGATAACGAAGGCAGACGGTGTCCGCTGGCTAATCAGACAATTCGCTTTGAGTTGCAGGGTGAGGCTGATTGGCTGGGAGGTATTGCCAAAGGTGAAGAGGGGAATTATGTTCTTTCGCAGGAATTGCCGGTGGAGTGCGGGGTGAACAGGGTGTTGATTCGTTCTACCAAAAAAGCCGGAAAGATTAAGCTGGTTGCATCTGCTGAGGGATTGACCGGTGCTGATGTGAATTTGCAAACTTCGGCTTTTGAAACAAAAAATGGATTGTCTGCTTATATTTCGGGGGAGCATTTGCCGGTAAATTTATCACGCGGAGAAACTCCCAAGGGTGATTCTTTCCGAATGTCTCGCCGGGCTGTAAAGATAGTCGGGGCAACTGCCGGCTGTAATGAGGGGTTGGCTCGTAATAGCTTTGACGACAATGAGTTGTCTGAATGGGGCAACGACGGAAGGAAACAAACGGCTTGGATAAAATATGAGCTGGAGGAAGATGCATTGCTTAACGAAGTGGAATTAAAACTTACGGGTTGGAGAATGCGTAGTTATCCCATTCGTATTTGGATGGATGATGAGTTGGTTTATGAGGGCGAAACACCTAAGTCTCTCGGTTATATAACTCTTCCTCTGAAACCGGTAAAGGGTCGTTTCGTCAAGATTGAGTTAACGGGCATGAATAATGAGCAGGATGCCTTTGGAGGTATTATTGAGGTTACCGGAAAGAAGGAACTGGATTTGTTTAAAGACCCCAATGCGACTGATTCAAAAGGACAGTTGCGAATTGTGGAGGTGGAGTTTTACAAATCTCTTTGATTTTATTCCCAATATTTGTAGAAATGATGTACCGGGCCGTGGCCTTGACCTATTTGATAGGGGGCTCCATTGGCTATGGCTTGGTTTATATATTCTTTGGCCCTGATTACGGATTCAGTAAGGGTGAGCCCGTGGGCTAGAAAGGAGGCGATGGCCGACGAAAGTGTGCAACCGGTTCCGTGGGTATTAATGCTGTCAATTCTTGGAGTTGGTAACTCAAGTGTTTCGTCTGTCTCGGCGTTATAAAAAACATCAACCAACTGGTCTGTACTGAGGTGTCCGCCTTTAAGGAGTACGGAGGTTTGTTGGTTGTATGATAAGGCTTTAGCAGCCGGAAACAAATCGGCTATACTATTTATTGTTTGGTTGAGCAAGATTTCTGCTTCGGGAATGTTAGGGGTAATGACGCGACTGTAAGGAATAAGCTCTTTTTTAAGTGCATATATGGCTTCTTGTTGTAACAGGTCGGTGCCGGCAGTGGCTACCATGACCGGATCGAGTACAATGTTGGTTATTAAGTAAGGTGCGAGCGCTTCTTTCACTCCGTAAATATGTTCGGCAGAGTGAAGCATTCCTATTTTAATGGCATCGGCTCCGATGTCGTCAAGCACTGATTGAATTTGTCCTTTTACAAAGGCGGTTGGAATGGGGTGTATGCCGTTTACGTGTACGGTATTCTCGTCGACAACGGCGGTGATTGCTGTCATGGCGTAACAACCGCAAGCGGATATGGTCTTTATATCGGCTTGGATTCCGGCTCCTCCGCTGGAGTCGCTGCCGGCTATACTTAATACTCTTTTATACTGTTTCATGATGCTTTCTTTGGCAAAGATAACAAATTATCGCTACTTTTACGTTCTGTAAACTTTAAATGGATGAGATTATGAGCTTTAATCCAATACCTCTAAAATATAAAAATGACGATAAACCGGGTGCATGGCCTATGTTGATGTATGGCCTGCAATGGTTTCTGATAACGATTCCTATCGTATTGATTATTAGTGCTGTAGTAGGTGAATTTCAGTTGAACACATTGGCTGAACGTACTTTTTACACGCAAAAACTGTTTGCATTGACGGGTGCGGGACTGGTTATTCAGGTTCTTTTCGGGCATCGCATGCCTGTAGTTATTGGTCCGGCTTCGGTGCTGCTTATTGGCATCATCACTACGCAGGCTTCTCAGGTTGCGGAAGTGTATACTGCCATTGTTTGTGGCGGTGTTTTGTTGTTTTTGCTATCTTTTAGTGGTTGGATAGAGTTTCTGCAACGTGTTTTTACAGTGAGAATTGTCATCGTTATTTTAGCATTGATAGCGTTTACACTGGCTCCGACTATACTTAATTTGCTGTTTTCAGATAAGGCGAATGCTTTCTTCTCATTGTATTTTTCTTTGGCAATGGTCTTTTTGATGCTCTTAGGAAGTAATTTGCTTCGCGGCATTTGGAAGTCGAGCATTGTTCTTTGGGGACTTCTCTTTGGTTCAATTTGCTATTATTTGTTAGCAGGAAATGCTGTTCCTCAGTTAAATAGTCAAGTTACTGGTACTGAATTATCTTTTTTTCTGCCTCAATTATCTTTTGATCCGGGCATATTACTCTCTTTCTTATTTTGTTTTATCGCCTTATTTATCAATGAGCTAGGGTCTGTTCAGTCTGTTGGCACGGCTATTGAGGCGCCCGGCATGGCGCATCGTACTAAACGGGGGTTGCGTTTTACGGGTTTGATGAATATATTTTCCGGTGGAGTTGGGGTCATTGGACCGGTTGACTTTTCACTTAGTCCCGGAGTAATTATGAGCACGGGATGCGCTTCTCGGTATACGCTGTTGCCTGCGGGCGCAGCATTAATATTTTGTGCTTTTTTCCCGGATGTTATTGTATTTTTGTCGTCTATTCCTAAACCGGTAATGGGAGTTATTTTGCTCTATTTAATGACGACTCAGCTTTCATCGGCCTTTCAATTGGTGGTTCAAGATGATGCGCTACCTAATTTTAACAGCTGCATGACGGTTGCATTTCCGCTTATGATTGCCTTGATAATCTCTTTTATGCCGGTAGCTGTTGCCGAATCAATGCCTCCCGTACTTAGGCCGTTGCTGGCCAACGGTTTTGTAATGGGGGTAATAGCTGTATTATTAATGGAGCATGTGATTTATAGAAATAATCGTCGTTAATTAATAGGTTATAGTTGTATATGGAAATAAGAAAGGCCACGATGGCCGATGTGCAGAGACAATTGGAATTGTTTGATATGGCTCGCTCTGTGATGCGAAATACAGGAAATATGGAACAATGGACAAACGGATATCCATCTCAGGAAGTGATTGAAGACGATATTGTTGCCGGTAATAGTTATGTTTGTATGGATGATGAGGGGGAGATGGTAGCAACCTTTTGTTTCTGGCAGGGTAAGGATGATACGTACGATTACATTGAAAATGGTAAATGGTTAAATGATAAACCTTACGGAGTGGTACATCGCTTGGCGGGAAGTGGTAAGATAAAGGGCATCGGCTCTTATTGTTTGCAATGGTGCTTTGATCGTTGCTTCAACATTAGGGTGGATACGCATCGAGATAATTGGGTGATGCAATCTGTTCTCAGGAAAAATGGTTTCACAGAGTGTGGAATTATTTATTTGAAGAATGGAGCACCCAGAGTGGCTTTTCAGAAGTTATAGCAAGATTGGACAATTTTATTGATGAATGCTTCGCTACTTTTGTGCCCGAATTGAAAAATGAATATCATGCAAACGGAAAATCTTTCAATAAAAAATGTTTCTGTAATAATGGCAGGGCTTATGCTTTGCTTGTTTCTCTCTGCTTTAGATAATGCAATTGTTGCAACGGCAATGCCTCGTATCATAGACGATCTAAAGGGGATGACTTACTATTCGCTTCCCTTTACTACTTATTTGTTATTTTCCACGGTGGCAATTCCCGTTGCCGGAAAGCTGTCGGACGTTTTCGGTCGTAAACGAATTGTTTTATGGGGTATAGTAAGCTTCCTAATCAGTTCGGCTCTATGTGCTCTTTCTGTTGATATGTTGATGCTGATAGTTGCCCGAGGATTGCAAGGCGCGTGTGGTGGAGTGATCGCATCAAGTGCTTTTATTATTACAGCGGAACTTTTTCCTGTAAAGGAAAGGGCTAAATATATTGGTATTTTAGCTTCTATGCATGGGTTGGCGAGCTTGCTGGGGCCCGTGATGGGAGGAGTTATAACGGAATATGTGTCTTGGCATTGGATATTCTTGGTTAATATACCGATTGGCATGATTGCCATCTGGTTACTAAATAAATATCTGCCTGTATTAAAACATGCCAGTCAAACGAACAAGCTGGATGTAAGAGGAATTTTGGTATTTCTTGCATCGATACTACCTTTCTTATTCTGTATTGTAGAAGGCGGACGGCTTTTACCGTGGACTTCGCCCTTATTAATATCTCTGCTTATAGTGTCTGTCTTTTTGATGATTTGTTTTATCAGGCTCGAACGAATATCTGTATCGCCTATGTTGCCCGCCGGTTTGCTTAAAAACAGTATCTTCCGTAAATCGGCTTTTATCGGAGCTATGGGCTATGTGGCTTTGTTTGGACTGATATTGTACGTACCGTATCTTCTACAGGTTATTTTAAAAAAGGATGCTGCTTTTTCCGGTGTAATGATGTTGCCTATGACTTTGTCTATGGTGGTAGGAGGGATGCTGGGAGGTGCTTTAATTTCTCGCTATCAGCATTATAGAAGATCGGGAATTGTGAATTTGTCCATTGCTATCGTTGGTTTATTATTACTATTTGTTTTTGGGCAGGGGATTTCGATGTTACAGATGACAGTAGGATTGTTGCTTACCGGTATTGGTATCGGAATGAACTTTCCACTTGTTAACATAGCGCCTCAGTCTGTTATTTCCGTTACGCAGATGGGTATTCTGGTTTCTAGTATTGAATTCTTTCAGGTAATGGGAGGTGTTACTGCTACTTCGTTGTTCGGCAAATTGCTGGGAACTTCTATGTCGTTGATCTTATTGCTTTGTATTGGGGCATTAGCTGCCGGATTGGTGGTGTCGTGTCTTCTCGACGATAAGAAAATTAAAGAAGGTTTTGCGCGCCAGCACTCGGAAGTACATACTATAAAGGAATGACTAGATTAATAAATATGATAAAATTATGACTGAAAAAGGATTTAATGTTGCGGCTTGTGGTCTTTATTGTGGAACTTGCCGACGCTTTTTGAATGGTAAATGCCCGGGATGTGCCAATAATGATAAGGCCTCTTGGTGTTCTGTACGCAACTGCTGCAAAGAGCATGGATGGATGAGTTGTGCCGAGTGCAACTTAATGCCTATAGAGCGTTGTCCTAAATTTAATGCATTTATAAGTAAGGTCTTTGGATTTGTGTTCCGCTCTGACCGTGGTGCATGCATTCGTAGAATCCGTGAAATAGGAGTTGAGAACTTTGCTAAAGAAATGACAGAATCAGGCAATTATAATCGTCCTGTTAAAAAGCATTAGCGAGAAAGCGTACTTCTCAAATTTTCAAAATTAGAATCGGAAAGTTGATAACTGCTGCCATGAATTTTAATGGCAGCAGTTATTGCTGGTTTAATAACAGAGATTTTCAACATTTCATTATCT
Source organism: Bacteroides graminisolvens (assembly GCF_963666085.1). NCBI lineage: Bacteria > Pseudomonadati > Bacteroidota > Bacteroidia > Bacteroidales > Bacteroidaceae > Bacteroides > Bacteroides graminisolvens. Next base: position 1,766,021 of record NZ_OY762556.1, read on the forward strand.
CAATGGTTCTGAATACCCCTCTATCATTATTGTTTCATTGAGGGCTTTGCGTTCCCTTGTATGACGATTTGCATCTAAAAAACCATTTTTAGGATAACCTAAAATAAGCAAAGCCGTGGGCTCAATATAATCGGGAATGGCAAACTCTCTTCTTATAATGTGCGGGTCAAACAATCCTACCATGACACTGCCTATGCCGACTTCTCTTGCGGCTAACATCATGTGGTCGGTAATAATTCCGATATCCAAATCACCTGAACATTTATTATCAAACGGTCTTATCAAAGCGTCCCTTGTATCTCGGCAAATAATCATCACGCATTGGGTGCCAAATGTCTTATATGCTTTTTCAACTTTTCTTATGTTTTCGGACTTTTGAACTACGATAATCCGTTGAGGTTGTTTGTTGCACGCGGTGGGGGCTACACGTCCGGCTTCCAATATGTAATCCAGTTTTTCTTTTTCAATAGGTTGTTCTATAAACGACCTGATTGTACAACGATGCTTTGCTAACTCTAAAAAATTCATACTTCAATTTTATTTATTACATCAATAGAACTAACACAGTTTGGCCAATGGTTTACCATTAGTCAAATGTATCGTTGCAAATTTACGTTGGAAGAGATATAGGAATACTGTATAAAAACGACTTTTATGATTCCAAGTAGATGCGGGTATCTATTTTTGAAGGTAACATTAAGAAAGAAGAAGGGGTATTTCCCGACAGTCGTTTTACTTCTCTTGAAAGATGGGGAACGTCATAGTACCCTGCTAACACGGCGGTTGACAACAAATTATCATAGGATGTATTTCTTAGTAAATCAATAGCATTCCAGAATTTAACTATCCGACTGTATTCTTTAGGCGAGTATCCTGTATATATCTTAAACTTCCGCTCGAAATGGCGCTGGCATAAGCAAACATCTGCCATCAATGAGCGCATGGAGAGCATTCCTTTGTCTAGATTTATCTTATCTACTGCAAAAAGAATTTTTCTATCTATTTTGGAATCGTGTTTGCTTAGATATCTAATTAAGAATTCGTCAATTACTCCAATCAAGTCTTCGGTATCATGCTGATTGCATAACCTTTCGATAAAGGATTCATCAAAAACATTTGTTAAATCGCTGGCTTTACATTTATGATTGACAAGTTCGTCCAAAGGTAACCCCATAAGATGATATAAACCGCAAGGCAAAAAACGAATACCAAACACATGTACATTGTCTGCAAATGCAACCAATTCGGTATGTGTATTCATCGGCCCAACAAAATAGGAACGGTACGGCTGCATTTCCAAATTATTGTTTACGTCATTAACCGCTTTTCCGAGAGTGAAAACAAAATCAGTACATCCATACGGCGGTATACTGATTCTTGTTCCGTATTTCGGTTGTCCTTTATATTCCCAATACTTGTCAATATAAGGGGATAATATGTTGCATGGCGAATATTCCTTGTACATGTTACTAAAACGAAATGGACTACAAAGATACGGATTTCAAAATATTTTATAGTCTTACAAAAGAGTTATTTGAAACGATATAAACCAAAGAACTTCGCTCTGTTCTAAAGCGTTCCCATCAATATTTTGACTTTCCCAGTTAAAAATTTCCTTGCTATTTCCTATACCCTTTCGGGTGTTACCTCAGAGCATTTATAAAAAAGACACCCGAAAAGGTGTTGTTTTAAAAGCAATTGTTATATTTGTACCCGAAAAGGTATTGAATATGGAAAATCTACCATTAAACGAATATGTGAAGGCTAAGCGCAAAGCGCTTGGATTTTCGCGTGAAGAGTTTGCACAGAAAGCAGGCGTAGGACTGCGCTTCCTGCGTGAACTGGAACAGGGTAAGGAAACCCTGAAAATGGACAAGGTAAATCAAGTATTAAAATTGTTCGGAGTGCAATTGGGTGTCGTTCCAATGGACAGAAATAATCTGATATAGCAATGAAACAGGCTAAAATCTTTATGTACAACCATCCGGCGGGTACACTCACCGAAGATGAAAACGGTTACACTTTTGTGTACGACCCTGCTTATTTGGCGAATAAAAATGCCGAACCGGTAAGCCTCACATTACCTTTGACCGATAAACCATTTGTCAGCAATGTACTGCATCCTTTCTTCGACGGGCTTATTCCCGAAGGCTGGTTGTTGGATATTGCCGAAAAGAACTGGAAAATCAACAATCGCGACCGTATGTCTTTGCTGCTTGCCTGCTGCAAAGATTGTATAGGGGCGAGAAACGCTTTACGATAGTTGGTTTATGGGGTGAATATATCCTCAAACCACAAACGGAACAATATCCGTCGCTTCCTGAAAACGAAGATTTAACCATGCATCTGGCATCACTTGCCCGTATAAAAACAGTTCCCCATTCCCTGATACGATTTCAAGATGGTTCATTGGCGTACATTACCAAACGAATAGACCGTGACAAGAAAGGCGTTAAAATCCCGATGGAAGATATGTGCCAACTGACAGAGAAACTTACCGAACAAAAATACAAAGTCTCTCATGAGCAAATTGCTAAAAAGATAGTGGAGTTCTCGGCTTATCCGGTGTTGGATTTAATCAACTATTTCGAGGTGCTTTTGTTCTGCTACCTGATCGGAAATGCAGACATGCACCTGAAAAACTTTTCGCTTTACAAAAAGGTCGGTGAATGCGTTTTGGCTCCGGCTTATGACCTTCTATCTACCAAGCTGGTTATTCCACAAGACAGCGAAGAACTGGCATTGACATTGAACGGCAAAAAACGTAAACTGAAAAAAGTCGATTTTGATAGCCTTTTAAAAACGATGAAAGTCGATGATAAGGCAATCGAAAATGTGTATGACAAATTCAGGAAGGTAATACCGGAATGGCTTTTATTTATAGACTCTTCATTCTTACCGGATGAAATGAAAGAACAATATAAGACAGTGATACAAGAGAAATGCAAAAATATTATCCTATAAATTATTCCACGAATAGAATATAGCAGAAATTATACCTAAAATAGCACCTTTGTTTGAAGACTTGAAAAGGCTCAAATTGGGACAGCTTTGACAGAATCAGGCAACTATAATCGTCCTGTTAAAAAGCATTAGCGAGGAAGCGTACTTCTCCGGTTTTCATGTTGTAAATACCTCCTACGATCATGATTTCTCCTTGCTCTTCCATTTCTTTCAGGATGGGACTGCCTTGCCGTATCTGTGTTAGGGACTGAATAACATTGAATTTACAAACCAAATCTTCAAAATTAGAATCGGAAAGTTGATAACTGCTGCCATGAATTTTAATGGCATCAGTTATTGCTGGTTTAATTTTGGTGAGTAAGGAAGTGATGTTACCTAATTTAATATCTTTTATGGCAGATTGGATGGCTCCGCAATATTCATGACCAAGCACCAAAATGAGTTTGGCTCCGGATATTTTGCATGCATACTCTAAACTGCCTAGTATGTCGTCGTTGACGATATTTCCCGCAACTCTGGCAACAAACAAATCGCCTAAACCTCGATGGAAAATATCTTCAACCGGAACTCTTGAGTCCAGACAGGATAAAACGACAGCTAACGGGTATTGGCCGATTGCTGCATCCCGAACTCTTTGAGTATTGTTTCTTATCGTAAGATTATCTTCGGTGAAATCTTTGTTCCCGCTTTTTAATAATTCAAGTATATCTTGTGGCGACAATTTAGCCCGTTGTTCTTCTGTCAGTACGGAGCTTCCCAGTGTATTTGGATGATGGCTTTCTGATTGCATATATCGTTCCTTTTTGAGTGATAAAACAACCGACCGGGAAAAAATGTTTGGAGGAAGAATATACAAAAAAAACAGTTACTTGTTGTAACTGCTTGATTTGTAAGGTGGTGCCACCAGCAAGAGAACTATTATTTTCTCTTTGTTGATTATCACCGTTTTATAGTTTCTTCTATTTGGAAATCCACATGATTTAGCACACGATTTATTTTCATCGTTCTGCTCGCTATTGGAACGATTCTATTTTCAAATATCTCATTGTTTATATATCGCTTGGGATTCTCCTTGCAGAGTTGCCACGCTGATATTTAGAACTTTATATTTCTAGTTTCAAGCATATCCCATGAATTATCCCACTAATTTTCTACGTGCTTTTGCGGTAGTTTGTTCATGGAGAATACTAGAGGTAAAGATAATGACTTTCTACAAATTGTCGAAATTATAGAAATCTTGTTATTCATGCTTTCCCAAAGTATTCAGATTCTCTCCTTTTTATTTTTCTGGATTTATGTTTATCACATTAATACTAATAATAGTTATTCAGTTTTAATAAATATACATAATCACAAGGAGAATAGGCAATTTCTATATTATATTGATTCGTTGATGCATAACATATTTGAATATCTGAATGTTTTAATGCAGTTATAGCACAAGATATCGTTGATATCTTATTACTCATAGGACTAATCACGATATTGTATTTTTCGTTATTCTCAATTATAATATCTTCCAGACTCTTTTTTGTTGTTTCAATATCAATACAGGAAAACGAGAAAGGTATACAGTGAGGGTTTATCATTTTAAGTTTTTGAAAATGACAGTCATTGATTTGAGCCAATTCACTATTGATAGAAGTGCTATCAGAAGCTTGTCCGATATAAAGTTTTGAGGGCTCAAAAACTTCAATAAGTGTTTCAGCTCTTTCATATTCAAATCCGACAAGAACTATTAGTAGTAATTCTTTCATTGCCGAAAAATCACCTGAATAACCCAATACAGTTCTAATATCTCTAACGCCTTTAGAAAGCCATATGTCTTCAGGCTTTATATTTTGCTCATAATATGCTGATGAAGGCGTGTACGAGAAGTAAGATTGAATATTTTGGAATTTGTCAGATAATATTTGAGATAGAATCAATAAATTCTCACGCGTCAATGTGGTAGTGTCAACGATTATTGTTGAATCCGAAGGAATAGAAGACAAAAGAGAATAAAACATATCATATACTGCAATAGGATTATGCTTTTTCAAGGTTAGTGTTTCCACTTTCTTTTGAGAGATAGCTTTCATTTTTTCCAAATTATTTTCGGAAACAATATAATTATTCTCAAAATGACAAATTCTTATTCTTTCTATCAAGTCTAAATCAAGTGTATTTATCAAGATAAGAGACCTTTCATCAAAACTTGAGCTGCAAATGAATAAATCAATTTTAGAAGTTAAAACTGATTTTAGTTCATTAAGTCGTACTTTTCTTAATTTGTCCATGATAATTTAATTTAACTATTCATCTATCTCAAAATCTAATTCTTTCTGAATCACTTTCTCACCATCTATCAATTTCTTGGAAAAGATATTGAGAAATTTCCTTGTGCTATAAAGAGCCACTTTAAGATCATCACTTGACATAAATTGATATCCAGCAAAGCTTGTTGGATCCAATTTAAAATGTGGTGCTAAGAGTCGGCTTAATACATATAATTTGTTGCGTCCTCCTCCAAGTTTATTCCCAATAGTACTTTCGTGTAGATAACCTAATTGGATACCCATATCGAGGATTTCTTTTAACTCATAATCGGGTCTCGTTGTTAATGCAACCGAAAAGACTCTTCTTTCAGAACAATTTGATACTAATATTTTATGATATAATTCTCCTAAAGAGGTAATTAAATTATATAATTTGTCCGCTTTCTTTAGTTTTTTTTCATCTTCAAGGCAATCCTTGAAAATCTTAGAGAATTCATCTTCTAAGAATGAAGTTGAATACTTCTTTATAATTTCGTTCTGTATAGAATCTGATATAAATCCTTCAAATATACTATTGTTTCTTGATAATGATTCAGCATACATATCTTGTGCTGGAGCTAAAAAGTTTCTTATTATGCCTGAAGAAATTGCTACTAATTGGTTGAATCCAGCGTAGCTATATGTGCTACCTGATTTCGTTTCTTGTAACTTCTTTATATATTCTGGGCGAGAATATCTTCGCGCCGCATCACCTCCCGCATATTCTTTCTTATCATCAATATTTTTCTCCAATATCTCATCATATAGTATTTTAATCTTTTCTTCCTGTACTTTATCATTTGGGAAAAAGTCTTCTGCTGAAGTTTCCTTATTGAGATAAACATTTATTCTCCTCTCTACAATTGCTTTAACTCTCTTATAATAATCTCTATTTGAAGAAGTATAAATAGTAGCAATATTCACTTCTGAGTAATCATGTGGAGAATCAATCCTTTTTCCTGTTGTTGTTAGATAATTTTTATAGTCTAATTGAGTCGAAATCTTGATGCAAATATCTTTAGTAGACCTGTATGAAACCCATGTGTTCAAAACCTTCGTTTGAGATTCATTTAAATATCCAGCATCATCTATTAAAAAGAAAAATGGCTTTTCTTGAGGAAAGCAAGGTATTCTCTTTAACGAAGAAATTATAGGGCTAAAAAAGTCTATAAAATCCATTAGTGGTCCTGAATATGGAAGTAACTCTCCTGATAAGCCTACTTTTTTACAATATTGCGTGCACTCTCTATTTAGTTTATCCATGAATACTGCAATATCTTTCATTATGCAGAAGCCATTCTTGTTTTCACTGGGAAGTGTTTCGATACCTAACAGCTCAATGTTCCATAAAAAATCTTTTTTGAAAAAAGAAAGAATTTCATTAGTATATTTATTTAATTCTTCATTGTATGTCTCGTATATAAATTTGAAGGTTTTAGATAAGACATACGTAACGAGTAAATGTTCATTGATAAAGCTACTGGCATGGTTTTCAAATCTTTCTAGCTCCGAAATATTAATGTTTGTAAGCTTTATGGGAACGTATATAGAGAAAAAATCAAGCTCATTAAAATTTTTACCTGTTACAATTTTTTGGCAATCGGGCAAGAGATACCTAAACATCATGCTTTTTCCAGAGCCTCTAGGTCCGTTTAAAAAAGTATGACCAAGTTCTGGAACCTGATGAAAATCGGAAAAAACATCAACGAAAAGTTTTACAATTTCTTCTGCGGTGTTTTGTTCTGGAGTTTTTATTTCAAATGGATTTTTCATACTTTTGCCACATTAGGAGTTGCTAACTTCTTATTTAAATATTCACCAGTCATTTGACACCCTTCATCTATCAAATCTTTCTCGCAAAAAGAAAAAATATTAAATTCTTTTGGGAATATAGGGTAATCTTGCTCTTCTATTCTATAAGAAACTTTTTTAAAAAAGTCTTCACCGTCTTTGTCGCAAAAATTGATTTCAACAGAAACCATATTTATTCTTGCAGATTCTGGCAAAAAACGATTACAATACAAACACTCTGTAAATGTTTTTAATGTACGCTCATAGATTTCATCAATTAAAAATGTATCTATTCCATTTTTATTTATTGGATTAGATATGTGTTTTGATTCAAGATAGAATATCATTTTAATTTCTTTACTTTTCGTTAAAGCTTTGCAAGAATCCAAACATGCGGAAAATTCATGAAATATTTGGCTCTCTTCTTTAATCAGTTTTTTTTCTCTTAAAAAGACAGAAGTTCTAGTAAAATCATCTGCAAGTTCATCGGCTAGCCTTAATATAGAAGCAATTAGTTTTATTCTTACATTAGTTGAAAATATATAAACAATGTCTTCACCATGAAGGTTCCCAATCGGATTGTTTTTTCCTGAATGGGCGCAAGCTATTGCTGATATATACTTTCTTTCAGGTGTACTAATTAAAGCATTATCAAACTTGGAGATTATTTTTCTTGCATTTTTCTCATGTTCTTTTCTTCCATTAATAACATGACCTGCGTCATGAATTTGAATTGATAGAAGCAAAAAAAATGTTTCATATGGTGAGAGCTCAACTGAGTTATCTCTTAAAAGATCAGTAGCTCTATCTATAACTTTGGCTATATGTCTTTCTCCATGGTCATTTAACAATGAATCCGGAAGATACTCTTTTACAATTGCTTTTATTTCTGGATGTATATATAGTCTGATATAATCTCTTATTGTGCGATATTTAGCTACATAATCATGACCGTCAGGAAAATCACTTTCCTTTCTTTGTAGAAACCATGCTTCAATATTATTATTATCTAAATTCATAGTAGTTCTATTTGTAACTCAAAATTTTACAAAATATTGATTCTGCCAAAAGAGGGGGCACTGCATTCCCTATTTGTTGTTGAATATAATGTATTGTTCCTTCAAAAATAAAATCATCTGGAAAACTTTGCAATCTTGCTGCCTCTCTCACTGACAAGCCTCTATCTTGTAATGGATGTATCAGCATATTTTTTCTATAATTAGAAATAACAACAGATGGTTCATGTTCTTTTAATCGCCTATATATGCCACTATGGCAATTATTTTTATCTTTATAATTACTCATTAATTCTTCTGGAATTGCTTTCCAATTTTGACCTGGCTTAATATATTTATATCGTTCTATTATATAATCAGCATTCCTTGAAACAAAATTCTGAGTAGCATCCTTTGATCTCTTACGCATGATTGATGCATATTCACTTAATTCAGTATTTTCCCGATAGGGTAGTGATTGATGGTGCGCCCCGTTTTCTAATATTGGTAAATCATTAATGGCTTCACCAACAGTAACATGTTTGTCTATCGGATTAGGAAATTCAAAATTTATTCCGAGACGATTCCCTACGATGAAGAACCGATTTCGATGCTGTGGAACTCCATAATCAGAAGCATATAAGATGGCTTCAGAAGTTGTATATCCAATTCTTTTAAACTGATTCAATATGTAGCGCAAAGTTTTTCCTTTCTCAAAATTGACTAACCCTTCTACATTCTCAAAAAGAAACCATTCAGGATTAAGATCGTAAACAAAGCGAAGAAACTCTTTAAATAAACCATTATTTTCATTTTCAAGATTGCGAGTTTTTCTATTAGAAACAGAAAAACCTTGGCATGGTGGACCTCCAAAGAGTATAAAGAAATTCTCATGAGAAAAATCAGCCGTATTTATAGTTGAAATATCTTGTTTTATAATTTGGGTGTAAGGATGGTTTCTGGCATATGTTTTAGCAGAGTTCTGATCAAGCTCAACCGCATAACGCACCGTTATACCAGCCCATTCAGCTCCTAAACTGAGCCCTCCTGCGCCAGAAAATATATCAATGCCTATCTTACTAGTTTTATTATTTTTCATAAGAAATCGAAAATTAGCCACAAAGATATAAAATATCCCGTTGTGTTTCTACTTTTTGTTGATTATATGACTGTTAGTGTTATAAAACAGCTATATGTAACAGAAATATTACATCCAGTACCTTTTCTTTTTTCTTCTTAGGCTTTGATGTTTTTTCTTCTTGTGGTCGGATGGAAGTTTTATTTCTATTGAAGTAAGAGAAATAAATGAACTAGATGATTGACTGTTTCCTTGATTAAAAAAGAACTTGCTTTCTTGCTTAATACTTGTGTTGAGTACTTGACTATTTGCTTCCTTGTTCTCAAGATTGGTAGAAAACAAGTTTTCTTGATTGATTTCTGTCTTTCTTTCACTGGATTGAAATACTTCCTCTTGCGACTTAGGCTTTTCAGGAATAAAACCATTCTTCATCGTGTTATGGTAATTAAATGATTCTGTTTGCCGACGATTGTTATTAAGCAGTTTATCAAATCCTTGTTCGGTTCGCTAGAACAGATTCACACGTTCAAACCCACCTCTGATTACTCCGCTCTTGGTATTCTTATGATTGGTAAGCGGTGATAACTTCTTTTTATTATTTTGCTCTTTCCGGCTGACAATCAAATGACAGTGCATATTTAGTTCGTTATCGGAACGGTCACGGTCAAAATGAATCTTACCGTAAAATTCTATATCCGAAGCGGATAGTCCTTTATTAAAATTATTGGCATATTCAGGAATGAATACTTCTCGGATATAGTGTTTCATTGCTTCGGCTTGTTCTTATTCTGTGCTTCCCATTATCCTAAGTTTGTTTTCCGATGGACTGACATGGATAGCGAAGAACTTAACGTCTGTTTTCGATAGCTTCTCCGTCCATTTATCGAAGTTTTCATTGTCTATATACATTTTGCTTCATTTTGCTCGAAATATGCGGATTAGGGGAAAAAGAAAATCCCTGAAACGTTTAGTTTTCAGGGATTTACCAAATTTGCAGTCTTTTAAAGGTGGTGCCACCAGGAATCGAACCGGGGACACAAGGATTTTCAGTCCTTTGCTCTACCAACTGAGCTATGGCACCTTGCGTGATTGCGCTGCAAAGGTAACCAAACTTTTGATATTTACAAGGCTTGCGGAGATAAAAAAACGTTGATATTGAGCTATAATCCTCATTATCAACGTTTAATGAATTGAAAATAATCTTATTTTTTTTCTTCCTGAAGTGGATTCCAGCCTTGTGCTTTCAGTTCGAATTCTTGTCCGTCTCTGCTGATTAACGCACAGCCCATTTCTGGTTTAGTTATGTGGCCAATAAGCTTGATGCCTTCCATCTCAGATATTTTTTCGTGATCTGCAATAGGTACGGTGAAGAGGAGTTCGTAATCTTCTCCACCGTTTAATGCACAGGTGGTAAGATTCATGTTGAACTCTTCTGCCATTACGGCAGTTTGGTAGTCAATGGGAATATGCTCTTCGTAAATGCGACAACCAACATGACTCTGTGTGCAAATGTGCAGCAGTTCGGATGAAAGCCCGTCTGATATATCCATCATCGCTGTTGGTTTGATTGAGGCTTCCGCTAGTTTTTTTATAATATCAGCACGAGCTTCTGGCTTAAGCTGGCGTTCCAACAAGTATTCTTTTCCCGAGAAATCCGGTTGAACCTCTTTTTCTCCTTTAAAGACGGACTTTTCTCTTTCAAGTAATTGAAGCCCCATGTAAGCAGCCCCTAAGTCGCCACTTACACAGATAAGGTCTGTTTCCTTGGCGCCGTTACGATAGATAATGCTGTCTTTGTCGGCCTCACCAATGCACGTAATGCTAATAGCTAATCCTGTAAGCGATGAAGTAGTATCGCCTCCAACAATATCAACGTGGTATTGCTCGCACGCCAAGCGTAAACCTGTATAAAATTCCTCAATATCTTCAATACTAAAACGCTTAGATATAGCCAATGAAACGGTTATTTGTTTAGGTGATCCGTTCATGGCATATATATCCGAGAAATTGACCACTGCGGCTTTGTATCCTAAGTGTTTAAGGGGAACATAAACAAGATCAAAATGAACTCCTTCCATGAGAAGGTCGGTAGTAACTAACACTTGCTTCTCTGAAGGATAAGTAAGTACTGCCGCATCGTCTCCTACGCCGTATTTGCTCGATTCATTGATTAATTTTATATCTTCTGTTAGCCGGCGGATCAATCCAAATTCTCCAATAGTTGCTATTTCTGTTCTGCTCATTTATGCACGATTTATTAGTTCTCGCATGATAGTCGTCATTTTGGGTTGGGCTGCATCTGCAGCTATTTGGACTTCTTCATGTGAAACTTCAACGATTTTACCTTCGACTCCTAGATCGGTGATGACTGATATTCCGAAAACTTTTATTTTGCAATGGTTGGCAACGATAACTTCGGGCACGGTTGACATGCCTACTGCATCTGCGCCAAATATGCGGAATAGTTTGTATTCAGCCGGAGTTTCGAATGTAGGTCCTTGTGTTCCTACGTAAACTCCCTGCTGGACCTTTATCCCTTTTTCTTTTGCTATTAGGAGCGCTTTTTGGATCAATTCCTTGGAATAGGCCTCACTCATGTCGGGGAAACGATCGCCGTATAAGTTCTTTCCGCGTAATGGGTGTTCAGGGAAGTAGTTGATGTGATCAGTGATTATCATTAAATCTCCAATTTCAAAGGCTGGATTGGTACCTCCACTTGCATTTGACACGAAAAGGGTTTTGATTCCCAATTCTTTCATAACGCGCACCGGAAAGGTAACTTCCTGCATGGAATAACCTTCATAATAATGAAAGCGCCCTTGCATGGCCATGATATCTTTGTTCCCTAATTTACCAAATATTAATTTACCGCTGTGTCCTTCAACAGTTGATACCGGGAAATTTGGAATCTCTTCGTATTTGATTTCGTATTTTTCTGTAATTTCGTTAGCCAAGCTACCTAGGCCTGTACCCAGAATGATTGCCGTTTCTGGTTGGGTGTGCATTCTTTCTTTAAGAAAGTCAGCTGTTTTTTTTATTTTCTCTAACATAGCCGATAATGTTTTGATTAAACTTTTTTTCTTGGTTCTGTAATATCTTCACTTCGATAGGAAGTGCGTAAAGATACGACTTTAATTCGTTTTTCAATGCAGGGTAATGAAGAAGTCTGGCTGCATCTTTTTCGGTTGTTACAATTATTTTCTTTTCTGCTTTAATCTGGTTGAATCGCTCGTGAAGTAACTCCATGTCTTTTGCACTGAAATCATGATGATCATCAAATGCAAGGTAATCAACATGCGAAGTATAGTTGTGCAACTCATTGACTAAAGTGAGAGGAGATGCAATTCCTGTAAGTAAAAGAATCTGTTCGTCTGCTTGGATGGAGGATAATGCTCTTTCAGTTTGCTCTAAATTCTTAAATACAGGCGTGAGCTTTCCGTATTGAAAAGTAGAGAAGTATAATTTTTGAAAAGGAAAGAGGTCAAGCTGTTTACTTATAATCTTAAAATCAATAGGCTTTATATCTGCGGGGCATTTGGTCACAATTACAATTTGTGCTCTGTTTTTGCCTTTCCTAGATTCGCGCAAGCGACCGGCAGGAAGAAGTTTGTCTTCACAAAACAAGCGATTATAATCTGTGAGAAGAATGTTTATTCCGGCCTTTACGTAACGGTGTTGAAAGGCGTCATCCAACAAAATGACGTCTACTTCCGGGTCTTTCAGTTTGAGCAATTGTTCAATGCCGTGGCAACGATTTTCATCAACGGCCACACGTATGTCCGAAAATTTGTTTTTTATTTGAAAAGGTTCGTCGCCTATTACACGTGCTTGGCTGTCTTCATTGGCTAAAAAGTAGCCCCGACTGTGCCTTTTATAACCTCTGCTGAGTACGGCTACTTTGTATTGATTGCGAAGCAAATTGACTAAATATTCTGTGTGTGGTGTTTTGCCTGTGCCTCCCACAGATATATTACCTATACAAATGGTTGGAATATTAAAACTCTTTGACTGGAGTATGCCCCAGTCAAAGAGTTTGTTTCTAAAGTAAGTTGCAGCCCCGTATATATGTGAGAGGGGTAATAACCATTTGTTGATTTTGATTTGCTTTTCCTCCATTTAATCCAATGACATTTATTTTATATTTAACTCGAACGGTACGCGGGCTTGCATAAAGTCTGCCTTTTCTAGATTCTTTAGCATGCTAAATCCGTTGTAATAATCTCCGAGTTGACTTTTCAACATACGGCTTTCAATATAATTGCCCGGTTTTGAATTAAGTAACTCTTGCAATACATTTTTTCGGTCAGGATATCCAACGACCGTATAACCTTCAACTTTAGCCTTTTTTACTGCTATTTCCAGCGCTTTATCAATGCCTCCGAGTAGGTCAACCAAACCGATCTTTTTGGCTGCTTCTCCTGTCCAGACTCTTCCTTCTGCTATTTTCTCAATTTCATTTTTGCTCATCTTACGTCCTTCGGCACAGCGACTTACAAACAAATCATATCCTTGATTTATATACATTTGAAGTAAGGTTTGCTCGTCTGTATTCATTCCACGCATGATGTTTCCGAAATCTGCAAACTTGTGAGTTTTTACAACATCAAAGCTTAATCCTAATTTGTCTGTTAGTCCTTTGGCGTTAGGTATCAATCCAAAAATACCAATAGATCCGGTTAGGGTGGTGGGCTCGGCAACGATAGTGTCTGCGGCACATGAAATATAGTAACCTCCTGATGCTGCATAATCTCCCATGGATACAATTACCGGTTTTTCTTTTTTCAATTGGCAAACGGCTTCCCATATTTGTTCAGAACCGAAGGCACTGCCACCTGGTGAATTAACACGAAGTACTACAGCTTTAACATCTTTGTCTTCTTTCAACTTGCGTAGATCTTTGATGACTTCATTTGAAATAATCCCATCTTCATCGGTACTGCTTGATCCACCGTCTATTTCTCCGAAGGCATAGTAAACGGCTATGATGTTTCCGCTTTTGTCTTTGGGTGTGTTTTTCTTCACATTGATCATTTCATCAAGTCCCAACACGGCAAGGTTGTCATCTTTATCTATTTTAACTAGCTGCTTGAGGTAATCACGTACGTCATTTTTATAAATTAATGTATCCGCCATACCACTCTTTACAGTTTGTTCGGCAGGGTAGAACATTAACATACGATTAGCGTAATTATTAAGAGAGTCAACTGATATCTTACGTGATGTAGCAACATCAGTTATGATTTCATTCCAAATAGAAGTTATGTAGGCTGTTACTTGTTCTCGGTTAGCCGGGCTCATCTCGGTTGCCGAAAAGGTTTCTACGGCAGCTTTATATGTACCTACACGAAAAACTTGCATCTCAATGCCTAATTTCTCTAGCAATCCTTTTAAGAATAGAGGTTGAGATGCCAATCCTCTCCATTCAATAGCACCTTTAGGGTTGAGCAATACTTTATTGGCAACGCTCGACAGATAAAACATTCCTTGAGTATAGTTATCACTATATGCAACAATGAATTTACCGCTTTTTTTAAAATCGTCCAATGCGTCACGTATTTCTTGTAATGATGCAAAATTAGCGTTTAATGATGCTGCTTGAATATATATTCCTTTAATGTCATCATTCTCTTTCGCTTTCTTTATGGATGCTAAAATATCATCTAATCCATAAGTCGAATTCTCTTTGTCAAACAACTCTTTAAATATGTTGTCTGATGTACGTTCAACCAAGCTTCCATTCAAATCAAGCATCATAATGGAGTTCTTTTTAACAACTGTCTCGGTCTCAGTGCTTGATAGCATACTAAACACGACAATAATGCTAATAACAAACATAACAATACTTGTTAGTATTATTCCTGTTATTGTGGCAAGTGTGAATTTAAAAAAATCTTTCATTGTACTTATTCTTTTTGTATGTTAGCTTTTTAATGCTAACAAAGATAGATAATAGGGTTTACTTTTCCATATATGTCGCAGCTTTTTTTCTTTAGTCACATTTTACTTGTCTTTAATTCTCTGAGCTCTCTTGTTTCCCTTCTTGCCATTGTAATAACGTAGTTTCTTATAGTCGGTTATTTCTGATCACGTTTTTGCGCATTGCCTTCTTTCCACATATTAACCCCATGAATGAAAATCCAATTGGCAGAGTTAAACACGCGTTAAGTAAATTCCGCCAACTGGTAGAACTAATTTTACAAATTCACCCCTTGATATCCTGAATCATACAAATCTTGTCAAGAGCAGGTTTATATATTATTAACGGGTAAACCGGTAAGCAACAAGGAGCAGCAAGACTTTGGTAAAACATAACCGACTTTTTAAAAAACATAACCAACTTTTTGAAAAAGATAACCGACTTTTTCAAAAAGATAACCAGCAATTTTAAATCATAAACCGTCTTTTGGTTCCTGAGCAACCGTCTTACGACCGTAACACGGTTGCTCAGGAACCTTTTGCTACCGTGCGAACGGGCGCGAGACACCGTGTGAATGTTATCATAAACCGTCAAGACATAAAAAAAGGCAAGAGTACGAACTCCTGCCTTTGCGCCTATAATAATTGGAATATACTATAAGCTTATAAGTACAAAGATAATACATTATCCTGTCAATTCCAAATCCTTGTGGTCGTTTTATCAGGTTATTATTAGGGCACAAACCGTGGTGTTTCGAATGTAACGAAAACAGCCAATCCGCAAAATAAATACATAAAGTAACCAACGAAAATCCCTATATAAAAACAATAAACAGCTGTATGCTTATAAGGAATCATCACCAAAAAAGTTGGTGATACTTGGTGATACTTGGTGAGGCTTTTTTTTAGCCAAGTGTCACACATACAAAACTGATAATCAAGGCATTGCAAGTTTGGTGATACTTGGTGATACTTTATTTCATACTTTTTATGAGGAAAAACGACACCTGTGCGAGTATTCGTTGGCAGAATTCATGAAGTTAAAAGGGTGATGTCAGGAATGGAAAGTCCATTGCCGGAGTTACATTTGCGCTAAGTTAATTCCGCTAACGGGTTCCCTTTATATAATATAAGGTATGCCATTTCTTCGTATTTCTCCGGTTCCCCCTTTCTTTGCATTTATTTTCCTGCTGTTACCTCCTGATGTCTAGCGCTTTAAGCCTTTTCGTTCCTTTCTTCTTAAAAAAAAAGAGTATGATCTTCTTGCTTTGTATGGCAAAAGCTTCTACTTTTGCACCCGCTTTGCAAGAGAGACAAAGTGTTTTCTTGAAATGTTGATAAAGCGCCTGTGAGGTTTGACTTATGCGGTTTTACTTTTAAAAAAAAACTTCTCTGAAAGTTTGGAAGTGAAGCTAAAAAGTCTTTATCTTTGCAGTCCGGTTCGCAAAAAAAGGATCTTTTTTTGTTTAGGCCTTCGCTCTTGCCAAAAGAGTTTTGAAGGAGAAAGCGAAAAAAACTTCCGAAAACATTTGGTTGTTACTTTTAAACTCCTTACCTTTGCACCCGCTTTAGAAAACAAAGCGAAAATAAAAGAAGCGTTCTTTGATAGAATTACATAAACAATACAAGTAGTACAATAGCAAAATGCTTTTCTTCTTGTTTGGTTTCTTCGGAAACGGATCATTTAAGAGAAGTTATTTTGGGTAAAATTTAGAACCGTCAATATCCTGCTTTCAGCAGGGTGTGAACTTAAATAAATTTACGAAATCCTGAACAGAGCTAAAAACTGCTTATGAGAGATACTTTCGGGTATTTTTTATAAGTACACAATACTTTTACAATGAAGAGTTTGATCCTGGCTCAGGATGAACGCTAGCTACAGGCTTAACACATGCAAGTCGAGGGGCAGCATTGGGGTAGCAATACTTCAGATGGCGACCGGCGCACGGGTGAGTAACACGTATCCAACCTGCCGCTTACTCGGGGATAGCCTTTCGAAAGAAAGATTAATACCCGATGGTATAAAGAGTTCGCATGTTCTCTTTATTAAAGAATTTCGGTAAGCGATGGGGATGCGTTCCATTAGATAGTTGGCGGGGTAACGGCCCACCAAGTCTACGATGGATAGGGGTTCTGAGAGGAAGGTCCCCCACATTGGAACTGAGACACGGTCCAAACTCCTACGGGAGGCAGCAGTGAGGAATATTGGTCAATGGACGAGAGTCTGAACCAGCCAAGTAGCGTGAAGGATGACTGCCCTATGGGTTGTAAACTTCTTTTATAAGGGAATAAAGTGAGGGACGTGTCCCTTTTTGTATGTACCTTATGAATAAGGATCGGCTAACTCCGTGCCAGCAGCCGCGGTAATACGGAGGATCCAAGCGTTATCCGGATTTATTGGGTTTAAAGGGAGCGTAGGTTGACATATAAGTCAGCTGTGAAAGTTTACGGCTCAACCGTGAAATTGCAGTTGATACTGTATGTCTTGAGTGTACAAGAGGTGGGCGGAATTCGTGGTGTAGCGGTGAAATGCTTAGATATCACGAAGAACTCCAATTGCGAAGGCAGCTCACTGGGGTACAACTGACACTGAGGCTCGAAAGTGTGGGTATCAAACAGGATTAGATACCCTGGTAGTCCACACAGTAAACGATGAATACTCGCTGTTTGCGATATACAGTAAGCGGCCAAGCGAAAGCATTAAGTATTCCACCTGGGGAGTACGCCGGCAACGGTGAAACTCAAAGGAATTGACGGGGGCCCGCACAAGCGGAGGAACATGTGGTTTAATTCGATGATACGCGAGGAACCTTACCCGGGCTTGAATTGCAGAGGAATATAGTTGAAAGATTATCGCCGCAAGGTCTCTGTGAAGGTGCTGCATGGTTGTCGTCAGCTCGTGCCGTGAGGTGTCGGCTTAAGTGCCATAACGAGCGCAACCCTTATCATTAGTTACTAACAGGTCATGCTGAGGACTCTAGTGAGACTGCCGTCGTAAGATGTGAGGAAGGTGGGGATGACGTCAAATCAGCACGGCCCTTACGTCCGGGGCTACACACGTGTTACAATGGGGGGTACAGAGGGCAGCTACCGGGCGACCGGATGCCAATCCCAAAAACCTCTCTCAGTTCGGATCGAAGTCTGCAACCCGACTTCGTGAAGCTGGATTCGCTAGTAATCGCGCATCAGCCACGGCGCGGTGAATACGTTCCCGGGCCTTGTACACACCGCCCGTCAAGCCATGGGAGCCGGGGGTACCTGAAGTACGTAACCGCAAGGAGCGTCCTAGGGTAAAACTGGTGACTGGGGCTAAGTCGTAACAAGGTAGCCGTACCGGAAGGTGCGGCTGGAACACCTCCTTTCTGGAGTGATTTCGTAAAAGGTTTTATGATTATTACTTTAAGTCTGATTAAGGTTAGATTTATCTGTTGTACTACTGGTACTTGTTTATTTAATATATAGTTGTTAGATAACACAAGAGAAAAAAAAGAAGCCGAGCCGAAAGGCAAGGGTTTGAACACAGTCCTATAGCTCAGTTGGTTAGAGCGCTACACTGATAATGTAGAGGTCGGCAGTTCAACTCTGCCTGGGACTACGAATCTCTTGATTCGGGGGATTAGCTCAGCTGGCTAGAGCATCTGCCTTGCACGCAGAGGGTCAACGGTTCGAATCCGTTATTCTCCACTTCAGGTTCTTTAGAACCGACAACGATCTTTGACATAATGTACAAAAGCAAAAAGTAAATTTTTTAGTAAGAGCTAAAAGTATATATCAACCATACGTTTTGATTCGATATTTATATTGGATTAAGAAGTGTTTGATAAGAAGAAAGTAAGCAAGGGCACATGGTGGATGCCTTGGCTCTCAGAGGCGATGAAGGACGTGATAAGCTGCGATAAGCTTCGGGTAGGTGCAAATGACCTTTGATCCGAAGATTTCCGAATGGGACAACCCAGTATCTTGAAGAGATATTATACTGCTATGCAGTAGGCTAACGCAGGGAACTGAAACATCTTAGTACCTGCAGGAAAAGAAAATAATAATGATTCCGCTAGTAGTGGCGAGCGAACGCGGAATAGCCCAAACCATATATGTTACGGCATATATGGGGTTGTAGGACCACGATGTGGGATCTCAACAGTAGAGAAGAAGTAACTGGAAAGTTATGCCATAGCGGGTGATAGCCCCTTATTCGAATACTGTTTGACCCTAGTGGTATCCTGAGTAGCGCGGAACACGTGAAATTCTGTGTGAATCTGCCGGGACCATCCGGTAAGGCTAAATACTCCTGAGAGACCGATAGTGAACCAGTACTGTGAAGGAAAGGTGAAAAGCACTTCGAATAGAAGAGTGAAATAGTTCCTGAAACCATGTGCCTACAAGCGGTCGGAGCAGCCTTGTGCTGTGACGGCGTGCCTTTTGCATAATGAACCTACGAGTTACTTTTTCCGGCAAGGTTAAGGGTCTTGAGACCTGCAGCCGAAGCGAAAGCGAGTCTTAACAGGGCGATTTAGTCGGAAGGAGTAGACGCGAAACCAAGTGATCTACCCTTGGCCAGGTTGAAGGTTAGGTAACACTAACTGGAGGACCGAACCGATAAGCGTTGAAAAGCTTCCGGATGAGTTGAGGGTAGGGGTGAAAGGCTAATCAAACTTGGAGATAGCTCGTACTCCCCGAAATGCATTTAGGTGCAGCCTTGTTTATTACTAATGTGAGGTAGAGCGACTGATAAGATGCGAGGGCTTCACCGCCTATCAAGTCTTGATAAACTCCGAATGCGCATTAGTTTGAGAACAGGAGTGAGGGCGCGGGTGCTAAGGTCCGCGTCCGAGAGGAGAAGAATCCAGACCATCAGCTAAGGTCCCCAAATAACCGCTGAGTTGAACTAACGAAGTCAGATTGCTAAGACAGCTAGGATGTTGGCTTGGAAGCAGCCATTCATTTAAAGAGTGCGTAACAGCTCACTAGTCGAGGAATTTGGCGTGGATAATAATCGGGCATAAGCGGTTTACCGAAGCTATGGAACCATATAATGGTTGGTAGGGGAGCATTCCACTCTGCGTTGAAGGCGAAGCGTGAGCTTCTCTGGAGCGTGTGGAAACGCAAATGTAGGTATAAGTAACGATAAAGGGGGTGAGAAACCCCCTCGCCGAAAGACTAAGGTTTCCTGATCAACGCTAATCGGATCAGGGTTAGTCGGGTCCTAAGGCTCCGCCGAAAGGCAATGCCGATGGCTGAAATGGTTAATATTCCATTACTACCTTTAAGAGTGATGTGGGGACGGAGTAGTGATAGTGCCGCGAACTGACGGAATAGTTCGTTAAAGGGTGTAGAAGTTGAGGAATGCAGGCAAATCCACATTCCGATTCGAACCTGATAGTATGGAGCGTCTTCGGACAATCCAATAGTGCATGTAAGCAGACTTCCAAGAAAATCCGCTAAACTTAATCTTATAGGTACCCGTACCGTAAACGGACACACGTAGTCGGGTTGAATATACTAAGGCGCTTGAGTGAATCACGGTTAAGGAACTAGGCAAATTGACCCTGTAACTTCGGGATAAAGGGTCCCTCCTCGCAAGAGAGGGCGCAGAGAATAGGTCCAGGCAACTGTTTAACAAAAACACAGGGCTGTGCAAAATCGAAAGATTCCGTATACAGCCTGACACCTGCCCGGTGCTGGAAGGTTAAGAGGAGATGTTATCGCAAGAGACGCATTGAATTGAAGCCCCAGTAAACGGCGGCCGTAACTATAACGGTCCTAAGGTAGCGAAATTCCTTGTCGGGTAAGTTCCGACCTGCACGAATGGTGTAATGATCTGGACACTGTCTCAACCGTGAGCTCAGTGAAATTGTAGTATCGGTGAAGATGCCGATTACCCGCGATGGGACGAAAAGACCCCGTGAACCTTTACTATAGCTTAACATTGAATTTGGGCCATTGATGTGTAGGATAGGTCGGAGACTATGAAGCGGGTACGCTAGTATTCGTGGAGTCGCTGTTGAAATACGACCCTTTGATTGTTTGAATTCTAACCCGTTTGTAATGGGGACACTGTTTGGTGGGTAGTTTGACTGGGGTGGTCGCCTCCAAAAGTGTAACGGAGGCTTCTAAAGGTACCCTCAGGACGATTGGTAACCGTCCGTAGAGTGTAATGGCATAAGGGTGCTTGACTGGGAGACCGACAAGTCGATCAGGTAGGAAACTAGAGCATAGTGATCCGGTGTTTCTGTATGGAAAGGACATCGCTCAAAGGATAAAAGGTACTCCGGGGATAACAGGCTGATCCCTCCCAAGAGCTCATATCGACGGAGGGGTTTGGCACCTCGATGTCGGCTCGTCACATCCTGGGGCTGGAGAAGGTCCCAAGGGTTGGGCTGTTCGCCCATTAAAGTGGCACGCGAGCTGGGTTCAGAACGTCGTGAGACAGTTCGGTCTCTATCTATCGTGGGCGTATGAAATTTGCGTGGCTCTGACACTAGTACGAGAGGACCGTGTTGGACTGACCTCTGGTTTACCGGTTGTGCCGCCAGGTGCATCGCCGGGTATCTAAGTCGGGATTGGATAAGTGCTGAAAGCATCTAAGTACGAAGCCAGCCACAAGATTAGATTTCTTAGGGTCGTCAAAGACGATGACGTTGATAGGTTGCAGGTGTATAGATAGAAATATCACAGCCGAGCAATACTAATTGCCCGTTCACTTTCTTCTTGTCAGTATGGTTTTTATATACGTTTAGCTGATTGATTGATTTATTTTTTGTGTACATTATGTCTACCTTATTAAGGTGACTATAGCACAAGGGTTCCACCTCTTCCCATTCCGAACAGAGAAGTTAAGCCTTGTCACGCCGATGGTACTGCGTAACAGTGGGAGAGTAGGTAGTCGCCGTTTTTAGAGAAGTCCTGCAGCTATAAAAGCTGTGGGACTTCTTGCGTTTAAAGCCTACCGGAGATATCTAATTTGAAACACAGGATAGCCTATAATAATGAAATATATTCCATTATTAAAACCGTCTATTTTAGTTATATATTAGCTGTTTTATGATTTAATCTCTTATGAAATGATGTTTTTTTAGATAAAAAAGTAACGTTTCATTTGCTATATACGGAATTATATCTATCTTTGTGCCATTAATAGAAATGAAGATTACAATGAACCAATCATTTATATATATTCTACTGTGTGGTATTATTATTCTGCTGGCGAAGTTTAGTGGAAGTGAGTGCTATGCGTGAATATATTAAATTAGAAATATAAAAGCCTTTCTCACTTCCTTGTGTGAAAGGCTTTTTTTATAATATAGAAAATAAAAATAGAAATATATGAGTGATAGATTATTTATTTTTGATACGACTCTTCGTGATGGAGAACAGGTTCCTGGTTGCCAATTAAATACAGTTGAAAAAATCCAGGTAGCCAGAGCTTTAGAAGCATTGGGAGTCGATGTTATTGAAGCGGGTTTCCCCGTTTCTAGCCCAGGTGATTTTAATTCCGTTATTGAAATCTCTAAAGCAGTTACTTGGCCTACAATTTGTGCGCTAACTAGGGCTGTAGAAAAAGATATTGATGTAGCTGTTGAAGCTTTGAAATATGCAAAGCGGAAACGTATTCATACAGGTATAGGAACTTCTGACTCTCATATAAAATATAAGTTCAACTCTAATAGAGAAGAGATTATTGAGCGTGCAGTTGCTGCAGTGAAATATGCTCGTCGTTTTGTTGATGATGTGGAATTCTATGCTGAGGATGCTGGTAGAACTGATAATGAGTATCTAGCTAAAGTGATTGAAGCAGTAATTAAGGCAGGAGCAACAGTTGTTAATATCCCCGATACGACAGGATATTGTCTTCCTTCTGAATACGGTGCTAAAATTAAATATTTAGTTGATCATGTTGATGGAATTGATAAGGCTATTATTTCGACTCATTGCCATAATGATTTAGGTATGGCTACAGCTAATACTATAAGTGGAGTGATTAATGGTGCTAGACAAGTGGAAGTCACAATTAATGGTATTGGTGAGCGTGCCGGTAATACTGCATTAGAAGAAATTACTATGATTTTAAAAAGCCATCATGAAATCAATATTGATACAAATATAAATACTCAAAAAATATATCCAACGAGTAGAATGGTTTCTAGTTTGATGAACATGCCGGTTCAGCCTAATAAAGCAATTGTTGGTAGAAATGCATTCGCTCATTCATCAGGCATACATCAAGATGGAGTACTAAAGAATATGCAAACTTATGAAATAATTAATCCACGTGATGTTGGTATTGATGATAATTCTATTGTATTGACTGCACGTAGCGGACGAGCTGCATTAAAGCATCGATTATCTTCTTTAGGAGTTGATTTAACTCAGGAAAAATTAGATAAGGTATATGATGAATTTCTAAAATTGGCGGATCGTAAGAAGGATATTCATGATGATGATATTTTAGTTTTAGCTGGCGCTGATCGCAGTGTAAACCACCGTATAAAATTAGAATATCTTCAAGTGACTAGTGGGGTTGGAGTGCGAGCTGTTGCGAGTGTAGGACTGAATATTGCCGGAGAGAAATTTGAAGGTGCTGCCAGTGGTAACGGACCTGTTGATGCTGCAATTAAGGCCTTGAAAAAGATTATTGATCGTAAAATGATTTTAAAAGAGTTTACGATTCAGGCAATTAGTAAAGGCAGTGATGATGTAGGGAAAGTACATATGCAGGTAGAATATGATGGAAATGTGTATTATGGCTTTGGTGCGAATACAGATATTGTTGCAGCATCAGTTGAAGCTTACATAGATTGCATTAATAAATTTGTAACAAAGTAGTTATAATAAGAGTAAGATAATCATTAGTTAAAGTAAAAAGATAGAGATGAATACATTATTTGATAAAATTTGGGATGCTCATTTAGTTACGAAGGTAGAAGATGGTCCCACTCAGCTTTATATAGATAGATTATTTTGTCATGAAGTAACAAGTCCACAAGCGTTTTCGGGATTGCGCGCCCGTGGTATTAAAGTTATGCGTCCTGAAAAGGTGTTTTGTATGCCTGATCATAATACTCCTACTCATGACCAAGATAAGCCGATTGAAGATCCTATTTCAAAAACTCAGGTCGATACACTAGCAAAGAATGCATCTGATTTTGGTTTAGAACATTTTGGAATGATGAGTCCCAAAAATGGCATTATTCATGTTGTTGGTCCTGAAAGGGGATTGACGTTACCAGGAATGACAATCGTGTGTGGAGATTCTCATACTTCTACGCATGGTGCATTAGGGGCTGTTGCTTTTGGTATTGGTACAAGTGAGGTTGAAATGGTACTTGCATCTCAATGTATTTTGCAGTCTAGGCCTAAAACGATGCGTATTTCAGTTGATGGTAAATTAGCAAAAGGTGTTACTGCAAAAGATATTGCATTGTATATTATATCAAAAATGACTACTGGTGGTGCCACAGGCTATTTTGTTGAATATGCCGGTGAAGCTATTACTGGTTTGAGTATGGAAGGGCGTCTTACTTTATGTAATTTGAGTATTGAAATGGGGGCACGTGGAGGAATGATAGCTCCGGACGAAGTTACTATTGATTATATTCGTAATAGAGAGTATGCCCCAAAAGGTGAAGAATGGGATCATGCTGTTGCTTATTGGAAAACTTTGAAGAGTGCTGATGATGCTGTTTTTGATAAGGAAGTTTCTTATCGTGCTGAAGATATTGAACCAATGATTACCTATGGTACCAATCCTGGCATGGGTATGGGAATAACTCACCAGATTCCTTCGCTTGATAGTGTACCAGAAGCAGGGAGAACTTCTTTTTCTAAATCGCTTGAATACATGGGCTTGAAACCTGAAGAGAATTTGATAGGGAAGAAGATTGACTATGTTTTTATTGGCTCATGCACAAACGGTCGTATAGAAGATTTCCGCGATTTTGCGTCTATTGTAAAAGGTAGAAAAAAAGCTGATAATGTTATAGCATGGTTGGTTCCTGGTTCTTGGGAAGTTGATAAGCAAATGCGTAAGGAGGGATTAGATAAAATCTTTGAAGAGGCAGGCTTTGCTATTCGTCAACCAGGGTGTTCTGCATGTCTGGCTATGAATGATGATAAGGTTCCTGCAGGAAAATATGCGGTATCTACTTCAAATAGAAATTTTGAAGGACGCCAAGGACCTGGTGCTCGAACATTATTAGCAAGTCCGTTAGTTGCTGCAGCTGCAGCTGTAACTGGCGTAATTACTGATCCTAGAACTTTATTATAATTTAATCTCTGTTTCCAAAAATATAATTGTGATGAAAGAAAAATTTAATATACTAACTTCTACTTGTGTTCCTCTCCCTTTGGAGAATGTGGATACTGATCAAATTATTCCTGCTCGTTTTTTGAAAGCCACTACGAAAGAAGGTTTTGGTGATAACTTATTTTGTGATTGGCGCTATGACAAGCAAGGCAATAAAATAGAGTCTTTTGTTTTAAATGATCCCACTTATAACGGGAAAATTTTAGTAGCAGGAAAGAATTTTGGTTCAGGATCAAGTCGTGAGCATGCAGCATGGGCTATTGCTGGATATGGATTTCGTGTTGTTGTTTCAAGTTTTTTTGCTGATATATTCAGGAATAATGCTTTGAATAATTTTGTTTTGCCAGTAGTTGTAAGTGAATCTTTTTTGGCCGAGCTATTCGAGTCAATAAATAAAGATCCTAATACGGTATTAGAGGTTAACTTGCCGGATCAGACTATAAAAAATGTAGCGACTGGTTCGTTTGAATACTTTGAAATAAATTCATATAAGAAGCATTGCTTAGAAAATGGCTTAGATGATATAGACTTCTTGCTGTCCAATAAGGATAAGATTGAAGCATGGGAAAACAAGTGAAAATAGAAATCATGGATACAACACTCCGCGACGGTGAACAAACTAGCGGAGTGTCTTTTGTACCTCATGAAAAGTTAATGATAGCTCGTCTGCTCTTGGAGGAACTCAAGGTTGATAGAGTAGAAGTTGCTTCAGCAAGAGTTTCTGATGGTGAATTCGATGCTGTTAAGATGATATGTGATTGGGCAGCCCGTAGAAGTTTGCTTCATAAGGTAGAAGTATTGGGTTTTGTTGATGGACACACTTCAGTGGATTGGATCAAAAATACTGGATGTAGAGTGTTGAACCTTCTTTGCAAAGGCTCTTTAAAGCATTGTACCCATCAATTGAAAAAAAGTCCAGATGAGCACATTCAAGAAATATCAGATGTGGTTGCGTATGCTTCAGAACAAGGTATTGAGGTGAATGCTTATTTAGAAGACTGGAGCAATGGAATGAAGGATTCTCCAGATTATGTCTTTGCTTTAGTTGATGCCTTACAGCATACTACAATAAAGAGATTTATGCTTCCTGATACGCTGGGTGTTCTAAATCCTCTTCAGGTCATTGAGTTTATGCGTAAAATGGTGAAGCGTTATCCTAATCTTCATTTTGATTTTCACGCCCATAATGATTATGATTTGGCTGTAAGTAATGTTTTAGCAGCAGTTTTAAGTGGTGCTAAAGGACTGCATACCACCATTAATGGCTTAGGGGAAAGGGCGGGAAATGCGCCGTTGGCAAGTGTTCAAGCTATTTTAAAAGATCATTTTAATGCGATAACGAATATTGATGAAAGCCGACTGAATGATGTTAGTCGTGTTGTAGAATCGTATTCTGGCGTGATTATTCCTGCAAATAAGCCGATTGTTGGTGAAAATGTTTTTACTCAGGTTGCTGGCGTACATGCTGACGGGGATAATAAGAATAATTTGTATTGTAATGACCTATTGCCTGAACGATTTGGACGTGAAAGAGAATATGCATTAGGTAAAACATCAGGAAAAGCTAATATAAGAAAGAATTTAGAATCTTTAGGCTTAGAACTTGATGAAGACTCTATGCGTAAGGTGACTGAAAGAATTATTGAACTAGGAGATAAAAAGGAGTTGGTTACCAAAGAGGATTTGCCTTATATTATCTCGGATGTACTAAAACATGAAGGAGCTAGTAACAAAGTAAAACTTAAAACCTATTTTGTGACCTTGGCTCATGGATTGAAACCAATGGCAAGCTTGAGTGTTGAAATTGAAGGTAAGACTTATGAAGAAAGTTCTTCTGGAGATGGTCAATATGATGCTTTTGTGAGAGCATTGCGAAAGATTTATAAAATTACTTTGGGGCGTAAATTCCCAATGTTGCTGAATTATGCAGTAAGCATTCCACCAGGAGGAAGAACAGATGCGTTTGTGCAAACTGTCATAACATGGAATTACAATGACAAGGTATTCCGTACACGTGGGCTTGATGCAGATCAAACGGAAGCTGCTATTAAAGCTACAATTAAAATGCTCAATATTATAGAAGAATATTAATAATAGAAACTACTAAAATATTTTAATAATTATGAAACTGAATATAGCGGTTTTGCCCGGTGATGGAATTGGTCCTGAAATTATAAGTGTGGCTTTGGATGTAACGAAAGCAATATGTGATAAATTTAAGCATAACTTAAGCTTCGAGTATGGAATTTGTGGAGCTGATGCTATTGATAAAGTAGGAAATCCTTATCCAGACGAAACTCATGAATTATGCATGAGGAGTGATGCTGTACTCTTTGGTGCAGTAGGTCACCCTAGGTTTGATAATGATCCATCGGCTAAGGTTCGTCCTGAGCAGGGGCTCTTAGCTATGCGTAAGAAATTAGGATTATATGCAAACATTCGTCCGGTAGTAACTTTTGAAACTTTAATTCATAAATCACCATTACGTGCAGATTTAGTAAAAGGTGCAGATTTTATGTGTATTCGTGAATTAACGGGAGGACTTTATTTTGGCCGTCCTCAAGGTCGGTCGGAAGATGGTAACGTGGCATATGATACTTGTGTATATAGTCGTGATGAGGTTGTCCGAATTGTGACTCTGGCATATGAATATGCTATGAAAAGGCGTAAAAAGTTAACTATTGTTGATAAAGCGAATGTTTTAGCTACTTCTCGTTTATGGCGTGAAGTCTCTAAAGAAATAGCGCCTAAGTTTCCAGAGGTTGAAACTGAATTTATGTTTGTAGATAATGCTGCTATGAGGATGATTCAATGGCCCACTTCTTTTGATGTTATTGTTACTGAAAATATGTTTGGTGATATTCTAACTGACGAAGGTTCTGTTATAACAGGCTCAATGGGATTACTACCTTCTGCTTCAATTGGTACTTATACTTCTGTATTTGAACCGATACATGGTTCATGGCCACAAGCAGCGGGGCAAAATATTGCAAATCCTCTTGCTACTGTTTTGTCTGCAGCTATGATGTTTGAATATGCTTTTAATTTGAAAGATGAAGCATCCTTAATTAGAGGGGCTGTTGATGCATCAATGAATGCGAATGTTAGAACTGCTGATATTCAGATTGATGGTGAAAAATCTTTTTCTACTTCAGAAGTTGGCAATTGGATTGTTGATTTTATTAATAAAGCATAACTGTTTTCTGAATTAACTTTAGGTTTGTTAAACGCAGGATTAAACATTTAATGTTTTTTCCTGCGTTTTTATTATATCGGTTTTATTTCTATATCTTTGTCATAAAAAGATGTGATATGCCAAAAATAGCCAAACAAATTTTAGATCTTATAGGTAATACTCCGTTGATGGAACTTTCTGCATATTCCCTCAAATATGGACTTTCTTCGAAAATTGTTGCTAAATTAGAATCCTTTAATCCCGGAGGTAGTGCTAAAGATCGCATTGCATTGTCTACTTTAGAAGGTTTGCTTGTTGGTACATCATCTGGTGCTGCTGTTTATGCAGCAAAGCAATTGGCCTCTCGTCCAGAGTTTGCTGATAAAATGATTGTCGTTCTTCTGCCAGACACCGGAGAGCGTTATATGTCGACAGAATTATTTGCTTTTGAGGCTTATCCACTTGATTAATTTGATTCAAATGAGAACTGTTTTTTTCTGTATTTTGACTATTGTCGGCATACTAAATGCTAATGGACAATCGTATTATGATTTATCTGAAAAAGGAGTGAGCTGTTTTGAAAAAGATAGTTTGGAGCAGGCTGAAAACTATTTTCGTCAGGCTCTTAAGTTAGATCCAACAAATGCTCATAATGCACTTTTGTTTTCTAATTTAGGTATGGTTCAACAAAAAATGAACAAGCATGCAGAGGCTGTAGAATCATATTCATATGCATTGAATTTTGCGCCAATAGCAGTACCAATTCTGCTTAATAGAGGTTCTGCTTACATGAATATAGGGCAAAATGATAATGCTTACCTAGATTATTGTCAGGTCTTAGATGTTGATAAAGATAACATTGAGGCATTATTAATGAGAGCTTACATTTATACTCAACGCAAGGACTTTAAAGCTGGTCGTGCTGATTATGAGAAATTATTAAAGATAGAGCCTACAAATTATACTGCTCGTTTAGGCCTTATCACGTTGAATCAGAAAGATGGCAAACTCAATGAGGCTTTAGAAGGTATAACGATGATGATAACAGAAAACCCTAAAGATGCAACTTTGTATATAGCTCGTGCAGATATCGAATGTGATTTGGATAAAAAAGATATGGCATTAATTGATCTTGATGAAGCTTTACGGCTAAATGATTCTGCTAGTGAAGCCTATTTGCTCCGAGGGCAAATCTTTTTATCTCAGAAGAAGAAATATTTGGCGAAACTAAGCTTTGATAAAGCTATATCATTAGGAATATCAGCCTCTGATTTACAGGATTTAATCAAAGAATGTAAATAGGACTTATTCCATAAACTGTTTAATGGCATTAATAAAATCATTTCCGTATCTTTCCTTTTTGTATTCTCCAATTCCGTTAATAGCTCCAAATGATTCTAATGTAGTAGGTTTTATTTGGCAGATATTATTGAGAACTTTGTCTGAAACAACGATATAGGGAGGTATGGCTTGTTGGTCGGCTAATTTTTTGCGTAATATCCGTAAAGTCTCGAATAAAGATGAGTCCTCTGTCTCTCTATTATAGCTAATTTCTTTTTTATTTATTACTTCTTTTTTCCTTTTTGCTGTATGTTCGTTGCTACGATTGTTAATCACTATCAAGCTTGCCTTTTCTTTCCCATATACCACATTGCATCCACTCTGTGTTATCTTTAATACATTGTTTTGATTATATGCTATTTCATAATATCCTAAATGTAACATTTGAAGTAGATAATCTTGCCAATCTCTTGCAGGCACATCTCTTCCTGCAGCGAATGTTTTTAGCTCATTATATTTGTTCTCAACGATTTCTGTAGTGTAGTTTCCTCTCAAAATATCAACTAAAGTTTTAATTCTTATTTTTTGGTCTGTTCGTATGATGGCACTTAATGCTTTTTGTACTATGATAGTTCCATCGAATTTTTCAGGGCGATTTTTGCAAACATCACAATTCCCACAATCTTTCTGTGTTGTTTCTCCAAAATAACTTAGTAAAATTCTTCTGCGACAAACGTCAGATTCTGCATATTGTTGCATTCGTACAAGCTTCTCCTGATTAATCTGTTGTTGTCCACTCTCATTTGCAAATTTGCTTAGCAAAATAAGATCACCCAATGCGTAAAATAACAATGTGTCTCCGGGAAGTCCGTCTCTTCCGGCTCTACCAATTTCCTGGTAAAAGCTCTCTATGCTTTTAGGCATATTATAATGTATTATCCACCTGACGTTAGATTTATCTATTCCCATACCAAAGGCAATTGTTGCACAGATTATCTGCGTTTTATCTGTTATAAAGTCTTCTTGCGCTTTGTTTCGCTGTTCAGCAGATAGTCCGGCGTGATATACTCCGCAGTTAAGACCTTGTTTGATTAATAATTGTGCAACAGATTCAGTTTTACTCCTACTCATGCAATAAATAATGCCACTTTCTTTTGGGTGTTCATTAATAAATTCCAGGATGCACTTATTTTTCTCTTTTTGCTGATATCCTCTTTTAACTGTTAAGCTAAGGTTAGGTCGATCAAAAGATGAAATAAATATTTTCGGATGATTTAAATTCAATTGTCGAGTAATGTCTTCTTGAGTTATTTTATCAGCTGTGGCTGTAAGTGCTATTATAGGTATATTGGGATAATTCTTTTTTAAAAGATCTAATTGAGTGTATTCAGGGCGAAAGTCATGTCCCCATTGTGATATACAGTGAGCTTCATCTATTGCAAAAAGAGAAATTTGTATGTCTCTTAATAATGAGTCTAATTCATAAATTAACCTTTCGGGCGATATATATAAGAGTTTTAATTCTCCGGTAATACATGCTCTTCGGATTTGGACGTTTTCGGTTTCATTGTTACTGCTATTTAATGCACCTGCTTTTATTCCATTGGCTTGTAAGGCTCTGACCTGGTCTTTCATTAAAGAGATAAGTGGAGATACCACAACGGCAGTTCCATCCATCATTAATGCCGGTATTTGATAGCATATCGATTTTCCGCCGCCTGTAGGCATAAGAACAAGAACATCCTTTTTCGAAACGATGTTTTGAATAATTTCTTTTTGTAGCGGACGGAAGTTGTCATATCCGAAATATGTCTTTAAAATAGAGTTCATGTATAATTTGTATGTTTTATGTGCCAAAGTTACGTTTATTCCCTGATAATCAGAAATGGTTCCTGATATTCTTCAGACTGTGAAATTTTAATGGTAAAAGTTAATTTGTATTATTATTTATCGAATAAAGATATAAATCAAGGTTTTTGACCTTTTTTTTAGAAAAAATATATACGATAAAGTTGTGTATTTAAAATAATTGTATGAAATTTGTGACAGCAAATAGATGCATTAGATAATGTATTATTTAGAAACAAACCTAACCAGTTAATTCAATGAGTGATTTAGAAAACAAAAAACAGGAGCAATCTCCTAAAAAGCGCCCTTATAACTTAAGGGAGAAAAAAGAAAAAAAAGCTGCTTACAGATCTTTGATCAGACCTGAATTGGCAGATGAATTGTACGACAAGATATTGAATATCGTGGTAGTACAGAAAAAGTATAAAGATCCGGATTTCTCTGCAAAGGATTTAGCAAAAGAATTGCAGACAAACACTCGTTATCTTTCGGCGGTTGTAAATTCTCGTTTTGGCATGAACTATTCTTGTTTGCTTAACGAGTATAGAGTAAAAGATGCTATGCATCTACTGACTGATAAAAGATATGCTGATAAAAACGTAGAAGAAATCA
This sequence comes from Bacteroides graminisolvens, assembly GCF_963666085.1. NCBI lineage: Bacteria > Pseudomonadati > Bacteroidota > Bacteroidia > Bacteroidales > Bacteroidaceae > Bacteroides > Bacteroides graminisolvens. The sequence goes on from NZ_OY762556.1 coordinate 1,798,281, forward strand.
GTGCGTTGGTTGGCTTCGCAAATCGTCAGTCTTTTTATGCTGCATTCTACAAGAATGTAGGTGAAACGCCTAATGGTTACCGTAGAAAATTTATGGAAAAGAATAAATAGAAGCGGATCTTAAAAAACTTAATGAAAAGGAATTATCTCAATAAATTTGAGATATTTCCTTTTTCGTGTTTAATAACCCTAGTTTAATTTTGGAAATGAAGAATTATCTGATCTCTGTGGCAACTGTCGCAATGTTGGCTTTTTGTGGCGGTTCAAAGAGTACTATTAGTGAAGCTGATAAAATAGAATATACTGTGGAACAATTTGCTGATTTACAAATATTGAGGTACGATGTACCTGGCTTTGAAAAATTATCGTTGAAACAAAAAGAGTTGGTGTATTATCTTACTCAAGCTGCACTTCAAGGGCGAGATATACTTTTTGACCAAAATGGAAAGTATAATCTGACTATTCGTAAAACACTTGAGGCCATATATGTGAATTATAAAGGTGATAAGTCAGATAAGAACTTTAAGAACATGGAAGTTTATCTGAAAAGAGTTTGGTTCTCAAATGGAATACATCATCATTATGGTTCAGAAAAATTTTCCCCTGAATTTTCTGAAGACTTCTTGAAAAAGGAGATGTTGAGTTTGGAACCTGACAAATTGCCTTTAGCTATCGGACAAACTGCAGAAGATTTATTTGCCATGCTACGCCCTGTTATATTTGATCCAAATGTAATGTCGAAACGTGTAAATCAGTCAGATGGAGAAGACCTCATTTTAACATCGGCATGTAACTACTATGAAGGAGTTACCCAGACGGAAGCGGAAGAATTTTATGCAAAGATGAAAGATCCAAAAGAAGAGTGCCCTGTAGCTTATGGTTTGAATAGTCGTTTGGTTAAGAATAACGGTGTAATAACTGAAAAAGTCTGGAAGTTGGGTGGTTTGTATCATGGAGCTATTGAAAAAATCATATTCTGGTTGGATAAAGCAAAATCTGTAACTGAGAATGAAGAGCAAAGAGCTGTTATCTCAAAACTAATAGAGTTTTATCATTCGGGTGATTTAAAGACTTTTGATGAGTATGCCATATTATGGGTCAAAGATTTAAAATCACACATTGATTTTGTTAACGGTTTTACTGAAACTTACGGTGATCCTCTTGGTATGAAAGCAAGTTGGGAGTCTCTTGTTAATTTCAAAGATTTAGAGGCTACCCGTAGGACAGAACTTATCAGCAATAATGCACAGTGGTTTGAAGATCACTCTCCTGTCAATCAAGAATATAAGAAGAAGGAAGTAAAAGGAGTAAGTGCTAAGGTTATCACAGCTGCCATTTTAGCGGGTGACTTATATCCGTCGACTGCGATTGGCATTAATTTGCCTAATTCTAACTGGATTAGAAATCACCATGGTTCCAAATCTGTTACTATTGGTAATATTACAGATGCTTATAATAAGGCTGCACACGGTAATGGTTTTAATGAAGAGTTTGTTTTCAGTAATTTAGAGAAGGAGTTGATTGATAAGTATGGCGATTTGACGGGTAATCTGCATACTGATTTGCATGAATGTTTAGGACATGGGTCTGGTAAATTATTGCCAGGGGTGGATCCTGATGCGCTGAAAGCCTATGGTTCAACAATAGAAGAGGCCCGTGCCGATCTGTTTGGCCTTTATTACATGGCTGATAAAAAATTGGTTGAGCTCGGTTTACTTCCTGATGAAGAAGCATATAAAGCCGAATACTATACTTACTTAATGAATGGTTTGATGACTCAATTGGTACGGATAGTACCCGGAAAAGATATTGAAGAGTCTCATATGAGAAATAGGCAATTAATAGCACGTTGGGTGTTTGATAAAGGGGCTTCTAATAAAGTTGTTGAATTGGTAAACAAGAGTGGTAAGGCGTATGTTGTAATCAACGACTATGCTAAGTTGCGTGATCTTTTTGGGGCATTACTCAAAGAAATACAGAGGATAAAATCTACTGGCGACTTTGAAGCGGCCAGAGTTTTGGTTGAAAATTATGCTGTTAAAGTTGACCCAGTACTTCATAATGAGGTTCTTAAAAGGTATAAAGCGTTAAACTTAGCACCTTATAAAGGATTCGTAAATCCGGAGTATTTACCCGTATATGATAAAGAAGGTAAAATAAAGGATGTGCAGGTCTCTTATAATGAAGGATATACAGAACAAATGTTGCGCTACAGCAGAGATTATTCTACTTTGCCGGCGATAAATGAATAAATACATGGAATTAGCAGAAGAACTGAAAAATATAAAGACACAACTCCGTTTATCAATGAACGGAGTTGCGTCTGCAAGCATGCGTGAAAAAGGTTTGAGTTATAAATTGAACTTTGGTGTGGAACTTCCTCGTTTGAAATCTATAGCTTCAAACTATACCAAAGATCACGAACTAGCGCAAGCTTTATGGAAAGAAAATATTCGGGAGTGTAAAATCCTTGCCGGCTTATTACAACCGGTCGATACTTTCTTCCCTGAAATTGCAGACATCTGGATTGATGATATTAATAATATTGAAATAGCCGAGCACACATGCATGAATTTATTTCAGCATTTACCCTACGCCCCTGCTAAATCTATGAACTGGATTGCGAGTGAGGATGAATTTACGCAGATATGCGGTTACTTAACTATCGCTCGTTTGCTTATGAAGAAAGGAGCTATGGATGATTCTGCTGCAAATGAATTGTTAGACCAGGCGGTGACGGCCGTCCTTGCCGGAAGTTACAATGTGCGTAACGCTGCCGGACTGGCAATCAGAAAGTTTATGGAACATAGTGAAGAACAATGTTTCCAGGTTTGCCGTTTAGTCGAAGAGCTTGAAAATTCAAAGGATGAAAGGGAACAGTATCTTTATACATTAGTAAGAGATGTCGCATCGACTTTCTAAAAAACTTCTTTTTATAACTTACTTTCTATAAAAAACAATTAACTTTGTTGGCATTAAGTTTGTGTCTATTATATGGAGAATCAAAATGTAAAGGATACTGTAAAGCAGATATTTACCGAATATCTGAATGCGAACGGACATCGTAAGACCCCCGAACGTTATGCAATTCTAGAAACCATTTATTCCATAGATGGGCATTTTGATATTGATTCTTTGTATTCACAAATGATGAATCAAGAGAATTTCCGTGTTAGCAGGGCTACACTGTATAATACGATTATACTTTTGATAAATGCTCGCTTAGTTATTAAGCATCAGTTCGGTACCTCTTCGCAATATGAAAAGTCTTATAATCGTGAAACACATCATCATTTGATATGTACTCAGTGTGGAAAAGTTTCAGAAATGAAAAACGATACGCTTCAAAATGCGATTGAGAGTACTAAAATGAACCGTTTTCACCTGTCACATTATTCCTTATATATATATGGTCTTTGTGCCAATTGTGACAGGCGTAATAAAAGAAAAAAAACAAGTAATAATAAGAAAGAGAAATGAAAGTAGATGTTCTATTAGGTTTGCAGTGGGGTGACGAAGGAAAAGGGAAGGTTGTAGATGTCTTAACTCCCAAGTATGATGTAGTAGCGCGTTTTCAGGGTGGTCCGAATGCCGGTCACACGCTTGAGTTCGAAGGCCAGAAATACGTGCTCCGTTCAATCCCTTCCGGAATTTTTCAAGGTGATAAAGTCAATATCATAGGCAATGGAGTTGTGCTTGATCCTGCTTTATTCAAAGCAGAAGCAGAAGCTTTGGAAGCTTCCGGTCATAATTTAAAAGACAGATTGCACATTTCTAAAAAAGCACATTTAATATTGCCCACACATCGTATTCTTGATCAGGCTTATGAGGCTGCTAAAGGTGATGCTAAAGTTGGAACTACCGGAAAAGGTATAGGCCCTACTTACACCGACAAGGTTAGTCGTAATGGCGTTCGCGTAGGAGACATTTTATGTGACTTTAAACAAAAATATGAATCAGCGAAAGCTAAACACGAACGAACCTTAGAAAGCTTAAATTATAAATATGACCTCACCGAGTTGGAACAAGCCTGGCTCGAAGGAATTGAATATCTGAAGCAATTTAAGTTTGTGGATAGCGAACACGAAATCAACAATTTACTGATTCAAGGCAAAAGTATATTGTGCGAAGGAGCACAAGGAACCATGTTGGATATTGATTTTGGTTCTTATCCTTTTGTTACTTCCTCAAATACGGTTTGCGCGGGTGCTTGTACAGGTCTGGGAGTTGCTCCTAATAAGATCGGTGAAGTATATGGTATCTTTAAAGCCTATTGCACGCGCGTTGGTTCCGGTCCTTTCCCGACTGAATTATTTGATAAGACAGGAGATGAAATTTGTACTTTAGGGCACGAATTCGGATCAGTAACCGGACGTAAGCGTCGTTGTGGATGGATTGATTTGGTTGCTTTAAAATATTCCATTATGATTAATGGAGTTACCAAACTAATTATGATGAAAAGCGATGTGCTCGACGGATTTGAAACAATCAGAGCCTGCGTTGCCTACAACGTGAATGGTGAGGAGATTGATTATTTCCCATACGACATTAATGAGAAAGTGGAACCGGTTTACGTAGATATTCCCGGTTGGCAAACCGATATGACGAAAATGCAGAGCGAAGACGAATTCCCTGAAGAATTCAATGCATATTTATCATTTCTGGAAGAGCAGCTCGGCGTTGAAATTAAGATTGTTTCAGTTGGTCCTGACAGAGAACAAACCATTGAACGATATACTGAAGAATAAGTAAAATACTAATTCTCATTAAAAAAACAAGAGGCTGCGTACAGTCTCTTGTTTTTTTATATAGTTTTGGCAAACTATTTGCTTCTTCTTTTTGTAGTAACTAAAAAGAAATAAAGATATTATGATATCAAGTTCGTGGATTATATTTATTGGAATTGCTTTAGTGAGCTATTTGGTTCAGTTGAACCTTAAAAGCAAGTTTAAAAAGTATTCCAAGATGGCTTTGCCCTCTGGAATGACGGGACGTGATGTAGCCATTAAAATGCTGCAAGATAATGGCATCTATGATGTGCAGGTTACTAGTACCCAAGGTATGTTGACCGACCATTATAACCCTGCCAATAAGACAGTTAACTTAAGTGAAGGAGTATATGCCAGCAACAGTGTTATGGCAGCAGCAGTTGCCGCACATGAATGTGGTCATGCAGTGCAACATGCACGGGCTTATGCACCGTTAACTATGCGTAGCAAACTGGTTCCCGTTGTTACATTCGCTTCTCAATGGGTTAGCTGGCTCATACTTGGAGGAATCCTTCTATTAAATTCTTTCCCCCAATTATTGCTAGGTGGTATTATCTTGTTTGCTATGACAACTCTATTCAGCTTTATTACGCTTCCTGTAGAAATTGATGCAAGTAAGCGTGCGTTGGTATGGTTAAGTAGTGCGGGCATTACCAATTCTTATAACCACGCGCAAGCGGAAGACGCTCTGAAATCAGCAGCTTATACTTATGTTGTTGCAGCGCTTGGTTCTTTGGCGACATTAATTTATTATATTATGATTTATATGGGTAGACGGGATTAAATCTTGTTTTAAAATACGAAACGCACATCAGGAAATTCCGGGTGTGCGTTTTTTTTTTATAATTCACTCTGCTTAACTCATTAATTTCGTGTAACTTTGCCATTCAATTAAAAAATAAATAGTTTAAGTTATGGCAGCTAAACCGGGAATACCCAAAGGAACACGTGATTTTTCGCCAGTAGAAATGGCAAAAAGAAACTATATATTTAATACTATTCGCGACGTTTATCATCTTTATGGTTTCCAACAGATTGAAACTCCTTCCATGGAAATGCTTTCCACATTAATGGGGAAGTATGGTGATGAGGGTGATAAACTCCTTTTTAAGATACAAAACTCAGGAGATTACTTCTCGGGCTTGACAGATGAAGAACTGTTGAGCAGAGATGCTGCAAAGCTGGCAAGCAAGTTTTGTGAGAAAGGGCTGCGATATGACTTAACCGTTCCTTTTGCCCGTTACGTAGTGATGCATCGTGACGAAATATCCTTTCCTTTTAAGAGATACCAAATTCAGCCGGTATGGCGTGCCGACCGTCCTCAGAAAGGGCGTTACCGTGAATTTTACCAGTGCGATGCCGATGTGGTAGGAAGTGACTCGCTTCTTAACGAGGTGGAGCTTATGCAAATTGTAGATGAAGTATTCACCCGTTTCGGAATTCGGGTTTGTATTAAGATAAACAACCGAAAGATTCTAACCGGTATTGCCGAGATTATCAATGAAGCCGATAAGATTGTAGACATTACCGTTGCAATTGACAAGCTGGACAAAATTGGTCTGGAGAATGTGAATAAAGAATTGGCAGAGAAAGGCATCAGCGCAGAAGCCATTGACAAGTTGCAGCCTATTATTTTGTTGCAGGGAAGCAACTCTGAGAAGCTTGAAACGTTGAAACAAGTTTTAGCTTCAAGTGAAACAGGCTTAAAAGGAGTAGAAGAATGTGAGTTCATTCTGAAGAAGTTTGCCTCGTTGCGTAAAACAGAAATGCCCGATCTTTTCGATGATAAGACCAATCAGATAGAGTTGGATTTAACCCTGGCTCGCGGATTGAACTATTACACCGGTGCCATCTTTGAAGTGAAAGCGCTGGATGTGCAGATTGGAAGTATTACCGGAGGAGGTCGTTATGACAATCTGACAGGTGTATTTGGTATGCCCGGCGTATCCGGAGTGGGTATTTCATTTGGAGCCGATCGTATTTTTGATGTACTCAATCAATTAGAACTTTATCCAAAGGAAGCAGTGAACGGCACCGAATTGCTGTTTGTTAACTTTGGCGAAGATGAGGCCGATTACTCTTTATCCGTATTAACTAAAGTACGTGCTGCCGGTATCCGTGCCGAAATGTATCCTGATTCTGCAAAAATGAAAAAGCAGATGACGTATGCAAACGCCAAGAACATACCTTTCGTTGCCATTGTTGGCGAGAATGAGATGAAAGAAAACAAAGTCTTATTGAAGAATATGTTATCAGGCGAGCAGACCCTTCTTGGCTCGGACGAGCTAATTGCTGCCATTCGTCCTTGAAGCATGTGATATTTTCTATTCCTGTCATCGTTTCTTAAACGCATTGTAATATCGTTTGTATTTCTTTGCGCTAAACAAAGAAAAGGATGATAGGATTATTTAATGATTGCTTTCCCCCGATCATGGACGGGGTATCTTTAACCATGCAGAACTATGCATTTTGGTTGCACAAGAAAACTCAGAATGTATGTGTTGTTACTCCCAAAAATCCAGAGGCGGAAGATTGTACAGGCTATCCCGTATTTAGATATTCATCAGCACCAATCCCTATGCGGAAGCCCTATCGTTTGGGCTTCCCGGGCATTGACTGGCCCTTTCAGCTCAAATTGTCTCGTCTCTCTTTTGAGTTGGCTCATGCACACTGCCCTTTCTCTTCGGGTAAACTGGCTGTGCAAATAGCCCGTTCACAAAATATACCGTTGATTGCCACCTTTCACTCCAAATATCGTACGGATATAGAGCGTATCATTTCCAATAAATATCTGGTCGATTTACTGATAAAGAAAATTGTGCGATTTTATGAGATGGCCGATGAGGTCTGGATACCACAAGCCTCCGTAGAAGAAACCTTGCGCGAATACGGTTATAAAGGAAAGGTTGAAGTGGTTAACAATGGAAGTGACTTGACGTTGGATGCTTCGTCGGCTCTATTAAGAATAGAAACGCGCCGCCGGTTGGGTATTCGTGAAGGAGAATCGATGTTTCTATTTGTTGGGCAGCACATTTGGGAGAAAAATATAGGGTTCATTCTCGACTCTTTGGCCTTGATTCGTGATCTTCCTTTTCAGATGTTTTTTGTGGGTTCGGGTTATGCCTATCAAGAGATGGTAGATAGGGTGGCAGAGCGTAACCTGTCGCATAAGATTCATTTTCTGGGAAATGTGGCCGACAGAAATGTGCTGAAAAGCTACTACACCGCTGCCGATCTTTTCCTCTTTCCGTCATTGTATGACAATGCACCGCTGGTTGTTCGTGAGGCAGCGGGCCTGCACACCCCTTCGTTGTTGTTGCGAGGAGCTACTTGTGCCGACGAGATTGTGGATAATTATAACGGATTTTTGAGCGATCATTCTGTTGACTTTTTTGCCGACCGCTTGCAGGAACTGATGATGAATCCGAAGCTAGTTGGCGATGTAGGCTTACGCGCTTCTTCCACCATCGTACGTTCTTGGGAGGACATTGCCGACGAAGTATACGACAGATACCAGAGGCTGATTCATAAGAGTCGCTACAACTCACCACGTTGTTTTACCGGTGGAGTGATGTATGAAAGGGTTTAGTCGATATTCAATCGGACTACCTGTGGTTATAGGTCTGGCCGTTTTCTTTGCAATCTTTTATAAAGAGTATGATTCCTCACTTTTCAGGGGACTGACGGTCGATGCCAAAATGATTGCAGGTGTTGTGCTGGCGGTTATACTCATCCTGATGCGCGATGCGGGCTTGATGTTAAGGTTCAGACAGATGAGCGCTTATGCCCTTTCGTGGCGGCAGGTTTTTAATGTGAATGTACTTTGTGAGTTTACCTCTGCGGTTACCCCTTCTTCCGTTGGCGGAAGTAGTTTGATTGTTCTCTTCCTGAAAAAAGAAGGTGTTGAAATGGGGCGAGCTTCGGCCATAATGGTTGCCTGTTTGTTCCTCGATGAGCTTTTTTTAGTTCTTCTCTGTCCGCTAATACTTCTTTTCTTCTCGGCCGACGAGCTTTTTGGAGCGTCCAACTTGTTCTCGTCGAGCATTAAATTACTTTTTATTGCCACTTATTCCGTGGTTTTCTTGTGGACAGTCGTTCTGTTCGTGGCCCTGTTTAAGCGTCCTAATTACGTGAAGTCCCTCTTGCAGCTTATTGCTAAACTGCCTGTTTTGCGCAGGTGGAAAGACAAAATAGAAGTGTTTGCCACTGACTTAGCTTTAAGTTCAGGCGAATTGAGCAATCAATCAATGCGCTTTTGGTTCAAAGCAATGGGCAGCACTTGTTTGGCATGGATTTGCCGGTTTGCGGTGGTCAATGCTCTTTTATTTGCCTTTAGTGAGCAAAACGGACATCTGCTTGCGTTTGCCCGTCAATTGATACTCTGGATTGTGATGACCGTTGCGCCCACTCCCGGCGGAAGCGGCGTGAGCGAATACATGTTTAAAGAATACTATGAAAGTTTCTTTCCTATTGCGGGAGTTGCCCTGATTGTGGCTTTTGTATGGAGAATCATCACTTACTATTTGTATCTTTTGCTGGGATTTTTAGTTATTCCGTCTTGGATTACCAAAAGCAAAGATAAAGAGGAGTAAGTCAAGTTCCAATAGTTTCATCGTTGCAAACTCTGAGTTTCTTCGTGCGAAACAAATTGTTTCCTACCATCATACCGTCAAATTGTCAGTTTAATACCCCAAAACGGACTGACATTCGCCTCTGGCATAGTTTTCGCTTAATATGTTTTGTCTGTCTCACACGGCAGAAATTATAAATAATAGTAGTTTTAATTTTAATATAAAAAGGTACAACTATGAACATTAAACCATTAGCAGACAGAGTGCTTATACTTCCTGCACCTGCAGAAGAAAAAACAATTGGTGGTATCATTATTCCTGATACAGCAAAAGAGAAACCTTTGAAAGGTGAAGTAGTGGCGGTAGGTCACGGTACAAAAGATGAAGAAATGGTCTTAAAAGAAGGTAACACTGTTCTTTATGGTAAATACGCCGGAACAGAACTTGAAGTTGATGGCACAAAATACCTCATTATGCGTCAAAGCGATGTACTCGCGGTTTTGGGTTAATCATCAGAAATGTAAATTATAAAAGTATAAAGATATTATGGCAAAAGAAATATTATTCAATCTGGAAGCTCGTGATCACTTGAAAAAAGGAGTTGATGAACTAGCAAACGCAGTAAAAGTAACTTTAGGCCCTAAGGGACGTAACGTTATCATTGAGAAAAAGTTTGGTGCACCACACATTACCAAAGATGGTGTTACAGTAGCCAAAGAAATTGAATTATCTGACGCATTCCAAAATACAGGTGCTCAGTTGGTGAAAGAAGTTGCTTCAAAAACCGGTGACGATGCCGGCGACGGAACAACAACGGCAACAGTACTTGCTCAGTCAATTGTAGCCGAAGGCTTGAAGAACGTTACTGCCGGTGCAAACCCAATGGACTTGAAACGCGGTATCGACAAGGCTGTAGCTAAAGTGGTTGAATCTATCAAATCTCAATCAGAAAAGGTTGGTGACAATTATGATAAGATAGAGCAAGTAGCAACTGTATCGGCCAACAATGATCCTACTATTGGAAAGCTCATTGCCGATGCGATGCGCAAGGTTTCAAAAGACGGTGTTATCACGATTGAAGAAGCTAAAGGTACTGATACTACAATTGGTGTAGTAGAAGGTATGCAGTTTGATCGCGGTTATCTGTCTGCTTACTTTGTTACCAATACAGAGAAAATGGAGTGTGAGATGGAGAAGCCGTATATTCTTATATACGACAAGAAGATCTCTAACTTGAAAGACATGCTTCCTATCTTGGAACCGGCAGTACAAACTGGCCGTCCTCTTTTAATTATTGCTGAAGATGTTGACAGCGAAGCTCTTACTACATTGGTAGTTAACCGTTTGCGCTCTCAATTGAAAATCTGTGCAGTGAAAGCTCCCGGATTTGGTGATCGCAGAAAAGAAATGCTTGAAGACATTGCAGTGCTTACCGGCGGATTGGTAATTAGCGAAGAAAAAGGCTTGAAGCTTGAACAAGCTACGCTTGAAATGTTGGGAACTTGTGATAAGATCACTGTTTCTAAAGACAATACCACTATTGTAAACGGTGCAGGTGCTAAAGAAAACATCGAAACACGCATCAACCAAATCAAAGCTCAGATCAAAACAACAACTTCTGATTATGATAAAGAGAAACTGCAAGAGCGTTTGGCTAAATTGTCGGGCGGTGTAGCGGTACTTTATGTCGGAGCTGCTTCTGAAGTTGAGATGAAAGAAAAGAAAGACCGTGTTGACGATGCTTTGTGTGCTACTCGTGCAGCTATTGAAGAAGGTATTGTTCCCGGTGGTGGTGTAACTTACATCCGTGCTATTGATGTTTTGGAAGGTTTTACAGGTGACAACGCCGACGAAACAACCGGAATTGAAATCATTAAGCGTGCCATCGAAGAACCTCTTCGTCAGATTGTGGCTAATGCCGGTAAAGAAGGTGCTGTAGTGGTACAGAAAGTACGCGAAGGCAAAGGCGATTTCGGTTACAATGCTCGTACAGATGTTTATGAAAATATGCATGCTGCCGGTGTAGTTGATCCAGCGAAAGTGACTCGTGTTGCTTTGGAAAATGCGGCTTCAATTGCCGGAATGTTCTTAACTACCGAATGCGTCATTGTTGAAAAGAAAGAAGATAAAGCAGATATGCCTATGGGTGCTCCCGGTATGGGAGGCATGGGCGGTATGATGTAATCTTCCCGACCATATTTAATAAAAAGCCGCTCCTTGATTTCAGGGAGCGGCTTTTTATTAAATGTGTTATACTGTTAATCTTTTCTATTGAAATGCTTTTTTAGCTTTATTGTAATAACATTTCTGATCTATTATTGTTATTTTTACAGTGCGAGAATTAACTAACTACATGTTTAACCTAATAATTATCTCGGATATGAATAAGAATGATATTGGTCATAATGCAGGCAAAATCTGGAAACTGCTCAGTGATAACACGTGTTGGAGTTGTGCTGCCTTACAAGAAAAATCAGGTTTAAGTGATAAAGAACTGGGAGCTGCAATCGGTTGGCTGGCCCGTGAAAATAAGATCGAATTCAAAGAAGAGGGAGAAGAGTCATGTGTTTACTTATGTGTTAACGTATATATCGGTTAAAGTTTTCCTTTTCTGAGAACAAATCTCTTTCTTTGCACTAAATTTAAAGAAAGAGTATGAGAAGTTTCGCATCTGATAATAATTCGGGAGTGCATCCTTTGGTGATGGATGCTTTGCAACATGCCAATGAGGACCATGCGTTGGGATACGGTAGTGACAAGTGGACCGATCAGGCGGTTGCCATGCTAAAAGAGTCATTCACTCCAGTGTGTGAACCCCTGTTTGTTTTTAACGGTACGGGTAGCAATATTGTTGCTTTACAGCTTATGGTTAGACCGTTTCACTCCATTATATGTGCCGAAACGGCGCATATTTATGTTGATGAATGCGGGTCACCGGTAAAAAACACAGGCGCACAAATTCGTCCGGTGCTCACACCCGACGGTAAGCTTACCCCCGAATTAATACGTCCTTATTTGCATGGTTTTGGCGATCAGCATCATTCGCAACCCGGTGCTATTTACTTGTCTCAGTGTACTGAGTTAGGTACTGTATATACGCCCGTCGAATTGAAGGCGCTTACGTCTCTTGCCCATGAACATGGAATGTATGTTCACATGGATGGTGCCCGCATTGCCAATGCATGTGCTTATTTAAAGACTTCGCTAAAGGAAATCACAGCCGACTGCGGCATTGATGTACTGAGTTTCGGTGGTACCAAAAATGGCTTGATGATGGGTGAGTGCGTTGTGATCTTCAACGAAGAGCTAAAAGCTAGTGCTGCGTTCGTTCGTAAGCAATCAGCTCAGCTGGCATCGAAAATGCGCTATTTATCCTGTCAGTTTACGGCTTACTTAACGGACCACCTGTGGTTGAAGAACGCAGAGCATGCCAATGCAATGGCTCAGCGGTTGTGCGATGCATTGAAGCAATACCCGGGTGTGTGCTTTACGCAAAAGGTTGAAAGCAACCAGCTATTTCTTACCATGCCTCGTGCAACGATTGACCGGTTATTGCAAAGCTATTATTTCTATTTCTGGAATGAAGCGAACAATGAAATCCGACTGGTTACTTCTTTTGATACGACGGACGAGGATATTGATAACTTCATCAGTTTGCTCCATCAATAACTTCCTCGTACACTATATAATAAAGGTAAATGCAATGAGGTTCGGACTTTCACAAGCCCGAACCTCTTCTATTATCTGTATTTTTGGGGGAATAAATACAGACTAGTATCTTGGTGAACAAACATTATCTGTTTAAAGCTTCTGCTAGTCCGGTAAAAACATACCCTTCTTTTCTTAGCTTCGAAATCATTTTCCTCATGCCGTTTTTATAGAACTTGTCGGTACGTTTGTCATCGGTTCCTAAATGAATCAGTATGATGTAACCGTTCAGTCCCTTTTCTTTTTCTTTAGATAGTACTTGTTTATAGATGCTTTCACTGCTTTTGTAGTTCTTCATTTCCGGAGTGGTATAGTCGGCATTTGTTCCGCTGCCCGGTGTGAAGTTAATCAGTTGTATACCCATACTCTTGGCCCACGACGCAATTTCTGCATTATAGTGTTCGTAAGGAGGAACAAAATAAGGAGCGTCCGTGTATGCAATGCCTGCCTGATTCATTAATTCGTAGTTAGCCAATAAGTCCTTTTCAAACTCCTCCCTGCTGATTAATGTGGAGTCTCTTTTTTCCCAAGAGCAATAAAGAGGGTGTGCGTTGCTGTGAGCGCCCAGATAGTGACCGTCGTTTCTTAAAAGAGAGACAACCTCCGGAAATGTTCTGTAAAACCTTCCGGTGAAGAAAAAGCTTCCTTTTATTTTCTCTTTGCGAAGAATCTCTCTGATATCAGCCGCTCCGTCTGCTTTGTCGTCTGCGGTAAAGATCAATGTGATTTGTTTGCGGGTTGTATCCGTACGAATGATTCCTCCGTTGATGAACGTATTCTTATTGCTTAACGTATGACCGCTCTTCATGCCGTCTTTCTGCAAGGCCGACAAGTAATAGGTTAACGAAGCAGTACCGTCCATGGTGGGTTCATTGGTTGAATAGTCGTGCGTGTCATCGTGGTAAACTAAATTTTCGGGCTGAAATCGTTCGTATGATTCTCCGCCATCCAAATGTACCCCTCTTAAACCTTTGAATATAGTTGCGTACACCGGACCATCAACCAGTCCTCCCGACGTGTTCGCTAGCCGGGCCGTATAGTACGACGAGTGCGGTTGGCTGGGGTAATCACCCCAAAGAGGCAAGTCGGCTATCATACTTGTGCCCCACGGATTACAGCCAAACAGCCAGTCGCGCAGGGAGGCTTCCATCTCCTCATAGGTTAAATCACCTGTTAACTCCCTGTACAACCGGCACTGAGTAAGCATGGCGGCGGTCAGGTTATTGGAACACCATACGCCGGGAATGCCAAACAGGAAAGGATCTTCTTTGGCTTTTTCGAACACACGCTGTATGCCCGAGCGCATGTTCCTGATAAATTCGTTGCTTACACGCTGGTTTCCTGTGCTCGCCAATCTGTAATGTCCCATATTCATAAAAGGATACCATTGGTAATGCCGGGCACTGTCTGCACCCATCCACGGCGTAACAGGCTCTCTTCTTCCGTACTCAATGGCCTGTTCCAGAAATTGATTGTTTTTTGTAGTCAGGAACAACTCGGCAGCAGCCAGTTCCATGTCGTCCGTCCAGTTGTCTTCTTCGTAAATATAAGGAGATAGCACGGAAGCAGTTTGGCAGGCGCCCGGCTTTTCCATTCCACTTTGATATGCATCGTGAGCTTTGGTAGCCAATACGTCGGCAAAGGCAGGGTCATACTTCCGCATAATGGTTGCTCCTAACGCAAAACAAGAGGCAAACTTCCCGGTTGTGCTTGCAATACCGGTCGTTGCGTTGGTGAATTTACCCCGAACTTGTTTCTCTCCGCTGCAATAGTACACAGGACGTCCTTTTCCCGGGCCATAACCGTAATCAACCAAGTCTTTGTTGGGTAAACGCATGCCGGTATGATCTCTATCGTCGGCAATCTGATTATAAAATTCCCCCTTTTCAGGATTCATTCTGTTTAACCAGTCGAGCCCCCACCTGATTTCGTCTACAATATCCGGTATACCGTTGCTCCCTTTTAGTCCCGCTTCATTATATGCATCAGCAAATGCCTCGGGGTTTTGTTGGTACGCAAACATCATTTGATAAATAGCGTTTGCAGAAGTGGTGGTGTATTGCAGATAGTCGGTTGCATCATGCCAACCCCCGCGTACATCAATGTGTTGCCCGGTCTTCGTTGGGTGATGAACAATGTAGCCGTCATGTACATGACAACTGTCTTTTAGAAACGGATTATAGCCGCATCTTTGCTGACGCATATAGTTCAGCAAAAAATCGGCAGTTCCATTGTAAACGCCCGGATCTATACTGAAGCGGGGAGATTGAGTTGTCCCTGCTTTCAGATAATAGGTTCCGGTTTGATTAAAGTCGCTGAAATCCAATCGGTACGTGCTCTCCATCTTTCCGTTTTTTCCTTTTGCCAGGGGGGTGGCAAATGTTCTTGCAACTTTTCCGGTGAATGCATCAATTAAAGCATACTCTTTAATTTCAATTTTCTCTTCACTCATAAAGACTGCAACTTTTCTGGATTGAGGCAAGTAGCCGAGTTGGTTAATTCTTATCCACTGCTCTGCGCATACGTTTAACGACATAACAGAGAGTGAAATGGCAAATAGCCAACCTTTACTCTTCATAATTGCGTAATGTTTAAGGTTCAACTTGTGTTAAGTTGTATGCAAATAAAGCGTATTAAATTCAGTATTGATATATGTGCGACTATAAATTAACTGTTATTATGGGTTGTTTGTATATGTTTAATTATAAAAGAAAGGGCACCCTCTTCAAAAACAGAAGAGAGTGCCCTTATATAGCGGTGATTAGAAGCTTACTTTCTATAGTAAGCTAAATCATCTTTGTCGAATTTGCTAAGGAAAGTAACATGCTTGTCTATTTCAGATTCAGCGAATCTTACGTAAACATGAGCCGATTCAGTAAACAAATCGTTCTTGCTTGCATCTTGAACCATTAGGTGAGACATGATAAGATGGGCCGACATTTCTACTAAACGGCGAGCGGCGAAATCAATCAGTTCCTGATCTTTCTCTTCAGTGATTTTAGTCACAATAGCCTCGTATTTGTTTGCCAGCTCTTTCAATCTGTTCTTTAATCCTTCAAACTCAGGAGCTACCTGTGCCGTTTCATATTCGCGGATTTTAGATAAATAAGCACCGGTCGTAACGTATCTGATGGCTGCAACCACCTGCAATTGCGTAGTACCTTCGTAAATGGAAGTGATGCGTGAGTCACGGTAAATTCTCTCACAAGCATAATCTTTCATGAAACCCGAACCACCATGAATCTGAATACAGTCGTATGCATTTTGGTTTGCAAACTCACTGCCTATTCCTTTGGCAAGAGGAGTAAAGCTATCGGCTAACTTAGAGAATGTTTTCTGTTCCTGACGTTCTTCCGGAGTTAGTTTGCGTTCTTTGGCAATATCGTCGAGAGCTTTATAAACATCTACATAACGAGCTGTTTCATATAATAAGGTGCGTGACGCATCGAGTTTAGCTTTCATCAAAGACAATATTTCAGCAACAGCCGGGAATTCAATAATTGCTTTTCCAAACTGTTTGCGGTCTTTGGCATAAGCCAATGCTTCGTTGTAAGCGGCCTGCGATAATCCCACCGATTGAGCGGCAATACCCAGACGGGCACCGTTCATCAGCGCCATAACGTATTTAATAAGACCCAGTTTACGATCACCGCAAAGTTCAGCTTTTGCGTTTTTGTAAACCAACTCGCAAGTAGGTGATCCTTTGATACCCATCTTGTTTTCAATTCTACGCACGTTCACTCCGCCGTTTCGTTTGTCGTAAATGAACATAGACAAGCCGCGGCCGTCATGAGTACCTTCTTCCGAGCGTGCCAATACCAAGTGAATGTCGGCGTCACCGTTGGTAATGAAACGTTTCACTCCGTTCAGATACCAGCATTCGTCCTTCTCACTGTAAGTAGCTTTGAGCATAACCGATTGCAGGTCGGAACCGGCATCGGGTTCCGTCAGGTCCATTGACATGGTTTCTCCCTGACAAACACGGGTTATATAGCGTTTCTTCTGATCTTCGTTAGCGAATTCATAAATTGTTTCGGCACAATCCTGAAGTCCCCACAAGTTTTCGAAACCTGCGTCACTGCGGCTCACAATATCTGCCGCCATGATGTAAGGCACAACAGCGAAGTTAAGTCCGCCAAAACGTCGGGGCATAGCCATACCCATTAAACCGGCCTTGCGGCAAGCTTCCAGGTTAGCAAAAGTTCCGTTGGCATACGTCACCCGGCCGTCGGCAACGGAAGGGCCTTCGTGGTCAACGCTTTCGGCGTTGGGCGCAATGATATCACCACAAATCTCACCCACAATTTCGAGAACCTTATCATAGCTGTCCATTGCATCTTCGAAGTCAACAGGAGCGTATTCGTAATTTTCTCTGTCTGCGTAGTTTCTTTCTTTCAGATCTACGATTCTTTTCATTAACGGATGATTCAAGTGGTGCTTGAGTTCCGGTGTATCGATATAAAAATTAGCCATGATTACTTAGAATTTTGTTTGTAAAACTTGATCATCTTCGGTATAACTTCTTCCACCGTACCATTGATTACGTAATCGGCTATGGTATTGATCGGTGCATCTTCATCGTTATTAATGGAGATAATCATTGAACTTTCCTGCATACCGGCAATGTGTTGAATCTGTCCCGAAATGCCACAGGCAATATATAACTTAGGACGAACAGTGACTCCGGTTTGTCCAATCTGCCTGTCGTGTTCGGCAAAACCCGCATCCACAGCAGCACGGCTGGCACCAACTTCTGCATTCAGCACTTTGGCCAATTCAAACAGTAAGTCAAAATTCTCTTTAGAACCAACGCCGTATCCGCCCGAAATGATGATAGGTGATCCTTTCAAGTTATTTTTTGCTTTTTCTACGTGGCGTTCTATCACTTCAACGATGAAGTCGGTCGGAGCAACATACTTACTCACGTCGTGTTTGATTACTTCTCCTTTGTAAGTGTCAGAAAGGATTTGTTTTTTCATCACACCTTCGCGAACAGTAGCCATTTGCGGACGATGTTCGGGGTTGACGATGGTTGCTACAATGTTGCCGCCAAATGCGGGACGAATTTGATAAAGTAGGTTCTTATAAGTTTTTCCTTCTTTTTTATCTTCGTGATCACCAATTTCCAGAGCGGTACAGTCGGCTGTCAATCCGCTGGTTAGGGCTGAAGAAACACGAGGGCCTAAGTCACGACCGATAACCGTAGCACCCATCAAACAAACTTGAGGTTGTTCTTCCTTAAATAAGTTGACCAATATAGAGGTATGGGGCAATGAAGTATAAGGGTACAAACCTTTGGCGTCAAAAACATGTAGTTTGTCAACACCATAAGGAATGATTTGCTTTTCAATGTTTTTTAAATCAGTTCCGGCTACAACAGCTTCCAGCTGACATTTCAATTCGTTAGCCAGTGAACGGCCTTTGGTAAGGAGTTCCAAGCTTACATCGGCTACATTTCCGTCTTCTATTTCGCAATATACAAATAAGTTATTCATATTTCTCAGTAATTAGGAGTTTAGCCAATGGTATGGTTAGCTAACAGTTCAACAATTAGTTCTTCAATTTCGCGGTCATTGCTACCAATCGTTTTATTCTCTTTGGCCTGGAATACAATGTTCTGAATAGCTTTCACCTTGGTGGGTGAACCGGATAGTCCGCATTGTGCCAAATCACCTTGTACATCGGCAACGCTCCACTCAACCAAGTTCAGATAGTCGCGTTTGTCATACAATTCTGTGTAGTCCAAATTACCTTGTTGTTTCTCGGTAATTGTTTTGGCATGTTTATACTTTTGCACGAGTCTGGCATTTCGGGGGCGGCAAGAAGCTGCCGATCCTGTTACGGTTATAACCATCGGCAGAGGGCCTGTAACGGTTTCTACTCCACCATCAATGTGTCGTTTTACTGTGATTGCTTTGTCGGTCACTTTTAAAATCTCTTCCGCATAAGTTATTTGGGGCATTCCCAGCTTCTCAGCTACTTGGGGCCCAACTTGTGCCGTGTCACCATCAATCGCCTGGCGTCCACCGATGATAATGTCACAGGTACCGATCTTCTTGATAGCAGTAGCCAATGCATAAGATGTGGCTAAGGTATCGGCACCGGCAAATGCCCTGTCGGTTAGCAAGTAACCATTATCTGCTCCTCTGAATAATCCTTCACGAATTATATCGGCGGCCCGGCCCGGACCCATGGTGAGGATAGTAACAGTTGACCCCGGATGGGCATCTTTTAAACGGAGAGCCTGCTCTAATGCATTGAGATCTTCCGGATTGAAGATAGCAGGAAGTGCCGCGCGATTAATAGTTCCGTCGGCTTTCATGGCATCCTTCCCTACATTTCGTGTGTCGGGAACTTGTTTTGCCAGTACAACAATTTTCAAACTCATGTTATAAGTATTAGTATTATCCTGCAAATTTACGCAATCAGTTGATTCTGCAAAGAAATATGCTTTAAAAATGCACAAATGGGTCTGTTATGAGCAAGAACCATGTTCCTCAACATCTTTTTATTCTGCTGCTGTCGGGACATTTAGCGGATAAAACAACCAACTCGTTTATAAAATAGAGCAGTTGATTGATTCGTTTTTTTAATCAGAACTATTCTCCATAGCTTCGTAACACGATTGTAATATGTAACTTATGCATTTAGAATACTTAAATCCTTTGCTTACTCACTTTGAACCGGTGTCACTCGAAGAGATGAATGCCGTTCGCTTAATGAACCGCATTGATACGAAGTACACTACTTCCATTGATTTGTTGCCTGCAATCCTTCTTTCATTGCAGAAAGATTATAGGATTCAGGAAATTACGTGCCGGCGGAACATGCCTTATGAAACCACATACTTGGATACCGAGGGGAGAGACATGTTTATGGCCCATCAAAATGGAAGAACCGTTCGTGAAAAGATACGGGTACGCACTTATAAAGATTCCGGACTGACTTTCCTCGAAGTGAAAAATAAGAATAACAAAGGACGCACGGACAAGAAACGAATACTTGTAAGTAACTTGCTTAACTTGCAGGAAGAGGGCGCCGAGGATTTCCTGCAGAAATATGCTTGGTACAGCTTATCGCAACTCTCTGGCAAATTACAAAATTCATTCAACCGCATAACGCTGGTTAACAAACAAATGACTGAGCGTTTAACCATTGACACGAACGTGTGCTTTCAAGACTTGCTTACCGGACAACAGGCCGCGATGGATCAGGTAGCTATCATTGAGTTAAAAAGAGATGGCAATCATTTCTCTCCGGTAAAAGAGATTCTGCATCAAATGCATGTGCTGCCGGTGAGCATCAGTAAGTATTGTTTGGGGTCTGTACTCACTAACCCGGCTTTGAAGTATAATCGCTTTAAACCCAGAATAAGGAAAATAGAACAAATACAAAATCAAATAACAATTTAGACCATGGAAGATTTTACAGATATAACTTTGTTGGAGGCACCGCTGCTCGATGGCGCCGGATTCATGCAACTGCTGTTGAGGTTTGCCTTTAATATGCTGGTGATATTTGGTATCATTCAGTTCTTTTATTACTCAAAAAGCAAAAGACGCGACTATTACTTCACTTTTACACTCATAAGCATCAGCGTATTCTTTTTAATTTTTTTGCTTGGCAGCGTTAAACTGAAAATAGGCTTTGCACTAGGACTGTTTGCCATTTTCGGCATCATCAGATACCGCACAGAATCGGTTCCCATCAGGGAGATGACTTACTTATTTGTGATTATTGCCATTTCAGTCATCAACGCTTTGGCTGTGGAAATAAGTTATACCGAGTTGGTTGCTACGAATTTAATTTTTATTCTCAGCATTTGGGTGAGTGAAAGCAATCGATGGCTGAAACACATTTCCTGCAAACTGATTCAATATGACCGCATTGAACTTATTAAACCGGAGAATGCAGCTTTGTTGTTAGATGACTTAAAGCAACGAACGGGACTCCCGATCCTGAAAGTTGAAGTGGGGCATATTGATTTCTTGCGTGACAGTGCCATGGTGAAAATATACTATGAACCGCTTTGTGATGAGATAAATACCATTGATACAGTAACTAGAATACCACGTGAAAATGAATAAGTTTCTTTTGATTTTATCGGGCTTGCTTTGGTTCGTTGCTCCCATGGTAAGTGCTCAGGATAGTGACTTTGGTATATGGACAAGTCTGGAGGTGAAAAAGAAAATATTTCCGGGCTTCGACGCTTCTTTTGAAGGGGAGTTCAGAACGCGAAACGATGTAGGAACCATTGATCGATGGTCGGCAGGCGTTGATCTTTCATATTCAGTTAACTCTTATTTGAAGCTGGGCGGTGCTTATAACTTGATTAACTATAATCATCCGAAAAGAGAATGGGAGGTAGGACATCGGTATAGCTTCTATGCAACCGGCAGTTATGTATGGAATAGAATAGAACTTTCTTTGCGCGAAAAATACCAGCAAACCTATCGGGTGGGGGTGTCTGAAACCGCCTCTCGGGCAAATCCCAAAAAGATTATGCGATCACGGTTACAGCTTGCTTATAATCTGCCCAAATCAAAACTGACTCCATATACTTCGGTGGAGTTTTATCACACCTTGAATAATCCAAAGGGTAATGATCTGGAGAAAACAAGGTATACGTTGGGTACTGAATATAAGATTAATAAACGTAGTAAGCTCGATTTGTTTTACCGATACCAGTCGGAAACGGATGATGAGGAAGATGACGGACATGTTTTGGGACTAGGTTATTCATTAAAATTTTAAAGCTCTGTATGATGAAAAGATATTTAATTGCGTGTTACATGATGGCCCTGGCAGGAGCTCTTTGCTTAGGCTGTACCAGTGATACCGATGAGGTGACGGATGAAAACGGCGACACTTCGGGTGAAGTGATAACAGAGCCTTCGGGTGATGATTTGGTTGAGAATGCTACATTCAGTACGGTGGTTGGTATTGTTTATTCGGGCACCACTGCCAGCGTAACGAATGCTGCGAGTGGGGTCACGGTATCACAATCGGGTGCCAATGTGGTGATAACTTCGACTATTGAAGGGGTTGAATACGTATTGAGTGGTACCACAACGGCCGGTTCTTTGAAAATTTATAGTGATTATAAGTTTAAGTTGAACTTTAACGGTGTGGATATAACCTCTACTTCGGGCCCGGCTATAAACATTCAATCGCACAAGAGGGTTTTTGCCGTACTTACGGAAGGAACGGTTAATAAGTTGACCGACAGCTCGTCTTACCCTACCAGCACGGAAGACCAGAAAGGGTGTTTATTTAGTGAAGGGCAGCTTATCTTTAGTGGCAGCGGTAGCCTCACCGTATCCGGCAAATACAAACACGCTGTGTGCAGCGATGATTATATATTGATTCGTCCGGGTGTGCAATTAACGGTTGCCGCAGCCGCAACCGATGGCATCCATACCAACGAGGCTATATTAATTGAGGGTGGCACGGTTCAGGTTACGTCTACTGACGAAGGTATTAACTGCGACGAAGGTGCTGTGGTTATTAACGACGGTACGGTTACTGTAACGACCAAAGCGGCATCGGCCAAAGGTATTAAGGGATACGGTAATGTGACTATTAATGGTGGTACTATCAATGTTACAGCCAAAGGAGGAGATTCCAGCGAAGGCATTGAGAGTAAAAGTGTATTGACTATTAACGGCGGAACGGTGGAGGTTACTGCTTATGACGATTGCATCAATGCGGCAAGTGGTATTGTTATAACGGGTGGCTCGGTTTATTGCTATAGTTCCAATAATGACGGTATTGACTCTAACGGGCCATTAACCATATCGGGCGGATTGATTGTGTCTTCGGGTACTACTAGTCCGGAAGAAGGCATTGATTGCGATCAAAACACATTTAAAATAACCGGAGGAACTTTGGTGGGGTTCGGTGGAGCAACTAGTACGCCTACTTCGTCGGCCAGCACGCAGCGTTCCTTAATATATGGAGATTCCGGCACTTCGAACCAATATTTCAGCGTGGTTTCTTCAACAGGCGAGACTGTTTTAGTGTGCAAAATTCCCAGAACTTATTCACAAATGACTTTGCTGTTTAGCAGTCCTTCTCTCACTGCCGGTACTAGTTATACCATTTATTCGGGAGGTACAGTTTCCGGCGGAACAGATTTTCACGGACTTTACACTGCCGGAACTTACACCGCGGGAACTCAATTGTCTACTTTTACCAGCAGCTCTGTGGTAACGCAGGTGGGCAATGTGAGCACAGGTGGTGGCGGACAGCCGGGTTGGCGATAGTTATTCTGAGATATGTTTAATCAGTCTGACGATAAAAATATTCGATTTGTCGATTCCTTTTGTGAGCTTCACGGGGTAGAATTACTTTTGTACATTGGTTTATGTAGTTATGAAGTTTAGGAAAAGGCTTTTTTTAGAGAACCTGATCTATGCGGTGATTTGGTTTTTGATTTTTCTTTTGCCCATTATCGGGAATTATTTTTCCCTTTATTCGGGCAAGGAATCATCACTAAATTGGCGCATGATTTCTTCCATATGGCTGGGAATCTTACCGTTATTTGGCGTGTTTGTCATCAATAACTGGTTTCTGGCGCGTTATCTGTTACGAAAAAAATACGTAACATATACCGTGTTAGTCGTAGCGGTAATTGTTGTCATGCTGGGATTGAACTTTGTAGGCAGAAGGTTTATAGAGACACCCGAAGACAGATTTCATCCTCGTGCCGAGCGAAGTTGGCAACGTATGGGGGGCGAAAAGGCTACGCAAATGCCCATGCCCGATAAGATGGACGAGCCTGCACCGGATGAAATGAAAGGCCAACCCCCTGAAGGACCTCGTAAGCTTTTACCCGGACCAGACCGTAAAGGTGAGAAAGACTTGAGAAAGAAGTTTTTCATTTTGCCTTTCTTTCCGGGGCCTTTCTACAGTCATTTTATTCTTTCCATTTTAATTGTAGGGTTTAATATAGCCGTAAAGCTTATGTTTAAATCTCTGCGTGACGAGGAAATGATGAAAGAGTTGGAAAGACATAATCTACAGTCGGAACTGGAGTATCTGAAGTACCAAATCAATCCTCATTTTTTTATGAATACGCTGAATAATATTCATGCATTGGTTGATCTTGATTCAGAGAAGGCTAAGACTAGTATTCTGGAACTCTCTAAAATGATGCGTTACGTGCTTTATGAATCCAGCAATAAAACAGTCAGCCTTTCCAGGGAAATTAAATTTCTGATAAATTACATAGAACTGATGCGGCTTCGGTATACTGACAAAGTGAGCATTGAAGTAAGTATGCCGGGTGAGCTGCCCAATATTGAAGTGCCTCCTTTGCTTTTCATCTCTTTTATTGAAAATGCGTTTAAACATGGAGTGAGTTACCAAAAAGATTCCTTTATTCATGTTTGCATGCAAGTGGAAGATCAGCAACTCTTGTTTCAATGTTCAAACAGCAACTGGAAGAAGGGCGACGGGAAGCACTGTGGCATTGGACTTGAGAATATCAGAAAACGGTTACGCCTGCTTTATGGTGAAGATTATGTTTTGTCTATCGAAGAAGTAGCCGATTGTTATAATGTACTATTGATAATACCTATCACAGCATGATAAAATGTATTGCCATTGATGATGAACCGCTGGCATTGGCACAAATAGCCGGCTATATATCTAATGTTCCGTTTCTGCACCAGGTAGGTGCCTGTCAGGATGCTTTTGAAGCCATGCAATTAATTGCATCGGAAGATGTGGATCTTATTTTTGTCGATATCAACATGCCCGATTTAAACGGGCTTGATTTTGTGCGTTCTTTAGTAAGCAGTCCTTTGGTGGTGTTTACTACGGCATACTCTGAATATGCAGTTGAAGGATTCAAACTTGATGCGGTTGATTACCTCTTAAAACCTTTCAGTTTTCAGGATCTCCTGAAGTCGGTCGACAAGGCTCGTAAACAGTTGGAATACCGTTCGGGTGGAGGAGCAGCCGATAATGATTCAAACGTGATTAATCCTGACGGTACGTTGTTTGTAAAGTCTGATTATAAGATTATCAGAATCAACGTCAACCAAATAAAATACATTGAGTGCATGAGTGAGTATGTACGCATCTATCTGGAAGGCGAGGATAAACCGGTGATGACCTTACTCAGCATGCGCAAACTGGAAGAACGATTACCTGCCAGCATGTTTATGAGGGTGCATCGTTCTTATATTGTTAACTTACACAAGATTCAGGAAATATCACGATTAAGGATTATTTTTGAGGGGAATGTTTATATTCCGGTGGGCGATAACTACAAAGAAAAGTTCAACGATTACATTAATAAAATGTGCTTAGGCAAATAAGAAAAAACCTCTTTATGTTTTTCAAAAACATAAAGAGGTTTTTTTAAAAGATAACGAGGTTTTCCAGAAAGGTGGTTGTGCCTTATTTGAAACCTAATTTCTTTGCAATTTCTTTGGGTAAAGCATCTTTGTGAACTAATATATTCATTGTTTTATACTTTACGAATGATTTGGAAGCATACCAAGTTCCTTTGTATTTGTTATTGGTTCCCCAAGAGTTTTTAACCATATAGTATTCTTTTCCGTTTTGATCTTTGGCAGTACCATAAATGAGCATGCCGTGATCATCTGTTGTTTCCCAGTTGTTGAATGCTTTTTGACGCATTTCCTGAGTGATTTCCATTTCAGGCATGGGCTTAGAGGTTAACTCCTTACGTTTGTCGGCCATGGTAAGTCCTGTCCAGCGAGCCATGTCAGAACCGGTGAGGTCTGTGCGGTTCATCTGAGGAACAACCGCAATGCCGTCACGTGTAAAACCATCTTCGCTCACATCACTTCCCCAAGCTACCGTATAACCATTGTTTACCGCATTATCAATAACCGTCATAAACTCATCGATGGGCAAGTTCCACGATTCTCCGTTTCTCCAGTTGTCCTGAATTTCAATGGCGAACTTTTTATAGAAAGGATGATGGGTATACGAAGTCAGGGATACATAATCATCAGCATTCAATCCCAATGATTTAGCGAAAGTAAGCGGTGTGTATTCTTTTCCTTTATAAGAGAACTTCTCGGGACATTTGCCCAAATAAGTATCATAAATAGCATTCAAACCATTCATCCATACCGGAGTAAGCTTGGTGAGTTTGCCTTTGGCAATAGCATTAACGTAAGCTTCGGCAACAGCATCAAGTTCATTGTGCACGGGAAGAGTGTCTCCATACATAATTCCGTTCATGGCTTCCTGAGGAACCAGTCCGTAGTTATTCATGCAATAAACAACATCATAAAAGCTACCGCCCGGAGAGAAAGAGTTGTCACCGTGAAGACGCACATATCGTTCTGCGCGATCGGCCATGGTGTGATGTACAACGAACATTTCTGATAAATCATACTCACCTTTACCTTGTCTTAGAAGCTCTGATTCCAAGAATGCAAGGCTCGAGAAACTCCAGCAAGTACTCGATCTGTTCTGGTTTTTTATGGATGTAATTGGATTCTCTTTTACTGTGCTGAAAACAAAACCTTCTTCTTTTTTAGGCTCTTGTGCAACTGTGTTGAGGCTTAACAAGCCCAGTGTTGCAATTAATACTATATTCTTCATTCTCTCTTGATATATTATGTTTATTTATGCGACAAAGATACACGGAAATTCTTTTAATCCTGTCTTTTTTACATAAAAATGAAGAGAAAACTACATTTTTATTGCAGTTTACCACGGTATGCACGTTCGCTAAAAGAGATGTTCAGGTAGAATGATAAACTCTGTTCGCGCGGCATGCCTGTATTGACTTTGCTTTGGTCGCTGTATTTGGCCCCAAAGGAAAAGATGTTTTTGTTTTTAAGCGTAAAAGCCGCTCCTGTACTGATGTAATAATTCTGCGGTTCGTTTTTCTTTATAACAACGTACGAGTTACTGGTGCCTGCTCCTAGCATCAACTTAATGGGAGTTCGGTAAGGATTTCCCAATGTGTATGCTAAACCAAGCTTAAGGAGGTTTTGGTTGGCATAGCTTACAATGCTTTGCGATGATTCCATTTTATTCCATTGTATCCATTTGTAGTCTCCCGAGAAACTCCACTTGGGTGTGTTATAACTCAAACCGATCCCGATGAATTGAGGCATGTACTGCTTAACGGAATGCTCGGACTTATCAATCGTTGTATCGTCACTGGTACTGCTAACCGACAGTTCATTCTTTTGAGATAATTGTTGCTTAAATCCGTAGGTAGCACCCAATATAAATGCATTGTTCTTATTCAGGTTGTATTTATACTGCATCCCTAAATCGGCATAACAGGCTGTTTTCCGCGAAGTCTCTTCCCGGGTAGCGCTCCCTTGAGTTTCTGTCTGGGTAATGGTACCGGTTATATACGACAGGTTAGCTCCCAACGAAAGATTCTTGCCGATCAAGAAAGCATTGCTCAGGTTTATTCTGGATAGTCCGCCGTCACCTTCAAAGTAAGAAGAGATAATGCCACCGTTGGTTCCTTCCACTTGTTGATCCAATGTAATAGCATAACCCACACTGCTAATAGGCGATATGGATAATGCTCCGTACCAACGGGGTAAAATCCGAAAGCCTACAGCCAGATTATTGAGGTTACCTACTGTTGAATTATTGCCTATTCCTGATTGAGTATATTTTTTGTATGCTCCCATTACGCCGGCTTCAATGGTGAATTTCAAGCTGTCGATTTCTGTCAGGGCAGCCGGATTGGTTAAGTTGAGAAAGCTGTTGCCCCGAAGTGCAATGCCTACTCCCCCCATACCGGCATATTGTCCGCCATCACCGGTGGTTACCTCGCCGATACCAAACATCGATGTAGGCGAATTAGTTGTATTTTGGGCTACCATTAGTGTGGGAACACACCAAGTCAATAAAAATAATATGTACTTCATTATTCGTTGTATATTTTATATAATACCACTAATTTCAGCTTATTGTGCTCACGGTTTTGGTCGCCAAAAGTTACGCCGCTTAGTGTGGTACTGAATTCACTGTTGGGAAGCATCAGCATCAGGTTTTGCCGGTTCATACCGAATGTTCCCAGGTTATCTTGCAGGAATGAGGTGATGTCAAATGTATAATAGGTTCCGTTGGCAACACTTTTGTCGGAAACCAGACTTCCGTCTTGCACACTTGTTCCATACGAATCGGTTATCGCTTCTTGTGCCACGTTGCTATCATCAAGGGTGTACATGCTGAGCGAGGAAGGCAGAGGCATGTCAGTATCATACGTCCCGTCAATGGGATACAGGTACAGCATGGCACTTTCTATCGTCACCATATCACCTTGCAATAACAGATTGTTGAGGTGAGGAAATTCTATTTTAATATAATTACCTACCAAGCCTTGAACAACAGCCTGATGCTCGGTTTTATTGGATGATAAAGCATTGTTGGATCCCGGCACGATGTCTGCCAAGATACTGTTGCTGCGATCTTGTACGGTCTTATTGTATTTCAATGTTGAGCTGGGAGTGAACACCGTACTCATGTTTGTTATCGAAGAAGCTATTTGGCTGTAATACAATTTAATATACATGCT
Organism: Bacteroides graminisolvens; assembly: GCF_963666085.1. Lineage (NCBI taxonomy): Bacteria > Pseudomonadati > Bacteroidota > Bacteroidia > Bacteroidales > Bacteroidaceae > Bacteroides > Bacteroides graminisolvens. The sequence continues at coordinate 1,826,866 of NZ_OY762556.1, forward strand.
CGAATCGCTTACACCAAATCCGCTGATGCACTTGTCGGCTTTATCGGGAACAAATGCAATTCCTTTCAAGTAACTTCTGAAGTAATCTTGTGACCTGAAGTAGATGGACTGGTCTTTCATTAAGTCCAGCAATTCCTGCCCAAATTCATCGGGAAGTCGCAGCTCCAGTTTTTTCTTCTTCACCGGTTGGTTTTTGAAGGTGAGAGTAGCAAAAGGAGTTGCTTCGTACGGATAGCTGGTTGTGTTGTATAGGTATCCGTCTTTATCAAGCGCCATGTTTGACGTTAACTTGTGCATGTATATGTGTTGTGGCGTACTGATTGTGTCGCCCAGATAGCTTCCGCTCGGACTCATGATGATGGTGATGGAGTCAAACCGATAAGTACTTTCTTCGTTGAGGCTGACCGAAGGTACGTTGTATTCAGCATAAAATGATGCTTGAATATCACCCCATGTTGTACCGCTGTAATGACCTATCTGACAAATAGAGTCGCCCGATGTGGCAACCGAATCGGCTAGAATGGTGCTGAGCAACACGGTACACGTGTCAGTCTGTATATTATAAAAAGAACTTTCTACCCATTTTCCTCCTGCAGAAGACGCTTCATCTCTGCAGGAGGCTAATAGTAAACAAAACAAATATGTAATAATCCAAATTCCTGGCTTCATTCTAATTTTAGTTGAGGTTTTAGTGCGGCAAAAGAAGCTATTTGTTGTATGGTGACAAAATACTATCGACAAATCACCCTATTTTATCGACTGTATTTTTTTAGTAGATGAAAAAACACTGTTCGTCGATTCTTTTTTTTATATGAACCTTTGACTCTTACATTTGCCGCTCAATAATTAACTATTAAACCGCATTAAAAGATGAATGTAAGTATTTGGAATGCAACTTCAAAAACGATACTTTTTGTGCTCTTCGCTTGTATCGGCACTTCTTTGGTTAGCTCATGTACAGAAGATGATGAGTATACGGTAGGTGTTTGGTACCGCCGTTCGGCATTAGACGGTCCGGCTCGTACGGAGGCTGCCAGTTTTGTTATTAACAATGAAGGCTATATTTGTTGTGGATATAAAGGAGGGTCGAGTCCTACCAAATTAAGGGACTTATGGAAATATACACCTGTTGAGGGCGGCAATGGTTATTGGACACAGTGTGCCGATATGCCAACTGAAGCAGGTTACAGAAGTGCAGCTGTTGGTTTTGCCGTAAACGGAAAAGGGTATGTTTCTACGGGAATTGATATTGACTCCAGGCCCTTGGCAGATACATGGGAATATAATCCGGATTCAGACTCGTGGACTCAAAAAGATGACTTCATTAAAGAAGCACGTTACGGTGCATTGGGATTTGCTTTAGGTAATTATGGATACTTAGGCACCGGTTATGACACAAGCAACTGGTACAAAGATTTTTATAAGTTTGATCCGAATGCAGCTAGTGGCTCGCAATGGACGGTTGTGACGGGATTTGGCGGTGATAAGCGCCAGTACGGTACGGCTTTTGTCATCAACAATAAAGTATACTTCGGCTTTGGTACTAATAATGGGAGTTATCCCGACGATTTTTGGTCTTTTGACGGCTCTACTTTTACTCGCTTGAGAGATATTGCCGATACCAATACGGATGAAGATTATGATGATGATTACGCTATAGTCAGATCGGGGGCAGTGGCTTTTGTTATTGATGGCAAAGGATATGTCACTACAGGAACCACAGGAAGCTTGAAGAGTGATTATTGGGTTTATGATCCCGATACGGATCTTTGGTCGGGTGATAGTGATGATGATTATACTCCTTTCGCCTTACTAAATTCCGGTTCTCAAGGTTCCTCACGCTCAGGTGCTACCGCTTTCACGCTAAATAACAGAGGGTTTGTAGTTGCCGGAGCATCGGGTAGCTATCGGTTAGATGATGTGTATGAACTTTCACCTTATGAAAATCGTGAAGACTAAAAAAGGATTGGCTTTTACCCTCGTCTTGCTCACTATGGTTGTAGGCATGTTTTGTTGGTGGAAGTTTAGTAAGAACGGTCCGGATCACTATTATACAATTGAAGTGGTTGAACTTCATGAAGGTGGATTCGGTTATAAGATTCTTCATCAAGATGAGATGCTTATTTATCAACCTTTTGTTCCGGCTGTTGGTCACAACAAACCTTTTGCAAACAAGGAGGATGCAATAAAAGTGGCTCAGCTGGTTAGAAATAAACTAGAGAGCGGATATGGTTTTTCAGTCTCTGCGAAAGAGATTCAGGAACTTAATTTATCCGTGAGTTATTAATAGATTTCATTTTCGTATGTTAGCCATATCTTTCTTTGGGGGAAAGATATGGCTTCTTCATTATTGGTAAACTTGTTTTTTTATGAAATATTTATTGCATTATTAGGTGAAAGCAAACTAATTATTTAGTTATTTTGTTACCAAAAGTAAACTTAAAAGGTTATTCGTATGCAAAAGGCCCAAAGGAATTATATTATATACGCTTTGATGTTACTGCTTTTCGGTACTTTAATTTATCTTTCTGTTGAAGAAGGAATGGCATTTGCCAGTCATTCGTCCCATCATGTTCCTGATAGAACGGATTCCCCTTTTGACCTTTTTCTGCAATTTATGCAAGAGAACTTGCATCATCCGCTGGCAGTTTTACTTTTACAGATCATTGTGGTGTTACTAGCCGTGCGCTTCTTTAGTTACTTGTTTAAACACATTCATCAACCGGGTGTAATAGGCGAAATTGTTGCGGGTATCGTATTGGGCCCTTCTTTATTAGGTTATTTCTTTCCCGAAGCGTATCAATTTCTTTTTCCAAGTGAATCTTTAACTAATCTGGAGTTGCTGAGCCAGATTGGGTTGATTCTATTCATGTTTGTTATAGGCTTGGAACTTGATTTCTCTATATTAAAGAATAAGATTAATGAAACCCTTGTGATAAGCCATGCCGGTATTTTGGTTCCTTTCTTTTTAGGGACTGTTGCCTCTTTCTGGATTTATGAAGAATATGCAGCCAATCAAACGGCTTTTCTGCCCTTTTCATTATTTATAGGTATATCTATGAGCATAACAGCTTTTCCTGTTATGGCAAGAATACTACAAGAGAGGAACATGACGAAAACACCTGTGGGCATTTTATCTATCGCCTCGGCTGCAAACGATGATGTAACGGCTTGGTGTTTGCTGGCTGTAGTCATTGCCATTGCAAAAGCCGGAACATTTGTTGGTGCTCTTTACACGGTGGGTCTTACCCTTTTGTATATTGTCATTATGTTCTTTGTAGTCCGACCGTTTTTGAGGAAGTTGGGAGTTGCCTATGCCAGTCAGGAAGTTATAACTAAGCCTTTCGTGAGCTTTATATTATTGGTACTTATCATCTCGGCAACGTTGACAGAAATCTTGGGTATTCATGCTTTGTTCGGTGCTTTTATGGCAGGCGTGGTTATGCCTCCCAATATGGGTTTCCGTAAAGTGATGATGGAAAAGGTGGAAGATATTGCATTGGTCTTTTTCTTACCTTTGTTTTTTGCATTTACAGGTTTGCGTACGGAAATCGGTTTGATTAATAGTCCGGCTTTGTGGGGCGTATGTATTATGTTAATTGCCGTGGCTATAGCGGGTAAACTAGGAGGTTGTGCTATTGCTTCGCGTCTGGTGGGCGAATCATGGAAGAATAGTCTTACAATCGGTACGCTGATGAACACACGCGGATTGATGGAATTAGTAGCTCTCAATATTGGTTATGAAATGGGAGTGTTGCCGCCCTCTATTTTTGTTATTTTGGTTATTATGGCATTGGTAACTACATTTATGACCACTCCTCTGTTGCATTTGGTAGAGAATTATTTCTCGCGCAGAGAAGAAAAACTCATTCAAAAACGGAAGCTTATTTTTTGCTTTGGGCATCCCGAATCAGGTCGGAATCTGTTGTCTGTTTTTGCTCTTTTGTTTGGTGACAGACTTCAAAAACATCAGATTATAGCCGCGCATTATACGGTGGGTACTGATGTAAATCCCTTAAATGCCGAGCAATATGAAAAAGATAGCTTTGCTTTGGTTAACGTCAGGGCAGAAGAGTTGAATCTGAATATTGATAACCGCTACAGGGTAACCGATAAATTAGTGCAGGAAATCACTCAGTTTGTAAAAGATGAAAATCCCGATATGTTGCTATTGGGTGCCGGAACGCGCTATCGGGCAGATTCTCCAACAGGGAGAGGAGTTTATTGGTTCTCCCTCTTTCGAGATAAGATAGAAGATGTATTAGGCAGTGTGGATTGTCCGGTGGCCATCTTTATTAATAAGGATAAAACAGACGGTCCTGTTTCGTTCATTCTGGGAGGAACAATGGATTTGTTTATGCTGCCTTTTGTGAAAACAGTTGCGCAACGTGGCATTCCTATTCATTTATATCTTTTCAATACCCATGATGACAGCTTTATTGAGCAAACAAAGACGCTTACTTCTTCATACACCGAAACCATTGTTGAACATAAATTTAGCAGTACTAATGAATTGTTGTTCAACGATGAAGGCTTATTGGTGGTAAGCCATGAAGTATATAATAAACTGGTTGAGGAGGAGAATTCACTTAGAGAAACTCCTTCAATGCTTATCATAAGAGATAAAATAGACAAATAACACTATGACAATAAACAATGAGACTGCTCTGGTTCTTGAGGGCGGTGGTATGCGTGGAGTATTTACATGCGGCGTTCTGGATTGTTTCATGGATCATCAGATTCGTTTCCCATACACGATAGGTGTGTCTGCCGGAGCATGTAACGGGTTATCGTATATGTCTCGCCAAAGGGGTAGAGCCAAATATAGTAACATCGATTTGCTTGATAAATACAATTACATCGGTTTGCGACATTTATTAAGGAAACGTAATATAATGGATTTTGATTTGTTGTTTACTGAGTTTCCCGAACACATTTTACCGTATGACTACGATGCTTATTTTTCATCGCCCGAACGTTATGAGATGGTTACTACGAATTGCCTGACAGGTGAGGCCAATTATTTTGAGGAAAAAAGTGACAAGAAGAGATTGATAGACATTGTTCGTGCGTCAAGCAGTCTGCCTTTTGTTTGCCCCATTACGTATGTTGATGAAATTCCCATGCTGGATGGAGGAATTGTAGATTCAATCCCTTTGCAACGCGCCATGGATGAAGGGTATGCATCTCATGTTGTGGTTTTAACACGTAATAAAGGGTACCGTAAAGAAACCAAAGACATAAGGGTGCCTTCGTTTATTTATCGAAAATATCCAAGAATTCGCGAGGCTCTCAATAATCGTTCGCTTTGTTATAATAAGCAACTTGAGATGGTTGAAGCCTTAGAGAAAGAAGGTCGCGTTCAAGTAATTCGTCCTCTCGAACCGGTGACTGTTGATCGCATAGAACGGAACGTAAACAAGTTGACGACTTTTTATGAAGAAGGCTATCGCTGTGCTGAGGCTTTCTTGAACTTGAATAAATAAAGAACGAGATAGAATCCGCCACGGGTTAAAAAAGACGTCTCATAATACAATGTACCTCACCGTAACCGGTTCCTTCAATAGTATATGGTGTTCCATGTTGAATATCAAACGCTTGTCCAAGTTTACTTGTCCAAAATCCGTTTCTAAGCTGTCTTGAAGCATGTGTGCATTCTGTTGTACCGGGAACAACATATAACGCAATTTTTTGGTATTTAGGCTCAAAATCGGGATTATCGCAAACCTCGTATCCTTTTAGCTGAAATGCTTCCTTGAAAGCCTGAACATCGGGTTCTTTTAAAATGCCATCCGGCCAATAGCAAACTCCATCTAAATCAGATGTAGATTTGTCATGTGGCCACATCCATCTATCTTTGTAATTATAGGCCCATGCTATGCAGTTATAATTAGAATCGACTGGACTGGTTAATTTAAAGTTTTCGTCATCTGCTAATCCCGGAAAGCCAGTTATAATGTGAGACTTTATTGATTCTTCAGTTCTTTTATCCATAACTTACATGCCTCTCCAATAGTAACATTAGGTTTATCTGTTATCTTCTTTCTGTAAATCATATTAAGTGCCCACACTATATTAGAAGGCCCTTTTTCTAATTCTTCCAGAATAAACGGAGCAACCTTAGTGCCCATAGAGACAATGGCTTTAAAATCGTCTTGATCAACAATCGATTTTACAGATGAGAAAAACATCGTTTTATTTTGCCATGAGTTAAAATGGTCATAGAATTTTCTTTTAGCAATAAAAATAGAAGTTTCTTGATTATCTACTTCTTGAATATACTTCGCTGCCTTAGGATTGGCTATCACAGCTGTTATTTCACTAAATTGATCCAAATCAGCATACATAAGCGTTGGACTACCAACTAATAGCCCTGTCGCAATTGTCAGAGGTTTAAATCCTTTTTTTAGGCTTATTAATTGCATATTTCTATTGTTTTTTCCGTAATATTACTAAAGAAAATATTATTTTTTACTTCTCTAAGTTCTCGAAGCACTCCTTGAATAAAGCTAATGTCAAATATTAGATTGCTCTCGTTTAATACATCAATATCAAATATGTATAAGTACTTATCCGGAGTCTTATCCAAGTTCTGATTAACAATCGAATAAATTCCCTCCTTTACATTTAACATAAGCTTAAATCCATATTTTATTAGCGGATATGGAACCCCCTTTTCAGCTGAAGATATAAGCGTTTTAAAGTAAGTTGTAGGATCTTCAAATTCATCTAAATCGAATTGATTGATAAAACGAATTGAGGTCCTGGTTACAACATGTTTTTCTAATATAGACGAAAATATGCCAAGATATTGAAGAACTACGTTCTCAAAGTCTTCCCATCCGTTATATTCACGCTCATCCGTATACGTTATGCTTCCCTCTGTTATAGTTAATTTACATTTTTGGTCGGCAGCATAGTAAATGTAGTTGGCCATTTTGGCATTAGAAGTACCCGTAACTTTTGAGGTGCCCAACGGAATAGACGAGGAAGGCACATTTATGCTTGCTTCAATAGTATCATTTCTATTAGGAAGATATTTGCGCAACTCGTTATCGCATTTTAAGAAATCGCTAAGCTTTGTAGCTCCCATTTCAAATTTCAATTGAAATAAAGCAATCTTCACGGGAGGTTTATTTAATACAGGCCATTCTTTTGCCATAATTATCCTTTGTTTATCTAGCCTTTAAAAGGAGAAAAATTATTTGCCACAAATATAATAATATTATAAATACGGCACTACTGTTGCGTGATGTTTTTTAGACTTAATAAAGAGTGAAAAAATGTATCACCATTATGATAATAACATAATTACAGAAGATATTGTTTGATTGTTTTTAGCTATTATTCAACCTTCATATTCTTGTTATTCTGAGAATAATTTCGTACTTTTATAGGAGTAAAAACCAATAAAAACAGTATGGAAACAGAAGAACCTTTTCGTATCAAAGCCTATTACAAGGCCGACCTGGCAATGCTTTACAATCCCGACATGCTTTTAGCTTCCTCCATGCGCAAACTGCGCAACTGGATTCAAAAAAACGAAGACCTTTACCGGCAGATGTATGAAGGCAATGAGGGCAAGAATGACCACTGCTACACCCGCCGTCAGGTGGAGCTGATTGTATCCTATTTAGGGGAACCGTAACGGCTCCCCTTTTTTTATCTATTTCGCATTCTTCTGCATCCACTGCATGGAGGGCACATAATCCCCCATTCGTGTCATGGAAGGGTTGTGTCCGAAGTACACGTTTCCCGTCTCCCCGTTGCGGTGCTTGGCCACAATGGCTACCCCCAGACCCTCGGATGGGAATCCGCTCTCCTTGTCGGTATGCAGCCCCGCCAGCGCCGGACGATACAAGAGCAGCACCACGTCGGAATCCTGCTCGATGCCCCCGCTCTCGCGCAGGTCGGCCAGCACGGGCCTCTTGTTGGGTCTGTTCTCCGACTCCCTGTTCAGCTGACTGAGCAGAATCACCGGAATGTTCAGCTCCCGTGCCAGCATCTTGGCCTTGTGAGCCGCCTGCGCCACCTCCTGCTCACGGTTGCGGTTCTTCTCGTGCTTCATCTGGCTGAGCTGCAGGTAATCAATGATCACCAGACTGCACTTACCCTTGCTGTGCAACATGCGCGCCCCGGCACAGATGTAATCCATGCTGATGCTTCCGCTGTCGTCCACCCGTATGGGAACGTTTGACAGCTCACCCGCCGCGGCGGCTGCCAGCACCAGCTCGTTCTCCTTCATCTGCCCGTTTCGCCAGCGCCCGGCATCCACTCCGCTCTGTGCCAGGATCAGCCGGTCGCCCAGCCGTTCACCCGCCATCTCGATGCTGTAAATCACCGTCTGATGCCCCGCTAGAGCCGCCTCGCGTGCCAAATGCAAGGCAAAGGCCGTTTTCCCTACCGAGGGACGAGCCGCCACGGTAATCAGATCCCCGTTTTGCCAACCCCCGGTGATGCGGTCCAGCTCCGTAAAGCCCGTGGGGATGCCCGTCACTCCGTCCTTGCCCACCTCCCGGCGGATCTCCGCCTGTGCCAGCGTATCCCTCATCAGCTGCTCCATGTCCCTTAAACGGACACACCGGCCAAACTCGTTCTCTATCTCATCCAGCAACCGGTAAGCATCCCCCAGGGTGTCTGCCGGATCGGTGGTGTCATCGGCCGAGAGAGCAAAGAGCTTGTTGAATCCCAGTATCATGCGCCGGCGAATGTACTTTTCGTGCACTACCTGCGCGTGGTATATCAGGTGAGCGGAGCCGGCCACCGTGGCGCTGAGCGAGGTCACGAAATAAGGCCCTCCCAGGTTGTCCAGCTCCCCCCGGCGACGCAGCTCCTCGCATACGGTGAGTATGTCGATCTGTCTGCCTGCTACATACATGGCCTGCATGGCGGCGTAAACCAGTTTGTGTCTGTGGTCGTAAAACATCTCTTCCCGTAACCGGGGACTTACAGCCGCCATGGCGGTGGTTTCTACCAGGCAGGCACCCAGTACGGCCTGCTCTATTTCTATGGCTTGAGGTTGAATCATGGTATTTTTTTTAGTTTTTATGGTCATTCATTTGTTTTTTTAGTCCTCGTCCAGGTACGTTTTGTCTTTGAGATACGTGGCCGCCTGCTTGCAGTAGCGCACGTCCTTGAGGTTGTAATAGTAGTTATCTACATAGTCGTAAGCCTGTTTGCGTTCCTCGGCGCTCATGCGGTTCCACTCGCGCCGGGCCCTGCCCACGTTGACCTTGCGGGTGCCGGTGGTCAGGTGGTAGTGTTCCCAGAAGTCGTCGAACTCCTTCTCAGCGGAGTAAGCTCCTTTTCGGGATTGTTTGATAAAGCCCGTCCACGCCTCATAATGAGGCACGCGCAGGTGGGTGGTGTGACTGTGGGGCAGCAGCTCGATGATGCCCTGCTGCGCCAGCTTGCTCAGGAACCGGCGGGTGCGGCTTCTGTTCCAGCGAAACAGCTCCGCCCAGGTGTTCACGCTTTGCAGGGATTCGCCCCGGGGGCATAGCTGTGATTTGCCCGCCACCACACAGGTGGCATCGCGGTAGTTCACCCGGCAGATGAGCAGCAGGGTGGCCTCGAACTCGCTCAGGGGCTGCGTGCCCTGAGTGAGTGAGTTTTCCAACATCGCCTTGGGCAGCAGTATGTACCCTTTGGCCAACAGATTCTTTAAGAAGTCTTCTTCCATGTTTTTCTGGTTTTTTGTTAAGTATTATACCCGTTTATCCGGGCTGTTAAGGGCGACCCTTCAGGCGACCACCCCCTCTTTTTGCTATCTACTTGTTTTTCAATTCCTTAAGCAACCCGCCGGGTAAAAAAACGACCACCCAACCGGCCACAACATAACTAAATATAAATTTTAAAGATAATAGTTCATTTTTGAAGAATTGCTTCCTCAAACCTTGCATCCGACGCAATCTATTGCGGCAGATTCTTTTACCATTCATGTTTTCGGAAATTGTTTCAAATGAAAATATCGCTAATATTTATGCAGATATTCTATTTTTTCTATCTTTGTTATTCGGTCAAACACGACTCTGCAAATATAGACAAAACAATCAACAAAAAACAAACATTTCAGTGATTTTAATTAAATTATTTTGTGTTAAATGCTAATTTGTAATGATTTTGCCACCCCGATATTAGTTGCTATCATTGTGTAATTAATATTCAATGGCAAATAAAATTACAATGAAAACTTTGACACGTCAAACAAGCAAACGAAACAAACAAATGAGAACACTCACCCCCTTTGTATCCTTATTAACGGGGGAGCTGGAGGTCAGCGGCCGTCACGGCACGGCGCGTGCTTACCGTAGCTCCCTGAATCGTCTGCTGGAGTTTACGGGCAACCGGCAGCTCACCTTTTCCGATCTGACTCCCGGCCTTTTAAAGCGCTACGAGCAAACCCTTTTGGTTCAAGGGTGCAAGCGCAACACTGTTTCCCTTTATATGCGCATGCTACGCTCGGTGTGTAATCAGGCTGTGAGCCGGGGCATCACCCGCATTCCCGCGGGACTGTTCGATGAGGTCTTTACCGGCACGGACAGTTCGGAGAAGCGGGCTGTGAACCCTGCCGTTATCCGCCGGTTAAGAGAACTGGAGCTTGCTTCCAGCCCGGTGTTGGAAACCGCCCGCGATCTGTTTCTGCTCTCCTTTTACCTGCGGGGCATCCCCTTTGTGGACCTGATCCGCCTGCGCAAGAGCGACCTGAGCCGGGGTATGCTGCGCTACCGCCGCAGCAAGACCGGTCGCCTGCTGACCGTAGCCGTAGAGCCTTGCGCACAGGAGATCCTGCGCAAGTATGCAGTTAAAAACGGAGTTTATTTGCTTCCTGTTCTTACCAAAGAGGGCAAAGCAGGCTACCGGCAGTACCAGAACGCCCTGCGGCGCTACAACCTGCACCTGCACCGGCTGTCGGCCCTGCTGGGGTTAAAAACCCACCTGACCTCTTACGTGGCGCGTCACTCGTGGGCTACGGCGGCTTACCGGCAGGGCGTACCCGTGGCGGTGATCAGCGAGTCGCTGGGGCATTCCTCGGAGAAGGTGACCTACACCTACCTGGCCTCCTTCGACAACCGCACACTCAGCCGGGCCAACCGTAAAATCATCGACCTGGTATTACCGGGCAGGAATCCCCAATCGCAGGCGAACAAATTTAAAAAGTCGGCCTGCAATTTTCAAAAGTCGGGCTACGATTAAAAAAAGTCGGCGGGCTTTCAGGGCAGAGATGGCGTTCTTTGGAAAGACCGCAAAGGCAGGAATAAAAACGAATGAAAGCGAATAGAACCGGATGTAACCGGCTGAAAATAAAAGGATTATGTAGCTGTTTTCGAGGCTGTTACTTTGAAGGTAACAGAAATGATTTAACGGCACAAATATTGAAATATTTTCATTATAAACAAAATAAATTCATTAAAAAATCAAATTATAACCTAAATTTATTTTGAGATATTCAGTTTTCAGGTGTTTTTAATCTGTTAAATACCTGTTTTATAATGTACTATAATATATAAAACATGCGTTTTTTTGATATATAAACAATCAACGTTTATATAGCACTATTTGTTTTGCTTTTTTTTAAAAGAATAACTTTTCTATCTGCCCGTTTTGGTCTATTTCTTCATTCGCAGCACTTTTCATTACGCAAAAAGGGGCCCTTTGTTCCTTGGTCAGTTCTATTTTAGATCCTTTCATCCCCTGCCTCAGGGGTCTCTATCCGACAAATACTGTTACCTTCAAAGTAACAGTCAGAGAGAACAAATAATGGATAGAATGAACGAAACCTACGATAAAAGGATTATGAAACAAAAGACCCAACGCCTGCTCGAAGCACTTGCCGCCCTTATTATATCGGCTATCATAGCGCTGCTTTTCTCCTTTCTGGTGTCCGTACTTTCCACCTCCCAGGTCTATGCCCAGAGGGTGCCGGGGCGTGAGGGTCTGTACCGCGATTCGGTTTATCGCCGGGTGATCGGTCAGGGAAGCACCAGTTTAAGCTGCTACCTCTCTTATCCTCAGGGCGGTTCTTCTGTTCTGCGGGGTTACGGCAATAACGCCTACGAGCTGGGCAAGCTGGGCGAGTTTATCCGTGCCGCCCTTTCGGACACGCTGATTTACGTTCGCAGCGTGCGGGTATGCGGTTACTGCTCGGTGGACGGCAATTATGCCTCCAACGAACAGCTGGCACGCAAACGCTCCCTGGGTTTCATGCAGTTTATACTCTCGGAATACCCTTTTCTCAGGCGTTACGGCATTCGTGCCGACTGGGTGGGCGAAGACTGGGACCAGCTTCGCTCCCTGGTGGCCTCCTCCACGCTGAACGAACGGGACGAGATTCTTCAGATCATCGATCAGGTCGATATCTTCTCGGGACGTGAAAAGCTGTTGATGGATTTGAACGGCGGCGCCCCGTACCGGATGATGGAGCAACTCTTTTTCCCGCTTCTGCGGCGGGTGGAGCTGACGGTGGAGTACGATCTTCACCGGATCATTGAAGAGCGTTACCGCCGCAAGCTCAATGACCGGGAGTTTGCCCTGCTGCTGGAGCAGGAGCGTGAGAAAGCGCGCCGGGAAGAGGAGCGCCTGCTCGCTGAGCAGCGTGCCCTGAAAGAGAAGTGGCAGGCCGACAGCCTGGCGGTGGAAGAGACCGCCCGTGCTCAGCAAGCGAGTGCACAGGAATCGGCCCGCCGGGCGGATGAAGCTGCCGCCGCTGCCTATCGTCGCAGGCGGGAAGCCGCCCGGGAAGCTTCGGCTACCCGTACCGAGCATCGCAAGCTCTATCCGTTATGGGGCGTGAAGACCAACCTCTACGCGCTTGCCGGGCTGACTCCGCAGGGAGAACGCACCACCTTCATGCCGAACCTGGAGATTGAATATTTTGCTTTCGGGCGTTGGTCCCTGTCCGCTTCGGCACTTTATGCCTATTGGGATTTCGCACAGGGTGAGTTCTGGGGCGTTACTTCCTATACCCTGGAGCCGCGCTTCTGGTTCAGCCCCACGGGCCTGTGCCGGGGTCTTTACACGGGTCTGTATGCCCGGACGGGAGATTTTGACATCCGGCGCAGCGTGGTGGAGTCGGTTCCCACCGACAACCGCACGGGCACCTATTACGAGGCGGGGGCTTCACTGGGCTATGTCCTGCCCCTGTCACGTCACTGGTATCTGGAGGCGGGTGTGAGCGGAGGATACCGCCGTGTGAGAGACAAGGTGTATGATGTGGAGCAGGACAAGCACTACCTGGTGCGTAATCAAAGCCAAAGCCGCCTGCGGCTGACGGATATTCGGTTGAACATAGGCTACCGTCTGGGTAAGAAGACTATTAAATAAAACAGACCATTATGAAGATACGGAAACCAAATAAGAAGAGAAACTCACGGTTCAGCTTTGTTTCTGCTCTCCTGCTGCCGGCGGCCCTGGCTTTTTGCACGGTCGCCTGCACGGAGGGTACCCTTGATAACCCGCCCACAGAGGGTCGCGTTGTCATTCACGCTTCCTGGAACAGCGCCTCGCCCCCCGCAACGGGTTTGCGTTTCTACTTTTATCCCCTGGGCGGGGGCAGTGCGCTCACGTATGATGCTGCTTCCACAGGCTTTGAAGGTAATCTGCCCGCGGGCAGCTACCGGGTCATCGCCTGCAGCACGGATGCCCTGGGGGCGGTGTATGAAGGCATGGAGAGCTACTCCACGGCTTCGGTAACCGCCGTTACCACCACAGACAGCCGCTCGCTGAGTTACTACGCCCAGCCTTCGGGGGTTTATGCGTTGCACATCAGTGAACTGAGGGTTCCCCTGCAGGATGTGGTGGAAACCTCCTCGGTTCCCGATACGCTCTCGCGCAGGGTGAACCTGAGCTTTCTGCTGCTGGGAGGGGAATCCCTCTCTTCCCTGAGCGGACTCATGCGAGGCATACAACCCACTGTGCTGATTGCCACTAAAACCTATCGGGGTGAAGCGGGTGTCACCTCCTTTACCGCTTCGGTATCGGGCAACCGGGCCACCGCGCGGGTGGGCGTGCTGGGCCTGCTCGATCCGCTGGGAAACCTTCCTTACCGCAACCTGATGGACCTGACACTGACCCTGAAGGACGGCAGCGTACAGACCACAGAGGTTGACCTGACCCGGCTGCTGAGTGAGGTGCTGAAAGCCAACGGCGGTACCATTCCCCTGGAATTGCCCGTTGAGGTGGAGCTGCGGCTGATCGATGCCCAGCTGGTGGCCAGCGTGAAACCCTGGCAGAGCGGGTCGGGGGAAGGCGGCGTTAAATAATGAAATCTAAATCAATCAAGGATGTATATATGGAAAAGAAAAGATTTATGCAGGTCATGAACCTGTTTTTGAGCGGAACACTTCTGGTAAGCGGCGCTCTGTTTCTAAGCGGTTGCACCTCCGGGGAGGATGCGGATGCCTCTTTGCGTATCCGCCTGGGGGCTGCCACACGCCTGCAAAGCCGGGCAGCGATCAATGACCTGGCGGGACTCTCTGCCGTGGGAGGTAACGTGGGTCTCTACGGCATGGTAACCACGCAATCCTCGTCCACCACACCGCTGGGGGAAGGGTGGTCTCTGGTTCCCCTGATGGACAATGTGCGTACCACCTCCATCGACGGGGCAACAGGCGCCATCGGCTGGGCGGGAAGCTACACCTATCCGGTGGAAGAGAACAGCTACGTGCGGTTCTGTGCCTACCACCCCTATGCCCCGGTAGGACTCAGCGGCAGCAACTACGTGGTGGCTCCGGCCGCCGGCCGGGCTCCGGAACTTTACTTCACCCTGACAGGGAGCGAGGATGTGATGCATGCCACCCCCGTTACGGGCAGTAAGTCGGTGACCCCGGGCACGCTGGTCTTTAACCACGTGCTCACACAGATCCGTTTCCGCATCGTGGACGAAACGGGTCATTTCTCGGGCGAAACGTTGCATGCCATCACCTTCAACGGAGTGAACACCACCTCTTCCCTAAACCTAGAGAGCGGTGCCCTGGGCAGCTGGGGTACCCCTTCGGATGCCATCTCAGCCGGGTTGAGCACCCCTGTGACTATGACGGGCACTCCCGCGGCTGCTCAGGAGGTGGGTTCACCGGTGATGCTGCAACCGGGGCAGGCCTCTTTCAGTGTGAAGGTGGTTACCTCTAAAGGTACGTTCGGTGCGGTCAGCATCCGTCCCACCTCGAGCACGGACGGGGGCAGCACCACCGAAAGCAGCTTTGCCGCCGGGCGCTCTTACCTGGTAACGCTCCTGTTCCGGGGGCTCACAGAGCTGGCCGTAACAGCCGCCGTGACTCCGTGGATCATGGACGGCACGGGCGAGGGCGTGGTACAATAACACATTGAATTCACTATATACCGATGACATGGTTCATGCATCACTCAATGAGATTAGAAATCCGATTTAAAAGCAATTTTTTTTAAAAAACAAAAGTATGAAAAAGATTTATTTACCGCTCCTGGCCACCCTGGCGCTGGCCGGATGCACGCAAAGCGAACTGTCTGAGAGTCCTGTTAATGCAGGCGTGGAACTCAAGTTAAAATCAACCGCACTGGCTGTGGATGCAGGCACCCGCGCGCCTTTTGAAGGAACCGCAGGCACCGTGCCGCTACCGCTGGAAGCCAAGGTACTGGTGAAAAAACAAGCCGATACGTACCTGAGTCTGTATAACACGGCCGATGATAAGATTACCTTCACAGACGGTAATGAAAAGGGATTTGCTACTACTAAGTATTATTATCCTTCGGATGGTACGGGGCTTCATATCTGCGGATTGTATCCGTATGCGGCAACGGGAACGGCTGCCGGTGAATGGGATTTAACAGGAACACAGGCCGGTTTTACCTTTAACGGCAGCCACGATGTGATGGCAGCGGCTCAAACAGCTACCACCAAAGCACAGGCTCAGGCATTGACCTATCCCACACTGGCCTTTTCGCACCTGCTGACCAAGCTGGTGATCAAGGTCAAGGCGGAAGATGCGGCAGCCATAGCAGCCTGGGGTAATGTAACCAAAATAGAACTGGTCAAAGCCAAGGGAAGCGCACCCAACTCCAAAGCCACTGTTACACTGGCTACCGGAACGGCTCCCCGTGCTTCGGCATTTTCCATTTCGCTCAATCCTTTCCCTTTTTATGCGGTAACGGGAGGAACAACCTATACCAATACGGCATTTACCGGACAGACACTGGCTTTGACAACCACTTCCACAGTGGCTGCCTACTCCCTGGTGGCTCCGATCCTGGCTGACGGCAACAGTACGGCGGGCAGCGCGGATTTTGAACTCAAGGTGTATACCGACAAGGCACCGGCCGCAGGTATGGATGTGCCGGTGGGATTATTGAACACTTTATCGGCAGCTTACGCAGGTGAAACTCAGGGCAAAGCTTTTGAGGTAACACTCACCTTCAAGGCAACCGAGATAAAGGCCAAAGCAACTGTCAGCCCGTGGGTACTGGACGGAACCTCCAGCCCGGAAATCAAGTAATCTGCTTCATTTGATACATAAACTGATTCAACAATGAAAAATAACTCTTTGTGGTTTGTGTTCCTGCTGCTTGTGTGCTCCTGCACACAGGCAGACCTGGATAACCCTTCGGCGCAAGGCCCCCGGATCCGTTTGTCGGCCGGTATGTCCGTACAGTCCGAAACCCGCGGGGTTATTGATGCCGGCTATACGGCCGACCTACCGCTGAACTTCCTGCTCTGTGAGCAAAACGCTTCCACGGGCGCCTATCCGCCGTACACCTCTTTTTCGGGGGGCATGCAATTGCCCGCCGTGCGAACAGGGGGTGCGGGTTATACGGGGGTGAGCTTTGAAGCGGGCAGCGAGCAGTACTATCCGGTCAGAGACACCCACAACAAGGTGAGGCTGGTGGGATGGTATCCGCGGGTGAACGGGGGTACGGTCACTCTCTCCTCGGGGGTACTCTCCTTTGGTATTGACGGCTCCACCGATGTGATGCTCACCCCGGAGGTGGAAGGCTCCAAAGTAGCGGGTGACCAGTTCAGTGATGCCGGCAAGGAGTTTACCTTCAACCACCTGCTCACCCAGCTGCGCGTCAAAGCGTATGCCGCTGATGCGGCGGCCGCCACGGCATGGGGCACCCTCTCATCCGTCCGGGTGAAGAACCGCCTGCCTGTGTGCCGGGTGACCCTGCCTGCCACGGTGAGCTTTGAAGGAACGGCGGCCGATTTGCCGCTGGTAGAACGTACGGTGGCCACCGATGCCGCCATTGCCTATCCGCTGAGCCTGCCCGCGGGCGAAAGCAATGCACTGGAATGCGGGTATGCCATGACCGACCCCGTGGAACTGCCTGCGGTGCTGGAACTGGATGTAACCACCCAGTACGGAGGCACCCGCACGGTGAGGCTGGATGCACAGAATTACCAAAGCGGGAAGGCGTATGCCATTAACCTGAAGTTTACCGCAACCGGTATTACCGCCCGGGCGCAGATCGGTCAGTGGACAGTCATACCCCTGCCCGATATAGAATTGTAGCCCATAAAAAGTGATAGAAACAGACGAAAGTATGAGAAAAGGAATAAAAACATACGCCGCCATACCGGGCAGGCGCTGTGCCTTGGCACTGCCGTTGCTGTTGTTGCTGTTAGGGGGCTGTTCGTACCGGGAACTGCCCGACCTGCCGGGGGATGCGTATGCGGTACATTTCAGCACCCCCGGCATGCTGGGGGCTACCACCTCGCAGGCGGATACCCGGGCCCTTATTCCTGAAAACATGGCGGCGGGAACCACGGTGCGTGTGCTGGCTTACAAACGGTTGGGAGCAAGCCCGGATATCACCGTGGATACCTATGCGGGTGAGAACACCTACGTGGTGGATGCCGCCGGGGAGCTGTCCCCCTGTGTGACCGATGCCGACGGAGTGCTGACGGCCGGTACGCCCGGGGAGCTGTACCTGCGGGAAGATACCTATGATTTTTATGCCGTGACTCCTGCTTTGGCAGTGGACAGAGCCTCGGGCACGGTGGTCAGGGTGCCGCACCGCACGGATTATGCTACCGGCAGAACCGAGGCCGTGGTTGTTCAGAAGCCTGCCACGCTGGGTACCGATAAGCAGGTGGTCACCCTGGCCACACTGGAACGCAGGTGTGCCCGGGTATCTTTTGCCGTGACCCGCAAATTCGGTAACGTGACACGGGTACAGGTGCAACAGGTGCAGCTCACCCGGATGGCGGATGCGCCCCTGCAAGGGGTGCCGGCAGGAGATCTGGCACCGGCAGCCAACGGGACGACCCTCACCCTGACAGCCGCAGCGTTTACCCCTGGAGCCAACCCGTGGGAGACCTCGGCAGGGGTGAACGTGCTGCCCAAAACAGAGGAGGCGTATGCGTTGGAGATGCAGGTGCGTTTCAATGAGGAAACGGATGTGACCGAGCTCACGGCACCGGTTGGTGCCATGATGTTCCAAAAGGGGTATCACTATGCCTTTAACCTGGTACTCAAAGGAAATACCATCGGATTGACGCTCACGGTAGCACCCTGGGGGGAGACAAGCTGGAACGATGATACGGGGCAACACCAACAAACGGAGTTTCTCGTTGCCACCTGGGTGGTTACGGATTGGAGCGATAATGCGGGTGGATTTGTCTTCAATAATATGAGCTACGCGGAATGGACGGCTTTAAGCTGGAGCGATGATGCGGGGAATTGAGATTAAAAACTAACGGAAGGATATGATTATGAAAAAATATGCAATACTAACCTGGGTGACAGTCTTTTTACTGGCTTCGTGCGAGCAACAGGAAGAGCCGGTGCAAACAGGCACTCTGACGGGGCAGGTGAAGGAGGTCAGCTTCGGTTTTAACACCGCGGCCATGGAGCTGCCCGATGGAGCTGCTACCAACACCCGGGCTCTTGCCTGCGGGGAAGCGGTAGAGGTTCACACGGCCACAACAGCAAACCAAAAGGAACAGGTCACCGACACACGTGCCGCTCTGACCATCGCACAGGAGCAAACGGTCAATGAGGTGTGCTTGTACCAGTTCAACGGTACGGGTGACGCGGCGCTGCTGGTCTATAAAAACTATACGACCGCCATAAGCGGCAACAGCGCGGCTCTTTCTTTACTCATGGGTACCGACCAGACGGTCTATGTGGTGGCCAACGCGGGTGACCGCACGGCCGATTTTACGGTGAACACCACCACACTGGCAGCCTTCAGGGCATCGGTGCTTACCTTTACCGAAAGCACGCTGGTGGCGGGAAGTGATGTGCCGGCCATCGGTTACTACACCGGTTCAACGGCCGTGGCATCCATTCCCGTAACGCTGACCCGGCTGGCGGCCCGGCTGGATTTCACCTGCAACCTGAGCCTGCCCGCGGGAGACACCTTTGTATTTACCTCCATCGCCTTGAAAAGCGTGCCCAACGTGACGCAGCTCGCTGCGCCCGCAGGCAATTATCCCGCCAACACGGCGGGGGATGCTTCCAAATATACCGACTATACGGAAATAACAAGTTATACCGCGGGAACCACCCTGACCTGGTATGTACCCGAAAACCTCAGGGGAACCGTAGGCACTATAACCGGCTCCTGGCAAAAAACAACTGCCAACGCACCGGCTTACAGTACTTGTCTGGTCATATCGGGAACTTACACCCCCAATGGGGGGACGGCAAAGGAAATGAGTTATTACATTTACCCGGGTGCCAATAGTACCACGGACTTTAACCTGATGCGCAATCGGAAATACGGTATAACCGTTACATTGAAGGGGTTTAATATCGGTGACGGACGCGTGGTGATGCAGAATGAAGTGTTAAGCTCAATGGGCACGGCGAATTGCTATATCGTGAAAGAGGGTGGAAAGAGTTATAAGTTCAATGCCACGGTAATGGGTAACGGGGCGACCACGCCGGCATCCACCATCAGCGGGCAAGCCGCACCGGCTATTACACCCACTGCACTGGCGCCAACGGCTGCTTTTGTGGTGTGGGAAACAGGCGGCACCAAGGGTGGTGTGATTGAGGACGGAAGCGTAACCTTGGCTAACGGGTATGTTACTTTTAAGACAGCGAACAACAGCACCCCGGGCAATGCCGTGATAGCGGTGACGGACGGAACCAACATCCTTTGGAGCTGGCACATCTGGAAGGTGAATTACGACCCGGCAACCAGTTACGATACCTATTCCAGGTACCCGGCGGGCAGCTCTACTTTCAAAATGATGAAATACAACCTGGGGGCTACGGAAACCGGCAATTGGAGCAGCACAGCCACCAATGCGGGCGACATGGGATTGCTTTACCAATGGGGACGGAAAGACCCGTTTGTGGGGGCTTCCACCTGGACAGGTACCACACCCGTTACGGTTACTTATGCATCAGGTTACGCTTACTCCGCTGTAGCCAATGCCACGGCCGGTGCTGATGCCGCAGCATCCATAACCTATTCGGTTAAAAACCCGAGTAAGTTTATCATCAATAATATATCTACTGGTGACTGGTTAAATGCAACGGCTTATACTGACCAGCGGGATAATTTATGGGGCAACCCCAATGCAACAGGCGTACCACCCAATTCCACACGAGGAAACAAATCTATTTACGACCCCTGCCCGCCCGGCTGGCGGGTACCCTCGCAAGAGAGTTACCAGATTTTCACTCAAAACGGAGCCGCTAGTGGAGTCCCAAATGTATCGGGCAGTTATGCAAACGGCTGGACATTTTATACACAAGCCTATCTGTCCGGCACTACCGCTTACTGGCCGGCAGTGGGTTACCGGGATTACACAACGAGTGCTTTGACCGATGTGAATGCTTACGGTTTCTATTGGTCTTCATCCTCTTATGCCAGTGGTCGTGTAAATGCTGGTAGTCTCCTCTTTGTTAGTAACAAAGTGTACCCTCTATACGACTTTTACTTTCGGGGCCACGCATTCTCTGTGCGGTGCGCGCAAGAATAAAAAGGAAGAATCCAATAGATGAATAAGATAGAAAAAAGAGCATCAATACAAAGTAAAAGCAGAAACCCATGATGTGAATCAGCGGTTATGCAATTCTAATTTAATATAACGAACAAAAATAGCTATTGATGTGAATCAGCAGCTATTTTTATGATTTATTCATGGAATAACTGATGGTTATCCCGGCAGTACCCGTCTTGACGGAACCGGTCGCATCGGGAAGGAAAGTCTTAATAGTAATAGATATATAAGGAAAAAGCCCATGATGTGAATCACGGTGTTTGTTTGTTTTGTTTGTATGTTCCCCGCGCAAGTGTGTGCGGGGAACTATTTTAAAAACAGAATGGTAACTTTTGATTTTTACTAATGAAAATAGAACGATGGATAATCTGATTGTAATTTGGACACTGGGCATGGCTCACGAACCCGCAGAGGTGCATCGCCCGCTTACTGTAAGCGTTTGCGTAAAAGGAGAGGAGCGGAAAATAAGCACTCCCTGCCACCTGACGGAAGAAGAACTGAACAAGGTGATAACCGGGTGTGCAAGTAACGAAGCGCTTCAGGAAGTAGGGCTTTATGTGCAGCAAGAGGAAATGAACTTAAGGTACGTGGACAGCTTACTGGATACCTGCACAACGGATTATACGGTGCATGATGTGGTGAAGCTGTATGAAATGTACAAAGAAAGTCTTTTGCTGGCACCTGCCACTGCTATAAGTACAAAAGCTTTTTGCCCGTGCCGGGAGGTATGCTGTGAGTATGCCGTTGGGCCCGTGCCCAGATTGACGGACATGGAGCTAAACCGGTTGATTTATGCCGATTTTCAAAATGATTTATCAATGAATATAGGGAAGTATACATGGCTGTTCTTACAGTATGCACCCGGCATCAGCTTGCTCGATGTGATTGATTTAAAGAAGGAGGATGTGCACAAAACAAAAATATGGTATCGCAGCGGCACGCGCAACTCACTGCTTTTTATGAATAAAAATAAAAAGATGGAACGGGTAATCAGTGAACTGGAAGAGTTGCAACACGATGATGTGTTTGTGTTTCCTTTTAATGGAGCTCCAACAATCACCCGCGAGGCCATGTGCGAGAAGCTAAAATGGTATAACTCGTGCATGAGTAAGGTGGCACAGGTGATGGGGGTATAATTAAATAGCAAAAAAAGGGCATGCCGCTTTTGGCACACCCTTTTTATAATTTATAGAACTATTATGCTTCAGTTCCCCATGCTTGGTTAGCCAAACGCTTGTAGTTATTATATCTCCATTTTGCATTTTCCTGTGCAGCGTAGAATAATTCAGTAGCTTCAGCAGGATATTGTTTCAGTAAAGACATATAACGTACTTCACCTTTCAGGAAGTTTTGGAAATCATCCCAGTTTGGTTCTTTTGAATCAAGTAAGAATGGGTTTTTTCCTTCATTTTCCAAAGCAGGGTTGTAACGCCACAAGTGCCAGTAGCCGCATTTTACAGCATCTTCTTGTTCTTGTTGAGCTTTACCCATACCGGCTTTCAAACCATGACTGATACAAGGTGAATAAGCGATAATCAAAGATGGTCCGGGATATGCTTCTGCTTCACGGATTGCCTTCAGAGCTTGAGCTTGGTCAGCACCCATCGCAATCTGAGCAACATATACGTAACCGTATGTTGTAGCCATCATACCAAGATCTTTCTTGCGGATTCTCTTACCTGAAGCGGCAAACTTAGCAATAGCACCTACTGGTGTTGATTTTGAAGACTGTCCGCCGGTGTTAGAGTAAACCTCTGTATCGAGTACTAAAATGTTCACGTCTTTACCGCTGGCAATTACGTGGTCAAGACCACCAAAGCCGATATCGTAAGAAGCACCGTCACCACCAATAATCCATTGTGAACGTTTTACAAGGAAGTGTTTCAATGAAGCGATTTCTTTGCAGTATTTGCAATCACATCCTTCAACAAGAGGAGTAATCTTTTCTGCAAGTTCTTTAGTCTTATCAGCATCAAGCATATTCTCAATCCATTCTTTGAATAATGCTTTCAGCTCATCAGAACAGCAGTCAGAATCCTGAGCTTCAGTCATGATACGTGCAATACGTGCGCGCATTTTCTCGTTAGCTAATTCCATACCCATACCGAATTCACAGAAGTCTTCGAATAATGAGTTAGCCCATGCAGGACCTTGCCCTTTGTCGTTTGTTGTATAAGGAGTTGATGGAACTGAACCAGAGTAGATTGATGAACATCCGGTAGCATTAGCTACTATTTCACGGTCACCAAATAACTGAGTAATCAGTTTAACGTATGGAGTTTCACCGCAACCTGAACAAGCACCTGAGAACTCGAACAACGGAGTTGCAAACTGAGAGTTTTTCACGTTTGCCTTAACGTCTACCAAATGTTGTTTGGTTTTTACGCTGTCAACACAGTATTCCCAGTTTGGAGCTTCTGCCAATTGAGATTCCAAAGATTTCATAACAAGAGCTTTTCCACCCTTCTTAGGATTACCCGGACAAACATCGGCACAGTTACCGCAACCCAAACAGTCGAGTACACCTACTTGAATACGGAAAGTCATGTCGGCAAATTGCTTACCTACAGCTTTCAAAGTAGTGAAGCTAGCTTCTTTTTGTTCTTCCTGATCCAAAACGAACGGACGAATACAAGCGTGAGGACAAACGTATGCACATTTGTTACACTGTATACAATTTTCTGGCTCCCATTCAGGTACAAATGCTGCAACACCACGTTTTTCGTATTTAGCAGTGCTTTGTTGCCATGTTCCGTCTTCAATTCCTTTGAATGCTGAAACTGGTAGCAAGTCACCATCTTGAGCATTGATAGGACGAACAACTTGATTGATGAATGCCGGATCGTTATTTACTTCTGCATCTTCATCAGGAAGATTAGCCCATGACGGATCAACCGGAAGTTGTTTGTATTCGCCACCGCGATCTACTGCTGCGTAGTTCTTGTTAACAACATCTTCACCTTTCTTTCCGTAAGATTTCACTATGAATTTCTTCATTTGCTCAATAGCCAGATCAACAGGGATTACACCGGTGATACGGAAGAAAGCAGACTGAAGAATGGTGTTGGTACGGTTGCCCAAACCAATTTCTTGTGCAATCTGAGTGGCGTTGATATAGTAAACGGTTACATTGTTCTTGGCAAAGTTACGTTTTACTTTGTTAGGCAGATTCTTTGCTAACTCTTCCTCATTCCAGATGGTGTTCAGCAAGAATGTTCCGTTTTTCTGCAACCCGCGTGTTACATCATACATCCTGAGGTAAGCCTGTACGTGGCAAGCAACGAAATTAGGAGTGTTCACCAAATAAGTAGAACGAATAGGAGTGTCTCCAAAACGAAGGTGTGAGCAGGTGAAACCACCTGATTTTTTAGAGTCGTATGAGAAATATGCTTGGCAATGTTTGTTGGTGTTATCACCAATGATCTTAACAGAGTTCTTGTTGGCACCTACTGTACCGTCAGCACCCAAACCGTAGAATTTAGCTTCATACATACCGGCACCGCCCAATGCTATTTCTTCTTTTTGTGGAAGAGAAGTGAAAGTAACATCGTCAACAATACCAATTGTAAAATGATTTTTCGGCATGGCTAAAGCCAAGTTTTCGTAAACGGCAAGGATTTGTGCAGGAGTTGTGTCTTTTGATGACAGACCATAGCGACCACCAACAATAACGGGAGCATCTTCTTGTCCGTAGAAACAATCTTTTACGTCAAGATATAAAGGTTCTCCGTTAGCGCCTTGTTCTTTTGTTCTGTCAAGAACAGCAATACGTTTTGCAGTCTTAGGAACAGCAGCCATGAAATGTTTTGCAGAGAATGGACGGTACAAATGTACGGCAACCAAACCCACTTTTTCTCCTTGGCCATTCAAGTAATCAATTGATTCACGGATAGCTTCAGTTACCGAACCCATTGCGATGATAACGCGGTCAGCATCTTCTGCACCGTAGTAATCGAACAAACCATATTTACGTCCTGTAATAGCAGACAGCTCATTCATGTATTCTTCTACAATACCGGGAACTGCTTCATAATATGAGTTAGCAGCTTCTCTGTGCTGGAAGTATACATCCGGGTTCTCTGCCATACCACGTGCTACCGGAGCAGATGGATTCAACGCACGTTTACGGAATTCGGCCAATCCCTCTTGGTCAATTAGGTGAGCCAAGTCTTCGTTCTCTAATGATTCGATCTTCTGGATTTCGTGTGATGTACGGAATCCGTCGAAGAAGTTCATAAATGGAACGCGAGATTTAATTGTAGCAAGGTGTGCTACAGCTGCAAGATCCATCACTTCCTGTACAGAACCTTCAGCCAACATGGCAAAACCAGTCTGACGAGCAGCCATCACGTCTTGATGGTCACCGAAGATTGAAAGGGCATGAGTTGCAAGAGCACGTGCCGATACATGGAATACGCATGGCAACAATTCACCGGCAATCTTATACATGTTCGGGATCATCAAAAGAAGACCCTGTGAAGCGGTATAAGTAGTAGTCAGTGCACCGGCCTGTAATGAACCGTGAACAGCACCTGCAGCACCAGCTTCAGATTGCATTTCTTCTACCAATACTGTTTCGCCGAAGATGTTCTTGCGTCCTGCGGCAGCCCATTCGTCTACGTATTCAGCCATAGTCGAAGATGGGGTGATGGGATAAATCGCAGCCACTTCAGAGAACATATACGAGATATGCGCTGCGGCCTGATTACCATCACAAGTGATGAATTTCTTCTGTTTAGTCATAACTAAATTATTATTAAGTAAAAAATATTAATTAATACAAGAAGCCGAATATCCAGAGCGGTATCTGGTTAGCCCGGCCTATTTCTGCTTTATGCATGACATGTGTCACATGGGGCGTGTTTTTAACCTTGGAACCTTCACTGTAAATTCTGAAAGACATGTTCCCGTCAACTAAAAAGGAGATGTTTTTGTCTCCTTTGTGTAGTTTGTGATCCTTGTACATGGTATTCAGAAAGAATGTTTCCAAAACATCCTGTTCTTCTATTTTAAGAGGATAGATGGAGTACATCAAATTGGTATTGTGCAGCATTATTTTACAGGGCTTCTTGGGGAATTCTTCTCCCTCAGGATATACCATGTTTATTAAACGTGAATCTGCTAGATATTTGATATAATTCATCACAGTTGCCCTTGATGTTTGTATGTCACTGGCCAGTTGACTGACATTGGGCGCTTTGGGTCCGCCGACAGCCAGCAGGTATAATAATTTTTTTATCTTTGATAGATATTTTAATTCAATCTGCTTAATGAGTAGAATATCAACTTCTACCATCATATTCATAGTCTTTAGAAGATTCTCCGAGAAATTACGTTTTTCAAGAAAGAATGGGTAAAAACCATGGTGAAGATAATCCTGGAAATAATCTAAAGGCTTTACCTTAGATAAAACCCCTTTTGCAATTTGCTCATGGTTTCTAAGTATTTCATCAAGCGTGTATGCTTTGAATTTCATTCCCGTTTGTAAATTTAGAAACTCACGGAAGGAAAATCCTCTCAAATTGTAGCTTTTGACTATATCTCTTAGTTCCAAATTTTCTTCTTTCAATCTCATCACAGACGAACCGGTGAATACAATCTTAAGACCTGGAAAGCGATCATAACACATCCGAAGCTCTTTGCTCCAGCCATCGTATTTAAACACCTGGTCAATCAAAAGCACTTTTCCACCCCGACGTTGAAATTCATACGCGAAATCTACAATACTGTGCCCTGAAAAGTAGAAATTGTTCATATTTATAAAGAGACAAGAACGATCTGTTCCAAATTTCTCTTTAGCATACTGAAGCAAAAAAGTTGTTTTTCCTACTCCTCGAGTACCTTTAATACCTATCAGTCTGTCGCTCCAATCTATTTCATCCATCAGGTCGCGGCGGACAGGGGCATTAATGTGCTCAACAAGATAAGCGTGTGTGCGGTAAAATGCTTCCATCTGTTTATTGGTTTTTCGGGGCACAAATATAATCGTTTTTTCTATTATTTGCAAAGTAGAGATAGCAAAAACTCTTTTTTCTTTCATATTTTATATTTTATAACGTTGCCTCATGTCAGTCTTCCATACAGCATGTGATGCTTTAATTGACACCAGTTTGTTATTTCTTTGATTTATTTTGAAATCTGATGTTTGTTGCTTACTGTTTATACGTTGTAATCTGCTGATTTGTGATAATATGTTATAATAATGCGATTGCTTATTTAAATATGTTTTTTATTGTTTTATCTTCCGTGTTGAGTTACTTATTAACTTGAGATATGTATTCTTGCTTTTTTGTGTAATTTTGCACTTTCAATGATTAAATAATGGATGAAAAGAAACTTTATTTGTTTAATCCGGATAATGATCTGGCATTGGCAAACGGTAATGAGAATTACATGGCACCGTCCTCTGCAAGAAAGATGTCGGAAGATTTAGCGTGTCTACCTATATGGTATGCAGATGGTGATGGATTTGTGTTGGCTTCTTCTGCTTACAATAGCGATTATCTAAAGCTTGTAAAAAACAATTTTCCGTCCTTGCAGCTGGAATTGCTTACCGAACCTGAGGTACAAACACATTCCTCTTTATCCTTATCTCCATGGGGGTGGAATCATGCCATACGCAAAAGGATGTTGCAAATGGGCGTTGATGAATCCGTTTTATGCTGCTCTGAACTAATTAACCATATTAGGACCCTTTCTCATCGTTCTTCTTGGGTGGATGTACTGTCAATATTAAATCCAAATGCATTATATTGTGGTGATCCTCACTATTTTATCGAAGTAGAACAAGTTGTTGCTTTCTTGCAAAAGGAACAAAAAACCGTTCTGAAATCTCCTTTGTCGGGAAGTGGCAAAGGGTTAAACTGGTATAATGGTCTGTTAACAGGTTCACTTTCCGGTTGGATTAATCGTACTATAGATTTACAGGGTGGCATTATAGCAGAGCCTTATTACAACAAGGAGCTTGATTTTGCAATGGAGTTTTATGCAAGTGAGTGTGGAGTGATTTCATTTGTTGGTTATTCGTTGTTTCGAACTAATCCGGCAGGTTCTTACGAGGGTAATAACTTGCTTTCCGATCAAGCAATTGAAGAACAATTATCGGCTTTTATCTCCTTGGAGGATATTTATAAGCTACGTGATGAGTTAATTCAAGTATTCTCCACTCGTATTGCAGGATGTTATAATGGCTATTTGGGAGTTGACATGATGATTTGTCGTTTTGAATCCAGTCCCACGTATCGTATTCACCCTTGTGTGGAAGTTAATTTACGTATGAATATGGGTGTTGTGGCCCATTCTCTATATCAACGTTATGTATGTCCTCACAGTAAGGGTTTATTTGTTGTTGATTATGATGCAAAGGCTGGAGAATCCTTGCGCAAGCATCAGGACAGATTGAACGCTTTTCCGTTAAAGCTTAAAGACGGACGCATTCGGTCGGGTTACTTGGCTCTCACACCGGTTCATCAACGAACCCAATATACTGCTTGGGTATTGGTGGAAGAAGAATAAAAATCAGACATGAATTCTTTATTTTTCTTATAGTGGACTTTTCATCTGCACAGCCTTGCTTTCATTTCCATAGCGATCTACAGCTGAAATAGCGAAATATTCACGGGAGTCCCACGGCCGGACAGGTGCATATACATAATTAACTGATCTGATTCGTTGGGCAATGATATTATCAGGATTGTCCGTATCAACAGGGTAACTATTAGAAGCGTATATCACATAATAAGGTGCGTTTTGTTTATCATTGTCTTCAGAAGACTTCCAACTTAGTTCTGTGTATCCTCTTTGATACTTTACGGTCAGACTCTCGGGAGTTGTAGGCGCGATGGCATCCAACCAAGTCATGGCCGGCTGTAAAGCTGGGGCACTGTAATACCGATCGGCCAACTCATCGTATAGGTTTTGCGTGTTATCAATCAGGTATTTAACTCTGTAATGTCCTTGTCCCGCCAACTGGTGTGCTCTGACGAAATTAATTTGTCTTTCCACCTCATCACGTTTCCAGTTCCCTTCTGACGGGTGCAGAAAGTAAATACCTAAACCTGGAATAACCTGTCGGCCGTAACTGTTCTCCTGCCAATCGAGCGCAAATGGATAGAAACTGTTCCCGCGAAAATACATCATGGGATAAATCTGGTCTTGTATGCCTTCCTTCAACCAGGCCTGAGCATCTTGATACACCGTGAAATAAGCATTGAATCCGCGTGAAGAGTACCGTGAGGTGTCGCGAAATTTGCCTACAGGGCAAGTGCTTACTTTAACCCATGGCTTAACGGCCTTAACCCCTTTATATATGTATCTGACTATATCAGTGAGATTGTCTCTTCTCCATTGAGCGATGTTTCTGCCTTTTGCATATTGACGAAACTCTTTGTTGTCAGGGAAATGAGGCGCATTCTCCGGATAGCGAAGGTAGTCGAAATGAACACCATCTACGTCGTATCGGGTAATGACCTCGTTTACCAGCTTCATTAAATATTCTTTGGTTTCGGGGTGTCCCGGATTCAGGAACCATTCATTCTTGTAAGGAACACAGATCTTTCTGTTTTGCACAGTAACGGATTTACGGCCTAATGCAGCCACATGTTTTTTGTTGCCTAATGGGATGGTAACCATCCACGCATGACACTCCATTCCTCTTTTGTGACATTCTTCAACGGCAAAAGCCAGCGGATCGTAACCGGGATCTCTTCCTGTCTGCCCCGTGAGAATTGAATTGAACGGTTCAATGTTTGATGCATACAGTACGTCGCCACGGGTCCTGGCTTGAAACAATATGGTATTGAAATTGGCCGCTTTGAGTTTGTCGAGCATGGCTACCAATTCTGCTTGTTGTTTGCGGATGCCTGCCGGAGTTGTTGCTCTTGTTTTTGGCCAGTCGAGCCCGTAAACCGCTGTCACCCATGCAGCCCTGACTTCATACTTCGGTGCTGCTTGCATGCTCATAGTAAACACTATTGCCAGTAATGCAAATATATATCTAAACATGTATATTCTATTTATTTAAATTTCTGCAAAGGTAGTAAAAGAGTTGATATTGTTGTGTTGTTTCCTGATAATATGCTACATTTGCGCTATATAAACCAACACATCATGATTACATTTAGTATTTGCCTTGCTGCTCTTATAGCAGGCTACTTTATTTACGGGCGATTTATCGAAAGATTATTTAAACCCGACAACCGACAAACACCTGCCCTTACTCAGACAGATGGAGTTGACTTTATTCCTCTTCCTACTTGGAAGATCTTTATGATCCAGTTTCTTAACATTGCTGGATTGGGCCCCATCTTCGGCGCTATTATGGGAGCTAAATTCGGAACCTCTTCTTATCTATGGATTGTATTAGGAAGTATTTTTGCAGGTGCTACTCACGATTACCTGGCCGGTATGCTTTCCATTCGTCACAACGGTGAAAGTCTACCCGAAATCATAGGGCGTTATTTGGGGGTAACCACCAAACAGGTGATGCGAGGTTTTACCGTTATTCTGATGATATTAGTCGGAGCCGTGTTCGTTGCCGGTCCTGCTGGTTTATTAGCCAAACTTACACCCGATAATCTGGATACTACTTTTTGGATCATAGTTGTTTTTTTGTATTACATATTAGCTACTCTATTGCCTATTGATAAGATCATTGGTAAAATATATCCGCTTTTTGCAATCGCTTTGCTGTTTATGGCAGTGGGTATTTTGTTTATGTTGTATTATCATCATCCCGTTTTACCTGAATTTTGGGATGGTTTGAGCAACAAACATCCTCAGTCAGAGTCTTTACCAATTTTCCCGATTATGTTTGTCAGTATTGCTTGTGGAGCCATTTCTGGTTTTCACGCAACGCAGAGTCCACTCATGGCACGCTGTATGAAGAGTGAAATGTATGGTCGTCCCGTTTTCTACGGAGCAATGATTACCGAAGGAATTGTGGCTTTGATCTGGGCCGCGGCAGCAACCTGCTTCTTCGGAGAGAATGGCATGGAGGAAACAAATGCTTCGGTGATAGTTGATGCCATAACGAAAAACTGGCTGGGTACTATAGGCGGATTGTTAGCCGTTTTAGGTGTTATTGCAGCGCCAATTACATCGGGTGATACTGCTTTCCGTTCGGCCCGACTTATTGTTGCTGATTTTTTGGGAATGGAACAAAAAAGCATGCGTCGCCGTTTATACATAAGTGTACCGATGTTTCTAGTTGCAGTTGGACTGTTGTTATACAGTCTGCGTGACAAAAACGGTTTTGATATGATTTGGCGTTATTTTGCTTGGGCCAATCAAACACTGTCGGTCTTTACTCTTTGGGCAATCACGGTTTTCTTAGCAAAAGCGGGCAAGTTGTATTGGGTGACATTTATTCCGGCGCTCTTTATGACAGGCGTTTGCATTACTTACATCAGTATTGCTCCCGAAGGATTCGGATTGTCACAACAAGTTGCTTATGTAGTAGGTGCTGTGAGCGTTGTAACAGCTATGGTACTTTTTTACAGATGGAATAGACGAGAATGCGCATTAATGAAAAAATGATATGAAAAAGTTGAGAAAATCCAGTTGGATAGCTATTGCCTTTTTTATTTATGTAACGGCTACGGCAGCCTATTTGCTGCCAAGAAACACTGTTACTAGTGATACGGAAAAATATCTCACTCTTGCCGGAGGTTATGTTATAGTACTAGCCTTGTGGCTTGTGTTGAGAAAGAAAGAAAAGCTTCAGGAACAACGACGCCGTGAAGCTACTAATGATAACTTAAACAAATAAAAACATGAAGAAATCTTTAATGATCATTGCCTTTCTGTTTGCCGCATTGGCAGCAAAGGCGCAGTTTGAAAAAGGAACCTGGCTATTGAATCCATCGGTTACCGGACTTGATTTGTCGTACAGCAGTGCTGAGAAAACACAGTTTGGATTTCAGGCTCAGGGTGGAGCATTCCTGGAAGATAACATTGCTTTGTTAGTTCATATCGGAGCCGATTGGACTGATCCCATCGACGTTTATTCATTGGGTGTGGGTGGTCGTTACTATTTTGATCGCACAGGTGTATATATGGGAGCCGGATTAAAAATGAAGAAATGGGATTTGAAAGGTGGTGTTGAAGAAGATGATTATGCATTTGGTGTTGAAGCCGGTTATGCTTATTTTCTTTCAAAGACGGTTACTATAGAACCTGCTGTATATTATGATATGTCATTCAAAGATGGTGATTATTCCAAAATTGGTTTGAAAATAGGATTTGGCTTCTACTTTTGATAAAGAATGATAGCTTAACTGAAAGCCCCTGATTGAAAGAACATATTATCTTTTAATCAGGGGCTTTTTATGAGAGTGTATCTTGTCACTTGCCTATAGCCAGTTTTTCTTTAAGAAATTGTCCTGTGTAGCTGGCTCCACATTCGGCTACCTCTTCCGGTGTACCACAGGCAACCAAGTGTCCTCCCTTGTCGCCTCCTTCGGGGCCGAGGTCAATTACATAGTCGGCGCACTTAATCACATCCATGTTATGTTCAATGATGATAAGCGTGTGCCCCCGGCGAATCAGAGCATCGAATGCCTCAAGCAATTTTCGAATGTCGTGAAAATGTAGTCCGGTAGTTGGTTCGTCAAAGATAAACAAGGTAGGTTCAGCTTTTTCCTGACTTAAATAATAGGCCAGCTTCACACGCTGATTCTCACCACCCGAAAGAGTGGAAGACGACTGCCCCAGTTTCACGTAACCTAATCCTACTTCCTGCAACGGCAATAACTTCTTTACAACTTTCTTCTGTCCGTGAAGAGTGAAGAACTCAACGGCTTCATTCACCGTCATCTCTAATACATCATATATATTCTTTTCGTGAAAGCAAACCTCGAGTGTTTCGCTTTTGAAACGTTTGCCGTGGCAAGATTCACACTCCAACACCAAGTCGGCCATGAACTGCATTTCCACCGTAATGTTACCGTCTCCCTTACACTCTTCACAGCGCCCGCCTTCGCTATTGAAACTGAAATGCCCGGCCGTGTAGCCCATTTGCTTAGCTAAAGGTTGCTCTGCCCAAAGTTTTCTTATTTCATCATAAGCTTTGATGTAGGTTACCGGATTGCTGCGTGATGACTTACCAATAGGGTTTTGATCTATGAACTCAATGTTTTTGAGGCTTTTGACATCACCCTGTAGCAAAAGAAATTCACCCGGGCGGTCACTGCATTCATCCAGTTCCCTTTTTAAAGCTCGGTAAAAGATATCCCTTACCAGCGTGCTCTTTCCTGAACCTGAAACACCGGTCACAACCGTCATAACGTTAAGCGGAAAGCGTACATCTATTCCTTTCAGGTTATTTTCACGCGCGCCGGTTATCTCAATGTAATTATTCCACGGACGGCGATGCAATGGGAGAGGAATTTCTTCTTCGCCAAGCAGGTAGCGTACCGTATGGCTAATTGTTCCTTTGATCAGGTCTTTCATATCGCCCTCATACACTACCTCTCCGCCCAGACGGCCGGCATCCGGGCCAATGTCAATGATGTAATCGGCAGCTCGTATAATTTCTTCGTCGTGTTCAACCACTACAACCGTGTTTCCTAATTTTTGCAATTCGAGTAGCACGTGAATCAATTTGTCGGTATCCCGACTATGCAAACCAATACTCGGTTCATCGAGAATGTACAAACTACCCACCAAACTACTTCCCAACGAGGTAGCTAGGTTTATACGTTGACTTTCACCCCCCGATAGTGAATTTGAAAGGCGGTTTAATGTAAGATAGCCCAACCCAACATCAATTAAAAAACGAATGCGACTATTTATCTCAGTCAGAATGCGTCGCGCCACTTCTTCATCATGTTTGGTGAGTTGTAACGTGTCGAAAAACTTTTTTAACTCCGTGATTGGCAAGTCAACCAGCTCGCTGATGTTTTTGCCGCCTACCTTTACATAGCCGGCCTCCGGTTTGAGTCGTGTACCGTGACATTGAGGGCAAATTGTTTTGCCACGGTAACGGGCCAGCATAACCCGATATTGTATTTTGTACTGATTCTCTTCCAACATGCGGAAGAAATCATTGATCCCTTGAAAGAACTCGTTACCTTCCCACAGTACTCTGCGCTGCTCATCGGTCAATTGATAATAGGGAGTGAAAATAGGAAAATCGAACTTCACTGCATTGTGAATCAATGCATCCTTCCATTCCCCCATTTTTTCACCTCGCCAACAAACCACAGCACCGTCGTAAACTGATAATGCCCTGTTGGGTATCACCAGATGTTCGTCAATTCCTATTACTTTACCGAAACCTTCACATTTGGGGCAGGCTCCAATGGGAGAGTTAAACGAAAACATCTGGTCGTTCGGTTCCTCAAACTTGATGCCGTCGACTTCAAATTTGGTACTGAACGTATGCAAACGTGTCGTGCCGTCGGGCAGGTAAAAACGCAGCATGCACAAACCATCGCCTTCGTACATGGCAGTCTCCGCCGAGTCGGTTAACCTGCTTATGGCATCCTTACTACTTCCGGCCGTCATGCGGTCAACTAACAAATACACTTCATCGTTTTCTTTGGGTTCGTATTCTTCCATACGCACCGTCTCACCGTTTACCTCTACGCGGTTAAATCCTTGTTTGAGGTCTATTTCCAACTGCTGCTTCAAACTTCTGCCTTCGCGCAGCAATATACGGGTCAATACCATGTACCGTGTCCCTTCCGGGTATTGCAGCATACAGTTTACAATATCTTCCACACTGTGTTTCTTAACCTCTTCACCGCTCACAGGGCTGAAAGTCCGCCCGATACGGGCAAACAATAAACGCATGTATTCGTAAATCTCCGTACTGGTTCCAACGGTAGAACGTGGGTTCCGGCTGTTCACCTTTTGTTCAATGGCAATGGCGGGTGGAATGCCTTTGATGAAGTCACACTCCGGTTTGCTCATCCTTCCCAAAAACTGTCGGGCATAAGATGACAGACTTTCCACGTAGCGGCGTTGTCCTTCGGCATATAGGGTATCGAAAGCCAGAGATGACTTTCCCGAACCCGATAATCCGGTTATTACCACCAGTTTGTTGCGGGGAATATTCACATCAATGTTTTTCAGGTTGTTAACCCTTGCGCCCTTTATGCTTATATATTTGCTGTCCGACATATTGTTATCTCGTCTTAGTTTATGAATAATCAGCTTTTACCGTACAGTTTCCCGGTCCGATAATTAGCTCTGAATATGCAAAGTTAATGAATTATCTTTTATCTTTGCCCTGCATTATTATAATAAACAATGGCAATATGAAACTAAGAAAATTTTTCTTCCTTTTGGCAGCCTTGTCTTTTTCATTGGTAACACAGGCGCAAAATTATCCCAAAAGAGAATTTAGAGCTGCGTGGATTCAAACCGTGAACGGACAGTTTAAGGGAATGTCTGCCGAGAAACTCAAGCAAACGTTAACCAATCAGCTCAATTCCCTTCAGGAAGCAGGTATTAACGCCATCATCTTTCAGGTACGCCCTGAAGCCGATGCTCTTTATGCTTCCAAACTAGAACCTTGGAGCCGTTTCCTGACAGGAGTTCAAGGGCAAGCACCCGAACCTTTGTGGGACCCGATGCAATTTATGATTGAGGAATGTCACAAACGAAATATGGAGTTTCATGCATGGATAAATCCTTATCGTGTGAAAACAACTTTAAAGAGTCAGCTAGCACCTAGTCATGTGTATAATATCCATCCCGAATGGTTCGTTACTTACGGCGATCAACTCTTTTTCGATCCGGCACTTCCGGAAAGCAGACATCACATCAGCATGGTGGTAACCGATATTGTTTCCCGTTATGATGTAGATGCCATTCACATGGACGATTATTTTTATCCTTACCCCATTAAAGGATTGAATTTCCCCGACGACGCCAGCTTTGCACGTTACGGAGGTGGATTCGACAGCCGGGCCGATTGGCGCAGAAGTAATGTCAATCTGTTGATTAAAAAGATACACGAGACCATTCGTGAGCTCAAACCTTGGGTGAAATTCGGCGTTAGCCCGTTCGGTGTTTACCGTAACCAGAGCAGTGATCCGTTGGGAAGCAAGACTCAGGCATTGCAAAACTACGACGACCTGTATGCCGATGTGTTACTTTGGGCACGTGAAGGATGGATTGACTACAACATACCTCAGCTATATTGGGAGATTGGACACCCTCGTGCCGACTACCAAACACTGGTCGACTGGTGGGCAAGAAACACCTGCAACCGTCCTTTGTTTATCGGGCAATCTGTTATGAATACTGTTGAGAAAGCCGATCCTCAAAATCCGGCTATCAACCAACTACCTCGTAAAATGGCTTTGCAACGTGCTTATCAAACCATTGGTGGAAGCTGTCAGTGGCCTGCCAGTGCGGTGGTTGAGAATGCAGGCAATTACCGTGATGCCTTGATCAAGGAATACCATAAATATCCGGCGTTAATTCCTGTTTTCCATTTCATGGATAGTCAGGCACCCGATAAAGTACGAAAGGTAAAATCTGTTTGGACAGCAGATGGCTATATGCTGTTTTGGACTGCACCGAAAGCCAAGACAGAAATGGACCGTGCCGTTCAGTATGTAATTTACCGTTTTGAGAACAAGGAGAAAGTGAATCTTGAAGATCCTTCACATATTGTAGCTATCACGCGGAATACGTTCTATCAATTGCCTTATGAATCAGGTAAAACCAAATACCGTTATGTAGTGACGGCACTGGATCGCCTGCATAACGAATCAAAAAGCGTTTCTAAAAAGGTGAAGTTATAGTTCTCTCGTGAGCACCATTTAATAAAGGATGAACCCCATTACTCCGCAAATTACAATCAGGAGGATGGGGTTTACTTTATACACCTTGCTAGCAATAAACACCCCTACGAAAAGCGTGCTGCTTACCAAAAAGGTGTAGAGGTCCGTTTGAGGCGAACCAAAGTTTTCTGTAGTCATCAATACCAATACCGCAGAGGCCAATAACCCAACAATGCCCGGACGCAATCCTTTAAACACTGCTTCAATAACCGGGTGCTTCTGATATTTTAAAAAGAACTTACTGATGGCAAGCATCAGAATGAAAGAGGGGAGTACCACTGCAAAAGTGGCAATCACCGAACCCCAGAAACTACCCGTTGCCGTATATCCCACATAAGTAGCAGCATTGATACCTATGGGGCCGGGTGTCATCTGACTGACCGCTACAATATCTGTAAATTCGCCGGCGGTCATCCATTCGTGGTTGGTAACCACTTCGGCCTGTATCAAAGACAACATTCCGTATCCACCACCAAAGCCGAAAAGGCCGATCTTAAAGAAAGTATAAAACAGTTGTAAATATATCATAGCTTTAAATACTCTTTTTTACATATTTTCCCCACAAGAAACCACCTGTACTCGCAACCACAATAATCCATATCGGTGATACATCGAGCAGCCAGATAAGCAGAGCCGATGCCACCGGAATCCAAATGGTGTATCGGTTTATTCGTGCCATTTTGGCCATGTTAAAGGTAGGAGCAGCAATTAAAGCCACTACTCCCGGCCGTATTCCTTTAAATATCTTCTCAACCACCGGGTTCTCTTTAAAGCTATGGAAGAACATGGCGATAGTCAGAATGATGACAAACGAAGGCATCACCACACCTAATGTAGCGAAGAGGCTACCTTTCACCTTACGCAAACGATAACCTATGAAAATGGCAATGTTGATAGCCATCACACCCGGGGCTGTTTGTGATATGGCAAGCAGATCAAGAAACTCTTCTTTCTTAATCCATTGTCTTTTGGTTACGATTTCATTTTCTATTAGCGGAATCATGGCATAGCCTCCGCCGATGGTGAATAATCCTATTTTGAAGAAAATCCCGAATAATTTCAGGTAAATACTCATTTTATTTATTATTTAAATCTAATCTTCTCCCTTGCCGTATTTGCTGGGGCTAACTTTAAAATGTTTCTTAAATACCTCGCGGAAGTACTTGGCATCACTAAATCCGGTTAGCTCCGCTACTTCGGTTATGCTGTGCTGTTGATCCTTGAGCAACTGCGCTGCCCTCTTGAGACGGATAATCCGTACATAATCTGCCGGTGCCTGATCCGTAAGTGCCTTTAGTTTGTTGTAAAAGCTGGTGCGGCTCATATTGAGCAACGTGCAAAGCATGTCAACGTTGAACGATGGATTGGCCATGTGCTCTTCCACGTGCCTCTTAATTCCGTCTATAAACTTCCAGTCTATGTCTGTAGAACAATTCACACATTCGGCAGATGTATTGAAGTCTAAGTCGGCATATCTTTTTCGCATCAATGCTTTGTTGGTAAGCAAGTTGGTCAGCGTTGCTTTTAGAATATCAATATTGAAAGGCTTAATCACATATTCGTCGGCACTTGTTTTTAATCCTTTCATCAGTCCTTTTCTATCTTCCAGTTCAATGAGCAGTACGATGGGAATGTGAGACGTTTCGATGTTATTTTTCACTTTACTGCACAGCTCGTCGCCTCCCATGCCCGGCAAATTCATGCTGGCAATAATAAGATCCGGTTTTAGTTCTCTTACCTTATCAATAGCATCCAGTCCGTTGTGCACCACTTCCAGCTGATATTGGTCGGATAAATGTTGCACCAGAAAATCAGCAGCTTGCGCATCGGGTTCAAAGATAAGCATGCGGCTGGCTGTTACCGTGGGCACAACCACCTCTTCGGCAGTAAGCAGAGTCAAAGAACTACTTTCTGTGGGTGGCAACACCTCGGTATGAGTTATCTGATTGATGAGTCGAACAATGGTGTTGGCATTTCGGATGGCTGTGTTCAGGTTACCAACTCCTTCATTCGTAAGCGTATCATTGGTCAGTGTTTCTTCCAGTGGTTTTCGTATGAGTTCAACCGGTGTGCGCATGTTCTGCACCACATCGGTAAAAGACTGAAGTTGTTCTTCCGCTCTCTTTAGTTCTTGTTTCAAAGCAGAGTTTCTCATCATGAGATAGATACAGATTCCGATCAATACAATAAACAGCAAGATGGTTCCTGTTGCGTATTCAATTTGAGCATCATCCGGAGTGAAAGCATACGTTTTTTTCGTTGCTGCTGTAAAGATGAGAAGTAGCATCGTCATTCTTTTCATGGCTGTCTGCTTTTATAAAGTTGAACAAATTTTAGTCATCCCAATACAAACTTACTTATTATTTTTGAACAATCAAAATATGTGATTGGTAAAAATTACACAAATAAAAAGTCCCCGTTCATCTTTTAAGGTAAAAAGTTAACGGGGACTCTCATTTAATGTTTCATTATTTTTTCCTTGTTTCAATCCAGTTACGGGCATTGACAAATGCTTCTATCCACGGTGTAACCTGATCACCCATTACCCGGTTGGCCGGATAATAAGCATTTTGCCAAGGGAAGATGGCACGTTCCAGGTGAGGCATCATAGCCAGGTGGCGACCGTCGGCACTGGCAAGTGCTGCTACCGAATAATCGGATCCGTTAGGATTGCCCGGGTATTCATCGTAGCTGTATTTGGCTACCACATTGTATTTGTCTTCCTCATAAGGAAGAGAGAACTTTCCTTCTCCGTGAGCCACCCAGATGCCCAATTTACTGCCGCTCAACGAGCCAAACATGACACTGCGGTTTGTCGGAATAGTTACCCCAACGAAAGTCGATTCGAATTTGTGCGAATCATTGTGTAACAACTTACCCTTCTTTTCGTGTTCCGGGTTAATCAGTCCCAGCTCCATCATCAACTGACAGCCGTTGCAGATACCCAATGACAAGGTATCTTCGCGGGCATAGAAGTTATCCAGAGCCGCTTTGGCCTTTTCGTTGAACAAAAATCCGCCGGCCCATCCTTTGGCAGAGCCTAGTACGTCAGAGTTTGAGAACCCACCGCAGTAAACCACCATGCTTACGTCTTCTAAAGTTTCACGTCCGCTGATCAGGTCGGTCATGGTAACATCCTTTACATCGAATCCGGCCAGATAAAGCGAGTACGCCATTTCACGTTCGCCATTCGTTCCCTTTTCGCGGATGATGGCTGCACGTATGCCGTTTGGTGTGCGACGGTCGGGGTCAATGCCGTATTGAGAGAACTTACCCTTGAAAGAAGGTGCGAACACCGTTTCGATGGGTTGCATACGGAAGTTCTCGAAACGTTTCTTGGCACAACCGTTCATCGACTGTTTACGGTCGAGCAGGTAAGACGATGAATACCAAACATCGCGCATGTAATCAATGCCGAACTGGTAAGTAGCCTCCCCTTTGGTCACCAAAATATGGCGTTCGTCGGTAGGTTTACCTATTTTCACGAAACCTACTCCGGCATCTTCCAGCAATTTGCTGATCTCATCCTTATGCTTGTCTTTCACCTGAATCACGATACCCGGATTTTCGGCAAACAGAATCTTAACAATATCTTCTTCTTTCAGCTTGTTGAGGCTTATCTCCATACCCCCTTCTACGTTTGCAAAACACATTTCAAGTAACGTAGTAATCAAACCACCGGCTGAAATATCGTGTCCGGCCATGATGAGCCCCTTATTAATCAGCGCTTGTACGGCAAGGAATGCATCGCGGAAATACTCGGCCTCCTGCACAGTGGGAACATCATCGCCTACCTTGCCCAGCGACTGAGCGAAAGCAGAACCTCCCAGCTTGAACGTGTCAAAGCTGAAGTCAATGTGATAGAAAGACGATTTATCGTCGTTGACCATTACCGGTGAAACCACCTTCTTAACGTCGGACACCTCTCCACCTGCCGATACGATTACCGTACCCGGAGAAATAACCTTGCTGCCGTCGGGATACTTCTGAGTCATCGACAACGAGTCTTTTCCCGTTGGCACATTGATTTGCAGCGCGCAGCAGAAATCACTCAACGCTTTGACAGCAGTGTAAAGACGGGCATCTTCCCCTTCTTGCGAGCGGCAAGGCCACATCCAGTTGGCAGAAAGTGATACACTATCCAGACCTTCGGCCAGCGGAGCCCACACCAAGTTGGTCAGCGATTCGGCAACAGAAAGTACCGAACCCGCAGCCGGATCGGCCAGAGCCGCTTGCGGTGCATGCCCGATGGAAGTAGCAATACCCTTTTCTCCACGGTAATCGAGTGCTACTACTCCACAGTCACTCAGTGGAAGCTGAATCTCACCCTGACATTGCTGGCGCGCCACCTTACCCGTTACCGAGCGGTCTACCTTATTTGTTAACCAATCCTTGCAAGCCACTGCTTCCAGTTGCAAAACCTGAGTCAGATACTCGTGCAGGTTGGCCACATCATACGTCGGATTATCGTAATGTCTTTCAACCGTTTTATCAATCATGTAAGTTTTGGGCGATGAGCCGAACATCTGCTCTACTGCTAAGTCGAACGGACGAACCCCGTCTGCTTGCTGAAACGCAAAACGCTGATCGCCTGTTGTTTCACCCACCACATACATCGGCGCCCTTTCGCGTTCGGCAATCTTACGAACATGCTCAATGGCTTCCTCCTTAATAAGGAGTCCCATGCGCTCCTGCGATTCGTTGGCTATAATCTCCTTGGCCGACAATGTTTTGTCGCCAATGGGCAGTTTATCCATTTCGATAACCCCACCGCACTCTTCAACCAGTTCCGACAAGCAGTTAACGTGTCCTGCCGAACCGTGGTCGTGAATAGAAACAATGGGATTCTCCTCCTCTTCGCACAAAGCACGCACCACGTTATTGGCTCGTTTCTGCATTTCGGCGTTCGCCCTTTGCACCGCATTCAGCTCAATGCCGCTACTGTAACGACCCGTATCTACAGAAGAAACAGAACCGCCACCCAGTCCGATGCGATAGTTATCGCCACCAATTACTACCACCTTGTTGCCCGCTTCGGGGTGACCTTTCAGGCAGTCTCTTTGCGTGCCATAACCCACACCACCGGCAAGCATGATCACCTTATCGTAACCATACACCTCGTTGTTTTCGGTATGTTCAAAGGTCAGTACCGAACCACAGATAAGCGGCTGGCCAAACTTGTTTCCAAAGTCGGATGCTCCGTTAGATGCTTTGATGAGAATCTGTTCCGGTGTTTGGTACAACCATTTGCGAACTGGAAGAACTTCTTCCCACTCGCGGCCTTCCTCCGTACGCGGATACGAAGTCATGTACACCGCTGTTCCGGCAATAGGCCATGAACCTTTACCGCCACCCATACGGTCACGAATCTCACCACCGGTACCGGTTGATGCACCGTTGAACGGTTCAACCGTAGTAGGGAAGTTATGTGTTTCCGCCTTGAGTGAAATCACTGTTTTAATATCTTTGATGATAAAGTAGTCGGGTTTGGAGTGATCGGCAGGAGCAAACTGTTCCACAACCGGTCCTTCGGCAAACGCCACATTATCTTTGTAAGCAGATAAAATCTTGTTGGGGTTTTCCTGCGTTGTTTTCTTAATCATTTGGAAAAGCGAAGATTCCATCTCCACCCCATCGATAACGAATGTACCGCCAAATATTTTGTGACGGCAGTGTTCCGAGTTGATTTGGGCAAAGCCGAATACTTCCGAGTCGGTCAGCTTACGTCCCAGGTCGTTTTCCATCTTCTTGAGGTAATCCATTTCCTCTTTAGAAAGGGCCAGACCTTCTTTCTCGTTATAAGCCTCCAGATCTTCGATGTACACAATCGGTTCCGGTTGGCGGTTGGTTACGAATACATCCTGATTCAACCCTTTGTACAAGCGTTGCAACATGGGATCGAAATCGGCGTTTTCATCTTTCACGGGGAAGTATTCTTCTATGCGAAGAATGCCGTCAATCCCCATGTTTTGAGTGATTTCAACGGCATTCGTACTCCAGGGAGTAATCATCTCGCGTCGTGGCCCGATAAAACAGCCATGCAGGTTATCTTCACTTTCCGCAGCGGCATCTCCAAAGAGCCAGCAGAGTTTCTTACTATCATTCGTGGTAAGTTCGTGGTTGCAGTCAACGGCAATCACGCTTGTGGAAGGAGTTCTGAAAAAAAAGATCATATTGAATTACGAGTTATGAATTACGTATTGTAAATGATGCGGCAAAGATAACGAAAAAATGTTTGTGCTCCGAATATTTTAATTACTGTTTTTTAGAAGTTGCCGATGGATGTGCTTCACCTGTTAATGCTTTTTCTTTCGTTGAACCGTAGCCCCAAATAATAATGTCTCCGTCTTTAGGTTCAATATCTATTTGGGTATCGGCACCTCTCAGTTTAAAATAGATTATAACTGATTGTTTGGAGGCGACAGGTTTGCCATTCTCCATTTTGGGTAACCATGTCGGTGATGCCTTTAATGCTTTAATAGCATACTCTGTACATTGCTTATCGAACTGCTTTACCGGTATAAAATCTTTCAAGTTTCCATTCTGATCAACGATAAAATCAATAACAACTTGCCCCTGCAGATTGTCTTCCTGAGCAGATAAAGGATATTTAATTGTCTTGGAGAGAAATTCTTTAAATGAATACTCGCCTACGCAACATTCAGCCTCCCTGTTAGTCTTCTTTTCTTGTGCTGATGCTGGGTTGTGGAAGCTTAACAATAGAATGAAAAATAATAATTTAGCTTGCATAATTAATAAAGGAATAAATATTATAATACTTCGTTTAATAGAAACAGAGTGGCAATATATAGTAAAAGTGTTGAACTAGCAAATTGCGAAACTAAAATCTTTAGGACGGGCTACTCTACATAAAAAGTATGAAAAAAAGTATCACCAAGTATCACCAACCTTATAATTGGCTTATAATCAATCTTTTATGTGTGATACTTGCCTCAAAAAAAGCCTCACCAAGTATCACCAAGTATCACCAACTTTTTTGCAGTGATTCCTTACAAGTATGTAGCTGTTTATTGCTTGTATATAAGGCTTTTCATAAGCACGTTTCTGCGATTTATTTTGCAAGTGAGCAATTTTCGTCTCCACCCGGATGTACAGACTTTGTACACCCCCATGTACACGGTTTGTAGACCCGGGTGTACAATTGCTGTACACCCGGGTCTACACGAAGATTTGCAACGAGCAGTCAACCTGTATCAACAGAGTAAATGAATGTCAGATACATAT
This sequence comes from Bacteroides graminisolvens, assembly GCF_963666085.1. Lineage (NCBI taxonomy): Bacteria > Pseudomonadati > Bacteroidota > Bacteroidia > Bacteroidales > Bacteroidaceae > Bacteroides > Bacteroides graminisolvens. The sequence goes on from NZ_OY762556.1 coordinate 1,870,837, forward strand.
AATTGACACATCCCTCGTTTTTGGCATTAACAAAAAGGATGGAAATTTTCGCTGATTAGACACACAAAAGGATGCTTTTTTCTTATTCTAAGCAATTTGTCACGAAAAAACGTTAACACATTGCTCTCTTTTCATATAAAAATACGATATTTGCGGCATGTTTGAAATTGAAGTTACCATATTGGACTTGCTGATCAAGGGTTTCATAGTGGGCATTGTGGTCTCAGCACCACTAGGGCCTGTTGGGGTTCTTTGTATACAGCGCACACTAAATAAAGGGCGGTGGTATGGCTTTATAACAGGCCTTGGAGCTTCGCTTAGCGATATTGCTTATGCCCTGCTCACAGGCTACGGAATGAGTTTTATATTCGATTTTATAAATGCCAACCTGTTTTATCTGCAGTTGTTGGGAAGCATCATGCTATTGGGCTTTGGGTTTTATACGTTTCGCAGTAACCCGGTGCAGTCTATTCGTCCTATATCGACAAACAAAGGATCTTATTTTCACAATTTTATAACGGCTTTTGCCGTGACACTATCTAATCCGCTTATCATTTTCTTATTTATCGGTTTGTTTGCTCGCTTCGCATTTGTGTTGCCCGGCATGCCCGTGTACGAGGAGGTGATTGGCTATCTGGCCATTCTGCTAGGTGCTTTGTCGTGGTGGTTTGGCATTACTTTTTTTGTGAGTAAGGTGAGAACACGCTTTAACTTGCGCGGCATCTGGCTGATAAACCGCATTATTGGCGGTGTAGTGATGGTGGTATCTTTATTGGGCTTCATTTTTACGCTTTTGGGCGCTTCATTCTATTAAAATTATGTACATAGCACAACATTTGAAAGCTAAAAACATAGCTGAGTACCTTCTGTATATGTGGCAGGTAGAAGATTTGATCCGCGCAAACGAATGCGATTTGGATAAAATTGAGCAACAAGTAATCCGGAATTATGATTTGCCTTCGGAGCAAAAACAGGAACTAAGGCAGTGGTATGCTGATTTGGTGAATATGATGCGCGAAGAGGGAGTGAAGGAAAAAGGACACCTGCAAATTAACAAAAATGTAATAATCGGATTAACCGATTTGCATATGCAACTGTTGCGTTCACCTAAATTTCCGTTTTATAGTTCAGCCTATTATAAGGCACTGCCCTTTATTGTTGAGCTCAGGTCCAAGGGAAATAAGACAGATGAACCGGAATTGGAAACATGTTTCGAAGCACTTTATGGTGTCATGTTGCTGAGACTACAGAAGAAAACGGTTAGTGATGGCACGGCTAAGGCTTTGGAGGCTATTACAAATCTGCTTTCCATGCTGGCTAACTATTATGATAAAGATAAAAAAGGAGAATTAGATTTAGATTGATATGAATATACTGATAACCGGAGCAAACGGACAATTGGGAAACGAGATGCGCAATTTGTCGGCAGACCATGCGCAGCACAACTATTTTTTCACTGATGTACAAGAATTGGATATCTGCAACAAAGAGGCTGTGGAAACATTCATCTCTTATAACCATATTGATGTGGTGGTCAATTGTGCAGCCTATACGGCCGTAGATAATGCCGAAGACAACAAGGAACTTTGTGATAAGCTTAATCACCTGGCACCGGGTTACCTGGCTGCTGCGGCACAGAGTAGGGGAGCTTCCGTTATTCATATATCAACAGATTATGTGTTCAATGGCACCAATCATATTCCTTATACGGAAAAGGAACCAACTTGTCCTACTTCCGTATATGGTTCCACTAAGCTGGCGGGTGAGCAAGTAGTGTTGCAGAACTGTGAAAAGGCGGCTGTGATTCGCACAGCGTGGCTATATTCTCCGTATGGTAACAACTTTGTGAAGACCATGATTCGTTTAGGACGCGAACGCGATACGCTGGGTGTGATCTTTGATCAGGTAGGCACACCTACCTATGCCCGCGATTTGGCTGTGGCCATTTTTGCGGTTATAGAAAAAGGAGTGGTAAAGGGTGTTTATCACTTTAGCAATGAAGGGGTGTGCTCGTGGTTTGATTTTACGTTGGCCATTCATAAGCTGGCCGGTATCAATAACTGTAAGGTGCGTCCGCTGCATACGGCCGATTACCCTACCAAAGCAGCCCGTCCGCATTATTCAGTGCTTGATAAGAGTCTTATCAAACAGACTTATGGCATTGAAATTCCTCATTGGGAAACTAGCTTGAACGAGTGTGTGCATTTGTTGCTTCAAGCAGAAAAAGAATAAAAACAATAAATATACAGCGAGTAATTTAGCAAGATGAATGAAATAGACAGGAGGCGTACGTTCGCCATTATCTCTCACCCCGATGCGGGTAAAACAACACTGACGGAAAAGTTGTTGCTCTTCGGAGGTCAGATTCAGGTAGCCGGTGCCGTTAAAAGTAATAAGATTAAGAAGACGGCAACGAGTGACTGGATGGAGATTGAAAAACAGCGTGGAATTTCGGTAACGACCTCTGTGATGGAGTTTGATTACGGAGACTACAAAGTGAATATTCTTGATACACCGGGCCACCAGGATTTTGCGGAAGATACTTTTCGCACATTGACCGCTGTTGATAGTGTAATTATTGTGGTTGACGGTGCCAAGGGTGTGGAAGCGCAGACTCGTAAACTCATGGAGGTGTGCCGCATGCGTAATACGCCGGTAATTATCTTCGTCAATAAAATGGACCGCGAAGGTCGTGATCCTTTCGATTTACTCGATGAACTGGAAGAGGAACTGCACATCAAAGTGCGCCCGCTCTCATGGCCTATCGAACAGGGTATCCGTTTCAAAGGGGTGTACAACATTTATGAAGGGAAGCTGGATCTTTACCAACCGTCTAAACAGGTAGTAACCGAGAAGGTGGAACTTGACTTGGAGAGCGATGAGCTCGATAAGCAAATTGGCACGGAACTGGCCGAAAGACTTCGTTCGGAATTGGAACTGGTAGACGGTGTCTATTCTGAATTTCAGGTAGATGATTACTTGAAAGCGGAGATTGCTCCTGTGTTCTTTGGATCTGCTTTGAATAATTTTGGTGTAAAAGAGTTGCTCGATTGTTTTGTGGAAATTGCTCCCAGTCCGCGTGCCGTGCAAGCGGAAGAACGTGAGGTAATACCCGAAGAACCTAAGTTTACCGGTTTTATTTTCAAAATAACAGCTAACATTGACCCCAACCACCGCTCTTGTGTGGCTTTCTGTAAAATCTGCTCGGGAAAATTTGTACGTAATGCACCTTACCTGCATGTTCGTCACGGTAAGAGCATGCGTTTTTCATCGCCCACGCAGTTCATGGCACAGCGTAAAACAACGATTGATGAGGCTTGGGCGGGTGATATCATTGGTTTACCCGACAATGGTACATTTAAGATAGGTGATACGCTTACGGAGGGAGAAATGCTTCATTTCCGTGGCTTGCCAAGTTTCTCGCCGGAGATGTTTAAATACATTGAAAATGCTGACCCTATGAAACAAAAACAATTGGCCAAGGGAATTGATCAGTTGATGGATGAGGGTGTGGCACAGCTTTTTGTGAATCAGTTTAACGGTCGTAAGATTATTGGTACGGTAGGACAGCTTCAGTTTGAAGTTATTCAGTATCGTTTGCTGAATGAGTATAACGCTTCTTGCCGTTGGGAGCCCGTGAGTTTGTATAAAGCTTGCTGGATTGAGAGTGACGATGCGGCTGAACTAGATGCTTTCAAGAAACGGAAGTATCAGTTTATGGCTAAAGACCGTGAAGGACGCGATGTATTCCTGGCGGATAGCAACTACGTGTTACAAATGGCTCAAATGGACTTTAAGAACATTAGATTCCACTTTACAAGTGAATTTTAAGTGTTTTATGATAAATTTCTTGGGATGCGCTTTCAAAAAGCGCATCCCAAGTTGTATAGTAAAGTTTGTCTAGCCAGCTAGCTATCTTAGTGAAAGCTGATATCTTAAATATTGTATATGCTATGCAATCTATTGATGCTACAAAGATAGGTAGTAAATAGACACTATGCGTTATAAATACTATAACACTTGAAAAACATAAGTACTTGATTATCAATGTACTATGTTTTTGTACTATAACACTTGCTACTTGCCGATGCTAATTGGTCATTCTTTCTTTGAGCCTGTAACGCCTTTGGTTGATAACTTGCGTATTGGTGCTTCCAAAGCAGTAGGCTATAATTGAGGAAGGCAAATTGTTCTTTTCGAGGCAGAGAAAAATAATATCTTCGTCAGTTAACCGGGGATGTCGAAGACGTAACTCTGTTATCGAATCATTGTAAATTGCAAAAATAGTATCTCTTAGTGATTCTTGATCGGATAGATTTAATACATTGATTTTCTTCTTGTCGGCTGTATCTTGTTTGGCTAGTTTATTAATTTTCTTGTAAATAGCACTTTGTCTGAAGAAGGCATGTTGCACTTCCTCTCTTTGTTGATACAAGTCTTTTATTTCTTGCTCTTTATTTTGTATCTCGGCAGTATAGCTCTCTTGCTCTTTTCTTAAATAAGTGAGCATTGTTTCATTTTGCGTGATGCGTGTTTGCAATATTTTCATATCTTGATTCATGCTATTTATTTTACGCTCATATCTTAGTTGGGCTGTTTTCTTACGTTTGCTTATTTGTTGCAGAATGACAATCAAAATGAGGATAGCTATTATGGCAGCGGTAATGATCAATGCATTACTTAGTTGCATCTCGCCTTTGTGTTTTGCTATTTTTACTTCGGCTTCATGTTGATAACCTAACTTCTGTATCTCCGATGATTTATCTGCTGCGGCTATAGAGTCAATTACGTCTGTGTATTGCTCCAAATGATTATAAGCACTTTTATAATTATGCCTGTCTTTTTCTATTTCTGCTAAACTGGCATGTGATATAGCGAGAGCTTCAACATCTTTGGTGTTTAGACTGGCTTCCAGATAATAGCGGGCAGAGTCTGTTTGTCCTTTTTCAAGGTATATGCGCCCAATTGAAGATAGCCACTTGGATGTGTTCGTCTTACCTGTCGTGAAACTCAAAGCCTTTTTTGCATAATATAAGGCGCTGTCGGGCTTATCTGTGCTTTCGTAGAAAACACTGGCATGTTGTAATGTATTGCTTATGTAACAAGAATCATTTATCTCTTTTGCCAACTGCATTTCCATGTTTAGAAAATGATGGGCTTTTTTATTATCAGAATCAACTAAACAGACGCTCGAAGCCATACTGGAAGCATATATCATTGCTTTTTTATCGTTGATAATAGAATAATATTTTAATGCAGTGGTGTATTTTTCGAGTGCTTCTTTGTAGATGGCCTGGTCAAAATAGATGTTGCCCAAGTCTTCATACACCATTCCTTTAAAACGAATTTCGCGAGGTGTATGACCGAATTCCTTCAACGAGCCGAAATAGTATCCCATGGCTTCGTCTTCCATACCCATTGCGGTTAGGAGTCGGGCTTTATAGAATAGCGACCTGCCTTTGTGGAACCCTTTGCGATAATAATCAATGGCAAGGTTGAGCAGGGAATCACAGGGAAGTAAATTACGTTCATTCCTATCGGAAGCATGCGATAACAAGAGTCCGTAATATGCATTTTCTTCTTTACTAGAAAGGGAATCAAGTGAGATTTGTTGTAAAAGAGTTAATGCTTGTTGTGGATCTGAATAAATTAGTGAATCAATTTGTCTTAGTTCACTCATGTATTTGTGATCAGTGTTGCATCCGTAAAACAAAAAGGACAGAATAGAATAATAAGTTATATATTGTATTAAGCACTTGATTTTCATAACTTTTGTAGTTTGCTTTGCGGCAAAGGTAATGTTATTATTGCATATTTACACCGTATTCATTGGTTTTGTAATTTAATAAACGAACCGAATTTTGCAAACTTTTTCTTGACTGCACTGTTTATTCTTATAAAAAACAATGCTATGATGAAAAAACGATTTATTTTTTTAGTGGCAGTTATTGTTGTGTTGGCTCACCAATGGTCTTTGTTGGCATGTACCGGAATTACTCTTCATTCTAAAGACAGTGCTTATGTGCTGGCTCGTACAATGTATAACAGTGCCATTCGTTGCATTGATTTGAATACAATTAATTTTGAGAAGATCAAGTATCGTGATGCTGCTCTTGATGGCTCAAAATTGCAACCGGTACATACTCTTAATTTATTTAATTAGCTTTTTTTATTCATTTATGCGTTTATTTTATAAGATTTAATTTCTATTTTGTGGCGTTTTAAAACAAAACGCCACTTTTTATTTATAAACTATAAAATCTGATTGTATTATGGAGAATATGGAAACAGCCTTGTTGCTGCTTGTTGTTGGGATGGGGACGGTCTTTGCCATCCTTTTACTATTAATTTATTTGGGTAAATTTCTGATTGCCTTGGTTAATAAATATGCCCCTGAAGAAGAGGTTGCTGCCAAACAAATTATGCCTAAAGGTCCGTTACCGATACCGGGTAATGTACTGGCTGCCATTACTGCTGCAGTTAACGTGGTAACTCACGGAAAAGGGAAGATAACCAAAGTCGAAAAAATTAATTAAATAATATAAAAGCTATATGAAAAAAGAAATTAAGTTCAGCTTGCTATTCAGAGACATGTGGCAATCGGCCGGAAAATATGTTCCCAGAGTAGATCAGCTGGTAAAAGTGGCACCTGCCATTATTGAAATGGGATGTTTTGCGCGTGTTGAAACCAATGGGGGAGGTTTTGAACAGGTTAATTTGTTATTTGGTGAGAATCCCAACAAGGCAGTACGCGACTGGACAAAACCTTTTCAGGAGGCAGGAATACAAACACATATGCTAGATCGTGCGCTCAATGGGCTTCGCATGAGTCCCGTACCGGCAGACGTACGCCAGCTATTCTATAAAGTAAAAAAAGCACAAGGAACAGATATTGCCCGTACCTTTTGCGGATTGAATGATATCAGAAACATTGCACCGTCTATAACTTATGCCAAGGAGGCTGGTATGATTTCTCAATGTTCGCTTTGTATCACGCATTCGCCCATCCACACGGTTGAGTATTATACCAACATGGCGTTGGAGCTCATTAAACTAGGGGCGGACGAGATTTGCATCAAGGATATGGCAGGCATCGGACGCCCCGTTTCTTTGGGGAAAATTGTCGCTAATATTAAAGAAGCTCATCCCGAGGTGCCGGTGCAGTATCACAGTCACGCCGGACCGGGTTTCAACATGGCGTCCATTCTGGAGGTTTGTAATGCCGGTTGTGATTATATTGATGTAGGCATGGAACCGCTTTCTTGGGGAACAGGGCATGCCGATTTACTTAGCGTGCAGGCTATGCTAAAAGATGCGGGCTTTCAAGTTCCTGAAATTAATATGGAGGCATATATGAAGGTGCGTAGTCTTGTACAAGAATTTATGGATGATTTTTTAGGCTTGTACATCAGCCCTAAAAATCGTTTGATGAATTCGTTACTTATCGGACCCGGACTGCCCGGTGGTATGATGGGGAGTTTGATGGCTGACCTGGAAGCCAATCTGGAATCAATCAACAAGTACAAAGCAAAACACAATCTTCCGTTTATGACGCAAGATGAGCTTTTAATCAAACTGTTCAATGAGGTGGCTTATGTGTGGCCGCGTGTAGGGTACCCTCCTTTGGTAACTCCATTTAGTCAGTATGTGAAGAATTTGGCAATGATGAATGTAATGGCCATGGAAAAAGGAAAAGAGCGTTGGGGAATGATTGCCGATGACATTTGGGATATGTTATTGGGTAAGGCCGGCCGCTTACCGGGTAAGCTGGCTCCTGAGATTATTGAGAAGGCTGAGCGTGAGGGACGTAAGTTTTTCGAAGGAAATCCGCAAGAAAACTATCCGGATGCACTTGACAAGTATCGCAAATTGATGAAAGAAAACAAGTGGGAATTAGGACAAGATGAGGAGGAACTTTTTGAATATGCCATGCATCCTGCTCAATATGAGGCTTACAAAAGTGGAAAGGCCAAAGAAGACTTTCTAGAAGATGTAGCCAAGCGAAGATCGGAAAGAGATAAGGCTCCGGAAGAGGAAGTAAAACCTAAAACACTTACGGTGCAGGTGGACGGACAGGCTTATCGGGTAACAGTGGCTTACGGTGAAGCTGAGTTAGCGGCATCCGGTGCACAGCCTGTTGCTCCTCTTGGAGAAGGAAAAGAGGTGCTTTCTCCGCTGGAAGGGAAGTTCTTCCTGACCAAGAATGCATCCGACATTCCTCTTAAAGTGGGTGATGCAGTGCAACAAGGGGACGTTATATGCTATGTTGAAGCCATGAAAACGTATAATGCCATTCGTGCCGAGTTTGCCGGAACAGTTACGGCCATTGGTTTTGCTCAGGGAGATGCGGTATCTGAAGACGATGTTTTAATGAAGATTGGATAATGAACGATATATTTGAGAATTTATATGAAATGACTGCTTTCAGCAATATCATTGCTGAACCGCAGTTTTTGATAATGTATGCCATCGCTTTTGTATTACTTTATTTGGGCATTAAAAAGCAATATGAACCTTTGCTGCTTGTGCCTATTGCTTTTGGTGTGTTGCTGGCCAACTTCCCCGGGGGTGATATGGGAGTCATACAAGCGGATGAGTACGGAATGGTGAATGTGCACGGGGCTATGAAGAATATCTGGGAAATGCCTTTGCATGATATTGCACATGAATTGGGGCTAATGAATTTTGTGTATTACATGTTAATCAAAACAGGTTTCTTACCCCCAATTATTTTTATGGGAGTAGGGGCATTAACTGATTTTGGACCGATGTTGAGAAACCTACGTCTTTCTATATTTGGTGCTGCTGCTCAATTAGGAATATTTACGGTTCTGCTGGTTGCCATTTTAATGGGATTTACTCCGCAAGAAGCTGCTTCATTGGGAATTATAGGTGGCGCTGATGGTCCTACGGCTATTTTTACAACCATTAAGTTGGCGCCTCATTTGCTGGGTCCTATTGCTATCGCGGCTTATTCTTACATGGCGCTGGTTCCTGTTATTATTCCGCTGGTGGTAAAACTGCTTTGCACAAAAAAAGAATTAAGTATCAATATGAAGGAACAGGAGAAGCTGTATCCGTCAAAAACACAAATCAAGAATTTGCGTGTGTTGAAGATATTATTTCCAATTGTAGTTACTACGGTGGTAGCATTATTTGTACCTAGTGCAGTTCCCTTGGTAGGGATGTTGATGTTTGGAAATCTGGTAAAGGAAATTGGTACTAATACGTTCCGCCTGTTTGATGCTGCATCAAACAGTATCATGAATGCTGCAACCATTTTTCTTGGTCTATCGGTGGGAGCGACTATGACTACGGAGGCTTTTCTTAACTGGACGACTATCGGTATCGTTGTTGGTGGCTTCTTGGCGTTTGCATTATCTATCTCGGGCGGTATTTTATTGGTAAAGGTAGTTAATTTGTTTAGTAAGAAAAAAATCAATCCGCTAATTGGCGCAACGGGTTTGAGTGCTGTACCTATGGCTAGTAGGGTGGCCAACGAAATTGCGTTGAAGTATGATTCTAAAAATCATGTGCTACAGTATTGCATGTCCAGCAATATATCCGGCGTTATCGGTTCGGCTGTTGCTGCCGGTGTGCTGATTTCATTTCTTGGGTAGCTGAAATAAAAGAAACGCCGGTTGATTACATAAGCAATGAACCGGCGTATTTTTTTTAATTTTAATTATGCATGTAATTCCAATATAAAACGAGATCCTTTGTGATAAGTGGCGTCCAAACTTAAATTACCGTTCATCTTAATAGCTATGAGTGAACAAATAGGTAATCCCATTCCATCTCCTTCTGTGAAATCTCTTATTTCAGAAAATGGTTTAAATAGATTCTCTTGCTTTTCTTCAGGAATACCACAACCAGTATCAGTAACAATAAATTGGTGCGTGTGTGCACCTCTCTTTTTGAAATCAAGCATGATTTTTCCACCTTCAGGAGTATAATTGGCTGCATTGCGTAATAAGTGCAACAATAAGCGCTCTAGTTGTTCCGGATTTACTTTTATTGTTAATTTGGGCGCATTAACGACACAAGAAACTTCAGTCTGAACTTGGTCTTTAATTCTTAGCATTATTTCTTCACAGAAGGTATTGATATTAATGTTTTTTGTTTCGTATAAATCTGATAATGCATTTTCTAGATTAGCAAGCTCTTTGATGTGCTCGCCAAAATCTTTCAATGCTTTGACCTCTGGCTGAGAGGAATTCATTCTGCCTAAAGTGGGTTCCATTTGTGCCGAGATGTTCTGAATGAATTTTGTTTTCATTTCATTATTCTCATTTGCCAGAGTAATTATTCTTTTTTGTTTTCGGTTGTTTACCATATAACGGAGCAAAATAACTCCACAAGCGATTAATAAACCAATGATGATAGCTATTACCACGGAAAGACCTACTATCATGTATTGTTTGTTGGAAAGAGAGTTTTCTTTCTCTTTTATGGTTCGTTGACTCTCATCATATTTTCGCTTTAAAACGCTAAGCTCATCTTGGGCACTGGCTGCTTTTACAGAGTCAGTCCAAGCTATTAGTTTCTCGTATGTACGGGCAACTAATGTTGCATTATTTGTTTTTTGAGCTAACACAATGAGCTGCTTGTATAGGGCTTCTGCCTTTTCGTTCTTTTTTTGTGCTTTGTATTCACTGATTAACTTCGAGAAATAAATATCTCCTTGAGCATATATACCGAATGCGTAATAATAATTTGCCTTGGTATACATAAAATCTTCTTTGATAGAATCATTTTCTACATTATTCGATAACTGTTCTATTTTGTTTAATAATTCTAGCGCTTGGGGAGCCCGTTTTAAAGAGACGTACATGTGCAGGCGCTCTTTATTGATGTAGAAACGAAGTTCAGGCATATATTTCCCTGTCTTTTGTTCATGCTTGGTTACTTCCTGTTCCATGCTGGTGCACAGGTTGAAGGCTTCTTTATAGTAGTTTTCACGATAATAAAGTGAAGTCGTTTGCACGCCACACTTTATTGCCGAAGCAGTATTGCCTTCTTTTATGTAAGCATTATAGGCTTGAAGGAATAGATAACGGGCTTGAGTGTATTCTTTACGACTCAAACAGGATTGTGCTTGCTGCATGTAGCTTTGACCACTATTGGCTGCTTGTACCGAATCTATTATGCCGAGGCATAAAATAAGAGAAAGGATTAAGGTAAATTTTCTCATGTGTTATTGATTTTTTATAATTGTAGATATGATTGCTGGGTTGTTTTCTTCTAAAATATATTCTTTTTCATACACTTTGATTTTCAGGCTTTGACCCTTAATCAGTCTGACTTCAATATTTCTTTTGTTGATGCATAGCTGAAGTGTTCGTTCCCGAAAATTAATCTTAAAAGTATAGCTGTTCCATTTTTGAGGAATTGTAGGACTGAAACTCATCAGCCCCTCGAGTACTTGCATGCCGGCAAATCCTCGTACTATAGCGAGCCACCCGCCTGCCATACTGGTTATGTGCAAACCTTGCTCTAATTCATTGTTGTAATCATCCAAGTCAAGACGAATAGCATGCAGAAACAGATTGTAGGCTTTGTCTACGTAACCTACTCGTGAAGCTAAAATGGAATGCAGATAGGGTGAAAGAGATGATTCATGTACTGTGCGAGGTTCGTAAAAGTCAAAATTGCGACGGATAAATTCTTTGTCGAAGTTGGTATAATATAAATACAAACCTAACAATACATCGCTTTGTTTGATGTAACAAGAACGCAAGATACGATCCCATGACCAATGTTGGTTGATAGGGCGCTCATTGTCCGGAATATCTTGTACCGTTTTTAATTCTTTGTCTAGGTAACCGTCATGTTGTACAAATATGCCCAGTTCTTTATCTTCAGGCATATACATATTGTCTATGATTTCTTTCCACCGGTATGTCTCTTCTTTATCAAAAGAAGTCTTTCTACGGATACGAGCATACTCATCAGGGTATTCTAACCCTATCATCTCCAAATACTCGAGGGTCACTTTTAAACATTGTATGCAAGAGTAGTTCGTGTACCAGTTATTGTCAACGTTGTTTTCATATTCGTTAGGACCGGTAACTCCTAATATCACATATTTTTGTTTGGGCTGCGAGAAAGAAACTCGTTGACTCCAAAAACGACTGATTGCGATGAGTACCTCCAATCCATAATGAACAACATATTCTTTGTTGCCGGTCATGGTGGTATACAACATGATGGCGTAGGCTATAATACTGTTGCGGTGTATTTCTTCGAAGGTGATTTCCCATTCGTTATGGCATTCGTCTCCATTGATGGTAACCATGGGGTAAAGAGCTGCGCCTCCGTTAAATCCAAGTTTTTTGGCGTTCTCAATGGCTTTAGGTAAGTGATTGTATCGATAAAGTAATAAATTACGCGCTACGTCTTTAGGATTAGACAATAAGAAGAAGGGTACGCAGCATAACTCTGTGTTCCAATAGGTATTTCCTCCGTATTTTTCGCCTGTAAATCCTTTGGATCCGATGTTTAGTCGTGGGTCGTCTCCCCGATAGGTTTGGTTCAATTGAAAAATGTTAAACCGAATTCCTTGTTGCGCTTCAGGGTCTCCGTCTATTATTACATCTGTTTCGTTCCAGATGTCTTCCCATACCTTTTTATGTTCGTTTACCAGTGCATCCCATCCTATTGCTTTTGCTTTTTTACTTTCAGATACAGCTTCATCAACCAATAGCTGACGATCGTAGTAAAGCGAACTTAGAACAGCGGTATATTTTATCAAAGTGACCCGCTCACCGGGTTTTACATCGGCTCCAATACTGAACCCGGTCATTTTTTCTTTCTCTATCTTAATGGGATTCCCGGTGATTTCTTTGCTGTTCTTAAAGAGCTGGTATGTCATGCAACTACACACTTGCGAGTCTTCATGTCGTGTCTGCGTCCATAAATAAGCATATTCGGAGGTTGTTTCAGCTCGTAAAATATTCCACATCTTTTCATTGAAATTAGACGTCTCATGCTTTACGTCACCATTTATGTAGGGAACCAGTGATATTTTCCCTTCGTAATTGACTGATGTTACACTGTATTTTATAATACATAGGTTTTGATTTGCCATGCTGGTTATATGCTCAACATGTACTTTCAGTTTATGACCTTTAGGTGAAGTCACCTGGAAATCACGATAAGAGATTCCCTCTTTCATATCGAGTCGTCTCTCAAATGAATCTACATCCCAGAGTGCCAGGTCAAGTTCTTCGTCAATTAATCTCACAATAATGCCGCTCCAATTGGGCGCATTCGGTATACGGGTGAAATAGTTGGGATATCCGTTTTTCCACCATCCCACACGAGTCTTGTCCAGAAATGAAATACCTGCCAGATATGAACCTTGTAACGTGTCACTGCTGTATGTTTCCTCAAAATTGCCACGCTGTCCCAACCTGCCGTTTCCCAAACTGAAAATACTTTCGAAAGCGCGCAGGTTGTCAGCGTGAAAACCCTCTTCAATAACATTCCATTCATCTGTTTTGAGGAATTTCTTCATGATATAGTGCTGTTTTAATAATAAATAACTGCTACAAGGTTTGTATCTTCTACAAAAATACTTTATAAAAACTACTATGCAAGTATTTCTCTTGTTTTTTATTTATCGTTTGTGTGTACCACTGTTTCTTTAACGAAATATACACAGCAGGCACCTATCATTAATAATGCACCGGCAAGAACTAACATATTTATTTGTTTGCCTCCCACTAAGTGTAAAATGCCGCCACCAACTACGGCTGCCACAATTTGCGGAATACAAATGGTTCCGTTGAATAATCCCAGATAAGCTCCCATGTTTTTACCGGATATGGAGTTGGTCAATATGGTGAATGGCATTGCCAACATCGCTGCCCAAGCGCAACCTATCAGTAAATAAGATATGAATAATAGATATTGATCGGTAAAAAACAGGGTGGATACAAAACCACAGCCACCTAACAGTAAACTTAACGAGTAAGCTAATTTGCGAGATTTGAATAATGGAAGTATCACTGCCCATACAACCGAGCCGATGGCTTGTACGGCAAATAGTATGCCTACCCAGTTTCCGGCTTCCTGGTAGCCGGCGTTTTGTACGTTAGTGGTATTCCAAACGGTATCGGCTATAGCTCCATTGGTATATGTCCACATGTACATAAAGGCGGCCCAGCTAAAGAATTGGACCAGGCCGACTGTCCAGAATACTTTGGGTGCATGTTTTAATAAGGATATAAAATCTGTTTTTTCTTGTCTCTCATCGGCCGTTATGCCATGAAATTCTTCAAATTCTTTAGGAGGCATTTCTTTCACTTTGACAGATGTGTATATTACGCAAAGCATCAGGATGGCCGATCCGATGTAGAATGAGTAAATAACAGAATCGGGAACCGTTCCTTTGGCTGCTACATTGTTAATGCCTATCCACGTAAATAGAAAAGGGAAAAGGTAACCCATCAGACTGCCGGCATTGCATAAGAAACTTTGAATGGAGTAGGCCAAGCCTTTTTGCTTTTCGTTAACCATGTCACCTACCAACATTTTAAATGGTTGCATCGCCATGTTGATTGAAGTATCCAGAAACATGAGAGAAATGAGTCCGAATATCATAGCTGTGCTTATAGCCATTCCGAAACTTCCGGCATTGGGGAGCAAACACATAACTAATACTGCAACGAGAGATCCTATAAATAAATAGGGAATGCGTCGGCCGAATCGGGTCCATGTTTTATCACTTGCCGATCCGATAATGGGTTGCACAATAATTCCGGCTAGTGGTGGTAGTATCCAAAAATAACTGAGGTTGTGCGGATCAGCACCTAAAGTGGCAAATATTCGACTGATGTTTGCACTTTGAAGTGCATAGGCTATTTGTACGCCGAAAAATCCAAAACTGATGTTCCACAGTTTCCAAAAACTTAAATCTGGTTTTACTTTCATGGTATTATTTCTTAGTAATTATTATTTTGTGGTTCCTCGAACTACCAGATTGGTTTTAACAATCCGGTTGTTGTTTTTTTGTTCTCCGCTTGTTCCCTCTAAGCGGCCTATTAAAATCTCAAAAGCACTTTCTCCAACTTCTTGTCCGTGTTGCTCTACGGTAGTTAGTTTCGGATCTGTACTTTGTGCAATGGCTCCATCGGTAAAACCACAGATCGAGACTTCATCGGGTACTTTAAGCCCTACTAGTTTACAAGCATACAAAATGCCTGAAGCTGTTTCGTCGTTAATAGCAAAAAAACCGTCGGGACGATTTTTCTTTTCCAGCAGGTCGGGTGTGATGGCTATGGCTTGTTCGCGGGTATCGCATAATTTAATCATGTTGTCGTCTACCGGAACTTTGTATTTTCTCATGGCATCTAAATAACCGTTTCTTCTATTTTTGGATATTTCCAAATGAGGTGGCCCGCTATAAAATAAAATACGTTTGCAGCCGGTCTGAATCATGTATTCAACGGCAGCAAAAGAACCGGCATAATCGTCAACAACCACTCGTTCGGTATTGATACCGGTACAAATGCGGTCATAAAAAACAATAGGTATGTTGTTGTTCAGGAGTTCTTGGTAGTGATCGTATTGAGAGGTGTCTTTAGCCAATGAAGTAATAACGCCGCATACTCTTGCAGCAAGAAAGGAGTGTACTATTTTAACTTCCTGTTCGTACTCTTCATTGCTCTGTGCCACTAAAATGTTATAGCCGGCTTTAGCCGCCTGCATTTCTATGCCGCTTAATACGCAAGAGAAAAAATGATGTACCAATTGCGGGATAATAACACCAATGGTGTTTGAACGACTGGTGCGAAGATTCAGGGCCAAAGCATTGGGCTTATAATTATGTTCGCGCGCGTATTTGTTGATGGCATCTCGAGTATCCTGACTAATGTCGGGGTTGTCTTTTAATGCCCTGGACACGGTTGAAGGAGAGACGTTCAACGCCTTGGCTATGTCTTTTATTGTTATCTGCGGTTTGTTCATGGTTCTCAATGTTTCAATCAAAGGTAAATAATACAAAGGAAATAACAAAACCATCGCATGTGGACTTTGTTTTAACTATATGCAAAAATAATGGAACGAACCGCAATTGTTTGATTATGCGGTGTGTTTGATTCCGCATCGGAGTGCAAACGATTGCACTGTGCTAAATGCAGATTTGACTAAATAAGTTGTATCGCTCATGTTAAGAAGTCCTATTTTTGTCGCAGTGACAAACGAACAGAATGAGAGGTTCTGTTAGTGATGTGAAATGTATATTCAATATATTGTTAACTTTAATTTTAAGAATGCATGAAGCAAGTTAATCTTAGAATCCTTCGAACGATTCTTCCCCTGCTATTAGGGATGTTCTTGTCAATTGGCGCTTTTGCTCAACAGATCTCCATTAGGGGACATGTGAAAGATGTAACAGGCGAACCAATTATTGGTGCTAACATATTGGTTAAAGGCACTTCGAACGGAACAATTACAGATTTTGACGGTAACTTTGTTCTGAATGCTCCTCAGAATTCTATTTTAGTATTCTCATTTGTAGGATACAAGTCGGCCGAGATTCCTGCAACCCGTAGCATGGTAGTTACGCTTCAGGATGATGCGGTGATGCTTGAGGAAGCCGTAGTTATCGGCTACGGTACAGTGAAGAAAAATGATGCAACAGGTTCGGTTACAGCTATAAAACCTGATAAATTGAATCGTGGACTAACAACCAATGCGCAAGATTTAATGGCCGGTAAAATAGCTGGTGTAAATGTTGTTTCTAATGGTGGTACGCCGGGTGGTGGAGCAACCATACGTATTCGTGGCGGTTCTTCTCTTTCGGCCAGTAATGATCCGTTGATTATCATTGATGGTTTGGCAATGGATAACGATGGCGTTAAAGGTTTGGCCAACCCTTTATCAATGGTAAACCCCAATGACATTGAAACTTTTACGGTATTAAAGGATGCCTCTGCAACTGCTATCTACGGTTCACGTGCATCAAACGGTGTGATTATCATCACTACTAAAAAAGGTTCTGCAGGTGCAGCACCTAGTGTGGCATACGACGGTAATGTTTCAATGAGTAATGTCAAAGAGACGCTTGATGTACTGAACGCAAGTGATTATCGTAAGTGGATTGTAGCACTCTATGGAGAAGATAGCGATGCTTACAGAGCTTTGGGAAACAGTAATACTGACTGGCAAGATGAGATCTATAGAACTGCATTGAGTACAGACCATAATCTTACCATATCGGGAGGCTTGAAGAATATGCCTTATCGTGTTTCTTTGGGATATACCAATCAGAATGGTATTATTGAAACTTCTAAATTTGAACGTTATACGGCATCTGTTAATGTAGCTCCTTCGTTCCTTGATGGTTATTTGAAACTGAACGGAAACTTGAAGGCGATGTTGGCTAAAAGTCGCTATGCCGATGGTGGGGTAGTGGGAGCAGCCGCTCGTTTTGATCCAACGCAGTCTGTTTATTCTTCTGATGATGTTTACAAAAACTATTTTGGTGGGTATTTCCAATGGACAACAAGCGGAACAGCTTTGAATGATCCGAATTGGACGCGCACATTCAACTCATTGGCACCTGCCAATCCGGTTTCTACTCTTGAGATGAAAGACGATAGAGCTACATCGAAATCTTTGGTAGGTAATCTGGAAGTTGATTATAAATTCCATTTCTTACCCGATCTTCGTCTTCACATGAATGGAGGTATGGACCTCTCAACGGGTAAACAAACTACGGATATTAATCCTTATTCAGCTTCTAATAACTATTACGGTAGTTATGGTTGGGAAAAGATTGATAAATATAATCTTTCTTTTAACTCTTATTTACAATATACTAAGCAGTTGAATATTCACAACTTTGATGTAATGGGTGGTTACGAGTGGCAACATTTTCACCGCGAAGGATCTTCACGGTACAATGGTTATTATCAGTCTACTCATACAGAAAAACCTGGCGAAGCATATAACCTGACAACAAAAGAATGGGCTTCAGAAAACTTCCTGGTTTCTTTCTTTGGTCGTTTGAATTATTCTTTATTGGATAGGTATTTGTTTACTGCTACAGTACGTCATGACGGTTCTTCTCGTTTCCACAAAGACAATCGTTGGGGAACATTCCCTTCATTCGCGTTGGGATGGAAAATAAAAGAAGAGGCTTTTATGAAAGATGTAGATCTTTTCTCTGATTTGAAACTCAGATTAGGATATGGTATAACAGGACAGCAAAACATTGGTAGTGATTATGCTTATTTTGCTTCTTACAATGCCAACAAAGATGGTGCTTATTATCCTATCGGTTACGGAAATGGTGAGACTTATAGACCGAATGCTTATAATAAAAACCTGAAGTGGGAAAAAACAACAACTTACAATGCCGGATTGGATTTTGGTTTCCTTAATGGTCGCATCACTGCTTCGGCTGATTACTATTTCCGCAAGACTGATGACTTGTTGAATTATGTATATGTTGCTGCCGGTACAAACTTTAAGAATCAGGTAAATGCGAATGTAGGTTCTTTGGAAAACAAAGGTTTTGAATTAACAATCAACGCAAAACCGATTGTTGAAAAGGATTTGACTTGGGATGTTGGTTTTAATCTCACATATAATAAGAATGAAATTACTAAATTAACCAGTGGTGACGGCGAAGGATACTATGTTACTACAGGTGGTATTTCTGCCGGAACAGGTAATACGGTTCAGGCGCATGCTGTTGGACACCCGGCTTCTTCTTTCTATGTATACCAACAAGTATATGATAAAAACGGTAAACCGATTGAAAACTTGTTTGTAGATCGCAATGGTGATGGCGTAGTCAATGAAAGTGATAAATACTTCTACAAAAAACCAACAGCAGATGTGTTGATGGGATTCACCTCTAAATTAATTTATAAAGCTTGGGATTTGAGTTTTTCACTGCGTGCCAGCTTCAATAATTATGTATATAATGATGTAGAGTCTAGCAATAGCGATATGGGTACACTCTATGCTCCTTCGAATTTTTTGGTTAACCGTCCTACCATGGTACTTGCCAATAACTTCCAGGGAACCGGTAACTACTATATGTCCGATTATTATGTACAGAATGCTTCTTTCCTGAAATGTGATAATATTACGTTGGGATATTCATTCAAGAAACTCTTTGGATTAGGTGTTAGTGGACGTGCTTATGCAGCAGTATCTAATGTCTTTACGATTACTGATTACAAAGGCCTTGATCCGGAGGTAAGTAGAACTGTTACCGGAGGTGTTGATATGGGTATTGACAGAGATATCTATCCACGTCCGTTGGTTTCACTTATCGGTTTAAGTCTTAACTTCTAATCACTTAACATTTAAAGAACATCATTATGAAATTAAGATATTTAAAATCAATTATACCGGCAGCAGCCTTGACATTGGCGCTCAGTATAACCTCTTGTGTGAGCGATTTGGATGTTAATCCGATTGATCCGAGCACAACAATGGAATTTAATCAAAACGAAGTTTTTACTAAAATTTATGCAACACTCGGCTTGACGGGACAGGAAGGTCCTGCCGGAAGTGGTGATGTAGATGGAATTGATGAAGGAACTTCTGATTTTGTACGCTTGATATGGAATCTGAACGAATTACCTACCGATGAGGCTCATTGCAACTGGGGTGATGTGGGAATTCCTGAATTGAACTATGGCGCATGGGGAGCTTCTCACAGCCAAATTACAGGTTTGTATTATCGTTTGTTTTTTGATGTGACTCTATGTAACTTCTTCTTGGAACAAACGGAAGGAAAAACGGATGCGGAGTCTGTTGCTCAGCGTGCGGAAGCCCGTTTTATTCGCGCATTGAATTATTACTACCTGATTGATATGTTTGGCAATGTTCCTTTGGTAACAAGTGTTTCAACAGAGAACCCTCAACAAGCAAAAAGAAGTGAACTGTTCAACTTTGTTGAAACGGAATTATTAGCTATTGAACCTGATATGAAGGACCCACGTACTAATACGTATGGCCGTGTTGACAAGGCAGCTGCATGGCTATTGTTGTCGCGCTTGTACTTGAATGCTGAAGTGTATACCGGTACTGCACGTTGGACAGATGCTGCTACTTATGCAGAAAAAGTGATGAACTCTGCTTATACATTGAGCACTACTTATAAATATTTGTTTATGGCTGATAATAATGGTAGTTCTGTTAATACAGCGAACACTGAAATTATCCTTCCTATTTTGCAAGATGGAGCTACAACCAAAAATTACGGTGGTAGTTTGTTCTTGATTGCATCAACACATAAGGATGATATGCCTTACTACGGCACTACCGAAGGATGGGCTGGAAATCGTTGCCGTCCTCAGCTGATGGCTAAATTCTTTCCAACATCCGATGCTCCTAATGTAGGAGTTACTGAAATGGTTACAGCTGCTAAAGATGATCGTGCTTTGTTTTACGGAACTGATCGTACGTTGTCCATAGATGATGAATCCAAATTTGTCAATGGCTTCTCTTGTGCTAAGTATTCAAACGTAAGAGCAGATGGTGCTTCATCTAATGATTCCAAATTCACCGATACGGATGTGCCTTTTATGCGGGCTGCCGAAGCTTATCTTACTTTTGCTGAAGCAACTCTCAGAGCAAACAATAGCATCAGTTCGGATCCCGTAAAAAATGCTATTAATGCTCTTCGTACACGTGCAAATGCAAAGACGGAGACTTCTTATACCTTGAGTATGATTTTGGATGAGTGGTCCAGAGAATTTGCATTCGAAGGCCGTCGTCGCTCTGATTTGATCCGTTTTGGCAAATTTGGTGGTAACTCTGATTATACTTGGCAATGGAAAGGTGGTACTCAGGCAGGAACCAGTTTTAGTGTAAACTATAACTTATATCCTATTCCTACCAACGACTTGAATTCTAACTCTAACCTGACACAGAATCCTGGTTATTAATGAGGCTGCAACAAGATTTAGTAATTAATAAAAAGTAATGATTATGAAAAAAATAACGATATGGGCATCCTTGTTCTTGGGATTATCTCTTTTCACAGCTTGTGAGGATGACAGAGATTCAAATCCGATATTACAGGATCCAACTGCTTTTGTATTGAATACGCCTGCCTATTCTACGGCAGTATATGACTTGTCGAAGTCTTCAAGCGTGGAACTGACTTGTTCGCAGCCTGATTACGGTTTTACTGCTGCAACAGTCTATACGGTTCAGGTTTCGCTAAACAACGATTTTACAACCGAAGGAGCCTATACTACTTTGGCTACTACTTATACAACTGCCAAAATGAATGTTGATGCATCGGAAATTGCGACAGCAGCAACTACAATGGCTTTAGCTAATGGCAAGACAGAAGATGAATTTCCCATTGTGACCAAGATGTATGTTCGTCTTAAGGCGGCATTAACAACCGGAACGGGAGAAATATATTCCAACGTAGTTGAATTACAGAATGTTCGCGTACATTTCGCATTAAGTCCGGTTGTGTTACCCAAAACAATGAATATCATCGGAAGCGGTGTTGGCGGATGGGATTGGGAGAAAAACGCTATTGCAATGATTCCTACCTATGACAATAACGGTACGTTCTGGAGAATGATTTATGTTCCCGCTAATGGCGAATTGAAGTTCAACATTGAAAAGGCTTGGGATGGCGTTGAGTTTGGAACCACTGCTACGTTGAAAGATAATGCAGAGGCTGGTTTAAGTGGTGACGGTAATATTGTTGTTGCGAAAGCCGGTTGGTATCTGGTGGTTGTAAAAGCTGAGATCGTTGGCCGTAACATTGTTTACACCGTTGAGTTTAATAAGCCTGAGGTTTATTTGATGGGTGTAACAGCCGGCGGTTGGGATGTGCTTGATAGCAATCTGTTTGATGTTCCTGCAGATGGAGAAGGATTCTTTATTTCCAAACCTTTTGCTGCTACTGACGAGGTACGCATGTGCGTTAAACTGAAAGATGTTGATTGGTGGAAAACTGAGTTTATCGTTTTGGCAGATGGCCTTATTTCTTATCGTGGTACCGGTGGTGATCAGGAAAGATTTACTGGTAGTGCAGGACAGAGAGCTTACCTGAACTTTATGACTGGTAAAGGAAAGTATGAGTAATAACATTTAATCAGGAAATGAATATGAAAAAGATAGCATTATATATGCTCATGCTGGCATCAGCATTGGTTGCTTGCGATGAGGACTTTAACGAAGATGTTGCTGCTCCGCAGAGTTGGGAACAGGAAGATGGTAAATCGGTTTCTTTCTCAGCTACGGCTGCTTCGGCAATTGATTTAGCAACGGTTACGGCCGATTCGGTTGCTGTTTGTTCATTCACCGCTCCGCCGGTGAGTGAAGGGCAAACGATTACCGGTTTCGATCTGAGCTTTGACCAAAAAATACTTTTGAGTCTAACGCCAACGGGTAAAGTTGCAACAGCCGATTTACAATCGGCTGTAACACAGCTTTTTGGTAAACGTCCTGAAGCGAGAACCATGAAAGGCGTTGTTCATGCGTACATGAAGACAAATGGTCAGGTGTTCCGCGCTTCTTCCGATACGATTGATATTATTGTTACCCCGGTGGCGCCCGTTATTGAAACGGCTTATTATTTAATCGGTAATATGAATGATTGGGACGGAACCAAATTAGTTCAATTCAATCACAGCGGTAAAGATGTGTATGAAGATCCTTATTTTACTGTTATCGTTAAGGTTCCTGCCAATTGTTACTGGAAAATCATTCCTCAATCGAATGTGGATGCAGGTAATGTATGGAATAACCCTGGTGTTCTTGGTCCGTCTGCCGATGGTGATACTTCTGCAACGGGTACATTAGTAAACGATAATGCTCAAGCCGGTAAAATAGCTGAAGAAGCAGGCTACGTTAAGTTTACATTGAATATGATGGAATCAACTTACACCATTGAATACATTGGTGATATGGTTCTTCAATTATATGTACCAGGGGCGCATCAAGATTGGAAGCCCGAGTTGGCACCTATTATTTATTGTCAGAACTATGACATGAAGTATGATGGATATGTTAACTTTACAGCTGCCGGTCAAGCGTTTAAGTTTACCGCTCAACCAAGCTGGGAAGGTACTAATTACGGTAACGGAGGAGACGGAACGCTAAGTACCGACGCTAACGCTGGAAACATGAGTGTAACCGAAGCCGGTTATTACCGCTTAACTGCTAATTTAGCAACAACTCCTATGACCTATACGGTGACCAAAACTGTTTGGGGAATTATTGGTGATGCAACACCGGGTAGCTGGGATGCTTCAACTGATATGACTTACAATGCAACGACCGGTGAATGGACTGTAACGGCTGAATTAACAGGAGGAAAGGCCATGAAGTTCAGAGCTAATAATGCATGGGATATTAACTTAGGAGGTAATGCAAGTAATCTGACTTATGGCGGCGACAATATGAGCATTGCTGAAAGTGGTACTTATTTAATTACCTTAAACTTAAGTGATCCTAAGGCTTATAAATGCACAATTGTAAAACAGTAATTACATACTGTTCAGTATAATGATCGGGGCTTCAACAGGTACACTGCTTGGAGCCCTGATTTTAAAATTTTAGTTTTATGAAGAGATATAAGTATTGGTTTTTATTATTGATTCCTTTTTTAATAGTTGCTTGCAGTGGCAGTGATGATCCTGTCATAGAACCACCGGTTGTTCTCAAAGAAGGTTTGAACTATTCTCCAACTGCTCCCGATGCGGATCAGGAGCTGACAATTACTTTTAAAGCAGGTAGTACTTCTGCTTTGTATAATTATGTTGGAGATGTTTATATTCACATAGGCGTAATTGTTGATGGAAGCTGGAAGTATGTTCCTGCCGAATGGACGGAAAATATCTCAAAATGTAAAATGACCAAAACGGCCGACAATGTGTGGAGTGTCAAGCTGTCTCCTACTGTTCGGCAATGGTTTGCCTCGGGTGAAACTTCCATTCAGAAACTGGGAATTGTGATTCGCAACGCCGATGGCAGCAAGAAGGGCTTAACTGATGATGCCTTTGTTTCTGTTACCGATTCAAAATACAAGCCATTTACGCCTGCGGCTATTAAATATGCTACCTTGCCTGCCGGAGTAAAGGAGGGAATTAATATTGTTAATAGTTCTACTGTTACGTTGGTGCTTTACGACAAGGATAAGAGTGGTAATCACAAAGATTATGCGCATGTGGTAGGTGATTTCAATAGCTGGAAGTTGACAAATGATGATAAATCTCAGATGAATCGCGACGACGCTGCCGGCTGTTGGTGGATTACATTAAGCGGCTTGACGGGTACTAAAGAGTATGCTTTTCAATATTATGTAGGAACGGCGGCAGAAGGCGCTACGCGTCTGGCTGATGCCTATAGCAGAAAAATACTTGATCCGGATAATGATTCTTATATATCTTCTACTACTTATAATGAAGACAAGACGTATCCTCAAGGGGCTGAAGGCATTGTTTCCGTGTTTAAAACAGAATCGGATACTTACACGTGGAAGAATACTGCTTTCAAAATGAAAGATAAGGATGATCTGGTGATTTACGAGATGTTGTTGCGTGACTTCACGGCTTCGGGCGACCTCAACGGGGCTAAGGCTAAATTGAGCTACCTCAAATCTTTAGGGGTAAATGCCATTGAGTTGATGCCCGTACAGGAATTCGACGGAAACGATAGTTGGGGCTATAATCCCTGTTTCTTCTTTGCGCTTGATAAAGCGTATGGAACAGACAAGATGTATAAGGAGTTCATTGATGCATGTCACGGAGAAGGTATTGCTGTTATTTTTGATGTGGTTTATAATCATGCCACCGGCTCACATCCGTTTGCTAAACTTTATTGGAACAGTACAACGAATAAAACGTCTGCTCAGAATCCATGGTTTAATGTGGATGCGCCTCACCCTTACAGTGTGTTTCATGACTTCAATCATGAATCTCCTTTGGTTCGTGCTTTTGTAAAACGGAACCTTGAATTCTTGCTAAAAGAGTATAAGATTGATGGTTTCCGCTTTGACCTGACGAAAGGATTTACACAAAAAAGTAGCACAGAGAGTACGGCTTCTGCTTACGATGCTACTCGTATTGCCATTCTTAAAGATTACAACAGTACGGTGAAAACAGCCAATCCTTCGGCCATGATGATATTGGAACATTTCTGTGATAACGCAGAAGAGAAGGAGTTAGCCAATGACGGCATGTATTTGTGGCGCAACATGAACTATGCTTATTGCGAATCGGCTATGGGATGGCCCGATAACTGTGATTTCTCGGGGTTGTATGACACTTCAATGCCTATGGGCTCTTTGGTTGGGTTCATGGAAAGCCACGACGAGGAACGCATGAGTTTTAAACAAATCACTTATGGCAATTATACGTTTAAAACGAGTCTGGCAGATCGCATGAAGCAACTGAAAGTGAATACGGCTTTCTTCCTTACTGTACCCGGCCCGAAAATGATTTGGCAATTTGGTGAATTGGGTTACGATTATTCCATCGAAGAGAACGGACGTACCGGCAAGAAACCTATTAAGTGGGAGTATTATGATGATGCAAGCCGCAAAGCGCTTTATGACACCTATGCCAAACTGATGACTTTGCGCAATGCAAATACTGAATTATTTGATACTTCAGCACTCTTTAGCTGGCAGGTAAAAGGAAATACCAACTGGTTGAACGGTCGCTTCCTGACTCTTGAAGGGGGAGGTAAGAAACTTGTTGTTGCAGGCAACTTTACGGATCAGGCAGGCAGCTATACCGTTACCTTCCCGCATACGGGCACGTGGTATAACTACATGACGGGAGAATCTGTTTCTGTGTCGGCTACTAATCAAACGATAAGCATACCTGCACACGAATTCAAATTGTTTGTAGATTTTCAGTCTAACTAAATTGTATTTGTATTCGTTGAAACGTAATATATCAAGTGGCAACTTTGTGCATACAAGCACAAAGTTGCCACTTTCTTTTTAAGACTATTTATTTCGTTTGCAATGCGCGTGTACGCGTGTTGCCTTAATTGGCTATAGCAAATGTAGCCAATGTTTGGGAACCTTTTCGAAGTTCGAGTTTATTGTCCTTAATTCTGTAATTATCCGTTTCGCTCAACGCTTTCAATACGGCATTTTCTATTTCCATACTTTCCATGCAGTACTTACGGGTTGACGCCAAATCGCCAAACTTGAGACTCTTTTCTTTCAACTCTACAGGTCCCGAGAAATAGTTGCAACCACTGTTGCCACTTGCCTGGTTGTTCTCTATTTTTAGTGTCACAGGGTTTTCTTCGCTCGGTTTAAGTTCCTTTGAAGAGGTGGCCACAGTTATCAATTTCCATTGTGTTGCTGTAATAGAAACGTCTTGTTGTGCTCTTTTTGATGTGGCACATGAACTTAAAATCATGCAAAATGTAAAAATAAGAATCGATACTTTTTTCATTACTTCATTATTTTGATTGGTTATTTATAGTCTAAATGAAGTAAAAGTGCATTGCTTGCTTCGTGAAAGATGTTATTTATATTTGTTTAACGGTCACAAAAAAAGGTATCTGTAATAGATACCTTTTCATGGTTTGTCTCATTAGCGTACAGATACTTCTCTTATTAGAATTTATATCCTATTGTCAATGCAGCGTTGGTGTTTTTTCCTTTCGGATCGCCTAATGCAGAGTCTTTCACATCAATCAGGTTTGTTAATCCCAAATCGCAGTTAAGACCTACGCATAGTTGTCCGAATTCGGCATCAATGCCCAATCCCAATCCCATGTCGAATCGTTTTAGTTTAAAACCTGAAGCTTCCTCAATATCATCGTCGAAGGCATCAATACTAACTCCACCCGATTTATATTTGCCATCTAGTGCGTATGCCAGATAAGGTCCTGCATGGAATACAATTTTGGTGTTGTTGTCAACGGGTAATTTATATCCAAAGTGAATAGGTAGCTTTAGGTAAGAAAGATTAATTTTAAGATCGTCTTCTTTGCTCCCTTCCAGTGAGTAGCTTAATCCGGTTAATAAATAGAAATTGTTTTGTAATGCATAATCCATTGTTACGCCTAAGTTAAAGCCTACTTTGGCATCTCCTTTTAAATCTTGTGTCATATTAGAAAGGTTAAGACCTCCCTTTACTCCAAAAGTTACCGGTTTCTCTTGGGCGCTTAGGTTAACGCAAAGTAGTAATGCAATAGCTGTCAAGCCAGTTTTAATAGTCATTTTCATAATCTTACTTTTAATAATTAGATAATAAAAAGTATCTGTACGTTTTTATGTGATGAGCAAAAGTAAAACTTTTATTCTAACAATCATGCAATTTGCGTCTTTTTTTCTTCTTTCGCCACCAAATTATGAATCCGGTTACAGGGAGTGAAGCAATGATGAGGCTCGCAAGAAATACTATAATTCTACCGGGGAGACCTAAAATGGAACCCGTATGTATGTCATAATTCATTCGGTATAATTTATCACCTGCGCTTGCCTCGGCCAGCTTGATGCCATACGTTCCTCCGGCTTTCAACTCTTTCAATGTATGTTGATCGAAGAAACGAAATTCACGAGCGTAATAACTGTGTTCGTGCGGATTAAAGCATACGGTAAAAGCATCTTGCGGTTTCTGCGGAAAATCAAAACGGAATGTACCGTGGTTGCCTACCGGATATTCTTTGAGCATCTGTTCCCACAGAATGGTTGAAGCATCGGTTCTGCCGCTAACCAACGTTGTGTCCGATTGTGCCGGTTCCCATTTACGAAACTCCTTTCCGCCTGTTATTACTCCGTAGTAACCTTTGGCAAACCAACTGAAGCTCCATGTCAATCCGGTTAAAGCAATTAAGAGTGCCACGAGGGCGGTATAGAACCCTAGTACGTTGTGTAAATCGTAATTGACACGTGAGAAAGGAGCTTTCCACTTTATTTTAAGTCCGGCTTTCAGTGCTTTTTTGTTCATTTTGGCAGGAATCCACAAAGCAATGCCCGATATAAGAACAACCACAAATACCAGAACACTCCAACCAACTATCTGTTTGCCTATGGGGTGGGGGAGCCACAAACTGCGGTGCCCCGCCAACATTACGCGGAAAAAGTCGTTCTTAAATGCCTCTTTGTGCAGTAACTCTCCGTTGTACGGATTAAGATAAAGCACGGTGTAGCCGTTGGGTTGCATGCTGCAAGCCACAGTTGCCGCTTTATCATAAGTGGCATACATTACTCCGAAGATAGCATTGCTGCTATCTGCCGGAGTAACGAATACATATCGCCCCGCTTTTTCTTTCAGTTCCTCGGGAGAAAGGAAGGCTTTGCCGTTCGATTCTACCTTCAGGGAAGGACGCATCATATCTTTTATTTCATCTTGAAATGCATAGATGCAACCGGTTATTGCAACGATGAATATAACGATTCCGGATGGTAAGCCTAACCAAAGGTGAAGCTTTTTGAAGAGATTGCGGGTTGAATATTTTTTCATTGTATCTTGTTTATCAGAAGCTGTAAGACATACTTAATCTGAAATTACGGGGAGCCTCGGACTGCCAGTAATAATAGTTGCCGTAGGGAGAACCGCTGTATAAATAACGATCAAATACGTTATAAATGTTCAATGCCAGATTTAAATTATTTTTTCTCCATCCCAAAGCTGCATCAAAACGGAAGTAATCGGGCAACGATTGGGTGTTATTTATTGTGCTTCCCCAATTCCATGAACTGCGATCCAATTGTGACGTTTGTCCGGCTGAAAGGCTGAATCCATCGAGCATGCCTTGCGTGAACTTGTACTTCAACCAGATGTTGAAATTCTGCTTGGCGTAACCGGGCAGACGAGTGCCTACGGGCTGACTTGCATCGACCGACTTGCTCACTTTGTAATCGGTGTAAGCATAGTTGGCAATAACGCTCAGGTTTTTCACGATTTCTCCCTGTACGTCGATTTCCACCCCTTTTGATTTGGATTGTCCCACCTGAATAAGATAAGATTCCTGAGGCGTGTTTTGAGGATCGCTTGAGGTTTCGTTATCTTTCAAAATCTGGTAAACGGTAAGACTGGTGCTCCAACGGTTGTTAAACCAGTTGCGTTTAATTCCGGCTTCCCAATTGTTACCGGTAATGGGCTTCACCTTTTTGCCGCTTCGCAGCATTCCCATCTGAGGAGAGAACGTTTGATCGTAAAGAGCATAAACCGATGTGTTCTCATCTATTGAGAAGTTTAAGCCTACACGAGGAGAGAAATGTCTCTCTTTGGTTTGGGTGGTTCCGTAAGAACTGTCTTTTACATACGTATATCTGCCGGCTAAAGTCAGAAGAAGACGGTCGTTGAAGAATCCCAGTACATCTTGCAAATAAAGACCCACATAAGATTGGGTTACTTGCGTGTTATTGGCCCTTTCTTTCAGACTCTTTGAACGGTCGAACGAAGGGTAGCCGTAATAGGGACTTCCACCGTTGTACTCGGTGTTGTAAATGTTGTAGGTACCAATGCTGTCGAGGGCAAATGATTTGCTCCAATCGTACCAGGCGTGTTTGTCACCCGCATCAAATCCGGCAAGAACGGTGTGGCTGACTTGTCCGGTCTGCGCCTTTCCATTCAGGTATAGCTGACCGAACTTCATTTCGTTGATCGCATCGCCGATGCTTACGTTTCTGATCATGTCACCGTTGGCCGACAAAGAGCCGGGCCACATGGAACTTCCCTGTCTGTTGTAGTTGAAATACGCCGTTTGTGCCGTCAATTTCCAATCTTTGTTGAATTGGTGCTGAAGGTTCAGTATAAGCGTATGGTCATTGACGGTTGTTGGCTCCAGTCCGGGTTCCAAGATTGAGTAATCTTGTGGGAGCGTGGCGTAGCCGTCGGGCGAGAAGGCGTAATAAGAGCCGATGTTTGACGACTGCATGTATTGGAAGTTGTATTCTGCCGTCAGCTTCGTTTTCGGGTCGAGCTGGTAACTGATCACCGGCGCAATGCTGTATCTTTTGGCAAACTCATGAGCCCGGTGAGAGTTGGTGGTTTGTCCCATCGCATTGAAGCGGTAAAGCAAACGTCCTGTTTGATCCAATTTGCCATCGAGGTCAATCGCTGCCCGGTAGAAGTCGTAGCTACCGTAAGTAAAAGTAGCTTCGCCTTTGGTTTGTCCGGTAGGCTTCTTTGTTACTACGTTATAAATACCACTCGGTTCACCGTTTGACATCATAAAGCCGGCCGGACCCTTAATGAACTCCACACGGTCCACATAACTCATGTCCTCGGTCAACGGTCCCCACGAAGAAGTTACGTTCATGCCTTCGCGGAAAGCGGCTGCACGAGAACCACGCATGTTGATGCGCGTATACGAGTCGCCCCAGTGTTCCAGTTTAGTAACCCCACTCACGTTGCGGGCAATACCGTCGCTCATGCTCACAATTTGTTGGTCGGCCATGATCTGGCTGCCCACCACTTGCACGTTCTGCGGAATTCTTAATAAAGGCTGTCCCAAACGAATGGAGTTCGATATATCGCGCGTGTTGTATTTGCTGGCATTGCCGGTTACAACAATTTCGCCTAATTCTTGTGTAGTAGGTTCCAGAATAACACTATCCATCACAACAACACCGTTGTCGGAAGGAAGTGCCACCTTTAATTCCTTGGTTTTATAGCTGACGGAAGATAATACCAGCGTATAATGTCCGTTGGTTAGTTTACGGAAGTTGAATCTTCCGCGGCTGTCGGTTGTTCCACCTGTGTTTGTACCCTTCAACTGAATGGTCACAAACTCCAGTCGTTCGCCTGATTTGCTGAAAACAACTCCTTTGATTTCTCCTGCAAATGTTGCAAAAAGATTACAGAACACCAATAAGATGCCCAAACTTAATTTTCTCATAAATACCTCTTAGTTTACCTTAAAAATTATTAGGCAAAGTAAAGGCCTCTTGCTAAGTTATGAAATCACTTGCAATAGGTATTCTGTGCGCCATAATACTTATATATGGGGATTTTATTTCATTGAAATGCGCTTTTGAGGCTCGTTGTGCATTGAATAAAGCCTTTTATCGGTTCGTTCGCTGAACCGGTAAAAGGCTTTTGTTTCCTTAAAAGGATAAAATGACGAGTTAATTTTAATTTACGGTAACTTCTTCCGTTATGTTAATCTCTTCGTTATTTAATTCCAGACTGTCCAGGTTGAGCATGTCTATTGAGTCCGTATCGGCTCGATGATAAACACTGCGGCATTGGTACGACCTCTCTATTTTCTGTTTCGGTTGAGGGAATTTTTCCCTGTACCTGCTCATGCCGGGATCTTTGAGTACTTTCTCCATGAAGTAGCCGAATATGGGGAGAGCCGTGCGACTTCCCTGACCCAATTCTCCGGTACGGAAGTGGATGCTTCTGTGCTCGCCGCCTACCCAGGCACCGCCTACCAATTTAGGAGTGACGCCAACAAACCAGGCATCGGAGTGATTGGATGATGTTCCTGTCTTACCGCCAAATTCGGTGTTGGAGTTAAACAAATCAAAAGCCCAGAGAGCCTGAGAAGTTCCCATCGGTTCGGTGAGCCCGGCCTTAAGCATCTCTGTCATGAGGAACGCTGTTTCGTATGGAACGCCTTGCACCGTTTTGGGCGTATGTTTGTAGAGCACATGGCCGTTCCGGTCTTCAATGCGTGTAACCAGTACCGGATCTTGCTCCATACCGTCGTTAATAGCTGTGCCGTACGCATTGACCAGTTCGAGCAGTGACACGTCGGATGCTCCCAAGCTCAGGGCAGGAGTCTCTTCGAGAGGAGTCTTGATTCCCATGGCTTTGGCTACCTCCGCCACACTGTGAATGCCAACTTCTTTGGCAATCTGCACGGCTACCGTATTGATGGAACGGGCAAAAGCTGCTTTCAGTGAGAGCGTATCGCCGGTAAATTCACCGTTTGCATTTCGGGGAATCCACTTCTTCCATTCACCTTTCTCCAATACATCCCAGGCGATATACTGATCCACCCGCTCGTCGCACGGTGCCATTCCTTTATTCATGGCTGCCGCGTAGACAAATAGTTTGAACGTGGAGCCCGGCTGACGCTTTGATAGCACTTTATCGTACTTCCAGGAACTAAAACTAATGTCGCCCACCCAAGCTTTTACGTGTCCGGTTTGCGGCTCCATGGCCACGAAACCGGCGTGCATAAAGCGTTCCATGTAACGAATGGAGTCCATTGTGCTGATTGTTGTGTCGCGAGCACCTTTATCATAGTCGAATACCTTCAGCCGATGAGGCTTGTTGAGGTAATAGTTAATGGAGTCGGGCTGATCGGGGAACTTTAATTCCAATTGTTTATAAGCAGCAGTCCGCTTTGCCAAGTCCTCAATGAAATGAGGGATTTCCTGTCCGGTCCGGTCGCGCCACGGATTCTCGCGTCCCCAGTGGTTATTGAAGTTGCGTTGCACCACACGCATCTGCTTGTCGACTGCCTCCTCGGCATATTTCTGCATACGCGTATCAATGGTGGTGTATATCTTCAATCCGTCGGCATATAAATCAATGTTATTTTCCTGACACCAGCTTTGCAACGATTCGGCCACTGCTTCGCGAAAATACAATCCTTCACCGTCGTAATTGCTTTCCACGTTGAAGTTAAGCTGCATGGGTATTTGCTTGAGCGAGTCAAACTGAGCTTTGGTTATCACACGGTGCGACCACAAATTCTCGAGCACCACGTTGCGCCTCTTCAAGCTGTTTTTCGGATTCAGCTTGGGGTTGTAAGTGGTGGTTGCTTTGAGGAGTCCCACAAGTGTAGCAGCCTGTTCGTAGGTTATGTCTTTGGGTGTGGTGTGGAAATAGGTTTTACAGGCCGTTTTTATGCCGTAAGCATTGCTGCCGAAGTCGACCGTATTGAGATACATCGTCAGAATTTCCTCTTTGCTGTAAAACATTTCAATTTTCACGGCGGTGATCCACTCTTTCGACTTCATGATAATCAGTTTCACTCCGGGGATGAAGCCCAACACTCCGGTAGAATATTGTGATCTTACCTTGAACATGTTTTTTACCAGCTGCTGGGTAATGGTGCTGGCGCCGCGGGCTTTACCGCCGGCCATGTCTTTAACGGCAGAGAAAACACCTTGCAAGTCGACTCCGAAATGCTCGTAAAAGCGCTCGTCTTCGGTAGAAATCAATGTTTTGATTAGTACGGGAGAGATCTCTTCGTATTTTACGGGCGAGCGGTTTTCGCGGAAGAATTTTCCGATGAGCTTGCCATCTTCACTGTAAATCTCAGAAGCAATGGGTTGGTCGGGGTTGTGAATGCTCGACAATCCGGGCGATTTGCCGAATAACCAAAGGAAGTTTACATCGACCATCCCTAAATAGATGATGAACGAGGCGATAAAAGTCAGTATGACTATTAGCGTCTTTTTGTACCAGGGCGACCGTTGGTAGAGATGTTTGTACCAATTCCATCCGGCTTTGCCTTTGCTAGTCAGATAATAGAAAGCGCTTTTCGCGCGTGAAACCCATTTATGGGTATCAAAGTTTCTCATCATGCGGCATATAATAAAACGGCTGCAAATGTACTCCAAATTTCGGAATATTGTCATCGCGAGGACTAAAATTCTGTGGTCGGTACGAATATTAAATGAACTGCGTACGGAAGCTAAGCCCATGTGCCCCATAGACTAACGCATTTGCTGCCGAAGTTTAGTTCGTCACTGCACCCTGTGCCACTCGTCACAGCATGCGAGGCTATACGTCCCCGCATGCAGTGCCATTCGTCCCCGCATGCGGGGACGAACTGTTGATAAAGAAGAAACGACTTAGTTAGCGTGCTGTTTGCCCTTAGGTAACGGTAGTAGTAGCGTTGTTCGGCGTGTTGAAACGGGTGAGTGTTTTTACTCGTGCGGGGTGGGTATCAAACAAAAAAGAGGGAATTCAGTAAGAACTCCCTCTTTTTTATCTGTCTGACTTGACTGATTACTTCTTTTTACGGTCACCGTAGCGGTTCATGAACTTATCAACGCGTCCTGCTGTGTCAACCAATTTAGATTTACCAGTATAGAACGGGTGAGAAGTACTTGAAATTTCAATTTTCACTACCGGATAAGTTTCTCCTTCAAATTCGATAGTTTCCTTTGTATTGCAACTAGATTGAGAAAGGAACATATCGCCATTCGACATATCTTTGAATACAACCGGACGGTATGATTCTGGATGAAGACCTTTTTTCATTTCAGTATCTTTTTTATTAATTATTATTTCGTTTACTATTCGGTAAAATAGTGTAATGGTCATTTTCAGAGCGCAAAGATAACACTTTTTATTTTAGTTCAAAAGTAAGTCTAAAAAAAATAGGATGAAAACACATACTATTACTATTTTTTGAGATATTTGTAGGCTCAATATAATGGCAAACTAAAATATAATACATATTATTCCATGAGAAAGTTATTCTTTTTATTACTGTTTCTGGTGCCCGGCTTAGCACAAAATGCCCACGCACAAAAGAAAGAGACACTTTACAGTGTAGCGTTTTATAATTTAGAGAACTTGTTCGACACCATTCACGATACGGGAAAGGACGATTATGAGTTTCTGCCCGATGGTGATATGAAGTGGACTCCAGAAAAATACCTGGCCAAGCAGAAAAACATGTCGACCGTGCTGAGCATGCTCTCGCGTGAGAAAGTACCTGCCGGCCCGGCATTCATCGGTGTGGCCGAGATTGAAAACCGACGTGTGCTCGAGGACTTGGTGAAACAACCGGCTTTGGCTGCCGATAACTATCAGATTGTGCATTATGAAGGTCCCGACAAGCGGGGTATTGACTGTGCACTACTTTATAACCCAAAGCAATTTGAAGTGATATCCAGCAAATTGGCTCCTTATGTGTACGTTGACGATACGGTACACAAAACACGTGGTTTCCTCATTGTAAACGGAAAACTGGCAGGAGATAATGTTTGTGTCATTGTAAACCACTGGCCTTCGCGCGGAGCTGACTCACCGGCTCGTGTGCGCGCTGCTGAACAGGTAAAGGCGCTGAAGGACTCTTTGCTGGCCGGCAATAAGAATTTGAAATTGATTGTGATGGGCGATATGAATGATGACCCCATGGACGAAAGCATGGCAGTCACTTTGGGAGCCAAGAAGTTTGCCAATGAAGTGAAGGAGGGCGAATTCTTTAATCCGTGGTGGTCTACGCTCGAAGACAAAGGCGTTGGTACCTTGCTTTATCGCGGAAAATGGAATCTGTTCGACCAGATTGTCGTTTCTTCTTCTTTGCTTACAGCCACAAAAGGTTTGAAGTATGATCACAACGAAGTTTTTCTGCGCGATTTTCTGATTCAACAAGATGGCAAATACAAAGGATCACCCCTGCGCACGCACGGCGGAAAAACATGGTTAAACGGTTACAGCGACCATTTGCCCACCATCATTTATCTGAAAAAATAAATTAATATAATAATGTCTAAATAGGCCGGAGTGACTAAACAGTGTCTCCGGCCTGTTTGTTTATATACCGTACGCCGGGTAATAATGAAGCAACAGAGAAGGCGGATTGTAATATGGAGATTACAAATCATTCAATACAATGCGGCAAACCCTATAATTTTGCTGTTTATGACCGTTCATAGCAGACATTTGTTAGAAGTAAGCTCTGTTTTTAGAACTAAAATTGTTACTTTTGCGTAGTTTTTTTAATTCACTAACAATAAAAAAATAAAAAACATGATTAATTACAAAGATTTAGGCCTTGTAAACACCAGAGAGATGTTTGCCAAAGCTATTAAAGGCGGATATGCAATTCCTGCTTATAACTTTAATAATCTGGAGCAATTGCAGGCTATCATTCAGGCAGCTGCAGAAACAAAATCTCCTGTTATCCTTCAGGTTTCTAAAGGTGCACGTGCTTATGCAAACCAAACTTTGCTTCGTTTCATGGCCGAAGGTGCCGTTGAATATGCAAAAGAATTGGGCTGTGCAAAACCTGAGATTGTGTTGCATCTTGACCACGGTGACTCTTTCGAAACATGTAAATCATGTATCGACATGGGCTTCTCTTCTGTAATGATTGATGGTTCTCATCTTCCTTATGATGAAAATGTTGCTCTTACAAAGAAAGTCGTAGAATACGCTCATCAGTTCGATGTAACTGTTGAAGGCGAATTAGGTGTATTGGCTGGTGTTGAAGACGAAGTTTCTGCAGACCACCACACATATACAAAACCTGAAGAAGTAGTTGACTTTGTTACTAAAACCGGTTGCGACAGCTTGGCTATCTCTATCGGTACTTCTCACGGTGCTAACAAATTTACTCCCGATCAGTGTACTCGTGACGCTAACGGCCGTTTGGTTCCTCCTCCTTTGGCATTCGATGTTTTGGATGGTGTTATGCAGGAACTTCCCGGATTCCCTATCGTTCTTCACGGATCGTCTTCTGTTCCTGAAGAAGAAGTGGAAACGATCAACAAGTATGGTGGCGCATTGAAAGATGCAATCGGTATTCCTGAAGAGGAATTGCGTAAAGCTGCTGCTTCTGCTGTTTGCAAAATCAACATCGACTCTGACAGCCGCTTGGCAATGACTGCTGCTGTTCGTAAGGTGTTTGCTGAAAAACCTGCTGAATTCGACCCACGTAAATACTTGGGACCGGCTCGTGATAACATGAAGAAGCTTTATGTTCACAAAATTGTGAGCGTACTTGGTTCTGCTGGTAAATTGGCAGAATAATCTTCCGATACCCGTAAACACTTTTAGATAATAAAAATCCCGATGGTCGTATGATCACCGGGATTTTTTTATATTCTCTCTGCCAGGTTTGCTTTATAATTCAATAATGAGGGAGCCTCTTGCTTCCAGGGTCAGCTTATCGGCAAGCTGCACTGTCTGGTTGCTGATAATCTCTTTGCCCTGAGTTTTTCCCTGAAGTATTTCCGTGTAAAAGTGCAGGGGTAGGTTTATTTCTTTGTTGGTACCGTTGAGCAATACCATCACCGTTTTGCCTTTATACATGCGGGCAAATACATATACGCCTTGTTGAGGCATGAACTGCACCATATCACCTTTGGCAATTACGTCGTTGCCTTTGCGCCATTGCAACAAGGTGCGGTAGAAGTTGAAGCATTCGTTTTGAATCTGGCTTCGGCCTGCGGAAGTAAAGGCATTTTCCTTATCATCCATCCATCCGCCGAGGAAGTCTTTGCGAACGTAACCGTCACTCTTGTCTTTCACACCGTTCATCATAACTTCCGTGCCGTAATAGAGCTGGGGAATGCGACGGGCAGTGAGCAGAAGCGCCACGGCTTGCTTGAGGGTTTGCAGGTCTTGTCCTTCTCCCAGGTAACGGTTGGTGTCATGATTCTCATAGAAAGCAAGTACCATAGCCGGGTTAGGATACAAGAAATCGTATACAAAACTATTGTAAATGCGGTTTAAACCGGTAGAGTAGGGGTCGGTCTCTTCATGCTTCATCGTATTTACTTTTTCGAAGAAGCTGAAGTCCATAACGGTCTTGAGGTTGCTGTTGCGCGGAGCGGATAACTTGGAATCTTTTTGCCACCAGGCTGTGTAGGCCGGCTCGGTAACCCATGTTTCGCCTACTACGTTATAATTGGGATATTCATCGTTCAGCTCTTTCATCCAATTACTCATGGCATCGTAGTCGGCATACGGATAAGTGTCCATACGGATGGCATCAATCCCGGCGTACTCAATCCACCAGAAACTGTTTTGCACTAAGTAACGATACACGTGCGGATTCTTTTGATTGAGATCGGGCATGGCCGTTACAAACCAGCCGTCGTTCATCTGATTGAAATCATATTTGGAGGTATAGGGATCAACGTGCGGAGTCAGTTTGAACGATGTTTGAACAAAGTTTGTTTTATGGTCGGGATTGTTAAACCAATCTTTTGAAGGCATGTCTTTGATCCATAGATGTTCCACACCGCAATGGTTGAATATCATGTCCATTACCATTTTGATGCCTTTGTCATGCGCTTTGGCTATCAGACTTTTGTATTCTTCGTTTGTTCCGAAACGTGGGTCTACTTTATAATAATCAGTAGTGGCATAGCCGTGGTAAGAACCGCCGGTCATGTTATTTTCCAGCACAGGCGTAAACCATAAGGCTGTGATACCCAAATCGCTGAAGTAATCGAGGTGTTTTTCCACTCCGGCTAAGTCGCCTCCGTGACGGGCGTTCGGGTCTTTGCGGTCAACCGTGTAAGGTGCCATTCCTTTTATCTGATCGTTATCGGGATTGCCGTTAGCAAAGCGGTCGGGCATCAGCAGGTACAAGGCATCCGAGGCGTCGAACCCTTTGCGTTCGCAGGGTTTCTTCTCGCGTTCTTTGAGTTCATACGTTTGGATGATCTTCTTTTTACCTTGCGTAAAAGTCAGATTCACCTTGCCGGGTTTGGCTTCCTTACTTACGTGGAGGTAAACAAGCAGGTAGTTGGGGCTTTCCAGTTTAACCACGCTGCTAAGCGATACACCCGGATAACTGACTGTTACGTTGGCATTGCCAATACCTTCTCCGTAAACCATTAGCTGGAGTTCAGGGTTTTGCATACCGGTAAACCAGCACGGCGGGTCAATTTTGTTCACATTCATAGCTGCATAAGTACTAATGGATAGTATCAGAGAGCTCAATAAGAATAATAATCTTTTCATGATATTAGTAATTCTGTTATTAACACCTCTAAGATAGCATTTAATATTCAGATAGCTATTGCACTCAGTCTGTGTGAACACTTATATATTTATGCAAACGTTTTCATTTCTTGTTTTAATTCACGGCTTTGTACTCTTTGTTGTTTATAATCACCTTTGAAGGCACTCCTTCTCTGAAAAACTGTTCTTTCCGGATGGCGTCCAAACGACGTTCGGCTACGTTATACAGAGAGGCACTGATTGTTCCTTCCGGATCTTCTTCTTTGGTCTGTTTTTCAGGACGGGTGGCCATAAACATTTCCAAATATTTTTTGGCTCTGCTCATATCTTCCAATGCGTCTTGGTAGATGCGGCCAACAGTAAATAAAAGCTGGTGGTTGTTTTTATCGTATTTGTACTGTTCCAGTAGCGCTTGTATTTGTTCTTTGGGTTTTTGTGCCAGGTTATAACAGTCGGCCAGCCCTTGATATAGATTGGTATACGTTTCGTCACTTGGTGTGGTAAGGCGTATCGCCTTGTTCATGTAGTCGATGCCTTCTTTTTTCCAAGATGTTTTGGCGCAGGCTCTTGCCAGGTAATAGAGTAGGTTGATGTTGTTGGGATCATTCTTGATTGCGGCCTCGAGGTAATCATGTGCTTCGTAAAATTTTTCATCGGCATAATAACAAATTCCCAGGTAATGGCAAGTTAAGGTGCTGGAGTCGCCTTGAGCAACGAGCTTTTCGTATTGATTAATGGCTTCTTTGTATTGCTTGTTCAGACAGTATGCTTGGGCATTCAGGCGGTTAATAACGATCTGCGAACTGTCTGTTTCTTTATATTTTTCAGTGCAGATGATTGCATTTACATAGTCTTCACACTTAATGTATAAACTGGCTAACCGGGCTGTAGCGATGTAATCGGTCGAATCGTTTTTGAGTATATGGTTATAACAGTTCATGGCAGAATCGTTTTCGTTCAACGCTTCATGGCATTGAGCCAGTTGCTTCAGACTGATGTTTGAGCTGTCATTCTTGAGATAGGTTTGACAAGCCTCTTTGGCTCGTTTAAACTGTTCCATGCCGCACAGCAAACTGATGTATTGCAAAGAGGCGTAACGATTCTCCGGATTATCTTCCAGTATTTGTTTATAGAGATTCGATGCTTCGTTGAATTTGCCCGACAAGCGGTAGCACTCGGCTAATTCGGTAAGCAGGCGTACGTTTTTGGAATCTTTCTGCAGTAGTTGTGTATAAAGAGGGATGGCCTCTGTGTATCTGTTCAACCCTTTGAGAACCAGTGCTTTTTGTGATGTCAACTTTGTCGTTGCATTTTTCTCTGAATCAATGAGCTGCAATGCTTTTGAATAATCATAATTACTGATGGCTTCTTCTATGGAAGAGTGGTTCTGTGCACTGATGCTCAGGCAAGCGCAGAGGAATGTTGCAATAAGTGTTTTTCTCATAAGGGTGTTTTTTGTAGTTTATGGTTGCAAGGTAGAAATAAAATGAAACAAGCACGATGTCTTATAATGCGATTTATTGTAAAATTTGTTTTTTTAACTTTGTGAGACATTCGGTTGTGTTATAATAAAAAGCGCCTTCCCACAATAAATGGAAAAGCGCTTTTTTATGTACGGATAAAATTGTCTGTTTCTTCAGATGCCTTCTATCTTAATTTAAATAAGGAAGCCCAAAAGTACACCGGCTGCAACGGCAGAACCGATAACTCCTGCTACGTTCGGTCCCATGGCATGCATCAACAAATAATTGGTTGGGTCATATTCCAAACCAACGTTTTGAGAGATACGTGCCGACATAGGTACGGCGGATACTCCGGCATTACCGATAAGCGGGTTGATCTTCTTACTTTGAGGTAAAATCAAGTTGAACAACTTAACAAATGTCACTCCGGAAGCTGTGGCAATAATAAATGCCATGAATCCAAGGAAGAAGATGTAAAGTGTGCTCGAAGTAAGGAATTCACTTGCTTGTGTGGAAGCACCTACTGTTAGTCCTAATAACATAGTGATAGAATCAATCAGCGGTCCGCTGGCTGTATCAGCCAAACGACGTGTTACACCACTTTCTTTCAGTAAGTTACCAAAGAATAACATACCTAACAAGGGTAATCCCGATGGTACAAGGAAACAGGTTAGCAACAAACCGATAAT
Source organism: Bacteroides graminisolvens (assembly GCF_963666085.1). Classification (NCBI taxonomy): domain Bacteria; kingdom Pseudomonadati; phylum Bacteroidota; class Bacteroidia; order Bacteroidales; family Bacteroidaceae; genus Bacteroides; species Bacteroides graminisolvens. The sequence continues at coordinate 1,911,583 of NZ_OY762556.1, forward strand.
AGGGAACATTACTTTCTCTGTGTGTGATACCTGACGAGCCGGTTTCATGCGGATCAACCTCTCTTTTTTAGTTGTAAGCAAACGCATAACAGGAGGTTGTATTACCGGAACAAGTGCCATGTATGAATAGGCAGATACGGCAATAGCACCCATTAAATTTGGCGACAATTTGGATGAAAGGAAGATTGCTGTAGGGCCATCTGCTCCACCGATGATTGCAATACCGGCTGCTTGATTAGGCTCAAATCCTAAAGCAAGAGCAACCATGTAGGCGCCAAAAATACCAAATTGAGCTGCGGCTCCAACAAGCATTAATTTAGGATTGGAGATTAATGCTGAAAAGTCAGTCATAGCTCCGATACCCAAAAAGACAAGTGGAGGATACCATCCTGTTCTTACTCCCTGATAAAGGATATTCAAGACAGAACCTTCTTCATACAAGCCAACTTCCAATCCCGCATCTATTTTAAAAGGAATATTACCGATCAGAATACCAAAACCGATAGGTATGAGAAGCATAGGCTCAAAATCTTTCTTGATTGCAAGAAAGAGGAAGAACAATCCTACCAAGATCATAATGAAGTGCTCGTAACCCGCATTAGCGAATCCCGTATAACTCCAGAAGTCGGCAAAGTTGTTCGATATAAATGACATAAACTCTCCCATAAGACTATTCGATTATGATAAGGTCTGTTCCTTCAAGTACAGAATCACCTTTGTTAACTTTAACTGCAGATACTACACCGTCTTTATCGGCATTGATATTGTTTTCCATCTTCATCGCTTCGAGAATAGCAATAAGTTGTCCTTTCTTAACCGTATCGCCTTCTTTAACTTTAATATCAAGAATAACGCCTGGTAGTGGAGACTTGATGCCGCTTTTAGTTGAAGTGGCTGCCGGACGGGCAACTACAGGTGCGCCGGTTGAAGTTTTAGGAGCAGATGCCGGACGAGTAACAGGTTTGGGAGCTGTCTTAACCGGTTTGTCCATCTCAACTGTATAAGGAGTACCGTTAACCTCAACGCGGGCAATGTTCTCTTCGATATCATTCACCGTCACATTATAGAGGTTACCATTGATTTTATATTTATATTGTTTCATATTCGTTTTTCTTTAGGGTTTTAATTTAATTTTTGGGTGTCTGACGCAAAGTGTAAATCTTAGAACTCCATGGAGAGTAGTTGCGTTTTACTCTATTGATAGTCAAGATGGTATCTTCAATATCATGAACGTTGTCTTGATATTCATGGAGTGCTAAAGATATGGCAGCAAATATTTCACCCGATTCTGCACCGATAGCCTTTTCTTTGGCTTCTTTCTTATCGGTGATACCGCGTGTCTTCATTGCATTTCTTTTAGCCAGTTTAACACTGATTGCGCCAATCAGACGGAATGAAACGTATAACAAAACAAGTCCGCCAAATACAATAGACATAGCAATGATAGCCATGGCAATACCTGCACTGTCGTGCTTACGGAAGCCATCTATCTTTTCTTGCTTGTCTTGCGTTTGATTATTGGTATTTGGGGTTACGTAACTATTAGCATCTCCACCTTTAAGAATCCAGTGGTGACTTCCGTCTGCTTTTCTTGCGTATGAGAAGTTGGCAGGAATATTGGCCGGCACTGTAACAGAGTCGATCAATGTTTTGCCGTTAGCATCATACAACGCAATCCAGTTTGAAGCAACAGAATCTAAAGCAAAATTTAAATGAAAAGTACCTCTGTTAGGTCTGTTGTCTGCCCAAAATAACAAATGTTGTCTGGGAGCAATTTCCGTCAGTACGTCACTCTTGGGGATAGTATACATCATACCAACCCTCTCCTCAATACTTAAGTTTGGATTAAGAACTCGCTTATCATTTGTAAGGTAGCAGCTTCTGATATCAACACTGGCAAAAGAAGAGTTGAAAATTTCAATCCACGCATTGCGCTGACCGTAGTCATCTTGGAAATTTTCAGTGTTCTTTATCAGTACTTCGTTGATTTTCAGACTTTTTGCTCCTTGTCCGTAAGAGTTGAAGCAAACTGCTGCCAATAAAACGATAAGTATTCCTGTTTTTATTTTATTCATAACTTACTTCATTATATGATGTTACAATGGAATATTACCGTGCTTTTTGGCAGGATTGGTCAATTTCTTGGTTTGTAATTGCTGTAAAGCTCTAATAATACGGAAGCGGGTATTTCTTGGTTCGATAACATCGTCAATATAGCCATATCTGGCAGCATTGTAGGGGTTAGCAAACAGTTTGGTGTACTCAGCTTCTTTTTCAGCAACAAAAGCTGCAGGGTCTGCGGCTTCTTTAGCTTCTTTAGCATACAACACTTCTACAGCACCGGCACCTCCCATTACTGCGATTTCAGCAGTTGGCCATGCATAGTTCATGTCGCCGCGAAGTTGCTTACAACTCATAACGATGTGAGAACCACCGTATGATTTACGCAAGGTCACAGTTACTTTAGGCACTGTTGCTTCACCATAAGCATAAAGCAGTTTGGCTCCGTGAAGAATGACACCGTTGTATTCTTGTCCGGTACCCGGAAGGAATCCAGGAACGTCAACCAATGTAACCAAAGGAATGTTGAATGCATCGCAGAAACGAACGAAACGAGCAGCTTTACGAGATGCATTGCTGTCGAGCACACCTGCCAGGAATTTAGGCTGGTTAGCTACTACACCTACTGATTGTCCGTTGAAGCGGGCAAAACCAATAATGATGTTTTTAGCATAATCTTTTTGAACTTCGAGGAATTCACCGTTGTCAACGATGGCACCTATCACTTCATACATATCGTATGGTTTGTTGGGGCTATCAGGAATGATTTCATTCAATGAGTCTTCCAAGCGATCAATAGGGTCGGTGCAGTTTACGATGGGAGCTTCTTCCAAATTATTTTGAGGGATAAAGCTCAATAGTTTACGGATGATGGATAATCCTTCCTCACCATTGGCAGCAGTAAAGTGCGTAACTCCCGATTTGTTTGCATGTACGCTGGCACCGCCAAGGTCTTCTTGTGATACATCTTCGCCGGTAACTGTCTTCACCACTTTAGGACCTGTTAGGAACATGTAAGAAGTTCCTTCTGTCATAAGTGTAAAGTCTGTTAATGCCGGAGAGTATACAGCACCGCCGGCACAAGGTCCGAAGATTCCTGATATTTGAGGAATAACTCCCGAAGCCATGATGTTACGTTGGAATATTTCTGCATATCCGGCTAATGCGTTGATACCTTCTTGAATACGAGCACCACCCGAGTCGTTGATTCCGATACAAGGTGCACCCATCTTCATGGCCATATCCATTACCTTGCATATTTTTTGTGCCATTGTTTCTGACAATGAACCACCAAATACGGTGAAGTCTTGTGCAAAAACGTATACTAATCTTCCTTCTATGGTTCCGTAGCCGGTTACTACTCCGTCACCTAGGAAATGTTTCTTTTCTTGTCCGAAGTTGGTACATCTGTGTTCAACAAACATATCCATTTCTTCAAAACTTCCTTCGTCAAGCAATTGGGCTATACGCTCACGAGCAGTATATTTTCCTTTTGCATGTTGTTTTTCAATAGCTTTCTCTCCACCACCTAAGCGGGCTTGAGCGCGAAGCTCAATAAGCTCCTTTACTTTTTCAAGCTGGTTACTCATGAATTTTATGTTTAAGCGTTAATATTTTGTTAATTCGATCAATGTTCGCAAAGTTCAGTAAGTACGCCACGCGTTGATTTCGGATGAAGGAAAGCGATGCTCAATCCTTCTGCTCCTTTACGAGGTGATTTGTCAATCAAACGGATTTCTTTGCTTTCTGCTTCCGCCAAAGCATTTGCAATTCCATCTTCAACAGCGTATGCTATGTGATGAATTCCTTCCCCTTTGTTTTCGATGAACTTAGCGATAGTGCTTTCAGGAGATGTTGGTTCCAGCAATTCAATCTTTGTTTCGCCAACTTTTAAAAAGGCCGTTCTAACTTTCTGATCTTCTACGGTTTCAATGTTATAACATTTAAAACCTAATACATTTTCGTAGTAAGGAAGAGCTTCTTCAATGCTTTTTACAGCAATGCCCAAATGCTCGATGTGTGAAATCTTCATAACTATAATTTTTTGATATTGAATTTAAATGTGTTTCGTTTGGATAAAAACTGCACAAAGAAACGGAATAATTGCATAATAAAGAAATATTTCTTCATTTTAGTGAGAAGTTTTAAGGGTTGGGAGCGAAGTTTTAAAAATAGTTATTTTTACTTTGAGGGCTAAACGTATATCTTGCACAAAACCTTATTCAGCCATTTCCACCTGACACGGAACCAGCGGCGACTACTACTCTGCTTACCGCCGAATTGGAGCACAAAATCGCGATATCCGTGCTTTCGGAAAGGCAAGCCTACATCCATAAACTCTAAGTGCCGGTATTTATTTTCATGTGCGTATTGCATCGCAGCCCATACGGATAAAACACCCGGATAAAGTGACGCGTAAGTTTTACGCATCCCACCCGAAAACCACAGATAGGCTGTATCTTCCGAGAAAATGAGAACGGATCCTCCAATGATTTTGTCTTTGTATCTTACAACGAATATTTTCCCGATCTTTGCAGACAATAAAGTGCTGTCTATATGCTCGAAAAACTCAAATCCCGGGAAGTATCGGCGAATGCGGGCGGAGTAGATGCGATGCATGACTTTGGTGAAAGCCTGAATTTCTGCTTTATTTTGTGCTTCGTATACTTCTGCGCCGTTCTTTAATCCTTTTTTTATTTGCCGGATTCGTGAGGCTGTGAAGCGTTCATCGACAGATTTTACGCTATGCAGGGAGTTATGCACCCGTAGCCAATTGACAGGAAAGTAATGATTGCTCCGAAAATGTTTATACCCGAAAAGAGAATTATTCAGATTCCTGAATTCAATAATAGAGGCTTCGCGAAATATTTCTTTAGTGAAGTGACTAAGCATTTCGCCAAAAAGTGTTTCTTTATCAATGGTATCATCCAAATATTCGCCTGTACCGTATACGTCACAGCGATTTAGAATTGAAAAAGGAATCAGACTGGTGTTTTTTCGAATGACAACTAATATTTTAGCTAAAGTTTTTTGTTCTTCAGTAGCTACTATATATATAGGTGTATAAGAAGGAGTTGCTTCGTATAAAAGAAACAGCTCTTTGGAGTGAAAGAAGTTATTCCCTGGCAAATGGGGAATATCACTACCTTTATAATATGTAGTAAGTTTTAATGCCATGTGGGGGCAAATATACATTTTTTAATAGAAACAAGGCTACGATTGTACTGATCATTTTTTTGTATCTTTGTACCCGTGTTATCAAATAAAGGATTTATTCATGGAAAATTTTAGTGAATTGATAAAGTCTCGTCGCAGTATGCGCAAGTTTACCGAAGAAGAATTGTCTCAGGAAGAAGTAGTGGTTTTGTTGAAGGCTGCTTTGATGTCTCCATCATCCAAAAGAAGCAATCCATGGCAATTTATTGTCATAGACGATAAGAACGTGTTGAAAGAATTGTCTCATTGCAAAGAACACGGGGCATCTTTTTTGGGTGACGCTGCTTTGGCCATAGTAGTTACGGCCGATCCTTTGGCAAGTGATGTATGGATTGAAGATGCTTCGATTGCTTCGTTGATGATTCAGCTCCAGGCAGAAGATATGGGCTTGGGCAGTTGTTGGATACAGATTCGCGAGCGATACACCGCTACAGGGATGCCTTCCGATGAATTTGTTCGTGCCGTGTTAGACATCCCTTTGCAGTTGCAGGTGTTATCAATTGTTGCAGTGGGTCATAAAGGGATGGAACGTAAACCTTTTGATGAAGAACATCTGCAGTGGGAGAAAATTCACATCAATAAGTTTGGCGGTCAGTAATCATTCTTCAAATGATAAATAGCATAAAGAACATATCAGTAGTTTTTATTGGTGCCGGGAATCTTGCTACAAATTTAGCAAAAGCACTTTATAAAAAAGGTTTTAGTATTCAACAAGTGTATAGCCGTACGGAAGAATCTGCAAAGGCTTTAGCCGATTTGGTTGAATCGACTTTTACCACTTCATTAGAAGAGGTCACCAATAATGCTTCTTTGTATATCGTGTCTTTGACAGATGATGCTTTATTGCAATTGTTGCCCAATATAACAAAAGGGAAAGAAAATGCGTTGATTGTACATACGGCCGGTAGCATTTCTTTAGATATATGGAATAGTTATGCGCAACGTTTTGGAGTGTTGTATCCCATGCAGACTTTCAGCAAAAAAAGAGAGACTTCCTTTCAGGATATACCTTTTTTTATTGAGTCTAACTCGCCCGAAGATACTGAGTTACTTAAGAAAATAGCGTCAATACTGTCGGATAAGGTGTATTACGCAACGTCACAACAACGGTGCTCTCTTCATTTGGCTGCTGTTTTTACTTGCAACTTCACCAATCACATGTATGCATTGGCAGCGGAGTTGCTGGAGAAAAATAATTTGCCTTTTGATGTGATGATTCCCCTTATTAATGAAACCGCTGCAAAAGTGCATTTACTACCTCCTTGTGATGCGCAGACCGGCCCGGCTGCTCGTAATGACGAGGAAGTCATGAGAAGACACTTGAAGATGTTATCTGATGATCCCGCTACTCAAAACATTTATAAGTTACTGAGTGATAGTATTATCTCAAAAAAGAAATAATATGAGTACGATAAATTATGATTTAAACCAAATAAAAGCGTTGGCTTTTGATGTAGATGGTGTGTTGAGCTCGGATGTGTTATCTCTTCACCCCACAGGAGAACCTATGCGTACTGTTAATGTAAAAGATGGATATGCATTGCAATTGGCTGTGAAATTAGGATTTCATGTAGCGATTATTACAGGTGGCAGAACAGAAGCGGTACGTAAACGTTTCGCCGGCTTGGGGATAGAAAATATTTATATGGGATCTTGTGTGAAAATTCATGATTATAGAGATTTTCGAGATAAACATGGATTAAAAGATGAGCAGATTTTATATATGGGAGATGATGTTCCGGATATTGAAGTGATGTGCGAATGTGGCTTGCCGTGCTGCCCTAGGGATGCTGCTGCTGAGGTTAAGCAGGTGGCTCTTTATATTTCTCATCAAGATGGTGGGTGTGGCTGCGGCCGTGATGTGATTGAACAAATTTTAAAATCTCAGGGCAAGTGGATGAATGGCGATGCTTTTGGGTGGTAACTAAGTTCTAATTAATTAGATAATCGTGTTAGAAGATTTAAAGAAATATTCAGTCGTCTTGGCTTCGAACTCACCTAGACGAAAAGAATTGCTAAGTGGTTTAGGGGTCAATTTTACTGTAAAGACGCTTCCTGATGTAGATGAGTCGTTTCCCGATACTTTAAAAGGTGAGGAAATACCTTTATTCATTGCTCGGAAAAAGGCGGATGCATATAAAATGCTATTTTCATCTGTAACTTCAAATGAAGTTGAAGAACCTTTGTTGGTTATAACAGCCGATACAATTGTTTGGATAGAGGACGAGGTATTAGGTAAACCTGCCAATGCAACAGAGGCCAGAGTTATGCTTAGCAAGCTATCCGGAAAAAAACATCAGGTTATTACAGGAGTGTGCCTGACTACCGCTTTATGGCAAAAAAGTTTTGCAGCAGTTTCCGAGGTTCAGTTTTCATCTCTTACTGAGGAGGAAATGGATTATTATATTCATAATTACTGTCCTTACGACAAGGCAGGGGCTTATGGTGTGCAAGAGTGGATTGGCTTTATTGGCGTTGAAAGTATACAAGGAAGTTATTTTAATGTAATGGGACTACCTATTCAACGGCTGTACCGGGAATTAAAAACAATCAAATAAATAAAGTGAGCTGCTTTTAAGGGCAACTCACTTTCTAGAAAAACATCGATATGTAATAATCTCTTCACAGAGCGTTTTAATTTCTTTGGGCGAATATATCTTCTATTTTTGAAACGACAGCTTTTTTCTGTAGTTCCCATTGGCTGGTATGTTTGTTCATTTTATAGCAATACTGGGTAACTAGATTTGTATCGTTATTGGTTACATAAACATACTTCTGAGAAGGAAGAAATCCTTTTTTTGAACTAATCCATTCGCCATATTCTACAACAGTCTCATCCGTATGGCGGCTGATGTTCATTTTTGATTCTTCAACCCATTTGACTTTAGCCGGGTTCCACTTATAAGTTACCTTTTCGGCTAATTCTCCATTTAGATCATACTTATACTTATTCATTTTAACGGGAAGCATGCTATAGGATGCTTTGTCGAGAGCATAAATTTCGCGGACTACAACTTTTCCTTCCTTTAAAGAATCATTGTATATAAAACTTCTTTCACCTCCTTTGTTGGAGTTTGCGGCTGATGCCATTCCACATGCTGATAACAATAGAGTAACTGATACAATTACTTTGCTGATAAATAATGTTGTTTTCATACTTGAAATATTTAATTGGTTTTTAATTCTACCTTTTGTTTATTAGACGTAACTCGATTCCATGAAGTTGCATCAATCTGAATATTTTCCAGTGAATTATTCAGTATCAGTATGAAGACAATAGTCGTGCCGTTTGTTTAGTGTGTTGATAATCAGCTATTTACATAAATAAAAGGGTGTTCAGAAATGAACACCCTGTACTTATTTTATAGTCGTTACGTTATAGTAAGTCAATCAATAAAGGAATGTCATTTTCATGAATGCCATTCTTTAGAAGTAATTCTTTATCTTGGTAGAAAAGTTCTATGAATCGTTCTTTTGAATTTATAGTTGAAAAAGCTTTATTATATTGCGATAAAGCTTGATCTATTTTTTTAGTACACAGGTATGCATGTCCTGCATTTAGATAATCCTTGTAATTAGGCTTCATGGTAAGGACTTTCTCGTAGTAAATGACTGCTTGCTCCAATTTATCGTTGGCCAAAGAACACCAAGCTATTGCCCGCCATGATTTAATGGAAGCCGACCCCATGAAATCTAACTTAAAGAAGTAGTTAATAGCTTCATCATATTTTTTAAGTTCGGCTAAACAGACACCAATGTAATATGTAACATTTGGATTTTCAGTTAATACAGATTCTACTTTTTTATAATAGCTAAGAGCATTGGAGTAATTTTTCGTTATTCTATAACAGGTGGCCAGATGACGCATTGTCCACACATTGTCAGAGTGAATCATGTCTGCTTTTCGGTACGCCTCTATTGCTTTATCGTATTCTTTTAGTTTTTGGAAGCAAAAGCCTAATTTCTCAAAAAGATCAGCTTTCCCTTTAGCTAACCCGATAACTTCCGAATATACTTCCGCTGCCTTATCAAAATGCTCTTTGCTAAAATAATAATTGGCTAAAGGCAGAAGGTACTCTTCTTTATATAATACATCACGAAGAGTATGATGACGATGAATATTGATGCTTCCATCGAATATTGTTGGAAATTCCTTACGTGACTGATGCAACTTAAAGAATCGATAGAGACTGTGCAAATACTGCCTGCATACAATGTTAGGTTGAGTGTCTCCTTTTTTGGCACTCAGAATTTGCATATCATCTGTGAAATCATTGAGTTGTTGTTCGGTCAGTTGTGAGAGCATTTGCTGCCTTTGAGACTCAGGAACATGTTGAAGTGTGAAGCAAAGAGAGTACTTATCACTATCACAGAAAATGGTACTGTCAAGTATGAGATTGACAATATTTTTGGGATCTGTGCCTTCTTGTAAAACATTGACAACCATAGAGTGCTGTTTGTCAAAAGGATAAAACCAGTTGCTCAATATTTCAAAGAAGGGATATCTTTTGAGTTGTGAGAAAGAACTCATATAGACATCTGCTCCTTCTTGTTGCAATTCACCAACTTCGCGCATCATATCCTCAAAATCCGATTGTTTTTTATTACTGTTCCAATCGGGGTTTTTATCTTCGTTGTCATCGTCTGTTTCATCCAGAGGCAGATCTAAGTTTTGCGTGGCATTTTTAATCATCTCTGGAATAATTTCTTCACGCATTTTTTTATCGATTTTCTCGGTCTCTTGGCAAAACAACCATTGAATATGCATTCGATTTAATTCTTTGCCAAACTCAGGCATTTCATTCAGACTGTTGACTTGTGCTCTGATTTCGGGATACAGATGCATTCGTTCTTCGTATAAGTGGATGTTGAATGCTATTCCTACCAACGCACGTTGATTGACATTTGTTGAAGTATGGAGATAAGCGTCAAGTAACCATTTCATTTTTAAGGAATCAAAGCAAATGAGTAGGCTCATTGTCACAGCACTGACCATAAGGCATAAATCATTCCCTGCCACATTCGATGTCTTAAGGAATGAATCTGCTGCTAGTTTGTCTGTTTTGTCCCAATGAGTATTGAGATAGATGTAAGTGAACATTTCAGCCAAGATATCCTCGTGTCTTTTGCGAATCTGATCACTCTCAAATGAGTTGTCTTTGATGTCTAGGTTTGAATCGATGCACCATGTTTCAAGCTCAGTTTTTATTATTTCAAGATTTTTGTTGTTATGACTGTTTGAGTAGGCAGCTTTTAATCTATAATAAGAGTTGTACTTATAGTTAGCCAGTTGGCTAATTTTCATCCGGTCGTTGATCTCCAATGTCTCTGCCAATAATTTCATATATAAGCTATGACGTTCGGGATCTTCAACTCCCTTTTGCATGTATTGTAGCATGCTTGTATATGAAAATCTTATTTCATCCAGTTTATATTGTAATTCTGCTTGAGCTATTGTTTCCACTAACGGAGCCAAGAGTGAAATAGCTTCGTTTAATCGTTGATCCAATATCAGCTTTTTTATGGCTGTATGTTGTAACTCAATATATTCAGCACTTAGAAAATTGTTGTCCATCTTACGTATTGTTTATTTTCTGATCCATGTCAGATATTTCCATAATCCCTCAAAAGGGCCATGCTTATGTCGCTTTAACCACCATGAGCAAAAGCTCATTTGTAGAAGTACAAAAAGAATGCCAAAAAGAAAACTTAATGTATGATTCATGTTGGGACTAAGGAAAAAGCCCCAATGATAGAAGAAAAGCGATCCGATAATAGATTGTCCGATATAATTTGTCAGACTCATCTTCCCATAACTGCTAAAACGCATTAAGAAACTGCGATTTTTTACTTTGTAAAAGGTAAGTAGCCCTCCCGTCACCAAAACTAACATGAAACTCAAATTAGTAAGTGAATAAAGAATCAGGTTTAGTGGCTCATAATAGGCTGGTCGGTTAATAAATTCAGGGAGTAAGTTCTTTAATCCATAGAGAGGGAAAAATAGGATTAGTGCAAATCCTAATGTCTTTAACCAAATGAGTTCATGTTTGGGGGTATAGATAAAGAGCTGACGTCTGCCTATTAGCATGCCAAACAGAAAGAGGGCGGCAGTTTGCATGATCCGGCCATGTTCAAAAGCCCAAGTGAAGTTTGCCAGCTGTCCTTCCCATAAATTCATACGCAGTGTTTCAAGAAAAGTTCCGTTTTTCTGTATATCGTACGCTACACCGAAATAGTAATTAGATAGGCTTTCGCCAGGCGTATAGGAAGTATCAATCAGAGCATAAATTAACTTCCCCCAGTCGAGTGGCTGCAATATGAGCAGCGTAGCAATAATCGTTATTGTTCTATCATTGAGCTTGCAACAAACAGGTAATATGATTCCAATTATGGAATACATCACTAATATTTCTCCTGTGAAAAATGAAGCGTTAAATTGTCCGATGATAAATAATAGGACCAATCTCCATAAGAAACGTAGGCGAAAATCTTTTCCTTTTTGATTTTGATTGTTATTTTGAATATAAAAGCTAAACCCAAACAGCAAAGCAAAAACGGCATAAGCTTTGCCGCTGAATGTGAAAAACAAACCATCCCAAATAATGCGATCAGTAAATTTCATCCATTCAAATGGCGGATTCTCAGGAAAGTAATAAAAGTTATAATGCTCAATGCTGTGTAATAGAATAATGCCCATCACGGCCAGCCCTCTGAGTACATCAGCTACATCTATTCGGGTATTATTCTGAATTGAAGGTGTCTCCATGTTATCAATTTATTGGTGGTTTAGAAACGCACTTGAATCTGCGTTTGAATTCTGTTGTAGTTTTCACCTTTTTTATTGTCACAATAGGTATATTGCGCTTGCAGGCGGCATTTGGGATAGAACCAATATTGTATGCCCGCAACGTAGTTTTGCTGTTTGTAGTCCATATCCTTATTTTTATTTAGGTAATCATAAGAAAGAATGATGTCGAAGTTCTTGCATGCATGATAGTTTGTTGTTGCATAAAAACCTTCGCTTTTCACATTACCATCCTTACCTGCCAGATATTCTGCACGCAAATTAAGCGGCTTCGTTTTTAAAATACTCCCCAATGACCAACGGTTACGGGTGTAGCTTTGATCTTTCTTAATGTCAGGATTAATGTCTGACGTTTCAACAGCACAACCTTTTCCCTTAATAAAGGAGCCGGTTACTGATATAATTTTAGCCGGATTGAAGGTGATATATCCTACAAGGTCTTTGTTATCGTTTTTATCTTTGATATTTATACCTTGTCCGTTCATTACTGCCAAATTGTAACTTAATCTTTTTTGGAACAGGTCTCCAAAAATCATAAATCCCATATCACGACCGGTGGATGATCCATATAACTTATCGCTATTATCAACTCCAGCTAAATAGTTGGTTGCTTGAGAGCCGCAATTAATTAATTCTATTTCACTGGGAGACATTTGATTCTCCATAGCATACATTGTTTTGAATTGTCCTAATCGGGCTGTTAATCCGGGCAAAAATTGATAGTCGGTATATACTTCCAGCAAGTTACCTCCACTATTAAAGTTGTACATAAAGTAGCATGACCATTCTTTGGTTATTTGTCCGTGTGCCATGAAGATGATGCGTTTAACGTCAAAAGTATTGGTGGACTCCTTTAGATCATCATATGTGTAACCCGCCTGAGCATAGCCCGATAAGGTAATTCGCTCCTTGAGGGTGTTGATTACTTTATCTGTTGTAATTTGTGCATGAGAAATAAACAGTGTAAAAACAGAGGCTATTGCCAGTAGTATTCGTTTCATAAAAAAAGTTATTTGTTATTTTTCAATATTTACTTGTTCAGATTGAATATATGATGAATCGATAACGCTTGTGTATTGAAAGGATTTATGAATGATGTTTTTTTCTATCAACCATGAGGCACATTTTTCTAAATCATCCATTGAAGGTAATGATGCATATGTATATTGTGGTAATGCAATGATACCGGCTAAAGCCTCTGGTATACCAATTTCTTCTATTAATATTTGTTTTAAAGAGTCAGTTGGATGGTTTTGTATATAATCTACTCCAAGGTTATAACCTTTGATTAGTAATTCTATCTCCTTTTTCTTTTCTTTAAGAGCTTTTACCGAGAAAACAGTTCCGGTTACCGATATATTTAATTCGCTGGTACTGGTCAGTGATTTATGTCCATTACTCATGGCTATAGTAGCATACGGGTCAGGAAAAAGTGAGGCGTCAATTTGTCCGTTTTCAAGCATTAATAGTCTCAAAGGAATATTATCAATTTCCGGTCTGTTGACTTGTTGCGGTAGAATTCCTGCTGTTTTGATTATAAAGTCTGTTGTGTAATCAACGACTGTATTTCTAGATACAGCAATGTTTTTGTTTTTAAGTTCTTTGATCGAAGTGATGTTACTGCCGTTCCTAACAATCATGCATAGATAACTTTCATTTCTCATGATAATTTTCAAAGGAATACCCGAAGACTTAAGTTGAAATGCGCTGAGAAAGTCGGTTATGGTTCCATCGATTTGTGCCGATTGAAATGCATGGTCTCTATCTGTTGAGGAATAATATTTAATCAGGTTAACTGTTAATCCTAATGTATCATAGATACCGGCCTTTTGAGCAACAATAAATGGTAGATAGTCAACAGAAGGCATTACTCCCAAAGTGATGACTTTCATTGGTGTGTGAGAAATATTTTCTTTCTTTCGGGTAGGAGTACAAGCCGTGAATAATACCAGAATCGTACCTATGTATAGGATGTGTCGCATAGTAACAAAGATAAAGTTCCGATTATAATAGGAAAGGCAATTTTCCTAGAAGTGTAGGAAAATTGCCTGAAATATGCAAAAAGAAATTATTCTTTGATTGCTGCGATACCGGGGAGAACCTTACCTTCAATTGCTTCTAGTAAAGCACCACCACCAGTTGATACGTAGGATACGCCATCGGCTAATCCGAATTTATTCACACAAGCTACTGAATCGCCACCACCAACTAAAGAGAAGGCTCCATGCTTTGTCGCTTCAACAATGGCTTCTCCAACAGAGCGTGAACCATGAGAGAAATTATCAAATTCAAACACACCTGTCGGTCCGTTCCATAGGATCGTTTTAGATGCTTTAATAACTTGTGCATAAAGTTCTTCTGTCTTGGGGCCGATATCAAGACCACTCCATCCATCAGGAATCTGATCAGCGTCAACAAACTGAGTGTTTGCATCGTTAGAGAAAGAATCTGCAACCTTAGCGTCAACTGCAATAACTAACTCTACGTTGTTCTTTTTAGCTTTTTCAATTAATTCTAAAGCCAAATCTAATTTGTCGTCTTCACAAAGTGAAGAACCAATTTTTCCACCAAGTGCTTTAGTGAAAGTAAAAGTCATACCGCCAGTAATGATTAGATTGTCAACCTTAGAAAGTAAATTTTCAATGATTTCAATTTTTGAAGAAACCTTAGAACCTCCCATGATTGCTGTGAACGGACGTTTGATGTCATTTAATACTTTATCAACCGCTTTCACTTCTTTTTCCATCAAATAACCAAACATTTTGTTGTTTACATCAAAATATTTAGCAATTAATGCAGTGGAAGCATGTGCGCGGTGAGCAGTACCGAAAGCGTCATTTACATAACAGTCTGCATACGAAGCTAATTTTTTGGTGAATTCTTTCTGACTTTCTTTCACCGCTTTCTTAGCAGCAGCTTTTTCTTCGTCAGTAGCATCTTCTGCTAAACCACGAGGTTTGCCTTCCTCTTCTGCATAAAAGCGGAGGTTTTCAAGCAACAAAGCTTCACCTGGTTTTAAGGCTGCCGCTTTAGCTACTGCTTCTTCACCCATGCAATCGTTGGCAAACTGAACTTCTACGCCCAATACTTTAGAAACGTGATTAACAATATGCTTTAACGAGTATTTGTCTGTTACGCCTTTGGGACGGCCCAAATGAGAACCTATAATCAGACTGCCGCCATCTGCAATAATCTTTTTTAGAGTTGGGAGAGCAGCGCGAATACGATTGTCATCTGTAATGTTGAAGTTTTCGTCCAATGGAACATTGAAATCTACTCTGACAAATGCCTTTTTACCGGCAAAGTTGAATTGGTCAATTGTTTGCATAATACTCTATTTTATTTAAAAGTGTTATATTATTTTCTGTAGACTGCAAAGTTACTATATATTTCTATTTTTTGCTATGAATTTATCATTTATTCTTTATGTGTCTACGAGTCTTTTTCAAGTTTATGAGAGTCTGAATAATATTTGCAGAAAGGCCTTAATCCACATTGATCACACTTTGGAGTTCTTGCCTGACAAACATACCTCCCGTGCAAAATGAGCCAATGATGTGCGATAGGAATAAGGCCCTTTGGAATGTATTTTGTCAACTCTAGTTCTGTTACCAATGGATTTTTAGAGTTAGTAGTGAGTCCGATACGGTTTGAAACCCTAAACACATGGGTATCAACTGCCATAGCTGCTTTGTTGTATACAACAGATTGAATGACATTGGCTGTTTTTCTGCCTACACCAGGCAATTTAATAAGTTTTTCTAGTGTATCGGGCACTTCGCTATTAAAATCATTCACTAACATGCGAGCCATTCCTACTAAGTGCTTTGCCTTATTATTGGGGTATGATATGCTCCGAATATATTCAAATATTACTTCAGGCGTACTTGCTGCAAGTGCTTCGGGAGTAGGGAAGTCTTTAAATAATCGGGGGGTAATCATATTAACCCGTTTGTCTGTACATTGTGCAGATAAAATAACTGCAATCAGTAGCTCGAAGGGGTTATTGTAATGTAGCTCAGTTTCAGCAATTGGCATGTTCTTTTGAAACCAATCTATTACATTCTCAAATCGTTCTTTTTTTCTCATACTTACTTAAATACTTAGGTGTATATTAAACGTTATCTCATCTTATTTCGTTCAAAGTGAGGGGTTACTTTGAGCTTAAAAAACAATGCCGAGATAACGGTGAGCAGGGCACCGAAAAAATAAGCAGTATCAAAAGATGTGATTTGAGCAATATATCCGCCCGACATAAGACCAATACCTATGCCTACGTCCCAAGAAGTTAGATAGGTGGAAGTAGCTGTACCTCGTTTGCTGTTTGGAGCTAGGTTAACAAATAAAGAATTGAAGGCCGGAAACATGGTTCCAAATCCAACTCCTAGCAACAGAGCTATCAGGAAGAATAAGACTGTTGTAAATTCAGGGTTCCATTTCATCAATGTTCCACATAAACTAAGTGAGAAAAAGCAAAAACAGACTAAATACAGACCTAATATGATGATTTGTGTGATGCGCCCTTTGTCGACTTGTTTTCCTGAAAAAAGACGTGAGACGGCCATGCCAAAGGCCATGAATGTAAAGAACAATCCGGAGCTTAATGTGATACCTATTTTTTCAGCATACATGGCCACGTAGGTTGTTGTCATGCCATAAGGAATGGACAATAATAAAAGAGAAATGCCTGCAGGAATACCTTTCAATAAAATAAATCGATCAAATGATATAGGCTCACTTTCAACCGGCTGTTTGGCAGGAGTTCGTACCAAACAAGCCATAATGAATCCCAATACGCCTGAAGTCAAAGAGCAAATAAAAATAGTGTTGAATGAACAAGCTTCATGCATGAATAATCCTACCATAGGTCCTATACTCATAGCTGTATTGTTCATTAAACCGTAGTATCCTACTGCTTCACCCCTACGCGAAGAGGGTGTAATGTCAATAACGATCGTGTTACCTGCTACGGTTACCATACCAAAAGCCAGTCCATGAACAATTCTTAGCATTATAAATAGACTCAGAATTCCAGCCAAAAGATAGCCTGCGAAAATGGCTGTAAAAATAAAATAGGCGATGAGATAAAGTGGCTTTCTTGACAACGTGTCAAGTAGGTATCCCGAAAAAGGGCGGATGCAGAGTGCTGCAATTGTATAGCAGGAAAGAATGATACCAACAGTGGCATTATTTGCATTAAATACCTCAGTCAGGTAGAAAGGTAAAACAGGCAGAATGAGGTAGAAAGCAAAAAATAATAAGAAGTTTGCAGCAAGTATCCGACAATAGTCAATTGTAACAAGCCTATCTTTAGTCATAATGAACCGTTTTACGCAAAGATGCAGAGCGTTTACCCTGCATCTTTCATTTTAATATTGAGAAATCTGTTATGTCAGAATGCAGTTCTTAATAGGCTGCCTCAAATTCTTTTAGGAAGCGCATATCGTTTTCTGAAAACATACGCAAATCTTTTACTTGATATTTCAAGTTGGTGATACGTTCTATACCCATACCCAATGCATATCCGCTATATATCTTGCTATCAATGCCGTTGGCTTCGAGTACATTAGGGTCAACCATGCCACATCCTAAAATTTCTACCCAACCGGTATGTTTGCAGAATGGGCATCCTTTACCTCCACAAATGTTACAGCTGATATCCATTTCTGCACTTGGTTCTGTGAATGGGAAATACGAAGGACGCAAACGAATTTTAGTTTCCGCGCCAAACATTTCTTTTGCAAATAACAGTAGAACTTGCTTTAAATCAGTAAATGAAACATTTTTATCAATATATAACGCTTCTACTTGATGGAAGAAACAGTGTGCACGGTAGCTGATTGCTTCGTTGCGATATACGCGTCCCGGACATATAATGCGGATAGGAGGCTGCGAAACTTCCATCACTCTACTTTGTACGGACGAGGTATGTGTGCGCAACACTACATCGGGATGTGCCTCAATAAAAAAGGTATCTTGCATGTCACGAGCCGGATGGTCTTCTGCGAAATTCAAAGCGGAAAAGACATGCCAATCGTCTTCTATCTCAGGACCTTCAGCTATGCTAAAGCCTAATCGGCCAAATATGTCAATAATCTCATTTTTTACAATTGACAGTGGATGACGTGTGCCTAATTTGACAGGATAGGCAGAACGAGTAAGATCAATCTCAGCTGAGCCATTGTCTTGAGCTTCGAATTGTTCTTTTAGCGCAGTTATTTTTTCCTGTGCCAATGTTTTCAGTTCATTCAGTTTTATGCCTACTTCCTTTTTCTGCTCGGCAGCCACATTACGAAAGTCTGCCATCAAATCATTAATGGCGCCCTTTTTACTAAGGTATTTTATACGAAGGGCTTCCAACTCTTCTGCGTTTGAAGCTTTCAGAGTCTCGACCTCTTCGAGAAGTTGTTTAATTTTGGCTATCATATCTTTATTAATTTAATACGCTGCTGGACATTTGTAAAAGAGATGCAAATATACAAGTTTATCTTTGAATAATTTAATTTATGGCTAATTTTGCCTTAAAATGAATCGCAATGAACAAAAAAATACTTCAACTAGCTTTGCCATCTATCATATCTAACATAACGGTGCCATTGCTGGGGCTTATTGATGTTGCCATTGTAGGGCATTTGGGAGCTACCGCCTATATAGGAGCTGTCGCCGTAGGGGGGATGCTGTTTAATATTCTTTATTGGAGTTTTGGCTTTTTGCGGATGGGGACCAGCGGTCTCACATCGCAAGCTTATGGAGCCGGGTTACTCGACGAATCAGTACGTACACTGATTCGATCATTGATCGTTGGTATTGGTATTGGAGTTCTTTTTATTGCTTTTCAGCTGATAATAGAAAATATAGCTTTTTATTTTATTGAAACATCAGATAGGGTGAGAGAACTTGCCGTTATTTATTTTCGTATCTGTATCTGGGGAGCGCCTGCCTTATTGGCTCTTTACGGATTTACAGGTTGGTTTATAGGTATGCAAAATTCACGTATTCCAATGTTTATTGCGATAGCCCAGAATATCATGAATATAGTTGTTAGTCTGTGTTTGGTATTTCTGTTTGAGATGAAAGTTGAGGGTGTGGCAATTGGAACCTTAGTAGCCCAATATGGTGGTCTTATAATGGCTGTATGGTTATATCGTAGATATTATAAGAAGCTTGGCTTCAAGCAACATTGGCCGAACACTTTGTGTCGAGTAGCTATGAAACGTTTTTTTAGTGTGAATAGTGATATCTTTTTGCGTACGCTCTGTCTTGTTAGTGTTTCGGTGTTCTTTACTTCAACAGGAGCTGGTGAAGGAGAGGTAATCTTAGCTGTAAATACACTTCTTATGCAGTTTTTTACGCTTTTTTCGTATGTCATGGATGGTTTTGCATACGCCGGAGAGGCTCTAACTGGCCGTTATGTTGGTGCCAATGACTTTTTAATGCTGCGCCGTTTGATTCGTTTACTTTTTCGATGGGGATTTGGATTGTCTATCTTATTTACATTGCTATATGCCTTTAATGGTAATGCCTTTATTGCATTGCTTACTGATGACGAGGCTGTAGTAGCTGTGTCTCAAGAATATTATTACTGGGCATTGGCAATTCCATTAGCTGGTTTTTCTGCTTTTATCTGGGATGGAATCTTTATTGGAGCAACGGCTACACGTTATATGCTGTTCTCGATGTTGATCGCATCGGTTAGCTTTTTCATTATGTTCTATTTTCTGCATAATCAGTGGGCAAACCATGCTCTATGGGCTTCGTTTATTGTATATCTTATATTAAGAGGAGTGATGCAAAGTTTTTTTGGAAAAAGTATATTCCGGGTCAAGATAACCCGGAATATTGATTAAACTGTATCTTTATTGCTCTTTTTTTGCTATTGCTTGCTTTTGTGAAATACTGTAGGCCGCGAAATATCCGATGCCACCTCCTTTAATATTAGTACTGATGTTGCTTAACGGTCCTCCGAAGAAAGGACTTTCTCCATCTTTTTCTTCTTGACATTGCAATAAGAAGTTATAAAAACCTTTGCCAATATTTGATAGTTGTAGTTTCACTACATCTCCATCAGCGATGAATGTCATCGTGTTATAATCGTCTGCATCTTTGTATTCATCTCTTTCTGTATCGTCAAAGAAATAACCGATTGAAGAGCCGTTAATGTATTGATTGTCATAACTTAAATCATCAAAAATAACATATTTGCTTATACGGTCATATACCGAATCATTGACAATGTATTTGCACATGTAATAGTTTGTACCAGCAGGTTCTTTGGCATAGATATTAAAAGAATAATAATGGTATTTAGCTATTTTCTCATACGAAATATCTATTGAATCGAGTTTAACAGGCAGTTCCATTTTAGCGTCGGCTTCGTAGGTTTCATTAATGCCATCATTATTGAAGTCTACCATCACTTTTAAATGATAATTTTCTCCCGGAATACCTGCCATTTGAGTGGTCGTTTTATATGTTCCGGGCGTGTTGTGTACCTCTTCTAAATTGTATAAGTCTCCTTTATCGGAAGTTATTGTAATTGTCGCGCCTGATACTTTAGCATTTTTATTGCCATCAAAATATCCTGTTGAAGAACTTAGTTGCACCTGCTGATAAGTCAGCTCATCTGTAATGGTGCTATAAATAACAATCACAGGATCAGCGTCATCGGTATCTAACTCAATACTTTCTGTGCAACTGCTTAGTCCCAGCAAAATAGCAGTCAGTGTTATGGTCAGTATGTAATATTTATATAATAATTGAACTATCATCGTCATTAAAATTTAAAATTATAAGTAATGGATGGAACCATGCTGAACAAATAAGTCATCTCTGCATTAGGGATTCCACTTGCTGTATTTTGGTCGTAAGTAATAATCCATGGATTTTTATGTCCGTAGGCATTGTACAGTGAGAAATTCCATTCTCCTTGCCATTTTTTACCCGGTTTATGAGTTGGTACATAGTTTACTGACAAATCAAGGCGGTGATAATCTTTCTTTCTATATTCGTTTCTGCCTGAATATATGGGGAAATATTCTCCGTTGATCTCAAAGCGTCCTGTAGGGTAAGAGGTTGGATTACCGGTTGCGTAAATCCAGGCAGCAGATACGCTCCATTTTTTAGAAAGCTGATATGCCGCTGAAATATTGATGCTGTGCGTTTTATCAAACGGAGAAAGATAAGTCTTGCCTTCATTAATTTCAGGAATTGTTCTTTCAGAACGTGACAGTGTATAGTTGATAAATCCGGTTAACGGTCCGTTGTTCTTCTTTACCATAAACTCAATTCCGTATGCTTTTCCTTTACCCGAACGAATTTCACCATCTAATTTATCATTGAGTAATAATTGAGCGTGATCCGCAAAATCAATTACATGATTCATCTTCTTGTAGTATACCTCTACAGATGTCTCAATATTGTTTTCGTTGAAATTACGGAAATACCCGGCCGATAACATATCAACTGTTTGAGGTTTTATGTTGGGACCGGCAGGAAACCATAAGTCCAAGGGTGAACCTGCGGAAGAATTATTGGCTAACTGAATAAATTGTGTATTGCGAGCGTAATTAGCTTTCACAGAAGAGGTTTCGGATAGTTTGTATACCATTCCAATTCTAGGCTCTAGTGCATGATATGTATGGTATATTTTTCCTGATCCGTATTGTGTTGAATCAGCTACTTCGTAGTTTTTATCATAGCTATATACTGTAGCGCTGCCTAGGTTTTGAAAAATGGACCATCGTAATCCATATCTTATTGTAAATTTATCTGTAAATTTCTGCTCAGCAGAAAGATATACTCCGTGCTCCAAAGCCTTGTTTTTAGGTATTCGAAAGTCCGGATAATCAGGCTGAGTGATAAAGCCCGGATTAAAATGATGTAGCGTACTGGTTGCTCCGTAGGTGAGTTTCAAGTTTCTGTTTAAGGTTTGGTTCCAATCCCACCTAAACATTAAGTCTGTAATGCCGGCTTCCCACTTAATACTAGCTTTGTCTAGCTTTGATTGTAACATGTAATGGTAATTGCTTGCATTTAAACTAATCTTTGAAATGAGGCTCTCGTTGAATACATGTCCCCATGTAAGCGATCCTACCCGGTTCCCATACGAAAATTCAGCAACTGAAGCAGCTCCAAATTTATCATTACCCATATAAAGATTGAGTGACAGTTTGTCTTTATTCGATAAACGATGAGATATTTTCGCATTAATATCATAAAAGTAGATAACGCTTTTGTTCAGTGACTCATCCGATGATGCTTTTAAAAACAAATCAGCGTAGCTGCGACGTCCGCCTACCATCCAGTTTGTTCGTTCGCCCATAGAACCCTCCAGCATCAAACGACTGGATATTAATCCAATACCTCCACTACCTTTTAATTTGTCAGTATAAGTGTCTTTCAATTGCACATCAAGAAGTGAAGAAAGACGCCCGCCATATTTCATGGGTAAGTCTCCTTTATATAACTCTACATTATCAACCACATCATTGTTGAAAACTGAAAAGAATCCAAACATGTGCGAAGCATTGTACACGGTAGCGTTATCAAGTACAATTAAGTTCTGATCGGCCGAACCTCCTCTGACACTATACCCTGATCCTCCTTCGGCTGTAGCTTGAACTCCGGGCAATAGTTGTATGGCTTTAATGACATCCACTTCACCCATTAGTGCAGGCATTCGCTTGATTTCATTCATTGTCAGCTTTTCAACGCCCATATTTGTGCGACTCACATTCTCGTCTTTTTTATTGGCTAACACGACTACTTCATCTAACTTTGTGTCCGACTGGAGCATAAATTCCTGTTGTGTTTCCTGACGAATGTTGATCTTTTCAGTGCGTGTTCCATAGCCGATGTAGGACATCCTACAAGAATAATTCCCAGTTGGTAACACTATGGAGAACAAACCGTTTTCGTCTGTTGAAGTACCGATACCTAGCTCTGGAATGTATATGTTTACATTCATCAGTGGCATACTGTTTTCGGCATCCTTAACAGAACCTTTAAATCTGACATTCTTTGCCACTCTGTTTTGTTTGGCCGGCATTTTCTCGTCTCGGCGATTAATAGTCACTTGCCTGTCGTTTATTTTATAGGTAAGTGTTGTGCGATTCAGAATTTCATCCAGAATTTGCTTTAAAGGCTTCTCTGTAGCCGATATAGTTACCCTGCGTGTCAATTCAGTCTTTACATCATCTGAAAAGAAAAATACATAGTTACTTTTCTTTTCAAGTTCATTCAATACTTGAATGATGGGAGTTTCTTTTTTATGAATTGATAATTTGTTAGTTTGTGCCAGTATCCCCGTAGAAATAGAAGCGAACAGAATAGTTAGTAAAAAAGTCTTTAGTTTACAAAATTTCATCTTCCTAAAATAATACCCATTGTTTTCTAATAAATCAGTTAGTCTCATAAATTTGTAGTTTGTACATTTAATACTCTTTTTAATCGGTTGAACATATTTTTATTTTATTGTCTTTCTTCACTATTTTTACAGGCATAGTCATTGCAATGCTGTTTAATACATCTTCTATGCTATCTGTTAGTATAAGCTTTCCATTACATTTCATACTATCGGCTTTGGCACAACTTTCTATTTCTACGCCATAATATCTCTCTAAATAATGTACTACATCGCTGAGTGGTTGACTGTTCAATGTTAGTACTCCGTCTTTCCAGCTTATATAATTGTATGCATCTACCTCATGAACCGTGAGATTGTTTTTGGTAATTGCGGCCATTTGGTTAGGGTCCAATATGAGTGATTGATCATTGCTTGATTGTACTTTGACTTTACCTTCCAATAGCACTACTCGTTTAACTATATCACCAGGATATGAAGATATATTGAATTTTGTGCCTAAAACTTCAACAGAAAAATTATCTCCCTTTACAGTAAAAGGACGTTTGGGATCTTTACTTACTTCCAGGTATATTTCTCCTGATACATTTACTTCTCTTTTGTTATGATCCATCAACGCGGGAAATTCAATCTCAGTTCCGGAGTTGACCCATATTTTACTCCCGTCGGGCATGCTTAAATAGGAACGCTGTCCACGAGGAACAATAAGTCTGTTTCGTTTTCGTCCGCTTTTAATCGATTGCGACTTAGTGTTGTTTTCACTAATTAAAATACTCCCGTCGGTTCTATATGTAATGTGAGCATTTCGTGGAAGAATTGATACTTTTTCATCCGTTATCAGTTGAATCACCTTAGAACCTCGTGCTATCGTATCGTTAATTTGATTGTCTTTTATAAATAGATTTTGCAGCACGAACAAAGCCCCAATCAAACATGCAGCGGCTGCAACATACGAAGTACGGAGTAATATAACCTTTCTTTTATTATTTCTAATACGCACTTTTAATTTCGTGAGCTCTTCTTTTTTCTCTTCTAGGGAAAGGCTGCATTGATTTAATTTAGTAGACTGCAATATTCTGATAGCCTGAATTATTTCAGGTTTGCAAGCAGGATATTCGTTCTGAAAGTCTGTCCAGAACTTATTGTTGCTTTCATCAGGGGAGAGTCTCCAGCCAATGAAATTTATGTCTTTAGCAAAATCAACTGCTTTATATGAACTATATTTTTCTTTTGATATCTGCATAAAAAAGAGGTTTTGTATATAAGACGACAGTCTTTCAAAAACGTTCCCATTTTTGCAGAAAAAGTTTTTTTAGTTGATCATTCTTGAAATACAAAGCAGCATCACCAGTGACAATTCTTCCGTACGAATGCGCGCTATGGCTCTGCATACTAGTTTACGAACTGCCGGAGCACTCATTTCGAGTATAATAGCAATTTCTTCATATTCCATTTCTTCAATGAAGCGCAGATAAACAGCCTCTCGCTGTCTTCCGGTCAGAAGATTAAGATATAGTTCTATCTGTTTTTCAATTTTATTCCGCTCTTCTTCGGCTATTAGCTCATCGAGTACAGTTGGTCTTACCGAAAATTCCAGTCCGGTCAAATCTATAGTGTCCATGTTTGATTTCTGTATGTCGAGAATACGGTTTTTAAGTGCTCTGATAAGGTAGAATTTAGGGTTGCTAACTCCCTGAAAAGCTTTGCGATTAAAATATAATTTATAGAAAACGTCTTGAATTGCATCTTTCAGAGTTTCTTTATCAAAACCCCATCCCATGCCATACGCCATGAGCTGATTTACATAGCGATTATAAATTATTGTAAAAGCATCATCATTTCCGTTTATGAAACGATCTAGCAAGAACAAATCATCGGTTGGTAACTGATTAAGCTTTTCAGACATATAAAGAATGACGTATATGTTATATTTTTTTGCAAATATATCATAACGTCATTGCATTTATGTGTTATTTACTTTTTTTAATACTATTGTACGGACTTAAGAGGCACATATTCAAGTGTAACAACAGATGGATCCAGATCCAGTATCTGAGTATCCGATGTGGAACATTTCTTTATTAGATAATAAAGAAGTAATAGTGTCTTTTTCATCGGAGGTAAATCTACATTCCGAGCTATTCGTTCAACCACTACAAAACGAAAATCACCTTCTATTTTTCGTTCCCGTAAAGATGGGTAACGGCTTAACAAGTCCACTTCACCTTTTTCCTCAAGCTCTTTACAGATGCGGTGAACAAATTTATCAATGTGTGCTCCTTGTTTGAATCCCGAGTGAATATCTATTCTGAACATCTTGCCCGGTACAAATACTTTAACGTCATACTTAAAGTCATAAGGTTCGTCACTGCGGTGCAAATAAACAAACCAGTATGTATCTGCTCTTTTAGGTTGTTTATTTATAAGCGAATAAGATATTTTGCTTTCCATATCTGTGGGATATTTGGCGCGTGTTACGTAAACCAAATGTGTTGCAAATTTTGGAATGCTTTTATCTTCGCAAATATTTTTTAAACAGTCTATAGTGGGAGCAATTGGTTCGTATTTTGAATAGCGGTTTTTTATTCTTCGTCCGTTGTACCATACGAACATAATTCCGAAAATACATCCTGCAATTAATATGGTAGCCCATCCTCCATGTGTGAATTTAAACAGATTAGCAATGAAAAAACTACTTTCTATCGTAATAAAGAATGCTGTAAGCGGTATACTTATCCAAAGAGTGATGTTTTTATATTGAAAGTATATGAATAATAACAGCGTAGTCATCAGCATGGTAATTGTGATGGATAAACCGTACGCTGCTTCCATGTTCGATGAAGAGCCAAAACATACAACCATTAGCACACAAAGAGCCATCAGGGCATAATTTACTTGAGGAATAAACATTTGCCCTTTAATGTTAGTTGGATATTTAATTTTAATATTAGGCCATAAGTCAAGTGAGATTGCTTCACTGATGATAGTGAATGACCCACTTATCAGAGCTTGGCTGGCAATAATAGCTGCAAGTGTAGCCATCCCGACTCCTATAAAAGAGAACCATCCCGGCATAATTTCAAAGAAAGGATTCACGTCTGTTGTTACGAGGTTGGGATGTGTGATAATCCATGCTCCTTGCCCCAGATAGTTTAAGATCAGAGTTGATTTTACGTATACCCATGATACCCTGATATTGTGCAAACCACAATGCCCCAAGTCTGAATATAAAGCCTCGGCGCCCGTTGTACAAAGGAATACGGCACCTAGAATAATGAACGCATCGGGAACCTCAATCAGCACTTTTACTGCATAAATAGGATTAAAAGCTTTAATAATCATTGGATAATGAAAAAAAGCCAATAAACCCAATACGCCAATCATGCTGAACCATAAAAACATGATACGACCAAACGGTTTACCTAAACGTGCAGTACCTAAAGGCTGTACCAAGAATATTGCTGCGATGATGATTAACGCGATAGGTACTACCGGTAATGATGGCAATAATCCGTTGAGCCCTTCAACGGCCGAGACCACAGTAATGGCCGGAGTAATAATCCCGTCGGCAAGTAAGGTCGCAGCACCGATGATAGCAATGATATAGGCCCATCTATACTTTTTTCTCATTAGCGCGAAAAGTGATAAAATGCCTCCTTCCCCTTTGTTATCAGCTCTAAGAGTGACTATTACATATTTTATAGTTGTTTGCAGGGTCAGCGTCCAGATAATACATGAAATTGCTCCGATGATATAATCAGGGTTTGCTTTTAATCCGGAAGGAAGGCCATTGATAATGGCTTTCATCACATAAAGCGGAGAAGTACCTATGTCCCCGTAAACAATACCGATAGCCATAAATATGCCCATAATACCAAAGGGCACTTTGTGCTGCTGTTTCATTTTACTATAATCTCTAATTTTACCTTAATTGAAAATCGCGCAAAAATAGATAAATAAGTGAAACCCAGTTGTTTTGAACGGCTAAATACGTTGCAAGACTTCTAAGATACCTCTTAAGAGATATGGATGTTACAAAACTGTTTCATTTCATCGTAAGAATTCGCATATTCGGTTAAAGGTTCGGTGAAAATGTTCGTCTACACTGTCGGCTATCGTATCCAGAGCAGGGAAGGGGTCCTCGTGTTTATATGGATATGGAAAGTCTAAAATATCTACTTTAATTGGGATGTTTCGCTTTACTCCTTGTAAGGTGTTAATCACTTCGTAGGCCGGTACAACAGTGTCTTTTGCCAGTGTTATAGCCAGAATTTGTTTGCTCATTTGGTTAAAGACGGCTTCACGCGGTTCGGTCAAGCATTTGTAATTCAACATTTTGCGGAAATTAACCCCTTCCGGATGCGCATCACTTAAATAATGACGAAGCAATTCGTCTCTGCGCATGTGACTTTCCAGATGCTCTACTACATACGAGTACAAGCTTACGTTTGCTTCACTGTCTAAAATAAATTTAGATACCGGTGACAAACGGTTGAATACGGCGCCTCCACAGAACATGCACAATTTTGATTCAGAAAAATACCCATCTTTGTTCGTCATCATGAGAATTTCAGCCAAAAAGCTACCTATTGAATATGAAAAGAAATCAATAGAAGCTTCTTTTTCGATGGCCGGATGTAGTCCTGCTTTGATTTGTTCCACCAAATCAATAACATCATAGTATGTTTGTAAGCCCGACCAGATAAAACGTTGAGGTTTGTTGTGCAGGCGGGTGCTAATTGCTACATTCGAAAGCGTTGAACACAGCACATCAGGGTGCCTTTCTTTTCTTTGTTGGCTGATGGCAAACATTTGTCGGCTGTCACTCCAGCTGAGCGGTGCTCTGTTCATGTGAAATGCGATGGGGAATAGCAATACAGCTTTTCCTGTCTCTTCAACTAACGTTTTAGCCCATGTTAAGTATTTGGCCCAGTATTTCTCATTAAAGCCATGAAATAACAAAATTACATGGTTTACCTTGTTATCACCTTTCGGACGGAACAAGTGATAACGGAATTTGATGTTTTCCATGATTTCCGCATCACACTTGTTTATCATGGATTGTATAATATCCGGTTCATAATCAGGATCGGCAGCCGTACAATACTCATAGGAATCTTGATTGCCGGTTCCTCCTGGTAGGAGAAATCGATAGGCCGATTCAAAGTTGTAGTTTTGCACGATAATCTTTTCGTCAATTACAATTTCCTTATTTTCATAGTTGACAATCTTTTTGAGATAGTTATGAAGGTCGATGTATTTCATTGTTACGTCTGATTTAATAATTGTTCAATGCTTAGAACATTGCCAAAGATAAATATAAATGTTTCAGATTGTTATTTAAATCGGGATAAATGGTGTTAAATACCTAAATACAGATTCTATTCAGAATTTGCACCTACTTTTACGTCCTTAAAATATTTATATTGTTTATGAATAAGACTGGTACTTATCAATTTTGTATTATCATTCCGGTATACAATGAAGAGGGAAACATAACTAGATTGGAAAACGAACTAAAAAAGTTTCAGCATATTTCTCCTCTTAAAACATGCATCCTTTTTGTTAATGATAGTTCGATAGATAAAAGCTTAGCGCTGATAAAAGCTGTTTGCGCAGTCAATGAAGGTTTTTTCTACCTTTCATTTAAGCAAAATAGAGGTTTAAGTGCAGCGATTAAAGCCGGAATTGATTATGCTGAATCAAAGTTCATCGGTTATATGGATGCCGATTTGCAGACAACGCCGGAAGATTTTAACCTCCTGTTTCCCTATTTGAACGATTACGAAATGGTCATGGGCATTCGAACAGGCAGGAAAGATTCGTTTATTAAAAACCTTTCTTCCAGAGTGGCCAACGGATTCAGGCGGATGATGACAGGCGATGGTATTAAAGACACGGGTTGTCCTTTGAAAATAATTCATTCGGATTGTGCCAAACGCATACCCCTGTTTAATGGCATGCATCGTTTCTTGCCGGCATTAGTGCAGTTGCAGAATGGCAAAGTAATGCAGATTCCTGTTCGTCATTTTGAACGAACTGCCGGTCAATCCAAATATCATCTATTTAATAGATTAGTTGGTCCTTTTAAAGATTGTTTTGCTTTCCGATGGATGAAACATCGGTACATAAATTACACGATTGATTCAAGTAATGTTGACCTATTGAATGAATAATTATATTGTTTTTGGCATTGGCTTTCTGGCTCAGGCACTTTTCTCCGCTCGTTTGGTTGTTCAATGGCTTCTTTCCGAGAAAGCGCGAAAGGTTGTTTCACCCACGAGTTATTGGCAAATTAGCATTTTGGCGTCTTATTTGCTGTTTGTTTATGGCTGGTTACGTGATGATTTTGCTATTATTTTGGGTCAATACATTTCATATTACATTTATATATGGAATTTAAACACTAAAAATCATTGGAAAGAACTACCGGCATTCATTCGCCTTGTATTGCTGTTAACGCCTGTATTAGTAATAATATATCTGCTATTGACATGGGATATAAACGGGCCGAGATTATTCCGTAATGCCAATATTCCGTTGGGATTGTTAATTTTCGGTTCTATGGGACAGATTATTTTCACCTTTCGTTTCATATATCAATGGTTTTATTCTCGCCATAAAGGAGAATCTGTTTTCCCGGTTACGTTTTGGGTGCTCAGTTTACTTGGCTCAGCCATTATAGTAAGTTACGGTATTTATCGTAGCGATCCGGTACTTATTCTGGGGCAGTCGGCCGGGTTCATTGCATACATAAGGAATTTGTTTATACTTAGAAAAAATAAGTAAGATGAAAGTATTGGTAACCGGTGCAGCCGGATTTATAGGATTCCATGTAGTTCGCAAACTACTTGATTATAAGTGGCAAGTAGTAGGACTTGATAACATCAATTCCTATTATGATGTTAATTTGAAATATGCACGTTTGCAACAATGTGGCATTCATCGAGAAAATATTATTTCTCATAACGAAGTTCTAAGTTCCAGCTATGCTAATTATTCTTTTTATAAGATAGACTTGGCTGATAAAGAGCAGATGGATGAACTATTCAGAAACCATTCTTTTGAGGTTGTTATTAATTTGGGTGCACAAGCCGGTGTACGCTATTCTCTGGAAGACCCCTATACGTATGTGCAATCAAATATTGTGGGCTTTGTTAATTTGCTGGAGAACTGTAGAAAACAGGGCATAAAACACTTTGTATATGCTTCGAGCTCTTCAGTATACGGAATGAACTCAAAATATCCGTTTTCGGAAGATGACATGGCTGATTATCCCGTTAGTTTGTATGCTGCGACCAAACGCAGTGATGAATTAATGGCATTTACATACAGTCATCTCTACCAGTTGCCCTGCACGGGTCTACGGTTTTTTACTGTATATGGTCCGTGGGGTAGACCGGATATGTCGCCTATGATTTTTGCCGATTCCATTCAAAAAGGAGTCCCACTAAAAGTGTTTAATCACGGTGATATGTTAAGAGACTTTACGTATGTTGATGATGTGGTAGAAGGCTTAGTCTCAGTACTTGATTATCCACCTGATGTAAATGAAGAAAAACCGTATTACCGTATATTAAACATTGGCCATGCAGATCCTGTAAAACTCCTTGACTTCATTCATGCAATGGAAGAGGTGATGGGAAAGAAAGCCAAACTTGATTTTCAGCCTATGCAAGCCGGCGACGTGACTGTTACTTATGCAGACGTACGTCATTTAAGAGAACTCACAGGCTATCAGCCTCGTACATCGCTAACATGTGGATTAAGTAAATTTATATCTTGGTATGAAACCTATTATGATCTCTGATCAGATAAAGCATCTGGCATTACTTTTACTAGTATGCTTTTTTTCTTTCTTTGTACACAATGACTTCATTCCTGCTGATTTGATGGAGTCACGGAATCTGGCTACTGCACAGGAAATGGTGGCGTTGGAAAATTATCTTGCTCCAACCATGAATGGAGAACTTCGTCTCGAAAAACCACCTTTGCCTACTTGGATCGCTGCCTGTGTCAATCACATAAAGCCCCACAGCCTTTCTGCCCAACGGTATGCCGCGGGTGTAGCTGCAACTCTAATGGTTGTCTTTCTTTACCTTGTAGCGAGGCAACTAAGTAAGAACTCTACTGTATCTTTTGTTTGTGCTTTGATATTGGCTACTTGTTACAATGTTATTATGATGGGGCGTACGGCTACGTGGGATATTTATTGTCATAGCTTTATGCTGGGCGCCATCTTTTTTTTCATTAAAGCACTATCACATGAAGGACCTCAGTGGCGTTTTTTTGTGTTCACTGGTTTATTCATGGGACTTTCCTTTTTAAGTAAAGGTCCTGTTTCCTTTTTTGCATTGCTCATACCTTTTATTATAGCTTATCTGGTCACCTGGCATCCTTCTTTCAAAGGAAAGATGAAGCCTATAATTGCAATGATTTTAGTTTGTTTGATGGTTAGTTTTTGGTGGCCGGTTTACATTTATATTTTTCACAGAGACTGGGGGGTACACATTGCAAATAAAGAATCGTCTTCCTGGTTAAATCACAACGTGCGTCCTTGGTATTATTACTGGCAGTTCCCGGCTGAAGCTGGAATTTGGGCCCTTTTCTGGGTCACATCACTTGTTTGGCCTTATTGGAGGAAGCTTTTTAGCCAAATACACCTTCATAAAATTTATCTGTTTTCCATTGTCTGGACTGTTGGTTCGTTGATTCTTCTTTCACTGATTCCCGAGAAGAAAACCCGTTACCTCTTACCATTGCTTATTCCGGGTGCCATAAATGTGGGCTTATGTTTGTACTATTATCTATCCGGCCGATTAATTCTTTCAAGAGAAAAGAGGCTATTTCGAATTAATATGAGTTTAATCCTATTGGTTATTTTAGCTTTGCCGGTAGCCCTTTATCTGTTTTTTGTGCAGAAACAGGAACTCGAAATTTCGCTTTTTGCTATGATATGTTTCTGCTGTTTTTTATTGGTATTGTTGTTGGCATGGAGTATTTACAACCGGCGTGTAAATTATAAAATTGCTTTGGGATGTGTGATAGGTACCATGCTGGTAGTGGAAGGTCTCTGCTTTATTCCGGCAGGTAAACTTTTTATTAACAATGAAAGACACAGTATTAGTGAAGTTCGTAAAATACCGGTTCTTCAGCATTTACCTTTTTACTATGTTGAAGGTGAAGAACTGCGTATTGAATTGGTCTATGAAAGTGACCGGGTAATTCGTCCGCTAAATATAAGAAATATGAATCTTGTAGAAAGCAAGCTGCCTTTTGTCTTGGTTAGTGCTACCCCTGTTGATTCAGTGTTGGATGCATCAAAATGGGAAATAGATGAAATAGGAAGATATGATAATAATTGGCAGAAAACCAATAGTCGGAAGTACAATCTTGATTTAGTTCGTTACGTTAGTGTTTTGCGTATTAAATCTACAGATTCCACACCTTGATCCACATTTTCCACAATTGGCAGTAGATAGAGTATTACTTGTAATAGTCTGATAATGAATGGATTGGTTCTTCTAGGGGAGTTTGGCACGGTTATTGTAACTATATAAGTATTAAAAGAATACTATAACCTAAACGATGAATGAGAAGATCCTTAATTATGAAAAGAATAATTGGTTAAGTTTGTTTATTGAGAAGAAAAACAAAACACAAAGCTCTGGATCTTAACAATGTTGCAGTGATGCAATGCCTTTTGAATTGTTTGTTTTTCCCGGGTTTGCAGAATCTGTAAACCCGGGATTTTTTTTATGTCAGATTAGTATCTGCCGCCACCGTAACCACCGCCACGGTTGCCACCGCCGCTGTAGCCGCCACCACGGTTTCCACCGCCGCCGTAACCACCACCACGATTGCCACCACCGCCAAAACTGCGACGTGGAGCCTCAGTTCTAGGGCGAGCTACTGATACAGAAAGAGTCTTTCCGTCAACTTCAGCACCGTTTAATTCTTCGATAGCTTTGTTTCCTGCTTCTTCGTCAGCCATTTCAATAAAGCCGTAACCTTTTGAACGACCTGTTTCTCTGTCTGTTACAACCTTTGATGAAGTAACTTCTCCATACTCAGTGAATAATTCCCCTAATTCGGAATCGCTAATGTTATAGCTTAATCCAGCGATAAAAATGTTCATTAAAAATAAATAATT
Organism: Bacteroides graminisolvens; assembly: GCF_963666085.1. Classification (NCBI taxonomy): domain Bacteria; kingdom Pseudomonadati; phylum Bacteroidota; class Bacteroidia; order Bacteroidales; family Bacteroidaceae; genus Bacteroides; species Bacteroides graminisolvens. The sequence goes on from NZ_OY762556.1 coordinate 1,945,180, forward strand.
AAAATGTGTATAAAAATTGATAATAATTTGCAATGGAAGGTCTTTGTATAAGGAGATAGTGCTCTGCAATATATAATGAATATGATTGAAAAGGGGAAAATTACCTTAGCAAGAATTTCATTGCGCAACAAAGATATGAATAAGAATTTAAAATCAAAGGAAAGATTCAAACTTTTGCATTTTTATTTTGTTGTCATTATAGTTGTGGATGTTATCCAAAGTTGCTAAATTTGTCCGAATTAACTTTCCATAAGTAATGTATGAAGCCTTTTGAGAAAATATCTTTAGTATTAAACACTTTCTTCTGTTTGATATTTTTTGCTGGTTGTATTGATAGCGAAAGAGATCTTTATGATCCTACTTATCAAACAGAGAACCCTTTGGAAATTTCTGCTCCTGATGGTTTTGACTGGACAACCACAAACTCTGTAAAATTGAGTGTTGAGGCTGACGATGAGTATGATGGAACTTATTTTTATACAATAGAAGTTTTTGATAATAATCCTATTGCCAGTAACGATTCAATAGCTTCTTTGGCAAAGGGAACGGCAACAAAAGGACAGCCTTTTGTTGTATCTCTTCTACTATCAAAGCAAACGGCGTCTCTGTATATTCAGCAAACAGACCCTAAGGGCAGGAGTGTGGTGAAGTCGTATGATGTTCAGGAGACTATGAATTGCGATTTTAAAACAAGCGTATCCTCTACAGTTTCCGCAGCCACACGTGCTGCAGCAACAAGAACCACCGTAGCAATGCCCGATTATACTACCATTCCCAGTGGAGCCATTGAAGTGAGCAGTCTTAGTGCTTGGTCTGCGCTGGAAGGCAATAAGGTTTATAAAATGACAGGTACATATAATCGTACGATTAATTTTTGGGGCAATTATAATACCATTACTAAACTTTTTGTACAGGGCACGTGGACTATCCCGTCTGATTTTACATTTCAGAATGGAATTGAGGTGATTGTTATGAATGGGGGCAAAATTATTTCGACCAGAGATATTGCTTTCGTTAATAGTTCCTACCTTACAATTATGCCGGGTGGTTCTGTGAGTTTTAGAAACCTGGAGTTTACCAACTCAGGCAATGAATTAAAAAACTGGGGAACAGTTACTACTACTCAGGACTTGAAGATTAGCAATGGAGGATTGTTTTACTCGAAGGGAACCATTGTAGCCGAAGATGCTAGTTTTAATAGTTCATCGTTAATGCAAAATGAGGGTACAATTTCTCTGAGTGGACTGTTTTATATGCCTTATAATGCATCTTTAATGACTACCGGAGAGATTACAGCCTATTACCTTCAAGCTAATGGAGTCTCATTAACCAATAATGGTAAAATGATATTTAATAGCATTTACGAGCTAGGTAATAGTACGGTTACTAATAACTGCTTTATTGAGAGTAAATTGGATGTCTATATATATAATACGTCTTTGAATTTTAATAAAGGCTATTTAAAAGGAAAGGACATCGTGATAAAAAATTGTATGGTTAAACTATATAATGGCTCTATGATAGAAGCAACCCGCACGCTTGATAACGAATCGGGAAGTACTTATTATGATGGGGGAACGGGTAATAGATCATTGTTGAAATCGCCCAACATGTACGGATATGGTCTTTATTATTACGGCAATCTAACAGTTGAAGTCAATAAACATCCATCAAATATTCTTTGGTTTACTGCATATTACCTTCAAAGTCCTGCTCAAATGGCTCGTTATGGGAAATCAAATGTCATAATAGAGGTTTGTACGGGTACTGCTAACGAGGGTGATCCGGGAACAGATCCCGAGAATCCAACTTTCCCTATAGAAAGTGTGAACAATACGACCTATACTTACATGTTTGAAGATTTATGGCCCCTTTATGGAGATTATGATATGAACGATGTGGTTATTCGTGTTAAGAAGACAACCTTATATCTAAACTCCTCCAATAAAGTAGAGAAATTTAAGCTTGAGGCAGAATTGGTCGCTGTTGGAGCTTCTAAGAATATTGCTGCTGCGGTTCAGTTTGACAATGTGCCGGCATCATCAGTATCTGCCGTTGAGTATACAACTGCTAAACCGACACCTTTGTTCATTTATAATAGCATCGGTTTGGAAGAAGGTCAAGAAAAAGCTGTTGTTCCTCTTTTTGCTGATGCGCATAAACATATGGGTGGAGTTGACCGGGCATTTGTAAATACCGTAAAGGGTAGTAGTTCAAATAAGAGCAATTCACCTATAACAATCAGTCTTTTGTTTAGTACACCCACTCTGACAGCAGAAGATTTTGGTAATGACAAACTCAATTTCTTCATCATAACAGATGGCTTAAGTAGTAGAAGAAAAGAAGTTCATGTTGTTAATTACCCTCCAACCGATAAAGCTTCTACAGCTTATTTTGGCAATAACAATGATGATAGTTCTATCTCTGCAGGCAGATACTATATAAGTAAAAATAATCTGGCTTGGGCTACTTGCGTAGCTTCTAACATGTTCTATCCTTTGGAATACGCAAATATGAAGTCTGTTTTCCCTAATTTTGTGGGATGGCTATCTTCCGGTGGCGCTGCATATTCTGATTGGTATACAAACTATGACAGCGAACTGATTTTTCAATAATATAATCTTTCAATAAAATACATAAGCCCTGTTTTAAGTGAGTAACTTTCACTGAAACAGGGCTTTATCATTTCTAAATAGTGTTAAAATGATGCAGTATTGTTTGTAGTCTTGTATTTTATAGATACAAATAACTTAAAATATTGTATGTATGAAAAAGATTAGTTCAATTATTGGTGTACTTTTATTGATTTTGATAATTCCTGTTTTGCAGTCGTGTGACAATGATGACGATGGCTATTCGCTCGGCAATTTTCAGGTGCAAATGGCCACGGTGAAAGTAATCAATGGAGCTAACTACTACCTGGTGCTCGACAACAATAAGACTGTTTGGCCGGGAGCTACAGCTGTTCCGCAGTACCAAGCGGTTGACGGGCAGCGTGTGATTGCCAATATTACTCTTCTGGGCGATCAATATGGTAGTTATGATTACGTAGCCAAAATTAATTATTTGAATAATGTGCTAACCAAAAGCGTGGAGGAACTCACTGAAACGAATGAAGCAACTTTTGGTAATGATCCTTTGCGTATGAGGCAGATATGGCTTAGCGCCAGCCATCTGAATGTTGATTTCCTGATGAGGATGCCTTCGCAAAAGAAACATCGCATCAGTTTGGTTAGAAACACTACGGCAGAATCTCCATCGGATGGATATGTGCATTTGGAACTTCGCTACAATGATCAAGATGATGTGACGAATTACGTAGCTCGTGGTTTGGTGTCTTTCTACGTAGGTGAGTGGGGAAAAGCCGATGAACTGAGCAACTCTATTCGTGGTATTAAAGTAAAAGTAAATACTGCGGAAAGTGGTGAAAAAGAATATGTGTTCGACTTTAATAAAGAGGAAGCTCAAGCTCCGTTGGTTGAAGATGTAGCTGAAGGTGTTAGCATTGAATAAAGAAACCTGAAGAATTTCTTTTTCAGGTTGCAAAACTTCTTGTAGACCCGGGTGTACACATGCTGTACATCCGGGTCTACAAGTTTCCTACATGGGGGTGTACAAAGTGTGTACATCCGGGTGTAGACGAAAATTGCTAACCTGCAAAATAAATCGCAGAAGCATGCTAACTAAAGATCCTGTATAGAAAGAATAAATAGCAGCAAATATGTAAGGAATTACTGCCAAAAAAGTTGGTGATACTTGGTGATACTTGGTGAGGCTTTTTTTAGGCAAGTATCACCCGTAATTATCTGATTATCAATTTGTTACAAGGTTGGTGATACTTGGTGATACTTTTTTTCATACTTTTTATGTAGCAAGGAACAGTTTTTTGAGGATTTATTTTCCTTGCAACCACATGGGACCTTCCTCGAGTATCTTTTGATAGACAGGGCAATCAGCATCATGTGCCCCTTGAAGATAACCGATACTCATTAAAAACTCGCCAACAATTTCTCCTCCGGTAAACTTGAAAGTCTTTTTAAAAAGCTTCACCCATTCCTCCTTGCTTTTGGGATGGTGATACGCTAACCATTTTTCAAACGAGCCATACTCTTTTTGCAGCATGAGGATGGATTTGGCATTTTCAATGGCTGCATTTATCTTCAGCCGGTTTCGTATGATGCCTGCATCGTTCAGCAAGCGTTCTCTGTCAGCCTCTGTATAAGCAGCTACTTCTTCAATATTGTAGTTACTATAAGCGTTTCGGAAAGCCTTTTCTTTCTTTAAAATGGTTTCCCAACTTAAGCCTGCCTGATTGATTTCCAATAGCAGTCGCCCGAAAAGCTCGTTGTCATCGTGTAACGGGAAACCGTATTGTTCATCGTGGTAATGAGCATGTAAGGAACGACTTGGTTCCTTCATTTCGGGTATGTACGTGCAGTATGACATGGGGTAATGGTTTTATCTTCAGCACAACTTATGCCTCATAATTTGGCTGTAAAAATAGATAATTTTCACGTAGTATTGCTGTTTTATGCGTTTGAAATCTTATTTTTGGGAAATTGAATCAAAGAACGCTTATAACAATGATTGATATGGAAACAAAAAAGATAAAATTTATTGCAGTATTTATTTGCTTTCATCTTGTGGCACTTGTGGCTAATGCCCAAATAGGAGTGGTAACCGATTTGCAAAAACTCCATGCGAAAATAGATTCCTGCTCTGCAAACCTGAGTAGAAGCAGAGGCCCGGTTATCGGGGTGTCTGCATATCAGCACGGAGAGGGTGGAAGCAGTGTGCCCGGAACGTATATCAACGCTGTCATTAAAGCAGGAGGAACACCGGTCGTTATTCCTGTTACGGATAATATGGGGGTGATCAGTCACATCCTGAATGAGGTCGACGGTCTTGTTTTAGTAGGTGGTGAAGATGTAAACCCTTCGTTTTATAAAGAACAACCTGCTGCGGAACTCGAGAAGGTCGATTCGATTAGAGACGTGTATGACTTGACATTGATTAAGTTGGCTACAGACCGGAAATTACCTATTCTGGGTATTTGTAGGGGCGAACAGATTATCAATGTGGCTTTTGGCGGAACGTTGTATCAGGACTTGCCTACACAAAACAGCTCAACAGTGCAACATCGTCAGACTCTTCCTCGCGAAGTTGGCACGCATAACGTATCTGTTGTGAGCGGTTCAGAGCTTGCTCGCATCTTGGGTCCGGGTAACTTCATGGTTAACACTTTCCATCATCAGGCTATTAAAGACCTTGCGCCCGGATTCACGGTGACCGCCCAAGCAGATGATGGAGTGGTTGAGGGAATTGAATCGTTGAAGAAACTGAATATTCTGGCAGTACAGTGGCATCCTGAAGGTTTGGTAAACGGAGGCGATACGGTGATGCTTAACATCTTTAAAGATCTGGTACATAGAGCCACTACCTATAAAAAACAAGAACGTAAATAATTTGTTATCTTTGCCTTGAATTTAATCTAATCATCATGAAAAACATAAAATGCATTGCTGTATGGGGTGTTGTAGCTTCCATCGCTTTTTTGGCAGGCTGTTCAACTCAGAAAGAATCGTTTAAAGAGCAACGTAAATTTGTATCGTTGGCAGGTCCGTGGCACACTGACTTGGGAATCATTCATTTGCCGGGTAGCGTTGATCAGAGTGGCTTGCCTCCTCGCAATGCCGACACGCTTACCACAACGCGATTAACACGCCTCCATCCGTATGTTGGGGTTATGGAGTATGTACGTGAAGTAGATATTCCCGGATCTTTGGGCGATAAAATGATTCGTTTGGTCATGGAGCGCACCAAGCCGTCAGCTGTTTGGGTGGATGGTGATAGTGTAGGCAGGTGTAATACGTTGCTTTCCTCTCAAATATATGATCTCTCGAAATGGCTTACTCCCGGTAAGCATGAATTGAAAATCAGGATAGATAACAGAGATGAGGCTGTGCCTTCGGGAGTGCACGGCTCGCACGCGTGGACAGAAGCAACTCAGACAAACTGGAATGGAGTTATCGGACGTTTGGGACTGGAAATATCTGAGAAGAACTTTATTGAACAGGTTCAGGTTGTGCCCGATGTAGAACAAAAGAGGGCCGTGCTGCATGTGTCATTGGTGTCGGGCAAACAACAATCTGCAGTTATTACCGTGGAGGGATATGCATGGAATGCTACTCGTAAAGACTTTATAAGAAAACAGGAGTTTCCTGTGGAGCTGGTAAAAGGCCGTTCGGAAACGGAACTTGTTGTCAACATGGGTGAGGAGCCGTTGTTATGGAGTGAGTTCTCACCTGCGTTGTATAAATTGAACGTGGAACTGTTAACCGATGAAGGGGCCGACAATCAGTTGGTCGATTTTGGAATGAAAAGTTTTGGCGTTAAGGGCACACAGTTTACTATTAACGGTAAAACTACATTTCTTAGAGGCAAGCATGACGGGTGTGTGTTTCCGCTTACCGGTTATCCATCTACTGAAGTAACGGATTGGCTGGAACAATTTCGGATTGCACAACGATATGGAATCAATCACATACGTTTTCATTCCTGGACTCCGCCCGTAGCTGCTTTCAAAGCGGCAGATATTGCGGGTGTTTACTTACAGCCTGAATTGCCTTTCTGGGGAACCATGGATGCGAAAAACACATCATTGAATCAATGCCTGCTGCACGAGGGTGAACAGTTGCTGAAAGAATACGGCAATAGTCCATCGTTCACGATGATGGCATTGGGCAACGAACTGAATGGCGACATCAACCTGATGAGGCGATTGGTAAATCACTTCCGGAGTATGGATAATCGTCATCTGTATTCGTTTGGTTCCAACAATAATTTGGGTACGGCAGGAGAGCAGGCGGGAGAAGATTTCTTTGTCACTTGCCGCGTGGGGCGCGATACGGATTCTACTTATGCTACGCATGTACGCTCTTCTTTTTCATTTGCCGACGCATGGAAAGGGGGAATTCTAAACGGTACCTATCCGTCTACTCGTTGGAATTACGCAAAAGCAATCAGTAACTCTTCCATACCCGTGGTGAGCCATGAGAACGGACAGTTTCAGGTTTATCCGGATTACAAAGAGATAAATAAATATACGGGTGTTCTTTATCCTTATAATTACGAAGTCTTTCGCAGGCGGTTAGCTGATAATCATTTGGAGAAACAGGCGCTTGAGTTTCATCGGGCTACTGCTGCCTGGTCTGCTCTTTGCTACAAGGCAGACATTGAAATGTGCATGCGTACGCCCGGAATGGGAGGTTTTCAGTTGCTGGATCTCATTGATTATCCGGGACAAGGTAGTGCTTTGGTGGGTTTAATGGATGTGTTTTGGAAGAATAAGGGTGGCATGAGCGAGGAAACTTTTGCCGGATTCTGCAATAAGGTAGTTCCTATGGCCGAATTCAAAGCCTATTGCTGGAGCAATGAAGAGGAGTTTCAAGCGAGGCTTATAGTAGCCAACTATGATGAGGCTGATTTGAAGGAATTGCCTTTGCGCTGGAAACTCGAAACAGTTACAGGCAAAGTGGTTGCCAAAGGTGAGCAGGTTATTTCTGTTAAGCAGGGTGCAGTTGAATCTCCCGGAGAGATAAGGGTTGCTTTGAAACAAATTACTCAAGCAGCAAAGATGCGCCTCACCTTGCAGGTTGGAACGTATAAGAATGCTTATGATTTATGGGTTTATCCAGCTACGAAGGTGGAAGAGCCTGCGGAATTGTTACAGGTAAAAGAATTATCGGCCACTGTGCTAAAGAAATTGAATGAAGGCGCCAATATCTTGTATTTTCCTCAGAAAAAACAAACAGACAGTATCTCTGTTGGTGGATTGGTTACACCGGATTATTGGAATTATGCTATGTTTAAAGGAATATCCGAGTGGGCTCATAAAGAAGTGTCACCGGGAACGATGTCTCTTTTGGTGAATGCCGGACATGCTCTCTTTAAACATTTCCCTACCGATACTCATACTAACTGGCAATGGTGGGAAGTTATTAGAAACAGCCGTGCCATTATACTCGATGCTCTTCCGGCGGGTTATTTGCCTGTTATTCAGGTTATTGACAATGTGGAAAGAAATCATAAGTTGGGCTTGGTGTTTGAATTCAGGGTAGGGAAAGGCAAATTGGTGGTTTGCTCAAGTAATGTTTCCGACTATCAGGATAAGCCTGAGGGTAGGGCTTTTTATCAGGCTTTGATGGACTATGTTGTTTCGGATGCATGCAACCCGCAATGGCAGGTAACCCCTGACGAGATAAAGAATTTCTTCCAAACAAAAAAGAAAGAAAAGCAAATTATTGAGGTGAGAAACATTACTGATTATGACATTTGATGTTGATGAGTAATGAATGAAATCCCGGGGAGCTTGTTGTGGTCTCCCCGGGATTTTATATGAAAGGTATTACATAAATTTGAGTTCTACACTTTGAAAGAGAGTAATGATCTCTTCGGGAGTTTTGGCGTTTGATACGGCTTGTTCAAAATCGCTCGTATTCTCTTCCGTGCAGATGATATTGGCACAGTCAAGTACATGATTCATTTGTTGGCATGCTTCTTCCTTCGTTATGCTACCTTTTTTTAATGCGTTTTTAAAATACTTGTTCACTTTCAGTACGGCTTTGTATACCGATGGTTTGGAGACTTCAACGGTGTTGCCCGAGAACCCTGTGCTGTTACTGAAGGTATGGGTATAGCTTTCGTTAAAGGTATTCCATTTCTCTGAAATTTCAGTGCCCAGAAAGTGTTGCTCTTCATAAGCCGGCTTTCGTTTGGGAAGTTCGCCGTATACTTGATAGGTGAACCGGATAGCCGGGGTTTTACCGGGAGTGGCCGGACTGTTTCCTTCGTTTGCATAGGCTGTTGTCATCAGTACGGCCATCAGTGCATGCACAAGTAATAAAATGATTCTTTTCATAACGACATGTTTTGTGTGAAACTTATTTCTGCCACATCAGTTTGGTACTCAATTCATCTCCTCCCATAACTGCTTTGGCTTCTTGATAATTTTTTAAATTGGTGCGTTGCAGTACAGCCGGGTACAAGAGTCGTTTGGGCATGACATTACCCGATGGAACTCCGTCTCCGCGTGGCATTACGGGTAGTCCGGTGCGGTTTTGCTCAAACCATTGCTGGTAATCAACAAAGAATAAAGCAAAAAATTTCTGTTCCATAATACGTTCTAATGTTCCGTTGTATGCAGCTTGTGCATTGGCAAAGTAATTGGCAGGCATCACTCCTCCCCATTGTTCAACAGATGCTTTTACACCATTTTCGTAAGCCGTTTGAGCCAAACTTGGGTCGATAATACTTCTTTGTGCCAGTTCTGCTTTGATAAACTCTACTTCAGAGTATGTCATAATTGCCAATTTCATCGGGGCTTTACAAATAGCCTGATTGGGTTGTGATGCATTGATGGATGGGGCAATGGCATATCCGCTGGGTAAGCCGACGTAAGAACTGACTCCACCGTTTTTGGCTTTGGTGGCAAAAAGGGGCAGGCGAGGGTCATTCCAGGCAACCAGGTGGTTAATGAAGAATTCTGAAAGCGACAAGTATGCCGTGAAGTCCTGCGGCCTTGTTAACGGTGCTTCTTCGGGGGCTACGCCTGTAATACTCAACATGGCTGCGTCTTCGTTCGATGTAAATACCGGGTAGGTTGTAGGGTCATCAATCATTTTTTTCAATTCGGCAGCAGCATTAAACCCGTCAACATCAATTACGCGCATTAAAATACGCATACGGAGTGAGTTGCAGAACTTTTTCCACTTCAGCATGCCGGTGGCATCTGTACTGCTGGCTTTATAAAGCATATCGGCAGTTGTGTTGTATTTTAATCCGGTTTTGGTGTCAAACAGAGTGTTGGCTGTGGCAAGATCATCAATCAGTGTATGGTAAATATCTTCTTGAGTGTCGAATTTGGGAGTAAATAGTTGTTCATCTCCCCGACAGGCTTCAGTCATGGGAACATTTCCAAAGGCATCAGTCAGCAGTTGGTATATCCAACTACGTAAGGTAATAGATACGGCCTGATAGTTTACAACATTCAGCTTAACCGCTTCTTTCTCCATTTCGCGAATGTTATTCAGCCATTTATAATACGTACTCCAAGTGCCGTCGCCGGCAGCATCTCCTACATAATACCATCCTAATCCATTGGTACTGCTGGTCGATACTTTACTCTGCATCAGTGCAAACGTGTAATCGTTGTATCGTTTCCAGTTATAGCTGGTCATGTTATACAGAATGGGGTTGAGAAAGGTGCCGGGGTTGGCTTCGTCCAAACGGGTAGGGTCAGTATTTAACTCATCGAATGAGTTGGTACATGAAGTCAACAACGCACTTGCCAGTACGAACGCAACTATTATTTTATTGATTATTTTCATTGTTATTTCAATTAAGTGATGATTAAAAACCAAGGCTGATATTAATACCGAATGAGCGGGTTGACGGTAGTGATCCCGTTTCTACTCCCGGAGTGATGGATCGTCCGTTGAGGGCAGCTGCTTCGGGATCAAACATTGGGAAATCGCTTATGCAAAGCAGATTTCTACCATATACACCTACTGTGGCTTGCGTAAGGAACGTTTTGCCTAGTATGTTTTTGGGCAAACTGTATTCCAGCCTAACTTCGCGTATTTTAATAAATGATGCATCGAATGAATTAGTTTCTACGTTGGCCATTCGGTAATACTCTTTGTTATACTTCTCTACAGTGGTTACAGTTGTGTTGGGACTAAAAGAACCGTCGGCATTGCGTACCACTCCGGGTGCAACCATGTATACTCCGTCGAGAGGGGTTAATTTGGCTGCGGCAATGCGAGGATCATCGGCCGACATGTAATATTCCGTTCCGGGTAATCGTCCGTTCAGTGTATGAGCCAACTTTCCTTGCTCTGTCATTTTATGATGTGAATGTGAATAGATGATACCTCCATGCTGTCCGTCGATAAGTACACTCAACTTTAGATTCTTGTATTTGAATTCGTTGTAAAAACCCGCTTTCCAGCCAGGGTAAGCACAACCTACATACTCTATCTCATCAGCTTGTTCGGGTAATCCGTTTTCGTTGATAATAACTTCTCCTTTTTCGTTTCTAACTAGTTTGTATCCCCACAAATCTCCGGTTGTACCACCTACTTTACCTATAACGGAAACACTACCGATGCTACTGATCAGCTGATTCTCGTCAGACCCTTCAGCTAATGACAGAATTTTATTTTCATTTTTAGACCAAGTTAGCGTACTGTTCCATTGGAAGTTCTTGTTTTTTATCGGCGTAGCAGTTAGCTCAAGTTCGTAACCTCTATTACGTACGTTGCCTGAGTTGATAGTTGCTCTTGAGTAGCCGGTTGTGGGATCCATAGGTGCATCCAAAATCTGGTTTTTAGTCTTGTTGTAGTAGAAAGTAAAATCAATCCCTATACGATTTTTGAACATGCGGAAGTCGAGCCCCGCTTCATAGTTCGTTGAGATTTCCGGTTTGAAGTTTGCATTGTGTAAAGTGGTTGGGAGTACTGAAGTACCTGCAAAATCGGTTGTCTCGTAGTAGGCTGATGTTTTATAAGGATCTGTGTCATTACCAACCTGTGCCCAGGAAGCTCTTAACTTAAGCAAACTAATTATTCGGGGTAGCTCTACCCATTCGTTAACTAGTGCACTCATACTCACCGAAGGATAGAAGAAAGAGCGATTGCTGCGGGGTAGTGTAGACGACCAGTCATTGCGTCCCGTTACATCTAAAAAGAGTTTGTCTTTGTAAGCGAAATTGGCTGCAAAGTAAAGACTATTCAGCTCTTTGTCATTGATGTCGGTTTTGACTAAAGGGCTTGAAGCGCCGTTGGCTAGTTTATAAACTCCCGGAGTGATAAGTCCTTTTACCTCGGCCGATAACATGTCGTAATGTTGCTTCATCAGGTTACCTCCTACAGAGGCATTTATGTGAAGTCCGTTTTCAAAACTATCGTGATAAGTTAGCAGTGCATCACTGTTTAACTCATAATCAAATACGTTTTGTTTTTTGAAGAAACCGTTTCCATAAACCACGTCGCTCACCGGACGGTGTTGTTCTCGCTGATCTGCCGATAGTTGTAAACCCGAACGAACCATTAAATCAAATTTACGACTGAGTTGTAAGGTTGCCGAAAGTGATGACACCACACTGTGTTTCTCAGAAGGATTTTCCGATTCATACAGAATCACGAAGGGATTGCCGATAAAACTACTGTAAGGCTGCAACTGCTTTACATTCTCTTGTCCGGTACGCCACATAGGTCTTAGCCAGTCGAGATTTACGTTAGGATTTTGAAAAATAAGAAAATAAGAGATGGAGTTGCTGTTGTAGCCAAGTGCCGGCGTATTGTCAATCTGTCTGTTTGTATAGCTGGCTTTGTAGTTAATGCGCAACAAACGCGATACCTGTTGTTGTCCGGATATGCTTGCCACTATACGTTGAAAGCCTGTATTAGGAAGTATCCATTCATTCTTTGTGTGTGTAATAGAAGCACGCACAGAACCTTTATCCGTGTTACCGGTTATAGCTACTGAGTTAGTCAGCGTATAACCCGTCTGGAACAGGTCTTTGCGGTTGTTTTTGTATGCTACCCAAGGTGTTGCGGTTTCTGCTCTGCCTTGTAATACTGGATCGTATTGATAAAACATTTTGTTTGCGTCGAAACGTGCACCGTATGCACTACTTGTACCGCTGGTGCTGCTGTTGCCGTCGGGCGCTGCACCGTATGAATAATAAAGCTGTCCGGCATATTCAGTTCCGGCTTTGCCTACGTTGCTGGGCAAACCTTGTCCGAACTCATATTGGTAATCGGGCCATTGCATGACATTATCTATGCTGATACCGGTATTAAAAGTTATGCCGATTCCTTTTTTTGCCTTGCTGCCCGTTTTGGTGGTAACCATGATAACACCGTTAGCAGCACGTGTGCCGTAAAGAGCAGTAGCACTTGCACCTTTTAATACTTGTACACTCTCAATATCTTCGGGGTTGATATCAGAAAAACCATTGCCATAGTCAACTGATAATTCAGAACTGGATCCGGCACCATAAGCAACACCCGGATTGGTCATCGGACTACTCATCGGTACACCGTCAACCACTACCAATGCATTGTTACCATTTTGGTTAAGAGATACATCACCACGCAAGGAAATTCGACTGGAGCCCAGAGGGCCACCGGGAGATACGACGCTAAGACCGGCTACTTTGCCGTTTAAGGCCGATGACCAGTTGGTAGGCATAGTACCCGAAACCATATCGCCATCTACTGTTTGAGTAGCATATCCCAATCCACGCTCTTCACGTTTAATGCCTAATGCGGTAACCACGACATCGTTCAAAACTTGTGATTCTTCCTCCAGCATGATGTTGAGAAATTTATTCCCGCTATGAGTTATCTCTTTGGTCTTGTAGCCTATATAACTAAACGAAAGAATGCTTTTCTCTGTCATCGTTTTAGGAGAATTCAGAGCAAAGTTTCCATTGACATCTGTTACTGTACCTATAGCGGTGTTTTTTAAGGCTACTGTTGCACCGATCAGCGCTTCTCCTTTTTTATCGGTCACTTTACCTTTGATAGTAGTTTGTGCTATTACCTGATTTGCGCATAGCAACAAAATCAAAATATACCATCTGTGTGGCAATAAATAGAAAAGTTTTCTTTTCATCTCATTGATTATTGAATTAATAGATTTGATTTTTGGGGTTTTCGTGCTGCAAAGTGAGCGTTTTTAAGTTACGGAGAGATTACAAACTTTTTAAGAATAGGTTTAATATTTGTATAAGACATGAAATAAAAGTTCTATTTAAATAGGATGTATCATGTTTTTTGATGAATATTGCCGATCTATTTTATAGATAGAAGAAACATTGTTTGATTAACGTAAAAAGAAAGTATGATGAAGAAAATGGAAATTATTGCCGAGAGTCAGAACTTTACAGCTGTTAATATCGGCTCATTAGATGAACTAACAGGTTATTCTCTTATACACCCTAAAACCGGACAAGAGATTGTAGGTAAAGCCTTTGTGAAAGATATTACTAAATCTACCGGAACTGAGATATCATTTACCACACTTCCACCAAAGTCTGATTTGGGCTATTTTCACATTCATAACAAGAATGAGGAAACATACATTATCTTGAAAGGATATGGAGAATTTCAGGTTGATGATAATTGTTTCCCTATTAAAGAAGGAAGTGTGATAAGAGTAGCTCCTGCCGGCAAACGGTGTATGCGCAATTCTTCCGACTTGCCTATGGTTTATATTGTTATTCAAGCGAAAGAGAATTCTTTGGAGGAATATACAACCGAAGATGGGAAGCGGGTAGATTACACCGTTCAATGGTTATAATTGACTGAATGTACAAACGGCTTAACCAGAATGTAACGCCTGATTAAGCCGTTTAAATTTTTTCAGTAAATTTAAAACTTAGCAATAATCAGATTTAATATTTTTGCTCCCCGTATTGAGAATCATTTAAATATCAGGAGGATTTTTTATGACAATGCGGATTAACTATTTAAATCTATTATTGCTGTTTTTGTTGGGATCAACTCCCTTTAGCCTATACGCTTCGGGCGATTCATTGAAAGTGAGAGGCGTAACGTTGTATACTCCGTACACAAAGATTTCAGTGCCACCCGGAGAATCTATTGATTACAGTGTTGACGTAATCAATAAAACACGATCAGTAAAGAACGCAGCTATCGCCGTTAGGGGTTTACCCAAAGGATGGGGTTATGAAATCAAATCGGGTGGGTGGACTGTGAATCAACTTTCGGTATTGCCCAATGATCAGAAAAACTTTTCTCTCAAAGTGGACGTCCCATTACAAGTGAATAAAGGAACGTATCGCTTTTATGTTTCGGCAGATGGAATGTACACTTTGCCCTTAACCGTGGTGGTCTCGCAGAAAGGTACGTATCAAACAGAATTTACCACCGACCAAATTAACATGGAAGGTAGTGCAGAAGCAACCTTTACTTTTAATGCGACACTCAAAAATCGCACGGCCGAAAAGCAATTGTATGCACTTACTGCTAATGCTCCAAGAGGATGGAATGTTGCTTTTAAACCGAATTACAAACAAGCCACTTCGGTAGAAGTAGAGCCTAACGCTTCAACAAATGTTACGATTGACATTAATCCGCCGGCAAATATCAAGGTGGGTACTTATCGTATTCCGGTGAGAGCTGCTAATGGTACTACATCGGCAGACTTAGGATTGGAGGTGGTTATTAAGGGATCTTATAAGATGGAACTGACTACTCCTAATGGATTGTTAAGTACCGATGTTACTGCGGGTGATACTCGAAAAATAGAATTGGTAGTTAATAACAGTGGTACTATTGACCTGACAGATATACAGCTATCAGCAGCTAAACCCGCAGATTGGGACGTTACTTTTCAACCACAGAAAATTACTTCGTTGAAAGCAGGGGAGAAGGCTCAGGTGTTGGCTGTTGTCAAGGCTTCTAAGAAAGCAATTCCGGGTGACTATGTGGTGAAAATGGAAACTCGTACACCGGAGGTAAACTCTGCTGCGGAATTCAGAATAGCGGTGAAAACGCCAATTATCTGGGGCTGGCTGGGCATTCTTATTATTATTGGTGCATGCGGTGGCGTGTATTACTTATTCCGTAAATATGGAAGGAGGTAAGCATGGATGCACCTGTAATTCAACTCACAGATTTAACCAAAAAGTACGGTGCATTTACGGCGGTTAACCAACTGAACTTGACTATTCAGAAGGGTGAAATCTTTGGCTTGCTTGGACCTAACGGGGCTGGTAAGTCAACTACCATACTCATGATGCTGGGGCTTACTGACCCGACTTCCGGTGAGGTTAGGGTTTGCGATATTAATTCAACGACACACCCGCTGGAGGTAAAAAGAAAGGTAGGTTATTTGCCCGATGATGTAGGATTCTATGATGATCGTACAGGAGTGGAAAATCTTATTTATACGGCAGAATTAAATGGCTTTTCCCGGGTGTCGGCCCGGGAAAAAGCCGAAGAGCTATTGAGTAAAGTTGGCTTGGAAGTAGATACCAAGAAGAAAACAGGTAAATATTCTCGTGGTATGCGTCAGCGACTTGGGTTAGCCGATGTGTTAATCAAACAGCCTGAGGTTATCATTTTGGATGAGCCAACTTCCGGACTAGATCCGGCCGGAGTACATGAGTTTATGAATCTGATTGTACAATTGAGTAGGGAACAGGGACTTACGGTATTGTTCTCTTCACATCACTTGCATCAGGTGCAACAAGTGTGTGACAGAGTGGGCATCTTTGTTGGCGGTCATTTATTGGCTGAAGGTGATATCCCTTCGTTGTCACAAAAGTTGTTTGCCGGAGAGCCTTTTGTGATTGAAGCACACGTTGATTCTGATCAGGAGATAGATCTGACTTCTTGCTTACAGAATATAAACGGTGTACTGAATGTGGCAAAGCAAAATCGTTTATATCGCATGGGTTGCTCGAAAGATGTGACACCGGATATTGCCCGAGCCATTGTGCAATCAGGAGTAGGACTAACCGGTTTGTATAAAAAGGAATACGGGCTTGATGACATTTATAATCGTTATTTTGAAGGAGGAAAGAAAAATGGATAGAACAGCACATCCTTTTTGGGTAATGGTAAACAAAGAAATAACCGATCATGTGAAAAGTTGGCGTTTTATTATACTCATTGTGCTTATAGCATTTACTTGTCTAGGTTCACTTTATACGGCATTGAGTAACTTTGGACAAGCATTGAAGCCTAATGACCCCGATGGTTCGTTTTTCTTTCTGAAACTATTCACTTTATCAGACGGTACGCTGCCACCTTTTATTATTTTTATAAGTTTTCTAGGACCTTTGTTAGGCATTGCATTAGGCTTTGATGCTGTTAATTCCGAGCAAAACAAAGGAACCTTAAGTAGAGTGATGTCGCAGCCAATTCACCGTGATTATCTTATTAACGCCAAGTTTGTAGGAGCATTGACGGTAATCAGTGTGATGCTTTTTGTATTGGGCTTTCTCGTAATGGGCTTCGGGCTTATTGAAATAGGAATTCCGCCCACAGCAGAGGAGTTTCTGCGTATGGTGGCTTTTATTGTGGTGAGTATTTTTTATGTTGCATTCTGGTTAAACCTGGCCATATTGTTTTCTATTCAGTTTCGTCAGGCGGCCACTTCGGCTTTAGCATGTATTGCCATTTGGCTGTTCTTTAGCGTTTTTTATTCCATGATTATCAATTTGATTGGTAAAGCGTTGGCTCCTCCCGAAACTGCTAGTATGCATCAAGTTATTGCGTACCAAAAGTTTATGCTTAATTTGATGAGGCTTGCACCCGGAGAATTGTTTAATGAAGCAACCTCTACTTTATTGATGCCTTCGGTCAGAAGTTTGGGACCACTAACTATGGAGCAGGTTAGCGGAGCTATTCCCAGTCCACTGCCGTTAGGACAAAGTTTATTGGTTGTATGGCCACAGCTTACCGGGTTAATAGCCGCAACTGTTCTGTGTTTTGCTTTATCATATTTCAGTTTTATGCGCCGTGAAATTCGTCCTCGCTAAGGAATAAATGTAATCGTCCTTGCTTTTGTCGATATTTGGTTTACTTTTGCAGCCAAAACAGAAACGTATGATCTTTTATTTCTCAGGAACAGGTAATTCTAAATGGGTGGCCCGCCAAGTAGCCGCTTATCAGCATGAGTCGCTTATAGCTATTGCCGATGAGTTGGCGGGCGGTGCCGACCTTATATACACACTTCAACCATCGGAAGTGGTGGGGTTTGTGTTTCCCGTTTATTCGTGGGCGCCACCTGCCATTGTAATGGAGTTTATCAGTAAGGTCCGTTTCACTAATGCCGAAGGACATTATTTCTTCTTTGTTTGCACTTGTGGTGACGAAGCCGGATTGACACTTAACATCATGAATGAAACTATAGCAGCCAAAGGTTGGACATGGCAAGCGGCTTTCACCATTATCATGCCCAACAACTATGTTTCTTTCCCCGGATTTGATACTGACCCGAAAGAACTAGAGCAGCAAAAATTGCATGCAGCTATAGATGAAATGGAACGTATAAATCAAGTGCTTGCTTCACGTTCAAATGTGTTTCAGTGTAAAGTAGGTAGTTGGGCATACGTAAAAAGCCGCATCATCAGTAAACTGTTTAACAAATATCAGGTTACAGCTAAACCTTTCTTTGCTACAGATGATTGCATCTCGTGCGGGTTATGCGCACAGTATTGTCCTGTGCACAATGTAAAAGTACATATCAAACCCGAGTGGGGTAATCATTGTACTTCTTGTTTGGCTTGTTATCACATTTGCCCCCGCCATGCTATCCATTATGGAAAAGCAACGTTGAAGAAACATCAATATTTTCATCCGGAGTGTAAATAAAGACTTTACTTAATTGCCTCTTCAATTTTTTGCATTAACTCGGAAAACTCGGTCTCGTTGAATCCTATGCTGATGTGAATTACCTTGCCATTCTTGTCAATCAGGTAACTTCTGGGAATTGTGCTGCTGGCAAAGGAGTCGAAAACAACTCTTCCTTTGTCGGCATAAAGTGGAAACGTAAAATTCTTTTTTGTGTTGTACGTTTTTAGTTCTTCATTTGTATGATCGCGTCCGATAACCAATAGCTTGAAGTTGGCATTATCCTTAAACTCCAGCCATAACTTACTCTCAACAGCAGCAAGTTCCTTTTGACAGGGAGGACACCAAGTTGCAAAGAAATTCACCAATACC
Organism: Bacteroides graminisolvens; assembly: GCF_963666085.1. NCBI lineage: Bacteria > Pseudomonadati > Bacteroidota > Bacteroidia > Bacteroidales > Bacteroidaceae > Bacteroides > Bacteroides graminisolvens. Next base: position 1,963,947 of record NZ_OY762556.1, read on the forward strand.
ACTTTCCCTGCCAGTGAGGACGATTTTAGCACTTCATTACCATTGTCGGCAACAAGAGTAAAAGTAGGCATTATGTCGCCGACTTTAATTTTCTCAGTATTTTCATTTTGTGCTTTGGCAATCAATGCGCTTACCAACAGCATACCTGCTATAAAGATCTTTTTCATGTTTGGTTTTTTTTAGAAATAATAATAGAACAAAGATAAACTTATAAAAAGAATTCGGGCTCTTTTCTAATAGCGAAATTTTCAAAAAGATATTTTCGAAAAGGGGTTTCGAAACTTCGTGCCTTTTCCGGACACGATTTGACACAGGCACAACACTTAATGCACAGAGCCTGGTCACTGAATATGTTCTGGTCATCTATCAGGCTGATGGCATGAGTGGGACAGACATCAAGACAAGCTCCGCATAAGGTACAACGTTCCTGATCAATAGATGGTGCCTGTGGTGTGTGTGCTCCTTTTACTTTATAAGGGAAATTACCTTTTACCTGAATTTCAGAGGGAGTGTATTGGGTTTTTTCTTTCTTTCTCCAAGCCGTTACTACTTGTGCTCCAAATCGACGAGCAGTCTCTTTGTCGGCTTCATCAGGGCGACCTTGAGCAATAGGCATCTCTTGGGTACTGTATGAATGCTCAGCAATGAAGGCTCCTGCTGCTAAGGGAACAAATCCTTGTTGTGTCAGTACGTCACAAAGTTCCTTTAGCGCATCTTCGTAATCTCTGTTCCCGTAGGTAACTAATACAATAGCAGGTGTGCGTTCTCCGTTAAACTTTTGCAGACGTTCTAGCGCTATTCCTGGTATTCGGCCGCCGTAAACAGGTGCGGAAACTATAACCGGATTTTGCCCCATCCATACTTGTTCTGTGGGAATTTCTTTGGTGATGTTCCATGTTTTGATGTTACCTACTTCCATACCCCTAGCCACTTCATTGGCTATACAAGCCGAGCCACCAGTGGGTGAAAATGTAATGATGTCGAGTTGTGTGTTATGCATAATTATACTTTTATTTCGATTATCTCGTTTATATTGGTGCTAAAATGTTTAGAAACATACTCCTTGTTTACAAAGTCACGAATCTTTCTAGGCCCTTGTATTACTAGCGATATGGAGTCATCTCCCGCCTTGTTTTTAATGCTGTCAATTACTTTGAGCAATCGATCCTGCTTGCTCCGGTCTATCGTGTCAAACAGGTGGGTTTGTACTCCTTCCGAGGCAATGTCGTATACAAGCACGCCTGCCTTTTTATAATCGTAACCCTCCCGATAGATGTTTTGAAGAAGCTGCTTTGCATATTTCACCATTTCTGATGGATCCGATGAAGGTACAGGAAGTTTTATTGAGGCTGAATTGTGGTATTGAGGTAAATCTTCACGATGACTGTTAGTCACGATGTAAACCAATAATGAACCCGCTTTGGACTCTTGTTCCCGCAGCTTGCGTGCACAAGCATCTGTAAAGTTGGCAACGGCTTCGTATAACTCCTGAAAGCGTGTGATTGATTTGCTGAAACTCCTGGAAGTTGTGATGCTTTTCTTTTCATTTCCTGCTTCAAAGTCTATACAAGCAAGGCCCCGTAACTCTTTCCAAGTGCGTAATCCGGTAACGCTGAACTCCTTGCGTACCCAACTTTCTGATTTCAAAGTAAAATCATAAGCTGTTTTCACTCCAAAGTATTCCATTCGTTTGCGTAATCGTCGTCCGATGCCCCAAACGTCTTCTATCGGAGTCATCTGCAAAGCTTTTTCTCGTTTGGCCTCTGTGTCGATAATACACACTCCGTGATAAGCTTTGTACTTTTTAGCAAATTTGCTGGCAACCTTGGCTAATGTTTTGGTTGAAGCTACTCCCATACTTAGCGGTATGCCTGTTCCTTTTGATACTTTTTGCGTGAGATCCTGGCAAAATACGGGCAAATTACTTATTCCCGACAGTCCAACGAAACACTCATCGATGGAATAAATCTCAATGTGAGGCACTGCATTTCGTATTAGGCTCATTACCCGGTGTGACATATCTCCGTAGAGTGTGTAATTGGAAGAAAATGTAAACACTCCATGTTGTTTGACTATGTCTTTTACTTGATAATAAGGTACCCCCATCTTGATACCCAGCGCTTTGGCCTCGTTGCTTCGGGCAATGACACAGCCGTCATTGTTAGACAAGACAATGATAGGTCGGTTTCTCAGTGCAGGATTAAATACTCGTTCGCACGACGCGTAGAAATTATTGCAATCAATCAATCCATACATTAGCGCTTTCTGCTTTTGTGAATCACATAAGTGACAATTCCCCAGATAATGAAATCATTTTCTTTTGTTACCCTGATGGGAGCGTATTGTTTGTTAGCGGGTACGAGCAAAACCTCATCCGCGCGTATTTCAATAAACTTCAAAGTGAACTCTCCGTCAACGAAACATACAGCCATATCACCGTTAGTAGGTTCTAAAGACTTATCAATAATTAAAATATCGCCATCAAACACTTGTGCATCTACCATACTGTCTCCTTTCACTTTTCCATAAAAGGTGGAAGAAGGGTGTTTTACCAATTCCCGATTCAAGTCGATGGATAAGTCCATGTAATCTTGTGCCGGACTTGGAAAGCCTGCTTTGATACCTTCTTCTGCATAGGGCAGAGGTAAATCTTGCGATGCGTCAATGCTATGAATGTCTATGTTCATACTTGCAAAGATATAAAAAGGAGAGTGGTTTATTTATGAAATATATTCAAAAAAATATCTATTAGTTATTATTATAGATCGCATATGCATGTATGTTCACTTCGGTGAAGTTGCTGATTCATTTAGGTAATCTAAGCTATTGTTTTCTATTTTATATAATATGGTTAGTAAAGTTGCTTGCTCTTCCTTGGAGATATTTTTAAGAGAGATCTCAGTTGAACGTTTCTGACATTTTTCTATGCCTGGTTTTATTTCTTGTCCCTTTTTTGTACAATATACCAAGTGGCTTCTACCATCTTTCCTGCTTTTTCTTTTAGTTATATAACCTTGCTTCTTTAAATTTTCTACGATACGCGTTACATTAGCAAAATCTTTTCTGGATTTTATTACCAAGTCTCCCATTGATAATCCATTTTCTTCCCATAAATAATGAAGAATGACCCATTGCTCAGGTGTTATTTCTAGGCGTTCTTCTGCTATTATTCTGTAAGTTTGCCTCTTTAATAATCCAGCTAAAGTTGCTATTTGATGATTAATTTGGTGCTCTAATATCATATTCATAATCATTAGTGTCCACTAAAAATGTGGACGATTAAAAATTAAATAAATTTGGTTCACTTGAACCGCATCGATCTTTGTCATTTTTGAATTTAGCCTTATCAAAGAGATTTGTCAAATGGGTTTTGTCAGTAAGTGAAATACTTAAAATCTGCAGTACCTCGTAAGTACTTCTTTCTAGTTTCATATCATGCTGTACAATAGCCACTAGACAATATGCACTAATAGCAGAATATATCTGAATTCGAACTGCATTCTGGGTTGTTCCCCAGAATTTTTTAATCTTTAGGTGTTGCTTAAGCCATTTGAAAAACAGTTCAACTTGCCACCTATTTTTATAAAGTTCTGCAACCTGAATAGAGGTTAAATGCATGGCATTGGTTAAGAACATGAACTCTCGTTTCTGTTCATCATCCCAATAACGTACAAGCCTCAGTTCATTAGGATAATGCTTTTGGGGGTAGTACCCAATTAACTCTATTCTAGCATCGGATAATACATTCTTTGGCATACGACGCTTCCATTGGATCGTTTTGTATTTCAGATTCTTTTTGGCTCTGATAACAAAATATGACTCAATTGTTTCTATTTTGAATAAACGCTTAAAGTCATTATATCCACGATCAAAGATGTAGTATGAGCCTACTTCATAGGGGATTACATCCATCGCCTTTGAATCATGAACTCTTGCATCTGTGATATGAAAGAATGCTGGAACCTGAGTTTCCACATCATAAAGAGTATGCATTTTAATGCCGCCTTTATGTCTGCGGAACTTTGCCCACCAAAATACATTTAAGCATAAATCTATTGTCGTGGAATCAAAGGCATATACGTTACCATCAAGTCTGAAGATATTAACGGCACGTTTCTTACGTGCTTCATCGACGAGATAATAAGCAAAATCTTCAAAGATTCTGTAGTCTCTATTTTGATTAGCTTTTGCAAGATTACTTTTAGTTACATTACGACCAAGTCCCAGATGATATGTCTTATTGGCATGTGCCTCTATTGCAACTATTAAGTCACGTAGACTCTCCCGATTGCAAAGTTGACCAAACATCAATGTTAGGAGTTGATTCCAACAAGTAAAGAACTTCACATACTTATCTCCATCGTATTTTGCTACGATTCGATTAAACTTACTTCTGTTGAGAAATGCAGTCAGTTGAGCGAAAACGTATTTATCTTGAAACATATGCTATTCAATTAAGAATGCAAAGTAACAGAATCAAGTCCGTTCGCTCGAATAATCGTTGTATAAGACTAATATTCAATCATTTCAAAGAACTCTTTGCGTTTTTTAGTGGACGCTTATGATTCATAATATAAAAATAGTGAATTTATTTGTTATGGCAAATATAAGTCATATATTTGCCATAACAAATAAATGAGTGATAATAAAATATAATTAGTTGATTTAATAGATAAATTCTTATGATGAATGTCGATTTGTTTATTCAGAATTATAAGGAAGCTTTTGGAGAAATAGTCGAATTACCAATTGTGTTTGGTTATTCAAATTCACCATTAGTTGAAACGGAGAAAATAAACGGATGTTTTCTGAAAGGGCTAAGGCTAGTACGTGAAGGCTTTCCAATCAGTGTAAATCTTAATAATATAGGTTGTATGGGTGGCAAATTCTATACTGGATTTGTAGATATGCCCGAGCAGATTCCTCAATTTGTTTCTTTGAAAGAAAAATATAAGAAAACTCCTGACATGGTTATTGGATTTATAAATAATTTGAACGTTTATCGTACGAAATTTTCTTATCTTAACTTTACGCGAATTGATCAAATTGACACCTTTGAAGGTTGGGAGGGAATCTTTTTTTTGGCAAACCCTGATATGCTTTCCGGATTAGCTTCTTGGGCTTATTTTGATAATAATTCAGACGAAACAGTGACTTCCTTTTTCGGTTCAGGTTGTTCTTCTATAATAACTCAAGCTGTAAATGAAAACAGAAAAAATGGTCGGAGAACTTTTATAGGGCTTTTGGATCCCTCTGCACGTCCTTATTTTGAAGAAGATATATTAAGCTTTATGATACCAATGTCTCGTTTTAAAGAAATGTGTGACACGATGAGACAAAGTTGTCTTTTTGACACCCATACATGGGGAAAGGTACGAAGTCGAATTAATAAGTGATGGCTTGTCAATTAATGAATTCATGTGCCATAACGCATGGAAAATAATTTGATGTTATGTCAGTTCGGTAGGTTTGTTTATTCCTTCCAAAAACTCGCGATCATTTTCAGTAATGGGTCTGATAACTCGGCAGGGGTTTCCATAGGCCAATACACCCGCCGGAATGTCCTTGGTCACAAGGCTTCCGGCTCCAATAACCGATCCCTTGCCGATAGTAACACCGGGCAGCACCGTGACGTTACCGCATAACCAGCAATGATCTTCAATGTTAACAGGAAGAGCTGTCATTAGCCCCAAATCTCTGTCTTGGTAGCAAAGTGAATGCGTAACAGTGTAAATGGAGCAATTAGGGCCGATAAAGCAGTGCTTGCCAATAGAAACCAAAGCTTCATCGAGAGCTACAAAATTAAAGTTTATGATAGTGTTATCGCCTACCTCAAGGTTGCCCAAGTCAATGTGCATAGGAGGATTAACAATCACCTGATTACCCAACTTTTTAAAGAATTCTTTTAATAGATTGTTTCTGGCTGCTTTTTCCGAGGGTGGTAGGAGATTGTAACGGTGACAATAATCTTGTCCCCTTTCCAAAGCAGGGACGAATACCGGATTGAAGCCCCAATAAAGTTCACCGGCAGCCATTTTCTCTAAATCAGTCATGGTGTTTTGAATTTATAAAAAGCGTACCCGAGAGAGCACGCTTTCAAAATTGGGTGGAGAGTATCGGACTCGAACCGATCACCTTAACACTGCCAGTGTTACGCTCTAGCCAGATGAGCTAACCCCCCGTGATATATGCCGCAAATATAATGCATTATTCTGAAATAATTGCTAAGTTTGCGTGATAATCCTAAAAAAATAAGTATGTTGGTATATAATACGACCTATCACGTTGACGATGAGATGATTGGAAATTTTTTAATTTGGCTTAAAGAATGTTACATTCCTGAAGTTGAAAAGCATGGCTTGCTTAAGGCACCACGCTTATGCAAAGTGTTGAGCCATCGCGAAGATTCGGGTGCATCTTATTCGTTGCAATGGGAAGTAGAGAACTCGGCTGTGTTGCATCAATGGCATACTGAACTGGGAGCTAAGTTGCACCAAGAGCTGATTCATATATTTGATAATAAAGTGGTGGGCTTTCCTACTTTAATGGAGGTGATAAAGTGATTCAACCGGTAAAGGAAAAGATTATTTTAGGAATAGATCCCGGTACAACTATTATGGGGTACGGTGTTCTACGCATTACGGGAACTAAACCGGAAATGGTTGCTATGGGGGTGATTGACTTGCGGAAGTATGGCAATCACTACTTGAAATTACGCAAAATATTTGAACGGGTAACAGGTATTATTGAGAGTTATTTGCCTGATGAGCTGGCTATTGAAGCTCCCTTTTTTGGTAAGAATGTGCAGTCTATGCTTAAGCTAGGACGTGCTCAGGGGGTGGCAATGGCTGCTGCATTGAGCAGAGATATACCCATTACGGAATATGCACCGCTAAAAATAAAGATGGCGATTACAGGGAACGGTCAGGCTTCCAAAGAGCAAGTGGCCGATATGTTACAGCGCATGCTGCATATTCCTAAAGAAGAGATGCCTTCTTTTATGGATGCAACCGACGGATTAGCGGCCGCTTATTGCCATTTTCTGCAGATGGGACGTCCGGTGGTGGAAAAGGGGTATAATGGTTGGAAAGATTTTATTGCCAAGAATCCCGATAGAATAAAGTAAATACTTAGTAACTAATATAATACTGAGCTATGAAACAGGTAAGTTTTTTGATGACTGTAGCGTTGGTCATGCTTTTGATCTCATGTACTCCAACGCGGAAAAAAGAATATGTTTCTTTTGATGAATATCCCGTACCAAACGGCGACTTAACGGAGATGGAGTACACTGCACATTCTACAACATTTTCTCTTTGGGCACCTACTGCTGATGAAGTGCGACTGATGTTATTTGATTCGGGTCACGAAGGACATGCATATCAAACGGTACCTATGGAACCTGCTGATGATGGAACGTGGAAAGCAACGGTTGAGAAGAATCTGCTGGGTAAATTTTATACGTTCAATGTGAAAATAAATGATAAATGGCAGGGCGATACTCCCGGGATTAATGCTAAGGCTGTTGGCATTAACGGTAAACGGGCTGCTATTATTGATATGCGTATGACCGACCCTGAAGGATGGAATACGGAAGTCAAGCCTGCTTTTAAATCTCCTGCCGATGTCGTTATTTACGAGATGCATCATCGGGATTTATCCGTGCATTTCTCGTCGGGTATTAAAAATAAAGGTAAATTTATAGCTTTAACCGAGCGTGGAACTAAAACGCCTGATAGTTTGATTACTACCGGTTTGGATCATCTCATCGATTTGGGTATTACGCATGTACACCTCTTGCCTTCCTTTGATTATGCTTCAATTGATGAATCCAAATTAAAAGATAAGAAATACAATTGGGGATACGATCCGCTTAACTATAATGTTCCTGAAGGATCTTATGCCACTGATCCTTTTACTCCTTCTTCACGTATCCGAGAATTTAAGAAGATGGTTATGGCTCTTCACAAAGCTGGTATTCGTGTCATAATGGATGTAGTGTATAATCACGTTAATGATTTGGAAAGTAGCAATTTTGAACGGACGGCACCGGGCTATTTTTTCAGGAAAAAGAAAGACGGATCTTGGGCCAATGGTTCTGCCTGCGGCAATGAAACGGCAAGTGAACGACCCATGATGCGCAAATACATGATTGAGTCAGTGCTTTATTGGATGAAGGAGTACCACGTTGATGGTTTCCGATTTGACTTAATGGGTATTCATGATATTGAAACAATGAATGAGATACGAAATGCTGTGAATGCTGTCGACCCGTCTATCATCATTTACGGTGAAGGTTGGGCTGCGGAAGCTCCTCAGTTGCCGGCAGACTCACTGGCCATGAAGGCAAATACACAACGTATGCCCGGTATTGCTGCTTTCTCTGATGAAATGCGTGATGGCTTGCGGGGTCCTTTCAATAATAATCATAAAGGAGCTTTTCTGGCCGGAATTCCGGGAGGTGAACAAAGCATTAAGTTTGGTATTGTGGGGGCGGTAAAACATCCGCAAGTGCATCTTGATTCGGTGAATTATACAAAGATAGCCTGGGCAGGTGAGCCAACTCAAATGATTAGCTATGTTTCTTGTCACGATGACATGTGTCTGGTCGATCGTTTGCAGGCCAGTGTTCCGGGCATAACTCCCAAGCAGTTGGTTCTGCTTGATAAGTTAGCTCAGACGGCAGTCTTTACTTCACAAGGTATTCCATTTATCTATGCAGGAGAGGAGATCATGCGTGATAAGAAAGGAGTGCACAATAGCTTTGAAAGTCCTGACTCTATTAACGCCATTGATTGGAGGTTAAAAGCGTTGCATGCAGATGTTTTTGCTTATTATAAAGGACTTATTGCTTTGCGAAAGGCTCATCCGGCTTTTCGGATGGGTAAGGCCGAGATGGTTCGCAAGCACTTAGAGTTTTTGCCGGTTGCCGGCAGTAATGTGATTGCTTTCCGTTTGAAAGGACATGCCAACGGAGATGCATGCCAAGATCTGATCGTTATATTGAATGCACGGACACAAATGACCAAGGTTACGGTGCCCGCTGCTAAATATACTGTTTTCTGTAAAGATGGTTTTGTGAGTGTTGACGGCTCTCTGGGCACATTGTATGGGCCCGAAGTTTATGTGGCTCCTCAAACGGCGCTCATTATGGGTAGTTACTAAGCATATGTTTTACCGCAGTACATGACAATTATGACTGCGGTAAAACTTTCGCTTTTGTCTGGCATTACATCTGTGAAGCCGACTGTTCTTTATATTCCGTAGGAGAAACTCCATAAAACTCCTTGAACGTATTCGAGAAGTGTGAAAGGTTAGAGAACCCCGTAGCATAAGCAACCTCAGAAATAGTGAGGTTTTTCTCTTTCAATAGGGATGCTGCTTGTTTTAACCGGATACCTCTGATAAAATCGCGGGCCGACTGGTTGGTTAGCTCCTTGAGTTTACGATGCATGTGTACACGGCTCATACCGGCATTTGCCGCTAATACTTCAACGTTAAGAGTCGGGTCAGCCAAATGTTCATTGATGGTTTTCATGATCTTTTCCATCAATATTTCATCGTTTGATTTGAGATGAATCTTATCCATTTTGTCTTCAACCTGCTTTTCCGTATTGAACTTTCCTCTCAATCTTTCTCTGTTATTAATCAGGTTACTGATCGTTAAGCGAAGCAAATCAATGTTGAATGGTTTCACAAGGTATGCATCGGCGCCAATTTCTAAACCCTCCATTCTATCTTCGGGCTTTGAACGAGCTGTTAGTAACACAACGGGTATGTGATTGATATTGGTGTTTTGTTTTATTTTTTGGCAAAGCATGTTGCCATCCATTTCCGGCATCATTACATCGCTTATAACCAAATCGGGTTTCTCCTTCAAAATGTACTCCAGCGCTTGTTTTCCGTTTACACATTCGGCTATACGGTATTCACCGCATAACTCCTGGCGAATGTAATGTCGTATATCATCTTCATCTTCAACAATGAGAACGCGGTAGTTTGTTTTCGCTTTTACCTTGTCTTTTTGCATGCATTCATCATCATCCGATCCATAGAGCTGAGTAGTATCTTTTTCAAATACTGTTTGTTGAGATTCGCCCTCTGATATCTGCGTAGGATCTTCTAACTCTTCTGCTTTCAGATGATCAGAGCCTAACGGCAGACGAATGATAAATCGGGTACCCGATTCGTCTTCTCTATTTTCAGCCTTAATGGTGCCGTGGTGGAGTTCAACCAAAGACCTGGACAAATGCAGACCTATGCCGGTTCCGAAATTCGATTTGGTGAGGTCGTTGTTTATCTGATAAAAGCGTTCAAAGATTTGCTCTATTTTGTCCTTGTCAATACCTATTCCGCTATCAGTTACACTTATTTCAAAATAATTCTTTAAAGCTCCTCTGCATGTTTCATCCTTACCGGTAGAGAGATTGACGGAGATATTGCCTCCTTGAGGGGTATATTTAAATGCATTTGATAGCACATTGAGCAATACTTTATCGAAGTTGTTCAAATCGACCCAAGCCTTCAATTCCTTTTTGGTAGTAGGATGATCTTCTTTCTCTGAGTTATCAGTCGGGTTATTGCTTAAATTAGTCGTAAAACAAAACGATATACTCTTTTTTTGAGCTTGATAGTCAAAGGTTTGCATCAGGTCGTCAACAAAACCTACAATATCTGTTTCGCGAAACTTGAGGTGCATCTGTCCCTTATCTATCTTACGGATATCCATGAGCTGGTTGATCAGACGTAGAATGCGCTGTGCATTACGGTACATCATCAGGTAAGTGCTTTGTTTATCAGAACTTTCGCTCAGCAGTTTTTCCAAAGGACTCAGAATCAGAGTCATTGGAGTACGTATTTCATGTGAGATGTTGATAAAAAACTGAAGTTTCGCTTCGCTGATTTGCTCTTGATGTTCTCTTTTAAGCATTTCTTGTTTATGATGTAACCGAGAAAGAATATACATGATGATGGTATACATAATGGCACTACCTATTAGTACCCACAAACAGATGGCCCACCAACTTTGATACCACGGTGGAGTAATGACAATAGTCACTGTTCGCACATTTGAATAGTTGCCATGATCAGAGGCTCTGACACGGAATGTGTAGGTGCCCGGACTGAGGTTACTGAACGTTACGCGATTTACCCCGGGATGGTTACTAATCCATTCATTACCCAATTCATCAATCATGTATTGGTAGCTAATGCGTTCCGGATTATTAAAATCCAAAGCTGAAAACTCAAGGCTAAATGTGTTTTCATTATATGCCAGTGTAAACTTGTTAGCATCTATCACGGCAGTCTCGGTAATTAAATTTCCACCCGATTTATCTCCTTGTTTCACTGCATGATTGGCCAAATACAAGTCGGTGATAATTACCTTCAGCTCTTTTTTGATTTCGGTTATTTCATAAGGAATGAAAGAAGTGATACCATTGGTACCTCCGAAATATATTTTTCCTCGTTTATCTTTAAAGACAGCACCCCGTGTAAATTCATTCCCTTGAATGCCATCGCATGCATAGTAATTGATGAATCGATTCTCCTTGGTTACGAATTTGGAGATCCCTTGGTGAGTGCTTATCCATATATTACCCTGTTCGTCTTCCGCCATTCCGCAAATCACATCGCTGGGTAGGCCGTTGGACGTTAAATAGTGGCTAACTTTGCGGCTTTTTACATCAAAACAAGCAACACCTTCTGTAGTGCCTGCGTATATTTTACCATCTGCAGCTTCTAGTATGGTGTTAACGACGTACCCAGGCAGGAGATTGCTTTGGTTCAGAAAGTTGATAAACGTATTTTTTTTAGGATTAAAACAAGATAACCCTTTGAACGTGCCAATCCATATAAGACCGTTGCTGTCTTCCACAATTGAATTAATCCAATCATTGGGCAGTTTATCAACTCTCCAATCATCGTTTTCACTTCGGGTCGATTCGTAATGGGCTACTTTATGTGTCTTAAGGTTAATCTTATAAATACCCGAACCGTAGGTTCCTACCCATAAGTTCTTGTTGCTGTCTTCTGTGATACAAAAAACCTTGTCATTAATGCCACCATGACCACTCAAGTGATTCATGTATTCACATAGTCCGTTTTTCTTGTTGACTTTACCAAGCCCATTGAAGTAAGATCCTACCCATAAATCTTGATTGGAATCCTCAAAGATACACATGATACTTCCCGGCAATGAACGCGGGTTGCTTGGTGAAGGTTTAAAATGCAGTAATTGTTCTCCCAAATCATTGATGGCATAAAGCCCGTCATTATCTGTTCCAACCCATGTTGTGCCGGCTTTGTCTTTATGAATAGCCATGATGCAGCTTGACCCTATCGTGTTTTTGCGAAGTGATTTGTAACCGAAATAACCAAATCGGTTAGTGGCTCCGGGTATAAATATAATTCCTTTCTGGAAGATACCCAGCCAAAGATTATTATCTTTATCTTCAACGATGGAGTGTATTTTTGATTTGGAAAAGTCAAACGGTCCGGTGCTAATCTCGCTATCCTCAATTATATCTTTCTGATAGTTATACTCTTTCAGTCCTTCACCGTCTGTTCCAATGAATAAGCGCCCTTGCTTATCGAGCATCAGCGCACGTACGTTTAACGGAATGTTGTGCGTGTAGCTTATGGGTACAAACTTTTGCGATCGGTCTTTTGTCGATAGTTTGAAAACTCCTCCGGTGAGGGTGCCTACAAAGATGGTACCTTCTCTGTCTTCTGATATGGCCGATATATCGTCTTTTAAAATGTCTTGCGGAGCCTTAAAACACTTCAACGCATTGGTTTCGGGATTATATTTGAAAAGCCCCTTGTCTTCAGTTGCTATCCATAGATTCTTTTGAGAGTCTTCATAAATAACATTCATGAAATTACTGTTCATCCGATCAATCAGATTCTTTTCTTTCCGGAATTCATTGACTCCTTTTCCCTTTTTCAGCGATATAATGCCTTGTCCGGATGTGGCAATCCAAATGTCTCCGTTGGTGCGCTCTATAATAGAGGTAACATGAGGATTCTTTCTTCCGTCTTCTCGGTGAATAAGTATTTCTTTGAACGAGTCTGTAGCACGGTCGTATAATTGTAATCCATTGATACAGCCTATCCAAAAGCGACTGCTACTGTCTTCGAACACGGTTCTTACGTAATTGTTTTTCAGCGAAGTACTATCGGCTGAATTATGCTTATAAATGGTGAAACGGTTGCCGTCAAAACGGTTTAATCCGTTCTCTGTGCTGATCCAGATAAATCCTCTTCGGTCCTGATATACTTTATTGATAAGACTGTTCGATAACTCTTTATCCGTAGAGTAGAACTTTCCGGTTTGAGCCCATGTGTAAAAGGGTAATAGACATGTCAGGATGAATAATGTTTTTCTTACTTGTGCTTTCATTCTAAATCGATGTTAACTTCTTATTCGCAAAGATAGGTAAATACTTGATTTAAAGGTCATGGCTAAACCATTTAAATACTTCATATAGACCGATAACGGTGTTTTTTTAGCTAATTATAGTGCTATATTCCAATTAAGTAACGAGCAACAAAGAGTATGTAACAGTGGCAAAAATACATGTAACTAACATCTAACAAACAGAAACATAACTTAGCTATGTGTATAAAACTAATTTGTAGTTTTGCGTAAGTCCAGATAGAATTGTTTAACTTTTAATGATCTATAGAAATGAAAACATGAAGCACCTTATCTTATTAATTTAGTCCTTTAACTTTAAACAAGTATTTATATTAATTAAAAAAACGATGATTGTATGAAAAGCACAAATCATTATTACAGGCCCGTGGGGCTGTTTATTTTGCTATGCCTGGTACCAATATGGGCATTTGCACAATCTATAACTGTAAGAGGTACAGTGAAAGACGCAGCAGGTGAACCTATAATAGGAGCTAGCGTACTAGAAAGTGGAACAAGTAATGGAACCATAACGGATTTGGATGGTCAGTTCTCGTTAAAGGTTTCGCCAAGAGGCAAACTTACCATTTCTTTTATCGGGTACGAAAAACAAGAAATACTTGTTGCCGGAAAAATCCAACTCTCTATTGTAATGAAAGAGGATACGAAAGTGCTTGATGAAGTTGTGGTAGTGGGTTACGGTCAGATGAAACGTAGTGATTTAACAGGGTCAGTTGTATCCGTATCAAGTGACGCTATTTCAAAATCTGTAACAACATCTATTGATCAGGTGCTACAAGGTAGGGCAGCAGGTGTACAAGTGCAACAAAATAGCGGCATGCCGGGTGCAAGTTCTTCTATTCGTATTCGTGGTGTAAACTCTTTAAATGCTTCAAATGAACCCATATTTGTTATTGATGGAGTGATTATTGACGGTTCAACCGGTTCGGGAACAGATAATGCGTTGGCATCCATTAACCCTGCAGATATTGTTTCTATGGATGTTTTGAAAGATGCTTCAGCTACGGCTATTTATGGAGCTCGTGCGGCCAATGGTGTAATTATAATTACAACCAAACGAGGCAAAAGTGGTGAAGCTAAAATAACTTATGACGGCTATATGGGCTGGCAGGAAATGCCTGAAAAACTCGATATGCTCAATTTGCGTGAGTATGCTGAACATAAAAATGTGCGTTCAGGTAATGATTATTCCGGTCAAAATTGGGGAATTGTACAAGCGGATGATAATTTTGTACGTCCCGATTTACTGGGTGAAGGGACCGACTGGCAAGATGAAATGTTCAGTAAGGCCACTATGACTAGCCATAACTTATCTGTTACAGGAGGTAGTGACAAGAGTAATTATGCCTTGGGAGCCGGTTATCTCAATCAAGATGGTATTGCTATCGGGTCGGGTTTTCGTCGTTTAAATCTCCGAGGAAGTTTTGATTCTCAGGTGAAGAAGTACCTGAAGATGGGCATTAACTTTGCATTTAGTAATTCTCGACAAAAACTCACCGTTTCTGATGAATCATTAATTGAAACAGCGCTTAAGCAAACACCCAATGTGGCAGTCAGAAATGCAGATGGTACTTTTGATGGCCCGGATACGGATGAATATGTACAGAACAACCCGGTTGGTTTGGCTATGATTAAGGATAATCGGAACGAAAAAATGGGTATTCGTGCCAATACGTATGCAGAAGCCACAATCATTGATGGTTTGTCTGTTAAAACCGAACTTTCTTTTGATTATGGTATAACCAATACATATAAGTTCGATCCTTCTTATACGTTCGGAGCTATTGAGAATACCAACAGAGAAGGCTCTTACTCAAAGTCATACAATAAATATTGGAGTTGGAGAAACCTTGTCAATTACAATAAGGTTTTTGGTCAGCACAATCTTCAGGCAATGGTAGGTCAAGAAATGCAAAAAAGCCATTGGGAGTATCTGTACGGTAACCGTAAAGGGTATCTGTCAAATAGTGCAACCGATTTGACTTTAGGCGATGCCTCTACAGCTAAAAATGACGGAAGCAGTGGCGAGAGTTCTATTCTGTCTTATTTCGGACGTATGTTTTATTCGTACAATGACAAGTATTTGCTGACATTTACTCTGCGTAGGGATGGTTCTTCGAAATTCTATAAGGATAATCGCTGGGGTTGGTTTCCTTCAGCTGCGCTTGCATGGAAGGTTACTAACGAGGAATTTCTGAAGGATAATAATATAATTAATAACCTCAAAGTCCGTTTGGGATGGGGAACAGTAGGTAACCAAAATGTGCCTAACAATGCCTACTTAGCCACTTATTCTTCTGTTGCAACAGTTTGGGGAACAGGGTTGCTGGCAGCCAATACGCCGAATCCTGATTTAAAATGGGAAACAACTTATTCTAGTAATATAGGATTAGATTTGAACTTATTTCAAAACCGTATTGAATTTATAGCTGATTTATATTATAAAAAGACGAAGGACTTATTGTTACAGGTACCTCTGCCTGCTTATGTAGGAACTTCAGGTCCGGGATCTACTGCTGCACCATGGAAAAATATCGGTTCGTTGGAAAACAAAGGTATAGAACTGACATTGAATACAGTCAATGTTGATAAAAAGGGTTTTCAATGGAGGTCTAATCTGGTTTTCTCAATGAATAGAAATAAGGTTAAAGAACTCGATACTGAATCAAGTTTAATTAATAAATCATACCAAAGCGGCTCAACCATTACTATCATTACTCGTACTGCAGTAGATCAACCTATCGGTCAGTTCTATGGTTACAAGGTTATAGGCCGTTTTGAAAAAGCAACAGACTTTTACTACAAAGATGCTGATGGCAATTTGAAACAGACAGCTTTACCAAAAGACATGTCAATTGGAAAAAATAGTGTATGGATTGGTGATTATATTTTTGAAGATATTAATAAAGATGGTGTAATTGATGAAGAAGACCGATCTTTTATTGGTAATCCCGAGCCTGACTTTACGTATGGCATAGGCAATACCTTCTCGTATAAAGGTTTTGATTTAAGTATCTATTTAAGTGGCAGTTACGGCAATGAAGTGGTGAATTGGGTTAGAAAAGACCTTGAAAATCCACGTGAAAACACCAATTTGTTGAAAGATGCTCTTGACTATGCACAATTGGAATTGATTCATTCCGATGGTCCGGATGACTATCGGAACATTAAAATCATTGGTGGAGATCCCCATGCTTGTCGTATGGCTTCTTCTTCCGCTTCCAATACTTCTAATTATCGTTTTAGCGATAAGTTTGTTGAAGACGGTTCATACTTGAGAATTCAGTCGATTTCTTTGGGATATACTTTACCCCAAAAATGGGTAACCAAAGTTGGTCTTCAAAATATGAAGATTTATTGTAACTTGCAAAATGTATATACTTTTACGAAATACAAAGGCTACGATCCTGAGATTGGTTCTGCTAATCAAGATGCACTACTTACCGGATTTGATAACTACCGTTATCCCACTCCGCGCATTTACACATTTGGTTTAAATCTTACATTCTAATTTAATAGATATGAATATGAAAACAAGTAAATATATATACTCGCTTGTATTGGCAGCATCTTTAACGATAACAGGATGTAGTGATTTCTTGGATACCGAGAATAATTCCAGTATTACTGCTGAGAATTTTTATCAGAATGAAGAAGATTTTAGTGCTGCCACCGGAGCGCTTTATAATAAAGTTTGGTTCGACTTTAATGATAAGTTTTATTATGGGTTAGGTGATGGTAGAGGCTTTAACTTGTACGCTCCCTACTCTGATTATATTTATCCGTTTACAGACCTGAATGAAACAGGGCTAACCGGACCGCTAGTCAGTGCATGGGCGTCGTTGTATAATGTGATTCAGCAGGCTAACAAAGTAATCATTGGTATTACAAATAGTCCTTATAATAATGAAGATACAAAAAAAGAATACATTGCTGAGGCCCGCTTTATGAGGGGAGTTGCTTATAGCTATCTGGCCATGCTTTGGGGTAATGTGATTTTGAATGAAAATACAGACGATTTAATTGCTAATCCTATTGTCAACACAAGTCCCACTTCTGACGTATACGAATTTACAATGCGTGATTTGGAGTACGCAGCAAAATATCTTCCCGGGACTTCAAGTGCAGCCGGACGGGTTAATAAGTATAGTGCTTATGCAATGCTTTCGCGCGTGTACTTAACTTATGCGGGTTATGGTACTGATGCTAATAGCGGAGTGAGGAGTGAGGAATACTTAAATTTAGCCAAGAAAGCTGCCCAAAAAGTGATTCAAGAAAGTCCTTTCCAGCTAATGGATAATTACGAAGACTTATTTAAGATAGAAAATAATAATAATTCTGAATCTGTCTTTGCTCTGCAATGGGTTGCCAATGGATCTTATGGTGAAACGAATACCCAACAGGCATATTTTGCATGTGGTTCTGAAATAACCGATGACGACGCTGCATGGGGATACTGGACTCGTGCACAACCCAATGTGATATTTGAATATGAAAAGGGCGACAAACGTCGTAAGGCAACCTGGATGGCATATGGCGACCAATATCCTGAAATTCAAGCTTCTAAGGGTGGATATACCTATGAAAAAACGGAACAAGCCTTGAATGTGAAAAAATATGTTTGCGGATCGGCAAAGGACAATCCCAAAATATCTCGAATGAGTTGCCCGATTAACACATACATGATGCGCTTGGCTGAGGTTTATCTGATTTATGCTGAGGCAGTACTTGGTAACAATGCAACTACTTCTGATGAAACGGCTCTTGATTATTTTAATAAAATACGCGCCAGAGCCGGACTTAATCCGAGAGATGCAATTTCTTACGAAGACATTCGTCATGAACGTCGTATGGAATTGTGCATGGAAGGCCAGTATTGGTATGATCTTGTTCGTAGGTCTTACTACAAACAGCAGGAAACGGTGAATTACATAAAGAACCAGCAGAGAGATGTTAATACCCCGGTGCTGTGGAACTCGGAAACCCAAACTTTATCTGTTGATGAGTCTCGTGATCCCAGCAGTCGATCAATTGGAACTATAGATGCAACTATATTCTTATTGCCTTATCCGGAATCGGAAACAGTCCAGAATCCGCAGCTCAAAGCAGAGCCGGTTTCTTATGAGTTTAAAGAAGATCGAATTACCGATTTGTTTAATTAAAAATACCTATTTAAGTATGAAAAACTTAATGATAAATTATAATGTTCTGAAGGCAGTCGTTTTATTTATAGTCCTTTTTATTACCTCTTTCACATTGACATCTTGCAATGATGATGAGAACAATAATGGAGCTGAAATGACTATTACAGGTGTTTACCTAGAAGATGCAGACTCTGATGTTCCTGACAGATTGGTTGAATTTGCTCGTTTGGGACAACTTATTCGTGTAGAGGGTAAAGGATTTACCGGCTTAAAGAAAGTGTACATTAATGGCTATAGTTGTTATTTTAATCCGGTAATGGTTTCTGATAAATCTTTTGTAGTAAGCGTAAACAAGAATATTCCCACAACAGAAGCAGAAGAAGCAATTCGCAATACAATTCGCTTAGTGAAGGATGCAGGAGAGTATATTCATAATTTTACCATTCGTTCGGCTGCACCTGCCATTACAAGGATCTCAAATACCATGCCCAAAATGGGCGAACCGATCATTGTCTTTGGTTCTGGCTTATTAGAAGTGACAAAGGTTGTTTTCCCGGGTAACGTGGTTGTTACGAGTGGCATTACTCAAAGTAAAGATGGGACTTATTTTATGGTGAATGTACCCGAAGGGGTTTCTGATAATGGAGGATCTATTTTTATTGAATGCGCTAACGGAGGTGCTTATTCTCCAGCTTATTTTAATTGCAAAAAGGGAGTGATTCTTGATTTTGATGAGAAAGGGCAACAGGGTTCTTGGGGCTCGAGCGCAAGCATGGTTGCTCCGGAAGATCTAGAATCGGCAGTCATAGGTGAAGGCAATGTGTCTCAAGGTAATTACTGTGTATTGCCGGCAGCGAAACAATTGCCTGTTGCCGGGGGCAAAAACCGTTGTGCCGAGGTATGGACAGCCGGTAATGGTGTTGACGATTGGAGTGAAGCTGCGTTGGGTATACCACACACCACTTCTATCGACTCCGTTGGTTTCCAATTTGATATTTATGTTCCGGCTGCTACCCCATGGAGTGAATCGGGCTTTTTAAAGCTTTGTTTGATTAATGGTTTAAACGGTGGTGAATGGGCTTCTTCAGATAACAAACAATGTTATAATTACGTTCCTTGGGTTTCAGGAGGTTCTGCCGTTCCTTATTCATCCTCAGGGTGGGTTACTGTTACTATTCCCTTTAGTAAGTTTTATGTATTTGCGGCCAATGCAAACGTTTCTTCAATGACTTTTGCAGATGTTGTAGCTTTGCGTGATGCAGCCTCATATAAAAACTTTGGGTTCTATTTCGAAAACTCAGATTTTACATTAAATAAACTTACCGGAAATAGTGCTGACGAAGCTACGAGCTTTATCTCAAAAGAAACATCAGTAAGGGTTTATGTTGATAATTGGCGTATTGTGCGGTTGGGTGTGCCTGCTTATTCTGATTTCCCGACTGTTGCTGAGTAAGTAATAATTTTAATAGTGATAATTATGAAATACAATAAAATCATTCCAATAGTGGCATTACTGGCTACTACTATGAGCTCATGTGATGAGGAAAAAATGAATTGGTATAAAGACCCCTCGCACGGAGAAGTGGCGTCTTCCGAATTACCATTGGAGTTGAGAGAAGCCATATCCCGTTATGAACCTTTAAAAACTTACGTGGCCGACGCTAATTTTAAGTTAGGTTGCGGGGTGGGGCTAACTCCTTATGTGGAAAATGAGCCATACAATCAGTTAGTGAACGAGAACTTTAATGAAATTACAATTGGATACCTGATGAAACATGGTCCGGTTGTAAAATCAGATGGTAGTCTTAATTTTACTGAGATTGATAAATTGTTTGCCAAAACAGATGAAGCCGGTATATCCGTTTTTGGACATACCTTGGTGTGGCATCAAAACCAGAATGCTAAGTATCTCAATTCATTGATTGCCGACAAAGTCATTGTAACGCCGGATGATTCAGAGAAAATTATTAATATACTTGATAATAGTGATTTTGAAAACGGAACCATCAGTCCATGGGGTGGTTGGGGTAACGACTCATCTCGAAAAGTGTCTGAAAAGGGACAGGGGTATAGTAGTGATTATGCCATGATTTTGGTTAATCCCAAAGATGCGGATTCCTATTCGGCGCAAGCTGCTTATTCACTACCTTCTGAACTTATTGTAGGTAAAACTTATTGTTATTCGGCCATGGTGAAGGCTGATGTGGTGAATGCCGATTTTACCTTTCAGGTTCAGAATCCTACCAGTTATGCAGGAGAAGGGTATGTAAGCGGCACAACAGCTGTAGGTCAGTGGGTGCTGATAGAGGGAGAATTTGAATGTACCAAAGAAGACCTTACAAGGCTATGCATTAACTTTGGCAAAGCAGCGGGTAATTATTACATTGATAATATTAAATTTGGTGAGAAGAATGAGAATGTAGATAAGATGTTGAATGTGATAGATAATACTACCTTCGAAACAGCAACCATCTCTCCATGGGGCGGTTGGGGCAACGACTCTTCTCATAAGATTTCTGATAAAGGTCAAGGTTACAACAGTGATTATGCCATGATTTTGGTTAACCCCACAGATGCAAGTTCTTATTCTGCGCAAGCAGCCTATTCTCTGCCTGCTGAATTAGAAGTAGGTAAAACCTATTGCTATTCGGCTATGGTGAAAGCTGATGTGGTGAATACCGATTTTACCTTTCAGGTTCAGAATCCTACCAGTTACGATGGAGAAGGGTATGTAAGCGGCACAACAGCGTCAGGACAATGGGTACCTATTGAAGGAGAATTTACATGTGCGAAAGCCGGAATGGAAAGACTGTGCATCAACTTTGGTAAGGTTGCCGGAACCTATTACGTTGATAATGTTAAGTTTGGTGAGAAAAAAGCAACTACCAAAGCGGCTACCCGCGGGGTACAGATTATTCCGCTATCCGATGAGGAAAAGACTCAACTAATAGGCGATGCTTTAGAAAGCTGGATTTCACAGATGGTATCACATTGTAAGTCACACATCAAAGCATGGGATGTCGTGAATGAGCCTATGCGTGAGGGTGGAACTTTGCGTGATGGAACAGAATCTTCTGGAGACGATGTTTTTTCATGGGTGAAATATTTGGGTAAGGACTATGCTGTTACGGCCTTTAAACTTGCCCGTCAGTATGGTAACGGTGATAGTGACAAACTGTTTATCAACGACTACAACCTGGAGGTCAGTGAGGCTAAGTTAGCCGGACTTATTGATTATGTTACTTACATTGAAAGTAAGGGGGCTAAGGTTGACGGCATTGGTACACAAATGCATTTAAGTTTGAGCGGTAAAGATGCGAATGGAATAGCGAACCTGAAGCAACAAATAGATAAGATGTTTCAAACACTTGCTGCCAGCGGTAAGCTGATTAAAGTTTCTGAACTTGATATAGCTTTGGGAACTGCATCTCCTACCGATACGCAATTTGCAGATCAAGCTGAAATGTACCGTTACGTAATTGAATCTTATAAAAAGTACATACCACAAGCACAGCAGTATGGTATTACAATTTGGGGCGTGTCAGATGATCCTGCAGAACATGAAAACTGGCTACCCGATGATGCTCCTAATTTATGGGATGCAAGCTATGGTCGTAAGCATGCTTACAAAGGTGTGGCTGACGGATTTGCCGGCAAAGATGTCAGTGAGGATTTTAGTGGTGATCTTCAGTTTTAAAACTGATTAGGTTAGACTTTTGTGTTGAGAACCCGTAGCGTTGAATAACAGTGCTACGGGTTTTCTTTTTATAAATAAAAGTGGTATTTTTTTTAGAATAAACAATCATATTATGCCATTTTAGATTTGTTCTATTATCTTTGTCGTCGAGAAACCTGTCTGTTATAAAATATGATGCTATGAAAGTAAAATTGAATTGTATTGTTTGGAGTTTGCTAGCCCTGCTGTGGCCGTCCTCTCTCGGAGCACAATTACCGCTTGTTTATGATAAAGAAAACATGGGTAACGCGTATACCTTTTCTGATTTTCCGCAAATAAATGAATTGCCGGAGATAACGACCTTGCCCGATCCGTTAGCCTGGGCGAATGGTAATGGGAGGTTAAGCCGTTTTAAAGATTGGGAACGCCGCCGTACAGAGATTATCCGGCAATTACAACATTATGAGTTAGGCTGTAAACCAACGGTTGCCAAAGATAGTATGGAAGCATCTATTACGAATGATACCTTACGCGTTGTGGTGCACAACAATGGCCAAACATTGGTTCTGACTGCATTAATTAAATATCCTGAGGGGGCCGGACCGTTTCCGGCTATAATAGGCATAGGAATGCCCAGTGGCTCTCTTCCGTCGGAATTGTTTACTAAGAGAGGCATAGCGCAGATTGCATTTAACTTTACACAAGTAATGTCTCACACACAAAAACGAGGTAATGAGCCCATAAACCGTTTGTATCCGGAGTTGATAGAGATGGGAGCGTATAGCGCTTGGCCTTGGGGGATAAGCCGTTTGATAGACGGGTTAGAGATTGTAGGTAAAAACTCACGTATTGACACCTCTCATCTGGCAGTGTCGGGCTGTTCGTTTGCCGGTAAAGTGGCTTTGTACGCAGGTGCTTTTGATGAACGTATTGCTTTGACCATTGCCCAAGAACCGGGAGGTGGAGGCGTAAACGCATGGCGTGTTTCCGAAACATTGGGTAACGTAGAAACATTGGGACGTACTAACCATGCCTGGTTTTTAGAAAGCATGTTTCAGTTTTCAGAAAAGAATGTAAATCGTTTGCCGGTTGACCATCATGAATTGGCAGCGTTAATAATGCCCCGTGCATTGCTTGTACTGGGTAATACGGATTACGAATGGCTGGCCGAAGAATCTAATTATGTATCTTGCCGTGCAGCGCGTAAAGTTTGGGAAGCGTTCGGGATTGAAGATAGAATGGGGTTTTCTATACAAGGCGGACATCCACACTGTCAGTTGCCGCTAAGTCAATATCCTGAAGTGGAGGCATTTATTGATAAGTTTTTATTAGGAAAAAAGGACGTAAATACGATTGTTACCAAAGCAGAAATGTTTAAAGACGTTGATTATAAAAAGTGGATGCCTTGGGCGAAATAGTACAGGCATAAAACCTCTTTTTTGCTGTTTTTTGCTGTTGTACCAATATTATTCGTCTTTTTTCTTCTCGTGTTGACTAAAAAGGTAACAGGAAACTCATTTCTTTTTTTGAATCTTTATAATCAGATAGTTAGCGCTTTTGTTAACCAATTAATTTAATTATAAAGATGGGAAAAAACTTTTATTTTAAACACGATGCTTCGGCTTTTAGTGATGCCAAACTGATGAGCTTGATCAAACAAGAAGGGATGACCGGTTATGGAATCTATTGGATTATTCTTGAATTTTTACGCATGCAGCGTGAATATGCAGCTTCGTATGTCATGCTTTCGCATCTGTCGAAAAGAGCGAATACATCATCCAAAAGATTGATGAGAATTATATCCGATTATGATTTATTTGTGCTAACCGATGACTGTTTTTATTCCCCTGGTCTGTCCGAAAGAATGGTAGCGCACGACCGAGTTGTGAGCTCATGTCGGGCTCATGGACGTCTCGGAGGACTAGCTAAAAGCCTGAAAATCAGCCAAAGTGACGAAGCGAACGCTTTAGCATTACAGAGAGAGAGTAATCATATAATTACTTCTTTGAAGAGTGAGAGCGAAGCGAACTCTTGCTCTTCACCGGAAGAACTGCTTCGTACGGTGGCAGAGATGAAGCACGAAACCATCTGGCAGGAGCAGATGGCCATGAAGAGTGGCATGGGGATGAAATTCGCCGCACATTTCGACGCTTTGCTGCTGGCCTTTTCCACGTACATCAGCCTCATTGGCGAGGAAAACTCCATTCCCACGGTGAACGATGCCAAACGGCGGTTTTTCTTCTGGATGCAATCGGCCGACTGCAAGCAACTCATGGCCCGTTTGCAAAAGCAAGAGGAAGCTGCACCCGATCCGTACCGCTTCGAAACGATAGTCGACGGCCGGCGAACCTACTGCGGCATGCCCATCGTTGAGGGAGCCCCACCACGCCCCGCCATCAATGCCGTGTGGGATGACGACGGTCATTGCTGGAGACATTAGCCCCTTTCCCCGGCTATATAGACCACGCCCCGTAAGCTATATAGCTCAACCTTGCCGGGGTATATAGCCCGTGAGCATAGGCTATATAGCTCACACCCCCTGAGGTATATAGCTCATTAGTGAATCAACACTATCTTCTTCAAAAAGCTTGTAGCAAGGCTTTTCATGAAGTCTTGTAACTGCCGGCAAAATATTTGTAACCAATGTGATGTTCATAGTAACGATTGAAAAAGTGTTTGAAACGGCTAATATGTACATTGCCATAAATGGTTGTATCTTTGTTTCTGTTATATCCAATATTCACTTAAAAATTAAAGCATTTGCCAAGCCTCTGTTATGGAATCAAAGAAAAAAATCATGAGTGAAAAACTTCCCATTACGGAAGTAAACCCCATTAATTCGCGTTACTATGATTATGCGCACTTCACTTATCCGTGGCATTTTCATAGCCAGTATGAGATTATCTGGGTGAAAGAGAGTACGGGTCTGTGTTTCGCGGGCGATTGTATCGAACGTTTTGGACCTGGTACCCTTATCTTGTTTGGTAGCAATTTGCCGCACTACATGCAGAGTGATGACGTTTATAAAACTGACAATTCCGAACTGCGTGTAAGAGGTACTATTATTCAGTTCGAAGCAGCTTTCATGCAACACTCTATTCAACATTATCCACAGTTCAGGCAGATAAAGACATTGCTTGAAGAGGCACGTCGCGGTATCTTTTTTAGCAGTCTTTCTGACCCAGACATTATGGGGATGTTGGACGAGTTCCCTCGTATCCTTGGGTTCGATCAGATTGCTGGGCTTCTGTTATTGCTCCAACGTCTGTCGGTATGTGCTGGGCGCGACGTGCTAGCTTCTCCTATGTATGAAGAGGTGTTCCCTACGTTGGGAAACACTCGTATTGAAAAAATCATTTCCTACATCAACGGCAACTACACGCGCGACATGGGCTTGGCTGAGATTGCTTCAATGGCGGCAATGAATCCTGCTGCTTTTTGCCGCTATTTCAAGGAAAATACGGGTAAAACCTATGTACAGTACGTTACTGATATGCGTATCGGTTATGCTTGCAAACTGCTGGCTCTGAACAGTCTGAATATTTCGAGAATAAGCTCTGAGTGTGGTTTCGACTCGTTGAGTCATTTTAATCGCCTCTTTAAACAGGTCACAAATTACACCCCTTCACAGTACCAGCGGTACATTCTAAAGTAAAGCGGACGTAAAGTATCGTATATTTGCAAATATTACATTATTATACGCAAAAATACATTCATTTATATATCCGTTTTAGTTATATATTTGCATTGAATACATAATGTATGCAAAATTGTTTAATCCTTAACTTATATCGAGCCTATGCAGAACAAAACCAAAGTTAACTTTACTTTAGACTTTTCTAGAGAGAAGATATCCCCATGTATCAATTTAATTTTTTAATATTATGAATCATATCAAATTTAAGTTTATTGTTTTGTTATGCCTAATATCCGTATGCGCATCTGCACAGAATATAGCGGTAAAGGGCGTTGTGAAAGACACAAGTGGCGAGCCGATTATTGGTGCCAGCGTGCTTGAAAAAGGTACCACTAATGGTATCATTACCGATTTGGACGGAAATTTCTCACTGCAAGCTAAGAAAGGATCTGTACTTGTTGTTTCCTTTATCGGATACAAAACACAGGAAGTCACAGTAAACAGTGTACAGTCTTTAAAAATCACTCTTCTGGAGGATTCCAAAACATTGGATGAAGTTGTTGTTATTGGTTACGGCACACAGCGAAAAGAAGCAGTGACAGGTTCGGTGGCCTCCATGCGTGGCGATGACTTGCGTCAGATACCAACAGGTAATGTCACAGCTGCTCTTCAAAATCGTGTGGCAGGTGTTGAGATGACACAAACTTCATCAAAACCCGGTGCAGGTATGCAGATACGTATTCGTGGTGTGCGCTCGCTTAGTGCTAGTAACGATCCGTTGATTGTACTTGACGGTATTCCGTTTGCAGGTTCTATTAATGATATTGATCCTAATAGCATCAAGAGTCTTGATATTTTAAAAGATGCCTCTGCTACCGCAATTTACGGTTCTCGTGGTGCTAATGGCGTTATTCTTATTACTTCAATTCGTGGTAATGCCGGACAGAAACCCCAAGTTACTTATAATGGTTACTACGGTATAAAGAATGCTATTGAGTTTCCTATGATGAATGGCCCCGAGTTTGCCGAATTGCGTCGCCAAGCTGCACGTACTATTAAGGATTTGGGATTAAGTGCTTCTCCTGTGACGAATTCAGAAGATGAGAGCGATGAGACCAATACTAACTATCAGGATCTGATGTATCGTACGGGTGTTATTACCAATCATGATATCAACGTAAGTAAAGGAACAGATGATGGTAACTATGCTTTTGGAGCGAGCTATTACCTAGATCAGGCGCCCATACCGACTCAGCAATATAGTCGCCTTGCACTTCGTGCATCTGTAGATCAAAAATTAGGTAAATACATGAAGGTAGGGTTGTCCTCTAACAGTAGTTACAGTCTATCGCAAGGTAGTCAGATTAACACAGGTGATGCCTTGGCAAGTTCACCATTGTCAAATCCGTATAATGAGGATGGTACTATAAAGAGAGCGGTAAAAAGTGGTCCTACAGATGTATATAAGGTGTGGACAAAAGATTTGCTTCAAAAAGCAGATGATAAATGGATGAGTGATACTAAATCATTTGCTTCATACAATAGCCTTTACGGTGAAGTTAGTACTCCGTGGATAGAGGGTTTGAAATACCGTATTAATATTGGTTTAAATGTGCGTACTACTAAAGGCGGTGGATTTACTGGTATTGGTGTAACAAGTACTACAGATCCTAACGCACCGTCGTCAGCCTCAGCCGATAATACGCTGACAACCAACTGGGCTGTGGAAAACATGTTGACTTATGATCGTACATTTAATAAACACAATATAAACGTGGTAGCCCTTTATAGTGCAGAACAAACACACTATGATCGTACAAACATAGCGGTAAGAGACTTACCTGCTGATCATTTCCAGTACTATGATTTATCGAAAGCTGAAGGTGAAGTGACTATTACTCCAAATAATCAGGGATATTATGAAAGTGGACTAATGTCGTATATGGGCCGTGCAATGTATAGCTATGATGATCGTTATATGGCTAGTGTGACATTCCGTGCTGATGCTTCCAGTCGTTTAGCGAAAGGGCACCAGTGGCATAGTTATCCTGCCGTCTCTCTTGGTTGGAACCTTCATAAGGAGAGCTTTATGCAAGACTTTGGATGGCTTGACCAGTTGAAGTTACGTGTGGGCTATGGTGAAACATCCAATCAGTCAGTTAATCCTTATCAAACTTTGGGATTGCTGGGCACTAATAAATATAACTTTGGTACGACTTATCTTACAGGATACGAATTGTCACAGTTACCTAATCCAAAACTTGGTTGGGAATATACTACTACATGGAACTATGGCTTGAACTTCTCACTTTTTGGAAATCGTTTAAGCGGTACTATTGAATATTACTCTCAACACACAAAAGATATTCTGTTGAGTGTGAATTTGCCTTCAACTTCCGGAGTGGGCTCTTATATGGCTAATATCGGTGAAACGCAGAATCGGGGTTTTGAAATTTCTCTTAACGGCGTGATATTGGAAAACGTAAACGGTTGGACTTGGGAGGCAGGTGTGAATTTTTCTCACAACCAGAATGAATTGCTTAGCCTCGCTTCCGGACAAGATAATGATGAAGGCAACTGGTGGTTTAAAGGACATCCCATAAATGTAATCTATGATTATCAGAAGATAGGTATCTGGCAGGAAAACGACCCTTATCGTAATATCTTGGAACCAGGTGGGAATGCAGGTATGATTAAAGTGAAATATACAGGTGAATATGCCGAAGACGGTACTCCTGTTAGGCAAATTAATACAGATGATCGCCAAATTATAGAAGTGGATCCCAACTTTCAAGGAGGTTTCAATACTCGCGTGGCATATAAAAATTGGGACCTAAGCATCGTGGGTGGATTCCAAAACGGTGGTACACTTATCTCAACTCTTTATGGTGGAACAAGTTACCTCAATATGTTAAACGGACGTCACGGTAACGTAAAAGTGGATTACTGGACACCAGAAAATACAGGAGCCAAGTATCCCCGCCCTGGAGGTATTACTTCTGCCGACAATATGAAATACGCTAATTCTATGGCTATGTTCTCCGGTTCATATATGAAAGTACGTACCATTACGGTAGGTTATAACGTGCCGAAATCGTTTCTTGAACATTTGGGTGTGAATGATTTGCGTCTTTATGCTACTGTACAAAACCCATTTGTATTTTTCTCACCATATAATAACGAAACAGGTATGGATCCCGAACCGAATTCATTGGCTAATGAAAACCAAGCTGTCACCACGCAGTATCCTAACAAAGGATTGGTTGTAGTAGGATACAATACACCGGCTACACGCAACTTCCTGTTCGGATTGAAACTTACGTTCTAAACCTTTAAAAGATAAAGATATGAATAAAATATATACAAAATTTATGCTGGGAGTGGGTCTTATACTCTCTTTTGCTTCTTGTTCCGACATATTGGATGAAGAACCCCGTAATATTTTTGAACCCGGTTTCTTCGAGACTGAACAAGGAGTGGTAGGTGGATTGACCGGACTATACGAAAGTCTGCGTCATGTTTATGGACAACCTTACTATTACGGAGCTCTTGAGGCGGGTACCGACGAATATACTTATGGATCGCAAGCAGACGGAAACTTCAAAAATGCTGATCTAAGTATACAAGGTAGTATTCCTGATGCCGCCAACTCTCGATTTGATGTTTTATGGAATACAGCTTACGGTGCGATCAATAATGCTTCGGCTATTATTGACAATGGAGCGGCTGCTGGAGTTGCAGATGCTCTGACGGCTGAAGCACGTTTTTTTCGTGCATTCTATTACTTCCAGCTTGTGCAGAGTTTTGGCGGTGTGCCTCTCGACTTAGGATCAGGTGAATTGAAAGCTAATACTACGCCTTCACGTGTTTCTACTCGTAACACTGTGCCTGAAGTCTACTCTCGTTGTATCTTTCCAGACTTGTTGAAAGCAATTAATGATTTGCCCGAACAATCTCGACTTACTGGTACTGTGACGAAAAATGTTGCACGACTTATTTTAGCCAAGGCTTATCTAACTTACGGTTGGTGGTTAGAGAATCCCAATAATATTCCTACCTATCCGGAATGTCCTCGTACTGATCCGGATGGAAAAGACAAGACTTGGTATTTCCAACAAGCATACGATATTTCACTCTATGCTATAGCAAATCCAGGTCCTTACGCTCTTCAACCCACGTTTTACGACGTACATTTGTGGACTAATGACCGCAATAAGGAAATTATGCTGTATGCCGACCATAATGAAGATAACGCAGTCTATAATGAAGGAAATGTAACCGGTTGGGATGGATCGCCAGATGGAGATAATAGTGCACAAAACCAGGCAGTGTGGATGGTGACTTGGTACTTTCAAAATGTACAGAGCAGTACAGTTACTGGTTCGTGGTCTGGAAAAAGTCCTTTCCAACGTACAGTCAAGGCTGGGCAGAAATTTAGCCGAATGTGGAGCCGTATGGCACCTATAGCCGACGTTTTCGAGAAAGCTTTCGCAGAGAAGACTCTTGATTCGCGCTTTGACGCTACTTTTGTCACTACCTATCCTGCTACGTATCAGTATGGAACAAATCCCCCTTCTGTTCTTTATAACGCTAACTACATGCCAATAAAACCTGGTGATTTTGCGGTTTCTTTCTTACCAAAAGATCCTGGAGGTATTGATTATAGTAACAGTGTTTACAAAAGTAATAGCGGCCTTGGTGTATTGCCTGGTCGTGCTGATTACGTAGTAGCGCTCGACAAGATTTCTCGTACTGTTTTTCCTGGGCTCTGGAAACTAGGCATCGCTCGTAAGGGAACTGATTATAATGACGATAAAGTATCTAGCACTCGTCCATTTAATATATTAAAATTCTCTGAATTTTATTTTATTGCTGCTGAGGCAGCTGTAAAGGGAGCCACTGGTAGTCAGTCTGCTCGTGACTTGATTAATGTCATTCGTGCTCGTGCAGGTAAGTGGACATATAGTGTGGCAGAAGAAGCTCCGAAAAATGTAGATAATAGTACTGCTGTGATAGCTGCTACCCCAGCTACTATCACTATTGATTACATTCTTGATGAACGTAGTAGGGAATACTTCGGTGATGGTTTACGTTGGTATGAACTGGCTCGTACACAAACATGGAAAGAACGTTGCGGTACGTATAAAATCAGTGCTACTGTAGGTCAGACACCTACTGTTGTACCTCGTTATATTGAAACGTACATGTATCTTCGTCCTGTTCCCACTAGTCAACTAGATAGACTGGAAGGTGATGAGGCTTATAAAGCTGCATTCCAAAATCCAGGATATGAATAATTGGTAGGTTAGGTTAATTAAATGAGTATTTGTAAACCGTAAGTGAGGCAGCGATGCGGAACTTACGGTTTACATTTCAATTATAAATTAGAAAATGAGAAAACTTGCTTTTATATTTTTATTTCTGGTTGCCTCATGGGCTTTTTTATCTGCTCAAAGTGCCCTTGCTTACCTGAATAAACAAGGTACGGCGACACAACTTATCGTACAAGGTAAGCCTTTTCTTATTGTGGGAGGTGAATTGGGTAACTCATCTGCCTCTTCGTCTGAAGATGTTGAACGTATTTTCCCCAAATTGCAACGTATGGGACTAAATACAGTATTGGTTCCTGCTTATTGGGATTTGATTGAACCCACTGAAGGAACGTATAACTTCTCTCAAATAGATAAAGCAATAAATCAGGCTACGAAAAATAACCTAAAAGTAGTATTCTTGTGGTTTGGTGCATGGAAGAACTCAATGAGTTGCTATGCTCCGTTATGGTTTAAAAGAGATTATAAGAAATACCCGCGCGCTTATACTAAAGCAGGAAAACCGTTGGAGATTGCAAGTGTTTTCTCCGAAAACGTGTATCAGGCTGATAATCGCGCATTTAAGAAATTGATGCAACACATTGCCGAGGTCGATAGCGATGGACAAACGGTCATTATGATGCAAATAGAAAATGAAATTGGCATGCTGGAAGATGCACGCGATTATTCGAAGGAAGCAACTAAACTATTTCAATCACAGGTACCGCAGCAATTGTTGAACTACCTTCTGAAAAACAAAAAAGAACTTCATCCTCAGATGCTTCGTAAGTGGGCACAAAATGGGTATAAAACCCAAGGAACCTGGCAGGATGTTTTTGGGGCAGACGTTTATACGGATGAAATATTTATGGCTTTTCATTATGCGCAATATGTAGATAAACTAGCACAAACAGCACGTTCCATTCATTCTATTCCCTTATATGTTAATGCGGCAATGAATAGCAGAGGACGCAAACCTGGTGAATATCCTTCGGCCGGTCCGTTGGCACACCTCATTGATGTATGGCATTGTGGGGCACCGCACATTGATTTGCTGGCCCCCGATTTATATGACAAAGGCTTTGTTGATTGGGTAGCACAATATAAGCTGCCTAACAATCCGTTGTTTATACCCGAAATTAAAAGATCAATGAACAATTCGGTGCAGGCACTATATGTCTTTGCAGAGCACGATGCAATAGGTTTTAGTCCGTTTTCCATTGAAGATGGATCGGATTCCCCACAAGATCCGCTTGTGCAGGGCTACGGACTAATGAAAGAACTGATGCCTGTGATAACTTCCAATCAAGGGAAAGGAGTTATGAACGGTTTGTTTTTTGATGCTCAGAACAAAGAACGTGTGCTGCAATATGATGGTGTTAAGCTCACTTGTCGGCACTACTTCACATTGCCTTGGGATCCGCGCGCTACCGATGGAAGTATATGGCCGGAGGGTGGGGGTGTTGTTTTACGCCTTTCGAAAGATGAATTCCTCATTGCCGGAAATGGTATAGTGGTGGAGTTTGAAAAAGCAGATGTACACAGCCAAACGATAAACACGAAACTCGGAGAAGACGGGTTTGCTTATCAGGGAGGAGATCATGCGCAACAAGAAACTTCTTGGAAAGGAGAAAGCCGTGTTGGCATAGGAACGGTTGACGAGGTCAGTATTCAGGCTGATGGCTCGTTTCAATATGTACGTCGGCTAAATGGTGATCAGACTCATCAAGGACGTCACGTTCGTATTTCCGTTGGTGAATTTAAAATATTATATGTAAAGCTGTATGAATATAAGTGATAATGAAGTATGTAACGTACTCAAAAGCATTTGTTACAATAATGCTGTTTGCTGTTACACAGAGTAAATGACTTGATATGCTAATTCTCAATAGCTCAGTCTTATATAATTAAATTTGCATGTATATACAGACATAATTAATCATAAAAAATAAAATGCAATGAAAAGCTCCAATCAGAAAGTATCAATGGCCGAGAAAATTGGCTATAGTCTGGGTGATGGATCAGCGAACCTGGTCTTTCAAATGATGATGATGTTCCAATTATTTTTCTACACGGACGTCTTCGGTATTAAAGCAACAGCAGCAGGAATGATTTTGTTGGTAGCCCGCGTATTCGACGCCTTTGTCGATCCGGTGGTGGGTATCTTATCAGACCGAACCCAAACCCGCTGGGGAAAATACAGACCTTGGGTGTTGTGGACAGCTATTCCGTTTGCATTGTTTTTTATATTGGCTTTTTCTACACCCGACTTGACTGAAAGGGGCAAAATTATTTATGCCGGCGTTACCTATACTTTGCTGATGGCTATTTATTCATTCAACAATACTCCTTATGCTTCTTTGGGAGGTGTCATGACTAGTGACATTAAACAACGTACCAGCATATCTTCCATACGTTTTGTAACGGCAACCATTGCTACTTTCATTGTACAAGGGCTTACGTTGCCTCTGGTTGCTAAGTTCGGGCAAGGGGATGCACAAAAAGGATGGTTTGTTACGATTACATTGTTTGCCGCTGTGGCAGTTGTTTTACTTGTTATCACATTCTTCTCTGCCAAAGAGCGTATTCTTCCACCGGCCAACCAGAAAAACTCTATCAAGCAAGATTTTAAAGATATTGTTTCCAACCGTCCGTGGAAAGCCATGTTTGTGCTTACGCTATTCTTATTTACTACGTTGGCAATGTGGGGAAGCAGTATGTCTTACTACTTTAATTATTTTGTAGATAAGACTTCTTTATTTAATTTCTTGCAGCATTTTGGCTTGGTTACCGTTGATGGAAATACCTATGGCTTGTGGCATCAGTTCTTAGATGCGTTCGGACTCATTGCTCTTCCCGATCACAGCAATGTTTTTGCAGTAGGTTATAGCCTTTTTAATATGGTAGGTCAACTTCTAACTCTTCTCGGAGTGATTTTTCTTTCGGGCTATTTGTCGAACATATTTGGAAAGAGAAATGTGTTCATCATCTGTTTGGCACTAACGGCTGTATTCACCTCGTTGTTTTTCGTTGTAGATGCCAAAAGTGTAGGGCTTATTTTTGTGATTAATATGCTCAAAAGTATGGCTTATGCACCTACTATTCCTCTTTTATGGGCTATGATGGGCGATGTGGCCGATCACTCCGAATGGGTTAATCACCGGAGAGCAACCGGTTTTGTTTTTGCAGGTATTGTGTTCGCTTTGAAAGCCGGCTTAGGAATCGGAGGTGCCATTTGTGGAGCTATTGTTGATTCCTTTGGCTTTATTCCTAACGTGGTTCAAACAGAATCTGCTTTGTTCGGAATCCGTATCAGTTCAAGTATCATACCTGCGCTTACTTTCGTTGTGGGAGTTTTCGCGTTGCTCTTTTATCCCATATCCAAGCATTTTAATGAGAAGATTCAACAGGAGCTTGCAGTGCGAAGATCTAATAAAGTATAATCAACAACACCTTGTTTTATGAAAGTACAAAATTTAATTTTAATGGCGGGACTTGGCCTTGTTTGTTTGTCAGGTTGCAAAAGTACTAAGGGCAATCGTGAAGTAACGCTGAAGGATGTTTTTGCCAATAAATTTTTGATGGGAGTGGCTATTAATGACAATCAGGCGTCGGGAAGAGATAGTGCGGGTGCGCAACTCATCATCAAGCATTTTAAT
Source organism: Bacteroides graminisolvens (assembly GCF_963666085.1). Classification (NCBI taxonomy): domain Bacteria; kingdom Pseudomonadati; phylum Bacteroidota; class Bacteroidia; order Bacteroidales; family Bacteroidaceae; genus Bacteroides; species Bacteroides graminisolvens. The sequence goes on from NZ_OY762556.1 coordinate 1,998,813, forward strand.
TCTGTGGCTCCAGAAAACTGTATGAAAAGTGAAGTGATACATCCTGAGGAGGGACGCTATGATTTTACTCAGTCCGACCGGTTTGTTGCTTTTGGAGAGAAATATAACATGGATATAATTGGGCATACATTAATATGGCATTCACAGCTGGCACCTTGGTTCTGTGTGGACGAAAATGGTAAGAATGTATCAAAGGAAGTGCTTATAGAACGTATGAAAGAGCATATCACTACCGTTGTGAGTCGCTATAAAGGTAAAATTAAAGGATGGGATGTGGTGAATGAGGCGTTTGAAGATGATGGCTCTTATCGCCAAACAAAGTTTTATGAAATATTGGGTGAAGACTATATACCTTTGGCCTTTCAGTTTGCGCATCAGGCCGACCCAGATGCTGAGTTATATTATAATGACTACTCCATGGCACACAAAGGTCGTAGAGACGCAGTGGCCAATATGGTTAAAAAACTACAAGCAAAAGGCATTCGGATTGACGCTGTAGGGATGCAGGGACATTTCACAATGGAATTTCCTAAGGTGGAGGATTTTGAAAAGAGCCTGCTAGCTTTTGCTGCGACTGGTGTAAAGGTGATGATTACCGAACTTGATCTGACCATTCTCCCTCCTCCTGCGCCCAATGTAGGTGCCGATGTTTCTGCTAATTTTGATTACCAGAAGGAAATGAATCCTTACCCCGACATGTTGCCCGATTCTGTTTCAAAGGCATGGAATGACCGAATGAGAGAGTTCTTTAAACTTTTCATCAAACACAGTGATAAGGTGACTCGTGTTACCGTCTGGGGAGCTACGGATGCCGACTCATGGAGAAATGACTGGCCGATGAAAGGTCGTACGGATTATCCTGTATTGTTTGATCGGAATTTCCAACTCAAACCAGTTGTGAATGAAATGATCAATGAAGCTAGTAATAACAAAAGTAAATAATAAAGGTTATATACGTATGAAGAAACTTTGTTCAACCTTTGCGCTTTTATTGTTTTGTTTAACCACGTATGCAGCAGATCAATTTGTGACTTTCAGGAAAGCCGATGGCGCTTTTCAGATAATCGGTAGCGGAAAAGTGGTAAATATCCTTCTAGATGAAAAGGATCAGAAAGGTATAGGAATAGCCGTTAATAATCTTATAGAAGACTTTAACCGTGTGTGCGGCATGAAGCCTCAGTTATTAAAAAATACTTCCTCGGAAAGCTGTATCATAGTAGGTAGCTTGGAGTCTACGTATATAAAGCAGCTTATCAAGGCTAAAAAACTCGATAAGAAGCAACTTGAGAATAAGAATGAGAAGTTTATCATCACTACAGTAGACAATCCACTTCAAGGGGTGGAGAAAGCTTTGGTAATAGCCGGTAGCGACCGCCGTGGTACTATATATGGTGTGTATGAACTGGCTGAACAAATGGGTGTGTCGCCCTGGTATTGGTGGATGGATGTACCTGTGGTGAAGCAAACGGAGGCTTATGTAATGCCGGGTGTCTATACCGATGGGGAACCGGCTGTAAAATATAGGGGGATCTTTTTGAATGATGAAGCTCCGTGTCTCACCGGATGGGTAAAGCAACATTATGGGACCGATTTTGGTGGCCATCGTTTTTATAGTGATGTATTTGAACTTATTCTCCGTCTGAAAGGTAACTTCTTATGGCCTGCCATGTGGAGCTGGGCATTCTATGGTGATGATCCTCTAAACAGCAAAACTGCCGACGAAATGGGAGTGGTAATCAGTACTTCTCATCATGAACCAATGGCACGCAATCATCAAGAATGGACTAGAAAGCGCAATGAGCATGGAGCGTGGAATTATGCAACCAACAAGAAGGTGCTGGATCAGTTCTTTCAGGAGGGGATAGAAAGAATGAAGCATACAGAAGATGTGGTTACTATCGGCATGCGTGGCGATGGTGATGCTGCCATGTCCGATGGTACTAACGTGAAGCTTCTTGAAACTGTTGTTGAAAATCAACGAAAGATTATTCAGAATGTAACGGGCAAGCCTGCTAAGGAAACTCCTCAAGTGTGGGCTCTTTATAAAGAGGTGCTCGATTATTACGATAAAGGTATGCGTGTGCCCGATGATGTTATTATGCTTCTGTGTGATGACAATTGGGGCAATGTGTGTCGTCTGCCAGCTGAAAAAGAACGTAACCGTTCCGGAGGATGGGGATTGTATTATCATGTGGACTATGTAGGTGCTCCGCGTAACACGAAATGGTTGAATGTTACTCCTATACAGGGGATGTGGGAACAGTTGCATCTGGCATACGAATATGGTGTCGAAAAACTGTGGGTTCTGAATGTGGGCGACCTTAAACCCATGGAATATCCTATCACTCTATTCCTTGATATGGCATGGAATCCGGATGCTTATACTGCGGAGAACTTTATGAAGCACCCTCGTAAGTTTTGTGCTCAGGCTTTCGGTGAAGAGCAGGCGGATGAAGCAGCCAGGATCCTTAATCTGTATAGTAAGTATAACGGTAGAGTTACTCCGGAAATGCTGGATGCTAAGACTTACAATCTGGAAACCGGCGAATGGAAGCAGGTGGCCGATGATTATGCGCGCCTGGAGGCTGAGGCCTTGCGCCAGTACATGTCTTTGACTCCCGAGTATAGAGATGCTTACAAACAGTTGTTGCTTTTCCCGGTTCAGGCTATGTCTAACCTTTATGAAATGTATTATGCACAGGCTATGAATCATAAGCTTTATGCAGAAAATAATCCGATGGTTAACCATTGGGCCAACCAAGTTGAGAAGTGTTTTGCACGCGACAAGGCTCTGAGTTATGATTACAATAATGTGATGGCCGATGGAAAGTGGAAGAATATGATGATACAAAAGCATATCGGATATACAATATGGAATGATAATTTCCCTGCCGACAAGCTACCTGAGGTATTCCGCATTGCTGAACCTGAAAAAGCTGTGGGTGGCTATGTCTTTACCGGTAAAGATGGATATGTAGCAATGGAAGCTGAACATTTCTTTGAGAATAAAGCTCCGCAAGGTACTGAATGGAAGATAATACCTGATATGGGGCGCTTCTTAAGCGCTGTAACTCTGATGCCTTATACATCGCCTGTGAACGGTGCTTCGCTTTCGTATAAGATGACTCTGCCGCAAGAGGCCAGGGGCATGAAGACGGTTAAGGTAATCGTGGTCGTTAAGTCTACGCTCGCTTTTCAGGATGTGAAAGGGCACAAGTATACTGTAGGCTTCAGGGGCGGTAATGAGGAGACTGTTAACTTCAATCATAACCTGAATGAATTGCCCGAGAATGTGTATAGTGTGTTCTATCCTACGGTAGCTCGCCGGGTGATAGAGAAAGAAGTTACGTTAGAACTTCCTGTTTCTGAGGATGGCACTTACATTCTTGATTTTAAACCGTTGAACCCGGCTGTGGTGCTAGAGAAAATTGTGATTGATTGTGGCGGATACAAAAAATCATATTTGTACATGAACGAATCTAGCTGCGAAAGAAGACAGTAGGATAAAGTTGCAGCTTTGTCTTCATTCAAATAGCAGAGCATTTGATATAATACAGAGAAATTAATATGAAGTATAAATCGTCCAACGTTGTTTGGATTTTAAATGAAAGGTATCATTATGGAAAATAAAGCAAAATATTTAGTTCCGGGAGATTATATGGCCGATCCGGCTGTGCATGTGTTTAATGGTAAACTATACATTTATCCGTCGCATGACCGGGAGAGTGGCATACCCGAGAATGATAACGGTGATCATTTCGATATGAAAGATTACCATGTCTTTTCGATGGAAACGATAGATGGTCCGGTTACTGACCACGGAGTGGTACTTGATGTGAAAGATATTCCTTGGGCAGGACGCCAGCTGTGGGACTGTGATTGTACTTGTAAAGACGGAAAATATTATATGTATTTCCCGTTAAAGGATCAAACGGATATTTTTAGAATAGGAGTAGCCGTGGCCGATAAACCCGAAGGTCCTTTTATTGCTCAGCCCGATCCGATGAAGGGAAGCTACAGTATCGATCCCGCCATACTCGATGACGGTGATGGTAATTACTACATGTATTTCGGTGGTTTATGGGGCGGCCAGCTGCAACGTTATAAGAATAACAAGGCGTTGGAGTGTGCTGAATTCCCTGCTGATAACGAACCTGCCATCCCTTCCAGAATTGCCAAACTAGCCGATAACATGCTTGAATTTGCAGAAGAGCCTCGTCCTGTTGTTATACTTGATGAGAATGGCAAACCTCTTACGGCAGGTGATAATAATCGTCGCTTCTTTGAGGCATCGTGGGTACATAAATATAATGGTAAATACTATTTCTCATATTCTACCGGTGACACTCATCAGCTTTGCTATGCAATAGGTGATAATCCGTACGGGCCATTTACATATCAGGGTGTTATACTTACTCCGGTGGTAGGATGGACTACGCATCATGCTATTTGTGAATTCCAAGGAAAATGGTATTTGTTCCATCATGACAGTGTGCCCTCTGGCGGACGTACTTGGCTTCGCAGCTTGAAGGTTTGCGAACTTGAATACAATGCCGATGGCTCTATCAAGACAATTGAAGGGGGAGGGAAGTAATTTCCCCAACTCTTTTGTTCCTGAAATAAGGTTTAGTGAGAATGTGTTTGAATGCATGAAAGGATAATATATGTTTGAAACGGTTAGAATAGGAATTATTGGAACCGGTTGGATTGCCGAAAAAATGGCGATTACCCTCCAAGGAATGGGCGATGATGTGATTGCTTATGGAGTTGCTTCACGAGATGCTGAGAGGGCCAAGGCTTTTGCTCAGAAATGGGGAATTGCGAACTCTTTTTCTTCTTACGAGGCGATGCTACAAGACGAACATATTGATTTGGTTTACATTGCTACTCCTCATTCTCATCATTACGGGCACGCTAAAATGTGTTTGTTGAAGGGAAAAGCTGTCTTATGCGAAAAAGCCTTCACTGCAAATGCTGCTCAGGCAGAAGAATTGCTAAATTTGGCTCGTGAAAGAAATGTTTTCATTACCGAAGCCATTTGGACTCGTTACATGCCTCTGTCGCGCACCATTAATGAATTTGTGTCAAACGGTGTTATTGGGGAACCGACTATGTTGACTGCCAATTTAGGGTATCCCATCGGTTATAAAGAGCGTATGTTGCAGCCTGCTCTGGCTGGCGGAGCATTGCTTGATTTAGGCGTTTATACGCTGAATTTTGCATCCATGGTCTTTGGCACGGAGATTGAAAAGGTTGTTTCTACTTGTGTAAAGACTGATACGGGAGTTGACTCTCAGAATGCCATAACTCTTATCTTTAAAGATCATAAAATGGCGGTGTTGCATAGTTCTATGGAGTGTATGAGCGACAGGCAGGGCATTATTTCGGGAACCAAAGGACATCTTATTATTGAAAACATAAATAATCCCCAACGGGTTACCGTAGTGTCGCGTGATTATGAAATGTTAGCTCATTATAATTGTCCGCCACAAATTACGGGATACGAGTACCAGGTGTATGCTTGTATAGAGGCTTTACGAGAAGGTTGGATTGAGTCTCCTTATATGCCTCACGCTGAAACATTGCGTATCATGAAGCTGATGGATCAATTAAGAAAAGAGTGGGGAGTGATTTATCCGTTTGAATGATAAAATAGTTTGTTATACCAAATACATGTTAGGATGATTAGATTTTTCTGTTTACTGATATTTTGTTGTTTAGCATCGGGTTCGTATGCTAGTGAAGCAGATAGTTTATGGCTTCGGATGCCTGCACCGAAAACAGCCGCTGAAGTGATAACTCGTAAAATGACACCAACCATTCAAGTGGCTGTTGCTGAGTTGAAACACGGATGGCGTGGCGTGCCGGTGGTGCTCAAGGTCGACAAAAGTAAAGTTGAACGTGAACTGGGTAGCGATGGCTATTGGATTCGGACAGCTACAGATGGTAAGAGTATCACAATCAGTTCAATAGGTGATGCCGGTCTTTTGTATGGAGCCTTTCAACTGTTGCGCATGCAGCAGACGGGGGCATCGATGAACCGGCTCGACATCAAAGAATCTCCATCTTATAAAATACGTATACTGAATCATTGGGACAATTTGGACCGCACGATTGAACGGGGTTACGCAGGGCGCTCGTTGTGGAATTGGGACGAACTGCCGGCAACTCTCTCTCCTCGTTATGAAGCATACGCCCGTGCCAATGCTTCGATCGGAGTCAACGGTACGGTACTGAATAATGTGAATGCAAGTCCGGAAGTGCTCTCTGCTGCATACTTACAGAAAGTGCAGGCTTTGGCCAACGTGTTCCGTCCCTACGCACTCAAAGTATACTTGTCTATTAACTTCTCATCGCCTGCCGAGCTGGGCGGACTGTCTACTTCGGATCCTCTGGATAAGAATGTTCGCAAATGGTGGATTGATAAAGTCAACGAGATTTATAAACTGATTCCCGACTTTGGAGGGTTTCTAGTGAAAGCTAACTCCGAAGGGTTGCCCGGTCCGCAGGACTTTGGGCGTACGCATGCCGATGGAGCCAATATGCTTGCCGAGGCTTTGAAACCGCATAAGGGTATTGTTATGTGGAGGGCTTTTGTGTATAATCCCGGAGATCAGGATCGTGCCAAGCAGGCATATCAGGAGTTTATGCCACTCGACGGGCAATTTCATGATAACGTGATTGTTCAGGTGAAAAACGGACCGATTGATTTTCAGCCGCGCGAACCGTTTAGTCCGCTGTTCGGCGCCATGAAAAAGACACCGGTTATGCCCGAGTTTCAGATTACCCAAGAATATCTGGGCTTCTCTAATCATCTGGCTTATTTGGCCTCCATGTGGAAGGAATGTCTGGAAAGTGATACGTATCAAAAAGGTAAAGGCTCTACTGTGGCGCGCGTTACCGATGGGTCTGTTTACCCTCATGCGCTGACTGCTATGGCAGGAGTGGCTAATATCGGCGACGAGGATAATTGGTGCGGACACACGTTTGCCCAATCTAACTGGTATGCATTTGGCCGTTTGGCATGGAATCATGAATTGTCTTCGGAACAAATTGCAGACGAATGGCTGAAGCAGACTTTCCCGGATGCTGCAAGCTCTGCTTCTTTTTTGTCGGCTACCGAAAAAATGATGATGGAATCTCGTGAGGCTGCCGTGAATTATATGATGCCACTGGGCTTGCATCATATATTTGCTTTCGGACATCATTACGGACCCGAACCTTGGTGCGAAGTGCCGGGAGCGCGTGCCGACTGGTTGCCGGGCTATTATCATAAGGCTGATAAGGTTGGAGTCGGTTTCGATCGCAGTAAGACGGGTAGCAATGCGGTGGCACAGTATCAATCTCCATTGTGTGATTTGTATGATGATGTGCAAACGTGTCCCGAGAACTTGATTCTGTGGTTCCATCATGTGCCGTGGAGTTTTAAAATGAAGAACGGGCGTACGCTTTGGGAGGAACTCTGTTATACTTATGATAAAGGATTACAGCAGACTCGTTCATTCCAAAAAACATGGGATGCTTTTGAAGGCTTGGTTGACAGCAACCGTTTCAAAGAGGTGCAACGCCGATTGAAGATTCAAACGCGTGATGCCATGTGGTGGAAAGACGGCTGCTTACTTTATTTTCAGCAATATAGCCAAATGCCTATACCGTATGAACTGGAAAGACCCGTGCATGATTTGGATAGTCTGAAAAGATTTAAGCTCCATATTTCCAACCACGAGAATGCTCCCCGATAAATAATTCGTAACTTTGCTTCATAAAAAGAAATCAGTATCATGCAGAAAACATGGAGATGGTTTGGGAAGGGTGATAAGATTACACTTCCCATGCTTAAACAGATAGGAGTGGAGGGCATTGTTACAGCCCTTCATCATATTCCCAATGGCGAAGTGTGGAGCTTCGAAGCCATCACGGAAATGAAACAGTATATTGAATCATTCGGCCTGAAGTGGTCGGTCGTTGAAAGTCTGCCCGTTTCCGAATCGATCAAATACGGAGGTGCTCAGCGCGACGAACTGATTGAAAATTATAAAATTAGTCTGGCCAACTTAGGCCGTGCAGGCATTACCACCGTTTGCTATAACTTTATGCCGGTGATCGACTGGATTCGCACGGATCTGGCTCACCCTTGGGCCGATGGTACCTCGTCGCTTTATTTTGATAAGATCCGTTTTGCTTACTTTGACTGTAAGATACTGAACAGAGAACATGCCGAGTCTGATTATACTGCCGATGAATTGCGTCAGGTTGACGAACTTGATCGGACCATAACGCAGGCAGAAAAGGATGAACTGGTTGATACGATTATCGTGAAGACACAAGGATTTGTTAACGGTAATATAAAAGAAGGCGATCAAAATCCGGTTGCCATTTTTAAACGCCTGCTTCAGTTGTATAACGGTATCGACCGGGACGGATTGCGTGAGAACTTGCGCTATTTCCTTGCTGCCATTATGCCGGTGTGCGAAGAGTGGGGCATCAACATGTGCATTCACCCCGATGATCCTCCTTATCAGGTATTGGGATTGCCTCGCATTGTAACCAGTGCGGAAGATATCGATTGGTTCTTGCAGGCTGTAGATAATCCGCACAATGGACTTACCTTTTGCGCCGGTTCACTGAGTGCCGGACTTCATAATGACGTGCCTCAACTAGCCCGTCGCTTTGCCTCGCGTACTCATTTTGTGCATCTGCGTAGCACAAACGCTACGCCCGATGGAAACTTCATCGAAGCTTCTCATCTGGAGGGTCGCGGACACCTGGTTGATCTGGTTCGCATTTTTGAGAAAGAGCGTGCCGACTTGCCTATGCGAGTGGATCACGGTCGATTGATGCTCGACGATGCCGATAAAGGTTACAATCCCGGATATTCTTTTCACGGACGGATGCTTGCCTTGGCACAGGTGGAAGGCATGATGGCTGTAGTCAGAGACGAAATCAAAGATTAAGAATAAAAAAAGGATAGAATCGTTTGCATTTTATCCTTTTTTTATGGATTTTTGCAAAAGCTATAGCTAAGACTTAACAATTATCAACGATAACAGAAGCCCTGGTAAACTAGCACTTACTAATTTTAATACATACTAATATGAAAAAGATTCTTTTATTTGTTTTGCCGGCCATGTTGCTGTCGTCTTGTTGTACTCTTTTTACTCCATCTAAACAAGCCATAACCTTCAATGGCGAAAATGGCATCAAGATTTATGATGATGGGGTGAAGATTGCCGAGATTAAGGACAACAACTCTACATCAGTATTTATCAAAAAAGAACTTTCCAGCAAGTACTTGATTGCTAAGAAAGAAGGTTACCGTCCCACACCTTTGAAGTTAGATGCGAAATTTAATTCGGTTGCAGTGATAAATATCTTGTTCTGGCCGGGTTTTGTGGTTGATGCCGCAACCGGACAAATGTGCAAGTGGGACACTACTAATATCGATATTGAGATGGAGAAATAAGCTGGTTAGCTTTTCTTTATTTCCTCGTGGCAAAATCTTATATACACCCGGGTGTACACAGGCTGTACATCCGGGTGTACAAGTATCATACATGGGGGTGTACAAGGTCTGTACACCCGGGTGTATACGATATTTGTTCACCAGCTGTAATAACCTAATATAGGTTGACTAAACGTCTCTTATCCCTATCTGAAGTTGACAGGTTATAATTTAAATCTCTAACTCAGGTTGACTAGCTTCTTTCTAGTCCCTAACTTGGATTGACAGCTCTCTTCTAGGCTTAAAATATTTAAACGTGAGGAGCTGTTTGCATCCATCCGGGTTTGTTTCATTCAAGTGCTAAACAGAACCCGGTTCACTCTTTTGAAAGCAAAGATAGTTTTTTCTTCTTATTGCGGGCAAGGATCTCTGTATTTATCCTTATAACTTCTCCACCGCTTCTTGATGAGCCCCGTCTTACCATAAGCTTGTTCAGGAGTCAGCATATCCAAACTTCTATGAGGTCGTTTAGTATTGTAGAATGTGACAGCTTCCTGTACCGCTTGCCTGACTTGCTCTATCGTTTGAAAGGAATATTGATTAAGGAATTCCTTTTTGAGAATGCCATTTACCCTTTCTGCTATGGCATTCTCTTTAGGATCTCCATTCTGGGTCATACTAATCCTTATTCCTTTTTGCCTCAATTCATTTATATACCCAAAGCTTGCGTACTGCACCCCTCGATCTGAGTGATGAATCAATGAATCTCCCTGTTGTATACTTCTGTTTTTATAAGATTGCTTAAGAGCCTCTATGGTGTGAATAGCAGCCAGCGTAGGGCCTACGTAAGCACCTACAATCTCATGGTCGTAGGCATCTGTTATAAGGGAGAGAAAACAAAATTCATCTTCCCGTAAACGAATATAGGTTATGTCGCTCACCCAGACTTGATTGGACCTGTTGATAGTCAGATCCTTGATTAGGTTAGGGTAAGTCGGTAAACCGTGAGTCGAATCGGTGGTACGGCAACTTCTCTTGGGCGCTTTGAGCATCAGGTTGTGTTGCTTGAGTACTTTCAAAAAAGCATCACGGCCGATGCTGTAATCTTTACCGAAGTATTGGTTGTACATCACCCAGAGTTTCTCACCACCTATGGCAGCGGATTTTCCGCGAATATCTTGAGCGAACTCAATAATGAAACGGCAGAGGGCAAGAGATTTGATGTTATCATCTACGTGTTGGTAATAAGCTTGCTTAGAAGCACCAAACAGTCCGCAAAGAGCTCCCACATGATAAGAGGGATTCTTTGCGTGAAGCTGTTTTACCGTTTGGTGCCAGCTTTTTTTCGAATAGGAAGCTGAAACTTTTCTTCGGCTACATTAATCATTTCATCTAAGAAATCAGCACGCATCTTTTCACGCTTCAAGCACAATTCTTTTTCTTGAAGAAGACGACGCAAGGCTAAGATTTCTTCGTTCTCACTCTGAGGTTTCTTTGGCATGGGCGTATCATGTAGTTCATTATCCGGAGCAAAGATACGAATCCAACTCCGTAATGTACTTGTACTGGGAATGGAATATTTATTACACAAAGAACGTTTGCTATGTGTACCCTGAAGAAACTCTGCAACTACCGACATTTTAAATGCGGTATCAAAAACACGACGACTCTTAGATATATCACTCATCTTTTAAGGAATTTCAGAGTCAACTTTTTCTAGGGTAAGACAAGCAATAAAATTGTTGTAAACGTGCCGATTAAAATCCTTTGTGTAGCCGATCAATGCTGTTCCATCAATCTTTGAGCAAGCTCTTTGCAGCCCGCCCGGTCTATCTTCCCGCTACCGGTCTGCGGTATGCTATGCGTTATTAAAATGTATTTGGGCGAATGATACTTCGGCAAGAATTCATCCATCTGTGTTCGGAGCGTATCTGTGTTTATGTTCTCAGCATGTTTGAGAAGTAGCACAACAGCTTCACCGAGTTGACTGTGGGGTACCGAGGTGATGGCAAAGTCTGTCCCGATGAGCGGGCGCAGTTGCTCCTCCACCCATTCGGTTTGCACCTTAATTCCTCCCGTATTGATTATATTGTCTTTCCTTCCCAGAATCGTGAAACTTCCGTCGTCGAAAATACGGGCTACATCATTGGTCACAAGCTGTTCTGCGCATACAGAAGGTGCATCAATAACCAAAGTTCCTTGGTCGGATAAGGACAACTTCACCTGTTCAAACGGTTGGTAATGCGATGAGGCATTGGGACCGTTGAGGCGCCGCAGGGCAATGTGCGATAGGGTTTCGGTCATGCCGTACGTTGAATAAACCGCCCCCGGTAATGTTTTTATTTCTTCTTCCAGAGTAGAGTTAATGGCTCCGCCCCCGATGATAAGTTGTTCGATGCGGCACAAAGCTTGTCGCTCGGCCGGGTTTTGAAGTGAGTTGTATACTTGCAGCGGTATCATGGCAGCAAAACGCAAAGGGGAGTGAAGATGTGCCAACGGGTGCCCGGAAGGTTCTCTGACCAGCAGATTCATACCCGCCACCAGTGCCCGCACTACCATCATTTTGCCGGCAATGTATTGCAGAGGCATGCATAGCAAAGCGGTGTCTCCTTTCCTTAATTGCAAATAATCGCAAGTCAACTGCGCGCTCTTTATCATCTGCTCTTTCAATACAGTGATTGGTTTGGGCGTTCCTGTTGAGCCCGATGTGTGCACAACCAGGGTAGGTGAGGGCGAATACCAGTCGTCCAGAAAAGCATAGAGATCTCTGAGGATGACAGGCGGCTCGTCCGTAACGGATTGGTTCAGTTCTTTGATTTCCTGGGCATTGTACGTAATGCCGTTCAGTGTAATGGACTGTGTTCTTTCTTCTGTAATCATGGCTTTTCAGCGCAAAACCACAAGCAATCTTTTCGGATTTCAAGTGGCAGGTCAATGTTATCGGTAAATAGTTGCCCGGTACCCAAGCCCTGAGGCAACGCATTGTGTAGCGTGGCGCACCATTGAGCAATGGCGTTGAGCCCGATGTTCGATTCAAGTGCCGAGGTTACCCACCAGCCAATGTTTTGCTTTTCGGCTTCTGCAATCCACTCATTGCTGCCGCAGATGCCTCCGTGCAGAGAAGGTTTCAAGATGATGTATTGCGGACGAATGGCTGAGAGAAGTTCTTGCTTAATTTCAGGTATGTTGTGCCCTATCAGTTCTTCATCGAGTGCGATGGGCAGGGGCGTGCGGGCTGTTAACCGGGCCATTTCCTCCCATTGTCCCGCCCGTATGGGTTGCTCAATGGAATGCAAATCTAACTTAGACAATGCGTCGAGCTTATGCATGGCTTCTGCGGGTGAGAAAGCTCCGTTGGCATCAATGCGCAACTCGATATCCTTTACACTGAAGCGAGAGCGTATGTGTTTCAGCAGTGTTAGCTCCGCATCGAAGTCAATGGCACCAATCTTTAACTTGATGCAGCGGTAACCGGCCTCCATTTTAGCTTCGATTTGCCGGTACATTTCCTCGAAGTTTCCCATCCATATCAGTCCGTTGATGGGAATACCCGCTTCGCCTCGTGAAAAAGGAGTGTCCCATAAAGCCAGACTTCCTGTTTCATAATGACGCAGAGCGGTTTCTAATCCGAACAAGATGGATGGATAATTGCGCAACGATTCGGTTGGGATGTTTCCTTCCCGAGCTACTCTGCTGCATGCCTGTTGTAGTACCTCTTCGTACTGGGGAACATCGTCACAACTTAAGTTGGGCAGGGGTGCACATTCGCCTATGCCTTTTATGGAAGGGTTTTCCATAGAAGAAATTTCTATGTACCACACTTTGCGGGTGTTGTAAACGCCTCTTGAAGTCCCCGCCGGCTGTTTGAAGTGCAGCAGGCGGGGAGTTATTTGAATGTTATACATCACGAAACAGTTAGATTCGGGAATTGATTAAGGTAATTTGGGGAACTTCTTGAAGTCGGGTTTCCGTTTCTCGAGGAAAGCGTTTTTCCCTTCTTGCGCTTCGTCCGTCAAATAATAAAGCATGGTGGCATCGCCTGCCAATTCCTGAATACCGGCCTGACCATCCAGCTCGGCGTTCAAACCGGCTTTAATCATGCGCAGGGCCAGCGGACTTAGCAACATCATTTCTTCTGCCCACTGTACGTATTCATCTTCGAGTTGTTCCAGCGGAACCACTTTGTTGACCAAGCCCATGTTCAACGCATCTTGCGCATTGTATTGGCGACAGAGGAACCAAATTTCACGGGCTTTCTTTTGTCCCACGACGCGTGCCAGGTAAGAAGAACCGAATCCGGCATCAAAGCTCCCCACGCGAGGTCCTGTTTGTCCGAAGATGGCATTCTCCGATGCGATGGAAAGGTCACAAACCACGTGCAATACATGTCCGCCACCAATAGCATATCCGTTGACAGCGGCAATGACCGGCTTGGGGATGGAGCGAATTTGCTTTTGCACATCGAGCACGCTGAGGCGGGGAACCCCGTCCTTACCGATGTATCCGCCTCTTCCTTTCACATTTTGATCGCCACCCGAGCAGAACGCTTTGTCGCCTGCACCGGTAATGACAACCACCCAAATGTCGGCTTCTTCACGGCAGATGCGCAAAGCATCACTCATTTCACCGGTTGTTGTGGGTGTAAAGGCATTGCGGTAGCGCTCGCGGTTGATGGTGATGCGGGCAATTCCGTTATAATAGTCAAACAGAATCTCTTCGTATTCTTTGATGGTAGTCCATTCTCTAGATGTACTCATATATTTATTTTTTTAGTTGGTGATAATAGTCTTTTAGTATGCGGGAGTCTTTATTCTTATTGGTAAAAACTTCCATTAAGAGAGGTTGCGCAAGCATCTCAGGCTGAGTGAAGGTTTTCATGGCTTCCTCCAGCTGAGTTTCATCTTCCGCCCGAAGGTAAAGAAAACCTCTTTCCTCTGCCCATCCTTTGGCGGATGTGGTGTGCACGGCAGTAATGAACTGATGCGAGCGCCCCGACATTTCCAGTCCGGGCAGTGTGTTGAAAATTTCGCCTCCACCATTATTGAGCAGCATGATGCGGATGTTGTTCCCAATGTTCCGGTTCCAGATGGCATTCATGTCGTAAAAGAAACTAAGGTCTCCGATAACGATAAAGTTTAGCTTCTCCGAGGCCACCGCATAGCCGATGGCGGTAGACAATGATCCTTCTATTCCGTTTGTTCCGCGGTTACAACACACTTCAATGCTGTTTGATACCGGGAATAGCTGGGCATAACGAATGACCGAACTGTTGGCCAAATGCAGCGCACATTGCAGAGGTAAGGAACCGATGAGGCTCCCAATGGCCGACATTTCCGAGTAGGGGAACTGGGGCAGTGGTATGTCTTTGCAATAGTTTTCCCATAGCCGCGGATAATCGGGTGTGTTGTTTTCGAGCAGAAAAGCAATCTTCTCCAGAAACTCAAACGGGTCCATTTCGATGATGGTAGTGAGCGAACCATATAAATCGGTTACCGAACCGTCTGCCGATACGTGCCAATGCTCCACAGGTGGATGTTCCCGAAGGTATTTCTTCAGACGTTTGGAAACAATATGTCCGCCGTAGGTAATCACCAGTTCGGGCACCATTTTTTCTTGTGTCTCTTCATCCATGGCATACAGTGCGGCATCAAAGTTCTTGATGGGAATGCCCGGTACGGTTTGGTTGCCTATGTGCTCGGTGAGCCATGTAAACTGTTTATAAAGAGGCTTGGAATATTTCTTTTCAAACAGATAAATCAGGCTCATTTGTCCCACAATAACCATTCGTTTCTTGTATTTGTTCAGCCGCTCAATGAGGTCGTTGTAGTCGCGGTCGTACACGTTTAACCCTTGGTAGCGGGTCATTACGCGTACTTCGGGCAATGTTTCGGTGGTAAATTGAAACAGAGGTTCCGCCAGAGGCACGTTGATGTGTACCGGTCCTTTACCGTGATGGTTTACTTCCAGAAGCGCCTCGTTGATCAGTCGGTTGCAATACCATTCGTCTTCCTCCGTATGTATCTCCGGTAAGTTAACCGATTTCTTCACGAGCGATTGGAACACACCCGGTTGAGGCAACGTTTGCCCGTCCATTTGTCCGATCCATGCCGCGGGGCGGTCGGCCGATATAACAACCAGCGGTACCTGCTGATAAAAAGCTTCGGCCACAGCCGGATGCAGGTTTAGCAACGCCGTACCCGAAGTACAGCATACCGCTGCCGGCTGACCGCCATGCAGCGCCAGTCCGATAGCGAAAAAGCCTGCACTTCGCTCATCGGTCATTGAATAACAGGTGAAATCCGGATGCGTAACCAACGTGTGAATGATGGGTGCGTTACGGCTGCCGGGGCACAATACTATTTTCGTTACGCCGTGCGCTTTCAGAAGCGCTACCAGTTGAAGGATGTTCTTTTTATCGGAGTACATAGGTTGTTATTTTCAGTTGTTAGTAATGGCCAGCATGGTTTGCAGCTTCTTTTCCGTTTCGTTCCATTCGTCGGCTAACTTCGAAGTGGGTAGCAGTCCGCCGCCGGCATACAGCGTTAGCCGTTCCTTACCGATGTGCATGCATCGTAAGTTTACGTATAAATCAGTTCTGCCCGAAGGATTCAGGTTCCCAATGAAGCCCGAATAATAACTACGGTCGTACCCTTCCTGGCTTAAGATAAACCGATATGCCTTCTCTTTGGGCAAGCCGCATACTGCCGGAGTGGGATGCAATAACTTTAACATATCGCCCAGTGAATTTGTTTCTCGAAGAGCGAAGTGGAAATCGGTTTTCAGGTGAGCAAGCTCTCCGGCACGAACGGCATAAGGACCTTTCTCCGTGGGCTGAATGTGTAACGTTTGAAGTTGTCTTCGTATGTAAGAAGCGACCAATTGCTGTTCCTTTTTGTTTTTGCTGTCCCAGTTAATGGGCAATTCTCCTTGTTGTAAGGATTGCGTTCCGGCCAGAGCGGTGGTGCTCCACGAACCTTGCTCGCCCGACAGAATGATTTCGGGAGTACTGCCCAGCCACATGCCTGTTTGCGGTGTGTAACAAAGATACACATAAGAATGTGTGTATCGTTTGCTTGCCCGGAAGAAGGCAGCAGCCGGAGAAAAAGTAGCTTCTCTCCTCAAGGTTGTTGAACGAGATAGCACCAGCTTGTCGAACTCCTTCTCCTGCAGTGGTTGCACAAAAGCGTGAAATTTCCGGGTGTATTCTTCTTTTAAAGCGTCTCGGTTGCTTTCTTCGAAAGCATCATCGAGTTCGTTTAATGGCTCACAAGGAGTGGCTGCTAGTTTCTCAAGCTCCAAACAATCCGGTTGAATGAGAACAATGGGCTTATTGCTACCCGAATGAAAGGGAGCTATGACAAAACCTTGCTCTCCGTTCAGTTCCTTCAGGTCGTAAAACGTCCGGATGTGGCCGTTGGTTTGTGCCAAGAAGTGAATATTCTTATCTTCGGGCGCCCGATACAGGGCAAAGCTTATGTTCCGGTTGGCCAAGCTATCTATAATATCACCGTATAATTTTTCTTTTGGGCTCATCTTTTTTTAAGTATGCTGTTAACTACACGTACGGACGATACCAGCTTGTCGGTCGACGTAAATACATCTACATTCCAAATATGCGAGGAACGTCCTTTATGAATGATGGTACCTACAGCCCTCACCGTATCGCCTTCGTGAGCAGATGATATGTGGTTTCCGCTGACTTGCATTCCCACAACAAACTCGTCGGGGTTGCAGAGAATCATGGAACCCAATCCGGCTACGGTTTCAGCTAAAGCGAGCGTTGCTCCGCCGTGCAAAATGCCAAAAGGCTGGCGCGTTCGCTCGTCAACCGGCATGGTAGCCTCAATTCGTTTGTCGGATGCATAGGTGTATTGAATCCCCAAATTGCCCATCAGAGCGTGGCGTGCCCGGGCGTTTAGTTCATCTAGAGGAATTTCCGACGGATGAATTTCGGCCAGAATGTTATTCTCAACAGCTAGTGCCACGCCGTCTTCGTCGTTGGAGGTGGTTACAATATCCGCGCAGGCCTTCACCGAATCTTGAGCATTTCCCATTGCTATGCCTAATCCGGCCAGCTGAATCATGGAGAAGTCACACACGCCGTCGCCTATCGCCATTACTTCTTCGGGCTTAACGGACAGTTTCTCTAACAGCACCCCCAAGGTGTTGGCTTTATCAATGAAATTAGGAACTACTTCCAGGAAATAAGGCTCGGAACGAAAGACATCCAAAACCCCGTTCAAACGCTTTCTCCAATGCTCTTCCAGTTTGATGAGGTGATCTTCCCTCTTACCCGCAATCATGAACTTACAGGGTGCGAAGTCAATGTGCGGTGCCAGATGCTCGAAACTCAAAACGCCCATCCGGTTGATATGGGCTTCGCGGGTAATGTATTCGTTGAACGGATTATTGGTGTAAATCTTATCTTGATGATACGTAAAGACATCGAATCCGCTTTCTGTAGCTTTCTTCTCCAGGTACGCAAGCATTTCGGGATTGATGCGTTTTTCAAACAACAACTCTTCCTTTTGCATACTGATAATTTGTCCGCCGTTATAAGAAAGTATGAAGCCATCGTTTTTATCGAGCTCCAACTTTAAGGCAATTGGCCTGATTCCGAATGTAGGTCGGCCCGATGCCAATACGATTCGAACTCCCATTTGCTGTATTTTAAGCAATGTGGAGAGAGTACGGGGGCTAATCTCCTTCTCTTTGTTGAGAAGAGTCCCGTCAACATCAAGAACTAATAGTTTGTACTTCATCGTCTCAGGTGTTACTTATTACGCAAAGGTATGAATTTTGGCACGATGTTTCTTTGAATATGACTCCTCATTTATCTATTTTTGCAAATATTTATCCGATAGACATCAAAAATCATGAAACACGATATCATATCCATGCATCAGGGCGTTGCCCGTAATCCGCTTGTACGATTGGCCAAACCGATTGAATTTTCTTTGTTGCAAGGCGAGCATCTTGCCGTTGTAGGCCCCAATGGTGCCGGTAAAAGCTTGCTCATTGACACCCTTTTGGGGAAATATCCGTTGAAGGAAGGTTCTGTTTCGTATGATTTTTCACCGTCGGATACGCAGACGGTTTACGACAATGTGAAGTACATCACTTTTCGTGATTCCTATGGTGCCGCCGATGCCAATTACTATTATCAGCAAAGATGGAATGCACATGATCAGGAAGATGCGCCAACAGTGGGCGACTTGCTGGGTGAGACGGACAATGTGGCGTTAAAAGAAGAGCTTTTTGCTTTATTCAATATGGAATCGTTGCTCGATAAGAAAATTATTTTGCTGTCGAGCGGTGAGTTGCGTAAGTTCCAGCTAACTAAAACCTTGCTTACTTCACCGCGGGTCTTACTAATGGATAATCCTTTTATCGGTTTGGATGCATCGGCACGCGAGCTGCTTCATGATTTGCTGAAACGTGTCACCCGCCTGTCTGATTTACAAATTGTTCTGGTGCTTTCCATGCTCGATGATGTGCCCGATTTTATTACTCATGTGCTCCCCGTCTTTCATGGAAATGTGGGGGAAAAGCAAACGCGCACGGACTACCTCAATGGACTGAGTCTGCATCTTTCGGAAGATGATTGCAGTGAAGTGCAACAAGCTATTCTTGATTTGCCTTACCAACGCACGGATTACGAATCGGCCGAAGTGGTGAAACTCAATGGAGTGAGCATTCGTTATGGAGACCGTACCATTTTGAAGGAGCTCGACTGGGTGGTCAACTTGGGTCAGAAATGGGCTTTAAGTGGTGAAAACGGTTCCGGAAAATCAACACTTTTAAGTCTGGTTTGTGCCGATAACCCACAGTCGTACGCTTGTGATATCAGTCTTTTTGGTCGGAAAAGAGGAACGGGAGAGAGCATTTGGGAAATCAAGAAACACATTGGTTATGTGTCACCCGAAATGCATCGGGCTTATTTGAAGAACTTGCCGGTCATTGAAATCGTTGCGTCGGGGTTGCATGATTCCATCGGATTGTATAAACGTCCCCTGCCCGAGCAAATGGCTATTTGCGAATGGTGGATGCAGGTATTTGGAATCTCTTCGTTAAAAGACAAGATGTTTCTGCAAATATCTTCCGGCGAACAGCGGTTGGCCTTGCTGGCAAGAGCTTTCGTGAAAGACCCCGAACTGTTGATTCTGGATGAACCTCTTCATGGGTTAGATACCTTTAATCGTAAAAGGGTGAAAAAGATTATTGAAGCCTTTTGCCGGCGCCAGAATAAAACCTTGATTATGGTTACTCACTATGAAAATGAACTGCCTGCAAACATTACAAACAGGTTGGTATTGGAGAAGTCTCGTTAAAAGCTTGACGCTCAATAAGGCCTTTTTTGGTGAACAAGTTCTTCTCAAGACTGTTACATGATATAATTAGTGTTTAATTTTTAAATCAATATATCATGAAGTTTTTTATTGATACGGCTAATCTGAGTCAGATACAAGAAGCCCACGATATGGGAGTTCTTGACGGAGTAACAACGAATCCTTCTTTAATGGCTAAAGAGGGTATTAAAGGGGTTGAAAATCAACGTGCACATTATGTCGAAATATGCAACATAGTACAAGGTGATGTGAGTGCTGAGGTAATTGCTACTGATTACGAAGGCATGATTAAAGAAGGACTTGAACTGGCTGCTCTTAATCCTCATATCGTAGTAAAGGTTCCCTGCATTGCGGAGGGCATTAAGGCTATTAAGTATTTTACCGAGCACGGCATCCGAACGAATTGTACTTTGGTCTTTTCCGTTGGACAGGCTTTATTGGCTGCTAAGGCAGGGGCTGCTTACGTTTCACCGTTTGTAGGCAGACTCGATGATATCAGTGAAGATGGAATTGCGCTTGTTGCTCAGATTGTTGAAATGTACCGGTATTATGGATATACCACTCAGGTGCTGGCAGCTTCTATTCGCAACACCAAACATATTATTGAGTGCGTGCAAGCAGGTGCCGACGTTGCAACTTGTCCGCTGAGTGCCATTAAAGGTTTGCTCAATCATCCGCTAACGGATGCCGGTTTGGCTAAGTTTCTGGAAGATTATAAAAAGGTAAACGGATAATTTTGAATTATTATTGTATAACTTAAAACGGGGTGGTCTAAGAATTAGATTGCCCCGTTTTTTAATGACAATCTTCGCTTCTGTTCTAGAATTGAGTTTTGACCTTCAGGTCCAAGTATACTGGCAGATGATCACTGAATCCGCCTTGATAACGCATCCCGTTGTAAGTCCGAAACGGTTGCACACCACCGTATTTGGCATCTTCTGTTAGTAAAAAGGTGAGTCCGGCTATGTGCGCCATCTCTTCAGAAGTATGCGTGTTACCATTTGAGTCGAGGAGTGCTCCCGATACGATTAATTGATCCAGTAAGCCCCATTCTCCTTTATATTTATAGGACCCCACCTCTTTTTGCTTACTCTGAGAGGCCAGTAAGTTATATAGTTTATTGGTCTTCAGGGGTGGGATGGGAGCTGTTGCACCAAGTACCATGGCTATTGATTTGTTATGCGGATAATCATTGAAATCGCCCATGATAATAATTTTCGAATCCGGAGATGTTTGAAACAAACTATCAGTTGCAGCTTTGATAATTTGAGCTACTTGTAGTCGCCTTGGTTCTGAAGCCTTTTGTCCGCCCGACCTTGAAGGGGTGTGTACAACGAATACATGTAATGTGTCGAGGCTCAAGGTTACTCCTGTCACATGAAGGATGTCTCTTGTTGGTCGTTCCTTGGCATGGAGACATGGAATGCGTATGCTTCTGTGATTGATTAATTTGAAATGCCCCCGCTGATATAACAAGGCAACGTCAATCCCCCGATTGTCGGGAGAGTTGGTCATTACGTATCGGTAACCATATTTTTTTAATGGAGAGTAGCGTGTCAGATCCCTTAATACACTGTCGTTTTCGACTTCACACAACCCAACTAATATGGGTGGTTTCCATTCTCCAACGGCAGCAATGGTGCGTGCAACATCTGCTAACTTCTTTTTATATCGTCCATAGTGCCAATGCCGTAAGGCTTCGGGCAAGAACTCTTGGTCTTGTTTGAGAGAATCGTGTTTGCAATCAAATAGGTTCTCTACATTCCAGAACATAATACGTAAGGAATCAATATGCTGCGCTTGAGTCGGAACAGATAGAAAACAAATAAAACAACATACTACTATTCGTGTTTTCATAGACTTTAAAGGTCATTGTTAGGGTAACAAAAAAGGTTATTTGATAAGATCAATTTGTATCTTTATCAAATAACCTTTCAGAATTGTACAATCAGTATGCTGTTTTATTTCTTGGTCGGAACATTAGCCAAAACATCAAGCAAATGGTTCCAGAATTTCTCAACTGATGGAATATGCATTCGCTCGTCCGGTGAGTGCACTCCTGTTAATGTGGGTCCAAAAGAAATCATGTCCAGCCCGGGATATTTATCAAGGAAAAGGCCACATTCCAGTCCGGCGTGAATGGCTTTCACCTTCGCATCAACTCCAAAGAGGCGTTTGTAAGAGGCTACTGCAATTTCCAGAATTTCAGAATGAGGGTTTGGTTTCCATCCCGGATAACCTTCGCCGAAGGAAACGCGTGCTCCTCCTAGTTCAAAAGCTGCTCTTACAGTGTTGGCCATGTCATTTCTGGCTGAAAGGATAGAACTGCGTTGGCTGGTTTCTATTTTGATCTTCTTACTGTCTATCATTTTTATAGATGCCAGATTTGTTGATGTTTCAACTAAACCCGGTATGTCCTGACTCATTGCATATACCCCATGAGGCACTGCATAAAGCGTTTTCAGTAAACGTGAAGAAGTATCTTGGTCTATAGCCATTTTGCGAGGTGTTTCCGATTGAAGAGTCAACTTTAAGTCCGGCTCGGAAACAGCAAATTCATTTTCAATATCTGCTATGAAAATATTGAGGTCAACACGAACCGGCTCTTTGGCATCATGAGGCACAGCACATATAGCATAAGCCTCTCTGGGAATAGCGTTACGAAGATTACCTCCGTTTACTTCACAGATATACATATCATACTTCTTGGCAGTCTGACTTAAGAAACGGTTCAGGATCTTGTTGGCATTTCCACGACCTAAGTGAATATCACCGCCTGAATGACCGCCTTTTAAACCCTTTACATCAACACGGAAAAAGAAATATCCGGTAGGAACAGGCACTTCACGATAGTGAAACTCACCTACAGAGTCTATTCCGCCGGCACAACCTATGAAAAGTTCGCCTTCATCTTCAGAGTCGAGATTCAACAATATGTCACCACTCATAAAGCCTTCTTTCAGGGCAAATGCACCGGTTAATCCTGTTTCCTCATCAATGGTAAATAAACATTCTATGGGACCGTGTTCAATGTCATTAGCAGCTAGTATCGCTAATTCGGTAGCTACCCCAATTCCATTATCAGCACCCAAAGTTGTTCCTTTCGCTTTTAACCATTCACCGTCAATGATCGTTTCAATGGGATCGGTAAGGAAGTCGTGTTCAACATCATTATTCTTCTCACATACCATATCAACGTGTGATTGTAGAACCACAGTCTTTAAATTTTCTTTTCCGGGTGTAGCAGGTTTCTTTATTAATATATTACCCGCCTCATCTTTTTTAATCTCAAGCTTTTGTTCAGCTGCGAAGTTTTCCAGATAAGATATAATTTTCTCTTCTTTTTTGGAAGGCCTAGGGACCTTGCATATTTCGCTGAAATAATAAAATACTGATTCAGGCTTTAATTCTGATAGTTCCATTTTTTTTCTTTTTGGGTTTGTAATTGAAGTTAAAATATAACAATTATAAGTTCATAATGTTCTTTTCTCTCTTTTTTTATGTATCCTTGCAAAAGGATAAATGAATTGTGGTTATTAACCGAATATTGCTAAATATGGTTAAATATGCAGGTTTGCGATAAACCATTTTCTTTTTTTTATCCATAAAAAGGATGTATAATCGGGGCAAAAGTCTATATTTGCACCCACAAAATTAATAGAAATGCTCAATACAATACTGATTACTCTGTTAATAGTTGCAATATGCCTTATTTTATTAGGCATCAATGTTTTTTTTGTGAAAGGTGGTAAGTTTCCAAACGGCCACGTTAGCGGAAACAAAGCTTTAAGAAATAAAGGAATTAGCTGTGCACAATCTCAAGATCGTGAGGCACAAAGTAAACCCCGCTTTTCTTTTAGTGATGTGGAGCGAACCTTAAACGATAGTATGAATTAATTAATTAAAAACAACAATATTACAAGTTATGAAGAGAACAAACTACCTCATTAACGGAGTTGCGGCTGTTGCAGTGATGTTTTTATTTGCTCAGTGTGCGGGTAAAACTGAAGACAAAACTGGAGGGGCAGCTTCTGGTGGAGCTGTGGCTACTACGAATATGAAAATTGCCTATGTTGAAATTGATACATTATTAACTCAATATAATTTCTGGAATGATTTGAATGAGGCAATGATGAAAAAGGAAGAGAATATCCGTGCCACATTGAATCAAAAGGCCAGAGAACTTGATGGAGAGGCTCAGGAGTTCCAACGTAAATTACAAAACAATGCTTTTGTAAGTCGTGAAAGAGCTGAACAAGAGCACGCTCGCCTTACAAAGAAACAGCAAGATCTACAAGAGTTGCAGAATAGGTTGACCAATGAGTTGGCTGCTGAAAATCAAAAAAACAGTTTGCAACTTCGTGATTCAATCAATGCTTTCCTGAAGGAATATAATAAAACGAAAGGCTATAGCATGATTATAAGCAACACAGGATTTGATAACTTGCTTTATGCTGATAGTGCATTCAACATTACTAAAGAGATTGTTGAAGGATTGAATGCAAGATATACTCCTGCTTCTGCAGCTAAGAAATAGTATTTCCTATATTATTTAGGTAATAAGGCAGCAAGACATTTATTGTTTTGCTGCCTTTTGTTGTTTTGCAAATATTCCATAATTATCCTAAAAGAGCCTACTGACTTGTGTGGAACTTATAATAAATAGTATATATTTGTATTGAATAGACGCCCAAGATGCCATGTTTTATCTTTAATCAGTAAAATATGGTATAGCTAATTTATTAACCAAACTTTACGTGTATGAAAACAAATTTCATTTCTTTTATCTGCGTGCTCGCAGCATTTGGGTTATATTCTTGTGACAGTGATAACTCAAATAAAGGTACTGCCACGGTTGGCTTCTATTTGACAGATGCCCCTGCTACTGAAGGTATTAAATCCGTTAATATTGATGTTCAGTCTATTACTTACTCTTTAGATGGTGAGAAATGGGAATCACTTAATGTTGAACCGTTTGAAATAGACCTTCTTAAATTCTCAAATGGGAAAGATTCTTTGCTCTCAAATATCCAATTAGAGGAAGGAGTGAAGGTTCAACAAATCAGATTGACTTTAGGTGATAACAATTATTTGGTGTTAGAAGACGGTACTTCTGTTGAACTAAAAACTCCTAGTGCACAACAATCCGGATTGAAGTTTAATGTGCATTCTGTAGCTGAATTAACAAGCGGTTATAAGACTGTAATTGACTTTGATGCGGCGCGTTCTATTGTAAAACAAGGAAATGGCACTTATTCATTAAAACCTGTTATTCGTGCTTACATAGAGGCAAATACTTCTTTTATTTCGGGCTATATTGTTCCGGCCAACGAAATGATGAGAGTTTTCACTGTGACAAGTCAAGGAGATACTATTTCAACGCTTTCTGATACAACTCAAAATAATTTCTTTATGCTTCACGGCTTGTTCAGTGGGTCGTATGATCTGAAAGCTCAAGACCTTGCTACAAATGAGATTCTGACTATTCGTTCAGGGCTAAATCTGATAGGTGGTACTGATATGCCTCTCGGTGAGGTTTCGGTAGAATAGTTCAAAGTGAGAGTATGTTTATCTGTTAAATAAGTAAAGGAGCCAAAGAATGTTATTGTTCTTTGGCTTCTTCTTGTGGTATGCGAAAGGAAGTGTATAATTCTAGTACAGCTGCAATACATAAACAAGCAATCCACTCGTTTCCGCGGGTTGTGAACATGAAGATGCCGGACATGATTAGCATCAAAGCTCCCAAAATTTGCTGTAAACGAAGACGCTTTATTATTTTATTCGTTCCTTGATAGGGGGTATTTATTTGGGCTATAGCAAACAGGCCTGCACCAATAATATAAATATAAGGAGATAGGAACCAACCGGTGATATAAAAGGCTGCTCCGGCCAATGTCATAATTCCACCTACCATCATGAGCCCTTGAACTATCTTTTTCATTCTTTTTCTGTTTTGTTTTCTTCTTCGAATACGTAAATGTCCTCGTTTGGCTTTTTCATAAAATACCGTTCACGAGCAATGCGCTCAATTGCTTCAGGATTAGTAGTGAGTTCATTTAGTCGCTGAGTACTTTCCTCATACTCTTTACGATATTGCTCTATTTCTTCGTGCAAACGATTTATTTCTCTGGCATAACCCACACGCCTTACCATGCTGTTTTCATCTAAAAAGCCGATTATAATAGCAAAGACCAGCGTTGCTATCAGGTATTTATGTCTTCTGATGAATCCCCAAATTAATAATAATCTGCTCATGGTATCTCTACGAATTCGAATTGATAATTGATTATGCAAAGATAAAACTTCTATCTTAAAACCTACTGTTACAGTCTTTTTTTTATGTATATTTGCAAAAATAGAAAATAGAGAATCCCTGGTTATGGATAATTATATTGTTTCAGCTCGTAAATACCGTCCTGCTACCTTTGAATCTGTAGTAGGCCAAAAAGCACTTACCACAACATTAAAAAATGCTATTGCAACACAAAAGTTAGCCCATGCTTACTTGTTTTGTGGACCTCGTGGAGTGGGAAAAACTACTTGTGCACGTATTTTTGCTAAAACAATAAACTGTTTGCATCTCACTCCTGAAGGAGAAGCCTGTAATGAGTGTGAATCATGCGTTGCATTTAACGAACAAAGATCTTATAATATTCATGAACTGGATGCGGCTTCCAATAATTCGGTTGATGATATCAGGCAGTTAGTGGAGCAGGTTCGTATCCCTCCACAAATTGGTAAATATAAAGTATATATTATAGATGAGGTTCACATGCTTTCGGCATCAGCTTTCAATGCTTTCTTGAAAACATTGGAAGAACCTCCTCATCATGCTATCTTTATTTTAGCTACTACTGAAAAACATAAGATTCTGCCTACCATCTTGTCACGTTGTCAAATTTATGATTTCAATCGAATCACTGTTGAAGATACGGTTGAACACCTTTCATATGTGGCCCGACAAGAAGGGGTTCATTTTGAACCTGAAGCGTTGAATGTTATTGCCTTAAAGGCTGATGGAGGAATGCGCGATGCTTTATCTATCTTTGATCAGGTTGTAAGTTTTACCGGTGGAAGTATTACTTATAAAAGTACTATCGAAAACCTAAATGTGCTGGATTATGAGTATTATTTTAAGCTGACAGATTCTTTCTTGCAAAATAACATAACCGATGCGCTTTTATTATTCAATGATGTGTTGAATAATGGGTTTGATGGTAATCATTTTATAAACGGATTAGCATCACATCTGAGAGATTTGATGGTTTGTAAGGATGTTGCTACGGTTGCCTTGCTTGAAGTTGGTTCCAGTATTCGTAAGCGATATCAGGATCAGGCGCAAGTGTGTCCGTTGCCATTCCTTTATAAGGCGATGAAATTATGTAACGATTGTGATTTGAATTACCGAATCAGTAAGAATAAACGCTTATTGGTTGAGCTTGCTCTTATTCAAATTGCTCAAATAACATCCGGTGAATCAGATGACGACGCTCATGGGCGTAGCCCTAAGCAAGTCATAAAGCCCGTTTTTAGTTCGTCAGGAACACCTGCTCAACCTGCTCAATCAGGTGCGAATGCGTCGGTTGTGGCGCCAAAGTCTTCTGTGCAGCAGCCAGTTGCGACTCAGGTTTCGTCTCCTGTTGTTGGGGAGACTGCTCCCAATCAGGCTGTATCAGCTTCTGTGCGTGAGAGTCAATCTTTATCGGATGTGCTGACTAAGGCTAGTCAACGCACAGAAAGCAAAGTTCCTTTAATGAAAGGTTCCTCAATCGGACTGTCTATCAAGAAAATGCAGAGTGATAGTGACTCGGATAAGGATGATACTAATTCCTCTCATGATGTCGAATTATCGGCTACCGTACAGAATATGCCTTTTGATGAGGAGAATGTAAATTATTACTGGAGGGCTTATGCTGCTCAGTTGCCACTTGAACACAAGGCTTTTGCCATGCGTATGCAAAACATCAAGGTTGTGAAAACGGGCGAAACTTCTTGTGAAATTGTAGTAGATAATGAGTTGACTAGCAAAAACTTTACTGATTTTATTCCTCAGATACTTGCTTATATTAGAACTCAATTGAATAATAATGCTATAACAATGAGTGTTCGTGTGAGCGAGAGTAATGAGAATGTGAAAGCTTTTGGTAAGGTAGAACGCTTTCAAATGATGGTGCAGAAGAATAGCGCTTTACTTGATTTGAAGAATGAATTCGGATTGGAATTTTATTAGTAGATTCTAATCCAACTTTATATACCAATAAAAAAAGGATTGCTTGTTTAACAAGCAATCCTTTGTATTTTTATGGGGGTGGAAGACGGGGCTCGAACCCGCGACCTTCGGAACCACAATCCGACACTCTAACCAGCTGAGCTACATCCACCATGTCGCTTTTCTAATGCGGTGCAAAGATACGTATTATCTTTTATTCTGCAAATATTTAAATAGATATTTTAGCTAAAAATTATATTCGCTTATTCCATGATTGTGCTTGTTGAAAAGCTTTTCGGTGCTTTTCGTAAAGAGAATCAGGCGATTACGTGCTTCCATGGGCAAGGTTGGAGGAATGTTTCTTACCGGAATTAGTTTGTGATTTTTTTCACGGGTAAGAATAGGGCGTCCTACCCAAATAAGACTATATCCACTATTGCTTAAATAAGTAATGCTGTCTTTGGTTAATTCCAGTTTCAACATAAGTCCACCGTCGGTGTTGGGAGCCGACATATTAGAAATGTAATTTCCCAGCGAATAAGCAATTACGTTTTTCTGTTGGCTGAGGCTGTCAGTTTGAACTACAATAGGTTGAACAACGTGTGGATGTGACCCGATTACGTGGCTTACACCTTGCTTGATTAGCCACATTGCCATTTCCTTTTGCGCATTGCTGGGAATTTGTTTGTATTCTTCACCCCAATGCATGCAAGCAATAATCACGTCCACCTTTTGGGCGCGTGCTAATTCGATGTCACGACTAATTGCTGTTTTATCAATGTAATTCACGACATTTGAACCTGTTGTTTTAAATCCATTGGTTCCATAAGTATAATTCAGCAAAGCAATGCGTATGCCTTTTTTCTCGAGAATCAGTGGATATCGTAAACTTTTAATTTGATTGTTTTGATATGTCCCGGCGTACGGAATACCCAGCGAATCAAGTTTGGCAATGGTTCTTTCCAATCCTTTTTGTCCCCTGTCCAGACAATGATTGTTGGCGGTCAGTAATACATCAAAACCGGCATCCCGTATGGCAT
The DNA here is from genome assembly GCF_963666085.1 of Bacteroides graminisolvens. Lineage (NCBI taxonomy): Bacteria > Pseudomonadati > Bacteroidota > Bacteroidia > Bacteroidales > Bacteroidaceae > Bacteroides > Bacteroides graminisolvens. Next base: position 2,027,853 of record NZ_OY762556.1, read on the forward strand.
AAAGAAATTCATCGGGAGCACTGAACTGCGGATAACCTTTGTAGGGTTTGCCTCCCAGTGTTACTTCAAGATTACCGATGGCAATGTCTGCACTGTCAATCTCGTCTTTCACTAATTTGAAACAAGCTGAATAATCGTAGCCCTGAGGAGTTCGCGCTGCATCAATTTGTCCCTGATGTTGCATCAGATCGCCTACGAATAATAAGGTTACTTTGTCTTTTGTCTCTTGGGAGTTACTGCTACAAGAACAAAGTAACAACAAGATGAATAAAGGGAAGGAGGGCGTTTTTATCATAAAAGAAAGATTTATTAAGGTCTAAAATGCAGGTTTGGTACGCAGGAATTAAAAAGCAGCACTCCTTTTTCTAAGAAAAGAATGCTGCTTCCATTTGATTTATTTATAGATAGCCTTTTTACCGGCTAACAATGTATTCTTCATGAGCGATACAATGGTCATGGGACCCACACCACCCGGAACAGGAGTTATAAAAGCGCATTTGGGTGCAACTTCATCAAACCTCACGTCGCCCGTCAGCTTGAATCCTGACTTTGTTTTGTCAGAGGGTACACGTGTTGTTCCTACGTCAATAATCACAGCTCCTTCTTTTACCATATCAGCTGTAACAAAGTTAGGTTGCCCCAACGCAGCGATAATAATATCCGCTTCCTGGCATTCTTTAACTAAGTCGCGTGAGCGGCTGTGACATACAGTAACAGTTGCATCACCCGGATAACCTTTCTGCATCATTAGAGCAGCCATTGGTTTGCCCACAATGTTGCTTCGTCCAAGTACGACACATTTTTTTCCGGAAGTTTCAATCTGATATCTTTTCAACAGTTCGATAATTCCGTTGGGAGTAGCCGAAACGTAGCAAGGCAGTCCGATTGACATTCTGCCCACATTGATGGGGTGAAAACCGTCAACATCTTTTCTGTAATCAATGGTTTCAATAACCTTCTGTTCTGAAATGTGATCGGGCAGAGGAAGTTGTACTATAAAACCGTCAACATCATTATCTGCATTCAGCTCACGTACCTTTTCCAAAAGCTCTTCTTCAGTTACATCGCTTTCATAACGAATGAGCGAAGATTTGAATCCGCATGCCTCACATGCTTTTACTTTTGCTGCAACGTAAGTCTCGCTACCACCGTCATGTCCAACCAAAATAGCTGCCAAGTGGGGGCGCTTGCCACCGTTTGCCACCATTTCAGTTACTTCTGCTGCTATCTCTTGTTTTACTTGTTCCGAAATAGCTTTTCCATCAATTAATGTGTAGTCTGCCATTGTTATATATAGTCTATTATCGTTTTAATTTAGGCATCGTTTTGCTTCCTCCCGTAATCATTTTCATCATTTTCCGGGTCTCCTCAAACTGTTTCAAAAGGCGGTTTACATCTTGAATGTTTGTTCCGCTTCCCTTGGCAATTCTGGTACGTCTTGAACCGTTGAGAAGTGCCGGGTTAGAACGTTCTAGGGGAGTCATCGAATAGATAATGGCTTCAATGCTTTTGAACGCATTATCGTCAATATCAATATCTTTGATTGCTTTTCCTACACCCGGAATCATGGAAGCCAACTCTTTAAGGTTACCCATTTTTTTGATCTGTGCAATTTGTGTCAGGAAGTCGTTGAAGTCGAACTGATTTTTTGCAATCTTTTTGTGTAAACGTTTGGCTTCTTCTTCATCGTACTGCTCTTGGGCGCGTTCAACAAGTGAAACAATGTCACCCATTCCCAAAATACGATCTGCCATACGTTCGGGGTGGAATTGATCAACTGCATCCAACTTTTCACCCGTACCTACAAACTTGATGGGTTTATCAACTACGGTACGGATTGATAGAGCCGCACCACCACGTGTGTCACCATCGAGTTTGGTTAATACCACGCCGTCAAAATTCAATCTTTCATTGAATTCTTTGGCTGTGTTAACCGCATCCTGACCAGTCATAGAGTCAACAACGAAAAGAATTTCTTGCGGATTAATAGCTTCTTTGATAGCACTAATCTCGTTCATCATCTGTTCGTCAATAGCCAATCGGCCGGCTGTATCCACAATTACCAGGTCATAGCCTTTGGCTTTGGCCTCTTTAATTGCATTTTGTGCAATGGATACGGGGTCTTTGCTGTCGAGTTCGCAATACATGGGTACGCCTACCTGCTCAGCCAATACACGTAACTGTTCGATAGCTGCAGGACGATAAACGTCACTAGCTACAACCAATGGGTTTTTCCCCTTTTTGGTTTTGAGCATGCGTGCCAGCTTACCGGTAAAGGTAGTCTTACCCGAACCTTGCAATCCGGACATCAGAATAACAGCAGGCTGTCCTTTCAGGTTTATTTCTGCCGTTTCACCTCCCATTAACTTCGCTAATTCGTCGTGAACGATTTTAACCATCAACTGACTAGGCTTTACAGCAGTCAATACGTTTTGTCCGAGCGCTTTTTCCTTAACGGTATCGGTGAAATTCTTAGCAACCTTGTAGTTAACATCGGCATCTAGCAATGCTTTACGAACATCTTTCAGCGTTTCTGCAACATTAATTTCGGTGATTTTTCCCTCACCTTTCAGAATCTTAAACGACCTCTCAAGTCTTTCGCTTAAATTATCGAACATATATCTAAATCAAATTATTAATTATCTTTATTTGGGTACTTAAGGGTGCAAATGTACAAAATATCCATTTATTTATATCTTTTTATTTTGCCATTTTGCTTTTTTCAGATAAATATAACTACCTACAAGGAGTAATACATAGTATAAAATTTCTGTTGTGAAACAAATCTCAACCGGAGCTTGCCATGCAATAGCAACTATGAAAACATAACCGATGTAAATGACCAGTGTTATTGTTTCGAGCATAAGAGCAGAGCGTGTATTCCCTGTGCCCGATATACTGCTGAATAGAATATTTGACACTGAAGCCACTAACATGGCTATTCCAATAACTAAAACAGAAGCACCCGATTCATTAATTAACTGCACCTCGTTTGTGTAAATAGCCAGAACCTGCTCTTTGAACAATACGATAATGCCCACGGATACCAGCATGATAAGGAATGACATTCGGCTAATTTTACCAATCAAAGGCATCACCTGAGGCAATTTACCCGACCCGATGGTGTTACTGACTAAACTGTTGGCTGTTGTTGCCAACGAGCTGACCGGTATCATCATTACAATATAGATACTTCGCACAATGTTGGCTATGGCCAAATCTCTTTGTCCTAAACGTTCTACAGCGGCAAAGAATGCAAACCACGTAGCCATAGAGAGAAAATATTGAAGCATGGTAAAGCATGATATATTCAATATTTGTGTGAGCAATTTTAAATTGAAAGTACGAAACTGGTTCAAACCGTATTTCTTAAAATCAACAGTCACATAGGTGTAAATCAGGAAGAATACTATAGATGAGGCCTCGGCTATGACCGATGCAATAGCTGCACCCGCTATGCCCATTTCTGGGAATCCGAAGTTTCCGAATATCAATGCATAGTCTAAAACCACATTCGTAAGAGCCATAACAATAGCATTGATAGTAAGCACCTTCGTTTTGGTTACTCCGATATAGAATGCACGGAACATCACATTGATAAATGAAAAGAAGAAACCGAATACACGCCAATACAGATAATCCATTGTCGCATCAAAGATTGTATCCGATGACACAATAAAATGCATGATATCCTCTCCGAATACACGTGTAAACAGAAACATGAATAGGGCTGCCGCCAAAAGGAAGATGACTCCCTGAATCATGACAGGCCCCACTTCGCTATGTCGTTGTTCACCGTTGCGACGGGCAATCATTATTTGAGAACCCGTGCTGAATCCGAAAGCTACGGTGAAGATGCAGATATAAAACAATCCGCCCATAGCCGATCCTCCCAGAGCCACTTCGCTTACCCTTCCAAGGAAAGCTGTGTCCGTTACATTGATAATGTTTTGTGCCAGCAGGCTTAATACAATTGGAAAACTTACGTTCCAAATTTGTTTGTTGGTATACATAAAATCGGTTGTTCTCTTTTGTAATCTCAAAGTCTGTTTTACTGAAAAAAAAGAGCGAAACATGGTATCTTGTTCCGCTCTCTTGTTACTGATTCGTTTCGGATTAGCTATTCATGCTCATCAAAAACTCATCGTTATCTCTTGTCTTTTCCAAGCGGTCTTTTACAAAATCCATAGCCTCAATCGGGTTCATATCCGACAGGTATTTGCGTAGAATCCACATGCGGTCAAGCGTTTGTTTATCGAGTAGCAAGTCATCACGTCGGGTGCTCGATGCTACGATATTAACAGCAGGGAAGATGCGTTTGTTAGATAAGTTACGATCCAATTGCAATTCCATGTTACCGGTTCCTTTGAATTCTTCAAAGATAACTTCGTCCATTTTAGAGCCGGTATCAATCAATGCAGTAGCTAAAATGGTGAGTGAACCTCCGTTTTCAATGTTACGGGCAGCTCCGAAGAATCTTTTAGGTTTATGCAATGCGTTGGCATCCACACCACCAGACAATACTTTGCCCGATGCAGGCGAAACCGTGTTGTAAGCACGTGCCAAACGAGTGATTGAATCCAGGAAGATGACTACGTCGTGACCACATTCTACCATTCTTTTGGCTTTTTCAAGTACAATACCAGCAATTTTCACATGACGTTCTGCAGGCTCGTCAAATGTAGAAGCAATGACCTCAGCGTTAACGCTGCGCGCCATGTCGGTAACCTCTTCAGGACGTTCATCAATGAGTAGCATGATCATATAAACTTCCGGATGGTTGGCTGCTATAGCGTTGGCAATGTCTTTTAATAGAAGCGTTTTACCCGTTTTAGGCTGAGCAACGATTAGTCCACGTTGACCTTTTCCTATCGGAGCAAACAAATCAACTACACGAGCAGACAAAGAGTCCGAATATCCACCTTTGCATAATTTGAACTTCACATCAGGGAATAAAGGAGTGAGGTGTTCAAAAGGAACGCGATCACGTACAAAGTTGGCATCACGTCCGTTGATCTTAGAAACCTTTACTAGCGGGAAATACTTTTCACCTTCTTTGGGCGGACGTATAACCCCCTCTACGACATCCCCTGTTTTCAAACCGAAAAGTTTGATTTGAGACTGCGATACATAAATATCATCCGGAGAAGAGAGGTAATTGTAGTCAGATGAACGAAGGAATCCGTAACCATCTTGCATGATTTCGAGAACACCAATTCCCGTCAGAATATCATCAAACTCATAAGCCTTTTCCGGAGCTTTTCTTTCCGGCATCGGTGCATTTTCGCTTTGAGGAGCTCTTTGTGGTTGCGGACGTTGCTGATTATTGTTGCTTGCCTGCGCATTGTTTGCGGGACTGTTGCCGCCCTGATTGTTCGGTTGATTAACCGGACGTACAACCTTGGGTTGTTGCTTATTCGGTTTGCGATCCTGCGAAGATATAGCTTCAGGCTTTGTTGATTCTACTTTAGTAGCTTCAAATTTGCCTAATAGCTCGGTTGGTAATTCAAATCTTTCAGAAGGAAGTTCTTCAATAGGAATGAAATCATCTTCAACTTCGAAAAGATCGGGAGTCTCTTTCTTTACAGGAGCAGGAATTACTTTTTTGATTGGTTGAGCTATTGGCTCAGTTGGTGTAACTGCTTTTTTTGCCTCTACAGGAGCGGTAATGACTTCATTACTTTCTTTCTTGGCAGGGGTGTTACGAGAATTCTTGCGTGATTTTGACGCTTCAGCGTTTGCAGTTGTTTTAGTTGCTTTTTCTGTTGAAGCAGCGGGTTTGGCTGTTGCAGTAGAGGAAGCGGTTGCCGGAGTGGCTGTTTGTGGAGTAGCGGGTGCAGCAAGTGTAGCAGGTTGCGTGGGTGTTTTAACTGTTTTTGAAGTAGTGTTGGCTGCTTCTGGACGAGTAATTTCCCCATTTTTGGAGGCAGAGAAAACTTTGTCAGCTGTTTCCTTTTTTACACTGACCCGTGAGCGCTTCTTTTTGTCATCTTTGCGCTCCTCTTTTATTTTGTCGGCTGCAACTTTTTTGGTTGCTCCAGCTATGGCTTGCTCATCTAAAATCTTGTAAACCAGTTCTTCTTTTTTTAGAGAATCAGTTTTTTTGAGGCCTAATTCTTGGGCAATAGATTGCAATTCCGACAAACTTTTGTCGTTAAGTTGAATGATGTTATACATACGTATAGGTAATTTTTTTATTATTTTTTTCGCTTAGAGTGCATAACATGGCTACGACTATCGGTCAAAAGCGATGTGGCACAAGCGTTATTTTATGAATTCGGGATAATTACTATTGAATTGGGATTTATGTTTTCGTTTCCCTGATTAGGAGTTCACAGAGAATTTCAACGGGGCAAAGGTAATGATTTATTTTGAAACAAATAAATAAATGCTATTTTTTATTTGCAAAAACAATAAATTTTAAATAAGAGGAGAGTTTTAAGCCCTTTTTTAAGCCTATTTTATTGGCAAACCGATAAAATTACTCTTGTTTCCCTAGTTTGGCTATTATTACTTTTTGGGTGGAGTCGTCAATACGGAAGCGATTGTCGGTTCTTTCACCGATAAGCCAAGCTATCTGATCATTGCAAGATAATACCCACTGCTGCTCCTTTTTGAGCAATGAGAACTTACTGTCAGTCATGAAGTCGCTAACTAGTTTTTTCCCCTTCATACCAAAAGGAATGAAATAATCGCCTTTCTCCCATTTCCTGATGGAAATAACCCCTTTGAATTTGTTGGCGTCAAAGCAGGCTGTGTTTTTATCCTTGGGTATGACGAATTCTTTGGTGAGAAGAACTTCTTCAAAAATAATTTCTGGTTTATTGTTGGCCGTTTTCACTCTTTCAATCAAAAGAAACTCTCTGTCTTTCACTACCTGCCACTGGCTGCTTATAAACCGTTTACCCGGCTGTCCGTTCAGTGACCCGTATACCTCCTCAACCTGCGTAGAGTTGAACCCCAGCGGAAACAATACTTCGAATAGTAAAGCCTGAGGAGCAGGCTCATTCATTAATTTCTCAATGCTGATTTCTTTTCCGGGAGTTATAAAGATACGGTCTATGCTTTCTTTGATGGCCTGTTGGTAAATCTTTGAAATATCGTTCAGGTAAGAGGATGTTTTGATTAATCCGTCTTTCACCGAAGGGTTAATCTCTTCCATTAAAGGCAGGAGATTCAAACGGATTTTGTTACGCGTGTATTCATCCTCCAGATTCGTACTGTCGGTAACATAAGTCTGATTCATGCGGTGCAGATATTCCACCACCTCCTGGCGTGAAGCGCAAAGTAAGGGACGCACTACGTTTCCATTTTTCGGTCGGATGCCCAATAAACCATTGATGCCCGTGCCACGAATCAAATTGAGCAACATGGTCTCAACGCTATCATCCTTGTGATGAGCGACGGCAACTACACTACATGTTGACTCCTCGCGGATTTTGGAAAACCAATTATACCGCAATTCCCGGGCAGCCATCTCAATGGAAATACTTTGTTGAGCAGCATACCGACGCGTCTCGAAGTGAATGGAATGACACTTGATGTTCAAAGACCGGCAAAAGTTGCGTACGAAATCCTCGTCTCTGTCAGATTCCTCACCTCTCAGTTCAAAATTACAATGAGCAGCTTCACAATGATAGCCCAATGTGATCAATATACGGGTTAACGCTACCGAGTCGGCACCGCCACTCAGCGCAACGAGAATTTTGTCCTGTTTAGAAAACAAATCTTCTTTCTCGATGAACTCCTTAACCTTTTTCATTAACATAGTGCAAATATAATTCTTTTGAATTGATAAAGATTGCTTCAATGCTATTTAAAAACAATCTAAATAATTTGTTTCAAAGCAACTTATGCTCTATCTTTGCCCACATTAAGTTTTTGAAGGAATTAGGTATGCGTTTATCCGAACTCAAAACAGGAGAAAAGGGAGTTATCATTAAGGTATTAGGGCACGGCGGTTTTCGCAAGCGTATCATCGAGATGGGCTTTATCAAAGGAAAAACCGTGGAAGTCATGCTGAATGCCCCTTTGAAAGATCCTATAAAATATAAAGTTCTGGGCTACGAAGTTTCTTTGCGCAGGCAAGAAGCCGAGATGGTTGAGGTACTCACAGAGGAAGAAGCACGCGGCTTGCGGCTTGAACGCAGGCACAGACGAAGAAGAATGCATTGTGTAAATGCTCTTCATCCCCTTGCGCCCAGGTTTCATTACCACCAACATGCAAGTTTCAGGCGTGATAATCCGTTTCGATTTGACTGCAGAGGCTTTCAACGTGACCAATTGTTAGGCACGATTTCCGAAGATACCTTTCGCTCTGAAGAGAAGCTCAAGAAATTAGCTTTGGGTAAACGCCGTACCATCAACGTAGCTTTGGTGGGTAACCCTAATTGCGGCAAAACATCTCTGTTTAATTTGGCATCCGGTGCCCATGAACATGTGGGGAACTATAGCGGTGTGACGGTTGATGCCAAAGAAGGCTATTTTGATTTTGAAGGTTACCATTTTAAAATAGTCGATTTACCCGGAACTTATTCACTCTCAGCCTATACTCCCGAAGAGCTATATGTGAGACGCCACATTATTGATGAAACCCCTGACGTTATCATCAATGTGGTCGATGCGTCGAATCTAGAGAGAAACCTCTACCTTACCACACAACTCATTGATATGAATGTGCGCATGGTCATTGCGCTTAATATGTATGATGAACTGGAAGCAAGCGGCAACAAACTCGACCATCATTTGCTGAGCAAACTTTTTGGTGTGCCTATGGTGCCAACGGTTTGCAAGAAACAAAAGGGGATAGACCGCCTTTTCCACATCATTATCAACTTGTATGAAGGAGCTGATTTTCTCGATAAGAAAGGAAATATAAATCCTGAGGTTGCCAAGGAATTACAAGATTGGCATCGGGCTCATGTTGACGAGAACAACCATGAAGAACACATGGAAGACTATGTGAAGCAGGAAAAACCTCATCAAAATGTGTTCAGGCATATTCACATCAACCACGGAGCCGATTTGGAGAAAGCGATTGCTTATGTAAAGGAGGAAGTCTCGAAGAACGAATCGATCCGTCACAAATACTCAACCCGTTTTCTCTCCATTAAATTGTTGGAAAACGATCGCGAAATAGAAAAAGTCATTCAAACGTTACCCAACGCAGGCGAAATAATTCGTAAGCGAGATAAGGCGGCACGACAGATTAATGCAACGCTCAATGAAGATAGCGAATCGGCAATTATGGATGCCAAATATGGCTTCATCAGTGGCGCCTTGAAAGAAACCTTTACGGATAGCCATCAGGAACAACAGCAATTTACGAAAGTGCTCGATTCCATTGTAACGCATCGCGTGTGGGGGTATCCGTTGTTTTTGCTGTTTATGTATCTCATGTTCGAAAGTACTTTTGTGCTGGGCGAATATCCGATGATGGCTATTGAATGGATGGTTGCATCGTTGGGCACGCTCATACAAAACAACATGGGTGAAGGACCTCTGAAAGACATGTTGATTGACGGCATCATAGGCGGGGTAGGAGGTGTTATCGTATTTCTGCCCAACATTCTGATTCTGTATTTCTGTATTTCGTTGATGGAAGATTCAGGCTACATGGCTCGTGCTGCATTTATTATGGATAAGATTATGCACAAGATGGGGCTTCACGGCAAGTCATTTATTCCTTTGTTGATGGGATTTGGCTGTAACGTGCCGGCAGTGATGGCAACGCGAACCATTGAGAACCGGAAAAGCCGCATTATCACGATGTTGGTTAATCCGTTGATGTCGTGTAGTGCACGTTTGCCCATATACTTGGTGTTGGTAGGCGCTTTCTTTCCGCATTCTGCAGGTTTGGTACTTTTCAGTATTTACTTGGTGGGTATCTTCCTGGCAGTGGTAATTGCCCGAATCTTCAGCCGTTTTTTGGTTAAAGGAAATGATACACCCTTTGTGATGGAACTTCCGCCTTACCGCATGCCCACGTTGAAAGCCATTATGCGCCACACGTGGAGTAAAGGAGAGCAATACCTCAAGAAAATGGGAGGCATCATTATGATTGCTTCTATTATTATATGGTTTTTGGGTTATTACCCCAGTCATGAAAACTACGATACGCAGGCGGAACAACAAGAAAATTCCTATATCGGTCAGATAGGGAAAGTGGTTGAACCGGTTTTGGAGCCCTTGGGTTTTGACTGGAAACTAAGTATCGGTCTGTTCTCGGGTATGGGAGCGAAAGAGTTGGTAGTCAGTACTCTGGGAGTGCTTTATACCAATGATGCCGATGCTGACGGTGTTAGTCTGGGCGAACGCATTCCTATTACCCCCTTAGTAGCTTATTGCTATATGCTTTTTGTGCTGCTTTACTTCCCTTGCATTGCTACACTGGTAGCCATTAAGCAAGAATCCGGAAGTTGGAAGTGGGCTTTGTTTGCGGCCTTTTATACCACGGGATTGGCGTGGGGAGTGGCTTTTGTTGTTTATCAAGTAGGAAGTTTAATAGTATGAATTGGCAATATTGGATCGTTATACTGCTAGTGGGCCTCTGTTTTGCAGAGGTATCCCGGCGCATCTATCTTTTTTTTCGTCGCTCGCAAAGCAGCAATAGTCCTTGTGACAATTGCACAAGTGGTTGTGAATTAAGAGATTTGATGGATAAGAAGAAGAAGGAGTGCAAGGAAAACCAGGCACCTCCAAAGAAAAATTGCTGCGGATAGTTTGGAAGTTTCATAAAAAGTGCTACCTTTGCACCGCAATAGAGAAAAACGGTTCCTTGACCGAGTGGCTAGGTAGCGGTCTGCAAAACCGTCTACGGCGGTTCGAATCCGCCAGGAACCTCACAAAAAGCTTCAAAACTACCTGTAATAGATGGTTTTGAAGCTTTTTCTTTTTAAAGGACTGAAATGGCCTTTGAGAAGCAACATGGAAAACTCTAAATTTTATGCTGTATGGGACCAGTATTCAACGATGAACAGCGTAAAAAGGCTATCTTTATATTGGAAAGTCCTTTAGCAAAGTTATCAGAACTTTATTCCGCTGAGATAAAGGACTTGGCAGTGCTGTGGTGCTATTATTCAGGAAAAATAGAAGGAAACACCTATACTTATGTTGAAACAGAAGCATTACTGAAAGACGGCATCACTTCTGAAAAAAGATATGAAGATGCCAAGATGCTTAAAAACCTCTACAACGCTTTTACTTCTGAATTGGAATATATTCATAAATTCCAAAATCAAGAAATCATAAACGAGGCAACTCTTTTTCGTATACATCAATTTATTTCTACCGGTTTGGTTTCTAATGAAGAGTCGGGCTCATTAAGAACACGTGCTGTTCGTATTAGTGGCACTCTTTATACTCCCCCAAAGAATCAGCAAGAGATAAAAAGTAAATTGAACGAAATACTGTTTCAACAAGAAGAGTATGTTAATCCGTTAGAACGAGCCGTGTTTTTGCATTGTAATCTTGCTCGTTTGCAGCCCTTTATTGATGGCAACAAACGTACTGCCAGAATGATTGAGAGCGTGGCTTTGATGAATGCAGATATTATTCCCGTCTATTCAGCAAAAGATGCTGATATCCTTAAATATAGAAAAGCATTGATTGCTTTTTATGAAACAGAAGATTATAGCAGTTACGCTGATTATTTTCTTGATAGGCAGATTGAGCGAATTAAAGAAATAGAATGACTATGAATGAAAATATAAAGAAGTTGCTGATAGAAGTAGATGTGCTCAAAGAGCAGCTATCAACTTTGCGTCCATTGCCCGGAGAAGCGCTGAGGAAGATTCAGGATGCTTTGGATATTGAATATACGTACGAAAGTAATCGTATAGAAGGCAATACTCTTACCTTGCAAGAAACTGCTCTTGTTGTAAACGAAGGGGTTACAATTTCAGGAAAGTCTATGCGCGAACATCTGGAAGCAATCAATCATACCGAAGCTATCAACTACATTAAGGATATTGCTAAACGGGATATAGAGATAAACGAACGCACCATTAAAGAAATACATTCCCTTATTCTTCATGGGATAGATCGTGAGAATGCCGGCAGGTATCGTACTGTTCCCGTTATGATTTCTGGTAGTACATATATGCCACCGCAACCGTATCTAATAGAGAAACAAATGGAAGATTTTATGATCCGGTTTAAGCAGATGGAAGAAGAGAAGGTACATCCAGTTCTTGTAGCCGCTTATCTGCATGATGAGCTGGTACGAATCCACCCGTTTATAGATGGCAATGGCCGTACCTCTCGTTTATTGATGAACTTATACCTTCTTCGAAATGGCTATGTTATTATAACACTGAAAGGTAGTAACGATGCAAAAGTAGGCTATTACAAGGCGTTGGAGAAGTCACATACAGAGCATTTCACAGAAGACTTTCAGCAATTGGTTGTTGAAGCAGAGATAGTAGCTTTGCAGAGGTATTTGTCTATTATGGCTTAATTGTATTCTTTCAAAAGTGTAGAAAAATGTGTGCGATTCTTTTTGCTCAATTTTAGCTGTTCCAATACTTTTTGATATTTTTATAATTGTTTTTATGAAGTAAAAAAACTGTGTTAGTAAAGTTGATGTTCTTATTTACTAGCACAGTCTAGATTGTAGTTCCTTGTTTATAAAAAGATCACTATGAAATAGGCTTAATCTTATTCTTTTTAATAAAAATACAATGATTATTTTCATGCTGTACAAGAATCAATTAAGAGTATTTTAGTCCGAGTTCGAGAGATTTCTTGCCTCTCTACTGATGGAAGAGCTTTAATTCAACAAGCATTTCAATTAACTGCTCCATACATCATAATAAATAATTTTCAAACGAGTTCTGAAAGAAATGAGCAGGAAGGATTTAAAATGATTTGCGAAGGCTTGGTTAGTATGATTAGAAACCCAACAGCTCATGAAGCAAAAATCCATTGGTCAATTACAGAACAGGATGCACTTGAAACATTATCTATGCTTTCTTATATACATAGAAAGTTAGACACAACCCATCGTATAAGGTAATAGACAAGGATTAAATTCTTTCAGATTACGATAAGTAATGATAGATTGAATTTTCTAAATCCACGTTCTTGACAGAAACGCTACAATGGCAAAATCTCCGTAATTCTTTGGCCCCTTGAAGAAAATCACAGGATAGCAGACCTACATTACAGAAATATCTTAATCTTTTTGGCTAAAATGGCTAAGAATCAGTGTCCTTTATTTAACTTTGCATAATTCAAACTTAGTAAATCACATATATGGCAGCATTAAAAGTCTTTATATCATCAACTTGTTATGATTTGAGTATAATTCGTTCTGAGTTAAGAGGGTTTATTTCTAACTTGGGACATGAGCCTATTATGAGTGAATATAATGATATATTATTTGATCCAAGCACTCATACGCATGAGAGTTGCATTTCTGAAATACCGAATTCGGATGTAATAATACTAATCATAGGTTCAAGATTTGGTGGGAAAGCAGTACCTCAAGCAGTCAATAGTATAGATTTTGATAGACTGAAGGCAGCATCTAAGAGTTCAACAATATTAGAAAACCCTGATAGAATATCAATAACTCAAATGGAGATATTGCGGGCAATTGAATCCAATATACCTATCTATGCTTTTGTAGACAGCAAAGTAATGAATGACCATCTGCTATATGAAAAAAATAAAGATAAAGATTTTATTGATAGAATTATATTTCCTTCCATTGATAAAAAGGAAACGGCAATGTACGTTTTTGAATTTATTAATTTCTTGAAACATAGAAATTTTAATAATAGTATTTTTGAATATTCAAAAATTTCTGATATAGAGGATATTTTAAGGAAACAATGGTCTGCACAATTCCAAAGAATGCTTAAGGAACAACGTAAATCTAAAAATGAAAAGATACAATCCAGCTTACTCTTAGAAAGTGTACAAGACCTTAAATCTTTAATACTATCAACAATAAGTACTGACAAGGGAAAGGAAATAGGCAAGGGTGTATTGAAATATAGAAGATTAATTGATTTTGTCATATCGTTAAAGCCATCTGATGAAATAACTTTTTTGAAACAAAATGTAACATGGGAAGAACTCTTAAAACAGTTATCCATAGTAGATATTGTTTCAGTAATAGATAATGATGGTCGTAACCGATGGTTTTTGATAAAGGAAGATGGGACATATTTCAAATTCAGATTGCCAATCAATCTTATTAAAGGATATGAAAGAGATTGGAGCTCATTTAAACAATATGATGAAGGTTTGAAAGGCAGTATTATTGCCTCAATATTAGAAAGTGATGAACGACATATGCCTTCTCTTTTTTATGTTAATAGTCAATTTTCTGATTTTCAGAATCAACAAATGTATCAAATAGTTGAAGAAGAAAAAGAAGAAGACTGATTTCTTATTAGACAAAAGGATTAAAACAAGGATTAAATTTTTGATAAGCTATGATAAGTTGTGATAAGTCGGATTTTCTAAATCCATCTTTCTTGCTAGAAAGGGAGGTCTTCAGCTAATCATTGCAACTATCAGTAAATCAAACAATAAACTCGCAAAGAACCTTAAGGAAAGCTCTAAAGTTATTGAAAATCAATACTTTCGGAGCTTTCTAATTTTAAGAGATGCAAATAGGGGCGGATGCTTTGGTGAATTTTCTACAGAAAAGTCATGCGTGTCAAATTTTACATGTTATAAAAAATCAGATTTTTGCTAATATATCACTCTTTATAAATGAGATTTTTTCTCGCTTTATAGCCTTGTACTCTCCGCTAATATCACTCTCCGACAGAGTTTCGTAAACGAATAGCCAATACCTATCAAATTCGGCTACCGATAAGTCTTTTGCTATTTTTTTTAGTTTTTTTATTCCGTCAGCATTTTTATCTATTCTCATTCTCAAAAAAGTCATTAATAAAAAAATACAATCATTGCTATCTTTTGCATTTTTAAGAATCTGCTTTTCTTTAAATTTATAATTGTACTTAATTGACCAATAAATAGGGAAACTACATGCTTCGTACAGTCTTCGGCTTATGCCTATTTCATATAAATCAGCTCCTATCTGTTTTTTTAAATCAATATTCAATTCAAATCGATCAAAGACATACTCATCCATTAGATGAACTAAATATGGGAACAATAACAATAAATGATGTATCTGCTTTACATAATAGTCTAATGCGTCTTTCCCTAAATATTTTGATGCAATAACTTTTATGGCATAATTTAAAATAGCGGTATTATTATTTTCTAAGGCAAGTTCAATTGCTAAATCAAGAAATGCTCTAAGACGTTTCAATCTCAGAACTTGCTTTTTTTCTTTTGAGTATTCTTCTCCGAAATAAAAATTATTCAACTTATTAATCCAACTTGAATCTGACGGAATAGGTAGACTTACTATTTTGGTTTTTTTGTGATTGAGGCTAAGTTCATATTCTTTCAATTCTTTCGATAAATCTAACAAAAAAGTCTCAGCTTCTTCATATGAACTGACATAGCAGGTGTAGTCATCAATATTGCGAATATATCTATATCCATGCTTCCACAATTTATTATCTACTGATAATAAAATTATTTCTGAAATCAAGTTAGATGAATGCGGTCCAATTAAGATACCATTAGTTTCTTCGTTCTTGATATTTCGGACAAACAAGTCCAACTCATTACACCATTCTCCTGCATCTCTTTTCTCTTTTGCAAGCTTTTTTCCCAATATAGCCCAAGCAATAGAATGAGAATAAATACTCGGAAAACAATTAGAAATATCAGCTTCGACCCGATATCGTTTTTTTATCATTATATCCTCGCAGGGGTCTTTGTCATTGTCAGAATGATTATAATTCATTTCAAATAGAGATTCTTTATCTTTCATCTTTCGCAAATGGATTCTGCTTACTTTATGAGTTTGAGCCGTTAGCTGTTTATTAAAAAAGGACTGCAAATTTACCCAATTACAAGAGATACAATTGCATAAATTAGCATATACGAATGGATTAGGAATGGATAATAATCTTGGGATGTTTATATTTCGCATGCTTTCATATCTGATATAATCTTTGCCTTTTTTCTCGAACGTGGGCTTCCCTAGTTTTATAAAATAGTCATAGAAAGATTCTCCGCTCAAGATTGGCGGTATTTTATCTGCAAAAAGTCCATGAGCTAACAATCCTTTTAAAATCTCATCCTTGTTTATTTCGCTTAAATACTCAATATATGTTTTCATTGCATAAATAGTTTTTCGGTTATCAAAGAGTCAAAACTTGAATCAATTCATTGTCATGCTTAAAGTCATCATCCCAAATGAGTTTGATATTTAACTTAGATGCTCCTTCTGATAGCAATAAGAATATTTCGGAGTTATCTTGTGGATTTAACAACTCATAAGGAAAGTGGTCGTCTCTTGGAATGATATTTTCCATATCGCCCAAATATTCAACTCTAATATTACGAGCAATAGCCTTTCCTGAATTGAATACCTTTAGCACCCGACTACCTTTGTTCCCCTTTACAATATTGCCTCTTATCAGAGCTTTTCTATTTTCAGATTCCTCTTCATTAATCTTTTTCAACTGATAAGCATTTAGTTTTTCTTCTTGTTTTTTCAATCGCTTATCATGTTTAAAATACATTGCAATTGTCAATACAATTGCGAATGCCGATAAAGCTATGCTTATAATATCCATTTCATTTGAATTTTATATTCTTATTTCCTTTGAAGGCTTTCTTGAACATATCTGACAATTCCTTTTGCAAATCATCTTGAACTTCATTTTTTATACCATCAACACTCTCATTGATATTTTCCTGGTTGAATTTGACTAATTCGTCATATCCACCAAAATATTCTCGATTGCACAAATTACATTTAAGATAAGAGCTGTTTTCATTGATGCTAAAATCTTCTCCTCCGCAAGTTGCGCATCTTAATTGGATATTTCTCTGATAGTTGTCTTTCATATTATCTCGTTTGTTATTTATATGACGAATTTATGCTTTTATTTTTGATTTACAACGTTTTTGTATCGAAAATGAAGCCGAATAGGCTCACGGGGATAAAAGCCGTAATTTTCGGCACGAAAACGATTTGAACAAAATTTGGCTCAAAAGATACTTCGTAAGCTCTTTTCTAAGGCCTTGTTCCACTTAGACTTAGAATTGATTCCCATGATAGAGCATGGCTGATGACAACATAATATATCTACGTATTCGTTTGTGTATACTCGCCAGCCAATATTATAGTTGTATTTTTTTTCTGCATTTCTACTGAGCATTCACTATATACTATCTTTGAGATGAAACTATGACATCTTAAATGGAAATCCGGCCTGGCAATACGGAATTGACCGATTGCTTACGATAAACAAAGAACAAAACCAATGAACAGCAACCCCCATTCATCTACCATAAGTTATAAAAACAGAACTCCTCAAAATAGACCAAACTAACCTTTGTGAGGGGAATCTTGAATTTCTAAATCATACCCAATATCCTTCTTATTATTATATATTTAAACGAGTAGAACTAATTTTACAAATATACCCCTTGAGATCATGAATCAGGCAAATCTTGTCAAGAGCAGTTTTATATATTATTAACGAGTAAACAGGGAAGCAACAAGGAGCAGCAAGACTTTGGTAAAACATAACCAACTTTTTGAAAAACATAACCAACTTTTTCAAAAAGATAACCAGCAATTTTAAATCATAAACCGTCTTTTGGGTCGTGAGCAACCGTCTTACGGCCATAACACGGTTGCTCAGGAGCCTTTTGCTACCGTGCAAACCGGCGCGAGACACCGTGTGAATGCAATCATAAATCGTCAAGGCATAAAAAAAGGCAAGAGTACGAACTCCTGCCTTTGCGCCTATAATAATTTGAATATACTATAAGCTTATAAGTACAAAGATAATACATTATCCTGTCAATTCCAAATCATTGTGGTTCTTTTATCAGGTTATTATTAGGGCACAAACCGCGGTGTTTCGAATGTAACGAAAATAGCCAATCCGCAAAATAAATACATAAAGGAACCAACGAAAAGCCTTATATACAAACAATAAACAGCTGTATGCTTATAAGGAATCATCACCAAAAAAGTTGGTGATACTTGGTGATACTTGGTGAGGCTTTTTTTTAGCCAAGTGTCACACTTAAAAAACTGATAATCAATCCGTTGCAAGGTTGGTGATACTTGGTGATACTTTATTTCATACTTTTTATGAGGCCAAAACGACACCTGTACAAGTATCCGTTGGCAGAATTCATGAAGTTAAAAGGGTTATGCCTGAATGACACGATGAGTTTCATCACCGAATTTAGCCCGTTCATGAACTAAATTTGGGAACGGATTGCGACTGATGCATCTTTGTGGCAAAATAACTAATGATAGGTGTATGAGAAAAATTGAAATTGATGAATCCTCTTTTGCTTACGAGGTTTCCAGAAACGTTGACTACAAAGAGTGTTATGAGGTAGGCCCATTCAATCACGGCATATCAATGAAAAGTTGCCTGGAACTGTTTTTTGCTAATCCTAGGTGGATAGATTGGCTTTATAAAATCCGGAGTGTGTTGGTTAAGCCTTTTGGTTTGTCAACAGATACGTATTACGCTGAACCTAACGCCGATATCAAAAAAGGTGATAAATGTGGCTTTCTGCAAGTGTTGGAGTACACGGAAAATGAAATACTGCTGTTCGGTACTGATAAACATTTGGAGGCTTGGTGTTCTGTTTATTGCAAGCCATCTGCCAATGGACTTTATGTTATTAAATGCTCCACTATGGTTTTGTATCATAACTTGCTGGGTAGGGTTTATTTCGCTCTGATTCGTCCGTTTCACTATTTGGTGGTATGTAGCTTGCTTCAAAGAATTCAAAAAAAGGAAAACCTTTTATGATAATAATCTGCTGTAATGCTTTTACTTTTGCTATTCAATTGGTAGCTTTGTGTGAATATTTGTTGCTCGGGTCTCTATAACAAATTAATCTGTTGAAAAATGATGCGTACTCTCAAAATAATCATTCATTCTCTTTTTTGGCTGGTATTCGGACTGTTTAGTCTGCTCATCAATATGGCGCCCCACAGAGAATTACTTTCGGCTATACAACACGCTAATAGTATGTATCTGGTGAATTTCATCTGGGCAATGGCGGTGTTTTACTTCTCGTATTTCATGCTGACGGGCTTTTTTGAAAGGAAACAATTGGTTCGTTATATTCTCTTTTCAGTGGCTTTGAGTGTGGTTGCTTCTGTGTTCTTTTTCGGCATTATCAAATGTTTCTTTGTCGATTTTAATGTGACCGACTGGAGTACTACGGTACCTCCCGTTATCGGTTCCTTTATTATAGCGCAATGTGGTTGCTTGATAAAGGGATTTGAAAACTGGTTTGCGAATATTCAAATGAAGGAACAGATTGAGAAGGAGCATCTTAAAAATGAGTTGGAATTGCTGAAGCTGCAAATAAACCCGCATTTCTTGTTTAATACGCTCAACAACATTGATTCGCTGATCCGGAAATCTCCCGAAGATGCTTCGGATATGCTCATCAAATTGTCGGAAATGTTACGCTATATGATTTACGAAACGCAAACAGCCAAGGTTGCGTTGAAGCAGGAGGTCGACTATCTGAAGCGTTACGTTGACTTGCAACGTGTTCGTTTTACCAAGGAAGAATCTGTGAAGTTTGTTGTGCCCCAAGAATCGGCCATGTCCGGTTTGCAGATTGCTCCGATGTTACTCATCCCTTTGGTGGAAAATGCGTTCAAACATTGTTCGCAAGCAGGACCGATGCCTGTGATTCGGATCACCGTCTCTGTCGATGAAGATGTTTTGGCGTTTGACTGTGTGAATAATTGTCGTGAAAAAGGGGCAACTCCGCAAGTCGTTCGTCCGTTTGCCGGCATTGGTTTGGAAAATGTAAAAAAACGATTGCAGTTGTTATATCCGAACCGATTTGTTTTGGATATTGACAACGGAATGAATACCTTTAGCGTCAAATTAATTATTCGATTATGACCTTGTCGTGCATCCTTGTTGAAGACGAACCACTTGCCGCCGAAAAGCTTAAATTGTTTATTGAAAGAGTGCCTTCTCTCAAATTGATGGGTTCTTTCGAGAATGCGTTTGACGGATTGTGTTTTCTGAATTCGCACGAAGTCGATCTGCTGTTTCTTGATATACAGATGGAGGTGATGACGGGCATTGAGCTGATTGAAAATCTCTCTTGCAAACCGCATGTGATCATCACATCTGCTTATTCTGACTATGCTCTGAAAGGTTATGAACTAAACGTGTCCGATTATTTGCTGAAACCTTATTCGTTTGATCGGTTCTTATCGGCTGTCAACAAGGTGGCCGACGAAGTGAAACTGAAAAGGGAAACGGCTCATGATGTGCCCGGAGCTGCATTATTCATTCGCTCGGAGTACAAATTGGAGAGCATTCCTCTGCACGACATTCTTTATATTGAAGGCATGCAAGGGTATCTGAAAATTTATTTGCCAAACAAAAAGGTGCTGACCAAGCAGAGCTTTAAGAACATCTTAACGATGTTGCCGCCTCACGAGTTTGTACGGGTTCATAAGTCGTACGTGGTTGCGTTAGGCAAAATAACGTCTGTTGTGCAGAATAAAATCAAGATTGGTGAGAAACTGATTCCCGTTGGCGATATGTACAAAAAAGACTTTTACGAAAGTATTATTTAAATTTAATAGAAAGCATTATGCGTATATTTCTGGTGTTGGTTATTACTCTGTTCAACGTGTGTATCAGTGAACTGTTTGCGCAGGGCTCGCAAAACAAGTTGCAAATAACGTATGTTGCCAACGAGGGATACTTGTTGCAAACTCCTCGTCACAAGCTGCTTATCGATGCTCTTTTTACTGAAAGCTACGGTCTTTTTGATGTGCCCGGTAAAGATACGATTGATGCGATTCTCAATGGACGTGCTCCTTTTGATAACGTCGATATGTGTTTGCTCACGCATTATCACAAAGATCATTGCGAACCGTTGCTGATTGAAAAATACCTTAAAAAGTTTCCGGCTATGAAGCTGGTCACGAATAAGAATGCGCTGGTGTTCATTGATGGTGATCGCTTTGGCTTTGTTACGCTGAAGAAACAGTTTTGTGAACAGACTCCTGCGCCGAATGCTTCTTGTTCGCAGGTGGTTAACGGTGTGCAAATTACCGCGCACGGCATGAAGCATTTGTCTTACTACCGTGGAGATGTTGATTTGGAGGAGTACATGTTCAATGTTGCTTATAGCATAGAGGCCGACGGGTTGCGCATCTTTCACTCGGGAGATACCAGCATCGAAAATATGAAAAAGTATTTCGACCGGAATCAGGATGCCGACTTGCATGCCGATGTGGCATTTCTGTATTACGAGATGCTTAACTCGGTTGATGATTTGAAATACATCATCTCTAAGCTGAGGCCTAAGAAGATAATAATAATGCATGTTCCTTTGTACCTGAATGCCCAATGGCAACAAAAAAAAGAGGAGCTGAAAACTGTTTTTCCTGAGCTTTATCTGATGAATAAGGCGGAAACAGTGAGTCTTTATTAAAACGTTCTGAGGTAACTGTTATCACAAAAATCAGGCTTTTTTTTATTTGCGTGCAACTTCCCGCGGGCTTGTTACGTCTAACATTTGTAGCGCGCACAAAAATAAAAATAGAGTATTAACTGGAATAGCCTGATTTTAATGAAAAAGATACTAAGTTTGCTTGTCACCGTATTCGCATGTCAATGTGTGTTGGGCCAGGCACTGCAATTAAAGGGATTGATCATGTCATCATCCAAACAACCTGTTGAATTTGCCAATGTGGTTCTCAGGAATAACGACTCGGTTTTTGTAACGGGGGGTATTACCGATGATAAAGGTCGTTTTAATATGAATAACCTTCACAAAGGAGCCTATAAATTACAAATTTCTTGTCTGGGATACGAAACCAGAACACTGGAACTGAAAGACTTTACCAAAAATATTGATTTGGGGCGTATTGAGATTGACAGTACTTCAATCGCTTTAAATGAGGTAGTGGTAACGGGTGCCAACGTGATTAATAAAGTTGATCGCAAGGTGGTACTTCCCAGTGCCTCTCAACTTAAATCATCGACCAACGGATTTGATTTGCTGCAACGGCTTAATTTGAACCGCATCGACATTGACTTGTTACGCAATGCGGTGTCGGGTGCAGGTGGTGGCGAAGTGCAACTTCGCATCAACGGCGTGAAGGCTAGTGTGGAAGAGATTAAATCGATCCGTCCGGAAGACATTGTCCGCATTGAACATTATGAAGAACCGGGAGCGCGGTATCAAAATGCCGAAGCGGTGATTGATTATATTGTGCGTCGTCGCAACAGTGGGGGATATGTATCTGCCGACCTGAGCAATTCTTTTCAGTTTCCTTTCGGCGACAATAATTTTAATGCCAAACTGAATCACAACAAATCTGAATTTGGCGTATTCTACAGCGGCAGTTACCGTGGCATTGACGAGATGTACCGAAATAATTCGGAGGAGTTTCACATGGCCGACGGCCGAGTGTTGAATCGCATTGAGGAGGGATCACCCGACTGGTGGAAGATGAACTGGCAATACATGCATTTGAATTATAGTTATCAGGAACCTGATAAATGGTTTTTTAATGCAACTGTCCGCAATCAGATCAATGACGTTCCCCGCGAAAATCATACCAGTAAGTTGTATTGGCTTCATCGCTCAAACGAAGCAATGAACATGATCGAGAAATCGTCATCCGAAACGCACATCCCTTCTGTGGACTTGTATTTTCAGTCGAATCTCAAGAATCAGCAATTTTTAATGTTCAATTTGGTGGGAACGTACATTGACACGGGTAAGAAAAGATATTATTCCGAAATGACGGGCAATGAAACTTTAACCGAATTGCTTTCTGACATAGATGGTGATAAGTATTCGGTGATTGGTGAGGGTATTTATGAGAAAGGTTTTAAAAGTGGTAGCCTCAGTGCCGGAATAAAGCATACGCAAAGCTATACGGACAATACGTATACCGGTTCAACCAATGCCGAAAGTACGATGAAGCAAGCGGAGACATACCTGTATGCTGAGTTTAAAGGAAAGGTAAAACGTTTCAATTATTCGTTGGGAATAGGCGGAACACGCTCTTGGATGAGTGCTCAGGGTAACGGGTATCAGGACTATACGTTGCGCCCCACCATTAGTTTGAAGTATAACCTGACCGACAAGTCGTCTATCAAGTATACTGCCAATTTGTATAGCTCTTCTCCGTCTCTTTCTGATCTTGAGAATGTGGAGCAAATAGTTGACTCCATGCAGATTCGTCGCGGAAATAGTCAGCTGAAACCTTACATGGTGTATGCACATTCGTTGAATTATGAAATGAGTAAAGGCATCTTTAACGGTGGTGTGTATGTGGGGCACAGGTATTCTGATAATCCCATCATGGAAAGTACTACGCTGGAAAATGGGAAGTTTGTTCGCAGCATGGAGAACCAAAAGAGCTGGCAACGGTTGAATACGGAAGTTTCTATCTCGGTGAAGCCTTTTAAGGATCTGCTCACCATGAAGTTTAGCGGTGGTATGGCTCATTTTGACAGCAGGGGACTGAACTATCACCACACGTATACCAACTGGTATTACAACGGAACCCTCAATGCTACGTATAAGGCTTGGTCGTTATATGGATATATAAAGAAAGGGCGCAATAATTTGTATGGCGAAACAATGAGTCGCAATGAGAATTTCCATTCCATTGGCATGAACTATCGCCACAAAAGTCTGACGTTGGGTATGATGACGCTGAATCCGTTTACAAAGACTTGGAAAGGTGGAGACGATAACTACAACGCTTTGGCTCCTTCCAAAGAACGTATTTACATCGGAAATCTTTCAAAGATGATGGTATTCTCAGTTTCTTATAACTTTAATTTTGGCCGTAAGTTTAGCTCTGTAGAGAAAAGATTGAATAACGAGGATAAGGACTCGGGAGTATTAGATGCAGGTAAATAAATTGTTTCAGGCAACAGTTAACAACAAAAAACTCTTCAACCATTTTTGATTGAAGAGTTTTTTTATGAGCCTCTTGTCGGATTCGAACCAACGACCCCGAGATTACAAATCACGTGCTCTGGCCAACTGAGCTAAAGAGGCGTTTTCTGTTTTGCGGGTGCGAAGGTACAAACTATTTTTTGATCTTGCAATAGTGCATATACCACAGGTTAGCTATTTGAACTGCTGTTTTCTTTGCTTACATTTGCAAATCAATTAGTTAGATATATCAATGAGAACAAAATTATTTTTTATTTGTAGCTTTTTTCTGCTTTCTGCCCTGGGTTGTGTGTCGGGTCAGCAGAAGAATCAGCAAGGTGTTGAGGCAAAAGCCGACAGTACCGGGTATATTGTTAGGGTAGGTGATGAGGCTCCCGATTTTACGGTGACGCTAACCGATGGGAAACAGGTTACTCTTTCTTCTTTGCGTGGCAAGGTGGTCATGTTACAGTTTACTGCCAGTTGGTGCGGGGTGTGTCGTAAAGAGATGCCTTTCATTGAAAAGGATATATGGCAGAAACATCAAGCGAACGATCGTTTTGTATTGATAGGCATCGACCGTGACGAACCGCTTGATAAGGTTATTGCATTTGGAAAGGCGGTAGGAGTTACTTATCCGTTAGGTCTGGATCCCGGTGCGGATATTTTTGCTAAATATGCTTTGAGGGAATCGGGCATTACACGCAACGTACTGATTGACCGCGACGGACGCATTGTGAAACTGACCCGCTTGTATAACGAAGAGGAGTTTGCTTCGCTGGTTGCTCACATTGATGCCATGCTGACTAAATAGTCAGCTTGGCCAAGTAATCGTAATGTTTTCCTTCTTTGATTAGTTCTGTTTGAAAGCCAAATTCGGAGGCGTACAGACTTAGTGTCTGAAAGTCGATGTACAACCAGTCGAACGTATCACCCTTGATGTTTTTGTATTGCATCTGGAAGTCTATTTCACCGTAATAATCGCCGGCCAGATCAATGACGTAACTGCCGTCTTCTTCCTCAAAAAGATAGCGGAGGTCACTGGAATCCATCAGAATGCAACCGCCCGGGCGAAGCAGTCTTTTCATTGTCTGAAAAAAGATGGGGAGGTTTTCTATTTTACCAATGATGCCCGATCCGTTCATCAATAATAAGATGGTGTCAAACTGTTCGTGAAAGGTTGCGTCGAAAAGATTGACGAGGTGGGCATCTTTTACGCCTCTCTTTTTCATCACTTCAACCGATAAGGCCGATATGTCAATGGCACATACCTCTTTGTTCATCTCTTGCAAGGCCAGTGAGTGGCAACCGCTGCCTGCTCCTACATCCAATATTTTGCCTTCGGCCATTTGCAACGCCGTTTGTTCTATGACAGGCATCTGTTTCAGTCCGCGAAACAAATCCTTTACCGGTATTTCATCTTCATCAAAAAGAGAAGAAAAAACACGCAGACGTCCCGCTTTATGCAGGTTGTAATAGTCGGCTATGGCAGCACCCATGGGGTCCTTATCAGCAGATGGCAAAGAAAAATTCATGTTGATATAATCTGGTTATTTGCGGCAAAGATAGAGAATTATATGCGGGTAAGCAAAAAATGCTTATCTTTGTTGCCTCAATAACTTAAGTGAAGAAAAGTATGGGCATCGAAGATGTAATAGTAGGTGGTTTGGTTTTCAAAGGAAAGAAAGAATCTTCCAATGAGGACAAACCCAAAGTAAAGACTAAGGCCAAAAAGGCGACTTATATTCGTGGGCTTCACGGCTCGGGAGCTGCTAAAATGAAGGCCGAAATTAGAACTAAGCGTGCCAACCGGCATAAAAAGTAATATAAAAAAGAGGCAACTTTTATTTCGATAAAGCTGCCTCTTTTTTTATTTGTCCGGTTGCGTCTTTACTTTACCGGTAAAATTTCAATCCAATAACCGTCGGGGTCATTGATAAAATAAAGCCCCATGTCATGATTTTCGTAACAAACGCAGTTCATCTCTTTGTGAAACTTGCGTACTTCATCGTAATCACCTTCGGTGCGGAAGCACAAATGGCTTTCGTTTTCGCCCAGTTCGTAAGGCTGTGTATGGTCACGCAACCAAGTAAGTTCCAACAGGAAACCGGTGGTGCTGTCGGTTAGGTAAACCAATATAAATGAGCCATCTTTCGCTTCTTTGCGGCGGTGTTCTTTCAAACCCAGCGCTTTTTCGTAAAAGGCTATGCTGCGTTCCAAATCAGTCACGTTGATGTTAAAGTGGTCGAATCTGCTTTTAATTTCCATTATTCGTAAATATTGCTAGTTATTTAACCCATACATTGATGATTTCACCAATGTACATTTTATGTAATTGCTTACCCATCCATTTTTGCTGCAACTCGTTGTTGTTTATTGCTTCGGGGGTGAGCGATTGAGATACTAATTTGCGGCATTCAATGATTAACCATGCCTCTGAGAATGCTTTACTTCCCAGCGGAGTGGTGATTGGAGTGAGTCCGGCACCTTTTACCTTGTCTGTGTCTTTGCCGGAGTTACTACCACAGTATTGCAAAGCATTTCGATATGCTTCCGTATAGAAAGAAAGGGTGTACGTGTCATTCTTTTCCATCAGCTGATAGGTGTAGCGGGTGGGGTTGATGAAACAGTAAGTAACCGGTTTTTCATAAAGGAAGCCCAGTCCGCCCCAGCTGGCTGTCATCATGTTGAACTGGCTGTTGTTGCCTGCAGTGATAAGCATCCAGTCTTCGGAAAGCATTTTTATGATGTTTCCGGGTATTTTATCGGGCGCTATGGCCTTGTAACCGTTGAGGCTTGTGGTTCCCGATGCAGCAGGTGTGTTTGCCGTTACTGCCGGAATAGAACTGACATCGGGCTTTGCTGTTGCAACCTGTACGGCTGCTACTGTTGCTGCGGGAGCTGCTGTTTGTGCAACTGTCGGTGCAGCACCCATGGCCGTTTGCGCGTTGGTTAACAGAGCATCGGCAAAATCAACTGTTTTAATGCGGAACTTTGATAACCCGCGTACCAATTTGCTCTTGTCTTTGTTCAACGCATTTTGATCGGTAATCCATTCTTCGGCTGTGAACTTTTCTTTTTCCTGATATACGTAACGTATCTTTTCTATTTCCAGCAGGCATTTGCCGAATTCGCAGGTGGCAGTAAGCTGGTAGTTTACTATGGTACGATCAAGTGAAAGTGAAGTTGATTTAAAAACAATATATTCTTCACCTGTACCGGCTATCATACCTTTGCTTTTGTCGGCATACACCACACGGCTTTTATTTTTATTCTTTTTCAAACGCTTTTCCATCCACGAAAGCATTTGGTCGTAAACCTGATCTTTAGAGAGACCGGGCAATAACATCTCTTGAGAGAAAACCACTTTGCCGTCTTTCTCAGGAACAGCGCCAACCAGGTATTTACTCGGGTTTTCTTTTTCATCGTCATTATCATCTTGTGCATACGTTAAAGCGGGTATGCAAAGCAGTAGTGTAATGACCAGCAGGTGTGTTAATCGGTTCATATTGATATTTATTTATTGATGTCGAATGTTTCTCCGCGCTGTGTGATGGTTATAAAACGACAACCGTACTTACTGGCAGTTTCTGCAAAAGCATTCCCGCCTTTATAATCTTCACCAAAGTGCATGGGCACAAATATAGAAGTTTTTATTCGTTCTACGAACTGTGTAGCTCCTCTAAAATAATCTTTTCCCAATCTGGAGTCAACGGGAAACATAACAACATCAATAGCGGGGGCTTTGGCCTGCAAAAGTTTGACTTCCGCCAGAAAATCGCCTTCGGCTTTACGTACTTCTTTTTCAGTAGATTCTTCACTCCAGTGCCAGTTGTTCAGGTCGCCGGCATGAAAAATGCGCATTCCTTGCACATCGATGAGATAAGATATGCCGGCGTCGGTTGAGCCGAAAGCCTCTATTCGCAGTCGGTCGTCTTTGTAAACTTGCGATTTGCGGATGTAGTTGCCTTCTGCTTTCGAGGCCTTTTTTTGTGCCAATATGTCTCTCGAAAAAAGGTAAATGATGTCGGGCCGTCTTTCTTTCCAAGCCAGTATGTCGCGATTAAAATGGTCGGCATGGAAGTGGGTTGACAATACATAGATTTTCCCCGGACGCTGTAGCAGGTAGTCGTGCACCACTCCCTGATCGGGGTGTGTTTCCGACGAGTCCTGGTAGTAATCAATGATAATGGTTACTTCTTCGGCTTCAATGGCGAAGCCACTGTGATAAATATAGGTAAGTTTCATTTCTTATAAGTTTTATGGCGCAAGCCGTTCTAGTTTCCAACTGTTGTCCTGAGCCGAAAAGGTATAAAGAAAACGATCGTGCAGTCTGCTGGGGCGTCCCTGCCAAAACTCAATGCGGAGCGGCTCCACCTCGTAACCGCCCCAGTTGGAGGGGCGTTCAGCTTCTTTTCCCACCCAGCGGGCTGCTTCGGCTACAAATTTACGCATAATTTCCATGCGATTGGCTATGGGGCGACTTTGCGGAGAGATGCGAGCACCGATGCGACTTTTGTAGGGCCGTGTTTGAAAATAAGCATCAGATTCTTGCGCACTCACTTTAGCGGCTATTCCTTCTACATGCACTTGGCGTTCGAGTTCATGCCACACAAAGGAAAGAGAAATGTGCGGGTTGTTGGCCAAATGAGTTCCTTTACGACTTTCGTAGTTGGTGTAAAATACAAATTTGCCTTCGCGCAGAGCTTTCAACAAAACAGTGCGGGTAGAAGGAGTACCCTCCGGCGATACGGTTCCTACCAGCACAGCAGTAGGTTCTGCTGTTTGGGCTTCAATGGCTTCATTGAGCCATTTTTCAAATAAAGGAAGAGGATTATCGGGCATGTCGCTGACCTTTAATCCTCCTTTTGCATATTCTTGACGGATGTTCGCCAGATTGATCTTCATTGTTCTGTCTTTTAGAGTGGAACTTCAATAACCAGAAGATGACTTTTCTTTTTAGAAGCAATCTTCACTTGATCGACATCATATATTCCCATGGCATCTCTGCGGTTCAGCGTGGTATTCTCTATTTGTGCTTCACCTTCAATAACGAACACATAAATACCGTTCTGTTTATTGTGCAATGAATAGCTGAAGTCTTGTCCGGCATCAAATGTCCCCATGGAGAACCATGCTTGCTGCAAAAGTGTGCCCGGGGCACTGCCGTCAGGGGCAACAAGGGTGGTCAGTTCATTGGGTTTGAGCAGCTCGCGTATGTTGTAATCATTATAATTGGGTTCGGTATTGCGGGTGTGCGGCAATATCCATATCTGAAGAATCTCCGCATTAACGGAACCATGAGGATTACTCTCGCTGTGGTATATGCCTGTTCCGGCGCTCATAACCTGAATATCTCCGGGGGTAATGATCCGCTCGTTCATTTTACTGTCGCCATGTTTCAACTCTCCTTTCAGAGGAATGGTTACAATCTCCATGTTTTTGTGGGGATGAGTATCAAAGCCCGTTTCGGGGGCAATGATGTCATCATTCAATACCCGCAGCGCACCAAATCCCATTTTCTCGGGATTGTAATAGTTGCCAAAGCTGAAACTATGATAACTATCGAGCCATTCGTAAAGTGAATGGCCCCGTTTGTTACTCCTGTCTATAATTGTTTTCATACGTTTATACTTTTACTTCGTTTGCCAAAGATTTGTTCTCGGCAAAATCTTTAATATTTTGCAACGTAGTGCTAGCTATATTTTCAAGCGCTTCGTGCGTGAAGAATGCCTGATGCGATGTAACGATTACGTTGTTGAATGATAAGAGGCGAGCCAAGACATCGTCATCAATGATGCGGTCTGACTTATCTTCATAAAAATAATCGCCTTCTTCTTCGTACACATCCAGTCCGGCTGAACCTATTTTTTTGTTTTTCAATCCTTCAATCAATGCGTTGGTATGAATGAGCTGTCCGCGCCCAGTGTTGATAATCATCACCCCGTCTTTCATCTTACTGATGGAATAGTCATTGATGAGATATTTGGTTTGTTCCGTAAGCGGACAGTGCAGAGAAATGATGTCTGAACTGTGGTATAATTCATCCAGTGAAGTGTAAACCACCTGGTGTTCTCGTGCAAAGTTGTTGTCAGGATATAAATCGTATGCCAGAATATTCATACCGAATCCCTTTAGAATTTGAATTAATATCTTGGCTATTTTACCGGTGCCGATAATTCCCGCCGTTTTGCCGTGCATATCGAATCCCAGCAATCCGTTCAGAGAAAAATTGCCGTCGCGTGTGCGCCAGGTTGCCCGGGGAATTCTTCTGTTGAGGGCTAACATGAGTGCCACGGTATGTTCGGCTACGGCGTAAGGAGAATAAGCGGGCACGCGCACCACTTTAATTCCGTTCTCTTGAGCAGCGTTAAGATCTACGTTGTTGTATCCGGCACAGCGCAAGGCAATCAGTTTGACACCATTGGCAGCCATGGCACGAATCACTTGTGCGTCGGCAATGTCATTCACAAAAATACATACCACGTCAACTCCCTGAGTCAGAATAACGTTGTTCATGTTCAGATGCCCTTTGAAAAACTTCAGTTCAAAGCCAAATTCAGCATTCTTGTGTTTGAATGATGACTCGTCATAAGGTTGCGTACCGAAAAAAGCGATATTAAAAGCCATGATTATAATTGTTTTATTGTTGTTTGGTATTTTGTTCTAATATAAGTTAACGTTCGGTTAGCCTGAATTGTTTCTAAAAAGACTAAAAAGCTCTTGCCGAATTCTTAAAAGATAATAGCTTTTGAAATCGGGATGGCACTGATTCTGAGCGGTTAGTTTCATTGTGAACAGTTTGTTTCTTTAATTAATTTTGTCGTTTAGAGAAATAATATGCACAAAAATATTTGAGGTGTGCAATTTTGTGCTATCTTTGCGCCCTGATTAACTTAAATAGCGAACTTAATGAGAAAAGTATTTCTGATGAGCGCCTTGTCGCTGATCGTTTCAGTTTCAACTTTTGCAGGAGGTCTCCTGACAAATACAAATCAGCATGTTAGTTTTCTTCGTATGATAGCCCGTGGGGCTTCAGTTGATATCGACGGTGTATATTATAACCCGGCCGGTCTGGGATTTCTGCCAACGGATGGCCTTTACCTTTCTTTGAATGGTCAGAGTGCTTACCAGACACGTGTAATTGATGCCACTTTCCCTTTGTTCCCGGAAGAAGGACATACACGCAACTATAAAGGTACGGCATCCGCTCCGTTCATACCCAGTGTGCAGGCAGCTTATAAAAACGGAAATTGGGTGTTTTCCGGTAGTTTTGCTGTAGGTGGAGGAGGAGGAAAGGCCTCTTTTGATACAGGTTTGCCTATGTTTGATTCGAAGGTAATGGCCGGAATGGCTCAGCAGTTACAACCGTTGGTGGCTGCGACAGGCGCCAATGCTGCTACCGATTTATATACAATTGCTTCCGCTATGGAAGGTCGTCAGTTTATTTATGCAGCGCAATTTGGTATTACGTATAAAGTAAATGATTGGTTGTCTGTGTTTGGCGGTGGTCGTATGAACTACTTCTCGGGTGGATATACCGGCTATCTTACTGCGAATATAAAGGATCAGTATAAAAACTATGTTCCCAATCAAACATTGTATAGTCTGGAACTTGATTTGGATCAAACCGGATGGGGGCTGACTCCTATTATCGGTGCTGACGTGAAGCTTGGCAAGTGGAACATGGGATTGAAATATGAGTTTATGACAAGTCTGAACATTGAAAACCAGACAAAGAAGAACAGCGATCCTGATGGTGCATTGGCTGCTTACAAGAATGGAGTTAATACGCCAAATGACATTCCGGCTTTGCTGACAGCGGCCGTAGGTTATGAAATTCTTCCTACTCTTCGCGCTTCTGTGGAATATCATTTCTTCGATGACAAGCAGGCAGGTATGGCCGGTGACAAACAAGAGGCTTTAAAGGGTGGTACCAATGAGTACTTAATGGGTATTGAATGGGACGTGCATGATCGCGTTAGCATTAGCGGTGGTTATCAACGTACTGATTACGCTTTGGCTGACGGTTTTCAGAGCGATACAAGTTTTTCTTGTGACTCTTATTCATTAGGTTTCGGTGCCGGAATTAAACTTTCATCAAAACTAAAACTAAACGTGGCTTATTTTTGGACCAACTACAGCGACTACACGAAGGAAATGGATAACTACAACGGACTTCCATTAGGAGGAACTGATGTTTATTCACGTACTAACAAAGTATTCGGGTTGGGTGTAGACTATAAATTTTAGGTTTTCTCTCTTGCTGTTTAACAGCAATGTTCGGCTGCCACAAAGGGTGTTGTGTGCAGCCGAACTTTTTTTATGGGTTATCAAATCGGTTAATTTAAATAATATGTTTACCTTTGTACCGCAAAAGAGTATGCAATAGCATTTACTCTTTGCATAGAGTTAATAATTTGTGGCACCGCATGCTTTCAGTGAAAGATACTGAAACGGGAAGTTTGCGGTCGTGTGCTTGAATACCACGTAAAAAACAAGATTTATGAACAGTAAAGTTTCTGTGCCTTTCATGCTGCTTGGCATTTTATTTAATGTGTGCCTTATTGCGGCTAATCTTCTTGAAACCAAAGTTATTCAGGTTTTTGGTATAACTGTAACTGCCGGCCTGATTGTTTTTCCCATCTCTTACATTATTAATGATTGCATTGCCGAAGTATGGGGCTTTAAAAAAGCTCGACTGATTATTTGGAGTGGCTTTGTGATGAACTTCTTTGTTGTTGCTTTAGGGCAAGTAGCAGTTGCACTCCCCGCAGCTCCTTTCTGGGAGGGTGAAGAGTCTTTTAACTTTGTCTTTGGTATGGCTCCTCGCATCGTAGTGGCCAGCTTGTCGGCTTTCTTGGTTGGCTCTTTTCTAAATGCTTATGTGATGAGTAAAATGAAAATAGCCAGTAAGGGAAAGAACTTCTCGGCACGGGCTATTTGGTCAACTGTTGTGGGCGAGACGGGTGATTCTATTATTTTCTTTCCCATTGCTTTTGCCGGAATAATTCCTTGGAATGAACTGATTTTGATGATGGGTGTGCAAATTGTATTGAAGTCTCTGTATGAGGTATTGGTACTGCCGGTTACTATCCGTGTTGTAAAATACATCAAGAAGGTTGATGGCAGTGA
Source organism: Bacteroides graminisolvens (assembly GCF_963666085.1). NCBI lineage: Bacteria > Pseudomonadati > Bacteroidota > Bacteroidia > Bacteroidales > Bacteroidaceae > Bacteroides > Bacteroides graminisolvens. The sequence goes on from NZ_OY762556.1 coordinate 2,061,024, forward strand.
TGTTTATGACGAAAACATTTCGTACAACATCCTTAAAGTCAAAGAGGTATGACGGATGTAAAAGATGCGGCGGTAGTTTTGTTCAGTGGAGGACAAGATTCCACAACTTGCTTATTTTGGGCGAAAAAACAATTTAAAACGGTATATGCGCTGAGCTTCGTATACGGACAAAAACACGTGCACGAAGTGGAATTGGCAAAAGGTATTGCCGCAAGGGCAGGAGTGGAGTTTCATGTGATGGATGTTTCTTTTATAAGTCAGCTGGGACGTAATTCCTTGACGGATACGTCTTTGTTGATGGACGAAGAGAAGCCGGCAGATTCTTTCCCTAATACATTTGTGCCGGGCCGAAACCTTTTCTTTTTAAGCATTGCTGCGGTTTTTGCTCGAGAAAGAGGAGTACGTGACATCGTTACCGGAGTTTCTCAGACGGATTATAGCGGCTATCCGGATTGTCGCGATTCGTTTATCAAGTCGTTGAATGTGACACTGAATCTGGCCATGGATGAACAGTTTATATTGCATACCCCACTGATGTGGATAAACAAAGCTCAAACATGGGCTTTGGCAGATGAGCTGGGAGTGCTTGATGTAGTTCGTAATGAAACATTGACTTGTTATAATGGAGTACCTGCAGATGGGTGCGGTCATTGCCCGGCGTGCAAACTTCGTGGGCAAGGACTGGATGAATATTTAAAAACAAAAAAATAATATGGCGGAACTAAAAGATCAACTCTCTTTGTTGGGAAGGAACACGGAGTATAAACAGGACTATGCTCCCGACGTTTTGGAGGCTTTTGATAATAAACATCCCGGAAATGATTATTGGGTACGATTTAATTGTCCCGAATTTACGAGTCTGTGTCCTATTACCGGTCAGCCCGATTTCGCGGAGATACGCATTGCTTATCTGCCCGATGTGAAAATGGTTGAGAGCAAAAGCTTAAAACTTTATCTTTTTAGCTTCCGCAATCATGGAGCCTTTCATGAAGATTGTGTGAATATCATTATGAAAGATCTCATACAACTGATGAATCCCAAATATATTGAGGTAACAGGCATATTCACTCCCCGGGGAGGTATATCTATTTATCCTTTTGCTAATTATGGCCGTCCGGGTACATCTTACGAAGAGATGGCACGTTTCCGCATGATGCATCACGATTTGAACGGATAGTCGTTATTCATGGTGGTAAGGACCTCCGTGAAGTATGTTCATGGCTCTGTAAAGCTGCTCAGTGAAGATTAGTCTGATCATTTGATGAGAGAATGTCATTTTTGACATGGAGATCTTTTCATGGGCAGTTTGATATACTTTCGGTGAAAATCCGTAAGGACCTCCAATGATGAAAATGAGACGCTTGTTTACGTTAGCCATCTTTTTCTCCATCCATGAAGCAAATTCAACCGAGCGAAACTCTTTGCCGTTCTCATCGAGAAGCACCACAACATCTCCCGACTGAAGAAATTTGCAAATCAATTCGCCTTCTTTCTCTTTTTGTTGCTCTTCCGTAAGGCTTTTCGTGTTTTTAAGCTCAGGTATAACTTCCATATCAAACGAAATATAACGTTTGGTTCGTTCGATGTAATCGTTGATGGCTGTTATGTAATGTTGCTCAACTGTGCGTCCTACTACTAATAATATTGTTTTCATTTTCTCTGTCAGGGATTGATTGATGTGCCCTTTGAACCGACAAAAATAATGCTTTTTTGTTGTTTTCTTATATAAATGCTTACCTTTGCTTATCTTTTAATGCTTTTGTTTATGAGAAAAAGAGTGTTTTTATGGATGAGTGCCTTATTTCTTTTTGTGTCGGTTTCACTGGCACAGGATATACCGGCCGGATTATCAATAGCTTTTAAAAAAGGGAATTCACAAGAATTAAGCAACTACCTTGGAAGTAAAGTCAACTTGATTATTCAGAATCGTTCATCTGACGTGAATAATCAGACTGCACAAACTATGATGGCTGATTTTTTCTCAAAAAACAAGGTGATTGGTTTCAGCGTGAACCACCAGGGCCGACGAGATGAGTCGGGCTTTGTCATCGGAACGCTTACTACAGATAATGGCAGCTTCCGTGTGAATTGCTTTTTCAAACGAGTAGACAATAGATTTTTAATTTATCAAATAAGAATAGACAAAACCAATGAATGAGTTGATAGACAGACTGATTGATCTGGCTTTTGCCGAGGATATAGGCGATGGCGATCATACAACGCTTTCGTGTATTCCTGACACAGCTATGGGGAAATCAAAACTGCTGATTAAAGAGGCAGGAGTATTGGCCGGTATTGAGATTGCCAAAGAAATATTTCATCGTTTTGATTCGGAGATGAAAGTGGAAGTATTTATAAATGATGGAACGGAGGTTAAACCCGGTGATGTTGCCATGATTGTGGAAGGCAGGGTGCAGTCTCTTTTACAAACGGAAAGATTGATGCTAAACGTGATGCAGCGCATGAGTGGTATTGCCACCATGACACGTCGTTACGTGAAACAGCTTGAAGGGACGAAAACGCGCGTTCTCGATACACGTAAAACGACTCCGGGCATGCGTATGCTCGAGAAAGCGGCAGTCAAGATAGGTGGTGGAGTGAATCATCGTATCGGACTTTTTGATATGATTCTTCTAAAAGATAATCATGTTGACTTTGCCGGCGGTATTGATAAAGCCATTCAGCGAGCACAAAACTACTGCAAGGAAAAAGGAAAGGACCTGAAGATTGAAATTGAAGTCCGTAACTTTGATGAATTAAATCAAGTGCTTGCCATTGGTGGGGTTGACCGAATCATGCTCGATAATTTCACGCCCGAAAACACACGCAAAGCGGTAGAACTGATTGCCGGTAAGTATGAAACGGAGTCTTCGGGAGGCATTACTTTTGATACACTGCGCGACTACGCATTGTGCGGGGTGGATTATATATCGGTTGGGGCGTTGACCCACTCGGTGAAAGGTCTTGATATGAGTTTCAAGGCTTGTTGATTTTAATATTCTTTAATATTTTTGTTTGCAGCATTCTTTCGTTTACTGCGTCTAACTTGCAAACGGCGCAAACATAACGTTAGGCAAAAAGGCATTTAAGTTGGAAAACGAAATTGAATTAATTAAAGGCTGTAAGGCAGGTGACAATGTAGCCCGCAAGAAACTTTACACCCTCTATTCCAACAAGATGCTGGCGGTGTGCTACCGTTATACTGGCGATATGGATGCAGCGCATGATGTACTACACGATGCTTTCATTAAAATATTTACCGGATTTAATTTCCGGGGTGAAGCATCGCTTAGTACATGGATTACCAGAATTATGGTCACTCAATCACTCGATTATCTGAGAAAGCAAAAAAAGATTAGTCAGACAATGGTGAGAGAGGAACAGATTCCTGATATTCCCGATGAACTTCAAGACAGGGAGAACGCGAACCGGATTTCAGAAGAGCAATTACTGGCTTTTGTTGCCGAGTTACCCGATGGGTGCCGTACCGTGTTCAACTTATATGTTTTTGAAGATAAATCGCACAAGGAAATTGCGGATTTGCTTCGTATAAAAGAGCATTCTTCGACTTCCCAATTGCATCGCGCTAAAAGTTTGCTCGCAAAAAAAATTAAAGAATATTTGAATCATGAAGAAAGAAAATGATGAATTAACGGACTTGTTTCGTTCGCGATTGACAGAAGCAGAGCTTCCTGTCAGGGAAACATGCTGGGAGAAGCTTGAAAAAGATTTGCCTGTTGCTGTTCGTCATCGCAAACTGATGATTTATCGTTTCAGTGCTGCAGCTTCGGTATTGCTTGTACTTATGGCTGCCTCTGCGGCATTTTGGTATTTCTCTCCCAAAGAAGAAATAGCCAACGCATTTGTTCAGGCTGAGCGTACTGCCGGTGCCAATGCTACTTTGGAGGATGATGCTGTAAAAGAGGACTTTCCTTCCATTCATCCGGCTACTGTTTTGAGTAAATCATCGGGCTCAGGCGATCTACCTTCTTCTTCAACTAATCTTTCTGAAAATGCATCCGATTCTGTTTCTGTAACAGTATCCATGTCTTTTTCGTTTTCTTCTTCCTCTTCTTATACCAGCCGCAACAGAAACAAACGCCAGCAACAAACAGCAATGGTTAGCGAACAGGCAGTCTCTGATAGAACAGAGGCTCAAAGCGTGAATAATTCAAACGACAATTCTTCCGAAAGTACGAAAAAAGCAACCACAGCATTGAAGATAGGGGCAAGTATAGCTCCTGTTTCAGCGAAAGGATTACGCGCGCCTATAGGGGCAAGCGTTACGCTTGAGAAAAAACTCAGTAAGCGTTTTTCTGTGGAGGCTGGGATCAATTACTCGTGCGAACAGAGTGTTGATCAAGGAAACTTGCATTACATAGGTGTTCCGGTTAAAGCGAATTTGTTAATTGCTACCAATGACAAGTTGGATGTTTATGCTTCGATAGGTGGAATTGCCGACAAATGTATCGGGGGAGCACCTCGCAACGGGTTTGGCAGTGAACCGATACAGTTGGCTATGACAGCTGGTTTAGGAGTGAATTACAAACTGAATGATAAGTTTGCTGTGTTTGCCGAACCCACTCTGGTTCGCCACTTCGATGCGGATAGGCAATGGGAAACTGCTCGTTCCAGAAAGTCTACCAATTTGAACCTTCTTTGCGGAGTAAGAATGACATATTGATTCGGTAATCCCTAAATTAAATGGTATGAAAAACATTGTATTCATAATAACGATGACGCTTTTACTGTTGGGCTTTTGCGGATGTACCGATGAGGTGATCGATTACAATGATCCTGATGTGGATCTTTTCGTGAAGCAGTTAAAAGATGGTAGTTATAAAACTAAAGGGCCCGACGGATATATTGAGGTTCCTAAATTTACAAGAGAAGATATTCCCAAACTATTGACCTATGCCGATGATCTGACTATTATTCCTTCATTCCCGTTGCCACCGGTATGCACTTATTTTGGAACCAAGGTTCGGTTGGGAGAGTGCATGTTGTGGATTGTAGAAAGTATACGCTTAGGGCAATATGCTTCTTTGGGGTGCAAGATGGTTTACGCTGACGCAACTAATTATGAGGGAATCTACTTCCTTTCAAATGAGGAAGTACACGATGCTGCTAAAAGATATCGATTCTGGTGGGAAAACTCTCAATATCCTCAAACTCAATGGACCATAACCCCGTGCTATAATGACCCGCTTTGTGGTAGCGGATATCGTTGGTGGTAATCTTTTAAAAATAGATGTTGAATGACAAAACGTATAGCTTTATTTGTTTTTGTCACTTCCTTGTCGCTGTTGTCTCATGCACAATGGACAGGGAAGGACTCTATCAATCTGAAAAGATTGTTAGAGGGTGACGGTGAGATAAAATTGAATCAGGAAGCCATAAAACAGGTGCAGCAAGATCTGGGAAGTCCTTTGATCATTCGTGAATCTTCTGCTACAAAGTACGATGAATCTCTTCCAAAGGTGTATCCCGAGAAAGAAAAGTTGGTTTTGACGCTAATGCCTTATACAGCGAGAACAAAATATAACTATGATCCCATTTATAAAAAGAAAATTGACGTAAAGGCAGACACCTATAAATCCAATCCTTTTGAGACTCTTTATGCCTTGTCTATTCCCACAAATTGGGCCAAACATCCGTTTGAGGGTGGTTACAGGAAATCGCTGGAAGAGATAGAAGCTACGGGTTTGAGGTACAATCCCTTAGCAGAACGGGCTAACAATAAGGCTGTTGGAGCGTGGAAGTCAGCTGCAGGTCCCACCGGATATGATTTTATGACGCCTTTCACAAAAGACTTCTGGAATATTAAAGGAAATAAACGTAAGGCACGTACACTAGAGGTGTTAGCTAGCTATGGCGATTCTACTTCGGTTTTGATAGATGAACCTATACTACGCCAAAAAATCAAGTAAAAAGGTTTTTGGCTTCATAGACGCTCTATTTGGCTTTTTTATTTGGTCGTTTTATATGTGAGCTTTACATTTGCATATATTTAAAAATAAAGTAATATGAATAGAATAACTTCTCTTTTGGGAATTCAATATCCGATTATACAAGGTGGAATGGTTTGGTGCAGCGGTTGGAGACTTGCTTCTGCTGTTAGTAATGCGGGTGGTCTTGGTTTACTTGGCGCCGGGTCTATGCATCCGGATGTTTTGCGCGATCATATTCAAAAATGCAAACTGGCGACAATTAAGCCTTTTGGAGTAAACGTGCCGCTGATGTATCCTCAGATTGAAGAAATCATGAATATCATTGTGGAAGAAGGTGTTAAGATTGTTTTTACATCAGCCGGAAACCCTAAAACCTGGACGAGTTGGTTGAAGGAAAAAGGAATCACGGTAGTGCATGTTGTTTCGTCTGCTAAGTTTGCTTTGAAATGCCAAGAAGCCGGTGTTGATGCTGTTGTGGCCGAAGGCTTTGAAGCGGGTGGACATAATGGAAGAGAAGAAACGACTACTTTGTGTTTAATTCCGGCTGTTCGCAAGGCTATTTCACTCCCTCTGATTGCTGCCGGCGGAATAGGAACAGGCGAAGCGATTCTTGCGGCCTCTGTTCTCGGTGCCGACGGGGTTCAGATAGGTAGCCGCTTTGCGTTGACCGAAGAGAGCTCGGCACACAATGACTTCAAAGAGTATTGCCTGACCCTGAAAGAGGGTGACACTAAATTGTTACTAAAGAAACTGGCGCCTACGCGACTTGCCAAAAATGCATTTCGTGACTTGGTGGAAGATGCTGAAAATAAAGGGTCTTCAGTGGAGGAGATGCGTGATTTGCTTGGAAAGGGACGCGCTAAAAAAGGAATCTTCGAAGGATATCTGGATGAAGGTGAGCTGGAGATAGGTCAGGTTACTGCTTTGATTGATCAAAAAAATACGGTAGCAGAGGTTATGGCAGAGTTGGTTGAGGATTTTAAAGCCGCATGTCAGAAAGAAAATAATTGGTGAATGTCATCGCGTCATTCTATATAATAATAGATATAGATAAAAAGGCTGCCTCGAGAAGAATTCTTTTGAGACAGCCTTTTACGTATTTATTAAAATCAGAATTATAGAGTAATCGGTTCGTATTTTAATCCATAGACATCTGCCACTGCCTTGAATGTGACTTTTCCACCCACGACATTAAGCCCGGCAAATAATGCAGAACTTTCTTTGCATGCGCGTTGCCATCCTTTGTCTGCTAAAAATAGAGCATACGGCAGAGTTGCATTTGTCAGAGCAAGTGTGGATGTATAAGGTACAGCTCCGGGAATATTCGCTACTGCATAGTGTACAACTCCGTCAACCGTGTATACGGGTTCACTGTGGCTGGTGGCATGTGATGTTTCAAAACATCCGCCTTGATCTATTGCAACATCTACCATAACAGTTCCGGGTTGCATCATCTTTAACATCTCTTTGGTGATGAGATGCGGAGCTTTATCACCGGGTATGAGTACGGAGCCAATGATAAGGTTGGTTGATGGCAATTCCTCTTTAATGTTGTGCTCAGAAGAATAGAGCGTTTTTACGTTTTTGGGAAGTATCTCACTTAAGTAACGTAAACGTGGAAGAGAAATGTCTGCAATGGTAACATCTGCACCTGCACCCGCAGCAAGAAGTGCCGAATGAGTGCCCACTACTCCTCCTCCCAAAATAAGAACTTTAGCAGGTTTTACTCCAGGTACTCCACCTAAAAGAATACCTTTACCACCTTGAGGCTTTTCTAAGAAACGTGCTCCTTCTTGTACGGCCATTCTTCCGGCAACTTCACTCATGGGAATAAGTAGTGGGAGTGAGCCATCCTCTTTTCTCACCGTTTCGTACGCCAAACAAACAGCTCCACTTTTAATCATGGCATGAGTCAATTCTTCATCCGATGCAAAATGGAAGTAAGTAAAAAGCAGTTGACCTTCTTTGATCAGTTCATACTCAGGTTTTATAGGCTCTTTAACTTTAATGATCATCTCAGCTGTTGCATAGACCTCCTCGATTGTAGGTAATATTACTGCACCTGCTGTGAGGTATTCATCATCACTGAATCCGCTACCCATACCTGCGGTATGTTGCACAAATACTTTGTGCCCTCTTTTACATAACTCAAAAACTCCGGCTGGCGTCATTCCAACCCGGTTTTCATTGTTTTTGATTTCTTTGGGAATTCCAATTATCATAATGTCCGTTTTTGGGGGTTAATTATTTCGCAATGTAGTAATATTCCTCATTCGTTATTCTCAGAATTGAACTGTTTTATGGCAGAATGTAATGGAAGTTTCTAATTTCTTTTTTTGTTTTTAAATAAGTAATAAAATGTAAGTTGAAGTTGTCTTATTATGATATTATGTGTTTTGAGCCTTCTTATTGTCACTTTATTTTTTGTGTTTATGGCTTTTTAATTCATTATGATATATAAATGGTGGGAATTGATGTATTGCTCCCATTTATTATTTATATGTAGAATTATGGATCAGTTTTTATCTTTATAATGTCATATAGTTCTTTATTATGCTTTTTTTGTTTTAAATTATAAGTTTATATGGTTGCTGCTTGTCCTTTTTATCAATATGATTCATTATTTGCTTTTTTTATATCTAAAAGATCTGTATATTTGCACCTGATTTTGTCAAATGATCTAAGTTGTGATTATATTATTTCTATATGATAATTATATATATTAACCAATAAAAGCTGTTTGTAGATGAAGAAAAGATGGATTATTTTGATGGCTATACTAGTAGTCATTAGTGTAATGGGCCTTTTTGCTCCTGAGCAACCCGAATTGTGGACTGTTGATTCAAATGTAAATAACGCGGATGTTGCTTGGATGATAACGGCAACTATTTTTGTGCTGATGATGACTCCTGGATTATCTCTATTTTATGGAGGAATGGTGCGCCAGAAAAACGTTATTTCAACCATCTTGCAAAGTTTTATAGCAATGGGTGTTATTAGTATTATATGGGTTGTTTTTGGTTTCAGTTTGGCTTTCGGCGATGATATCGGCAGTTTTGTGGGTAATCCGGCAACGTTTTTCATGTTTGATGGTGTAGGAGCCAAAACCGATCCTTTGCTTGCTCCAACAATACCATTGGCTCTTTTTGCTTTGTTTCAGATGAAGTTTGCCATCATAACTCCTTCTTTGATAACGGGCTCTTTTGCAGAGCGCGTGAGGTTCTCAGGCTATCTCGTATTCATGATGCTTTTCTGTATTTTTGTATATTGCCCATTGGCTCATTGGACCTGGCATCCAGACGGCTTCCTTCGTCAGATGGGGGTTGTTGACTTTGCCGGTGGTATTGTGGTTCATGCTTCATCGGGTGTGGCAGCGCTTGCCGGTGCTATATTTTTAGGCAAAAGAACAGAACAAAATTCAACTCATGTACCTGCCAATATACCTTTTGTTATATTAGGAGCTGCTATGTTGTGGCTGGGTTGGTTTGGCTTTAACGCGGGCTCATCGTTGGCTGCTAACGGAGTTGCGGTAAAAGCTTTCTTAAATACAAATACTGCGTCGGCAACAGCTATGATGGCATGGGTTGTTTTTGATTGTTTACGTGGACGTAAACCGTCTGCTATGGGTGCGGCTATCGGAGCTGTTGTGGGATTGGTTGCTATAACCCCGTCTGCCGGCTTTGTTACAGTGGGTGAAAGTATCTTTATAGCTCTGGTAACAACAATTGTTTGTAACGTGGCTGTTTACTGGAAAAATCACACTTCAGTAGATGATGCTTTGGATGTTTTTCCTACGCATGGAGTAGGAGGCATCTTAGGTACTGTATTAACAGGTGTTTTTGTGCACGGATTGATAGACGGTCATTGGGATGTATTTTTCATTCATATCCTGGCCGTAATTATTGTTTGTGTCTATACTTTTGTAGTGACTTACGCGTTGTATTGGCTAACTAACAAAATGATACCCATGCGGGTTTCGGCTAACAGTGAAAGAATAGGTCTTGATATCAGCCAGCATGATGAACAATATGGCATGGTTGAGCCGGAACGTGAACTTGCCGAATATTCCGAGGGAGAAGTTTCGAGTAAGTAAGTTTAGAGGCGTAAATGAATAAAATGTGTGTTAATTATTCTTGTATGTATATGCTCTGTGACTAGTTTGCAAAAGGATGCCAATGTTTTTAGGAAAAAAAACGCTAAGTTTGCATTCCCGATTAAAACTGCATATAGATGAAAAAATATATAGTAACTTTATTACTGCTAGGTAGTATTAAAGTATACGCTCAGACAAATCATACCACAACTTTTACCCCTCCGCTTGATATTCCTTTGACGCTCAGCGGGAATTTCGGCGAATTGCGTCCGAATCATTTCCACGGAGGTCTTGATTTTAAAACCCAAAACACAATTGGCAAGAGAGTATTGGCAATTGCTGACGGATACATATCCCGAATTATGGTAACACATGGTTCGGGATATATGCTACATGTTCGTTACAGTAACGGATATACTGCCATATATCGCCATTTGTCCGGATTCGTTAAGCCAATGGCCGACGCGATAGAAGCATATCAATACGAAAAGGAGTCATGGGAAGTTGATTTGATCCCTTCAGCAGCACAATACCCCGTGCATGCCGGTCAGCAAATTGCATGGAGCGGAAATACGGGCTATTCTATGGGACCGCATCTTCACTTGGACCTGATAGAAGATGCTACCGGTGATCGACTGGATCCCTTGCCATTTTTTAGTAAATATATAAAAGACAATCGTGCTCCCCGAGCAGAGGCTATTATGATTTTTCCCCAGCCGGGAAAAGGAGTTGTTCAGGGAAGCCTGCAAAATAAAATTATTGCATTAAATACCGTAAGGCCTACAGAAGCGTGGGGAGTGATTGGTACCGGCATAAAGGCTTATGATTATATGACGGGAACTTCAAACCGATACGGGGTGTACTCTGTTACACTGTATGTTGATGGTGCTGAGGTGTATAATAGTGTGGTCGATCGCTATTCATCCGCTGAAAATCGAATGATCAACTCGTGGACTCACGGGCATTTCATGAAATCGTTTATTGATCCGGGTAATACATTGCGTATGTTGCGTGCCCATAATGCTGAGAGGGGATTAGTTACTATTAATGAGGAGCGAGATTATCATTTCCTGTATGAACTGAAAGATTATTATGGGAATACGGCTCGATATCGGTTTGTAATAAGTGGGAAGAAACAACCTGTTCCCCCTTTGGAACACAAGGAAAAGTATCTTTTTAAATGGGATCAGGTGAATTATTTGCAGGAGCCCGGTATGACATTAATCGTTCCAAAGGGTGTGCTTTATACTGATTTGCCTGTACAATTTAAAGTTTATCCGGATTCCAATGCTGTTTCGTACATTTATCAGCTGAATGATGAAGGGGTTCCGTTACATGCCAGTTGCGAGTTGTCGATCGGTGTGCGCCGGAGAGTTGTTCAGGATACAACCAAATACTATATAGCCCGAAAAACAGGGAGCCGTTTATCGAGTGTTGGCGGACGTTATGAAAATGGATTTGTAAAAGCCAAAATCCTTTCGCTGGGAACTTATGTTGTAGCAGTCGATACTGTTCCGCCGGTCGTTACTCCATTGAGTAAGAATACGTGGGCAAGGGCCGGAAAAATACTTTATCGGGTAAAAGACGGGCAGACGGGAATCCGTTCTTACCGCGGAACAATTGATGGAAAATATGCACTTTTCCAATGGGAAATGATGACTAATCGCTTAATTTGCAAAATAGATCCGACCAGAGTAAGCAAAACGAGTAAACACATTGTTGAACTAACAGTGACGGACCATTGCGGAAATGTAACGGTATTGAAAGATATATATTAATAAGAGAGAATATTTTAATTAAAGTAAATGAATGATGAAGACACTTTTGACTGTGCCAGGAGGGAATTTACGTAAAGCAAACGATGGAATGTTACGTAGATTTTTATTTTTGAGTTTGATGATGTTGTTAGTTCCCTTTGTAGGAACAGACGCGTGTACTAATTTAATTGTAGGTAAAAACGCATCGGCAGATGGTTCAACCATTGTTTCTTATTCTGCTGACTCATACGGTTTGTTTGGTGAGTTATATCATTTTCCTGCAGGAACGCACAAAAAAGGAACAATGGTTGATGTGTATGAGTGGGACACACACAAATATCTTGGTCAGATAGAGCAAGCCCGTCAAACGTATAATGTAATTGGCAATATTAACGAGTATCAGGTTACTATAGCAGAAACGACATTTGGCGGACGTCCGGAGTTGGTTGATACCACAGCAGTTATTGATTATGGAAGTTTGATTTACTTAGGTCTTCAACGCGCAAGAACTGCTCGTGAAGCCATTAAGGTGATGACCGAACTGGTGCAGCAATATGGCTATTACAGTAGTGGAGAGTCTTTTACTATTGCCGATCCGAATGAAATCTGGATTATGGAAATGATAGGCAAAGGTCCCGGCATACGCGGTGCTGTTTGGGTAGCCGTGCGTGTTCCCGATGATTGCATTTCGGCTCATGCCAATCAGTCCCGTATCCATACATTTGACATGGAAGATAAAAACAATTGCATGTATGCACCGGATGTGATCTCTTTTGCCCGTGAAAAAGGATATTTCAATGGTATAAACAAAGACTTTAGCTTTGCCAATGCTTATGCGCCACTTGATTTTGGAGCCCGCCGTTTTTGTGAGGCACGTGTCTGGAGTTACTTTAATATGTTCACGGATCAAGGGGCTAACTATTTGCCTTACATTCAGGGTAAAACCAACGAGCCTATGCCTTTATTTGTGAAAGCAAATCGTAAAATCTCGGTAAGAGATGTACAGAATGCTATGCGCGATCATTATGAAGGCACTGCTTTAGATATTACGAAAGATTTTGGCGCCGGTCCTTACCATACGCCTTATCGCCTTTCTCCGTTGACTTTTAAGGTTAACGATCAGGAGTATTTTAACGAACGTCCTATCTCTACCCAACAAACCGGATGGGTTTTTGTATCACAAATGCGTGCTAATAAGCCTGATGCTATTGGAGGAGTTCTTTGGTTTGGGACAGACGATGCTAATATGACTGTCTTCACGCCAGTTTACTGCTGTACGGATAAAGTCCCTGATTGTTACGCGGCAAACGGTGCCGATTATGCAACGTTCTCCTGGAATTCTGCATTCTGGATTTTTAATTGGGTGTCTAATATGGTATATCCGCGATATAGTTTGATGATTGAAGATGTGCGCACCGTACAGAGAAATCTGGAAGATACGTATGCTCAAAGCCAAGAAGCCATTGAGGCAACTGCTGCCAAACTATACGAAAAAGATCCTGCGCAGGCAAAAGCTTTCCTTGCTAATTACACCTCTGCCATGGCACAAGGTGCATTTGACAGTTGGAAACGTTTAGGCGAATTTCTGGTAGTGAAGTACAACGACGGAGTTGTAAAGCGTGTAAAGAATGGTAAGTTTGAACGAAACGAATACGGACAGCCGGCAACAGTGATACGCTCAGGGTACCCCAAAGAGTTTCTTGAAGAGTACGTGAAACAAACCGGCGACCGCTACAAAGTGACTGAATAAATAGGATATGTAAACTTATTCTTTTACATTTGTACAGTTTTTAAGACGAAGAATACAACCTAATTTATAAAAGATTACCTCATGGAAAATCAGGAACTAATAAAACAAGTAACGGAGAAAGCAGAGAAATGGCTTTCACCGGCTTATGATGCAGAGACTCAGGCTGAAGTGAAAAAAATGCTTGAGAACGAAGATAAAACAGAGCTGATTGAATCGTTCTATAAAGATTTGGAATTTGGTACGGGCGGCTTACGCGGCATCATGGGTTCGGGAAGTAACCGTATGAACATCTATACAGTAGGTGGTGCTACTCAAGGACTATCAAACTACCTGAATAAAAACTTCAAAGAACTAAAGCAGATTTCAGTTGTTGTGGGGCACGATTGCCGTAACAACAGTCGCAAGTTTGCCGAAATCTCTGCGAATATATTTTCGGCCAATGGCATCAAGGTTTATTTGTTCGAAGCCCTTCGTCCAACACCCGAGATCTCATTTGCCATTCGTCATCTGGGATGTCAGAGCGGTATTGTGATTACAGCTTCTCACAATCCTAAAGAGTACAACGGATATAAAGCTTATTGGGATGATGGAGCGCAAGTGTTGGCTCCTCATGATACAGGCATTATTGAAGAAGTGGAGAGAATCTCTTCTGCAGCTGAAATTAAATTTGAAGGAAACCCCGATTTGATTGAGATAATCGGTGAGAACATAGACAGTGCATTCCTTGATATGGTTAAAACAGTGTCTATTGCTCCTGACGTAATCAAGCGTCATCATGATATGAAGATTGTGTACACGCCTATTCACGGTACGGGTATAACACTTATTCCCAGAGCTTTGAAATCTTGGGGATTCACCAATGTAATTGATGTACCTGAACAGAACGTTATCAGTGGAGATTTTCCAACCGTAAAATCACCTAACCCCGAAGAACCGGCTGCTCTTTCCATGGCAATTGATAAAGCCAAGGAAATGGATGCCGACTTAGTGATGGCTAGTGATCCTGATGCCGACCGTGTAGGTATTTCCTGCAAAAATGATAAAGGAGAGTGGGTACTCATAAATGGTAACCAGACCTGTATGATGTATCTTTATTACATTCTTACTCAATACAGAGCTTTAGGCAAGATTACCGGAAACGAATTTTGCGTGAAGACCATTGTGACTACGGAGTTAATCAAGAAGATAGCCGACAAGAATAACATTGAAATGCTTGACTGTTACACCGGCTTCAAATGGATTGCCCGCGAGATTCGTTTGAACGAAGGTAAGAAGAAGTACATTGGTGGTGGTGAAGAGAGCTATGGTTTCCTTGCCGAAGACTTTGTACGTGATAAAGATGCTGTTTCAGCTTGTTGCTTAATTGCCGAAATTGCTGCTTGGGCAAAAGACAATGGCAAGACATTATATCAATTGCTTCAGGACATCTATGTGGAATACGGATTCTCTAAAGAGAAAGGTATTAGCGTAGTGAAAAAAGGAAAGAGCGGAGCCGAAGAAATCAAGCAGATGATGACCAACTTCCGTAACAACCCTCCTAAAGAAATGGCCGGTTCAAAGATTGTGTTATGGAAAGACTTCCAGACTTTGAAGCAGACCGATGCTGCAGGTCATGTAACTGATTTGGTAATGCCCGATACTTCAAACGTTCTGCAATATTTCACTGAAGATGGAAGTAAGGTATCTGTTCGTCCTTCGGGAACCGAACCTAAGATTAAGTTCTATGTAGAAGTGCAAGGAGAAATGGGATGTCGTAACTGTTATGCAGGAGCCGATGCTGCTGCCGACGAAAAGATACAGGCAGTACTTAAGTCCTTGGGCGTATAACGATATGCTTCTTTAAATAAAAAACCTCCGGAATCCTTTTGGGCACCGGAGGTTTTTTTATTTATTTCTGTTTCTCAATCCACCAATCAATCATTTTCCGAGCGAGACTAAGTCGCCGGGGTAATTCTGGCAAATGATCTTTCGTATAGAAACGTCCCTCGCTCAACTCTTCCTCCTGTAATTTAATGTCTCCACTTTCGTAGTCGGCAATAAAGCCTACCATCAGTCCGCTGGGATAGGGCCAGGGTTGATTACCGAAATACTTTATGTTTTTTATTTTCAATCCGGTTTCCTCCATCACTTCTCTGGCAACACACTCTTCGAGCGTTTCACCTGTTTCAAGGAAGCCTGCAACGAGACTGTGGAAGGGGCCACGGAAGTTACGTGCATGTACCAATAACAGCGAATCTTCCTTTTGAATCAAAGCAAGTATGGCCGTTGAGATAGCAGGATATAATTCGTTGCCACAATTCGGGCATTTTTTCATAATCGGTTCCCTCTTTTCCGTGGGAGTACCGCAAGCCGGACAGAAATTACTATTCTTATCCCAATGCAAAATTTCGTGTGCTTTGCCTGCTATTTGGTATTGAGAATAAGGCAGACAATCATACGATGCACGAAGTCCGGTCATGAAGAACTTTTCATTTTCATGCACAGCCTCATCAATAGAAAAGGCTTTGCACACTTGCCCCATGGGTGTGGTAATACTGTGTATGGTTGTATCTGCCAATGGCTTTACCGGAGGTTGGACCCCCAAAGGGAGAACACATTTATTATCTTTCTTTTCAAGTAACAACTGGTCGTTAAAGAAGACCAACCAGTGCACCTGCTCTGTTTCAGCTTTCATAAAGAATATATTTTTATTCCATTTCAGATCCGTCGAAAGACAGCGGAAGTAAATCACGAATGCTCTTCACCTCGTAAACTTCTTCTTTACCATAAAGAAGAATCCGCATCGGCTGATTGAAACGTTTTTCTGTTTCTAATATCACTTGTCGGCATGCACCGCAAGGAGGAATGGGCGCGTCAAGAAAATCTCTTTCCGTGCGTGCGGCAACCGCAAGTGTTGCAACTGCCTGATCAGGATATTGCGAGTTAGCGTAGAACAAGGTTGTTCGCTCGGCGCATAAACCTGACGGATAAGCGGCGTTCTCCTGATTGGTTCCCGTTACTATTACATCATTATTTAAACGAGCGGCGGCTCCCACACTGAATTTGGAGTAAGGCGCGTAACTGCGCTTAGTAGCATCCATAGCAGCTTGAAGCAGGGTGCGGTCGGCCTCGGTTAATTCTTCGAATTTATATACATTGAGAACGGCTGTAATAGTAAGTTCTTTCATAATCTATGTTTTTATAAGGGTCACAAAGTTAGCAAAGAGATTGTTAATTCCGATATTTTTTATGATTTTTGTGAACTCATAACCTATATGCATTCCAATGAATAGAAAACAATCTATCCGTCTCATTTTATTAGTCGTGCTTTCTGCTTTTGCATTTAGTGCACAGGCACAAAGAAGAAATCAGCGCTATCAGGAATATATCGAAAGGTATAGTCCGCTGGCTGTAGAGCAAATGCGTGTTCACAAGATACCTGCAAGTATAACATTAGCACAAGGACTTCTTGAAAGCGGGGCCGGTTACAGTGAGCTTGCCCGTAAAAGCAACAACCATTTTGGTATAAAGTGTGGCGGCAGGTGGAACGGTCCTTCCGTGCGTCATGATGACGATGCCCGTCAGGAGTGCTTCCGTGCATACGGCAATCCGGTAGAGTCTTATGAAGACCACTCGCTCTTTTTGAAACGAGGTGCGCGCTATGCTTTTCTTTTTGACCTCGATATAACAGATTACAAAGGTTGGGCACGCGGATTGAAGAAGGCCGGTTATGCAACTGACCCTTCGTACGCCAATCGTCTGATTACAATTATTGAAGATTACGAACTATATAAGTATGATCGTGCCCGTCAGCGTGGAGGCGCCTACGTGCCCCGCGTTGAAAACAGAGTCATCAATCCGCATCAGGTGTACCTGGCCAATGACCTTGCCTATGTGGTGGCACGCAGAGGAGATACCTTCGAATCTATTGGCAAAGAGTTCGATATTAGCGCCCGTAAACTAATAAGGTATAATGACCTGCACAAAGATTACACGCTGGCCGATGGTGATGTGATCTACCTGCACGCCAAGAAAAAGAAAGCTTCGAAGAATTACATCGTTCACGTGGTGAAAGACGGTGACTCCATGCACAGCATTTCGCAGACTTACGGCATCCGCCTGAAGAACCTTTATAAGATGAACCGTAAAGATGCCGAATATGTGCCCGAGGTGGGTGATCGGTTAAGACTTCGTTAACGCTCGCTTTTCAGGGTGTAAACGCACAAGGTGTCCGCTAACGGACACCTTTCTTTTTTATATATCCATTGATTATCAGTACTTTATGTATTTGGCACGGCAGTTGATAATAGTATATCCGAATCATAATAAGCTCAAGGCAATGGATAGAGAAATACCAAAAGAAGAAAAGAATAAGTTGCGTAACAAGAAGATCATTCGGTTTTCAGTTATCGGCATTCTATGTGTAGCAGGAGTCATCACGCTGATTAGTTTAACACGTACGGGAGTGAAACGGAAAGACTTGGTTGTGTCTGAAGTCGACAAAGGTACCATCGAAGTAAGTGTCAGCGCATCGGGAAAGATAGTACCTGCTTTCGAAGAGATCATCAATTCCCCCATCAACAGCCGTATATTGGAAGTTTACAAGAAAGGCGGTGACTCGGTAGATGTGGGCACACCTATTCTGAAACTTGATTTGCAGAGTGCGGAAACTGATTACAAAAAGCTGCTCGACGAAGAACAAATGCGTCGTTACAAATTGGAACAGTTGAAGGTAAATAGCCAGACAAAGCTGAATGAGATGGCTATGCAAATTAAAATCTCCGCCATGAAACTCAATCGGATGAAAGTAGAACTGCGTAACGAACGCTACCTCGACAGTTTGGGAGCGGGAACAACCGATAAGGTTAAGCAGGCTGAGTTGAGCTACAACACAGGTCAACTGGAATACGAACAACTGAAACAACAGTACGCCAACGAGAAACAAGTCGCCACAGCCGAATACAAAGTACAAGAACTAGACTTCAATATATTCCGCAAATCACTAGCCGAAACCAAACGCACCCTTGACGATGCTCAAATCCGTTCGCCCCGCAGGGCCACGCTAACCTACATCAACGATCAGGTAGGAGCACAAATCTCGCAAGGAAGTCAGGTGGCTATCTTGTCGGACCTCAGCCATTTTAAAGTTCAATGCGAAATTGCCGATACCTATGGCGACAGAGTAGCAGCCGGCGGCCGGGCCATCGTAAAGATTGGAAGTACCCGTTTGGACGGAACCGTGTCGAGTGTTACCCCTCTTTCAAAGAACGGAGTGATTTCATTCATCGTGCAACTGAAAGACGATAAGAACAGCCGTTTACGTTCGGGACTGAAAGGCGATGTCTACGTCATGAACGCAGTGAAAGAGAACGTATTGCGCATAGCCAACGGCTCCTACTATCAGGGCGAAGGTGAATACGACCTGTTTGTTCACAGCTCCTCTGATGAAATAACAAAGCGGAGAGTGCAGCTGGGCGAATCGAACTTTGAGTATGTAGAAGTGCGTAGCGGACTGCAACCTGGCGACAAAGTGGTGGTGTCTGACATGAGTCCTTATAAGAACAAGAACCGCTTAAAAGTAAAATGATGATTAAGCTCTACTTTAAGCAAGCCTGGCAATTGTTGAAGCAAAACCCCTTATTTAGTTTAATCAACGTTATGGGCATTGCGTTATCAATAGCTGTTATAACCATGCTGGTTGTGATTATGCAATCATGGGTTGCAAATTTGGAACCAGAGGTTAATCGCAGTCGTACGCTTTACGTTAAATGGGCCGGTATTCAAAAGAAAACGAATGACGAGAATTGCGGAAACGGATATTTGTCACTCAAAACAATCAATGCCTGCTTTACTCCTCTAACAACACCGGAGGCAATTAGTGTGGTTTCTCCTTTGCAAATTCAACTCATTGCATTACCCGGAGGAATGAAGGCAACTCGCTGCCACACACTTTTTACCGACGGACAGTTTTGGAAGCTATTTCATTTCAAAACCTTAGAGGGAAGACTTTATACGCAAGCGGATTTGAATGCCGGCATTCAGAAAATAGTGTTAAACCAAACCACGGCAAAAAGAATCTTTGGAAGTTCAGAGTCGGCTGTAGGCAAACAACTTGTTTTAAACTACCGCTTATTTACGGTCTGTGCTGTTGTTGCCGATGTTTCTCCACTTGCTACCGATGCTTATGCCGACGTGTGGATACCCTATACAACGGGACAAATCAAAGAGAATGATTGGGCCGAAAACATATCGGGTAATTATAAAGTATTTCTTTTGGCCCGTAGCTCAGCCGATTTTACTAAGATACGCCAAGAACTGTCAAAGAGAGTAGATGCATACAATGGCAGTTTGCAGGAATATCAGTTAAACCTGCGCAGCCAACCCGACACGAAACTGGTGGAATTCGGCCGTTTTGGTCCCGGTGATCCCGATACGGTGTCGTTGATACTGACTTTTGTTTTAGCGATAGTCATGTTGCTCGCTGTTCCGGCGGTTAATATTTCCGGGCTTACCATGGGACGAATATACCAGCGCATGGCAGAGATGGGAGTAAGGAGAGCGTACGGAGCCTCACGTGCTAACATTATGCTGCAAGTGCTCACTGAAAATTTGTTTCTTTCTCTGTTAGGCGGCATGCTGGGTGTGGCGTTCAGTTACATCGGTTTGTACCTTTGTAAGGACTGGGCACTAAGTAGCACAGCCTACTTCGGCTTACATATTAAGCCTGAACTTACTATATTCTTGTTCCTGAATCCTTGGACAATCTTCGCCATATTCCTCTTCTGCGCGCTTATTAATTTACTCAGTGCAGGTATTCCGGCTTGGCGAAGCGCATCGGTTGATATAGTCAAAGCCATTGAAAATAAATAAATGTACTGAAATGATACAACATCTTATACATATTATCTGGAATCAGCGCAAGCAAAATGCCTGGATTTGGTTAGAACTGGTTTTGGTTATTGTTTGTCTGTGGTACACAACATTATCATTGTATAATAACTATCATAGATATTCCGAACCCTTGGGCTTTGACATAACACATACTTATTGTCTGGAGGTAGCCGAACGTTCTGCCGACGCAGAGGGCTATATAAGCGCACCGGGCGAATATAAAACCGGTAGCAGTTTGCTGCAATTAATGAATCGCATTCGCCGGATGGAAGGAGTGGAGGCGGTATCTTTTTCTATTGCTTCCCATCCTTATAATTCCATGAGCAATTATTTGCAGGCATACGTTGATACTACTGCCACCCGACTGCTTTGGTACAGAGTATCTGATTCATTCTTTGACGTGTTTCGCATCAAAGCTTCCAACGGCTCATCGCTTCGGGGGAAGCTAACGGAATCATCGGTCATTTTAACCCAAGATGCAATCAATAAAATGTTTCCTGCCAATGCGGACGCTACTAGAAAGGTGATTCACATGGAAGGTTCCCATGAAGATGTCAGGATAGCCGCCGTCTCTACTCCTGTAAGCTACGGTGAGTTTTTCGGTTGCGTGCCTTCCGTTTACACGCTGTTTAGTGATAACTACATAGAAAATGGTATAAATCCCGGTAATATAAACATGGCTGAAGTTTGCATTCGTGTTTCTGCCAATGCCGACCGCAATGATTATGCCGATCGGTTTCTGGAATTGGCCAATAACTCCATCAATGCCGACAATCTATATATTAAAGATATACGCCCTGTTGAATACATGCGTTACGACTTAATTTCATCGGGTGTAAAGCGAATGAGAATGAATACCCTTCTAGGAGGTTTCTTGCTGATTAGCGTTTTTCTAGGCATAACAGGAACTTTCCTTTTCCGTACCCGTCAGCGTCGCTCGGAATTAGCCTTGCGCATTGCCATGGGATCATCGCGCAATAAACTGTTGTACTTCCTGTTTCAGGAAGGATTCATTTTGCTGGCACTGGCTCTTATTCCCGCTTTTATTATTGCATGGAACATATTTTTTGCAACCGATGGAATGGTTGGAGCCGGAACTTCTTTTGGTTTTGCCGAAGAAGAAAGAGGAGCTATCATCCGGGCTTCTCGCTTTTTCATCGCATTGGGCTTTTCGGTCGGATTGATAGCCGTGATGATGATTGCGGGCATTATACTACCGGCGTTGCGGGCTGTAAAGATGCAACCGGCAGAAGCATTACATGATGAATGATTGAATTAATAAACTTAATAATACAGAAATTATGATTAATCTAACTTCCCTCTCTAAAATCTATCGTACTGACGAAATAGAAACGATAGCACTTGAAAACGTGAACCTCACCGTAGAACAAGGAGAATTCCTTTCCATCATGGGACCTTCGGGTTGCGGTAAATCGACCCTTCTTAACATTATGGGTTTGCTCGATGTACCTACAAACGGTCAGATAGAGATTAACGGCATTCGCACCGAAGGCATGGGTGATAAGGCTTTGGCGAGCTTCCGCAATAAAAACCTGGGATTTGTGTTCCAGTCGTTCCACCTCATTAATTCACTCAGCGTGATTGATAACGTTGAACTGCCGCTGTTGTATCGACACATGTCGGCTGCGGACAGAAGAAAACGGGCACAAGAGGTACTCGAGAAAGTGGGACTGAGCCATCGCATGCGGCACTTCCCCACACAGCTATCGGGCGGACAGTGTCAACGTGTGGCCATAGCCCGCGCCATTGTAGGCAGTCCCGAAATAATTCTGGCCGATGAGCCTACCGGAAACCTTGACTCTAAGATGGGACATGAAGTGATGCAGTTGCTTCATCAGTTGAATAAAGAAGATGGCAAAACCATTGTCATGGTTACCCACAATGAAGAACAAGCCCGGCAAACAAGTCGCACAGTGAGATTCTTCGACGGTCGTCAGGTTCAGTAATTCAATCTTCTAAAAAAGAATCAATATGATAAAACAATATATTCAACAAGCCATTTACCAGCTGCGGGCACAACCGGTATTATCGGCCATTTCTATACTGGGCACGGCACTGGCCATCTGTTTAATTATGGTTATTGTGATGATGCAACAGGTAAAAACAGAACCTTATGCGCCCGAGTCAAACCGTGACAGGATGCTTTATGTGAAATGGATGACTGTTTACGAGAAAAACGGTTCTATAGAAAACTCTAGCAATAGTCCGTTGAGCTTAAAAACAGCCCGCACATGCGGGCGTTCATTGACCACAGCCGAGGCAGTGACGGTTTACAGTATGTATTCTTCCATGGAAGCTGCCATACCCAAGGGCTCCCCTTTGAGTGTCGATGTGAAACAAACAGATGAACAGTTCTGGAAAGTCTTTAATCTTTCCTTTGTAGATGGTAAACCGTTTGACGAGGCCAGTTCGGAAGCCGGACTGAAAGTGGCGGTTATCTCTGAAAGTGTGGCCAAGGCTTTATACGGAACGGTCAAAGTGGTAGGGCATCAGCTGGAGTTAGACTATTCTTCTTATAAAATCGTCGGTATAGTTAAAGATGTTAGTACGCTGGCCAGTGAAGCCTATGCACAGGTCTGGATACCTTATTTCTCTACAGACATACAGAATATGACATGGAATGCAGAGTTGATGGGGTTGATGCGCGTGGCCATATTGGCAAATAGCAAAGACGACTTCAGCAAAATACGTGCAGAGTTTGATGCGAAAGTGAAAGAGTACGGTGATGGCTTAAAAGAAGCAGCCATTTCTTTTCGAGGGCAACCCGATGATCAGGAAGTCTTTTC
Organism: Bacteroides graminisolvens; assembly: GCF_963666085.1. Classification (NCBI taxonomy): domain Bacteria; kingdom Pseudomonadati; phylum Bacteroidota; class Bacteroidia; order Bacteroidales; family Bacteroidaceae; genus Bacteroides; species Bacteroides graminisolvens. Next base: position 2,084,252 of record NZ_OY762556.1, read on the forward strand.
TTACAGAAAATGGGCCAATATGGAACCCGATATGAAATCGGTTCATAACCGTAGGATGTTGATCTTTGCTTTATTGCTTCTTATTCCCGCCATTAACCTAAGTTCAATGACTCAAAGCCGCTTAAATCAACGAATAACAGAAATCGGTATACGCCGTTCTTTTGGTTGTTCCAGAGGAGACATTATGTGGCAAGTGTTTTGCGAGAACCTGGTACTTACCTTTGTGGCAGGTTTCATAGGAGTGTTGTTGTGTTTTGGCTTTATTTTGGCCTTTGGCAGTTCGCTGCTGGCCACTTCAACGTTAGCCATGAATAATTCGGCACCGGTTGTGAATCTCTTTATGCTGATGCATTTCTCAACCTTTGTGTATGCTTTCTTATTTTGTTTGCTGATGAACCTGCTCAGTTCCGGTTTTCCTGCCTGGAGAGCCTCACGGGTTGCTATTACAAACGCTCTTAATAACCATTAAAACGACAGATAATGAACAGAATACTTTTTACGCAGGTATGGAATGAAAGAAGATCTAATTCATGGCTTTGGATTGAGTTGCTTCTTGTATACGTAGTTTTGTGGTTTGTTATTGACATGTGCTATGTTGATTTGAGGACTTTCTTTGAACCCAAAGGCCATGATATATCTAATACATACATGATTCAGGTAAATACGTTGCCCCCCAATAATCCTGATTATCAGGATAAAGACAAGAAAAAGACAACCGGAGGGCAAGACTTACTTGAACTTGTGAATCGTTTAAAACGATTTGACGGTGTTGAGGCTGTTAGTATTTCCATCAATTCATATCCTTATAACGGATCGAATAGCGGAACGGGCATAAAATATGATACGATTAATGCGGGAAGTCTCCGCCGTTTGGTGACACCAGACTTCTTCAGGGTTTTCAGAATTGAAGGTATCAATGGTGAATCACCCCAGAATTTAGCTTCTTTGATGAAAGAGGGTGTGTTGATTGTAGGTGATAATTTGTTGCTATCGAAATATAACGTTGCCGGAAAAGAGCTTTTGAATAAAACGATCTATATTAATGGAGATACTACTCAAGGGTATAAAGTCGCTGCAGTGACTAAACCTGTGAGGTATGATGATTTTGCATCATTATATTCATGGGGTTCACGTTATATAAGTCTCTTATTCTCAGAAAAGGATATCGCCCAACAAGATGATAATACGGCTAGGTTTGATGAAGTTTGCTTCCGGGTAACCCCTGAAAAAGCAAATGGATTTGTGGAAAGGTTACGAGCAGCTTCCGGTACTCAGTTCCGTGTGGGGAATATGTTTCTTGGCAAAATCTTCCCGATGGAAGAGATGAGAAGGACGCATCAGATGGACGATATGAATGAATTGTATAGCCAAATGTGGGGTGTTGCTTTCTTGTTATTTAATATTTTCCTGGGACTTTTGGGCACTTTCTGGTTCCGCACCCAGCAAAGGCGTTCAGAAATAGCATTGCACCTCAGCTGTGGCAGTACCAAACGTCAGGTATTTAATCGGTTGCTGTCCGAAGGCTTTCTCTTATTGTTGATAGCGATAGCGGTAGGCATTGTCATTTCTTTGAATATCGTTTATATGGGCTTTTTGGAAGAAATGGACGAAAAAGTAATGACAGTACCACGATTCCTTATAACGGCTGGCACTACCTTGCTGTTGATGGCGTTGACTATTGTAGGCGGCATCTGGATTCCTGCCAGGCAGGCCATGAAAATACAACCGGCGATGGCGCTTCGTGAAGAATAAGTAGCGGTGCAATAATCCAAAAGAATCGTTGCGTGCGGCAAATTTTTTCTCTTAAAAGCTTGACTTTGGTTGTATAATGTATTATCTTTGTCAATGTAATCCTATAGTACGTTCAATTTATTATAGGCGCAAAGGCAGGAGTTCCAACTCCTGCCTTTTTTTATGTCTTGACGGTTTATTATTGCCGTAACACGGTGGCTCCCGCTGGTTTGCTCGGTAGCAAAAGGTCTGCGAGAAACCGTCTTACCGCCGGGAGACGGTTTCTCGCGGACCAAAAGACGGTTTCTCTTTTCAAATTGCTCGTTATCTTTTTCAAAAAGCTGGTTATGTTTTTCAAAAAGTTGGTTATGTTTTGCCCAACTCTTGCTGATGCATGCCCGACGTTCCTCTATTAGTTAATAATATATAAACTTGCACTTGACAAGATGAGGTGGTATGTGTGTCTGTTTGTAATGAATACTGATTTTAATTTCATTCGCCTTTATTTTTTAGATAGCAAACTGTTTTTAATATAAATTATAAATTATCTTTGTGCAATAAACAAAACATTATAATTGATACTCCGATGAATACGATATACCGACTAGCTATGATCTTACTGATCATAGTTGGCTCCTCTATGGCTACGTTTGCGCAAAAAACTTATGATGTTCTTTTCATACAATCTTATTCACGTTCCAATAATTGGGCAGGCGAGTTAAACGAAGGCTTAAAGGCCGGCTTTGATGAACGCGATGTGAAAGTGAACATCACAACAGAGTTTCTTGATTCGCGCACTTGGTTGGGGCAAGCGGAGATGGAGGTGATGCGGCGCATTTGTCAGCGGGCAAATAAGCAGAACTACGATTTGATTATCACGGCCAATGATGAGGCTTTGTACGACTTACTCGCCTGTGGCGATTCCTTGCCGCACAAAGTACCCGTGATGTTCTTCAATGTGGTTTACCCCAATCAGGAAGTTTTAGCCAATTACTCCAACGTATACGGTCTGGAGGCACCCAAGCCCTTTCACCGGTTACTTGAAACCATCAAAGAAATGTTCCCGTCCCGAAAACAGATGATACTGGTGAGCGATGCCAGTTACCTGGGACAAAAATCGCTTAAAGAGTTTGATGTGCAGTGGAACGCCTTTTTACAAAGTAATTCCGATTATAAACTGAGCCGTTTCAATATCAATGATGATCAAACAACCAATATTCTTTATGAAATAAGAATATCGCCCAAAGCACGACAAAGCATTTTGATTATGCCTTACTGGGGCTTGTTTATGTCGTCCATAGCCAAGGTTTCCAAAGCCCCCTGTTTTACTATTTCCGACGAGTCTTTGTTGCAAGGCGGATTGTGTGCCTTGGCTCCTTATCCTTACGAAGAGGCTCGCAGGGCAGCATTGATGGCTGTAGATGTGCTGCAGGGCAAAAAGCTGGATAACAAAATAGTGAAGAATAGCAAACCCAATCTTATTTTCGATTACAAACAGCTCGACTTCTTCAAGATGAATAAAGATGATGTTCCTCGCGGAAGCATTGTTATCAATGAACCTCTTTGGGAAAAGTATCAGCCTCTATTCCTTTTGTTCTACAGCGCCCTTGTTGCCATCTTGATTTTAGCCATTATTGCCCTTTTTCGTGCCAATCGTCGCGAGTTTAAGCGTCGATACTACGCACAAACAAGGTTGTTGTTGCAAAGTAAAATGGTTGACCAGCGCAATGAGTTCGATAATGTTTTTCATTCCATTCACGAAGGAGTCATCATTTACGGCGCCGATTTCAAAATTCATTTTGTGAACAAAGCAGCGGCGGCCATGATTAGTCTGGAGCATGACCATGAACGAAACAAATACGAGAACTTGCCGGCGGGAACTTTCCTGAAGATATACCACAAAGGCGACGAAGTATTATATAAGTTATTGGAAGAGGTGAAGCGAACGGGCGCCAGTGTTTCCATTCCCGAAGGTTCGTTTATGCTGGAACTGAAAACAAACGGTTATTTTTCTGTTTGGGGAGAGGTGGTTCCGCTTTACTCCAAATCAAAGTTGAACGGCTATGTTCTTTCATTCAGAAACATCGCTGCCGACGAGGTGAAGAAGCGTTTCTTTAACCTGGCGGTGGAAGAAAGTTCCATTTATCCGTGGCAATTTAATATTTCCGATGGAGTGTACACTTTCCCCAAAGGCTTTATTGAGCGAATGGGACTTCATTCCACATCGGGGAGGCTATCGGGTGGTGAATTAAGACATGCAATTCACCCGGAGGATCTTCCGGGAGTTGATAGAGAGGCTGATGCACTGTTGACGGGTAAAAAGAACAATGCCCGGATTAGTATCCGGCAAAAGAATAAAAAGGGGCAATACGAATGGTGGGAGTACCGCATGATGGTACTCAATGGTCTTACTCCGCACTCTCCTTCCTCCATACTAGGTGTTTGCCAAAGCATACAACGCCACAAAGATGTGGAGGCAGAACTGATTGCCGCACGCGACAAAGCCATGCAGTCCGACCGACTTAAAACGGCTTTCCTCGCCAATATGAGTCACGAAATACGTACGCCGCTCAATTCCATCGTAGGCTTCTCGGGCTTGCTGAAGGAAATTCATTCGTTCTCGGAAGAAGAGGTGGCGCAGTTTGTCGATACAATCAACCAAAACTGTGAACTGTTGCTTTCGCTGATTAGTGACATTCTCGATATGTCGCGCATTGAATCGGGTGCCATGGACTTTCAAATTGCGGAATGCAACCTCTCCTTGCTGGTCGATGAAGTTTACCACTCGCAAAGGCTCAACGTACCACCGGCGGTGTCGTTGCTTAAAAATGTACCCTTGCATGAGGAGAAACAAATACTGGCCGACCCGGTAAGGCTCAAACAAATACTCAATAACCTCATTAACAATGCGTCGAAGTTCACCAAAGAAGGCTCCATCACCGTGGGGTACCACCTCAACGAGCCCGGGTTTGTCACGCTCTTTGTGGAAGATACGGGCATTGGCATCTCCGAAGATGACCAGAAACATATATTCGAGCGTTTCTTTAAGGTGAACAGTTTTGCGCAGGGCACGGGCTTGGGGCTGAGCATTTGCTACACCATTGTTGAACGCATGCACGGAACCATTCAGGTAACCTCGCAACAGGGCAAGGGAACTTGTTTTACTGTTCGCATTCCCGATACCGAAGCTTGATAACGGTTGCGTGAGCGAACGATGTGTCCGTTTACGGACAGTTGTATTTTTTGTAATTCCCTGTAAACAAGCCGTTTGACGCTTTGGCATGCGCTTTGAACAGTTGTTCTCAAGAAATATACGTCTTATGAGAACAAAAAAAATATGGATTGCCTTATTGTTCACTGCGGCCTCCTTGCCGGCAGTTGCACAAACGGAGAAATTAATCACTTTGTCGGAAGCCATTGCACTGGCGCGCACACAATCTGTCGACGCGGCCGTGGTGCTTAATAAACTGAAAACATCTTATTGGGAATACCGCACGTTCAAAGCCGATTTGTTGCCCGAGGTAAACCTCACCGGCACGTTGCCCAGCTATAAGAAGTCGTACAGCACCTACCAGCAGTCCGACGGTTCCTATACTTTTGTGCGCAACAACAGCATGGGCCTTTCGGGCGTTTTGTCGGTCGACCAGAACATTTGGCTGACCGGTGGAAAACTCTCCCTCACTTCTTCACTCGATTACATCCGGCAGTTGGGCACCGACGGCAGCAAGCAGTTTATGTCCGTTCCCGTTGGCGTGGAGTTTACCCAACCTTTGTTCGGCATCAATAATCTGAAGTGGAACAGACGCATTGAACCCGTACGCTACGAGGAGGCAAAAGCTGAATTCATATCGGCTACGGAAGGCGTAACCATGAAAGCCATCTCTTATTTCTTTGAACTATTATTAGCCAAAGAGGTGCTGACCACGGCTTTGCAAAACCAGCAAAACGCCGACAGGTTGTATGAGGTGGCGGGAGCCAAACGAAGAATGGGGCAGATTTCTGAGAATGAATTGCTGCAACTGAAACTTTCTGCACTCAACGCCAAAGCGGCGGTCACAACAGCCAACAGTAACCTCAATGCTAAAATGTTTCAACTCAGGGCTTTCTTGGGTCTATCCGAGGAGGTAACGCTCCAACCGGTGTTGCCCGAATCGGTACCCGATCTGTCTATCAATTATGACCGCGTGCTGCAAAAGGCATTGGAACGTAATGCGTTTGCTCAAAACATTCGCCGCCGCCAGCTGGAAGCCGATTATGAAGTGGCTACCGCAAAAGGTAATTTGCGCAGTGTGGACCTCTTTGCCAGTGTGGGCTATAGCGGACTGGACCATACGCTTTCATCGGCTTACAAGGGTTTGAAGGACAACAGTGTGGTGGAGGTTGGAGTGAAGATTCCGATACTCGACTGGGGCAAGCGCAGGGGTAAGGTAAAGGTGGCGCAAAGTAACCGTGAGGTGATCAGTTCGCGCATCAAACAGGAACAGATTAATTTCAATCAGGATATCTTTTTGCTGGTGGAGCATTTCAATAACCAGGCACAGCAGTTGTCCATTGCTCACGAGGCCGATGGAATTGCACAGCAGCGTTACAAAACAAGCATAGAAACGTTTTTGATAGGTAAAATAAATACGCTCGACCTGAATGATGCGCAAACGGCCAAAGATGAGGCCCGCCAAAAGCGTATATCCGAGCTTTACTATTATTGGTACTATTATTATCAGATCAGAAGTGTTACGTTGTGGGACTTCCGTTCCAACACCGAACTGACTGCCGACTTTGATGATGTGATACTCAAACAATGAATTTAATCGCTTTTGGTAACTTTCCGGACTTAAAATTAGTTCCAATGAAAGAACTTTCCTAATTTTGTTTGTAATCTTATTAATTTGATTCTTTATGATTCTGGTAATTGATGATGACTCTGCCGTACGTTCTTCGCTGAGCTTTATGCTCAAACGGGCCGGTTTCGAGGTGCATGCTGTTTCGACTCCTGCCGAGGCCATTCAGTTTGTACGTGTTACGGAACCCCGGCTGGTACTAATGGACATGAACTTTTCGCTCACCACCACAGGGCAGGAGGGGCTTGTGCTATTGAAACAGGTCAAGGTCTTTTATCCGCAGGTGCCGGTCATACTGATGACGGCTTGGGGAAGCATTCAACTGGCGGTGGAAGGAATGAAGGCGGGTGCTTTTGATTTTATCACCAAACCTTGGAACAACGCGGCTTTGTTGCAACGCATTGAAACGGCGCTGAAGCTGACAGCGGAAATGAACGAGCAAAAAGAGGATGCACCGGCCGAGACAACGCTTCTGCGCTCTAATATAATAGGTAAATCGCCGGCGCTGATGAATGTGCTCAACATGGTGGGGCGAATTGCCAAAACCAATGCGTCGGTTCTCATTACCGGTGAAAGTGGCACGGGAAAGGAACTGATTGCCGAGGCTATTCACATGAACAGTCCGCGGGCAAAGAAGAACTTTGTGAAAGTGAACCTGGGCGGTATCTCGCAAAGCCTTTTCGAGAGTGAAATGTTTGGCCACAAGAAAGGGGCTTTCACCGATGCAACGGCCGATAGGACGGGGCGTTTTGAAATGGCCGACAAAGGTACTATCTTTCTCGACGAGATTGGTGACTTGGATCCTTCGTGCCAGGTTAAGTTATTGCGTGTGTTGCAGGACCAGACTTTTGAGGTGCTGGGCGATAGCCGTCCCCGAAAAACGGATATCCGGGTGGTGAGTGCCACCAATGCCGATCTGCGCAAAATGGTGAGTGAGCACTCTTTTCGGGAAGATTTGTTTTATCGCATCAACTTAATTACCATTCACTTGCCGGCTCTGCGCGAGCGGAAAGAGGATATTCCGTTGCTGGTGCGTTACTTTGCCGACAAACAAATGAAGCAGAACGGACTACCGCCGGTGGAGTTTTCTCCCGATGCCATGCAATTCCTGATGCGTCTTCCTTATCCGGGCAACATTCGTGAACTAAAGAATCTGGTTGAAAGAACCATCTTGATGAACATGAAACCGGTTTTAGAAGCGGCCGATTTTGAGGCGCAGTATCAACGCATTGATTCGTCACGCGAGGCATCGGCCAACCTCAACGGGCTTACGCTGGAGGAAATAGAACGAAGAACCATATTGCATACGTTGCAATTACATAACGGCAACCTGAGTCAGGTGGCCATTGCTTTGGGAATAAGCAGGGCAGCTCTGTATCGTCGTCTCGAGAAGTATGGTATTAGCGTAAACAGTTAGCGGCTTATGAGATTGAAAGTCATATTTGGCATTTTCGCCTCGTTGTTGGTCTTGATACTGGGCTTGCTTATTTATCAGATGGCCAGCAGCGGCTCCGTGTTGTTTTACGTGACGGAGGTGCTGGTGCTTTTTGCTTTTATTCTGTTGTGGCTTTTTTATCGCAAGGTAATTAAGCCATTGCAAATTATAGGCAATGGCATGGAATTGCTACGCGAACAGGATTTCAGCAGTCGCCTGAGTAGTGTGGGGCAACACGAGGCCGATAAGGTGGTCAATGTGTTCAACCGCATGATGGATCAGCTTAAGAATGAACGTTTGCGCCTGCGTGAACAAAATCACTTCCTGGACTTGCTGATCAATGCCTCGCCCATGGGCGTGGTTATTCTGAGCCTCGACGAGGAGTTGACGCAGATTAACCCCATGGCGGCCCGGTTTATGGGCGTGCTTCCCGAGGAAGTGATTGGTAAAAAGTTAACCGAAGTTGATTCGATTCTGAGCGTTGAATTGTCAAAGATACCCCGACAGGGAACTGTTACCGTGAGGCTCAACGATTCAAGTATTTATAAGTGCACTCACTCTTCCTTTATCGACCGCGGTTTCCATCATCCTTTCTTCTTGATTGAGGTGCTGACGGATGAGGTGATCAAGGCGGAAAAGAAAGCGTATGAGAAGGTGATTCGAATGATTGCGCACGAGGTGAATAATACCACGGCAGGAATAACTTCCACGCTCGACACACTAGAGCAGGCTTTCTCTACTCAGGAAGACAGTGCCGAGCTGACTGAAGTATTGCGTGTTTGCATCGATCGCTGCTTCTCCATGAGTCATTTCATTACTCGCTTTGCGGATGTGGTAAAGATACCCGATCCTAGTTTTTCTCCTACTGATTTAAATGAAATATTGACTTCGTGCGTGCGCTTTATGCAGGGAATGTGTAACGAAAGAAACATTCAGATTCTATCTAAATTTGAGAAAATGCCCCTGCTGATGGTCGATGGTGCTCTTTTTGAACAGGTGTTGCTGAACATCATAAAGAATGCGGCTGAAAGTATCGGGCAGGAAGGAGTAATTACCATTACTACATCCGGCAACGGCGATATTGAGATTGCCGATAACGGAAAGGGAATATCCAAAGAGGTGGAAGATAAACTTTTTAGTCCGTTTTTCTCTACCAAGCCAAATGGGCAGGGTATCGGACTGATACTGATTCGAGAAATACTTACCCGGCACGGATGTACGTTTTCGTTAAGGACATACCACGACGGAATCACTCGTTTTCGTATTCATTTCTCGCAGTAAAATGAACGTTAGCGCTTTGCTTTTTGTGCTTTCCCCGTAATGCTGTTATATAACATCTTTTTATTAAATTTCCTGATAATAAGAGTTTTCGGCTACTTTAGACTACATATAGAACTTTTCGCGCTGATATTGATTCTATACTTTTGTCACTATTATATCAACAAATAATAAACGATAAGAAAAATGAAACAGGAAATTCAACCGGCAAAAGGTCGGCTAGGGATATTATTAGTCGGATTAGGTGGTGCTGTATCTTCCACTGCAGTTGTAGGTACCTTGGCAGTTCGCAAAGGACTTGCAAAACCTATCGGATCTATCACTCAACTTGCAACCATCCGTTTGGGCAAAAGGAATGAAAATCGTTTTCCTAAAATTAAAGATGTAGTTCCATTGGCAGATCTTAATGATTTGGTATTCGGTGGATGGGATATCTTTGAAGATGATGTGTATGCAGCTGCTCAGCATGCTGAGGTTTTGGTGCAAAAAGATCTGGATGGCGTGAAAGAAGAACTGCAGGCTATCAAACCGATGAAAGCTGCTTTCGACCAGAACTGGGTGAAACGTCTTCACGGAACTCATGTTAAACAGGCTGCTACCCGCTGGGAAATGGCTGAACAGATCCGTCAGGACATACGCGACTTTAAAGCTGCTAACAATTGTGACCGTGTAGTGGTTATCTGGGCTGCAAGTACTGAAATATACATTCCTTTGTGTGATGAACATCAGTCATTGGCGGCTTTCGAAAAAGCAATGAAAGAAAACAATACGGAGAAAATTGCTCCAAGTATGTGTTATGCTTACGCTGCTATTGCCGAAGGTGCTCCTTATATTATGGGTGCTCCTAACTTGTGTGTTGACATGCCTGCTATGTGGGAGTTTGCTGCACAAAAAAATGTGCCTATCTGCGGTAAGGACTTCAAAACCGGCCAGACTATGTTGAAGACTGTTCTTGCTCCGATGTTGAAAACTCGTATGCTGGGATTGGACGGATGGTTCTCTACCAACATCCTTGGTAACAGAGACGGAGAAGTTCTTGATGATCCGGATTCATTCAAGACAAAAGAGGTGAGCAAGCTGTCGGTTATCGACACTATTTTGCAACCGGAATTGTATCCTGAACTTTACGGAAGCATTTACCACAAAGTACGTATCAATTATTATCCTCCACGTAAGGATAACAAAGAAGGATGGGATAACATTGACCTTGTAGGATGGATGGGTTACCCCATGCAGCTGAAAGTGGATTTCCTTTGCCGTGACTCTATCTTGGCTGCTCCGCTGGTACTTGACCTTGTGTTGTTCGCTGACTTGGCTCAACGTGCTAACATGTCGGGCATTCAAAGCTGGTTGTCATTCTACTTCAAGAGTCCTATGCACGACTTTGACCACATTCCTGAACACGATTTGTTTATTCAGTACACCAAGTTGAAGAACACTCTTCGCAAACTGATTGGTGAAGAAACAATCGATTACTTAGATTAATTGAGGGTAGGGCAATTGAGTCTGACCTGAACATATAAAGGGGAGAACTAAAGAACCGGTTTCTTTGAGTTTTTCCCCTTTGTTTTTGAATTGATAATTGAACTCTTAATCCGTTTATATGGAATATGCAATTATTGCGGCCGGACAAGGTTCGCGATTAGCTGCCGAAGGCATTGAAACGTCAAAGCCGTTGTTGCGCCTTAATGGCACCGCCATGCTCGATAGGCTTATATCTATTTTCCTGGCCAATAGGGCGGAATCGATAAGCATCATCATCAATGAAGAAATGACCGATGTGCACGAGCATGTAAAGCAGCTTAAACTTCCTGTACCCTTGCATGTACTCATCAAATCGACGCCCGATTCTTTGCATAGCTTTCACGAATTGGCTTCGCTGATTCCTAACAGAACCAAGTTGTGCCTCACAACAATTGATCCGATTTTTTCTCCGTTGGAATTTTCTGCGTATATTCGCGCCTTTGAAGCAGATAACGAACATGACGCACTGATGGCGGTAACTGATTACATTGATGATGAGAAACCGCTATATGTGAAAACAGACGATGATCTGAAAGTTCTTGATTTTGTTGACACAGCTTACGAAGGCTGTCGTTATGTTTCGGGAGGTGTGTATTGTTTCAACAACAAAGTGCTCAATTTGCTTCAGGAAGCTGTTGACGAAGGTGTATCGCGTATGCGTAATTTTCAACGTAAAATAGTTTATAGCGGATTAAAGGTGCAGGCGCACCCTTTCTCTAAAATCATTGATGTGGATCACGCGAGCGATATTCAAAAGGCTGAGTTGTTTTTAAATGAAATGAAGTAAAAATGAAGTTAGTATCTATTGCCGGTATTCAGCGTGCAACGGTCTATTCTCCCAATCATGTAGGGAACGATGCTGCTATTTTTTCGGCTACGGCCCGTTGGCTGGAGAAAGCCGGCTATCAAGTAAATATGTATACGGAACAGGAGTTCCTTAGTAATGGTATTGAAGAGAAAGTGGCAATGACCATGCTTCGGAATCTTCAATCAATGAAGAAATTACAAGATTTTGAATCCAAAGGTTGCCTGGCTATCAATTCGGCTTTCGGTATAGAGAATTGTACGCGCGAAAAGATGACGCGCTTGCTGATGGAGCACGGGGTGCCACATCCGAAAAGTTACATTATGAACACGCACGATGATGTGTCTGACTACATACCCGAAGGGGAATCTTTTATGCCGTGCTGGGTGAAAAGGGGCGACTTTCATGCCATACACCGTGAGGATGTTTCTTACGTTCGCACGCGTGAAGAGCTAATCGGTTTGCTTTCTGAATATGCTTTAAGAGGAATACAGCGTGCTGTGGTTAACGAACACCTGAAGGGTGATTTGGTTAAGTTCTATGGTGTGGCGGGAACAAATTTCTTTCATTGGTTTTATCCTTTTAATGAAAATCATAGTAAATTTGGGCACGAAGCTATTAACGGACACCCCAAGGGCATTCCGTTTAGAGCGGATGAGCTGCAAGATATTTGCAATAGAGCCGCCGACGTATTGAAGGTGGTGGTCTATGGAGGCGATTGCATTGTATCTCCCGATGGAGAGATGCGTATTATTGATTTCAACGATTGGCCTAGTTTTGCTCCTTGTCGCGAAGAGGCATCACGAGAAATCGCTAACCGTGTAATTCAAATGATTGATGAGTACAGATAATTCAAAGAAAAAACCTTCTATTGAGTCTTCACTGAAATCGACTGATACGGAAGAGTTTATCGACTTGGTGTTTTACCGTCCGGTAGGTTATCAGTGGGCGCTTTTGTTTAACAGAATGCGTATTTCACCCAATCAGGTAACGTTGTTCTCCATCTTCTTGGGTGTGGCAGCGGGTATTATGTTTTATTTTGATAATCTGTGGTACAATGTTTTGGGCATGGGCTTGCTCATTTGGGCCAATATGTATGATAGTGCCGACGGGCAGCTTGCCCGCATGACCGGACAGAAGTCTGAGATAGGCCGTATCCTCGATGGGGTATCGGGCGATTTTTGGTTTATCTCCATTTACGCTGCCATTTGTTTGCGATTAACTCCGGAGCATTCATGGTACATTTGGGCATTGGCTGCCATAACGGGTTATTTTCACAGCAAGCAAGCGGCTATGGCCGATTATTATAGAAATATTCATTTGTTCTTCTTGAAAGGGAAGAGTGGTAGTGAACTGGATAACTCTCAGCAGCAGCGCGAACTGTTTCGTTCTTTGTCTTGGAGTAACCACTTTGTGAAGAAGACTTTTCTTTGGTTTTATGGTAATTACACTGCCGGACAGGAGAAAAGTTCGCCTTGTTTTCAACAGTTTTTTGCCGTATTGCGTCAGAAGTACGGTGAGACTATTCCCGAAAACATCAGACAGGAATTTAGAAACGGTAGTTTGCCTTTGATGAAGTACACTAATATTTTGTCTTTCAACACCCGTGTCATTGTTCTTTTCATCTCTTTGTTTATGGGTATGCCGTGGGTTTATTTTGTATTTGAACTCACTGTGCTGAACATCTTGTTGGTTTACATGGTGGTACGTCACGAATCATTGTGTAGTCGTTTATTGAAGAAAATAGAAACGGTTGATTGAACGATGAGCAGTAAATTTAGAAATGTATTTTTGGTGTTCGGAGTTTTGGTAGTGGTTATCATGCTCTTTTCATTCGATATGAAGTATGACGAGCTTTGGAACAATTTGAAGCGGGCAGGAGGCTATTTGCCGCTTGTATTGCTGTTGTGGCTGGTCATTTATTTCATTAATGCGCTTTCTTGGTTTGTTATTATCAGAGGCGGAAAACCAAGTCCGGTTTCTTTTTTAAGGGTTTATAAGTTTACCGTATCGGGCTTTGCGCTCAATTATGTCACGCCTGTGGGACTGATGGGAGGAGAGCCTTATCGAATCATGGAGTTGACTCCTTATTTGGGAGTGGAAAGAGCTACGTCATCGGTCATTCTATATGTGATGATGCACATCTTTTCTCATTTTTGTTTTTGGCTGGCTTCTGTGTTTCTTTACCTGTTCTTGTTTCCGGTTAATATGTTCATGGCTATTGTACTGGGATTGATTTCTGCTTTTTGTTTGTTTCTGATTATGGTTTTTGTTAAAGGATACAGGCATGGAATGGCTGTGGCTTTTGTGCGTCTGTGCAGTCACATTCCGTATCTGAAAAAATATGCAGCCCGTATTGCCGATAAACACAAAGATAAACTTGAAACGATTGACAAACAGGTTGCTTTGCTGCACAGCCAGCGAAAAAGTTCGTTTTACGGGGCTTTGTCACTGGAGTTTTTAGCGCGCGTTGTATCGTGTGTGGAGGTATGGCTTATTCTCAACGTGCTCACAACCGACGTTAGTTTCTTAGGCTGTATCTTAATCGTTGCTTTTTCTTCTTTGTTGGCTAACCTTCTCTTTTTTATGCCCATGCAATTGGGAGGACGCGAAGGTGGCTTTGCGTTAGCCGTAGGAGGTTTGTCTCTTTCGGGTGCTTATGGCGTTTATACTGCGCTTATAACACGGGTTCGTGAACTTTTCTGGATCGTGATAGGCTTAGCGCTTATGAAGATTGGTAATATTAAAAAAACGGATAATTAAAATATGATTGCAGAAAACCTATCGACGATAAAAGCTTTGGCATTTGATTTTGGCGGTACACTGGATGCGCCTTTCCTGCATTGGTTGGATATCTATTTAATGGCGTACGCTGAAGCACTGGGTAAACCTTTGGAAAGAGATGTCTTTTATGAGTCGTATGTTTACGGCGAACGCCAGATGGAATCTCAGCAGTTGGTAAATAAGGAGCATTCATTGTTGGAAACTCAGCTGTTTAAAACACACTTGCAAACGGCTCATTTAATTGAACGGAAGGTTTTGGATGACACTCTTTATAACAGAGAGGAACTTCCTAAACAAGTGGCAGAGTGGGTTACCGATTATTCGGCGGGATACGTAAGGCGGAATGAACCGGTATTGCGTAAACTGTCTGAGAAATACACTTTACTACTTGTTTCCAATTATTATGGTAACATTCGTCGCATTGCAACCGACTTGAACATTGCCGATTGTTTCCGGTCAATCACCGATTCGACCATTGAAGGGGTTCGCAAACCCGATCCTAAATTATGGGAATTGGCTATTCAACGGGCCGGTTTTCGTCCCGAAGAGGTGGTGGTGATTGGTGATTCTACTAAGAATGATATCTTACCGGCTTTGAGCCTGGGCTGCCACACCGTGCAAGGTTATCCGGAAAGTATAAAACCGGAGAAGATTGACCTTTCTCGTGATTATATTTTCTCCATTGAGGAGTTGCTTCCATTATTATTGGGATAGTTTCTTTGGTGGATTCTCTTTGTTGTTAACTAAAAGTTATAATAGATAAAGCAATGAAAATAGTACCTAAAGAATATGCTGCATGTCCTATACGCAACGTAATTGACCGTTTTGGAAATAAATGGTCTATGCTGATATTATATATATTAGATAAGGGAGGAACTCTTCGCTTTAGTGAAATTCAGCGTGAAATGGTTGATATTTCACAGAAAATGCTGTCTACGACTTTAAAACGTCTGGAGGAGGATCGCTTAATAACCAGAACGGTTTACCCTGAAGTACCTCCTCGTGTGGAATATGCGTTAACAGAGGTAGGTAAATCATTAATGCCCCACATACTTGGCCTGACGGCATGGGCAGTGGAGCATTTTGATGATGTGGCAGGTAGTAACTCTTGAAAGAGTTATTATTTATTCTTTAGCAAAAACTCGTCAATAGCTTTCTTGTAGGTTGCTTTATCGGCAGCACCTTTGAATAGTTGAGGTTCTCCTTCCATAGGTATAAAGACAAAAAGAGGAATGCTGGTTGCTTGAAACAAAGCGGCCAGCTCTTTTTCTTTATCTACATTTACTTTATAAATGGTTATTTTGTCTTTATATTCTTTTGCCAGTTCTTTCATAATAGGGGCAACCATGCGGCAAGGGCCACACCAATCGGCATACAGGTCAATGATAGCCGGAAGCTTACCTTTGTATTTCCAATCGGGTGTATTCTGGTAATCGAATACATCGTTGATGAACATATTCTTGTCCATTACAACTACTTGCCCGCTGTTGGTACTGTCTTTACTTGCTTTTGTCTGCTGATTGCCGGCAAAACAAAGAGCCGAAATCAATACCAGGGCAAATGCCATAATTACTTTTTTCATTCTTCGTTATTATAAGTGTTGTTTGATAATTTCTTTCAATTCTTTTGCTTGAATGACACCGGAATGTCTCCATAACGATTCGCCGTTTTTAAAGAGTATAAAGGTTGGCACTGACTGAATACGATATTTGTCGGCCAACTCTCCAAATTTATCTACGTCTATCTTTATGATTCTGGCCTTTTCACCAATGTCAGCTTTTACTTCTTCAAGAACGGGCTTCATAGACTTACACGGCCCACACCATTCAGCAAAGAAATCTACTAAGACAGGACTATCTGATTTTATGAGTGCATCGAACTTTTCCATTTCTATTTATTTTAATTGTTAGGCAGCCGAGACTGCAATCAAGTTATTTTAGTATAAAAACGTTTCATCAAAGAGAATGTTCATGTGATAGTAACGCCACAGTCATCATCTTGTAATTTATATGTGTGATTTTTGCATAAGTAAAATATAAAACGTATGTATTCACGAACTTATTATCCAACAGTGGTTCTTTCAGATATTCATTTGGGAAGCCCACATGCAAAAACGGAAGAAGTGACTGCTTTCCTGAAATCAGTTAACTGTGACAAACTGATTTTGAATGGAGATATTATTGACGGCTGGCATCTCAAAAAAAGCGGATTACACAGATGGAAGGCTAAGCATACAGAGTTTTTCAAGGTTATCATGAAAATGATGGAGAACTTTGGAACTGAAGTCATTTACGTGCGTGGTAACCACGACGACTTTCTCGACGCCCTTGCTCCGCTTAATTTCTATAATGTGAAGATTGTAAAAGATTGCATTTATGAAAGCAAAGGAAAACGATACTATATTACGCATGGAGATATATTTGATACTGTCACCACTCAGATGAAATGGTTGGCAATGTTAGGTGACACGGGCTATTCTTTTCTGCTATGGGTCAATAAAGTATACAATGCTTACCGTATGAAGCAAGGTAAACCTTATTATTCTCTTTCACAGAAGATTAAGCATAAAGTGAAATCTGCCGTTTCTTATGTGTCCGACTTCGAGAAGGAATTAGTTAATCTGGCCAAATCAAAGAAATGCAATGGAGTTATTTGCGGGCACATACACCATCCTGAAAACTGTTATTATGATGGTATTCACTATTTAAACTCGGGTGATTGGGTTGAAACGTTATCGGCGCTGACTGAAGATGAGAATGGTAATTGGGAAGTGAAGTATTTCGATAGGGCCGATTACCGGGTAACTGCTTTTCAGGAGGAGCTGGCTGTAGTCGATAAATTAATAACAATTGCGTCATGAAATTCTTGTTTATAGTTCAAGGTGAAGGAAGAGGACACTTCACTCAGGCACTTGCAATGGAGGAAATGCTGTTGCGCAACGGACACGAGGTGGTAGAAATTCTGGTTGGTAAAAGCAATAGTCGCCGATTACCGGGGTTCTTTAACCGCAACGTTAAAGCGCCGGTCAAACGATTTATTAGTCCCAATTTCCTGCCGACAGCAGAAAATAAACGTGCCAGTATAGGACGGAGTGCACTTTACAATGCAATGAAGGTGCCCGAATATTTACGAAGCATGTACTACATACAAAAACGTATCAAACAGAGTGGGACAGAAGTCATTATAAACTTCTACGAACTTCTAACCGGATTAACTTATGCTCTTTTCAAACCTTCTGCCCCTTATATTTGTATCGGTCATCAATACCTGTTTTTACATAAAGATTTTGAGTTCCCTCAAAAAAGTATGTCCCAATTGGCTATGCTGCGTCTTTTTACGAGAATAACCAGTATAGGCAGCATGAAGCGATTGGCACTTTCTTTTCAAGATATGCCTGAAGATGAGGAACAGAGAATAACGGTGGTGCCTCCCTTATTACGCAAAGAGATTACATCTGTACAGGCTGATAATGGGGACTACATACACGGATATATGGTAAATGCGGGCTTTGCAGATAGTGTGATGGCTTTTCATGAGGAGTATCCCGATGTGCCTTTACATTTTTTCTGGGACAAAGCCGATGCTGATGAGACAACCCGAATGGATGAAACGCTGACTTTTCATCAGATTGACGATACTAAATTTATGAATTCAATGGCGGGTTGTAAAGCCTATGCTACTACAGCGGGGTTTGAATCTGTTTGCGAAGCCATGTATTTAGGGAAACCGGTACTAATGGTGCCGGCTCATATCGAACAAGATTGTAATGCACACGATGCCGCTATGGCTGGAGCCGGAATTGTTTCTGATTCTTTCGACTTGGAGGCCTTGCAACGTTTTGCTTCAAGTTATCGGCCAAACTCTCAATTTATTTATTGGGTTCGTAGCAGCGAGCGAATGATAGTCAACGAGCTTGAGGAGCTAATGAACCCTCAATCCATTATTACTTTTCCTGAATTTTCTAAATACGTATCAATATGAGACTGAAGAGAGAAGATTACGTACTTGAACGTACGTCAGACGGAGGTTATTTTGCCTGGCTGTCTTTTAATATGCAATGCAACGCTTACGGTGATTCACCCGAAGAAGCTGTTCTTAACCTGCAACAGGTTATGGAAGAATTGGTAAATGACATGTATCTGGTTGAAGATTTTG
The DNA here is from genome assembly GCF_963666085.1 of Bacteroides graminisolvens. Taxonomy (NCBI): domain Bacteria; kingdom Pseudomonadati; phylum Bacteroidota; class Bacteroidia; order Bacteroidales; family Bacteroidaceae; genus Bacteroides; species Bacteroides graminisolvens. The sequence goes on from NZ_OY762556.1 coordinate 2,102,802, forward strand.
TATAATCTTCAACCAGAACATGTGCTGTGACTATTCTTTGATAGTCAGTTCATTGATGAGATGTGAGGCTCCGGCATACTTTTCAATAATGAATAAAGTGTATCGAATGTCTACACAAGCGGCTCTTTGTGATGAAGGTCGGAAGGCTATATCGCCGGTTAATCCTTCGTAGTTTCTATCAAAACCGGTTCCAATAAGTTCTCCTTTACTGTTGAAAACCGGACTACCTGAATTTCCTCCTGTATTATCGGTGTCGATAATGAAGCAAACAGGCATTTCTCCATTCTTCATGGCATATCGGCCAAAGTCTTTGGCTGTATACAAGGATTTTAATTTCTCAGGAACAACGAACTCCCAATTGGCAGGATCTTCTTTTTCCATCGCTCCTTTTAATGTAGTATAGTATTCATATACCACTCCATCTGACGGTTCGTACGAGGCTACTTTACCATAAGTGAGCCTTAAAGTTGAATTTGCATCCGGATAGATGGGTTTTCCTTGCTCAAGTTTTAAATCCATCATACCTTTGACCCATACTTTATGGGCAGCATCATAATTCTGATTGGCATCTTTCATGGCCAAGGCTGTTTGATAAAGTCCGTTGGTAATGGAGTTTTTAAAGAGAATCATCCAGTCTCCCTCCAAAACTTTTTCCGAAGGTTTGGCTATGAATTTATTGAAGTTTGCTTCTGAACCGAATATGGAATAACGAAAACATGCATCAACAAAGGCATCTGTATTCCCTTTAAAACGGTCATTGATGACATTGAAAATGCTGATACGTTGTTGAGCCGGAATATATCCAGCATAAGTCGCGAGCATTCGTTTTCCTACTAAGTTTTCAACTTGTGGGTAGGGTACTGACTCGAAATACTTTTTCGCTTCTTCTTGAAGTTTAGCTTTAGCTTCAGCAATTTGGACCTTGTCTTTCTTATGCAAGGCTTCCTGCAAAGCTGAAGTAGAAGGTATTTTCATAAAGTCGAGTGCCGTGACCAATGCTTCGTTCAGGGCTTGTTGATGATACATGGCATCTTTGCGATGGGCTACGATGCTGCGTATTTCGTCAAAAGCTTTTTGATACGAATCGTCGCCTTTCTCTCTTCCCTTTGCCAATAGTTGCTCTTGTTGTTGCTTTTTGGTATCCAATACTTTCAGTCGAACCAGTCCTTCATTCATGCCGATGGCATTTTTCCAATAGTTAGCTGATGAAGCATATTTACTAGCATAATGAATGCGAACGGCAGGGTCTTTCTGCATCTGTTCCATGAGTACTTCCTGACGTGCTTCACGAACGTGATGACGCATGAAGTTGGTTGTTTGCATGCGTTCTTCTACTTCTTCGGAAATCATGTACCGCCAGTTGCGTCCCGGAAAGCCCATCACAAAAGCAAAATCACCTTCCTGAATTCCGGCCAGACTAATTGTTAGATGCTTCTTTACTTTCAAAGGAACGTTGTCTTTGGAGTATGAAGCCGGTTTACCGTTTTTATCAGCATAGATTCGGAATATAGAGAAATCTCCTGTATGTCTGGGCCACATCCAGTTGTCGGTATCTGCTCCAAACTTCCCGATAGAAGAAGGAGGTGCACCTACCATACGTATGTCACTGTATACGGTTTTAATAAACAGATAATATTTGTTTCCTCCATAAAAAGCTTTTAGCTCTAGCTTAGTGGCTGGAGTTATCTCAATATTTTCTTTTTTTGCGAATCTGTCGGCTACCGTTTCCAAGTATTTGGGTGATAAATAATTGGTTCCGTTAGGATCTTCATCTTTTGCTAATTGCTCATTAACATATGCTGTTACATCAAGAATACGATCGATAAAGGTAATGGTTAGGTCTTTACACGGCAATTCCTCGTTGCGGTTCATGGCCCAGAAACCATCGGTCAGGTAATCATGCTCCACGCTGCTGTGTTGCTGAATAGCTCCATAACCACAATGATGGTTGGTGAGAACAAGGCCTTCAGACGATATAACTTCTCCGGTACATCCTCCGCCAAAGTGTACAACGGCATCTTTTAACGAGATGCCGTTGGGGTTATACACTTGGTCGATCGGAATTTCAAGTCCTAGTTCCATCATAGCAACCGCATTCTGTTGCTTGAGATCAGTTAGCATCCACATTCCTTCATCAGCATTCGCTTGAAGTAATGTACTGCCCGACAGAATAAGGATATATAGAATTCTTTTGATCATGTTATTATATTAAATAATTGTAGTTACTCAATAATGGTCATTTCGTTAATCAAGTGACCACAGTTTCCAAGCTTTTCAACGATGAAAAGAACATAACGAATATCCAGATTGATACATCTTTGCAATTCGTTGTTGAAATTGATATCTCCACTCAATGACTCCCAGTTACCATCAAAAGCGCACCCTATTAACTCTCCGTTCTCATTGATTACCGGACTGCCTGAGTTACCGCCTGTAATGTCATTGGTTGTTAGGAAACATACGGGCATATCACCGTTAGGAAGAGCATAACGACCAAAATCTTTCTTTAGAATTAGCTCTTTTAATTTAGCCGGAACAACAAACTCACGATCTTCGGGATTTTCTTTCTCTAGAATTCCATTTGCTGTAGTGTAATACTTATTGTGTACGCCGTCTCTTGGGCTGTATGATTTCACATTACCATAAGTCAAACGAATGGTGAAGTTTGCATCAGGATAAGAAGGAACAGGAGCTTTCATTTCTCCTAAGCCTCTAACGTATGTTTTATGCAGAAGCTCAAGTTCATCGGCCAATGGATTGAGTTGTTTATTGATTTCTGTGAACTTGTTATATGCCGAGCGATAGTAACGTGCTGCCAAGTCAGATTCCAATGCTTTTTTATTGGGTTTGCTTAAGAACTTCTCCAAGTTTTCCTTGCTTGACATGATGCTGTTGCTATACATATCATCAACAAATTTATTGAAATCTCCTTTGTATTCTTTTTCAATAAATCCGTAAATATCAGGACGTTGATCAGCTGGAATCATTTCTGCATAAAGCGGGAATAATGCTTTAGCTACTTTACGGTCAACTTCATGATCGTAATCTTTATTGTGAATCCTTTCAAAAGCCTTTCGGAAATTATCCTTTAATGAATCAACCTTAGCCTTATCTTTATTTTCAATAGCTTTTAGCATGGTATCGAATGTCGTAAAAGGTGCGCTGTATTCAATTCCCATGAGGAAAGCTTCGGTCAAACAAGTTCTCTGGTATTTTAATGGAGATGATTTTGCAACCGTTTCATCAATCAGTTTTACTACTTTTGAGTATTCATCGTTGCTCTTTTCTTTAGCGAATTGTGCAAACTTAGACTCTTGTTCGGCTTTCGTTCCTAAAACATCATTGTCAATAATAGCTTTGTTCATACCAATGGAGTTCTTCCAATAGTTAGATGAACCGGCATATTTGTTGGCATATTGAATCCTGATTTTATCACTGCTATTCATCTCTGCTTTTAGTACATCCTGACGTACTCCACGAATACGAATGCGAGGTGAGTTGGTTGCCTCCATACGTTCTTTGACTTCAGATACGGTCAGGTATCGGCTAGTGCTACCGGGGAATCCCATAATCATGGCATAGTCACCTTCTTTAAGTCCTTTGATGTTGATAGCAAGATGTTTCTTGGTTTTTAACGGAGCGTTACTTGCACTATAATCAGTAGGCTCACCGTTGGCATCTGCGTAGATACGGAACATGGAGAAATCACCTGTATGGCGAGGCCACATCCAGTTGTCGGTTTCACCTCCGAATTTACCTACCGAGGAGGGAGGAGCGGCAACCATACGTACGTCGGTATATGTTTTCTTGTAGAACATATAGAATTTGTTACCTGCGTAAAAGGGTAGTGCCTGAGGAACAATCCCTTTTTTCCCTTTCAAATCACTTTTGTCATACAACTCTTGAGCGAGTGCAGTCAGGAATTTCCCTGTGAAAGATTCCGTTTCAGTAATTTCCTTTGATGCAATTTTTGCATTTACAATATCTGTAACATCTTCAATTCGTTCAATGAATGTAAAAGTCAGCCCCGGTGTGGGTAATTCTTTGTCTCTGGAAGTGGCCCAAAAACCGTCAGTCAAGTAATCGTGTTCCACCGAGCTATGTTGTTGAATAGAAGAATAACCGCAATGATGGTTTGTTAAAATCAAACCTTCCGATGAGATAATTTCACCGGTACAACCACGTCCGAAGATTCCGACAGCATCTTTTAATGATACTCCGTTGGGATTGTACAAATCGGTTGCATTCAATTTCAATCCCTGCTTCTTCATCATATCAATAGAATGTTGTTCTTGCATCAACTGCAATAACCACATGCCCTCATCCGCTTTTGCGGGAGATAAAACCAGCACAAGAAGTGCCAGCAAATAGAGCTTAAATTTGTTCATTTGTAATTTAATTTAATAAAAACATTTTATATATTCTCTCTCTTTATTCTTTCTAATTCATTCATAACATTGCTGGGAGCTCGTTGGTTCATCAATTCTTTTTTCATGAAATCCATGTAAGGTGACACGTGATGAAAGAATTTTTTGTAACCCTCACAAAGATAGTTAATCCTTTTATCTCCGTTGGATGTTTTAACAAATCTGTTTTTTGAGCATTCGCCGTTGCAAGCAAACAGAAACTCGCAACTGTTGCATTGTTCAGGCAATGTTTCTTGTTTGGCCCTTCCAAAATCTAATTGTCGTTGGCCATACATCATTTCAACGATTGACTTTTCATAGATGTTGCCTAACTTATATTCTGGGAAAACATAGTGGTCACATGAATAAATATCTCCATTAAACTCCATGACTCCGGCATGTCCGCATCTCACGTCAATGGAACACAGACCGGGTGTAACTCCCATCCAATTGGCCAAAGTGGCATCAAACAACTGGATAAAAACCTGCCCTACGTCTTCTTTTATCCATAAGTCGAATAAGGCACATAAAAAATCACCCCACTGTTGCGGTTTAACCGAAAAAGTAGCGAGTTCGTTCGGCTTCTCATTGTTATTGGCAGATAACATGTTGCCTTCGTCAGTACTTAATCGCTCAACAACAGGAGTGAATTGTATGTAATTGCATTTAATTTCTTTGAAAAAATGATAGAACTCAGTTGGGTAATTGGCATTATAATTATTTATAGTGGCCATTGCATTCCACTGAACCTGATGTTTATTTAAGAGCTCTATACCACTTATCACTTTCTGGAACGTTGGCTCTCCATGAATACCATGTCTGTAATAGTCATGCACATGTTTCGGTCCATCAATGGAAACGCCAACTAACCAATTGTTTTTCTTAAAGAAAGCGCACCATTCATCTGTCAATAAGCTCGCATTGGTTTGAATGCAATTATCGATCATTTTTCCTCTTGCATATATTTTTTGGTATTCAATAGCCTTTTTGTAAAATTGGAGGTTGCGTAAGGTAGGCTCTCCTCCATGCCAAGTAAAGAGTACCTCCTGGGTAGTTTGTGAAGCAATATATTCTTCCGTGAATTTCTCTAATAATGCGTCCGACAAAATCTGCTGTTTACTCTCATTGTATAGCTCTTTTTTTTGCAGATAATAACAATATTCACAGGCCAGATTACATGTTGATCCGGCAGGCTTAAGCATAACATATAGTGGTTTTGAGAAGGGAGCAGAGGTTCTTAACATGGCTTTTTATTAATTGTCAAAACATAGATTGACAGAATACTAATAAATATTGTTAGGCAAATTTAGATAAACTTATTGAATTATGGGTTTATAGCCTTTACTTAATTAGTATTATTAAAGAAATATGTCTTACGAATTTTAAATAAATAAAAAATGTTTCGTAAAATGCGATTAGATTGTAACTTTGTATGCAGATAATAATTATGAAGTGAGAATTTGTAAATGTTTGCATTTTGCTCAATCCTTAATTTCACAATTAATAATATTCTAAATGAATGTAGTTAGACCGTTATCATATTTGTTTTTGCTTTTATTACTTAGTTCTTGTGGTAATAAGTACAAAATTGAAGGAACATCTTCCGTGACTAGTCTGGATGGTAAGAAGCTATTTCTAAAGACTTTACGTAATGGTGAATGGTTTTCTTTAGATTCCGCAGAAGTTGTTCATGGCACTTTTAAGATGAAAGGTTCCGTTGATTCTATCATGATGGTAACTTTGTATATGGATGATGAAAGCATTATGCCTTTAGTTGTTGAGGATGGAAACATAAAAATTTCTATCGATAATACGCAGATGTCGGCTAAGGGAACTCCATTGAATGATGCCTTGTATGAATTCATAGAAAAGAAAAATTCTATGGATCTGAAGATTGAAGAATTGGAACGTAAGGAGGCCAGAATGGTAATGAATGGGGCCGATTTCGCAGTCATTCATGAAGAGTTAAACAAGGAAGGAGAGGCACTGGCAAAAGAAATGAATGAATATGTTAAGCAGTTTATTTCAACGAATTACAATAATGTATTAGGTCCTAGCGTTTTTATGATGTTATGTAGCAATTTACCTTATCCGGTTATGACGCCTCAAATACAAGACATTATGAAAGATGCTCCTGTTACTTTTAAGGATAATTGCATGATTAAAGAATTTGTTTCTAAAGCAAAGGAAAATATGCAGCTTATTGAAGAGCATCGCCGTATGGAACAGAATGCTTCCATGCAATAATGTCGCGTTCATTTAGTCTTGATCTGCATTGTATATCATTCCTTTATATTTTTCGGGCAATGCACTTTCTACAGCAGAATAGGCTTCTTCCAGTGTTTCCTTAATGTTTCTGCTGCCTTTCCCTTGGGGAGCAATCGGTTTATGTATTGTCAATGTCATTTTATGCCTGTGTATCCATTTGCCGGTGCGAGGCAATATTTCAAAAGAACCATCAATGGTTACGGGTACTACTGCTAGTTGCAGGTCGTCAGCTAATTGAAATGCTCCCTTTTTAAAGTAACCCATGTGCCCTGTAAAAGTACGGGCTCCTTCGGGAAAGACAACCAATGAAACGCCGTCTTTTAGTGATTCTTTAGCTTGCAGTATGGTTTCTAATACTTTTTTGGGACCCGATCTGTCAACGAAAATGTGCCCTGCACTTTGACATGCTTTTCCTACAAATGGCAGTTTTCTGAGACTTTTCTTCATCATCCATTTGAAATTACGACCAATAAAGCCATAAATGAGAAAAATATCAAATGCTCCTTGGTGATTGGGTACAAAAACATAAGAAGTACGTTTATGAAGATTTTCTTTGCCTTTGACTTCTACAGGTATTAGCAGCATGATACAGATTAGTCTTGACCAAATTTTCCCCGGGTGATAACCCCAAAAATGAGCTCCTCCAAGTATGGACCCAACAATAGTTACCAACGCGGTTAAAATGGTTAAAACGAATAAAATTGGCAGAGCAATGCAAATTTGATAGATATAGTATAGTACTTTCATGTTTTTCTTTATTATCAATAAAATCTACCTGTGATTAATTCTAATGCAAATATACCGATTTTGTTTGGTGGTCGAAATATTCCATAAACAAAAAGAAGGCTACCCTGGAGATAGCCTTCTTTTTTATTTAATTTCCAATTCTTCCTTCATGTCAATTTCTTCTCCCTGAGAATCATAAAAGATATACTCAAGGAAAGCTAATTTTTGATTAGGAATAATTTTAATACCAAATCCGTATTTTACGTGCCATTTACGTTTAAGGGATAATACACCCTGATTAATGTAAGCGGCAACATACGGATGGATGTGTAACGAAAATCTTTTAACCTTCAATTTATTGACTAAATAATCAATTTTACTCTCAAGAGATTCCGTAAAGAGAATGGAGGATTTGATTGTACCTTTACCAAAGCAAGTTGGACAGGTTTCCATTGTGTTTACGTCCATGGCTGGACGAACTCTTTGACGTGTAATCTGCATAAGCCCAAATTTACTCAGAGGCAGAATATTATGTCTTGCTCTGTCTTTTTGCATGTTTGAGCACATGCGTTCGTAAAGCTTCTGGCGATTTTCAGCTTCATTCATGTCGATGAAGTCAATAACAATGATTCCGCCCATGTCTCTTAATCTGAATTGGCGGGCTAATTCATCGGCAGCACCTAAGTTTACTTCCAATGCATTGGCTTCTTGTCCGTTAGCATTCTTCGTTCTATTGCCACTGTTCACGTCAACTACATGAAGTGCTTCAGTATGTTCAATGATTAAATATGCCCCACTTTTGTATGATACGGTCTTGCCAAACGAAGATTTTATCTGTTTGGTAATACCGAAATTATCGAAGATTGTCAGCTGACCCTTATATAGCTTGACTATATTGGCGCGTTCGGGTGCAATTAATGCTACGTAATCTCTTATTTCATTGTATACAGCTTCGTTATTCACGAATATGTTCTCGAATGAAGGATTGAATAAATCACGTAGTAAAGCAACTGCACGACTGGTTTCTTCGTAAATCAGCGTTGGATATTTAGTGGCTTTTTGTACTTTGGTAATGCTTTCTTCCCAGTGTTTAAGCAATATTTTCAGCTCCCCGTCGAGTTCGGCAACACGTTTACCTTCAGCTACTGTTCTTACTATCACACCAAAGTTTTTTGGTTTGATGCTCATTAATAACTGTTTCAAACGCGCCCTTTCTTCGCTCGATTTAATTTTTTGAGATACAGAAACCTTATCATTGAAAGGGATCAAAACCAGATATCTTCCTGCAAATGAAATCTCGGAAGTTAGTCTGGGTCCTTTAGTTGAAATAGGTTCTTTCACTATTTGTACAACAACTTCTTGTCCGACTTTTAGCACATTAGAGATGCTTCCATCTTTGTCGAGATCAGGAAGAATTGTTGCTTTGGTAATTTGGGCGAGCTTCTTTTTATCGCTTAAAGTTTGCTTTACGTACTTTTCGAGTGAGTTAAATTGAGGTCCTAAGTCTAAATAATGAAGGAAAGCATCTTTTTCGTAACCTACATCTACGAAGCAGGCATTTAGTCCAGGCATTAATTTCTTAACCCGACCTAAATACATATTGCCCACAGAGAAAGATATATTTCTACCTTCGCTTTGAAGTTCTACTAAGCTTTTGTCTTCGAGCAAAGCAATGGAAACTTCTTTGGGCTGTACATCTACTACTAGTTCGCTTGTCACTGCTATTTCCTGATTATTAGATTAAAAATGAACGCTTAATGGAATTAATTGTTCATACTCAATGTCTTTAAACAAAGAACAAACCTGAAAGACATTAGCTTTACAAGTTTGTTCTTTATTTCTGATTACCAGACTAAAAAATCATTTTTTGCTTTTATGTCTGTTCTTTCTTAGTCTTTTCTTACGCTTGTGGGTAGACATTTTATGTCTTTTTTTCTTTTTTCCGCTTGGCATAGCTAAAACGTTTTATGGGTTAATACTCTTGTTTATTATATTTTTCTAACTGCATCAGTAAAATCCTTAGCAGGTTTGAATGCCGGCGTATTGTGTTCCGGGATAATTATTGTAGTGTTTTTAGAGATGTTTCTGGCTATCTTTTGGGCTCTCTTCTTTACAATAAAGCTACCAAAGCCTCGGAGATAAACATTCTCTTCCCTTGCCAAAGAAGTGACAACTGAGTCCATAAAAGCCTCCAGCGTTTTGTATACTGTGGCTCTGTCAATCCCAGTGTTCTTTGCAATCTCGTTTACAATATCTGCCTTAGTCATTTTTTCTAAAAAAAATATTATTGTTATACTATATATTAAATTCGTGAATTTTGGGAATGCAAATATATGGCTTTTTAGGTTGCTAAAAAAATATCTGCAGAACATTTTTCCAAAAAACTCCTTTATCAACAGCATTGGTATGCGCTGCATACAATAAAAAAGTATTATTTTTGAGCCGTATTTTATGAAATATAATATTATTCGATGGAAAAAGAGTTTGCCCGATTACTTATAGAGTGGTATCATGAGCATAAACGAGATTTGCCTTGGAGGAATACAAATGATCCTTATTTAATATGGATATCTGAGATTATTCTACAACAAACGCGTGTAGCGCAGGGTTATGCATATTATCAAAGATTTATAGAACGATTCCCTAATCTTGAGTCATTGGCAGCTTCAGAGGAAAATGAGGTGCTGAAGTATTGGCAAGGTTTGGGCTATTATTCACGAGCCAGAAACCTACATCAAGCTGCCATATCTGTGAACGGTGTTTTCCCTGTAAGATATGAAGATATTCTAAAACTAAAAGGTGTTGGTATCTATACTGCCGCAGCGATTTGTTCATTTGCTTATAATCAGCCGCATGCAGTTGTTGACGGCAATGTTTATAGGGTGCTGTCGCGATTCTTTGGTGTTAATGAACCAATTGATTCGGGTAAAGGAAAAAAGATATTTGCTTCTTTAGCACATGACTTGCTAGATAAAGTTCAGCCTGCATTATACAATCAGGCAATTATGGATTTTGGAGCACTTCAATGTACTCCTTTATCGCCAGACTGTACCGTTTGCCCCTTTAAAAACCGATGCTTCGCTTTTAATCATAACATGGTTTCCTCTTTGCCGATAAAACAAAATAAAACGAAGACATCCGAACGTTTTTTTTATTATTTATTGATTCGTGACAATGGCAATATTTATTTAAATAAACGAACGGAAAATGATATATGGAAAAACTTATATGAGTTGCCTTTAATAGAAAGTAATACAGCATTGGCAGTAGATGACTTTATTCGTAAACAAGAATTTGCTTCTATTTTTAAAGAGGATTCAGTTGTCAATGTAAGACTACTAAATAAAACAAAGCATGTGTTGTCGCACCGAATTATTTATGCTGATTTTTATGAACTTGATGCGCAAGATATAAAAATGGATTTTTTATCAAAATATACCAGGCTCAATATGGCCGATTTGGAGTTGTACCCTGTGTCTCGTCTAATGCATAACTTTTTTGAGAATTTCTTATAAAAGTTTCTTTTATTCTTGCATTGTGTTGTTATTCTATTTAATTTTGGCATCGAAACGTCAAAATGATGTTTGATAATAACCTTTTAAAAAAATAATTCTATGTCAGTAAATAAAGTGATTTTGTTGGGAAATGTTGGGAAAGATCCTGAAGTGAGATATTTGGATTCAGGTATAGCTGTTGCCAGCTTTCCATTAGCGACTTCAGACCGTGCTTATACATTGGCTAACGGAACGCAGGTGCCCGAAAGAACAGAATGGCACAATCTTGTTTTGTGGCGCGGTCTGGCAGAGACAGCAGAAAAATATGTGCATAAAGGTGATAAATTATATATTGAAGGAAAAATAAGAACTCGTTCGTATGACGATCAGGCTGGAGTGAAGCGATATGTTACGGAAATATTTGTGGATAACATGGAAATGCTTACTCCCAAAGGTACGTCAACAGGAACGTTTGCACCCAATCAACCGGCAAGCTCTGCTGCTCCTCAATCTCAACCTATAGTTGAGCCTGCTCGTGATGATAACTCAGCTGATGATTTACCTTTTTAAAAGTATAATATGAAGTTAAAAGTGATAGATGTGACTGCTTGAATAAACCATTATATCAGTCACTTTTAACCGAGTATATTGTTTAACTAAAATTACATTCTTTGGACCCGGATGCTTATTTATGCCAATTGGCTGTTTTTCTTAACGGTTTAACCGTAAATTCTCCTACTGCATCAGCAGTTGTTGCTATAATCTTTGCAGGTATATTGCTTCTTGTTTCTGGCTTTGCTTCAGCTTCTGAGATTGCTTTTTTCTCTCTAACACCATCTGATAAGAGTCAAATTGATTCACGTATTCATCCATCGGATGAAAAGATTAGTGATTTACTAGCTAGTTCAGAACGTTTATTAGCAACAATATTAATTACCAATAATTTTGTGAATGTGACTATCATAATGCTCTGCAATTATTTCTTCATGAGCATCTTTGAGTTTCATTCTCCTATTGTTGAATTCTTTGTTCTGACAATTGCATTAACTTTCCTTTTGCTGCTGTTTGGCGAAATTATGCCTAAAATATATTCAGCCCAAAAGGCTTTAGCTTTTTGTCGTTTCGCGGCTCCCGGTATATGGATGTTTCGTACATTATTTTATCCGGTATCATCTCTTTTAGTTCGTTCTACAAGTTTTCTAAATAAATACTTTGCCCGTAAAAATCGTAATATCTCGGTTGACGAATTGTCTCATGCGCTTGAATTAACTGATAAATCAGAACTTTCTGATGAAAATAAAATATTGGAAGGAATTATTCGTTTTGGGGCAGAAACGGCCAAAGAGGTCATGACCTCTCGTTTGGATGTTGTAGATCTTGAAATCAAGACTCCTTTTTCAGAAGTTGTGAACTGCATTATAGAGAATGCATATTCTAGAATACCTATATATTCTGGCTCCAGAGATAATATAAAAGGTATATTATACATAAAGGATTTACTTCCACACTTGAACAAAGGGGATAATTTTCGTTGGCAATCATTGATTCGTCCGGCTTACTTTGTACCTGAAACAAAGATGATTGATGACTTACTACGAGATTTTCAAGCTAATAAAATACACATAGCGGTTGTTGTCGATGAGTTTGGAGGTACATCCGGAATTGTGACCATGGAAGATATTATTGAAGAGATAGTGGGTGAGATACATGATGAGTATGATGATGAAGAAAGGACATATGCTGTTTTAAATGATCATACTTGGGTGTTTGAGGCCAAAACTCAACTAACTGATTTTTACAAAATTACTCAAACTGATGAAAGTGACTTTGAAAAAATAGCCGGTGATGCTGATACGTTAGCGGGTATGCTCTTGGAGATAAAAGGGGAGTTCCCGGCGCTACACGAAAAGGTGTCTTATAAAAAATATGATTTTGAAGTCTTAGCTATGGATAACCGTAGAATCTTAAAAGTTAAATTTTCCATCAATGAATCTGAACGTGAAACAAAAGCATAATTTGTTTATGGGCATATTTGCCTTTCTGCTTTTACTCTTGATTTTGTTTATTGCATAATTCCTCTTACAAGATGGGTTTATTTAAGGATTATAGAGGAGATGACTTCCGATTTTCTGTATGGAAGATGGAAGAGAATATTGATGAATTACTGACCCTTTTGCCGGATAATGAATGTTATGCACAACGATTGTCTCAGTTTTCATCTTTACATCGCCAATTAGAATGGCTGTCTGTTCGGGTTTTGCTGTATACTATGGTTGGAGAACACAAAGAAATAGTATATGAACAAAGCGGAAAGCCTTTTTTAAAAGATGGCTCCTATCATATCAGCATATCTCACACTCGTGGATATGTTACATTGATTTTGAGTGCTTTGCATCCTGTTGGTATTGATATTGAACAATACAGCGAGCGTGTATCTAAAGTATCTTCTCGATTTGTTCGTTCAGATGAAGTGGTCACTTTGTATAAAGGAGTGGACACTTGGTCCTTGTTGTTGCTTTGGTCTGCAAAAGAGGTCATGTTTAAATGCATGTCGCGTGTTGAGGTTGACTTTAAAAAGCATTTAAAAATCTTTCCTTTTCAGATAGCGGAAGAAGGAGTTTTGGAAGCACAGGAATATCATACGGCTGATCATCGATTGTTTAGCATTCATTATCTAGTACAGACAGACTTTGTATTGACTTGGTGTGTTGATAAGTTTTGATCGAAAAAAGTCTCAGATTGAGATTCTTTGCTATAACTGCTAAAATCCTTATCTGAGACTTTCTTTTTGAATGTATATATACTATTTTTGTGTTAGCGTTATACCGTCAATGCAAAAGTAACTGGGTGTTAGCATTCCCCATGAATTGTTATCCGTTGAAGCCATGCTGAACTCTATGTATGATGCGTTGTTTAGGCTTGACAAGTCTACCCATTGCCATGTGTTTATATTTATACTTTTTCCATCTCTGAAATCAGCTAAATAAAAATCAATACTTCCAATCTCTGCTTTTGAAGAAGTATAACCGGTTATTGTTAGTTTAAACCAATCGCCAGCCACAAATTTTTTGGCCATGCTATCTCCATCTTTAATAGATAAGTACGCATATGTTGAGTTGGTGACCCACATGCCTTTGAATTTGTATAAGTCAGGGTTTAGGTTGACAATTTTTGAAGGTGTGAAGCTATTCACGAAACTTGTGAGGTATACTTTTCCATATTTACCAATGCCTGTTATTGCACTGTTATTAGTATATCCCGGAGTGCTAATGTCTGTTTTATTCGTATAGATGAAACCTCCTCCAAAGCCCCATGAACCGTAATAATGATCAAATTCTAATAATGCTTGTTCATCTTTAAAGGTAGTATGGAAGTATGTATCATCATATTTGGTTCCAGTTGTAGAGCTATATTCGCTTTCAGTTTTACTTAGTTGGGATTCAAAACCGGCAACAACATTTACTTCGTCATCATCGCTGCAAGCGCAGAATATAAATGTAGATAATAATAATAGTAAAGATAATTTTTTCATAAAACTCTATTTTTTAGTTGTTTATAATTAAATGAATATTTATTTTGAAAAATGTAAATTTTCTATGGTGAGTATTTCTGTTGAGGCTTCACCCATCCAGCCGCAATCTTGATTGATGGCTGAATATACTTTGATGAAGTTAACCTTGTCCAGTTGCACGCTATTTCCGTATTCGTCTACAGCCCACTCAATTTTGAATTGACTCTGTTCTGTATTGTTGGGATGATTGTCTGCATATCCCCACTCAAAACAATACGACACCCAATGCTGACTTACGCTGTTCCCTTCGTTTACTGCATTGTCCGGTAGCCTGCTACCTGTAAAAGTGATAGTATTATCCATCCATGCCGGATAGTATGAATCTTGTTTGTGGTATATATTTCGATATATAAACCCTTCATTTCCTTGATTGTCGGTCCATCTTACGTTTTCATCAAGCGGAGAAGGACGGTAATAAGTTATTTGATAATTTCTGATTACTTTATCCGAATGATACTCACTACCGGCTAGTTCATACCATTTGTCGTCTGCTACTCCGTTCCCGTTAATATCTGTGGATACTAATACGATTCCGGGCTCCGAACTACCTCCAAGCTTACCCGATGCAGTACCATACATATCGTAATAAGCATTGCCGTAAATTTTGAAATCATATTCTCCCTGTACGTTTTTAATGGCGTGATTAAAGCCTAAAATGATATATCCGCCAAAGCTTCCTAAGCTCAACAGTGACTTATCTTTTATTAATTTATTCGCGTATGCTAAAACGTCATCTTTACCATATCCGGGCAAATATGCCGTAGTCGAAGTATTCATATATTGGGAAGGAGCAGGCACATATTCCAAAACCTTGCTAGCAAAAGCCTCAGATGTATCTTCGTTATTTTCATCAATAACGCTTTGTGAAGCGACATCAGAAAATGCTACAGTGTTTGGGTTTAACCCAATGTTTTTTAGTTTAAACTGCAACTTTCCTTGGGGACTAAAGCACAGTAAATCACCCGTTACCTTATAATCATAGGCGTCGGTAATGTAAATGTTTCCATTGTATGGATTGATGTTTATGGCGTAAGGTGTTGTGATACTTGTTCCATCGGTTATGAAGTTTTCTCGCTCTATCGATTCTGTTTTAATATTAAATACCTTAATCGAAGATTCGCCCGACGAATAATCATAATTGTACATGTAGGCATAATCATCATTGATTGCAAAGTTTAAAACAGCAAAATTGAATGATTCAACCACCTTATCTTGGCTACTGTCTATTCTTACCAGTTTGTAATCTCCATGCTGCAAATTTCCCCTTGTAACTACATACACATCTCCATACTTGTCTGCTAGAATTTTACCCGGATTGCTTCCCATAATAATCTTTTTAATTTCTTTAAATGAAGCAATATCAATAACGGAAACAGTGTTGTCATAATTTGGATTATCCAGTCCACCTGAGTTTGAAACATATAGTTTATTGTTCTGAACACATAGTCCATCTGGATTTCGACCAACTTGCGTTAACGCTTCAATAGCAAGGCTTGTGGTATCAATGCGAGCAACGGTTCCGTCAAATGAGCAGACATAGGCTTTATTCTCAAAAAAAGTGATGTAACGAGGTTGTCTTGAGCTACCGTTTTCTGTCAACATACCAATCTGTTTCAATGAAGTGCCGGTTTTTAAATCAATCACCTCTATTTGGCTGGAAACATTGACAACAACATAGAGTTTTGAACCATATATAGCCATATCATTGGCCGTATCACCTAATCCTCTCTTATTTATTTTCTTAAAGTAGTCTGGCGTTTGTGTGCCATTGCTGAATGAGTAGTGCATTAAGGTGCTATTGTTTAAGTTAAATAGCCCCTCGTTGAGAACATAAATCTCAGCAGTTCCGGCCTCCGGAACAATAACCTCATTTTCGCTATAAGCTGGAGCATCCGTCATGTCATCACAGCTGCCCATGCAAAATGCTCCAATGATAATTAATATATATAAATAAATTCTTTTCATTTAATAAACAATTTTAATAGTGGCACGTAAAGAGCGTCCCGGCATTGGGAAATTTTTGACTACCTCATAATTCTTATTGGCCAGATTCAGCAATTCCAAATTGAAAGACGCCAATGTGTTTGCTATCTTTGTTTCTTTACTTAACGAAACACTATGATCTTGATAACTTTCAAGTCTGTTTTCTGGTAAATTCTGTCCAAGGGTATACCTTTTGCCTACCCACAACAATGAATACGACAAATTCATCAACGGAGTTTCGATACCAAACTGCCCCGATCCTGATACCCGAGGGGTATATGCTATCTGATTCTTGTAGGTATGATTGGTTGGGTTTGTTATATCCAATGCTCTTTGATATGTATGATTACATGAAATATTGAGGCGGATATTTTCAGATGGCTGTAATACCACTTTGGTTGTTATATCAACGCCTTTGATCTCCACTTTACCAAGATTTACCATACTCCATATAAATATATTCTTTGTTGGAGTTGCAATGATCTTATCATTTATTTTGTTATAGTAACCGTCTATAGTAGCCGATAGATATGGAACAAAATGATTGATTTTTTTGCTATATGTTACTCCCATGTTGTATTGAGCAGATTTCTCTGGAGACAAGTCTCTATTTCCTATTTCTCCATAATACAAGTCGTTAAAACTTGGTTGTCTAAAGCTGTTTTTATAGAACATTCTAATGCGAAGTTCTTCCTCTTTTAACACTTTAAATGATAAACTTATATCTGGATTTATTTTTCTGTATTTTCTGTTGGCATCTTCTGTTTGAGTCCTTTCCTCGATGACTGTAGCTAGTAATGATGCTGTGAGTGTTACGCGTTCAGTAACGTATTTTCCTGCCAATGCCGTAAGCCATGCGTAACGTGTCGGTTTAGCAAAGTTGGTGAGATTGGCGTTTAAAGTACTAATGCTTCCATCTGTTGATAGTGATAACGAGACATGATTCCAACCCCTGAAAAGTACTCCGGTTGAAGCATAGTATTCTTGTTGGTAGTAAGTGTTTTCCGTTTTACCATTAATACCTTTGTAGTCAGGATCCAGATAATGTTGATAAGACCAATTCCACTTAGCAGATGCTTGTAACGCCCATCTGTTGTTTAATTCCTTCTTGTATTTGCTTTGTATAAAGACATTTTTATCCCATAAATGCTGGGAAGCATAATCGTAGTACAAGGTAGTAGCTCCGGGTAAATCACGCGAAGATTGAAAATAATAAGCTTTTAGACGTAATTGCTCTTTGTCGGATAAATTCCCAAACAATTCACTTTCTATTCGCAGATTTTCTACTTTTGTGTTTTTTCGTTTTTCTTGTGAAATGCTGTCGTTGTTATTGCCATAATGCATGGTATAGGGATATTTCCCGTCGGCCGACATCCATTCGCTATTAAAAGAGTATAGCCATTTGTCACTACTTTTGTGTTCTATTCTTAACGAAGGATTTATTAAGCCCCATGAACCTGATTTTAACGACACATAGGCATTAGTCGATTTATCTTTTTTGAACGAAGGTGTTAGCGTTTGAATATTGAGCTGTCCGGCCGATGCGAATAATCTGGCCGGCTGGAATATGTTATCAGTTTGCCCATTGCTAACGGTAAGCCTGTCAATGTTATCAAGTGAAAATCGGCCAATATCAATTTGTCCGGTTTGGCAATCGCTTATGGCCACCCCGTCATAAGAAACCACAGTGTGTTCCGCTCCTAAACTGCGGAGTGAAATCGTTTTTAGACCTCCAATGCCGCCATAGTCTTTTACTATAACACCGGCCAAATGTTTAACCGCATCTGATACCTGTAATACATTTAAACTACGTAACTCTTTTGCTGTTATAACCTGTATCGGAATGGCGGCTCTGGTTTCTCTTATTTGGTAGGGTTCTGAAATAGTTATCTCCGGAATTGCGTATATACGTGTTGTGTCAAGCTTATGCTGTTGGGCAAAGCTTGATTGAGCATACAGCGACACTAGTGCCACTATTATACCGTGAAGAAATTTACGAATCAAAAGACTATTTATTTTCATAAGCTCGTTGCTCTTTCCTCGAGAGCAGTGATTAATTACGCACGGCAGGTCTTCTGACTTGTTTCAACTGTTTGCGCCTTCCCGGATTTCCCAGTGGCTAAAGGTATTGCTAACAGCTATTTTGTGAAACTTACAGCAGCGGGACTGTTCAGGACTTTCACCTGATTCCCTTTTAATCGCATCTCTGTTAAAAGATTAGCGAACCTATGCGTTGCAAAGATATGAATAATTTAGTATTTAGTAAGAATGATGCAGCTATTTTATTTTTCTTTTGCAAGAGTGAACACAAACTCCAGGCCACCTTGCTGACTGTTTTTGGCAGAAATACTTCCTCCGTGAATGATTACTGCATTTTTAACGATGGCCAAACCCAGTCCGGTTCCACCTAACTTTCTGGAGCGGCCTTTGTCAACTCTGTAGAATCTTTCAAAGAGACGATTCAAATGCTCGGGAGATACACCTACACCAGTATCAGAGAAGCTAAAATAATAATAGTTCTCGTCTTCGCGGAAACAGTTTATGTATATCTGAATGTTACTGCCGGCATAAGCAATTGCATTGTCGGTCAGGTTTCTGAATATGGAATAAATCAATGAATAATTTCCACGAATTTGGATATTCTTTTTTAATGAGTTGATAACAGAAATTTTCCTCTCTTCAAGCTCCAATGAAACTTCATTAATTATATTATTTACGATGGCACTGATATCGACTTTTTCCATTTCAATCATACTGGCCGCTTCATCCATTCGCGTGAGAACAGAAATATCGCGTAGCAAAATTGTTAGTCTGTTGCTTTGAGCATAGCATCGTTCCAGAAATACCTTCATTTTGTCGGCTGGAATATTATCATTATTAACAATTGTTTCCAAATATCCTTGAATACTGCTCACAGGGGTTTTCAGTTCGTGTGCTATGTTTTGGGTTAGTTGTCTTTTCAGCCTAACTTGCTCTTCTTCCATTGTGATATCATTAATAGAAATTTCAAAGCTCAAGTCTTGAAATATAATGCACTCAACGGTGAATGTACGACCATTTTTGTTAATAGTTACAGACATTCTTTTCTCTTCCTTTTGTATAGGCCTGTTTTGCATTTTGCCAATAAAGTCAGTTATAACCTGTAACTCGCTGATAGTAAAGACATCCTCTGAACTTAATAAGTTGGAGTCTGATATTAAATTGGCATATTGATTAAAGAGATTATTCACTAATATCTCCTTTTTCTCTTTCGTAAATATGCCAAGTCCCTCGTGTGAAATTTGCAAGTGAGTAATTAGTTTCTCTCTCTCGATATAAAGAGCTTCCTTGGTTTCATGCAATCTTTTGTATATTTCTATAATATGATGAGATATCTCACCGAGTTCATTTTGTGAGGTCGCAGATTCAAGAGCAATTTCTATTGGCTCGTTTCTATCTGCGCGCTGTGCAAACTCCCTTAGTTGCTTAATTGAAACACCTAACTTTTGAGTGAATTTATAAAAAATAAATATAAGAACAAGCGTTATAAAACCGGTAAACCATAAATAGTGGCGGTCGGTTTTAAGGCTATTTGTGAGATTTACATTATAGGGTAATGCCGTTCTGACAATGAAATCGGGATAAGCTGTAGCTGAATAGAAATATGAGACTCCTGTTGTTTGGGATGTTCTGCGAACGTCATATCCGTTGCCCTTTTTTAATGCTCTTTGTATTTCCTTGCGCTCAATGTGATTTTTTAATTTGCTTTTATCTTTTTCGTAACTGTCATATACAACATCACCGTTGGGTTTGATTACAGTAACCCTCAAATCGGTTAAT
Organism: Bacteroides graminisolvens; assembly: GCF_963666085.1. Lineage (NCBI taxonomy): Bacteria > Pseudomonadati > Bacteroidota > Bacteroidia > Bacteroidales > Bacteroidaceae > Bacteroides > Bacteroides graminisolvens. Next base: position 2,123,069 of record NZ_OY762556.1, read on the forward strand.
GTGTATTTTTTTACATAATAATCAAGATATTGTTCTTTCGAATGAGCACTATCTTCATGTATTTCCTCATAAAGTCTGCTGTTGTAATCTTGTAATTTGGAATGGAGCAACTCTATTTTATACTCTTTCTCTCTTTGATATTGATAAGTCAAAAAACAGACTACGAATACGAGAAATAAAGAGATAACCGACAAAAATAATTTTCGATTAAAGGAGAGGAAATGACTATTATTATTCATAAATCTACGTTTCTTTATTCAGCTTCGAAGCAATATCCGTATCCCAGTCGGGTTACAATTTTCTTGCCATATATGCCAATTTTCTTTCTCAATCTGGTGATGTTTACATCTATTGTACGATCTAAAACATATACTTCATCACTCCATATCTTGCCTAAAATATCTTCCCTGGAAAATACTCTTCCTTTGTTTTGAAGCAACAGAAACAAAATCTCAAACTCTTTTTTAGTCAGAGAAATCTCTTTATCTTCAATACTTACTTTCTTTTTGGTTATGTCGAGTACTAATGATTCATGTATTATACGTTCAGGAACCTGTTCCGTTTCAATTGTTGCTGTTCTTCTTAATACAGCTTTAATACGAGCAATCACTTCTCTTAGCGAGAACGGTTTTGAGATATAATCATCGGCTCCTAAGTTAAAACCTGTAACGGTGTCGTTTTCAGTATCTTTTGCTGTTATAAATATAATAGGAATATGGGCTGTCTTTTTATTTTTCTTGATCATGTTTGCCATTTTGAAACCAGAAATTTCTCCCATCATCACATCGAGCAACAAAAGGCTGTATGCGCCGATATCTAATTTTAAAGCTTCTTCGGCAGAATTGGCCGTATCTACCAAGTACCCTTCGTTTTCAAGGTTGAACTTTAGAATTTCACATAAGTCTTCTTCGTCGTCAACTACTAAAATGCGATAATCGTTCATTTTATTAATGTTTTAAATTAAAAACTCTATTACTCTGTATAGTACAAAGTTATATTTTCTTTTTACTGCTACAAAGGTGAGGCACTTTTATTACAGTAAAATGAAACAATTATTACGATTCTGTTACGAATCAACTATTATACAAAATAATATCATATCTTTGTTTATCAATTAAATCAGTGTGAAGATATGCTTAAAATAAATATTAATCTTGGAAAGAAAGAATTGCTTATTATTGCCATCGCATTATGTGTAGTAGCAATTAGTATATCTGTTTTTCAATGTAGCTCCTTTCGTTCTGATTTTGAAATCACTGATGAATTGGGTGGAAACATATTTCCTTCGGCAATTCTTTCGGTGGCAACGACTGATGCTCAGGTAGTACAACCCTCTGATTCAGTCTATGTTGGAAATCCTAAATCATGTATTTCTGTTCGTTTAAAATCCAGATCACAATATACTCGTGTTCGTATTGATGTTGCAGAAACTCCTTTCTTCTCTCGCTCTGTTTCAGAATTTGTTCTAGAAAAATCACGAACCGAATATACCGTTTATCCAGATATTATATGGAATTATGAGGCATTAAAAGGTGCGGAGCAGGCTACCCCCGTAAGTATTGCCATTCATGTTGAAGTTGACGGCAAAAGTTTGGGCCAAAAGGTGCGTACATTTTCTGTTCGAAGCATTAATGAATGTCTTCTGGGTTACGTTAGTAACGGAACTAATTTTCACGATACTGGTATCTTTTTTGCTGCCTATGTCAACGAAGACAACCCAATGATTGATAAACTGCTGCGTGAAGCGTTAAATACTCGTATAGTCAATCGGTTTTTAGGATACCAAAGCGCACGTCCCGAGGCTGTTGATAAACAAGTCTATGCTTTGTGGAATGTATTACAAAAGCGTAAATTCCGTTACAGTTCTGTTTCGAATACTAGTTTGTCGAGTAACGTTGTGTATTCTCAAAGAGTGCGCACGTTTGATGATGCGTTGGAGTCGTCGCAAATTAATTGTGTAGATGGTAGTGTTTTAATAGCATCACTTTTGCGAGCAATCAATATCGATCCTATCTTAGTTCGAACACCGGGTCATATGTTTGTGGGGTATTATACTGATAGTAGCCATAAGAATAAAGAGTTTCTAGAAACAACTATGATTGGAGATGTTGATTTAGATGATTTCTTCCCTGATGAACAGCTTGATTCAACGATGGTAGGCAAATCGCAGAACCAAATGTCACTTATTACCTTTGATAAATCGAAGGAATACGCAAATAAAAAATACGCTCAGAATAAGAAAGGTATCCACTCTGGGAAACTAAATTATATGTTTTTAGAAATATCAAAAGATGTACGCAGGAAGATTCAGCCCATAGCTAAATAATGAAGGTTTTGGCTGTATCTTAAATTAAATTATATATTTACTGTTGATTTTCACTTTTCTCTATCGTCTGATGGTCTGTTACCTTTTTGTCTTTTCATTTGATTTTATTGTTTTATTTTGCTTTAAAAATTGTTTTTTTGATATTCATTTTTTAGAAATAAATGCTTCTATTGTTTTCTTTTTGCAGCTTTCATATTGTTGTTTTCACTACCTTTTATTTGAAAAACTATCATAGTAGAATGTTTTAATTGTATAAAAGCAATGATTTTAATATTTATTAGTTTTTATTTAGTCAGATTTATAAATTGAATTCTAAATTAATTCATAAGTTTGCAAACAAACCCAAAAAATAAAGCTTATGAAAAGAAATTATTGCTTAACATTAGCACTATGTACAGCATGGGGATTTTCTATTTACTTTTCAACAGCAGAGGCTGTGGATAGAAATGAAGTATCTGAATTTACCAGTGTACAGCAGGCTAAAAAAATTACGGGAACGGTAGTCGACTCTAAAGGAGAGCCAATTATTGGTGCAAGTGTGTTGGTTAAAGGAACCAGCAATGGTACTATTACGGATGTTGACGGGAATTTCTCGTTGAATGCTTCTCAAGGATCCGTTTTGGTAGTCTCTTACGTGGGATATACAAAAAAAGAAATTTCTTTGGGTAACGCTGCCAATTACAATATTACTTTGGCAGAAGACGCGCAAGCATTGAGCGAAGTGGTTGTTACGGCTATGGGCATCAAAAAAGAAAAGAAAGCACTTGGATATGCCGTTTCTGATATAGGTGCAGAAGAATTATTAAAAAATAAGCAAACGAATGTTGTTAATTCATTAGCAGGTAAGATACCGGGAGTAAATATCACTCAATCGGGTGGGGCGGCCGGAGCCGGCTCTTCTATTACGATTCGCGGTGGAAACTCAGCTAGTGAATCCAGGGATAATCAACCATTGTTTGTTGTTGATGGAATTATTTATGATAACTCCACGGTTAATCCAGGTAATTCTTTGACTGATGGAGTAACTAAAAGTGCAACTACATTTAGCAACAGGGTGATGGATATTAACCCTGAAGATATTGAATCAATGTCGGTCCTAAAAGGAGCAGCTGCAGCTGCTTTGTATGGCTCCAGAGCTGCCGATGGTGTCGTAATTATAACAACCAAAAAAGGCTCTGAAGGTTTAGTTCGCATTAATGTGAGCAGCAAGTATACTTATTCATGGGCAAAAGATCTTCCGGAAATACAAGGTGTGTACGGACGTGGATATTACAATGAAAAAGGTGTGCTAAGTGATTTTACAACTGAGTCTTGGGGTGAAGCCATAGAAGGTGAGGCTTATGATAATGTTTCAGATTTCTTCAAAGGAAGCAATATTTTTGATAACAGCGTAAGCATTACAGGTGGATCCAAAAATGGCTCATTTTATTTGTCGGCTTCTAATTATGAACAAACGGGTATTGTTCCGGGTACCTCATTCGGAAAAAACACGTTTCGTTTCAATGGCGAGCAAAAATACGGTGCACTTACTGCTAGTGCAAATGTTTCATATTCTCAATCCAGAACGGATAAAACCTTTACTTCAGGAGGATTATATACGGCAGGAGGATCGGGCGCCATGTCTGCATTATATGGTTGGTCGCGTTCTGACGATATAAATCATTGGCTCAACGAGGATGGAACAAGGTACCGTATCTTTGAAGGATTACAAGAGCCATATAGTGATATTGAGAATCCATATTGGGTAATAAATCGTAACTCACTTGAAGATGCTACCGATCGTTTTACTGGTGCTTTGAATTTAAATCTTAAACTTGCTGATTGGTGGAATCTTATAGGGCGTGCTGGTATTGATCAATATACAAGTAATAGTTATACTTACAAGGCTCCTGGTGGAGCGGTAGTGGAAAAGTATCAGAAAGGGTATTTGGCAAAGAGTGGAACTCAATATCAGTATCTGACTGGTAACTTTATGTCGAATATGGAAAGAAACTTTGGTGATTTTAACTTAGGAGTATTATTGGGAACAACTGTAGAGGATACTAAACGTGTTAATCAGCAGAGATGGGGCTACAATCCTTATACAAATTCTGTTATAAGCTTTGCGACGATTGAGAACAAGGATAAGTTCTTTACGGAAAGAAATGTGCGTAAACGAATGATTGGTGTTTACGGTGAGTTTCGTGCAGCTTACAAAAGCATAGCTTATCTTACAGTGACAGGACGTAACGACTGGTCGTCAACATTACCTGTGGAGAATCGTTCTTACTTTTATCCTTCTGTTTCGGGTAGTTTTGCATTTACAGAGCTTTTGCCGGCAAACAACATATTATCTTTTGGAAAGATTCGTGCATCATGGGCACAAGTTGGTAAAGATGCCGATCCGTATATGTTGGCAACATTGATGCGTCCGGTTGCTACGGTAAATCAAAACTTTAGAACGGTGGGGGTTGAGTGGACAGCCGGAAATCCTAACCTAAAACCGGAAATACAAACGGCTTATGAACTGGGGGCAGAACTTAAATTCTTCAATGGTCGTTTAGGCCTGGATTACACGTATTATTATTCTGAAACTAAAGATCAGATATGCGCGCCTCGTTTGGGGCAGTCAACCGGTTATATCTTCCTTAATCTGAATGGTGGTTCGGTTATTAATAAGGGTATGGAGTTATCTATCACCGGTAAACCTATTTTTACGAAAGATTTTCAGTGGGAGGCTACTTTAAATTTATCGGGGAATCGGGGCACCTTAGGTGATTTCGTTGATGGTGTTGATGTTTTCTATGTAACAGATGCCCAACAAGGTGGTGTAAAAGCCGGTTCAATTCCTAACGGAGGATATTTTCTTGGTTTAACAGGAAATAAGTATGTTGAAGCAGCTGGTACCGGAGGATATGAATATAACCCTGCAACCGGATTGATCAAGGACACGCAAGTTGAAACTAATATCGTTGGTAACAGAGAGCCCAAATTGATTGGTGGGTTGAATAACAGTTTTACTTATAAAGATTGGAATCTGTCGTTCCTGCTTGATATGCGGTTGGGAGGCGATATCTATAATGGTACGGAATATATGTTGACTACAAAAGGAATGAGTATGCGTACCTTAAATCGTGATAAAGTTGAATTTGTTGCTTATACAAAAAATGGTGATACTTACGAGCCTCAGACTTATACCTACGAAAGAGGGCAGATGTATACAGTCAATAAAGCTCAGAAATCAGGGGAATACATGATTCAACAATATTGGGATCAGTACGCAAAGAATGCTTATAATTTTATTACTGAAGTTAATTGGATTCGCTTACGCAACGTTTCCTTGTCGTATAACTTTGGTCGTTTGCTTAAAAAGCAAAATGTAATAAAAGGACTTACTGCTAATATTACTGGAAACAATTTGTTACTGATCACGAATTACAAAGGTATGGACCCCGAAACCGCATCTTCTGGTTCGGGCACCGGTGGTTCTGGTTCTGTGGGTATTGACTATTGTGGCGTTCCAGCGCAAGCAAGTATGTCGTTTGGGGTTAATATAACGTTCTAATTGATAAAAAAATAAATATGAAAAAGATTATATACTTTATATTAGGGTTGACTTTGTCATGCGCAGTCTGTTCTTGTGATGATTATCTTGATATAAACACTGATCCCGATAATCCTACAGCTGTGAATGCAAGTAGTGATGTTCGTCTTCCGTGGATTCAGCACTATTATGGATATGCAACAGGTACGGCTGCTATGCGTACCAATACAATACTGGGTTTGCTTACGCAGACTTCTACAACCTCCGCAAATGGACTGTTGGCAGCTTGGAACCCTGCTCAAAGTAGTTGCACAACGGTATACCAGAACTTTTATGTAGGCGCAGCAGTCAATATAGATCCAATGATTGAAAATGCAAAGCAAAAAGGCGAGTATCATTATATAGGAGCTGGTTATGCCATAAAGGCGATGGGTTTTATGTTAATGCTTGATCTGCATGGTGAATTGCCGGTTCAGGAGATGGGTGTTTTAAAAACGAACCCGACTTATGATGATGGCAAAAAAATGTATGAACTCATCATGGGATACTTAGATGAGGCTATTAAGTATTTGGAGATGGATCAGGAGGTAGGTGCTACTTCGCTGGCAAAAGGAGATACTTGGAATAGTGGTAACGTTGACAAATGGCTAAAACTGTGTCATGGACTTAAAGCTCGCTACATGTTGCGTCTTTCAAAGAAAGCGGAAGGTACCGGATTGTATAATTTCAATATGGATGGTATTCTTGCTGAAATAGAAAAAGGACCACAGTCTAACAGTGACAACATTATTGTAAAACATGAAAATAAAGCGGGTGATCAAACGAACTTTACTGTTTCCGATCCTTATAGCGCTAACTATGTGTGGGATGCCACGGGTTATGGAGCTACTCAACGTGCTACCAGATATTACGCCAATTTATTGAATAACACTTTTACTGGTGGTTCAATGATAACCGATCCGCGTGCAAGCAAATTGCTTCCTGCAATGATGAGTAATATTGTGGTTAACGAAAGTGGAGAGATTCAGAATTATATCTGGAAACGTGATGTGGGAGTTGATATGATGAATGAGGCTATTCGTCAAGAGGGTGGACCTTTGACTTCTGTATTTGTTGTTGGTACAGAAACTTCTTATGTCGCTTCCGAAGGTGGATTGCCTTTAACGTATAATATTAGTGATCAAACAGCTAGAAATAATTTTCTTGCAGCAGCAAGTGCTATTCATAAAACTAAGGTTGACGGTTCTAAAATTACTGTCGTATATCAAAAAGGTGCGGCTTATGTTAACTCTACGAATTATTTGCGGGCGGGTGATACCATTTATGTAAATATGAGATCGAATCATATGGATACCGGCGGACGTTCAGTTGTTGATCAATACTATTATCCAAGCAGTGCAGCACCCTATGTTGGAGGAACCGGTACTTTCTTTGCTCGACCCAACTCAGATACTTATGTGCTAACTTATGCTGAAATGTGCTTTATTAAGGCTGAGATTTTACTCCGAAAAGGGAAAAAAGGAGATGCTTTAACGGCATATAAAGCAGGTATACAGGCCAGCTTTGATCAGATGCAAACAAAGTTGAATACATGGAAAACTGCAGGATCTGTTAATCCTGACGAAATGCCAATGAATGCAGCAGATATTACAGCTTACATGTCTAGTGCTGCTGTTGTGCAGAACTCTGCTAATCTCACAATGGCTGATATTATGCGTCAAAAGCTTATAGCCTTAGGACTTAATGCAGAAAATTGGGTCGATGCACGCCGCTTTAATTATAGTGCAGGTAATATTAAGGACTTTGGGGTAGTTTATATTGATTATAAACGTCCTAAAGAGTTTACTGCAACAAATAAGATTGTTGGAGCCAATCTCGGCGAACTTACATATTGGTTTCGTCGTTTTAGTCAGAGTACCCATGAAAGTAACTATAATCTGACGCAACTTATGGCATCGAACAAACTGGCAATGAAGGATCCTATTTGGTCGTGTCCCGTTTGGTGGGATTGTAGTACCGATGAAGAGTATTATGGTTATATTAAGTAACCATTGCTAATATTCTTTTTTTCTCATTAAACTATAGACCCGAGTGTACCGCTATGTACACCCGGGTCTATATATTAGTGAGAAATGATATAAGAAAATATTTAAAGTCTTTGTTTTGTAATGAAATACAATTATTTTTGCAAACAAAACAAGACTTATGCAGATAATTACAACACAAAAGGAAGGAAATAACCTTTTAACTCACTCTGACTTAACAATGAATAATCAATGCATCAAAAAACTGCATCTGATATTCGTTATTTTATCTAGCTTAATAGCAATTGATTTACATGCGCAGGATTATTTACCTCAAAACTACAGCCTGATATTCGGTGGCGGATTAGCTTTATCTGCCGTAGAAGGAAATAAAAATGATTTCTTTTCCAAGAATGGTAACCGGCCCGGCTATGCCTTAATGGCTGAAGGTCGTTATTATGTTACACCCAATTTGGCTTTGGGGGCTCAATATGATTATCTGAGAGCAGCGCATTTGCCTGATAAAATGCATGTTCATTACATCGGACCCACTGTAACTTTACGTACTCTTTGGGACAACGGAAACAAAGGTGCATTTTTTGCATTAGGTATCGGATACATGGACTATCGAGAACGAGTATACCAAAGTGACATGGATCACGGGCATTTATATCAAAAGAGTTATTGTGGAATATCATTCGGTTTGGGCTATGAATTCTGCATTACTAAAAAAATGTCAGGAGTGCTAAGGCTGGATATGCTCACTGCCGATTGGGTCGCTAATCCAGACGCCCGTCTGTTTAATACTGACGACTATGATGACGGAATAGATCATAGCTGGTTCAAAAACAATATCACATTCTTTAATTTGGGATTTGCTCTGCAGTTTGGGCGATAATATATTATTGCTGTAGCCATCAATGACCTAATTAGAACTACTGCATAAACCCAATTGCAGAGTTTGCTACTTTACGTTTGGTGATTGAATTTACCATATATGAATATTCAGATATTCAATATTTTTCCGTTTTGATATCTTTAAATGAAGTTTGTATATATCATAAAACAATCAGGTGACTTCATTTGTCTAGTTGAGTGGAAAATTGTAGGTAAATGAAAAGTGAACAAAGTATCCTTTCGTATGGCTTAGTTGCCAAGATACTTACTTAATTAGTAGGGATATGGATCTCAATATTATTTATTTAGAGAACATCAATGCATAAAATAGCCTTCTATTGAAATGTCGCAAAACTATGCTTAATTTGCCTATTCAAACCAATATTGATAAAATGAATACTATAACAGATTTCGTTTCTATGCTTATTGAAGAGCTGAAACAGTCCGATAGATATGGCACTGCCAGATCTTATTCAAGCTCTATAAAGAGATTGAATACTTTCATCGGACATAATAAGTTGACTTTTCGTGAGTTAACGCCTGAATTGCTAAAAAGATATGAACTGTTTCTTTATCAGGAGGGATGCAAACGTAACACAGTGTCACTGTATATGCGTATGCTCAGATCTATCTGTAATCAGGCTACCAGACGTGGTAAGGCTTCACCCCAACTAGGATTGTTCGATGATGTTTTTACGGGAACAGATTCTTCGGAGAAAAGAGCAACAACTCCCTTGATCATAGGTCGGTTGCAGGATTTAGATTTGGACAATGCATCTTCATTGGCTTTTGCGCGCGATATGTTTTTGCTATCGTTCTTTCTGAGAGGCATTCCCTTTGTGGATTTGACCTATTTACGTAAAAGTGATGTGAAGATGGGGGTGTTACGATACCGAAGAAGTAAAACCAAAAGGTTGCTTACTGTGGCCATTGAGCCTTGTGCACAGGTTATTATACGCAAATATGAGCAATATACTCAAAATTCACCTTATTTGCTGCCCATCATTAATCCGGCTTTACCCGATAAGTACAAGCAGTATCAAAGTGCTTTGAGATTATATAATAAAAGATTAAATCATCTTTCTACCCTTTTAGGGCTAAAGATTCGACTGACTTCTTATGTGGCGCGTCATTCATGGGCAACAGCAGCTTATCGTGAAGGTATTCCAGTTTCTGTTATCAGTGAGTCGCTTGGTCATGCTTCTGAGAAGGTTACGTACACATATTTGGCTTCCTTTGAAAACAGAACTTTGCGCAACGCTAATAAGAAAGTGATTGCATTGCTTAAAATCAATTTAAATAAGGATTTTATAAAGAAGAAACCGCAAAAGAATAAATCCGTACTTAATGCTTTCAGGTGATTCTAATTTGCATCTTTCTGAGAGTAATGCTAACGTTTGCAGAAGAAATAATGTAATATATATAAGTTGTATATTTTAGTCATTCCGTTACTTTGAAGGTAACAGAACGGTTTATATATACAAAGGTTGAAAGAATTTATATCTTGACCAAATAAAAAACAAATTATTTTTTCTAATAATATTTATCAAAAATTGCTTTAAACACGACTTATAACAGAATATACAACTATCTCAATTTCATGGCTTTGTTATATAATTAGTAATGTGTATCAAATTCTTATAATGTTTACAAAATGTAAAATGATACAAATATTTATTCTGTTATTTTAATAATATTTTGCTCTATATGCATATTACAAAAACGCTGACTTGTTTTGAATGGCTTTAAATGCAGATAGAATAAATGGTTCGAAAAGTACTCAAAAGAAGCAAAAATGTGTTTGCAATGTTGAGAAGTGTTAATCAAAACATCTCAATGGTCACGGTTATGTATTTATTTTTTTTGCATAATTAATCTATATTCTGTTACCTTCAAAGTAACGGAATATATAAAGATTAAGCATATGTTGACTTTGAATACTAAACAAGCCATAAAGTTGCTGCACGACATTTATTATAAAACAGATGTAACTAAATCGAATTCATATAGTTTCTCTGATTCAACGATTCAAGTTCTACTTAATCGGATGAAGTCTGCTGGACTCATTTGTCAAAGGACAGATGGAGAGGTTGACTTATTGTCTTCTTACAGACTAAATCGTCCGTTGTTTGATATAACTCTTTCAGATTTGATGATGGCTTTGGGTGAGGGATTACATCCGGTTTACGGCAACACAGAAACGATATACGACGAATATGGATTTGCAGCCAGAAGGTTAGGAGTGCTCAATGAAGTAGCCTGTGAGATGCTGGCCAAAATTCATCTTACCGATTTATAAAAGCAGATATCTGTCTTATTTTTCTTCTTTCACTTTAATATTTAAAGAAAAAACTCGTAATTTGTATTATCAAATGGCTAGGATATGGTATTGGTGCGAACTGATGCTGTGAAGTCTTTAATAATACGTATTTATGGAGCAACAAGGAAATAAATTTATCTCTCCCGGAGGATGGTTCTCTATGATTTATCCAAACGATTGGAGTGAGTTTGAAGATGGTGAAGGGAGTTTTCTGTTTTATAATCCCGAAAAGTGGACTGGTAATTTCCGTATTTCTGCTTATAAACCTAGTGGTAAGGAGGCGGGCAACATGGATTACGGTCGTGAGTTCGTGAAACTGGAACTGAAAGAAAATTCTGCTGCGTCACTTGTTACAGTGGGACGTCTGGAATGTGCCTATTCCAAAGAAATGTTTCTGGAGGAAGAGGCGTATTACGTTACGCATACATGGATTACCGGTATTCGTGATGTAGCTTTTGAATGCAGTTTTACAGTACCTAAGGGGGGAGATTGCACAGAGACCGAAGCGGTGATTGCTTCTCTTGAAGCTCGAAAAGAAGGAGAGAAGTATGAGGCAGAGCTGATACCAGTGCGTTTATCTGAGATATTTCTCATTAACGAGAGTTACGATTTTGTTGCCTCAGCTGTGAAAGATAAGCTAAAGAAGGATTTTCAAGGAATGGAAGATGACTTGGAAAACATACAGCAAATAATTACAATTGGCGATATTAAACAAAAGCAACGTGAGGTGTGGCTGTCTTTCGGGATGGTGGTGTGTACCATATTGTGCAATGAAATTGAGGGTTTTCAATGGAGAACGCTTATTGATGGTAATCGTGAGGCACCTGTGTTACTTCACTTGGAAAGCAATGTGCTGATTGACCCCATGAAACTTGTTTGGAGCAAGGTGAAGAATGGTGAACAACCCGATGTGATTGAGGAGTATAAACAGGTTATGGAACAGATTACAAAATAAAGTTTTCTTTATGGTGAGTTATTTGCAAGTTGACGGGTTAACCAAATCTTTTGGTGATCTGATACTTTTTAAAGATATATCTTTCGGCATTGCCGAGGGGCAACGGGTAGGATTAATAGCCAAGAATGGAGCGGGTAAGACTACTTTACTTAATATTCTTTCCGGTAAGGAGGGGTATGACGGAGGTAATATTGTGTACCGTCGTGATTTGAAAGTCGCTTATTTGGAGCAAGATCCCCACTATCCTGAGGAATTAACGGTTCTCGAAGCTTGTTTCCATCATGGAAACAGTACGGTAGAACTTATCAAGGAGTATGAAAAGTGCATGGAAACAGAAGGTCACCCGGGGTTGGAAGAACTTTTGATTCGCATGGAACACGAAAAAGCGTGGGACTATGAGCGTCAGGCAAAACAGATTCTATCACAGCTTAAGATTCGTGATTTCAATCAGAAGGTGAAGCATTTATCGGGTGGGCAACTAAAACGCGTTGCTTTGGCGAATACGCTTATCACTGAACCCGATTTACTCATACTCGATGAGCCCACTAACCATTTAGACCTCGATATGACGGAGTGGCTGGAGGAGTACCTGCAACGTGCCAATTTGAGTTTGCTCATGGTTACTCACGACCGTTATTTTCTGGATAGGGTATGCTCGGAGATATTGGAGATTGACAATCGTCAGGTTTATCAGTACAAAGGCAATTATACTTATTATCTTGAAAAGCGTGAGGAGAGAGTCAATGCTGTAACGGTTGAAATTGAACGGGCCAACAACTTATATCGTACGGAGCTTGAGTGGATGAGGCGTATGCCGCAGGCTCGCGGACATAAGGCTCGCTACCGTGAGGATGCTTTTTATGAATTGGAGAAAGTTGCTAAGCAGCGCTTCAATAATGACAATGTAAAACTCGACGTGAAGGCTTCTTACATTGGTTCCAAGATATTTGAAGCAGAGCATCTTTTCAAAAGTTTTGGCGACTTAAAGATTCTGGATGACTTTTCATACATCTTTTCGCGATATGAGAAGATGGGTATTGTGGGGAACAACGGTACGGGTAAATCGACTTTTATCAAAATGTTGATGGGCGAAGTACAACCCGATAGTGGTACCATTGATATTGGTGAAACGGTACGCTTCGGGTATTATTCTCAAGATGGCTTGCAGTTTGATGATCAGCTCAAGGTTATTGATGTGGTGCAAAACATAGCCGAAGTCATTGAGCTGGGCAATGGCAAGAAGCTTACAGCCAGTCAGTTCCTTCAACATTTTCTGTTTACGCCCGAAACTCAGCACAGCTATGTGTATAAATTGAGCGGCGGCGAAAGGCGCAGACTTTATTTGTGTACTGTGCTTATGCGCAATCCCAACTTTTTAGTACTCGACGAGCCTACCAATGATTTAGACATCGTAACACTTAACGTGCTTGAGGAGTATCTGCAAAACTTCAAAGGGTGTGTTATTGTGGTTTCGCATGATCGCTATTTCATGGACAAAGTGGTTGATCATTTGCTGGTATTCAATGGGCAAGGTGACATTCGCGATTTCCCCGGTAACTACAGCCATTACAGAGATTGGAAGGAAATGCGTGATTTGCGTCAGAAGGAGGAAGAAAAGCCCAAAGAGGAGAAGACAGATCGCGTTCGCTTGAATGATAAGCGAAAGATGAGCTACAAAGAAAAGCGTGAGTTTGAACAGTTGGAGAAAGATATTGCTGCTCTTGAGGGAGAAAAAGAACAAATAGAACTGGCCTTGTGCAGTGGGGCTTTGTCTGTCGACGAGCTGACTGAAAAATCCATTCGTTTGCCGGAGGTCAATAACCTGATTGAGGAAAAAACAATGCGTTGGCTCGAATTAAGTGAAATAGAATCATGAACCTAACCAATTACCATAGCCATTGTTCCTTTTGCGATGGACGTGCGCCGCTCGAGGAATTTGTCAAAGAAGCAATTAGTCAGGGCTTTTATTCTTACGGAGTGTCCTCGCACGCCCCGCTACCATTTCCAACACAATGGACAATGGAGTGGGAGCAGATGGAGGCATACCTTGATGAGTTCAAGAATCTTCGTAGTAAATATGCCGATGAAATAGAACTTTATGTTGGCTTGGAAATTGATTACTTAAACGAGGAGAGTAATCCGTCGGTTGCCCGTTTCACGGAACTACCTCTTGATTATCGTATCGGTTCGGTGCATTTATTATACGATGCCGCTGGTGAGGTGGTCGATATCGATTGCAGTCCGGCTGTGTTTAAGGAACGTGTTGACCGACGCTTTAACGGAGATGTTTTACGGGTTGTCCGCATGTATTTCGATCGCCTTTTCCGAATGGTTGAATTGGGTGGCTTCGATATTTTGGGACATGCTGATAAGATGCATTACAATGCATCCTGTTATCATCCCGGGTTACTCGATGAACCTTGGTACGAAGCCTTGATGAAAGATTATTTTTCTTTGGTTGCTTCTCGCGGTTATCTTGTTGAAATCAACACCAAGGCATATGATTCTTTGGGGACTTTTTACCCCAACAGCCGCTATTGGGAATTAATGAAAGAATATCAAATTAAGGTTCTTGTCAATAGCGATGCTCATTACCCTGAGCGCATTAATGCAGGCAGGATGGAAGCCCTGCGCTTATTACAAGCAAAAGGCTTCGCTGCCGTGGCTGAATTACATCAGGGAAGTTGGAGAGAGGTTCCCATTGTAGTTTAATTTACCTGTTTGCATCCGTAGGCTTGCAGAAACTCGTTGATCTCGTCTACATAATTGCCTTGAATAACCATGTGATGATTACCCAACGGATTCTTCAGGAAGTAAGACACATCAGTGTCGAGCTTTACTCTGATTTGCGTGCGACACATATTGATGTAATTAGTGTTTTCAACTAACCGGCCGGATGCAACAAAGTACTCGTCCAGACTTTCTCCGCCACATTTAACCACTGTTATATCTCCACTGGGCAGTATTCCCTGAATGCCAATTCCTTTTTCGGTTTCAAAGTGACTGCGGATAATGAATTTCTCCGTTAATTGAGTGCCAACGGTACAATGTGCCAATATTATTTCATTTTCTTTCGCATTGATAAGAGACGGATTGGCCATAAAGCCCGTTTTACCGGTTAGCTTCTTCAGAAAGATCAGGGTGAAAATAGATTGCAAGTCGCCTTCGCATCCGGCTATAATACCATCATCATTCAATAAGGATAAGGCAAGGCAACCCGTGGTGCCCGTTTTCTCTATCAGCTTAAAGCAGCTTAATGTTATAGCACTGAACTTTTCTTCATCACAAATCTCTTTGATGGCACGATACAGGCGCATTGCCTTCAGTAAATCTTCCGGTGAAGCTTCTCGGCAAGCCAATGCCCGTGAAGCAAATTGCGCACAAGCTTCGCCCACTTCATTATCAGTTATTCTGTTGTATTTCTCGTATACTTTTTCCAGCTGCACATCGATGTATTCAACTCCCCACCTGCGTTTGGCAAGCAGATAGTCAACACTACTTGCTATCAGCCACGAAGACGGAGTGCCTATGACACCAATCCGAGCACCGGATAATTGTTGCTGTGCTATGAAGTTCTTATGCAACTTCATAATGCGTGTGGCAATGTGGCCCGGTTCTCCGTGCAGTATTTCACTTTTCAGTCCCCGACCGCGTAACCAGCTTGATATTTCCAAGGCTGCGGCCAGTGAGTTTTGCATACCGTCGGCCAGCATAATAGTGGGGCGGGGGAGTTGCTCTATGCAGTGTGCCACTAGCTTTTCTACTCCACCGGTAGCAATAAACAATACACTGAGGTGATTTTTATCAACATTGTTTATTTGAGTATAATCAATAATGTTCAGTGAGAAATATCTCTCCAGCTCATTCACGATGGCCTCGTGCGAGTTGCGTATGTTTGCATCTTTATGGAGTACGGATGCAAATGTTATGAGGTTTATAGTCATTGATGCGAAATGTTTTCTACTAATTGTGCACAAATGTATATATTTCTATTGAATATGCAGCTCTGAGAACACAAAACTTCTATAAGGAATTTAATTGCAGCATTTTGTTAAGTATTTGTTTGTTTGGTTAGTCTCTAAACTCTATCTTTGCAGCTTCGAATATAGTATTTTGTTAATAGTCATTCGTAATATATAATAAAAAAACCATGCCAACAATTTCAATCCGCGGTATAGAGATGCCTGCATCTCCTATCAGAAAACTCGCTCCGCTGGCAGATGCTGCCAAACAACGTGGAGTGCATGTATTTCACCTGAACATAGGTCAACCCGATCTTCCAACTCCTCAGGCCGCGATTGATGCGATACGTAACATTGACCGCAAGGTGTTGGAATACAGTCCGAGTGCAGGTTATAGAAGCTATCGCGAAAAATTGACTCATTACTACAAGAAATTCAATATCAATCTTACTGCAGACGATATCATTGTTACCACAGGTGGATCGGAGGCTGTTCTTTTTGCTTTCCTGTCATGCTTGAATCCCGGTGATGAGATTATTGTTCCCGAGCCTGCTTATGCCAATTACATGGCGTTTGCCATCTCTGCGGGAGCCAAGATACGTACCATTGCAACCACTATTGAAGAAGGCTTTTCATTGCCAAAAGTCGAGAAGTTCGAGGAGTTGATCAATGAACGTACCAAAGGGATTTTAATTTGTAATCCTAACAATCCTACCGGTTATTTGTACACTCGTCGGGAAATGAACCAGATACGCGATTTGGTGAAGAAGTATGATTTGTTTCTATTCTCGGATGAGGTTTATCGTGAATTCATCTATACCGGTTCGCCTTATATTTCAGCTTGCCATCTGGAAGGCATTGAAAACAATGTAGTACTCATTGATTCGGTTTCCAAACGTTATTCGGAATGTGGAATCCGCATTGGTGCGTTGATTACAAAAAACAAAGAGGTGAGAGATGCCGTGATGAAGTTTTGCCAGGCACGTTTAAGTCCGCCCCTGATTGGTCAGATTGCTGCTGAGGCTTCACTTGATGCTCCCGAAGAATACTCACGCGAAACGTATGATGAGTATGTGGAACGACGTAAATGTTTGATTGACGGCTTGAACCGCATCCCCGGTGTTTATTCGCCCATCCCGATGGGGGCATTCTATACGGTGGCCAAGTTGCCGGTTGATGACTCCGATAAGTTTTGTGCTTGGTGTCTTTCTGATTTTGAGTACGAAGGGCAAACCGTATTTATGGCTCCGGCATCGGGCTTTTACACCACGCCGGGTTCTGGATATAACGAGGTGCGTATTGCCTATGTGCTGAAGAAAGAGGACTTGACTCGTGCACTTTTCATTTTGCAGAAAGCGTTGGAAGTATATCCGGGTAGGGTAGAGTAATCATTTTATGTACAGTTACGTTTCGTTAGCCAAGGGATTTGGAATTTTGTTGGTAATAGCCGGACACTTTACAACAGTGAAGTATGCCCCCGGTTTTTATAATGCATTCAGAGACTGGATTTATGCTTTCCACATGCCTTTGTTCATGAGCTTGTCGGGGTTTCTGTTTGCTTATTCGCTGAAGCGTTCTTCCGGGCAATTGCCTTTTTGGAGTTTTGTCCGTAAGAAGTTTACCCGACTCATGGTACCTTATTTCTTTGTGTCTGCCGTGATTGCACTCATTAAGTGGTACTTTCCCAAGGGACGAATTGTGAACTATAGATATCTCACTGATTTGCTGTACATGAATGTGGGGGGAGTAGCCGTATTTTTGTGGTTCTTATACGCCCTGTTTCTTATATTCCTCATTGCAGCGGTCTTTGTACAGTTTAAACGTGGACACATGGCCATGGGATTAGTGGCGTTACCCCTTTTCTTCATGACCCTGCCCGATACGTTTTTTCTGTCGTACGTCAAAGTCTATTTGCTTTATTTCTGGCTAGGCATGAGTTTGTTCATGGCTGCTGATAAAAAGGTCTTGCACCTTTCACTCAAGGAGATGTGGGTTGCACTGCTTTTATTTATACCCGTTTATGCTTGTCGCACGATGGGACACGATGGCTTTCTTCGTAATTTGGAGAACCTTTTATGTGGTACTTTATGCAGTTACGCCGTTATTTGCTTCTGTAATTACCTCAATCGTTATACTTCTATCATTCAAAAGAGTATCTTGCATGTGGGTAAACAGAGTGCAGCTATTTATCTGATGCACATGGCGGGAGTTTCGCTGGTTTGTGTATGGTATGAGAAGTTGGCTGTCTTTACTCCTCTAACTTATCTGGTTGCATTGATTGTGGCTGTGATTATGGGGGTGGGGCTCTCTTTGCTGGCAAACAAATACCTTGTTTCTTCAAACAAATATGTAAATTGGCTCATGGGAGGAAATTGATATGAATCTGCCTTTATTTTTGTCTAAACGAATATACAGAGATACATCGGATGGGAAACAGGTTTCCCGCCCGGCGGTTCTTATTGCCATGATTGGCATTGCCATCGGACTGGCTGTGATGATTATAGCTGTGTCTGTGGTTATCGGCTTCAAAACAGAGATACGCAACAAAGTGATTGGTTTCGGGTCACACATACAAATCAGTAATTTTGATGCGGTTCGTTCCTACGAAACTCGTCCCGTGCTGGTTAATGACAGCATGATGGCTGCGTTGTCTGACTATGAGGAGGTAAAACATGTGCAGCGTTACAGTACCAAACCCGGTATGATAAAGACCGACGACGCCTTTCAGGGAATGGTGCTCAAAGGGGTGGGACCCGAATTTGATGCTTCTTTCTTTCGTGAGCATTTGCTGGAGGGTGAAATTCCCATGTTCAGCGATTCGGCTTCGTCTAATCAGGTCGTTATTTCAAAAACGTTGGCCAATAAGTTGCACCTCAAGTTAGGTGATAAGATATACACTTATTATATTCAGGATGATGTGCGAGCCAGACGCCTTACTATTAAAGGCATTTATCAAACAAACTTCTCGGAATATGATAACCTGTTTCTGCTTACGGATATCTGCATGGTGAATCGTCTCAACGGATGGGAAAAGGGGCAGGTTAGCGGTGTGGAAATAGCGGTGAAGGATTATTCCAAGTTGGAAGAAACAACTTACCGGATTGCTGCCGATACGGATAATCAGTTGGATTATATGGGAGGGGTTTATTATGTTAGAAACATAGAGCAACTCAACCCTCAAATATTTGCCTGGCTTGGTTTGCTGGATCTCAATGTGTGGGTTATATTGATTTTGATGGTAGGTGTAGCCGGGTTTACCATGATATCCGGACTACTGATCTTAATCATTGAACGAACCAATATGATTGGGGTGTTAAAGGCTTTAGGGGCCAACGACCTTACTATTCGCAAAGTATTTCTCTGGTTTTCAGTGTTTCTTATCGGCAAAGGGATGCTGTGGGGAAACCTTATCGGACTGACTTTTTATTTCATACAGATGCAGTTTGGCGTTTTCAAACTTGATCCGGAAACCTATTATGTTGACACCGTGCCTGTTTCATTTAGCTTGCTGCACTTCGTCTTAATAAATGTAGGAACCTTACTGGCAGCCGTGCTGATGCTACTGGGTCCTTCATTCCTTATTACTAAGATCAATCCGGCAACATCTATGCGTTACGAATAAAGAAGGTAGTTTTATCTTCTCATAAAGTCGCTCTTACCTCTGTAAAGTCTGTACAACTTGACCTTGAAGTTTTGCAAGGGCAGCAAAAGGTCGAATAACGGGAGAGTCAGATAATACTTCCAGTCTTCACCTTGCTCTTTAGCCGTGCGGTTGATAATAACTGCTTGCATGACCTCGCGTATCATCCAGAGTAAAAAAGCCAAGCCGGCTACCAACCAATGGAAATTAAGTATAGCCAATAGGGTAGTGCCTAAAAACAAAGCATGAAAAAGCAGTCGGCTCATTGTTTCCAGTCCGTTCACGGCCTGTTGACTACCTTTGTAATATCTTGATGTAGCTATGTAGCTGATCTTTTCTTCTATCCAGTCCTTTCTCCACTCAACAGGCTCTAGTCTAACGGTGGCATCGAGGGCGGTTTCAACTTTGGTATTGAATCCCTTAGCAACTTGATTGATAAATAGATCATCGTCTCCACGTTGTAGGTTCAGGTGTGCCGAAAAGCCTTTTTGTTCAAAGAATAAGGATTTACGGTAAGCCATGTTGCGCCCTATTCCCATGTAAGGACTACCGGCCAGTGCCCAACCCAGATAACGAAGCGAATGAAATAGCGCGTCAAACGATACTAAACGGTTAAACCATCCTTTTGCATATTCATAGCCGTAATAACCTAACACTACATCGGTGCGCGGAGTGAAATTACGTGCCATTAATCGTAGCCACTGATTGCTCACAGGTTTGCAGTTGGCTTCGGTAAACACCAGCCATTCGTGTTTGCTGGCTTTGATTCCCAGCGTAAGGGCCAGCTTCTTTCGGCTGATGTATCGAGAATTCTCGGGTGTGAAGCTATGGTAAAGATGGTCGTATTTTTCTTCCAGGGCCGACAGTAAATCTTCGCTCTCATCGGTGGAACCGTCATTGATTACAATGACTTCATACTGCGGATAATCTTGCTCCAGAACCGCAGGAAGGAATTTCCTCAGATTCTCGGATTCGTTTTTGGCACAGATAATGACCGACAGGGGCGGAAGCTCTTGCGTAAAGTGTAACTCTCCGCTCTTCAAGGCTTTATTGCGTGCATGAATACGGTTGTACAAACCGAAATAATAAAAGGACTGAATAATCAGTACCAACAAGGTTGCCGAAAGCAGAATCACCTCGACACTATTGAATGCAAATGCTTCCATGTATATATGAACTGTTTTTTGTGTCGCAAAGGTACATGTTTTTTCCTTTTGCAGGAAATAAAAACATAAAGAGGTTTTCAGAAAACATAAAGAGGTTTTTAAAAAAGACAGTTATGTTTTCAAAAAACCTCATTTTAGCATAAACTGGCTATAATAATACCTAATTTGTGCTATATGGCGTTAGGTTCATTGATTGTATCTTTGCACCAGATAAAGGATAATAATAATGATTCGCATGAGAAAACTGTTTTTAGCATTGCTGTTTGCCTCGCCGTTTATGGCCTCAGCACAGAATAAAATTACATTAAAGCCCGGTAAATGGTATGCCGAGTTTGCTGCTCAGACAGCGGCTATTCCTTTTGTTTTTGAAGTAACCAATACCGCTTCGGGTACTGAGGTGACTCTCATCAATGGCAAGGAATGGGTTGAATTGAAAAAAGTTGTCTACAAGGGCGACAGCGTATATATTTCAATTGAGGATTACGATACGCAATTGAGCGCGCGTTTTGAGGGTGATAAGCTGAAAGGAGTTTTCAAACGTTTGTTTGCCCATGCAGATGCAGGCGTACCGTTTGAGGCATATCACGCTGATCGTGCTAGGTTTGATACCAAAGGAAAAGCGGATTATTCACTTCAGGGGAAGTGGGATGTTGTTTTCCAGAGCGAACAGGGCGATAAGAAAAACGTAGGTATCTTCAATGAAGAAGGTGGCTTGCTGACCGGTTCTATCTTAACAAATTCAGGTGATTTGCGCTTCCTCGAGGGGGTAACGGATGCAACGGGATTTCGCCTTTCAGCGTTTGCCGGACTAAGTCCTTATCTGATAGAAGGTAAATTCCTGGATGCCAACCATTTTGAGGGGTATTTTATTACCGCCAAGGGGCGTCAGTCCATTAAAGGAGTACGTAACCAACAAGCGGCACTTTCGGATCCTTACCGCCTCACGCAACTTCGTGACGGTTATACATCTTTGAACTTCAAATTACCTAATTTGAAGAATCAGTTGGTGTCGTTGACCGATGACAAATACCGCGGTAAAGTAGTTGTGGTGTCTATCTTAGGTAGCTGGTGTCCCAACTGTTTGGATGAAATGTCTTTCCTTTCTCCCTGGTACAAGGCAAACAAAGAGCGCGGTGTTGAAGTCGTGGGCTTGGCTTTTGAACGGAAAACTGAACCTGCTTACGTGCAGAAGGTGCTTTCCAATCTCATCAACAAGCATCAAACAACGTATGACATACTTGTAGCGGGAAAGATTGGTGATGATAAGAAAGTTCTTCCCGAAATTGACGGATTGAAGAGTTATCCCACCACCATTTTTATTGATAAAAAAGGGAATGTACGCAAAATACATACCGGTTTCAATGGCCCTGCAACCGGTTTGTTTTATGATGAGTTCAAGTCGGAGTTTAACAAATTAGTAGACGAGTTATTGGCAGAGTAATTCATTAACATAACCTTATTTTTTCATTTGTTCTGAATTGTGCCACACAGGTACAACAGCCCTTCCTATACCCTGACGGATGAGGCGGGCTGCAATAGTTACAACTTAAAATTTAATCAGTCATGCAGTATTTAAACTTACATATCAAAAAGATTCTGGGTCTGGCTTTCTTCCTTTCCATAGGCTTGTTTGCCATACAAGCTCAAGCGCAGACCGTTATTCACGGTGAAGTCAAAGACGTACAGCAAGTGGGTATTCCCGGTGTTAGCGTAGCATTGAAAACTTCCGCCACTACGGCAGTGGTAACCATTAGTGATATCGATGGTAAATTTACCATTAACAGCAACTCTACTTATCCGGTCACCATCGTCTTTAACATGGTAGGCTTCAATACCCGCGAGGTAGTTGTGACCCGTCCCGGTCAGCCACTGGTTGTTACCTTGGAAGAGAACATTCGTCAACTCGATGAGGTAGTGGTTACTGCTTTGGGCATTTCTCGTGAAAAGAAATCATTAGGCTATACCACGCAAGAGCTCAAGAGCAATGAACTCTCTAACACGAAAGAAACAAACTTGCTGAACAGCCTGTCGGGTAA
Source organism: Bacteroides graminisolvens (assembly GCF_963666085.1). Classification (NCBI taxonomy): domain Bacteria; kingdom Pseudomonadati; phylum Bacteroidota; class Bacteroidia; order Bacteroidales; family Bacteroidaceae; genus Bacteroides; species Bacteroides graminisolvens. The sequence continues at coordinate 2,145,918 of NZ_OY762556.1, forward strand.
AGTAGCCGGAGTACGTATCACTAATTCGCAAGGTGATATGGGTTCTTCACGAATTGTTATTCGCGGTGAGACTTCCATAGCCGGTAATAACCAGCCACTTTTTATTGTTGATGGCATTCCGGTTGACAATTCTCAATTGAATGCCGGCGGAGCCACGCGTGATTTCCGTAATGCTATAGCCGATTTGAATTCAGAAGACATTGAATCAATCAGTGTTCTCAAGGGACCCAACGCGGCTGCTTTGTATGGGTCACGTGCTGCACATGGAGTTATCCTGATTACAACAAAAACAGGTAAAGGTCAGAAAGGCTTAGGCGTAAGCGTCAATTCGGGCATTAGTTTTGCTACGGTAGCAACCCTTCCTGACTTTCAGAATGTATTTGGTCAGGGATCTAACGGTAAGTTTAGCTATGTAAACGGTAAAGGTGCCGGTGTGAATGATGGTGTGGATGAAAGCTGGGGACCCAAAATGGATGGTCGTCTTATTCCTCAATTCTATTCAAACGGAGAAGCGGTTCCTTTTGTAGCGCATCCGGATAATGTGAGAGACTTTTTTAAAACGGGAGTGACGTATGACAACGGTATCTCTATAGCCGGTTCGGACGGTAAATACGACTTCCGTTTGGGAGCCAACAACCAAACCCAAAAAGGTACAGTGCCCAATACGGAAATAAAGAAGAACAATTTTAGTTTGAACGCCAACTACCAACTAACAGATCGTATAAAGATAGGAGCTACCGCCAATTACATTGTGACCGATGCTCCTAACTTGCCGGGCGGTCCTTCGGGCGGGCGTGCTGCAGGTGTTATGTTGCAGTTTCTCTGGTTTGGCCGTCAGGTAGATATCAATGAACTGAAAAACAACCGCAATGTAAACTGGAATAACAGTTATTACAGCAATCCTTATTGGAATGCTTACTACAATACAACTAGTCAGCAGCGCAACCGTTTGATTGGTGATATTCATCTCGAAGCTCAGCTGGCACCGGGTCTTGATTTTCGCTTCCGTTCGGGAACCGATTATTATAACGACCGTCGCAAGTATAAAATTAAGTACGGAACCAACGGTACACCTTTTGGTTCGTATGCGGAAGATGGATATACAATCAGTGAAAACAATACGGAGGCTATTTTGCATTTCACTCGCAATTTGACTAGTGATTTTAGCCTTGACGCGTTAGCCGGTTTCAATGTGCGTAACCGTACTTACGAGAACAATTATCAGAAGGCACCCCGTTTGGCAGTCCCTGATTTGTACACCTTAACCAATTCACGCGATGCATTGACCTCTTCCAACTATTATTCAAAGTTGAGAGTTTACAGTGGTTTTGCTTCTGCTCAACTGGGTTACAAAGGTTATGCTTTTGTCAATGTAACGGCACGTAATGATTGGTCGTCAACTCTGCCAAGCAGTAATCGTTCGTACTTTTATCCTTCTGTGAGTGCCAGTTTGGTTCTTTCCGAAGCTTTTCATTGGAAAAGTGATGTGCTCGACTTCCTTAAAATCCGCGGAGGATGGTCGGAAGTAGGTAGTGATGCCGATCCTTATCAGCTGGCAACGGTCTATGACTTTCAAACTGCCTATGACGGGAATCCCATTCAGACTTCATCTAAAAAGAAACTGAATCCCGACTTGAAACCGGAAACAACCCGTTCTACTGAATTGGGACTGGAATTGAGTCTTTGGAGAAACAGAGTTCGTTTGGACCTAGGGTATTACAACACCAACAGTTTTAACCAGATTCTGGAGATCAAAACATCTGCCGCAAGCGGATATACTTCGCAATTGCTCAATGCAGGTAAAATAAACAATAACGGTATAGAAGTACAGTTAGGTCTGGTTCCGGTTAAAACAGCTAAGTTCAGTTGGGATGTCGATTTGAATTATGCACGCAATAACAGTGAAGTGAAAGTGCTGGATTATGACGGACAGATTCAAAATTACACCATTGGTTCGTCGGGTGGAGTAGAAGTACTGGCTTCGGTTGGTCAGGCTTACGGTGCCCTATACGGCACGGCATACTTGCGTGACGATGCCGGCAACATTGTAGTTGGTGCCAATGGTTTACCAAAAGCCGATCCTCAGAAACGCGTGTTAGGACACTTCACTCCCGATTGGTTAGGAGGTATCTCTAATACGTTGACTTACAAAAATATCAGCCTATCATTTCTTATTGATGCAAGTATAGGTGGAAAAATATTCTCAGGAACCAACCGTACGGGTAATTACACAGGCGTACTGGCACAAACCATGACGGGACGCGATGCTGAACATGGGGGACTGTATTATTACTATCCGGGCAATAGCACCGCAAACGGTAAACAACTGGCTAATGGCGGGGTTGCACCTAACGGAGAAACGGTTTACGAAGACGGAGTTGTCTTTAAAGGCGTTTATGCTGACGGAACCGCTAATGCAACTGTTATTAGTGCACAGGAGTACTATAAAGCGTCGTACAACATTAGTGAAGCTTACATCTATAGTGCTTCATTCGTGAAACTGCGTGAAATAAAGTTGGCATACAACTTCAACAAAGCGCTAATAAAGAAAATCGGTTTACAAGAGGCCACTATCTCTGCAGTAGGACGAAACTTATTCTTCCTCTACAAAGATGCACCCAATATTGATCCTGAAACAGCGTTCAATACAGGTAATGCGCAAGGACTGGAAAGTTTGTCGCTGCCTACCACGCGTACCATCGGTTTCAATCTTAATTTCAAATTTTAAAACGTACACTCATGAAGAAGAATATAGTAGCAGCTTTTGCATTGGTCTTTGCACTTGCTTCTTGCAACAGCCAACTCGATGATATCAATACCAACCCTAACGCAACGGAACATCCATTGCCAGCCTATTTGCTTACCGGTACGCTGAAGCAGGGTGCCGATGTGTATTGGGGAGCGGATAACAATTTTAACTCGTCATTGCTTTTTGTACAGCAATGGGCCAAAATTCAATATACAGAGCCCGATCGCTATGACGTGTCTAACACTAGTTTTACAACTCTGTGGAATACAGGATACGCTACCTTGATCACTGATTTGAATACGATTCTTAATTTTACGGATCAAGAGGCACACTCCAATTATAAAGGAGTAGCGTTAGCCCTTCGTTCTTGGGTATTTCAGTTGCTGACCGATGCGTATGGTGATATTCCCTATTCGGAGGCGGGACAAAAAACAACTCCCAAGTATGATGCGCAACGCGATGTTTATTTGGGCTTATTGAATGATTTGAAAACGGCACAGTCACTGTTATCTACATCGGGCGAAAAGATTGAAGGAGATGTTGTTTATGATGGTAGCATTGCTAAATGGAAAAAGTTTGTGAACTCACTGCGTTTGCGCATCGCTCTTCGTATTGCCGATCGTGAATCTGATTTGGCCAAACAAGAAGTGACAGCTGTTGTGGCAGATGCTGCCGGTCTTATTGATAGTAATGCTTCAAATTTTCAATTTATATACACCAGTTCGCCTCAGCAGAATCCGGCTTCTGCCTGGTTTGAAACGCGTGACGACTTTCGTGTATCCAAAACATTGGTCGACAAGCTTAAAGCACTTTCTGACCCACGCTTAGCCGTTTACGCCCAACTGCCTACGGACGAAAGCGTTACCACTTATGTAGGAGCAGCCAATGGCTTGTCAAACAGCGAAGCGAACAATCAGGGCTTTGCCAAGACATCCAAACCGGGAACTTATTTTCTGACTTCAGAATCGCCTGCGGTTATTTTAAGCTATGCAGAAGTTCAATTTTCCTTGGCTGAGGCTGTAGCAAGAGGCTTTATTTCGGGCAATGCCGATACCTATTACAAAGAAGGTATAGCCGCTTCGTTGAAGCAATTTGGTGTAACCGATGCCACAGTGATTGCAACCTACTTGTCGCAACCGGCTGTTTTATACAATGCAGCAAATTATAAAGAATCTATCGGATTACAAAAATGGATCGCCTTCTACGGACAAGGGTTGGATGCATTTGCCGAGTGGCGCCGTCTTGATTATCCGCAGTTAACTGCAGGTGTATCTACCGTACTCGATGGCGAGATGCCTTCTCGTTTCTTCTATCCCGGCACCGAGCAATCATTGAACGGAATTAACTATCAGTTGGCAGTGTCCAGTCAGGGCCCCGATTTACTTACCACGCGTCTTTGGTTTGATGTGAATTAGAGAGAGTATATATTGTTAAGTGCAAGGACAGGCAATCGTTATCGGAACGGTTGACCTGTTCTTTGTGCTTTTCAGGAAGTATGTTGTTAGCGTTAACTTGAATTAAACAAAAAGACTTGCTCACTGATGACATTATTTCAATAATCATTTGTACTTTTGCCCCGAATATGAGTTCCAAGTTTAAAGCCATATTATTGTTAGCTCTCTTTGCTGTACTATTTCTTGCAGCAGGAGATCAGATCAGCAAGGCGTCGTCTTGTCATGATCGTGTTTCCTCTATGGAGGTGCACCCTAACTATGATCAGGAAGATACTTCGGCACATTTATCGGTTGCATCCGATTTGCAAAACTCATCTCATTCTACCTATGAAACATCTGCTGCTGGGGGTGATTGGAACGTGTCCAAAGGCATTCTTTCTCAGAATAGCACTTTTATTGGTATAAGTTTCCAGAAATTTTATAAATCTGCACTAACAATTCTGGCTATTCGCCAGCTCGATACTTTGCTGACTCAACGCAAGAGTACCCTCTTAAATACCAATAATAAATTTATCAGGCAGGGAGGTAACTACTATATTTATACCCTGCGACACATCCTTATTTAGTTTCCGATTTATTTTTCATTTCGTGCAGCCTGTCATTATTGATGGGCATACTCTTCGTATATCCATTTGTGTTAACTCAAAAATATTACTTTTTCGCTGTGATAGCGGGAATTAGTCTGTTATGAAGAAGCGGGAGTGAAGTATAACGTGTGTCTAATAATTAGTTTTGAAGATTCATCCCGCTTTCATAATAAGTGTTTTTTTTAGTTTATATTGGCGTACATTTAGCGTGATGTTAAGTGTACGCTTTCTTATATAACTTGTTCTTCTCTTCTCATTGTTCAGCTTGCCACTGTTGAATTGATGCTTGAAAACAAGATCTACATAAAGTCATAAAAATGAAACATAGTATTGATCGCTCCAAATTCATTCAGTGGGGCAATTGAATCAAAGAATGCTCAGTCTGTGTCTCTAGAGTTGGTTTAAGTGTACTTTTATTGCGAATAGCTTATGCTATAGTTAGTTTTTTGTGATAACTAAATATACCTTTATTCAGACTTAAAAGATGTAAATAATGAATTTTGTATTAATATACTTCGTAATTTTGCCCATGAAAATCCGAATTGCTAAAAGTGATGAAGTTTATGCTTAGGTGTCTTTTGTTAATTGCGTTGCTGGTACTTCCTTTGAGTGCTGGTGCAAATACTGTATGTGCAGTACATGCATGCAATGAAGTAGCTGAATCGTTTTCATCGGAGGATGAAAGTGCTAGCTTATATTCATCGCTGAATATGGATATGCTCTATAAAACACTGACCGTATCATATGCTGATTTAAGTATAAAAGGAGTTTCAGAATCTCTCTTACATGCAAATCATTATCGTGCACGTCGTGCTGCTGAGTATCTTAGTGCGATAAGAGATTTATTATTGCATTTGAGTATTAGAGAAAATCAGTTAGTTACTGACAGAAGCAAATTATTCTACTCAAATACCTCACACCATTGTCTTTCAGGTGTGTGCGATTATTACGTCTACCTCTTAAGACGAATTCTTATTTAGTTTCAAGACTTTTTTATCTCTAATATGTTTAGCAGGCTTGTATTATCTTGTCTGCTAGGAGATATTATGCTTATCAGAATTATTTTATTTTTAAACATATCTTTTTATACTTACACATTATGGAAACTAATCAAAAAAAAGCTTATTCATTTACAGGTATTAGATCTGCAGGTTTGGTAATTATCTTCTGCTTTATAATTGCAGTATGTATTTATCAGTTCTTATTAGGTAATCCGGCTAACTTTATGAACAATGATCCTAACAATCACCCTCTACCAGGAAATTTTTTAGGTACTATTTATAAAGGTGGTTTTATTGTTCCGATTATTCAAACCTTGTTACTTACAGTACTTGCGTTAAGTATTGAACGTTACTTTGCTCTTCGTTCTGCTTTTGGAAAAGGTTCTCTTGTGAAGTTCGTTAAGAATATCAAAGAAGCTTTGACAGCAGGTGATCTTAAAAAGGCTCAAGCTATTTGTGACAAACAAAGAGGTTCTGTTGCAAATGTAGTTACGTCTACACTTCAGAAATATGATGAAATGGAACGTGATGCGACTCTCTCTAAAGACCAAAAACTATTGGCTATTCAAAAAGAGCTGGAAGAAGCTACCGCTTTGGAACTGCCAATGATGGAACAAAATTTACCTATTATCGGTACTATCACGACTTTGGGTACTTTGATGGGATTGCTTGGTACGGTTATCGGTATGATTCGTTCATTTGCTGCTTTGGCCGCTGGTGGGGCTGCTGATTCAATGGCATTATCGCAAGGTATTTCTGAAGCGTTAATAAATACAGCGTTCGGTATCTTAACAGGTGCTTTAGCAGTAATAGCCTATAACTATTATACTAATAAAATTGATAAACTGACTTATAGCCTTGATGAAGTAGGCTTTTCAATTGTACAAACATTTGCAGCAACTCATAAGTAAGAGTTCATTTTAAACGCTTAAAATTATGGGTAGAGCCAAAATTAAGAAAAAAAGTACTTTCATAGATATGACAGCTATGAGTGATGTTACTGTGCTGTTGCTTACCTTCTTCATGTTGACTTCAACATTTGTAAAGAAGGAACCGGTACAAGTAACAACTCCAGCGTCTGTCTCTGAAATTAAGATCCCTGAAAAGGACATCTTGCAAATATTGGTAAATCCCGATGGCAAGATCTTTATGAGCTTGGATAAACAAGCTGATTTAAAAGCTACTTTAGAAGGGATGGGGCAAGAGTATGGTATTACATTTTCTCCGGAACAAATAAAGAAGTTTATGGTTTCAACTACATTTGGTGTACCAATCAAAAGTATGAAAACATATCTTGATTTACCGGCAGAGAAACAAGATGCCGTGCTAAAGAATGAAGGAATTCCTTGTGATAGTGTAGATAATCAATTTAAATCATGGGTTAGGAATGCACGTCTGGTTAATTCCGAATTGCGTATTGCTATCAAAGCAGATGAGTCAACTCCCTATTCGGTAATTAAGAAGGTTATGAATTCACTTCAGGATCTCAGAGAGAATCGATATAACTTGATTACTTCGTTGAAAACAACTTCTGAAAATTAAAAATCGAATAAACTATGAGTGCTGAAGTACAAAAGAGTGGCAATAAAAAGAAAGGCGGAAAGGGTAAGCAGAAAAAAATGACCGTACGTGTCGATTTTACTCCTATGGTTGATATGAACATGCTTCTTATTACTTTCTTTATGTTATGTACCTCGTTGAGCAAACCTCAAACGATGGAGATAAGTATGCCAAGTAATGATAAAGATATAACTGAAGAACAACAAACTAAAGTAAAAGCCTCACAGGCTATAACTTTACTGTTAGGAAGTGATGATAAGTTATATTATTACGAAGGCGAACCAAACTACAAAGATTATTCTTCTTTGAAAGAGACATCTTACAAACCCGATGGAATTCGTTCTTTATTGCTTAAACGTAATAAAGAAGCTGTACGTAAGGTTAATGAGCTGAAACAGAAAAAGTTGAATATGGAAATATCAGAAGAAGAATATACCCAACAGCTCAGTGAAATAAAAAATGGTAAAAATACTCCGGTTGTTATCATTAAAGCTACTGAGAAATCAAAGTATGTAAATCTTATTGATGCGCTTGATGAAATGCAAATATGCAGTATAGGTAAATATGTGATAGTTGATATTACTAGTGGTGACGAATTCTTGCTGAAGAATTTTGAATCAAGAGGTGGACTTTCACAAAATGTAGCTGATTAACACCTAAAATTAAAGTAAAAAATGGCAAAAATTGATTTGACATCTTCTGAGTGGTGTGAGCTGATATTTAATGGCAAGAATAAAGCCTATGGTGCATATAAAATGCGTGGAGATTCTTCTAAACGTCATAATATGGCTATGATTATTGTTGTCGTCATTGCTTTGATTGGTTTTAGTATACCAACTTTGATACGGTTGGCTACTCCTAAACAGAAAGAGGTGATGACGGAAGTAACTGCTTTGTCGCAATTGGAAGAACCCGAAGTTAAGCAAGATGAAATGAAAAAAGTAGAACCTGTGGCTCCGCCACCTCCTGCTCTGAAAAGTTCTATCAAGTTCACTGCCCCAGTTATAAAAAAAGATTCTGAGGTAGCTGATGAAGATGAGATTAAGAGTCAGGAAGAGTTAACACAGACTAAGGTAAGTATTTCTATTGCTGATGTTAAGGGTAATGATGAAGCTAATGGTAAAGATATTGCAGACTTGAAACAGGTAGTTACACAAGCTCCTGTTGAAGAAGAGAAGGTTTTTGATATGGTTGAGCAGATGCCAACTTTCCCCGGAGGACAAGCTGAGTTGCTCTCTTTTATAGGGAAGAACCTTAAATATCCTACTATTGCACAAGAAAACGGAACTCAGGGTAGAGTTATCTGTCAGTTTATCGTAGGGAAAGATGGTACGGTGCGAGATGTTCAAGTCGTTAAATCTCTTGATCCATATTGTGATAAAGAAGCGATTCGAGTTATTCGTTCTATGCCAAGATGGATTCCTGGTAAGCAAAACGGTAAACCCGTTACAGTAAAATATACAGTACCTATTACATTTAGATTGCAGTAAATATGAAGAAACAGTTTTGGCTTGGCACTTTTGCGCTTGTTATGTTAATTTCAGCGTGTAATAATAAACCGAAAGACGGTTTTACGGATACTTATACTTCAGGGGTAATTGCTATTGCTGCAGATGAAAGTTTCCGGCCAATTATACAAGAGGAAATTGATGTTTTCGAAGGTACTTTTGCCTTGGCTGGAATTGTTCCCAAATTTACAACAGAAGTAAATGCTATTAATCTTCTGCTAAAAGATAGTGTACGTTTGGCTATTGCTACACGTACACTATCGGCGGAAGAAATGAGTTCGTTCCATAGTCGTAAGTTTTTTCCTCGAGAAATAAAATTGGCAACGGATGGTTTGGTTCTGATTATTAACCGAGCCAATAAAGATTCATTAATTAGTCTGCGTGATATAAAACGTATGCTGACTGGTGAGGTGAAAACCTGGAAAGAAATTTACCCTTCTTCATCTTTAAAAAACATTCAAGTTGTATTTGATAATAAAAACTCAAGTACGGTTCGTTTTGCAGTAGACTCTATCTGTAAAGGCAAACAACTTTCAAAAGATCTGAAAGCTTTGAATAATAATCAAGAGGTTATTGATTTTGTTGCTCAAAACTCCCATGCAATAGGGGTGATAGGAGTTAATTGGTTAGGTAATCGGAGTGACACAACGAATTTATCATTCAGAAACGAAATCAGGGTAATGTCTGTGAGCGAAGACGATATTGCAACGAAGGATAATAGCTATAAACCTTATCAAGCTTATTTGTTTTATGGTGATTATCCGTTAACTCGTAGCATTTACATTTTACTCAACGATCCTCGCAATGCTTTACCTTGGGGATTTGCGTCTTTTCTAACATCAGATAAAGGACAAAGGATTATATTGAAATCAGGCTTAGTGCCTGCTACCCAACCAGTACGTGTGGTAGATATTAAAGATGAATAACATAATAACTTAAATACATAGTAATGAAAAGACTTTATATTTTTTTATTAGGACTTTTTTTAGCCGCCGGTACACCTTGGGCGCAGTCGGCCGATAACGATTGGCAAAATCGCTTGGATCGTATAAAAGAATTAATTACGACTAATCCACAACAAGCTTCAGATGAGTTGGGGCAACTTATTAAAGGGAAGAATAAAAAAGATCCTGCATTACTTGTTGCTGTCGCTCGTGTTTATTTTGATGCGATGCAGATAACTGAGGCTCAGAAATACGTTGAATATGCCAAAAAAGTAAATAATAAATTTCCAGGTATATATGTACTTGAGGGCGATATTGCACTAACAAAACAAGATGCTGGGGCTGCATGCCAGTTCTATGAGCAGGCCATATATTTTGATTCAAATTGCAAGGAAGCTTATTTAAAATATGCTCAAGTATATAAGGATGCTAGTCCCGAACAAGCTATTGACAAACTTCTTCAATTAAAGGAGATGGCTCCTGATTATTTACCGGTTTATAAGGCTCTTGCCAATATCTATTATAGTCGTAATCGTTTTTCTCAAGCTATAGAAGCTTATTCATCTTTCATTCATACGACCGAGGCCAAGGAAGATGATATGGTTAAATATGCATTTGCGTTATTTTTAAACCATGATTTTGAAAAGTCACTAGAAGTAGCACGTATGGGCGTAGAGAAAAATGCAAAAAACACTACTTTCTACCGCTTGATAATGTATAACCTTACTGATTTAAAGAAATATGATGAAGGGATTGTGGCTGCTGATTCTTTCTTCAATCATCCAGAAAAATCAGACTTTACTTATTTGGATTACATGTACTATGGTCACCTGCTCAGTGAAAGTAAAAAATATAATGAGGCAATAGTTCAATATCAGAATGCCTTGAAACTTGACACTACAAAGACCGATTTGTGGAGAGAGATTTCATCTTCTTATGAGAACCTAAACGATTATACAGGCTCTATTGAAGCTTATACAAAATATTTGAGTTTACAACCTTCGGATAAACAAACACCGGATTTACTATTTCAATTAGGTAAGCTATATTACGGTGAAGGAACTACAAAATCAGTAAGTAGTGCTGATAAAATGACAAGTTTACAAAAGGCTGATTCTGTATTTACAATTATTACCCAGAAAGCTGCTGATAGTTATTTGGGCTATTTTTGGCGTGCGCGAACTAACTCGGCGTTAGATCCGGAAACAACTCAAGGGTTAGCGAAGCCTTACTACGAGTCGGTAATTTCATTGTTGGCTAGTAAGAATGAAGCTCGTTATAATTCTGTTTTAGTAGAATGCTATAGTTATTTAGGATATTATTGTTTAGTTAATAATGCTATAGCTCGATCAAAAGAATATTGGAATAAAATATTGACTATCGACCCTACTAATGCTACTGCAAAGAAAGCGCTAGAAGGCATCAAATAGGAATTTTTAGTTGTTTATCGTTGTTAATGAAAAGGTTGTTTTAGAACAGCCTTTTCTTTTTTGTGTTGGGGTGATCCATCTTTATGCTTCAGATTTTCAAAAAGAGATCAGGCATATGGAGTGGCTCTCGCTATATTTACTTGGCGTATACATAAGCTTTTCATTTGAATATAATTTCTTTTTTCTTAATATTTTTTGTTTATCTTTGAAGCGTTAAACTTCAAATCAGTCTCATGAAAATAAATAGCGTCTGTTTAGAAGAAAGTAAAAGCTCACCCGGCATCAGAGTCTTTGATATAGCAGAGCTATCCCGTTATGATGGCCCGGGTATTCGTACTGTGGTATATTTGCAAGGATGTAATGCCGGTTGTGAATGGTGTCATTCCCCTCATTCCCAATCATCGGTATCGCCGCTCATGTTCCTCTCTTCTCTTTGTACCGCTTGCCACCGTTGTGTTGATGCCTGCAAACAAGGTGTACATAAATTCATAAATATGAAACATTGCATTGATCGCTCCAAATGCATTCAGTGCGGCAATTGTATCAAAGAATGCCCAGCCAGTGTTTCAGGAGTTAGCGGAAGTGCGCTTTCATTACCAACGGCTTATGCAACGGTTGATTCTTTATGGGAACAAATATACCCTTACTTGCTTCTGACAAAAAAGAGCGGAGGCATTACTCTTTCGGGTGGAGAGCCATTGTTACAGCCTCAGGCGTCCATTGAGTTGCTGCGTCGTTGCCGTGAGGCGGGTATTCATACCTCCGTTGAAACCTCTGGATTACTACCTGTCACTATTTACCGTAATGTTGCTCCTTTGGTTGATACATGGATGTTTGGCATGCGTGTCATTACCGGTAAAAACCATCCTCGCCATGATGATCACATCAGGCAGGTGATGACCGAACTGGCCAAACACAAATGTAGTATATTGCCTCGAATTCCTATGGTACCGGGGTTCTATGATTGCGATGATGTATTGCACAGCATTCTGTCCCTTTTACAGCAATATCATATTGACTCTATTTATTTGAATCCTTGGAATCGGAATTTTGATGTAAATTATTACAATAGTGGAATTCCATTGAAAATGGCTGTTCCCTCTGCTCGTGAAGTTGCAACTTGTGAATCAAAAATAGTTTCCTTTTTTACTCACTTTAAATTTGATCTGTATGAATAAACCAGTTTTTAAAACTGATTGGGACCGCCAGACAAGTCCCAGAGTACGTAACCTGTATGACACCCTGATCCGAAAGGCGTTGGGAGACCGTTCTGCGGAATGGTTTACTCAAGAAATGTTTGATGATGTCATTAAGAGCAATTCTTCTTCGGATGATAAATATCCGTTGTGGAAATCTATTGAAAACTGTTCTGTCATCGTGAGAAGAGCAGTTGCCATTGATCGTATGTTAAAGGCCATGACTGACCCAAAGTGTAGTGAAAGTACACATACAGCCGTTATTCTGCCGGGAGATTTGTTATTGGGAGTGATGCCCATGGGATCAAACGGACTGGGTAAAATGTTTCCTCGCTTTCTGACAGATGATGAATTGCGTGCCGGTTCTATTACTAATCGTAATGCAGCATCTCTTTTTGGTCATAACTCCATGGATTATGCCGAACTGTTGCATGACGGATTGAAGAAAAAGATTCAGGCATGTTCAGCCAAATTGGATGAGTTGGCCCCGCTTATAACTCGTGGAAAGATAACGGTTAAGAAATTGTATGATAGGTACGAAGATGAAAAGGACAATTCCCCCGATTCTTCCGAAACAGATGAATTGCTGAGAAAGCTCAGACTAGAAGAAGGAAAGCTTATCAGTATGAAAAAGAAGTTTGATTTCTACTGGTCGGTAAAGCTCGCTTGCAAAGCTGTAGTCGATTATGCACGGCGTTTTGCCGTGTTGGCCGAAAGAGAAGCCGAAGCCAACCCCGATCGTAGAGACGAACTCCTGGAGTTAGCTCGCATTGCCCGGAAAGTACCTTATTTGCCGGCAGATACTTTTCACGAGGCTATGCAAAGCATTTGTTTTTTTCACATAGCATTGCATGCATCCATGAACTTTATATCATTGGGCAGACTGGATCAGGTACTTCAACCGTATCTGGATAAAGCCGGTAGTCATAATGAAAAGTTCAGCCCTCTTGAAATCTTCGAGTGTTTTATTTTAAAGTGTGCCGGTCGTTTGAATTTAACATCCAAATACCTGGTACAACAAGATCATGTTGACTATGCCACAGTCTTGGGTACTCACCCTTATTACATAGATCAGAAGGCAGGAGTGAACAATTTCCTCCAAAATATTATTGTGGGTGGTAAAAAGCCCGACGGTACTGATGCGACTAATAGTTGTACCTTCCTGATTCTTCAAGCCATTGAAAATTTGAATCTTCCTGCTCCGGGCATTTATGTACGCTTGCATAAAAACAGTCCGGATGAGCTTTTCCAGAAAGTAGCCCAGTCCATATACCAAACCAAGAATAACCCTTCTGTGTTGAATGATGAGATTATGATTCCCGCCATGTATAATGCATTGATGCAGGACGAAGAAAATACGGATGAAGCAAAAGCTACTATGATGGCATTGGCTAACGATTACTGTGTTGACGGATGTTGGGAACCTATTCTTAATGGAAAGTCCGATTGGACTTTTGGCATGATGGTAGGTATGCAGGCTGTTGAATCGGCATTAAATCAAGGTGCTTCTTTGAAGAAGGACGATGAATTGTTTCGTGGAGCCAAGGTATCACCGCGCACTCCCGTGCCTCAAACCTTCGAAGAACTGATGACTTATCTTAAAACGCACATGCAGTTCTTTGTTGATCAAAGCGTGATGGGACTTTTCATGTATTATATGATTGACGAGAATGCTGCGCCTTCTCCTTTGTTCTCTGCTTATCTGGAAGGATGTATGGAAAAAGGACGAGATAAGGCCGCCGGAGGTGCCAACCACAATATTGGCGGATTGGTATTGGGCTCTGTTCCCGATATGGTGAACCAATTGGCAGCTTTGCGCCGATGGGTTTTCAATGAGAAAAAATATACGTTAAGTGAGGTTTGTGAGGCGATCAAAGAAAACTTTGCAGCTGATGCATCGGCTTCATTACCTGATGATAAGAAATTGCTATATGAACGGATTCGTGCCGACTTTGATACCAACTCGCCTAAGTTTGGGAACAATGACCCGGAAGCAGATGAGTTGACTTGCAGAATACTCGATATCTTCTATCAATGTGTACAAAGCTCTGCCAAGTTCGGGAAATGGCTATTCCAAGACGTGCATCCCGAAAGAGAATGGCGCAAAGTGGCTGCACTGCGCAGTTTGGCCGGATACTATGGATTGCCATTGGGTATGACCTACGATATTCGTATGAAGATTACTGCCGGATTGGGTACTTTTGAACAGTACAACTGGCAGGGAAGAGGCATGGCGGCTTCGGCCAACCGACTGGATGGTATGCCTATTGCACCCAATTTTTCTCCGGTGCCCGGTACAATCAATCAAGGCATCATGGGCACCATCAGTTCACTTTCCAAGTTTAATCTGAATCGTTTCGCAGCAGGTGTAATCACAGATATCTGCCTGAAAGACGAGAATGTAACCCCCGAAGTTGCAGAGCAAGTGGTGCGTGAGTTTGTTGGTCGGGGAGGAGGCATGATGACTATGGCTATCGGAACCGTCGGCTTATATAAAGAAATATACGAGGTAGCCAAAGAATCGATGTTGCTTCCGGAGAAAGAAGCTGCTGCTTTGCTGCTTCCTTATGCTAACGTAAATGTACGTATTGGCGGTTGGCAAACTCCGTTTGTAACCTTACCACTCGATCACATGGAAAATTACATTCTCCGGCCCGTTGGAGTGTTATAATCATATAAAACAACGTAATGTTTGCTGATATTAAATTAAAATTCTATGCTATTGTAGTCGTGTTGTTGAGCGTCTTTTCGCTCAATGGCACGGCTCAATATAGCTTGCAATGGAAATATACCACTCAAAGCGGTATTTATTCATCGCCGGTTGTTGATGGCAATGCCGTTTTTATTGGCTCTAATGATTCCTGTGTGTATTCACTGGATGCGCAAGAGGGACAACTTAACTGGAAATTTAAAACCGGCGGAGAAGTTAAGTCAACACCGCTTGTTTACAAAGAAAACCTCATTTTCAATAGTACAGATGGTTGTATTTATTCCGTTAATAAACATACAGCCCGCGAGAATTGGAGAATGCATACTGCTGGTGAAAAAAAACATGATATGTGGGACTACTATTTGTCTTCTCCTGTTTTGGCCAATGATAAAGTGATTGTAGGTAGCGGTGACGGTTTTATTTATGCGTTGAATCCCGAAACCGGTAATTTGTGCTGGAAGTTTCAAACAGGAGGTATTGTGCATGCCACTCCGTTAGTTGTTCATGATAGGGTTTTTGTGGGTAGTTTTGATGGCTTTTTTTATGCGTTAAATCTGTCAGATGGTGGTTTGATATGGAAATTTAAAACAAAAGGGAACGAATACTTTCCCAAGGGCGAAATTCAGAAAGGGGCTACTTCTTACAATCAATCGGTTGTCTTTGGGTGCAGAGATTACTTTATGTATTCGCTCAACATGCAATCGGGCGAACTCAACTGGAGTAAGGAAGAAACCAATAGCTGGATTATTGCTACACCACTTTTGGTTGATGGTTTGCTGTACTACGGAACGTCAGATTCACACTGTTTTCGGTGTATGAAGGCTGCAACCGGAGAAATAAAAACAAGTTTTCCATTAAATATGAGGGTATATGCAGAAGCGGTTTTGTTACGTAATCAGATACTATTTGGTTGTTTTAACGGCAAATTATATCAGATAGATCCTGCTTCGGGCGCTATACGGGAAGTATTTCAGACGGATGGCAGCAAATCTAATTATCATCGGGTGTACAACGATGATGGAATTTTTAGAGATGATTTCAAACTATATGGCGATGACCTAGCTGCATCCGAGAGACAAATACTTGCATTGGGATCTATTCTCTCTACTCCTTGTATAGCCAATGGAATGATTTATCTGGGTGACTCCAACGGGTGCTTTTATGCACTGCGGTTAACAGAATAAAAAACCCATCACCTGTGCCACCTTACTCATGCACGAGTTATACCATTTTAGTTTCTCACAGATGCCTTCATTGGTGATTGTTGGAGCTCCGTTAAAAGGAAACACAAACACATCATCGTGTTGCAACTCTTCCAGTTCACTGATTACCCGTTCCATCTTTTTATTTTTATTCATAAAAAGCAGTGAGTTGCGCGTGCCGCTGCGATACCATATTTTTGTTTTGTGCACATCCTCCTTCTTTAAATCAATCACATCGAGCAGGCTGATGCCGGGTGCATAGTGTAAGAACAGCCATGTATACTTCCCTATATTCATTGATAAATCATTTTGAAAATCGGAATAAATCAACCGGTTTAGCTCCATGTCCGTCAATCCGGTCACGGGCCGAACGGCATACTCGCAACATACCTCCCGGCAAGGACAGAAAGGTTTTGCATTCATAGCAGTGGCAGGTGCCAGCAAAAGACTTTCTTTGTACATTTCATACAGCTTCACCACATCATGCACCGTATAATCCGTTGTGCAGGTATCTAGTAAGCTGGCCACATACCTTAAGTTCATTTCCTCTTGCTGCACATAAAGACCTACTTCCTGAAGCGCTTCGTTACTTGCACACCCGGTTATCACCAGGTTCAGTTCTTCTTCCGTCAGGCGATAAGGAGTGCTTATTTTCCGCTCTTCTACTTCGCAGCAAATGCTTATCAGTAAGGGATAATGCGTTTTATCGGGTTGGCAGGCAGCACCCAGTGTCCAAACTATAACAAGGTTATCCATAGCTATTTTTTCATTAGTAAAAATCAAAAGTTACCATTCTGCTTTAAAATAGTTCCCCGCACACACTCGTGCGGGGAACATACAAACAAAACAAACAAAATACCGTGATTCACATCATGGGCTTTTTCTTCCAGTTTATTCTTGCGCGCACCGCACAGAGAATGCGTAGCCCCGATAGTTGTAACTCAGCGGGTATACACTGCTGCTGACGAAGTACAGGTAACCGACATCCATATAGCCACTGGCGTATGACGACGAAGACCAATAGCCACCGTAAGAACTAACACTCGCCAAAGCCCCCGTCGATTTATCTCGGTAGCCCAAAGCAGGCCAATAAGAGGTAGTGCCGGACAGATAGGTTTGCGTATAGAACGTCCAACCATAAGTCCAGCCCAGTGCAGATACATTTCGGGTTCCTCCGTTGGCTCCGTTCTGGGTAAAGATCTGGTAACTCTCTTGCGAGGGTACTCGCCAGCCCGGCGGGCAGGGGTCGTATATGGATTTGCTTCCCTTTGCGGAGTTGGGCTGTGTAGCCGTTGCATTGGGGTTACCCCATAAATTATCCCGTTGGGCGGTATAAGCCGTTGCATTTAACCAATCATTTGTAGTTGAGGCATTCAGAATAAATTTAGTCGGATTCTTAACCGAATAGGTGATGGATGCCGCGGCATTGGCTCCTGCTGTGGCATTAGCCGTCGTTCCGTACGCATAACCGGATGCATACGTAACCGTAACGGGTGTGGTATCCGACCAACCGGAAGCCCCCACAAACGGGTCTTTCCGTCCCCATTGGTAAAGCAATCCCATATCGCCTGCATTGGTGGCTGTGCTGCTCCAATTGCTGATTCCGGTAGCCCCCAGGTTGTATTTCATCATTTTGAAAGTAGAGCTGCCCGCCGGGTACCTGGAATAGGTATCGTAGCTGGTTGCCGGGTCGTAATTCACCTTCCAGATGTGCCAGCTCCAAAGGATGTTGGTTCCGTCTGTTACCGCTATCAAGGCATTGCCCGGGGTGCTGTTGTTCGCTGTTTTAAAAGTAACATACCCGTTAGCCAGGGTTACGCTTCCGTCTTCAATCACACCACCCTTGGTACCGCCTGTTTCCCACACCACAAAAGCAGCCGTTGGCGCCAATGCAGTGGGTGTAATAGCCGGTGCGGCTTGGGTACCGTTTGAAGCCGATACAATGGTAGATGCGGGTGTGGTAGCCCCGTTACCCATTACCGTGGCATTGAACTTATAACTCTTTCCGCCCTCTTTGACGATATAGCAATTCGCCGTGGCAGAGGCGCTTAAATTTTCACCCAGTCCACCCACCACCACACGGCCGTCACTGGTATTGATGCCTTTCAAGGTAATGGTTATACCGTATTTGCGGTTGCGCATCAGGTTAAAGTCGGTGGTGTTGTTGACACCCGGGTAAATAAAATAGCTTACTTCCTGTGCCGTTCCTCCGTTGGGGGTGTAGGTTCCCGATACCACCAGACAAGTACTGTAAGCCGGCGCGTTGGCGGTTGTTTTTTGCCAGGACCCGGTTATAGTGCCTACGGTTCCCCTCAGGTTTTCGGGTACATACCAGGTCAGGGTGGTTCCCGCTGTATAACTCGTTACCGGGTTGTAATCCGTATATTTGGAAGCATCCCCCGCCGTGTTGGGGGGATAATTGCCTGCGGGCGCAGCGAGCTGCGTCACGTTGGGCACGCTTTCCAAGGTGATGGAGGTAAAGGCAAAGCTGTCTCCCGCGGGCAGGCTCAGGTTGCAGGTCAAATCCAGGCGGGCCGCCAGCCGGGTCAGCGTTACGGGGATGGATGCCACGGCCGTTGAACCGGTGTAGTAACCGATGGCCGGCACATCACTTCCCGCCACCAGCGTGCTTTCGGTAAAGGTAAGCACCGATGCCCTGAAGGCTGCCAGCGTGGTGGTGTTCACCGTAAAATCAGCCGTGCGGTCACCCGCGTTGGCCACCACATAGACCGTCTGGTCGGTACCTATTAATAAAGAAAGAGGCGTGCTGTTACCGCTTATGCCGGCTACATAGCTTTTATAGACCAGCAGCGCCGCGTCCCCCGTACCGTTGAACTGGTACAGGCACACCTCATTGACCGTTTGTTCCTGTGTGGTGGTCAGTGCGGCACGGGTACCGGTGCCTTGTTCCTTTGGGTCTGCTGTTGTGGCTGTGTGCACCTCTACCGCTTCCACGCCGGCAAGAGCCCGGGTGGTGGCAGCAGCCGCTCCACTTATATTCCCATCGGGCAGCTCCATGGCCGCGGTGTTAAAACCGAAGCTGACCTCTTTCATCTCACCCGTGAGGGTGCCTGTTTGTACCGGCTCTTCCTGCTGCTGGCAAGAAGCCAGTAAAATGAGTGTCACCCAGGCTAGTATTGCATATTTTTTCATAATCATATCCTTAATCGTTTTGGGATCATATCATTCCCCCACATTATCATTCCAGTCCGTAATCACCCAGGTGGCAATCAGAAACTCCGTTTGTTGGTGTTGACCCGCATCATCGTTCCAGTCAGTTTCACCCCAGGGGGCCATGGTCAATATCAATCCGATGGCATTTCCTTTGAGTACCAGGTTAAAGGCATAGTGATACCCCTTTTGGAACATCATGGCACCAACCGGTGCCGTGAGCTCGGTCACATCCGTTTCCTCGTTGAAAAGAACCTGCATCTCCAACGCATACGCCTCCTCTGTTTTGGGCAGCACGTTCACCCCTGCCGAGGCCTCCCACGGGTTGGCCCCGGGGGTAAACTCTGCGGCTGTCAGGGTGAGGGTTGTCCCGTTGGCTGCCGGTGCCAGATCCCCTGCCGGTACCCCTTGCAGGGGCGCATCCGCCATCCGGGTGAGCTGCACCTGTTGCACCTGTACCCGTGTCACGTTACCGAATTTGCGGGTCACGGCAAAAGATACCCGGGCACACCTGCGTTCCAGTGTGGACAGGGTGACCACCTGCTTATCGGTACCCAGGGTGGCAGGCTTCTGAACAACCACGGCCTCGGTTCTGCCGGTAGCATAATCCGTGCGGTGCGGCACCCTGACCACCGTGCCCGAGGCTCTGTCCACTGCCAAAGCAGGAGTCACGGCATAAAAATCATAGGTATCTTCCCGCAGGTACAGCTCCCCGGGCGTACCGGCCGTCAGCACTCCGTCGGCATCGGTCACACAGGGAGAGAGCTCCCCGGCGGCATCCACCACGTAGGTGTTCTCACCCGCATAGGTGTCCACGGTGATATCCGGGCCGGCTCCCAGCCGTTTGTAAGCCAGCACACGCACGGTGGTTCCCGCCGCCATGTTTTCAGGAATAAGGGCCCGGGTGTCCGCCTGCGAGGTGGTAGCCCCCAGCATGCCGGGGGTGCTGAAATGTACCGCATACGCATCCCCCGGCAGGTCGGGCAGTTCCCGGTACGAACAACCTCCTAACAGCAACAACAGCAACGGCAGTGCCAAGGCACAGCGCCTGCCCGGTATGGCGGCGTATGTTTTTATTCCTTTTCTCATACTTTCGTCTGTTTCTATCACTTTTTATGGGCTACAATTCTATATCGGGCAGGGGTATGACTGTCCACTGACCGATCTGCGCCCGGGCGGTAATACCGGTTGCGGTAAACTTCAGGTTAATGGCATACGCCTTCCCGCTTTGGTAATTCTGTGCATCCAGCCTCACCGTGCGGGTGCCTCCGTACTGGGTGGTTACATCCAGTTCCAGCACCGCAGGCAGTTCCACGGGGTCGGTCATGGCATACCCGCATTCCAGTGCATTGCTTTCGCCCGCGGGCAGGCTCAGCGGATAGGCAATGGCGGCATCGGTGGCCACCGTACGTTCTACCAGCGGCAAATCGGCCGCCGTTCCTTCAAAGCTCACCGTGGCAGGCAGGGTCACCCGGCACACAGGCAGGCGGTTCTTCACCCGGACGGATGAGAGGGTGCCCCATGCCGTGGCGGCCGCCGCATCAGCGGCATACGCTTTGACGCGCAGCTGGGTGAGCAGGTGGTTGAAGGTAAACTCCTTGCCGGCATCACTGAACTGGTCACCCGCTACTTTGGAGCCTTCCACTTCCTGGGTGAGCATCACATCGGTGGAGCCGTCAATACCAAAGGAGAGTACCCCCGAGGAGAGGGAGACCGTACCCCCGTTCACCCGCGGATACCATCCCACCAGCCTCACCTTGTTGTGGGTGTCTCTGACCGGATAGTACTGCTCGCTGCCCGCCTCAAAGCTCACCCCCGTGTAACCCGCACCCCCCGTTCGCACGGCGGGCAATTGCATGCCCCCCGAAAAAGAGGTGTACGGAGGATAGGCGCCCGTGGAGGCGTTTTGCTCGCAGAGCAGGAAATTCAGCGGCAGGTCGGCCGTATAGCCGGCATCAATAACCCCGCGGGTTTCGGACTGTACGGACATACCGGCCGACAAACGGATCCGGGGGCCTTGCGCCGAAGGGTTATCCAGGTCTGCCTGTGTGCAGGAGCACACAAGCAGCAGGAACACAAACCACAAAGAGTTATTTTTCATTGTTGAATCAGTTTATGTATCAAATGAAGCAGATTACTTGATCTCCGGGCTGGAGGTTCCGTCCAGTACCCACGGGCTGACAGTTGCTTTGGCTTTTATCTCGGTTGCTTTGAAGGTGAGTGTTACCTCAAAAGCTTTGCCCTGAGTTTCACCTGCGTAAGCGGCCGATAAAGTGTTCAATAATCCCACCGGCACATCCATACCTGCGGCCGGTGCCTTGTCGGTATACACCTTGAGTTCAAAATCGGCGCTGCCCGCCGTACTGTTGCCGTCAGCCAGGATCGGAGCCACCAGGGAGTAGGCAGTCACGGTGGAGGTGGTTGTCAAAGCCAGTGTCTGTCCGGTAAATGCCGTATTGGTATAGGTTGTTCCTCCCGTTACCGCATAAAAAGGGAAAGGATTGAGCGAGATGGAAAACGCCGAAGCACGGGGAGCCGTTCCGGTAGCCAGTGTAACAGTGGCTTTGGAGTTGGGTGCGCTTCCCTTGGCTTTGACCAGTTCTATCTTGGTTACATTACCCCAGGCTGCTATGGCTGCCGCATCTTCCGCCTTGACCTTGATCACCAGCTTGGTCAGCAGGTGCGAAAAGGCCAGTGTGGGATAGGTCAATGCCTGAGCCTGTGCCTTGGTGGTAGCTACCTGAGGAGCCGCCATCACATCGTGGCTGCCGTTAAAGGTAAAACCGGCCTGTGTTCCTGTTAAATCCCATTCACCGGCAGCTGCTCCTGTTGCCGCATACGGATAGAGTCCGCAGAGGTGAAGCCCCGTGCCGTCGGCAGGATAATAATACTTAGTAGTAGCAAATCCCGTTTCGTTACCGTCTGTGAAGGTAATCTTATCATCGGCCGTGTTATACAGACTCAGGTACGTATCGGCTTGTTTTTTCACCAGCACCTTGGCTTCCAGCGGTAGCGGCACGGTGCCTGCGGTTCCTTCAAAAGGCGCGCGGGTGCCTGCATCCACAGCCAGTGCGGTTGATTTTAACTTGAGTTCCACGCCTGCATTAACAGGACTCTCGGACAGTTCGCTTTGTGTGCATCCGGCCAGCGCCAGGGTGGCCAGGAGCGGTAAATAAATCTTTTTCATACTTTTGTTTTTTTTAAATTGCTTTTTAATTGAATTTCTAATTTCATTGAGTGATGCATGAACCATGTCATCGGTATATAGTGAATGTAATGTGTTATTGTACCACGCCCTCGCCCGTGCCGTCCATGATCCACGGAGTCACGGTGGCTGTTACGGCCAGCTGTGTGAGCCCCCGGAACAGAAGCGTTACCAGGTAAGAGCGCCCGGCGGCAAAGCTGCTTTCGGTGGTGCTGCCCCCGTCGGTGCTCGAGGTGGGACGGATGCTGACCGCACCGAACGTACCTTTAGAGGTAACCACCTTCACACTGAAAGAGGCCTGCCCCGGTTGCAGCATCACCGGTAAACCCACCTCCTGAGCAGCCGCGGGAGTGCCCGTAATAGTCACAGGGGTGCTCAACCCGGCTGAGATGGCATCCGAAGGGGTACCCCAGCTACCCAGGGTACCGCTCTCCAGGTTCAGGGAAGAGGTGGTGTTCACCCCGTTGAAGGTGATGGCATTCAACGTTTCGCCCGAGAAATTACCCGTTTCGTCCACGATGCGGAAACGGATCTGTGTCAGCACGTGGTTAAAGACCAGCGTGCCCGGAGTCACCGACTTACTGCCCGTAACGGGGGTGGCATGCATCACATCCTCGCTCCCGGTCAGGGTGAAGTAAAGTTCCGGAGCCCGGCCGGCGGCCGGAGCCACCACGTAGTTGCTGCCGCTGAGTCCTACCGGGGCATAGGGGTGGTAGGCACAGAACCGCACGTAGCTGCCCTCCTCTACCGGATAGGTGTAGCTTCCCGCCCAGCCGATGGCGCCTGTTGCCCCGTCGATGGAGGTGGTACGCACATTGTCCATCAGGGGAACCAGAGACCACCCTTCCCCCAGCGGTGTGGCGGACGAGGATTGCGTGGTTACCATGCCGTAGAGACCCACGTTACCTCCCACGGCAGAGAGTCCCGCCAGGTCATTGATCGCTGCCCGGCTTGGCAGGCGTGTGGCAGCCCCCAGGCGGATACGCAAAGAGGCATCGGCATCCTCCCCGGAGGTGCAACCGCTTAGAAACATAGTGCTAATCCAAAACAGGTTCATGACCTGTATAAATCTTTTCTTTTCCATATATACATCCTTGATTGATTTAGATTTCATTATTTAACGCCGCCTTCCCCCGACCCGCTCTGCCAGGGTTTCACGCTGGCCACCAGTTGGGCATCGATCAGCCGCAGCTCCACCTCAACGGGCAATTCCAGGGGAATGGTACCGCCGTTGGCCTTCAGCACCTCACTCAGCAGCCGGGTCAGGTCAACCTCTGTGGTCTGTACGCTGCCGTCCTTCAGGGTCAGTGTCAGGTCCATCAGGTTGCGGTAAGGAAGGTTTCCCAGCGGATCGAGCAGCCCCAGCACGCCCACCCGCGCGGTGGCCCGGTTGCCCGATACCGAAGCAGTAAAGGAGGTGACACCCGCTTCACCCCGATAGGTTTTGGTGGCAATCAGCACAGTGGGTTGTATGCCTCGCATGAGTCCGCTCAGGGAAGAGAGGGATTCCCCTCCCAGCAGCAGAAAGCTCAGGTTCACCCTGCGCGAGAGCGTATCGGGAACCGAGGAGGTTTCCACCACATCCTGCAGGGGAACCCTCAGTTCACTGATGTGCAACGCATAAACCCCCGAAGGCTGGGCGTAGTAACTCAGCGAGCGGCTGTCTGTGGTGGTAACGGCGGTTACCGAAGCCGTGGAGTAGCTCTCCATGCCTTCATACACCGCCCGGCTGGCATCCGTGCTGCAGGCGATGACCCGGTAGCTGCCCGCGGGCAGATTACCTTCAAAACCTGTGGAAGCGGCATCATACGTCAGCGCACTGCCCCCACTCAGGGGATAGAAGTAGAAACGCAAACCCGTTGCGGGGGGCGAGGCGCTGTTCCAGGAAGCGTGAATGACAACGCGACCCTCTGTGGGCGGGTTATCAAGGGTACCCTCTGTGCAGGCGACCGCACACACAATCAGGGCCGCCGGCAACAGGAGGGTAGAAACAAAGCTGAACCATGAGTTTCTGCTGAGAAAACGCTTTTTATATTCTTGTTTCCGTATCTTCATAATGGTCTGTTTTATTTAATAGTCTTCTTACCCAGACGGTAGCCTATGTTCAACCGAATATCCGTCAGCCGCAGGCGGCTTTGGCTTTGATTACGCACCAGGTAGTGCTTGTCCTGCTCCACATCATACACCTTGTCTGCCACACGGCGGTACCCTCCGCTCACACCCGCCTCCAGATACCAGTGGCGTGACAGGGGCAGGACATAGCCCAGTGAGGCCCCCGCCTCGTAATAGGTGCCCGTGCGGTTGTCGGTGGGAACCCCTTCCACCACGCTGCGCCGGATGTCAAAATCTCCCGTGCGGGCATACAGACCCGTGTAAAGACCCCGGCACAGGCCCGTGGGGCTGAACCAGAAGCGAGGCTCCAGGGTATAGGAAGTAACGCCCCAGAACTCACCCTGTGCGAAATCCCAATAGGCATAAAGAGCCGAAGCGGACAGGGACCAACGCCCGAAAGCAAAATATTCAATCTCCAGGTTCGGCATGAAGGTGGTGCGTTCTCCCTGCGGAGTCAGCCCGGCAAGCGCGTAGAGGTTGGTCTTCACACCCCATAACGGATAGAGCTTGCGATGCTCGGTGCGGGCAGCCGAAGCTTCCCGGGCGGCTTCCCGCCTGCGGCGGTAGGCAGCGGCGGCAGCTTCATCCGCCCGGCGGGCCGATTCCTGTGCACCCGCTTGCTGAGCACGCGCTTGCTGTGCACGGGCGGTCTCTTCCACCGCCAGGCTGTCTGCCTGCCACTTCTCTTTCAGGGCACGCTGCTCAGCGAGCAGGCGCTCTTCCCGGCGCACTTTCTCACGCTCCTGCTCCAGCAGCAGGGCAAACTCCCGGTCATTGAGCTTGCGGCGGTAACGCTCTTCAATGATCCGGTGAAGATCGTACTCCACCGTCAGCTCCACCCGCCGCAGAAGCGGGAAAAAGAGTTGCTCCATCATCCGGTACGGGGCGCCGCCGTTCAAATCCATCAACAGCTTTTCACGTCCCGAGAAGATATCGACCCGATCGATGATCTGAAGAATCTCGTCCCGTTCGTTCAGCGTGGAGGAGGCCACCAGCGAGCGAAGCTGGTCCCAGTCTTCGCCCACCCAGTCGGCACGAATGCCGTAACGCCGAAGAAAAGGGTATTCCGAGAGTATAAACTGCATAAAACCCAGGGAGCGTTTGCGTGCCAGCTGTTCGTTGGAGGTATAATTGCCGTCCACCGAGCAGTAACCGCATACACGCACGCTGCGAACGTAAATCAGCGTATCCGAAAGGGCGGCACGGATAAACTCACCCAGTTTGCCCAGCTCGTAGGCGTTATGGCCGTAACCCCGCAGAACAGAAGAACCGCCCTGGGGATAAGAGAGGTAGCAGCTTAAACTGGTGCTTCCCTGACCGATCACCCGGCGATAAACCGAATCGCGGTACAGACCCTCACGCCCCGCCACCCTCTGGGCGTACACCTGGGAGCTGGAAAGTACAGACACCAGAAAAGAAAAAATAAGCGCTATGATAGCCGATATAATAAGGGCGGCAATGGCTTCGAGCAGGCGGTGGGTCTTTTGTTTCATAATCCTTTTATCGTAGGTTTCGTTCATTCTATCCATTATTTGTTCTCTCTGACTGTTACTTTGAAGGTAACAGTAATCAGTTGATAAATCAAGGAATGAAGCCCGTAGCCGTACTTACAT
The DNA here is from genome assembly GCF_963666085.1 of Bacteroides graminisolvens. NCBI lineage: Bacteria > Pseudomonadati > Bacteroidota > Bacteroidia > Bacteroidales > Bacteroidaceae > Bacteroides > Bacteroides graminisolvens. The sequence continues at coordinate 2,172,360 of NZ_OY762556.1, forward strand.
ACAGATTGCTAATTTGCGGATAAGGTTATTTGGGAGCAATAGAAATAGTCGTTTATGAGATAATAGTGCCGATTGGTATATTCATAAAGTTATTCTTTTTAAAAAAAAGCAAAACAAACTGTGATACAAAAACGTTAATTGTTTATATATCAAAAAAAAGATGTTTTGCATATTAGAATACATCTAAAAGCGTATATTTAACATATAAAAAACATTTAAAATAGAATATTAAAAAGATAAAACCAATTGATTATTTGATTTTTTCATGATTTTATTTTGTTTATAATTAAAATATTTCAATATTTGTGCCGTCAACTGATTACTGTTACCTTCAAAGTAACAGTCCCTGAAAGCACTCTTTAATCTTTTCATATTCAATTAGTTGCATTCAATTTTAGCTGTTTTCATATTCCTGCCTTTGCGGTCTTTCCAAAGAACGCCATCTCTGCCCCGAAAGTCCGCCGACTTTTTTTAATCGTAGCCCGACTTTTGAAAATTGCAGGCCGACTTTTTAAATTTGTTCGCTTGCGATTGGGGATTACTGCCCGGTAATACCAGGTCGATGATTTTACGGTTGGCCCGGCTGAGCGTGCGGTTGTCGAAGGAGGCCAGGTAGGTGTAGGTCACCTTCTCCGAGGAGTGCCCCAGCGACTCGCTGATCACCGCCACGGGTACGCCCTGCCGGTAAGCCGCCGTAGCCCACGAGTGACGCGCCACGTAAGAGGTCAGGTGGGTTTTTAACCCCAGCAGGGCCGACAGCCGGTGCAGGTGCAGGTTGTAGCGCCGCAGGGCGTTCTGGTACTGCCGGTAACCTCCTTTGCCCTCTTTGGTAAGAACAGGAAGCAAATAAACTCCGTTTTTAACTGCATACTTGCGCAGAATCTCCTGTGCGCAGGGCTCTACGGCTACCGTCAGCAGGCGGCCGGTTTTGCTGCGGCGGTAGCGCAGCATGCCCCGGCTCAGGTCGCTCTTGCGCAGGCGGATCAGATCCACAAAGGGGATGCCTCGCAGGTAGAAGGAGAGCAAAAACAGATCACGGGCGGTTTCCAACACCGGGCTGGAAGCAAGTTCCAGTTCTCTTAACCGGCGGATAACGGCAGGGTTCACAGCCCGCTTCTCCGAACTGTCCGTGCCGGTAAAGACCTCATCGAACAGTCCCGCGGGAATGCGGGTGATGCCCCGGCTCACAGCCTGATTACACACCGAGCGTAGCATGCGCATATAAAGGGAAACAGTGTTGCGCTTGCACCCTTGAACCAAAAGGGTTTGCTCGTAGCGCTTTAAAAGGCCGGGAGTCAGATCGGAAAAGGTGAGCTGCCGGTTGCCCGTAAACTCCAGCAGACGATTCAGGGAGCTACGGTAAGCACGCGCCGTGCCGTGACGGCCGCTGACCTCCAGCTCCCCCGTTAATAAGGATACAAAGGGGGTGAGTGTTCTCATTTGTTTGTTTCGTTTGCTTGTTTGACGTGTCAAAGTTTTCATTGTAATTTTATTTGCCATTGAATATTAATTACACAATGATAGCAACTAATATCGGGGTGGCAAAATCATTACAAATTAGCATTTAACACAAAATAATTTAATTAAAATCACTGAAATGTTTGTTTTTTGTTGATTGTTTTGTCTATATTTGCAGAGTCGTGTTTGACCGAATAACAAAGATAGAAAAAATAGAATATCTGCATAAATATTAGCGATATTTTCATTTGAAACAATTTCCGAAAACATGAATGGTAAAAGAATCTGCCGCAATAGATTGCGTCGGATGCAAGGTTTGAGGAAGCAATTCTTCAAAAATGAACTATTATCTTTAAAATTTATATTTAGTTATGTTGTGGCCGGTTGGGTGGTCGTTTTTTTACCCGGCGGGTTGCTTAAGGAATTGAAAAACAAGTAGATAGCAAAAAGAGGGGGTGGTCGCCTGAAGGGTCGCCCTTAACAGCCCGGATAAACGGGTATAATACTTAACAAAAAACCAGAAAAACATGGAAGAAGACTTCTTAAAGAATCTGTTGGCCAAAGGGTACATACTGCTGCCCAAGGCGATGTTGGAAAACTCACTCACTCAGGGCACGCAGCCCCTGAGCGAGTTCGAGGCCACCCTGCTGCTCATCTGCCGGGTGAACTACCGCGATGCCACCTGTGTGGTGGCGGGCAAATCACAGCTATGCCCCCGGGGCGAATCCCTGCAAAGCGTGAACACCTGGGCGGAGCTGTTTCGCTGGAACAGAAGCCGCACCCGCCGGTTCCTGAGCAAGCTGGCGCAGCAGGGCATCATCGAGCTGCTGCCCCACAGTCACACCACCCACCTGCGCGTGCCTCATTATGAGGCGTGGACGGGCTTTATCAAACAATCCCGAAAAGGAGCTTACTCCGCTGAGAAGGAGTTCGACGACTTCTGGGAACACTACCACCTGACCACCGGCACCCGCAAGGTCAACGTGGGCAGGGCCCGGCGCGAGTGGAACCGCATGAGCGCCGAGGAACGCAAACAGGCTTACGACTATGTAGATAACTACTATTACAACCTCAAGGACGTGCGCTACTGCAAGCAGGCGGCCACGTATCTCAAAGACAAAACGTACCTGGACGAGGACTAAAAAAACAAATGAATGACCATAAAAACTAAAAAAAATACCATGATTCAACCTCAAGCCATAGAAATAGAGCAGGCCGTACTGGGTGCCTGCCTGGTAGAAACCACCGCCATGGCGGCTGTAAGTCCCCGGTTACGGGAAGAGATGTTTTACGACCACAGACACAAACTGGTTTACGCCGCCATGCAGGCCATGTATGTAGCAGGCAGACAGATCGACATACTCACCGTATGCGAGGAGCTGCGTCGCCGGGGGGAGCTGGACAACCTGGGAGGGCCTTATTTCGTGACCTCGCTCAGCGCCACGGTGGCCGGCTCCGCTCACCTGATATACCACGCGCAGGTAGTGCACGAAAAGTACATTCGCCGGCGCATGATACTGGGATTCAACAAGCTCTTTGCTCTCTCGGCCGATGACACCACCGATCCGGCAGACACCCTGGGGGATGCTTACCGGTTGCTGGATGAGATAGAGAACGAGTTTGGCCGGTGTGTCCGTTTAAGGGACATGGAGCAGCTGATGAGGGATACGCTGGCACAGGCGGAGATCCGCCGGGAGGTGGGCAAGGACGGAGTGACGGGCATCCCCACGGGCTTTACGGAGCTGGACCGCATCACCGGGGGTTGGCAAAACGGGGACCTGATTACCGTAGCGGCTCGTCCCTCGGTAGGGAAAACGGCTTTTGCCCTGCATCTGGCACGAGAGGCGGCGCTGGCGGGGCATCAGACGGTGATTTACAGCATCGAGATGGCGGGTGAGCGGCTGGGCGACCGGCTGATCCTGGCACAGAGCGGCGTGGATGCCGGGCGCTGGCGAAACGGGCAGATGAAGGAGAACGAGCTGGTGCTGGCGGCCGCCGCGGCGGGTGAGCTGTCAAACGTTCCCATACGGGTGGACGACAGCGGAAGCATCAGCATGGATTACATCTGTGCCGGAGCGCGCATGTTGCACAGCAAGGGTAAGTGCAGCCTGGTGATTATTGATTACCTGCAGCTCAGCCAGATGAAGCACGAGAAGAACCGCAACCGAGAGCAGGAGGTGGCGCAGGCGGCTCATAAGGCCAAGATGCTGGCACGGGAGCTGAACATTCCGGTGATTCTGCTCAGTCAGCTGAACAGGGAGTCGGAGAACAGGCCCAACAAGAGGCCCGTGCTGGCCGACCTGCGCGAGAGCGGGGGCATTGAGCAGGATTCCGACGTGGTGTTGCTCTTGTATCGTCCGGCGCTGGCGGGGCTGCACACCGACAAGGAGAGCGGATTCCCCTCGGACGGTCTGGGGGTAGCCATCGTGGCCAAGCACCGCAACGGGGAGACGGGTAACGTGTACTTCGGGCACAACCCTTCCATGACACGAATGGGGGATTATGTGCCTTCCTTGCAGTGGATGCAGAAGAATGCGAAATAGATAAAAAAAAGGGGAGCCGTTACGGTTCCCCTAAATAGGATACAATCAATTCCACCTGACGGCGGGTGTAGCAGTGGTCATTCTTGCCCTCGTTGCCTTCATACATCTGACGGTAAAGGTCTTCGTTTTTTTGAATCCAGTTGCGCAGCTTGCGCATGGAGGAAGCTAAAAGCATGTCGGGATTGTAAAGCATCGCCAGGTCGGCCTTGTAATAGGCTTTAATACGAAAAGGTTCTTCTGTTTCCATACTGTTTTTATTGGTTTTTACTCCTATAAAAGTACGAAATTATTCTCATAAAAACAAGGGGTTAAAGTTCAAATAATAACAGGAAGCAAAGATTAGATATAAATAAAAATAGCAATTAATTATTAACCATCAAAAAACAAAAAAATGAGAAAAAAAGATTCTACTATCAAGCACTTACGTAAACTCACCCTGTCAAAAATGGTAAAAGAAACTGGAGCTACTAAGGTTGCAAACGTGCGGTTCTGGCTATTCGCTATCCCTTTTCGTATAGGGTGTATAGTCTTATTAGCTACACTAATATCGCCAATAGAACCTTGTATGTTTGGATATTACTGGTGGCTATTTGGTACAACAGGTATCTTATTATTATTATCCATTGGGTTTCTGGCATGCGCAAGTAAAAAAGGCCATGCAGATTGGTGGTATTTAAAAACCAAAGAAGGTAAAATACTTGATTTGGATGAATACAAGCAAAAAGCAATAAAGACATATTTTATAAAAAAGAAATATATCACAGAAGGAAAAAGTAATAAGGACTTTTACCTTGCACTCAAAGATTCTATTAAAGATAACATAAAGCCCGCACGTAAAATCAATGCTTCACTACAGCTTGCTATAATAGCAATTATATTATCAATTATAACTCCATTAATCAACGCCGCAAGTAACTGGGAAGATAAAATTTATATTGCTTACATGGTGTCTTTAGCATACTTCATTTTAATAGTTCTATATCAGCTCCTGATAAACAATCCCAAAAATAAAACAGAACGATATTACAAAGAACTGAACTCCATACTGGATGAGCTGTTAATGCAAGATGCCATTGATTGCGCATTAACTGTGCAACAGACCAAATCAAACGACTAAATTATTTATATAGAAAGAAGGTGTGTCAGATTGAATGACTTCATCCTGACACACCTTTAAATTGAAACACTAAAAGAAGCAAATAAAAAAAATGTTTGCCGTTTGTTATTGCCAGCTTGAAATAATCATTATCTTTGCACCCTAAAATACATTTATTCTGCTTCAAAAGCTAATGTAAGCAAAACGCGCATGAACGAATTATATGATAAATCACAATTGAACCTTGATGCCGCAACTTTTCTATATCAAAAAGGTTTATATGATTCTGTATGCCACCCTGCATATTATTCTTGTTTACAATTAATGAAGCATAAACTTATAAAAAAAGGACTGTCTCTTAATGAACAAGATTCTTTAAGCAGTGCTAAGTATAATGGAAATTCTCATAGATGCGTAATTGAAGAGATTCGTAAGCGCCTTACATTTAGTACATATAGAGATGAACAAAACTATCTCAATGGCGTTAAACAATTAAAGGAAGCAAGAGAGTTGTCTGATTATAAAGATTCTAGAATACTACCCGAACAAAGTGACAAATGCATTAAAATGGCAAAAGATGTTCTACAAAAAATAAATTCAATATAGTATGATGAAAGCAATAGATAGAATAAAATCTTTTATTATTTCCGCAAATGAATTGTTCCCTGTTTTTAAATTTAGATGTGGATTTGGTTCGACTGAGCATACGTATATTGTGGAGGTTAAACCTTTGGAAGAATTTAATAACAATGAAGATTATGCCAAGATGGAACGGGATTTTTGTGTCTCATTTCAAAAAGAATATAATGAAGATGATGTTATTTTTGTTTCTGAAGATGACCTAATAGCTGTTAAAGATGTTATTTTTGCTATTGGCGAACCGCAATATTGTGAAAGCAATATAACCTTTGATTTAGATCTATTTTTAAAAGAAACATATTCTTTTGAAAATACTGTACCTAAAGATGAGTATATTAGTACCTCATTCGTTTATAGATTAGCAGCGTAATACTAAGAATTATGGCAGAACAAATTGCGAATTTTCGTTTTAAAGGATATAAGATTATAGATTCAACCATTCGAATCTCAGAGGGGATGGAAATAAGTTCGAAGTTGGAAATAAATTTTGAACAAACAATTGGCTCAATTATCGAGGAGGGTATGTACAAGCATACTCTTACTACCAAAATAACTAATGACAATTCTTCTATGAATATAGAGGTTAAGGCTGTTGGTTTTTTTGAATTTGATAAAAGTCTGTCAAATGAATTATTACAAGATTTCTTTCAAAAGAATGCTCCTGCTATACTCTTTCCCTATGTTAGAGCATACATATCTACATTAACAGGATTGTCAGGAGTTGCTCCACTAATTCTTCCGACATTAAATTTAAGTAAAAGATAACATTATCGAATAATGTCATTTAAGCTCTGCTAAGTTAGCAGAGCTTTTTTTATATCTCACTAAATAGAATACTGACGGCGGGTGTAGCAGTGGTCATTCTTGCCCTCGGTGCCTTCATACATCTGCCGGTAAAGGTCAAATAAAAAAAATGTGTATATTTGCTGTTCATTAAGAACGATTTTAGTTTAGCTCATGAAAAGATATATTTTATTTTCGGTATTATTTTCTTTGTGGCTGTGTTCATGCAAGGAAAAACAGCCTCAGGCACCTGCTAAGCCGGTTGCTGATAAAGCGAGTCAACATACTCAGGGCTTTCCGTTACCTGACGTTCCGGCCATGCTAACCACGCCTGAGCAGCGTAGCGAATTTTTAGCCAATCATTTTTGGGATCGTTATGCTTTTGATGATTCGTTGTCGCGAAGTCAGAGCCCTCAGATAACAGAGCAGGCTTGGGTTGATTACCTGGATTTGCTCAATCGTGTGCCGCTGACTGTGGCACAAAGTGCATTGAAAAAACTAATGCTCAAGGTAGCGACTCATGGTAAAGGTGTATTCACTCATTTCACCAACTTGGCTGATAAGTATTTGTATGACCCTAATGCACCAACACGCAACGAAGAATTTTATATTCCTGTACTAGAAGCGATGTGTGAAACTTCAGTGTTCACGGAAACAGATAAGATACGGCCTCAAGGCAGGTTGGAACTGGCTCGTAAAAACAGACCGGGCAGCAAAGCCATTGATTTTTCTTATTACACGGCGGAGGGGATGCGAGGCTCGCTTTACGGAGTGAAAGCGGAATACACTTTGTTGTTCATCAACAACCCCGGCTGTCATGCGTGTGATGAATACATTGCCGCAATCAAAAGTTCGGCAGTTATTAACACGCTGCTGGCCGATGGTCGTTTGAAGATTTTATCTGTATATCCTGATGAAGAATTGGATGAATGGAAGAGGCATTTGTCTGATTTTCCTTCGGAATGGATTAATGGGTATGATAAAAATGCCACGATTAAAACTCGTGGCACTTATGATTTGAAAGCTATTCCCACTCTTTACTTACTTAATAAAGATAAGGTCGTTTTGCTGAAAGATGCTCCACTTGGGCTCATTGAAAGTTTTCTTGATGCCCAGTAGAGGGTTATTTTTTCTCATTTTTCATCTCAATTTCTTTTCCATATTTAACTAGTTGCTCGTCGGTTAGGTTGTAGCACGAAACGATGTAGTACAGCACTGCCACTAAGATGGCGGGAAATACTGCCAGTAGAAGACGGATACCGAGCAAGGCCGAATCGGTTTGAACGGCATTGTCGGCATTGAATCCTGTCATCGTTAGTACAATTCCAGGCACAAAACCACCTACGGCAAGCCCGAATTTGAAGAAAAAGCCAATTAAAGCATTGGCAATGCCTGATATGCGTTTACCGCTCTGCCATTCGCCATAAGTTATTGCTTCCGGAATTAATGACCAAATGAAAGCTCCCACTACACAAAAACCAATTGAACGGATTGTTTGTGCTACGAAAATCATTGCTGTCCATTGAGTAGGAACGACGAACAAAAGCACAAAACCGATGAAGGATATAATCAGGGAAACATAGAGCAATTGTTTTTTACCCAATGTTTTACGCAGCCATGGTATAAAAGGTAATATCACTAACGCCGGTAGTGCTGAAATAACGTTATAAATACCTACAAGTCCTTCATCTCCAAGATTATATTTCACAAAATAAGTTCCGGCAGAATTACCTATCGCCATAATTGCAAATGCAGTTATAAACATGAGTGAAATAATGCGCAGGGGCTTGTTGCGGACAATTTCCGTAAACAAATCGCTAAGCTTGACATTCGTTTGCTCTTCGACCGAAATAACAACTCGTTCTTTCGTACCCCAAAATGAGAACAGAAGTGCAACAAATCCGATGATACCATAAAGTAAAATGGTGGTGAACCAACCGTTTCGTGCTTCAGCGGAATCCATTGTTCCCGAGAAAAAGATAACCAAAGTAGGAACACCGTAAGTGATAGCCACCTGCGCTACATTTACAAGCCACATTCTAACTGTAGTCAGTATCGTAATTTCCTGCTGGTCGCGGGTAAGTGCGGCATTGAGCGCTCCGAACGGAACATTTACCGTAGTATAGAGAATGGACAGTAACACATAAGTAAGACAGGCGTAGACAACCTTGCCTGTTTCGCCTAGAGGAGGCACCACAAAGCAGAGTATCATCAGCACAGTGAGTGGTAAAGCCATTATAAGCAGCCAACCCCTGTATTTGCCGAAACGGGTAGAGGTTTTATCGACAAAGACTCCTACAATTGGATCCCAGATGGCATCTATTATCCTGACTCCCAGAAACATGGCGCTGGCAATAGCCGGATTTAGTCCGTAAACATTGGTGTAAAAGAAGAGTAGGTATGTTGTAACGGTTTGATATATAAAATTCTGGGCCATATCGCCCGATCCGAATGCAATTCTTTCGAACCATGAGAGTTTGAAGAAACCTTTGGATTCCTGTTCTTTTTGTGTTGCTACGGTCATACTGTTTTTGTTTTTCATATTTATGATATATTATTAGTTTTGTAACGGTAAAAATAGGGCATAGCACTGCCATTCACTTTCACGAATAGATATTTGATTTGTACTTTTAGATAAAAAGTGTGCTTTCTCCATATATTATATCGGACTCAGGCTAAATCATGAAATCGGTAGGCGACTTGCCAAAATGTTTTTTGAAGACGGTACTAAAATAGCCAATGGAGGAAAATCCACATTTATAGGCTATTTCGCTGATGCTGTATTCCTTTTCATTTATAAGTTTCATGGCATGCTCCATGCGCACATTGCGTATGAAATCAACAACCGATATACCTGTCAGTGCTTTTATTTTTTTGAAAAGTAATGATGTGCTGACTCCCATTTCTTTAGCAAACTCTTCCTTGCCGAATTCTGCGTCGTCCAAATAACGCACAACCACTTCAAGGGCCTGTTTCACGAAAACATCGTTCAGCATATTGACAGGTTCGCCGGACATGGTTTTTGCTTCGGTGACATTTCCTGCCGCGATGAATTTTGCGCCAATAATACGGCGGTTATGTATGATGGAAGTGATACGTTGTGTTAACGTTTTCATGTCGAACGGTTTGGTCATGTAATCGTCTGCTCCCAAACCCAAACCGTGTAGTTCGTCGGTCTTTTCTGAAAGAGCGGTGAGCAGGATAAGTGGGATGTGAGATGTCTCGAAGGTTGATTTAACCAGTCGACAAAGTTCAAAACCGTCCATACGCGGCATCATAATATCTGATACAATCAGGTCGGGGATTTCTTGCCGGATATATTCCCATGCCTCAACTCCGTTGGCTGCAGTGGCTACCTGGAAGTGTTTGCCTAACGGGCGGATCATGAAATGACGCAATTCGTCATTGTCTTCTACAATCAAAATACGCATATCATCGGTTGTGTAGTTAGCGGAGGAATCTTCCTGTAGCAGGTCATTTATAGGTTTGCTGATATTCTTTTGTATCTCGTTTTTGCGGCAGGGTACTACGATTTCAAATGTAGAGCCTTTCTCTTCTTCACTTTCCACGCTAATTTTTCCATCGTGTAGTTCTACCAGTGCTTTTGCCATAGATAGTCCGATCCCAGAGCCGGTAATCTTCGCATTGATGGCATTTTCGCTACGGTAGAACTCATGAAATAGCTTGTTTTGCGCCTTACGGCTGATGCCAATGCCATAATCTGCAACACTTAGCCGCCACTCGTTTTCGTCTCCGTGAAAACGCACGTCTACGGTTGAATGCTCGTGCGAATATTTGATAGCATTGGAGAGCAGATTGTCTATCACTCGCTCCATCATATCGATATCAATAGCCGTGAGGCATACATCCATATCGTAATGATAATTGATCTGTATGTGTTTCGTTGCCGCTATCGATTCGAACATGCTGACGCGACAGCCTACAAGAGCTACGACATCAGCCATAACCGGATAAAACGGTTCTTTACCCATATCCACTTTTTGGAAGTCGAGCAGTTGAGTGGCTACCGATGTTAGTCGTCGCGTCTGCTCTGCCGCCAGGTGAAGATACTGCTTGTCATGTTTGGAGAGACTGTTGACCTGATTTAATTCTTCAATAGGTGCCTTAATGAGCGTGAGTGCTGTACGTAAATCGTGTGCGATATTGGTGAAGAAGCGTAGCTTATCTTCGGCATGACGCTGGTTTAGGCGATTGGTATAGAACCAGAAAAGGAAGTAAGCCAAACATCCGGCAAGCAGAAGGCAAGCCAGTTTGAACCACCAGGTTGCCCAAAAAGCCGGAGTGACACGGATGATCAGCGAGCGCTCAGCAATGAGTTCGTGATTGTATAGCCGGATAAGTAGCCGATAAGTGCCCGGATTAAGGTTGGTATAATTAATAAATCTCTGGTCGGTCAGGGTATTCCAGTCATCGTCAACTCCTTCCATTTTCCAAGAGAAGCGTGCTGTGCGCGAATTATCTCCTATGGGTAGGATGTTGAGGGTTACATTGTTCTGTTGATGTTGGAGCGTGATGTTACTGATGCTGTCCAGCGGAGTTTCAGGCAAAAGATCGGGATACTGGCGAATGGACCGTCCCGACAGGAGTATGTCTTGTATGTAAATGTGCCCTGTCAATTTATGTCGGTATAAGTACTTTGGGTCCTGCATGATTACACCGTCGGAGGTTCCCCAGGCGAACATGCCGTTGCGCAGGCGGAAGCAGGCATCCGAACTATAAGAAACGATGGAGAGGTTCATTGGAGAAGGATAGGTAGTAATTGTTTTGTCAATGGTATTGAAGCGACAAAGTCCATTCTCTGTTCCTAACCAGAGATATCCGTCGGCATAAAGGAGGCTATTCACATAGTTGGATATGAGGCCGTGACGCGTATCGTATTTTTTTATGATATGCGTACGGATGTTGTAGCTAAAGAGACCTCCACCACTACTGCCTGCCCATATCTTATCCTGTACAACAGCAACATCTTGTATCATATTATCGGTTAGCAGCGTGGTTGTCTTCTTTGTTTTTTTGTCGAGCGTAAGCAATCCATAGTTACAGGCCAGTATTATCATACGGTCGCCCCATTCGGCCATGGCATAGACCGATTCCTTCGGGTAAACTTCAAACTTCCGGGTGTGGTGGTTATACTTCATGATTTCTCCGCTTGTTCCCGCAAGCCACATGTCACCGTCCTTGTCTTTGAGAATGTCAAAAACGAAGCCTGTCTTGGCAAGGATACCTGTTGGTTGCGTGTGGTGGGCGATGATATTTAAGCGTTTGCTGTCAATGACGTATACACCGTGCGCATAAGTGCCTGCCCAGATGTTTCCGTCTGCGTCTTCGCAGAGCGATAGAACGATGTAGGTTTCTCCATCTCTTTCTTCAAAATAATTGACCCACTTGTCGGTGCGAGGATTCCAGCAGCTCAGACCACTGTTGGTTCCTGCCCACAGTTGCCCGTGGCTGTCCTCAATCAGGGCATGGATGTGGTTATTGATCAAAGAGTTGGGGTTATTGATGCTATGGCGCAGCCTTACTAAGGTAGGCGATGAGAGGTCTGCTACCGACGTGCCGCCGGTGACTGAACAGACCCAAATTCGTCCGGATGGATCATAATAAATATCGTATACGCCATTTCCGGATATAGAAAATTGATTGTCCACATCCTCTTGATACGTTGTAATCTTTCGGCTGCCATCATGTGAGAGCACCCACACACCGCGCCCGTCGATGCCGCACCAAAGGGTGGAGTCGCGCACTAGCTCAAGATCCTTGATGCATTGCTGCGGGAAGTTTGGTACAGTGGCTGCATGAAGTTCCCGTGTGATGTAGTCAAAGTAATAAAGTCCGCTGGAATATGTGCCTATCCACAGTCGGTTCATTGCCCGGTCGAGCAGGAGTGATGACGGCTGTATATTCATTTTTCCACTCCAACGCTCCACATGATGTTGTTTCGTATCAACTAAGAAAATTCCCCCGGGACCGGTGGCAATTAAGTGGCGGGCGTCGTAACGTGTTGTGTGGTAGGCTTCACCGGCCGTTTGAGTTATAAGAGTGCAACGATTATCTTTATAATAGTATAGTCCCCGTGAGGAGGCTATCCACAAACTCCCATCGCGATCCACCTCTAGGTTAAAGACCCAAAGATTGGCAACGTTCATCTGCCGGGAAAAATTGAAGAAGCGTTCGAAACTGTCGTGCCGCGGATTGTAGCAAAATATTTCGCCCTTATTGGTGAAAGCCAGCAAGCGGTTTTCCTGCCAGGTTATTTCGACGGAAACCACGGCCATTGATTCGTAAGGTAGTTGATATACTCGGCAGTCACTGTCCGTCAACCTCATAATGCCTGTCTTAGAGGCTATCCAGGTAAATCCGTCAGCATCCTTGCATATTGAGGTCGTTTCGCGGTTGGCAATTCCATAGGTGTCATTGATGTTATAGAAGCTCAAGTTGCCGATGCAATAACTCGCTAACGGCAAAAGCAGAAAGACGAAGGACAGAAAACATGACTTCATATACGGTGTTTTTCAATGAATAGATTTGTAATACTTACAAAATAAGGAAAAGAATTCGACTTTACCGCTAATTCGGGATGCTTTTTTGTTTATCGGTCAACTTTCGACGGACTACGCTGATCAGCGTTTCAAATTTTAGGTATATGTTTTCTAATTTTAGATATATTTCCATTTATATCTAATAGTGAAAAACAAATATTCATTTTTAAACTCCACCATTATTCATTGCCCTTACATTTACCGCCGAAATTGTTAACTTTTAAACTAATCACAGAATGAAAAAAGTAATTTGTATCCTAACGATGCCTTTCGTGTGCATCTGGGTGTCGGTCAAACAATGTACCATCTCCGGTACGATGACCGATAAAAATAAAGGGCCAACTACTGGCTTAAATATCTTAGTAAAAAGGATGTCAAATGGTGTGCTCACTAACCTCCGCGGGAAGTTCACACTGATGGTTAATCGAAATCTATTATTCAAGTATCTTTTTTTAGAAAGAAAATGCGATTATTAATTCTTAAACTAATTGTATGAAAAATGTAATTAAGAAAAATCAGAAGATTTCTTGCTTATTTGTGCTTATGCTTTTTACATCTATGTCAGCATGGGCGCAATTTCAAGTCAAAGGCACAATCGTCTCAGGTATAGATTCTGAGCCAATGATTGGTGTGGCTATTTTAGAGAATGGAACAAACAATGGTGCTATTACCGATCTCACAGGTAATTATTCGATTCAAGTACGAAATAGTAATGCAACTATTACTGTATCTTTTGTAGGTTTCAAATCTCAGACTATCCAGGTCAATGGGCGTAATGTGATCAACATCAATATGGAGGAAGACACAAAACTTATCGACGAAGTAGTGGTAGTTGGTTACGGTGTTCAGAAGAAGAGTGACATTACAGGTGCTATTGCCTCGGTCAACGGAGACGACATTAAGAACCTTTCAACAGTAGATGCCGGTGCTGCTCTTCAAGGTAAGGCTGCCGGTATTCAGGTTTTGAATTCATCGGGCGCTCCCGGTCAAGGTGCTTCAATTCGTATTCGTGGCTATTCATCCAATTCAGATAAACTAGGTCCTCTATTAATTGTTGATGGTTTAAAGGTAGATAATATTCAGTATCTTGACCCTTCAATGATTGCGTCTATGGAGGTTTTAAAGGATGCGGCTTCAGCCGCAATTTATGGAGCTCAGGCCGGTAATGGTGTTGTTCTTATTACAACAAAGACCGGTAATAGCGCCAATGGTCGTCCGAAAATAACCTACTCTTTCAAGGCTATCAACCAAAAACTTGGCAAGACTCCTGAGATTTTCGGTGCAAAAGACTGGATCAAATATAAGGAATTGTCCGGTTACGACATGAAGACTCTTTGTCAGAGCAATGGAGTTGATTACGACAACCCTCAAGAGACAGACTGGGTCAATGAAGTATTTGGCGATAGCTGGGCAACTCAACATTCTGTTACCTTTCAAGACGGTAATGACAAAGGTCATTTCTTTACTTCTGTAAACTACTTAAACAACGATGGTATAGTACGTGGAAAGAAAGATACTTATACCCGTCTTACCGGTCAACTTAATGCAGATTATCAACTTTATAAATGGATAAAGGTTGGTACAAACACTTCAATTGAAAAATGGGCTACCCGCAACATCACTCATCAAAGCGCTTATGGCTCTATGTTGGCACCGGCTCTTTTACTCGATCCTCTGACTCCTGTATATTGGGATAGTGTTGATGATTTCACAACAGACATGAAAGAACAGTATGCTACGAATCCTGAAACCATCCTTGTTGCTCCAAATGGCAAGTACTATGCTACTTCAAAATTTCAGAAGGATGACAACGGTAACCCTCTCCTCCAGCGTGATCGCCGCAATGCAAAAAGTTCCGGTTTCACGGTTCGTGGTACTGCTTTTGCAGACCTGACTCCTATTGATGGTCTTGTGATGACATCCCGGTTCTCTTACATCATTGCACAGACCAATAATCACGACTATGCTGAACCTTATTATATGAATGGTCAAGCTAAAGCTACAGATTATACTATTTCAGCTTCAGCCAACAATAACCATTACTATCAGTGGGAAAACTTTGCAAACTTCAATAAGACATTATTCGAGAAGCACAATATCGGTGCCATGATCGGTATGTCATATACTGAA
The DNA here is from genome assembly GCF_963666085.1 of Bacteroides graminisolvens. Lineage (NCBI taxonomy): Bacteria > Pseudomonadati > Bacteroidota > Bacteroidia > Bacteroidales > Bacteroidaceae > Bacteroides > Bacteroides graminisolvens. Next base: position 2,187,569 of record NZ_OY762556.1, read on the forward strand.
TATCGCTCGGACAATGTATCAGCATCAGCTACCGGTACAGGTGGTAACAAAATACTTTCCGGTGACGCTAACAACTTTAAGTATCTCGATTATGTAAACTCAGCTGAGACTACAACAAAGAGTATCGGTAACCTTCCGGGACTTTCTACGAGCCTCTCTTACTTTGGCCGATTCTTATATACTTACGACAATCGTTATAGTTTGCAGTTTAATTACCGTGCCGACGCATTTGATACTTCCAAACTTCCTTCTGACAAACGTTGGGGTAAGTTTCCTTCTGTTGCCGTAGGCTGGAATATCGGAAATGAGAAATTTATTACAAATAACATTAGCAGCGATCTTCTTTCATTCTTGAAATTCCGTGCTTCTTGGGGACGTAACGGTAATGTTAGTGTGCTTAGCAATTATCCCTATGTTTCGCCAATCAGTTACAATTCTTCTTGGTATCAATATGGTGATGACCCTGCTCAGCACTATGGATCTTATCCATCGGGTCTTGCCAATCCGAACCTCAAGTGGGAAACATCTGAACAGTTGGACTTCGGTCTTGACATGCGTTTCTTTAACGACCGATTGGCACTTAGTCTTGACTATTTTAACAAGGATACAAAGGATCTTCTCATATCTACCAACCCGGTTCCTGAAGTGTATGTAAATACGACTATAGTCAATGCAGGTGAGATTAACAACAGGGGATTTGAATTTGAAGCCTCTTGGAAAGATCATATTGGCGATTTGAAGTATAATATTTCCGGAAACTTCTCTACCTTGAGAAACAGGGTTACTTATTTGTATGACGACATCACTCGCATCACTGGCAACAAAGGTGGCGTAGATGGTACCAATAACATGGTATGTTCCGCATTTGAGGAAGGTCACTCTATATGGTACTTCCGTGCATACGATTATGCAGGTGTTAACAAAGAAACCGGTGCAGCTCAATTCCGTAACCATGAGGGTAAAATTGTTTCCTCTTCAGAGCTAAGCGACCAGGATATGACCGATATAGGTAGCGCCATTCCAAGGTTTACTTATGGCTTGACTATAAATTTGGAGTATAAAGGTTTGGATTTCTCTGTATTTGGTACAGGTGTAGGAGGTAATAAGATTTTCAATATCCTTTATCGTGCAGATACGCCTATGCGTAACTCACTGAAGTACTACATGGATAATGCTTGGAGCGAAACCAACAAAAATGCTTCTATGCCTGCTGTTGCGAATGTTGCTCAAGACCGTTACTTCTGGAGTTCAAGTGCTTCAATGTTTAAAGGTGATTATTTCAAAATTAAACAGATACAGTTAGGCTACACATTGCCCAAAACACTCACCAAGAAAATTGCTCTTAAGGAACTTCGCTTCTTCGTTTCTTTGGATGACTTCTTTACTTTCTCAAGCTATCCTGGTATGGATCCTGAGACTGCAACGACTTCCAATAATGGTGGTGGGGGATATGATATTGGTACATACCCAACCATGAAGAAGTGTACATTCGGTGCAAGCTTTGCATTTTAATAGAGAAAGTAATTTTTGAAAAACTTTTTAAAAAGTAATTTATTATGAGAAAAATAATATATTCCCTTTTAGGTGTTGCATTCCTTTTCAGTGCTTGCGAGGATCGCCTCGACATTGAACAGAAAGGTGTCATCTCGTTTGATAGTTTTTATAAGACTGATGATGATGCACAGAATGCACTCAACAATCTCTATCAATCATTCTGTTTGAATATAGCTGGTAATGAAGGTGTTTATGTAGCCCTCCCTGTGCTTCTTGACGAAGCCGGCGATGATATGTTGGCAGCAGGTAACATGTATGGTGACAACGACTTTGGTGCACAGATTAACGAGTTTCGCTATGATTCACAAAATGAAGTAATCAAGAATACGTACTGGGGACTCTATGGTGTGATTTATGATTGCAACCTTATCTTGGACAATATAGAACCCACTACGTCTATTAAGAAACGGGTTTGTGCGGAAGCTCGTACACTGCGTGCCTGGTCACACCTGATGCTCGCTATTTGTTGGGACTGTCCACCATTGGTTGATCATATTCTTAATCCAAGTGACAAACCCGCTAATAATGCGGTTGAAGGCGGACACAACGGACTGCTGGAATGGTGTGCCATAGAAGCAGAGGCTGCAGTTGCTGACCTTGATGAACGTGAAAGTCCATCAGACAAGGTGGGTGCCTCAAAGGTAACAAAAGGCTTCGCTCTTACCGTAGCCGGTAAGGCTCGCTTGTTCAAAGGTGACTATGCCGGAGCGAAAACTGACTTGGAGCAGGTTATCACTTCAAAAAAATATGAGCTTGTACCTACTGAACGTTGGCCAAATTTGTTCCACGCATCAGGTGACCTTTGTGAGGAGATGATTTTCCAGGCCAACGCAATTGAGAATGCAGCTGTTGGTGACTGGAGTAACAAAATCCAGCGTACATCTTGGATGTGGATTCAGTTCTGGAACTGGCGTACTGACAAGTTGGCTACCAAACCTTCATTTATAGGTCCCGATGGCTGGGGTGGTCACTCTATCCGTGCTGATTTTGCAGAACGAATGTTGGCAAACGATGGTAATTCACCACGTCGTAAAGCGACATTCCTTACTGGTGACGAATTTCTTTATGAAATGGATTGGAATGGTACCAAGGGTGAAAACTTGACTCGGGCCGAGCTGGAGAAATCGTCTAAGATTGGTATCAAGGATCCAACAGGCCTTTATGGCTTTGCAGGTTATTTCGCTAACAAGTTCGTTGCGTGGCCTGAAGATAACGAGAAGGGCTGGTATGGATTCAAGAATCTCACTATCTTCCGTTACGCTGAAGTTCTCTTGATGTATGCTGAGGCTTGTGCACAAACTTCCGATCCAAATGGTCTGGGTCTGAAATGTCTTCAGGATATTCAGAAACGTGCAGGTTCTGATCACCTCTCTACTGAACTTACCATGCAGGAAGTAAAGAACGAGAAGAGCTATGAGATGTGGCTTGAGGCAGTTCGCTTCCCCGATATGGTACGCTGGGGTGATACGGATGGCGTTGTAAATAATGGTAAGAACATACCAACTACCTACGATGCTTTCTTTACTAAGAATGAGCCGATCCATCGCCTGTATGTGGAGACGTCAAATCCCAACAAGGGTCAAACAGGTTTTGTGAAAGGTAAACATGAATATTTCGCATATCCATTTGCCGCAACTTCAATCAATCCTAACCTAAAGCAGAACCCGAGTGGTGAATAAAAATAGGTTTTAAAAATTGCATTGTAACTCATTGAATGCTGGCATGTAATGCAGAATGTCCGCGCTGTAAATATACCGTGGCGCGGACATTTTTATATAATATCCATTAAACAAATAATAGAATCATGAAAATTTTATTAAAGCTTGCTTTCTCTTCCTTGTTGGCGTTGCCATTGACGGTGAATGCTCAGCAGGAGTCTTTCCCTGAAGGAACAGTTCCGAATGAACATAACCTTGAAGGAGTCCAATGGCCTCGTTTAGATGCCAAAGGAAATACTTATTTTAGAATACATGCTCCGTATGCCAAGAAAGTACAAATCAGTTTTCGTGGCCCGATGACCCGCGAAGCCGATGGATATTGGACCTACGTGTCGCCCAAACCTGAAACGGTAGGATTTCACTACTATCAAATCATCATTGATAGCATCTCTGCTGCCGATCCTGCTACCAAGTCATACTATGGCATGAGTAAATGGGTTAGTGCAATTGAAATTCCCGAAGGGTTACCTTACGATAAAGTGCAAAATGTGCCACACGGTGATATTCGCATGAAGAAGTACTGGTCGGAAATGACGCAAGCTTGGAGAATGTGCTATGTCTATACGCCTCCTCAGTATGATAAAAACGCCAATGAAAGCTATCCCGTTCTTTACCTGCAACATGGTGGTGGCGAAGACGAAACAGGCTGGGTTTTTCAAGGACGTATGGGGAATATAATGGATAACCTGATTGCTGAAAAGAAAGCCGTACCGATGATTGTTGTGATGGATCGTGGCTATGCATTGCCTCCCGGCGCGCCTACAGTCAGATTTGATAATCCTCAAACGAATGCTTTCCTTGCCGGTGCGGCCGCTCCAGCTCCAAATGCTGCTCAGAGACAAACTCCTCGTCCGGCTATGAATATGCAGCGCATGTTGGGCATGTTCCCCGAATTACTCGTCAAAGAGATTGTTCCGATGATTGATGCTTCGTTCCGCACCAAACCGACACGTGAAAACCGGGCTATGGCAGGGCTTTCTATGGGTGCTATGCACACATATATGGCTGTATTGAGCAATCAGGATAAGTTTGCCAGCCTAGGTGCTTTCAGTGGTGGCAGCGCAGGTCCGGTTGATCAGATTGATACGTTGTATGATGGTGTCTTTGCCAATCCCGAGAAATTCAATAAGCAGTTCAAACTGTATTTCATGAGTACCGGTTCGGAAGAAAACCCAGAAAGGGTAAAAGCTTTTGCCGACGCCATGAAAGCGAAGAATCTTAAGAACGTAGTTTATTACGAATCACCGGGAACTGCCCATGAATGGCTTACCTGGCGTCGTTCACTCCGTGAATTTGTACCGCTTCTTTTTAAATAATTTACTCCTAAAAATATCATGAAAAATAAATTAGCAAATGCTATTCTTATAGCTTTAATTGGCTTTCCGGTGATTGCTGCAGCGCAAGAGTCTTTCCCTGAAGGCAGTGTACCCAATGAACACAACATTGCCGGGGCGGAGTATCCGCGTATCGGTGCCGACAACCGTGTGCACTTTCGTATCCATGCTCCAAACGCCACTAAAGTGGAAATCAGTTTCCGTGGTGAGATGACCAAAGAAGCCGATGGTTGGTGGTCGCTCGTGTCTAAAGGACCCGAAGTGGTGGGGTTCCACTACTATCAAATCATAGTTGATGGAGTGAGTTCTGCCGACCCTAATGGTAAACCGTTCTTCGGAATGGGTAAATGGGTGAGTGGCATCGAAATACCTGAAAAGGGTGTCGATTACTACTCCATAAAGAATGTGCCTCATGGATTGGTTAGCCAGAGTCAGTATTACTCTGATATCCGTAAGGAATGGCGCAGATGTATCGTTTATACCCCTGCAGAATATGACAAGAGTCCTACCAAGAAGTATCCGGTACTCTACCTGCAACACGGTATGGGTGAGAACGAAACAAGCTGGGCAAATCAGGGTAAGATGAATTTTATTATGGATAACCTGATTGCTGAAGGCAAGGCCAAACCTATGATTGTGGTAATGGACAATGGTAATATCGAGTCACTCAGCCTCAAACCGGGTGAATCGCGTCAAGATGCCATGAAACGTTTTGGCGGTCAGTTTCCCGATATTTTAGTAAAAGAGATCATTCCTCATATTGAGAAGAATTTCCGTACACTGACCGAACGTGAAAATAGGGCTATGGCAGGTCTGTCGTGGGGTGGATTGCTAACATTTAATACGACGCTCAACAACCTCGACAAGTTCGCCTACATCGGTGGATTCAGTGGAGCGGGCAGTATTGACCTTCAGAATCTGGATACTGTTTATGGTGGTGTATTCAAAGATCGCAAGGCATTCAATGATAAGGTGCATGCCTTTTTCCTCGGCATTGGTTCCGAAGAACGTCCTGAAAGAACCAAAGGGTTGAGTGACGGACTAAACGCAGCGGGCATTAAAACTATCTATTACGAATCTCCGGGTACCGCCCACGAGTTCCTCACTTGGCGTCGTTGCCTCAAAGAGTTTGTTCCTCTGTTATTTGTTAAAAAGTAAAATATACGAATTTGTTTTTGTATAGAGTGCCTGTTTGCACAAAACAAACCGTTCGCTTACATATCTAAAAATAATAAATTTATGAGTATTTTCCATCACAAAAAATGGTTGATTTTAGGTCTATCCCTGCTTACCGGTATATATGCCGAAGCACAGCAGACCGGTGCGGTAACTAATCGCGCTCCAAATCCTACGCCGGGAATGATGCCTGGCCCGAGACAACCACAACCAATACAAACACCCACTTATTTGGCCGATTATTTCGTCCCGACTACCAAAGATGTTTCTGTACCAGACGAGAAGGGTTTTATCCGGCGCTGGATGTTACTGGAACCCATTAGTAAACCCAACCGCTCCAATGCAGTATTTACCGACAGCTACTTGAATCAGGCATTTGATACGCTGTATTTCAAGAACCAGTTCACGGTCTTTCCTAAAGACGGTGAGAAGGTTAAAGTAGGGAAACAGAAGCTGACTTGGCATGCACTGGACAGCAAGCTATACAACGTGAAGCTTTATCGTTTCGCAGCTGCTTTGAAAAAGCCGGTGTATGGCGTACTGTTTTGGGCGGTTACTATCATTGATTGTCCCGAAGACATAGAGAATGTTCGTCTGTCGGCGGGCTCCAACTCTGCCTCTAAGTGGTGGCTGAACGGCGAAGAAGTTCTTCTTCTTTCGGGCGACCGCCGCATGGTAGTCGACGACTGCCTATCACGTCGTCTGACCCTCAAGAAAGGCCGGAATATTCTGCGCGGAGTCGTTATCAATGGCCCGGGCATGAGTGATTTTTGCGTCCGTTTCTTGAATGAGAACGGAACACCTGTTAAGAACATGACAATCAGTAACCAATGACCATGAAAACAAGAGCTATACTACTGGGCGCAACAGCCCTGATGTCTGTATTGATATCCCAAAGAACGTTTGCACAAATCGGTACTCCTTATATTCACGATCCCTCTACCATTATGGAGTGTGAGGGGAAATATTATACTTTCGGTACTGGCGGAGGCGGATTGATTTCCGAAGACGGCTGGACTTGGAACGGTGGCGCAGAACGCCCCGGTGGAGGAGCAGCGCCGGATGCAGTGAAAATTGGCGATCGCTATCTGATCGCTTACAGTGCTACCGGTGGTGGATTAGGCGGCGGACATGCTGGTCGGGTGCTGACTATGTGGAACAATACGTTAGATCCCAAATCTCCCGATTTCAAGTTTACCGAACCGATCGAAGTGGCCCATTCACTTGATGATGAAGATTGCGATGCGATTGATGCCGGACTATTGCTCGACCCAACGGACGGACGGCTCTGGTTGTCCTACGGCACCTATTTCGGATTCATTCGCATTGTGGAACTTGATCCAAAGACCGGCAAGCGCGTAGAGGGCAATAAGGAAATCAACGTTGCCATCGACTGCGAAGCTACCACTTTGATGTATCGCGACGGCTGGTATTACCTGCTGGGCACACACGGCACTTGCTGTGATGGACCGAATTCTACTTATAATATTGTAGTCGGACGCTCGCGCAGTGTGACGGGTCCTTACATCGACAATGTGGGTAGAGACATGTTGGAAGGCGGTGGCAAGCTGGTGATTGCTGCTGGCGAACGCAAAACAGGCCCGGGGCACTTCGGACGCTTCGTGGTAGCCGATGGCGTGGAAAAAATGTCTTATCATTACGAGGCCGATTTTGATCAGGGTGGTCGTAGCGTGTTAGCCATACGTCCGCTCCTGTGGAAAAACGGATGGCCCGTGGCAGGAGAAGCATTCAAGGAAGGAACTTACGAGATTGAATCCGAACGCAGAGGTTATGCTCTCGAACTAGCTGTCGACTTTGTACGCATGCAAGGCAGTATGCATCGCTTCTGGGAGAAAGATGCTCAGCCTATGAAACCACTGAAATCACAAACGTTGGAAGATGTAATCGGTACGTGGCCGAAAGGGGATATCAACGTACGTATCGGTGACTACATGTTCCGTCCTCATCAGAAGTGGACCATTACCCCAGTGCCCGAAGCCGGTGGATACTTGGGCGGCCCTTATTACAAGATTGTGATTGAAGGTACTAATCGTGCATTAGCTGCCACTGCAGACGCAGAAGTGGTGGCAGTTCCTCAATTTACCGGGGCACCTGAACAGTTGTGGAGAATTGATCAACTGACGGACGGTACGTATCGTATTATGCCTAAAAAAGTGCCGGGAACTGACAAGGAGCTTGTCCTGGTATCAGCAGGCGATAGTACTCCTACGCTGGGTCTGTTCGATATGAATAGTGATAACTCTAAATGGAATTTCCATGACCGCTAAATATTTGTTATTAACCTTTACAATGCTGTCTATCGGCATTGTAAAGGCACAGAACCCTATTATTAAGGGACAGTTTACAGCCGATCCTACGGCGAGAGTCTTCAATGGAAAGATGTACCTCTATCCATCGCATGACATTCCGGCGCCTGCCGACAAACCCAATCTTCGTAAAGACTGGTTTTGCATGGCGGATTATCACGTGTTCTCGTCCGAGAACCTGACCAACTGGACAGACCATGGCGTTATCCTTACGCAGGAAAAGGTGCCCTGGCTGAATGCTGAGGCGTATGCTATGTGGGCACCCGACTGTGCATACAAGGATGGCATGTACTACTTTTACTATCCTGCAATAGTCAAACCCGATTCCATTACCAAACGATTCGGGATGATGGTAGGTGTAGCCGTATCCGATCGCCCCGATGGGGGATTTGTACCCATGACCGAACCCATCAAAGGTATCTATGGCATTGATCCTTGCACGTTAATCGACGATGACGGACAAGCTTATATTTATTGGTCGGGACGTGGCATGCAGGGTGCACGGCTTAAGCCAAACATGCTTCAACTCGACTCTGAGCCGGTGGCATTAGGGAATTTTCCCGATGGGATGAAAGAAGGACCTTTTGTCTTCAAACGTAATGGCAAGTATTATTTCACATTCCCGTGGGTACCCAAAGAGGGCGAAACAGAGAATCTGTCGTACGCTATGGGTGACAGTCCATTGGGACCATTCGAGTATAAAGGGTTGATTATGGATCAGTCACCTACCAAATGCTGGACAAACCATCATTCCATTGTAGAATACAAAGGTGAATGGTATCTGTTTTATCATCACAATGATTACTCGCCACAATTCGATAAAAATCGTTCCGTTCGTATTGATAAGATCTGCTTCAATGAAGACGGAACCATTCAAAAAGTGACACCGACATTGCGCGGGGTAGGCATTACGAATGCAACCGATGAAATTCAGCTTGATCGTTACTCGGAATTAAGTAAAATGGGTGCCGCTGTCAACTACGTAGATACGACCGATTATTTTGCCGGTTGGAAGACTGTCTTGAATGCAAGGAACGCATACGTGCAATATAACGATGTTGACTTTGGAACGACCGGACTAACATCGGTCTCGGCACAAGTCCTCAATGGAAAAGGCAAACTACTGGTGAAAGTGGATGATAAGATCATTGCCCGGATAGCTGTCAAAGAAGCCGGACTAATCACGGTTCCGGTTAAAGATATTCCGCAAGGCGTACACAATTTGTCAGTTGTATCAGCTGATAAAGGGAAGGTTGAGGTCGACTGGATACAGTTTAAATAATAGGAATAATGGTATTTGCTTTTATTTACTATAAAATAGAAAAGGGTTTATGAAAAAGCAATGGATCTCGTTGTTGTTGGTCTCTGTACTTGGGAGCATCCCGATGCAGGCTGCAGAGCCGGTAATCAAGAGCATAGGAGACTCAAAATATGTCATCGAAACCGGAAATCTTTCGATGATCATTGATGCCGCCGGAGGAGCTAAGATTCGTTCCTTTAAATACAAGGACGCTGAAGTTATTTCACAGTCACCCATGCGGGAAACATTTGGGAGCACCTTCTGGACAAGTCCTCAGAATGAATGGAACTGGCCACCGGTAGCCGAATACGACAAGTTGCCTTATACGGTTGAACAGACCCCTCAATCACTCATCATGACTGGTCAGGTTTCTCCGAAATACAAATATCGTATTCGTAAAGAATTTAAGGCCGATGCAGGAGATAATGCCATTGCAATAACCTATTTTATTATCAACGAGTCGGACGAAACCCGTCGCGTGGCCCCGTGGGAAATCACCCGTGTCCCCAATGAAGGAATAGTCTTCTTTGATGCTTCTTCGGGTACCATCACTCCTGCTGATCTCATACCCTTTACACAAGAATATGGTGTTTCATGGTATCATACGGATGCGCGGAACGGTAACCGTAAAATCAATGCCGATGGTAAGGGCTGGCTTGCATACACCAACAATAACTTGTTGCTTGTTAAGAGGTTCCCCGATCTGGAAAGCTCTCAGCCGGCACCCGCCGAGGCCGAAATACAGCTTTATGTGAATAGCGGTAAAACCTACCTGGAGCTCGAAAGCCAAGGCGCTTATACGGAATTGAAGCCGGGAGAATCACTTTCTTATACGGTGCGTTGGTATCTCATGCCCGTGAACAGTGAATCTATCACTTCTCAACAGTTGATTTCTAAAGCAAGGGCTCTTTTCAATTAGTCATCGTCTTAATCAATATAGGTATGACAATAGGTAGAAGATTGGGTGTTGCTTCAAGCGTGATAGGAGTAGCTTTATGTCTGCTTCTATCCGCTTGTTCAAACAAATCCGCAAGATCTGACTGGACACAATTGGTGCTGAATGACTCTAGTTACTTTGAGGCACCCGGATTGAATGTAATGGTGTTTAGTCACTCTTACGATGGCCTGTTTGATGACTCAAAAATGGCAGGTATCGAGATCGTGCATCACGGTTTGTGCATGGCCAGGAATGGTGATGTACGTCTAAACCCTGCACCCGGACAATGGGATTTGCATTCTATACTGATTGAAAAAAAGGTGGAACGGAAGAATAACCTCATTATTGCACAACTGAAATATGATAACCCACATTTTATTTATCAGATCCAGGCGCGACTGGGTGATGGGGGAATTTATGTCAGTGTGTGGACGGATCAACCAATCCCGGATGAGTTGAAAGGAATCGCAAGCTTAGACATTGAATTTGCCCCCATGCTCTACGTGGGGCATACTTATATCATGGATGGTAAGGTGCGGGAGATACCTTATTCTCCGCACGGCGAGATGATTATCCGGAAAACGGATGCTTCAAAGCCGCTCCCCATTGCCACAGGGAAGAAATTTGATATCAATCCCGATGATGCGGAAAGGCACATCACGGTGAGTAGTGCAGAACAAAACTTACTATTTTACGACGGTTGGAGCAAAGCTCAGAACGGATGGCTCGTATTGCGCAGCCTGCTTCCGGCGGGCAAGTCGGGGAAGATCCTGGAGTGGTTCATCTCGGGCGAAACAAAAAAGTCCTGAAGTATGAACCTCAGGACTTTGATGCGGTGCGTACGGGACTCGAACCCGTGACCCCATGCGTGACAGGCATGTATTCTAACCAACTGAACTAACGCACCATTATTTTTTATTCGTAATCTCTCTCGATTGCGGTTGCAAAGGTAGCTGTTTTTTTGAAACCTGCAATAGCTTGGCAAACTTTTTTTTAATGAAAAAACAGCTTTTTGACCTTCTCTCCTCAGTATGAGGATATTCCGTATTTGAAAAAAAAGAGTCTTGCTTTTCTATGTGTGAAGAACCCGCTTGTGAGAGTTTAGTGTTTTTGAGTGCAACAATCTTTCTATATGTTACTTTTTTATCTTTTGCAATAAACTTATTGTGTTTATTATTTATATATTGGCAATAATTCGTTATTTTTGCTGCCTCAATTTGATGATTAGTGACAGACAAAAATAAGAAAGTGAATATGACAACAGCAAAACTGTTATTGCATTGCCCTGATAAACCGGGCATTCTGGCGGAGGTAACAGACTTTATTACGGTAAACAAAGGGAATATCATTTATCTGGATCAGTACGTTGACCATGTGGAAAATATCTTTTTCATGCGTATTGAGTGGGAATTGCAAGAATTCCTTGTCCCGCAGGAGAAAATCGAAGATTATTTTGAAACGCTTTATGCACAAAAATACGGAATGAGTTTCCGCCTCTATTTCTCCGATGTAAAACCCCGTATGGCCATCTTTGTTTCAAAAATGTCGCATTGTCTGTTTGATATGCTGGCTCGTTATACTGCCGGCGAATGGAATGTGGAGATTCCTCTTATCATAAGCAATCATCCCGACCTGCAACACGTGGCCGAACGTTTCGGTATTCCTTTCTACCTGTTTCCTATCACCAAAGAAACCAAGGAGGAACAGGAACAAAAAGAGATGGAGTTGCTCAAAAAGTACAAAGTTGATTTTATTGTGCTGGCCAGATACATGCAGGTTATTTCCGAAAACATGATTAATGCATATCCCAATAAGATCATTAACATTCATCACTCTTTCTTGCCCGCTTTCGTAGGTGCCAAACCCTACCATGCAGCATTCGAAAGAGGAGTGAAGATTATTGGTGCAACCAGTCATTATGTCACTACGGAATTAGATGCCGGACCCATCATTGAACAAGATGTGGTGCGCATAACACACAAAGATGCGATTGAAGACCTGGTGAACAAAGGGAAAGACCTCGAAAAGATAGTACTTTCACGGGCGGTGCAAAAACACATTGAACGAAAAGTACTCGCATATAAGAATAAAACGGTTATTTTCAGTTAAGAGATAACCCGAATACATTGAAATAGAATGAACGTTGCAATAGTAAAATACAATGCGGGCAATATCCGTTCGGTAGATTATGCCATGAAGCGTCTGGGTGTGGAGGCTGTGATTACGGCCGACAAAGAGGTGCTTATGGCTGCCGATAAGGTTATATTTCCGGGAGTGGGAGAGGCTGAGACTACCATGAATCACCTCCGTGCCACCGGGCTCGATGAACTGATCAAGAACCTTAGGCAGCCTGTGCTGGGCATTTGCTTAGGCATGCAGCTCATGTGCCGGTACTCCGAAGAGGGCGATACAAACTGCTTGAACATCTTCGATACGGAAGTGAAACGTTTTGTTCCCGCGCGTCACGAAGATAAGGTTCCTCACATGGGATGGAATACGATTGGTGAAGTGAACAGTCGTTTGTTCAACGGGTTTACGGAGGAAGAGTTTGTTTACTTTGTACATAGCTTTTATGTACCGGTCAACGAATGTACAGCTGCGCAGACTCATTACATCCTTCCTTTCAGTGCGGCTCTTCACAAAGATAATTTTTATGCTACACAGTTTCACCCCGAAAAAAGTGGAACGGTTGGCGAACGAATTTTAAAAAACTTTCTGGATATATGATCGAACTGGTTCCTGCTATTGATATCATTGATGGAAAATGTGTGCGACTGTCGCAAGGTGATTACGACAGCAAGAAAATATACAATGAGAATCCGGTAGAGGTTGCCAAAGAGCTTGAAGCCAATGGCATCCGCCGCTTACACGTGGTCGACCTCGACGGGGCGGCCTCGCATCATGTGGTGAACTACCGCACACTGGAACAAATTGCCACACGTACTTCGCTGATCATTGATTTTGGCGGAGGGGTGAAAAGCGATGAGGACTTGATACTGGCTTTCGAAAATGGGGCTCAGATGGTTACCGGCGGAAGCATTGCCGTGAAGAATCCTGATCTGTTCACCCGTTGGCTCAATCAATACGGTAGCGAGAAAATCATTCTCGGAGCCGATGTGAAAGATAATAAGGTAGCCGTTAACGGATGGAAAGATGAAACGGAAACGGAATTAATGCCTTTCTTGCAAGAGTATGTGCACAAGGGCATTCAAAAAGTTATTTGTACGGATATCAGTTGTGACGGCATGTTGCAGGGACCTTCTTTGGAACTCTACCAAGAGATTCTGTCGCAGCAACCGGATTTGTTCCTCATTGCCAGCGGCGGGGTGAGCAGCATGGATGACATTCGTGCACTGCATGATGCCGGAGTACCTTCGGTTATCTTCGGGAAGGCTCTCTACGAAGGGCGCATCACCTTGAAGGAACTGTATGATTTTATGTAGACCCGGGCAAGGAACCCGCGTGTTTGAATGTGAAGTATAAGTCAATAAATAGTAAAGAGCGTGTTAGCAAAAAGAATAATTCCCTGTCTGGATATAAAAGACGGACAAACAGTGAAAGGCACCAACTTTGTCAATCTGCGTCAGGCGGGCGATCCCGTGGAACTGGGGCGTGCTTACAGTGAGCAGGGAGCCGATGAGCTGGTGTTTCTGGATATTACAGCCAGTCACGAAGGACGCAAAACGTTTACCGATTTGGTGAAAAGGGTGGCGGCCAACATCAGCATTCCGTTTACAGTGGGCGGCGGCATCAACGAATTGGGTGATGTGGAACGTCTGCTGAGCGCCGGAGCCGATAAGGTTTCCATCAACTCGTCTGCCATCAGGAATCCCAACCTGATTGATGAAATAGCCAAGAACTTCGGCTCGCAGGTATGCGTGGTGGCTGTGGATGCTAAGCTGGGCGACAACGGCCTGTGGAAATGTTTCCTCAATGGCGGACGCATCGAGACGGAGAAGGAATTGATGGCGTGGACGCTCGAAGCGCAAGAGAGGGGAGCCGGCGAAATTCTTTTCACCAGCATGAATCACGACGGGGTGAAAACCGGATACGCCAATGAGGCGTTGGCACAATTGGGCAACGGCCTGTCTATCCCTGTCATTGCATCGGGTGGTGCCGGTACGCCGGAGCATTTTCGGGATGCTTTTACGTTGGGAAAAGCCGATGCGGCTCTGGCTGCCAGCGTTTTTCACTTTGGTGAGATTAAAATTTCCGAATTAAAATCGTATCTTTGCGCACAAGGTATTACAATGAGAATTTAATAGGGTTTGAATATGAATATAGATTTCAATAAAATGAACGGTCTGGTACCGGCTATCATACAAGATAATATTACCCGCAAGGTGCTTATGCTGGGCTTTATGAATAAAGAGGCTTACGAAAAAACCATTGAAACAGGCAAGGTTACTTTCTTCAGCCGCACCAAAAACCGTTTGTGGACCAAAGGAGAAGAAAGTGGTAATTTTCTTCACGTTGTATCTGTAAAAGAAGATTGCGATCAGGATACGTTGCTCATTCTGGTCACTCCTGTTGGACCGGTATGCCATTTGGGTACGGACACCTGCTGGGGCGAGACCAATGAAAAAGAACCCGTTCTGTTCCTCAAAGATTTGCAGGATTTCATCGTGAAGCGATACGAAGAGATGCCCGAGAAATCCTATACCACCAGTCTGTTCCAGTCGGGTGTGAACCGCATGGCTCAGAAGGTAGGCGAGGAAGCTGTCGAAATGGTGATTGAAGCCACCAACGGCACGGACGAAAGAATGATTTATGAAGGCTCCGATTTACTGTATCACCTCATTGTTTTGCTTACCTCCAAAGGGTATCGCATTGAAGATTTGGCACGTGAATTAATGGAAAGGCATTCAGCATCATGGACGAAGCACTAATCACATACTCTCATGTAGAAGTACACCAGCAGGAGCTTTGCGTATTGAGCGAGGTGAATCTGGAACTAAATAAGGGCGATTTTGTTTATCTTATTGGTAAGGTAGGATCCGGGAAGACAAGCTTGCTCAAAACCTTTTATGCCGAACTGGGTATCGCCGAAGGCGAAGCCGTTGTATTGGGCAATGACATGCGCACCATCAAGCGCAAGCACATTCCTCAGTTAAGGCGTAAACTGGGTATTGTTTTTCAGGATTTCCAACTGTTAACAGATCGTTCGGTGTATGACAACCTCGAGTTTGTTCTCCGGGCAACCGGCTGGAAAAACAAACAGGAAATCAAAGACCGTATCGAGGAGGTTCTTCAGCAGGTGGGCATGAGCAACAAAGGCTACAAACTGCCTAATGAACTGTCGGGTGGTGAGCAACAGCGCATCGTTATCGCGCGGGCTGTACTTAACTCGCCCCAAATCATATTGGCAGACGAACCCACGGGGAATCTCGATGTGGAAACCGGAAAAGCCATTGTGGAATTGCTGCACAGCATCAGCAGGCAAGGGTCTTCGGTGGTGATGACCACACACAATTTACACTTGCTCAAAGAATATCCCGGAAAGGTGTACCGGTGTAAAGACCATCACCTGACCGATGTAACCGATGAATATGTAGTTAAAGAAAACATAGAGAATTAATTCATTCATAACATTTTAATACAGTAACGAAAATGAAAGTTTTAAAGTTTGGAGGAACTTCTGTAGGCTCTGCACAAAGAATGAAAGAAGTAGCCAAATTAATTACCGATGGTGAAAAAAAGATTGTTGTTCTTTCGGCTATGTCGGGCACAACAAACACATTGGTAGAGATTTCCGACTATCTGTACAAGAAGAATCCGGAAGGTGCTAATGAAATTATCAACAAGCTGGAGATTAAATATAAACAGCACATTGATGAATTGTATGCTACCGCCGAATATAAACAGAAAGGTATGGAGGTTGTCAAATCTCATTTTGACTACATTCGTTCCTATACCAAAGATCTTTTCACACTGTTTGAAGAGAAAGTAGTGCTGGCTCAGGGCGAGCTCATCTCTACGGCTATGGTGAACTTCTACTTGCAGGAATGCGGAGTGAAATCGGTGTTGCTTCCGGCTTTGGAATTCATGCGTACTGATAAAAATGCGGAACCCGATCCGGTTTACATCAAAGACAAACTGGCTGCTCAGCTGGAGCTGTATCCGGATGCTGAAATATACATCACACAAGGTTTCATCTGTCGCAATGCGTACGGTGAAATTGATAACCTTCAAAGAGGAGGTAGCGACTATACAGCCTCACTGATCGGAGCTGCGGTAGATGCTTCTGAAATCCAGATTTGGACTGACATTGACGGAATGCACAATAACGATCCGCGTATCGTTGACAAAACAGCACCCGTGCGTCAGTTGCACTTCGAAGAGGCAGCCGAGCTGGCTTATTTCGGTGCCAAGATTCTGCATCCTACCTGTGTGCAGCCGGCCAAGTATGCTAACATACCCGTGCGTTTGCTCAACACAATGGATCCCGAGGCTCCCGGAACCATGATCTCTAACGATACCGAAAAAGGTAAGATCAAGGCCGTGGCTGCTAAAGAGAATATCACCGCCATCAAAATCAAGTCAAGCCGCATGTTGCTGGCTCACGGTTTCCTGCGTAAGGTTTTCGAGATTTTCGAGAGCTACCAGACTTCCATCGACATGGTGTGTACTTCGGAGGTAGGTGTTTCTGTTTCCATTGACAACACCAAGCACCTGAACGAGATTCTCGATGACCTGAAGAAATACGGTACGGTTACTGTTGACAAGAACATGTGCATCATCTGCGTGGTGGGCGATTTGGAATGGGAAAACGTTGGTTTCGAAGCCAAAGCGCTCGATGCGATGCGAAACATTCCCGTGCGAATGATTTCGTTTGGCGGTAGCAACTACAACATTTCTTTCCTGGTTCGCGAAGAGGACAAGAAACTTGCTTTGCAGTCGCTCAGCAATGTATTGTTCAATAACGTTGATTAAGAAATACATCATACAATATGAGCGCTTTCAGGTAATACTTTAAGCGCTCTTTTTCTCTTCCACTTAATGAGTCAAATTTATGAAAGGTATATTCCCCATTGAAAAATTCAGAGAATTGCAAACACCTTTTTATTATTATGATACCAAGGTGCTTCGCGATACGCTGGCATGTATAAATAAGGAGTCACAACGTTACCCTAACTTCCACGTTCACTATGCGGTAAAGGCCAACGCCAATCCCAAAGTGCTCACTATCATTCGTGAAAGTGGCATGGGAGCCGATTGTGTGAGCGGCGGAGAAGTTCGTGCGGCAATCAAAGCCGGATTCCCTGCCGATAAAGTCGTGTTTGCCGGAGTGGGCAAGTCCGACTGGGAAATCAATCAGGCACTTGATTATGGAATCTTCTGCTTTAACGTGGAGTCTGTTCCCGAGCTGGAGGTTATCAACGAACTGGCTGCTGCCAAGGGCAAGGTGGCTCATGTGGCTTTCCGTATCAACCCCAACGTGGGTGCACATACGCACGCCAACATCACCACCGGACTAGCTGAAAACAAGTTCGGCATCAGCATGCAGGATATGGATCACGTCATCGACCTGGCACTCGAATTAAAGAATGTCAAGTTCATCGGTCTGCATTTCCACATCGGCTCGCAAATACTCGACATGAGCGACTTCGTGGCTCTCTGCAACCGCATTAACGAATTGCAGGAACGTTTGTATGCCCGCCGCATCATCGTGGAGCACATCAACGTGGGTGGCGGACTCGGCATTGATTATTCTCACCCCAATCGTCAGCCGATACCCGATTTTCGCCATTACTTCGAGACGTATGCTGAGCACCTCAAACTGCGTCCTTCACAAACGCTGCACTTCGAACTAGGACGTGCCGTAGTGGGACAGTGCGGCAGTCTCATCACCCGGGCACTTTATGTGAAGCAGGGTACCAACAAGAAATTTGCCATTCTCGATGCGGGAATGACCGATCTCATTCGTCCGGCACTCTACCAGGCCTTTCACAAGATAGAGAACATCACTTCCGATGAAGCGGTTGAGGCTTACGATGTAGTAGGACCCATCTGCGAATCGTCCGACGTGTTTGGCAAAGCCATTGATCTCAACCAAGTGAAACGAGGCGATTTGCTGGCACTTCGTTCCGCAGGAGCTTACGGAGAAATCATGGCTTCGGGCTACAATTGCCGCGAACTGCCCAAAGGTTATACTTCGGATGAACTGATTTGATGCTAAAAAACATCCCTGTTCATCGAACAATCCGCAGGCGGGCTTGTTGTTTTTAGTAAATCGTTAAACTAAGAAACAATAATTATGATCACGAAAAAATTACAAGACGCTATTAACGGACAGATTGCAGCCGAAATGTGGTCGGCTAATCTTTATCTCTCCATGTCATTCTACTTTGAAAAAGAAGGATTCAGCGGTTTCGCTTCATGGATGAAAAAACAGTCGCAGGAAGAAACAGCACATGCTTGTGCCATGGCCGATTACCTGATTAAAAGAGGTGGTGAAGCCAAAATAAATAAAATAGATGTGGTTCCTCAGGGTTGGGGCACTCCGCTCGAAGTATTCGAGGCAGCTTACAAGCACGAATGTCACATCTCTAAACTGATCGATGAATTGGTTAGCGTGGCTTCCTCGGAAAGAGACAATGCCACACAAGACTTCTTGTGGGGATTTGTTCGCGAGCAGGTTGAAGAAGAGGCTACCGCTCAGGGTATTGTCGATAAGCTCAAGAAAGCCGGTGATGCGGGTATCTTCTTTATCGATTCACAACTCGGACATCGATAATTTCAATCAAAAAACATAAAAAGAGCCGGTGAAGTTGCTACATTCACCGGCTCTTTTTTATTTCTCTTCCTTTCCTTCCATCTTGCCCAGATGCAACTCCAGGGCATGGGTGGATATTTGTATCTCACGCAGTGACACAGCCAGTGATCCTATCAGCAACATCAGGGCCAGTCCGAATACATAGGCCGAAAAAGTATACAGGTCAATGTAGATGAGGAACATACTTACCACACACATGAAAAGGCTCGCTATGCCCAGTTCCTGCATCGTACGCGTTAAGTACAACCTTTTGCGCAGGTTGGCAATTTGTGCCGCCGCAACAGCCGACGGGTTTTCTTCGTACTTGTCTTTCAGGATACGCACCAGCTGAGCGTATGACAAGAAACGGTTTGTATAGGCCAGCAAAATCAATGAGATGGCCGAAAACAAAAGGGCGGGAGTGGTCAGCGTAAATTCTTCCATATTACATCGCGTTTATAGTTTTAAGATAAAAGGTTATTTCAAAACATCCAGTTCTTTTCCTACTTTGATGAACGCCTCAATGCATTGGTCCAGGTGCGCTTTCTCGTGTCCGGCCGATAGTTGTACGCGGATGCGGGCTTCATCTTTGGGCACCACCGGATAATAAAATCCCGTCACGTAAATACCCTCTTCGAGCATGCGTGCGGCATAGGTCTGTGACAGTTTGGCGTCGTAAAGCATAACAGCACAGATGGCACTTTGAGTAGGCTTGATGTCGAAACCGGCAGCCAGCATCTTGTCGCGGAAATACGTCACGTTCTCCACCAGCTTGCTGTGCAGCTCGTTACTCTCTTTCAACATGCGAAACACCTCGATGCTGGCACCCACAACGGCGGGAGCCACTGAATTGGAGAACAAGTACGGACGGCTGCGCTGACGCAACAAATCGATAATCTCTTTTCGTCCGGTGGTGAAGCCTCCCATGGCTCCTCCGAAAGCCTTACCCAGCGTGCCGGTGTAGATGTCCACCCTTCCGTAGGTTTGGTACAATTCGCTCACGCCATGCCCCGTAGGTCCTACCACACCTGCCGAATGCGATTCGTCCACCATGACCAGCGCGTCATATTTCTCTGCCAGGTCACAAATCTGGTCCAGCGGAGCCACGTTTCCGTCCATCGAGAAAACCCCGTCGGTCACAATGACGCGGAACCGTTGTGCCTGCGCCACTTGCAGGCATTTCTCCAGCTCCTCCATGTCGGCATTGGCATAGCGGTAACGTTGCGCCTTGCACAAACGCACGCCGTCAATGATAGAAGCGTGGTTCAGCGAATCGGATATGATGGCGTCTTTTTCCGAAAATAAAGGCTCGAATACACCTCCGTTGGCGTCGAAACAGGCAGCATACAGAATGGTATCTTCGGTCCGGAAATAGTCGGATATGGCTGCTTCCAGCTCTTTGTGTGCATCTTGTGTACCACAAATGAAACGAACGGACGACATGCCGTAACCTCGTTTGTTCATCATTTTTCCGGCAGCCTCTATCAGTCTCGGGTGGTTAGATAACCCCAGGTAATTGTTGGCGCAAAAGTTCAGCACCTCTTTCCCTTTTACCGTAATAGCGGCTTGTTGTGCACTCTCTATGAGTCGTTCTTCCTTATAAAGTCCGGCTTCCTTGATTTCGGCAAGCGTCTGGCCGAGATATTCTTTCATTTTACCGTACATAGCAATTTGTTTTTGGTTTTCATGCAAAGGACACTATTTTTATTGGAATAAACAATATCTGTTTGTGCTTTAAGTGAAAAAAAAGTGTTTACTTTGTGCGCCGTTTAGCTTATAAAGGTTATAGTATAAAGAAATGAGAAATATCTTAGTTATTGGTGCTACCGGACAAATTGGTTCGGAGCTGACTATGGAATTACGAAAACGTTATGGCAATTTGCATGTGGTGGCCGGATACATTCCCGGGGCTGCTCCCGATGGAGACTTGAAAGAGTCGGGACCTGCGGAGATAGTCGATGTAACCGAAGTGCACACCATCGAATCAGTAGTAAAAAAGTACACAATAGACACTATCTACAACTTGGCTGCCTTGTTGTCGGTAGTAGCCGAATCGAAACCCGCACTGGCCTGGAAAATAGGGATAGACGGTTTGTGGAATGTGCTCGAAGTAGCACGTGCCTATCGTTGTGCTGTCTTTACGCCAAGTTCCATCGGCTCTTTCGGACCCGAAACACCGCATGTCATGACTCCGCAGGACACCATCCAGCGGCCGCGTACCATGTACGGTGTCACCAAGGTTACCACGGAGCTCCTGAGTGATTACTATTTTAACAAATACGGAGTCGATACGCGTTCGGTGCGTTTTCCGGGCATCATCTCCAGTGTCACTCCTCCCGGAGGCGGCACAACGGATTATGCGGTCGACATCTATTATTCGGCCGTGAAGGGCAGTCGTTTTGTGTGTCCCATCAGTGAAGGAACCTACATGGACATGATGTACATGCCCGATGCACTTCATGCAGCCATCTCGCTGATGGAGGCGGATCCGTCTAAGCTGGTGCACCGCAATTCGTTCAACATTGCTTCCATGAGCTTTGCTCCTGAAAACATATATGCAGCCATCTGCAAGCACATCCCCGATTTTCGCATGGTGTATGAGGTCGATCCGCTCAAGCAGTCCATTGCCGACAGCTGGCCCGATGCGATGGATGACTCCTGCGCACGCAAGGAGTGGAACTGGCAACCCGTGTACAACCTTGAGAGTATGACGGAGGACATGTTGCGCAACTTACAAAACAAACTATTGAAACAGTAACCGTCAGGTTCAGAGAAAATGAAGAAAATAATAGCAGGAGTCATGCTCCTTGCACTGTTCGTTTCGTGTAAAGATAAAAAGTCAAAGATCGACCCGTTTGCACCTATTACCAATCTGGTCGATTCGGCTTTACACCGTAAAGATACGGTAGCTGTCCCCGTGGAAACCGGACCGGTACGCACGGAGGCCGACGAGTCGTTCAACGACTTCATTTATGCCTATGCGTCCGATGATCAGTTTCAGCATCAGCGGACGGTATTTCCTTTGCCTTACTACAACGGTGAGGTACCCTCGAAGATTGAAGAGCGCTTTTGGAAACACGATGATTTGTTTACCAGGCAGCCCTATTATACGTTGCTTTTCGATAAGGAAGAAGACATGGAAATCTTAGGTGATACGTCGCTCAAGTCGGTTCAGGTGGAATGGATCTATATGAAGACCCTAATGGTTAAGAAGTACTACTTTCAACGCAAAAAAGGGTGCTGGATGCTTGAAGCCATCAACCTGCGCCCCATCAATAAGAGCGAAGACGAACATTTTGTTGAGTTCTTCGAGCGTTTTGCTACCGATAGTCTTTTCCAGTGCGAACGCATTCGTCAGCCGCTGGTATTCGTTACCAACGATCCCGACGATGATTTCTCTATTCTCGAAACCACGCTGGAACTCAACCAATGGTTTGCTTTCAAACCGGCGCTTCCGACTGACCGTTTGTCGAATATCAACTACGGACAAAGCAACCGCGATAACTCGGCTACGAAGATACTGGCGCTCAAGGGAATCGGTAACGGATTCTCCAACGTGCTCTATTTTCAGCGCAAGGGCGGACAGTGGGAGTTGTATAAATTTGAAGATACAGGTATATAATTATAAAGTATAGCACATGATAAACCGATACGAAAATTATCCGTTGCTGGCACACAACACGTTTGGCATGGAGGTGAGCACGGCTCGCTTCATCGAGTATGATACCACAGAAGATTTGCAAACCTTACTCACGTCGGGCGAGCTGGCGGAACCGTGGTTACACATCGGCGGAGGAAGCAACTTGCTTTTCCTGAGTAACTACCCGGGTACCCTCTTGCACTCGCTCATTCGTTTTGTGGAGGTCATTCACGAAGACGAAGCACAGGTGTGCGTACGCGTGGGTGCCGGTATGGTATGGGATGATTTTGTGGCTTATTGTGTGGAGCGCAACTGGTACGGTGCCGAGAACCTTTCACTCATTCCGGGTGAGGTAGGGGCTGCTGCCGTACAAAATATCGGGGCTTACGGGGTCGAGGTGAAGGATTTAATCCAGTCGGTCGAGGTCATGGATGCTTCGGGCAAAGAACTGCTCTATCCCGTTACCGAATGCCGTTATGCTTACCGCCATAGTTTGTTCAAAGAGCCTCGCATGAATCACCTCATTGTGACTTCCGTTACGTTTGTGCTGAGCAAAATACCGGCTTATAACCTTAGCTACGGCTCCATTCAGGAGGAACTCAACAAACGCGGTGAAGCACTTAGCCTGTCGGGTGTGCGCAACACCATCATTGACATCCGTTGCAGTAAACTGCCCGATCCTGCCGTGATGGGCAATGCCGGCAGTTTCTTCATGAATCCGGTGGTTGATCGTGCTCATTTCGAAAAGCTCAAAGAAGCTTATCCGGATATGCCGCATTACGAAGTCGACGCGCAGCGGGTGAAAATCCCTGCTGGGTGGATGATTGATCGCTGCGGCTGGAAAGGCAAATCGGTTGGCGCTGCCGGTGTGCATGAAAAACAAGCGCTGGTATTGGTTAACAAGGGAGGAGCCACGGGAACCGAAATAGCTCATCTGGCAGCCGAAATACAAGAGTCTGTCGCTGCCCGTTTCGGTATTCGCATTACTCCCGAAGTAAAATTTGTGTAGTATGTCTTTGGTTCGAGTATTAGGCAGCGGAACTTCCACCGGTGTACCCGAAGTGGGGTGCACCTGCGAAGTATGTTGTTCTGCCGACCCGCACGACCGCCGCTTGCGCGCCTCCGTGCTGGTGGAAACAGGTGAAACCCGCCTGCTGATCGACTGCGGTCCCGACTTCCGCGAACAAGTTATCCACTTGCCTTTCCGGCAGATCGACGGGGTATTGATTACCCATGAACATTACGATCATGTAGCGGGAATTGACGACTTGCGTCCTTTCTGCCGCTTTGGTGAAATCATGCTCTATGCCGAGAAGCACACGGCTCACGGACTGCGCACGCGCATGCCTTATTGCTTTGCCGAACACAAATATCCCGGTGTTCCCGAAATCGCTCTTCGTGAAATAGAGGCCGGACAAGCTTTCTCGGTAGGCCCTACGGAAATACTTCCGTTGCGCGTCATGCACGGCAAACTGCCCATCTTGGGCTACCGCATCGGCTCCATGGCTTACATCACAGACATGCTCACCATGCCCGAGGAGTCGTACGAGCAACTCCACGGTCTCAAACTACTCTTTGTCAATGCGCTCCGCATCAAGCCGCACCACACGCACCAAACACTGGAACAAGCGTTGCAGGCAGCCCAACGCATCGGAGCGGAGGAAACGTATTTCATTCACATGAGCCATCATTTCGGGTTGCACGAACCCATGAGCCAACAATTGCCGCCACATGTGCACCTGGCGTATGACGGACAAGAAATTCTTTTCTGATTTTGGCAGTCTTTCTTTAATAATTCCAAAAAAATGTATATGTTTGTGGTGACTGTATTATATTCAGTTTACCATGAAACCTCGTTTACTAATCAGAATAGCCGTTACGGCCTCCATAGTGCTGCTTTGTACAGGGTTTGCCTTGTACTCCTACTTCCGCCTCACTGCTATTGAAAAGGGTGGGGAGGTTGATCTGTATACGCTGGTGCCGGCCGATGCCACAGCCGTTTTCGAGACGGATGACATGACGGGCTTCATCGAAGGACTCAATGGCATGAGCAGTACCCGCAACGGTGTGCAACCCGGCGTGTCTCCTCTGTTCGCACTGGTGCGTGCCAACTATGCCTCGCTCGACGGTGAAACGGCTCACGGACTTAGTGAGGAGATGAACAAGGTCATCATTAGCTTTCACGGGGGCGAAAACAGAGGCGAGCAAGTACTCTATTGTCTGCTGAGTCAGGCCGACCGCAACCTGGTCAACCGCTTCGTGGGTAAGTATGTGTCGGGTCAGTACCCGCCGAAGACGACTTCCTACCGCGGGCATAAAATAAGGATTTATCCGCTTACCGACGGCAACTTTCTGGCCGTCTACCTCACCAGCCGCTTCTTGGTTATCAGCTACCAGAAACACCTCATCGAATCGGTCATCGACACCGAAATATCGGGGCACAACCTGCTCGATGAAAAGGGCTTTCGGGGGGTATACAACGGGAAGAGCAGCAATCGTCCGGCTAAACTTTACGTGCGCATGCTGCCCACTTCCATGGGGAATCTGGCCGACAGCCGCCGTCCTTCTGCCTTGCTGAGCGGATGGGTGGGGCTCGATTTTGCTTTCAATAGCGAGTCGCTCTTCTTGTCGGGCAATACTGCGGTGGCGGATACGGCTTTCACCTTCCTGCACGCCCTGCGCTCACAGCAGGCAGTCGACAGCTTTCCCGGTGCTTTCCTGCCGGCATCCACCTTCATGTTCAGTCGCCGCTCCATCTCGGACCTCCCTGCGTTGCATCGTTATTCGTCGGGGTGGGACTTCCGGGGCGACAGCTCCGTGTCCTACGTGCAGCAGCGTGACGATGAGCTGTTCGGCTACCTCAGTCAGTACGCCGGCAAAGCGCTCACCACAGCTCTTTTCCACGCTCCCGATACCTTGGCCGATCCGTGTGCGGTCATGGCCATACCCATCAATGACATGGCCCCTGCACAACAAAGCTTTCGCGAGTGGATTACCTCGTTGCCGGCAGATACACTCGGCCAGCTGCTACCAAGTCGGATGTACCTTCGTGTGCAACAACAAAATGTGGTATGCTGGCGCTTGCCGCGCACCACACTCTTTGCCCGGTTTACCGGCATCACCCGTCCCGGATTAAACCCCGTTGTCTGCTTCTATGACAACCGCATGTTCTGGGCACCCGATGTCAGGAGCCTTTCCGTCTACATCGAATTCATGCTCAGGAAAGAAGTGCTTCAGGGTAAAACGGCCTACGAAGAGGCAGTGTCGGGCATGGCACCTTCTTATCAGTACATGCTCATGGCCGATCTGGCCGATGTGTTCCGTCAGCCGGCTGCCTACGTGCGCACCCTGCCGTCGTTCTTTTTCAAGCATGCCGACTACTTCTCGCACTTCGTGCTCTCGGTTCAGTTTACTTGTGCCGACGGAGAAGTGGAACCACACCTTGCCTTACTCTACAAAGGCGGTTAGCAGAGCCGCCTCCTCCGGTACGTACCAAGCAAAAGAGCAGGGAATCTTGTGCTGAATCCCTGCTCTTTTGTTCAAATAAATAACCTCTGGCTTTTAGAAAGGAAGATCGTCCTTGGTGTCGCCTGAAATAAAGTCGGGCATAGCCGAAGGGGGAGGAGGAGGCAACGGAGAACCTACTTGCTGGGGTGCTCCGGCAGCAACACGTTCCACTTTCCATGCACGGATACTGTTAAACCATCTGTCCTGCCATTGACGGGCGTCAATGTCGAATGACACGGTCAGCTCTTCGCCTGACTGTATGGCAAACTGATCGATTTTTTCAGCTCCAAAAACCTCAAAACACATCTTCTTCGGATATTGATCATGGTTTTCAATCACATATTCCTGCGACTTCCATTCGTTTCCTACTTTAGAGACTCCACCTTTGGGCGCGAGTACGGCAATTATTTTTCCTGTAAAATCCATTGTAATTTTTTCTATTTTGCCGGCGAAGTTAATACTTTCTGTTTAACAAAACCAATGGTTGCTGTTTTTTCTCATAGTTTTTTTGTACTCCCGCAATCTTTTGCTAACTTTGTAGAATACAAGCCCCTCCCTGACGGAGGGGGCTTTGAAAGAGTAAAACTTTAAAAAGAAATATATGAAATTTATCGTTTCAAGTACTGCGTTATCCAGCCATTTACAGGCCATCAGCCGCGTGATAAATTCAAAAAACGCGCTGCCCATTCTTGATTGTTTTCTGTTCCGGCTTGAAGACGGAACATTGTCCGTTACCGTATCCGATGGCGAAACAACCATGGATACCACCATCGAGGTCATTGAAAGCGATGCGGACGGCTCTTTCGCCGTTACTGCGAAGACCTTGCTCGATGCGTTGAAGGAACTGCCCGAACAACCGCTTACGTTCCAGGTCAACACAGATACTTTCGAGATCCTGATTCAGTACACCAACGGTAAATATAGCCTCATGGGCCAAAATGCCGATGAATATCCGCGCACGGTGGCTCTGGCCGACAATGCCGTTCGGGTAGACATTGCCGCTTCGGTTATGCTGGGTGGTATCAACCGCACCCTGTTTGCCACGGCAGATGATGAACTCCGTCCCGTGATGAACGGTATCTACTTCGATATCACCACGGAAGACATCACCATGGTGGCGTCCGACGGGCACAAGCTGGTACGCTGCAAAACACTTGCTGCCAAAGGCAACGAGCGTGCCGCATTCATCCTGCCTAAAAAACCGGCCAACCTGCTCAAGAACCTGCTTCCCCGCGAGGCACAAAACGTAGTGATCGAGTTCGACGAGCGCAACGCTGTCTTCACACTGGAACACTACCGCATGGTATGCCGTCTCATCGAAGGCCGTTACCCCAACTACAACTCGGTGATTCCGCAGAACAACCCGCATAAAATTACGGTCGACCGTGCACAGCTGCTCGGCGCCCTTCGTCGTGTGTCCATCTTCTCTAACCAGGCCAGCAGCTTAATCAAGCTCCGCGTGCAAGAGAACCTCGTGGTTATCTCGGCACAAGACATCGACTTCTCAACCTCTGCGGAAGAGAGCCAGGTATGCCAGTATGCAGGCAGTCCCATGAGCATCGGTTTTAAATCAACGTTCCTCATCGACATCCTCAACAACATCTCGGCAAGCGAGGTGGTGGTTGAACTAGCCGATCCTTCGCGCGCCGGCGTTATCATTCCGGTAGAGCAGGCCGAGAACGAAGATTTGCTCATGCTGCTCATGCCCATGATGCTGAACGATTAAACAAACCCCTGCAAACAGCCGGCTCTTTTGTTGTCCTCGTATGACAAAGGCCGGTTTTGTTTTGCTGAAACACATCCTTCATGAAATTAAATTTAAAGAATCCCATTGTCTTTTTTGATCTGGAAACAACAGGAGTGAATATCAATACAGATCGCATCGTTGAAATCTGTTACCTCAAAGTACATCCCAACGGAAACGAAGAATCCAAAACCCTTCGCATCAATCCCGAAATGCACATCCCCGAAGAGTCGTCAGCCATTCACGGTATTTACGATGCCGATGTGGCCGACTGTCCCACGTTTCGCATGGTGGCCAAGAACATCGCCCGTGACATTGAAGGATGCGACCTGGCCGGATTCAACTCCAACCGTTTCGATATCCCTTTGTTGGCAGAAGAGTTCCTTCGTGCCGACGTCGATATCGACATGACCAAACGCAAGTTTGTCGACGTGCAGGTCATCTTCCACAAGATGGAACAGCGCACCCTTTCGGCAGCTTATAAGTTCTACTGCGGACGCACGCTCGAAGATGCGCACACCGCCGAAGCCGATACCCGTGCCACGTATGAAGTGCTTATGTCGCAGCTCGACCGGTATCCGGAACTGCAGAACGACATGGCTTTCCTGGCCGAAGTCTCCAGTTACAACCGCAACGTCGATTTCGCCGGTCGCATGGTTTATGATGACAAAGGGGTAGAGATTTTCAACTTCGGCAAGTACAAAGGCGAGTCTGTTTCCGAGGTTCTGAAAAGAGACCCGGGCTATTACAGCTGGATTCTCAACAGTGATTTTACGCTTAACACCAAGGCGGTGCTTACCAAGATCAGACTTCGTGAGCTTACCGCCAGATAGTAACCAAATACATCGAGATGAACTCTTTACAAGGGAAAAAAATAGTGCTGGGCATCACCGGCAGCATTGCAGCTTATAAAGCCTGCTACATTATCCGTGCACTGATCAAGCGCGGTGCCGAGGTGCAGGTCGTTATCACTCCGGCAGGAAAAGAATTTATCACACCCATCACCCTGTCGGCTCTCACTAGCAAACCGGTTATCAGTGAATTCTTTGCACAGCGAGACGGGACGTGGAACAGCCACGTTGACCTCGGCCTGTGGGCAGATGCCATGCTCATCGCACCGGCTACCGCCGCCACCATTGGTAAAATGGCGCACGGCATAGCCGATAACATGCTCATCACCACCTACCTGTCGGCCAAGGCACCCGTGTTCGTGGCACCCGCCATGGACCTCGACATGTTTGCCCATCCTTCCACGCAGCAAAACCTGAACATTCTCCGCTCGTATGGCAACCACATCATCGAACCGGGAACGGGCGAGCTGGCCAGCCACCTGGTGGGGAAGGGACGCATGGAAGAACCCGATAACATCGTGGCAGTGCTCGAGGCATACTTTGCCAACGGCACCGTGCCTGCTTCTTCGGCAGAGACTACCGGTGCAGCCAACGCTTCGCTGGCTAAAAAAAAAATAATGATCACGGCGGGACCCACGTATGAAAAGATTGACCCCGTGCGCTTTGTAGGCAACTACTCTTCCGGAAAGATGGGCTTCGCCCTGGCCGAGGAATGTGCCCGTCGCGGTGCGGAGGTCACACTCATCGCCGGACCGGTGCAACTGTCGCTCAACCACCCCGGTATTCGCCGCATCAATGTGGAGTCGGCCGAGGAGATGTGCCGTGAAGCACAAGCCGCTTTCCCCGCTTCGGATGCCGCCATTCTCTGTGCTGCCGTGGCCGATTTTACACCCGTCACCACCGCCACGCAGAAAATCAAGCGCGAGGGCGACGAGCTGTTGCTTCGCCTCAAGCCCACTACGGACATAGCCGCTTCGCTCGGCGAGGTGAAACAACCGCACCAGGTGCTGGTTGGCTTCGCACTCGAAACCCATGACGGCGAACAGCATGCCCAGAGCAAGCTGCAACGCAAGAACTTTGATTTCATCGTGCTCAACTCGCTCACCGATGAGGGAGCGGGCTTCCGTCACGACACCAATAAAATAACCCTGATCGACCGCACAGGCGGCACCGCCTATCCGCTCAAACAAAAGAGTGAGGTGGCAGCCGATATTGTCGACCGTCTGGCGGAGTGTATCTCAAACTCAACCAATGCCTAACCAACCATGTTACAATCGCTATTCATACAGAACTACGCATTGATTGAAAAGCTCGACATCCGTTTCATGTCAGGCTTTTCCGTGATTACCGGCGAAACCGGTGCCGGAAAATCCATCATACTCGGAGCCATCGGCTTGCTGCTCGGACAACGGGCGGATGTGAAGTCGCTCCGCACCGGGGCTTCCAAATGCATCATCGAGGCACGTTTCGACGTCTCGGCCTACGGCATGCAACCGTTCTTTGCTTACCATGAACTGGAGTATGAGCCCGAATGCATCCTGCGCCGTGAAGTCTACGCCTCGGGCAAGAGCCGTGCCTTCATCAATGATACGCCGGCCTCCCTGTCACAAATGAAAGAACTGGGCGAACAGCTCATCGACGTGCATTCGCAGCACCAGAACCTGCTGCTCAACCAGGAAGGCTTCCAGCTCAACTTCATCGACATCCTGGCACACAATGATCACTTGCTGTCGCAGTACCGCGAGTGTTACCAAGCCTGGAAACAACACACCCG
Source organism: Bacteroides graminisolvens (assembly GCF_963666085.1). NCBI lineage: Bacteria > Pseudomonadati > Bacteroidota > Bacteroidia > Bacteroidales > Bacteroidaceae > Bacteroides > Bacteroides graminisolvens. The sequence goes on from NZ_OY762556.1 coordinate 2,218,186, forward strand.
TCGTTTGCAAGAGCTGATCGAACAGGCCGCACAAAGCAAGGCCGACGAGGAATTCGTGCGCTTCCAGCTGCAACAACTCGATGAAGCAGCCCTGCAAGCCGACGAACAGGAAGAGCTGGAACAGGAAGCCGAAACCCTTTCGCACGCCGAGGAAATCAAGGGAGCGCTCTACAAAGCCGAGCAACTCTTGCTGGGCGATGAAGGTGGACTGCTGCCCGCGCTCAAAGAAGGCTACACCTCGCTTCGCTCGGTGAGCCGTTACCACGCATCGTTGCAGGAGCTGGCGCAGCGTGCCGAGAGCAGTTACATCGAACTCAAAGACATTGCGCAGGAGTTGGCCCTGCAAAACGAGAAGATCGGGTTTAACCCCGTCCGGCTCGACGAGGTCAACACCCGGCTCAACCTCCTTTATACGCTGCAACAAAAACACCGCGTGTCAACCGTGGGCGAACTCATGGTGCTGGCAGATGAATTCCGCAACCGCCTCACCGGCATCACCTCGCTCGACGAGGAGATAGCCATGCTCACCGAAAGCTGCGAAACGCTTCGTCAGGAAGTGATCCGGTTCGCCGGAGAACTCACCGAAAGCCGCCGTCCGGTAGCCGCTGCGGCAGAGCAGGAGATGGCCTCCCGCCTGGCCCTGCTCGGCATGCCCAACGTCCGCTTCCGGGTGGAACTGGGTCAGCGCAAAGAAGTAGGTCCGTCGGGACAAGACACCGTCACCTTCCTCTTCTCGGCCAACAAGAACGGGCAACTTCAAAACATCACCTCCGTGGCATCGGGAGGTGAAATCGCGCGCGTCATGCTCTCCGTAAAGGCCATGATAGCCGGTGCCGTGCAACTGCCTACCATCGTGTTCGACGAGATAGATACCGGAGTTTCCGGCGAGATAGCCGACCGCATGGCCGACATCATGCACGAGATGGGCGCTGCCAACCGTCAGGTCATCAGCATCACCCACCTGCCGCAGATAGCCGCCCGCGGGGCTGCTCATTACAAGGTGTACAAAGAAGACAACGAAACCGAAACCAACAGCCACATCCGCCTGCTCACTGCCGAGGAGCGGGTAGAAGAACTGGCACACATGCTGAGCGGCGCCACCCTTACGGAGGCAGCGCTCAACAACGCACGAGCTTTGCTCCAACTGCAACCCACTAAAAACAAGAAAAAGAATGGATGATAAAAATGAAATGATATTCGGTGCCCGCGCCGTTATCGAAGCCATACAGGCAGGAAAAGAGATCGATAAGATCCTGGTAAAAAAAGACATACAGAGCGACCTTTCCAAGGAGCTTTTCGCAGCCCTCAAAGGCACGCTGATTCCCGTTCAGCGCGTACCGGTTGAACGCATCAACCGCGTCACCCGCAAGAACCACCAGGGCGTTATCGCCTTCGTTTCTTCGGTGACCTACCAGAAAACCGAACAGCTGGTTCCCTTCCTTTACGAAGAAGGCAAGAACCCGTTCTTCGTGATGCTCGACGGCATTACCGATGTGCGTAACTTCGGTGCCATTGCCCGTACGTGCGAGTGTGCCGGTGTAGATGCCGTCATCATCCCCGCCCGTGGCAGCGTAACGGTCAACGCCGATGCCGTGAAAACCTCCGCCGGAGCCCTTCACACCCTGCCGGTATGCCGGGAACAAAGCCTGCGCACCACCCTGCAGTACCTCAAAGACAGCGGCTTCCGCATTGTGGCAGCCACCGAGAAAGGTGATTACGAGTACTCCAAGGCCGATTACACCGGTCCGCTGTGCATCATCATGGGAGCCGAAGACACCGGCGTGTCTTACGACCACCTGGCCTTGTGCGACGAATGGGTGAAAATCCCCATGCTGGGCACCATCGAGTCGCTCAACGTATCCGTTGCCGCCGGCATCCTCATTTACGAGGCCATCAAGCAACGTCACACTCAGGAATAATTAACTAGCTATATTTCCGAAAAACATGAGAAAGAACATTCTACTATCACTCGTTTTCGTACTGCTGGCCCAATGGGCTGCGGCACAAACACCCAAATGGGCGGAGAAAGCCCGTAAGGCCGTCTTCTCCGTTATCACCTATGACCAGGAAGATAAGATACTTCGCACCGGCAACGGATTCTTCGTCAGCGAGTCGGGTACCGGCCTGTCGGACTATGCCTTGTTCAAAGGCGCCTACCGTGCCGTGGTGATCGATGCCGACGGCCGTCAGCTGCCGGTGGAGGCCATCCTCGGTGCCAATAGCATGTACGATGTGGTGAAATTCCGTGTGGCGCCTGCCAAGAAGATCGCTGCGCTGACCGTGGCTACTTCTGCACCGGCAGCTGCCGCACCGGTCTACCTCTTGCCTTACTCTACCCAGAAGAACGGTAGCGTGACGGCAGGGCAGGTCAAGGAAGTCACCACCATCGGCGGTAGCCACCACTACTACACACTCAGCCTGCCGCTGAAAGAAAAGATGGTAAGCTGTCCCGTTGTGAATGCCGACGGACAAGTCATCGGACTGGCACAAAAGTCGTCCGGACAAGACACCGTTTCCATCAGCTATGCCGTGGGTGCCGGTTTCGCACTGGCACAGAACGTCGGTCCGCTGTCGCTCAACGACCTGGCGCTGACCAGCATCCACATCCGCAAAGCCCTGCCCGAAGTCGAAGACCAGGCACTCGTTTACCTCTTCATGGCATCCAGCGTGTTGCCCCAGAGCGAATACGAAGCCCTGCTCAACGAATTTGTGGCACGCTATCCCTCCAATGCCGACGGCTACCTCCGTCGTGCCGGCTACTATGCCGCTCAGGGAGCGGAGAACCCCGCACAGTTCGACAAAGCAGCGGCCGATATGGAACAAGCCCTTCGCGTGAGCAATAAGAAAGACGACGTGCATTACAACATCGCCCGCCTTATCTACAGCTATCAGCTATCCAAGCCCAAAGAAACCTATCGCGACTGGACCTATGACCGTGCGTTGAAAGAAATAACCGCTGCACAGGCCATCGACAGCTTGCCTGCCTACATTCAGATGGAAGGCGACATCCTCTTTGCTGCTCAGCAGTACGCTGCCGCCTCACAGGCCTACCTGCGTGTTACCCGTACCGCCCTTGCTTCACCGGCTAGCTTCTACAGCGCTGCCAAAGCCAAAGAACTGGCAGGTGCCGATATCAAAGAAGTCGTTGCCCTGATGGACAGCTGCGTGGACCGTTGCGTGAAACCCTTCACTGCCGAGACTGCGCCCTATCTGCTGGAGCGTGCCCGCGTGTACATGGATGCTGAAATGTATCGTCCCGCGCTGACAGATTACGACACCTATTACGAAACACTGGCAGGTAGTGTCAACGACGTGTTCTATTACTACCGTGAGCAGGCCGCCTTCAAAGGCAAGCAGTTTCAGCGGGCGCTCAATGACATCGCCAAAGCCATTGAACTCAACCCCAAAGAAGTAAGCTACTACGCCGAGCAAACAGTGATCAACCTCCGCGTGGCACGTTTTGAAGACGCCATCAAGTCGGCTGATGCAGCCTTAGCTATTGATCCCAAATACGGTGAAGGCTACCGCCTCAAAGGCATCTGCCAGCTGCAACTCAAGCAAGACAAAGAAGCCTGTGTCAACTTTGCCAAAGCCAAAGAACTGGGCGACACCGCTGTCGATGCCTTGATTGAGAAACATTGCAAATAAACCGCGGTTTATACATAAACAAAAAAGGCTACCATTTTCAGGTAGCCTTTTTTGTTATATGACATGGCACTATTACCGTGCAGCAATACACTCAATCTCTACCAAAGCATCTTTGGGTAATGCCTTCACGGCGAACGCCGCACGAGCTGGGTAATCACCTTCAAAAAAAGTGGCATACACACTGTTCATGCTGCCAAATAGACTCATGTCCTGCAGGTAAACAGTTGTTTTCACAATGTGACTCATGGTAAGTCCGGCCGCCTCCAGAATGTGCTGAATGTTCAGAAGCGACTGGCGCGCCTGTGCTTCAATACCTTCGGGCATGTCACCCGTGGCAGCATCAATGGGAAGCTGTCCCGATACAAATACCAGTCCGGCCGCCTCGGTAGCCTGACTGTAAGGTCCGATAGCTGCAGGAGCCAGCGGACTGCTGATAACTTTCTTCATCCTATTCTATGTTTTTATATTACACCATCCTTATTTCTTCTCCCTGGCAGCCAGCCAATCAGCCACTACGAAGCTGCTTCCGCCTATGAACACCAGGTCGTCAGCGGCAGCCACATCCAGTGCCGCCTGTACGGCAGCAGGCACATCTGCATAGCAGCTACCCTGTAACCCTACCGACACACCCTGCGTCATCAACTCCTGAGCAGGCAACGCCCGCTTCACAGACGCCTGCGTAAAGTAATACACCGCATCAACGGGTAATAAGCGTAGAATACCCGGCACATCCTTGTCGGCACACATGCCCCATACCACATGCAACTTCCGGAAACGTTCGGTAGCCAGCTGCTCACACACCAGGCGCACCCCGTCGGCATTATGACCCGTGTCACACACCACCTTCGGTTCCGTGCCTGTCACCTGCCAGCGGCCCATGAGCCCCGTCATCTCGCACACGCGGGCAAAACCCTTCTTCACCGCATCCGCATTCACCTCCAGTCCGGCATTCTCCATCAGCGAGAGCGCAGCCAGAATCGTACGCGTGTTCTTCACCTGATACAATCCCTGCAACTCACCCAGCAGCAAGCCATAGTCTTTCGTGTGGTAGTTCCACACCCCGTCGGCACCCCTTGCGGCATCCTCCAGTAGCGGCAACTCCTCCGCAAAGAGGAGAGGAGCCTTCACCTCCGCCGCCTTCGCCTCGAAAACCGAGCGCGTTAGCGGCAGCACTTCACCCACCACCACAGGCACACCCGCCTTGATGATTCCCGCTTTCTCGGCGGCAATCTTCTCCAGCGTATCACCCAGATACTGCGTATGATCCATGCCGATGTTGGTAATCACACCCATGCAAGGCTTAATGATATTGGTACAGTCCAGTCGGCCGCCCATGCCCACCTCGATCACCGCCACGTCTACCCGCTCATCGGCAAAGTAACACAGCGCCATGGCCGTGGTCAGCTCAAAGAACGACGGATGCAACGGTTCAAAGAACCCCCGTTCCTCCTCCACGAACTTCACCACATACTCCTGAGGTACCGGTACCCCGTCCACCCGGATGCGTTCCCGAAAGTCCACCAGGTGCGGTGAGGTATACAAACCCACCCGGTAACCCGCCGCCTGCAAAATGGCCGCCAGCGTATGCGAGCAGGATCCCTTACCGTTGGTGCCCGCCACATGAATGGTCCGGAACTTCTTGTGCGGCTGCCCGAAGTGAGCATCCAGCTTCAACGAATTCTCCAAACCCTCCTTATACGCCTTTCCGCCCACCTGCTGAAACATAGGTGCCACGTTGTACAAATACTCCAATGTATCTTTATAATTCATCATATTTAATAAAAAAACAGGTCTTTAAACCGACCTTTCTGCCTTTTGTTTGTTATCTTAGTATAAACGAAATGCAAATATCAACATTTTAAATCGAAGAACTATGGGAATGAAAAAGAATTTTGTGCTCGATACCAATGTTATCCTTCACGACTACAACTGCCTTCGCAATTTTGAGGAAAACGACATCTACTTACCCATTGTGGTACTCGAAGAACTCGACAAGTTCAAGAAAGGCAACGAACAGATCAACTTCAACGCCCGCGAATTTGTACGCCAGATAGACGAACTCACTGACGACGACCTCTTTAAGCAAGGCGCCTCACTGGGGCAGGGCATGGGCCGTTTGTTTGTAATCACCGGTAGTGTGAAGTCCGACCGCGTGCGCGACTCCTTTCCGGAGCACAAGCCCGACCATGAAATACTCGCTGCGGTGGATTATGTAGAGAAGAAACAACCCGACGTAAAAACCACCCTCGTCACCAAAGACATCAACCTCCGCATGAAAGCCCGTTCCATCGGTATCCATTGCGAAGATTACATTACAGACAAAGTGGTGAATGCCGACATCTTCGAACACTCCAACGAAATGTTTGACGATACGGATCCCGCCTTCATCGATCGCATCTACTCCTCACACGAAGGCATCGACGTCGATGAGTTTCCCCACAAAGACCAGTTGCACCCCAACGAATGCTTTGTGCTCCGCAGTGCACGCAACAGCGTGCTGGCACGCTACAACCCCTTCACCCATACCATCAACCGCGTGCTCAAGGGCAAGAGCTACGGCATCGAACCCCGCAACGCCGAGCAAAGCTTCGCACTCGACGTGTTGAACGATCCCGCCGTGAAACTCGTGGCCCTCACCGGCAAGGCAGGCACCGGTAAAACCCTGCTCGCCCTGGCCGCCTCCCTGGCACAGATGAACGAATACAAGCAAATCCTGCTGGCACGTCCCATCGTGGCCCTGTCCAACAAAGACATCGGCTTCCTTCCCGGCGATGCCAAAGAAAAAGTGGCCCCCTACATGCAACCCCTGTTTGACAACCTCAACGTCATCAAACGCCAGTTTGCCGCCACCTCCGCCGAAGTGAAACGCCTCGAAGAGATGCAGAAGAGCGAACAACTCGTTATCGAAGCCCTCGCCTTCATCCGCGGGCGCAGCCTCTCCGAAACCTTCTGTATTGTGGACGAAGCCCAGAACCTCACCCCGCACGAAATCAAAACCATCATCACCCGTGCAGGCGAAGGCACCAAGATGGTCTTCACCGGAGACATCCAGCAGATTGACCAGCCTTACCTCGATAGCGAGTCCAACGGACTGGTTTACATGATTGACCGCATGAAAGACCAGAACCTCTTTGCCCATATCAACCTCATGAAAGGAGAGCGCAGCATGCTCAGCGAGCTGGCCAGCATCCTCATGTAATCCCTAAAAAAAACGATTGCACTTCTCACGAGGTGCAATCGCTAAAATAAAAAACTTTAATATTTAACAAAATTAATATACTGAATAGTTTGTTATTATAGTCTAGTCTTCGTTCTTGTATTCATTGAAATACTTCAGGAACTGCGTACGTTCAAACGTATTCACCCCCTTTACATCCTTTACACGCAGCAAGCCCTTAAACTGGCTTACCTTCTCGAAACCCTTGCGACCCATCCAGGCACTGGTAAACCGCAAGTATTCGTCAATATACCTGTTCGTGTTCATATAAATGGAACTGCACACCTCTACGGCAGCCGCTCCGCTCAATATCGCTTTCACCACATCCTCGGGTTGATGTACCCCGCCGGATACGGCATAATCTATCTTATCCACCTGAGACGAAGCGATGCCCACCCAGCGCAATGCACGAGATAACTCCTCGGGCGAGCTGAATACCTTTCCGCTCTTGTGCTCCATCTTCTCCACGTCAATGTCCGGCTGATACATGCGGTTGAACAACACCACTGCCGCCGCTCCGTTGGCATACAGCTGAGCGATCAGCGCCACCGGGTTGGTTAACTTCATGCCCAGCTTCATAATCACGGGCAAAGACGTATGCGCCTTCACGTTGCGCAGAATGTCAATGTGTCGTTGCTCAAATTCCCCGTACTGGTAATCCACATCACTCTGCAAAGCCAGGATGTTCACCTCAATGGCATCCGCACCCGCCTTTTCAATTTCGGCTGCAAAGTGCGCCCATTCGCTGGACGAGTAACAGTTGATGCTCGCAATGATGGGCACGTCGCACACCTTCTTGCTGTCGGCAATCAGTTGCAGGTACTCACCCAACTTGTGATGCTTCATCGACTCCCTCAGGTAATCGGTTCCTTCCGGGTAATACACCGAATCCTGCATACTATCCACCTCCATTAAAATCTGCTCCTCGAAGAGCGATTTCAGTACGATGGCACCTGCGCCCGCCTCACAAAGTTTGCGGTTCTTTTCCGCACTGTTAGTTAGTCCCGAACTGCTAATGATCACCGGATTACAAAGCTCCAATCCGGCAAAACGTGTTTTTAATGATATAGCCATAATTCAATTATATATACTTTCAGTCATTTGTTGTTGGTTTCCTACCGGTCAATACACCCGTTCTCCGAAGATGCGGCTTCCTACGCGTACCAGCGTGCTGCCTTCCGCTACCGCCAGGCGGTAATCGTGAGACATGCCCATGGACAACTCCCTGAACTCCGGACATTCCGCAAAGAACTCCGCCTTCACCTCGTTGAAGAACCCGTGCAGAGAACGAAACTCCCGGCTTATTTGTTCACCGTTGTCCGTGTTGCTCGCCATGCCCATCAGTCCGCACACCCGCACGTTCGTCAGGTTTCTCCATTCGCCTGCGGCGAGCATGCTGCGACACTCCTCCGGGCTGAATCCGAATTTCGTCTCCTCCTGCGCAATGTACAGTTGCAGCAGGCAGTTAATCACCCGTCCGGCACGGGCAGCCTGTTTGTTCACCTCCTCCAGCAACCGATACGAATCGATGCCGTGAATCAGGCTCACGAACGGCAACATATACTTAATCTTGTTGGTTTGCAGATGCCCTATGAAGTGCCATTCCACATCCGCAGGCATCACCTCCTGCTTGGCGCACATCTCCTGTACCCGGCTCTCACCGAACACCCGTTGCCCCGCAGCGTACGCCTCGTTGAGCGCCTCCACCGGGTGAAACTTCGATACCGCCACCAGCCTCACCCCTTCGGGCAAGTCCTGTTGCACCCCTTTCAGATTCTCTGCAATACTCATCCCTGAAACTCCGGTTCATCGTTAGGTTCCGCGCTGTACGGATAGATATCCATGATAGCCGTTTCCGCTACCGAAGCAATCTGGTAATCGGCCATGGTACCCTTCATTCCCTCGTCCAGCTTCTTCACCGCGTCGCGCAAGTCGGCTGCCTGCACCAATACGTTGGTAGCCGTTTTCTTCTCCGCTCCGCTCTTCTCGTCGAGCGTGATAAACAGCAGTTTGCATCGGAACCAGCGGTCGGCTGCATCCTCTTCGCTGGCAAACAGCTCGCTGTAGTTGGCGCGTTTAATGTCCGATACCGTAAACTCCCCCGTAATAAAAGGAGTCATCTCCTCAATGATGCGTGCTTCCGCTTCCGTAAAACTCAGGGCATCCACCAGGTACGGTTCCGTCACCTTTTTGTTCATGCCGTTTTCCATCATCTTCTCGTAGCGAATTTTGCATTCAAACCATGTATGTGTCATCTTTTTAACTTTTTAAGTAAATCTCTTCCATATAAAATCCACATCGAACTACCCGCTACTGCCAAGAATACAAAGCCGAAAAGTATAGTCATCTTGTTAGGCTTTATCGGTCTTAACGGAACCACGGCAGGTTGCACCACGGTGTACACCGGTGTAATCTCCTGCACCTTGGCTTTGGCCATCTGCAATTGCTGTGCCAGCTGGTTGTACACCCCGTAGGCTAGGGTCATTTCGTTCTGCAACCGTTCCTGCTCGCTGCGGTAACTTTGCAGAATCACATCCAGGTTACCGTCTACGTTACGGGCATAGCGTTGTTGTGCCGTGTAGTAATTCTCTTTGGCTTCCTTGTATAACTTTTCGGTAAAGGCCAGGTCGTGGCGTGCTTTGTTGGTGCGATAGTCCGTTATGTAATTCTGTAAGCGGTGCATTACCGTATCCGTTAGTGCCGCAGAAATCACCGGGTCCTGCATCTGTACGGATAAGGTAGTGACTCCTGTTTTCTTTTCAACAGATACCGAAATGCGGCTACTTAGTGCGTTTACAATTCCGGCCTGCTTGGGTGTCAATTTAAACGGATCTACTTTACTGCCTGCCGGTGCGTCTTTTTCCGTCTCACGAAACAGAGACATACCCCAACCCAATGCTTTAAAAGGAGCGGAGAGTACACTGCCCCACCAGGGCTTTCGCTGGTGTTCTTTCATGTATTCGTAGAGTGATGTTTTGACACTACCGTCTTGCGTGGTTACGTTTACATCAAACAGTCCTGTCAGGAAGGGGGTAGAGCTTACAATGTCCGGGTAGAGGTCTGGTGACAAAGCATCCTGCCCTGATGAGCTCCCCAAGTTGATGCCCGCCATTGCCGCCAGTGCCCCCATGCCTCCTCCCGGAGTTTTACCGGTGGTTTCGGGTGCCAGTTTCATGCTGGCTGTATATTCTTTGGGTATGCTGAATGCTACGACAACGCCTACCACGGCGGCTATAGCGCAAACCTTAATTACCAGTTTCCGCTCCGCCCATACTTTCTGGGCCAGTTCCAGTAAATCTATTTCCTGTTCTTGTTCCTGCTGTAGCGGGTTTTCTGCAGGTGTTATGTTGTTTTCCATCGTTTGTTCTATTTCAATAAGTAAATCAAAGAGGTAATTACGGATGCCAAGGAAGCGATAGAAGTTCCTATGGAAATGGTTTGCGCCAAGGTCATCTTCTTACCTTCCTCCTTGGTGGGTATCACTATTTCGCTTCCCGGTTCTATGTCGTTCGCGCTGTTTCCTTTCAACTGTGCCACCGTTCCGTTGAGGTGCACCACGTAGGCACTTCTTTTCTTGGCCTTCTCGCTGTAGCCTCCTGCCTGTTCCAAGTAATATTTCAATCCCTTGTCTTTTTGGTAGAGCACCGTGTTGGGGTACATCACCTCACCGCTGATTTTTACCGTATTGATGAATTCCGGTACAAACAGCACATCCCCTTCGCGCAGCACCAGGTCATCGCTGGAGTTCGGTCTGCCCAGCGCTTTTTGCAGGTCAATACCCACCACGTAGGTGTCGGGCGCTTCCAGCACATCGGCAGCAATGGAATCCTTACCACTTTTTTGTGCCAGCTTCAGTAAGTCTTCCTGACGCTTGTGTTCCTCTTCTGTCATTTTCCGTATCAATCGCGCCCCTTTTACGTACGCATCAGGCGTTACACCACCTGCTTTGCCAATGAGGTCACTGAGTCGTTCGTTCTTTTTGGAAAGGGCATACGTACCGGCAAACAACACCTCACCGTTTACGCTGACGTTCTGTTGCGTGCGGTAAGCCGGACTTCTGCGTACATACACCTCGTCAAAAGGTTTCAGTTGGAAGAAAGCACTGTCACCCACCAGGTACCCGTCTTTGAATTCAAACGAGAATGTTTTTCCAACCGTTTTATTGTATTGTGCATTTTTAGGATCCTTGATGCGTCGTGTTACGTCGATGCGTGCGGTAGATGCTGCTTCCAGCAACCCACCTGCCTGCAGAATCAGGTCTTCCACAGACATGTTATCCGCATACAGGTACGTGCCTGGTGCCCCTACCTCGCCGTGAATGGTCAGTGTGCCTTCCTCTTTCAGGTCGGTTAGCCCGGCAATGTACAACACGTCGTTGCGTTGCAGCGGAATATCCGGCAGGGTACCCTGCATCAGTGCCCGCAAGTTCACCTGCAGCACCTCGCGGCTCAGGTCCTCGTTTTCGCGGTAAATCACCGCCCGGTTCATAAACGCATCCCCGCGCAGCCCTTCCGCCTTTTGAATCAGGCGTTTCACCGTGTTCACATCTCCATCCACCTGGTACAGCCCCGGGCGGAACACCGCACCTTTGATCTCCACGCGGTTCTCGAAGCGTTCCAGTACCGAATCTACCATCACCTGGTCGCCATCGGCCAGCTTAAAGACCGAGTAATCCATTTCGTCAATGTTGAACACTTGGTGTTCCTGTCCGCTTTTGCGTATCAGGCGTACCGCTTTTTTATAGGCATCACCCGCAAATCCACCCGCATATTTCAATAAGGTACTGATGGACTCTGTGTTTTTCATTTCGTAAAACATCGGCCGTTTGGCTTTACCGGTAATCTTTACCAGGCAGTCATACGGGTTTACAATGATCACATCGCCCTCTTGCAGGCGCACATCATCCTTCATTTTTCCTTTCAGGATAAAGTCATACACATCCAGATCGGCCACCGTACGCCCTGAACGAACCACTTTGATGCTGCGCAGGCTACCGATGCGGTTCACTCCGCCGGCGCGATACAAGGCGTGAAACACCGATGAGAATGATGAGAGCGTGTAGGTGCCCGGTACCGTTACCTCCCCCATGATACTGATCTGAATGGAACGTATCTGCCCCAGGGTCAGTTTCACTTGCGAGCTGGGTCTTGCCCCTGCAATGCCCGAATAGATCTTGGCAAACTCCCGTTGCAGGTAGCTGTTGGCCTCTTTCACCGTCATACCGCTGAGGTACACCGGTCCGATGTTACTCACCAGAATGCTTCCTTCCGGAGAGATGGTTTGCCGGATGCTGTTTTCAGACACCCCCCATACGTCAATAATCACCTCATCACCCGGTCCCAGTTTGTAGTTGGTGGGCGTGGCCATGTTGACATTCGGCTCAAAGGTCAGGTTGGAATTCGTGAAAATGTTATGCCCGAAAATTTGATTTTCCGGCAATTCGGTATCCTTATTCTGTTCTGTCAATAACTCTTCCCCTTCTTCAGCGTCTGCTCCGGTAGTTGCTTTCCGTTTATCCTGGGTTGCAAGAGGCGTCTCAACGCCTTGCTTTCGCTGTCGCGAAGAGAATGAAAAATTGTTTTTTTTATCCTCTTGCTGTTGTTGGTTCTGGTATTTGCTTTTAATGCGTTCCACCTGTTCGGCAGTAACCCCTTTGGCAGCCAGTTCGGTGGTCATCTGTTTTTGTGTTTTCCCCTGTCTTTGCGCCTCTTTTACATACTGAATCACCTGATCATCAGATAGTTGCTGGGCTGAGATCAAAGAGCCGAAGGCGAATAAGAAAAGCAGTAGGGTGATAAATCGTTGCATAGATCTTTTCGTTTAAAATTAAAAATGTGCTGTTCGTTACCATTTAGCGAGGCAAAGGTAATATAATCTTTTAATAAATAAAGCGTTGGAGACGTAAAAAGAAAAAAAGCAAAAAAATGTTTTGTTTTATTTGGTTTCTGGCTTAAACTGTCTTATTTTTGCGGCATAATTATCAAAGAAAACTAATCTGCTACGTATGAAAAGATTCCGTATATTTGTTTTTTTGTCTTCCCTGAGCCTGTCAATCTTTGCTCAGTTTCCGTACGGAACCACCGGTTTGCTGCACATGCCTACGGCAGACATGCAGCGTGACAAAACCTTTATGCTGGGCGGCTCTTATTTACACGAACAGGCTACCCCTACCAAATGGGATTACCCTACTTATAATTATTATATTAACATCACCATGTTCCCGTTTTTGGAAGTGGGTTATACCTGTACCCTCTTTAAATTTGCCATGCCTGGTATGGGCTTGCCAGAAAAATATCGTAACCAGGATCGTCAATTCAGCGTACGCCTACGTGCTATCAAAGAGGGGCAATTCTGGCAACACATGCCGGCGGTAGTAGTAGGAAGTAATGATGTGTTAACTAGTGCTAGTTTTAAAGCCAATGAATATTTAGAAACTAGTAGCTTGGGAAATGGCTTTTGGAATCGCTGGTACTTAGCAGCTACAAAACATTTTAATTTCTATGGTGAACTAGGATTACATGCAGCTTACGTGTATAATAATCGTTCAGATTATCCGCTCAATGGGATGGCATTGGGAACCAATTGGTCGCCGCGTTTTCATGCACAGCTGAATATAATGGCGGAATATGATTCTCGTCGTCTGAACTGCGGGTTAAGTTATCGCATTTGGAAAGACCATATCAATATTGTAACAGAACTGACTGAATGTAAATATCCCTCGGTAGGTGTTTACTTCAAAGTACATCTCAAATAATACCGTATACACTTTACTTATGAATAAACGATCTGTTTTAAAAGTTTTATTAAACTTCAAGTACATCAACCGCTGGGTTGTTTTCTCGACTGACCTTATTATATCGGGTTTCAGTAGTTTCATTGCTTTGCTTTTTATTGTGTATGTCAGTCAAACGGACTTTACACTGAATCAATTCTTGCTGGGCATGGTTACAGCCCTGGGCGGTAGTGCACTTAGCTTTATCTTACTAGGTACCTACAAAGGGATTATCCGCCATTCCGGTTTAATGGAAGTGGGGCGGCTGGCTATCAGTGCCTTGCTGAAAATACTGTGTATGGCTCCTTTGGTGGGGTATATCTTGACTCAAGTCACCTCCCGCTTTTATTTTATCGGCTTGGTTATCGACTTTAGTTTGACCTTTTTCTTCTTAGTAGGTTTCCGTGTAACGTTAACCACTGCCTATCGTTTCATAATGAACCGCATATCGGGCAATCGAGATAAATTGCTGGTTTACATGGGTCCTCAGGATACCATGGCTTTGAACCATTCCTTGACTTCCAAACTGGGACGTTACGAGGTGGAGGGATACCTTTCACCGAATCGCACCAATAGCCTCCGTATTGGCGGGCAAATGGTTTATCCGGCTAAGAATTACGATGAATTCAAACAATTGGTGCTCGATCGCCAAATCAAATACGTTCTTTTTACCCGTCATGCCGATGTAGAGAAAGAGCAGGATCGCCTGATTCGTTATTGCACCCGGGCCAAGGTACGTATGCTGATGCTGCCTTCCATGGATGAATTGAAAGACGGTAAGGTGTGCAATCGCAGCATACCGGAACTTCGCATTGAAGACCTCTTGGGGCGTGATGAAATTGAAATCAACATGACCGAGGTGGAAACGGAGTTCAGTGGTAAAGTGGTGCTGGTTACCGGTGCGGCAGGCAGTATCGGCAGTGAGCTTTGCCGCCAGCTGGCAGGTATGCACGTCAAGCGGCTGTTGCTGTTTGATTCGGCAGAAACCCCGTTGCACAACCTCCGCTTGGAGATGGAGCGTTGCTACCCCGATTTAAAGTTTGAACCCATTATTGGCGATGTGCGCATTGAAAAACGTCTGCGCATGTTGTTTGAAAAATACCATCCGCAGGTGGTGTTCCATGCAGCAGCTTATAAACACGTGCCGTTGATGGAGGAAAACCCTTGCGAGGCCGTATTGGTTAACGTCATCGGGTCGCGTCAGGTGGCGGATCTGGCTTTGGAGTACGGTGCCGAGAAAATGATTATGGTTTCTACGGACAAGGCCGTAAACCCCACCAATGTAATGGGAGCCTCCAAGCGTTTGGCGGAAATCTATGTGCAAAGTTTGGGTACGGCCATCCGTGAGGACAAAGTAAAGGGTCATACCCAATTTATCACCACTCGTTTCGGCAATGTGTTGGGCAGCAATGGTTCGGTGATTCCTCGTTTCAAGGAGCAAATTGAAAACGGTGGCCCGGTAACGGTTACCCATCCGGATATCATCCGTTTCTTTATGACCATACCCGAAGCTTGTCGTTTGGTGCTCGAAGCGGGCACCATGGGAAAGGGCAATGAAATCTTTGTGTTTGAAATGGGTAAAGCTGTGAAGATTGTAGACTTAGCTACCCGCATGATTGAACTGGCGGGCTATATACCCTATGAGGATATTAAGATCGAATTCACGGGCTTGCGTCCGGGTGAAAAACTCTATGAAGAAGTTCTCAGCAACGAAGAAAATACACTCCCTACGCCGCATAAAAAAATTATGATTGCCAAGGTGCGCCGGTACGAATACAGTGACATCTTAGCTGATTATGAACGGTTCGATGCGCTTTCGCGTAACGTAGAGGTAATACCTACGGTAGCCCTGATGAAACAAATAGTACCGGAATTTATTTCGCGTAATTCACGTTTTGAAGAGTTAGATAAATAAACTATATATGTGTGGAATAGTAGGATATATTGGAACACGACAGGCCTTTCCTGTCTTGATTAAGGGTTTAAAAAGACTGGAATACAGGGGATACGACAGCACCGGAGTAGCACTTCTTTCGCAACTGGACACGCTCAATGTGTACAAGAAAGAAGGGAAAGTGGCTCATTTGGAAGAAACGTTAACCAGCAGTGACCTTTCGGGAACCTTGGGCATCGCGCATACGCGCTGGGCTACCCACGGCATTCCGTCGTCGGGCAATGCCCACCCGCATACTTCACAATCGGGTAAGTTGGCGTTGGTGCACAACGGCATCATCGAAAATTATTCGGTCATCAAAGAGCGGCTTTCCAAACTCGGATTTACTTTCAAAAGCGAAACCGATACCGAGGTATTGGTGCAGTTTATTGAATATGTAAAAGAAAAACAGGGTGTGGACACGGTATCAGCTGTGCGTCTGGCACTGAATCAGGTCATAGGTGCATACGCCATTGTATTGGTCGATAAAGACCACCCCGATCAGGTCATTGCGGCACGCAAAAGCAGTCCGCTGGTTATCGGTTTGGGTGAAGGCAACCAAGAGTTCTTTATAGCCTCGGATGCAACCCCTCTGGTTGAATACACCCAAAACGTGGTGTACCTCAACGACGAAGAGATCGTGGTGCTGAAACGTGGCGAGGAGATGCAGATCTGCAACTTGAAGAATGAATCGGTGGATCCCGATGTGCAATGCATTGAAATGAACATCGGTCTGCTCGAAAAAGGAGGCTATCCGCATTTCATGCTCAAAGAAATTTACGAGCAGGCGCAAGCCATGAAAGACTGCATGCGCGGCCGCTTGCTGGAACAAGAAAAACGGGTGGTGCTATCGGCAGTAACCCATCACCGCGAACGCCTGCTGAATGCCAAGCGCGTCATCATTGTCTCTTGCGGTACTTCCTGGCACGCAGGCTTGATAGGTAAGCAGATGATTGAAACCTTTGCCAAGGTGCCGGTGGAAGTGGAATACGCTTCGGAGTTTCGTTACCGGAATCCCGTCATTGATGCCCAAGATGTGGTAATAGCTATTTCCCAATCGGGCGAAACGGCAGATACCTTGGCCGCTATCAGCCTGGCCAAGGAAAGAGGAGCCTTTATCTTTGGTATCGTCAACGCGGTCGGTTCGTCCATTGCAAGAACTACAGATACGGGTACGTACATACATGTGGGTCCCGAAATCGGTGTAGCTTCTACCAAAGCCTTTACGGGACAGCTTACGGTGCTTACCATGCTGGCTCTGTGTCTGGGTAAAGAAAAGCAAACCATCTCAACAGCCGAATACGAAGAAACCGTAGCGGAGCTGGCTGTGATTCCCGATAAGATGGAGCGTATGTTGGTGTGTGATCAGATTATTGCCGAGTTGGCCAAATGTTACACCTATGCCCGTAACTTTATCTACCTGGGCCGTGGGTATAACTTCCCCGTGGCATTGGAAGGTGCTTTGAAATTAAAAGAAATCAGTTACATTCATGCCGAGGGCTATCCGGCTGCCGAGATGAAACACGGTCCCATCGCTTTGGTGGATGCGGAGATGCCGGTGGTGGTTATTGCCACGCATCACCAGCTTTACGAAAAGATGTTGAGTAACATTCAGGAAGTAAAGGCCCGCAAAGGTCGCATTCTGGCTATCGTAACGGAGGGTGACGAGGTGGTGAAAGGATTGGCTGATAATGTCATCGAAGTACCCGCTACACTGGCTTGCCTCTCTCCACTCTTAACCGTGATTCCTTTGCAGCTACTGGCTTACCATGTAGCGGTGATGAAAGGATTGGATGTGGACCAGCCTCGTAACCTCGCAAAGAGTGTGACGGTGGAATAGAAGATAAAAAGGAGTTCTCCAAATAAGCTTGTTTAAGATGATAGTTTTTAATTAAGGAGGATTCTGAGGGAGTTGATGAACGGTTTTTCCGGGAGTCAACTCCCATTTATTTAGATTAAGATTGAAAAGCCCAGCCACCGGAACACCAAGGTTGATGCTCCGGTAAACGGAGACTTGTTTATTGAGATGATAGTTTAAAATATGTAGATGCAATGCCCTTAGCAAACTACAACGCGCAAATATAGTGAATAAAAAAAAGCAGCCAACAATTTGGGCTGCTTTTTTAGATTTTTATAACGAAACGTCATAGCACGGGCATTCTTTCAATCTCTCCCAGGGATCAACCTTACCGTTTCCGTTGAGGTCGGGACTGAGGTCCCTATGGCCGCACACGCGGCTACCGGGGTGATCCATCAGGAGGGCTTTGATGAGTACCTTCAGGGAGTGCTTCTGCCACTCGGTACGGGTATCGGCAGGGTCACCGCGGGTGTTGAGTCCGCCTTCGTAGCAGATACCGATGCTACGGGTGTTGTAACCTTGGGCATGTGCACCCGGAAATTCTACCGGCCGGCAACTCTCAATGCGGCCGTCTCTGCGCACGTAGAAGTGGTAGCCGATGCCGCTGAAGCCGCGCGCACGATGGGCGGCTTCAAGGGCTTCACGGCTGAAAGGCCGGTCTTCGCGCGTGGCGGAGCAATGCACTACGATGAGATCGATGGTTCGCATATTCTCTTCTTGAAAAACGGAAGCAGCACGATAACGCACTCAACTAGCAACTGAATTACTTTTCTCATCTTCTTCATGTATTAAAGGGTGAATACTGGGATTAACCGTTGGGGTCGTCCACGTCTTCTCCACCGGGATTGGTGGGGTCAACGGGATCAACCGGCAGGGTAGGGTCTGTCTTCTGACCGGTTTCTTTCTGCGCCTGAATGGTGCGCACGCGGCTGTAGCTCAGTCCGTGTACCGCATTTCTCAAAGCACTGCCGGCACGGAAATTGATCTTCGCACTCTGAATCATACTTACGCTGAACTCTTTGGCGGTATCGGCTCCTTTGCTGCTCAGACCAATCTGGAAGTTACCGAGATTACCCAAGCGAACAATCTCGCCTTTCTGCAATCCTTCTACTATGGTATCTTCCAGTGCTGTTAATACCGCATTGACATCGGCGCGGGTTACGGTACACGACTTCTCAATACGACGAGCCATCTCGTCGGTATCTACATCGCCGTTGGATTGCGCCTGGGCGTAAAATTTTAACGGAGCATCCTTCTTGGAAGGGTTCTTGCGCTCCACTACAGAGTAATTGACTGAATTTGACATAATCTTAAATCTTTAAACGTGAATACTTATGTTTCTTTATGACTCTGTAAAGGTACGACAGGCGGCAACCCTCAATGACGGCGTTTGATGGCGTTTGATGGGAATTGATGAAGTTTGATGAAATAGATAGAAACGATATGCTGATTTTATGAAAAATATAGCTATATTTGCTTTCGCTATTTTATTATAAATATTCAATGTAATACAATGAAAAAAGAACTTATTTGGTTGATAAAGATCAGTGACTTAACATTAATGTACCCTAACGCACTTTTTATTCCCAATTTTGAAGTGAAGAACATTACCAAGATAGAACATGATGAAATTGTTCACGTAAAAAAGATAGGCCAGTATGAACTGATCATATTCGATACGGATGAGGAAAAAGTTGAGTTTCTGAATCAGAAAAAGATGATACTAGACGCCAGAGATCCCAAATAATAAAACGAATGAGATAGAAAAGACAATGCTTGAGGTTGACGGGAGTTGATGAACGGTTTTTTTCCGGGAATCAACTCCCACTTTTTTATTACTTTTTATTGATTAGACAAAAATATGTACTGTTGTGTCATTAGGTCTCTGATAGTAGATAAACTAATTATGCTCATTTACTTAAAAACATGTTAGTCTTTTAAATAAATGATTATATTTGCATAATAAACGTGTAATGCAACGTTTTAATAAACGTGTTATTCAACGGGTTTAATTACGTGTATTGATACAAATGAAATTATGGCAAACATAACCGAACTGCCTGGAGATACTACTGCATGGTATGCTTCTTTTTGGAATTTCATCTCAAGATATGCTAACGAAAGATATGGAAATGAGTGGTGCTCTCGGCAGAAATACCGGTAAAAATAGATAGGAACAATAGGTATAAGTTAAATCTTTATACACTTTCTGAGGCTATTATTGTAGCTGCACCGTCAATGTATGGCAATGATCCGCTTACGATGCGAACAGCATTGGCCATGATAACCGATCCCTCGGATATAATAAAAATCTTGATTGATACCGGACAGACGGTTCGGGCGGGGCGGGTCATAGGGGCATTCCGCAACATAGGAAGAAGTGATTTCGCCGATGAGATAAGGGAAACGATGATGCCTATCATTCTCTTTCTATTGAAGGGTACCGTGTAACAGATGAATTAATAAATAAAGTGAGAAGCGGTGAATGGAAGCCGGATAAGGATGATCTGGATGCGAAAAATGCACTGGCAGCACGTGGTTATTGGCAAGCTTTTCAAGCGGTAAAGAAGAGTGTTTCCGCTATTTTTCAGGGCGAAGATAGTGCTGAAATAGCAGAACGCGATTTGTTGATATGGCACAGTGAAATGTTTATGCCCTGTGTGACAGCCGGCATTATCAAACCTTCGGATGTTGTGGGTTATCGTTCACATCAGGTTTATATACGTAATTCTATGCACACACCTCTCAATCCCGATGCACTACGTGATGCAATGAGCACATTATTCTCACTATTGAAAGAAGAAGTGAATATATGGAGGCTCTCGAAAAAGCCAGTGTTAGCAGAGATATAGTGCCTTTTGTGAAATTCTTGTCAAGTATTTGACAATATACTTGCTTAAAACCCCTTATTTTATTATCTTTATGGAAGAATAATTGGTAATAAAATAAGTATGAAAGACGAAAAGAACGAAGAGGTGTTCTGCCTCAGATCGTATGCCAAGGTGGAACTTGCCATGCTCTATGCACCGGGTTTGTGTGCCACACCGGCCTTGCAACGACTGTACAGGTGGATACGCAAAAACCGGGAACTCACGGGAGAACTGCAACGCATTGGGTATGACAAACACCGGCATGTGTTTCTCAAAAGGGAGGTGGAACTCATAGCGCACTTCCTGGGGGAGCCTTAGACAGACTTTATAAAAACGCCTTTATGTTTTCCGAAAACATAAAGGCGTTTTTTGAAAACATAAAGACGTTTTCCAAACAATTCAATAAAGAGACAAAGCAGCTTTTGTGTTACTAAAATTTATTATTTTCCGGTCCTTTGAGAAAGGAGTTTCTCACCCGGACCGGAGGGGCTTTCGGGGTTCGCTGAGGTTCACTCAGGGTTCACTCTCTCTTAGCGTTTCTTTTTTTTCCTCCTTTCTCTATTTTGATATACCAAACCTCCTGTTTCTCGACGTATTCCAAGTTTATAGCCTTTTTTATAAGTCGTTTGCAAGTGCTGCGGTGTATACCCAGTGAAGCTCCTGCTACTATAAAATCTTTGTGGCTAAATGTTGCGGGTACAATCTTCATGATGTTCGAAATTTTATTAAAAGGAGTCAGCGGTTTCGCTTTCTTCCTGCTGGCATCCGGAAATGAACTGCTCAGCAGCAGGCTGTGTTCCAGCAAGGCAGTCATGATGCTCATGGCATTGTTAAAATCACGATCTTCACAAATACGCTCGGGCAGCAACAGGAATTCATCGTACTTGCGCAGGGTGGTGAACAGGGCTGCCATGCGGCACACCATCACACCGGCACGTTTCACAATGGCATCGATGTTATCGTTCTCTTGCTCGCGCACTTCTTTCAGCTTCTCACTGAAAAAGGCGTCGTGAATAGCCCACTGCTCGGCGGTAAAGTTCACGTGCGTAGGACTTTTATCCAGGATGAGATGAATTTCCAACAGCCTATCGGACAAGCGGGCGAAGTGTAGGTTGCTGTCTTCCACATTTTCCCGGGGAGCGGCCGACAACCATTCGTCGGTGTTACCCATGGTGATGAGCATGAAGCGACTGTACAATCCGTTTTCCAACGTTCCGATAAACCGCACGAACTGATCGGGTGTACCTGCCAGGCAATGCGCCATGCGGGGTTCTTCCACACAGATGGGTTCGTTGCTGATTTTGAAAGAGCTTACGTAGCGGTCGCCGTCAAAGCAGCAACGCAGCAGATCATCAAACTTACCGTACTCCTGACTACTGGAGGAGGAGAGGGTATCAATCTCGGCACAGTTCATCACGGCACCCAGCGGTCCGTTGTTGCAAAGGTGTTCCACGATGCGGCTTTTCGATGTGTTGGCTGCAATGTTGATGTAGATGCCCTTGGGAGGTTCGGGCTTGGGATTCAGCTCCTTAAAGTTGCCTTTGCGGACAGCTGCATCTCGATCGGCGTCCCATACCTGCATTTTGGTTTGGAACTCTTTCAACTCAATATGATAGATTTTCTCATAATGACGATGAACGCCATTGATGATGGCACTGACCTTGAACGCACACCCTTTACCTGCTCCGGCAGGAGCTATAACGGCAAAAAAGAGTTGCGTGCCATGCAGAGAGTTGGCGTAGCTGAGCTTCACATGAGGCAGACCAATGCTGAGGTTGCTAATGGCGGCCATCAGCATGATGTCTCGCTCGCGACGGGTACGCGGATGTTTCACTACTTCTTGCAGAAGGGGAGGAAGCTGCTCATAAACCTCGTCGGGAATGTAAGGTGCCTCGTTGCGTAATTGGTTCGTATTATCGAACAAATCATCTTCTTCGGAACCGTCCTCTCCAGCGGCAGGGTTCGCCCCGAGAGAAGTGAACCCTGGTGAACCCTCTGCGGAGTTGTTGCTTTCACTTTTCTTACGGCTAACATACTGATAACCAGATAGTAACGTGCGGCGTATTTCTTCCTCCGGAAAATCGGGTTGAGCCAACTTCTCACCGGCTAAGGAAATCATCTTCTCCACTTCCTCGTGTGAAAAATCCTTTACGCGTATGCGCTGTCCCAAGCGTAGCATGCACTCGTTTCGGTGTCCCCGCAAAAAGGGAATTTCGCGGAGTACCTCTTCGAGTACCGCCAGTGCGGTTCCTTTGCCGGGCAGAGCTGCTGCATCGGTTAGTACCGGTGTGGCAGGTGGCGGTTCGGGGAACTGTACCGGCAATTCACCTTCCAAGTTCAGGTGTTCCTGAAAGGTGATGGCATCGGGACGGTAATACACGGTGGGGTCGTGGCACACAAACTGCAACCGGCTAACGTCCGAGCACTGCATGTCACACGGAAACTGAATGTGGTTGCTGATGTGTGTGGTGATGAGCCGAAAGAGCGGGGTATACTGTGAGGCTTGGCTGATGCTGACCCGCGCGAGGCACTTCACTCCGTTGTTCGACGGACTGACTTGCGTGTACACCACGTAGGGAAGCCGGTGTAGCAGATCACGGATTTCTTCGAGCCGCTCGCTGCACTTGTCAATGTCGATATCGACCAGTCCGCTAAGCTGCACCAGGTTGGCAGCACTGTGTCCGCCCTCGAAAATACCCGCGGGTGCAATGGCCGGCAGGTTGCCCTTGAGCCGTGTGGCCCGCTGCTCGTTACCGTCGGCCAACGCCTGTCGGTATTCTTCGGTGATGCGTTGCCACGTACCGTTGCGGGTAAGCTCAATAAAATGTTTCAAACTAATGCTTTCGCATACTTTACTTCTCACATTGGTGAAATACGTTATTTTCATAGCGTTTTCTTCTTTTAAATAAGTGTGTTTCATGATTGATATCATTTAGTTTCGATGCAAATGTATAAAGAATATTTTTGGCAAAAACTGTTGTTTTTGTACACTTGTAAAATGTTAATTGCTTTATATTTAGATGGTTATAAAGTGGTTGGTGTACAAAAATCATAGTTTATCACTTTTTTGGTTATTTAACATGTTGATGATTTCCGTGAGTATTTTATGTATTTTTCGTAGTATACGAACATTTCGATTAGAAATCATTTCGGGATTTTTGTGGAAGTCTTTGATTATTGCCAACATGTTTTTTAATTGGTTGGTTATGCTACTGGCATTACGCGATTTATTTTTTTCGCTCATTATTTATTGTTTTTAGAATAGCTGCTTTGTCTCTTTTTTATTGTTTGGGGCGCAAAAGTAGTGAAAAAAGTGTTTCTAAACTACACGTTATCAGATGTGTACGTTCATTTAGGAACTTACATAAATTCACATAAAGTAATTATATGGAAAAAAAATGAAAAAAAAAGCATTGTTTTCTAAGAAAAAATAATTTATCTTTGCCGACGATAGATGTTCTAACAAGAGCAAAAATCAGTTTAGCCTTATTTTGATATGAAGTGGGGTATAAAGACAGAATAGGTTTTCTGCTGAAAACAGCCCAAATAGGGTCTAGGGAATTTCGGCAAGTTATATTTGAATACTGAAAACTATATCTAATTGATTATGAGCATTTTACGCACGACTTGAAAACAGCGTGTGGAATATATGGAATGTTTAATCGCTAAATACTGTGTTTAATATGCCCGATGAGAGTTACCCGATAGAGGAATCCTGGATTGTCATGACGTCTTCGGAACCTCAACAGATGCACGATGAACTTATAAAAATAAACGAAGCTTTGACTGAGGGGAGTGCTATTCAGTTTTTCGTACCCTACGTCACATTCAAAAACTATAATATAAGCGACAAAGAAATCCTTCAGAAGTATTCGTCGCTTCGCAAATTTCTATTTGTGAAGTTAGACAAAGGACAAATGGATTTGTTGAAGGAGCGAAATAAATGGTCTCTGGCCAAACTCTGGTATTACCTGAATCACGCCAAGCATCCCATTACGATCAGAGACAAAGAAATGCAGGCATTTATGGCCTTATGTGCCGATAGCCGCATTGATTGTGAGGTTTGGTCTACTGTAGATGATTTGGAGTTAAACGAGAAAGTAATACTCAAAACGACTGCTTTCAAAGGTTGGGAGGCTCGCATCCTAGAGCGCAAGCGTACCAAGAACGGCACCAGCTTCACCGTTGGTTTGGATGTAGTTGGTGGCACGATGCTGCTTCGCATCAAAGATTTGAAAGAGGAAGATATAGAAAGAACCTCTTCACCCGACAGAAAGAAGCAAGAATACAAATTTGTGGAATGGGTGAAAACCCACATCAAAACCGTTATTGATCACCACACCGATGCATCATATACTGATGTTCAAAGAGAGGAAGACAGAAAGATATTAAATAAAGTGTGGGAATATAGGTTCTCCACTGTTTCATCGCCCACCGGTCGCCGCCATTTCAGAGCCATGATGCTTATTTGTGCTCAACTACTCAAAGACAAGGAGGGTAGCAAGAAGATGCAGGCCCTGGTAGAGAAAGAGTTGGATGAGATAGCACAAGATCCTCCCAGTAAACGCGCTACTGATTCGTGGGCCTGCCTTCAGGTAGCTATGTATATAGCCACCAAGAATCCGGTTTATCGGGATGCAGCGAAGGAGTATGAGAAGAAGTATCAACCCAAATCGTTTTTTTTGCATTCGCTGATTCAGGTGGTGAGGCGGTTTGAATTGGATTAATCTTTATGTTTTATTATTAGGCATTTAATAATAATTTATAGGACGGGACCCAAGTAACGAGAACTCTTTCACACGCAATTCATAACTACGAAATTTGGAAATGTTCTAGATAATAATGGAAGTATTATTCCGACATTTAAGGATTAAATTTAAGAGAAGTGGAACTTTAACTGTAATTAATTAAAGATTGTATTTTATATTTTAGGCTAATTTCAGAGTTTTTTCCGTCTAGTTTTAGAGTGGGAATTAGAAAAAAAAGGTGACAAAATATTCGTATTTGATATAGGCAAGTCCGTTCATAAACTTTCATTCACTTTTGATGATATGCTTATTGTCAAAAATGAAGGAGATTGTACCTGAGCATGAGATTAGGCAATCAATGAAAGTGTAAATTCTAGATAAAACTAATGTATGAAAAGAAAATTATTAATTATAAGTCATAATATAATAGATAATTCTAATAACGTTGGCAAAACGGTTATCTCTTTGCTTAAACAGTGGCCACAAGAAGATATCTATTCTATCTACTTCCGAAATGAAATACGGTCTACAATGTTGTGTGACCATTCATATATGATTTCAGACAGAGATGTTTTGGGTGCCTTATCTCCTTTGAATAAAAATAAATGTGGTCGCACAGTTGATGCAGATCGAAATGCAAAAGATGTGGTATCGGATGCTTCGGCATATAGAATGGGAAATAAGCGCTATCCAATTATAAGCATGGTGAGAGATGTTCTTTGGCATACAAGAAAGTGGAAAACAAATGCGCTTAAGGAATGGGTTGAAAATATAAACCCTGATGTTATATTATTTATTCCTAATGATTACGTCCTAGCTTTTGAAATAGCGGATTACGTGTATTCTTTAGTGAATGCAAAAATGTATACTTTTTTTACAGATGATTCCTTTTATTATAAACAGAATACTGGACTAATAGATACACTAAGACGAAATTGGATTAAGAAAATTGGGAAAGATATCATAGACGAGAGTACTGGCATGATTACAGCCAGTCATTTGATGCAAAGTGAATATAAAGAACTTTTTGGTAAAGACTCAATCGTGTTAGGGAATTGTGTTGAGATTTCAAATATTAGCAATCAAATAAGGCAATCTTCAGATGGTGATTATATCTTTTCTTATATTGGGAATTTACATAGTAATAGATGGCGATGTTTGTTAGATATAGCAAAGGCAATAGAAAATATTTCTTCAAGTTTTCAAAAGAATATTATAATTAAAGTATATACAGCCTCTGATTTGCCGAAGTCAGTATTGCGACAACTTAAGTCTCAAAAGTGTATGCAATTTATGGGATGTATTCCTGCTTGCGAAGTTAAAAAGGCGCAAGAAGAATCTGATGCACTTATCCATATTGAAGCATTTGATTATAAGAGCAAAGTATCAACAAGATTGTCCATGTCAACAAAGATATTTGAATATATGTCAAGGAACGTACCTATTTTTGCGTATGGTCCGAATGATATTTCTTCAATGTCTTTTTTAGCTTTAGGGCCTTTTGCAAAAACATGCAGTGACCCTTCCGAATTGACATTAAAACTTAAAGAATTTTTAAGTTTTGATAAAGAAAGAACTCAAATTAGAGATAAAGCCTACTTATATGCAAAAGAAAATTTTATAGAAGAAAAAATATCACAATTGTTTTTTGATTTTTTGAATAAAACAGCATGATTAAAGAATCTAATACATTTCTCAGGATTTCTTTATTTTCTTATTTAGTCTACGTCTTTGCTCCAATAACAAGAATATTGCCAGATATGTTAAAGGCTGCTTTTATAGGAATAGCCTTGCTCTGTCTGATTCTTCATTTATTAAGTGAAAACAAATATCTTGTCTCATTCACATTTAAATATATTATCGGTTTTGTACTTATTGATTTCTTGATTTATCAAGGAGTATGGCGAACTAATGGCGCAATAACTATGGTTAATAAATCATTAATGTTATTTGTTTTCTGGATGCCGTTTCTCTATATAAAACCGCTAGAAGTAAGTTCTGAAAGTACAATTAGATTTATTCGTAATCTTTTAGAATTACTACTTATTATTGAAATTATAACTACATGTATTGGAAATATAATCTTTCCGATGGCCAGTCGCTTGTTAGCTTCCCCTCTTGAGGTTGAGCAAAATCGAATTTTTCAGATGGCAAATATCGGAGGTTATGGATTTATTTATGCTTTAGTAATAGTACTACCGATGTTTATTTATAGATATAAAGAAAAACGAAATCTGAAATATCTAATAATTATGATTGGAATTTCACTAACAATAGCGTTTGCTAATTATATGACTGCGGTAGTTTTGTCATTGACATTATTATATTTTAGTTTGAGTTTAACATCAAAAAAAGGTAGATTTTGGGGACTAGTCGTAATAGCTATAATTTATTGTTTAGGAGACACTATTCTTGAATCTATTTTGACTTTATCTGCTAATGCCTTGTCTTCAGACAATCATATTATGTCTGAGCGTTTGGCTAATATTCATGAGTATATTACTGAAGGGTCAACTTCTGGAGACATGGGGTATAGAGATGAATTGCGTAATAGTAGCTGGTTTGCATTTTTGTCTTCACCGATTTGGGGAAATTTAATTGGAAATTTCAGTACTTTAGGATTGCATTCCGAATTTATAGATTGGCTAGGTGGGACTGGATTATTCGGTTTTTCTTTTATTGTTTCAATTTTGTATAAACAAATCTGTCATTTGTTAAATTTCGCAAAAAGACATCCTATAAAACGATATTTGATTATTTCTTTATTTGGGATTTTTATGTTTGGTTTTATAAATGTAATAACAACGGCTCCCGAGATAAGCGCTTCCGTTGTTATAATAGCGATGACATTCAGAAATAGTAATGATTATAAACTTAGAAGAAAATCATTATGAAAATAGCATTAATCTGTGGCGGCGTTTCAAGTGGAGGGCTTTACTTTTTGCTTAGTGATATTTTTTGTTATGCACCAGATGGAGATACAGAAGTTACGCTATTTTGCAGTGAAGAATACATTAAGCCATACAAAAATATTAATCCCAAAATAAAAATTCAAATAACAGAAGAGTTAGCTGAATCTAAGTTATCATCTTTGTTGGTTAATAGGTATAGTTCGGCTTTTATAAATTTTATTGAGGATTATAATCCTTCTGCTGTTTTTTTTATCTCGGGATCTTGCAAAAAAGGATTAGAAAAATACAATACCTACATTGTTCTCCATAATCAACTTTACCTTAGTTACTCGAAAATTATTAAGCAACTTGACCTTAAAGTGGCATTATGCACTATGATAAATGCTTGGCATTTTAATTCAAATCTGAAGGGATTAAGGCATATTATCTATTCATCAAAATTTTCAAAGGAAGATGCTATAAAAAAACATAAAGGTATTGATTCTACTGTTATACCATTAGCTTTGAACTCCAAGTTCCATGAAAATCTTCCAGAAACAAAGAACGATTTTGAAAATGATATAGTTCATCTGCTCAACATCGGTTCTATAATACCCTACAAAAATCAACTAGTGCTTATTGAGGCATTAAATATTCTTAGAAAAAAAAGAATAAAGTTTAGAGCTACCTTTGTTGGTCGCATTATTTCTAAACCATATTATTATTTGTGTTTATATAAAATAAAAAAATATGGTTTATTTGATTCTATAAATTTTATACCATGGGTAGAGGCTTCAGATGTACCTAGTCTTATTGATTCTTGTGATATTTACATTAATACTAGTGAAACTGATACCTGTGGGACTTCTATTGAGGAGGGAATGGCTAGATGTAAACCGGTAATAGCTAGCAACACTCTTTTTAATTACGAAAAAATTTCAAACTGTGGCTTATACTATAATCTAGACAGTCCAGAAGAATTAGCAAGCGCCATTCTTCAATACTTGAATGATGAGAATCTGAGATGCAATAGAGCATTGGAAGGCCAGAAAAAAACAAAACAATGGACGCTTTTTGAAACAGCAAAAGCATATTACGAGTACATTATAAATACGACTACTAATGAAAATACTAGAATTTGATATTAAAATAAACGAAACTATAAAGAAAATTGAACAATTTAATAAAATGGATTTTTATGGTTTCGAAGGCTACAAAATTGGAAGTTTTTTTGTGGTAACCTATGATGAAATAATTCAAAAAAATGCAAGCGAATATAGTATAACACGACTTAGGTTAAAGAACATGGCGAGGTGTTTTATTGAGGATTATAACTATTTTTTTTCTAACAATTTAAAAGATCGTATAGTTTTGTTTTATTCACATGAGCATGGCAGGAGACTTGATTATGTAGATATTATGCAGAATGTGGGTGATATGATTGAAAATTCTATTTTACTATCTGGACAACAAATTAGTAAACACCTAAAAATAGACAAAGAGGCATTTGTTAATTTGAAATTGCTTCGTAAATGGAAGAAACAAATATGCACTGTAGAGCAGAATCCTTTGATTTCTGAATTGCTATTATCTAAATTATCATTGGCTTTTAGATGGAAAAATAACTTGGAGTCTAATAAAGAAATACTTTCAAAAATCAAAATTCTTGCTACAATATTTGACGCAAGGGAATATGAAAATATACTATCTCAATTTGTACGTAAATTAAATATTCCCACGGCTACTTTGCAACATGGACATTTTTCGCGTTTGAGTGAAAAAGAAAAATATTTGGCAATTCCATTCACTGGATTTGTAAGTGATAAATTCTGGGCATGGGGTGAATATGCCAAAGAAAATGCCATATATAGTGGATTGAGTGATGACGAAGTTGATGTTGTCGGTTATCCAAAGAGGGTTTGCGGTAAGATAAGAGATAATTCAAATGTTAAGAAACGGTTTGGAGTAATACTTGATACGGGAGTATTTACGGAAAAAACGAACCAAAAAATGATAATCCTTGCAGTAAGTTTAGCACGTAATCATAATTTGGAATTAGTGTTAAAACCGCATCCGTATGATACTACAGATTATTTAAGCATGGTTCAGAATTTCGAAAAAGTATTAATATCAAGGGATACTATGGAAGAATATGCTCTAAAAGTTGATTTTTCAATATGTTTTGCTTCTACGGCATATATTGACCTTATTGTTAATAGACATATTGTGTATAGATATAGTGATAATGACATACAATTGGATTATAGTCGTCTAATGGACAATGATAGTTTTGAAAATATTGAGGAGTTGGAGGATTTATATCTTCTTAGTAATAGCGATATTAATGATGGCAATAGAATTTTGCTATTAGGTGACGTGGAGAATATCAGAACGTGTTATAATGATGCTGCAAAAAAAATAACTCAAATATATCATGCTTAGTCAATTATTCACTTTTGTTCAGTTCTTTAAAGCTCTTTATTTCAGGTATAGAGTGAAACGTAAATGTGCAGTGTGTGGAAGCAACTTACATGTTAATGGAAAGTCAGTAGTATTTGGTGTCGTAAAATTGGGAGACAATGTAAATTTCAATGGAATGTCAATAAGAGGTACCGGAACCTGTGTTATTGGCAATAATTTTCACTCAGGAATAAATTGTTCCATATTAACTAGCAACCATAATTATCATGGCAGTAAGATTCCATATGATGAAAATATGATAAACAAGACCGTCACCATTGAAGATCAAGTATGGATTGGAGATAATGTTCTAATACTTGGAGGTGCAATATTACGCGAAGGCTGTATTATTCAAGCCGGTTCAGTTGTTGTGGGTGAAATACCTGCAATGAGTATTGCTGGTGGTAACCCAGCCAAAGTATTTAAGATGCGTAACATTGAGCATTATTGTGAATGTAAAAAAAAATGCAAGTTTATATAATACTATATTTTTAGAATTATGAAAGATTCTATTTTCAAAGGCAAAGTCCTCATGATTACAGGAGGCACTGGTAGTTTTGGTAATGCTGTGTTAAATCGTTTCCTCAAAACTGATATAGCAGAGATCCGCATCTTCTCACGTGATGAGAAGAAGCAAGACGATATGCGTCACGAGTATCAAACTAGAATGCCCAAAGTAGCCAACAAAATCAAGTTCTACATTGGTGATGTTCGTAATAAATCTACTCTCAAGAGTGCTGTGCGTGGAGTTGACTACATCTTCCATGCGGCTGCTCTTAAGCAAGTTCCATCGTGCGAATTCTTTCCAATGGAAGCAGTACAAACCAACGTGGTCGGTACTGATAACGTGCTTGATGCTGCTATTGACGCTCATGTCAAGTGTGTCATTTGTCTCTCAACAGATAAGGCAGCGTATCCAATTAATGCCATGGGTATTTCCAAAGCCCTAGAGGAGAAGATTGCTGTTGCAAAGTCACGGAATTCACTGGATACTAAAATCTGTTGCACTCGTTATGGCAATGTTATGTGCTCACGTGGTTCTGTAATTCCTTTGTGGATTGATCAAATTCGTAATGGTAATCCTATCACACTTACTGAACCTAAAATGACGCGCTTCATCATGTCTCTTGAAGAGGCTGTGAATCTTGTTCTCTTTGCTTTTGAGCATGGTCAAAATGGCGATATTCTAGTACAGAAGGCTCCTGCGTGTACTATTCAGACTCAGGCAGAAGCAGTTTGTGAACTTTTTGGTGGTAAGAAGGAGGAAATCAAGGTTATTGGTATTCGTCATGGTGAGAAACTTTATGAAACTCTCTTAACTAATGAAGAGTGCGCTAAAACCGTGGATATGGGTGATTTTTATCGCGTACCTGCAGACAATCGTTCTCTGAATTATGATAAATATTTCACAGAGGGCAATAAACAACGTAATATACTTACGGAATTCAATTCAGATAATACGGATAGACTCAACCTTGATCAGGTTAAATCTAAACTTTTGGAATTGGAGTATATTCAAAATGAATTAAACGGAGTTGAAAATATAGCTAAATAGTTTATGAAATTTTTAGTATTAGGTTGTAATGGAATGGCTGGTCATATCATATCATTGTACCTGCACGAAAAAGGGCATGAGGTCTTGGGCTTTGATAGGCAGAAGAGTCAATTTATACCGTCAATTGAAGGCAATGCTTTTGATACAAATACAATAAAGCAAATAATTGCTGAAGGTAAATTTGATTCCATAATAAACTGTATTGGAATACTAAATCAATTTGCCGAGAAGAATCATGCATTAGCTGCATATTTGAATTCCTATTTACCTCATTTTCTTGTAGAAAGAACAACTGGTACTAACACACAAGTTATACATATGTCAACTGATTGTGTGTTTTCTGGTAAGAGAGGCTCTTATACAGAAGATGACTTTCAGGATGGAGAATCTTTCTATGACCGTTCTAAAGCTCTCGGAGAGATTAATGATGAAAAGAACCTAACACTTAGAAATTCAATAGTAGGCCCAGATATTAACCCTGCTGGCATTGGACTCTTTAATTGGTTTATGCATCAGAGTGGTGAGATTAATGGATATACTAAAACAATGTGGACAGGGCAAACAACACTTCAATTAGCTAAAACAATGGAGGTTGCTGCAGTTGAGCGTGCTCACGGTTTGTATAATACAGTTCCGAATTACTCTATTAGTAAACATGACCTTTGTTCATTGTTTAACAAGTATTTACGCAACAATGCACTTACAATACATCCTGTTGATGGTGTAGTAGCAGATAAATCCCTTAAAAGAACTCGTTTTGAATTTTCTTATCTCATCCCAGATTATGAAACTATGGTTGCTGAGTTAGCTGATTGGATCATGAAACATAAAGGGATGTATCCACATTATAATTTGTAAGCAATGAATAAACTGAAACTTATGACAATTGTGGGCACCCGCCCAGAGATTATTAAGATGTCAGCTATCATTAAGAAGGCCGACAAATATTTTGATCAAATTCTTGTACATACTGGTCAGAACTACGACTATACACTCAATGAAGTGTTTTTTAAGGATTTAGAACTTCGAGAGCCTGACTATTACTTGGGTGTAGTAGGCAATAATGTTGGTGAAACTATGGGTAATGTCATTTCAAAGGCTTATAATCTTATGGTTGAAACTAAACCTGATGCCGTGATTGTACTTGGTGATACAAATTCTTGTCTTTCTATCATCGCTGCAAAACGTCTTAAGATACCAATCTTCCATATGGAAGCCGGAAATCGTTGCAAAGATGAGAATTTACCAGAAGAGGTAATCCGTCGTATCATAGACGTTACTTCTGACGTGAATATGTGTTATTCGGAGCATGCTCGCAGATACATCCTTCAGAGTGGTGTAAGACCAGAATATACTTATGTTGTAGGTTCACCTATGGCAGAAGTACTGAAGGGAGTTCTGCCTCAGATTGAGGCTAGTAAAATTCTTGAAGAACTAGGCTTGCAGAAAGGTAAGTACATCCTTCTGTCAGCACATCGTGAGGAGAATATTGACATTGAAGTTAATTTTTTGTCCCTCATGAACGCTGTCAATGAATTGGCAAGTACTTACGATATGCCAATACTCTACAGTTGCCACCCACGTTCACAGATGATGATTGAGAAGAAAGGCTTCAAGTTCGATGAACGAGTTATCCAGCACAAGCCACTTGGTTTCTTGGACTATAACAAACTCCAGCAGAACGCTTTCTGTGTGGTTTCTGATTCAGGTACAGTCCCTGAAGAAGGTGCATTCTTTCACTTCCCTGCAGTTTCTGTACGTACATCAACCGAACGTCCAGAAGCCATGGATAAGGCTGTATTCACAATTGGTTCCATCACATCAGATCAAGTGCTTCAAGCAGTGAATATGGCTGTAGAGATGCACGCTAATGGTGATGATTCTTGTGACGTACCTGCTTATGTGGATGGTAATGTTTCTACTAAAGTCGTTAAATTAATTCAAAGCTATACTGGCATCATCAATAAGATGGTATGGAGAAAGTAAAAAACTAAATTAAATTAATATAATGGAAAACTTAGCAATAAATGGCGGTACGCCTGTTAGAAATAATAAGATATTCTATGGTCGACAATGGATTGATGAGGACGACATTTTAGTGGTTTCTGAAACTCTAAGGAGCAATTATATAACATGTGGTCCCAAGGTAGAAGAATTCGAGAACAAATTGGCAAATTATGTAGGTGCAAAATATGCAGTTGCTGTTAGCAATGGAACAGCGGCATTACATTGTGCCTGCATTGCTGCGGGTGTAGGGCCTGGAGACGAAGTGATTACTGCACCAATCACTTTCGCTGCAAGTGCAAACTGTGTGCTTTATTGTGGTGCAAAACCTATATTTGCTGATATTGATCCAGAGACTTATAACATAGATCCTGCAAGCATTGAAAAACTTATCACACCTGCAACAAAAGCTATAGTAGCTGTAGATTTTACAGGACAGGCAGTTAAGGTAAAAGAGATTAGAGATATATGTAACAAACATAATCTGGTTTTTATTGAGGATGCAGCTCATTCCATCGCTACAAGTTATAATGGTAAAAAAGTAGGTAGTCTTGCGGATATTACCTGCTTTAGTTTCCATCCTGTTAAGACTATTACTGGTGGAGAAGGAGGGGCTTTAACAACCAATAACTTAGAGCTCTATAAAAGGATAGTATTGGCTCATACGCATGGTATTACCCATGAAGAAAAAATGATGGAAGAAGCCCCTCATGAAGGTATTTGGTATTACGAACAAATAAGTCTAGGATATAACTATCGTATGACTGATTTTCAGGCAGCTTTGATTACAAGTCAACTTAATAAACTAGATTATTTCGCTTCTCGAAGAAAGGAAATAGTATCTATGTATAACAAAGCTTTTAAAGATATTCCTGAAATTATAATCCAAAAGGAAATACCAGAGTCTGATACATGTCGTCATCTATACATAATACGTCTTAATTTAGATAAACTTACATGCACAAGAAGAGATTTTTTTGATGCAATGAGTCTAGAAAATATTCAATGTCAGATTCACTATGTTCCTGTATATTGGTTCCCTTATTATAAACATTTGGGATACAAACGGGGGATATGTCCAAATGCAGAGGAGGTTTATAAAGGTATCATGAGTATACCTCTTTATCCTATGCTTACAAATGCAGATGTTGAAGATGTGATTCATGCAGTTAAAAAAGTAGTTGAATATTATAAGAAATAAAATTAATTCAATTGATGTTTAGTTTATTATGGATCAATGTAAATTAATACTAGGTACTGTTCAGTTTGGCTGTCAGTACGGAATTAATTCTGCTGGACGTCCTTCAACAAAACAGGTCTCAGATATACTTTCTTCTGCAAAGGGAAGAGGAATACAGATACTTGATACCTCTTCTGCTTATGGTAATGCAGAGGAAGTTCTAGGATATGTTAATGCCTCTGATAATTTCAAGATCGTTTCTAAGTATCCTAAGTGTGATAAGTCTGTTGCTGAGACTTTTGATTATTCATTAAAGGTCTTGCGTACCAACTATCTTTATGGATACCTTTTACATCATTTTGAAGTTTACAAGGAAAACAAGGCTGTTTGGAATGAATTTATCGCATTGAAAGAATCTGGTAAGACAGAGCGTATCGGTTTTTCTTTGTATGAACCAACAGAGCTTGATCTGATTTTAAATGATGGTATTCCTTTCGATTTGATTCAGATACCTTATAATCTTTTTGATCGACAATTTGAACCATACTTCAAACAATTGAAAGAAAGGGGAGTCGAGATTCATGTTCGTAGTACTTTTCTTCAAGGACTTTTTTTTAAGAATCGTAACTTACTGCCGGAAAAGCTACAGCCTCTCATGAAATATCTGATTCAGCTTGATAATTTTGCCTCTGCAAATAGTATTACTGTTGGCGATGTGGCTTTGAATTATAATCTTCAAAATTCATTTATAGATGGTGTGTTGATTGGTGTAGATAACAACGAACAACTTAATCAGAATTTCAATTCAATTTCAGATATTGCCATCAATCTTGATATTAAAGTAAACGAACAAGAGTTACTTAAACCCGTAAATTGGAAATAAATATGAAAATTTTAGCAATAACACAGGCTAGATATGGATCAACACGTCTTCCTGCAAAAATTCTAAAGGAGGTGAATGGTAAGACTCTTCTTGAGATTCATTTGCGTAGGATTCTTCAGTCTAAAACAATTAATAAACTTAAAATTGCAACTACTGATGAAGAGGGCTCCAAATATATTATTGAGGTTGCTGACAAAGTTGGCGTTGAATATTTTAAGGGTTCTGTAAATGACGTTCTAACTAGATTCTATGGAACAGCTTTTCCTGAGAAACCTGATTATGTTATTCGATTAACATCTGACTGCCCTCTCATAGATCCGAATGTAATTGATGTAGTTGTTACTTTTGCTATTGAGCATCCTGAATATGATTATGTTCGTACAGATGCGAAAAGCTTTCCTGATGGGCTTGATGTAGAGGTAATGAAATTCTCTGCAATTGAAAAAGCATACAATGAGGCCAATTTGAAATCAGAGAGAGAACATGTTACTCCTTATATTTGGAAGAATGGAACTATTAATGGAGGCACTTTGTATAAGACCTATAACTATCCAAATCCTGCAGGCAACTTCAATGCGGATGATTATCGTATCACAATTGATGAGCCAGAAGATTTTCAGGTTTTGAAGATTTTGATAGACAATCTTGGGATTGAGAAGGATTGGAAAGTTTATATTGACTTTCTTCTAGAACACAAGGAAGTCTACGATATCAATAGTAAGTTTGGGAATAATGAAGGCTATGTAAAGTCTATAGCTAATGATTCAGTAATCAATAAGTAAATATTATTAACATGGGAAAAGGACAAGAGCTTTATAAGAAAGCTAAAACAATGATTCCTGGTGGTACAAGTTTGCTGTCAAAACGTCCAGAGCAATTACTGCCAGAGAATTGGCCAGTGTATTACAGCAAATCAAAGGGCTGTCATGTATGGGATCTCGATGGTCGTGAGTACATTGATTGTGGCTTGATGGGCGTTGGTACCAATACTCTTGGTTATGCTCGTGAAGAGGTTGATGAGGCTGTAATAAAAGTGGTTCATGATGGTAACCTTACTACTTTTAACTGCCCTGAAGAGGTTTATCTCGCAGAACGTCTACTTAATATGAATCCATGGGCAGGTGGTGTACGATATACTCGTGGCGGTGGTGAAGCCAACTCAATGTGTGTGCGTATTGCACGTGCTTATACAGGTAAGGATAAAATTGCTATATGTGGTTACCATGGATGGCACGATTGGTATGTTTCGGTGAATCTTGGGGATAGTGATGCACTTTCAGGGCACTTGCTTCCTGGAATTCCTACTAGTGGTGTACCTAAAGGCCTTCGAGGAACATCTATTCCATTCCATTATAATGATTACGAGGAACTCCTTGGCATCGTAAATGCAAATCCCGATCTTGCAGCTGTTAAGATGGAAGTTTGTCGAAACTTTGGTCCAGAGAATAACTTTCTCGAAAAGGTACGTGCCCTCTG
Source organism: Bacteroides graminisolvens (assembly GCF_963666085.1). Taxonomy (NCBI): domain Bacteria; kingdom Pseudomonadati; phylum Bacteroidota; class Bacteroidia; order Bacteroidales; family Bacteroidaceae; genus Bacteroides; species Bacteroides graminisolvens. The sequence continues at coordinate 2,255,681 of NZ_OY762556.1, forward strand.
TTCAGAAAGAGGCATTGTACTCATTTTTGATGAGTGTACAAGTGGTTTTCGTGAAACATTTGGTGGACTTCATATGAAGTATGGTGTATATCCAGATATGACTATTTACAGTAAGACCATGGGGAATGGGTATGTTATTGCAGCTGTACTAGGTAAAAAGGAAATCATGGAATCAGCGCAGGGATCTTGGATTAGTTCTACTTTTTGGACGGATCGTATTGGCCCTGCAGCGGCTCTCGCTGCACTTGACGTAATGGAAAAGACAAAGTCTTGGGAGTATATTACAGAGAAGGGACTTCAGAATAAGGCTCGTTGGCAAGCTCTTGCTGACAAATATGATTTGAAGATTAATCAGTGGGGTATTCCTGCACTTGCTGGTTATACATTTGATTCGCCAAATGCACTTGCTTATAAGACGTACATTACTCAGGAAATGCTTAAGAAAGGTTACCTTGCTGGAACATTGATGTACACATGTTTAGCACATACACAGGAGATTCTTGATGGGTACTTTGAGGCTCTTGATCCAATTTTTGCTGATATCCGAGATTTCGAAGATGGAAAGGATGTAATAAAGGCTCTCGAAGGGCCTGTTTGTCAGGCTGGTTTTAAACGTCTTAACTAAGACTAATGAACAAGCGTAAAATCTATTTCAGAGCAGATGCTAGTGCAACTATTGGGTACGGACATTTTGTTCGTACCCTTGCCCTAGCAGATATGCTAAAGGATGAATTTGATTGTGCTTTTTTTACACAAATACCTACTCCGTATCAGATTGCGGAGATGGAAAAAGTATGTCCCTTCGTCGTCCTTGACTCAGAAACGAAGTTTGATGACTTTCTTTCTTTTATTTCTGGTGATGAAATAGTTGTTCTTGATAATTACTTTTACACATCTGAATATCAAAAGAATATCAAAGAAAAAGGATGTAAACTTGTTTGTATTGACGATATTCATGACCGGCATTTTTATGCAGATGTAATCATTAACCATTGTATAAGCAGTTATAGTTGTTACGATGCAGAGGATACAACTAAATTTTTCCTTGGTGTAAAATGGGCTCTGCTTAGGACACCTTTTCTTAAAACTGTTAGTTCCCCTAAAGACAGTAATCAATGGGTGATTTCATTTGGAGGCTCAGATCCTTATAATTTAACATTTACTTACGTTAAATATTTAAAGGATCATTTACCTTCTTGCCAAATATCACTTTTATTAGGGGATGCATACTCTCATCTTAAAGAGGTAGAGGCAATAGAAGGTGTTTCTATTTATAGCAAGCAGTCTGCACAGCAAGTTGCAGATTTATTTCTTTCGGTAGAAAATGTTATATGTTCTGCTAGCACTGTTTGCTATGAAGCTCTTTCATGTGGCTGTAGGGTTTTTGCTGGATACTATGTTGATAACCAAATTGAGTTTTATAATAATCTTTCTTCCCAAAAATTAATATCTCCTTTAGGTAATTTATTGGAGGAAAACCCGTTCATTGATTTTGATTTTAAGGACGACGAAGAGAAGCCTTCTTTTTCTGATGTGGGTACAAGATACATAAGCATTTTCAACGCACTATCTTTAAAAGTCGTTGACTATCCGACTATGACTTCTAGTCAAAGTTTTAAGACATGGAAATGTCGAAACTTGCAACAAATTAGACAATGGATGACTAATCAAGCTCCATTTTCTTTTGATATGCATTCAAAATTTTTAAGTGGCCTTTCAGAGGATTCTTCTAAATTATACTATTCTTTTTTTGATGAGGAGATTTTTGTAGGATCTTATGATTTCGTTGATATTAAAGATGGAGAGTCTGCAGAAAGAGGACTATTCGTAAATCCAGAATATCAAGGCCAAAATGTGGCAACAATGATGGAACTCTTTTTAGATGGAGAAATTATTAAACGAGGAGTTAAAGTCCTTTTGGCAGAAGTTCTAAAAAATAATATTCGCTCATATAGATTTCATTTAAAGTTAGGATATATAGTTTATAAGGAGGACGATAATTACTTCTTTTTAAAAAGAAAAATATAATGGCAAAGACTTTTATTATTGCTGAATTATCGGCAAATCATGGACACAGTTTGGATACGGCATTAGCTTCTATTAGAGCTGCAAAAGTAGCAGGTGTAGATGCAATTAAGATTCAGACTTATACTGCAGATACAATTACCTTGAATAGTCGGAATAATGATTTTGTTGTAAGTGGCGGTACTTTATGGGACAATATGAGTCTTTATGATCTCTATAAAGAAGCGTATACACCCTGGGAATGGCATGAAGCGATTTTTGAAGAAGCAAAAAAAATGGATATTGTTTGCTTTTCTTCTCCATTTGATAACTCAGCTGTTGATTTACTCGAATCATTAGATAATCCTATCTATAAGATTGCCTCCTTTGAAATAACAGATGTAAACTTAATTCGGTATGCAGCTAGTAAGGGTAAGCCGATGGTTATTTCTACTGGTATTGCAACACTAGAAGATATCGAATTAGCAATTAAAACATGTCATGAGGTAGGAAATTATGATGTTGCTCTTCTTCGTTGTGTTTCTGCCTATCCAGCGCCTCTTGAGAGTGTTAACCTTAGAACTATGAATGACATGAAGGAGCGCTTTGGTGTAAAGGTTGGATTGTCGGATCATACTATGGGTTCTGATGTCGCTTTAGCTGCAGTTGCACTAGGAGCAGTAATGGTTGAAAAACATTTTATCATGGATAGATCTATCGGGGGGCCTGATGCTGCATTTTCGATGACAACAGAAGAGTTCAAAGAAATGGTGGTTTCTATCCGCAATGTAGAAAAGGCAATAGGCAATGTTGTGTATCCAACAGACCCATCCTCAATTAAAGGACGTCATTTTTCTCGTTCTTTGTATGTTGCTGAAGACATGAAAGCAGGAGATATCATCACTGAGAAGAATGTTCGTTCTGTTCGCCCTGGATTTGGGTTACATCCTAAATACTTGAACGATATATTAGGGAAGAAGGTAGTATGTAACTTAGCTTTGGGCACCCGTTTTTCATTAGATTATATATTATAAAGGCGTTAAATGTGGATTTATATTGATTTGACGTGATTTTATAATAGAAAAAATGAAAAAGAATCATATGAAATATTTCTTGTATAAATGTTGATTTATTCTTTTGTGTTTGTTCGCTTATTTGATTTTAAGACAATTGTATGGAGCATTATTGCAATACTACTAACTTGGAGTTTGTGTGTTCTTTTTGGATTGTATTGGAATAAAGCTTTTAATTCTTATATATTGAAACTAAAATGAATTTAGTAAATCTTTTTAGAAACAAGGTTGTTTTTTATTTATCTTCGAGATACATAACCTATTTAGTTCAGTTTGTAACTTCTCTTTTGATAGCTGATAAACTTGGTCCATACTATCTAGGCGTTTGGGGATTTGTTCTTTTATTGCTTAATTACTTTGGACAAATACATTTTGGTATATCTACATCTTTTAATATTTTGTACATACATAATAAGGATAATGAGTATAAAAAAAACTGTTATATTGCAAATTCGCTAACGCTTAATGGATACCTTGCTGTTGCTGTCATTTTAATTTATATAGTATACCTCTGTAGTGGTGGAACATGGTTTGAAAAGTATGAATGTGATAAGTATTTTTTGTTAGTATGCGTAATTGCTGTCTTGCAATATTTTCAACAATTTTTAACTTTTTTATTTCGCGTAAAGAATAAATTGGGATTAGTGGCATTGTGTCAATCCCTTATTGTGGTTTTAAATTTCGCTGCTGTTTTACTGTTTGCTGGTGAAAACTTGGTCTATGGTCTTACTTTTGGCTATTTTTTTGGATACTTGACAATATTAATTATTGCTTTTTTTACAAGAGATTATCCTTGCAAAGGAACATTTAAAATAAGCCTTACTTGTCAAAAAGAGATATTTACTAAAGGTTTGAGCCTCTTTTTATTTAATTCTTGCTTTTATTTTATTGTAATATCTGTAAGATCTCTTGTTAGTGCGAATTATTCGGTAGAAGAATTTGGAATATTTACATTTTCTTTTACGATGGCTCAGGCTGTCATGTTGTTAGTTGAGTCGCTAAACTTTATTATATTTCCTAAGGTCGTTCATAGACTATCATCACCAGACAATAAAGAGGTATTTGCTATGCTGGAATCATATAGGATTGCATATATTACATCTTCTCATTTTTTGATTTATATAGCACTTTTATTTTTTCCACTATTATTATTACTGTTACCGAAGTATTCTGATGGTTTAATATCTCTAAATTTGATCGCGCTTAGTGTACTTATGAATACTTGTAGTGCCGGTTATTCAACGCTTCTCATATCAAGGAATAAAGAGGTTATATCTGCATTTCTGTCTGCTGGAGCTTTAGTCTTAAATATTTTATTAGCTCTTTGCCTGATCAAACTCTTTGGTGTCACTTTTGACTATGTAATATTAGCGACTCTAGTTACTTATTTATTTTACGCTATTGCAGTAACATATTTCGGCTATAGAGAGTTGGGGGTAAATAAATTGGTGGTTACATTAAAAACCTTTTTTCCTTTCAGAATGATGGTTCCTTATTTATGTGCATTGCTTATATGCATTATGAAGATAGAATCATTAATATGGATACCGGTTTTAGTATTTGTATTTTTGAACACTAAGGATATAAAGTCTGTAATCTCAATGGGGAAAACAATTATACAAAGGCCGAATACTGTAGACTTTAAATAATAAATTATGGAATATATAGAATTAAAGAACTCCGATCTTAAGGTTTCACGTATCTGTATGGGAGGTTGTCCAATGGGAGGTTATGGTTGGGGAAATGCTCAGGAACAGGAACTCTTGGATGCAATCAATGCTGCTGTAGATAATGGCATTAATTTCTTTGATACGGCAGATACATACGGTTTAGGTCAATCAGAAAAAACTTTGGCAAAAGGACTTGGCTCAAAACGAAAAGACGTTGTAATAGAATCTAAGTTTGGCGTCCGTTTTAGTGGAGGAAAGACTGTTTATGATAATTCATCTGCTTATATTCGAGAAGCACTTGAAGGAACGCTTCAACGATTAAACACAAATTATCTGGATATTTACACTATCCATTATCGTGATAATACTCCAATAGAGGAAGTTATTGATACTCTTGTGAAACTCAGAGAGGAGGGTAAGGTTAGATACTTTGGTCTTTCAAACATACATGAGGAAGGTTTACTCGAATTGCTCCCTTATAAGGGCATGTTCGTAAATTGTCAGGATGAGTACTCCTTGGCATGCAGAAAGTTTGAAGGAGATCTTACTGAAATTGCTTCTTTAATGCAGCTGAATCCTTTGACTTGGGGTAGTCTTGGTCAAGGTATTCTGACAGGAAAGTATGACAGAAATGCAATGTTCGGTAATGATGATCGTAGAAGTCGTGACATATATGTTAACTTCCATGGTGAGAAGTTAACGAAGAATCTGGATATTGTTGATGCTATGCGTCCTATTGCTGTATCTCATGGAGTCTCTATCGCTGCCGTTGCTATACGCTTTATTCTTGACTACCTTAAAGATTCTGTTGTATTGGTTGGGGCTAAACGACCTGCACAGATACTTGGCAACTGTGAGGCTATTGGATGGGAGTTAACTCCTGAAGAAATTATAATACTTAATGAGATTTCAAAATAATGAAGAAGACAAGTGAACAATTGGCATGGCTGATCAGACGTCATGCTGTAGAAATGACTCATCTTTCGGGTGGTTCGCATATTGGTGCTATTATGTCGGTAGCAGATATTGTGGCTGTTCTTTATTCTGATGTAATTAACTATGAGCCTTCTAAACCCAAATGGGAGGGGCGTGATCGTTTCATCTTGAGCAAAGGGCATGCTGGCGCAAGTATCTATGCAGCATTAGCTGAGAGTGGTTTTTTTCCAGTTGAGGAATTGAAGACACATTATGCTAACGGTTCCCGTTTAAGTGGCCATGTATCTCATCATCTTCCTGGTGTGGATTTCTCTACAGGTTCCCTTGGTCATGGCCTTTCTGCTGGTGTAGGTATGGCTTATGCACTGAAAAAAAGTGGGCGTAAAGAGAATGTGTATGTTGTTCTTGGTGATGGAGAATGTAATGAAGGATCTGTTTGGGAAGCTGCCTTATTTGCTAACCATTTCCGTGTTAATAATATTGTAGCTATTGTTGACCATAATCATATGCAGAGTCTTGATTTCAATGAAAATACTCTAGGAATAGAGAATTTCTATGATAAGTGGAAAGCGTTTGGATGGAATGTTATTGAGATAGATGGCAACAATCACGATGATTTGAAACGTGCTTTTGAGTCTGCAAAGGGAATGGCGCAAGAATCGTCTCATAAGCCTACTATTATCATTGCGAATACTGTTAAAGGATATGGTGTTTCATTTATGCAGAATGATATTCTTTGGCATTACCGTTTTCCTCATAAAGGATGGGAGTATGATGGTGCTGTAGCCGAGCTTTATGCAACCAAGCCAGAAAATATTCAGGATCCTTATACACCTTATGGTATTGATAATCCAGTATTGCCAACTGATAAGGATGACATAGGCAATGATCACACTTTCAGCTATACTTGGGATACAAGTTATCCTGAGCAGATGCGTCGAGTAGAGGCAACTCCAGGTGCTGGAGGTCGTGAGCATTACATTAATAATGAAAAGTAAAGTAAACAATGAGAGATGCATTTGTAAAAATTCTTGTCGAAATTGCAAAAGAAAACAAGAATATTGAACTCATCACTGGGGATCTTGGTTTTGGAGTTTTAAAACCTTATTGGGAGCAATGTCCAGATCAATTTACCAACGCAGGGATTGCAGAACAGAATATGACTGGTATTGCAGCCGGTATGGCTCTTGAAGGTAAGACTGTGTTTACCTATTCTATTGGGAATTTTCCAACTCTTCGTTGCCTAGAGCAGATTCGTAACGATTGTGCTTACCACAAAGCTAATGTTAAGGTAGTTTGTGTTGGTGGTGGTTTTGTATATGGTTCTTTGGGTATGAGTCATCAAGCAACTGAGGACATTGCTATTCTTCGTGCTTTGCCAGATGTAGCAGTTGTGTGTCCCGGAGATATTGTCGAAGCAGAGGAAGCCACTAAGGCAATTGCTACATATCCAGGAACAGTTTATTTGCGTTTAGGTCGTGGAGGAGAGAATCGTATTCATGACCACATTGATAATTTTCAAATTGGTAAAGCTATAAAAATTCACGATGGAGAGAAAATTGCGATTTTCTCGACAGGTGCAATTTTTGAGGAAATTGAAAGTGCTGAAGAGGTTTTGAAATCACATGGCATTATTCCTGTTGTTTATACATTCCCTACCGTTAAGCCAATTGATCGAGAAGTCATCGAGAAGATTGCAGATGAAGTGGATTTAATTGCAACTTGTGAAGAGCATAATATTATAGGAGGTTTTGGTAGTGCTGTTGCAGAAGTTATGGCAGAAAAACGCCATAAATCGACACTTTTACGAATAGGTATTCATGATGCATATTCAATCAAAGTTGGAAATCAGAAATATTTACGTCAGCAATATGGTATTGATGGCCCAGCTATAGCAAAACAGATTCTTGAAACTTTGAATAAGTAATTTTCGATTTGATTAGCTGTCCGCATAGTTAGTGTATTCTCCAGTGTCGTAATACTAGCGGGCAGCTCTTTTTTTTACAGTGACCTTAATAGTACAGCCCATTTATAATATAAGTAATCTTATTATTTAGCCACATAGAACGGGTATAAGAAATGAATCAATTATAGTCGCTTGGATATTAGTAATCTTGAAAGAATAGTTGTTGTTTGTAAATAAGAAAAACAATATGAAAATCGAAAAATATGATGGTTCTTACAATCGAATCATCAAACCTATTATTGGCTTTATTCTTGCATTAATTCTACTTCTCCTTTTATGGCCAGTGTATGTGATTATTGCATTATTTATAGCGTTTGAAAGTGGTTTCCCTATAATCTACTCACCACTCAGAGGTGGTTACAAGAATAAACCTTTTCATATCTATAAATTTCGATCTATGGTTAAAAATGCTGATAAGATTGGTGGTGGAACGACGGCCCTCAATGATCCTCGTATTACTAAAGTTGGAAATTTCTTACGTAAGACAAAGTTGGATGAAATTCCTCAACTATTTAATATTTTGCGAGGCACGATGAGCTTTATCGGACCAAGACCTGAATTGTTGCAATATGTCAATATGTATGATGGCGAAGAGAAACTTATACTAGAAGTTCGTCCTGGAATTACGGATTTCAGTAGCATTGAATTTATTAACCTAGATGAAGTCGTAGGGGTAGGAAATGCTGATGATATGTATGAAAGAAATGTATTAAAAAGGAAGAATGAACTACGAGTTAAATACGCAAAACAGGTTTCATTTTCCACTGATTGTTATTTATTTTTTAATACGATTATGGGTGTTATTAACAAAATATACAATTTTATATTTCATAAGTAGATTTCACATTCTACGGATACAGTTTTTGCTGCGTTTCCGATTCTATTGTTATTTATATTGTATTTGCAATCCCACTGATAACAGGATATCTGCTAAATAGCTTGTAAATATTCAGAATCGATTTTTCTATGGAACTACCTTTAATCGCTTTTTAATAGCATACTTTAAGCAAACACATTCCTTGTAGTAAATCTGCCTGGTTTTGTATCAACCGATACAAAGCCAGGCAGATTTTTTTTGTCCCTACGCCAACAAATAAATCAATAAGTCAACTCACTATTTAATCCATTTCAATCAGCAATATAATTTGAACAACTAAACAGTTGATTTGTTACCCATTGTATGGGTTAACTCTTAAATATAAGTCATTATGAAAAGAATTTATTTTTTACTTTTTCTTGCAGGGATTGTTAGTGTTGCTAATCAAAGTGAAGCTTGTACCCGTGTGGTATATAAAGGTCCGCATAACACTGTGCTGACAGCTCGTTCTATGGATTGGAAAACTGAGATTGATGCCAATCTGTGGGTTTTTCCCAGAGGTATAAGTAGAGACGGACAGGTGGGGCCGCTTTCTGTAAAATGGACGTCGAGGTATGGCAGTGTCATTGCCAGTGCCTGGGATATTGCCACTGCCGATGGTATGAATGAAAAGGGGTTGGTAGCGAATGTGTTATGGTTGGCAGAATCGGAGTATCCTCGTTTCGATCCGCAAGGAGGAAAGCAGGGTTTGGCCATTTCACTCTGGGCGCAATATATGTTAGATAATTTTGCCACTGTGAAAGAGGCCGTCGGTTACATGAAGAATGAACCGTTCTTGGTAGTCAGTGATTATATTCCCGGAACAGATAAATTTACGACTTTGCATCTGTCTCTATCCGATGCGGATGGTGATAATGCCATCTTTGAATACATAAACGGTAAGCTGGTGATTCATCATGACCCAACTTACATTGTAATGACGAATTCTCCCATCTTTGAAAAGCAACTTGCATTAGATGAATATTGGAAAGGGATTCCGGGCACGGTGATGCTTCCGGGGACCAACCGTGCGGCTGATCGTTTTGTCAGGGCTTCTTATTACATACATGCGATTCCTCAAACAGACGATGTGCGTACTTCAATAGCCAGTGTTTTTAGTGTTATTCGCAATTGTTCCGTACCGTTTGGCATTTCTTCCGAGACAGAACCTAATATTTCATCAACACGATGGCGCTCGGTGGCCGATCATAAGAATCAAATCTATTTCTTTGAAACAGTGTTAACTCCCAGCACTTTCTGGGTAGATTTGAAGGGATTTGATCTAAGTGAGAAGAAAGGGAAAATAATGAAACTTGACTTGAGTAATTTTGCAACTTACAATGGGGTGGTTAATGCTTCTTTTAAACCGAGCAAGCCTTTTGTTTTTTTAGGTATCTAAACAAATAGGAGTTGAATAGGTGGGGTTGTTACAAGTGGAGACCTATCTGTTTACATAAGTGCCTTAAATGATGATCTATTCTTTCTGCCCAATAGGGGGGCACATGGTGTTTTAAAGCGTATTCGTGGAAATGGCTGACGGCAAGTACTACTTCAGAAATTATCTTTTGTTCGTTTTTGATACTGTTTTCTTTGGCGAATTGAGTAAGGTCATGAACAGTGATATTTCGACTCTTGCCAAGAATAGTCAACGAATGGCCATTCTCATAAGCTGCTCCATTCAAATGGGTAGTGAAGGTCAGGTCGTAGGCAGGAGTGATATGCCAAGCCGCTTTTTCATCCATCATGAATGAGAAGTTTTTAATATGGTCGTCAACATTGGCAGCTATCACATTAAACACCATGCGGCGGTATTGTTCTGAGATTTCTATGGCCGGTATGTTCAGTAGGCGGCAGGTGGTAAATAGTTCCTCGTAGCTGGTAGCATCGGGATAGTGCCATCTCATAATAAGCCATTTCTACATTGGTGAAAGGAAAATCATCACTCTCGGCAAATTTCAAGATATAATAGGTGTAGTCCGGAGGCAATGCTACTTGTCCGGAACGTATATCTCCTGTTTCACGGTTAATAGCAATGATGGCTTTAGGATGTTGACCACCTGCAGATGTACCTACTTCATACAAGCTTTGGAGATTGAGTGCTTCTCCTGAAAGCACGATAGCTTTTTCTCTTTCCTGAAACAGTTTTTTGGCTAGTTGATATAGGCTGTCAATTTGTACGGAGGAGGATGTTTCGAAACCAGCGGTAGCCGGTGCATACTCAAGCGCACCCATGCCTCTTTTTCCAATGAATGATAATTTATCAACAGGCGATAATTGTCTTAGGGGAATATGGTTCTGGGCTGCCCATTGCTCAAAGACTTTGTTACCCCATCTGTCAGGTAGGGAATCGGCTATAAAAGGGGGAAGTCCTTGATAAAGCTTGTCTTTATGACCTATGATTGGAAGACAATGTTATTTTGCATGTCTTACTCTCTTAGGCTTATTTTTGATAATTTGTTGCATAGCATATGGTGAAACAGGTATTTCCGGCAGAAGTTCTTCTACGTGATCCAGACAATCTACTGCCCGGAGCAACCCCAAAAAATTGTTCATGGTGATATTATACATTTTTCCGTTTTCGAATTGGCGTAATGTCACCACACTTATTCCGGCCTTGTTTGCTGCTTCTTGTTGAGTAAGCTGACAAGACAGGCGGTATTCTTTAAAACGCTTGCCCAATTGCATGACTATTTCCGCATTAGACAATGCTAATATGTTATTTTGATCATCCATATAGCAAAGATAAATAAATTTATGGTTATGTGGAAATAATAGAGATAAAAATAAATATATTTATGGTTAGGTGGGGCTTTATTCAAATTGTATCATATCTGAGATTTGCAGGAAATATTCATTTGACCAGATAGCCAGCTCTTGACGATTAATGACGAAATCTTCGACATCGGCTTTCACTTGATTCATGTTGGTTGTGGCAAGATGTTCCTTGAGAATTCCCATAAATTCCTCTTTCGACATCACTTTTCCATTGAATTGCAGAATACGTTCCTGTAAATGTGCAAAGTTCAGTTTGATACCGTTGCGCACGTACCATTCAAAATCATACCAATCACGACCTTTTACTCTATGTTTCCAGGAACGGAAAACTAATGCGTGCATTTTTCCTGCAAAAAGGTCAGATAATGTATAGCATCTTGTCATAAATGAGAATGGTTGAAGTAATAACTTCTGCTCAGTGGAAAAATGCAATGGAGGTTGGGTATCTACTTCAATCTTTATCTTGGTGCATTTCTCTGTTTGAAAGGATACGTCGTAAACATTAGTATTGTCCTTTAAGAATGCTGACTCTACTTTGCCGAAGTTTTGCTTGTCCTTTTTCTTGATTTCTACTATACGTCCGGCAGCCTCAAACTCTTTGATAATTGCGGGAAAATAGGATTCAAAATTGAAATTGGTATCGGGAGCTAGAAGAGAGAAGTCCATGTCTTCACTGAATCTGCCTAATCCATGAAATATTCTCAAGCAAGTACCGCCATAAAAGGCTGCACGTTGAAAGAAACCTCCGCGATAAAGTCCCGAAAGTGTAATCTGTTGCATCACTTCATAGGATGCATTTCGTTCATCTATAAGTGTGTTGCTCTTGTATCGAGCAAGCATCTGTTCGTATATATTCATTTTTTTTCTATCAATTTGGCGATGTTTAGCAATGATGTTTTCTTCCGGCCGATTTGAGCACATTCACGGAATATAGAGGAATTCATCTTCTTTAAGGCATCCATATCAAAGCGGATGTCTTCTTCAAGATATTGTTCCGTGGAAGTGAGAAACCGCAAATTAAGATTAGGCGTTGATATAACCAAATCACAAAGGGCTTTTTCGGGAGAGGCTATCATGTAGCTTACTCCTTCCTCGGTGTATATGGTAACACCTATACTGTAATATTTTGGTGGGCACTGCACGTACACAAATTCACCTAACGTGGTTTCTATTCGTCTTGAACGCTCGGTGGTCATAGACTTTATGGAGAAAACCCGTTCCGGAATTAAACCGTATTCACGAAGGGCGGTTTGCATGGATACGTATGAACGACCATAGAGATGATTGGCTATAAGCCCGGAAGATAGTTTTTTACCGGAGATTTTGGGCGCAACGACATAAATACCACGCTTGATGCGTATCAGATCACCTTGTCGCTCCATATTCATTAGTTTTTGAAGCGGGGCATTGTATCCTTTCAATAAAGATGTTATAACATCTGCATTTACGGGTACATTTCCGAACTGTTTGAGGTTTATTTCCATGGACATAAATAAACATTTTCGCAAATATAGTAATTATTTGCATACTTAATTAGATTTTTTCTAATTATCTATGCAAATTTTGTCGTTAATGGGCACTTCATGCGGATATCTTCTGCGGATAGGAAAAGAGTATAAATAATGTAACCAATCCTTAATCAGTCTGAAATTTCGTTTCTGTCTCTTTGCAAAATAAAAAAGCAAAGGATATGAGCAAGGTTTATTTATTAGTATCGGTGGCTTTATTTTTGGGTTATCTGTCTGTCAGTGCTCAAAATGATAAAGCCTTGGCCATCAACATGGAAAAAAGACCTGTTGTCAGGGTCAGTGAAGTGGGTAACAGCTGGGAATTTCTTTCCGGTTTTCGAGAATCATTCAGTGATGAGGATATGCGTAATACTGAACATTTTCTGGGCAATAAAGTGGGCTGCATGCTACAGTGCATGAAGGAGGCTTATTTCAGAAAAGAGGAGGTGGTGCCGGGTGATCCTCAGACGCGTACGGTGTTATTGAAGCCGGAAATTTACAAATCGGTTGTTGCCATTGAGAAGTACCTGAAGAAATGTGTGAAGGAAAAGACGCTGGAGAGAGCTCAGGCGGAGCAGGATTTTACGCACGTATTACAGGTGGCTCTGGCGGCTGTTGACACTGAACAAACGGAGTCTTTCGAAAACGAGTTGCAGAAAAATAAAAAAGACCAGTCTAATCTTATTTGTCTTTTCAAAAGGGTAAAGGTGAAAAGTATTTATTAAATTCGGAAAACATGAAATTGAAATTGTTTTTTTTAGTAAACGTTTTATTCCTGGGTTCTTCATTGCTTTCTGCTCAGATTTTAGTGAAGGGCACGGTGAAAGATAGGCAGGGAAGTGCCATTCCGGGGGTAACGGTAAAGGTATTGGATAAGGATGTAATGGTGGTTACGGGACTGGAGGGACAGTATGCCATTTCGGTTCCTCCGCGTGCTACGCTGGAGTTTTCTTTCGTAGGAATGAATAGTCAGAAGATTGAACTTGGAAACCGCACGTATGTGGATGTGGTGATGAGTGATTTGTTGACGGAGCTTGATGAGGTGGTGGTAACTGCCGTAGGTATTAAGCAGCAAAAAAAGAAACTGGGGTATACTACGCAGCAGCTTCAAGCGCAGACAATAGAAGAGTCGCACTCGCTTAACCTGGGAAATGCGTTGTCCGGGCAGATAGCGGGTTTGAATGTAACCAATCCGACGGGATTGTTTCAGGCTCCTTCTTTTTCGCTTCGTGGAAAAACACCGCTGATTGTGGTTGATGGTATTCCCATTGAATCTGATATGTTCGATATTCCGAATGAGGATGTTGAGAGTATCAATGTGTTGAAGGGTACTTCGGCATCGGCTTTGTATGGCTCGAGGGGTAAAAACGGGGCGATTTTGATCATGACCAAGAAGGCGAAGAAGGAGGGACTGGAAGTGGCTGTGTCTCTTTCGTCAATGGTATCTGCCGGTTTCACGGTTTTCCCTGAAACGCAAAATCAGTATGGTAGCGGATCGGAAGGGAAGTATGAGTTCTGGGATGGAGCCGACGGGGGGATATCTGACGGTGACATGACGTGGGGACCTAAGTTTGTGCCCGGTTTACTGGTTAAACAGTGGAATAGCCCGATCCGGAATAAGGCGACGGGGGAGACGATTGACTGGTGGGGTAATGTGAAGGGTTCTGTGTATGATGATCGTTCGCTTTACGAACGGGTGCCCATTGCGTTTGAGCAACACGATAACCTGAAGGAGTTTATGCGGACGGGGATTATTACGAAAGCCAATTTCTCCGTTGCGCACAAAGGGAAGTCGTCAAACACTTTTGTGTCGGGTAATTATGCGAATCAAAAGGGGCAGGTGCCCAACACCAGTGTGAATACGGGTGGCATTACTTTCAATCATGATTATGATTTGAGTAACAACCTGAAGTTTACTCTGAATTTGTCTTATAATAAGGTGTACTCGCCTAATTATCCGCGCTATGGATACGGACCCAAAAACCACATGTACACCATCATGTTATGGATGAGTGATGATGTGGATATCAGGGAGCTGAAGAAACACATGTACAGACCCGATAAGGAGGGGTATGTGCAGGCGAACTATAATTATGCATGGTACAACAATCCTTATTTCATGGCTTATGAATTTACGCAGGAGCACAACAGGGATGTACTGAACGGACAGGCTAAGGTGATATGGGATGTGACGCCTGAGTTTTCTATTCAGGGACGTACTTCGGCACGCTCGCAAACGTTGTTTGAGGATATGAATGTGCCCAAGTCGTATATGAATTATGGCGACTCACGCAATGGTGATTACAAGGATTGGAATACGAGGCAGCTGAATGTGGATGCCGATGTGCTTGCCACTTACTCGCATGCGTTTTCGCGTAATCTGGCTTTGACTGTGAACGGGGGGATTTCTTCTTTCTACAGGCGTTATCAATCGGAATATCAGTCGACCGACGGACTGATTGTGCCACGGGTTTATAACCTGAGCAACAGTCAGGGACCGGTAACAGCTACTAACAAGCTTCAGGAGAAGGCTATCAATAGTGTGTACGGAACGGCTAATCTGGATGTGTACAATGCGTTTTTCTTAACGGTGACGGGACGTAACGACTGGTCGTCAACATTGCCCAAGGGGAATAACTCGTATTTCTATCCGTCGGTAGCGGTAAGTACTCTTTTATCTGAATACATTAAACTGCCTAAATACATTGACTATTTGAAGGCGCATGCTTCATGGGCGGTGGTTTCGAGTGATCTGGATCCGTATAGCATTGTGTCAACGTATTCAAACAGTACGCTTTATGGTGCCACTCCGTCGGTCAGTTATCCTTCTGCCTTAAAGAATTCGGATATCAAACCGCAAAAAACGACGTCTTATGAGGCGGGTCTGGCGACTTCATTTGCCAACAATAGGGCCAGTCTGGAGCTGACTTATTATCATGTGGTTGATGAGAATCAAATTATTGACTTACCCATATCCGAGGCGTCGGGATATACTTCTCGTAAGGTAAACGGAAACGTGAGCAAAACAAATGGATTGGAGTTGGTGCTGGGTGTTGTGCCGATTAAAAGAAAAAAGTTTTCGTGGAGTTTGACGACTAACTGGACTACAAGCATCCGCAAGTTGACCGAGGTGTATGGCGATATGGCTAAATATGGTAATTTGAAGGTGGGCGACCGCATGGATGCCATTTATGCTACGGTGTGGCAGAAAAGTGCCGATGGAAAACTGATTCTGGGTGCCAACGGTATGCCGATAAAGGATAGTTATGTGGCCAAAGTAGGCAATGCGGACCCGGATGTTCGTTTTGGCTTTCAGAATGTATTTAAGATTGATAAATTCAGGGTGAACGTGGACTTTGACGGAGCGATAGGCGGAACGCTGATTTCAACTACGCACCAAAAAATGTGGTGGGCCGGTAAGCACCCCAATTCTGTTACGTGGCGTGATGCCGAATATGCAGCGGGTAAGCCGGTTTATGTGCCTCAAGGGGTAGTGGTGACCGGTGGAGAGCTGGTTCGTGATGTGAACGGTCATGTTACGTCGGACTCGCGCACGTATAAAGAGAATACGACGGCGGTGAGCTGGCAGACGTGGTGTCAGAATTATCCGTACCGGGCAGCGGTGACGGAAGAGGAGAGTGAGGAGTTTGCCAATACGTTTAAACGTAGTTTCCTGAAGCTGCGCAGAATTTCGGTATCGTATGACCTGACAAACGTGATTGGAAAGAAGCACTTCAAAGGACTTGACGTGACTTTGTTCGGCAATAATCTGTTCGTTTTGAAGAAAATGCCTTACCTGGATCCCGACTTCGGACCGACTGACGGTGACTTGCAGGACCCTTCTTCACGCTACATAGGCATCAGTGCTACAGCTAAATTTTAAACAATAACAAGGAATTCAAATGAAAAAAATATGCTATTTACTGGTATTCATCCTGGTGTCTGCATGCAGTAATTTCGGAGATATGAATACGGATCCTAATAATGTGGTTGAAACGCACCCGCAGCTGTTGCTGACTAATGTGTGCTGGAGTGCTTTTAGCGAGAATTCAACTTCGCCATTGTATGCTGCTAAATACTTGGTGCAGTCGGACGGTGAGAGTAGTGAGCAGTTTTATAAATGGACGCGCGGTTCTTTTTCTCATTATTCGAGTCTTAAAAATGTGAATAAGATGCAGGAGGAGGCCGAAAGTATTGATGCAAAGGGGTATGTGGCGTTGGCTCATTTCTTTCGTGCGTGGTATTTTTACAAGTTAACCTTGACTTTCGGCGATATTCCGTATTCGGAAGCGTTGAAGGGAGAGAGCGAGGGTGTGTATGCTCCGGCTTATGATGCCCAGAAGGATGTGTTCAATGGCATTCTGGCCGAGTTGCAGACGGCTGATGAGTTGTTGCAGGCGGAAAAGGATGCTTTGGAGGGAGATATTATTTTTGATGGTAACTTGATGAGCTGGCGGAAAACCATCAATGCGTTTCGTCTGAAGGTGTTATTGACGCTTTCGAAAAGAGCAGGTGATGCGGGGACTGACATTAAGCAGCGTTTTGCTTCGATTGCCACTGCTTCTCCGTTGATGACTTCGGCTGCCGATAATGCGCAGTTGGTGTACATTGATCAGGAAGGTAACCGTTATCCGCAATTTAACAGTAGCTCATTTGGATCGGGCATGTACATGGATTCTACTTTTATTGCTTTGTTGGCCGAAAAGAAAGACCCACGTTTGTTCACTTTCTGCACGCAAACCAAGAATGCGCAGGATAAGGGATTGGCTGTGGATGATTTCACGGCTTATGACGGGGGGGATCCGGCGGCTCCTTATGCTACGGTTAACCTGAAGGCTGTGGCCGGTAATATTTCGAAGCCGCACGCTCGCTTTTACAGCAGTGCAACCAATGAACCGCAGATTTTAATGGGGTATGGTGAACAGGAGCTGATCTTGGCGGAGGCTATGGTTCGCGGATGGATAACGGGCGATGCCGCCACTCATTACAATGAGGCGATTAAGGCTTCGTTTAAGTTTTATGAGACCTATGTGCCTGCGTATGCGGGTTACCTGACGGAGGCTGCTGCACTGAATTACATCGGGTCTGAAAAGGTGGCTTTGGCAGCGGCTCCGGATGCGGAACAGAAGATAAAGCGGATCGTTGAACAAAAGTATATCGCTTCTTTCTTTCAGGGGATGTGGACTCCTTTCTTTGAACACTTGAGAACGGGCTACCCGGCTTTCAGAAGGTTGCAGGGAGTGGAGGTACCCAAACGCTGGATGTATCCTTTGGCTGAATACAACAACAATGCGACTCATGTGCAGGAGGCTTTGCAGAGTCAGTTTGGCGGACAGGAAAAAATAACTGATGCAACGTGGTGGCTGAAATAATTCAAAAGGTTATGTTTGCAGTATATAAATAAATGGCGAAAATGAAGAAAGTGTTTTTTTTGTGTTTTCTTTTCTCCTCTCTGCTGCTGCATGCGGGCAGGCCTGTGCTGAAATTGCACAAGGGGAATTTTAAGATAGTTCAGTTTACGGATGTTCACTGGAGTGTGGGCGGCAAGTACGAGGTGAAAAACGATAGTACGCTGTTGGTTATGAATGCGGTGCTTGATGCTGAGAAGCCCGACTTGGTGGTGTTTACCGGTGATGTGGTGGTTTCAAAGGATGCGCTGGAAGGCTGGAAGCGTGTGCTGGCTCCTGTGGAGTTGCGCAAGATTCCTTTTGCGGTGACGTTTGGCAACCACGATACGGAAACGGATTTGCCTACAACGGATTTGTTGGCTTTCATAGCAAAGAGGCCGTATAACGTAACGACAAACGCCGGCGGCGGAGTAGAGGGGGTGGGCAACTGTGTGTTGCCCGTCAGAAACGAAAAGGAGGATGCTACGGCTTGGAATCTTTTTCTGTTTGACTCTCATGCGTATACCAACGACTCAACGCTGGGGTATTATGATTGGATAAAGAAAAGTCAGGTGGACTGGTTTGTGACGGAAAGCAACCGGAGTGCCGTGAAAAACAAACGGAACGTGCCGGCTCTGGCTTTCTTCCACATTCCTGTTCCGGAATATGAGTATGTGCGCTTGCAGAAGAATACAGTGGGAAATACATCGGAAAAGGTGTGTTCGCCGTTGCTGAACAGTGGGCTGTTTTTTGCTTTCATGCAGCAGCAGAATGTGAAGGCTACTTTTGTGGGGCATGATCACAACAATGATTTTGTAGGTTCCCTGGCGGGTATCAAGTTATGTTACGGGAGAAAAACAGGATTCCTCTCGTACGGCATACTGGAGAAGGGTGCGCGGGTGATTGAAATCAACGGGAATGGGGAGATGAGCACGCACATCAGAACGTTGCACGGAACGGAGTAGTTTCTTTGATTAGACAGTAGTATGTAACGTCACTAAAAGTATTTGTATCATGAATAAACGGATGATCCGGTTTTTATGGATACTTTTGGAGCTGTAAAATACTTATGTCTAATCAAAAAGAAGAATGAAAAAGTTATTTATCGCATGTTGCGCTCTGCTACTGAGCGTGGGGTCTTTTGCGCAAGATCCTAATTTTTACATTTACCTTTGTTTCGGTCAGTCGAACATGGAGGGCAATGCCCGTTATGAGGCGCAAGACACTGTTGTGAATCCGCGTTTCCAGGTTTTATCTGCTGTGGATAACAGTGAGGTGGGACGGTTGAAAGGAAAATGGTATCCGGCAAGGGCACCGCTATGCCGTAAGGGTACGGGACTGGGACCTGCCGATTATTTTGGCCGTACGATGGTGGAGAATCTGCCCGAGAATGTACGGGTGGGGGTGGTGCACGTAGCCATTGGTGGTTGCCGCATCGAGTTGTTTCAGAAGGATAAGTACAAGGAATACATAAAAACTGCACCCGAGTGGATGAAGGGGATGCTGAAGGCGTATGATGATGATCCGTATGCCCGACTGGTGGAGATGGCGAAGCTAGCTCAGAAGGACGGGGTGATCAAGGGGATTTTGATGCACCAGGGTGAGTCGAACACGGGTGAAAAGGAATGGCCGTTGAAGGTGAAGGATGTGTACGATAATTTATTGGCGGACTTGAATCTGCATGGGCAGGATGTGCCGTTGATTGCCGGTGAGGTGGTGAATGCGGATCATGGGGGGACGTGTGCTTCGATGAATCCGATCATTGCTACGCTGCCGGAGGTGATTCCGAACAGTTACGTGATTTCGTCGGCCGGACTAAGCTGTGCGTTCGATCATTTGCATTTTGATGCGGCTGGGTATCGTATATTCGGTCAACGGTATGCGGCACAGGCGCTGAAGTTGCTGGGTGTTGGCTTACCTACAGCAGAGGAGCTCATGGAGCGTACGGTGCCGGCGTCGACTAACATGCACGGTTGTGATTTCCCTCGTCTGGACCAGGATAACCGTGCTTACTTTCGTCTGTTTGCTCCCGATGTGAAGCGTTTGCAGGTGGATGTGTGCGGCAAGCGTTATGATATGCTGAAGGATGAAAAGGGCTGGTGGAGTGCTAAAACGGATAAGTTGGTGGTGGGGTTCCACTATTATTTCTTGCTGGTGGACGGTTTCTCTGTGATTGACCCGATGAGTAACACGTTCTTTGGCTGTAGCCGCATGGCAAGTGGCATCGAGGTACCCGAAGGCAAGGAGGGAGATTATTATCGGACGCAGAATGTGCCTCACGGACAGGTGCGTACGGTGACTTATTTCTCGGAAAGCCAGCAGAAGTTCCGCCGTTGTGTAGTGTATACACCGGCCGAATATGAAAAGAATACGAAGAAGCGTTATCCGGTGCTTTACTTACAACACGGTATGGGTGAGGATGAAACGGGATGGTCTACGCAGGGGTATATGTACAACATCTTGGATAACCAGATTGCCCAAGGTAAGTGTGTGCCGATGATTGTGGTGATGGAAAGCGGTGATGTGGAAGTGGGCTTCCGTCCGCGCCCCAACAAGGATGCCAATGCCGAACGTAATTTATACGGTGCTTCGTTTGCCACGCTGATGGTACAGGATTTGATTCCGATGATTGACAAAACGTTCCGTACGTATACGGATCGTGAAAACAGGGCCATGGCGGGTTTGTCATGGGGTGGCAAGCAGACGTTTGACATTACGCTGACGAACTTGGATAAGTTCTCGTACATCGGTGCTTTCAGCGGTGCTATCTTCGGACTGAATGTGAAGGATGCATTCAACGGTGTGTTTGCGGATGCCAAGGCGTTCAATAAGAAGGTGAACTATCTTTTCCTGGGTAGCGGCACGGAAGAAAACATGGGCACAGCGGCTTTGGTGAAGTCTCTGCGCGACATGAATATCAATCTGACTGAGTATGTGTCTCAGGGCACGGCACACGAATGGCTAACCTGGCGCAGGTGTTTGAATGAATTTATACCGCATCTGTTCAAGCGTTAATCGACTTTGATTTTATATTGAGGAATAATACGTACCCGATTGATCCGGCAAACTGAGCCTTTGGAGAAATCGGGTACGGCTTGTTTAGGTAGGTCCATCAAGAAGGGGGCCTTTTCTTTTAGGGGGCGGAAGTAGAAGCTCAGGTTTTCTTGCTTCAGCTGTTCGCGGTATCTTTTCAATCCGATGGTCCATGGCTCTCCGTAGTAAAAATGATCTTGTACGAGGAGGTTCTGCATAAATGCCATGGCTACATCGCCTGTATAATCAATTTCCAAGAAATATTCTTGTACTTGTGGGGAGGCCACACTGTCAGGGAAGTGTACGGTGAGGCGGCGGGCTCCTACTTTCTGATAGGTGTAGGCGGGGGTAACCGGTTGCACACGGGCGGTCTGTTTCTTCCAGCCTGCTCGGGAGGGGTAGAGTATGTAGTCGGCCTGGGGCTGCTCCATGCTAAGTAGGTGGATGTCTGTTTCCCCTGGTAGCACGGTGGCGTGGGTGATGAGGAGTTTGCCGTGTACCTTGCTGCTGTTGAGTGCTTGCTGGCGGGTGAGGGTGGTCACGAGTATGCTCTTGCCGTTGCGTCCGGTAACACGGAAGGTGCTGTTGAGCCCGGGTTGTGGGGTGAAGAGGTGTTTGCCACGGGTGGTTGCCGGGTTGAACAGGTATTGGGGAGACATGCCTTCGGGAGCAAAGAAGATGTAGTGTTCTGTTCCGCGGTCGTCAAACTTCATGAGCAGCTGGGCGGTAGCGTACTTCAACGTGAGTGCCCCCATGGGGAGGTTGAAGGGGAGTATCACGCTTTCGTCTTTCAGTAGCTGGATAGTGCCTTGGTCGGGTATGCGTAGGGTTTCTCCTTGCAGGTGGAGCTTCAGTGCAAGATTGCCTTGGGTGATGCGTGCGGTGTCATGGTCTTGGTAGTTGACCATAAAGAGGAAGCCGCTGTTGTCTTTGATGCGTGCGCAGTAGCGTAGGTCCTCGCGGTTGTCGGGGATGATTTGGCGGTAGTTATCGGGCAGTACGACTTCCATAGGGGCGAGTAGGTGCGAGAAGTCGGCCAGGAAGCTATGCAGCAGGCGTAGGTTGCGGAACATCTTGCCTTCCAGTCCGAATTCTCCGATAGGGGCTTGGAAGTCGTAAGATATTTTGGGCATGCCCATGGGTTCGTCTTGGAAGGAAGTGATGCCTCCTTTTTGTTTGGGGGTGGAGCCGCCGTGGTACATGTAGTAGCCGATGCCGTTGGCGCCGCTACCGAGGGTACGTACCATGAGGGCTTCGGCCGACTGTGCAGGTACTACGGGGCGGCGTTTGTAAATCATCTGAATGCCCACGCCCATCTCAGCACAGAACGACGGGAACTGATCTGTTTGGTAGCGCACGGGGGAGTAGTCGGGCTCGAGTTGTATGTTCTTGAAACGGCAGAAAGGTGACATGCCTGGCTTGGCCCAGAAGGGGTAGGTGTAGGCGGCAGTGACGGGTAGAGCTTCGTTGCCGATGACAGCTGCGTTGCCCCAGCCGGTAGCGGTGTAGAGGGGGGTGATGATACCGGCTTCTTCGGCCATTTTCTTCAGTGTGCGCATGTGTATGTTGCCCAGTTCAGCGCGGGTGATGGCTTTGTCTTGCACACTGACGCCTACCATGGTGATGCTGGCATCGTAGGTGGCGGTGGTGTGGTCGGGGTCTTCTCCGGGATAGGTAATGGCCCAGGGAGCAGCGGAATGTTGGTGTTCGTTTTCGATCTGGCAGCCGATGACGGGGCCGTTATCTTTGAAATAGAGTCCTTCGAGTTGGCGGGCGATCTGCTCGTAGAGGCGTTTGACGTATTTCAGGTAATTGACGTCGTTGGAGCGTACTTCGAGTGGTTTGGCAAAGAGCCAGTCGGGTAGTCCGCCGTTACGGATTTCACCGTGACAGAAGGGGCCGATGCGGACGATGACGGGCATGTGGTGTTTCTGGCAAAGCTGAACAAACCGGCGCAGGTTGCGGTTGCCTTCCCAGTTGAATACGCCTTCCTCTTCTTCGTGGAGGGCCCAGAAGATGTAGGTGGGAATGACGGTGATGCCACCGGCTTTCATCTTACAGATTTCTTCTTCCCACTGTGCTTCGGGGTAACGGCAGTAATGGAACTCTCCCATGACGGGAATGGTGGGCGTGCCGTTGATGCTCATGTAGTAGCTGTTCACGTCGATGTTATCGCCGGAGGGGTTACTGCCTCCCAGTTGGAGGTGTCCGCGGTGAATGACTTTCGGTGTGGAGGGAGCAGTGAGCTCGTATAGGTGTTGTGCTTGTGCGCTAAGGGTAGCGGTGGTGAGGGCAATGCTAAATAGGAGTGCTTTCATCTTTATTTCTTTTTTGCAGTAAAAGATTTCAGGAACGTTACTTTTGGAACATTTT
Source organism: Bacteroides graminisolvens (assembly GCF_963666085.1). Taxonomy (NCBI): domain Bacteria; kingdom Pseudomonadati; phylum Bacteroidota; class Bacteroidia; order Bacteroidales; family Bacteroidaceae; genus Bacteroides; species Bacteroides graminisolvens. The sequence continues at coordinate 2,279,262 of NZ_OY762556.1, forward strand.
CTTGAGGGTTTCGGCCAGGCAGAAGCGGGCGTGCATCCAGGTGTGGCTGCCTTCACGGATTACTTGTTGGTGCCGAATGTCTTTTGTCTTGAAGTAGTTGAGGTTGTCGATCACTCCTTGGTAGAGGAAGTCACTGGTTCCTACACCGAGCCACAACATCTTGAAGCTGTTGGCGTCTTTCACGAGGTTAGGGAAGTATTTGTCCATGCATTCGGGGGTGAGGTATGCGCTGTAGGAAGCTAACCAGGCAAACTTGTCCGGATGCTGCAGGGCGGTGAACATGGCTTGTCCGCCTCCACGTGAGAAACCGGCTATGGCGCGGTGGTCGCGATCGTTGATGGTTCGGTAGTTCTGTTCAACAAAGGGCATGACACACGCTGTAAGCTCTTGAGCGAAGGTGACATATTTCTCGGCTGCGGCCATGGTCGACGGTCCGGGTGTGACGCCGGTGTTCATGTAGCCGTAGGGCATGACGATGATCATGGGCTCTGCTTGCTGACGGGCAATGAGGTTGTCGAGTATGGTGTTGGCGCGTCCTACCTTGAACCAAGTTTCTTCGGTATCGGTGGTACCGCTGATGAGGTAGAACACGGGGTATTTCTTCGTTGGGTTTTGGTCGTACTCTGCAGGGGTGTAGACCAGTACGTTGCGGTATTGATTCAACACGTGCGATTGATAGATGCCATACTGCACTTTGCCGTGAGGCACGGGGTTGACGGTGTAGAGTGCGTTGGGATAGGGGATTTCGAGCAGACTGGCCTTGAAGGTTTCATTGGGGAAGATGTGGGGGTTACCGGGATCGGCTACTTCCACTCCGTCGATGATCAGGTTGTAGGGATAGATGTCGGCTGTGGGTGATGGAAGGGTAACGCTCCATATCCCATCGGTTCCTTTGATTAACGGTGCGGTGCCCGACATGAATTGGCCTCTCACTTCCACCCGTTGGGCAGCAGGTGCTTTGATGCGAAAGGTGATGGTGCCGTTCGGATTAATAACGGGAGAGGTTAATACACTCATATCCTGAGCATGGAGCATGCCGCATGCGAGGAGTAGACAAAATAATAACAGATGTTTTTTCATGATATCATAAATAATATTAGGTTGTATTTCTACAAAAATACATCTTTTTTTAATACGAAATGAACTTCTTTTTGTCAGTGGCCCGTTTTACCGTTTATTTACGCCTTAACGGAGCAAATCTGTATCTTCACCACAAAGATTTGTATCATGAGGTGGTAGCGGTTTGCGGGAAGATGAGTACATTTGAGGAATAAAATAACATGTTAACTAAAGAAGAATGAAAAACTTTATCCTGATTTTTGCGGCTCTTTTTATATGTGCCGGTTCTTTTGCGCAAACGCAATGGACGAATGTTAGTTATGCCGATGATGATTTAGAAGGACACAAACTGGACATTGTGCTGCCGACCACCAACCAGCCTGCTTACAAAGCGGTGGTGCTGATTTACGGTAGTGCGTGGTTTGCCAATAACATGAAGCAGATGGCTTTTCAGGCCATGGGGAAGCCGTTGCTTGAGAGTGGTTTTGCAGTGATAAGCATCAATCACCGGTCGAGTGGAGATGCCAAATTCCCGGCACAGATTAATGATGTGAAGGCGGCCATACGCTTCATACGTGCCAATGCGGAGAAATACAAAATTGATGCGTCGTTTATCGGTATCACCGGTTTCTCATCGGGCGGTCATCTGTCGGCACTGGCAGGGGCAACCAATGGGGTGAAAGCTTATACGGTGGGCCGTACTACGGTAGATATAGAGGGCAGTGTGGGAGCATACGGTTCTTTTAGCAGTGATGTAGATGCGGTGGTCGACTGGTTTGGCCCCATTGACATGACGCGCATGGAGAATTGCAACACCACGAAGGGTGCCGATTCACCCGAGGCTGCTCTGATAGGTGGTGCACCGGCCGATCATCCGGAGATGTTGGCGTTGCTTAATCCGATGACTTATCTGGATGTGAAGGATCCGAAGTTCTTGGTGATTCATGGAGATGCCGACACGGTAGTGCCTAATTGCCAGAGTATTTATTTCTCTGATGCATTGAAAGCAAAGGGCTTGTTGGAGGAGTTTATCTCTGTTCCCGGTGGTCAGCACGGTCCGGTGACTTTCAATGAGGCTACTTTCAAAAAGATGGCGGAGTTCTTTGTGAAGCAAAGCAAATAGGGGCATCATTACACTTTTTAGTCGGAGTTTCTGTTGGTTCTTTCATTTATGTTTTATATTTGTAAGCGTATGCTAATAATAACCATTTATCAGATGTAATTATGACACAGAGAATGCGCTTGCTTTTATTACTTTTTGTAGGTATCCAGTTTGTAACGTTGGCCCGTGCCGAAAATTATCCTTACCGGAGTGATGTGCTTTGGGTAACTGTGCCCGACAAGGCCGATTGGCTCTACCGAACAGGGGAGAAGGCTAAGGTGGAAATACAGTTTTACAAATATGGCATTCCGAGAGATGTGGAGGTGAGTTATGAGCTGGGATATGACATGCTGCCTGCTCATGACAAGGGAAAGTTGGTACTGAAAAATGGTAGAGGGGTCATTGCATTGGGTACGATGAAGGAGCCTGGATTTTTGGATTGCAGGCTGACTGCTGTGGCTGATGGCAAGACGTACAAACATCATGTGAAGGTGGGATTCTCACCCGAGAAGCTGAAACCGTATACTCAATTGCCGGCCGATTTTACGGAGTTCTGGAAAAGGGCTAAGGAGGAACTGGCTCAGTATCCGCTGACGTTTACCATGAAGAAAGTAGAAAAGTACAGTTCGGATGAGGTGAATTGTTACTTGGTAAAGCTGTATGTGAATAACAAGAAGCAGGCGGTATACGGTTATCTTACCATGCCGGTGAAGCCCGGTAAGTATCCGGTGGTAATTTGTCCGCCGGGTGCCGGAATCAAGACAATCAAAGAACCCATGAAACGTATTTATTATGCTCAGAATGGTTTAATACGCCTGGAGATGGAGATTCATGGTTTGAATCCTGAGATGAGTGAGGATGAGTTTGCTGAGGTGAGCCGCGCTTTCAACGGGGCGGAGAATGGGTATCTGACCAATAACTTGGACGATAAAGATAATTATTATATGAAGCGGGTGTATCTGGCTTGTGTGCGTGCGGTTGATTTCCTGACTTCGCTACCCGAATGGGATGGAAAGAATGTGATTGCTCAGGGTGGTAGTCAGGGAGGTGCACTGGCGCTTGTAACGGCGGGACTGGATGAGCGTGTAACGGCGTGTGTGGCCAATCATCCGGCTCTGAGTGACATGGCGGGCTACCTGTGGGGTACCGGAGGGTATCCGCATTTTAACCGCATGAGAAACATGCTGACTCCGGAAAAGGTGAAGACGCTGGCTTATTATGATGTGGTGAACTTTGCACGATTTGTTCGTTGCAACACGTATCTCACTTGGGGATTTAATGATGATGTGTGTCCGCCCACAACCAGTTATCGGGTGTACAACCTGATTCAGGCACCCAAGGAGGCATTGATTACTCCCATTAATGAACACTGGACATCTGATGATACGGAATATGGGCACATGCTTTGGATAAAAAAGCACATAAAATGATTGACTCTTTTATAGTTATAAGAAAGCTCCCCACACGGAAAACCGGTGGGGAGCTTTCTTATTATAGATGTATTTTTTATTTCTTATAGTATTTCATTGCTTCGGGAATGAGCTTCTGAATGTTGCTTACGCGGGTAGCATCTGAAGGGTGCGTACTCATAAACTCAGGTACTTTTTGTGTCCCTTGTGCAGACATGCGTTGCCAGAAGGATACGGCAGCTTGCGGGTTGTAACCGGCCATGGCAGTGAAGATCAGGCCTATTTGGTCGGCTTCGTTTTCGTTGGAGCGTGAGTAAGGGAGCATGACACCATATTGCGCCCCCAATCCGTACACTGATTGAGCTAATTGCCGTGTTTGTGTCGTTTTACCGCTCAGAATCACATCGAGTGCCTGTCCGCCATATTGCATGACCATTTGCTGGCTGAGTCTTTCTGCTGAATGTTTGGCTACGGCATGTGCCACTTCGTGTCCCAGAACCACTGCCAGCCCTTCTTCCGTTTGAGTAATGGGTAAGATGCCTTCGTTGACTACAATTTTACCTCCGGGCAAGCAAAATGCATTGGCTTCTGCATTTTTCACTAGTTTGAAAGTCCACGCAAACCCACTTATGTCAGCCTGGCGACCTTGTGATGTGAGATAGGTCTCTACTGCACTGGCTATTTTCTTACCTACACGTACTACCATTTCGGTATTTCTCTTGTCGGTAGAAAGGGTGGCTGTTTTCATGTAGTCGGTATAACTTTGTTCACTCAGGCTCATCACCTGCTCGTCAGATACCAGCATGAGTTGCTTACGTCCTGTAAGTGCAACGCTGCTACAACTGCTGAGGATGGCACAGCTTACTAGCAGGCACATCCATTGAATTCTGTCTTTTTTCATCGCTAAAGGTTGTTTTTTGCAAATATATATTTTTTAATAAAGATACAAAAAAAACGGAGCACTAATTAGTACTCCGTTTCTATTATGATAGAATAAAATGATTATTCAAGTATCACTACGCGGTTAAGTTCTTTCTTGTTATAGAACATGTTATCTGTTCCACCATTAGCGATGATTTCCATCTGGTTGGGGTTAACACCTTCTGCTACGAGAGCATCATAAACCACTTTGGCACGTTTTTCGCTTAACTTCTGGTTAATGCGAGCGCTTCCTGTTGCTTTGTCAGCATATCCTGCAATCTTATATTTCTTGTCAGGATTAGCCTTCATAACCTTAGCAGCTAACAACAAGTTAACTTTACCTTGGTCGTTAAGCTTGGTTTTACCAATTTGGAAGAAGATAGCACGAGGTCCGGGAACCTGAACTTCTTTAACCACCTCTTTGGTTACAGTTTCTACTCTGCCGGCAGCATTCTTAGCAGCAGCCAACTCTTGTTGAGTAGCAGCCAATTCATTTCTGTATCTGTTTACTTCATCATTGATTGATTTTGTATCAACGATAGAGTTGCATGATACGAAGTTTTTGCCACCAAATGTGTAAGTAACACCTGCTGTCAATGATACAGCTCCGTCAGTGTATGCACTGCTCTTGCGACCAAACATAGAAGGAGATACTTCACCACGTGCTTCGATGTTGATATCAAGGTATTTGTTCACATTGAACTGTCCCATCAAACCAACTGAACCGTTAATCAAAGCATTGATATCATCTTGTTCTCCGAATGTTTTAGACCAAGTAAGACCGGGACCTGCAAAGGCAGATACAGTGAACAAACGATCGGGGTTGTAACCTGCGATGGCGTTTGTGATGTTATACAATCCATCGATACGGGTTGTCAGATAGTGCTTGTTCTTGATCTCATTGTAAGTACCACTCGGCATTCCATATTTAGAATAGAGGGTAGACCACAATCCGGCTGCCTGGAAACGAACACCCCATGTTGGGTTGAACAGTTTACCTACTGACAGATGGATCTGGGGAGTTATGGCATGTCCAAAGCCATAATCAAAGTTGTCAGGATTAACATTCAACTGAGCTCCTGCACCAACGCTGATAAAGATATTGTCTTTGAACTTCTCAGAGAAGTATTTATCTTTGGCGCCGTTGCTTTGAGCCATCGCAGTTGATGCACCAGCCAACAGTAAGGATAATATTACTAATTTACTTTTCATCACTTTTACTATTTAATTTGGATAATTCATTCAATTCACTCGGTCTGAAGTTATTCAGCAGTACCTGCACCACCACCGGCGTTGCTTGAACCACCGTGACCATCGTGTGAATCGTGTGAATCATGTGAATCGTGTGAATCATGTGAATCAACTGTTGGAGCTACTTTCACATTAGTCATATAGCTAACTATTGCACCGTAGTTTATTCCGTCGATATTGAATATTAAATCATCCAAATTAATGGTATATGTCAATATGTAACCTGTAATACTTAAACCACCACCGGTTAAAGTAGTCGTTGCAGTTTTCTTAACCAAAGGATAAACTCTATTTAAGTAAGCAGATGCATTAGCAAGGAACTGTTGTTGGAAAGTAACGGCTCTTGTTGTAATGTCTGTAGCTAAATCAAATCCTTCATAATAAGAATAAGTAACATTAACAGGATCTACGCTTGCAGCTTTTAATGCAATAGGAGTAGTAATAGTCATTGTACCGTCATCGTTGATGAGTGTAGTTGAAGTACCTACTGTAGCTTCAGCACCTACTTCAGGAACAAAACTTTCAACAACAGCAGCTTGAACTGCTTGGATCTGAGCTTCAGTTGGAGTTTGAACGCCTGTAGGAGGAGTTACCTGAGAAGTTGCATCAAACAATCTGATGTCGGCAACAGCAGTGCTGGTTTGTCCTTCTGCTACTGCGATACAGTAAACTGTTCTGGTTACAGGATAGAATCCGTCAGCAGTGGCAGCAACTACATATCCTGCTTCCTTATAGTCAACTTTCTTAATGAAAGCACCGTTGGTAAGAGTTACGGCAGCACCGTCAACTGTTACGGTTGCATTCATTGATTGACCGTTACTTCCGTTAGAAACAGAACCGATTACGTAATAAGCCGCAGGTGCAATAGGATCTGCGTCAATCTCTTCTTTCTCATAGCAACTTGTAAAAAGGGCGCCACAAATTGCCATTAGGTAAAGCGCTGATTTTGCGCCAAAACCGAATAATTTACTTTTCATTTTCATCTCAATAAAAAAATTAAAATTGATAATTCTGATTTAATTAATAACGTTTACGTACAATAGTTTGCATTGTGTTTAAACATTTATAGCGCAAAAGTAGCTATTTTTTTAAGAACGCAAAGGAATTTTCATAAAAAAAATACTTTTTGACCTATAAATGTTATTTTAAATTTCAATTATAACTAAAAACCACTTATTTAATGTATTTCAGTAAAACACAATGTGATGCACTTTATTTTATGAAACACATATTGATGCAGTTTTGTTTCGATATAATCTCTTCACCGGCAGGACAACTCAGGAAAACACAAAGGAAATCTCTGAATTATTATGTATTATTAATTCTATATTATATTGTGGGCACATTATGTTCGTTTCAATAAATGTATGGCCTTGTAAACTATTTATTATCATTGTATGATGTGCCTGAATTTGTGTGCGGAATCATGTGCGCTTTTTCATGGTTAATTATCAATGCAAAATCAGCCTTTCAGGATGCTTTGATGCAACTGAAAGGCTGATGTTATTTCGAGCCCGGAAGAGTTCTTTCTTTTATCTTAATTTATCTGACAACGAGTTTTTGTCTACACCGAATTTCTCTTCATGGTGTGTCTTGCCTTTGGGTTCGATGTGCACAATGATATCATATACATCCACGGTTTCTTTGATGTTGTGTTCTACTTTGTTGCCTATTTCATGGGCTTCATTGAGAGAAAGAGTACCGTCAACCTCAATATCAAGCGAAATCATGTACAGATTGCCTAGTTGGCGTGAACGTACTCTGTGCGGATTAACAGCACCGGGTACGCGATCTACCGCGTCGAAAATTTTGCTGTACACAGAGGTGTCTTTAACGCCGTCCATCAGCACCACATTGGTCTCCATGAAAATGTCTATGGATGATTTAATAATATATAAACTGATGAGCAGGCCCGTAATTGAGTCAAGGATTGGCATTTTTAATATGAATGTAAAGAAGAGTCCGCATAGTACGCCGGTTGATATGATGACATCGTTTCGCATGTTTTTGGCGTTGGCAATAAGCATGACGCTTCCGGCTTTTTTCCCTTGGCGAAACTGGTAATAGGCTAACCCCAATTTACCGATGATAGATAACAGGGTGACGTAGATTGCAATGGTAGAGGGTAGTTCCCGGGGTACGGCAAAGATAATGCTTTTTCCCGTTGACAGTAGCATTTGCATACCTGCAAAGAAGATGACGAAAGAGAGTACTTTGGCGGCCAGACTGTCGGCTTTTTCATAACCGTATGCATAGTTCGAGTTGGGTGGGCGACTAACAATTCGTGCGGTGAACAGGGTTACGATGGAGATGACCACATCTGTGGCTGAGTCAATACCATCACCCAACACGGCCAAGCTGCCTGCAAATATGCCGACTCCCATCTTTAAGATGGAAAGAATTGCATTACCGATGATACTGATCCATGAGGCACGGATTAAAATCTGCTCTCTTTCTTTCATTGATTTTTGTGATTTTGTGAATGCCTGCAAATATAATGCTAAAAATTAAATGCAATGTCGCTTTGCTTAATTATTCCATAAAAAGCAAAGCGACATTTTTGTTGATCAGTATTTCTTGTATTTATTATTTATGGCAACACAAGCTTCATAACGAAACCTCCGCCGGGGGCCATGTGTATGTTTACCGGACTTATTGTTTCAAGCTCTTTCTTGGTATAATCGCGGGCTGAACGATGCGCATTGACTCCGTCTTTGAACATGACACCACGGAAAGATGCATTGTTCAGGAAGCTGAAGTCGACCGTTACATCTCGTTCGGTCCAGTTGGTGATGCCTCCTATGTACCACACATTGCCTTTGCGACGGGCGGTAACGATGTATTCACCCATTTGCCCATCCAGTACGCGGGTTTCATCCCATACGGTAGGAATTTGAGAAATAAATTCCAGCGACTCGGGTTCGCGCATGTAATTAGACGGATTGTCGCATAACATATTAAAAGGTGACTCGAGTATCGTGTAAAGAGCTAACTGATGACACCGCGTGCCTTGACTCATCGGTTCTGAATTGCAGGGGAAGTAACTGTTGCGGGTTGCGTTACGCATCGCTCCTTGCGTGTAATCCATCGGACCGGCTACTTGGCGGATAAAGGGAATTGTCACATCATATTTCATTTGGTCAACCGATGCGGGGCTCCATTTCATCTGTTCGAGTCCGTGTACACCCTCAAAGTTGAGTACATTGGGGTAGGTCCTGTTCATCCCGGCCGGTTTGTACATGCCGTGAAGATCAAGGATGAGTTTATAACGGGCACAAGTCTCTGCCGCACGTTGGTTGAAGGCTACTATTTCCTGGTCATCGCGGTCCATGAAGTCGACTTTAAATCCTTTTACTCCCAGAGCGGAGTAATGCTTGCAGATGTTTTCCATGTCGCGGTTAAATGCGTGAAAGCCGGCCCATAGAATGATGCTTACCTGACGCGCCTCGGCGTAATCGATGAGCTCTTTGATGTCGATATCTTTCACTACCTGCATTAAATCGGCTTCTCCGTTAACGGACCATCCCTCGTCTAATATCACGTACTCCATGTGGTGCTTAGACGCAAAGTCTATGTAATATTTATAGGTTGGGTTGTTGACTCCCGAAACGAAGTCAACTCCGTCTATGTTCCAGTCATTCCACCAGTCCCATGCTACTTTCCCCGGTTTGATCCATGAGATGTCTTTTAGTCGTGACGGACTTGCCAGCTTGTATGTCATGTCGCTTTCGGCCAACTGAGTGTCATTGCCAGTTATGATCATTGTTCTCCACGGAAATGTACGTGCTCCTTCAACGCGCGCAAGGTATGACTCGCGGGCGGTTACAAAGAATTGTAAGTTATTGTGCCCTCCCTGAACGGTTGTTTTAGGGTATGCGGGTTGCACGCCGCTCAAGGAATTGCCACCTTCTGCACTGCTGAGGTAAAGCCCCGGATAATTTTCTAAATCAGCTTCGGTAATACATACTTTTGTTCCACTTTTAGTCTGCACGACCAAAGGAAGAAACATCAGCCTTTTCTTGTTCAATTCAGAAAGAGGCAAGGTGGTGTAGGTATTTTCAAAGGAATTATGAAACTGAGATTCATAGTTACCGTCTTCACCGCGCGCTACGTAAGGTACGGTTGCCATCAGATCATCCGGGAAATTATAACGAACCGTTTCCTTTTCAATATGGAACGGTTTTTTTGAATGATTTACAAACCGATAGGCGACTCCATCGTCATAGGCTCTGAATTCGATGCTCCATTGTTTTCCCAGACTGAGCTTGAGTTCATTGTAGTGATCGTTTATTTCACTCTTCCGATAAAAAGGAGAGGGGATCGTTTGTTTTATTTGCTGAATTTTTCCTTTTACCGATTTTACTTGAGGCGCCTCTACGCTTCCTGCGGTTGGAGTTAATGCGATCGGAGAGGCTAGTAATATGTTTTCTTGTTTATAATCAACGGAGTAAGTTAATTCATTCCCCGTTTGTATCGTTGTAACCAAGTGCCCGTCGGGTGACGTTAGTTTAAAGCTCTTTTGGGCGTAGGCAGTGCTGCCGATGCCAACAAACACTATCCAGAGTAATTCTTTGATTCTGATTGTCATGATGTATATCGTTTTATCTGATTACCAATTGTCTGTACGGAAAGGGAATACAGGCTGTTCTCTGTGGTTGTGCAGATTGCCCGGTTGAAAGTTCTTGAATGCATATCTTACGGCTACCGGTTGGGGTACTTGATCACTGCTAACAATGATGTGCTTATTCCAGTCGACCACAGCCACAGCCGGATAAAACACTTTATCGGCTCCTGCTACTTCAAAGCCCTCAATGCCATTCATCCGGCTGAAACCTTCGGGTGCATTACTGAAACTAATGATGGCTTTACCGTCTTTTATCTCCATGGACTGGTAAATAGGCCCTTGATCAACAATGCCTTTCACACCATAGGTTCTGGTCAGTGCCAGGTAGCATAGGCGTTTGCCCACTGTTGTTTTGTTACGCGGATGTATGTTGCGAGCTTCGAAAGGTTCCACTAAATCATTGGTTGAAATCATGCCACTGGATGGGATAAGTTCTTGTGCTTTGAATTGGGCTTCACGCAAAAGGGCACCTAATATATTGTCTCTATATTCATAGGGGGCGATTTCTGCAAAATAGAATGGAAGTGCTCCCAATCCCCATTCTTCTCTCCATAGATTTACCATGGTGGCCAATCTTTGTGCATAGGTATTATGTTTTCCCAGATTTGATTCGCCCTGGTACCAAAGGAAGCCTTTGATGGTATAGTTTTGTAGCGGTTTTAGCATTCCGTTATACATAATCATCGGTTTCATGTATTCAGGTCCTTCGTTGCCAGATGCCTGTTTGATGTCAATGTCTGAATAATTGTTTAAGATTTCTTTGGGTAGCCACCCTTCAACGGTGGAGCCGCCCCAGCTGCAATTAATGATTCCCACCGGAATATTCAATGTCTGGAAGAGTGTTGTTGCAAAGTGAAAGGCTGTTGCACTAAACCATTGGGCGTTTTCTGGAGTAGATTCCATCCATTTTCCTTCGCAGGTTTCCTGAGGGGTGAGCGCAGCCTTTTTTGCGATGGTCGCAACGCGTATGCCTGCTTTGTACTTACTTGCCATAGCAATCGTTTCGTTGGCTCCTAGGATGGGACAGTTCGTGAATCCGTTTAATGGCATTTCCATGTTGGATTGTCCCGAACAAAACCAGACTTCACCGATGAGTATATTCGTTAATTCCATCACTTCGCCATCAGACAGTTTGATGGTTTGCGGAGTAAAGCTTGCTTTAGGAGTGGGAATCGAAATGATCCATTTACCGTCAGTTTCGACCTTGGTTGTATACGTTTCTGAATTCCAAGATGTTTTAACACTTAGGGTTGCATGGGCCTTGGCTTTTCCCCAGAGTTTAACTTTCGTGTTTTGCTGTAGTACCATGTTGTTGCCAACAATGTCAGGCAGTACGACTTTGGCCTGTCCACCTAAAATTCCCAGCAATAAAGTTGCTGCAAAAAAGAGTTTTCTTTTCATCATAATATTCGTTTAACAAATGGTTTAATTCTATCTGGTTACGAAAATAGGTATAAAAATTTAATTCAACCTCATTATGAAACTAAAGTATGACAATTAATTAAGAAAGTATTATTCTGAGCAGTTGTGAAAGTGAATTTTTTTTATTAAGTTTGCATTATTAATGAAAAACATTTATGAAAGCACGTATCATCCTCTCTTCATTATTCTTCCTCTTACTTACGAGTATATGGCCCTTGATGGCCCAAGACGGCTATATGTTCAAACACCTTGATACGAAGAATGGACTCTCTAACAGCCAGGTTAACTATATATTCAAAGATAGTAAAGGGTTTATGTGGTTTGGAACGGCTAGCGGATTAAACAGGTATGATGGATATAATTATAAAATATTCAGGCATAAAGAGAGTATCGGCCATTCTATTGCAGATAACTTTGTTGATTTGATTCAAGAGGATGCTAATGGCAATCTTTGGATACATACGGGGGCGGGATATGTTTTTTTTGACTCGAAAAAAGAGGTTTTTGTTAACAACTTGGCGGAAATCATGAAAGGATTCGGCATCAATCATATTCCCTCCGTAGTTTATATTGATGAGGATAAGAACTTCTGGTTTTATGTGATGAATTTGGGGGGATTTTCTTATCTGACCCAAACCAAAACGCTGCACTTCTATCCTCAGAATCAGAAGAATGGTTTGAGCAAAGGGCTGGTAACGTGTATTCGTACGTTAAAAGACAGGGGCGTTTTTCTTTTTGATAACGGTGCCGTAGATATTGTTGATAAAAATTCGTCGCGGATTGTGATGCAGAATCATTTCATGATGGTCTCAACTCAGTACTATTGGTCCGATAAGTATTCTCTTTTTATTGATTCTGACGGCGATTTCTGGATTTATTCTAAAGGGGCTTCCGGCGTATGGGTCTGGTACCGAAAGAGTAATCGTTGGGAGCATTACAGCAATGGAAAGCAGAGTAAACCATACCGATTGTCGAGCGATGTGGTACAAGATATCACTCAGGATGTTCATGGCAAGATCTGGCTGGCAACTGATCACGGAGGAGTGGACATCATTGATAAAAGAAAAGGTTCTCTGGCGAATTTGAAAAATAATTTGGCGGATGATAGGAGTTTATCGCACAACAGCATCAATTGCGTGTATTGTGATGATGTAGGAATTGTTTGGATCGGTACTTATAAAAAAGGTGTGTCATATTACAGTGAGAGTACTTTTAAATTTGGAGTTGAGCATTTTACATCTTTGCAAAATAGTGGTAATTTTGAGAGTGATATTACGTATATTGAGGAGGATGGAAAAGGTAATTTATGGGTTGGCACCAATGGAAGTGGACTTATTCAGATAAACAGACTGACTGGAGAAAAAACTATTTTTAAAAATAATCCGAGTGATGCTTCTTCTTTGTCGGCAGACGTGATAGTTGGGTTGTGCCAAGCTTCTGATGGGAAACTTTGGATTGCAACTTACCTGGGCGGACTGAACTGTTTTGACGGGAGAAAATTTATTCGATACAATCACAATCCGAAGAATCCTAATTCATTGGTTAATAATAATGTCTGGTCTGTTGTGGAAGACGAGAAGGGTATGATATGGATTGGCACCTTGGGAGGTGGGCTTCAGATGTTGAATCCGGCAACCGGAAAGTTTATTACTTATCAGGCCGATAAATATCTGACTTCTAATTATGTATCATCTCTCTTTCTGGTTAAAAATAGGAAAATGTTTATTGGTACTGCCATCGGACTTACGGTGTTCGACATGAACAAAGGGAGTTTTGAGCAACTTAACGGTAATCGTGCCGGTAATCAGCAGTTTTCCAGTTTGAATGTGAATCAGGTTTACGAGGATAGCCGCGGACTTTTATGGGTCGCCACTCGAGATGGCTTGAATATATTCAATTTTAAACAGGATCAAATCAGGGTTTTAAGAAAGGCTGACGGCTTGGCTGATGATATTATATGTGCTATCGTGGAGGATCAGCATAAAAATATGTGGATAACTACGGCCAATGGAGTATCTAATGTGGTGGTTTCTGAAGACCCTAAAACGAGAGACTACAAGTATTCGTTTAATAACTATGATTCGAAAGACGGATTACAAGGCAATGAGTTTAACATTCGTTCCATAGCAGGCACCCGGAATGGTGAAATTATTATGGGAGGCTTGCGAGGGTTAAATTATTTTTTCCCCGACAAGATAAAATATAATCAGATATTGCCCAAAGTGAGTTTCACGGGTATCACCCTTTTTAACGAAGAAGTACAAATTGACTCTGTGTATAGCGGACATAAAATATTAGTTGCTGCATTAAATAAAACGAATAAGGTAGAATTGAAGTATCGTCAGAATGTATTTTCGATCTCTTTTTCCGGAATGGATTACATTTTACCCGAAAAATGTCGTTTCGCTTATATGCTCGAAGGGTTTAATCCTGACTGGTTGTATGTTGATGGCAGTGTACATGAGGTTACTTATACTAATTTGGCTCCGGGAACCTACACGTTTAAAGTCAAAGCGGCTAATAGTGATGGGTATTGGAATGAAGAAGCTGCCACGTTGACTATTGTTATCCGTCCCCCGTTTTGGAGAACCTATTGGGCGTATGCGTTGTATGGTTTGTTATTGGTGGGGTTGTTGATTCTGGCTCGCAGAATGGTGTTGAGAGCTGAGCGAAATAAGTTCAGGATACGACAAATAGAGATGGAGGCTGAACGAAAGCATGAGCTTGACGACATGAAATTACGTTTCTTTACGAATGTAAGTCATGAATTGCGTACTCCGCTTACACTGATTATTTCACCCATAGACGGGCTGATTAAAAGCATGGAGAGCGAAGAGCACAAGCAGAAATTAATGGTGATGAAACGCAATGCATTCCGGTTGCTGAATTTGGTAAATGAAATCTTGGACTTCAGGAAAAGTGATGTACAGGGTAATGTGTTGAAGCCTGTCACTGCCGATGCAATGGCTTGCATACGCAATGCTTGTCTTTCATTTGCCGACTTGTCGGATAAGAAAAATGTTAAGCTTTCTCTGAAATCAGCTATCCATGCTCTTAACATGAATTTTGATGAGGATAAATTGAATAAAATACTGATGAATCTTTTGTCGAACGCGTTTAAATTTACGGATGCCGGCGGCAGGGTTGATGTGGTAGTTTGCCTGAGTCAGGAGGAAGGGAATGCTGATCTATCGCTTCAGGTCAGTGTGGCAGATACGGGTATTGGTATAAAAGATGAGGATAAGCAGCGCATATTCGACCGTTTTTATCAGGTGCAACACGGTGATGCTCACGACTTTGGAGGTAGTGGCATCGGTTTGCACATGGTGAAAGAATTTGTGAATTTACACGGCGGACAAATACAAATCACTGATAATGTGGGAGGGGGGAGTATTTTCACTTTCACTATCCCTGTCGTCAATGCTCAGGAATCATTTGATTGGATGGAAAAGGGCGCGATGACTGAAGAAGTTATTCTTGATGGAAAAGATACGACGAGCAATGCTTTTAAACAAAACACTCCTGAATTGTCAGGCAAAGATATTCCGTTGCTGCTGATTGTGGATGACAATGAAGATTTTCGCTCGTTTATGAAAGAGAGTTTGAGTGGTTATTACCGAATTAGGGAAGCACGGAACGGGCGTGAGGCATGGGAGATGATTCCTGATTTGCAGCCGGATCTCATCATCAGTGATGTAATGATGCCTGAGATGGATGGAACCGAGTTGTGCAGCATGGTTAAAAATGATGTGAGAACGTCTCACATTCCACTCATTTTACTGACCGCCCGTACTGCGGAGGAACATAAACTTGAAGGATTAGAGATTGGTGCTGATGATTATATAACCAAACCATTTAATTTTGAAATACTTTCTTTACGCATCAAAAAGATGCTTGAGTTTAGAGAGGTAAGAAGGTCTAAATTTACTAAACAGATTGATCCTGAACCTAGCGAGATAACGATTACTCCATTGGATGAGAAACTGATTAAAAAGGCAATTCTTTATGTTGAAAACAATATTTCACGTAGTGAACTGTCAGTTGAAGAACTGAGCCGTGAACTGGGTATGAGTCGTGTACATCTTTATAAAAAATTGATTCATATAACAGGAAAGTCGCCGGTAGAGTTTATTCGTACACTCAGATTAAAACGAGCGGCTCAGCTATTGCGCGAAAGTCAGATGAATATTTCTGAAATAGCTTATGAGGTAGGATTCAATAACCCAAAGTATTTCAGCAAATACTTCAAAGATGAATTCGGAATGCTGCCTTCGGCTTACATGGCAGAAATGAAAAAAGAGCCGGGAAATCATCTCGTTCTCTAGGATTTAACAATATATGCCCTGATGGGAAACAATTAAAATACCTCTTCTAAACAAAAGGCACCTGTCTATAATACAAAGTGAATGCTCCAGTTGAGTTGTTATTCGTATTTTTGTTACGCTAATAATTGTCCTATTATAATTTTTAAACTTTAAAATAATGAAGAACACGCACTGGTTGTTGATAGCAGGATTGTTTTTTGCTTCGTGTGCCTCACCGGGGTACGAAAGAACGGATGAGGGTGTATTGATCCGTCTGGATCAAAAAGAATCAACGGACTCCCGGCTGGTTAGATTGAATGTTGTAAATAGTAAGATCATTCATGTATCAGCTACTCCAAAGAAATCTTTCTCCAAAGAAAAAAGTCTGATCGTTGTTCCACAAGAAAAATTCAGTGATTTCTCTGTGGAAGAGAAGAATGATGAAGTAGTGGTGAGCACGGCCGACTTGAAGGCTGTAGTTAGCCTTAAGACTGGTGTAGTACAGTTCCTTGATGCTTCAGGGAAGATCCTTCTTCGCGAAAATGAGGGAGGAGGCAAACGTTTTGATCCGGTTACAGTGGAAGGCACAGATGGTTATGCCTTGAAACAATCGTTTGAATCTCCGGATGATGAGGCGTTTTACGGATTAGGACAACACCAGGCGGATGAATTCAACTATAAAGGTAAAAACGAATCTCTTTTTCAATACAATACCAAGGTTTCAGTTCCTTTTGTCTTATCAAATAAAAACTATGGGATATTATGGGATAATTATTCATTGAGCAGATTTGGTGATGAAAGAGATTATGCCCAGTTGGATGAAACCTTTACACTTTACAACAGCAAAGGCGTGAAAGGCGGTCTCACCGGCACATACGTGCCCGGCACGAATAGGAAGGCTCAACCTGTAGTTCGTACGGAAAAGAATATCTATTTTGAAGATATAAAAACAATCCTGAATTTGCCCAAGGATTTTCCATTTGACGGTTCAAAGGTGACGTACGAGGGAGAGATTGAGGCTAAAGAAGACGGTGCTTATCGTTTTCAACTTTATTATGCGGGTTATGTAACCGTATACTTAGACAACAAAGAAGTGGTGCCCGAACGTTGGCGTACGGCCTGGAATCCGAATAGCTATAAGTTCTCAGTGAATATGCAAGCCGGTAAACGCGTGCCGTTACGAATTCAATGGCGCCCCGATGGAGGTGTCTCTTATTGCGGATTACGTGCTCTTTCGCCGGTAACCGACAAAGAGCAGAATAAGCTGGCTTTGTATAGTGAGATGGGTGATGAAATTGATTATTACTTCGTGGCCGGTCATTCAATGGATGACGTGATTAGCGGTTACAGAAGGCTTACCGGAAAATCGCAGATCATGCCTAAGTGGGCCATGGGATATTGGCAAAGTAGAGAAAGGTATAAAACGCAGGACGAAATTCTGGGAGTGCTCAAAGAGTTTAGAAAAAGACAAATTCCTATTGATAATATTGTGCTTGACTGGAATTACTGGCCTGAAGATGCATGGGGTAGCCATGAATTTGACAAAGCGCGTTTCCCCGATCCTAAAGGAATGGTTGATTCCATTCACCAAATGAATGCGAAGATGATGATTTCTGTGTGGCCTAAGTTCTATGTTACCACTGAACATTATAAAGAGTTTGACAGAAAGGGATGGATGTATCAGCAAGCCGTGAAAGACAGTATACGAGATTGGGTAGGTCCGGGTTATGTGGGTTCATTTTATGACGCCTACAGTGCCGAGGCACGTAAGCTTTTCTGGAAGCAAATGGAAGATCATTTGTATCCGTTGGGGATTGATGCCTGGTGGATGGATGCGAGCGAACCGAATGTGCGCGACTGCACCGATATGGAATATAGAAAAGCCTTGTGTGGTCCTACGGCATTGGGTCCTTCAACTAAGTACTTCAATGCATACGGCCTGATGAATGCGGAAGCTATTTATGACGGACAGCGTGGTACTGATCCTGATAAACGTGTATTCTTGCTTACCCGTTCGGGCTTTGCGGGGCTTCAACGATATTCTACTGCTACCTGGAGTGGCGATATTGCTACTCGCTGGGAAGATATGAAAGCGCAGATTTCTGCCGGCTTAAACTTCTCAATGAGTGGCATCCCTTATTGGACGATGGATATTGGTGGCTTTTGTGTAGAAAAACGTTATGAGAAAGGACAATATGAATTTAACGCCACCGGAAAAGAGAATGCTGATTACAAAGAATGGAGAGAACTGAACACGCGTTGGTATCAGTTTGGAGCATTTTGTCCTCTGTTCCGTGCTCACGGACAGTTCCCCTATAGAGAGGTATGGAACATTGCTCCCGAAGGACACCCGGCTTATCAGTCTATTGTTTATTATACTCAATTGCGTTATCGTTTGATGCCTTATATTTACTCCTTGGCAGGAATGACTTATTTCAATGATTATACAATCATGAGGGCCTTGGTCATGGATTTTGGTAAAGATACCCAGGTGAATAATATTGGTGATCAATATATGTTTGGACCATCGGTGATGGCTTGTCCGGTATATGAATATGGTGCACGTAAAAGAACTGTCTATTTCTCTGCTACCACAGGCTGGTATGACTTTTACAGTGGTAAGCATTTGGCGGGTGGACAGCTTCTTTCAGTGGAAGCACCATACGAACGTATGCCACTGTATGTACGCGAAGGTGCCATTGTGCCTTTTGGTCCTGATATGCAGTACACCACGGAGAAACAACCAGTAAACATCAAGATTTATGTTTATGCAGGTAAAAATGGAAGCTTTACGTTGTATGAAGATGAAGGGGTGAACTATAATTATGAAAAAGGAAAGTATTCAACGATTCCTTTTATTTATAACGACGCGACACGTTCTCTCATAATTGGGACTCGTGAAGGCAGTTTTGATGGCATGTTGAACAAGCGGACATTCGAAGTGGTATTTGTCAATAAAACAAATGCGGTGGGCATTGAAAAAGAGGTGAAAGGCAAAACGGTTTCTTATGAAGGAAGTGAAATAATGATAAAGCTTTGATTCCGATGAAAAAAGGTAAAACATTACTCTTGTTTCTGAGTTTCTTGTTGTTCCCGCTGTCAATGGTCGGTGCACCCGGCGAGAATGTGCGTCAGCGTTTGCTGTTCAACCAAGATTGGAGCTTTCATTTAGGAGATATAAAAGGAGCGGAATCAAGGACGTATGATGATAGCTCTTGGCGCAAATTGTCGTTACCTCATGATTGGGCCATCGAGGGTGAATTCAGTGAGGACCATCCTGCAGGTAGTGGAGGTGGGGCTTTACCGGGTGGAATAGGGTGGTACCGAAAAACATTTGTTGCCACTGCTTCCATGAAGGGTAAACGGATATATATCGATTTCGACGGGGTGTATATGAATGCGGAGGTATTTATTAACGGTGTGTCATTAGGCATTCGTCCCTATGGATACATTTCGTTCCGTCATGACCTGACTCCTTATATCATACAGGGAAAAGAAAATGTGCTTGCGGTACGGGTTGACAATGCTGAACAACCCAACTCCAGGTGGTATAGCGGAGCCGGTATTTATCGGAATGTATGGCTTTCTATTACCAACTCTCTCCATGTTGATTTATGGGGGACGTATGTTACGACTCCCGTTGCCAATGCACAGAAGGCAAGCGTAAAAGCTGATGTTACGCTGAAAAATACCACGACATCGGTCTTGAAGGCTGAGGTTGTTTCGTATTTATTGGATGCCACTCAGAAAGTGGTATCTCAAGCTAGTGCACAAAACGTATCTGTTACTCCTCAGGGAGTGGCCGTTTGCAGTCAGCTGCTTCATTTGGACAGGCCGAAGCTTTGGACTTTGGAAACTCCGTATCTTTATAGCTTGCGCACGGAGGTCAAGGTAGGCAGTAAAACGGTAGATGTGTATGACACACCTGTGGGTATTCGTTCTTTCTCCTTTGATTCATCTCAAGGATTTATCTTGAACGGAGAGCGAATAAAAATAAAGGGAGTTTGCATGCACCATGATTTGGGCTGTCTGGGGGCTGCCATCAACGTGAGGGCTATGGAGAGGCAATTAGAGATCTTAAAAGAGATGGGATGTAACGGCATTCGTTGCAGCCACAATCCGCCTGCGCCCGAATTGCTCGATTTGTGTGATCGGATGGGCTTTGTGGTAATGGATGAAACATTTGATATGTGGCGAAAGCGTAAAACAACGTATGATTATTCCTTGTACTTCAATGAATGGCACGAACGTGATTTAAGTGACCATATATTACGTGACAGGAATCACCCTTCCATTTTTATGTGGAGTATTGGAAATGAAGTTCTTGAACAATGGACACATGCCGATGCTGATACGCTTGATATCAAAGAGGCCAATCTGCTGCTGAATATGAAACGTGATAAAAATTCATTGGCTGCGGATGGCAAGGAACTGAGTGTGAATTCTCTTCTCACCAAGAAACTGGTGGATATGGTGAAGGCTCTTGACCCCACACGTCCCGTAACAGCAGGAAACAATGAACCCGATCCGAGTAATCACCTGTTTCGCTCGGGAGCACTGGATCTCATCGGATTTAATTATCACGAAACCTATTTCAAAGATGTACCACGTAACTTTCCGGGCAAACCGTTTATTGTGACCGAATCAACTTCCGCACTAATGACACGCGGATATTATCGGATGCCCAGCGACTCCATGTATATTTGGCCTACTCGTTGGGATATTCCTTTTCACGATGATTCGTACTCTTGCTCTTCTTATGATAATTGCCATGCTCCTTGGGGAACTACTCATGAAGAATCTTGGAAACAGGTGAAGAATAATGATTTTATCAGTGGCATGTATTTGTGGACGGGATTTGATTACTTGGGTGAGCCAACTCCCTACTGGTGGCCTGCCCGAAGTTCTTATTTTGGAGTGATTGACTTGGCCGGATTTCCTAAAGATGTGTACTATATGTATCAGAGTGAGTGGACTGACAAAACTGTGTTGCATGTTTTTCCGCATTGGAACTGGCAAAAAGGTGAAACGGTTGATCTATGGGCTTATTATAGCAATGCAGATGAGGTGGAGCTTTTTGTTAATGGCAAATCTTATGGTATTAAGAAAAAAGAGAAGGACGTTTATCATGTGAGCTGGCGAGTTACATTTGAGCCGGGCACTGTTCGTGTTGTGTCGCGAAAGAATGGCAAGGAGGTGCTTAGCCGTGAATTGCACACAGCAGGTGAGCCGGCCAGGGTCAGACTTTCAGCCGACAGGAATTCAATAAAGGCTGATGGAGTTGACTTGAGTTTTGTGACGGTGGATATTCTGGACCGTGATGGAAATCTTTGCCCTCATGCAGACAACTTGGTGAAGTTTGAGGTTGATGGTGCTGCTTTTGTGAGTGGGGTTGATAATGGCAGTCCCATATCTTCGGAGAGTTTCAAAAAACCGGAACGTAAGGCTTTCTATGGCAAATGCCTGGTTGTACTTCAAAATAATACAGCCCAAGGTGAGATTACATTGAAAGCTACTTCTGCCGGTTTGCAAGAGGGAACATTGACATTAGAAGCACGTTAGCAGAATAATAATTTGGATATAATACTATTGAAATGAAAAAACAATTTATTGCAGTCTTTATCTTGGCTGCTAGCCTTGGATTACCGGCTTTGTCGCAGACACCCGTTTATCTGGACGAAACCAAACCTTTGGAAGAGCGTGTAAAAGACGCACTTAGCAGAATGACGCTTGAGGAAAAGGTGAAAATGTGTCACGCACAAAGCAAATTTAGTAGTCCGGGTGTTCCTCGTTTAGGGATACCTGAAATATGGATGAGTGACGGACCTCATGGAGTTAGAGAGGAAATTCAATGGAACTCATGGAATGTGGCCTCCTGGACTAATGATTCGTGCACTGCTTTCCCAGCACTGACTTGCTTGGCTGCCACGTGGAATCCTGAAGTGTCAGCACTTTACGGAAAAGCAATTGGCGAGGAAGCACGTTATCGGGAAAAGGATGTATTGCTGGGACCTGGTGTGAATATCTATCGCACACCGCTCAACGGTCGTAACTTTGAATACATGGGTGAGGATCCTTATCTGGCTTCTGTTATGGTAGTACCTTATATTCAGGGCGTACAGAAAAATGGCGTTGCTGCTTGTGTGAAACATTACGCGCTCAACAATCAAGAATTGTGGCGCGGGCACATCAATGTGGAACTTAGCGATCGTGCTTTGCAGGAAATCTATCTTCCCGCTTTTAAGGCTGCCGTCATGCAAGGTCATGTATGGAGCATCATGGGTTCCTATAATAAAATCAGGGGTCAGCATGCTTGTCACAACGAATTGTTGCTACAGCAAATTTTAAAGAAAGACTGGAAGTTCGATGGTGTAGTGATTACCGATTGGGGTGGGGCACATGACACACGTGAGGCAGCTTTGAATGGTTTAGATATTGAAATGGGATCATATACTAACGGACTCACTTCCGAATCGGCATTTACTTATGATGATTATTATCTGGCTAAACCTTACCTGAAGATGCTAAAAGAAGGCAGCGTGCCGATGTCTACTATTGACGATAAAGCAAGCCGCATTTTGAAATTGATCTTTCGCACTGCGATGAACAGCCAAAAACCATGGGGATCGTTTACCTCGGAAGAACACTATTCGGTTGCCCGCAAGGTTGCTGAAGAAGGAATTGTATTGTTGCAAAACAAAGCTCTCTCCCAAAAAGAAAAGGCTTTGCTTCCTCTTGATGCAACGAAATATAGTAAAATATTGGTTGTTGGAGAAAATGCAACGAGGTGTCTTACCGAAGGCGGAGGCTCTTCTGTTTTGAAAGTGAAGCAAGAGATTTCTCCTTTGGATGGATTAAGAGCTAAGTTGGGTGATAAGATTGTTTATACTCAAGGCTATGAATCAGGACGTGCGATGTACGATCATGTGGATGTTATATCAGCATCTGTAACCGATTCACTTCGCGCTGAAGCTATTAAACAAGCAGCAGATGCTGATCTTGTTATTTACGTAGGAGGTTTGAATAAAAACCACCTGCAGGATTGTGAAGCCGGTGACCGATTGAGTTATGAACTTCCTTTCGGGCAGAATGATTTGATAAAGGGGCTTCTACATGTGAACAAGAAGATGGTTATGGTGCTATTAAGTGGCAACGCCGTTGAGATGCCTTGGGTAAAAGATGTACCTTCTATTATACAAGGTTGGTACCTGGGATCTGAAACAGGTAACGCTATCGCTAATATATTAACCGGCGAGGTGAACCCCAGTGGTAAGCTGCCTTTCTCTTTTCCTGTGAAGTTGGCTGATAATGGAGCGCATGCTTTCGGAGAAATCTCTTACCCGGGCGACAGTATTAATCAAGAATACAAAGAAGACATTCTGGTGGGATACCGTTGGCATGATACTAAAAAGATTCCTGCACTGTTTCCATTTGGTCACGGTCTGAGCTATACTACTTTTGCTTACGATAAGGCAACTTTCTCTTCGAAACAGATGCCTGCCGAAGGCTCTTTAGCTATCTCTCTAAAGGTGAAAAACAATGGAACGTTAGCCGGAAAAGAGGTGGTTCAGTTGTATGTAGGAGATGAGAAGTGTTCTGTTGTAAGACCATTGAAGGAATTGAAAAAATTCGCTAAGGTTGCTTTGAATCCGGGTGAAGAGAAACTAATTACCTTTACTTTAACACCCGATGATTTGAAGTTTTATGACGAAGCAAGTGGTGAATGGAAAGCAGAGCCCGGAAAATTTAAAGTGTACATAGGAACTTCATCAACTGATATACGGTCTGTCACTGATTTCGTATATTGAGGATGATTCAAAAAAATAACAAAAAAGAAGAGGTTGTGAGACTTCTTCTTTTTTTTGTTTGAACCAATTGCTTGGTCCGTTGTTTATATGTTATAAAATGATTTTAAACAAAGAATACTAATAAAGTAGAATTATGACAACAACAAATTTTAAAGGTCAACCTGTAAAAATTAAAGGTGAATTTATTAAAGTAGGAGCAACAGCCCCCGATTTCAACCTCACCAAATCAGACTTATCTTCTGTTTCACTGAGTGAATTCAAAGGAAAGAATGTGATTTTAAATATATTTCCAAGTTTGGATACAAGTGTTTGTGCCACTTCGGTACGACAATTTAATAAATTGGCATCCTCATTGCCGGATACAGTTGTTTTGGCTATATCCAAGGACCTGCCCTTTGCACATGGACGTTTCTGTAGTACAGAAGGTATTACCAACGTGGTAGCTCTTTCAGATTTCCGTCCTTCTCCTTTTGCTGACAACTATGGCTTGCTAATGGAAGATGGTCCTTTGTATGGATTGCTTGCTCGCTCTGTTGTTGTGGTTGATAAAGACGGGAAAGTAGTATACACTGAAATGGTGCCTGAAATTACGCAGGAACCCGATTACGAAAAAGCGCTTACTGCAGCACTTGGTAAGTGATTAATTATGTAGATTCTCAAAAGAAAAAGACTGGCCAAAACAAGTTGACCAGTCGTTCTTTTATTTGTATAGTCCGAAAACATAAAGAGCTTTTTAAAAAACATAACCAGCTTTTTTAAAAACATAATGAGCTTTTTGAAAAAGGAAATCCCCTATACAAGCACACCACCATTTATCAAAAGAACTATTATTTATTATTGGATTTATAACCTTTATATACCAGGTATCCTACAATAAATATTGCTATTGCAATAAAAAGATAACCCAATTCATGGCTGTATTCCGTAACTTTAGCTATCAGTTGTTCTTCAGTTTCAATGCCCGGTACACTGGCTAGGTAATATCCGATTGCAGCAAGAATAGCATTCCATATTCCGGCTCCTAATGTTGTATACAGTAAAAACGTACTCAGTTTCATGCGTGCCAATCCGGCCGGAATTGATATCAGTTGTCTTACCGCAGGTATCAGTCGGCCAATAAAAGTTGAAAGCGCTCCATTTCTGTCGAAATAGGCTTCAGCATGTTCAACTTTAGCCTGATCAATGAGGCACATGTGTCCAAACCTACTATTAGCAAACTTATACACAAGCGGTCGGCCCAACCACATGGCCAGATAATAATTAATCAACGCTCCAATATTGGCACCAATGGTGGCAAATAAAACAACAAGATATATGTTCAATTCATGCCCCACTGCTGCTTTGTACGCAGCAGGTGGAATAACTACTTCTGAAGGAAAAGGAATAAACGAACTTTCAATGGCCATTAACAAGGTGATGGTCCAATAATTGAGGTGATCCAAACACCATTGTATAAAAGCTACAGATTCCATGACGTTTTTATTTATTTGGTTACTTGTTATTTATTTATTTTCCCCCAAGTATCTTTTAATCCTACTGTGCGGTTGAATATTAGTTTGTCAGGAGTCGATTCCTTGTCTATATTGAAATATCCTATGCGTTGGAATTGTAGGTACGACAATGGTTTGAGCTCTGCCAAGTATTTTTCAACGTAGCAGTTGGTTAGCACCTTCAGAGAATCAGGATTCAATAACTCACGGAAATCAGCTTCCGTTTCAGTTCCCGGATTTTCCACTTTAAATAAGCGGTCATACAAGCGTACTTCAGCCGGTAAGCAATGAGCGCAGCTTAGCCAATGTAACGTACCCTTTACCTTACGGTTGCTATCCGGCATTCCGCTACGAGTATTGGGATCGTACTCGCAATAAACCTCCGTAATTTCTCCATTTTCATCTTTCTTGCATCCGGTACATTTTACAATATAAGCGTTCTTCAAACGAACTTCTTGTCCGGGTGTCATTCGGAAATACTTCTTGGGAGCATCCTCCATAAAGTCTTCGCGTTCCATCCATAATTCACGGCTAAATTCTATCATGTGCGAGCCTGCTTCCGGATCCTCCGGATTGTTGGTCGCTTCCATTTGTTCTACCGTATTTTCAGGATAGTTGGTGATAATAAGCTTCACGGGATTCAGTACGGCCGATACGCGGGTTGCTCTGGTGTTCAAATCTTCTCTAACGGCTGCCTCTAAGAGAGAAACATCATTTAGTGCTTCGTATTTAGTGTAGCCAATCATGTCAATGAATTTACGTATTGATTCAGGCGAGTACCCTCTGCGGCGATAACCACAGATAGTAGGCATACGAGGGTCATCCCATCCGTTAACCAATCCTTCTTTCACTAAAGCAAGAAGTTTACGCTTACTCATTACCGTATAGGTAAGATTCAAACGATTGAATTCCATTTGTCGCGGACGATATCCGGCTTCAGTAGCAAGCGGCGTTTCAATTAGTTCGTCAACAAAGTAATCGTAAAGCGGGCGGTGTACTTCAAATTCTAATGTGCAGATGGAGTGCGTAACACCTTCAAAATAATCACTTTGTCCGTGGGCGAAGTCATACATGGGATATGCTTTCCATGTAGTTCCTGTGCGGTGGTGCGGATGCTTGATAACACGATATATAATAGGATCACGAAAATGCATGTTTGAGTGTGCCATATCAATTTTGGCACGCAACACCATAGCACCCTCTTCAATCTCACCGGTATTCATCTGATGGAAGAGAGTGAGACTTTCTTCTATCGGTCTGTCGCGATACGGACTATTTACGCCCGGTTGAGTAGGAGTGCCTTTTTGTTTGGCTATTTCTTCAGCACTTTGTTCATCGATGTATGCTTTGCCCTCTTTAATCAGTTCAACGGCAAAGTCCCATAAATGCTGAAAGTAGTCAGATGCATAATATATGTTTTTCCATTGGAAACCCAACCATTGAATATCTTCCATGATAGAATCCACGTATTCAGTGTCTTCTTTTACCGGGTTCGTATCATCAAAGCGCAGATTACACACGCCGCCATATTTCTGTGCCACACCAAAATCCATACAAATGGCTTTTGCATGTCCTATATGAAGATAACCGTTAGGCTCAGGCGGGAAACGAGTTTGAAGTCTGCTTCCGTTTTTGCCTTCTTTTAAATCATTTTCAATAGCCTGTTCAATGAAGTTGAGGCTTTTTTTCTCACCTGCATCTTCTTTTATAATATCTGTCATAGTTGTGAATATAAACTTGTAATAAGGGCACAAAAATATGATATTTTTTTCTGATTACCTAGTGTACAGGGATATATCCGCTCTTTTTTATGATTTCCTGTCCTTCGTCAGAGAGGATGTATTGAATGAAAGTATCTACCAATTGTTTTTTCTGCTTGTTATAATAATAAAATAAGGGGCGTACGATGGGATATAGCTTTTTAGTCGCATTTTCAACAGATGGCATTGCATAGTGTGTACCGTCGTAAGAAACAGCTATTGCTTTTACTCTGTGAGAAAGATAAGCCAGCCCCACATATCCGATAGCCCCTTTGGTTTGGCTTACCGACTGAATAATGGCTCCGGTAGCCGGCATAGACAAACTATGGCTCATGTAATTCTTGTTTTTTAATACGCTCTCTTTGAAGAATTCGTATGTACCCGAAGACGTTTCACGCGAGTAAACTACAATTTTACGGTCGTCACCTCCCACTTGTTTCCAGTTGGTTATTTTGCCCCGGAAGATAAGCTCCAATTGTTGTCTGGTTAGCTTTCTGACCGGGTTTGATGGGTGAACAACTACGGCAAGGGCATCGTAGGCAATAATGACTTCTTCAGCATCTTGCTTGGCCTTTTTCAGTTTCATCTTCTCACTGAACTTAATAGCTCGTGAAGCCATGGCAATATCGGTTGTGTTATCAAGTAAGGCAGAAATTCCCACGCCGCTACCTCCACCGGTAACGGTGACACGTGCTTGCGGATTCTTGTTCATGAAGTTTTCTGCTGCTTGTTGCGAGAGTGGCAGTACAGTGTCACTGCCTTTGATTTTTTGTGCATTGACATTGATTACATTACATGCCCCAATAAGGAGAAATACCCAATAGCTTGCTTTCATTTTCTATTTCTTTTTTATTATTTCTTTTTTGATGGATGCAAATTACATAAATCGATATTACATTTCGTTTACATTTTCTTTAAATAAATCCATTGTAACCAAAATGTAACACTTATGCAATATTTCCTTCAAACTCTATTCACACGTTTTTAATATAAAGCCCCTTACTTTGCGTCATCAAATAATAAGGTATGAGAAAGTTTTTTGAAAAGATTGTGGCAGGCCTGCTTACGTGCAGCGGATTTGTAACAAGTATTACGATTTTGTTGATCGTTGTTTTCTTATTTATAGAAGCATTTGGCCTATTTAAAAGCAAGGTTATTGAAGATGGCTACGTATTGGCACTCAATAAGGCAAACCCTGTTAACAGGCTTAGCCCGTCTGAAATTAAGAACATCTTCGATGAAGAAATTACTAATTGGAAAGAAGTTGGAGGTATTGATGCCCCAATCAAAGTATTCAGACTCGAAAATATTACCGAATATTATTCAGAGGAAGAATTAGGAGAGGCGTATGAACTGGCCGGAGATAAGATTGCAGAATTAGTTCAGCACAACCCCGGAATGATAGCGTTCATTCCTTCCCAGTTTGTAAAAGAAGGTAGTAACCTTCATCTGATTAAAGACAACAATATCTCTTTTAAAGATGTAATTGCCGGTGCTGAGTGGTTCCCTACTGCTACACCTGCTCCGCAGTTTGGTTTCCTGCCTTTGATAACCGGTACCTTGTGGGTGAGCCTTTTTGCCATTCTGATAGCCCTTCCCTTTGGTCTTTCGGTTTCTATTTATCTTTCCGAAGTGGCAAATACTAAAACGCGTAACATACTGAAGCCGGTTATTGAGCTGCTGAGTGGCATACCCTCGGTGGTCTATGGCTTCTTCGGATTAATTGTCATCGTTCCGTTCATTCAAAAAACATTTGATTTGCCCGTAGGAGAAACCGGTCTTGCCGGGAGTATTGTTCTGGCCATAATGGCATTGCCTACCATTATTACGGTTACAGAAGATGCTATGCGAAACTGCCCCCGTTCTATGCGTGAAGCTAGTTTGGCGCTTGGCGCTTCGCAGTGGCAAACGATTTATAAAGTTGTGATTCCTTATTCGATATCGGGCATCACATCGGGTGTGGTACTTGGCATCGGTCGTGCCATTGGCGAGACCATGGCCGTGCTGATGGTAACCGGTAATGCTGCGGTGATACCAACTACTATTCTTGAACCTTTACGCACCATACCGGCAACCATTGCTGCCGAGTTGGGTGAAGCCCCGGCAGGTGGAGCACACTATCAGGCGTTGTTCCTTCTTGGGGTTGTTTTGTTCATCATCACATTGATAATCAATTTGAGTGTGGAGGCTATTTCTGCCAAAAGAAAATAGACGAATCATTCGTAGAAAAATAATAATATGACTGAAATGAATAAATCGGCTCAAATCACTTCATCAGCAAGCAACCGGAAACGTACTTCACAATACGTTGCATTTGGCTTGTTTCGCTTGCTGAGTTTGTGCGTAGTGCTTATTCTCTTTGCCATTCTGGGATTTATTATCTATAAAGGCGTGGGAGTTATTAATTGGGAATTTATTAGTAGCGCACCCCGCGAGGGGATGACTGCCGGGGGTATATGGCCTGCCATAGTAGGAACTTTCTATTTGATGGTGGGTAGTGCTCTTTTTGCCTTTCCGATAGGGGTGATGAGTGGCATCTACATGAATGAATATGCACCCAAAGGAAAGTTGGTTCGTTTTATACGGGTTATGACAAATAACCTGAGCGGTATTCCTTCTATTGTTTTCGGTTTGTTTGGTATGGCGCTCTTTGTCAATTACTTAGGTTTTGGAGATAGTATTTTGGCCGGCTCGTTAACGTTGGGTTTGCTTTGTGTTCCCATTGTGATTAGAACGACCGAAGAAGCACTCAAAGCCATTCCCGATACCTTGCGTGAAGGCAGCCGTGCTTTAGGAGCCACTAAGTTGCAAACAATATGGCATGTAATCTTACCGATGGCTATGCCCAATGTTATAACCGGACTTATTTTGGCTTTGGGACGTGTGTCGGGCGAAACAGCTCCTATTCTTTTTACTTGTGCAGCGTATTTTCTTCCTCAACTGCCCGAGAGTGTTTTGGACCAATGTATGGCGTTGCCATACCACCTATACGTTATCTCGACGAGCGGAACCGATATGGAAGCCCAGTTGCCCATTGCCTATGGTACAGCGTTGGTGCTTATCCTTATTGTGCTGGCTGTGAATCTGCTGGCCAATGCCCTTCGCAAGTATTTCGAGAAAAAAGTAAAAATGCATTGATATCTAAAAAAGAAAAATAGAAAATGACAAATAGTAAAATAACCACGCGTGATGTGAATTTCTGGTACGGAAGCTTTCATGCATTGAAAAACATAAGTCTCTCAATTGATGAAAAATCGGTTGTAGCTTTTATCGGTCCTTCAGGATGTGGAAAATCAACTTTTCTTCGTTTACTCAACCGAATGAATGACTTGATTCCTGATACCCGCCTGTCAGGTGAGGTGTTAATTGATAATCAGAACATATACGAGAAAGGGATCGAAGTGGATGAGCTCCGTAAAAAAGTAGGTATGGTCTTTCAACGTCCCAATCCTTTTCCTAAAAGTATATTTGAAAATGTAGCTTACGGACTTAGAGTAAATGGAGTTAAAGATGAATCTTTTATCAGACAGCGCGTTGAAGAAACGCTGAAAGGGGCTGCTTTGTGGGATGAAGTGAAAGATAAACTCAAACAGTCTGCTTACGCTTTATCGGGCGGACAGCAACAGCGTTTATGTATAGCGCGTGCGATGGCTATTTCACCTTCCGTTCTGCTGATGGACGAACCGGCCTCTGCGCTCGACCCCATATCGACTGCCAAAGTCGAGGAACTTATTCATGAACTGAAGAAAGAATATACTATTGTGATTGTTACCCACAACATGCAGCAGGCAGCTCGTGTAAGTGATAAAACCGCTTTCTTCTATCTGGGAGAAATGGTTGAGTTTGGTGAAACAAAGAAGATATTCACCAATCCGCTAAAAGAACAAACTCAGAACTATATAACAGGAAGATTTGGATAATAATGTTATATTTGTACCCGTAACTAACAGCAATTAAAATAACTCATAATACATTTCGAATATGGTTAAGTTTATAGAATCGGAACTCGTGCTGCTCAGAAAAGAGATTGATGAGATGTGGACGCTTGTATACAGTCAGCTCGACAGGGCAGGAGAGGCTGTACTTACCCTGGATAAAGAATTGGCCCGCCAGGTGGTGGTTCGTGAAAAGCGCGTCAATGCATTTGAATTGAAGATAGACAGTGACGTGGAAGATATTATTGCACTTTACAATCCGGTAGCCATTGATCTTCGTTTTGTGCTGGCCATGCTCAAGATAAATACGAACCTGGAACGCTTGGGTGACTTTGCAGAGAGCATTGCCCGTTTTGTGATCAACTGCCAGGAACCTGCTTTGGATGCCGATTTGCTTAAGAAGTTGCGATTGGAAGAAATGCATGCCGAAGCTCTTTCTATGCTTGAATTAACCAAACGTGCTTTGGCTGAAGAAAGTTTAGATTTGGCTACATCGGTTTTTGCGAAAGACAATTTGCTGGATGAAATTAATGGCAATGTTTCAAAAGTCTTGGCGGAATACTTAAAAGACCATACCGATAACCTGTTGCCTTACCTCAATCTGCTCACTGTATTTCGTAAGCTGGAACGCTCCGGAGACCACATTACAAACATTGCTGAAGAGATCGTTTTCTATATTGATGCAAAAGTATTGAAGCACAGTGGCAAGGTAGATGAACACTACCCGGAGAAGTGAAAATGATAATAAAGGCAAAGAAATCTCAAAAATATGTTATAAGACATGTTTAAATGTTTGGTAGGTATTAAAAATATGTCTTATATTTGTGCCGTTATCCTGAAAACAATCTTTTTACCTTAAAAAAAACTAATACCTATTGAAAACTGAAAAGTGGGGCTTTGTGAAAAGCCCCACTTTTTTATTATCCATATTATTCTTGTATCTTTGTTGCGTTATTCATAACGGAGGTTTGTCTATGTTGCGGATATGCCTCATTTATTAACCTGTAAAAATAGAAAATATGTTCTCAGGAATAGTAGAAGAATACGCAAAGGTCGTATCGCTGGTTAAAGACCAGGAAAACCTTCACCTCACCATGAGCTGTTCATTTGTAAGCGAACTGAAGATAGACCAAAGTATTTCTCACAACGGAGTGTGTCTTACAGTTGTGAGCAAAACAGATGATACATATACGGTTACCGCCATGAAGGAAACCATTGAACGCTCTAACATCGGATTACTGAAAGTGGGCGATAAAGTGAATGTAGAACGCAGTATGATGATGAACGGTCGCTTGGACGGACACATTGTGCAGGGACATGTTGACCAAACGGCAACTTGTATTGATATTGCCGATGCCGATGGCAGCTGGTATTTCACCTTTCAGTATGCGTTTGATCGTGAAATGGCTAAACGTGGCTACATAACGGTAGACAAGGGATCGGTGACAGTAAATGGCATTAGCTTAACAGTTTGTAACCCAACGGAAGATACCTTCCAGGTGGCTATCATCCCTTATACTTATGAGTATACAAACTTCCACGAAATAAAAGTGGGCAGTGTTGTTAACCTTGAGTTTGACATCATCGGCAAGTACATCAGCCGTATGGTTGCCTTGGGATAATTACAAATCCTTCAATAATACCTGGCCCGCGTTTTTATAATATGCTTCGCGGGCCTCTATTAAGACTTTCCATTGCCCCACGAATTGATTTTCTTTGTCTACTTTAAAATCTTCGGAACCGTAAGAATCGAGCTTGTCGAGTAGTATTGCCACGCTCATCTGGTTGGTATCCATAGAAGGTAGATAAGCGATGTCTTCATTTAAGTGATCGGTCACCACTTCGTGCACCATGTTGATTTCCTGAAGCTGATAAAGAATCTGGTTGGTCAACCGGATGGGAATGTGATGCTCGGCCGATAATTCCTCGGCAGAGTAAGGCGGTTCGTTATTGACAAATCGTTTGGCTATAAGCGAGCAGATCAAGATGGCAATGAAATCACGATACCGACGGCTTATGTTTCGGGTGTCTTTGTCAAAGCTAAAGTTCTGAATGTTTTGTCCGGCATACGTCAGCTCCGCACCAAAGAGACAGATAGTCCACGAAGTTTGCATCCATAAAAGAAACATGGGTATGGCGGCAAAACTTCCGTATATGGCGTTGTATTTGGTAACCCACACCTGACTATCAATATATAAGTATTGAAAAGCCTGATAGGCCGTTCCGGCAAGCACCCCCGAGATGAACGCGTTTTTGAACTTTACTTTGGTATTGGGCATGAAAATGTAGAGTCCGGTAAACATGAACCAAGTCAGCGCAAAAGGTATGAGTCGTACCAAGAATTTCAGGATGGGCGCTAGTACCGCGAAGTTATACATCTCCTTCATGGTGGTAGTCATGAAAATAGATAAACCGCCCGATACCACGATGAGGATAGGCAGAAGCAGAAACATCGAAAAGTAATCGGTTACTTTGCGATACATACTTCTGGGCTTCTTTACCTGCCAAATGCGGTTGAATGTGCGCTCAATATTGCTGGTCAGGTTAATCACGGTCCAAAGCAATAAGACTAATCCCACTCCGATAAATACACCGCTTTTGGTTTGCGACAGATACGAGTCTACAAATTGCATCAACAGTTCGGTTGTATCTTTAACTCCACCGAACCCGTGTCTGACCTGATGTTCCATGAGGTTGGCAAAACCGAAACCACGGGCAATGGCAAACAAAATGGCCAGTATAGGCACAATGGCCAGCAAGGTGCTGTAAGTCAGCGCCGATGCTTTATTCATGATTTGATCTTTGGAAAATCTGTTCACACAAAGATAAATGGTCTTGATGATAGTATATAAGGAGAACTTGGTTTTGGTAACCTCACTTTCGGTAATACGCCAGATGTCGTATGTCAGGAACTTCCAGATGGTATTCAATTTCTTGTTCATGGTAATATCTTTTGGGCATCAAGGTGCGATTTAAAAAAAGCAGTCGGCCTGTAAGCCGGGTTCTGTACCTCAATGACCAGAGGTGTTTGTCATTTATCTGAGTGGCGCGTCACCACGTCACTTTAGCGGTCTACCCTCCGACATGGAGCGAGCAGCTCTCATAACGTCGGTATACATGACCTTACAACTCCTAAGATGCACAGCCCGTCGTGTCGCCACGCGGCTGGTGAGCTCTTACCTCACCTTCTCACCCTTACCTCTTCCCGACGGAAAAGGCGGTTCTTTTCTTCTGCATTACTCTACCCTCGCGGACAGCTTTCTGTTAGGAAGTAGGATGCTCTGTGTTGCCCGGACTTTCCTCTTGCGAAATGCAAGCGACAAACCGGCCGACTGCTTTAGATTGCAAAAGTAAACAAATTTTCCGATAACTTGGTATATGGTTATTCGTAATTAACATTTAAATGATTGGGTTACCCTTTATTGCTTTAAACCTTTTTGTTAGCAATGTGCTCTTTTTATAAGGAATTTGTATGGTCGTTTGAAATATTTCCTATCTTTGCTTCAACGAAACCCCCAAATTATTTATAGATGAAAAAGTATTTATCCTTCTTCTTGCTTTCGTTTGCTGTATCAGCCTGTATGGCACAGACAGAAAAAAACGAGAAAAAACTACCGGCCGAAGTTGATGAGCTGACTCAGCATGTACGCAAACAGTTTATTCCCGATAAACGAGTGGCTATCTTCGATGTTGATTACCGTTTCCCTTCCCGGAAAGAAATCATAGTAAAAGGAGCAACCACCTCCTTGGATGCTAAATTGGCACTTCTCGGTGGATTAAAAGAAAGTCATTATCAGATAACGGACAGTATGATGTTATTGCCCGACAGTGCGGCACTCGAAGGTAAAACCTACGGAATTGTAAACCTCTCCGTTTGTAACCTGCGCGTGGAACCCGATTTTTCTTCAGAAATGACTAGTCAGGCCCTGCTGGGTATGCCCGTAAAAGTATTGCAGCGTGATGGCTGGTATAGGGTGCAGACTCCCGATGACTATATTGCTTGGGTGCATAGGGTAGGAGTCTATCCGGTAACCAAGCAAGCGTACGATGAATGGAACCGAGCCGATAAAATTGTGGTTACTTCGCACTATGCCTTTACGTACGTGAACCCCGATGCTACTTCTCAAACGGTTTCCGACGTTGTGGCGGGTAACCGACTGAAATGGCTGGGTACAGCGGGTGATTATTATCGGGTTGCATACCCCGACGGACGCGAAGCGTTTGTGTCCAAAGCGGCCTCCATGCCCGAAAAAGAATGGAAGGCGGCAGTGAAACAAGATGCACAGAGCATTATCCGAACTGCCTATACGTTGATGGGGGTTCCTTATCTTTGGGCCGGAACTTCATCTAAAGGGATAGACTGCAGCGGCTTTGTGCGTACTGTATTGTTTATGCACAATATAATTATTCCCCGGGATGCATCGCAACAAGCTTATGTAGGACAACACATTGATATTGTTCCCGGATTTGGCAATGTGCAGCCGGGTGATTTGATTTTCTTCGGAAGAAAAGCCACAGCAGATAAAAAAGAACGCGTGGTACACGTGGGCATTTACATCGGTAACCAGAAATTTATTCATTCGCAGGGAGATGTACATGTAAGTAGCTTCAATCCTGTCGATAAGGAGTATGATGAGTACAATCTCAACCGTTTGCTTTATGCAGTACGCATACTCAACGGCATAGGAACACCGGGTATCAATACCACTGATACGAATCCATATTATACCAAATAGTTGATTGTTCACTTTATAAAACGACACTACTGATGACTCAAAATAGACGTGATTTTATTAAGACGGCTGCTTTAGCAGCTATCGGTACGGGAATAGCTGCCAATAAGTTGTTTGCCGAGACACCGGTTTCTCTCTTTTCGATTAATAGATCAGGAAAGAACGCTAAGCTCAAACTGCGTTTTCAACCCTATAACCTGCAACTGAAGCATGTGTTTACCGTGGCTACTTATTCGCGCACCACTACCCCCGATGTGCAGGTAGAGGTTGAGTACGATGGCATAACGGGTTACGGAGAAGCATCCATGCCCCCCTATCTGGGTGAGTCGGTTGAATCGGTTACCCGTTTCCTGCAACAAGTAAATCTGGAGCAGTTTAGTGATCCTTTTCAGCTGGAAGAAATCTTAGCTTATGTAGATGGTATTATGCCCGGCAACACGGCTGCCAAAGCGTCGGTCGATATTGCTTTGCACGACTTGGTAGGTAAATTGCTGGGAGCACCGTGGCACAAAATATGGGGACTCGACAAGTCGAAAGCTCCTTCAACGACTTATACCATTGGCATTGATACTCCCGATGTGGTGCGACAGAAAACACTGGAGGTAGCCGGACAATTTAATATATTGAAGGTAAAGTTGGGGCGTGACAATGACAAGGAGATGATTGAAACCATTCGCTCTGTTACTCAGTTGCCCATTGCAGTGGATGCTAACCAAGGGTGGACCGACAAGCATCATGCGCTCGATATGATTTTCTGGCTCAAGGAACAAGACATTGTTATGGTTGAACAACCTATGCCGAAAACAAAACTAGATGACATCGCCTGGGTTACGCAACAGAGTCCGCTACCTATTTTTGCCGATGAATCGTTGCAACGCTTATCGGATGTGGTTAAGCTGAAAGATGCATTTACGGGAATCAACATTAAGTTAATGAAATGCACCGGCATGCGCGAGGCTTGGAAGATGGTTACTCTGGGACGGGCACTAGGCATGAAAGTGATGGTAGGTTGTATGACCGAAACCTCTTGTGCCGTATCGGCTGCTGCTCAATTCTCGCCTGCAGTAGATTTTGCTGATCTGGATGGGAACCTGCTTATTGCCAATGATCGTTTCAAAGGCATGGAGGTAGTAAAAGGTAAAATCACACTCAACGATCTGCCCGGACTGGGCCTTGTTAAATTGTAAACCATGAAGAGACTGATTTACCTGGCTAGCTTTCTGTTTGTTGCAGGTTGTGCACCCAAACCCGCACCGGTTACCGACGCTTGGGAGCAGGAACGGATGGAACGCATCAAACTTGATTTCTGCATGAGCGAGTCGCAAGTTAAAGAGTATATTCGTAAGTATATTCCGGATGTGACCAATGAACAAATGCGTGCCTGGGAAGAGAGCAAAGCCCTTGAATGCATGGAGATTGATGGCGAGAAACGTTATTTTCGCAATGCCGGCCCCAATTTGTTTCGAATAGATTCTGCCGCTTATTGCATCAAGATAGCCAAAGAGGGTACGCAACTCAGTGGCAGTGAAAAGGTGAACAAAGAACATCTTCCGGAGGTGATGAGTGCGGTCAGGGCAACAGGTACAGATACTGTTTTGCCTAAGCGCATGCGGGTAATCTATACGCTTACAGTGGAACCCAATGCGGTACCTTCCGGTAAAATGGTTCGTTGTTGGCTACCTTTTCCCCGAACCGATCAACGCCGGCAGCAGCATGTGAAGTTACTTGCTACCAGCGAAGACAAGTATGTGCAATCACCTGCAACGTGTGCACACAGTACGCTTTATATGGAGAAACAGGCCGTGCGTAATGAGCCGACAGTTTTTTCGGAAACAGTAGAATATACCTCGTATGCCGAGTGGCATGCTCTGAAGCCGCAAGACATACTTCCTTATGACACAACTTCGGTTCTTTATAAAAAATATACCTCGGAACGTGAAACTCACATTCGTTTTTCGCCTCGCATCAGGCAGCTGGCAGCCCGGCTAACCGAAGGTGAAACCAATCCGCTTTTGAAGGCTCGCCGTATATTTGCTTGGGTGAACAGGTATTTTCCATGGGCATCGGCACGCGAATATTCCACCATTGAAAACATTCCCGAATACGTTCTCGATAATCATCACGGCGATTGCGGACAGGTTAGTCTGCTCTTCATTACCCTTTGCCGGTGTAGTGGCATTCCGGCCCATTTTCAGAGCGGTTTCATGATGCATCCCGGTGCTTGGAATCTGCATGACTGGGCCGAGATTTATTTGGAGGGCATTGGTTGGGTACCTGTTGACCAATCTTTTGGCATTCCTGTCTTTGCCCGTAGTTTGGAAGAAGAATACTTCTTTCTGGGTGGCATTGATTCTTGGCGTATGATTGTGAATAGCGATTATTCGGCTCCGTTGATACCCGAAAAGAAATATCCTCGCAGCGAAACAGTCGACTTCCAACGTGGTGAAGTTGAATGGGAGGGAGGCAATTTGTACTTTAATAAGTGGAAGTATAAAATGGATATTGAATATTTAAATTAATTCATAGTAATCACTACCCTTTTGGGTGTAAATAATCCTCTCTGATTCTATGCCTTTCAGGCTGGTTCTTAATCGGTCTATGGCGGTAGTCATTTTAGTTCTTGAATCAGAGTAATTCTTTGCCCAAAATGTATCCATTATCTTGTCTTTGCTCACTTTATGGTCTTCACTTTGCAGAAACAATAATAACAATTGGTTTTGTTGAGCAGGAAGTACTAATTCCTTCTCTTCATTGGTAAGTTTCATCGTATCGGGGTTAAAGATGATACTATCTATCTTGTAATTGCCATTTTTTAACTTGACGATT
The DNA here is from genome assembly GCF_963666085.1 of Bacteroides graminisolvens. Taxonomy (NCBI): domain Bacteria; kingdom Pseudomonadati; phylum Bacteroidota; class Bacteroidia; order Bacteroidales; family Bacteroidaceae; genus Bacteroides; species Bacteroides graminisolvens. The sequence continues at coordinate 2,317,906 of NZ_OY762556.1, forward strand.
TCTTTGCGACGTTCTTTCGCTCTTTTTATTAACCAACCAATCAGCGTTATGCCGCAAAGCACTTGCAGAAGTAAGAGAATATACAATGCTATTTTCGGCATTAATTTCCAGATCGTGCCGAATGAGTAATCAAGGTAAACCAGGTAACTGATATTTTCAAAATCACCTAATTTATCAATGGATGTACGATAATCAATGGACATGCTTGTTGTGTCACCCGCCCATTCGTTTTGCTCTTTATAAAATGTCGATATAATACCGATTGCTGATTTTGTCGCTATTATTTTCTTTCTTATTGCTAAACTGTCAAAGATGATTTTTACTTCTTGGGGATGTAGCTTATTTGTTACTTGTAAGTAGCATTGGTTTCCTCTGAATAAATCAGTTTCCCAATCTACGATTTTTGATTGATAAGTAAAAGTGGTATCTTGGCTTTTATATGTTCTTTTTTCATATTTGCCTATATTTTTCTTTCTTGGATCGTTTTCGTATTCGGAAAAATAGATATATTCCTTTTCTAGTTTTCTACTTATGTCTTTCCTCATTGCTTCTTCAAGGAGTGGACGAATTTCATGGTGTATGTACAATTTTGCATCTCTATAATTGATTATAAATATAATCAATTCAGCAATTGTAATAGAGGCAAGTAGTCCAATTAGTGCTTTAGTAATGTGTTTCTTGTATTTCATAATGTGCTTATAATCAGGGCGCTATGAGATGTGACGCAAATGTGACGATGTTTTTTTGTTGTTAATCATCTTAAATTCTATGTTTGCAAAGTTATAAAAAATAAAATGAGATGAATGCTAAATTGAAATTATTTTGCTTGATTTTTGTTGTATGTACACTTACATATCTGTGCAAAAAAAGCAAATCTGTTGAGAGTGAATTGTTTATGTCTAATGTTGAAGCGTTAGCGAGCGGTGAAAAAAGTGGGGATATTATTAGATGTAATGGAATAGGTTCTCTAGATTGTCCTCAAACCAAGAGCAAAGTTTATAGAATTTGGTACCAATGAGAATTATTATTCTAACTCTTCTGTTTTTCAATGCTTGTTCCTCTCATGTAAGTGAATGGAAAGAGATTGTTTATGAGGGTTTTCCTCAAGAAAAACGCCTTAAATCGACTATCATTGAGTTGGATACTGCGATTTTCAGGTATCCTTTTCGTGTTCGCATTCATGGAGATAAAGCTGTGATCTTAGACTTGCATAATGCTGATAATTTTTATCATTTGTTTACTTACCCCGAGTTTACTTATCTTAGTTCCTTCGGAAAGAAGGGAGAAGCACCTTTGGAAATGCTTTCTGCAGACAATATACGCTTTTTGGGACAACATGATGTTTGGATACTCGATGCTAATAAAAGTAAACTAATTAGGTTAGGTTTCCCTTTGTCAGCGTCCGGCGACTCACTTCTTATTCGTGAAGTCGTGTCGCTGGACAATGGCATTCTTCGTGCACTCGATTTCTCACTATACAATGATTCAACGTTTATCATTCCCGATTATTCGGGTGCTCATCGTTTCTGTTGGGTTGATCGTAAAGGGCACTTGATTTGCAAATCGGGTACTATTCCTACTGCTGATAAGGAAGCGTTACAACATGCCGGACCGGCATTGGCACAAGCATGGCGTAGTTTTATTGATTATAATCCTCATAATGGAGTATTGGCTGCTGTTACTCAGTTAGGTGAAGTGTTGGAAGTTTACAACTTGAAAGATAGCACACACGTAGTTTGTAAGGGGCCACATGGCGACCCGGAATTTAGTCAATCAGAGGGATATGCTATTCCTACAGGTATCATGGGTTTTAGTGATGTGCAGGTTACCGATCATTATATTTATGCCGTGTTTCATGGGCGGACGTTTAAAGAATTGTCACAACAAAAGGGTAGAATCATTGATGGTGGTCAATATATTTATGTCTTCAGTTTACAGGGTGAACCCGTATGTAAATATATATTAGACCGTTATATTTATGGTATCTGTGTGGATGAATCGCAAGGAACCATCATTGCAACGGATGTGAATAGTGATCAACCGATCGTTGAGTTTCAGGTTAATTTGATAAAGAGTTGAAAATGTTAGTAAAACTTAGAAGCCACATCTGTAAAGCCGGTAATAAAGTACTCACTATTTTATTTTGGATGTGCATGGCAGCTACTCTGTGGATTGTGCTTCAGGTCTTTTGCTTCACATCCTTTAGTATTCCAACAGATTCAATGCAACCAGCTCTATTGCCGGGGGACAATATAATAGTCAATAAATTAGCTTTTGGAGGCCGATTGTTTAATTTGACTGCTGCAGCAGAAAATAAGCCTGTTCATATTCGTAGAATGCCTGGTTTTGAAAAGATTAAGCGTAATGATGTATTGGTTTTTAATTTTCCTTACCCTGGTAGATGGGACAGCATTGCATTCGATTTGATGAAATATTACGTAAAGCGTTGTGTTGCTTTGCCCGGAGATACTTTTTCAATAATGAATGCGCATTACTATGTGAAGGGATGCTCTGATGCGTTGGGTGATATGGAATCTCAAGACAATCTATTGGCTTTGTTGAATGAAGGTACGCATAAGGAGATTTGTCTAAAGGGATATCCTCATGATTCACTGGTAGATTGGGATATAAGGAATTTTGGTCCACTCTATGTTCCGGCAAAAGGTGGTATTGTAATTATGAATCATATGAATGCCATCCTTTATAAACAGTTAATCGAATATGAACAGAACATGAAAATGACTATTTCTGGAGATACTGTTTTTCTAAATAATCACCCGATTAAATGGTATCAATTTCGTCAGAACTATTATTTCATGGCTGGTGATAAAACTCGTGACTCGCAAGATTCCCGTTATTGGGGACTGTTGCCCGAAGAATTCATTGTAGGAAAGGCTACTTTTATTTGGAAATCAGTAAAGTCGGGAACAAACAAATGGGAATGGAAAAGACTTTTTAAATCAATTGAATAAGATATAAATAAAATTAGTCACTATGAAAATATGTTATTATTCATTACTTATCTTTCTACTTTGTGCTTGCAAAGAGACTGAGAAAGAGAAAATAGCCCGCTTGGTGAATGAGTGGGAGAGCCGAGAACTTATTTTTCCGGAGAACCCAATCTTTACAATATTAGGTAGAGATATTATTGCGTTTGATACGGATGATTGCGACTATAGAATCTTTACTTATATTGATTCTATCGGTTGCACTAGCTGCAAGCTGCAACTACTTAAATGGAAAGAATTAATGACTGAGTTTGATTCCTTAACTCATAACAATACAGCTTTCTTATTCTATTTTCATCCGAAAAATAAAAAGGAAATTGCTTATATCTTGAAGCGTGATAAGTTTGAATATCCGGTATGTATAGATGATGCGGATAGCATCAATAAATTGAATCAATTTCCGGGTGAAATGATGTTTCAAACTTTTCTTTTGAATAAAGAAAATCAAGTCATTGCTATTGGAAATCCTCTCCACAACCCTAAGGTTAAAGAATTATATCTGAAGTTAGTTTTGGATAAAGCGTATACAAATAATGCTATTCTTTCTCAAACGAAGATATCAATAGACAAAGAGATGATTGATTTGGGAATCTTTGACTGGCAAAAGAAACAACAAGCTACTTTCACTTTGCGTAATGAAGGTAATCAACTGTTGATTATTAATGGAGTGACAACTTCTTGTGGTTGTGTTTCGACAGATTACAATCATGAACCGGTTCAACCAGGGAAAAATTTAACGTTTAAGGTATTATATAAAGCCGATCATGCAGAGCATTTCGACAAAACTGTCACTGTATATTGTAATGTGCCATCTTCACCGATTAAACTTAGAATAAAAGGTAATGCTCGGTAAACGAAACTCTAAAATCATTGGAGCTATTGTGGTATTAATAGGGTTGTAGTCATTGTTTTTGAAATGTGACGCAAATGTGACGATGAATAGTTGCCTCTGGAATCCTTAAATCTTATGTTTGAAAGGAAAAGGAAAAAATGTATAATGAAAGGAGTGAATGATGATTGTTCTCTGAAAGATGTGTTCACATTCATTCCGAACATCTAAAAAGAAAGGAGGCGTTTGGCAGGAATAGAAACAAGGATCGAATAAGGCAAATATTGCTTTTTCTGTTGAAAGGATATAATTACGGAATGTTTATTTAATTATTAATTAAAATTTAATTACTTATGAAAAAGAAAATATTGAAAGTTGCTCTTGTTGCAACATTTGCATTTCTTGCAGGATATGGTGTTTATATATCTCAAAAAAGTATTGACCTGTCAGCTTTAGCATTGGATAATGTAGAGGCATTAGCCGGTGAAACAGGCAAGAATTATTATAAAAAATATTATTGTCATGGAAGTTACGATACGAATTATTATCGTTGTGAAATCAGGGCTACAGGAGAATCTTGTAGTGGTCCAAATAAACCTTATCCATGCTGATGATTTGAGATTGGGAGCTATTAAATAAATAGCTCCTACTTTTAAACAATAATAATAAATGAATACAATGAAAAAAAAATACATTTTTATATTGCTTACTGCTTTGATGTTTGGGTGCGGCAATAATTTAAAAACAACCACCAAATATAATACGACTATGTCCTTGAAATTGGAGGTAGACTCCATTTGTATTCCTTTGGATTCCTTGTCTCTACCAGTTTATCCATCAGCGTCATTTGTTTATTCAAATAATGAACATACGTATCTATATGCTTTTAATACGAAGACATGGAGCATTGATGTTTTTAATCTAAATAATAGATTGATAGAAAAGCACATTGTTTTAAACAGAGAGGGTGCGAATGGCGTTCCATACATCAAGGCCTTACAAGTATTATCACCTGACAGTTTGGTTTGTTTTGATGATTCTGGTTTTTTTATTTTGAATGCTAATGGAAATATTATATGTAAGGAGGTGATTCGGTACACTGCTTCAGATTGCGTTGGCAACTTAGAACTAGGAGAATTTACTCAGCCTTTCTATGATATAAAAAAGGGAATTATATATGGTAATTTTATCACTTCCAAAGAACCATATCCTTATCCTGACGGACAGGAATTGTTTGCGGCATATCATGTTAAAACCCAAAAGTGGAAATTACTTCCAGTTTATTTGCCGTCTTTTATGGAAAAATATTGGCGAAATTTAGGTCAAAATAATCATCTCAATATGTGGATTAGTGATGGCTTTATTTGCTACAACTTCACCTGTCTTTCAGATATTTTTGTCTATGATATATCAAAACAAAGTAATACCGTTGCAGGTGGAAAAAGTCGCATGGTGAAGAGTGATGTTTCTTTATATAAGGGTGATGATAATAATGAAAAGGCTAAATGGCAACATTGGGTGGATAATCCTATCTTTTATTCTCCTATCTATGATAAATATCGGAAACTATATTATCGGATTCAGTTAGGAGAATTTCGTGAACATTTTTATGGAGAACCAACGCCTTATGATAAAAAGATAGTGCTCTCTGTTTTTAATGAAAAGCTAGAGATGATTTCAGAGTTTAAATTGGATAATTACAAATATAATTTCATCTTTTTTGGAGTTACAGAAGCTGGGCTTGTCGTGGGTGGTAATAATCCGAAAGATCCAAGTCTGGATTATGAGTATTTGAAATTATTCCGTTTAAAAGTCTCTGTTTTATGACCTATTATTCATGAATTCTAGATTTTTTTTTAGATATATGGATAGATGTCGAGTTGTATTTATAGGGTTTGCATTAGCATCTCTATTGTTTCTTATTACTGCCTGTTCTAATTCTGTAAGATTGGAGCAGGCATTAGAGCTAGCAGGGAAGAATAGAAATGAGCTGCAAAAAGTGTTAAATCGCTACAAGCAATCGCCTGTTGATTCTTTGAAATATAGGGCTGCGTGTTTTTTGATTGAGAATATGCCATATTATCATTATTATGAAGGTAAACATTTAGATAATTATTTGACCTACTTTAAAACACTGGCTTATGATCGTAGTCAAAAATCATCTTTGATTATGGATACCTATATAAATAGATATGGTTATTTCTCTTTATCTAATTTGGATGTCAAATATGATGTTCAACAAATAGATTCGGCTTATTTATGTAATAATATAGAATGGGCTTTCAAAGTTTGGAAAGAGCAGCCTTGGGGTAAAAATATTCTTTTTTCTGATTTTTGTGAATATATACTTCCATATAGAGTTGGTGATGAGCAATTAGTGGTATGGAGAGACTCCTTATATAAGGAATTTAATCCGCTTCTCGATAGCTTGAGAAGCACAAAATGCGCTGATGATCCAATTGTAGCAGCAAATGTTTTGCTAAAAGCTCTTTCAAAGAATAAAATTTATTATACTACCGATTATCCTTCTTTGATGCCTCATTTAGGACCTTTTGATTGTCAATATCTCGTAGGATCCTGCCGTGAGATAACCGATTATGTATTATATGCTTGTAGAGCGGTTGGTATACCTTGTGGTGAAGATTTTATGCCTTTAAGTGGAGATGGTAATGCAGGGCATTCTTGGGCTTTTATTTTGGATAAACATGGGGACAGTTTCATGGAAGAATTTCCTTGCGATATAAAGCCTGTGACTAAAAATGGAGGGATAAATATAGCCAAGCCATCAAAAGTTTATCGTTGCACATTTAGCGTGAATCAACAGATGGCTCAAGAACTTTCTCCTTTAGGCTCTTCATCATCTTTATATCCTTTTTTTCATAATCCTAAATATATTGATGTGACAACTCTTTATCGCGATCGAGTCTTTCCTGAAATCTCTATCCCTTTAAATGTAATGAATTTGGTTAAGTACAATAAAGAAGAAATCGTGTATCTATGTCAAGCTCAATATCAAGATTGGGTACCTATTGCCTTCGGGAAAATAGAAGATACTTGTGTGAAATTTAATAATATAGGAGTGGGAGCGATATGCCGCATTGCATTGTGGAGAGAAAATCATTTAGAGTTTATTTCTACGCCTTTTACTGTTTCAGAAGAAGGGAAACCTTCCTTCTATATTCTAGATAAGAAGTCTCATGATATTGTATTATATTCAAAGTTCAATTTGAGGTTTGAAGAATATTTTTTTAATAAATTACTTGCCGGTGTTTTTGAAGCCAGTAATGATTTAAATTTTAAGAAGAAAGACACGCTCTATTCTATATCTTCCATACCGTCCCGGTTATATACTAGCTGTTATGTTGTTAGTCCTAAAAAATACAGGTATGTACGTTACCGTGCAGCAGATAAGGTCTCATGTCATATTGCTGAAATTGCATTTTTTACCAATGTTAATGATACTATAAGGTTGAAAGGGTGTGCTATTGGAAGTCACCCAGCTTCTTCAAATCTTGATTATAAGAAAGTTTTTGATTCCGATCCTTCTACTTCTTTTGAGTCAAATGGTTTTCTAGGAGGATGGGTCGGATTAGATTTGGGAACACCTCAAGAAATACGGAAAATAGTTTATACACCTGCTAATAGAGATAACTTTATTAGAAAGGAAGCCACATATGAGCTTTATTATTTTGATAAGCATTGGGTTTCATTAGGACGAAAGACTGCAGATGCCGACTCATTAGTATATCAAGACGTACCCATAAATGCCTTGCTCTATCTTGATTGTCTGAAAGGAATAGAAAAGCGTATTTTTACTTATGAAAATGGAAAACAAGTTTGGTGGTGATATAAAATAGAAATGATCAATGCTGCAATTTAGAAAATATCTCTCTCACGTTCTTACATTATTGGGAATCATTCCGGTGCTTGGAGTGGTTTGCTTATCTACTCCGGAACTTCCTGTTGGGGAATTTGCGGGACAATGGCTGTGGTTAGGTAAAGCATGTGTCTTCTTTGCTGTATGTATTCTGTTTGCTTTTACTGTTTGCTTTAAACAACCAACCTTAGAGTTGTTGCCGTTTAGTAGAATGGTAGTGTGGACGCTTATTATGCTGGGAGGAATTCAGGCTGTTTGGGGATTACGACAGATATATGGGCTGTCTTACTCCAATCATTCGTTATTTGCTGTAACTGGTTCTTTTTTTAATCCCGGACCGTATTCCGGATATTTGGCTATGGTCTTTCCTATCTGTTTGAATGAATGGCTAGCTTTGAATGCTAAAAAAAATAAGACATGGACAGAAGAAGCAGGCTGTTACATTGCTTTAGCTGCCATGCTTCTTATTATTTGCGTGCTTCCGTCAGGAATGAGCCGTTCGGCGTGGCTAGCTGCTACTATATCCGGTTTATGGATTTATGGCATGCATCGGAACTGGAGGTCGATGCTGAATAACTTCTGGATAAAGGATAAAAGAAGAGCTCTGTTGATTGCATCTATTAGCTTTGTGGTTCTGTTCCTGCTTCTTAGCGCTGCATTTTATTTAAAGAAAGATTCTGCCAGTGGAAGGCTATTTATGTGGAAAATAAGCCTTTCAGCTATCGCCGATAAGCCTCTATTGGGTCATGGAAGAGGTAGTTTTCCTGCAATGTATGGGGCTTTTCAGGAAGCTTATTTTTCAGGAGGTGATTTTTCTCTGCAAGAAGAATTGGTCGCGGGAAGCCCTGAATATGCATTTAATGAGTATTTGCAGATAGTTGTAGAGTGGGGAATCCCTATGCTGCTATGCATATTATTAGCTTTGGCCTTTTGTCTTTGGTTTGGAGTGAAGAATGGACAACTAAGTGCTTGTGGAGGTGTCATCTCTTTTATGGTATTTTCTTTTTCATCGTATCCGTTGCAATATCCGGCTTTCGTTATCTCTTTGCTCTTTCTGTTTATAGCTTGCCTAATTGCTAATAACAGAAAATGGATTTTGCTTGTATTTGCTCTAGTTATAGGGGGCTTAGGCTCGAGTTTGTGGTGCAATGATAAATCAGAAGCATGTCGAGAGTGGGTAAATGCTCGGATATTCTATTTATCAGGAAATCTAAAAGAGGCACAAAAGGATTACGAAAGATTATATCCTCTGCTACGAAATAGAGCTACCTTTTTATTTGAGTATGGGCACTGTTTACATAAGCAAAAAAAATATGAAGCATCGAACGTGATACTAAAGGAAGCTGCTACTTGCAGTTGCGATCCAATGATATTGAATATTATCGGGAAGAACTACCAGCAAATGGGAGAGTATGTTGAAGCTGAGAAATTCCTGATTCGTTCTACTCATTTATTGCCGGGAAGAATTTATCCTTATTATCTGTTAGCCAAGCTATATGCTGAACCTGCATTTTATCATTCGGATAAGTTGCGACAGTCGGTTGAGATAGTACTCACGAAGGAGCCTAAAGTACAATCTACTGCTGTGAAACAGATGAGAGAAGAAGCACGGAAGTTGTTAGGTAATCATTGAGAGATATTTAACTTTAATATATTGAAGAAAAATGAAACTACCACGAAGATCATTTATCATTGATTTTGGCGGTTCATTTAATAGATATATTGGAATGTACTATAATCTATTTTTCCTAAATGATGCTTTTTTAATTATCTGAAAATCAGATTATTATTAAATATGACGTAAATGTGACGATGTTTTTTTGCTCTTTATAGATTTTAATTACTATGTTTGAAATATTAAATATATATCTTGATATTATTTTTAATTTAAGCGGAAACGATAAGTAGTTTCTTTATATAAAGGTGATGATAACAATGAAAAGCTAGAGATGATTTCATAGTGGAGATTGAATAATTACAAATATAATTTCATCTTCTTTGGATTTAGAGAGGCTGGGCTTGTCGTGGAAGGTAATAATTCCGAAGTATCCAATTCTGGATTATGAGTATTTTAAATTATTCCATTTTAAAAATCTCTGTCTTATGATCTACATTAGTAATTTGTATATTTTTTATTATGAAGCATATATTCTTTTTTGTATTCATCAGTCTTCTTTGGGGATGTTCTCATCGCTCGGGCGTTGATAAACATTTAAACCATTCCGGCAAGGTAATGGATGTAAAAGGGCTAGTGAAAGAGATTGTAATAGACTCACCTTTTGTTGGAAGATTGGCGAGCCCTTATGTTATGGATAAATATTTCATACTAACTGACCCACAATCAGAAAAGAATCAAATTCTTTTTTTTGATAAAGAAAACTTTTCATATATCACGGGGATGGGGCTTCCTGGAGAAGGACCTAATGAGATAACTAGTTTAGGAAAACTTATACCTGATGAAAAGCAGCGTTGTCTATATGTAGCAGATTATGGGAAAATGCAAATGTCGGGTTATGATTTGGATAGTATTTTATTGAATCCGAATTGTTTGCCTAAGTATAAGTTTGATCTAAATAAAACGACTACGCCGGTTATGTTCTCTTATGTTAATGACACTCTTTGCTATGCATGTTGTATTACAGCAAAACCGGGTGAGATTTTTCAAGAACATTTGGTTACGTGGAATATGCAAACAGGAGATATGCATCCATTGATTAGCGGACATCCGGATATTGAGAGAAAAAGATTTCATTATGCTGCATCTATAGATAATAATTTGATTGCAATGAGTTATGACCATCATGACTTGTTGGCTACTTATGATCTTCAAGGAAATTTGAAACATTATATTTATGGACCGAATTGGGACAATGCGACGAGCAATGCCATGATATATTATTATGGAAGTATTATAATCTGTAATAATCGGATTATAGTAGGTTATTTTGGTAAAAGAAATCCTGATGTTGGTGAAGTGCATGTAACTAATCTCATTGTCTATGATTTAGATGGTAATTATATAAAGACATTTAAGATGGGCTATAATATTGTTTTATTTTGTTATGATTCTGAATATAATCGTATTATTATGGCTTTAGATGATGATATTCAGTTTGCTTATTTGAAGTTGGATGGTCTTTTAGAGTAATATAAAAAATACTTATGAAAAGTTTATACTTTGTTTTTCTTGCATTAATCTTGCTTTCATGTAAGGAGCAAAAAGATTCTTCTCATAAAAAATATGTGTTTAATAAAAGCATTAATTATAGAATGAAATAAGATGGATACGTCTATGTCAAACATTATCTCAAAAAAATAATCCTATGAGAATTTTATTGCTATCATTAATCATTTGTTTTCTTTTTTCATGTAAAAAAGAAAAGTCATCAAGCTCATACAATTGCAACTTGGAGACGACAAAAATAATAAAAAGTTTTACTCTGGATTCGGATGTAAAATATAATGCTTTTTATTTATATACATTTAGCGATGATAAAGGGAAAGAATATCTTTCTTTTCTTAATTATCGTACCAATCAGATTCTCTTTTATGATTTGAAAACCAGTGAGTTCCTTTTTAAACTAAATCTATATGCGGAAGGACCTAATGGGATAATTCAACCTACAGGTTTTTATATTAAGGACTTTGATAATATATATATATCTTCTTATGCTTATTCGGGATTGATAAAGGTTGATACAACATGTCGTATTACTCAAAAAATACCTTATGGAACAACGGATGAAGGATATAAAGTTCTTCCGTCATATACTCCTTCTTCACATCCATATCTTCCACCTGTTTTTATTGATAAAAAAGTCTATATAACCCAAAATGCAGTTGAACGTTTTAATCCTATAGATAAGACTCCCGTCAGTGTGGTAATAGATACAATTCAAAAGAGCTGCAAAGGCCTTCCATTGACATACAATGTTTTGACAAAAGAAGAGAAAGATGCAAATGATACTCGATTTAGCCGCATATTTAATGGGAAAGAATTTATCTATTCTTTTTATACAGCTGAAGATATTGTTGTTGCGTCAATTGATCACTCAGAAATAAAAAAGATTAAAGTAAAGAGCCAATATATCGATTCATCAACAGAAAAACAAGTTGACTCAGAGCAAGGACCTAAACTTAATCTTGAATTAGCGCGCTACGGTGATTTAATATATGATCCATATAGAGAGGTTTACTATCGGTTTGCATATCCAAAAACCATTTTAGAAGATGATATCCGTTGGTGGGGAAAGGCCGTTTATGGAAGGAAAAAGTTTTCTGTTATTATATTGAATAAAGATTTTCAGATAATAGGGGAGACATTGTTTCCAGAAGCAATATATAATTCATATGTCTTTTTTGTAAACAGCGATGGATTATATATAAGCCGTGATTATCAAATGCTCTACGGGCAATCTGAGGATTATATGACTTTTGAATTATTTAAACTTATAGAAAAAAACTAGCAAGAACTTTAAGGGCAACCTATTTATGAATACATTGAAGAACTCTTTTCTTTTGTTTATAACTCTCTTTTTCTTTTCGTGTAACTCCTTAGTTCATAAGAATAAAGAATCTTATGAACTAATAGCAACTGATGAATATTTGAAATTTCCTTTAAATTCAAAGACTTCTTTATTAATAAAAGCAATATATCCTTTTGTGGATAAAGATGGAACGGAATATCTCACATTTCAAAATAATATGGAACCAGAGATACTGGTTTACAATATGAAGAAGCAAACTTATGTGAGAACGATTTCTTTTGATAGAGAGGGGGCAAACGGAATTGGATGGTTTGGAGGATATTATATAAAATCTTGGGATGAAATTTATTTGCCCGAAATGATGAGGCCGGAAATTAATATTGTTAATAGTGACGGGCGTTTGTTGAGGACTATCTCATACGCAGAAACTGTGCAAGGAAAGCAAACAATACCCTTTATTTCATTAACTTCAGTATATACGCCTATGGTATTTATTGGGCATCAGTTGTACATTCCTCAAACTATCAATCTTATGCATGGAAGCAAAGCTCTTGAAGAAAGCCCGGTAACTGTTGTACTTGATACACTCACTTCTAAATTGAAGGAATTACCATTTCGCTTTCCTCAAATAATGAGTTTAGAAGATGTTAAAAATAAATCTTTGGGATCTGAATATTCATATAGCCGTTGTTTTGATGGGAACAATTTCATTTATTCTTTCTTCTTTGATGAGAATATATATGTTACTCCTCCAAGTCATAAAAGGATTGATAAAATTGTTGTAAAGAGCCGCTATATTAACGAGCTTAAATTCGTTGATAGAACTCCTGATGACTTAAATCTTGTAGCAAAAGCTCTTTCAGAACTTCCTTTTTATTCGAACTTGATTTATGATAAATATCGGAATGTTTATTATCGTTTTGTGTTTCCGAAGGTTGATTTACCTACAAATGAGACGGATTACGCAGAAATATGGCAAATGGGGCGGACTAAGTTTTCAATTATTATTCTTAATGATCAGTTTGAGGTAATAGGGGAGACACTGTTTCCCGAGAATGTTTATGTTTCTACGCAATATTTTATTCGTGAAGAAGGGTTGTATATTGGCACTAGCTTCCCCAAGAATCCGAATTTTGATGAAAACACTCTCTCTTTTCAGCGTATTGAACTGGTAAAGTTGTGAAAAGATATAATTATGGAATATTTATTTAATTATAATAACTTATAAATGCGTGATAATATGAATGTTAATATTAGTGGGTTAATTGGGGCTCTTTGTTGCGTAATGATGTTATCTTGTACCCCAAAGGATGGATATCAACGAGCTTCTTTGATTAGTTATGATGATTTTAGTTCTACGCAGAAGCTAATTGGCACTAATCTACAATTTGATGATACGATTCTAAAACCTATGCGTATACAAGTTTGTGATTCGTTATTATTTACGGTTAACACAAGAGAAGAGAAGCTTATTCATGTGTTTAATTTAAAGTCCCAAAAAAAGATTGGGGAACGTATTTCTTCTGGACAAGGGCCTGGCGAAATGCTACAACCTTATTTTGTGAAGATTGATACTGCTTGGGTTCACTTGTTTGATATGTCTTCATTTACTTTATATGTGTATGCTACTAAAGATTTTATTACTAATCCGCTTCCTGTAGTTATTCGAAAAGTGAAGTTGAGTGAACCTACATTTGGAGAAATAAGATTGCTTGGCAATGATATGGTTAGCTCTGCTTACAATCCTAATAATCAATTTATTTCGTTTAATTCAAATGGAGAAAAATCTATGGAATTTGGTACTTATCCAATTTCTAATAACGCTTTTTCTGATGCAGAAAAAGTAGAAGCATATAAATCTTCTTTCACAACAAACCAGAAAGATAGAATTGCGGTTTGCTATAATTGGACAGATCTAATCGATATACTTGATGGTAAGGGGCATTTGAAAAAGAGAATTCATGGACCAAAGCAATTTATTTCTACTTTTAAGGAATTTAGAGATGGAGATGTTGTTTCTGCTAGCCCTGTAAAAGGGCATAATCGTGATGCATATTTCTGTCCTATAAGTGTTGGTGAAGACCTTTTTGTTTTATTTAGTGGAAAAGCGGAAGATGAAGCCGATTATAGTATGTTGGCTAATCAAATGTTTGTTTTTGATTGGGATGGAAATCCTAAACAAATATTATTGTTAGACCAAGGAATATTTGCTTTCACTGTAGACAAAGAAAATAAAAAAATATATGGTATAAGTGATAAGCCAGATTTCCATCTTGTCGCTTTTTCATATAACTGATTTGTGTTTCCCTGTAAATCGGATGTATTAAATATGAGAAAAAAAGGAAGCTGACAAAGATAATCAATATATATATATGCTATTGCTAAAGACAAGGACGATCTTACCTGTGTTGTCGTATTTTATATTGGAGATATTATTAAGGATTTAATATAACTTTATTATCAATACAGTTGTGCTTAATAGCTGATTTTGTACGATTTCTCAAATGTGACGTAAATGTGACGATGTTTTTTTTGCTCTTTAAAGACTAAATTGCTATGTTTGAATGATTAAAATTTCTGATATGTTTTTTCGATGAAAAATACTGAAATGAAAAACTACTAAATATGAAACGAAAAGAAACCTGTTTGTGCTTTTGTTTACTAATGATTTTATTCATTGCTTGTTCCGGTGAAAAGAAAAAAGAAGACTCCGAAAAAGGAGTGGAAACGGTGTTGCCTGATATTAAAAACGAAGTTACCGTCATCCCATTGCGTAAGCAGGTTTTTAATCACGAGTTAGTAAGTAATGGGAAGGTGGCTGCTCTGGGTTTTGCTGATCTTCGCTTCCAAACGGCTGAAGTGATTGTACATATCTGGGTGAAGAATGGCGATAAAGTGCGCAAAGGACAGAAGCTGGCTGAACTGGATAAATTTCGATTGGGCAATAAACTGTTACAGGCAAAGAATGCACTCGAAAAAGCACGCTTGGAATTACAAGACGTACTCATTGGACAGGGGTATGCAGCGAAGGATTTCGAGAAGGTACCGGACGCAACTATGAAGTTGGCAAAGGTAAAAAGTGGATATGATCAGAGCAAGGCTGATTATGATTTGGCATTGTACGAAGAACAACATGCTACGTTAGTTGCTCCCTTTGATGGAACAGTGGCTAATCTTTTTTCTAAACCAATGAATGTAGCAAGTACTGCCAATGTGTTTTGTACACTGATGGATACCCGGAGTATGGAGGTGGATTTCTCCGTACTGGAAAGTGAACTGCCGCTGTTAAAGAAAGGAGATAAAGTGCAGATAACTCCTTTTGCAGATGTATCTGCCCTGCATGAAGGAAGCATTGCGGAGATTAATCCATTGGTGGATGACAAAGGAATGGTAAAGGTTAGGGCGCGAGTAAATGGCAATGCCAAACTTTTCAATGGAATGAATGTGAGGGTGAGTGTGCACCGTTCACTAGGCGAGCAATTGGTGATCCCGAAGAGTGCTGTTGTACTTCGTTCGGGTAAACAGGTGGTCTTTACGCTAAAAGACGGGAAAGCTATGTGGAACTATATACATACGGCTTTGGAGAACGCCGACAGTTATAGTATTGCAGACGGATTGAATGAGGGAGATACGGTGATCGTAACCGGAAACATAAATTTGGCTCACGAAGCACCTGTTTCTGTTGTTAAAAACCTACAGACCGGAAGCAAATGATAAAATTCTTAATACAACGCCCTATTGCAGTATTGATGGCGTTTACAGCCTGCTTTATACTCGGTTTGGTAACATACTTCACCTTGCCGGTTTCTTTGTTGCCCGACATATCTATACCCGAAATTACAGTGCAGGTGGCAGTACCCAATACGTCTGCCCGTGAATTGGAGAATACTGTAGTGAAGCCTATTCGTCAACAGTTGATTCAAATAGCGCGACTGAAAGATATGACTAGCGAAACACGTGATGGCGCAGGCATTATAAGGCTTAGTTTTGAGCATGGTACCAATACTGATTTAGCTTTTATTGAGGTGAATGAGAAGATTGACGCGGCAATGAATTATCTTCCCAAAGATACGGATCGCCCGAAAGTGGTAAAGGCTAGTGCTACGGATATACCGGTGCTGTATCTCAACTTAACCTTGAAGAGTGATAGTGCTTATACCCAAACGGATGAAAAGGCATTTCTCAACCTGTGTGAATTCGCTGAATCGGTAATCAAACGCCGGATAGAACAGTTACCGGAAGTGTCGATGGTGGATGTTAGTGGATTGCTGCAAAGGCAGTTGCAGATAGTGCCGGATATGAGTAAAATGGCAATGCTGGGATTGTCTATTGAAAATATTGAAGCGGCACTGGAGCGAAATAATATTGAACCGGGAAGCATGACGGTGCGTGATGGTTATTATGAATATAACATCAAGTTTTCAACTCTTCTTCGCACTGCGCAGGATGTAGAGAATATCTATATCCGAAAGGAAGGCCGCATTATACAGCTTAAGGAGTTCTGCAACGTAAGCATTGTACCGGAAAAAGAGAAGGGAATCTCTGTCTCTAATGGGAAACGGGCTGTGACATTGGCTATCATCAAGCAGGCTGATGAAAACATGGATCAGATGAAAGCTTCGTTGACGAGAACTACGGATTATTTTGCCCGCATATACCCCGATATTGAATTTAGCGTGAGTCGCAACCAAACGGAATTGCTGGATTATACAATCTCTAACTTGCAGCAAAACTTATCTCTTGGGTTTCTGTTTATCTGCATTGTGGCTGTATTGTTTCTAGGCGATGTGAAATCTCCTTTTATTATTGGGCTGAGTATGGTGGTGTCTATCGTAATCAGCTTTTTGTTTTTCTATCTATGCAACATGTCTTTGAATATAATCTCTTTGTCGGGCTTGATACTGGCATTGGGTATGATGATAGACAGCTCTATTATTGTAACGGAGAATATATCGCAATATCGTGAGCGGGGCTATTCGTTGAGAAGGGCTTGCATAACCGGTACTTCTGAAGTTATTACACCTATGTTGAGTTCCTCCTTAACTACTATTGCGGTGTTTGTGCCGTTAATTTTTATGAGTGGCATTGCAGGGGCAATCTTTTTTGATCAGGCATTTTCAGTTACAGTAGGATTGATCGTTTCTTATTTTACGGGAATTATGTTGTTGCCGGTACTGTATATGTTGGTGTATGGTTTGGGGATACGAAGGTTTAATTGGAAGATAAATAATCCGTTAAAGGAGCATACTCTTGATGCTTTTTATGATAGGTGGTGTGATTGGGTCTTTGCGCATAAAACTATTACGGCAGTGTTTTGCATCGTTTCAATTCCTCTTTGTGTCGCTTTGTTTTTCTTTATAGATAAGGAGAGAATGCCTAAGATTGATGAGAACGAATTGGTGGTCCGTGTGGAGTGGAACGAAAATATTCATATTGACGAAAACAGAAAGAGGGTAGATGGACTGTTTCGTGAAATGAAAGATAAGACGGTGGAGCAAACAGCATCCATTGGGCAACAAGATTTTATCCTCAACAGAGAACAAGAACTATCGGCATCTGAGGCTGAATTATACTTTAAAACGGCTGATCCCAAAGAAATTGAGCCTTTACAAAAAGAGGTGTATAAGGCATTAAAGCAGCAATATCCGTTAGCGGTGATCTCTTTTTCGCCTCCTGAAACGGTGTTTGAGAAGCTTTTTACAACGAATGAGGCGGATGTTGTGGCTGAACTTTATGCTCGGAATAAAGAGAAGGCTCCGGCTGCCGGTGAAGTGCGCAAATTGGAAGAACGTTTTGCCGATAAAACCGGTGTGGCTCCTACAGGAATTGCTTTTGAAAACCAGTTGAATATTCGCATCAGCCATGAGAAGTTGCTTTTGTATGGAGTATCTAATGATGAACTGTATCGGGAACTGAAGACTATTTTTAAAGAAAATAGTGTTGCTATGCTGCATTCTTATCAGCAGTATCTGCCTATTAATATTGTAGGAAGTGAGAAAACAGTAAATAGGGTGCTGCAAGAAACACTTATACGCACAACGCCTGATAAGGATGGGGCTGTGAATTATATCCCGCTCCGCGAACTGATTACGGTTACTCCGGCTGAAGACTTTAAAAGCATTACTGCAGGTAAAAACGGAGAATACATCCCTTTTCGGTTTTATGATGTGAAGGCTCCCGAAACGTTAATGACGAAAGCAAAGCAAGTGGTAGGAGAGTCGGATGATTGGGACATGGCTTTTTCGGGTAGCTTTTTCTCGAATAAAAAAATGTTGGATGAATTGGTGATCATTCTGTTTGTTTCCATTTTACTGATGTATTTCATTCTGGCGGCTCAGTTCGAGAGTTTCGTGCAACCGTTGATCGTGTTACTTGAAATTCCCATTGATGTTGCCTTTGCGTTATTGCTGCTTTGGGTGTGTGGGCATACGCTAAATTTAATGTCGGCCATTGGCTTGATTGTGACTTGCGGTATTATCATTAATGACTCTATTCTGAAATTGGATGCGATTAATGAACTACGGAAAGCGGGTACTCCCTTACTTGAAGCGATTCACGAAGCAGGGAGACGTAGATTGCGCCCTATCATCATGACTTCGCTGACTACCATTTTTGCCATGGTGCCACTGCTCTTTTCTTATGATATGGGGTCGGAATTGCAAAAACCTCTATCTATAGCTATGATAGGAACGATGGCGATTGGTACATTGGTGAGCTTGTTTGTCATTCCGCTGGTCTATTGGTCTATTTACAGAGATAGAAGTGCCATATCAAGAATCAAAAAATAAACTACTATGAATTTTCATATTATGATGAGAAGGAATTTCTTACGTTTCGCTATTTGCTTGAATTTTGGGTGTGTATTTGTACCTTTTCTTTTTGCTCAGACGAAAATAGTCTTAGACTTGCAACGAACAATTGAATTGGCAAATGATAGTTCATTGGAAGCTTTTCGTGTCCGGAATCTTTATCTGTCAGGTTATTGGGAGTATCGTACTTATAAGGCAAACCGCCTTCCTAGCATCACTCTGAATGCTACGCCGGCCGAATATAATAGGGCTATTACGCAACGGTATGACTCGGAAAATGATGTGGATGTGTATCGTAGCCAACAATCATATTTTGCGTATGGTAACTTATCTGTTAAGCAGAATCTTGATTGGACGGGAGGTACTTTCTATGTGAATTCTAATCTTAGTTATATCCGTAGTTTTGGAGCCACGGATGCTACGCAATTTACCAGTGTGCCTTTAAGAATAGGTTACTCGCAGAGTTTGTTGGGGTATAATGCTTTTAAGTGGGAAAAACGCATCGAGCCTTTGAAATATGAGAAAGTAAAGAAACAACTTATTTATAATATGGAAGCCGTCTCCGAGCAAGCTACTACTTATTTCTTTGCTTTGGCAATGGCGGATGCAAAGTACAAATTAGCGCAGGATATTGTTGCCTCTAGTGATACTCTTTATCGGATGGGTATGCAACGCCATAAGATTGCGGCTATCTCTCAAGCGGATCTGTTAACGTTGAAACTTGATTTGGTGAATGCTCGTAATACTTTGCAGAATATAGCCATTTCTCGTAAACGGGCTATGTTTGCGTTGGCTTCGTATTTGGGTATGGATAAGAACACGGAGATCCAGTTAGATCTTCCCGGACGTCCGCACGAGATTTCTATTATGGTAGACAAGGCGCTTAATTTGGCAAAGGAGAACAATCCTAGTTTTTTGGAGTGGAAGCAGAATGTATTGGAGGCACAACAGGCGTTGGATAAAGCAAAAAAAGAATCTCGTTTGAACGCTAGTTTTAATGCTAGTGTCGGTTATAATCAGGTAGCTGATAATTTAAGTGATGCATATCGTAGACCTATGCAACAAGAACTGGTATCGGTTAGCTTTAGTATTCCATTATTGGACTGGGGGGTCAGTAAGGGTAAACGTAACATGGCACATAATAACTTGGAGGTTGTGAAAACGTCTTCACGTCAGAGTGAACTTACTCTTGAAGAGGAGGTGATTATGACGGTTAATGACTTTAATATCCAGCAAAGTCTCATTGCAAGTGCGGAGGAAGCTCTTGACTTGTCTATTTTAGCTTATAACGAAACTCGTCAACGCTTTGTGATTGGAAAGACGGACATCAATAGTCTCACGCTATCACTGAATAGGCAGCAGGAAGCTCAGCAGAATTATATATCCGCTTTGCAAAACTATTGGTTGAACTATTATAAGATAAGGAAGTTAACGTTGCATGACTTTGCCTCCGGCTTTTCTCTCTCCGAAAAGTTTGATTATAATTTAAACTCTCGGTGGTGATTCATCTATTTGGGTATTTTGATCGGGAATTGGCTCTCAATGAATGATGTTAATGTTTTATTAAAGAAGTATTGATGACTAATAATAAAAGAACTGTTTCGTCTTTTACGATAATTGTAGCATTTATTTGTGTTGCATTGCTGGGATTGGCACTGATACCTCTACTGCCTGTTAAGTTGAATCCTTCACGAACGTTACCGGGTTTCACGGTGCAATTCGGTATGGCAGGTACATCCTCTCGTGTCGTAGAAATGGAAGCTACTGCCAAGCTTGAGGCGATGCTGGCACGTATTAAGGGCATAAAATACATCAATTCTACTTCGGGTAATGGATGGGGGCGGATCACAGTTGAACTGGATAAGCATGTTGATGTAGATGCAGCACGCTTTGAAGCATCTACTATTATTAGGCAAACGTGGGCGCAATTGCCTCAAGGGGTTAGTTATCCGTACATTCGAATGAAGCAACCTGATGAAGATGCTTCGCGTCCATTTATGTCGTTTACTCTAAATGCTCCGTCGACTCCGATATTGATTCAGCAATATGCGGAAGACCACATAAAAACACGCTTGGCACAGATACCGGGTGTTTATCAAATTGAATTGAATGGAGCTACTCCTATGGAATGGAGGCTGGAATATAACAGTGATCAACTTTCTCGTTTGGGAATAACGATTGCAAATATTCGGCAAGCTATTTACCGTTATTATCAAAAGTCTTTTTTAGGAACGTATGATACTGAAGCGCTCCCAGGCAATAAACAATGGATACGGTTGGCTTTAGTGCCCGAACATGATGGATCATCCTTTGACGCGTCTCAAATCCAGGTTTCTTATTCAGAGGGTAAGCTGATACGGCTCGATGAATTGGTAACGGTAGAACGAGTAGAGGAGGCTCCACAAAGCTATTTTCGCATCAACGGATTAAATTCTATTTATCTGTCTATTACAGCAGAAGAAACAGCTAATCAATTGCAATTAAGTAATTCAATCATGCAGAAGATGCACGAGATAGAGCGTGTTTTGCCTGCTGGATATGAGATTCATACAAGTTACGATGCTACCGAATTTATTCGTGCAGAGTTGGATAAGATTTATTTTCGTACGGGACTTACAGTTTTAATTTTATTGGCGTTCGTTCTGATGATTACTTTGAATTTGCGCTATCTGTTTCTTATTATCACCAGTTTAAGTGTCAACATTGCCATCGCTATTATTTTTTATTATTTCTTTGGGCTAGAGATGCAACTCTACTCGTTAGCTGGTATCACTGTTTCACTCAATTTGGTAATTGATAACACTATTGTGATGGCTGATCACATCTTGCATCGCCGTAATCTGAAAGCTTTTATCTCTGTATTAGCAGCCACACTTACTACCATGGGTGCTTTGATCATTATCTTCTTTTTGGATGAAAAAATACGGCTGAATCTTCAAGATTTTGCAGCGGTTGTGATCGTTAATCTGTCAGTCTCGCTTTTTGTCGCTTTATTCTTTGTTCCGGCTATGATTGATAAGATTCATCTTGAGAAGAACCATTCTCGCACCTTCTTAGCTCGACGACTTCCTTTTTTTCGACGAAACTCTTTATTGGTGAAACGGATTATTGTGCATTTCACTCGGATCTATAGTGTACTGATACGATTCTTATGTCGCTGGAAGATGACTGTTTGCTTAATTCTTATTCTACTTTTCGGACTACCGCTGT
Organism: Bacteroides graminisolvens; assembly: GCF_963666085.1. Lineage (NCBI taxonomy): Bacteria > Pseudomonadati > Bacteroidota > Bacteroidia > Bacteroidales > Bacteroidaceae > Bacteroides > Bacteroides graminisolvens. Next base: position 2,340,126 of record NZ_OY762556.1, read on the forward strand.
TCTTACTTCCCGAAAAAATAGAGGGAGAGGGGAAAATGGCGGAAGTATACAATAAAACGATTGGGAGTATCTTTTATAAGGAGACTGTGAAACCTGTTACCGATAAATACTTGGGAGGTAGTTTAAGATTGTTTGCTCAAAAAGTATACGAAGGTAGTTACTTTACCCGAAACGAAGAAGTTGTATTGTATGCCAATGCGAACTTGCCCAATGGCAGCACGCTTGAACAGATGAACACGCTGATGAAAAGAATGGAAACTTATCTGAGTGAGTTTAAAGACATTAAACAGTTTCAGACATCCATATACAGTGCACAAAGAGCTACTATTAGTATTTATTTTGATAAGGAACATCAAAATAGTGGTTTCCCGTATACACTGAAAGCAAATATTATCAGTAAGGCCCTTGAATTGGGAGGTGGAAGTTGGGGAGTATACGGACTGCAAGATCAGGGCTTTAGCAATGATGTACGTGAAGGGGCAGGCTCATTTAGAGTAAAGATGTATGGCTATAATTACGATGAATTGTATCATTGGGCTGAGAACTTGAAAGAAAGGCTTTTGGAGCATCGAAGAATAAAGGAGGTGCTTATTAACTCGGAATTCTCTTGGTGGAAAGATGATTATCAGGAATTCTTTTTTGACTTGAACAAAGCGAAAATGGCGCAACAAGATCTTCAGGCCAGTACATTGTTTGATGCAATCAGCCCTATATTTGGCAAGAACATAGAGTGTGGCTCTGTGGTAACCGATAATGGAATAGAGCAAATAAAGCTATCTTCTCGTCAGTCTGATGAATATGACATTTGGGCTATGCAAAATTATCCTTATGGAGATGAAGCTCAATGGTATAAGCTATCGGAGCTGGCGGACATTGGTAAAGGACAGATGCCTCAGGAGATAGCCAAAGAAAACCAACAATATAGATTGTGCCTTCAATACGAATACATTGGCTCCTCTGAACAGGGAAATAAGATTTTGAAGAAAGATTTGGAAGAATTTAATAAAGAACTTCCGATGGGATACAGTGCCGAGTCGGATAGTAATGCTTGGTCATGGGGAAAGAAGGAAAATAAACAGTACTTTCTATTGTTGGTGGTTATTGCCATTATTTTTTTCATAACCAGTATCTTGTTTAACTCTCTGAAACAGCCGTTAATCATTCTCTTTATTATACCCATTTCATATATCGGTGTATTTCTCACTTTCTATTGGTTCAAATTAAACTTTGATCAGGGAGGTTTTGCTTCATTTATTCTTTTGTGTGGCATTACGGTAAATGCAAGTATTTATGTGCTCAATGAATACAATGGTATTCGTCGGCGGCATCCGTCTATGAAAGCCTTACATGCATATACCAAAGCATGGAATGCTAAGGCGACTCCCATTTTTCTCACGGTTCTCTCTACTATACTTGGTTTTGTGCCGTTTATGGTGGGTGCAGAAAAAGAAGCTTTTTGGTTTCCTCTTGCTGCAGGCACTATTGGAGGATTAGTGATGTCTGTGGTGGGTGTATTCCTGTTTTTGCCAGTTTTTACTCTTGCTAAAAGAGAGGTAAGGGCCTCGAAATAGCGAACTCTTACTCTTTATCCGGATGCAAGTTACATACTTATGTCACAATGAATGCAAATTTGTCAGGCTTTGTCGTTAACCGCTGTTAATCGGTTCATACTCAATGTTAAAAGAGAACAAAAAATGGTGACAAAGAGAATAAGAGAACGAATTTTGTCGTTATTTTAACGTCGGTAATGTTAAAAATGAATTTAATATTAACAATCTAAATAACGAATAATATGAAACAGACAACCAGAAAAATCCTCGGAGTCGGAGCGATAGTTCTTTTGAGTTCGGGAGTGGCAGGAATCACTACTTACACCATGTTGAGGCCGGAAATCAGGCCCTTGACTTACGATGAAATGTTTCAGCAAAACCCAAACTCTCGTTTGGCAGCCTACAATGCCATAGGAGGACAACCCGTTGATCTCACGGCAGCAGCCGAGAATTCTATTCATGCGGTTGTGCATATCAAATCGACCCAATTGTCGAAAGTTACAACAGTGCAACAGGCCCCCGATTTATTCGATTTCTTTTTCGGTGACGGAGCAACCGGTCGCCAACGTCAAATGCAAACACAGCCCAGAGTTGGCTATGGATCGGGTGTGATTATCTCCAAAGACGGTTACATTGTAACTAATAATCATGTCATTGAAGGTGCCGATGAAATTAGTGTGAAGCTGAATGATAATCGCGAATTCAAAGGGAGAATTATAGGTGCTGACCCCGCTACTGACTTGGCTTTGATTAAGATAGAAGGAGACGAATTCCCAACACTTGCAGTGGGTAACTCTGATGAACTGAAAATTGGAGAATGGGTATTGGCAGTGGGAAATCCTTTCAACCTTACTTCTACGGTTACTGCCGGTATTGTGAGTGCCAAGGCTCGTATGTTGGGTGTTTACAGCGGTGGTGTTGAGTCGTTTATTCAAACGGATGCAGCTATTAATCAAGGTAATAGTGGTGGTGCTTTAGTAAATACCAAAGGTGAATTGGTGGGAATCAATGCGGTTCTCTCTTCTCCAACAGGTGCTTATGCGGGCTATGGATTTGCCATTCCGTCGAGCATTATGACTAAAGTCGTATCTGATTTGAAACAATATGGAACCGTTCAGCGCGCGTTGCTTGGTATAAAGGGTGGTTCATTAAGTGATGAGCAATTAAGCGATGCAGCAACTAAAAAAGCAAAAGAACTAGGCGTTGTTGACGGTGTATTAGTCGCTGAAGTTATTGAAGGTGGTTCTGCTGCCGGTGCAGGAATCAAAGTGGATGATGTTATTATAGGAATCGACGGACATAAGGTTCGGAATATGGCTGAACTACAAGGCGAATTGGCAAAACATCGTCCGGGCGACAAGGTTAGCGTGAAGGTTATTCGCGAAAAGAAAGAAAAAACAATTGTGGTTACATTGAAAAATGAACAAGGAACTACGAAAGTGATGAAGAATGCCGGACTCGATATTCTGGGCGCTGCCTTTAATGAAGTGTCGCCGGAGTTGAAAAAACAACTCAACTTAGGTTATGGAATTCAGGTTACAGGAGTTTCGGCTGGCAAAATGGCAGATGCGGGAATCAGAAAAGGCTTTATTATACTGAAAGCCAATGGACAGACCATGAATTCGGTTAGTGATTTGGAAGAAGCGTTTAAATCAGCCACCAAATCCCCCGAACAAGTATTGTTCTTAACAGGAATGTTCCCCTCAGGAAAAAGAGCCAATTATGCGGTCGACTTAAGTCAAGAGTAGCATGATATTAAGGTAAGAAGATTGAATTTTAGCTAACATTAATGAAAAAAGAGCGTTGACAGTCAACATGTCGACGCTCTTTTTGTTCTTTAGATGATAGGAATGAGCAAAAAGTTACTTCATATTTTTCAGTATAAGAATAATTTGTTGTACCTTTGCGCACCAAAATGTGTTTTTTAGAAGGATGAGACAATTAAAGATTACAAAAAGTATCACTAACAGAGAGAGTGCTTCTCTTGACAAATATCTGCAGGAAATTGGTCGTGAAGACTTGATTACTGTGGAAGAAGAGGTAGAGCTCGCTCAACGCATTCGAAAAGGTGATCGCGTGGCATTAGAGAAACTGACAAGAGCCAATTTGCGTTTCGTTGTTTCTGTAGCAAAACAGTACCAAAACCAAGGTTTGAGTTTGCCCGACTTGATTAATGAGGGTAATTTAGGACTGATTAAAGCTGCTGAGAAATTTGATGAAACACGTGGTTTTAAGTTTATCAGCTATGCTGTGTGGTGGATTCGTCAATCAATTCTACAGGCTTTGGCCGAGCAATCGCGTATTGTACGCCTTCCCTTGAATCAGGTAGGTTCGCTGAATAAAATCAGCAAAGCTTTCTCTAAATTCGAGCAGGAAAATGAACGCAGGCCGTCACCTGAAGAACTGGCAGACGAGTTGGATATCCCTGTTGATAAGATCTCTGATACATTGAAAGTATCTGGCCGTCATATATCGGTAGATGCTCCCTTTGTTGAAGGAGAAGACAACAGCCTCCTGGATGTGTTGATCAACGATGATTCGCCCATGGCTGACCGCTCTCTGGTAAATGAGTCTCTTGCGAGGGAAATTGATAGAGCACTTTCTACGTTAACCGATAGAGAAAAGGATATTATACAAATGTTCTTTGGTATCGGACAACAGGAAATGACACTGGAAGAAATCGGCGATAAATTCGGGTTAACCCGTGAACGTGTTCGTCAGATTAAAGAAAAAGCTATTAGAAGATTAAGACAAGGTAATCGTAGCACGTTGCTCAAATCTTATTTAGGATAATAAGAATATCAGTTTCTGACATTTAAAGGTTTACTAAACCGGTTTGGCCGTCAAGGCTGAACCGGTTTTTTCTTTTGTATCTGTTATTTCTAGTGCATTTTGTATCTTGGTTTGAAGTGAATGTTTATCTTTGTAACGGACTTTTAAAATAATATAGTATGAAATTTGCGAAAATAGCGCTGTCGCTTATATTGGCGTTTGTTGTTTGTTCGGCTTTCTCATTTAAAAAAGCAAAGAAAGAGGTGTATGCGTTTGGAGTTTCGGCTTCATTTACTGATACTGTAGTGTATTATACTGAAATTCAATTGCTTGATAGTGTTCAACTCGACAAAAACGGCTTCTTGCCTCAAAGGGATTTGTATAGTTATCAGTTGAAGAATTATTTGGAGCTGGAAAAAAATCTCTCTAACCGTACCTGCATGATTTACTTCTCAGAAAACAAAGTAAAGTTAAACAAAGAGATGGCTAAAATCGTTAGTCAATATAAAAAGAACAAATCAGTTGCGCTTCGGGAAGTTAAAACGACAGAATTCAGTTTTAAAAAGCCTGTTGTGTCTGAATAAAATAGCTCTCTTTTATGACTGGTAAACTGAAAAAGCTGATTTTGGCAGTGCTAACTGTAATTACAGTAACTACTGTGCTAGTGGCTTGTAATCACAATGATGAACCCGATCCTGTTCAGGAAGAAGATTTAAGAACTGTATTGGTTTATATTGCTGCTGACAACTCCCTTACATCCTTTGCCGCTGATGATGTTGCTGAAATGGTATCTGGCTTTGCTGCTGTAGACGCCGATAAAAATAATTTGCTGGTATATGTTGATACGCAAAGTGCAAAACCTCTTTTGTATCAGATAAGTAAAGATAGCAAAGGGGCAGTCGTTAAGAATATTTTGCATGAATACGAAGAGCAAAATTCTGTTTACCCTACTGTGATGGCCGAGGTTTATAACCGTGTATTTTCCGCTTTCCCTGCTAAAAGCTACGGATTGGTTCTTTGGTCACACGGCGATGGATGGTTACCATCTCCTGCCAATATTAGTGCGAGCAAGGCCTCTACCCGTTGGTTCGGACAGGATGGAACTTCTTATATGGATATCTCAAGTCTGAATACCGCTTTAAATAGTGCTCCTCATTTTGACTTTATCCTTTTTGATGCTTGTTTTATGCAGTCAGTAGAGGTAGCTTATGAGCTAAAAGATCGTGCCGATTATTTTATTGGTGCACCCAATGAAATACCGGGTCCGGGAGCTTATTACACGGAATTGGTTCCGGCTATGTTTAGTCAGGCGAATAATTTGGCGTCGACTGTGGCTCACGGCTATTATGATTATTATGCTGCAAAATATACCGGGCAGACTGGCAGCAATGAGAATTGGACAATGGGGGTTACTGTGTCTGTCTTAAAAAGTAGTGAAGTGCAGGCTTTAGCAGCAGCTACAGCTGCTATTTTACCTAAATACATAACCAACGGTAGTGCAATCAATGTTTCTTCAATCTATTCGTATGACCCTCGTTCTACTTACTTTTATTATGATTTGAAAGATTTGATTAAGTCTTTGGTTGCTTCTGATGATCAAACCTTGTTTTCTGCTTGGAGTGACGCATTTGAATTGGCAGTTCCACTACATCTTACTACAGATAAAACTTATTCTTCGTTTGTTTATGGCATGATTTCTATGGCTGGATCGAGTGGCTTATCTGCATATATCCCTAGGAGTAGCTATGTATCTCTTAATACTTTCTATCATAGCTATGCCTGGTATTCGGCAGCAGGTTGGAGCAATACGGGTTGGTAATTCTGACCATATATTAACCACATGAATGAAAAACCAATTGGTAGAGTTAAATACGCGTTAAGTAAATTCCGCCAACTGGTAGAACTAATTTTACAAATTCACCCCTTAATATCCTGAATCATACAAATCTTGTCAAGAGCAAGTTTATATATTATTAACGAGCAAACCGGGAAGCAACAAGGAGCGGCAAGACTTTGGTAAAACATAACCAACTTTTTCAAAAACATAACCGACTTTTTCAAAAAGATAACGAGCAATTTTAAATCATAAACCGTCTTTTGGTTCCTGAGCAACCGTCTTACGACCGTAACACGGTTGCTCAGGAACCTTTTGCTACCGTGCAAACCGGCGCGAGACACCGTGCTAATGCAATCACAAACCGTCAAGACATAAAAAAAGGCAAGAGTACGAACTCCTGCCTTTGCGCCTATAATAATTTGAATATACTATAAGCTTATAAGTACAAAGATAATACATTATCCTGTCAATTCCAAATTATTGTGGTTCTTTTATCAGGTTATTATTAGGGCACAAACCGTGGTGTTTCGAATGTAACGAAAACCGCTAATCCGCAAAATAAATACATAAAATAACCAACTAAATCCCCTATATAAAAACAATAAACAGCTGTATGCTTATAAGGAAAAATAGCCAAAAAATTTGGTGATACTTGGTGATACTTGGTGAGGCTTTTTTTTAGCCAAGTGTCACACTTAAAAAACTGATAATCAACCCGTTGCAAGGTTGGTGATACTTGGTGATACTTTATTTCATACTTTTTATGAGGCAAAACAACACTTGTGCAAGTATCCGTTGGCAGAATTCATGAAGTTAAAAGGGGGATGCCATGAATGGAAAGTCCATTGCCGGAGTTACATTTGCGCTAAGTTAATTCCGCCAACGGCTTCCCCTTATATAATATAAGGTATACCATTTCTTTGTATTTCTCCGGTTCCCCCTTTCTTTGTATTTATTTTCATGGTGTTACCTCCTGATGTCTAGCGCTTTAAGCCTTTTCGCTCCTTTCTTTTCTAAAAAAAGAGTATGATCTTCTTGTTTTGTATGGCAAAAGCTTCTACTTTTGCACCCGCTTTGCAAGAGAGACAAAGTGTTTTCTTGAAATGTTGATAAAGCGCCTGTAGGGTTTGACTCATGCGGTTTTACTTTTAAAAAAAAACTTCTCTGAAAGTTTGGAAGTGAAGCTAAAAAGTCTTTATCTTTGCAGTCCGGTTCGCAAAAAAGGATCTTTTTTTGTTTAGGCCTTCGCTCTTGCTAAAAGAGTTTTAGAAGGTAGCTTAACGAAAAAAAACTTTTAAAAAAAACTTCCGAAAACATTTGGTTGTTACTTTTAAACTCCTTACCTTTGCACCCGCTTTAGAAAACAAAGCAAAAATAAAAGAAGCGTTCTTTGATAGAATTACATAAACAATACAAGTAGTACAATAGCAAAATGCTTTTCTTCTTGTTTGGTTTCTTCGGAAACAGATCATTTAAGAGAAGTAATTTTGGGTAAAATTTAGAACCGTCAATATCCTGCTTTCAGCAGGGTGTGAACTTAAATAAATTTACGAAATCCTGAACAGAGCTAAAAACTGCTTATGAGAGATACTTTCGGGTATTTTTTATAAGTACACAATACTTTTACAATGAAGAGTTTGATCCTGGCTCAGGATGAACGCTAGCTACAGGCTTAACACATGCAAGTCGAGGGGCAGCATTGGGGTAGCAATACTTCAGATGGCGACCGGCGCACGGGTGAGTAACACGTATCCAACCTGCCGCTTACTCGGGGATAGCCTTTCGAAAGAAAGATTAATACCCGATGGTATAAAGAGTTCGCATGTTCTCTTTATTAAAGAATTTCGGTAAGCGATGGGGATGCGTTCCATTAGATAGTTGGCGGGGTAACGGCCCACCAAGTCTACGATGGATAGGGGTTCTGAGAGGAAGGTCCCCCACATTGGAACTGAGACACGGTCCAAACTCCTACGGGAGGCAGCAGTGAGGAATATTGGTCAATGGACGAGAGTCTGAACCAGCCAAGTAGCGTGAAGGATGACTGCCCTATGGGTTGTAAACTTCTTTTATAAGGGAATAAAGTGAGGGACGTGTCCCTTTTTGTATGTACCTTATGAATAAGGATCGGCTAACTCCGTGCCAGCAGCCGCGGTAATACGGAGGATCCAAGCGTTATCCGGATTTATTGGGTTTAAAGGGAGCGTAGGTTGACATATAAGTCAGCTGTGAAAGTTTACGGCTCAACCGTGAAATTGCAGTTGATACTGTATGTCTTGAGTGTACAAGAGGTGGGCGGAATTCGTGGTGTAGCGGTGAAATGCTTAGATATCACGAAGAACTCCAATTGCGAAGGCAGCTCACTGGGGTACAACTGACACTGAGGCTCGAAAGTGTGGGTATCAAACAGGATTAGATACCCTGGTAGTCCACACAGTAAACGATGAATACTCGCTGTTTGCGATATACAGTAAGCGGCCAAGCGAAAGCATTAAGTATTCCACCTGGGGAGTACGCCGGCAACGGTGAAACTCAAAGGAATTGACGGGGGCCCGCACAAGCGGAGGAACATGTGGTTTAATTCGATGATACGCGAGGAACCTTACCCGGGCTTGAATTGCAGAGGAATATAGTTGAAAGATTATCGCCGCAAGGTCTCTGTGAAGGTGCTGCATGGTTGTCGTCAGCTCGTGCCGTGAGGTGTCGGCTTAAGTGCCATAACGAGCGCAACCCTTATCATTAGTTACTAACAGGTCATGCTGAGGACTCTAGTGAGACTGCCGTCGTAAGATGTGAGGAAGGTGGGGATGACGTCAAATCAGCACGGCCCTTACGTCCGGGGCTACACACGTGTTACAATGGGGGGTACAGAGGGCAGCTACCGGGCGACCGGATGCCAATCCCAAAAACCTCTCTCAGTTCGGATCGAAGTCTGCAACCCGACTTCGTGAAGCTGGATTCGCTAGTAATCGCGCATCAGCCACGGCGCGGTGAATACGTTCCCGGGCCTTGTACACACCGCCCGTCAAGCCATGGGAGCCGGGGGTACCTGAAGTACGTAACCGCAAGGAGCGTCCTAGGGTAAAACTGGTGACTGGGGCTAAGTCGTAACAAGGTAGCCGTACCGGAAGGTGCGGCTGGAACACCTCCTTTCTGGAGTGATTTCGTAAAAGGTTTTATGATTATTACTTTAAGTCTGATTAAGGTTAGATTTATCTGTTGTACTACTGGTACTTGTTTATTTAATATATAGTTGTTAGATAACACAAGAGAAAAAAAAGAAGCCGAGCCGAAAGGCAAGGGTTTGAACACAGTCCTATAGCTCAGTTGGTTAGAGCGCTACACTGATAATGTAGAGGTCGGCAGTTCAACTCTGCCTGGGACTACGAATCTCTTGATTCGGGGGATTAGCTCAGCTGGCTAGAGCATCTGCCTTGCACGCAGAGGGTCAACGGTTCGAATCCGTTATTCTCCACTTCAGGTTCTTTAGAACCGACAACGATCTTTGACATAATGTACAAAAGCAAAAAGTAAATTTTTTAGTAAGAGCTAAAAGTATATATCAACCATACGTTTTGATTCGATATTTATATTGGATTAAGAAGTGTTTGATAAGAAGAAAGTAAGCAAGGGCACATGGTGGATGCCTTGGCTCTCAGAGGCGATGAAGGACGTGATAAGCTGCGATAAGCTTCGGGTAGGTGCAAATGACCTTTGATCCGAAGATTTCCGAATGGGACAACCCAGTATCTTGAAGAGATATTATACTGCTATGCAGTAGGCTAACGCAGGGAACTGAAACATCTTAGTACCTGCAGGAAAAGAAAATAATAATGATTCCGCTAGTAGTGGCGAGCGAACGCGGAATAGCCCAAACCATATATGTTACGGCATATATGGGGTTGTAGGACCACGATGTGGGATCTCAACAGTAGAGAAGAAGTAACTGGAAAGTTATGCCATAGCGGGTGATAGCCCCTTATTCGAATACTGTTTGACCCTAGTGGTATCCTGAGTAGCGCGGAACACGTGAAATTCTGTGTGAATCTGCCGGGACCATCCGGTAAGGCTAAATACTCCTGAGAGACCGATAGTGAACCAGTACTGTGAAGGAAAGGTGAAAAGCACTTCGAATAGAAGAGTGAAATAGTTCCTGAAACCATGTGCCTACAAGCGGTCGGAGCAGCCTTGTGCTGTGACGGCGTGCCTTTTGCATAATGAACCTACGAGTTACTTTTTCCGGCAAGGTTAAGGGTCTTGAGACCTGCAGCCGAAGCGAAAGCGAGTCTTAACAGGGCGATTTAGTCGGAAGGAGTAGACGCGAAACCAAGTGATCTACCCTTGGCCAGGTTGAAGGTTAGGTAACACTAACTGGAGGACCGAACCGATAAGCGTTGAAAAGCTTCCGGATGAGTTGAGGGTAGGGGTGAAAGGCTAATCAAACTTGGAGATAGCTCGTACTCCCCGAAATGCATTTAGGTGCAGCCTTGTTTATTACTAATGTGAGGTAGAGCGACTGATAAGATGCGAGGGCTTCACCGCCTATCAAGTCTTGATAAACTCCGAATGCGCATTAGTTTGAGAACAGGAGTGAGGGCGCGGGTGCTAAGGTCCGCGTCCGAGAGGAGAAGAATCCAGACCATCAGCTAAGGTCCCCAAATAACCGCTGAGTTGAACTAACGAAGTCAGATTGCTAAGACAGCTAGGATGTTGGCTTGGAAGCAGCCATTCATTTAAAGAGTGCGTAACAGCTCACTAGTCGAGGAATTTGGCGTGGATAATAATCGGGCATAAGCGGTTTACCGAAGCTATGGAACCATATAATGGTTGGTAGGGGAGCATTCCACTCTGCGTTGAAGGCGAAGCGTGAGCTTCTCTGGAGCGTGTGGAAACGCAAATGTAGGTATAAGTAACGATAAAGGGGGTGAGAAACCCCCTCGCCGAAAGACTAAGGTTTCCTGATCAACGCTAATCGGATCAGGGTTAGTCGGGTCCTAAGGCTCCGCCGAAAGGCAATGCCGATGGCTGAAATGGTTAATATTCCATTACTACCTTTAAGAGTGATGTGGGGACGGAGTAGTGATAGTGCCGCGAACTGACGGAATAGTTCGTTAAAGGGTGTAGAAGTTGAGGAATGCAGGCAAATCCACATTCCGATTCGAACCTGATAGTATGGAGCGTCTTCGGACAATCCAATAGTGCATGTAAGCAGACTTCCAAGAAAATCCGCTAAACTTAATCTTATAGGTACCCGTACCGTAAACGGACACACGTAGTCGGGTTGAATATACTAAGGCGCTTGAGTGAATCACGGTTAAGGAACTAGGCAAATTGACCCTGTAACTTCGGGATAAAGGGTCCCTCCTCGCAAGAGAGGGCGCAGAGAATAGGTCCAGGCAACTGTTTAACAAAAACACAGGGCTGTGCAAAATCGAAAGATTCCGTATACAGCCTGACACCTGCCCGGTGCTGGAAGGTTAAGAGGAGATGTTATCGCAAGAGACGCATTGAATTGAAGCCCCAGTAAACGGCGGCCGTAACTATAACGGTCCTAAGGTAGCGAAATTCCTTGTCGGGTAAGTTCCGACCTGCACGAATGGTGTAATGATCTGGACACTGTCTCAACCGTGAGCTCAGTGAAATTGTAGTATCGGTGAAGATGCCGATTACCCGCGATGGGACGAAAAGACCCCGTGAACCTTTACTATAGCTTAACATTGAATTTGGGCCATTGATGTGTAGGATAGGTCGGAGACTATGAAGCGGGTACGCTAGTATTCGTGGAGTCGCTGTTGAAATACGACCCTTTGATTGTTTGAATTCTAACCCGTTTGTAATGGGGACACTGTTTGGTGGGTAGTTTGACTGGGGTGGTCGCCTCCAAAAGTGTAACGGAGGCTTCTAAAGGTACCCTCAGGACGATTGGTAACCGTCCGTAGAGTGTAATGGCATAAGGGTGCTTGACTGGGAGACCGACAAGTCGATCAGGTAGGAAACTAGAGCATAGTGATCCGGTGTTTCTGTATGGAAAGGACATCGCTCAAAGGATAAAAGGTACTCCGGGGATAACAGGCTGATCCCTCCCAAGAGCTCATATCGACGGAGGGGTTTGGCACCTCGATGTCGGCTCGTCACATCCTGGGGCTGGAGAAGGTCCCAAGGGTTGGGCTGTTCGCCCATTAAAGTGGCACGCGAGCTGGGTTCAGAACGTCGTGAGACAGTTCGGTCTCTATCTATCGTGGGCGTATGAAATTTGCGTGGCTCTGACACTAGTACGAGAGGACCGTGTTGGACTGACCTCTGGTTTACCGGTTGTGCCGCCAGGTGCATCGCCGGGTATCTAAGTCGGGATTGGATAAGTGCTGAAAGCATCTAAGTACGAAGCCAGCCACAAGATTAGATTTCTTAGGGTCGTCAAAGACGATGACGTTGATAGGTTGCAGGTGTATAGATAGAAATATCACAGCCGAGCAATACTAATTGCCCGTTCACTTTCTTCTTGTCAGTATGGTTTTTATATACGTTTAGCTGATTGATTGATTTATTTTTTGTGTACATTATGTCTACCTTATTAAGGTGACTATAGCACAAGGGTTCCACCTCTTCCCATTCCGAACAGAGAAGTTAAGCCTTGTCACGCCGATGGTACTGCGTAACAGTGGGAGAGTAGGTAGTCGCCGTTTTTTAGAGAAGTCCTGCAGCTATACAAAGCTGTGGGACTTCTTGCGTTTAAAGCCTACCGGAGATATCCATTTGAAACACAGGAATGAAAAATATATTAAACTAGTTCCTTTTTCCTCTAATCTTAAAACAAAAATGCTGTTAATTTCGTATATTTGGCCCATTCCTTCTGGTTAAGACACACGATTGATATATAAACTTCAAAATAATCCTATAAGTATGGAAAATAAAATTCAAGAACTCACAGATAAGATTTATCGTGAAGGCGTTGAAAAAGGAAATGAAGAAGCTCAGAAACTGATAGCAAAAGCGGAAGTTGATGCGAAAACAATTATTGAAAAAGCACGCAAAGAGGCCGATGCAATTAATGCATCTGCTCGTAAAGCTGCAGAAGAGTTGGTTGAGAATACCAAATCAGAGTTGAAATTGTTTGCCAGTCAGTCTGTTAATGCGCTCAAGTCTGAGATTGCATCTGTGGTTACTGATAAAATTGTTTCAGCTCCGGTTAATGAGTTCGTAAATAACAAAGAGTATCTTTATTCGTTTATCGTTGCTTTAGCTTCTAAATGGAGTGCTAACGAGCCCATTACAATCAGTACTCAAGAAGCAGAAGCTCTGAAAGCTTATTTTGCAGCACATGCCAAATCTCTTTTAGATAAAGGCGTTCAAGTAGAACAAGTAAATGGCATTAAAACACTCTTCACCGTATCTCCGAAAGATGGATCTTATAAAATAAACTTTGGGGAAGAAGAATTTATGAATTACTTTAAGGCATTTTTGCGTCCACAATTGGTTGAGATGCTTTTCAGCGTTTAGCCTTTAAACAATCCATATATGAGTAAATATTATTGTTTGGTGGCTGGTTTACCTGACATTCATTTGGAAGATACCAAATTGAGTTATACGGTAGCCGACTTCAGAACTGAAATATATCCGGATTTATCATCTGCTGATAAAAAGCTTATTGATCTGTTTTATCTGAAATTTGATAATCGAAATTTGATAAAGCTGTTGAATGATAAAGATGCTGTCACTGACAATAGGGGAAATTATACCGGGCAAGAATTGCTTGATTTGATAACTCAGGTCAGAGATGGTGTCAATGAGGAATCTTTAGCATATCCTACATACCTTATCGATTTTATTTCCTATTACTATAGTGAGAATAATGATGATAATGCTGCTGTTCAAGAAGATTATCTCTCATCATTGTATTTTGAATATGCAATGAGGTCGAAGAATGAATTTATAGTGTCATGGTTTGAATTTAATCTTAATCTCAATAATATTTTAGCAGCTCTTGTTTCTCGTAAATACAAACAGGATGTGGCTCGCTCCATCGTGGGGAACACGGATGTAAGTATTGCACTCAAAACTTCCGGAGCCCGTGATTTTGGGTTGACCGGTGAGGTAGATTATTTTGAACCGTTGCTTAAAATGACAGAGGTAGACGATTTAGTTGAGAGGGAAAAGAAAATAGATATACTTAAATGGAAATGGTTGGAAAATGCAACTTTCTTTAATTATTTTACTATAGAGCGTATTTTTGCTTTTCTGCTCCAATTAGAAATGGTTGAGAGATGGATTTTAATGGATAAGGAACGGGGCAGTAAACTCTTTAGGCAAATGATAGATTCGCTAAAGAATGATGTTCAGATTCCCGTTGAATTTAGATAAATAAACAAATAAATTATATGGCAACAAAAGGAACTGTTTGTGGAGTAATATCCAACATGGTAACCCTCACAGTTGACGGTCCTGTAGCTCAAAATGAGATTTGTTATATCTCAACTGGTGGTGACAGGCTGATGGCTGAGGTAATTAAAGTAGTAGGTGTCAATGCTTATGTTCAGGTATTTGAAAGCACACGTGGTTTGAAGGTTGGTTCAGAGGCTGAGTTTACCGGACACATGCTTGAAGTTACCTTAGGACCGGGTATGCTTTCTAAAAACTACGATGGTTTACAGAATGACCTCGATAAAATGGATGGTGTTTTCTTGAAGCGTGGACAGTACACTTTTCCTCTGGACAAGGACAAAAAATGGCATTTTTCTCCTTTAGTGAAAATAGGAGATAAGGTTGAAGCAGCAACATGGCTCGGACAAGTTGATGAAAACTTCCAGCCTTTAAAAATTATGGTGCCCTTTACACTAAAAGGTATTTACACTGTTAAATCAATTGCATCTGAAGGTGAATATGGTATCTATGATGTTATCGTTGTGCTTGTAGGCGAAGACGGTAATGAAGTTGAAGTGAACATGATTCAAAGGTGGCCTGTAAAAAGAGCCATGATTAATTATAAAGAAAAACCGCGCCCATTTAAATTATTGGAAACCGGTGTACGTGTTATAGATACAGTAAACCCGATTGTTGAAGGTGGAACCGGATTTATTCCCGGACCGTTCGGTACAGGAAAAACCGTTCTTCAGCATGCCATATCCAAACAAGCAGAGGCTGACATTGTAATTATTGCAGCTTGTGGTGAACGTGCTAATGAAGTAGTGGAAATCTTTACGGAATTTCCCGAATTGATAGACCCGCATACCGGACGCAAATTGATGGAACGTACAATCATCATTGCAAATACGTCGAATATGCCGGTTGCTGCGCGTGAAGCTTCTGTTTATACAGCTATGACCATTGCCGAGTACTACCGTGCTATGGGCCTGAAGGTTCTGTTGATGGCCGATTCAACCTCACGTTGGGCACAGGCTTTGCGTGAAATGTCCAATCGTATGGAAGAGTTGCCTGGTCCGGATGCATTCCCCATGGATTTATCTTCTATTATCTCCAACTTTTACGGCAGAGCCGGTTACGTAGTTCTGAATAACGGCAACACGGGCTCCATCACTTTTATCGGAACGGTGTCTCCTGCCGGCGGAAACTTGAAAGAACCGGTTACTGAGAATACAAAGAAAGTTGCGCGTTGTTTTTACGCACTTGAACAAGACCGGGCAGATAGAAAGCGTTATCCTGCCGTGAATCCGATTGATTCGTATTCTAAATATATTGAGTACCCCGAATTTGAAGATTATATAGGCAAGCGCATCAATAATGAATGGCTGAAGAAAGTCAACGAAATAAAAACCCGTTTGCAAAGAGGTAAGGAGATTGCAGAACAAATAAACATCTTGGGTGACGACGGTGTTCCTGTGGAATATCATGTTACTTTTTGGAAATCGGAGCTGATTGACTTTGTCATTCTTCAACAAGATGCTTTTGATGAGATTGATGCGGTAACTCCTATGGAGAGACAAGAAGCTATTGTTAACATGGTTATTGATATTTGCCACACTGAATTTGAATTTGATAATTTCAACGAAGTAATGGATTACTTTAAGAAGATGATCAATGTTTGCAAACAGATGAATTATTCCAAGTTCAAGTCACCGGAATATGATGATTTCGTAAAGCAATTAAACGAATTGATTCAAGAAAGGAAAGCTTAATTCGATAACCGTAAAGTAAATAAGTATAATGGCAACAAAAGCATTTCAGAAAATATATACGAAAATCACTCAGATTACCAAAGCTACTTGTTCGTTGAAAGCTGCAGGAGTTGGGTATGACGAGCTGGCTACTGTTAACGGTAAGTTGGCTCAGGTGGTTAAAATTACAGGAGATGAAGTGACGCTACAAGTGTTTGAAGGTACAGAAGGTATACCGACAAATGCTGAAGTGGTATTCTTAGGCAAAGCTCCTACGATAAAAGTAAGTGAACAGCTTTCCGGCCGGTTCTTTAATGCATTCGGAGACCCGATTGACGGGGGACCGGAAATTGAAGGCGAGGAGGTTGAAATTGGCGGTCCGTCCGTTAACCCGGTTCGACGTAAGCAACCGTCTGAACTGATCGCAACCGGAATAGCAGGTATTGACTTGAATAATACGTTGGTTTCCGGTCAGAAAATTCCCTTCTTCGCTGACCCCGACCAACCCTTCAACCAAGTAATGGCCAATGTAGCGCTGCGGGCAGAAACAGATAAAATTATTTTGGGAGGTATGGGTATGACCAATGATGATTACCTGTATTTCAAAAATGTGTTCTCAAATGCCGGAGCTCTTGACCGTATTGTGAGTTTTGTGAATACAACGGAGAATCCTCCGGTTGAGCGTTTGCTGATTCCCGATATGGCCCTTACCGCTGCCGAATATTTTGCAGTGAATAACAATGAAAAAGTCTTGGTACTTCTTACGGATATGACCTCTTATGCCGATGCGCTTTCTATTGTGTCAAACCGTATGGATCAGATTCCTTCCAAAGACTCTATGCCGGGCTCACTATACTCCGATTTGGCTAAGATTTACGAGAAAGCCGTGCAATTCCCAGCAGGAGGTTCCATTACTATTATAGCCGTAACAACTCTTTCGGGTGGAGACATTACTCATGCTGTGCCCGATAATACCGGATACATTACGGAAGGACAGCTATTCCTGCGTCGCGACAGTGATATTGGTAAGGTGATTGTGGATCCGTTCCGTTCACTTTCTCGTTTGAAGCAGTTAGTTACCGGAAAGAAGACCCGTAAAGATCATCCGCAAGTAATGAATGCGGCCGTACGTTTGTATGCCGATGCGGCGAATGCTAAAACCAAGTTGGAGAACGGTTTTGATTTGACTAACTACGATGAGCGTACGTTGGCTTATGCAAAAGATTATTCGAATCAATTGCTGGCTATTGATGTGAACTTGAATACGACTGAAATGCTAGATGTAGCTTGGGGATTGTTTAGTAAGTACTTCCGCCCCGAAGAAGTGAACATCAAACAAGAGTTAGTAGATCAGTACTGGAAATAAATATCATCCATAAGCTTATAAGATGGCTATAAAGTTTCAATATAACAAAACGTCTCTTCAACAGCTCGAAAAGCAACTGAAAATACGCGTGCGTACTCTTCCTATTATAAAGAATAAAGAGAGTGCTTTGCGTATGGAGGTCAAACGTTGCAAATCTGAAGCTGTGTTGCTAGAGGAAAGGCTCGAAAAACAAATTCTTGCCTATGAAGCCATGTTCGCTCTTTGGAATGAGTTTGATGCTTCGTTAATCAGGGTAAACGATGTTCATCTGGGTATTAAAAAGATTGCCGGTGTACGGGTTCCATTGCTCGAAAACGTCGATTTTGATATTCGCCCCTATAGTTTGTTTAACGCTCCCAAGTGGTATGCCGATGGTATACATTTGCTGAAAGGATTGGCGCAAACGGCTATTGAACGAGAGTTTATTCTGGCTAAATTAAACTTGCTGGAACATGCGCGTAAGAAAACGACTCAAAAGGTTAATCTTTTTGAGAAGGTACAAATACCTGGTTATCAGGATGCGTTGCGTAAAATAAAACGCTTTATGGAGGATGAAGAGAACTTATCGAAGTCTTCACAAAAGATATTGAAATCGCAACAAGAGAAAAGAAAGGAGGCTGAGTTATGATTACTAAAATGAAAAAACTCACTTTTCTTGTTTACCATAAGGAATATGATGCTTTTTTAAATAATCTCCGTGATTTAGGAGTTGTTCATATTGCTGAGAAACAGCAAGGAATGGCAGACAATTCAGCGTTACAAGAAAAGATTCGCTTATCTGCCAGGTTGTCTGCTACGATAAAATTGCTTCAGAATATTAAAACTGAAGAGAAAGTAACGGATGATTCGGAAACCGTTTCAGCCTCAAGGGGAATGCTAATTCTTGATGAGGTTGATGAGCTGCTCAATCATAAAAGTAGTTTGCAACAACAGATTCTGGCATACGAAAAGGAACTTGCCGTATTAGAACCATGGGGCGATTTCTCTCCCGAGAGTATCGCTAAGCTGCGTGATTCCGGTTATGATATTGGATTTTATATATCAACGGAAGCTAATTTCAATGAAGATTGGATAGAGGCTTACAATGCCATGGTCATTAATAGAGTCGCTTCGAAGGTTTACTTTATCACTTTTACCCAAACGAATCAAGAAATTGATTTGGATGTGGAGCGGATTAAGTTGCCCGATCGGTCATACGGCCAAACGCAAGAACTGATTCAATGTAATAAAGAAGAATTATTGCGTCAAGAGGGGACCCTGCAAAACATTGCGCGGAAGGATATTCCTTCATTATTGGCTGCCAGAAAAGAGTTAAACGGTGAAATAGAATTTGATCAAGTCGTTCTTAACACCGAATCAGCTGCCGGCGAAAAGCTTATGCTGTTGCAAGGGTGGTTACCGGCATCGGAAGAAGACCCAATTGTTGCTTACCTGAATTCGCAGTCAGTGTATTATGATATCAAGAAGCCGGCACCGGAAGACAATGTACCTATTCAATTGAATAATAAGGGACTGTTTGCTTGGTTCGAGCCAATTTGCAAGCTGTATATGCTGCCTAAATACAATGAACTGGATCTGACTCCGTTTTTTGCTCCATTTTTCATGCTCTTCTTCGGGCTTTGTCTGGGAGATTCGGGGTATGGACTGTTCTTGCTTTTGGGTGTGACTCTGTACCGTTTGCTGGCAAAAAACATAGGTCAAACCATGAAACCCATTTTGTCTTTGGTGCAGTTACTGGCTGCTTCCACTTTCTTTTGTGGCATGCTGACCGGAACCTTTTTCGGAGCTAATTTTTATGATTTGGACTGGCCATTTATTCAACGAATGAAACACGCCATTGCCATGGACAACAATGATATGTTTCAACTGTCGCTGTTATTGGGCGTTATACAGATTCTATTTGGTATGATTCTTAAGGCAGTTAATCAGGCTATACAATTTGGATTCAAATATGCCGTAGGAACGATTGGCTGGATTATCTTGTTAGTATCAGTTGGTTTGGCTGCCGTATTACCGGCTGTATTCCCGATGGGTGGAGCTGCACATCTTGTTATTCTTGCTATAGCAGGAGCCATGATCTTGTTCTATAACAGTCCGGATAAGAATATCTTTATCAACTTTGGTTTAGGATTATGGGACTCTTATAATATGGTAACAGGCTTACTGGGCGATATATTATCTTATGTGCGCTTGTTTGCTTTGGGACTTTCGGGCGGAATTCTGGCCAGCGTGTTTAATAGTCTGGCAGTAGGCATGAGTCCGGATAATGTAATTGCAGGTCCCATTGTTATGGTACTTATTTTTGTTATAGGTCACTCTATCAATATCTTTATGAATGTATTGGGCGCTATGGTGCACCCTATGCGTTTAACCTTTGTAGAATTCTTCAAGAATTCGGGTTACGAAGGAGGAGGAAAGGAATACAAGCCTTTCAGCAAATAATTTATCAATGAATATATAAACAATAAAATAGAATAAAATTATGGAAATGAATTTATTTATTGCCTATATCGGCATCGCAGTTATGGTTGGTTTGTCTGGTATCGGCAGCGCTTATGGTGTAACAATTGCCGGTAATGCAGCAATTGGTGCTTTGAAGAAAAACGATACCGCTTTTGGTAACTTCTTGGTGCTTACAGCCCTTCCGGGAACACAAGGATTATATGGTTTTGCCGGATACTTTATGTTTCAAACCATCTTTGGCGTGTTGACACCTGCCATTACAGGTATTCAGGCTGCTGCTGTTTTAGGTGCCGGTATTGCATTAGGATTGGTTGCACTTTTCTCGGCCATTCGTCAGGGACAAGTATGTGCAAATGGTATTGCAGCGATAGGTCAAGGTCATAATGTGTTTGGAAATACGCTGATTCTGGCTGTATTCCCTGAATTATATGCTATCGTGGCGCTTGCTGCTACCTTCCTGATGGGTAGTGCATTGGTTGCGTAATGAGCAATAAAACATAGAAAAAATCGAAAACATCCGTAGGTTTTAAACTTGCGGATGTTTTTTTATGCCCAATTGAGTCATTTCCGCAAACGTTTGTTACCTCTTATTTACTTAGATTTAATGTGTTACGCGTTATATTTCGATAATTAATATGTATTTTTGCAATATTAGTGATATAGCGTATTAGTTTTATATGATAAAAGAATTATTGTTACCCGATTATATATTTGAGTCAAGCTGGGAAGTATGTAATAAAGTGGGAGGTATCTACACGGTATTGTCTACTCGTGCCAATACCCTTCAGGCTCATTTTCACGACAAACTTATTTTTGTGGGGCCCGATGTGTGGCAAGGAAAAGAGAACCCTTTGTTTCTGGAATCGAAGACTCTTTTCAGTGACTGGCGCGAAAAAGCCTTGAAAGAAGGATTAAGCATACGCATTGGGCGCTGGAATATTCCAGGCAACCCCATCGTTATGTTGGTTGATTTTCAGCCATTTTTCTCACATAAAAATGAAATCTACACAGAGATGTGGAACGCTTTTCAGGTTGATTCCTTGCATGCGTACGGTGATTACGATGAAGCGTCCATGTTTTCTTATGCGGCGGGCCGGTTGGTAGAAAGTTTCTATCGTTATTACCTGTCTGACAATGATAAAGTTGTTTATCAGGCGCATGAGTGGATGACCGCCTTAGGCGCTTTGTACATACAACAAGCCGTTCCCGAAATTGCTACTATATTTACGACTCATGCAACTTCTATCGGGCGCTCCATTGCCGGAAACGAGAAGCCTCTTTACGACTATTTGTTTGCTTACAACGGCGACCAGATGGCTCAGGAACTTAATATGGAATCCAAGCACTCCATAGAAAAACAAGCAGCTCATCATGTTGACTGTTTTACAACCGTAAGTGAAATCACGAACCGGGAATGTAGGCAGTTGCTCGAAAAGGAGGCAGACGTGGTGCTGATGAATGGATTTGAGGACGATTTTGTTCCCAAAGGAGCGGCTTTTACCGGTAAACGTAAAAGAGCTCGGACAGCTATGCTACGTGTAGCCAATTGTATGTTGGGCACTAATCTGGCCGATGACACGCTGATAATAGGAACCAGCGGA
Organism: Bacteroides graminisolvens; assembly: GCF_963666085.1. Classification (NCBI taxonomy): domain Bacteria; kingdom Pseudomonadati; phylum Bacteroidota; class Bacteroidia; order Bacteroidales; family Bacteroidaceae; genus Bacteroides; species Bacteroides graminisolvens. The sequence goes on from NZ_OY762556.1 coordinate 2,361,821, forward strand.
CGTTATGAATTCAAAAATAAGGGAATTGATGTTTTTATTGAATCATTGTACCAATTGAATAAGGACGAAAGGCTCAATAAAACAGTACTTGCCTTTATCAATGTGCCTGCATGGGCCGGAGAAGCACGCGAAGATTTAGTAGAACGTTTACAGAGTCGAAAAAAATACAATACTCCCTTGCCCAACTCGTTTGGTACTAATTTGTTATTCGAACCCGAATTCGATAAAATAACACGTTTATTGAGGAAGCTTGGCATGACTAATAACCCGGATGACAAGGTAAAAGTCATTTTTGTACCGTGTTACCTGAACGGAAAAGACGGTGTATTCAACAAAGAGTATTACGATTTGTTATTAGGACAGGACCTCAGTGTGTATCCTTCATACTATGAACCTTGGGGGTATACGCCTCTTGAGAGTATTGCCTTCGGGGTGCCCACTATTACTACGGATTTAGCCGGTTTTGGTTTATGGGTTAACGGTTTGGATACATGCAATTGCATAAATGATGGAGTAGAGGTACTTCATCGTACAGACAGTAACTACATGGAAGTAGCCGATAGCATAAAAAATACGATAACAGTATTTGCTTCTAAGACCGCCGAAGAAACCGCTGAAATAAGCGGTAAGGCAACTGCGATTGCCGAGAAAGCGTTGTGGAAGCACTTTATAACGTATTATTACGAGGCTTATCATATTGCTTTATGCAATGCGGCAAAGCGCAAATAAGATAAAGATTTATTCATCAATAAGTAAATTAATAGCATTATGAAGATTAAAGTTAGCAATGTGAATACTCCTAATTGGAGGGAAGTAACTGTGAGATCTTCTGTTCCGGCAGAGCTTGAGAAATTATCCGAGATGGCTCGTAATGTCTGGACATTGTGGAATTATGAAGCAACAGATTTGTTCAGAAGTCTCGATCCGGCTTTATGGAAAGAGGTAGGACAAAACCCCGTTTTGCTTCTGGAACGTATGAATTTTGATAAACTGGAAGCTTTGGCTAATGACAAGCTCGTTCTGAAAAGAATGAATGATGTATATGCCAAGTTCAGAGATTATATGGATGTTGAACCCGATTCAAAGCGTCCTTCAGTTGCTTATTTCAGTATGGAATATGGTTTAAATCATGTTCTTAAAATATACTCGGGAGGTCTGGGCGTTTTGGCCGGTGATTATTTGAAGGAAGCGTCTGACAGTAATGTGGACCTTTGCGCCATCGGTTTCTTATACAGATATGGTTATTTTACTCAATCATTGGCTATCGACGGACAGCAGATTGCTAATTACGAAGCACAGAACTTTGGTACGCTTCCGTTGGAAAGGGTGAATGATGCGCACGGACAACCTCTTGTGGTAGATGTTCCCTATATCGATTACGTAGTACATGCTTATGTGTGGAAAGTAAATGTGGGACGCATATCCTTGTATCTGCTCGATACGGACAATGAAATGAATAGCGAGTTCGACCGCTCTATCACTCATCAGCTGTATGGTGGCGACTGGGAGAACCGTTTGAAACAAGAAATCTTGTTGGGCATCGGAGGTATACTAACCTTGAAAGCGCTCGGCATTAAGAAAGATATATATCATTGTAATGAGGGACATGCCGCTTTGATTAACGTGCAGCGTCTTTCTGATTATGTTGCCGAAGGATTGAGCTTTGATCAAGCGATAGAATTAGTCAGAGCCTCTTCTCTTTATACGGTTCACACTCCGGTTCCGGCTGGGCACGACTACTTCGATGAAGGCTTGTTTGGTAAATACATGAGTGGCTATCCTCAAAAACTGGGAATATCTTGGGATGATTTGATGGATTTAGGTCGCAATAACCCGGGAGATAAGGGTGAACGCTTCTGTATGTCGGTCTTTGCATGTAATACTTCGCAAGAAGTAAATGGCGTAAGCTGGTTACACGGTAAAGTATCACAAGAAATGTTCTCGTCTATCTGGAAAGGATACTTCCCCGAAGAGAGCCATGTGGGTTACGTAACCAACGGAGTACACTTCCCAACCTGGAGTGCGCGCGAATGGAAACAACTCTATGCCAAGTATTTTGATAGCAACTTCCTTTATGACCAGTCGAACCCTAAGATATGGGAAGCAATCAACAACGTGCCCGACGAGGAAATATGGAATACCCGTCAAACCATGAAGCACAAGCTGGTTGATTACATACGCAAACAGTTTAGCGAAACGTGGTTGAAAAATCAGGGAGATCCCTCTCGCATTGTTTCACTGATGGAGAAAATCAATCCGAATGCCTTGTTAATTGGTTTCGGACGCCGTTTTGCCACCTACAAACGTGCACACTTACTTTTTACGGATCTGGATCGTTTGTCTAAGATTGTCAATAACCCCGATCAACCTGTGCAATTCCTGTTCACAGGAAAAGCCCATCCGCACGATGGTGCCGGACAGGGACTAATCAAAAGAATTATAGAAATATCAAGGAGACCCGAATTCTTAGGAAAGATTATATTCCTTGAAAACTATGATATGCAGTTGGCCCGTCGTTTGGTCACCGGCGTTGATATCTGGTTAAACACTCCTACAAGACCTTTGGAAGCATCGGGTACATCCGGCGAAAAAGCGTTGATGAACGGCGTGCTTAATTTCTCTGTGCTCGACGGTTGGTGGCTGGAAGGTTACCGCGAGAAAGCCGGTTGGGCGTTGACCGAGAAACGCACTTACCAGAATCAGGAATACCAGGATCAGCTGGATGCGGCAACCATTTATAGTATATTGGAGACAGAGATCTTGCCATTGTACTATGACAAGAATGAAGATGGTTATTCCGAAGAATGGATTAAGTATATTAAAAACTCCATCTCTCAAATTGCTCCGCATTATACCATGAAACGCCAGTTGGACGATTACTATGATCGGTTCTACAATAAACTGGCCAAACGTTTCCATGTTTTAAATGCAGACAATTATAAGAAAGCTAAGGAAATAGCAGCATGGAAGGAAGAGGTTGCCGAGAAATGGGATTCTATTGAGGTCGTTTCTTTTGAAAAGAGTGAGGAATTAATTCAGGCTTCTATTCAAAGCGGCAAGGATTACACCATTACTTACGTCATTGATGAGAAAGGATTGAATGATGCGATCGGCATTGAGCTGGTTACCATTTTTACTGATGCAGATGGCAAAGAACATGTTTATTCTGTTGAACCTTTCGAGGTAGTTAAAAAGGAAGGAACACTTTATACTTTCCAGGCAACTCACAGCTTATCCAATGCCGGAAGTTTCAAGGTGGCATACCGCATGTATCCTAAAAACCCTGATCTGCCTCATCGTCAGGACTTCTGTTATGTTCGTTGGTTTAACTAAATAGAACGTATGATACTAAAAAAGGTCGCTAACTTAGCGACCTTTTTTAGTATCTGATTACCGGATGATTACTTAATAAGCTCGGCCAATTTAGCTTGAAGCTCTTCACCGTGTAAGCCACGTGCCACAATGGTTCCGTCTTTGTCAATCAGCACAACATGAGGAATGCTGCGGATGGCATAAAGTCGTGAACCTTCGCTTTCCCAGAATTTAAGGTCAGACATTTGAGGCCACGTAATATTCAATTGCTTGATGCCATCTTTCCAAGACTGGAGGTCTCTGTCTAACGACACACCTACAATTTCAAATCCCTTCGTTTTATATTTTGCATAAGCCTCAACCAAGTTAGGCATTTCACGTCTGCAAGGACCGCACCAGCTAGCCCAGAAGTCTACCAAAACCACCTTGCCTTTGCCAGCCACATCAGACAGTTTGATATCCTTGCCTTCGGGAGTTTTCATCTGGAAATCAACAAACTTCTGACCTACGGCGGTCGCTTTTGCTGTTTTAACCAACTCCTTCAGATGAACAATCGTTTCATTGCTTTGGAATGCAGCCGGAACTTTCTCGAGCAGCGGTTCAATTTCTGCATATTCCAGGTAGTAGTTATATTGCCCCAAAAGGAATACACCAACCGTGTTTTCTATGTTCTTCTGAATTCCGTCTTTTATTATTTTCATCATCTCTTCTTCCAGAGAATTCATCTCCTTCAGTTTGGCTTCTTTCTGCTCATCGGTCAGCGCCGGATTCCCCATTGATTCATAAATCTCATTCTGCTTATTATTCAATGCGCTCATTTGCGTTCTGAATTCCTGGTAAGCATTATTGGCCGGAGTACCTACGGCAGAATTCTCTTCCTTACCCATCTTCACATCAATCTTTCCGTTTTCAAGGAAGAAATCCATGATGAGTTGATTGTCGCCTTTGGCATACGTAATATATCTGTTAACAGTAGAGTCCTGACTTCCCTCAAAACTGAAACCACCTTTCGAGATAATAGCCGTATCAATCTTGTTGAATTCTCTGTCCGAACGTTCCTGTAAAAATACAGTATCACCATCTGCTGCGCCTTCAATAGTTCCGCTAATTGTGTAACCTTTATTTCCGCTGTTACAAGCTGATATACCCAGGGCTGTTACCGTAAGTAAATAGATCAGTTTCTTCATGCTTCTGTCAATTAAATGAATATTTATTTATGCAAAGATAGTTTTTTTGTTGAGCCTTGCCATAATGCTGATGTTATATTATGATAATATATTCATCTAATACTAGAAATATGTACCTTTGTGTGCCTAATAAAGTATGAATATGCAAGAAGAAGATTTTATCATAGAGATTCGTAACGTCTCAAAATTTTTTGGAGAAAAAACAGCTCTCGAATGTATCAATTTATCCGTTCGCAAGGGTGAGTTTGTGACTATTCTCGGTCCTTCGGGATGTGGTAAAACAACCTTGCTACGTTTGCTGGCCGGCTTTCAGACGGTTTCTGAGGGCGAAATACGTATTGCCGGCAAAGAAATTACGCAAACACCTCCGCACAAACGCCCTGTAAACACCGTTTTCCAAAAATACGCTCTCTTTCCTCACTTGAATGTATATGACAATATTGCTTTCGGACTCAAACTCAAGAAGCTTTCCAAAGCTGTGATTGAAAGAAAGGTGAGAGCCTCTTTGAAGATGGTGGGGATGACCGATTACGAATTCAGAGACGTAGACTCCTTGTCGGGCGGACAGCAGCAGCGAGTTGCCATTGCCCGTGCCATTGTCAACGAGCCGGAAGTTTTGTTGCTCGACGAACCCTTGGCTGCACTCGACTTGAAGATGCGCAAAGACATGCAGATGGAGTTGAAAGAGATGCATAAACGCCTGGGCATCACCTTCGTTTACGTCACCCATGATCAGGAAGAGGCGCTCACATTGAGCGATACGATTGTGGTGATGAGTGATGGCAAAATACAACAGATAGGCACACCCATTGATATTTATAACGAACCGGCCAACTCCTTCGTTGCCGACTTTATAGGCGAGAGCAACATCCTGAACGGTACCATGATCAAAGATAACCTGGTGCGTTTTTGTGATACCGATTTTGAATGCGTGGACGGAGGTTTCGGCGAACAGACTCCTGTCGACGTGGTCATCAGGCCCGAAGACATCTACATCTTTCAGCAATCGGATGCCGCTCAACTGACGGGAGTGGTGCAATCAACCATCTTCAAAGGTGTGCATTACGAAATGACTGTTCTCTGCGGCGACTATGAATTCCTGGTGCAAGATTACCATCACTTTGAGGTAGGCGATACGGTGGGCTTGCTGGTTAAGCCCATGGATATTCACATTATGCATAAAGAACGTCTTTGCAATACGTTTGAAGGCAAACTGCTCGATGCCGAGCACGTAGAGTTTTTAGGTTGCACCTTTGCCTGTATGCCTGTTAGCTGTGCCCAGCCGGGTGAGAAAGTGAGTGTTGAGGTCGACTTTAATCAGATTATTCTGCAAGACAACGAAGAAGACGGAGCGCTTACCGGCGAAGTACGATTCATTCTATATAAAGGAAACCATTACCACCTCACCGTTTTATCCGACTGGGACGAACTGGTGTATGTGGATACCAATGATGTGTGGGATGACGGTGACCGGGTAGGAATTACCATTCCGGCCGAGGCCATTCGTGTTGTGAAGTGCTAACCCATTAAAGAAACCAAGAAGTGATTAAAAGGATTTCATTGTTTTTTGCATCGCGCAAGAGTTGGACCCTCCCTTACGTCCTTTTCTCCGCCGTATTTGTGGTCATCCCCTTGCTACTCATTGTGGTGTACGCATTTACCGACGATAACGGAACGATTACATTGAGTAATTTCTCCAAGTTCTTTATGCACCAAGAGGCCATTAATACGTTTGTCTATTCCATTGGCATTGCCATTATCACCACGGCTATCTGCATCCTCATTGGTTATCCGGCGGCATGGATATTGAGCAACAGTAAGCTAAACTCATCGCGCACACTGGTGGTACTTTTCATATTACCCATGTGGGTTAATATATTGGTGCGTACGCTTGCCACAGTCGCTTTGTTCGACTTTTTTGCTGTGCCGTTGGGCGAAGGCGCTTTGATCTTCGGCATGGTGTATAACTTCCTGCCTTTTATGATTTACCCCATCTATAATACCTTGCAGAAGATGGACAGAAGTTACATTGAGGCGGCGCAAGACTTGGGAGCCACGCCCGTTCAAGTGTTTGTCAAAGCCATTATACCGCTTTCCATGCCGGGCGTCATGAGTGGGGTGATGATGGTGTTTATGCCTACCATATCGACTTTCGCCATTGCCGAACTGCTCACGATGAATAACATCAAACTCTTTGGTACCACCATTCAGGAAAATATCAATAACAGCATGTGGAATTACGGAGCGGCGCTTTCACTTATTATGCTGCTGCTTATTGCTGCAACATCCGTCTTTAACACTGACGATAAAGACAATTCAAACGAAGGAGGTGGACTATGGTAAAAAGAATTTTGGCGCAGGCCTATCTGTGGGTGATACTGTTTGTGTTGTATTTACCCATCGTGATCATCTTTATTTATTCGTTTACAGAAGCCAAAGTGTTGGGCAACTGGACGGGCTTCTCCACCAAATTGTACACGTCCTTGTTCTCTTCGGGCACGCACCATTCGTTAATGAATGCGCTGATCAATACCATTACCATAGCGCTGCTGGCCTCTTGTGTTGCCACGCTGCTGGGTAGTGTCACCGCCATTGGAATTTACAACCTCAAGGCGCGTTCAAAGAAAGCAATCGGCTTTGTGAACAGCATTCCCATCCTGAACGGCGACATTATTACCGGTATTTCTCTGTTCTTATTATTTATTTCGTTAGGCATTTCGCAGGGCTATCTTACGGTGCTGCTGGCTCACATTACCTTTTGTACTCCTTATGTGGTGCTGAGTGTGTTGCCCAGACTGAAACAGATGAATCCCAATATTTATGAGGCGGCACTCGACTTAGGAGCCACTCCCATGCAAGCCTTGCGCAAGGTCATCATTCCGGAAATTCGTCCGGGCATGATTAGCGGCTTTATGCTGTCGGTTACTCTTTCGATTGACGACTTTGCCGTAACGGTATTTACCATTGGTAATCAGGGTTTGGAAACGCTTTCTACCTATATTTATGCCGATGCAAGGAAAGGCGGACTCACACCCGAGCTGCGCCCGTTGTCAACCATCATATTTATCGTGGTTTTAACGCTGCTTATTGTCATAAACCACCGCACGGGGAAAGCGAAGAATAATTAGTAAAACAGCTGTAGTTCATTCTATTATAGGCTATATAACACAACGTTGATGAAAAGATATACCATTTACTTATTGACATTCTTTCTGTATCTCTCTCTTACGGCCTGCTATAACTCAGGCGAGCCGCGCGAGAATGTTTTGAAGATATACAATTGGGCCGACTATATTGACGAAGAGGTACTCAAAGAGTTTCAGACTTACTACAAGGAGCAAACGGGTGAGGATATACGCATTGTGTATCAAACATTCGATATCAATGAGGTCATGCTTACCAAAATAGAAAAGGGGCACGAAGACTTTGATGTGGTGTGCCCGTCGGAGTATATCATTGAGCGCATGCTCAAGAAAAAACTGCTTCTGCCCATTGACACAACGCTGGGTGGAACGGCCAATAACCTGCATAACATTGCACCTTACATACGCTCTCAAATAGATAAGTTGAGTCAGCCGGGCCAACAAGCAAGCCGTTATGCGGTTTGCTACATGTGGGGCACCACGGGTATCTTGTACAATAAAAAGTTTGTGTCCGATGTCGATGCTTCTTCGTGGTCGTGCTTGTGGAATGTAAAATACAAAGGCAAGATTCTGATGAAGGAAAGTTACCGCGATGCCTATGGCACGGCAGCCATTTATGCCCATGCCAATGAGTTGCGTAACGGAACCATTACCGTTGAAGACTTGATGAATGATTATTCTCCGCAGGCAATGGCTGTGGTGGAACAATATTTGAAAGCCATGAAGCCTTTGATTGCCGGGTGGGAGTCGGACTTTGGCAAGGAGATGATGACCAAAAACAAAGCCTGGCTTAACTTGACGTGGAGCGGAGACGCTGTTTGGGCCATTGAAGAAGCTGCTTCGGTAGGTGTAGAGCTCGATTATCAGGTTCCCGTTGAAGGCAGTAATATTTGGTATGACGGCTGGGTAATTCCCAAGTATGCAGGCAATCCCAAAGCGGCCAGCTATTTTATAAACTTCTTGTGCAGACCCGACATTGCCTTGCGAAACATGGATGCAACCGGTTACGTGAGCGCCGTTGCCACCCCTGAAATCTTAGAAGCGCAAACAGACACAACGCTGGGTTATTACTCGGATTTGACTTACTTCTTTGGTCCGGAAGCCGACAGTGTGCAGATTGACCGCATTCAATATCCGGATAAAAAGGTGGTAGAACGCTGTGCCATGATTCGCGACTTTGGCGACAAAACACAGAATGTGCTCGAAATCTGGTCGCGTATTAAAGGAGATAATTTGGGCGTAGGCATAACAATTCTTATATTTGCCGTGGTTGCTTTTATGAGTGGGTGGACTATCTATAAAAGATGGTTGAAATATAAACGAAATAAAATGCAGCGAAGAAGGAGTCGTCGAAAAACATTCCGCACGTTTAGAAAACCCTAAAAACATTCTTATCAATGATGAACTTGAAATCTTTTACTTTATTGGCTTTGTCGGCTTGCTGCTGGTTGGCTTCGCAGGCTCAGCCGCATGCGGCCAGAAATGAGTTTCTGCTCGACAAAGGCTGGAAGTTTACCAAAGGTGATGTGCCCGGCGCGCAGGCACAAAGCTATGATGACGCATCGTGGCAACGAGTTGTTATACCGCACGATTGGGCTATATACGGTCCGTTTGACCGCTCTCATGACTTACAGGAAGTAGCCATCACACAAAACCTTGAAACAAAGGCGTCGGTAAAGACCGGTCGCACCGGAGGCTTGCCTTATGTTGGCATCGGCTGGTATAGAAAATCCTTTTCCGTAGATGACTTTGAGAAAGGCAAACGCCGCGTAACGCTTCTGTTCGACGGAGCAATGAGTGAAGCCCGTGTGTATGTCAATGGCAAGGAAGCGGCTTTCTGGCCGTTGGGATACAACTCGTTTCATTGCGATGTAACCGACTTTCTGAATGCCGACGGCAAAAACAATGTGCTGGCTGTGCGCTTGGAAAACAAACCGCAGTCGTCGCGCTGGTATCCCGGAGCCGGACTTTACAGGAACGTTCACCTTATTGTGACGGACGAAATTCACGTTCCGGTGTGGGGCACTTATATAACCACCCCGCATGTGTCCGACGAATATGCGGCTGTCCGCCTGGAAACAACGGTCGATAACCTGGCAAATGAAAATGTACGCGTACAAACCGAAATAGTGAATGCTGCCAACGAGGTGGTTGCCCAGAAAAACGAGATGCGCAAGCTGATGAAAGGGCAAGCCTTTGTGCAGAACTTTACGGTGAACAACCCTTCATTATGGTCGCCCGAGACTCCTGTTTTATACAAGGCGGTATCAAAGATTTATGTGAAAGATCAATTGGTTGACGAATACACCACCCGCTTCGGAATTCGTTCCGTGCAGGTGATAGCCAACAAAGGTTTCTTCCTCAATGGCAAGCTGCGTAAGTTCCAAGGCGTTTGTAATCACCACGACTTAGGGCCGCTTGGCGCAGCAGTGAATGTGGCCGCTTTGAAACGCCAGCTTACGCTGCTTAAAGAGATGGGCTGCGATGCCATTCGTACGGCTCACAACATGCCGGCTCCCGAGTTGGTTGCGTTGTGTGACGAGATGGGTTTCATGATGATGATTGAACCGTTCGACGAGTGGGACAGGGCCAAGTGTGACAACGGTTACCATCGCTTCTTTAATGAATGGGCAGAAAAAGACATGGTCAACATGCTTCGTAACTACCGCAACAACGCCAGTGTAGTAATGTGGAGCATCGGCAACGAGGTGCCAACGCAGTGCAGCGCCGATGGCTATCGGGTGGCATCGTTCCTGCAAGAGATCTGTCACCGCGAAGATCCTACACGTCCGGTAACTTGCGGCATGGATCAGGTGACTTGTGTGCTGGGCAATGGCTTTGCTGCTTTGCTGGATGTTCCGGGGTTCAACTACCGGGTGCATCGTTACGAAGAGGCTTACGGCAAACTGCCTCAGGGAGTGGTGCTGGGCTCGGAGACTTCCTCTACAGTCAGCTCACGGGGCGTGTATAAGTTTCCCGTTGAGAAGAAAGCCGACGCGCTGTATGACGACCATCAGTCTTCATCATACGACATGGAGTACTGCTCTTGGTCTAACTTGCCCGACGATGATTTGGCCATGGCCGAAGATCATGACTGGACGATGGGACAGTTCGTGTGGACCGGTTTTGATTACTTGGGAGAGCCTTCTCCTTACGATACCGATGCCTGGCCTAATCACAGTTCCATGTTCGGCATCATTGACTTGGCTAGTATTCCGAAAGACAGATTCTACTTGTACAAAAGCATCTGGAATAAGAAGGAGCCTACTTTGCATGTGTTGCCACATTGGAACTGGGAAGGCCGCGAGGGTCAAACGACTCCGGTATTTGTTTATACAAACTGTCCTACAGCCGAACTTTTCGTAAACGGTAAAAGCTACGGCAAGCAGACTAAGAGCAAGGAGTCACTGCAACACCGTTACAGGTTGATGTGGATGAACGTGGTGTATGAACCGGGAGAAGTCAAGGTCGTAGCTTATGATGCGACAGGCAAGGTGGCCGATGAGAAAGTGGTGCGTACGGCAGGGAAGCCTCATCACATGGAGTTGGTGGTGGATAGAAAGGAGCTGACTGCCGATGGCAAAGACTTGGCTTACGTTACCGTGCGCGTGGTAGATAAAGACGGGAATCTTTGTCCGCACGACAACCGGATGATACGTTTCTCTGTAAAAGGCAACGGCAGTTACCGGGCTTCGGTCAACGGCGACCCTACTTGTCTGGACGTATTTCATCTGCCGCAAATGCATGCGTTTGGCGGACAGCTCACTGCTTTGGTGCAGTCGGCCGAAACACCGGGGAAGATTGTTTTTCAAGCCACGGCCAAAGGGTTGAAGAGCGCCCGCCTGGTGCTCACCGCTACTCAACCGTGATTGAAAAAAAGAGCAAAATAAAAAGGTAAATGCTTGACTTTGGCAATATAATGTATTATCTTTGTCAACATAATCCTATGGTACATTCAATTTAATATAGGCAAAAAGGCAGGAGCTCAAACTCCTGCCTTTTTTCGTTGGCTGCCGTTCAGTTTTTCCATCAGACGGTTGCTCACGCCGATTTGCACGGTAGCAAATGGTCCGGGAGAAACCGTCTCTTGGCGGGGAGACGGTTTCTCCCGGACCAAAAGACGGTTTATCTTTTTAAATTGCTCGTTATCTTTTTCAAATCGGCGGTTATGTTTTTCAAAAAGTTGGTTATCTTTTCTCAAATTCCTGCCGATGATTCGCTGTCTCTCCCCATTCGTTAATAATACATAAACCTGCTCTTGACAAGATTCAGCGAAACGAGTGCGAAAGTCAAACTATTTCTTTGTTATTTAGACAGTTTATCAGCGATATGGAAATAATCGAAGTCAACGAAACCGCCTACTTCTTTGGTCGCGTAATTAAATAGTCCGTAACGATATCCCATGAAGTGGGGGATGGTGTACGACATTTTAAGAGGCTTGCCAATGGAAGTCCACTGCTTGCCGTCTAAGCTATAATAGAAATACGCCTTATCGGTTCTGTTTTTGAAATCACAATCTATTTTGAGGTACACCTTATCTTGCGTCAAAGGAATGTTCTCTACCTCGGGTGCATCGGCAAAGTTCATGTTGACCATCACCAGGTGCTTCATATTTCCTTCTTTTCTGATGCCAACCCATCCGAAATCTTTCTGCAGCAAACTCAAGCCCGCGCAATCGCCGTCCTTCATGTTGCTGGCATCCATACAAGTTGAGCTGCTGCACTCGGGGCCAACGGTACGTTGCGTCAGTGTGTTGCGTGCCATCGTATATGATTGATCAATGCGTCCTGTCTTTAAGCGGAGGTAACCGTTTCTCTCAGTAACCGACCATAAATTATTGTCGGGGTTGTGATTCCACTGCCATACCAGCGGCAAAGCAGGTTCTCCTTTTTTCCTGTTGAACTCGTCGGAGTTAACAATGCCCGGTATCAGGCTTTTATTGGCAGGCAGATCGAGGAATTCAGGAACCTTGCCATTTTCGCCCAGCACAGGCCAGCCGTCTTTCCATTTCACGGGAACCAGGAAAGGAATACGCCCTACAGAACCACAGTCTTGGAACAGGTAAGCAAACCATCTCCCGTCGGGTGTGTCAATGAGTCCGCCTTGTGCCACACCTTTGTCTTGAAGCACCATCTTACCCTCGTACGGGCCTGTGATTTTGTCGGCGCGGTGAACAATAACCGTACGCATGCTGTTTCTGGGCCATGTAATATTAAAGAGGTAATACTTCCCTTTTATTTTAAAGAGCTGAGAACCCTCGGCGGGTAACCCGATGTTGTTTCCGGCGGGTAAAGCGGCATTCTCAATGATTACCTTTTCTTCAGTTCCCTTTTTTACTCCGGAAAGATCGTCTTCCAACTCCACCAACTTCAGCTTTCCGGCTCCGTATATGAGGTAGGTCTTGCCATCGTCGTCAAAGAAAAGAGTGTGATCATGGAAACTGGGTGCGAAGGTATGTTCCACCCAAGGCCCTTTGGCTATATCTTTTGTTTTATAGATATGAGTTCTGCCGGTTGGTTGGGCAAAGGTGCTGACGTAATACATTCCCTTGTGGTAGCGCAAACAGCTGGCCCAGGAGCCTCTTCCGTAGGTGCTTTCCCCGTTCTTCAGACTTAATGAATTGATGGTGTCTAAGGTTTGATAAGCATAGCTGATCATTTTCCAATTGACCAGATCGGTCGATTCCATGATGGGTACGCCCGGACTCATGTGCATGGTGGTGCTACTCATATAATACTTGTTGCCCACCCGTATTATCGACATGTCGGGCACGTCTGCATAAACAACCGGGTTATGAGCTTGCGTGTTTTGGGCCATAACCACTTGGCAAGTGGCGGCCGTGTTGAGAAGGAATAAACTTAATACGAAGTGTCTTAACATAGTTCCTTGATTTCGTTTGTTAATAAAATGGTTTATTATAGGAGCAAAGCTAATTAGTATTTGCTAAAAACAGGAACGATCAGGTAACATCTTCTTATGGTCATGTTACATATACCATAAAAAAAGTCTCCCGCACAAACTGTACGAGAGACTTTATACTTTTTAATCCTAAATAGTATCGGAATGCCGAAATTCGGATTATTCTGCAGCAGCTTCTGTTGCAGGAGCTTCAGCAGCTTCTTCAGCAGCAGGAACTTCTTCAGCAGCAGGTGCTTCTTCTGCAGGAGCGTTAGCAGCAAGTTCAGCAGCTTTCTTCTCTGCAAGAGCTTTAGCTTTCGCTTCATTCACTTTCTTTTCTGCTTCCAGACGAGCCTTAGCATCAGCTTTAGCTGCTTCATCTTGCTTAGCTTTCAATGTAGCCAAACCTGTTTGCTTGTTGTTTTTCCAAGCTTCAAATTTAGTATCAGCTTCTGCTTCGCCGAATGCGCCTTTAGCAACACCGCCTAAAAGGTGTTTTTTGAAGTACACACCTTCACGAGAAAGGATAGTACGTACAGTGTCTGTAGGTTGTGCTCCATTCATAACCCAAGAAAGGGCACGTTCGAAATTCAAATCTACTGTAGCAGGATTGGTGTTCGGGTTGTAAGTACCAATCTTCTCTGTAAATTTACCATCACGTGGTGCTCTGCTGTCTGCAATTACAATTGAATAAAACGCGTAACTTTTACGTCCGTGTCTTTGCAATCTGATTTTAGTTGCCATTTAAAAATGTTTTAAATTAATGATTTGAATAATGCTACTAACTCGTAATAGCGGTGCAAAGATACTTCTTTTATTCTGATTGACAAAGTTTTTGTATCTTTTTCAACTTTCGGTCAGGAATACTGCCGGGGGTATCTGATCAGAATGGAGGTCAAAGCAAATAATCCCATCATAAACGGGTAATACAGATTGCCGATAATGTGAATAGGAGAGATGTTTGCCAGTCCGGCGGCAATAAGCATCTGCGCTCCGTAGGGTATGATTCCCTGAATGAAACACGAGAAGGTGTCTAATATGCTGGCAACTTTTCTGCGGTCGAGGTGAAACTTGATGGCAATGTTGCGCGCAATGGGTCCTGTGGTAATGATGGCGATGGTGTTGTTGGCCGTACATAAGTTGGCTATGCTTACCAATGCCGCAATGCTTAGTTCGGCTCCGCGCTTATTCTTCACGCGTTTGGTTAACGCGTTAATGATGTAGTCGATGCCTCCGTTGTACCTGATTGTTTCGAGCATGCCGCCCGCCAGCAAAGTGACAATGATCAGTTCGCCCATGCCGATGATGCCGTTTCCCATGGAAGCGAACCAGCCAAAGAAGTCAAAACTGCCGGTGTACAAGCCCACCGCACCGGTAGAGATGATGCCCAGCAGCAGCACCAACATAACGTTCATTCCGGTGATGGCCGTTCCCAAAACAATGAGGTAGGGCACTACCTTGATCCACTCAATGGATGTGAGCGCGACGGGTGCCGTGATGGATAGTCCTTGAAAAATATAAACGCCCAGCACCACAATGGCAGCGGGAACCACAATCATGGAGTTGACACGAAATTTATCTCTCATCACACACTCTTGTGTTTTGGTGGAGGCTATGGTGGTGTCCGATATAAACGATAAGTTGTCGCCAAAGAAGGAACCTCCCACTACTACTCCTACCATGTAGGGCAGATCAATTCCGGTTTTTTGTGCCAGACCGATGGCCACGGGAGTTAAGGCTACAATGGTGCCAACGCTGGTACCGATGGACAAAGAGATGAAACACGAGGCGATGAATATACCGGCAATCAGCAGGTTGTCGGGCAGTATCTGCAAAGTGAGGTTCACCGTTGCATCAATGGCGCCCATGGCTTTGGCGCTTTGTGCGAATGCTCCGGCTAAAACAAATATCCATATCATTAACAGGATGTTCTTGTTGGAAGCTCCGGCGGAGAATTGTTGTATTCTATGCTCCAGGTTCAATCCGCGTGTTATGGCAATGGCATAACAAGACGAAAACAAAAAGGCAACGGTAATGGGTACTTTATAGAAGTCGTTCACCCAAACAGAGGTGACCAGGTAAAGGCACATGAATACCAGTAGCGGACTTAAAGCCAGCATGCCCGATATTTTGGTTTGCTGTTGTTGTTATCCATGAAGCAGTATGTTATAATTTGATTTTGCGAGGCAAAGATAATACATAGAAGGAACACTGACTCTAACAGTTACAGTTCTTTTGCATGATGTTTCTCAATTGAAACAAATAACAAGCAGCTTTGTAACGCTATAATCAGTGTTCCCCGATATATAAATGCCGGTTTTATAGAGTAGCTGTCGCAGTCCGGCATCCGACAACTACCATCTTCTTATAAAGTAACTCCGGTTTTGAAAATTGAAATTTCACGGAACCCTTTCTTCTCATTGTTAACTAATTCACCGCTGGCCACACGAATGATGTAATCAATAAATCGTTCACATGTTTTTTCCATGGGTTCGTTTTCAACAATAACTCCCGCGTTGAAGTCTATCCATCCCGGTTTTCTTTCTGCCAAGCCCGAGTTAGTAGAGATCTTCATCGTAGGAACATACGTTCCGAAAGGAGTACCGCGTCCGGTGGTGAAAAGTACCATGTGACAACCTGCCGATGCCAACGCCGTTGAGGCTACCAGGTCATTGCCCGGCGCAGACAATAGGCTGAGGCCTTTCACTTTCAAGCGTTCGCCATAAGGCAGAACTCCCGAAACGTAGCTCTTTCCGCATTTCTGTGTGCAGCCCAGCGCTTTCTCTTCCAGTGTAGAGATACCTCCGGCCTTGTTTCCGGGTGAAGGGTTCTCGCCAACAGGTTCGCCGTGTGAAAGGAAATATTCTTTGAAGTCATTGATCAGGTGAACGGTTTGGTTGAACAAATCTTTGTTCTCGCAACGATTCATTAAGATGGTTTCTGCGCCAAACATTTCGGGAACTTCCGTTAATACGCTGGTTCCGCCCTGTGCGATAAGGAAATCAGAGAACATACCCAACAATGGGTTTGCAGTGATACCCGAGAAGCCGTCGGATCCGCCGCACTTCAAGCCTACGCGAAGTTCAGACAAAGGAACATCTACACGAACATCTTTGGATGCTTTCGCATACAGGTCGCGAAGTATTTTCATGCCTTCTTCATATTCGTCGCCAACTTTCTGTGTTACGAGGAATGAAACCCTGTCTTGATCATAATCTCCCAGGAATTCTCTGAAAGCATCGGGTTGGTTGTTTTCGCAACCCAAACCAACTACCAATACGGCACCGGCATTGGGGTGGAGCACCATGTCACGTAAAATCTTACGTGTGTTTTCATGATCGTCACCTAACTGTGAGCAACCGTAGTTGTGAGGGTAGGCCACAATGGCATCAACGCCTTTGCCTTCGGTTTCTTTACGCAAACTGTCGGCTAGTTGGGCTATAATTCCGTTAACACATCCCACAGTCGGAATGATCCATATTTCGTTACGAATACCCACTTCGCCACTCTTGCGGCGATAGCCTTTAAACGTAAGGTCTTTCTGGGGAATATCCAACGAAACTTGCTGAGGGTTGTAAGAGTAATCAAGCAATCCTGCCAAGTTTGTTTTGATATTGGTTTCATTCATCCACTCACCTTGCTTCTTGGCGGTAGTGGCATGTCCGATCGGGTATCCGTATTTTATAATGTTTTCGCCTTCTGCTAAATCGTTCAGAGCAAATTTATGTCCGACCGGGATGTCTTCCTTTAGCGTAACTTGTATTCCGTTGACTACAATATTTTCTCCTGCAGACAGATTATCTATTGCCACAGCTACGTTGTCGGCCGGATTAATTTGTAAATACTTTGTTTTCATCAGTTTCTATTTTAAATTTATTATCTGGGTATCTTCAGGTAGAAATCAATGTTTTCTGCCGTCAGAAGATCTATAGGCATGTAATTAATGCAAGTAACTTCTTTCTTCAAGATAAGATAGTCACACAATGTTTTGATACCGTTGAGTCCCTGTAATTCGGGTTGCTGCGCTATTAAAAACGTAACACTTCCTTCTTTCAGGCAAGTGATATTGCGTTCCAGCAAATCGTATCCTATCAGGTTAAACGGTATTTGTTGTCTTTGGTTTAAATATTCTCCGATAATGTATGCTTTTGAATTGAATGTAATTCCGAAACGTACATCGGGATGTTGCCGGAAGAAATCATCCAGCATGCTGTTGTCTTCACTGGGTCTTTTGGCATGGAGGTTTAATTCCAGTATGCGGCAGTCGGGATAATGCTCTTTCATGTATTGTCGGAACCCGATCTCTCTGTTCTCTTGCTGGTTTGAACCCACAATGCCTTCGTTTATCTTTCTGAAAATGACAATCTCCTTTTCGTTTTGGGTGAGCATCATCAACATCCGCGCTGCGAAATAACCGCTCTGGTGGGAGTTTTGACCGAAGAATGCCAACGGGCGAAGTTCATTTATGTTTGAGTCTATATATATATAAGGTATACTACATGTGTTGAGGGCATCGGTAAGCACCTTGGTGTATTGCGGTGCCGTAGGCGCCAGAAGAACCCCATCCGGTTTGGCGTCGACAATGGCTTTGCCTGCATCAACAAATGAATGATAGTCGTAAGGATCATAATAAGATATTTGTGCCGAGGTGTTGAAGTCAGAATAGTTGGCCAATGCTTCTTTGATTCCGGTTTCAACGGCCGTCCAATATTCGCCTTCCAGATGTTGCGGCAACAAACACGCAAAAGAATACCGTTTATTCGATGCCAGAGCACTGGCATACATGTTGGGCTGATAGTTGAGTTGCTCCAGTATTTCTTCCACTCTTTTGCGACTGGCTTCAGAAACACCGCTTCGTCCATGAATCACACGGTCTACAGTCCCTACAGATACATCTGCTAGTCTGGCTATATCTTTAATTCTGATTCTATCCGGTAACTTATTCATTTTTGCTTTGTATTATGGGGTTGTGTGCCCGCACACAATAATAATCTTAATATTTTCGACACAAATATATAACAATTTTTGTAATTACGAAAATTATCGTATCTTTGTGCCCGCACACGAGACACAAACAAGAGGTTTAAATGTCTCGGAAAAAGGGTCTAAAACCTTTTGTTTAAGAGCCTTTTGCTATCAATGATTATAATTTGAAACTTAACAATATTAATAACTTATTTGAATTAAACAGAATTATGGGAAAGAAAGTTGTTACTTTTGGGGAAATTATGCTTCGTTTGGCAACTCCGGGTTACCTAAGATTTTCACAAGCTAAAGAATTTACTGCTACTTTTGGCGGTGGAGAAGCGAATGTGGCAGTTTCATTGGCAAACTATGGTCTTGACACTGAATTTGTAACCCGTCTTCCTAAGAACGATATTGCTCAATCTTGTATCATGGATTTACGTGCACACAATGTGGGCACAAAAGAAATAATCTTTGGTGGCGAACGTGTTGGTATTTACTTTTTAGAAACAGGTGCGGTTGCCCGTGCTTCTAAAGTAGTTTACGACCGTGCTCATTCTTCAATTTCTACTATCGAACCGGGAATGGTTAACTGGAAAGAAGTATTCAAAGATGCTCAGTGGTTCCACTGGACCGGTATTACACCTGCTTTGTCGCAAGGTGCTGCCGATGCTTGTTTGGAAGCTATCAAAGTTGCCAATGAAATGGGAGTAACCGTTTCATGCGACCTGAACTACCGCAAGAATCTTTGGAAATACGGTAAAACGGCCGATGAGGTGATGCCTGCTTTGGTAGAAGGTTGTGATGTTATTTTGGGTAACGAAGAAGATTGCGAAAAGGTATTCGGTATCAAACCCGAAGGATTTGACGTAACTGCTACCGGTGGTGAAGTGAATTCTGCCGAATTTGAATCTGTATGTACTCAGATGATGAAGAAGTTCCCCCGTTGCAAGAAGATGATCGTAACTCTTCGTGGTGCAATCAATGCAAACCACAACACTTGGGGTGGCGTTCTTTACTCTGACGGTTCTTTGAAAGTTTCAAAAAGATATGATATCACACACATCGTTGACCGCGTAGGTGGTGGTGACTCATTCATGGGAGGTCTTATCTACGGTTTGATCAGCTATCCTACTGATGATCAGAAAGCGCTTGAGTTTGCTGTTGCTGCTTCATGCTTGAAACATACTATCTATGGTGACTTCAACCTGGTAACAGTAGCTGAAGTTGAAAACCTGATGAAAGGTGACGGTTCGGGTCGTGTTAGCAGATAATATCTTACCTATTAATTGATAAAAGAAATGGCAAAATTTAATAAAATACAGGTGCTCAATGCAATGGCAAGCACCGGAATGGTTCCCGTTTTTTACCACAAAGACGTTGAAGTTGCTAAGAATGTTGTAAAGGCTTGTTATGACGGTGGTGTTCGTGCATTCGAATTTACCAATCGTGGCGACTTTGCACAAGATGTTTTCGCTGAATTGGTGAAATGGGCTGCAAAAGAATGTCCTGAAATGGTTATGGGTATCGGCTCTATCGTTGATCCGGGTACTGCTGCATTATACATTCAGTTAGGTGCTAACTTCGTGGTTGGTCCGTTGTTCAATCCCGAAATTGCTAAAATCTGTAACCGTCGTTTGATTCCTTATACTCCGGGTTGCGGATCTGTATCTGAAATCGGTTTTGCTCAGGAATTAGGATGCGATTTATGCAAGGTATTCCCTGCCGGCAATGTAGGCGGTCCTTCATTCGTGAAGAACGTGAAAGCTCCTATGCCATGGTCTATGCTGATGGTTACCGGTGGTGTTGAGCCTACTAAAGAGAACTTGACTGCTTGGATTAAAGCCGGAGTTACTTGTGTGGGTATGGGTTCTAATCTTTTCCCTAAAGAAGTAGTTGATGCTCAGGACTGGGGATGGATTGTTGCGAAGTGTCAAGAAGCTTTCGGCTATATTGCTGAAGCTAGAAAATAATGATATTTACTAATGCGGCCATCTGCTTGTAAAGGCAAATGGCCGGTTAGTAATAAAATATGCCTCGATTAAAAGGGTTAGTTAGTTAATATTATTAGAGGCATATTTTTCCCATTTTGTTTAAAGGTGTTTAAGGGGACAACCATCGGAATGATTTTGTTAGTGAATCATTTCGGTGGTTTGTTTTTTTTATTTGTTCTTGTTAACCAGTTTATTCATAAAACGGGTTGCGGTGAACGATTGTCTGTGGAAAATAAACACAGGAATGGCAGCGCCCACAACTAAGGCAAACAATACAAAGATGGTGGTTATACCGTTTCTGAAGAATTGTTCGATGTAATTGAATGAAGCCGTCTGATCCGTGCTTTGCATGAATTTGGTGAGTGCCAGAATGCTTTTGTAGGCAAACATTCCCGGAATCATTGGGAGCAATGAGGGGAAAGAGAATACTTCTGCCGGACAATGGATGAATTTGGCAAACGGAATAGCCAGCAAACCAATGGATACGGCTGCACAAAATGATGCAGTGGCAATATCCATTGTGAACATTTCAGTGTGTAGCAGAAAATAACGCAGTCCATGTCCTACTGCAGCCAGAAATGCCGAAATAGCCAATGCCTTACGAGGCGGATTAGAGATGATGGCAAAACCTATCGCTGCAACGGCGGCAAACAATCCGTCGTATATGATTGCTTGAATAAATTCGTAATCTATCATAAGGCGCTGACTCCTGTAATTAAAAGTGTTATCGATAAGCCTATTGCTATACAGATAATGAGCAAGCAGGCATTAATAAATCGCGAGGTTCCGGCCAATACATGCCCGTCAATAATATCCATAATGGAGTTTATCAATGGAACACCCGGTATCAGGTAGAGCACACTCGTACCTAAAGCCATATCGGGCGTATTACCCCAATGAAACAAATAACCGGTACTACCAATGATGGAAGCAATAAATGAGGAAATAATGAAAACGGCTAAATGATTCCAATGTCTTTCTATTAAGAATTGGCGAACAAAGAAACCGGCCAGGGTGGCTACGAATACAATGCCCATGGAAGTGACGTCTCCCTGGAAAAGCCTGCAGAACGATGCGTTGGCACAAGCAACCAGGAATAAAACCAACCATTTGCTTTCACGCGGTTTGTTTATAATCTCATGGTATCGCTGCTTGAGCTCATCAAGTCCCAGCCTGTTGTCGTAGGCTTCCCAGCTAAGCGTGCTTAGCTTAGAGTTGACGGCAAAGTTCAGAGCCATAGGCTTGATCCTGCTTACTGTACTATACGAATGAGAGTTGTCGGCATCTCTCAAAGTCATAATGATGGTTTTTTGAAAAATAGTCATGTCCAGGTCGAATCCAAAAGACTCGGCAATTCGGGTGGTATTTCTCACAACACGCGAAGTTTGCACACCTACAGCCATTAAGGAGGTGGAGTAATCGGACAAAAACTTGGATAGTTCTTTCAGTTCGTGGTGAATGTCCATACAAAAATAAATGTGAAATATCAGTTCAGGCCGCAAAGTTACAAAAAAAACGAAGTTGATATACATACTTCTAGGTATTTGATATGTTTTAAGATAAAGTTATCTTTGTAGCATTGAATAACTAATAATTTGTCTGATGGAACACGAACATCACCACCATCATGATCATACTACCGTGATCACGTCTTTAAATAAGTTGTTTTTGATTGGTATCGGACTTAACATTGCTTTTGTCATTGCTGAGTTTAGCATTGGAATCTATTATAATTCGCTGGGACTTATATCTGATGCGGGACATAATCTGAGTGATGTAGCTAGTTTGATTCTGGCTATGCTTGCTTTTCGTCTGGCGCAAATCGCACCGAATGGAAGATACACGTACGGATATAAAAAGAGTACGGTGCTTGTTTCCTTGTTGAATGCTATTATTTTGTTGATTGCCGTTGGTATTATTCTGGGCGAAAGCTTGGGCAAACTTGTTAATCCGCAACCTGTAGAGGGTGTGGCTATTGCTTGGACGGCCGGTGTGGGTGTGTTTATCAACGGAATAACTGCCTGGTTGTTTATGAAAGACAAGGATAAAGATTTGAATGTGAAGGGAGCTTACATGCACATGGCTGCCGATGCGTTGGTTTCCGTAGGAGTTGTTTTCTCGGGGATACTTATTTCATACACCGGCTGGTCCATCATAGATCCCCTCATTGGTGTTGTCATTGCCTGTATTATTATTTATTCTACCTGGTCTTTGTTGCATGATAGCATTAGGCTGTCGCTCGACGGAGTTCCGGTAGGAACTGACGGAGAGAAAATCAGAGAGCAAATTATGGAAGTCGCTGATGTTGTAGAATGCCACCACTTGCACATCTGGGCCATAAGTACAACGGAAACGGCGCTGACTGCACACATTGTTATTGAAAACTTTAGCGTACTCGAAGTGGTGAAGAAAGAGGTGAAAACCATCTTGTTGAACTCCGGAATCAGGCACGTGACATTGGAGTTTGAAGATGTAGAAAACTCTTGTTCGGAGCACAAATGTTAAAAATACATTCTACCAGCTATTTGTGTTAATTAACAACAGATTGCTTTGCTTATTCATTCTTTTCCATATATTTGCATTCATGAATGGTTTATCGCTACTTTTCGGTAGCGGTAATTAAAAGGGAATCGGGTGTAAATCCCGGACAGTCCCGCTGCTGTGAAGCTTTATTTTCAACGTTTTGATAATTAATACCCCTTTAACCACTGGCCTTAGCCGGGAAGGTTTATCAAAACGGAAGCTAAGTCAGAAGACCTGCCATCTGTTTGAAGTCTATATTCTTCGTGGGTTAAGAGTATAGTACAAGATAAAATCAATTTAATATTTTACGTATGGAAAACATCAGGCCTCCGTTCAAGATTGACATTGCAGGTGCGTTTCTTTTGCCTCAGGCGTTGAAAGAAGCTCGCGAGCAATATCGGAATGAGCAGATTTCTTTGGTTACATTACGTGCTATGGAAGATGCTGAAATCCGCAATCTGGTAGAACGACTTAAGTCGGCGGGATTACAAGTAGTTACAGACGGGCGTTTTCGTAATGCCATGTGGCCGCTTGACTTTATGTGGAGTTTTGAAGGTGTACAACCCGTAAACGCTAAGAAGACCGGTATTTGTCTGAACGGAAGAATTGATTTTCATCACCATCCTGTTATCGATGATTTCATGTTTCTGACGGGCGTCACCGGGGGAGATGTAATTGCCAAACAGGTTTTGCCGGCACCTTCACTTTTGTTGTCTGAAGTGTTGAAAACAGATGCTGAGCAGTTGGACGTTTTTTATGAAGACAGAGAATTGTTAGTCTCAGATATAAGTGCAAGCTACTGTAAATTGATTCAGAAATTGTATGATTCGGGATGTCGGTACATACAGTTTGATGATTCTTCGAGGAGTGTCTGTGAAGAGGGTATTGCCTTGAATAATTTGGTTTTGGAAGCAATTCCGGCTGATTTGTATGTTTCATTTCATGCTTCTGTCGATATGTTATCGGCGATAAGAGGAGTGAAGGCTTTTTTCTTGGATTATGATGATGAATGTTGCGGGCGTACAAGTCTGCTGTGGTTCATCAAAGAACAGAAAGCTACATTCGGATTTATTCCGTCACATTATCCGATGCCCGATGAGCTGGATGAGATCTATGAAAAGATAGACGAAGTAACACCTTATATTGCACTAAACAGGTTAAGTTTATGTGTGCCTAATGCGCAGGTATTGCCCAATGAGGGGTATGAAACCGCGCTTAAGAAACAATGGACTACCATTGACATGGCCATGATAGCTGCTAAAAAGCTGTGGGGCCAGACCGAATGATTTCTTTATAACTAGTATATTTTCTAAGAAATAAACTCTGCCAAGTTTATTTAGGAAGCCCGGGCGAAGTGATTCGATCGGGCTTTAATCTTTCTCGGGCAGCCCGAAAAAAGTCTGTTTACTCTTTCATACAATCAAAAAAGAGTGCCTTGTTTAAGGGCACTCTTTGAAAAAAATACAAGTTAAATAAGAAAAACAACTATAACTTTGACGAAATGTATAACGGTTATATCTATTATGAATGTTTAGTTAAGGCATTCTGTTTTCAACTTTTCAATCCAGTTGTCAATACGCTGATCGGTCAAATCGTCCTGATTAACTTCATCAAGAGCCAGACCTACGAATTTGCCGTCGACTACAGAAATTGAAGAATCAAACGTATAACCGTCTGTTTCAGTTCTTCCGCAGAATGTACAACCGGTTTCTTTTAGTTCTTCGTATAGATTACCCATGCCGTTGCAGAATGTGTCACTGTATGAATCAGAATCACCACAACCAAATAACGCAACGAACTTGTGAGAAATACCGGCCGCTTTCAGTACTTTAACACCATCGTACCAGTCGTCTTGCAGTTCACCGTCACCCCATGTGGCCGATCCTAAAACCAACACATCATATTTGTTAACTAACTCTTCCGAAATCTTGGCTGCATCGTGTAAATCAGACTTTTCAACGCCCAATTTTGCTGCGATTTTACGTGCCACATCTTCTGTAGTTCCTGTAGTGGAACCATAAAATATACCTATTTTACTCATAACTACTTTTTAATTGATTTTGTTATGTGCAAATATATGGCCAAAATAATCACTATTCAATCCCTATTTATAGTGGAAATACAACTTATGAGTACCTACATATTGTTATTTTGAGAAAAATACCTAATTTTAGTGATTGTGCGCGCACAAAATTATGTGTTAATTTGCACCAACTAATATATAATAGGTATTTTATGGACAAAATTCAGAAATACAAACCGGCCGATAAGATGAGTGATCTCATCTGTGATAACTATTCCTTGTTACAAGTAATGAGCCGTTTCGGACTCTCGCTTGGCTTTGGTGATAAAACCGTTAAAGAGGTATGCCAGATGAATGGGGTTGACTACCGTACTTTTCTCACGGTGGTGAACTTTGTTGAAGAGGGATATTCGCGAATGAATGATGATTCTGATGATATATCCATTCCCGCTTTGGTTGATTATCTTCGTCAATCACATATTTATTTTCTTGATTTCTCTTTGCCGAGTATTCGTCGCAAATTGCTTGACTCCATTGACTACTCCGAAAAGGAAGTAGTTGTGCTCATGCTTAATTTCTTTGACTCGTACGTTAGCGAGGTGAGGAAACACATGGAATACGAAGAAAAGACTGTCTTCAAGTATGTTGATGATTTGCTCCATAATCAGGCGCCAAAAAATTATCAGATCAGTACATTTTCAAAACACCACGACCAAATCAGTGAGAAACTGACCGAATTGAAGAATATCATTATCAAATATTGCCCTTCTAACGCAAACAATAACCTGCTCAATGCAGCTCTGTTTGATATATTCGCCTGTGAAGAGGCGTTGGACTCGCACTGCAAGGTAGAAGATCTTATTTTTGTTCCGGCCATTTTGAAACTGGAGAGGAGGGTGAGACATGATTAAAAATAATGAGGTGATCCGAATAGCTATCGCCGAATCATCTGTTATTATCCGTAGCGGTTTGTCGGTTGCGTTGAAACGTTTGCCTAGTCTCAAGGTGCAGTCGGTAGAACTAGGTTCTATAGAAGCTTTGAATGATTGCTTGCGCTCTCAACCCATTGATATTTTGATTGTGAGTCCCAATTTCGGCAATTACTTTGATGTGCTCCGTTTTAAGGAAAGCCCCATTGGCAAGGGAATCAGTGTCATAGCATTAGTAAGTACCTTTATCGATGCTTCTGTATTGAGTAAATATGATGATTCCATATCCGTTTATGATGACTTAGAGGTAATATCCAATAAAATAAGTCGCCTGCAGAACATTGAATCCGATGACGATAGCGATAGCCAAGAAGCATTGAGCCAACGAGAGAAAGAAATAGTAGTGTGTGTAGTGAAAGGAATGACCAATAAAGAGATTGCAGAGCAACTCTATTTGTCAATTCATACAGTAATTACTCACCGCAGAAACATAAGTAAGAAGTTGCAGATACACAGTGCAGCCGGTCTTACCATTTATGCAATTGTTAATAAGTTAGTGGAAATAGGGGAGGTAAAAGGCATATAATTTAAAAAGTGTCAATATTACACTTTATGCTTTTGTAATTCCGATAATCTATATATCTTTGCAGTGCAATTAAGAAATTAATTTTCGCTCAAATAAGTATCAGGTATTAGTTTGAGAATAGTTTTCAGGTAAAAGATTTAGGATAACAATTAGGTTTTAGAGTTTTTAAGGTAACAAGGTAGAAAAAAGAAAAGCCATTTGGCTTTTCTTAAAGGGATACGGGAAATTCAGTTAATGAATTCTCGTTTTTTTTATTTTATACACTTTGGTTGCCTAGCTTTTCTGGTATTCCATAGGAGTCATTCCGGTCATCTTCTTGAAGAACTTACAGAAAAAGGAAGGATTGGGGAAGTTTAGCTTGTCGGCTATCTGGTAAACGAGCAAATCGCTGTGTTTCAGCAATACTTTCGATTCAATAACGACCGCCTGATTCAGCCACTCCATCACCGTTTGCCGGCTGGTGTTTTTTACCAATGTATTCAAGTATCGGGGTGATAGACACAGCTTGTCGGCGTAGAAAGCTACATTGCGTTCCTGCGTGCAATATTCATGCACCAAAGTGATGAAGCGGTGGAACGTTTCCTCCTGTCTGGTATGCCTCGTCTCTGTATCCGCTTTGCTTCTTTTTCGTATATAGCTAATGTTGAATAGAAGAGCCGATACCAAACTTTGTACTACCTCTTTCCGGAATACTTCTTCGTGAACCGTATCCCAGATCAGAAAGAAATACCGTTCGGTCATTTCATAGTCTTTCTCGGAAAGCGGCAAAAACAGATTCTCTCGTCTTCCAATGTAATATTCCAGCACCTCATCTTTGTTCAGGAACTGAATGAAATCATTTTGAATGGCCATCATTCGCATCTCAAAATCGGTAGTGAATTCGTGCATCTCAATAATGGAGTTTGGAGCTAATAGCAATAAATCTCCTTTCTTAGCCGTATATTGAATCAGATTGATGGACAGTGTAACTTGTCCGCTCACGGCATAAACGATTCTGCCTTCCTTCAGCTTGTAGGGCTGGTGGATGAAAAAAAGTTCACTAGTCATCCTCATGAAGCTACTGACTATGCCAAAGTCCTTTGTTACAAACCGATATTCGTTGTTTTGAACAATAAAATAATCCAGCACATTCTTCAATGATATTTCTAAAGGTTCGTTTGCTACCATAATACTTTCCTCCTCAAAAGGTTTATTTATCTCACAAAGATAATAAAGAGAACATAAAATTGCTTCTTAAAGAGCATAAAACGAACTATTGGAACATAATGACCAACAAACAGATTGTCTGTACCTCTTTTACACACTCTATCTTTGCGGTATCGAAAATTCAATCAAAAATAAGTATATCAAATTCAAACCCCAAGAACTATGAAACAATTTGTTTTCTGGATTCTCATTGGCTGTTTTGCCGCACCCTCTCAGGCACAGATTACCTTGGAAAGTTGCCGGCAAAAGGCACAGGCAAATTATCCGTTGGTAAAGCAGTACGAGCTTATTGAAAAAACAAAAGAGTTTAGTGTGAGTAACGCCGCCAAGGGCTATTTGCCCCAGTTTAGCTTGTCGGCCAAAGCAACTTACCAAAGTGACGCTACGACAATCGATCTGAAAATAGGTGATTTCGCTTTGAACCGTGTTGCTCCCAAGGATCAGTATCAGGCTATGGTTGAACTGAATCAGCATATATGGGATGGAGGCAACATTCATTCGCAAAAAGAACTGGCCAAGGCCAACTCCGATGTGGATCGTGAAAAATTAAACGTCGACATGTATGCGTTGATCGAACGGGTGAACGATCTGTATTTCGGCATCTTGATGCTCGATGAGCAGCTTACGCAAAACACGCTTCTTTTAGATGATCTGGAAAGAACTCACAAACAAATATCGGCTTATGTAGCCAACGGAGTAGCTAACTCGGCTGATTTAGATGAGGTAAAGGTTGAACAGCTCAATGCCCTTCAAAAGCGGACGGAATTAAAAAGTTCACGGGAGGCTTATGTGAAAATGCTGTCTGTTTTTACGGGCGAAGAGATTACTGAAACTGCGTTGTTTGCTAAGCCGGTGGAGACTGTTGCCCCGCTGACTGACCCGACCGACTTCCGTCGTCCGGAGTTATCCTGGTTTGAAGCACAAAACGGTCGGCTGGATGTGAATGAACAAATGCTTCAGGCCCGTAATATGCCTCGTCTGGGATTGTTTGTGCAGGGTGCTTATGGCAATCCGGGACTTAACATGCTCAAAGATAAGTTTGAAACCTATTACATTGCGGGTGTTAAACTTTCATGGAATTTCGGTGGTTTGTACACCCTGAAGAATGATAAAAAACAAATTCAAGTCAACCGTGCTCAGCTGGATTCCAATCGGGATGTCTTTCTGTTTAACACACGCCTGCAGGCCACGCAGC
Organism: Bacteroides graminisolvens; assembly: GCF_963666085.1. Lineage (NCBI taxonomy): Bacteria > Pseudomonadati > Bacteroidota > Bacteroidia > Bacteroidales > Bacteroidaceae > Bacteroides > Bacteroides graminisolvens. Next base: position 2,390,782 of record NZ_OY762556.1, read on the forward strand.
AAAACAGTGCCATTAATTCGGTACGGGCGTTGCTCGACAAGGACGATGAAATCATTGCTCTGCGAACCAACATCCGGAAAGCGGCCGAAGCCAAGGTGTCAAACGGTACGTTGGCGGTGACTGATCTGCTGCGCGAAATTAATTCGGAAAACAAAGCCAGACAGGTCAAGGCTTTGCATGAGGTGCAGTTACTTATGAATATTTATCAATTGAAATACACAACGAATAATTAAGTATATGAGAGCAATGAAATTTTTAGGGATGATGTCTTCCCTTGCTTTATGTGTGGCATGTGGTAGCGGTTCGGATAATTATGATGCAACCGGAACTTTTGAGGCGACAGAGGTTACCGTTTCGGCTGAGGCTGCGGGACGTTTGCTGTTCCTTGATGTAGAAGAAGGCAGTCAGCTTACAGCCGGTGCGGAAGTGGGCATTATAGATACAGTGCAGCTGGCACTGAAGAAACTACAGTTGGAGGCTAGCATGAAATCGGTACAAAGTCAGCGCCCCGACCTCAATAAACAAGTAGCCGCTACCAAACAGCAAATAGCCACCGCGGAGCGTGAAAAGAGAAGGATCGAAAACTTATTAAAAGCTGGTGCGGCCAACCAGAAACAGCTGGATGATATTCATTCCGAGATAGCCGTGCTACAGAAACAGTTGACAGCGCAGACATCCTCTCTGCAAAACAACGTGCAAAGTCTGACCGACCAAGGAACTTCCGTGGCAATACAAGTGGCACAGGTTGCCGATCAGCTGGCTAAATGCCACATCTCATCACCTATAAACGGAACGGTTTTGGCACGTTATGCCGAGGCCGGCGAATTGGCATCTGTTGGAAAACCCTTGTTCAAGATAGCCGATGTGGAACAAATGTATTTGCGCGCTTACATCACATCTGCTCAGCTGGCCGAAGTGAAGTTGGGAGATAAAGTCACGGTCTTTGCCGATTACGGCGACGAGATACGCAAAGAATATGCAGGCGTGGTTACCTGGATTTCTTCCCGTTCGGAATTTACCCCCAAGACCATTCAAACAAAAGACGAAAGAGCCAATCTGGTTTACGCCATCAAGGTATTGGTTCAGAATGACGGAGGTCTTAAGATTGGAATGTATGGTGGCATGAACTTACAAAAATGATGAAAGCGGTAGAAGTAGAACATATTTCCAAAAGTTACGGTAAGGTCATGGCTTTGCAAGACATCTCCTTTGAGGTCAACAGGGGAGAGCTCTTTGGCATCATCGGTCCCGACGGAGCCGGCAAGAGCACGCTGTTTCGCATACTGACCACCTTGCTTTTGCCCGCTGGCGGCACGGCGAAGGTCGACGGACTCGATACGGTCAAAGATTTCAAGGAGATTCGTAAGCGGGTAGGGTATATGCCCGGCAAGTTTTCTTTGTATCAAGATCTGTCGGTCGAGGAAAACCTTACCTTTTTTGCAACGGTTTTTCAAACAACCATTCAGGAAAACTATCATCTCATTGAGGATATCTACAAGCAGATTGAGCCGTTTAAAACCCGAAAGGCCGGAGCCCTTTCCGGAGGCATGAAGCAGAAATTGGCTTTGTGTTGTGCCCTGATTCACAAGCCCAGCGTGCTTTTTTTGGATGAACCCACTACGGGCGTCGATCCGGTGTCGCGCAAGGAGTTTTGGGAAATGCTCAAACGCCTCAAGCAACAAGGTATTTCCATATTGGTTTCCACGCCTTACATGGATGAGGCTACTTTGTGTGATCGCATCGCACTGATTCGTCAGGGAGAGTTCCTGAATATTGACACTCCGGAACATATCATGGATTCTTTCGGGACAGATCTCTGGGCCATTCGTGCGCAGAATATGTATGCGTTGCTTCAAGATTTGCGTGCCAATGAACAGGTACTTTCCAGCTTTGGATTCGGAGATATGCATCACATTACCTTGAAAGAAGGGTACAGCGCGGTGCAACTTCGTTGTGAACTGGAGGAAAAGGGACATAAAGGATTGTTGTTGGAATCCGTCAGACCCAATATAGAAGATTGTTACATGAAATTAGCATCTCAAGAATATGAATGATATTGTAATTCAAACAGAGCAGCTTACCAAGCGTTTCGGTGCATTTACGGCAGTTGATCACCTCTCTTTTGAAGTCAGAAAAGGGGAGATCTTTGGTTTTCTTGGTGCCAATGGAGCGGGGAAGACAACGGCCATGCGTATGTTGTGCGGACTCAGTAAGCCTACCTCGGGGAAAGGTATGGTTGCCGGGTTTGATGTAGCCCTGCAATCCGAGCAGGTGAAGAAGAACATCGGTTACATGAGCCAGAAGTTTTCTCTGTATGAAGACCTCAAAGTATGGGAGAATATTCGCCTTTTTGCCGGTATCTATGGCATGAAGGACAAAGAAATAGCCCATAAGACAGAGCTTTTGTTGGAACGGCTGGAGTTTTCGGAAGAGCGTAACACATTGGTCAGACGCTTGCCACTGGGCTGGAAACAGAAGCTGGCTTTTTCGGTATCCATCTTTCATGAACCGAAAATTGTTTTTCTGGACGAGCCTACCGGTGGGGTAGATCCCGCTACCCGCAGGCAGTTCTGGGAACTCATTTATCAGGCGGCCGACAGAGGAATTACGATTTTTGTCACGACCCATTACATGGATGAGGCGGAGTATTGCAACCGGGTTTCCATTATGGTTGACGGGCGTATTGATGCGCTCGACACGCCTTATAACCTGAAGAAACAGTTCGGTGCTGACCATATGGATGGAGTCTTTCAACAACTGGCGCGCAAGGCCATACGTAAAGCAGATTAAACGATGAAGCAGTTTTTTGTATTTATAAGAAAAGAATTTTATCACATTTTCCGTGATAAAAGAACCATGATGATTTTGCTCGGCATGCCTGTCATTGAAATCATTCTTTTCGGTTTTGCCATCAGTACGGAAGTTAAGAATGTACGGGTAGCCGTGCTTGACCCGTCGTCCGACTTTCTCACCCGTCGTATTATTGATCGCGTAGATGCCAGTGAATATTTTACGATCAGCCTGCGTGTGCACAACCAGCAGCAGATGGATGAGGCTTTCCGGAAAGGGGATATTGATTTGGCGCTGGTCTTCAGTGAGCAGTTTGCCGGTAATCTATACACCGGTGATGCCAAGGTGCAGTTGGTAGCCGATGCAACCGATCCGAACATGGCCGTGAGCCGCACCAATTATGCCACGGGCATTATAGCGGCTGTGCAACAAGAACTGTTGCCCGAAGGTGCGACCGGTTCTACGATTGTGCCCGATGTTCGTTTGTTGTACAATCCGCAAATGAAAAGTGCCTACAACTTTGTCCCCGGTGTTATGGGACTAATCCTGATGCTGATCTGTGCCATGATGACTTCCATCTCCATTGTGAGAGAAAAAGAAACAGGAACTATGGAAGTGCTGCTGGTATCGCCTATGAAACCTATCTATATTATCTTGGCTAAGGCAGTACCTTATTTTGTGCTTTCATTTGTCAATCTGGCCACCATTTTACTGTTGTCGGTCTTTGTGCTTCACGTTCCCATAGCCGGAAATTTCTTTGTACTCATTCTGGTTTCGCTGCTGTTTATCTTTGTCTCCCTGTCGTTGGGACTACTTATATCTACCGTTACGCAAAACCAAATTGCAGCCATGTTGGTATCGGGTATGGTTCTGCTAATGCCCACCACACTGATGTCGGGCATGCTCTTTCCCATCGATGCTATGTCGGTTCCGTTGCAGGCCATATCTTCCATTCTTCCGGCACGCTGGTACATTGAAATTGTGCGGAAAGTCATGATTCAGGGAGTCAGTGTTGTCTTTGTCCTCAAAGAGATAGCCATTTTAGTCCTGATGGCCTTTGTGCTTATTATGATTAGTCTAAAGAAATTTAAAATACGTTTGGAGTAGAATTATGCTAAAGTTCCTCATTGAAAAAGAATTCAAGCAGTTGCTTCGCAACTCTTTTCTGCCGCGGCTTATCATCGGCTATCCCTGCATGGTGATGATTATTATGCCTTGGGCGGCGAATATGGAGATTAAAAACATCTCTGTGAATGTAGTCGACAATGATCATTCTGTTGTTTCTCAGCGGTTGATTCATAAAATTGATGCCTCTTCTTATTTTCACCTCAACAACTTGTCACCTACCTATAACTCTGCCTTGCGAGATATAGAGTCGGGCGATGCCGATGTGATATTGGAGATTCCCCGTCATTTTGAGAAGAAACTCGAGAATGGCGAAGCCTCACACGTATTGCTCGCTGCCAATGCGGTTAACGGAAGCAAAGGCGGACTGGCCAGTTCGTATATGACGGCTACGCTAGCCGATTACAATGCACAGTTGCACGCAGAAAACCCTTCGTCCGGCATTGTTCAGGAGGCCGCTAGCTCTGTGCAACCCTCCGTGAGTGTATCGGGGAAAAACCTCTATAATCCTCACTTGAACTATAAACTGTTTATGGTACCGGCATTGATGGTGATGCTTGTCACTGTGATCTGCGGTTTTTTGCCGGCGCTGAATATTGTTAGTGAAAAAGAAGTAGGTACTATTGAGCAAATGAATGTAACGCCGGTAGGTAAGTTCAAATTCATACTGGCCAAACTGATTCCCTTTTGGGTTGTAGGTTTTGTGGTGCTTACTCTGTCGTTCGGCCTTGCCTGGCTTATCTATGGAATACTTCCGGTGGGCAGTTTGGGAATCATCTACCTTCTCTCCGCTTTATTTGTGCTGGTTATGTCGGGTTTCGGACTCGTTATTTCCAATCACTCGGCCACCATGCAGCAGGCTATGTTTGTCATGTTTTTCTTTATGATTATTCTATTGCTGATGAGCGGTCTTTTTACTCCGGTTACGAGTATGCCCCAATGGGCGCAAATTATCACCATTCTTAATCCGCTCAAGTATTTTGTTGACATCATGAGAATGGTGTACCTCAAAGGCAGCGGATTGACCGATCTGTCTTTGCAGATAGGCGCCTTGCTGGCTTTTGCAACCCTATTTAATTTCTGGGCTGTGAAGAGTTATCGAAAGAGTGCTTAAAGCACAAAAGGAGTGTCTTTTTGCAAGGCACTCCTTTTGTGGTTATCATTCATCATTTACGTTTGCCGTTTGGGGCAATTAATGAATCTCAATCAATTTCTGGGCTTTCTTCGTTTCTTGTTCGGATAATTTGGGCAGTTCAATGTTTAGAACCCCGTTCTCCACTTTCGCGGTAATCTTTTCCTTATCCACATTGTCGGGCAGTATCATTGTTTGCTGGAATTTAGCGTATGAAAACTCTCTTCTCAGATATCTGCCGTCTTTCTTTTCTTCTTTGTTTTCGGTTTTCTTCTCCATGGAGATGACTAGATTTTCGTCTTCGTCGAGACGAACATTGAAATCATCTTTCGTCATACCCGGAGCGGCTACCTCCACTTTAAAATTGTTTGCAGTTTCAATTACGTTAATTGCAGGTGCAGTAACGTTAGTTCTTTCCACCCAGTCGTTATCGAAGAAATCATTAAAGATACTTGGTAACCAATTTTGAGATCTTCTTACAGGCATCATAATCATAATCTCCTATCTTTAAGTTAAACAATCAATTTACAATATCTTTTGAATACCCTTTTGAAGTATTCTTTTCGATAACTATATGGCAAATCATGTGCCAATGAAGTAAGCTGAAAAAATGACATTTATTAAGTATTATAAAAGCTTTTGTTCTGACAAAAAGTGTGTTTTATATTGGTTTGGCGAAGATTATGGTGTCTTTTTGTCTTGCTGCGGACGGAAGGTTTAGTTATAGGCAAAAAAAAAGGAGTCACGCCTGACTCCAACCTTTGTTAACCTTAAATCTAATACTATGAAAAACACATTGCAAAGGTACGCACTTTTTTGGCATTTGCAAGCTTCGTGTGCGAAAACATGTGTTTTATAACATACTTTAATAATGGCATTCCTTTATTTTGTATTTGTATACAATTAAGCTTGATAACGGACAGGAAATTCATTTGCACAATCAAGTGGTGCATAAATTAAATATTTTGATTAAATTCGCAATGTGTATGGCTTTGGCAAGTCTTACTCCGGTGAAATCACATTTATCATCCTGTTAAGGGATATAGCAACAGATTACTATGAAAACATTATTCTTAAAACTATTTTCAACCTGTATTTTCCTGACAATCAGTGCAAATGGTGCTGCGAAGAGTTATGTTGCAGACAGCAAAACGCTGAAACCTCGAATTGTTATAATGACAGATATCGGACCCGGTGATGTTGAGCCGGACGACATGGAATCGGCTGTCCGACTGCTAGCTTATGCCGACCGATTTGAAATAGAGGCACTTATTACCACTATCGGCTGGAATTGCGACCCGTACCCTACGGATTGGGCTGAGTATTTGCATCAGGTCATTGATGGATATGGGATGGATGTGAAGAACTTGATGAAGCGTTCTGCACAGACAGCATTTATGTCGGTCGATGCGGAACGGAATAAACCTCAAAAACTGGGATATTGGCCAAGTGTGGAGTATATACGCCAGCGCACGGTCATGGGCAGTCAGCGGGCCGGTATCGGTGTTATCGGTGAAGGTAACGACACGGACGGAAGCCGGTTGATCATTCAATTGGTTGATGAGGCCGACGATCGTCCGATTTGGTTTTGTGCTTGGGGAGGTGCCAATACACTAGCTCAGGCGGTGTGGCGGGTGAAGAAGGAGCGCTCGAAAGAGGAATTAGATCGTTTTCTCCACAAAATCCGATTGTATACCATTACAGATCAAGACATGCAGTACAACATGCGCATGAATCGTGCTTATAGTTCCCATCAATGGCTTAGGCAGGAGTTTGCCAATGATTTGATGTTGATTTGGGATGAGTCGGCTTGGTTGACGCAGTGCGAACTTGGTAGCAAGAATTGGGCATTATATGCCAAGTATATTCAAGGGCACGGACAAATGGGCGCTGTTTATCCACGTTACAAATATGGCGTGGAAGGAGATACCCCGAGTTTTCTTCATGTGATGCCTAACGGTTTGAATGATCCGGATGATCCCGAGCAAGTTGGCTGGGGAGGGTATCACCAGTTCGGTATGTCGCCCGATAGCATTACTGACGCGTGGACAAATTGGCTACAACCGCAGAAAAACATTTCCCGAAGTTACGAAGAACATTTCTATCCGGACGAGTTTAATGATTTTGCAGCGCGTATGCAGTGGGCTGGTGAGGGTAAAGGAAATCGCAATCCAGTAGTTATCGTCAACGGCATAAAAGGTTTGCAACCCGTGGTCGTCAAAGCAGTGGCAGGTAAGACCGTCAAATTGAATGCAACCCAAAGTTATGATCCTGATAACGATCAGCTAAAGTTTCATTGGTGGCAACAACCCGAGGCCGGTACATATAGACAAAAGATAAGTGTCAACACGACTGATTCTGATTGCCTTGAAATAGCCATTCCTAAAGATGCACAGGGTAAGAGTCTACACTTTGTTTGTGAGGTTCACGATAGTGGTATTTTCAATTTGGTTACTTACCGACGAATTATTATACATGTAAAATAGGATTTTGAATTTCTTTGGGATCTAGAGACTAGCTGGATGTTCTCGTAAAGCCAAGTAGGGTATGGGCAAAAAAAAAGGAGTCACGCCTGACTCCAACCTTTGTTAACCTTAAATCTAATACTATGAAAAACACATTGCAAAGGTACGCACTTTTTTGAAATCTGCAAGCGTTGTGTGCGGAAACATGTGTTTTATAACATGATTTAATAATTTGTATTTTAAAAACTAACTTAACTTAAATCGAATTCGTAGCCGTCCGTTTTCAAAATCACTGCTGATAATCTTGAAAGTCCCTATTTCCGAGGTGTTGTTGACATGTGTGCCGATGCAGGCACAAGTATCGTAATTGCCTACTTTAACGATACGTAACAAATCACTCGCTTCTTCGGGAAGTTTGCTGAGATCAACATCGTGGGGCGCTTCTTCGCGTGTGCAGAATTCAACCGTTACTGGTAAATGTTGCTTGATGACTTCATTTACTTTGTCTTCAATCTCCTGCATCTGGTCTGCCGTGGGACAGGCAGGAAGCAGATAATCGCATTTACTCTTTCTTCGTTCAATGTGTGCATTTTTAGAACGGGGGCAACCAAACATCCTTACCATGGTTTGGTTCAGAATGTGTTCTGCCGTATGCATAGGCGGATACTCCTGTTTGTTATGCTCGTTTAATATGGGCTTTTCCATAATTATTATGACTTTTTGTTGTTGATTTTTGCAATATAAAATATTAAATTCATTATAAAGATAATAAAACCGAATATGGGCATGACTTTAGTTATGATATTATCTTCCGATAATTTGTACATCAACCAGAAGCAGTAGGAGATTGTGCTGACAATGATTACAAAAGATAGAATAAGTGTGTACTTGTTCAATAGATAATATTCTACTATTTTTTGAACCCTAGGCTTCTTTTCCCATTTCTGATAGAGTTGGCTTTGAGGTTTCTTTATCCAGTTATTGAGGTACTGTTTTACATACATTTCTTTATTGCGAAAGCTAAGTCCTTCCCAATAATTTTGTTCACCTTCTTCCCTTAATTCTTTATATGCAAGATAAAGAACATGAAAGTCATAAAGAAATGCTGCCGGATAATCTAGGAAAATCTTTTCTAATGATTCTAAAATAGAGAAGACATTCTCATTGCTCTCCAACTTTACTTGGATACAGTAAATTGCTTTATATTTTAATATGGTTCCAAAATCGTTTATATCAATTGAAAGCTCATCTAATATTACATTTGTCAGACCGATGAGTGTTATTTGATTCTCTGTATTTGTGAATTGGCTTAATTGTATAATTTGCGTACTGGAGTACCCGGCTTGAAGTAACTTTTGAGCCCACTCTATCCATAAAGTCGTAACTTTATGTTCGCTAACCTCTGTTGTAAACCAATAGAATGCAATATCTGCGGTTAATGGAACATCTTCATAAATTTTATGATGGAATGTGTTAAGCTCTCCAATATTGTGTACTGGTGGACTTTCTTGTTTGTCGTGTATATTCAGTTGTTGTTTTTCCATTGTTTTTTTGTTATGGTGTCCTGAACTCCTTGATTTTCGCTTATGGGCAAAAAAAAAGGAGTCACGCCTGACTCCAACCTTTGTTAACCTTAAATCTAATACTATGAAAAACACATTGCAAAGGTACGCACTTTTTTGAGATCTGCAAGTTTCGTGTGCGAAAACATGTGTTTTATAACATGATTTAATATTTTGGAGTTGAAAGGCAAATGTTATAAACGCTTATTAAGAATTTCAACTTGGCTTTTCTTACCGACTCAAATATTCAAACCAATCAAAGTCGGCATACGCATGCGTGGCCGGTGTTTGAGATGTAGCATATAGTCCCAATATAATTCCGGTGAACCCTCCGGCGGTTTCGGTGCTCAGGTAACGGGTATTCATTTGCCCGATTGACTGAAACGTAGTTCCATTCAACGAATAGGCGAATGAGTAGGTGTCATTTTCACCTTTCACCTGTAGCTGAATGTTTGAAGCCGGTACAATAACCTCCTTGGCAATGTGCGTGAGTAATCCCATTCGGTAGCGCAGCACCACGGCTTGCTTGCCTTGCCCCAATTGCTTGATGTAAAGGTCGTAGTGTGCCTGGTTGTTCATCCATACGGTAAGACCTGCCTCGTCGTTGGGGGCAGCTTTCTGAAGCTTAACCGATGTGGTGGTTGTGAAGCGCATGTGTTCCTGTCGGCGACCGATAAAAGTAGGACTCCCCGAATCATCCAGTTTCACGCCGGTTGCCAGCAAACGCAGTTTGCCGTCTTTGGTGAATTGGTAGTTTTCCATGTGCGGATTTCGGAGGTGTATCCATTCCGGTGAAGCTTTACCGGCGTTGAATTCATCTCGTGCAGACTTTTCAGGAAACGGATGCTGAGGCAGGGTAGGCACTCGCATATCCAGACTGATTGTTCCGTTGCCGTTAACCACGGGCCAGGCATTGGTATCCCAGCGCACAGGAGCAAGATATGTTTCGCGTCCCAACAGATGATGCAGTCCCGATTGCGGACGAAAAGCCAGACAAACCATCCACCACGAACCATCTGCTGCCTCTACCAAATCGGCATGGCCGGTTCCTTGTATGGGGTTGAGCTGCGCTTCCATATTGATATGGGTTAATATGGGGTTGGCCGGATTGGAATCATAAGGCCCTTCCATGTTTCGACTGCGTGCAATGGTTACTTTATGGCCGTACTCCGTGCCGCCTTCGGAGATAAGCAGGTAATACCACCCGTCTTTTTTATACAGATGAGGCCCCTCGGGATAGCGTCCTCCGGTTCCTCGCCAGATAGCTTTGGTACTGCTAAGCTGCTCACCCGTCATGGGGTTAATTTCGCATAGCATAATGGTGTTGTCGGGGTTGCTGACCAGGTAACACTTCCCGCTTTCAAAGTAGATAGACGGGTCAATGCCGCCCTGTTTAATCCATACCGGGTCCGACCATTCACCAGCAGGGTCTTTGGTGTGAACCAGAAAATTGCCTTTGTCGGTCACATTGGTGGTGATCATGTAAAAAGTCCCTTCGTGGTAACGAATGGTAGGTGCGTATATACCGCCTGAAGAACCGGCTTTTTGAAGGTTCAACTGCGACGGACGGGTGAGTACGTTACCCAATTGTTGCCAGTGAATGAGGTCTTTACTGTGAAATAACGGTACTCCCGGAAAATACTCAAAGGTGCTGTTGACCAGATAATAATCGTCACCTACACGGCATACACTGGGGTCGGGATGGAATCCCGGGATAACCGGATTCTGATAACCTTCCTGCGCATGGCAGAAACTTGATAAGTAGAGGAAAGAGAATACGGTAAGTATGATGTTTTTCATCTCGTTATAAAATTAGATAGAAGAATACGTTTTTAATTCAGGCTATAAATTTACGATTTAATTTGTTGAAATGGAAATAATACGATCATAAAATGAACTGTTCACCAACTTTTTTTTATTCTAGGCCAACAAATAAAAATTCTAGGCCTGGGATTTAAATTTGTTGGCCTACATTTTATTTATCATCTATTTTTATCTATCTTTGTTAAGCCATTGTTGCTGAGAATACGTACTGATATAAGATATACCTGCATAAACACGACGAATGCTTCATTTTATATAAGCTCCCAACTCATTGATGGTAAAAGAACCTGCCACCTGTTTTACAGGAGGGGTGTTTTTGGTGTTTTGGATTCAAATTCAAAATACAATATTTATTATTTTATTAATTATTTAAGATTATAATATTTATTTGTGGCCGATGGCATGGCCGCTTTTAAAACAAGGGTGTGTGTAAGTTGCTGTAAATGAAGTGATTGAGTTGTACGCTGCCTGTTCAACTGCTTATACGGCTTTTGGACGTTTTTGCCGACTGAAAATTTATTACTAAATAACTGTATTATGGAAAAATCACCGTTGGATTCGGTCTTTGTAAAGGGATATATTTTAGTTCCCAAAGCGCTCATGGAAAGTCGTCTGGCCGACAGATCCAAGGTTTGTAGTGAGTTTGAAGCTTTTATGCTTGTTTTGTGCCATGTGAATTACCGCGATGCCACGTTTGATGTGTATGGAACGGATGAACTTTGTAAGCGAGGGGAGTCTTTTCGAAGCATGCAGACTTGGGCCGATATGTTTGGCTGGAGTCGTGCCAAGACGCGTCGCTATTTTGAGAAGCTGGAGAAAATAAATGTAATTATGCTACTTGCACACAAGAGAACAACGCATATCCGGGTAATTAATTATGATTTGTGGACAGGGGTGCGCAAGGATGCTTACAAGAAGGATCCAAATTACGAAAAGGAATTTCAGGAGTTTTGGGATTATTATCATGAAACGACGCAAATGCGTAAGGTAAACATAGCACGGGCAAAGAAGGAGTGGAGCATGCTTACGGCCGAAGAGCGCAAGCTGGCGTATAAAAACGTAGACAATTATTATTATTACCTAACAAACACGCGTTATTGTAAGCAGGCGGCTTCGTACCTGAAAGATAAAAGCTTTTTGGATGAAGATTGATGAGACGGGAACGCAAAAGTTGGGGTATGGGCAAAAAAAAGGAGTCACGCCTGACTCCAACCTTTGTTAACCTTAAATCTAATACTATGAAAAACACATTGCAAAGGTACGCACTTTTTTGGTATTTGCAAGTGTTGTGTGCGAAAACATGTGTTTTATAACATGATTTAATATTTTGAACCTTGAAATGTTTAATTCTGTAACAGATTTACACAGTTTCCCACTTCTCTTTCATCAGGTCTTCCAGCTTCAACAACTCGTCGCGGTATTGTGCTGCTTCAATGAACTCGAGCTTTTTAGCGGCTTCCTGCATCAGCTTACGTGTCCGGTCAATGGCTTTCTGCATCTGTTCACGGTTCATGTATTGCACCACAGGATCGGCTGCAATGTTAGGCCTTTCGGGCTCAATGTAAGCTTTGGCTCGCTGCGCATCGTTCTCGGTCAGGTTGTCTTTGAATACAGATAGGTTGCGCGCCTTAATGATTTGTTGCGGTGTAATGCCGTTGGCTTCGTTATAGGCCAGCTGTTTTTCGCGTCGTCTGTTGGTCTCGTCAATGGTCAGTTGCATGCTGTCGGTTATCTTGTCGGCATACATAATGACCTTTCCGTTAACGTTTCGGGCGGCACGGCCTGCTGTTTGCGTGAGTGAACGGTGCGAACGAAGGAAACCTTCTTTGTCGGCATCCAGAATAGCAACCAGGGAAACCTCGGGTAGGTCGAGCCCTTCACGGAGCAGGTTGACTCCAATCAGTACATCGTACACACCCTGGCGAAGATCATCCATGATTTTAACGCGCTGCAACGTGTCAACATCACTGTGAATGTAGTTGCAACTTACCTGATTGTTGAGCAGGAATTCGGTCAGTTCCTCGGCCATTCGTTTGGTGAGGGTGGTTACCAACACACGCTCGTTCATTTCAATACGTTGCTGTATCTCTTCCATCAAATCATCAATCTGATTCATGCTGGGACGCACGTCGATGATCGGATCTAGTAGTCCGGTAGGACGTATAACCTGTTCAACAACGACTCCTTCGGAGCGGATTAGTTCGTAATCGGCCGGTGTGGCACTCACGTAAATAATCTGTTTGGCCAGTTCCTCAAACTCTTCAAATTTCAGCGGACGGTTGTCGAGTGCGGCAGGAAGTCTGAAACCGTATTCAACCAAGTTAGTCTTTCGTGCCCGGTCGCCTCCGTACATCGCTCTGATTTGCGGCACGCTCACGTGGCTTTCATCAATGACCATCAGGAAATCATCGGGGAAAAAGTCGAGCAGACAGTAGGGGCGTGTGCCGGCCTCGCGACCGTCAAAATAGCGTGAATAGTTCTCAATGCCCGAACAGTGTCCCAGCTCCCGGATCATTTCCATGTCATACGTTACACGTTCGTACAGTCTTTTGGCTTCGTAGGGTTTGCCGATTGATTCAAAAAAGGCTACCTGACGTGTCAGGTCGTCTTCAATCATGTGGATGGCCCGTTGCGTGGCCTCCTTGGTTGTCATGAACAAGTTGGCCGGATATATCTTATATGATTCGAACACTCCTACGGTTATGCCCGAAAGCGGGTCGACTTCCTCAATGGCGTCTACCTCATCGCCCCAGAAAATAATGCGTAGTATGTGATCGGAATAGGCCAGTGCAATGTCAACGGTATCTCCTTTTACACGGAAGTTACCCCGGTTCAGGTCAATGTCGTTGCGCACATACAGGCTGTCGACCAGTCGGCGCAGAAAGACATTACGGTTAACGGCTTTTCCTTTTTCAACATCAATCACGTTGCTATAGAAATCGGCCGGGTTACCCATACCGTATATGCATGATACGGACGACACAACCAGCACGTCCTGACGTCCAGAAAGAAGGGCGGAAGTAGCGGCCAGCCTCAGTTTATCGATCTCGTCATTGATGGCAAGGTCTTTTTCAATATACGTATCACTGCCCGGCAGGTAAGCCTCAGGCTGGTAATAATCGTAGTAAGATACGTAATACTCAACCGCATTGTTGGGGAAGAAGCTTTTAAACTCGCTGTAAAGCTGCGCGGCCAATGTTTTGTTGTGGCTTAAAATCAATGTGGGTTTATTGATGTTTTTCACCACATTGGCAATGGTGAATGTTTTTCCGGAACCGGTAACACCCAGAAGCGTTTGCGCGGGCACTCCCTGAAGTACACCTTCAGTGAGTTGTGCAATCGCTTCCGGCTGGTCACCGGTAGGTTGATAAGCTGATGTTAGCTCAAAATTCATTATCCGAGAATCAATTTTAATATGAATAACACAGAAAGGATATACATGGTTGCGGATATCTTTTTGTATTCTCCCGTAAACAGTTTAATGATGACATAACTTAACATACCCAGCACGATACCGTCGGCAATGGAGTAGGTCAGTACCATCATCAGCATGGTAACGAAGGCAGGCAGCGCTTCGGATATGTCACTCAGGTCAATGTTCGGTATGTTTCCAATCATCAATACGCCCACAATGAACAAGGCACCTGTGGTTGCCGCACTTGGAATGAGCAGAAACAGTGGCGCAAAGAACAAGGCAATGATGAAAAGAACGGCTACGGTAAGAGAAGTCAGTCCGGTGCGTCCCCCTTCGCTGATGCCCGATGCACTCTCCACATAAGAACCTACGGTTGATGTTCCGCATACGGCTCCGAAAGTCGTACCGATGGCGTCTGCCAAAAGAGCTTCCTTGATGTGAGGAATCTTACCGTCTTTGTCCATCAATCCGGCTTTGGATGTTACCCCGATCAGCGTACCGATGGTGTCAAACAAATCCATAAAGATCAGCACAAAAACAATGATTAGCATATCGACAGAGAATATCTGGCTGAAATCGAACTGCATGAAGGTAGGCTCCATGGAGTGCGGCAGGGATACGGGTGAGAAATTATCGGGCAACAAGGTTACTCCCATTGGAATACCGATAGCCGTACAAGCCATGATGCTGTAAAACAGAGCACCTTTCACGTTCTTCTTCATCAGGATACCACTTAGAATGATACCGATAACAGCCAGCACGGCGGCAGGTGTAAACTTACCCAGCATCACGAAAGTTGCTTCGTTTGACACAATGATACCGGCATTCTTCAGTCCGATGAAGGAAATGAACATACCGATACCGGCCGATATAGCGTAACGCAAACTCATGGGAATGCTGTTTACGATGGCTTCACGGATATTGAAAGCAGTTATTAAGATAAAAATGACACCTTCTATGAGGACCGCAGCCAATGCTGTTTGCCAGCTAAGGCCCATGCCCTGTACTAAGGTGAAAGCGAAAAAGGCGTTTACTCCCATGGCTGGAGCAAGGGCAACAGGCAGTTTGGCCATGATTGCCATGCAGAATGTGGCTACGGCAGATGCCAGAGCGGTGGCGGTGAAGACTGATTCTTTGCTCATTCCTGCCTGCGAAAGAATGTCGGGGTTTACAGCCAAAATGTACGACATCGTTAAAAAGGTAGTAATACCGGCAACAATCTCCGTTCTGATACTTGTCTGGCCATGATAGCCAAATAAATGGGTAAATTTCATTTTGAGTACTTTTTCTTTAAATGTGTTATAAAATGGATAAAAAAGCCCTTTGGGCAAAAACAAGTGGCAATATTCGGCAAAAATGTCGAGATATACAAATTGTTTTTCCAAATTAATTCTTTACTTTGCAACATTATCAAACTCGGATACTGATACTACTAATAATTTATATCGAAAAGCATGATTTGGAATGAAAGCATCGAATGTATGGACCGCGAGAATCTTCGTAAGCTCCAGAGCATGAGATTAAAAAAAATCGTTGAACACGTTTATCACAACACGCCTTTCTACAGAAAGAAAATGCAGGAAATGGGAATTACGCCGGATGACATCCATGACATAGATGATCTGGTAAAACTTCCTTTTACAACCAAGACTGATTTAAGAGATAATTATCCGTTTGGCTTGTGTGCGGTGCCCATGAGTCAGATTGTACGTATTCACGGTTCTTCGGGTACCACAGGCAAGCCTACGGTGGTGGGTTACACGCGGAAAGACCTGGCAGCGTGGACGGAGTGTCTTTCACGCAGCTTTTCTGCTTACGGAGCCGGCAATACGGACATATTTCATATCGCTTACGGTTACGGTTTGTTTACCGGGGGACTGGGTGCTCATTACGGAGCCGAGAATATCGGTGCATCGGTTATTCCCATGTCGAGTGGTAATACGGAAAAACAAATTACGCTGATGCATGACTTTGGCTCGACGGTTTTGTGCTGCACGCCTTCTTATGCTCTTTTTATAGCCGATACGATCAAAGATTCGGGCGTACCCCGTGACGATTTTAAATTGAAGGTCGGCGTTTTCGGTGCGGAACCGTGGACGGAAAGCATGCGTAAAGAGATTGAAGAGAAGTTGTGTATCAAGGCGTATGATATTTACGGGTTGAGTGAAATTGCCGGACCGGGAGTGGGGTACGAATGCGAATGCCAAAACGGTACGCACCTGAATGAAGACCATTTCTTTCCAGAAATTGTTGACCCCAAAACTTTGCAACCGGTTAACCCGGGTGAAACGGGTGAGCTGGTATTTACTCACCTCACCAAAGAAGGAATGCCTTTGCTGAGGTATCGCACTAAAGATTTGACGGCTCTGCATTATGAAAAATGTGCATGCGGACGAACATTGGTACGCATGGATCGTATTTTAGGCCGAAGTGATGATATGCTTATTATTCGCGGAGTCAATGTATTCCCCACACAAATTGAGTCGGTTATACTTGAAATGCCCGAATTCGAACCACACTATTTGCTTATTGTTGATCGTGTGAACAATACGGATACAATGGAGCTGAAGGTAGAAGCACGCCCTGATTTCTATTCGGATGAAATCAACAAAATGCTGGCGCTGAAGAAGAAGCTGACTGCCCGTTTGCAAAGTGTTTTGGGATTGGGAGTCAACGTGAAGATTGTGGAGCCCAGAAGCATTGAACGCAGTGTAGGAAAGGCGAAACGTGTTATTGATAATAGAAAACTCTGATAAAACGAAAATAATATGGTAGCAAAACAACTCTCTATTTTTTTAGAGAATAAAGAAGGTAGACTTACCGAGGTTACACGTATACTGGCCGATGAAGGTATTAATCTGTCGGCACTGTGTATTGCTGAGAATGCGGATTTCGGAATCTTAAGAGGAATTGTTTCTGATCCCGATAAAGCTTATAATGCTTTGAAAGCACATCATTTTGCCGTAAGCATAACGGATGTGGTAGGTATCAACTGTCCCAATGTGCCGGGTGCACTGGCTAAAGTGCTGGAGTATCTGTCGGAATCGGGCGTGTTTATCGAATATATGTACTCGTTTGCCAACAATGGTTCGGCCAATGTGATTATCCGTCCCAACGATATGCCGGGGTGTATAAGGGTTTTGACGGAGAAGAAGGTCGATCTCCTTGCAGCCAGTGATTTGTATCGACTGTAGTCTGTCGTTTTTTAGTATTAAAAAACATTGATTAATTGATTTATTCGAACCGAATGAGTACCTTTGCACAATTATTTTGTAATTAGAATGAGAAAAAGTGTCGTTACATACATGTTGGCAGCTATGTTGCTTTCTTCATGCGGAGAGTATAACAAGTTGCTGAAGAGCACAGACTACGAGTACAAATACGAAGCAGCCAAGAACTACTTTGCGAAAGGAAAATACAGCAAATCGGCCACGTTGCTGAATGAGTTGATAACCATTCTTAAAGGAACCGATAAGGCGGAAGAGTCTTTGTACATGCTTGGTATGAGTTATTATAATCAAAAAGATTATCAGACTGCTGCTCAGACTTTTATTACGTATTACAACTCTTATCCGCGAGGCACGTTTGCTGAATTGGCACGTTTCCATGCCGGAAAAGGTTTATGTCTGGATACCCCTGAAGCCCGTCTTGATCAGTCGGGAACTTACAAGGCTATTCAGGAGTTGCAGATGTTTTTGGAGTATTTTCCCAATAGCACCAAGAAGCCGGAGGCACAGAATATGATATTCGAATTGCAGGATAAACTGGTTCAGAAGGAACTCCTTTCTGCCAGGTTGTATTACAATTTGGGTAACTATATGGGTAATAACTTTCTTTCTTGTGTGGTGACTGCACAGAATGCACTCAAGGATTATCCGTACACGCACTACCGCGAAGACCTTTCCATTTTGATTTTGAAGTCAAAATACGAAATGGCTATTTATAGTGTGGAGGAAAAAAAAGGAGAACGTTACAGAGAAACAATTGATGAGTATTATGCCTTTGTAAATGAGTTCCCCGAAAGCAAATACCTCAAAGAGGCAGAGAATATATTCAAGGAATCAAAAGAGATAATTAAAGATTAAATTTAGATAGATTTATGGACTACAAAAAATCAAATGCTCCTTCGTCAACAGTAACCCGTGATATGATGGATTTATGTTCTGATACGGGTAACGTATATGAAACAGTTTCTATCATCGGTAAGCGCTCTAATCAGATCAGTGTTGAGATCAAAAGTGACTTGTCTAAGAAGTTGCAGGAGTTTGCTTCTTACAATGATAACCTCGAAGAGGTGTTCGAAAACAGAGAGCAAATTGAAATTTCACGTTATTACGAGAAATTGCCCAAACCCACGCTGATTGCTGCGCAGGAATATTTGGAAGGCAAGATTTATTATAGAAATCCTTCTAAAGAAAAAGAAAAGTTGCAGTAATACATTGCATACTTACATACTATAAGCCAGGTGGTTGAAGTGGGAGAGAAGTCTGTACATTTTACTGCTTGGCTTTTATTATTCTCGTTATAACCCGTACTTATTATTTTAATACCTTACCGATTATGATTCAACGAATTCAAACCGTTTATCTACTTTTGGTTACCGGCTTGCTGATTGCTGCCATGTGTATGCCATTGGGCTATTTTACAGGGGCAGATGCCGTGCAATATACATTGATGCCTGCCGGGGTGAGTGCCAACAACCTGTTTCAGTCAACCTGGGGTATCTTGTGTATCCTTATATTAAGCTCGATCATTTCTTTTTTGACCATATTCTTATATAAGAACAGAATGCTTCAAATACGTATGACTGTTTTTTGCAGTGTCTTATTGGTGGGTTTTTACCTGGCTTTCCTAGCTTTTATGTTCATGTTAAAGAGTGATCTGGAAGCTTCGTTCCGCATATCTTGGGCTTTGAGTTTTCCTTTGATAGCGATTATACTTAACTACTTAGCTCTACGTGCCATTGGGCGTGATGAGGTGATGGTGAAAGCTGCCGATCGTTTGAGGTAAGAACCTGATTATACATAAAGAAACAAAAAATGCGGAAACTCAATTTCCGCATTTTTTGTTGGGTGACCTCCCGGCTTATTTGCTAAGGTCAAATAAGTATGTGATTCGAGCCGACAGGATGCTGTGCGCCGCCCTTGAAAAATCATCCTTTTTAGTTGTTTTATAAAAGTCGGACAGTGCGTAGTAATACCGGCCTTCCACCAGAAAGTTACCGACACCTGTTCTTATTTCAACGCCTGCACCACCTACAATTCCGTAATCGAACTTGTTATCGGCCATCTTACCGTATTGGTAGCTGGTGCGACTGATGGGACTGAAGTCGGCACTCTTCTTTTCTTTCTCATTAAGCAGGAAACCAATTTGTGGTCCGGCATTGATGAAAAACTGTCCGCCCCTCTCTTTTCCGAATGCTAAGTGCGCCAGAAAAGGTATTTCCAAGTAGTTCATTTCACGGCTGTAGGTATCCGTGTTCTCTTCAATCAGCTCGGTCCAGCCTCTTTGCGAATAGTTCAGCTCCATTTGCAGTCCGCAAATCATGGCGAAATATTTCTCGGAAATATATCTCACAGTTAATCCTCCGGTCATGCCATTGGTCGTTTTCTGCTTTATTTTGGGAGTAAAAGATACATTGCTGAAGTTCATTCCACCATTGACCCCTACTGCTATGTTATTGCGCAATTCGCCTATCTGCGCCAAAGCGGGTAGGCTGACGGCTGCAAAGGTGAGTACCATTCCTGTCTTTAGAAACTTTTTAATCATGAATCTTATGCTTTATTTTATTCGAAATCGAGTTTTATTAATTCAAAATCTTTGGTGAAACGAACGAAGAATACTTTTTTGTTCACAAAGCCTCCCCATGTATTCACCCTCTCAAAGCTGAATCCGGTTTGAATGGGAGTAAGCTTCATTTTAGACAGGTTACGTTCCAGTCCGGTGCCATATTCGCTTAACCCTTTCAGGAAGAAGAAACCTGTATCAAATCCCAGCATGCCGTATTTGGGGAATGTGTTGGCCATATCTTTCGAATACCATTTGCGGTAGCCGTTATTGAATTTGATGGCGGCCGGCAAAAGGTTGTTTGTGTAAAAGGAAGAGTAGAAATACGTATCAAGCTCAAAGAAACTATCCAGATGGTCTTTGGTGTACGTCTGCCATTCCGGGTAACCGAAGAGGTTGATCACCATTTCCGGACTGTTTCGCACCAGTAATTTCAATTGAGGAAGTAATTTAATTAATGTAAGGTTACTGCCCGAAGTGGGTACGAAGATATTTGTTTTTCCCAAACGAAGAGCCGCTTTTAATTCCTCTTGTGAAGCACTGGCTTTCAATACATGCAGGGTAGTTCCCTTTCTTTTCAGTTCTTGTTTGAACCCTTTGATGAATTCTGCTTTTTCGCCGTTTCCGTTGGTTGCATCGAGTATAATCACGTTGGCGTTGGGAAACTGACGGTTAAAGTGTTCATATACTTCCGAATACAAATAAGATTGTGGGGTGTTTATTTGATATACCCAAGGATTCTGGAACACCTCGTTGTCTTTCGATGTGAATGGAATAACCAAACGGATTTGGTTCTTTTTGGCAAAGGCAGCCAGCGGATCAATGTGCTCGGCATGCAACGGACCGAAAATGACATCCATCTTTTTCAGTTCGCTTTTATCTAGTATAGACTGGATAGAGCTGGTTTCATCACCCGAGTCATAGGTGTAAAGGTCAACGGACACGTCTGTTCTTTTTAAACTGTCAACAGCCATAAGAAAACCTTCGTAGTACTCAACCATTCTGGCCGATTCGTTTCTTTTGTTCCCGTTGAGCATGAAAGGAAGTATGACCGCAGCTTTGATGGTTGATAACCGTTTGTATGTTTTGGCACTGTTGGCATTGAACAAATCACTGTCGTTCGGTATGGTTGAAGTTCCTCTCTGATCTTCGTTGTTGGAAGCAGCGAAGGGAATGCACAATTCGTCTCCTTTGTTCAAACCTCTGTTCTTTAATTCCGGATTGGCTGCAATTAACTCTTGCGAGCTGATTCCATACCGCTGACCAATGCTGTAAAGGGTTTCCCTCTTTTTAACCTTGTGAGTTTCCCGGCATCGGGATTGAGGAGTGGCGGCCACATTGTTTTGTACGGGCTCTTTTACGAAGGTGGTTTCAGTGTTTTTGTTCAGGGGGATGCGAATAACGGTTCCTATGCGAAAGTTTTGTGCACTTAATCCCGGGTTGGCATCGCAGATGGCATCTGCCGACATCTGATACATCACGGTAAGGCGGTAAAGAGTTTCTCCGCTTTTAATCGTGTGGAAAATATCTTCTTTCTGGTTAGAGGTTTTCTGAGGTATTTTTAAGGTCTGGCCAACGTAGATCTTTTCATCACAGCCCGGGTTTAGAGTAATAATGTCTGCCTTGTTTACTCCATACATGCTGGCAATAGAATAAAGGCTTTGCCCTTTTTCAATGGTATGTAAAAACCAGGAATTTCTTTCTTGTGCTGAAATATGCAGTACACAGGCGTTTAAAACGAATAGCAGAATACTAATCTTTTTTATAAGTCTCATCAGCGGTTATTTTACGTTATAAATAAAATGAAGCGCCATTTGCCAATGGCTATCCAAATGCAAAGGTACTAAAAATGTCATGTATTTGCACAACATAATGAGTTAAGAAAATAATAAAGCATTTTTTAAAACTATTTTTCATCAGGAAGCATTATTTTTGCAGGTATTATATTTTAAGTAGAAAGATGCAAGAAAAAGAATATATAAATGTCTATGGAGCTCGTGTCCATAATCTCAAAAACATTGATGCAGAAATTCCCCGCGACAGTTTGACTGTTATTACCGGATTGAGTGGTAGTGGAAAATCATCTTTGGCATTTGACACCGTCTTTGCTGAAGGACAACGCCGGTATATTGAAACGTTCTCCGCTTATGCGCGTAACTTTTTGGGAAATCTGGAGCGGCCGGATGTAGATAAGATAACGGGATTGAGTCCGGTAATCTCTATCGAACAGAAAACCACCAATAAGAACCCCCGTTCTACTGTGGGCACTACCACGGAGATATACGACTACCTTCGTTTGCTGTATGCCAGAGCCGGTGAGGCTTATTCGTATTATTCGGGTGAACGGATGGTGAAATACACTGAGGAACAGATTACAGATCTGATTCTGAAAGATTATAAAGCCAAGAAAATATACATTCTGGCTCCGTTGGTGCGTACACGAAAAGGACATTACAAAGAACTTTTTGAGCAGATCCGCAAGAAGGGCTATTTATATGTGCGTGTTGACGGTGAGGTGCGTGAGATTACGCACGGTATGAAGCTCGATCGGTATAAGAATCACGACATTGAGGTGGTTATTGATAAGCTGATTGTGGGCGACAAGGACGATAAACGCTTGAAACAGAGCATTGCCACAGCTATGCGTCAAGGTGATGGTTTATTGATGTTGCTTGATCTTCAAAACGAAAACATACGGCATTACAGCAAGCGGTTGATGTGTCCGGTTACCGGGTTGTCTTATAAGGAACCGGCTCCGCACAACTTCTCTTTCAACTCTCCGCAAGGCGCTTGTCCCAAGTGCAAAGGACTGGGGGTTGTGAATCAAATCGATATTGAAAAGGTAATTCCTGATCGAAAACTTTCTATTCATGACGGTGCCATTACCCCGCTCGGTAAGCACAAGAACTCCATGATCTTTTGGCAGATAGCTGCTTTGCTGGAGAAATATGATGCTGATTTAAAAACACCTGTGTCTGAATTGCCCGATGAGGCAATCGATGAAATCTTGAATGGTTCTGACGACCGCATTAAAATAAAAAGCTCGCTCATTGGCACATCGTCCGACTATTTCACAACTTACGAAGGAGTGGTGAAGTATATCCAGATGTTGCAAGACAAAGACTCGTCGGCTACGGCACAGAAATGGGCGGAACAATTTGCCCGCACAACCGTTTGCCCCGAATGTAAGGGAGCCCGTTTGAACAAAGAAGCCTTGCACTTCCGCTTTCACGATAAGAATATTATGGAGCTTGCTTCAATGGATATATCCGAACTTTACGAGTGGTTAGAACATGTAGAAGATCACTTGGGTGAACAGCAGAAGAAGATAGCCGTTGAAATCTTAAAAGAGATTCGTACCCGCTTGAAATTTTTGCTTGATGTGGGACTGGAGTATTTGTCGCTCAACAGAAGCTCGGTGAGTCTCTCGGGCGGTGAGAGTCAGCGCATTCGTCTGGCCACACAAATTGGTTCGCAACTGGTGAATGTATTGTATATTCTCGATGAGCCCAGTATCGGACTTCATCAACGTGATAACCTTCGTTTGATTCGTTCGCTCAAGGAGCTGCGGGATATCGGGAACTCGGTTATTGTGGTTGAGCACGACAAAGATATGATGTTGGCTGCCGATTATGTGATTGATATGGGACCCAAAGCCGGTCGGCTGGGAGGAGAGGTTGTCTTTTCGGGTACGCCTCAGAAGATGCTTGAAACAGATACGTTGACTTCCAGATACCTCAATGGAAAAACGCAGATTGAGGTCCCTGCACAACGAAGAAAAGGAAATGGAAAGTCA
The DNA here is from genome assembly GCF_963666085.1 of Bacteroides graminisolvens. Classification (NCBI taxonomy): domain Bacteria; kingdom Pseudomonadati; phylum Bacteroidota; class Bacteroidia; order Bacteroidales; family Bacteroidaceae; genus Bacteroides; species Bacteroides graminisolvens. The sequence goes on from NZ_OY762556.1 coordinate 2,414,678, forward strand.
TTGTGGCTCAAAGGAGCACGCGGAAACAATCTCAAAAATGTGACGGTTGAGTTTCCTTTGGGCAAACTGATTTGTGTTACGGGAGTATCGGGAAGTGGCAAGTCGACTTTGATTAATGAAACCTTGCAGCCTATTCTTTCGCAGAAATTCTATCATTCTCTTCAGGATCCGTTGGAATATGAATCGATAGAAGGATTGGAACACATAGACAAAGTGGTCAATGTGGATCAGTCGCCTTTAGGACGTACACCTCGCTCCAATCCGGCTACTTATACCGGTGTATTTTCAGATATAAGAAACCTGTTTGTCGGTTTACCGGAAGCCAAAATACGTGGTTATAAACCGGGTCGTTTTTCATTTAACGTGTCGGGAGGCCGTTGTGAAGCCTGTTCCGGTAACGGGTATAAAACCATTGAAATGAATTTCCTTCCCGATGTATATGTTCCTTGTGAAGTCTGTCATGGCAAACGATACAACAGAGAAACACTGGAGGTTCGTTTCAAAGGAAAATCAATTGCCGATGTGCTTGATATGACCATTAACCGTGCAGTGGAGTTCTTTGAAAATGTGCCTCAGATTTTGAATAAGATCAAGGTGATTCAAGACGTGGGGCTGGGTTACATCAAACTGGGACAATCGTCGACTACCTTATCGGGTGGCGAAAGTCAGCGCGTGAAGTTGGCTACCGAATTATCTAAGCGAGACACCGGAAAGACTGTGTACATACTCGATGAACCTACCACCGGATTACACTTTGAAGATATTCGTGTGCTCATGGGTGTTTTAAATAAACTGGTCGACAAGGGGAATACCGTCATTGTTATTGAGCATAACCTGGATGTGATTAAGATGGCCGACTACATCATCGACATGGGACCCGAAGGCGGAAAAGGCGGTGGAGAACTTTTAAGCTGCGGTACTCCCGAAGAGGTAGCCCGCTGCACCAAAGGATATACGCCTCGTTTTTTGAAAGAAGAACTGGGAATGTAATGAGTTGAAAACATGAAGATAAATAAAACAAATGCGGCGCGCCTGCTCGATAAGGAGAAAGTGAATTATGAATTGATTCCTTATGAAGTTGACGAGAGTGATCTGAGTGCGGTGCACGTAGCCGCAAGCTTGGGAGAAGACATCAATCAGGTTTTTAAAACATTGGTATTGCGAGGAGATAAAACGGGACATTTTGTTTGTGTTATTCCCGGTGACGAGGAAGTGAACCTGAAGCTGGCCGCTAAGGTGTCCGGTAATAAGAGCTGTGACATGATTCCCATGAAAGAATTGCTTCCCACAACCGGTTACATACGCGGTGCCTGTTCGCCCGTGGGGATGAAAAAGCATTTTCCCACCTACATTCACCATACATGCATTAACTATCCTTTTATCTATGTAAGTGCGGGCCAGCGCGGATTGCAGATAAAAATCGATCCGAATGAGTTAATAAGACTTGTAAAGGCGGAAGTTTGCACGCTTTTTTAGGAATAATATGCCAAAAAGTATATATTTGCACTAAATATGATATAATTCGTATTTCAGAGAGAATATATTAATTCAAAATTTATAATTTATGATGGACAAACATCCCAAAGGCTTATTATCTGCTGCCCTGGCTAACTTGGGTGAGCGTTTTGGTTTTTATACCATGATGGCAATCCTGGTTCTTTTCCTTCAGGCGAAGTTCGGCTTGAATGGCAAAGATGCGGGGCTTATTTACTCAGTTTTTTATTTCTCTATCTACATCCTAGCATTTGTAGGAGGTCTCATAGCTGATAAAACACGTAACTACAAAGGCACGATTCTAACAGGTCTGGTTGTCATGGCAGTCGGTTATTTCATGTTGGCCGTTCCCACACCTACACCAGTTTCTGATAAAACATTGTTTTTGGTTATTACTTGTCTGGGACTGCTGGTTATAGCCTTTGGTAACGGATTGTTCAAAGGAAACCTTCAGGCTTTGGTAGGGCAGATGTATGACAACCCTACATACTCCAGCATGAGGGATTCAGGCTTTTCATTGTTCTACATGTTTATCAATATTGGTGCTATTTTTGCTCCTATTGCAGCTGTGGGTATTCGTGGCTGGTGGTTGGACAAGCATGGTTATTCGTACAATGCAGATCTTCCATCTCTTTGTCACGGACATTTAGCCGGAACTTTATCTCCTGAGGCCAGTGATTTGATGACAAAATTATCTGCCGAAGTCTCTGTGAACCCGGTAACTGATATGTCTGTTTTCGCTGCTGATTATCTGAATGTGTTTACTACCGGTTTTCACTATGCATTTGCAATTGCTATTTTAGCTATGTTGTTATCTTTGACTATATATATTGTTAATAAGAGAACCTTCCCCGATCCTAGCGGTAAGAAAGCACAGCAGAATGATGCCGGTGTGATTGAGATGGATGCAAAGGAAGTGAAACAACGTATGTATGCACTGTTTGCTGTGTTTGGTGTGGTTATTTTCTTCTGGTTCTCTTTCCACCAGAATGGCTTGACATTGACCTACTTTGCAAAAGAATACACAGATCTCAACCTCTTTGGTATGAGTATTTCAGCTGAACTCTTTCAAACATTGAATCCATTCTTCGTGGTATTCTTAACACCTATTGTTATGGGAGTTTTTGCTGCACAACGCAAACTAGGCAAGGAGCCTTCAACGCCTAAGAAGATTGCCATTGGTATGGGTATTGCGGCTTTGGCCTTTGTTGTCATGGCAGTAGGTTCTTACATGTCAAATCTACCTTTGCATAAAGACATCATTACTTTAGGGTCTTCGTCTGTTAAGGTAACTCCATTCTTATTAATGCTGACCTATCTGATACTTACCGTTGCTGAGTTGTATATCTCTCCGCTAGGTATTTCTTTTGTTTCTAAAGTAGCTCCTCCCAAGTATCAGGGAGTTATGCAAGGTGGATGGTTAGGCGCAACTGCTATTGGTAATCAGCTGTTGTTTATTGGTGCTGTGCTTTACGAATCAATTCCTATTTGGCTTACTTGGACCGTATTTGTGGTTGCATGTAGCCTCTCGATGATAACAATGTTTATCATGCTTAAATGGCTTGAGAGAGTGGCGAAATAAACCACACAAATAAATAAAAAGAGTGGGGTCACCTTAATTTTAGGTGGCCTCATTTTTTTCTAAATCCTCATTAATGAGGATTGTCAGTTTAATTGTAACTCCTTAATTTTGCAGCAAAATGATGAAAAGGATGAAAGTATATGCATTTTTAGGAGCTTTGGTGTTTCCTAGCTATCTATTGGCAGCCGTGACGGTGCCCGATTCCACGTCGCGTAAGTCGGTCATGCTGGATGAAGTAGTGGTTACTTCTTATAAAGAAAAAAAGACTTTACGTGAAGTTCCGGCTTCCATCTCTTTAATTTCTTTGGGTGATCTGAACAAAAAGAATTTGGTCGATTTTAAGGAATTGAGTTCGTATATACCCAATCTGTTTTTACCCGATTACGGCTCAAAACTGACTTCTCCTATATACATTCGCGGAATCGGTTCCAAGCTGACTCCTTCGGTAGGACTTTATGTTGACGGCATTCCTTTCTTTGATAAATCGGTTTTTGATTTTGATATGAATGAAGTGAATAGGGTGGAAGTGTTAAGGGGGCCTCAAGGCACGCTTTACGGACGAAATACCATGGGAGGGATTATCAATGTATATACCAAGAATCCACTCGATTATCAAGGACTGACATACAAACAGATGGTAGGCAACTACGGGCAGACTCAGTTTTCAGGAAGCTATTACGGCAAACTGTCTGACCGGGTAGGTTATGCCGTTTCGTCTCGCTACAAACACAATGATGGCTTTTTCGTCAACGCATATACCGGCAGTGAGGCTGATAATCTCAATCAGATATCGACCAAAGGAAAGATTCAGTGGAAAACGGAGTCGGGATGGGATGGCGTTTTTTCAGTCAACTATGAATATACGGATCAAGGAGGATATCCTTATGGGTTACTGGATAACACAACCGGACAGATTAGTGATGTGAATTACAACGCATACAGTTCATACAGGCAAGGGGTGCTTACCAGTGGACTTTCCATGAGTTATTCCTTTGATGATTTTGTGTTGAAATCAGTAACGGGTTATCAAAATCTGGATGACAGGCAGGCCATTGATCAGGATTTTACAGCAGAGGCAAAGGCTTTTGTGATACAAACTCAAAAACAGAATCAGTTTTCACAAGAACTCGAAATGCGCTCCAAAGACGGCAAGCGTTTTACATGGTTGAACGGACTTTTCGGCTTTTACCAAACGGGTAAACGCATGGTGTTGTACACTACTCAGAAGGATTATGATGAGCCTTCCTACGGACTGGCTGCCTATCACCAGTCTACCTTGAAGGACTTTTTGCTGAAAAAACTGTCGTTGACAGTGGGTGCACGTTTTGACTATGAGAAAGCCAAACAAGATTACATTGTCTGGAAACTGTCGGCCGATCAGAAAGAACAGACTACCCGATTGAACGATAGCGAAAGCTTTACCCAATTTACCCCTAAGGTTTCTCTTCAATATCAGTTTGACGCATCAAACATGATATATGCAACTACTACCCGCGGTTATAAAACCGGTGGATTTAATATTTCATTCAGCACGGAAGATGAACGTACTTATTCACCGGAATATAGCTGGAATTATGAAGTGGGCGGACGCTTTTCGGCTTTTAACAACAGACTTTATGGCGACTTGGCTTTGTTTTATATTGATTGGAGGAACCAACAAATTTCACATGCTGTTGCCAATAAAACGGGATCTATGTTGACCAATGCCGGCAAATCATATAGCAAAGGAGTGGAACTGTCACTGAATGCTCGTCCGGCAGATATGTTGAATTTGCAATTCACTTACGGTTATACCGAGGCCAAATTCCGCGAATATCAGTATGGCGATGCTGATTATTCAGGTAATTACATTCCTTATGTGCCGCAACAAACATTGATGTTGGGCGGAGATTATACGTGGAACCTCAGTGCCCGTTATGTGGACCGCTTGATTTTTTCGGCTCAGTACACAGCTACAGGCAGGCATTATTGGAATGACAGCAATGATGTGCGTCAGGGATTCTACGGTATTTTAAATGGAAAGCTGTCTGCCGTGAAAAGAAACCTGACGGTAGATTTATGGATAAAGAATGCTGCATCAAAAGAATATATGGCTTATTTCTTTCAGACTTCGGGAAAATATTTTGCTCAAAAGGGAAAACCTCTTACCTTTGGAACAACAATATCATTTACCCTATAATTGCAACGTTTGATAATGGCCGAAAAACAGTTTAGTAAGCTTTTTACTTTTTTTTCTCTCTATATAGCGCAATCTGTACCGATGAGCCTGTTCAGTACTTTATTACCGGTGTTGATGCGGCAAGATAATTTTTCGCTGACTGCCATCGGTATGCTTCAATTCATAAAATTGCCGTGGATCGTTAAATTCTTATGGGCGCCGCTGGTTGATAGGAAGACTTCGGGACTGAATACGTATAAAAGCTGGATATTCTCGTCGGAAATTGTCTACGCTTTCCTGATTCTGATGCTGGCCTTTCTTGATTTGAAAGCCGATTTTTGGTTGGTGCTGACCTTGATAATCCTTTCGTTTATAGCATCAGGGACACAAGATATTGCCACGGATGCCATGACTGCACTTTCTTTTAATAGAAAGGAAAGGAGCAGGGGAAACAGCATGCAAAGTATGGGGAATTTTACCGGATCACTTCTAGGAGGGGGATTGCTGTTGATCCTCTATAAATATATTGGGTGGACGGCCATGCTGCTGGGCTTGTCGGTCTTTGTACTGTTTATGCTCGTGCCTTTGTTTTACTACAGAGATGCTAACTTTGTGTCGCGCGCGGGCAGGGTGCCCATCGGTATGAAAGATTTGCTTCTGTTTTTTCGCCAGCGTCGCATTGTTCCGCAACTGACTTTTCTTATTTTATTTAATTCCGGTCTTATTGGAATTCTTTCCATGCTGAAGCCCTGGTTGGTCGATTTGCATTATCCGATGGCGCACATTGGTGTCATGTTCAGTGTGTTCGGCTCTTTGTGTGGCTGCCTGGGTTCGTATTTCAGCGGAAACATCATCCGCAAATGGGGCAGGGGAAAGGCCGCTGTGATTTATGCGAGCTGTGTTTTTGTTACTGCGATTTACTTTGTGATACTTTCCTATTGGGGATTGCTGACCACGTTGAACCTTTGCATCGGTATTTTTTGTTTGTGGGCTACTTACGGATTATCAACCGTACTGGTTTACACCATTGCCATGGATTACGTACGTGTGGGACGAGAAGGTACCGACTTCACTCTTCAGATAGTTGTGCTTCACCTGAGCAGCATGCTGGTTGCTGTTGGTAGTGGTAAACTGGCTGATTTATCTGGCTACACGGTGTTATTTGTAGCCGAAGCGGCTTTAGCTTTTGCTTCTTTGTTTTATGTATGGTTTTACTTTAAAAAGATATCCGGAAGATGAGTACTGATTTATTAGCTAAATATAATGTACCGACACCCCGGTACACCAGTTATCCGCCGGCCAATTATTTTCACGAACAATTTGGTGCCGAAGATTTCAGAGAGGCTGTTATGGCCTCTAACGAAAAAGACCCCCGGCATATTTCGTTTTATGTACACATCCCTTTTTGTCCGCGTTTGTGTTATTACTGTGGATGCAACTCGTATGCCATGGAAAAACGCAGCGTGGTGGATGCATACGTGGAGGCACTGAAAACAGAAATAAAAACCATATTACCTTTGCTGGATAAATCGCGTAAGATTGCCCAGATTCATTATGGAGGAGGTACGCCTACAGCTATCCCGTTGCATTACCTTAAAGAGATTAACGAGCTTTTCCTTTCTTCTTTTCGCTGCATAGATGAGCCGGAAATTGCAATAGAATGTCACCCGGGCTATTTGAATGAGAAACATTGGCTGCAATTGGTTGAAGCCGGTTTTAACCGGTGTAGCATAGGCATACAGGATTTTAAGGAAGAGGTGCTGCGCACTGCTAACCGCAAGGGTTCTCTGTTACCTCCTGCACGTATTTTTGAATTATTGCGTGAACATGATGTCTCTATAAACCTTGATTTCATTTATGGTTTGCCGGGACAAACGGCTGCCGGCTTTGAAGAGACAATCAGGCAGGCTGCTTCGTTGAGGCCCGACAGGTTGGTTACCTTTTCTTATGCTCATGTGCCTTGGGTGAATAAAGACATGTTGAAGCTCGAAAAAGCGGGACTGCCGGAAGCGGAAGAAAAAAGTAATATGTACAGACGTGCCGCGGCTAGCTTGAGTGAGAGAGGATACGTGCCCGTAGGGCTCGACCACTTTGTGCGGCCGGATGATTCGCTTCATGTGGCCTTACAAAATGGATTGTTACACAGAAACTTTCAGGGGTATTGCACGAGGGCTACCACCGGTCAGGTGTACGCTTTCGGCGTAACAGCCATCAGTCAGCTGGCAGCAGCCTATAGTCAGAACATAAGGGGCGTGCAAGAGTATATTGACAAGGCATCGCAAGGTGAACTACCGGTTATGCGCGGATATGTTTTGAATGAACAGGAACAACTGGCTCGTGAGGTCATAACGACTTTCATGTGCAACAACCGCTTAAACTGGAAGGAGCTGTCGCTGCACATTGGAATGCCTGTAGATGAAATAATGGATAGATTGGCTTTTGATCGTCATAAACTAGAAGAAATGGCCGATGACGGTTTAATTACCTATTCGCCTGAGGAAATATCCATTACGGAGTCCGGCACTTTATTTATAAGGAATGTGGCGGCTGTGTTTGATCCGTTAATGCGTGGCGGATCTGAGAAATCATTTTCAAAACCTGTCTGATCTGATAAAGAATGTGTATGGATACAAATGTGGATGTGATTGTTATTGGAGCCGGTATAACGGGACTGGTTACTACTTTCTTGTTGAAGGAGAAAGGGGTAAACGTTTTGCTGATTGAAAAAAATACCAGAGCGGGCGGACAACTGTGTACGGTGAATGATGACGGTTTTCTTTTTGAATCGGGACCTAACACAGGCGTGGTGGCCAATAAAGATGTACTCGATCTTTTCAACCAATTAGGAGATGAGTGTACGTTGCAAACCGCCAGAAAAGAGTCAAAAGTGCGATTGATATGGAAAAACGGACGGTTTTGTCCGCTACCTTCCGGATTGGCTGACGCGGTGACAACCTCCTTGTTTTCATGGCATGATAAGATGCGCATCTTATTTGAACCTTTTCGTCCGAAGGGAAATGATCCTTTCGAGAGTATTGCCTCGTTGACCCGCCGCAGGCTTGGAAAATCCTTTTTAAACTACGCAGTCGATCCTTTTATTTCCGGTATTTATGCCGGTGATCCCGAGACATTGGTCACCCGTTTTGCCATGCCTAAGTTGTACAACCTGGAACATCATTACGGAAGTTTTATTCGTGGGGCTATCAAACGGCATCCGGTGCTTGCGGAAGAAAGAAAGCAAGGAATATCCAAAGAAATATTCTCAGTGAAAGGAGGTTTTAAGAATCTGGTATCAACGCTGGAAACCCGAATTACCCCGAAACACCTCCGCTTAGGTGCCGGAAAGATACAAATTGAACCGGTTGAGAATGGTTGGAAAGTCGTTTTACCGGCTACCGGCGAATCTTATTTTACTCCACGACTGATTAGTACGGTACCCGCTTATGCTTTGCCGGAACTATTTCCCTTCATGGAAGAAAAGGAATTGCATCCGATAACGTCGCTGGTTTATGCTCCCGTAGTTCAGGTTGGCGTTGGGATGTACAATGGTAGTTTAATACCGCAGGCTTTCGGCGGACTGGTGCCTTCTTGCGAACATGAAAAGATATTAGGTGTTTTATTCAACTCATCGTGCTATGACGACCGGGCGCCTCTTGGTGCAGCCTCTCTTTCTTTTTTCATCGGAGGAATGAGACATCCTGAATGGGTGAACTTACCCGAAGAAGAGATGGTTGCTATAGTTACAGATGCGTTGCATCGCATGCTGGGATATCCGTTAGGTACGGCACCCGATAAAATACATATATTTCCGCATCCCAGAGCTATTCCGCAATACCAGGCTGATACGGAGCAGCGACTGAATACTGTATGTCAGTTGGAAAAGAAGTATGCCGGATTGGTTTTAGCCGGCAGTCTGCGTGACGGCATCGGTTTGGCCGACCGCATCAAACAGGCAACGCAGCTAGCCTCGCTATAGTTCAATAGCCATGATGTAATCATTCATATAATAACCGTTGCCAATGTGGAAGTCGCCTTCGCGTGCAATTTTCATCCCCATTCGCTCATAAAAGCCAACCGCTTTGTTGTTACGGTTTACATTCAGTTCCATTCTGCATGGTGCCGGATGCACCTTCTTTATGTATTTAATCGCTTCGTGGAAAAGATAGTTACCTGCATGTGCTTTCTGAAAAGCAGGAAGAACATATATTTTTTGCAGATGAAACAGATTTTCCTCCTCTTGCTGTACGGACAGGTATCCACAGGGCTCACATTCTTCATAAGCAATGAAGTATACATGTCCTTCTTCCATTTGTTTGCGAATGTTTTGCGGAGCGTACATCCAATCAAACATATACTCCAACTGTTCCTGAGAAAGTATGTCTTTGTAAGTGGCAGGGAAAACTTTGGCTGCTAACTGATTGATTAACAGGCAGTCGTCCGCTTGTGCTTGTCGTATAGTAAACATATCGTTGAACTTTATTCTTTGATGCGAAAATAAGCATAATTCTTCGAATCGAGACCTTAAATGACTGTTTTATGGTTAATTAAAGTGAAATTATAGTACTTTGTAATACAAGGTACTAATGCAATACATATATTTGCATTGTTTTAAAGAAAGAAGTATGAATGTAGACAATGTGAAATCGCAAATGCGAAAGGGAATGCTGGAATATTGCATTATGTTGCTGCTGCACAAGGAACAGTCGTATGCCTCGGATATTATACAAAGATTAAAAGAAGCGAGGCTGATTGTTGTGGAAGGAACTCTTTATCCTTTGCTGACTCGTTTAAAGAATGATGATTTGTTGAGCTATGAGTGGGTAGAGTCTACACAAGGACCTCCCCGTAAATATTATCAGATAACTGAAAAAGGAGAAGCTTTTTTGAGTGAACTCGAGGCATCGTGGAAGGAGTTAAACGAAACGGTGAATCATTTGGCAAATATATAATCAGATAAAACCCATAAAACAATGAAAAAAACATTGACTGTTAATTTAGGTGGAACCGTTTTTCATATTGACGAAGATGCCTACAGGTTGCTTGACAATTATTTGATGAATTTAAAGCACCACTTTCGCAAACAGGAAGGTGCGGAAGAGATTGTAAACGATATTGAGAATAGAATTTCCGAATTGTTTTCTGAGAAAATAAGCAAGGGACAACAGGTGATAACCTTAATAGATGCCGAAGAAGTGATACATCGTATGGGAAAGCCGGAAGATCTTTCCGACGAGGAACCTTCTAAGCAGGAGGGTTCTTCGGAACATGGCGGTTATCATCATGAAACCTATTCGCAGGAGTCGGGCTCACCTCGCCGACGCTTGTTCCGTAACCCCGACGACAAAGTGGTAGGTGGTGTATTGGGAGGTATAGCTGCTTATTTAAAGGTGAACGTGAGTGCTCTTCGTTTAATCGTTATTTTGCTTTTGATTTTTGGGGTTGGCACCTTAATTCCGGTTTACATTGTGTGCTGGATTGTGATTCCCGAAGCAACTACTGCTGCCGAGAAACTAAGTATGCGGGGCGAAGAGGTTAACATGGAGAATATAGGAAAGACGGTAACCGATGGTTTTGAGAAGATGGCCGATGGAGTCAATTCATACATCAAATCAGAAAAGCCTAAAGACTTTATGACAAGGTTGGTTGACGGAATGGTGCATTTGTTTAGTTTACTTTCAAAAGTCTTTCTGGTTATACTTGCCTTGATATTTAGTCCGGTATTGCTGGTACTCTCATTTGTATTTGTGGGGCTTATCATTGGAGCCATTGCTACTTTAGCCGGTGGCAGTGCCATTATTTATGAATTGCTTCCTTCTCTGGACTGGAATATGATTTCAGCATCTCCGTTAATTGTCATTGTAGCCAGTATTGCCGGAATTATATTGGTTGGAATACCATTGGCCAGTTTGCTTTACGGCATTTTGAGAGTTATATTCAACTGGCAGCCCATGATTCCCGGACTTAAAATAACGTTGCTGATTCTTTGGGTAGTGAGCTTGCTGACAATTATTCTTTGCTTCTCGCAGTCCAACTGGGTGTTCCCTTATTACCATGACATCTGGTATCTTACAGGTCTTTAATTAGTGTGTCTATTATTATAGTGTTTTTACTAGAAGAGCCGCTCTCCGGTAAGGGGGAGCGGCTCTTGCCATATATGAGAAAGATCAGTCTTTAAATGATGTATTGTGAACTGATTGATTCGTTGTTGAGCACGCGGCGAATGGTTTCGGCAAACATATCAGCAATGCTTAACTGTTTTACTTTCGTACTATTTTTGCAGTATGGAATACTGTCGGTGAAAACCATTTCTGTCAGCGCTGAATCTTGTACACGAGTAGAAGCTGGGTCGGACATTACACAATGGCTGGCAATGGCTCTTACTGATTGGGCTCCGGCTTCGAGCATGATGTTAGCTGCCTTGGTAATGGTACCTGCCGTATCAACAATATCGTCAATCAAGACAACATTCTTACCTTCCACATCACCAATAATCTGCATCGTAGCAACCTCATTGGCTTTTACGCGTGACTTGTTGCAAAGAACCAATGGTACTCCCAAGTATTTGGAGAATGTACTTGCTCTTTTTGAACCACCCACATCAGGTGTTGCAATAACAAGATTTTCAAGATTAAGTGATTGAATGTAGGGAAGAAAAACGGCTGAAGCGTAAAGGTGATCAACCGGAATGTTGAAGAAGCCCTGAATTTGATCGGCGTGTAAGTCCATAGTGATCAGGCGGTCAATGCCTGCAACCGATAACAGATCGGCCACTAATTTGGCACCTATGGAAACGCGTGGTTTGTCTTTTCTGTCCTGACGGGCCCAACCGAAGTAGGGAATAACTGCGACTACGTTTTTGGCTGAAGCTCTTTTGGCTGCGTCAATCATCAGCAATAACTCCATCAGGTTATCAGAGTTAGGATAGGTTGATTGTACCAGGAAGACATTGGACCCACGGATTGATTCCTCGTATGAAACTGCAAATTCACCGTCAGCAAAGTGGGTGATGTTCATATTTCCAAGGGTGCAACCAAGGCTAGCGCAGATTTTCTCTGCCAGGTATCTCGAGTTGGTTCCCGAGAAAACCATAAAAGGTGATTTTTCGCTCATTATTGTAATAGTTGAACCTATTGATTAATTTGCACGCAAAGGTATGAATTCTCCGTTCAATCTAAAAGACTTATTGTAGAAAAAATATTTTTTATTTCCGATGCGCTTTATTCTTTCAATCTGTTAAGTTGATAATAAAACTATAAAAAAGAACTGCTTTCTATAGAAAAAATAGTAGATTTGCTTTCCTGAATACTCATTTATACAGAATGAAACATCGTTTACCTCTTATACTCTTATGTGTGATTAGCGTGTCGTGCTTTTTCTCTTGTATGGGAACCGCACCGACAAAGGAAATAAGGTTGGTTGATTCTTTGAACCGGCAAGCTTATTTTTATCACTACAGAAACCTCGATTCTTTGTATAATGTGGCACAAAAAGCTTATCAGTCTGCTCAACTTTATCATTTAGGAAAGGCCGAGGCGTGTAACAACCTAGCTTTCTACTCTTTCATGAAAATGGATTTTGATAAGGCGGAACACTTGAATCAGGAGGTTTACGATTTAACAAAGAATGAGCTCGAATTGCTGATTGCAGACATTGGCCTGATGAAGATTTATCAGCGCACAGCCATGAATAAAGAGTTTTATGACTATCGAAATAGTGCGTTGAAACGCATGAAGCGCATTGATGAAGATAAGAACTTGTTTGTTGACCGACACGAGATAGCGCGCCTGAGGTATGCTTATTCCGAATTCTACATAGTATCGGCTATCTACTATTATTACCTTCAGCAGCAGCAAGAAGCCTATTACGCCATTAACCAGATTGATCCGCTGACAGATTTAGCGGGTGATAACAACCAGCTTTTATACTATCATTATATAAAAGGAGCAGCTTCTTTGTGTGATGGTGAAACAGCAGAGGTAAAACGCTTGCATGAGTTCGATGAACTATATACTTCCTGGCGACTGGCCGTGAAGGAAAAGAGCATTTATTTTGAAGCGAACGGCATTCAGGGTATGGCTAACCTGATGGCTAATCCGGATAATTACGAATTCTTAAAGAACAGACGTTTCCATGCGCTCAAGCAGTTGGGGCTACCTGTCGATTCATTGTTACCGTTGAAAATGGCGCAGATTTCTCTCGATAAGTTCCGACGTTACAATGACCTTTACCAAACCGCAGCTGCTTACGTTACCATAGGCCGTTTCCTGAATACGCATAACCGTTATCAGGAAGCGATTGATACCTTGTCGAAAGCACTGGATTGTGTAAATAAGCACCACGAACTTTATTATAACCGGCACCATCAATCGAATCAGATTGATAAGCTGGAGCCTTTTGTTGACAAGGATACGCTTTACACCGAGTTAAGTTGGCTAAGCAAGAAAAAAGTGAAGACTGTACCCGAATGGATATCGCGAATCAGGGAACAGTTGAGTGTGAGTTATGCCGGACTGGGAATGAAGATTCCTTCGGATTACAACCGCAATGTGTACCTGGATATATTGGAGTACACGCGGCAGGACAAACAGTTTGAAAGTCGTTACGCTTCTCTTGAAAAGGAATCGGCGCAGCTCAATGTGATTATGTTGTTGGTACTGGCGGGATTGTTTCTGGTGGTGGGTTTGTTTGCCATCTTTAATAGCCGTTCGCGGAACAGGAACCTGATGCATCTGGCCCGACTGAAGCTGACACTGGATATTTGCCAAAAAATAACGGCCTCCATCCCTTCCGATGTGACGGATGAAGATGATATTGTTGAAACCATATCGGAAGCCATTCTGCCCGATTTGCAGGAACTTTTGGGAGCAACATCTATTAAAGTACAACTGAAGGGAGAGGAGGAATCGGCCGAAGAGGAGGCCCATGAAGACCAGTCTCTCATCTGTTCAGCGTTTCCTTTGTATGTCCCCGATAAGGAAGAACCTATTGGAACCGTTACTATTACTACAAAGCAGAAACTCAGCAAGGATGAACTCGCTTTGGTTAGCGTCATCACTCCTTATATTGCCTGGACGTTGGACAACGGAATTACGTTTATTTCTTTGGGAGAAGAGCAACGTCAGTTGGAAAAACAGCGGTATGTTTACGAGCAACACATTGCAACCAATAAACGGCAAAACATGATTAAAAAATCGTGTCTGGCCATTGTCAACGGTATAACACCATACATTGACCGCATCATAAACGAGGTGCATAAACTAACGGAGAAAGGTTTCATGCACGATGCTGAAATTAAAAGAAGAAAGTACGAGTATGTGGATGAGCTGGTGACAACCATCAATGAGTACAATGATATTCTGGCGCTTTGGATCAAACTGAAGCAAGGAAGCCTGAGCTTAAACATTGAGAACTTTGAGCTTGATGAACTTTTCTCCATCGTGGCGAAGGGGCGTAAAACCTTTGAGATGAAAAAGCAACATTTTGAGGTGCTTCCTGCCCGTGTTACCGTGAAGGCAGATAAGGCGCTTACGCTTTTCATGATTAACACACTTACAGAGAATGCCCGAAAATATACACCTCAGGAAGGTAGCATACAAGTGTTTGCCACCATTACCGGAGAGTATGTGGAAATCTCTATAAAGGATAACGGCCGTGGACTTACGGAGGCCGATGTTCAGCGTATATTGGGCGAAAAGGTGTATGACTCTAAAGCCATAGGGATTGATAATGCCTCTTCGGATGTGGAAGAGTTAAAACAAAATAAAGGCAGTGGCTTCGGCCTGATGAACTGCAAAGGCATTATTGAAAAATACCGTAAGACCAATGACGTCTTTAAAGTATGCCTGTTTAGCGTTGAGAGTGAGCCGGGCAAAGGTAGCCGATTCTTTTTCCGCCTACCGTTGGGCATCCGAAAAATAGTGGGTGTTTTACTGCTGTTCCTGTCATCGTTTGCCTTTGTGGCATGCAGTCCCGATAAAGCTCCCGTGAACAAAGTAACTTCCAGGTACCGATTGGAGAGAAAAGTAGAGATTCCGGTACAGCAAGATTACGAGGAGCTGTTGAACGAAGCCTCTCTCTTTGCCGATACAGCTTATTATTGCAACGTCATTGAAGACTACAAACTGGCTTTACAATATGTTGACTCGGCCATGAACCGGTTGAACCGGCATTATGCCAAATACTCCCGTTTCCCACGCCGGTACATCAAGTTGTACGACACCAAATCGCCAGCTGAAATTGAGTGGTGGAATACCTATTTCGATAGTGACTTTCACGTGATACTCGATATTCGAAACGAAGCCTCCGTGTCTTTGCTGGCACTGAAGCGGTGGAACGAATACACCTATAACAATGCAGCCTACACAGCTTTGTATAAACTGTTGGGCGAAGACCAGTCGCTTGAAGAATATTGTCGTCAGCTAGAACGTTCAACAACCAATAAATACGTAGGTGTTATTCTCTGTTTGTTTTTGCTGGCCTCACTTCTCATCGGCTATTACATCATCTATGTGCGTAAGAGACTCATTAATCGTTTAAACCTGGAGCAAGTACTGGAGATTAACAAAACTGTTTTTGCTGCTTCCTTGTTGCGATCGCAAGAATCTTCGGAAGTGCTGCTTCGTGAGGAAGAAACCCTGAAGGAAATTCCGCAGCGCATTGTGGACGATGCTTTTAGTGCGGTGAATGAACTGATGACTGTCAACGGAATGGGCATTGCGGTATATAATGAAACGGCCCATCGGTTGGAATATGCAGCCAATCCCCGCGTTGAAGAGATTCCTGCCGTGGTGAACCGATGTTTTGAACAACAGGCTGCTTTGCAAGATGAGCAGATCCAGGCCTTGCCGTTAATTGTTGATGTAGGGGGTCAAAGGCAGTGCGTGGGGGTATTGACCTTGCTCATTCAGGAGCCTGAACGTCAAGAAGCCGATTTCGTATTGGTGGAACTCATCGCCCGATACGTGGCCATTGTCGTTTTCAATGCAGTCGTGAAGTTGGCCATGAGGTATCGCGACATTGAGTCGGCACACGAAGAAGCGCGCCGTGCTTCTTGGGAAGACAACCAATTGCACGTGCAAAACATGGTACTCGACAACTGCTTGTCGACCATTAAGCACGAAACCATTTATTACCCGAACAAAATAAAGCAGATCATAGATAAGCTGAACAGCCAGACACTGAATTCGGAAGAAGAAAAAGAAGGTATTGAGACCATTACCGAACTGATTGATTATTACAAAAGTATCTTCACTATTTTGAGTCAGTGTGCTTCCCGTCAGCTCGAAGAAGTAACGTTTCGGCGTACTACCATTACTGTGGAAGAACTCTTTCAGCATGCCGAGAAGTACTTCCGTAGACTTACGAAAAACCAATCAGTTAAGCTGAAATTGCATACCGAAGTTTTACACGCTCGCGTAACGGGTGACAAACATTTGCTGTGTTTCTTGCTCGAAAACCTCATTGATGAGGCTTTCTCAGTACCCGAAGATGGCATTCTGCACCTGAAAGCAGTGAGCGACGGTGATTACATCCGTTTTCTGTTTACAGACTCCAGAAGAGAAAAGACGGTGGAAGAACTGAATCAGCTATTCTATCCTAATCTTCTGCGCATGACCGCTGCCGGTAAGGGAGAACTGGTAGGAACGGAATACCTGGTGTGTAAACAAATAGTGCGTGATCACGATGAGTTTGCCATTCGCCGCGGTTGCCGCATTAATGCCGAACCGTGTGCGGAAGGCGGTTTTACCGTTTATTTCACGATTCCCGGAAAAATAATAAAGTAATTACATCCTAAATAAGACCCGAAAGATGGAAGAGAAAAAGTTTAAAGTGATTATAGTTGAAGATGTCAAACTGGAGTTAAAGGGCACGGAAGAGATCTTTCGCCACGAAATTCTGAATGCCGAAGTAATAGGCACAGCCATGACCGAGAACGAGTTTTGGCCTTTGATAGAGAAACAACAACCCGATATGGTGCTGCTCGACCTCGGACTGGGTGGATCGACCACCATTGGAGTCGACATTTGCCGCAACATCTGCAAACGTTACCCACAGGTTCGCGTGCTCATTTTTACCGGAGAGATACTGAATGAAAAATTGTGGGTGGATGTACTCGATGCAGGGGCCGACGGTATCATTCTTAAAACGGGCGAACTACTTACCAAGACAGACGTGCAAGCTGTTATGGACGGGAAGAAACTCGTTTTCAATTACCCCATACTTGAAAAGATAGTTGATCGTTTCCGGAAATCTGTTTTGAACGACGCTCGTCGTCAGGAGGCTGTCATCAGTTATGATATTGACGAATACGACGAACGCTTCCTCAGACATCTTGCATTGGGCTATACCAAGGAAATGATTGCTTCATTAAAAGGAATGCCCTTTGGTGTGAAGTCACTCGAAAAGCGCCAAAACGATTTGATCTCACGTCTGTTTACAGAAGGTGAAAGAGTAGGAGTGAATGCCACCCGATTAGTTGTTCGCGCTTTAGAACTTCGCATTCTCGATCTTGATAACTTGGAAGCCGATGAAGAGTAGGATTAAAATGCCGCATCCCGCCACAATGTTCTTTCTGATTACATTGGGCATCGTTTTTCTTTCGTGGATATCTGACATCTACGGACTCAGCGTGGTGCACCCGCAAACAAACGAGGTGATCCGCGTGCAGAGTCTGTTAAGTCCTGAAAGTTTGCGATGGATGCTGCGCAGCGTTATTCCCAACTTTACCGGATTTGCCCCTCTGGGCTTGGTTATCATTGCCCTGTTTGGCTTGGGAGTGGCACAACATTCAGGCTTCCTGTCGGCTTGCATCCGTTTGGGAATCCGCAAACACCGTCGCCCGCGCCGCATCATCCTTTGGGTTATCTTCCTGGGAATCCTGTCGAATGTGGTGGGCGATGCCGGTTACATCATTCTACTTCCCATTGCAGCAACCCTTTTTCATTCCGTGGGACTTCACCCGTTGGCGGGTATCATTACTGCTTATGTTTCGGTGGCATGCGGTTACAGCGCCAACTTCATGCTTAGCACGCTCGACCCGCTTGTTGCAGCGACCACACAAGATGCGGCGTTGACCGTTGCAGCGTATGGCGGACACGTGGGACCTTTGAGCAATTACTACTTTATGTCCGTTTCTACTTTATTTATTGCGGGCATTATTTATTACATCACCCAACGAAAATTACTCCCTGAATTGGGAGAGTATCAGGGCGAAGTTCCCGTAGAGAGCTATAAACTGCTGTCGCGCAAAGAGCGCAGAGCGCTGAATATCGCCTTTTTCATTGGTCTGCTGTACATATTGGTTATTCTTTTTGCCACCTTTTCTCCGTGGGGAATACTGCGAAGCGTCAATGGCGGGCTGATTCGTTCTCCTTTTATCATGGGCATTCTCTTCCTATTGTCTTTCGGTGCCGGACTGATGGGTATGGTTTACGGCTTTGCATCCGGTAAATATAAAACAGATTCCGATGTTATTCAAGGTCTGGGGCAGCCTATGCAGTTACTGGGTGTGTACCTCGTTATAGCATTCTTTGCCGCGCAGATGTTTGCTTGTCTGGAATACTCCCGTTTGGATAAATGCATCTCCATTCTCGGGGCCGATTTTCTTTTGTCGCTCAAAGTAGGCGGTTTTGGAGTTCTGCTTCTTTTCATTCTGTTTACGGCAGTGATTAATTTAATTATGGTGTCGGCCACCGCCAAGTGGACGTTCATGGCTTTCATCTTTGTTCCCGTGTTGCAACAGTTGGGTATTGCCCCCGAGTACACCCAGTGCGCTTTTCGTATAGGCGACAGTGCCACCAACGCCATCACACCTTTTCTTTTTTACATACCGTTGGTGCTTACATACATTCAGCATTACCAGCCTCAGGCAAATTTCGGATTGCTGCTTAAGCATACGTGGGCTTATTCGGTGAGTGTCCTTATTCTGTGGACTTTGTTATTTGTTTTTTGGTACGTAACTGGTTTACCCTTAGGATTATAGCCGTGTTAACGCGGAAAGAGATTAAAAAAAAGTGCAGAAAACGTTTTGAGATTCCACAAAAAGCACTACCTTTGCAACCGCAATTAAGGATGGTTCCGTAGCTCAGCTGGATAGAGCAACGCCCTTCTAAGGCGTGGGTCAAGCGTTCGAATCGCTTCGGAATCACTAGATAAAACCGCAAATAGCTGAATATCAGGCTTTTGCGGTTTTATTGTTTTAAAAATTGTCCCCGTTTTGTCCACTTACTTGTTTTCGTGGGGAATATTGCATCGTAATGCTTGCATCTTTGGCTAACCATAGAATTGTTTCCGTAGCCGCTTTCACCTTGAAAAAAGTATATTTTCTATTTTTCATAGCCTGATATAGTCCATACTCCATCTACGAATTCAGATTTATCTTTGCATGTTGGTAGTATCACTGTTATTAGGCTATTTTTGGTAATAACAAATCTTTTGGAAGATTTTGCGTAAGTACCGTTTCTTAATTGTATAAATAATAAATATTCATCCCCTGGCTTTGGTGTTCCGTATAATGAGGACAGTTCATGCCAATAAATCGAATGTACGGAATACCCTTCCTTTTCATTTAGCAATAACTCGCCTTTGTATTTTTTTCCATATTCAGATATTGGAATCATTAATTTATCTTCTCCATTGTATTTATAAAATAATACTGGTGTATAATCAATAGCTGAGCTATTGGGGCTGTCACTTTCAATATTGTATCCATTGACTTTGAATAAGTAAATATTGCCATTGGGGGTAGGAGTATCTTCGCTGGTTACTTTTACTTGAATAAATTTTAAATCATTGTCATTGTCTTCTTCATCACTACCCGATGAACATGATGTAAACATAAGGATTGATAGTGTTGCCATTAAAAATAAAATTTTTCTCATAATTATTTGATGTTTAGTTTGTTTTTTTTATTCATTATTTTCCATATTATTATTGTTTATATAGATTTCATGTATAAGTTGAATTTATAGTATCGAAAATTGTTGAATAAAACGAAGTATCCATTGTCTGTTTTTATATTATGTTTATTATTAATTATTTACATTTTTTTCTGAATATTTCAAAACATAGTTTATTATTCAATTACTATTTTAATGGTAAAATTGAAATGTTAAATGCGCGCTTCTTACTGGGGGGTAAAATATTCAATTGAACGTTCAGTAATAATATCAGCTTTATTATTTTTTGATTGAATTCTATAGTACCAGTTATCAAATGGATCATATTTGTATGTATATGTAATCTTTTCACCTTTTGATGTATTATTGGAACATATAAGATCTCCCTTTTCGTTGTATTCATAATTAATAATTTCAATAATTCCATTTTGGGTATTTTTCGTTTGAACTAACTTCCCGCTTTTAAATGTAAGCTCATTTATTGATAGTTGTTTTTCTGAATCAGAGAATTTTATTATATGCGTTCCATTATCTTTGTCTCCTCTATACTCGTGAATATATTCACTCTCTATTTTATTATGCTTATCATAATATGTAATAGATTGAATCAACCCTTTATTATAAATTGTAATGGATTTCCCGTCTGTAAACTGCCGAGTTATCTCTTTTAGTTTATTTCCGTCATATACATAAGAAGATACATTCCCATTTTTATCTATAACTGATTGTAAAATTCCATTAGAATAATTGTATTTATCACTTGAATAAATCTCAGACTCGACTATATAATCAGTCGTAACTATGTTATCTTTTTTCTTGTACATGTTACTGATTGCTGTTATACAATGATTCTTGTTTAAGTTGACAATGGAGAGGGTATCTGAGTCGCTTGAAAACCAAACAGTGTAAGTCTCATCTTCAATATCTCCATTTTTCCCCCATATAGTCATACGGTATGGAAAATTAAGATTGTTCTTGTAGTAATATTTAACTCTCTGCGTTACTTCACCTTTGTTTGCATCTGAATTATTAATTCTAATTTCGTCTATTTTTCTGTTAAGATTGTCGTATTTGTATAATACACAACGTTCATATTCTGATTTTGGAGTGAAAATAACTATATCTTTTATTCTATTTCCTTTTTCATCATATTCATATGTCTCATGGCGTTTATCTTTTCCTAAAAAACCTTTATATATATTTATCCATTCTTTTATTTTTCCATCCGCTGTATACTTGTACGAATCATCCCAGTATTTTTCTCTTTGTAATATTAGTCTTCCATTTTCATCGTATTCATTTTTAATAATATCTTTACTTCCATTTTTTATATCAATTTCTAAAATTTTATTACCTTTATTGTCATATTTGTATTCTGACCCATACTTTATTTGAGAATCATCATCATCATCAAAACTTATCCATTTAATACAATGTCCATCTTTATTATCTTCACTTTCATATTGCTTTTGGCATTTGGAAAAATAATAATATTTATGCTCCAATATATTACCTAGTGAATCATATTGTGAATACTCTGTACCAAATGCTTTAGGTCTCTCTTTCACAATATTTCCCTGTCCAAATTTATCGATAGCATTATAGTCTATTGATAAAATAGACTTCACATTTCCTTTAATGCCATTTACTTCTCGGTCTGATTGTTTGTTTCCATTTGAGCATGAGAAGAAAAATGTAGTGATGATACCAAATAGAAATAGATTAATCTTCATGATATTCAGTTTTATAAATGTTTAATTCTTTGTCAAAATATACATTCTCATTTATTTCTCCACCTCCACAATCATATTTATGATTTGTAATATAGAATACAATATCATTTTCAGCTATATTGCTTCCCATAATACTATCAACTTCTTGAATGTGATGGGTTATTTGATTAATGATAATCTGCTGATCTTTGATTTTACCATTTCTGCTATCAATTAATTTATTGTAACTTTCTATAATACTATTCATCGATGAATAAAGATAATATGGCATTTCTATCATTTTATTTTTACAGTCATCTTGGGCCTTCCTATATTCAGCTATGAGCGTCGAATCTTTTAATATATTTTTCTTTACATGTTCTATTTGGTAAGTAAGATTCTGAATAGTATCTTTTAAATCATAATAAAAAACTGTATCAATGATTTCAATATTAATAAATTTGTAGTTAGGACATTCTCTTTCTGCTGTTTTCGCTAATTTTTTCTTCATTTTGGATTCTAAAGAACATCCACAAAGAAAAAAGCAAAATACGCAAATAAATAAATGCTTTGTTTTCATAATATTTTTTAGAGGTTTATGAATATTTTATCTATTTTGCCGACAAGCACATTAATACTCTATACATTCCAAATATTTTGTTTGCAGGTATGTCGAATGGTTTAAATTTAGGATCGGGGTTTATGGAGTAGCAGGAAATAAAACCTTCTTTATTTGATTCATGTACTTCTTTTACCACAACTCCATTAGGAGTGTCTAATACATAGACCTTCCCCCAGTCAATAAATATATCAGGATTTATTTTTTTTATCAGGATACGAGATCCGGATGGATATTCAGGAGCCATGCTCTCTCCATAAACGGTTATAGCAAAATCTACATTCTCAATTGGAGATACAATCGCTTCACAGTTTTGGAGCATTACTCCTGGTTCTGTAAATCCAATTAAAGAACCTCCCATTGCAGACATTGGAAGAAGGTACGTAATATATCCTTCTTTTTTATTCTGCGTATTTATATTAAAATCACACCCTATCAATTCTGAGATATCAATTCCTGTAGCTTTAGATATTACAGATACTTCTTCAAGGCTTCTTTTTTGAAGATTATCATATCTTACTAAGTTTGTGGGCTTTATATTAAGTGCCTCAGCTACAACACTTTGTGCTATATTCTTTTCTTTTAATATTTCTCTAAGAGTTTTATTCATATCGAATTAACATTTATTATATATCAAATATGATAAGATATCAAAAATGATAGTACATTTGCATTATCAATCAATTAAGTAATGCAACAAAGGTAAGTAATGCTTATCTGAATTGCAATAGTATAAATCTATTATTTACACGATTATGAGCACGAATTTTAAAAATCAAATGAAAGAGGTTATGAATCTCGCTTGGCAAATGGTGAAAAGAAACGGTTTTTCAATGAGTGAAGCTTTAAAAACAGCTTGGGCGAATGTGAAGTTGAGAACTCAGATGAAAAGCAAAATTGTGAAATTCTATTTTCAGAAGGTAGACGGTAGTATAAGAGAAGCGTATGGCACACTTAATGAAAATATAATGCCTGCTACAAAAGGTGAGGATATGAGAAAGAAGAATGATACAGTTCAAGCCTACTACGATACAGAACGCTGCGAGTTTAGATGCTACAAGAAAGCTAACCTTTTAAAAATTGCCTTATGACACACTATGAATTAGAACAGGGACTAAATGCTCTTTACAGAGATTTAGAGAATGCCAATAACATGGACGAAGAAACTGCTTGTAGAGTCTACAATGTCGATTGCAAGGCTGAAATATTAGAGGTGATAAAAGAAGAGATTGAAACCTATGAAGCGATTCTTCAACCAAACGAAACGAGCGATGATGATATGGATTACAATGCTCTTTGTGAGGTTCAGGGCATAAGTAGATATGCTTAACTATACACCCCGTTGACGGATTGAACGCTAACTGTGAGCGAGACACAGGCGGGGTACTTTGGTTAGTTCTTTGACGTAATGATAAAGCTTGTTCGGTGTAATTCATAAGCCGTGAACGAGTGAACAAAAGATAACGCACATAAGCAAGTTGGGGCTTGCAAAATGTGCAATGTATAACAATTAATAGATGTGTAACCATAGTCTCTGAGGTGTAAGTAATGACGGATTAGGCGACCGACACGCACATCGACCTATATAGCCCGTGCCGAGCTTGTGATAAGAGTTCTGCTCTTCGATGAGAGCACGGGTACAAACAAATACATATTATTATGAAAGTAACGTCACTATTATCTATTTGGTGTATATCATTCGCTGCAATGGCTATCACCTGTATGAGTTTCAGTGTAGTCTTTTGGTTATCCTTTCTTGTCTTTATACTTACGTCCTTATATATAGGGAAAAATTCTGAGCGACTTGAAAGAGAATTAGAAGATGAATAAGATCCTACAAAAAGGTAGTCCTATAATCCGACACAAGGCACCTGCAATGTTCAGCGCTGATAGTAAGGAAAACCAGTCGGGTAGGTTCATTTTAAATGAGGGCATCTATTTAAGTACCCTCATTTTTTTGACTGATAAATTATAAACTAAAGATATATGATAAAAGAAGTAGAAATCAATGAAAGCTTTCAGCCTACTAGGGTTTTTGATGGGTTGGAAGTTGGGGATATGATTAAGATCCCGTATGATGAGGGGAGGCATGCCTCTTTAAGGTCTATTGCATCTCGAAAAAATAGAGATGAAAGGTTGATGAAAAATTTAAAGGGTAAGATGGATAGAATGTACTGTGTATCTAAGGAAGAGTTTCCAGGCTATACTACGATAATGAAAATAAAATAACCCTTGATTATACGATTATGGAACGGATATTAACTGAATTGACCCCTGAATGCGAAATAACTGCACGACTTTACGCACAGGGATATGAGAAAAAAGAGATTGCAAATCTGAAATGCAGGGCTGTAAGCACTGTAAATAATCAGCTGCAAAAAGTCTTTGAAACTCTACGGATTAGAAACGGCAGAGAATTGGCAACTATGATTTATGAACGAGTAACAGGGGTGAAAATGATGGATCTCTCTCCTGCAATGCGTGCAGTTGTTGCCTGCTGTTTATTATGTGTGTTTTCTCTCACATTCATGCACCAGCAAGATTTAAGAAGAGGAAGAAGAAATAATAATCGAACGGAGACAAGGTATGACTATAGAAGAAATATTGAATAGTGGTGCGAACATCACTTTAACAATCAAGTCAACTGATTTGAAAGAATTTGCCGACTGTCTGGTAAAGAGGACTGCCGGAACGATAAAAGAATCCTTTATCAAGCAGGATGAGGATTATCTTACAGTGCATGAAGCCAGCCAACTTCTTCATGTTGATAAGTCTACATTGTGGAGGTGGGCTAAAAATGGTTATCTATCTCCAGTAGAAATAGGAGGAAGAAGATTATACCGAAAAAGCGATGTAGATATGCTATTGAATAAAGAATAATAATAAATTATACGATTATGAGTTTAATTAGAAAAGCAAATGAATTAGAAATCCCAACCACTGTAAAGATGATGATCTACGGACAAGCTGGTATGGGTAAATCAACATTAGCATTAAGTGCGCCAAAACCTTTGTTATTGGACTTTGATAATGGCGTGAAGCGTGTTAATATGTCTCATCTGGACAACATTGATACTGTTCAGGTTAAGTCATGGAGCGACTTGCAACAAGTTTTACAGGAGAATTTATCGGGGTATCAGACAATTATTGTCGATACTGTAGGCAAGATGATGGATTTTATCATTGGTTATAAATGTGGGACACGTCAACCAAGTATAAGAGATTGGGGAGGTATCAATGCTGAGTTTTCGTGGTTAACAAGAACCTTATCTTCTTTAAATAAGAATGTGGTATTTGTAGCTCACAGAGATACCAGAAAAGAAGGTGATGATACAGTGTTTATTCCAGCCTTGCGTGAAAAGTCTTATAACTCTATTGTTACAGAGCTTGACCTTTTGGGGTATTTGGAGATGAAAAATGAGAATGGGGTGCAAAGAAGAACAATAACTTTTGATCCTACAAATCGAAATGATGGGAAAAATACCTGTAACCTGCCCGGTTTAATGGTAGTGCCTATAATCTTGGATAATCACGGCAAACCAACTGCTAAGAATGACTTCATATCTTCAAAGGTGATCACACCATATCTGACTATGTTGGCTGATAAGAAAGCCGAACAACAAAAGTATGATAATGTCATAGCTGAGATCAAAGAAAATATAGAGTATATAACCGATGCCAATTCTGCTAATGAATTTGCTTCACGAATAAATGAATTTGAGCATGTAGGCAGCTCGCTAGTAATGGCTCGTAATCTTTTTATGCAGAAGGTTAAGAACTTAGGGCTTGTCTATAACAGTGAATCTAAAACCTACAGTGATGCGGCAGCTTAATTATCGCTTTTATGCCACAATTCTAGATGCCTATTATGGTTATCTGAATAGTGACGTGATTTGGGAAAAATACTGGGGGTGGTCTGAAAACCCACCCCATACCCCCGATGAGTTTCATGAATTACAGTTTAAGAAACTGATTGATCGGATAAATAGGAAACCCTTTGATAACGAGAAAGCTGATAGAGGTACTTGCTTTAACGAACTAATTGACGCTTTGATAGAGAATAGGAAACCGAAGGATGTTGATGTGGAGAGAACACCGGATGGTAAATGCTATCAGGCTGTTTACAATAACCGAACATTTATTTTCCCTATTTCTCTTTGCAAAGAGTTCTCTAATTACTTCAAAGGTGCACTCACTCAACAAAGAGTAGAAGCAGTCTTACCAACTGCATTTGGTGATGTACTTGTTTACGGTTTTATTGATGAGCTAATGCCTGCTACTGTCCATGATATTAAAACAACAGGGAGTTATAGTGTAGGAAAATTTAAAGATCATTTTCAGCATTTGGTTTATCCTTATGCTCTTATGCAGAATGGGTCTGATGTACGGACTTTCGAGTACAATGTAGTTGAGTTTAATAAAGCTGGCTTTGTGGTTGATACATATACTGAAACCTATGTTTTTAATCCTGAACGTGATATACCTATTCTCACACGACATTGTGAAGAGCTTATTAAATTTTTGGAAGAAAACAGAGAACTAATCACTGATAAGAAAATCTTTAATTTACAAGACGATGAGTAGTTTATATGGAAGTATCTGCCTGAGTGAAATACCACGCGAGCAGATGAAGAAGGTATTATGTAAAGATGGCAAAGAACGCATCTTTTTAAATGTTTGGATAGGGGAGAGAAAAGAACCTGCCACATTCGGAAACAATACCTATACGCACTATGTGTCCTGTGCCCCAAAGAGAGAAGAAAGGGTAGAAGGTACCAACTATTTTTTAGGTGATTTACAAACCTATAATCCACAACCTAGTGCACCTACCATCGAACAGATAGCAAGTGCCCCAAGTGTGTCACCGGAAGATGATTTACCATTCTAATAACTTAAAAATAATCAATATGAACTTTTTAAAGACAATTGAAAATCAATCTGAAAGCCTTAAAAAGGAAGTCTCAGAAAAAGAGAATTTATCTTTCCTCACAGTAGCTAACGATGGAGAGCGTATTTTGTGTGAAGGTGCTGGAAATCCCAATAAGATAGCACGTTCGATATTGAGTGTATTGAAACACGATAGGTCACTACAACGAGCATTTCAAGAAGAAATAGAAGCTGATAATGATCGGAAAAGCGGAGTTAAAGTTGTGGTTGTTAAGGCGTGTAATACAGAAGATATAAAGAAAGCTATAGATGAGATTAAAGCCAGTCTATGATTTTCGATCTGAGAAATGAATATCAAATACCCAAGTTCAAAGAGTATGTAAATAAGCTTTTTAAAGAGAAAGCACTTGTAGAAGTTAAGAAGAAGTTACCAAACCGAACTTTAGCGCAAAATAGCTATTTGCATTTACTTCTAGGGTATTTCGGTAGTGAATACGGTTGCAGTCTGGATGAAGTCAAAATCGACTTTTATAAAAGGACTTGCAACCGTGATTTATTTGAGAGAAAGATGATTAATAAGAGTGGTAAAGAAGTAACCTATTTAAGAAGTTCAGCAGAACTGACAACAGGTGAAATGACACTTTCTATTGACCGCTTCCGTAATTGGAGTGCAGCAGAAGCAGGTATTTATTTACCCGCTGCAAGCGAACATCAAATGTTAGTCTACGCCCAACAGACAATTGAATACAATAAAGAATTTATTTAATAATTAGCTTATG
The DNA here is from genome assembly GCF_963666085.1 of Bacteroides graminisolvens. Classification (NCBI taxonomy): domain Bacteria; kingdom Pseudomonadati; phylum Bacteroidota; class Bacteroidia; order Bacteroidales; family Bacteroidaceae; genus Bacteroides; species Bacteroides graminisolvens. The sequence continues at coordinate 2,442,806 of NZ_OY762556.1, forward strand.
GAAAAATTTTTAGGTCAAGAAATCTTGGAAAAAGATAGATGGCAATTTTTACAAGACAATGCTGATTCTATAGAGGAAATTGGGTACACACATCGTTTCACCCCTGAAGAGTTAGCACAGAAAAAGGAATCTTTAGCCGAAACTTCTATTCAGATCAATGATATTGAGGTCGAGAAGAAAGAGGTGATGGATGGATATAAGGAACAGCTTAAACCCCTGAATGAGATAAAGCAGACTCTTCTTGAAAATATCAAGAAAGGCTCTGAATATGTAGACCATGAGGAGTGTGCTAAAATCCTTTATCCGGAGGAGAAAATGGCAGGCTTTTATAATAGGCTTGGCGAATTGGTGTATTCGCGTCCAATCATGCCGCAGGAAATGCAGAAAACAATTTTTAGTATTAATCGTAAAACAGGAACAGAATCATGAGTGAGAACAGATTAAATGTAATTGTACCAAAAGACTATAATGGTGCGCCTATCGAAGTGATATTAAGAGAGGGTGAAGCCCCTGTAGCACTTGATCCGAAAGAACCCAATCCAGTTGATATTACCGGAACAATAGACAGCCCGTTGCGATGGTTGGAAAAGCGTGTTGATTTGATCGATCAGAAACAAGCTAATATTACTGTAGACCGTGATAATATGCAAATTAGCTTGGTTGACAGGGAAACGGACTTCTATAATAATGGCGTACGTGGAGTGTTGCAACTATCTAAAGAGATGAAAGAGTTCGGCATTAACACTGATAAGGTTTGGGATCCCATTAAACTATCGAAATTCATTAAGATGCACAGAGCTTTTTTCACTGATAAAACAGAAAACATGCAGCTCGTTTCCATTTTGAAGAATTTCAAAGCAAAAGTCAATCAGGACATTGAGAGGAGTAAAGAAGAGAATGGGAGCAGGGTAGACAATTATTCGCAAGTTGTTGATTCTAACCTGCCAAAGTCTTTCAAACTGTTTATCCCGCTTTTTAAAGGCTTTGCTTGTGAAGAGATAGAAGTCGAGATTTATGCAGATGTTGACGGACGTGATGTTTCTCTGTCTCTAGTCTCTGCCGGTGCTAATGAAGCGATTGAGGAATATAAAAACAGAGTCATTGATGAGCAGCTTGATGCTATCAGAGAGATTGCTTCTGACATTGTAATTATTGAAGTATAAAGGAGGTGTTTCCATTGAATTAGTTAGCAGTCCCGAAAACGAGAATTATAAAATGTAGAAGTATTACTTAGTATTCGGGACTGCAAACGGGCGGACATATTGAAATGCTCTGCACACATTCGGAAGTGTGTATGCCGGATCGTTATCGGTACCGTCCACGATATTTTACAGAATTCATATTGCTGACTACAATATGTTGGATGTAAATCGGTGAGGTGTTTTTCGGGTACTCTTTGGGACCACGGGCGTTCACTCAAAAAGAGCCTACCTTTCTCATTCTAGCGACTAGTCATCCGGATAATAGATAGGTAAAAACAAGACTTTCCTTTTATATGGTAAGATTCTATTCGACTAGTAACAGAAAAGGTAGTTCGATTCTACCAAGCCCCACAACCCTTGAGAATAGTGCGAAGCAATAGAACACAAGCCTTTGTTGTATACGGGTTACCGTCTAAAAGCACGGTTGACACGACTGAAAGAAGCCGAAAGATTGTAGAGGTGCTATTAAGTAGCACAGTGAAAATGTTGTTTTGCTCTCGATAATTTGGTCGGGGGCTTTTAATAGAAAATTATTAATCTGTAGATATTATGGAAATGGAAATAAAAATAAAAGTCCCCGAATATGAGAATATATTTGATGCGGAATTTTCGCTGTCAATAACTGCTATAAAAGTTAAAAATCGAGAAGCACTAAAGGTACTTCCCTACAAGAGTAAGCAATCCTTGATTGATTGTGTTCAACTCGAAATAAATGCTTGTTTAGACGATAAGATAAAACAGGCACCTTAATCAACGTATGTGTCGAGATAATGAATAAAAAAGTCAATTTTGGAAATTACTTTCTCGAAATCTTTTTTTGCAAAATCAACGCCTCCTGTAATAGCAGATGAAAATCTGAGCTTACTTAGATTTTCCAGTTCCTTGTTTAGAGGAAGACTACGGTCAAAAGAGAACACGAGGTGGACAAATTCTCTTATGATATCAGTGATTCCTGGGTAAGAATTGAAAGGGTCTTCAATATTAAATATTGCGCCTCTCTTTTGTATTTCTAACACATTATTTTTTATTGATTCTGCTTTCTCTTTATAAAAGGATTTATCTCGCATATATTTTAAAGTTTAAAATTAGACGGAACAAAGATATGAATAAAAGGGCATATCCAATACTTATTAAGACAAGTTTAAAATTAGACACTTTACTCTTTTTTCTCCGTTAGTTAGGGTGTGCCCTTAATTTATAAATAAATCATGATATGTCATATTACATGAAGCGAAAGAATAAAAAAGAAAAACCTCTGTTTGATAAGGCAGGGGTGAGAGTTAAGAAGAAGCCGGATTTAAAAGCAAAGCTCGACAAAGAGTTTTCCCTTTTTATCCGGCTTCGTGATTGTATGCCAAACGGCTATTTCCGCTGTATCTCATGTGGGCAAATAAAGCCTTTTGAACAGGCTGATTGTGGGCATTATATTAATAGACAGCACATGAATACTCGTTTTGATGAAATGAATTGCAATGCTCAATGTAGGCACTGTAACCGCTTTATGGAAGGCAACATTCAGAATTATCGCAAAGGATTGATTGCTAAATATGGCGAACAAAAAATCATTCTATTGGAAGCGAAGCAAAGCGTTACTAGAAGATATTCAGACTTTGAATATGAGCAATTAATTAAATATTACAAAGCACTTAGCAGAAAAATAAGAAAGGAGAAAGGAATATGAAAAGGAAGTATAAATGTTTAGACGGTAAGTTTCGTGAATATGAAGTAAAAGACTATGCCTGTAAAAAACGTAAGTGTTTTATTCCTTTTGAGGGAAACGGGCAAAGAATTTGTCGATTATATGAACTTGGGATGTGCCCTGAAAATACAAAGTAATGTTTAAGCTTCGAGATTATCAGCAGGCTGCATCCGATAAGGCTGTAGCTTTTTTTATGGATAGAAAGAAACAGAATAACGCTATCATGGTTTTGCCTACTGGATCGGGGAAAAGCCTCATTATAGCGGATATAGCTTCAAGGCTTGAAGGTCATACTTTAGTCTTTCAACCTTCAAAAGAGATACTTGAACAGAACTACAAAAAGTTATGCTCTTATGATATATTGGATTGTTCGATCTATTCAGCTTCATTCAACTCAAAAGAGATAAGTAGAATAACTTTTGCTACGATAGGGAGTGTACGATCTCATCCGGAACTATTTACTCATTTCAAGAATGTGATTATAGATGAGTGTCACCTTGTGAATCCTAAAGAGGGAATGTATATATCCTTCTTTGAGACAGTCAAATGCAAAGTATTAGGGCTTACAGCTACACCTTACCGATTGTCATCATCACAAGGATTTGGTTCAATGCTGAAGTTTATCACCCGTACCCGTCCTGCGATATTTAAAGAGGTTATTTACCAAGTTCAAATATCGACCTTGTTAGATATGGGATATTTGGCAAACCTCAATTATTATCCAATGAATCCTTTGGGCTGGAATGAGCTAAACCTAAAAGTAAACACAACGGGTGCCGATTATACTGACAGATCAGTAGTTCGGGAGTATGAGCGAATTGACTTTTATGGCTATTTGGTTCATGTTATTCAAAGGCTAATGAATCCTAAACAAGGAGGTAAGCGGAATGGTATTCTTGTCTTTACTCGATTTGTTAAGGAAGCTGAAAATTTGGTACGTAATATTCCAAATTGTGCCGTTGTGACTGGGGAGACTCCAAAGAAAGAAAGAGAAAGAATCTTAGAAGATTTTAAATCAGGTGTTATCAAGGTCGTTGCCAATGCAGGTGTTTTAATATGCGGTTTCGATTATCCTGAACTCGATACGGTAGTACTTGCGTCCCCTACAATGTCTTTAGCCCAATATTATCAAAAGGTTGGCCGTGCTATCCGTCCGCATTCATCAAAAGATTGTGGTTGGATAGTTGATCTATGCGGTAACGTCAAACGATTTGGAGAGGTTAAAGATTTAAAGCTTGTGGATCCTTCTAATCGTGGGTTGTGGCAAGTAGAGTCTAAAGGGCGGCAACTAACTAACGTATATTTCTAGTATAGACAATAAAGCGTATATAATATGGCAGGAAGACCAACCAAACAGGGGATTGACTATTTTCCTATAGATGTAGGCTTCTTTACTGATGTTAAAGTGCGAAAGATTTCACGAGCATGTGGCGCAAGTTCAACTTCTATACTTATTTGCCTGCTATGTAATATCTACAAAGATAATGGGTATTACATTTTGTGGGACGAAGATTTGCCTTTTGTTATAGCTGATACAGTCGGCGTTTCCGAGGGCGCAGTAAAGGAAGTCTTGCTAAAGGCATTACAGGTTGATTTCTTCTCAAAAGAGAAGTACGAGAAGCACAACATACTAACATCAAACGGAATACAGAAGAGGTTCTTTCTTGCTACTTACCAAAGAAAAGAAACTTCTATTATCAGTGATTATTTAATTGATTGCACAAATAATCTAATTAATTGCACAAATAATTCAATTAATCATGCTGATAATGAACAAAGTAAAGTAAATAGAAAGAATAGTAAATCTAAAGAAAACTCTACTAACGTAGAGCAAAAGAAAGCCGAACAAGGTAAAAAACTAGCCGCAGCTAAAGCTGCTACCCTCTCACGTAAAGAGAACTTTTATAAATCTTTGATTCCTTTCGTAGGAAGATATAGCAAAGAAATGATTCGTGCTTTTTTCGACTATTGGTCAGAGATGAATAAAAGTGAAACAAAGATGCGATATGAAAAACAGCCTACTTGGGAAGTCTCTAAAAGGCTGGCCACTTGGGCAAATAAAGAAGATTTCAATGGAAAGAATAAAAATGCTAATGCTTCCCGATCAGGTTCGTTCCATCCAACAAACGAAGAGGACGGAATTAACACCGATTCAACAGGAATTAAAGAACTCATTAACAGCGTCCGCATTGGTTGAAGGATGGAGTGGAGCCATTGCTCAAATAAATTCAGTTACTGATATACAGGTTATAGCAGCGAATGGGCAGATACCTAGTCTAGCCGATGTCTCAGTCGTTTTTGGCAATGATACGGTAGTGAAAATTATATCAGAGCATTTGATTAGCTTATGCAAGAATGCCGACACGGGGCTTACTACTTACCAATACGCAGACACTTCACTATTGATTGCCACGGAATACTACTACCTGAATCTCGCTGAATTATCTTATTTCTTCCGGGGTTGTAAGATCGGTAGATACGGGCAACTAGTATGGGGTAGTAACCTGAATGTTCAGCAGATGATGACAGCGATTAGGCGTTTTCTGGCGGAAAGAAGTGAAGCTCTTGAGAGGAAAGAGAAGAAACTTATCGAAGAGCGTAAAGAAAGGGGCTTTACGAAAATTGACACCGCTGCTCAGTCGATTGTTTCCGGCATTGATTCTGTGCGGGAAATGAATGAAAAAGCTAAAAGTGACTTTCAGACCTTCTGCCGGCTTTTTCCTCATATCCCTAAGGATTATTCTCCTCAGATATGGTGGGAGGCATGGAAGGGGGAAGAAGCTGCTTTGAAGTTGATTTATAAGGGTGAGTGCCCTTCTTTTAATAACGCAGAAAGGGATATCGGGAAATATCTATGTGAGTATAATATTCAAATCGAACGGAAGAAATGAAACTAACAATCTATTGGGTGACTAGAGATGCACTAAGTATCCGGCGTATAAGAGAAAAATTTAATCTGCCCTCTTACAGGTCTGTGAATGGTGAAACTCCTGTAGATATACGAGAGGAAGATCTTCCGCTACTGAGAGAAACAGAGAAAAGAGGGTTTATTCAGATAAGGAATAAGTAGTAGTAAGGGATCTAGATTATACTCTTAAATTCATGAGAAATATTCTAATAAAAGAAAGTCAAATATTCTAGTATAATTCTATTTTTGCAATCAATAAAAAATATTCTTATGTAGAAGTATATGTGGAGGTAATAAATGAAAAATAAGACAATATGGATTTGAATCAAGAAAACAGAGATAAAGATCAACCAAGGTCTTCTATACTTTATAAATACATTGATATTAACGGTGCAATCATGATGCTTTATTATAGCAATTTGCAGTTCACTAATGCGACTAAGCTCAATGACCCTTTTGATTGTCATCCTGCCTTAATAGACTTCACCAATGTTCCTCCTGAGAAATCTAAAGGATGGGGTAAAGAGCTTATTGAAGAGTTAGTGTCACATCGACATCAAAGATATCGAGAAAAGAACTGGGTATGCTGCTTGTCGAAAGCCTTTGATTCGTTATTAATGTGGAGTTATTACAATAATCATAAAGGGGTATGCATTGGTTTGAATATTGAGAAAGTTGTTGAATATCTTAATTCGTCACTTGGGATGATGGTTAGCAATTCTGGCCATGAGGTTCAATATTGTGACATTATTGAGAAGCCTGATTATTTCAAATCTCAAGCTGATCTGTTTTATTATCAAATGTGCACAAAAGGAAAAGCTTGGGAACATGAAAAAGAAGTTCGCATGTTTATTTATGATCCTTCACCTAGGTGTATGAGCTTGTTGCCTGACCAAAATGATGAGGATGGAGCAATAGATGAAAAAGAAGTAAGAGCTTTTCCTAAGATAGGAGGAGAATGTTTTGAATGTATATATCTTAGTGCTAATATCAAAGAACAAGACAAAGGCGAAATCATCACGTTAGCTAGAAAGTTAAATCCCGATATTAAGATATATCAAATGGAAATTAATCCAAATGCTTTTAGATTAGATACAAGACAATTATGATGGCTACTACATGATTCTGGGCGAAACATTCCGGCTGTACTATGCCTTTGCATTTACTGACCAACAAACGATAGATTTGTATTTTAAGGATAGCTTCGGATTATTTGCTTCAGCTTACGTTTTCATTCAATAATGATAATGACAGAGAAGAAGAATAAAACTCCTTAAAGGAATGTGTTGAGAAACACTTAACAATTTGTTATTGAGTGTTTCTTATTATTTATATTTGTCGAAAATATAGGGGATTAGCATTAAGGTGATGCACAGGTACTAACGTAGATTTTATAATAAATCTAAGTTACTGCCTGTGAGGCGGGTTCGATTCCTGCATCCCCAACTAAGATTAATAATATGATAACAAGAACCAATGCTTATAATACGCTCCAAGTTCAAGTTCAAGAAACTTTTGATTTTGCCGTTATGGTTTGCCATGCCGTCCCTGCTCTTAAACTACAAATGAATTTGTTGGATGAAAGAAAAATAACCAAATTACCTTCTCCTGATTATTACACTCCAAATACAACTTCTGAGTTGAGATTACAGGCTAATGGCTATAAAAGTAATTTGGCAACATATCTTTTTTTAAGTTCATTTGCTTTTTTTGAAAATTATTTCGGAGCAGTATTAGAAGAGATATTTCTATTTAATTCAGTAATACCTAACGATACCATTTTGAAGAATCGCTTAGATATAAACACAAATACAAAAGCTAAAAGAGTACTAAAAAAAGATTACGATAAAAGACATATTCAAAGGTATAAAAAATACTCCCATGAACTTAAAAATAACAATTATATAACGCCACAAGAATTAAAGACAATAATAGCTTTCAATAATTTATATAAAACAATTAAGGATTTGAAAGCTAATCAAATTCCTGATTTTTTAATTAATTATTTAAAAATAGACATAACGGAAGATGAAAAAAGTAATTTTAATACATATAGACAATTAAGAAATGATATAGCTCATGGTGATAAGCCAATAATTACATTGTCAAAAGTAACAGATTCAAATCATTTTTTACGAAGCTTAGCCGCCAAAATTGACGAATTTTTATTGGAACATTATGTTACTTTAAATAATTATATTTGCGAATAAATTCAATAATAACATGACGATGTAAATATAAAAAATACGTAGTTTAACAATATATTCACAAAAGTATTATGGCAATTTTAATAAGCGATATTGATGAGTTAAGAAAAAGGCTCTTGTATCTTGGACAACATTTCAATATAGACATATCTAATAACCTATCTATCTTAGAAGATGAAAATATAGGGACACTTGCTGAAGATATAAACGAAATAGAAATAGCTTTTCCTGATGAAATTGAATTAATATCATACTCTATTGCTGATTTTTGGAAGTATACCAATGATTTGGAAAGTATTATAAATCCCAATAAATCAACCGTAAAAACAAATTCTATATGTCAAAAAATTATCACATTAGATGAATTTAAATTTGAAAAGCTAAATGTATCTCAATATACTTTCCGAACGGAAAATTATTCTTTATCAATCATTGAACATCCATTCCTTATTGGTTTGATTGCCTCAAAAAAAGGTCTTTGTGATGATAATTATGGAATAACTCCATGCTCTTTATACTATGCTGTTGAATTAGAGTATTTGAATGAATTTCGACTTATTGAAGAAGAAGAAAATAGTATAATTTGTCGATTTCTATTTCATATATGTAGCCGCATTGGGTTATCTATAAAAATAGGTGAATTATTTGAATTTTCAGATGAATATTATGATTATGAAGAAGAGGACAGTGAAGAAGATAAAGTGCAAACTCTTCTTATAACAGAATGCGAGCTTCCTCAATATACTTTAGCTATGGATTATTATGTAGATGCTCTTTCTATACAGAACGAAGAGATAAAATATCTATATTTTTATAAAATAATTGAATTTTTTGCACCTATAGTGTCAAAAAAGAGATCATATGAATTATTGAATTTGAAATTAGATACTTTGTCTGTAAAAAAAAGAGATCATAAATATTTAGAATCGATATTTCAATTAACTAGAGATTATGATGTGTCTTTAAAAGATAAAGAATTAACGAACACGGTTTTATGTGAATGTGTTGATATTTTGGAAATTTTTGAATATTTACCAACCTCAATAAAGGAACGTCTTTCTAAGGTTATTAAATTTAGAAAAGATGAATATTTACATTTGAAAGGTGAGAAAATTTTAGATCTAAAAAAAGAATTAGGATTATATCTATATTCAACTAGAAATAGTATAGTTCATGCAAAATCTAATTACCAATCGACAGGGAATGAGTGCCTTTATGAAGATTTAGCTGAATTGAATATTTTTATGTCAAAGCTTTGCCATTGTTTAATTGTATGGAATGGTCGTCAAGCAAGAGAATACCAAGTATAATGTGTCAGACCTACTGAATTTGATAAACCATATACATTTAGTGTTGAAGTTTATTGGCAGATAATTACATTGTAGCTAGATTGTACGTTTTCATGATTGGCTTATTGGTTTCTTTGCTACTTTCTTTCTCGCATAGGCTCACGAAAGTAAGTAGCTGGGTGCGAGTTCCACTTGGTGTAGATTAATTACAGTTCCGCAAAATTATCAATATCACATCATAATATAACGACCTCCGACTAATGGGTGCAGAGGTCGTTTTTCTTTGCCGCTTCAATGGCTTGTGAAAGGATAAAAAAGGAGAGTACCTAAATACTCTCCTAGAAAATGGCAGTGACCTACTCTCCCACTGTTACGCAGTACCATCGGCGCTACAAGGCTTAACTTCTCTGTTCGGAATGGGAAGAGGTGGAGCCCTTGTGCCATAACCACCTTAATGGCGGTTTGTGCTTTAAAAAGTACTCTTTAATACCGTAAACTTCGGCTATTAGCTAAAGTAACTACCACATTGTTATAATAAATCCTCCCGTAACAATAGAATAAACTAAAGTCAAAAGGTTGATAATTGCAATGGATAAGCATAGAGTCTCAAACACAAACGACCCAATTTCACAAAAGTTAGATTGGGCATTTAATCGCCCAATCTATTTCTTTAAATATTTTAACATATCTAATGATTTAGATTGCCAGCAAAATTACTGGTAATGCAAAAATAATCATTTAAGAATTAGAATTATGATATATGGCAAAAATTTATGTAGCAAGTAGCTGGCGCAATCAATACCAGCAAGAAGTGATAAAAGTTCTCAAGAGTTTAGGACACGAAGTGTATGACTTTAGAAACCCTCCCGGACGAACGGGATTCCAATGGTCAAATGTCGATTCTAATTGGCTTCTCTGGATTACAAGATAATAAACCATCCTGTTGGTATTGATGGCTTTAACTCTGATTTTAATGCTATGCAATGGGCTGATATTTGCGTCATGGTATTGCCCTGTGGACGTAGTGCCAATACTGAAGCCAGTTGGATGGCTGGAGTAGGTAAAGGTGTATTTGTCTATTCTCTTGAAAAGCAGGAATCAGAGCTGATGTATAAAATATACGAAAGAATACTTTGTAATATTGATGAACTTAGAGAATAGTTTGCAAATTAATCTTATGATTTTAAAGATCAGAGGATGGATTGAAATTTACTTTCAAAAAAAATATTTAAAACTTTGGTGCTTTTCTTAAATACATATTCTTACTAGTTGTTTTTGTTTTCATAAAAAGGGTATAGAATGGGACTCCTTGCGAATTATAATACTTAAATAATAAATAAAAGCCATCTAATCCATTAGGGCGAAAATGTTTTAGGGGGTTAGGTATCTTTAGTCCAGGAATATATATTTTCGTTTCGTTCTCGATGGTATATTTAAATAATTCGTCAGGTTCTGTGGTGTGTGATGTAGATATTTCAAATGTTATTTCCTCGTTTTTCTCTAAATGTGTTTGTTCGTTAAAAAGATTATCATTATTTCTAATGTGATCAAATATAAGCGGTAACCTTTCATATGAAATCTCGATCATTGATATGTTTCTTGCTGTATATTCTGAATTGTTCTTAAGAATGCATTCATATCGCCAAGTTAATACATGCTTATGATTTTCTATAATACGTTGTGCTGGCAATTCTACACTGATTTTCAAGCTCAATTTAGGTCTGTTTATGCAGTATTTCCTAATAATAAAGATAATTGCAGTGACAAAAAGAGGAGATAAAATTGCAGTGATAATTATGTTCATCATATTTGATTGTATTTATATTGTAATTGATTATTTGATTACAAATGTAGTACTTCTTTTACTAATATCAAATATCAGTAACTTATTAGTTATCGAGTAGCTTACTGGAAAAGAGAATATTATAATTCTATAGCTATATTTATTAACTCTCTTCTTAGTTTACCGATATAACCACTGTAGTCTCTAATGGCAAATAGAAGGTCGTTGTTAATAAATATCCATTGCTCTTTATCATTATCATAGCTAGTGGCTAGTAATAACCTTTGTTGTATCCAGTATGCACCGCTCCTGCTATCTAGTTCTTGGGTGTAATCATATAATTCAGGGAAGTATGTTGCAATGATACTTTCTAGATGGTTCGTTTTATCTCTTATTTCCTGATAAAGTCGGTCATGTTCAATTTGTGTCATGTTTTTTTACTATCAGCAAAGCTTTGTGTTTGTGACACTGAATGTTCTAAGTTGTTAAGTAATTCAAAAGCCTTCAATATAATATTTCGTTTTTCACCTTTTTGTCGATATACTTCCTCTTCATGTAGTTTTATGAATTCTTTATGAAGCCTTTTATCTTCTATTTTGATATGATATTTATTATTGATGATTTGTGCTATAAGAGAGATGCATCCCCCTATAACAGTAGCTACAATTGTAGAATAAGAAATTTCCATGTTTTTTTTGCAAAAATAGGAATAATTTTTCTCTTTATATATTTAGTGAATAGAAATCAAGAAAATAGTAGGTAGATTATGAAGCAAATCATTGATATAGCATTGAAAGAGGCTTTTATTTAGCCTCATTTATATATGATTAATACTTAAAAATAATAAGTGATAAAATGAAATTAGATCAAAAATTACTAGCTGATTCAATGAAGTCAGCTTTGAAAGTAGAGTTCCTTGCAAATAGCGAGGAACTTTTTTTATATGCAGGTGCTATCTATTCTGCAATGGTATGGAGTAGGGGTATTGATGAAAAGAACAAGACTATCCAAGAAAGGGACAAGCCCGTAAAATAAAAAGGGAACCAAGCGCACGACCACTCAATTCCCCTTACACGATTATGATACAAATATACTATTTACTTTTAAATAAATCGTGTTATGGTGAAAGATTTTTCTACTATTTCGGAGCTAAAAACTATTCGTGAACAAAAGTCCAGACTTTCAGAACGTGAAAGTGAATTATCAATCCCTCTATTGGAAGATTTAGGGCTTATCCCAGAACTTTATAAATGGTTTGCAGATATACTTGCAGGTATGGATTTCCCACCCAGTTTAGAGAGCGTTGCACAGCGAAAGAAGTTCTTATTTATTATTCTCTTTCTATACTGCCCAAGTGTACTAGCAGGTGGTAGAATGCCCAACGGAGTGCGAAAGGTTTTAGAGGATGTTTTTTCTAACATTAGTCCAAGTCGAATATCGCACAATATCGAAGATGTTACCTTTTCATATCAAATATACAAGGACTTTCGTAAAGATGTTGACTATCTTTACACAGAAGTTGTAAATCGACTTAGAGTCAAAGAGCTAATCAAATGAACGTGTTGCCGTAGCATGAAAAAAGTCAGAGTTTAGTGCTCTGGCTTATTGATTGTTAATGGGGGAAGTAACGCCTCCAATATGCCAGTAGATAAAATCTTCAAGTGAGTTATTTCTGAAGGATATAATTTTTCATTGGGTATGCTAGGTTTTCGATACTGTATATCTTTGATGCATTTGTGTAAATTATTTATTTCAGTGATATAAATATATCGAGTTTTATAAGCTGAAATGAAATTGTATAATAAAGTTGCTGACTCTAGAATTGCTTCCTTAGTCTCAGGAGATATATCTTGGGTTGCAAGTCTCTGATTTAAATTGGATATATGGGTAATTAATTCTTTATCCAAAGAATAGCATAATTTTGCTATATATTTATATGATTCAAATTCCTTTTGAAGTTCAATTTTGTGTCGCTCAAGTGATTCATTATAACTCGCTTTTACAGATTCTACTTTATAGGTAATATCTTTGATATCTTCTTTTGTGGCAAGATTCTTTCCTTTTTCAGTGAAGTAAGAAACAATATATTGCATTAGTCCGGCAATTACGGCAAAAATTGTAAATTGTAACCAATAGGGCATGTTATTCTCCTTTCTCTATTTTAATTTTCTTTTTTCGTTCCAATTCTCCCTTTCTGATTATACAAATAGCATTCTCGTAAGGCTCTTCAGTTTTCTGCCAATAGTTCAATAATGACTGCCGAGCAATTCCAAGCTGTTCACTTGTGAATACCTCATATACGGCAGCCGGTGAAGCAAAATACTTGTGCTCTCCGGTCGCTTTAATTTCTACGTGTATAACTCTTCTTTTATCTTCCTTTTCCATAAATGCAAATATACTTTATAATTATTATATGTTACGCAAAATAATAATATTATTGTTTATTAACTACAGAAATAGTATTATAAGATACATTAAATACTATATTTGCGGTATCAAAATCAAACGAATTAATAATAAATTAAACATATACAATTATGAATACGTACGTAAAATATGTGCCAAATGTGTTCTTGGCAAAATGTGAAGAAAAGCATGAAAAGGGTGAAGTGATTGACGTAACAACAAAATACGGCAAAGAAAATGAGAGTATAGTCTTTAATCTCGTGTTTGAGAAAGATGGTTTTTACTACTACTCAATAGTTCGTGCAGACGGTTTTAACGTACAAGAGTGGGCAAAGCAAAGAGCAGAGCGCAGGCTTGAATGGGCGGCATCAGCTGAAAGAAAAAGTACTGAGTACTTTAATGCCTCAAACAAGCATGCTGATTTTCTTTCGTTGGGTGAACCTATTAAAATCGGGCACCATAGCGAAAGACGTCACAGAAGGATCATCGAAGAAGCTCATAATAACATGGGCAAATGCGTCGAGTTTAGTAACAAAGCAGAAGAACATGAGAGTAAAGCTGAATATTGGGCAAGAAGAGCTAACACAATAAATCTGTCTATGCCTGAAAGTATCGAATACTATGAACATAAATTAGAGGTTGCTAAAGAGCGGCATGAGGGGTTAAAATCAGGCAAATACCCACGTGAACACGCTTATTCTTTGACTTACGCTAAGAAAGACGTAAACGAAGCTCAAAAGAACTTCGATTTAGCTAAGAAATTATGGGGTGAATAATATTGCATTAATGTAATAATAACAATTCATGGCATATCAAAGTTGGTATGCCATGAAAATCATCTAAATAGCGAACAATTACTAAAAGGTGCGCAATGCATGCTTCTAAAATTAGCCTTTAGGCTTGGTGTTTAGTACCTTTGGGGTACTATCGCGGGTTAGAGAAAAAGACATCTCGCTTCTTTGACTTGGAAGAGATAAGTGGAGCGTTACCACTACCCGCAACTATTAAATTATAGACTGAATATCACGATTATGAAAATTTTGACCCTTTCAATAAAACAGAAGTTTTTTGATGAGATCTTAGCAGGCACCAAAAAGCAAGAGTTTAGAGAGATTAGACCTAATTCTCAATCTAAATATTGTGAGCTTGATGAAGACGGCTATGTGAAAGAGATTGAAGGTGTTTTGCTACCTCGCAAATATGATGCTATCAAATTCTTAACAGGCGAATATAAGGGCAAAAGGCCTTTTATTATCGTTGAGGTCAAAGACGCTAAAATAGAACTCTTTGAAGACGAGAATCATGAATTAGTAACCTACACCTATCAAGGTGAGCAGTATATAGCCGCTCAAGTGGTTTATGATTTAGGTGAGGTCTTAGAGAGACATTTAGATTGATTGTTTAATTTAAAATTGATTTGCTGAGTTAGAATTAAAGTAGGTACAAGCGCAACGTCAAATAAAGGCGTTGTTGGTCGCAGAAGTTTTACAGGTGGTAGCGGCCAGTTTATGAACCGTAGACAGAAATACGGTGAAGTTCGTAAGGGATTAGGCTTATCCGGAGGTTAGTGTCTATGCTAATCGAGGATACATATTGCAGCATTGACCGAATTCGTGAAAAGACGAGTTCGGCTTTGCTGTTTTTATCTTTTGGCAAGGATAGTCTTGTTCTACTAGATCTCATCTATCCGAAGTTTGATAGGGTTGTATGTGTCTTCATGTATTTTGTCCCCGAACTGGGGCATATTGAACGCTGGATAAAGTGGACGAAAGCAAAGTACCCGAAAATAGAGCTCGTCCAAATACCGCATTGGAATTTAACCTACATACTTAAATCAGGCATGTACTGTGTTCCTAATCCCAAAGTAAAGCTATTGAAGCTTGCTGATGTAGTTAAATCCATGAGATTGAAATACGGTATTGATTATGTCTTTTTAGGTATGAAGAAAGCTGATTCCATGAATAGACGTTTGATGTTGAACAGAATGGGTTTTCCGTATGAGAAGAGCGGACTAGTTTACTCTCTGGCTGACTGGACACAAAAGGATATTCTTGCTTATATGAAGCAAAAAGGACTACCTGAGCCTGTAAGGTATTCCAAGAATGCCAGCGGTGGGGTTGGCTTTAATCAAGAATGCTTTTTATGGTTAGAAAAGAACTACCCTGAAGATCTTGAGAAAATTTACGGGGTATTTCCTATGAGTAGAAGAATATTATTTGAACACTATAATGGAACTAAGTAAGTATATGACATCGGAATCGGTAGAGCTTAAACGCTCTATGATTCATCTGGCAGGGTATAATCCTCGTAAGATATCCGAAGAAGCGAAGAAAACTCTTAAACGAGGGATAAAGAAATTCGGGCTTGTAGGCGGTTTGGTAGTAAACAAGCGTACAGGTATGACACTTGTATCGGGGCACCAGCGTTTATCCGTTATGGATGAGCTGAATAAGTATCCGGATAATGATTATCTAATTCGTGTAGAGCTTATTGATGTTGACGAAAAGCGGGAAAAGGAGCTAAACATCTTAACGAATAATCCAAATGCTATGGGCTCATGGGATTATGACGCTTTACGTGAGCTTGTTCCCGATATAGATTGGAAAGATGCCGGACTGACAGATGTAGATTTGAATCTCATCGGCTGTGACTTCTTACTCCAGACAGAAGAGGAAAGTTCACTTGCTGATGCACTAAGTGATATGATGGCACCTGTTACCGAACAGAAAGAAGCCGAGAAAGCTGCTAAACAATTGGAAAAGGCGGAAAAGGTCGCTCATATGAAAGACGTTAAAGAACAGGTAAAACAGTCAGCACAAGAAAAAGCAAATGATATGGATGCTTATCTGATGTTATCCTTTTCTTCCTATGAAGAGAAAGCTGCTTTCTGTGAAAGGTTTGGATTTGACCCGAACGAGAAGTTTATAGTAGGTTCAGTATTTGATGAAATGATAGAAAGGATAGATTGATTATGGCAAGAAGTGAATCTAAAGGTACAGCAAAGAGCAATAAGGGAAGAAAGCCCAAATTTGATTACACAGGAGAAGAGTTTCTTTCCTCTGTGGAATCATTTGCAAAGAAAGGATTCACGGATAAAGAGATTGCTTATGCTTTGGGTATAGCTCCGCAAAGATTTTGTGAGAAGAAGAGTTTGCACCCGGAATTATGTGAAGTATTATCACGCGGGCGGGCGACAATTACCGCAGCGGTAAGGGCAAAGTTCCTTGCAATGGCTGTTGGAGGTATAAAGACAAAGAGCGTCACTAAGCGTAAACTGAAAGATATTAATGGGGATTATACGGGCGATGAAGAAATCCAAAGTGTAGAAAGTGAGCTGGCTCCAAGTCTTCAGGCTATGTCCGTCTGGTTATACCATCATGACGAAGAGTGGAGAAAGATTGAACGAAAGCAGGACGAAGATGATGATATCCCTACTGATCCAAAGAAAGGCGTTGATATTGATTCTTGGATTAAAGATCAGGTGAAAGGAGACGGAAAATGATTACCCCACAGGCAATTTACCATCCGTTATACATTGACAAGGAGAAGTTTATAATTCTTATTACCGGTGGTCGTGGATCGGGTAAGTCGTTCAATGCATCTACCTTTATCGAGCGTCTGACATTTGAAATGACTCCTGCTGAGAAAATAGTTCATCAGATTCTTTATACCCGTTACAC
The DNA here is from genome assembly GCF_963666085.1 of Bacteroides graminisolvens. Lineage (NCBI taxonomy): Bacteria > Pseudomonadati > Bacteroidota > Bacteroidia > Bacteroidales > Bacteroidaceae > Bacteroides > Bacteroides graminisolvens. The sequence continues at coordinate 2,459,980 of NZ_OY762556.1, forward strand.
AATGGTTTCAGCCGGAATATCTATTATTCCTGAAATGATGGAGAAAATAGACCTGGATGGAACAACGAAATATTTTAAGACTACCAAGACGGATATAGTCAACAGAATGACTAACAGCCGTATCATGTTCCGGGGTATCAAAACCTCATCAGGGAATCAGACGGCAAAGCTGAAATCCATTCAAGGTATAACGACCTTCGTCTGCGATGAAGCGGAGGAGTGGACTAATGAGGAGGAATTTGATAAGATTATGCTCTCCATTCGTAAGAAGGGTATTCAGAACCGGATTATCATCATAATGAACCCTTGTGATTCCAATCACTTCATCTATAAAAAATACATTGAGAAAACTCATAAACAGGTAGAAATTGACGGTGTTCAGGTTCAGATATCCACTCATCCAAACGTATTACACATTCACACCACTTATCTTGATAATATGGAGAATCTTTCTCCTGAGTTCTTGAAAGAGGTTCAGGATATGAAGGTGAGCAACCCCGAAAAGTACGCCCATGTGGTTATCGGTCGTTGGGCAGATGTTGCCGCGGGTGCTGTGTTCAAGAAGTGGGGTATTGTTGATGAGTTTCCACCTTATGCGAAAAAGGTTGCTATCGGACAAGACTTCGGTTATACGCATGATCCGTCAGCATCTATTCGTTGCGGCATTGTTGATAACGCCCTCTATTTGGATGAAGTTGACTATCGAACCGGATTATTGTCATCTGACATAATTAAAACACTTCGTCCGTGGGGATTGAAGGTGATAGCTGACAGTGCAGATCCTCGCTTAATTCAAGAAATCCACAATGGAGGAATAAAAATTTATCCTGTCGAAAAAGGAACAGGTTCAATCAATGCTGGTATTGACAAGATGCAGGGTATGGAGATATACATAACCAAACGCTCGTATAACTTACAGAGTGAGTTTAGAAAATATGTATGGGCAAAGGATAAGGACGGGAATTATATAAATGAACCGGAAGATCATGACAATCACTGCTTCGTAGGTGAAACAATGATAGAAACTTTATCGGGTAGAAAGCACATTGATTCCATCAAAGTTGGCGAGTATGTGCTTACATCAAACGGCTATCGGAAAGTAAGTAAATTCTTTGATAATGGATGCAAAAAGATATTGCATATTCGTCTGATTTTTAGTAACTTTATAGTAGAAGTAAAGGCAACACCTGAACATAAATTTAAAACTAAAAACGGATGGAAGCAATTAAAAGACTTGACGGAAACGGACGTACTCTATACGTGCAAATCTTTAATGGGAAAGAATATCGTTTATACAACGGAGAACGATATTTCTCTCGTGGAACGAAAAGACTTCACAGAGAAGTGTGGAAATACTTCAATGGAGATATACCAAAAGGATACCATGTCCACCACAAAGACGAAAACACATGGAATAATGAAATTAGCAACCTTGAGCTTATTGAGATGCACACCCATTTGCGGCTTCATGCGAAAGAACAAAATGAGAATGAAGAAATACTTTCACAACGTAGAAAGAACATGGCTAAAGCAAGTAAATATGCCGCAGAGTGGCATGGCTCAGAAGAAGGCAGGAAATGGCATAGCGAGCACGCTAAAAAACAATTTGCAAATGCAAAGCCAAAGGAGTTCGTCTGTGAATGGTGCGGAAAGACGTTTTCTGCAATGCCGAATGGAATTAACAGATTTTGTTCAAACAAGTGCAAGACTGCATACAGATACTACTCAGGAGTTGACAACGAAATACGGAAATGCAAATGGTGCGGTAGAGAATTTACTGCAAACAAATACAGTAGAACATGGTACTGTAGCAAAAGTTGCAGCGGAAAGTATTCTGCAAGCGTCAGAAATAAAAAAGATTGAGATAATAAGTCAGAATATAGCAAGTGTTTACGACTTGGAGGTTGAGGATATGCACGAGTTTTTTGCTAATGGAGTTCTTGTACATAATTGCATTGATGCTGCACGTTACTATGTATTGGGTGAGCTTTTAGGTAAGATTCAAAAGCCTAAAGATTTAACAGGAATATTCACACATTAAGATATTGGATTATGACATTAGAAGAAATATTAGCGTTGGAGGATATTGATAGAAAGATTCAGTACCTCAAGAAAGGGAGAAAGACCGAGCTTCCAGACAGGAGAAAATTATGGGAAGATTGGAATCCGGATCTACATGAGATAATGACTGATAAGAATAAATATCCTGATCGCAAAGTGCTCAAAGAAGAAGCGAAAAAAGAGTTTGATGAGAAGACAGGTAAAACCTACAATATTGAGGCTAAATACGAAACTGAACCTGTTAATCGTATTGTCATTCCTCTGGAGCAGGATATTGTGAACATACAAACAGCCTTCACAGTAGGTACTGAGCCATCAATGGATTGTACTCCTTCCGATGATGGTGAAAAGAATTTGTTCGCTGCTTTGAAGTCTGTCTTGCAGAAAAACAAAATCAAATACCAAAACAAAAAGATTGTTCGTGCCTGGTTGAGTGAACAGGAGGTGGCCGAGTATTGGTATGTGACCGATGATGATTCTTTTTGGGCTAAATTCTGGGCAAAGGTAAAGATAACTTTCGGGGGTAAGGTAAAGCCTACAAAGAAACTAAGAAGCGTTATATGGTCTCCGTTCAGAGGGGATAAGCTCTATCCGTTCTTTGATGATTATGGCGACTTTGTAGCAATGTCTCGCGAGTATAAAAAGAAAGATCTGGATGATAACGAGATAGATGTTTTTATGACAGTGACTAAGAATGCCGTTTACCAATGGGAGTTAAATAAAACGTGGAATATGTCTGAAGGCAAGACTTTTAAGCACGGTTTTACTAAGCTTCCTGTTATATACGCCTACCGGCCTGAGACATACTGCCACAAGATTAAGACATTTCGGGTAAGGTTGGAGAAACTTCTATCGAACTATGCCGACTGCATAGATTATCATTTTTTTCCGCTTTTGAAACTCATTGGCGATGTAAGTGGCTTTGCGGGCAAGGCAAAGGATAGAATGGTGAAGCTGGAGGGGCAAGGAGCTGATGCGCAATATCTCACATGGAATCAGGTTCCTGATACTGTAAAATTCGAAGCCGAGACTCTCACAAGTAATGCTTATGATATGACCAACACGCCGAGAATCTCCTTTGAAACAATGAAGGGTATTGGCGCGAAGTCGGGGACAGCCTTTAAGATGATGTTCATGGGCGCTCACATGTCAGTGGAGAATCATGCCGAGGTGATAGGGGACTTTATGCAAAGGCGCGTGAACTTCCTTGTGTCTGCTTTGGGAGCTATCAATCCTTATGAGTTTGATAAAGCCTCACAGACAATAGATATTGATGTGGATTTGGTACCGTATATGATTGATGATGTTAGCGATAAAGTTGATATAGCAGTAACAGCCGTTGAAGGTGGTGTCTGGTCACGGAGGGAAGGTATTATGTTTGCAGGTAATGCCGATCGCATTGATGAAGAACTTGCTCAAATTAAAGAAGAGCAAGATGAAAGACAAAGTAGTGAGGCACAGAAACAATATATGAATATGAAGAAGTAGACTATTTTTAAAATTTATTGCTATATATAAGTGATTTTTATGTGTTTATTTTTACTTTTGCTCTACAATCTGTAGATGTGAATTAAAGTTTGCGGAGGATGTGAAGAATTTAGCAGGGAAACTTTAAAAATTAGGTGGTATGAAAGATTTCTATATTTATAGTGTGTCAAGTGGTGCTTGTATGGCTTTTACGATAATGAGGGGTGAAAGTCGATTTGATATTTATGATATAAAAACTGGGCAATATATATCATTTGCTAATATTAGTGGAAATACGTTTTATGTGTATGATGTTGCAACAGGGTATTGTATCGAGAATGGACGAATTGACCGTGGTTCTAATATAATATGGTTCTATAATGGAGAAACAGGATCTTGTGATAAATTTGGGAGAATATCGCATTGATGAAGAGTTAAAGGAGATTGAAGAAGATTTGGCGAAGAATAAGAAAATCGGAGAAAAAGAACAAAAAATGGCTTCTTAGTCAGGAAAATTACGGGTTTTATAATTTTGTGATAAGATAAATAGGACATTTAGACGGTGATTCTTCGAAGTTGCCGCTATTTTTTTGCATTTAATTGTAATTATTGGAATTTAATTTTGAAAAATAGAATTTAGTTATTATCTTTGTCACATGAAAATTGAGTAAGCAATGAGAATATTTACAGAACAAGCTTTAAAAGAATATGCAGAGAATCACCCTGATTCAAAGGTGGCTTTGCAAGAATGGACTATGATTGTTAAGAAGAGTGAGTGGGCTTGTTTTGCTGATGTCAAGAAAACCTTTAATAGTGTTGACAATGTAGGTAATCAGCACTATGTTTTCAATATCAAAGGCAACAATTATCGCTTAGTAGTCGTTATAAAATTTACTGTAAAGTTTGTATATGTTCGTTTTATTGGTACTCATAAAGAATATGATAAAATAGATTGCGCTAATATTTAGAGCTTATGACAAAGATAGAAAATCAAGCCCAATATGAATGGGCAGTGAAAAGAGTAGAGGAGCTTCTTCCGTTAGTGAAAGATGATACTCCTTTGAATGATCCTAACAGCATAGAGTTAGATCTTCTTTCCAATCTTGTTGCTGATTACTCAGAGGAGCACTTTGCTATGGGAGAGCCTTCATTAGTGGATGTTCTCAAACTTAGAATGTTTGAAATGGATCTGAATCAGAAATCTCTATCTAAGTTGATTGGCGTTAGCCCTTCACGCCTTAGTGACTATATTTCTGGCAAATGTGAACCGACATTGAAAGTTGCTCGTGAGATTAGTCGAAAGTTGAATATTGATGCTAATATCGTGTTAGGGGTATGATAGATATTAAAGAACTAAGAATAGGGAACTATGTCTTATATAAAGACAAAAAAGTTCGAATTACTGGAATAGTATTGGGCTCTGATAATGCCAAAGACGCTTTTAAGGAAGACACTCTTTTAGGAGATAAAAATGAACGGTTAAATAGGAGTGATTGTTCCTCTATTCTTATTAAAGATGAATTGCTTAAATCATGCAATTTTCAAACAATAAGAGACAGAATAACCTTTCGAGTAGTTCCAAGAGTTGCGTATGAGCTCAAATACCAGCCCAAGGGAATAATGGATTATTGTTATTTGGTTATTGTTAAAGACAACAATGTCTTTAACCACGTTGTTCCTGCTGATAACGATAAGGACTGTTGTTTCATTCCAATAAACTCTCTTCATCAGCTTCAAAATTTATATTTTGATTTAGCTGGGAAAGAATTAGAAATTAAGTAATAGATGTATATATACTTTTTAGGCGTGATTCCACTCGGTTTCGCGCCTTTTTTCTTTAATAACGCACCTTTCCCTACTTGTTAGCTTTCCCACCTCTAAAAAATTCCCACAGAAATACACTATAAGTACTTTTATACCACTGAATTTCAATTTAACAATTTAATATTCATACGGTATGAAAGAAAAAATCTTAGCAGCATTGAAAACGAAATTTGTCGGTGTCGATGATGCTATTCTTGACCGGATAGCTACCAAGAAAGCTGAAGGTCTAACGGACGAAAGCCAAATACCTGCCATTGTAGAGGGAGTTAGTTTTTCGGACGTGTTGACAAGTTACGGCGATTTCCGTGCCGGGGATGCTACTTCCTCCTCAATCAGGAACTACGAGAAGAAGCATAACCTTAAAGACGGTAAGCCAATCGAGAATCCCAATCCTAATCCCAAGACAGAAGAAAAGAAAGATGATGTTCCCGCATGGGCACAGGCGTTGATTGACTCTAATAAGGCTCTCTCAACTGAACTTTCTACTTTAAAGCAAGAGAAGTTGCAGGCTACACGCCAAGAGCAGATTCTTGCAAAGGCAAAGGAGTATGGTATTCCCGAAAATTACGCTAAGAGATGTGCCATTAAAGAAGATGAGGACTTGGATACTTATTTCAAGGACTTAAAACAAGACTTTGCTAATGACGGATTCAAAGGCGCACAAGCTCCGGAAACCCCTGAGCAAAAATTAGAGAAAGAAAGTACCGAAATCGCCAATATGATTAATAAAGGTACTGAAGAGATTGTTGAACAAAACAAAAAGTAAAAATGAGTGCAGGATTTAAGTACGACTTAACCCCAGAACCATCGGTAGAGGAAAGATACGATGTAAGTACGGGTATTCGTCGTAGAGGGCCGTACAGGCTTGATACGACAAACCTGAACGTAGGGGATGTTCTTCCTTCATTTATTCCAATAGCTGCCGACTTGAACTACAAGACATGCAAGGTAGTGAGAAATGTGAAGGTAGTAGAAGCCTATACCTCGGGAGGCACGAGCCTTAAAATCAAAAAAGGTTCTTATGCTTATTCTGGTATGTTTTTAGGTAACGGTACTAAAGGTACCGCTGTTTCGGGAGTTGACAAGTCGAATTCCGATTATGATGTGTTGACCATATCAGACTTTGGTGCCAATATTGCCAAAAACGCTGTTCTTTTCGAGGCTAGTGCGGCTGGCGGAACGAGCCCTAAGAATGTGGCTAATTCTGCTCTGTATGAAAGCAGAAAAGTAGAGGGTGGTATCAATCTGGTTGCGTTGTTATCGGTTGCCCGTGAGATTGAACCCGATAAATTGGTCGTTCCTTTCTCCGATAAGGACAAAGTGAATTTGGGTAAAGATTTTCAATTTAACGAATAGGAGGATTAAGATATGGTGTTGACTATTGAAACTCTCTTTAATGATGCGAACGTTATCTCCGCTATCATTAGGCGTGTGACTCAAACGAGAAAAGACGCTATTTATTGGATGCAGTATCTTGACTTCCGTAGAACGACTACCCGTGTATTCAAGGACTACATAGGCTCTGTAACGGGTGTGATGGCCGGTTCTATCAATTCTCGTTATGGTGAGAAACCCATCCGCGAACGTCGGAACATCGGTTCTGGATATGGCGAGATTGCTTACTTGGGTGATCGCTACCAGATATCTATTGACCGTCTGTCTGATTTGCAGGATCTGATTGACAAGTACAACGTAGCTAAACCCGCTAACCAAAGCAGTGCTTTGAATGAGATTATCAATTTCATTTATGATGATTTCCGTCAGGTGATGCTGGCGGCTCACAAGCGTATGGACTTGGTCGTTGGTTCTTTGTTAATGACAGGAAAAGCAGTTGTCAAGAACAAGGATAAGCGAGATGATGCCAGTGCTCCGGATCTGTTGGAAATTGAACTTCCGTTTAAGTTCATCACTCCTACGGCTGAGGTGAAAACAAAGTTCATCACTTATTTGCAAGAACAGGTTAATTCATTGAAGGCAGACTACGGGACATTCTCTAAAATGGTTATGACCCGTGGAACATTCATTAAGAATATTGTTGGCTCGTCTGAATTTGGAGATCACTACAAACAAGTGTTAGGCTCTAATCAGATGTATCTGTCAACAGGCTTGCTAAACTCTGCTCTTGCATCTGAAGTGTTCACAGGTATCGGACTTCCGGCCATTGAAATAAAAGAGGATTACGTGAAAGATCAGACCGGCAAGAATCAAGCTGTATATGCTGACGGGCGTATTACCCTACTTCCACAAGATAAGATAGGTTACATGAGATTCCACACTCCTTACGAGGCTACAGATCCTGTACCGGGACGTACCTATACACAGGCAGACGGGAATATGCTTATCTCTCAGGTTAGGGATAACAACGGCCGTTATCTTGAATACACGGCTGAATGGATTCCTCAAATCAGTAATCCTACGGAGATTGTTAATTTCGACTTATCGGCTATTAATGCTATACAGGAGGGCTAAATATGAAAGTAAAAGTTATCGAAATTTTTCGTGATAAGTTCACCAAAGAACTGTATCAGATTGGTAAAGAGCTTGAAATAACTGACGAGAACCGTGTAAAGGACTTAGTGTCTCGTGGTCTAGTTGAAGCCCTTGAAGAGAAGAAAAAAGAAAGCAAAGAAACTCTTTCTCTCTTTGAACAGGAGTTTGAGAAAAAAGCAGTTGTTGATGCATTGAAAGTTATAGGTGAAAAAGCAACAATGAATATGAAAGAGGAAACTCTGATTGCAAATATTGTCGCTTTGGACGAAGAGAAAACGAAGGCGCTAAAAACAGCTTTGGGAATTGAAGCATGATAGTAAGTGACTACATAAAACAAAAGTTTCAGACCTTCGGCATTCAGTTGTCGGAGGCTGACCTTTTGGATATTTCTCTTGAAGTTAACGATGAAGTAACAGACGATAATAAGCTGAAAATCAGTGTGTCGATTGCGAAGTTTATTCCTTCTCTCTTACTCCGTGCACAGTCCATCTCAGAAAGCGGGTTTTCAATGTCTTGGAACATTCAGGGCGTTAAGGACTACTATTCATGGGCTTGCAAAGAGTACGGATTAAAGGATGAGTTAAGCAATAAACCTAAAGTAACATTCTTATGATTTTTGCCCCTCATATATTGCAAGTTAAAGTCATTACCAAACCCAAAAAGGATGAGTTTGGCAGACCTATTCCAAATACAGGTAGAGAAGATTGGAAAACGGTATGCGGATGTCGGTGTGATGATAACACTACGAAAGAGTTTACCTCTGATAATGGTTCTGTGTACAGGCCAAATTATCACGTTGTATGCGAGAAGAACGTTTCTCTGAAAGCGGGTGATGAAGTCAGGTGTATGGATGGCGAAGTGGTGAGGGCATGTGGGACGATTTACACTGTGAAATCTACAAATTATTTTAATTATTCAGAATTATGGATGTAGATTTTGACTTTTCAGATGTGGCTTCTTGGTTTGATGACGAGAAATCCCGTGTTCTTGCAAAAGAGCATGAGATAGCTAATGAATCAGTTCAATACGCTAAAGATAACGGTAGTTATCAAGATCGTACAGGCGTTCTAAGAGCATCCAATGAGGGAGAAGTTGACGAAGAGGGGATATTGCTGAAGAATGAAACAGAATATGCTTCATACGTGGAATCCAAAGAGTTTGATGTTTTAAGTGGTGCCGCTTTACATGCGGAAAAACGAGCTAAAGAAGAATTTGAATAGATGATAGTAAGTAGCGACATAGCGAACATCCTTTATCGTGATTGCAAGGCTTTCGGGATTGATAGAGTACCTGACGGAGAAACTCTTACAGGCGAGATTACGACCGAAAGAATTGTCATTTATGCCAAGAAGCAAGAAGCGGGTACTTATTGGAAGAAAGGTTTTGTAGAGGTGAACCTATGTGTGCCTGATTCAAGCAAGAATTCCGCTAATTTCAGTCGTTTGGGTGAACTTGAAAGACAAGCTCAAGAACTACTGGATGATGTGGTAAGCTCTTACGACAATACTACCTATCGCTATAAAATATCCTCTATTGGTCGAGAGAGAGATTCTAATTTAGAGTGTCATTATGTGAATGTAAGAATTTTGTTTGAAGTTTTAAATGTAAAATAATTATGAGTAAGAAGTTTATCGGAATTAAAAGGATATGGTATGCTAATCCTATAACAAGTATTGCTGGAGCTTCATTATCCGGCACCGAAATTAAGGCTTTATTAGCTAAAGAAACTACTAAAGAGGTGAAGAATTCCCATCAAGATACATGGGGATATACGGAAGACGATCCATCTGTTACGAATTATGTGAATGAGTTGACAGGCCATATCTATTATAAAGATATAACCCAAGCAGGAGCCGTGTCTATTGCTTTCACTCTTGGCGAATATGAATATACCGACAAGGCAGCCTTGCAAGGTGGTACGGCTACTGCAACAGGTTGGGACAGGGGAGACGTGCAGAATATCAACAAATGTATCATCGCCCAAACCAAGACCGGAAACTACATTGTGTTTCCGAATGCCTCAATTGTGGGCAAAGGGAACTTTGTAGAGAAGAATATCGGTTTAGGAGTAACAGCCGTTGCAATGGAAACTGGTGTTGCCAATTTAGCTGCCGAGGTATGGAGAGATCAAGCTGAAGTAGAAGCCGTAGAGGGGTAATATAAGGTAGAAAGGTTGTATAACGTAAAGGGTGGAGTGGGTGATGCCACCCCATCCTTTTTTAATTTAAAATCGTATGAATGAAGCTGCAAAATTAGTATCGGATAGCCTGACAGGCGAGTTTGTAACCATAAAGGTTAATGATAATATCTATACTGTATATCCTCCTTCTGTCAAGGTCCTATGTCGGGCTATATCTGAATTTTCAAAGATAGGTATGGATGGCGAATACAACAAAGTTACTGTATTGGCAGAAGTTCCTCAAAATAGCCCTCACATAATAAAAGGTCTTTCATGTATGATTGTGGGAGATGTTAAGAATTGGAGGTGGAAAGCTCATAAAGTGGGAAAACGGTTAGTAACGCTAAATATGTCAGAGCTTAATAAACTGAAAAATGAAGTCCTTTCTCTTGCCGGAGGGGATGATTTTTTCTCCATTGCCGCTTCTCTGAAATCAATGTCAAAGATAGCGGCAAAACCCAAGTTATAGGAAATGACACGCTTCTAGGTCAAATAGCCTCCTTTATGGAGAATCTTCATTTAACCTACAAAGAAGTCTTTGAACTTATCCCTTATAGAAACTTAATTATCATGCAGAAAGATAAACTTCATACTGTGAGTGGTGAGGTGATGGAAGAAGTGTCAGAAGATGAGTATTTCAAGAATAAATCAAAAAGTAGATAGATATGCCTAGTCTTTATTTCAGAATAGAAAGTGATTACGAAAAAGTAATAAGGCTTAGAGAGGAAATCTCTAGGCTGGAGAGTCAGATGAAGTCGATGGATGCCAATAAAGCGCCTGCGGCTGTGGCAACGTTAAACAGACAGATTAACGAGGCTCAATCACAACTCAAGGGAATGGTCAGCGAGGCTGCAAAAACGGCTGTAATGATGGATGGAGATTTTAAAAGTAAGATATATAAAGGCTCTCAAGCCGTTAATGATTTCACGCAAAAGATAATCAGCCAGAAAGCAGTAGTTAAGAATGTAGAGGCTGATGTAAGACGGCTTACTGATGCATATCGTTCCGTCCGTATGAATCCTTTGAAGGGGAACAATGCGCTAGGTGAACTAAACGCAGCTAAACGAGTACTCAACGAAGAGAGAGCGGCTCTATTCGACCTTACTCAGCAACAAGCTAATGCTAGATTGTCTGTAAGGAAACTAAAAGATGAATACGCATTATACAATACAGAAATAAAGGATAGCACATCCTCTACATTCTCACTAGGAAAAACATTGGGCATTATCGGTGGGGTAACAGCTCTTAAACAACTAGGCTCAAAAATACTAGATGTTCGCAGTCAGTTCCGTTCTGCAGAAGTATCACTAGAGACAATGGTAGGCGAAGAGCAAGCTAAAAAACTCTTATCTAAGAATAAACAGTATGCCAAAATATCTCCTTTGGAGTTCATGGATATACAATCCTCAACCGAGATGATGATAGGCTTTAATATTGAAGCTGAGAAGGTGCCTAGATATATAGAGGCTATCGGGGATATATCAAGGGGGAATAGCCAAAAATTCCAGTCTCTTTCTTTGGCCTTTAGTCAGATGTCGGCAGCGGGTAAGCTCATGGGGCAGGATCTAAATCAGATGATTAATGCCGGTTTCAACCCGCTACAATTTATAGCAGAGAAGACGGGCAAAACAATTGCACAACTCAAAGACGAGATGTCAAAAGGTGCTATTTCCGCAGAGATGGTACAACAAGCGTTTATTGATGCAACAAGCGCAGGAGGGAAGTTCTATGGCATGTCACAGAAGCAAAGTGAAGAGGTTGCCGGACAGATGTCTATCCTTTCAGATACAATCTCAAACAAATTGAATGAGATTGGAGAAAGCAATGAAGGTCTTATAAAAACAGGAATCAAGGGAGCTACTGCTCTGGTAGATAATTATGAAGAAATAGGCAAAGCTATAACTATCCTGATAACAACTTATGGCACGTATAAAACTGCTCTGGTGTTGAGTTCCTTATTGGAAGAGGGAGGTAGTAAGGCATTATGGGGTAAGATAGCAGCTACGAAGGCAGCTACAGTCGCACAGGCCACTTACAACAAGGTTTTATTAATGAATCCTTATGTGGCTGTTACGGCTGGCGTAGTGGCTCTAGGAATAGCTTTATATACATTGAGCGATTCCACAAGCGCACAAGAGAAGGAATACAAAAAACTGATAGACAGACAAGAAGAATATGATAAATATTTAGAGAATGAGAAAAAAAGGATAGATGATTTGCTATCCGTCTTACAGGATGAATTGGCTACTAGGGAGGCCAAACTTGAAGCGTTTAAAGAACTTCAAAAATTATCTCCATCTATCTTTGGCACATATAAGACAGAGAAACAGCTTGTAGACAACCTGACAGAAGCAAGGAAAAAAGAAAACGAGCAACTTCTTATAAGGCAAAAAATGATGACGTCTTATAATCAGATTAATGACATTAACAATTTGAAAAACCTTAAACGGTTACAAGAATTGGAGCGTGTTGGCGAAGCTGGCAGAACAAGACAAGGTTCTCAAGCTGAGTACCAATCGCTGTATCAACAATTCAATATAAAGCGAGATAAAGGGTTTCTGGAAACAGACGCAGATGTGATAAAGGGTAAAATCAATGCCATTTCATCCATAATTGGAGCGGAACAGGACAATATGCGCAAGTCTCAACAAATAGCGTTTACTCTGTCACTAGATAACATGACTAAAGAGTCAGCAAAGGCCTATCTAAAAATGTACGAAGGGTATCGGATAATATTAAGAAATTCAGGTAAGGAATGGCTTCAGATACAAGGTGAAGAGGCACCATTAACAGATAAAATATTAGTAAATAGGATCCAATCTCTTAATGATAAAATTATAAATATTGAAGAAAAATCAGCCAAAGATTATATCAATGAAGCTAAGTCTGCATGGGATAAGGCCAAAAAAAATGTAGAGGATATAAAAGCATCCGCTAAAACATATACATCGGCAGATCAGTATGAGAAAGAGCTTAAAAAGGCAGATGATGCAGAAAAGGCAGCAAAAGAGCGGTATGAAAAACTAGGCGGCAGTACTACTAAGAAAGAGACTGAATCCGAGAAACTAAGAAAAGAGACCGAAAAGTATAATATTCTCCTTACTAAGCAAGCCTTAGATGAAAAACGAAGAGCCGAAGACTTACAAATGTCGGTTGATGAAGCTCGTATTAAAGCAATGGATGAAGGCAGTGCAAAAGTCATTGCTCAAATGGAGTACAACTTCGAGAAAGAGATGCAGACCATTGACAGAGACAAAGAAGATGCTCTGAGAAAGAAGATAGATGATGCGCGCTCTGCTTTTGAAGCCAATCCTAAGAATAAAGGCAAAGTGTTTTCTTCATCTGGTATTTCGTTATCTGATGAAGAGAATGAGATGTACGACAGCCGTTATAAGTCAGCCATATTGAGTTTTGAAAAAGAGCAGGTTGCATTCAATCAGAAGTCCAGGGACTCATGGAATAACTACCTCAAAGAATGGGGTACAGTGATGGAGAAAAGGAAAGCTATCACTGAATCTTATTCTGATAAAATTGCTAAAGCGGAAACAGAGGGGGAAAAGGAATCTCTTAAAAAGCAGATGCAAGAAGAACTGTCTAATATAGACCTTAGCGAGTTGAAGCAGTCTATCAATTGGGAGGCTATATTCGGGAACTTATCTACTTTAACCAAAAAGCAACTTCAAGATGTAAAGAAGCAATTGGTTGCTTTTAAAAACAGTCCTGAATTCAAAAAAAATGAATCTCCAGAAAATGTGAAGATCATAGAAGAGGCTATTAATAACCTTAATACGGCTATTGCCGACAAAGGCGGTTTGTTTGGTGGAATTGAATCCTCATTAATGGAATACAAGAGGGCTGTAGACAATGTTACAGATGCGCAAAACAAGCTAGAGGAAGCTCTAAAGTCTGGCGATAATGCAGCAATTGAAAAGGCTAAAAAAGATCTTCAAAACGCCCAAAACTCGAAAGTTAACGCACAGAGTAATGTAACTAAATCCCAAAACAAAGCGATTGACAACATTACTGCTGTTACTAATGCAATAACACAGTTGGGAGAAGCCGATGTATCATTAACTAGTTTCGGTAACACAGTCGGGACGCTTGTAGATGCGCTAAGTGAATCAGGCAGTCAGGTAGGCGGAATCATTTCTGCTCTTATCGCTGTTATGGATCAGATAGGCCAAAAAGGATTGGGTAATTTCGTAGGGGATATATTTGACGCTAGTTGGCACTCAACAGGTGGAATTATAGATACCGTCGGAGAAATATTCGGAATAAAAGGAGCCGGAGGATTCTTCAAAGGCGCGGACTATTCCGGCTATAACGAGATGGTTGCTCAATATGATAGGTTGAACGATATATGGGATGAGCTTATTGATAGCAAGAAAGAGTATATCGAAATGTCATACGGTGAAGAAGCTGTAAAGGCGAGCAAAGAAGCCGAGTCCTTAATCAATAAAAGCATTGAAAGCTATCGTACTCTAGGTGTCGAAAGACTTAATTCAGGGGCTAGTACAGGTTCTCATAGTATCGGTATAAGGCAAAGGAAAAGAATGTCTTCATCTGATTGGGAAGAAGCACAAAAAGCATTAGGCTCTGCTTACGATAAAGCTACTGAGGGGAGAATGGTAGGGCTCTTCGGTTTATCAGTAGAACAACTGGAGAAACTAAAGTCAGAAGCTCCCACATTCTGGGCTAAACTAGATGATGATGTACGTGGGTATCTGAATAGTATTATTGAAGGTCAGGAACGTATTGAAGAGATACAGGAAACACTTAAAGAGTCCGTTACAGGTGTTTCTTTTGATTCCTTTTTTGATGGAATACTGGATTCACTGTACGATGTTGAAACTACATACAAAGATATAGCCGATGATATGTCGGACTACATGAGAAAATCTCTTATCAAGGCGTTTGTCGTTGAAAACTACAAAGATGATATAAGGAAGTGGTACGATATGTGGGCTAAGTCGCTTGAAGACGGTACAATTTCCTCAGATGAACAAAAAGCCCTTGATGATTTAAAGAGTAGTATTATAATCGGTGCCGTAGAATCAGCCAAACTGATAAACGATCAATTCGATACAGCTGCTTCATCTCAAGAAGCCACATCTAAAGGTTTCAACACGATGGATCAGGATACAGGAAATGAACTCAACGGCCGTTTTGCTGCTTTGCAGATTTCAGGTGAAGAAAGTAAAACTCAACTAGTACAACAAACGGTTTTACTTGCTTCTATTAATGAGAAAATGTCTCTACTCGATTACATGAAAGGTGAAGCAATTTTGTCTACTCCAAGTGTTCCTGATATTGCAGATCAGAACAGAGCTGTTATCTCAAATAGTTATCAGCCACAGATAAACATCAACTTTCCTACTGATAAGATAGATTCGTTAGCGTCTGATGTTTTTGCAATGAGAGGAATAATTGACGAGATGCGTACTTTGCAAGTTGAGCATATTCCGGATATTGCAGGTAATATTTCAAGAGTAGTGAGAAACTCACCTAAAATAAACGATAAATTAGACAATATAAATGATAACATTAAAAAAGCATTATAGTTATGAGAGGAGATCTAATAATAAATGGTAAAGATGCTTTCGATACATGGGGCGTTAATATGGGTGAAGGTTTTGTGAATAATATATTGACGCCTCCACCTGTAAAAGATTATATAGAGAATAAAAGCAGATTGGAAGATGGAAAGAGGGTTCTTCTGAATAATAAAAAATATGATGAAAGGGAATTCAACTTGATCTTTACAATAAGTGGTTCAAGTCCAAGTGATTACATATTAAAATTCAAAGCTTTCATGTCTGAAATGTCTTCTGGCTTGGTATCTATTAATATTCCCTCTATCGGAAATGAGATTTACCGCGTTTACTATAAGAATTCCACATCGTTTGCTTTTAGTCTTGATCATACTTTTTCTAAGATAGTCATGAAAGTTTGTGAACCCAATTCGGCAAACAGAGAATAAATAACGCACCTTTTCTACATTGTTCGCTTTGGAAGTCCATAGAAATTGGGCTTCCTTTTTTTATCTCCGAACTTTGGTGTGTTATGGTAGACATTAAAGACATACAAGGTAATATAATTCTTTCCACTCCAATAAATGAGGGTTCAAAGAGAAAGTTCACGCTGCAAAAAGAAGATTATGTAACGTTGAAATTCTCGTTGGATGATCCGATCTATTTTAAACTAGGCTATTGGGTTGATACAGACTTCGGGTTGTTTGAACTCGTAGATTTGTATAAGCCAAATTATAATCAGTCAACGGCAGCTTATGATTACGAGCTGAGACTAGACGCGTATTACTGGAAGTGGAAGAATAAGAAACTAAAATATTCCCCTGAAAACGCAGCTAAAGAGACTTCATTCAGTTTAACCGCAACACTGGATGTACATGCCGGGATAGTATTACGCAACCTGTCCGCACTCGGATATAAGTACAGAGGGGTAAACTTTACTTTCTCTATTGACTCCACGGTGGAGAACAAACCGTTTTTAATGACTTATGACAACATCAACATACTGGACGCCTGTTTCCAAATGGCGAATAGTGCAGGCTGTGAATGTTGGGTGACGGATAACATTATTCATTTCGGGAGATGTGAATTCGGGGATCCGGTAGATTTCGAGTTAGGTGTCAATGTTGATACCATGAAGAGGTCTGACAGTCAGACGGAATACTCTACAAGGATAATTGCGTTCGGTTCTACCAGAAATATCCCTACTAACTACAGGCCGACTGATGATAGTATGATTGTCGCAGGTGTAGTGCAGAAAAGGCTTATGCTTCCCGTTGGTACTTCTTATGTGGATGCTTACGAGAACATGGCAGAGGAAGAAGCGGTAGAAGATGTTGTAGTATTCGATGATATTTATCCCAGACGCGTAGGCACCATGTCGGGTGTTACAACTAAACAGTACACCGATAAGACAGAGAACGAAGACGGAACAACCACAAGTGAGGTTTGGAATGCATACCGGTTCAAAGACAGTATCAACTTCTCAAAAGACTATGTAATATCAGGGCAAGACCTGAAAATCAAATTTGAATCAGGACTTCTTAACGGTCTGGAATTCGGGGTAACATTCAACCCTGACGGTAAGCCCGAAAAGAAAGATAACGCTTGGAATCCTGAAGCACAGATTTGGGAGATAGTGAGAAACTCAGATTATGGAGTCAATCTTCCCAATGATACCCTGAAACCTGCAAACGGTGATACGTTTGTGTTGAGCGGTTTTGATACTGCATTCGTTTCTGACCAATACCTACCTGCTGCCGAACAGGAGCTTAAAGAAAGAACAGAGGCTTATGTCGCAAAGACAAAGATAGATCCGTCCACATACGACAATAAGATGATGTCAGGGGGCACTTTGTATGAAGCTGGCGATAGAGTGAATCTTATCAATCCTGGCTATTTTGAGAATGGACGCTTATCAAGGATTATAGGTTTTGAGTATAACCTTGATATTCCAACCGACAGCCCGATATATACAGTTGGCGAAACAGCTGCTTATTCCAGAATTGGGGATATTGAAGAGAAGCTGGAAACTATAACCTATAAAAGTCAGACGTATACAGGATCAGGGGGAAGCGGAATTTATATTATACGCACCAATGATTCCACTATAGCATCTAATAACAATGTGATGTCAGCTTTACGAACGATTAATGAAATATTGCAGCGTTCAATAAGCAAAACTAATCCCGATACAGCTGCTAAGGTTATTACTTTTATTGAGGGTCTGATCTCGCAGGGACTCATTGAGGCAAAAGGAGGTATTAGGCTACCTTCCGGAGCGGCTTTATACTCTGCTTATGTAGATGGTACTTTGGCCTTTGCGATGGACGAAAACGGCTTTGTAATCTATGAGAGGGGTACAGCAAACAAATGGAGTGTTATAACTCATGCGGGTGCCGAATTTCAGAATCTTGTAATCAAGTTCCTCGCTCAAATAACCGACCTAGAGGTGTTGAATAAGGCTACTACGCTTGATTTGGTAGTGCAAGCACTTGCTAAGACTTATAACCTGACTGTAGATAATACGGCCGATATTATGCACGGGATCATTCGGGAGTACTTAACTTCCGAATCCTTTGTTTCCGGTTTTCTAGGTTCAGGTTTCAAAATATGGAAGGATGCAAACGGAGATTGGTGCGGTGAGTTTGATAAACTGACTGTTCGTAAGATATTTACCATCTTCGAACTGGTAGTACAGAAAGTGGTACATCAGGGCGGTATGGTAATCCGTTCCGCTGCTGGTGGAAAGCTAGTCAAGGTTACAGATGGTGGGAGTTATTGGAAGTGTGAGCATGATTCTACCGATGATTTTCTTCTTGATGATCAGGTGTTATGCCAGACATTCACGGGTACCAGCATAAAACGTTATTGGCGCAAGGTTACTTCTGCCGGAGCGGGTTATTTCAATCTCTCTAAAACAGATTGTGAAGTCGGAAGTGCAACCCCTGAAGTTGGGGACAATGTGGCTGTATTAGGTAATCGTACTAATACGGATAGGCAGAGTGCACAGATTGATTGTGCTGTAGGTGTCAATGCTCCATATCGTGATGATTACGCAGGGATTAACTCGTATTCGCTAGAAGGCAAGTTGGTATGTCGTTCAGGAAATTGTGCAGGTATTGTAGATGATGTATTCGGTGCATTGGATGAAACGATAAACTTCTATGGAAAAGGTGTACGTTTAAGAGGTTCATTTGCTTTGGAATCTTCCGGCAAATTAGTCGAAGATGCTATATCGGATGCTCAATCTGAATCGAATGCTTATACCGATGGTAAGATTACCACGGTAGAGACAAACTTTGAGATTCGTGAGGGGCAAATCAGTACAAAAGTGCAGGCGGCTACCACGGCAGCCACACAAGCATCCGGATACGCAGCGTCCGCTTCAGGTTCCGCTTCTACGGCTAGTACTAAGGCAAGCGAAGCGGCTGGCTCGGCTTCTACAGCTACAACCAAAGCCACAGCAGCTTCAAATTCTGCCAATGCAGCCGCCGGAAGTGCTACAGCCGCACAAGATGCAGCGGATGATGCAGCCACAATCTTATCGCAGGTTAGTACTAAAGAGAGTAGTATCAATCAGACAGCGAGTTATATCACCTTGCAAGTAAAAGATGTAACGACTAAGGTTGCTACTGTCACAAGTAAAGCCAGCGAAGCCGCTACCTCAGCCAGCAATGCCAAAACGAGCGAAACAAATGCCTCGGGTTCGGCATCTACAGCATCAAGCAAGGCTTCGGCCGCTGCTACTTCTGCAACAAACGCAGCGAATAGCGCCACAGCTGCTGCCGGATCAGCGACCACCGCTGCCAATATATTAACGGAGGTAACTGAGAAGAAGTCAAGCATTGATCAGACGGCTGATAGTATAACGTTGAAGGTTAGTGAAGTCAATACTAAAACAGCACAGGCGGTTACTAGTGCAACAAATGCTGCAAATTCGGCTACGACCGCATCAACAGCGGCAGGGACTGCAACAACAAAGGCTACAGAGGCCGCTAACAGCGCTTCAACGGCTACTACAAAAGCTACTGCTGCTTCCGGTTCTGCCAGCGCAGCAGCAACTTCGGCGACAAATGCTGCAACATCGGCCGCTAATGCCGCTAATATCCTGACCTCCGTTACTACAAAACAGAGTGAGATAAACCAAACGGCTGGTAATATCACTTTGCAGGTTACTGAGGTGACAACGAAAACAGTTCAGGCCACAAATGCGGCTGAATTGGCTATGGCTATGAGCAAGGGTAAGATGCTATATCGTGATCCGACATTTGTATCGGGTTTAAATGGTATCTACGTCTATAACAATACCGGCAATGGTACGGTTACTCATGCTCGTGTATCTGGTATATCCGGCAATCCAAACGGTTCAGGCTATTGCCTTAAAGTTACTACTACGGGAGCAGCAAGCCCCGGTTGGGGAGGTTTCTATTTTGGTACTCCCACGAAAGCAAATCAAGTGCTTGTCGTTCGGTTTGTCGCAAATATACCATCGGGGTGTAGCATTGAGTTCGCATCTAATGCTACAGGTGACGGAGGTTCAAGATATTGGCTGACTAATCACATCGGTACAGGCAAATGGGAGGAGTACGCATTTAAAGTAATATGTGGTTCTACGGGCTCATTCTCATCTACAAATTTCTTCTATCTGTCCGGCGGTTCGACTCCCACCGCATCAGCTCCTCTGATATGGCATGTTTGTTATGCTACCGTGTTTGATGTGACGGATGTGGATGATGTACCTACACGTACAGAGGCTTCCAACGATGCTCAGACAAAAGCCAATGCAGCGGAGAGTAACGCGAAGAGTTATGCCAATAGCACTTTTACGACTAAAACGGAGTTTAGTTCGCAATTGTCAGTCCTCAATAATTCTATATCTTCAAAGGTTTCACAGACTGATTTTAATTCGTTGAATACCCGTGTTTCTTCTGCAGAGCAAAAGATAACGTCTGATGCCATCATTTTAACGGTATCATCTACCATTACAACGGCAAAAAATGAGGCGATTAATGCAGCGGCTACCGATGCCACTACGAAGGCAAACAACGCAAAATCGGGGGCTGTATCAGAGATTGTATCTAGTTTTAATATAACATCGGGCGGCATAACGATAGGCTCTAAAACAATAGCTCTTACCGGGTTAGTTACTTTTTCGTCTTTAGCAAGCGATGCACAGACTAAAATAAATACGGCTCAATCGACAGCTACTAGTGCGTTGGATAGTGCTAATGCGGCCGGAGGTGGGCTAACCACATTAAGGAATTCACTTGGGAGTCTTGCTTACGATAGTCTGGTAGAAAAGGCAAAGCTTGGCACTACAATCATAGAAGGTGGATATATCAAAACTACTCTTCTGGAAGCCGATAAGATTTTAACGCCAGATCTGCTTGCCACTAAGATAGCGGCAACGGATATAACCACTGGGCGATTAACCGTTACTACAGGTGCTAAAGTCGCAGGGTTTAAAGTTTCGGGCAACTCCCTAACGAATGAAGGCTTTAATAACGATGCGTACATCATCATGCGTAATGATACTCAGGGGACTTTTGTCGGTATCGGGGGAAACGTGGCTAATCGTATATCTGAATTTGCCACAACGGCCAGAATCGAGAATGACAGAAAAGACAGTCCTACGGGCAATGTTATCGCTCTAAAACTGTCAGCTTCTGGTTGTCGATCTCCGTATTCAAACATTGCTCTTCAAGTTGTATCTGGATTTATTTCAGGGTTTAGATTAAATGTTCGTACAGTCTCATCCTCTCAGACGTTGACCGTGATGGATAATATTATCATATCTGTATCGAATAGTGACATAACGCTCACTCTTCCGCCCGTACCGGAACTCGGTCAAATGTATTTCATAAGAAAGAATGGCGGTGGACGTATATGGATAAGTGGAAGCTATATAATTAACGATGGAGACTGGTATAGTGAAAAGTCTACAAGTGTACAATTGAATCGAGGTGGTCTGGGAATACTTGTGTATAACGGCTATTACTGGACTTGGAACAATATGAATGGATAAATTAATGATTATGAAATTTGACTTTAGAAAAATTGCAGTAAAAGACATCGAGGGGAAGGAAAGTAACCTTGATATTAGTAAAGAGTTAGGCAATACGATCTACAAAAACACCCCTGATTTGGGAGAGTTGGAGTTCGCACAGGAACTCTATAAAAAAGGAGAAGTAGAAGTTGACGAGCCGAAAGCGGAAATCATACGAAAGTATCTTGAAATCGGTCAGTTTTTTGCATTTGTGAAAAAGGCTGTGAATGACAAATTAGATTCAATTAACCCTAAAAAATAAAAGATCATGTTTACAGAAGAATCAAGAAGTATCACAGTAACCGGCTCAGCCGAAAGCGGCGGGTTTGTCTACAAAGTGAATTACAGCACTGATGGCGATAAGCTGTTAAGACTGCACTGTAATGTCTATAAGAAAGCGAGTGAGACGGAGCCTGAACAATATGTTGGACTCATGTTTAATGAGTCAGGCAACAAGCAGTTTTCGTTTCCTCAAGATATCGATGTTGCGCCTCATGTTACTGTCTTTGAGACAGTGCTTGCAGAGGTGAAAGCGGGATTGACAAGTGAAGTAACCAAATAATAAACTGAAGAAAATGAAAGGATTAGATTCTATTATAATAGCACTATGGGTTATACTGGCATTCTATGTGAGTGACCTGCTGCTTATTTTCAGCGACCTCTGGAGTGGACTTCGTAAAGCAAAACAGCGGGGAGAAATGAAAAGCTCCTATGGGCTAAAGAAAACGGTAGATAAGATAGCCAGATATTTCAATATGCTTTTTGCTATTACGATTATTGACTGCATACAGATGGCAGTAATTTACATTCTGGATAATTACTATGGTTACGGAATACCGATGTTACCAGTGCTTACCGCATTAGGCTCAATATTCATCGGTGTTATTGAGGTTAAATCCATATACGAAAAAGCAGAGGATAAGATTAAGATTGAGTACGAGCAGGCTGCTAAATTAGTGGCTGAATTCGCAAAAGCAAAGTCTGATCCGGCCGAGATCGCTAAAGCAGTGGTAGAGTTTATTAATAAGGATAATGTAAAGGAGGAAGTAAAATGACAGCAAGAGGACTAAGAAATAACAATCCGGGCAATATCCGGATAACGAAAGATAAATGGCAGGGGTTAAGAGAGAAGCAGACAGATAAGTCTTTCTTCCAGTTTACCAGTATGCCATACGGTTATAGGGCGCTAATTCGGACGCTACAGAATTACCGCAATAAATGGGGGTGCAAAACGATAGCTGACTTCATCAAACGTTGGGCACCTGAAAATGAGAATAATACATCTGGTTATGTCACCCGTGTGTGTAGAGAAATGCAAGTTCCGTCTACCTATGTGCCTGATGTTCACGATAAGGTTACTATGTGTGCTTTTGCAGCTGCAATTAGTCAGGTTGAAAATGGAGTGCCGGCTGTGATGGAAGATGTTAGAAAAGGTTGGGAATTGTTATGATAGCGTGGATAATATATACAGTAATAGCACTCGTTGTAGTGCTATACTGCTTGAAAGCAAAAACGATCGGGCATGTTCCCGATTTCCGCAAGCCATTCTCTTTGGCACTGTTAGGGGTTTATACGACCATCATGCTTGTATGCTGTTCGTGTCGAAGCTCTAATCCTGTAGTGCAGACAGATACGCAGATTGAAGGCACTGAAAACACAAAGGAAGTAAAGGTTAGTAGCGATAGCACTAGCCTAACGGTTTCGCGTGATGTGAAATGGATGAAAGAGTGGATGAATAACTTCTCCTTTGATTTCAGTAAGCTCGAAACAAACTGGTCCGCTCCTGACTCTACCGGTAAACAGTATCCTACATCGACATCTGAAACAACTGGTAAAGCGTCTTCTCAATCAAAGGGTACTGAGCAATTCAATGATAATTCAGTGTTGCAGTACCAACGAATTACGCACGCTATAGATAGTTTAAGAAAGCGTGTTGAGATGCTTATTAAGCAAGATCAATCACCTGTGCCTGTTGAGAAGAAGCTGAATTGGTGGCAAACTACTTTGATTTGGACTGGTGGTATTGCTTGGATTGCAGACATTATCTATCTTTTTGTTTGGATGAATAAGCGGACTAACTGGATGAGTCGTTTGTTAGGCTTAATAAAGAAACTGTAGTATGGTAGAAAGTGCTACGGACATTAACAAATGTAACAAGTCTCGCTGAAAGAGAAGCGGGGATTTTTTTGTTTTTTGCTTATATCTTTTACCTTTAAAAAGACTATGTATAATGAGAATGCAAAACGGGAAATTGCCAATTATAAGAAGCTGTCAAAAATCCTAGATTTTAGGGACGAGAAGGGCAACGACCGTATGCAGGACGAGATACAAGCTAATTACGACCGTATTCGGCAAGAAGTCCGCCAAATTGTCGAGGGCGAAATTACCCGTATCAAGAACGACCCGGATTTACAGCATTTGATTAAGGAAGAGGATTAAATCAAAATACCCAATTCTCCAATTGATAGCAGGAGGACTGGGTATCTCGTTTACATTTGGGTGTTTTTGCAACCATCAGTTACATGAATTTATCATGCTTTACTCTTCTCGTGATGGAAAAATTGAAGCCAATTCTTCCTCAATATCAATTCCGTAAGCAACAGCCATTTGTGCTATCATAATTCCGAAAACACCTCTTAATTCACCTAAGGCAGAGTTAAATTTCCAACTACTTATACAATCGTGGTTATTTATATAGAATCGAACTTCTTTATCTTTATTTGGAAATTGATTTACAAATTTTCGAGATGCTTTTCGCATTGCACTAACATATCCATAGAGCTGCGTATCAGATGGAATGTCCTGCATTTTATCTGTCAAATAATGTCTGATTTCAATGATTGAATGTACACAATGGTCGAGACATTCTTGTTCGTAAGGATTGTATAAAACTCTCCTGTCTTCTAAAAAACGAATAATTTTGTTTGCCTTTGTTCGCTCTGTTTCCGTTGGATTCCACGATATGCCAAAAATCGGACAACTAATTCCTGTAAGGCGTTCTCTTATATCTGTAAAATTCATATTTAAATTGTTTCTATTTTTCTAATATTATTTACTATATTATTCGCAGCTTGACGATTATTGGCACACAATTTCATCTCTTCTTCAATTGTTTTTTTGTCGAAATCTAATTTATCCAACAGGAAACGATGCTTTATTTCAAAAAGCATAAATACATCATCCCAAGTCATTGCGTAAATCTCAAATTGGTCTTTTATATGGACTAAGAATCGTTTGTTTTTATCTTGAAACGCCTTATATTGGTCTTTTACATAATCATCAACTTTATTGCTTACAACAAAAAATTTCCACGACCGCAATTGACTGTTGAATCCATCTTCTCCTTTTATTAAATCCACATAATCTTCAATTTGTCGAAATTGTTCTTTCCCAATAGTAACAGTAGGGCGTTTTAACTCAACGATAACATTTTCTTCTAACATATTTGAATGGTCTGATGCATCTGCCACTTTGTGTTTTCGACACATAAAAATATCCGGTCGTCTATTCCGTTCAGGAGAATCGATTTTCACTTTCTTTTTTTCGCCATCCAACACATGTAAATAATTGGACAGGGCTTTTTCAAATGTTTCATCAGCAGAAACTAAATGAAACTGTTCTCCAAAAAGCCAATAATTATCTTCTACTGCTAATTGAATATGTTCTCGTTCAGTAGAGAATTTTTTAAGGTCAAAAACGAGATTCCTTAATTGCTCTACAACATCACATCTGTTTCTTATCATCTTTATTGTCCGCAATATGCGACTTAATGATGTGGTTCGTAATGTTTGAGCTAACTGCACTCTCTCTTCGGTTGAAATGTCAACAATACTACCTAATATTGAAAGTATATTTTCTCTTTCATCTGTATCCAAGAGAAGATTTAGAAATCCGACACAAGTTTGTGACTGCTCTTTTTTTAAGCCCTTAAAGATTTTAGGCTGTATGCAATATATCTCTTTTATTACATTTAGTAAATCTTGTTTTCGCTCTTGGTCGTATTTATTATCTCTAAATGCGGGCAGTATGCCATTTTGCTCATAATCAGATAGTAGTTTATTTGCAGCACCCTCTTTTACAAATCTTTTCTCTCTTTCTTTCAATAGAGATAGGAGCTTCTTTTTGAGTATTTTGTATATATCATCAGACTGATTCTTGACACCATCTAATCTTGGATGGGGTTTTTCTTCAAAAGCGAAATTGTCAAAATATTCAGAGATGATGTATAGGCTATGGAAGAAGTTTATAGCGTTGTTATTAAATGATGTCAGTTCCTTGCCAAGTTCAAACTTATCACTTTTCAAATAGTAATAGTAGAATTTATCTCCGATATTCTTTTCCCATCTAATATATGATATTTCAAAATCATAATCAGATATAGTGATAGGTATTGTTTCTGACTCTGCAATCAAATATTCATAGTCAATTTCAACACCATTCATGGTTAATGAATAACCTTTTTGTTTATTTAGATATAAAAACCATCCAAATTCTTGTGCAAGAAACTCACTAAAAGCAGGAACATAGAAGTGGTTTGCTGAAAAATCTTTTAAATCATGAAAATACACATCTGTTCCAGTTGCTCCAGATGTTATTTTTTGATTGTTATTAGTTTCGTAATGGTCTTTATCTCCAGCCCCTATTGTAATTTCATATTGAATAATCGAATTGTCTTCTGCTTTATATCTTGTTTTCCAAATAGCTTTAGAGCAAAAATTAATGAAAGAGAAACGCCCTTTCCCTTTTTTTCCTCTAACGTCAGAAGTCCTTTGATATGATTGTTGTTTTTGAGAATCAAGAAATGCACCAAATGTCGAAGCAATCGTAGATAGGTTTATACCATCCCCATTGTCCGATATTATGAAATGAGAAATATATCCTAACTCGTTAGCATCAAAATGAATATCAACATTAGATGCCTTAGCATCAAAACTATTCCAAATATATTCAGCAATAGCCAACTTATAATCTGATGGGATTCCAGCATTATCAATGCTTTTATCGCTTGTGGTTACTTTGCTTCTCATATTTTATTTATTCTAAAGTTTTCAAAATCTATTAATCTTGTATGCAGACGCACCATTGCTTCAATAGCTTTTTCTATCGGTGGCATTTTTTGTTTGTCAAAAGCCAATTTTTTTAAATCGGAGGTGTATGCCGTCATAATTTCCGGTTTTGCCATCATCTCTTTTGCTGATTTGAAAATGGGTGCATCCGCCAACGAAAGGTGCGACTTGGAATTTTTGTTCAGTCCATCTTCGACCGTAACCCGGTACATCGCTTCCAAAAATTCGTCCGAGTGCAAATATTCTTGATATTCAGGAGTGTGTAGTAACTGGCATAAATCGTAAATATCACGAATGTGCTTTGCCAGTAAGTTTACAGTATCTTCATTATAGGACAATTTGACAAGTCGTGAAATCTTATCACAAATGGTTTTTCTTGGATTAATACATTGGACATCGAATCCCTCCAGTCCATATTCTTGAATTAAATCTTTCCGTTCAATATTTTCAAGAAAAGTTGTAATAATTGGTTTGATGGTACGACTGTCAGCAGGGTAATACATTTGTTCCTTATCCGATAAATCGCAGGACTTTATTTCAACCTCTAAATTCTCCTTTAACCCTACACCTTGAAAAACATTCTCATAAGAAAAGAACAATTTACGGAAGTTTCCACCTGTTTCCGACAACTCTTCACGATATATATCGGCATTCTGTTCTATGACGAATTTGGAGAGTTTCTTGTTCAGTGTTTTTTCCGCTTGTTTGGAGGCTGTCGTATCTCCTGTGAAAACAAACAAGTCCAAATCCTCCGAAAAACGTTCAATCACTCCATAGGCTTTTGATAAAGATGTCCCACCTTTGAAAAATACTTTTTCCTTGTATTCAGACAAAGCAATCTCTTTGAGTATTTTACATACCCAATAATCTTTTTCAATATGTGATTGTTCGTAACCGAAATGGTCTGCTGCCAATGCAATTAACTCTTTAAATATCTCCTTGTCCGAATGTAAAGCCATATATTTAAGCCATTTTATAATTCAGATTAAACCGTGTTGTGGACAGTATTGTACCGGAAATTTCACGCTGTAAGTCTTGTTGTCCAATCTCGCCCAGCATATCCGCCACAATCTTTCGCACACGAGGTGGATAATCCTTTGTCAAAGATACTACTTTTATAAGTTCTGTCGTTGAAAAACCTTTGAAATATTGATTCTTAATGCGTTCGTATATATCTTGTTCGGTGCTTCCGGGTATGTGTTTTATATCTTTTACGGCATCAAGTACCCGTAGATATGGAATGTTGTTTTCATTGAGATGAGCCATAGAGTAGGCTTTTACACATTCAATATCCAAGTTTTTGAATCGGAAGCGACGTACTGGTTTAGGTGTAGCTACGGTAATGGTGGTTGCCACTTGTTCTGTTAAGCCCATCTTATTGTAGATGTATGCTCCGGTAATATAACCATCCAACTTTTGGGTAATGTATCGGAACTGTTCATCTTGATATACGGGTAATGAACCTAATCCCAAAGCAGAC
Source organism: Bacteroides graminisolvens (assembly GCF_963666085.1). NCBI lineage: Bacteria > Pseudomonadati > Bacteroidota > Bacteroidia > Bacteroidales > Bacteroidaceae > Bacteroides > Bacteroides graminisolvens. The sequence goes on from NZ_OY762556.1 coordinate 2,488,124, forward strand.
TTGCGGGGACGAAAATACGCTCCTTTTTCAACTCGCACCAGTACTCCTTTCTTGTTCTGCTCTGACAGTAGTACAGCTACATTTGCCAGCTTGTCGTTGGGAAACGACAAATCCCGGAACGTAAATATACGCCCCGTATCTATCCGCTCAATCTGCTGCAATATTTCTCTTCTAAATGAAGCCATAACCTCTACTTTTCTGCAAAGTTAATCTATTATGTTTTTATATGCAAATACATAACGATTATTATGCCGAAAATATTATGTGAGATTTATTCAGGCTAATTCTCTTGCCAGTGGCGAGAGTTTTTTGTTTGGCAAATTTCTCTCATCACTGCTGAGAGTTTTACGATTCTAAGTGTAGTTTCAATATGTAACATGAAATTGTAGCAACAGTGTTGCGACAATTTAAGCCGAAGCAATCACTTCACATAGACTTCTGCGGATAAGCTGGTACACCTGCGGACACCCTGTCGCCAATCGTCAATATATGGCATACTTAGTCTGTAATTTTGGATGGGACTATTCCCGTAAACCACTAAAATTCCAAAAGAGATGGATGCAAAACAGCTTGAATTAGTCCACAGTAGAAAGACAGAATGCTGAAGCACTGTGGAAGTTCTGAAAGAAGAAGTTTTAGATGTGCTGCAAAAAGAACAAGATTTCATGATAGAGATACGCAATAAAATTTCTTTATTAAACCGATGAATTTGGTTTTAGTTGCATCCCTTTTCCCACGATATTTAGGTGAAATTATACATAAAAGACAGTTTTCGGAGATATATAGCCAACTAGAAGCAATATATAATTTTTGAAAATTCAGATACCATTGAAATAATTTATCAAATAAATATATCTATCTTTGAATCGAATTTTAAATCTATTATTATGTTAAAACCATTAAAACAGTTTGTTTGTGATGAGTGAGGTCAAGTGATTAATTCTCCCGAAGAAGGATATGTGGAATGGGAAAGTGTGGTTGATGAAAAAGGGAGAGGTTTTGCTCGTGGGTTTAGAATAGTTCATGTCTCGCATGCATCTCCCTTAAAACATACAAGAAAAGGGTGTTATAAATAGGGCCAAAGCGAATACCAGAGTGATATTGATTTGGAACATTTTCTTCAAAATGCTCATCAATATATGTTTTCTTGCTTGATTTAGGATTCTTGCATGACAGAAATAACAAAATTGGATGTCAGGTTTCTTATTTTAGAGAATTTGTGGATTTTTCCAAAAGACTTACAATCTCTTACTACGAAGAAGCAAGACAATATTTTGAAGAAGCTCTTGAAGATGAAGAAATATGTGGTGATGAAAATGAAATTTATATTTTTAGTGAAGAAAAATTAAAAAGTATAGTTCAAAGATATGATAGATACTAGAATGTACTTCGAAAGGAAATTGACACATAAATTTGTAAAATAGATGTTTCCAGTGTTAGGTGTTCTTACCTGCATCTATGCACGGTTTTAAATAATATCTCGAATTATGGATTGGAGTTGGTTGAAAGTTATCATAGAAAAATTGCGTATTCATTCTGTTGTAGGTTCTGGTGTTTTTGTAACATTATGTGCAATCCTATTCACCAAAGACTACTGGGCTTTAGCTCTAGCTGGTTTGTTGTCTTTCCTGATAATTGAGTTTGTCATTTATTTATTTGGATTCTTAAAGAAAAAACGTATAGTTAGAGAGATAAAAATGAATGAAAGGCAGAAATATGAAGAAGAGCAAAGACAGTATACTGATTTAATTTGGTTGTTGTTTTTGGGGCTTTCTGAGAGGAATCTGAAACTTGCTTTAGCTACCTTTGGCGCTCCAAGAGATCCGACTGATAAATATGTACGCATAGTAAAGATGGATAGTTTGTTATACAGCCAATTGCTGTCTAGTCAGTATTCAGGTTACGGAAATTCAGACCCTTTTACTATTTCTATAAATAATAGTAGATCAATGATTGTTTGCCTTCAAAAAAAACATATTGGAGATTCAATGGTAGTTTATTTCGATTCTTATTTTTATAATTTAATAGAAGAGTTCTTAAAAACTGGTGTCAAGAAAAAAATATAATAAGTATTTCTATCATTCATGTATGTGCGTGAAATTTAATGGAATCACGCTTTTCTTGTTAATCTCCTATAATTTCCCCATATTTGCATTGCATTACATTCTGAAAGGCGAGGTAACTTGCTAAAGTTGCTACGGGCGTATACACGTCCGTTTCTTCTGTATATATACGGTTCTGACCCCCGTGTGATGTATTAATGTACTCACAGCCTTTCAGGTGTAATGCAACGGGAAAGCGGAACCGTTCTTTGTATCCGCTCTTAATGCCTGATGCAATGACATTAAGTATGTGGTGCCTTTTTATTTGTGTGAGTTGTGAAATGTTAAACTTTAGGTTTCCATAAGAATAAATGCTGTTTGATTGTTATTAAATAATAAATGATATTTGTATGGCTTTTATTTCAGATCTTGTTAAAATAGAATCTGTCAATATTTCATTGAATATATCGACGGAACTTCTTGAAAATATTTCAAGTGATATTAAAGCAATTAGTAGTCAACTCGATTCATTGATAAATGCTGGTTATCGGGAAGCTTTGCTTTATGAGAGAGAAGGTAATATCTCTAAATATAGAGAGTGTATCATTAAGGCAATTGCTGTTGATCAGTTTAATATTCTAGCGCAACTTGCATATGTAAAGATTCTTGTGAGTGAGGAGAAGTACACTAATGCGATTGAGCAATATTGGGATATTATGAATAAATTTGGAGCTTTGGATGGTTTTGTACCTCGCGAATTGGTAAATATATATATTAAGACTAATCTTGAAAATATAGATAGGGATAATTTTTCTATTAAACTTGCTCCTGAAGAAGCTGATAGCCACTTTGGTGTAACTGAGATTTGGGCATCTAGAAATATCTTTGTTGTGAAATGGGTCAGACCTAAAACAGCGTGGTTTATATTTTCTAATAATCATTCAGAAAGATCTTTTATTAAATGCTTTAATATTGAAAATACTAATCTTTTTGAGTTTTCAAATAAAACAATTGAAGTGTTATCTGTAACTAATCAGTTTGTTTTTCTTAAAGCTGATGGCCGATTAATTTGTTTTGATTATAATGGGAATCAAATTGAAAATGACTTATTGGCTATGATCTACGAAAAAATTCTGAGTAGATCGATTTCATATAATAGATTTACTATTCCGTTAGGAGAGACTAAGACTGTTGGAGATATTAGCATGCATCATAAAACAATTACAGTTGAAACATTTAAACCTGATACAGAAACCCTAACAGAAGTTATGAAGGTTCCTGTTAGTGCTGTTGAAATAAAGAAAACTAAAGCGATATAGTCGCTTTTTTATAATATATAAAGACCGTGACTTGATTAAGTGAGGGTTATATTGGGCTTGATAAATATCGTTATTGTATTTAAATGAGATGAAACATGTTTATTAATATGTAAGTTTTGTTTGCATGTGATTGAGTACTTATTCTTTTCTGGGAACTCCCCATGTTTATTCCACATTAAATTAAGACTGGTTGATATTAAACTTATACTATCATGACAGATTTTAGAATGACTTCAGATGATAAGTTGGCTGTTATATACACTGTGATGAACAGCAAAACGTTTGGCCAACGTGAAGCAGCTAGCATTGTTGGAGGTAGGGGCAGACTTTTTAAGCTGGTTGGTGAAGGAAAGATACGGGCTGAGAAACCGACGAAGGTGCAGAACGGTAAGTGGTTTTGTAATGCGTCCGATGTGCTAAGATATGCAGCTGTTAGTTATAGAAAACCGAGAAAGGTAAAGAAGAAGAAATAAAGATTCGATTTTTGTAACTAATTTGTTACATAGAATGTTGTTAATATGGTTTTCCTGTATTGCGGAGATTCAAAGTATATATTTTCGTATTTGATCAATAGCCTCGATTCCAGATCTAACAATTACATACTTACTCAGGCAAGCTAAAGTTTGCCCTTGTAATTCCTTTACATATCTCTCCATTTTACGCTCTCCCCATATCAACATGGAGTCCGTCGTGTAATCTGCCTTATTATCATATTCTTTCATCATCATAATGTCGGCTCACATCCGAAAGCGGCACACATGAGAATATATTTCTCTTTGAGACCCAATTGTGTATATCTGTCAACTGCACTACTTCCACGCTTATGAAGGCCGGCTGCATATTTATCAATCTGCACTTTATTCATTAGATCTACATGAGTTTTGCGGGCAAGCTTACTACTTGCAACCTCATAGACAAACTGATACTCATTAATGCCCAATGTCGTATTAAATATTGCAACTTTCCGGTTTATCTCGTAAAATTCAAGTAGCTTTTTAATTTGGTAATTATATCCGGTTTCTCCGTTGCCATCTGGATAATAGGGGAGTAGGGCATTGTTTGATAATTCGCCCTTATACTTCATTATAATATCGTACGCAATGGAGATAATAGGAGTTTTAACTTCTGTGCGAATCAATCCGTCTCTATGTGTTTTTTGAGGCAAATAGTGAATATATGGTATTCCTTCTTCAATGCCAATATTATCAAAAGTGAACCGTCTAAAATCACCGACACGGCAACCAAAACAGCATTGTACGATGAATAGATCTTTCACCCGTTGTAGCGACTCTGGGCATTCCTTTTCTAATAGCGTATTAAATTCTGCTTTGGTCAGGAAGATAGGCTCATCGTATTGCTGCTTCATTATAGCCTCTTTCTCTTTTCCTATTTTGCGGAATGGAGATACAGGGATAATATCGTTACTTTCGAGTTCAACCATGAATGCTTGCAGGAGTAGAAGTTTTTCAGCAATTGTGTTTTGGCTTCTTTCTTTAGATGGTTTATTTCTATTATTCATATCAAGGTACAGGGCTGGATATTTATCAACCAGTTTATACTCTGTACGCAGGAACTCACGAAATTTTAAAATAATATCTTTATTAAAATCCTTAACGGAACATCCATCCATGCCATTGATAATAAAGAACCGTGTTAACTCGCGGATAACTACATCATAGTGTTTTTTTCTGCCAGTACCTATAATGCCTGTATCTAACCAGCCATTAACATAGCGTTGAAACATCTCACATAATGGTTCTTGTTCCTCATCCACTTTGGCATATTTCTCAGGATTATGAAATTTATCTATGAAGAGGGTTAAATCATCTTTGCTTAAGTCTGTATGTGCCTCACAGAAATTTATTATTGAAACGGTCAAATTTGATAAAGTGTTGCTTGCTTCTAGCATTTCTTTGCGTGTTCCTTTTCCGTCTTCAGCACGTGGCAATGCAATTGCTCCGTTCTTAAATCTATTAGGATATACGTAAATACCGGACTTAACTCTTAGCCTAACGTTTCTATTCACGTTCACTCGTAATAGAAGCTCACTTTTACCGTTCTCATTTACTAATGATGAAATAGTAATGTCTATTTTTGCCATGCTTTAATCTTTATAAGGTATCTACAAATGTAGATAGAGTGCGGACAAAAAACAAATATTTTGTCCGCAAAGTTGCAATCTTATGAAATCTTGTCCGCACTTATGCAATAGGCTTATTTCTATAATCGCCTGATTTACAGCGGTTATATGCTTTATGTGGTTTTATGTTATTAGCAGTATTGAATCGCTTCGGAATCACGAAAAGCAGTCTTATGGGCTGCTTTTTTTGTGCTGTATATCAGCCACTTACATCAAAATAGCCTGAAAATCAGCGTTTTATGGGATTTGAACGTTTTGTGTTTAGCCACAGCGAATCACATATAATCACACCAAATATACATCTTTGCATTGCAAATGCATTGCACATCACAAAAAAATGCGTTGCATGAAATACCCAAATTTAAAATTCGTATTTGATCGCCGAAATGTGGCGAGTTTAGAGAGATTAGCTTCTGTATATTTAGAAGTTTCATTTCAGAGAAAAAGAAGAGATGTCCCTACAGGTATTAGATTGTTTTCTAATGAATGGGATGATAAAAAGCACGTAGTTAATCGTATTGATAGTATTGAATTAAATACGCAGCTAGAAACGACGTTAAGCAAGGTTCGAAAGATCATGCTTAAAATGCAAGAAGAAGGTGAGGAGTTTAGCCTTGATAAATTCGATGTCTATTATAAGGGGCTCGACAATAATGGCTCATTCCTTGACTTTATGTTTGATATGATCGCTAAACGTCCGTTAACAGAATCGACAAAGAGGCAACACCTCGTTACGTATAATATGTTAGTTACGTTTGGTAAGATACAATCTTTTAAAGACTTGACTCCAACCATGATAAAAGCCTTCGATGATCATATTCGTACCGATGGAGTAAAGAAGTGTCAGGCTACTATATTTAATATCCACAAGCGTTTAAAGCCGTATGTTCGTGAAGCGTGCGAGCGTGGTTATATAAAAGAGAATCCATACGACAAATTCACAGTTCAGGCCGGGAAAAGCAAAAGCCGAGAATTTCTAAATATGGATGAGATTCAAAAGATACAGTCTAAGAGTCTGAATTCGCAAATGGATAAAATACGGGACTTGTTTTTATTTGGCTGTTATACCGGAATGGCTTATTCTGATATTGAGAACTTCAATTATGAGAAGGATGTAGTGAGTAGTGGAGGAAACTATTTTATAGAAGCCCATAGGCAGAAAACAAATACAAGCTTCTATGTAATGCTCTTAGAGCCTGCTTTGAAGATTCTTAAAAAGTACAATAACGAGTTGCCTGCAATTTCTCTACAGAGATACAATACCCATTTAAAAACGTTAGGCGCGTTTTGCGGGATAAACAAGACGCTTACATCTCACCTTGCTAGGCATACATTCGCAACTACTATAACGCTTGCAAATGATGTTCCTTTGGAAGTTGTTTCGCGTATGTTGGGGCATACTAATATCAAGACTACTCAAATATACGCAAAAGTGCTAAATACGTCGATAGAAAGGCACATGAAGGAACTTGGGCAGAAAATGAAGAAGAATAAAAAGAAGGCGGCTGAATAAGCCGACTTCTTTGCATACAAGCCGATTGAGTATTGAGTTGGTAATAAGGTGAAAATATCTGAAGTCAAAATAAAAAACTCAATAAATATTAGAATAAAACTAATTTTACAGAGAATATCCAAAATAAAGTGTATATTTAGGACTTGTTGCTTGGGTATACTCACATCTAAGATAAGTTGATTAACAAACAGTATAGAAAAATGAAAAATAAGCCATCAAATAAAAATCAAGCCTGCTTAATATTTGAGCGTTGCTGGCCTTACTTAGCATGTTTTGTGATTTCTGTCTTCTTATACAGTTATGAATCTACACCATATATACAGAGAATGTTCGAGTCTATTAATAATACAGTGTTTCTTACTGCAATGCTTACTTCTTTAAGTATTATCTTTGGATTTCTCTTAACTGCATTTACGAGTATATTACAATCAGCATCAGAACCAATAAAATTACTTAGAGAATACGGCAGGTTTAAAGAGCTCGTACAATATAATAAGGAGGCTGTTATCTGTATTTTTATATCTGTAATTATGACATCTTTATTTTTGCTTATTAACAATACATCTTCTAATTGTATATTTAATGTATTCAAGTCTTGTTGGATTATATCTATACTATTATCTACTTTTTTAAGTTATAGATTTCTATATATATTTTATAAATTAATCTAGCGTACCAACAAGTGATCGAACTGTTTCAGCTTGTCTTACATAAACACTAGTGATTCCGCTTTTTCTTTCTGAGAACTGAAGCCCTGATGCTATATTTTGCTCCTCTAAAGGAAAGCGATCTTTTATTTTATCTAAAACAAAATTAATGACCTCGTCAATAATTTCGACGTCTTCTTCTTCAGAAGATCTTCTACTGCCCTTTATTATTAACTTATTATATCTATCAGATGAACTTGCTTCCGTTCGATTAAACATATGTGAAAATACATTGATAACTCTCAAAACCTCTTCTTTGATAAGCCCACCTTTCACTTCTTCTCCTTTTAATACTAATTTCATATCTTTAGTAGCATTAATATTTTTTGCCGCTTCAGCAAATTGATGGATAGCTCCTGTTGTATTTTGTTCGCGCAACATTAAAACCGGATTAGCTATTTTAACTTCTACTTCCATAACGCTCAACATATTGTTAACTCTATCATAAGCATTTGGTTTTAATATGGGAGCTAGTGTAATTGAAAGATTTGGCACTCCATTATTAGCTGCATGTAGCTTAAAATAATCTTCAATTTGTGTGTTAGAAAGTCCTAGTCTATTAACTTCTAAATACAAAGCAGCGGTAGTTGGATCGTATAATATAACATTAGGATATGCAAGTCCTTCTCCATCGGCTAGAGATACTGCTGAATATTCTTCCCCACCTGGCCTATGAGCAGGAGGAATATTCCTTTTCTGAGTGGCTACAAAGAGTCCTGTAATTGTCCCATTGCTATTTCTATTTACATAATTTAATTCGGCAGTCTTATACTCATTAATAGCAATTGGGCTTTGATAAGCTTCGTCTAGAAGCAAATTTTCGAAACTCATATCTCCCTGTAATTCTAGTCGAAAAATAACAACATTTTTGAAAGCCATAGTACTTGAAATTTAGTGGTTAATATTATTTTATATATAGTGATAAAACTTATTTATTTGCAAATATATAATAATATAAATCAAAATCAACTTTAGCTTTATTTTTTTTGTATACTATTCATTATTTATTTTTATTAAAATATTTTTTCTATATAATATATGAGAATTCGGATTAAAATTCACTACTTCTTGCCTAATCCCCTTCAAGCCCCACCGCCACCAAAGAAATCTATGTTTATAGACTGCATGTATGATCTGAACAATACTATCTCGGCTTTGCACAACCATACTCGAATCACGCAAACACGCATCAACACTTAACCACTTATCCCGATAATGAAAACAACTATCCGATTCGGGCACATAAACAAGGCTATCGCGGGTTACAGTTTCAGTGTGGGTGATATACTGCACATCTTTAGGGCGTAGCTTAAACTCTTTAATAAGCTTGGCATCATTGGCCCGATATTTCTTTAACTCATCCACTGTTAACCTGAGTGCGCTAACAGAAAGTACATTCAGGCTATCCCGTATTTTATACCTTTTTGCGTCTTCCATTAATGTAGAAACGTTACCTGCTTGCCGTTTTGCTTCCATACGCAACGTTTTGTTTTGCCGGAGTAGAAAGGCTACTCCGGATAACAAAGCAATGAAAACAGCCGTTATAATCAAATATTTTTTCATGGCTTATCAATTATTAAAGTAAATTCCAGCCCGCTTCAACGTCTGCCATAACAGCGGGCGTTGCATTCTCAACCTGACTAATTGCAGCCGCAAAAGCGCACATGGTAGCTTTGTCTTCAATGTCCGGCATATAGGTAGACGGAACTTGCATTTCTTTGCAAACGCGCGATATATAACCCGATGTGTTGTTTTCGCTTTTAGGAGCCCATCTTTCGATAAACTCCGCAATAGTTTGTCGATTGTGTAATTTGCGATAGTTCTGCAACAATTTTATAAGCGCACGATAACCGTATGGCATTGCTTTAAATTGCTTGAATGATTTATCCGTGCTAGGCTGTATTTCTCCAATCCATTTTGTTGTACTAATCCGGATGTTACCGGGATTGCAATTCTTTAAACCTCTACTCATTTTTTTACCTCCTTTTCATTCATATAATCGGCCACGGCCTTAACAATTTCTTTTATATCATCCTTATTTGCTATGATTCTTCCGGCTAACTGTCCGGCATGCTCAAACTGAACCTTATCCTCTGCTTTTTCGTAGATGGATTTGATTTCAATTACACCGATAAAGATTGCTCCGACAGCGGTTAATATTGGAATCATTGGCCACGAGTAACCATAATATGTATCTAAGTACCAAACAACTGCCATGTGAATACAATCCACAAGGGTGACGGCAAATAGCATGTTATAATACTTGGCAATTTTCTCAACTGTCTTTTTTAGGCCGTAACTAGAACACAGCTCTTTACGCTTCTTCGCTTTTCTAAGGCCACTGCATAAGTCAGAACCAATGAAGCCCAACACGGCAATATATATGCCCAGTAGCATACACAATACAATAATTATTTCATCTACTCCTTTCATTGCTTACTCTTTTACTTCTAATGCTGTTTTTATTTCCGAAAGTATTGTATCAAACACTGTAACATGCGGTGCAATATCTGTATCCTGTGGGAACGAAAACTGTTTATTGCCATTTTCCTGAGACATAAGTCCGGCGTATTGCTCAGGCTCTGTCTCTGTGGTTTTCTTATAAACATTGCAATGAAGCTTTATAAGCTTATTGCCGTCGGCTTTATAATCTACCTTGTAATTGAAATCTCCGCTTTCGGCTGAGCCTGTAACGGCGGTTGCTCTTGATTTTTCTGTAAACATGATCTTTTATTTTTTAAGATTAATAATTTCATCTAAAACAGGACACAAAGCTTCTTGTACAAAAGCAAGAAAACCCTCTCTCACATACTTATTCAGTATAGCGGCTTGCTCTGCATTAATTTCTACTTCACCATCTTTATAGATGTTACGAGCCAATTCTAATTCCCCCAAATCGGCCGTATTCCGGTAAATTGAATTGCCGAGCTCTTTACTAATATCAAGGCTACTTTCCTTCCCCTCGATGTCTTTTACTTTGATTTTTCTAAAGTCAAATTTCATAATGTCTGAATTCTATAAATTAATTTTGTCTATTGATAATATATGCCCTGTAAGCATCGCTTCTACTTGGTACGCTACTGGTAGAACTTCCGTCGTAAAACATGCAAAGCTCGTAAGAATCGCCTTGATCTATCCCAAAGCCTCCGTTATTAATAGCATTGTTCCAGTCTCTTAATTCAGGGTAATTATATCCCGATATACCAGATATGCCGGATGATGATCTACCGTATAATTTACCTGAATTCCCTGCCGTACTAATAACTGTTAATCTGACCGTAAAGGCTTTTGTATATGATATTCCGAGCGTGTCACACATGGAGGCAAGGGTTGGCAATACAATAGCGCAATTCGAATAGTTAAAATACACAAGGATAAATTCGGAAGTTAGAGTACCAACAACTGAATACTGATTATTTGCAGCAAAACTATATTCTCTGAAACCATAACCGCTGACAAACCCATTTAATACACCATTCCCATTGCCCAGAAAGGCATAATTCCGATTGCCGTTGTTAGTGCTTCTTATATCAAAAGCGATTCCGACATTCGGCAAATAGTTTGAGGTCGTATCTATAAATTGCCCTAGTCGTGATGTTCCTAAAGTATTATACGTACCGATAATGGCCTGTCTGCTTCCGGCATTGAAACCGATCATACTGGAATAAAGAAACATACCGTCGCTACCAACATTATCAGGACTGGCCGATATACCGATACGGTTGCTACCGATTGAGAACCCTCCGACTGTACATCCTTCTGATACCGTAAGTCTGGTTGTGGTAATATTTGTTGCCGCTATCTTGTTTGCCAGCAAAGAGCCTGTAATTATTGCATTAGCATCAATCAAAGATGTTTTAATGTAACCGCCCTCAACAATTGTACTATCTAGCTTAGCAAGTGACACAGCATTAAGATATGCAAGGCTACCCAATGAGTTTTTTAAAGTATCACTATACGTTTTAGCTAAAGCAAGGGCACTATTGGCTTTAGTGGTTGCATCAGTGGCGGCAGTGGAAATTGCGGTTGACTGCGCGTTGTTCGCCTTCGTTGTTGCGTCCGTTGCAGCGGCACTGATTGCGGCCGATTGAGCAGAGTTTGCCTTAGTGGTTGCATCTGTAGCCGCGGTACTGATTGCTGCGGATTTAGCTGTATCAACATAGCCAGTAGTCGCTTTGTCGTTGATGGTTGACTGCGTACTTGAATCAAGGGAACTAAAAGTTACTTTACCAGCAAAACTAAGCGTTTGGCCAAATATAGATATGCCTCCGGTTGTAATACTAATGCCTGATTTGATTGCATACACGTCAGGTGTATATTCATTTTTGCTACAATCAAAAACGGTAGCATAACACAACCACCATGTTACTGTTTCATCTGTAGAATTATTGAGATAATAAAAGTTAGTGCTTGAATTGCCTCCGTCACCAGCTCTCACATACGAAACATATTCAGCCCATTTTCCTTGTCCCTGTGTTGGCGTTAACCATTTCTGATACCCACCCGATCCCATACTATTAGAAGCAAATACAATAGAACAATTCGTTGGCACCCATGCGATAAACTTACAAATGTATTCCGCATAAGGCTGTGCATAATTACCAAAGTAAAAACCTCCGCGCCCTGGTGTCATACCAAATCCGGATGCTACAATTTTAATTTGATAATTGGAATCAGTCGGATTATCGCTATACCTTGGTACCCGTCCTATCGTAACCGTGCCATTGCCATTGTTATTATATACATTTATGCTATTCATCGATTCTTTAAAGGCAGGATCGATAAATAACATTTTTGCTCCAGCAAGTTTTGCAGCTAGATTTGAATACGAGATCGCCGTATCAATAACTTGACTCTGTACCGTGAAATTGATTGCATCCGAGGTTATCTTAGCTTCAGCAGAAGACAATCGGGTATTAATGCCGTTGACAGTTGTTGAGTCAGCTTTCAAGCTAATTGAACTCTCTAATTGAGCAATCTTAGTGTTGTATGTAGTAAGGGGTGTAAACGTGTTGTTTGAATACGTTTTTGCGTTGCTCTCCGCTGTGTTGGCCTTAGTTGTCGCATCCGTTGCTGCGGTTGAGATAGCGGAAGACTTTGCTGCGTTGGCTTTGGTTGTCGCATCTGTGGCAGCCGCATTAATCGCCTCGTTTTTAGCCGTCGTGATAGTCGATGATACCGTTGAAATAATTGCATCAGACGTAATTTTTTGTTCAGCAGAGGTAACGCGAGTGTTCAACGAATTAAAATCCGTTTGAGACACCTTGGACAATATCGAATTATTCAGGGCTGCAAACTGTAAACTAAACTCTGTTTTAGTAGTGAATGTACTGTTAATATATGTTTTTGCGTTGTTTTCAGCCGTATTTGCTTTAGACGTTGCATCATTAGCAGCCGTTGAAATTGCGGTTGACTGAGCGGCATTTGCTTTTGATTGAGCGTCTGTCGCCGCTGTGTTAATCGCTTTGCTTTGCGCATCCAATATTTCCGTCTCTACTGTTTTCCCGGATAGCAACCTGAATATACCTTTCAGGTAGACATTTGAACCATACAAGCCGCTTCCGGACAGTACGCCAAAGTCAGGATCAGTTATACCCGATAAGTTACCTGTACGATTAATAAGCTTGCCAACTAGCGAGTACGAGTTAATCCCTGCATAATCATCCCTGTAAGGAGCATTGACACCTACAGCACAATCAATCTGTGCACTTTGTCGGTCTGTGTTGGTACGATTACCTAAAACAGCCACATCGTCTCCAACTTCAGGGGTTGCGCTTCCGGCCTCACAATCCGTTTTACTCAGATTGAAATACCCCGCTCCGGCAGAAGTAACTTTGCGCCAATATCTCTTAACTGTTACTCCCGTAAAGGTCTGGCATAATACTTGATCATCAAGAAGAAAATCATCGGTAGAATCATGCTCGCATTTCCAATAAGTACCACCATCGGTTACTTTCTTTAGCTTTCCACCAGCGGCAGAACGGATTACCATACCACCCTGATGCACCACCTTTTGAACAACCAGTTCGAAGATGGTAAATATCTTACGAACCGTCAGCTTATCAAACTCACCATTCCAATCACCGTTTGCATCCTTCCATATTTTAAAACCACTGCCTAGAAAGCCGGAAACAAAGGATTCGGAAGTTAAATACTCCCGAATGATCCCATGCATAATATCGGCTGTATTATCTACAGTCAAATCATGCGTTTTAGCAAGTGCTTGCACTACCAAATCAAGTGTAGTAGCCTTATTCGATACTTCTAGGTCGGTTATTTGAGCGAGGAACTTAATAACTAAATTCTGAAATTCAGCACCCGCATGAGTTATAACACTCCATTTGTTTGCCGTACCTTTTTCGTATATAACAAAGCCGTTTTCGTCAATAGCGAAACTTAACAAACCATCTGTATAAGCTGAATACAAAGCCGCTCCGGAAGGCAGTTTAATACCACTTTCTGCCGTAATAAGCCCTTTTGAAATCAGACCTTCAATGAAAGTAATTAGCTTGTTTGCTGTGTCTGCTTTGTTTTTGTTTAAATACGTGGCTTCGATCGTCTTTAAAACATCCTCAATAGCTCTGTTCACCTCTTCCATAGTACGAAGAGATGAAAAGGCATTGTCATCGGATAAGACAGTTTCGTTATCCGTTTGAGCTATTATTAGTTTACGCATCTCTAATAAGGTGCGTAAAGACGAAAGAACGTTGTTTTCTGTGAATATGGAATCTTCTAAAGATTTAATGACTTTGATGGCAGAACCAGCATTTTGATTAACAACGGTCGTATTACCTCCACCGCCTTTTACCACTACAGTTCCAGTCGGGTAATTCTTCGAGCGTGGTTGTGCCGGAATTATTTTTGATTTAATATCTATCATTGTTTTCTACCATCTTACAATTAAACTGTTCCATTTTAAAGTCAAGCTCCCCGCCTGTAGTTATGAACTTCCTGTTTGGCATGTGCTTGTCTGAGAGCAACGTAATCGGTGTTATTCGCGCGTCACTCATTAATATTTGGTTTAATTTAATTTTGGTAGCTCCATATTGTCCGATAATCCGCTTTATAAGGTGTTCTTCTGGCCGAATAAGTTGATCATACAAAGAAGAATATAAATTGTTACTCAGATAATCATCGTTTAGAAGAACTTTTCCGTAACACAGTCCGTCATTGTTATATGAGGACAATTTGAACTTAATCTCATCCAATTCATTAATATATTCGCCGTTTACTACGTTCTCATAATATCGGTCGTTGCTTTCTGATAATTCATCTTCTAGTCCGTCAATAAGCTTGTAACTCATCTTTAAATCTTTGATGTAGTACCCAATTCCGGCGAAACTGTTTGTGTAGTTCCCCGGCGGTGGAGTCAAGGAGTACATGACAAATTTAAGCTCACCGAGCAATGGCTTCCCTCTAGGTAATTCTACTACATAACCATTTAACCCATCATACGGCATATTGAGTGTTTTGGTGTTTTCATTTTGGCCAAAACTTCCACCTGAAACTTCTGACATGGGAAAATTGATATTAAAACGAGCGGTACTGTCTGGTACCCAGCTAACGCCGTTATAATACTTGTTTCCAATTGATAATGAGCATTGGCAATATGGTGTACCTTCTCGTTTTTCGGAATCGGTAGACAGATCATCATTTGCAGTGATTTGGATATAACAGCTAATTGCGATCGCTCCATTAGCGTATGAAGCTACGGGTAATTGTGATGCAAAAGTTAGTATTTTATCTCTTAATAGGAAATCATGATTCCCGTCTGTTCGCTTCCAACCTCTGCGAACCTGTATTAGCTCCTCCCAATTGTAGTTTGTAATATCAGGATTCCATTGCCCGTTCTTTTCTACCATGTTGTACACACACCGCTTGATAGGCATAGCCCCAATAATTTCGTCTGGTTTGTTTTTGTATGAAGCTAATTCACTTTCAGAAATTTCATTTCTATTTTTATTGTATTGGAAGAACTTATATACTCCCGGTATATAAAATCTCTTAACAGTCACTTTATTCCCAGAAACTTTGTCTTCCGGATTAGCAAAAGATTTTAGCTTACTGTAATCCTCGGTAGGGAATATATCTCCTACATTATAATTACTTGTTCTTACTGAGGCTTTGTTATAACCGCCCAATAAATCAAGGGTATGCTCAGAACCGCTGAATTGAATCTCTTGAACGGATAGGCTGTTTCCTGATTCCATCGTGAAAGAAGAGAAATCAGGTGTATATTTGCAATACTTCCCATTATGGTCTATGTCGACAAAATACAGTTCGCCCAACCAATCCACACAAGTCCAATTTAGAAACCTGCAAATTTCTTCGATGACTTCTTTCAAGTTCATGGCTTTATCGTCTTCATCGAAAAAGTTCTGTTCACTGACCGTCATACTTTCAAGTACATTGGCAAGCTTCTGGTAATCTTCTGCATTCTTAGCATATACGTGCGGAATATACACCGCCGAATATACACCACGTGATTCCGTGACACATCTTTTGAGTAAGTACCATAACGACACAAAGCTATAATTGTCTTCGGCCTTTCTGTATGAAATATATTCTAGCGTACTCATTGCCGATATACACTGTATTTCAAGTACAAATTTGGTTGATGTGTAATCCTGTGTATATAATTCGGGTTTGACAAATCCAGTCCAAATAATAACGCCTTCTCTTCTAAAAATAACCCGGTATTGTTGGTATTTAGTTGAGTATAAACTTTGCAAATAGTCACTGCCTACTATCCGAATTGTAGCGGTAGAGAAGCGGGTAGGAGTGTACAAAAACTCTTCGTCGTCAATCTCAACACTAAAAGGACTCTCTCCATTTCCTGTTAATTCGATAACTTCCCCTTCGTAGCCATCTTTTTGAATCTCTACCAAATAAGTTGTTTCTTTTCTTGATTTAAAGGGTACTGTATATATCACTCCGTAACTCATAGCTTCTTGCCTGTTTTATTCATGTAGTTTTTTAATACGAGATATAAATCGGATGTGCGTATTTTCCAATCTCCCGAAACGTCTATACTCCGACTGGACTCGTCTGGACTTATTGATTCTCTTAATGAATTAGAGAGAGTCCCGACTTGTATTCTTTGTATTGCGCCACTATTCAATTGCTTGAATAAGTTGGCTTGTTGCGAACCGTTCAATATCATTTCACCGCTATTAAGCAATGCGGGCACTTTGTCACCTGAAAATGAACCGCCGGGCACAATACCACCATTGGCAAACTTCGGAATGCTTGCCATAGCCGCAACGATAGCCGCTATTCCTGCAACGCCCAAAGCGACACCGACAAAAGGAATACCCGCATGTGCCGATATTACTTTTGCTCCCGCATTTTCAAGTTCAGCGGTTGTATTGGCGTTGGTTGTGGCTGTGTCACTCGTTTTGATGCCGATTAAGGCTGCAATTGCAGGAATTGCTTGCCCTATCGTACTGAATAAAGAAGCACCCCATTGAAGAATAGAGGCTGTATTGCTATCAAATGCACCGGATACGTTTCCCATTATGTTACCGATAGCACTTAATGATTCGCCGTACTCTTTGTTCGCGTTAATATCTTCCTTAGTGATGGAAGGTTTAATTTTTTCGAGTTTAGTAATTTTCTTAGAACTACTTTTTATATTGTTACCTAGTCCGGCCTGTTTTAATTCGGGCATATCACGTTTGCCAAATTCAGCTCTGAAATTCAGATTGATTTGCTTAGCTTCAAGTTCTTCTATAACTTTAAACAATTGTTGCCTTAACTCATCCGTTGCAGCTTTATTATATTTCTCTCTCGCCTCTGCTAATTCTTTTGAAATTTCATTCAATGAACCTGCGGGCGATTCTTTAGCATTTTGGGCGGTTTTGTTTGATGCTCCACTCTTCGTTTTGTAAGAACCATTAATTTTAGCATCTGCCATATTGAGTTGAAGCGTGTCGTCGCTAATGGCTGAAAACATCGAATTTGCTTTTGCGTTTAGCTGCATCGCTTTGTTTAACATGGATTCTTCGCTATCATCCATTTCACTAAAGTAGTACATGAATTCTTTATTACGCCCGTCTTGCGTTTTTGCCCATGCGTCAAATTCTCTTTTAGCCTTCAAAGATGCTTTGCTGTGTATAAGTAAGCCACTTTCAGGGTCAACATCCATTAATGACGCTGCCTTTTGTTTCCTTGTTTTATATTCAGAGCTTCCGGCAATCCATTTGCTACGGTTCGATTCTTTCAACATCCAATCCCATGTAGAGCGGGCAACATTACCTTTAAAGCCCTGCTTTGCAATTGCAGTGTCTAGGGTAGAATATGCAGTCTGCTTATTTGTTCCGGCCAAACTCTTCTGTAGGTTGGTTATTTTTAACTGATAATCCCGGGCTTTGGCTAATGCATCATTACGCTCTTTATCCGATCGACTTCTATCTCTTGCAATGTTAGCTTGAATATTTTTTTGAGTGGTGAGGTTATTTATTTCAGCATCAGAAAACAAGCTCTTCGTCGCGAGTTCGTCAAGCGCATCGGCCAAAGTACCAGCCTTGCCGATTACATTTTGCAGATTGTTTATAAAGCCAGAAAAATCACCCATTGCGATAGAAGCAAAAAAAGAGTCGACGCTTGCTTTCATTTGATCTGTCACGCGAACATAAGCGTCCCCAGTTGTTTGCGTGCTATTTATAGTTTTTCCGAAGGCCTCCATGCCTCCAACCGCTACGCCTATAGCCCCGGCAAATTTGAGAATTCCAGCCCCGGCATTTTTTGCCATTTCAGTTATGGAACTTTGGTAGTTGTTTACGCCCTGTTTGGATTTGGTAAGATTTGCATCAAACCCTTTTGTGTCAAGTAATAACCGTGTTAATATATCTGCCATGATTAATCTTTTAGTGTTGATTCAATCGCTTTCGCTTTTTGCCGTAATCTTTCTATGTCCGCATCGGAAACAATATTTGCCTGAGGCTCGCTTTCTTCTTTATCCCACGGGAAACGAAGTATATCTGTTTGTTTGAGCTCTTTTGTGCTATTGGATTGAGCTATGATATAACCTAATACGCGCGCCTGTTCCCATGCTTCGCGGTTGCGCATGGATAAGCCTTCGAGGAAATACCGAATTTCTGCAAAACTCATTTTATCCAGAAAGTAATCGGGTGAAACACCGCCTTCACCCACTACACGCGCATAGAGCTTTCGAATGCTTATTTCCTCTTCTTCTTTTTTTTTACATATTCCTCTTTAACTTCTTCTTGCTCTTGCCTCTTAATTTCGTTCAAAATGAAATCTTTGAATTCTTCAAATAAGGAAGGCTTATCATCACAGAGTTTTATAAATTCGTTGAAGGGTATTGCAAAGTCTTCGTTGTTTGCAAGTAGCGCCGAATAGAACAAAATGTACTCGTCCAGTAACTTGCCGAACTTAAACGGATAGCCAGTCAAACCTTCAAAAATGAATAGTATTCTAAGCGTATATTTTAGTTTGTACGCTGTTTTGTTGATAGTGATCGTTTTCATTATGCTTTGTTTTTAATTAGAAAGAGCGGTTTTTATGCCGCTCTATACTTGATTATTATATTTAACCTTCGGCGGATGTTGGTTTTAACGGGCCCGCGCCTTCGAAGTTTACTGTATAAGTTGCCTTATCACCATCCGGGGCGTTCAAGTCAAGTGATGTTATGCGCGCTTTACCCGCATAGGATGAAGCCGGAAGCGTCCAGCCATTATCGGGAATGCCGTTTGTACTCGCATTTGCCGGAATACCAAAATTAATATCCACCAACGCACAAGATACCATTAACGCAAACAGTGTATCATATCCGTTCACGTCTTTGTCGGCACTAAAAGCGTTATCACTTGAGCCTGACCACGATAGGCTCTTTATATCTTTGTCCGTCCAAATGCCCGAATCTTTGCTTTGCGTGTCCATCGTTTCGGCTGATACGGTCAATTTGCATGATGTGGCTAATGCTAAGGCTTTGCCGTTGGCGAACAACATCAAATCTTTTCCTAAAACTGTTTTTGCTTTTGACATATACTTTATATTTGAAATGTTAGTTACTCTGTTTCCGTCTCAAAAGAGAAGGTAATGCGTTGTATAAAGGTGTCTTCAATAAAATCTTCATCGGCGGATATTACCTTTGCGTCGACAACCGAAAAGCTATTATATTCGCCTCCTTTATTTTCCAATGCAGACCTGACCAATTCAATGATTTTAACCGAATCGGCATATTTATCACTTGCCACAATTAATTCTGCCGTTGTGTTATCACCTGTGCTGTATCGGTCTTTGGTATATCCCGGTGTTAATGAGCCTCGTTTATAGATGATAAAAGGGAAAGTAGTCTCATGTGTGGCCACAATAGGAAATATCTTTTCTCCAACTGCAAATATCAGCTCCTGTGAAGCTGACAATTTCTGTAATATGTGTACGCCTATGGATAAACTCATTTCTTTTTATTTACAACTTTCATTATTGAATTGATAATGTTCTGTTCTAAAGATTTTTCGGCTTCGTTCTTCTTGCTTTCAACTGCGGTTCTAAAGAAGTAAGAAGCGGTTATACTACCTCTGTTTGCTCCTTTATTGGTAGCTCTTTCTTTAGTTCCAAGTTCAAAGAACTTCAAAGTGAACGCCTTCGAGCCTTTTTTGCGCCTGTCAAGTAAATCGACCCGTGCACCGGAAGCATTTCTATAGATGGCTACGTGAACCTCTTTCTTTAAACTATTTGCTTTTACCACTGCACCCAAATTCCTCTGCGCTTCTTTGCGGATAATAGAGACGGACTTTCTAAGAGCCGATTTGATAGCCTTCTTTGCATCCTTGTCATTCAATTGAGAAAGTATTTCGTTGATACGTATTGTGTCAACGGTTACTTTGTATGAAGCTTGTGTACTACTCATTGATTGATTCAGCTTGTATAATGGTTGCTTGTTGTATTCTGTCCCGGTTTATCATGTTAATCTTATATTTCCGGCCTTCATATATGATTCTCATTTTTTCCTGCACTTCTTTGGTGTAGCGAATCATAAACGTGAGAACTTCGGTGTTTATCACCTCGTTGTTGACTTCCTTACGTGAGCCCGAATTGAAGCGAACGTAGGCTCTCTTTTTAAATACTTCTATCCATTGATCAGACAAACCGCCGTATGTGTCGCGTGTGGGATCGTTTTCAAGAAAGGTTATTATGTCTTTTAGTAATCCGGCTTGCATTATTGGTACTTTTTAAATGGTCTGATCAAATAGCTGAGAGAATAGGGGATAACTGAAGGAGCGGCAAAAGAAACAGGTTCCCGATTTGCGTAAAAATTCCCTGCAAGTATTTTAATGGCGTGCTTTAACATAGGGTTAAACTCTCCGCCTTTTACATACTCTTCAAGTGGGGTCTTTATTGTTGTTTCGATTGATAACATAGCAACTTTTAGTATATCAGTCAAATAAGCATCATCATCACTAAAATCTATATTCAAATGCTTTTTTAATTCTTCAACTGTAACGTATTCCATCTTCTTTTATATTAAAAAAGGGATTAGGGCAAATGCCTAACCCCTCTTTGCGATTTTATTCACTTAATTATTAAACTTTCTTCTTTGCTATTGCAAAGGCTTCGGTTCGCGCCACAACAATATCAAAATCGGAGTTTAGCACGAAGTTTATGATATTAGCTTTTGATTGTGTGTATGGGTCAACAATCAGATCAATATCACCGAATTGGCCGATTGCGCAATAGGAGAATACGCCAAAACCGATAGAATCAGCATCCATGTAATTAGTTACTAATACCGGATAACCGTTAATCATATTGTCTTTGCAAATCATTTCGGCAGAGCCTTTTTCTTTGGGTGTTGATTTGAGAGCACCATATACGGCCGGGGTGCAAACATAGGCTGCTGTTCCGTCTGTCACATCCACACCTTCACTCATAACGGTAGTTTCAAGGGATACGATATTTGCGAAATTCAAAGCGGTTTCATATTCTACATTTGCTTGCTCTTTAACAAAAGGTCCGTTACTAGCACCATCCAATTTTGTTCCCGAAAACATCCATTTATTCAATAATCTTGCTGAGCCCAAAGAAATTTGTTTGAGTACAATGTCCTGTAACGCATAGTTTGTTTGTTTAATGGCTTTGCGTGATACCGGAATAGATATAGAAACGCGTTTGGGAAATGCGGTAATCTTGCCAATGTTCAATTTCGTATCTCCCACGGTTGCATTCTCCCCTTGAATGCTTGCTTCAACTGCTTGCAAGGTTGGGAATATAAGCTCACCAACAAGTCCGCTTTGCATTTTAATGCCCAGTTTGTCGATGATAAGACCCTTTTCGAGCGGTTCAATCACTTCACCAACTGTAACAGGAACCATCGGAGCTACTCCGGCGGCATCGGTAACGGTTGCATCGGCGCGTTCAATAACTTTAATGCCGTTTTCTGTTACCACTCCGGAATAGTCAGCTAATGAACGATGGTTCACAATGTCATCTACCGCTTTGGCAAACAATGCTTTGCCATGAATAGCCTTTTTCCCCTGCATTTCGTTTTCAAGATTCCTTTTTTCAATCTTCACTTGTATAAGCTCCTTTTCATTCTTCAAACTTGTGAATGCGGTTTTTTCGTCATCGGTCAATGATCTTTTTTCGGATTCGGCCTTATCCAAAATGGTTCGCATCTGTTCTTTTAGTTCAGCAACTCTTTCAAATTCTTTTTTCATACTTAAATAAGTTTACGTAAATTATTAATTTGTTCCATGTATTTTGTATCTGCTTTCAGCAAAGAAAACTCTATGTCCTCAATTCCTCGTACTGTCACATCCGTACCGAAATATGCAGGGTCGGATACTAACGATACATCAAAAAGAAGGTCTATCTTATGCACTCTTCGAATCAAAAGTCCCCCTTTCTTTTGATAGGATACATTTTTTGTTTCATCCGTCCAGTACGCGAAGGAAGAGCCGAATATGTCTCCCCGGTTAATCATTTCTATAGCGGAATCACCTTCTTGCGTATTAGGCGAATCGAACTTATATCTCATGCCATAATCATCTACGCACAAGCCCAAAGAACCAACTCCATGATTTGAACGGGCTAATAACCTTTGTTTATTATGTTCTGCCAATGCTTTAATATCGCATGAGCGTATTAATTCCTCTGTTATCGCTCCACTTTCAATTATTTCAATGAATGCGCCCTTTTTCTCCTTATCGTATTGGATGCGCGATTCTTGATTGAATACGGCTCCATATCCCTGAATCGTTCTTCCTGTTAATATTTGGGGAGCTGCTTGCTCTGTAAAACTGCGTATTTCCATGACTTAATAATACTTGTTTTCCTATATGCTTCTTATTTCTCTTTTGGTAGCTCTACTTTTTCGCCTCGAATCTTTGCCGAATTGATAGGAGCCACATTGCAACTTATCATAGCTACGTCTCCGCCTTCAATTGAAGGTAAACCGTTTTTGTGGCGGATGTCATTGGTAGTAAGTACTCCAAGTTCGTGCAAGGCTTTCCAATAGGCGGCTTGCGTTGTGAGATCGGTTTGATATAGGGCGCTTAAATCAAAAGATATTTGATAAATAGCCGCAACACTATCCGGAATAAGTTTAGCGTTAAACTCGGCCTCTATCTGTTTTAAGATAGGTTGTAATGTGTCGGTTAAAAAAGAAACCTGACTCATTTCGGATGCCTTGTAATTGGTGGCCTGTCCGGCAAATGCTTTGTCCGGGTGAACGCCGTAAAAGCGGCAAATATCCAATACGCTGAATTTCTTTGTCTCTAATAGCTCTGCATCTACTGGATTAATCGAAAGTTGTTGAAACTTCAAGTCTTCTGAAATGGCTATGATGTCTTTGCCTGAATTTAGTTGAGACTCCACACGGTCGGCAACGGGCGACGTTTGTTCATAGTCAAGCGCATCAAGTCCTGCCATTCCTCCGGACGCACCGTACAAAAGAGCCTTTACCTTTGTTCCGTTTTGGAATGTTTGCAAATTCTGATTATCTGCACTTGCTGCAATACTCAAAACTCTGTGTGCATAAGTAATAGTGCTTACTCCGGTATAGCCTCCATCTAAACTCTTATTCCGTAGGTGTATGATTTGGTCGGCCTCAAAAGTTCCGCTTATGTGGTTAATCGCATCGGAGATTACATAGCGGTTACTTATCTTATCGTAAGCAACCGAATTATTTGAGCACAGAATCAATCCAGACACGTCGCCGAATGAAGTACGGATGAAAATATAAGCATTCCCGCTATTAACCATCTGTATGATTGCATTCTGTATCATGTCGAAAGAGTTTTGTCTGTTGTTTGGGCGGCGTGTCAATATACCGTATAACTCGTTCTTTTCATCTACAGCGAAATAACCGTCTTGCTTCCTCTTTATCTGCAAGGGCAAAGAAGCGATTGTTCCCGATAAGATAGAGACGCAACGATACACCGCTGCCAATTGCATAGCACTATTTGCGCTATATACGTCAATAGGCTGCGATGGTAAATTAGGCAACCGGGCATTTATGGCTTTTCCGGTGGTGGTACTATTAATCGCGTCCAAAGAGCGTTTTTCCGCTTTACCTTTTCGTGAGAAACTAAATAGGTTCATATTGTTATCGTGTTATGTTGTTGAATAAATAAAATGTCATCAGGTTAGTTATTACCCCGTCAATCTTTAGGTTGTGAGTTTTCTTTATAGGTTTTTTATTTTCGTTCCTATCTTCATCTAGTACTGCGTTTGCGAAACAATACCAGTTAATAGGGTTTGGATTGAAGGATACAAGCTTTCTTTTTACAGCCAACTCGAAAGATTCCACGGGACTCGTGAAGGTTCCGTAAGTCTGTTTAACCGGAAATAAAATGTTTTTTGCTCCGGAAGAAGAAAGCATGTTCACGAACTCAGCCGATTTGTATGGGTCGTATCCAATACCTAAGATTTTGAGTGATTTGTTTCGTCTAAGAATGTCGGAAACGATAAGTTTATAATCTATCACGTTCCCATCGCATAATATCAAAAAACCTTTTTCCGCCCAACTTTTATAAAGTTCCCGATTGGGATGTTCGGCCAATGCTTCGCGTGGAAAATAGTAATCCGTATGTGAATGAAACGAATGAGACTCAGAGGAATACAAAGTATAGGTGACAGCGGAAAAGTCATCGCAAACGGATAGATCGACGGCGGCCATGCACGGCGGTCTATTGGCCAGATTATCTAACTTTACATCTTTAGCAAGGGCTTCGATTTCTTGTGCTTTGAGCCATATTTTATCGCTATTTTGGGCAAAAATATTTAGTAGCTTTGTGCGAAACTCTAATGCATCAGGTGCACTGAATAATGCTTTTTGGTAGGCATCTGTATAAAAGTCCTCGTAAACGGTTATACCCATGTGGGGCTGAACTTTTCGCCAAGTGGCCGGATCACCTTCTTCATCGTTAACGTCAGGTTCAAATATGTGGGCAAAAATAGAATCGTTTTCAATTTCACCTCGAAGGACTGCTTTATACATTTTCAGCATTTCAACGAACGGGGCAGTTTGCTTGTCGCTCGCTGTTGTTATCACGACGGTTAAAGGGTTGAGCCGTGCGCCCATTGAAGAGGTTAAAACGTTCTTCAATGAAGCGCTATCGGCTTGCGAATATTCGTCTACTATCACCATTGAGGCATTAAGGCCGTCCAATTTATCAGGATTGGAAGCCAAGCACCGGGCGAATGAGGTTTTTCCCTTTATTCGGTTGTATATAATCTCCCGATTGATAGTGAAGCGTTTTAGCTTCGGGTCGAGAGCTTTTAATATGTTTCTTATTTCGTCAAAGCATACTTTTGCTTGATTGTATGAATTGGCGGCAACGTATGTTTGGGCATTCGCATCACCAAATAACAGGTCGTAAATCGAAAGGCTTGCAACACTGGTCGTTTTGCTGAATTTACGCGGAACAAATAAAAGAGCCTCGCGAATAAGGCGTTTGTCTGTCCCGGGCTTGTAAAAACCTACAATGTTAGCGAACTGGAATACTTGTATAGGAGTTAATTTGTACCGGGTTTTCCCTTTCGTACCGGAAAATTTTAGTGATTCATAGAATACAACGAACTTCTTAACCTCACCTATACGAAAGTCGTACATGTCAAGCAGGCGAAAGAAACGCCGGATAGCAAGCAACTCATAAAGGTTGTGTGCTTCTGGGTTATTAATGCAGCTTATAATGTAAGAGTTTAGCCGCTTATCAGCTTTATCAAGCTGATAAGCAAAGACATTAATGGCTTGCAAAGAACTAACCGTGGCTTTCTTTAGCTTTATCAATTCGTCATTTTCCATCTTTCCCCGCTTCGTTAACGTCATTAATTAAATCGTTAACCTCGTCGTCTTCGGAAGAGGAAAGTGTTTGCAGAGTTAAGCCAAGTTCACGCAATTGCTTGCGTGTGGCTTCGAGCGAATCGAACAGAATTTTAAAAGATGGGTGTGCGGTTAGCTTGTCGTTGTTTTCTCGCGATTTCTCTTTTACAAAGGAATGCACGCCTCTCTTAGAAATATCTTTTAATGCTATTTTGAAAGCGAGATACGCTCCGGCGCAAAGCTCAATACACAAATCCAAATCAGTTGAATATGTACCCTGAGTTTCCATTGCGGTGCAAATCCTTTGCTTTATGTCGTCCAAATCGCTCATGTTTTTATATGCTTTTTACACATATAGAAACATGCTATATATTTGGTAGCTCGCTAGTTAGCTGCAAAAAAGACTACCCCCAACGCGTACCCCCTCATTTTGAAAAAATCTCGTGCATGTACATACTAGGGAGAGTGGGTTTCACTCTTTCCGGCTAGAAATAAAAAAACAGCCCCCCTTCATTATAAAGAAGAGAGTCTGTTTGAAAATTAGAATCTTTTTATTTTCGAATATAGGTATTATTAAATGGCGTTTTCTATTTTTTAGATTTTAAATATTCATTAAGTGTGGCCCTCCTAAATCTCAAAGATTCATCTTTTTTTTGCGCATCATCTGTCTCAGCTAGGAATTTGTTTATTTCTTTAATCCTATTTAAATTCTCATCATCGCCCAATTCTGTCCTAATATATATTTTTTGATTATCTAGTGAGTAATTATCATCGCTCGTTTTATGGGAAAAGTTATCAAAATAACGATTCCCTCCTTTTCTTAATAAATACATTTCTTTTCTCAATTGATCAATTACTTCAATTATATACTTACTTTCGGATATTTCTGTTTTTTCAATTGATGCTGGAATTAAGCTTCTGCCAAAACTTTTTAGGAAAGGAGAATAATTAGGGTCTGCACTTGACTTTTCATAAGTTCCGATGATACTTTTTATTAATTTGGCTTGAAATTCAGCAATTGAATGATATCTTAATGAAATGGGGTATTGAATATGCTCAATGCCGCTAGTATCAAATGCATACTCTGTTTTCTCATCTTTTATAATAATCGTAGGTTTATCAAATGCAAGCCTCATTCCCAATTCAAACATGACATTAGGGTTCTTAGAACTTACGTCGCATATTACAATATCATTATTATATATGTTAGTAACAATTCTATCATGAATTAAACCAATAGCAGTATCGTCACTTACTAATTTCGCTTCGAAATCAGTCTTATTTACAGCTTCACAAAGTATATTAAGCACATCTTGCCAATGATTAGGTGGGTATCCTACTGTATCAGCAATAGGCATTATTATACCGCACTTTTTTTTGCTCGGAACATTAGCATTATTATCAACGCTAGATCCGTTTTCTGTGTTTTTTTTGTTTTCCATATATTATATAATTAAGGTTGCAAAACTAATAAATATTTTTAAGTAAATATTGGTTTTAAATAAAATATTTTAATCGTCTATTTCAAGAATTTCTCTTCAAACCTTTCCGTCGCCCGTTTATTGTTCGCCTGAATAGATTCTTTCGAATGACTAAATGCGCGTCGATGTATTTCAGCATGGCACGGATGACACAAGCTTTGCAGATTGTTAAAGTCAAACATAAGATTCTTCATACCCATTTCATGCGGTACGGATTCGACTGGGGTTCTATGATGTACTTCGGTTGCAAGCGTACTCATGCCTTTTGTTTCGCACACTTCACAAATCGGGTTTGCTTTAAGCTTATCAATTCGAAGCAGCTTCCACCGCTTCGAATTGATTAATTTAATGTATATTGGATTACGACTCATGGCATTTCTCTATTGGTCGGGCATTCTTAAACGGTCGGAACTTCCTTGCTTCTAAAATTGCGTCATTTGCTTCTTGACTCGTATTAAAGCAAAGAGCATGTTCAAGTAGCAAAGTTCTCGGAGGATCGCCATGTCCGGAAGTAAGATATACACCTTTTTCCAATTCAACAATGTATTGCGTTTTCTCTGCCCAAGGCTGTTTCGCACTTTTAGGTTTATAATTCCATCCGTTTAACTCGTAACATTTCTTGCGAATGACTTCCTCATTCAAATCTTGATCTATCTTGTCGGCCGTACCGTCATGATTATCACGATACAGTTTGTAATGACCCATGTGGCGACAATAGTGGTAGTCCGGTCTTTTATGTACTTGCATGTCTTTATTCATATTCATACGTTGTGTTAATAATATAATCTATTCAAAAAAGCTAATCATTCAAATCATTTTTAAATCTCTTCCCATGATTCGCAATCTTCGTTTTCGTCTTTTGTCGGCTTCTTCACTGCAACCCGAATCGCCTTTTCCGTGAACTTGCTTGTCAGATAATTATCTGCTTCCTCCCAATTAGAGAAGCAAAGGTTCGGGTCGGTATAAAGCGACACAATTGTTTCGTTTAGCTTATCCATCGCGCCGAATGCACTGGAATTAATAGTTCCATCCAATAGCGTGAATTTCTCGCTAAGACGTTGATAGTTCTCTGTAATGAATCGATCTATGTAAAGGCGATTCGTTTCATTCACGGCAAATGTTTTAGCCGGAACGTTATGCAAATAATTTACATTTCTAGGTTTTGTTATTCTTCCCATAATCGTAATTGTCCGTTTATCTCGTCAAGTTTGTACTGAGGTAATTTTCTCTTTGGTTTAACGAAGTCGAATTGTCTATCCGCTTCGGAAAGGTCATAAAACATCTGTTTGATTTCGTCAGGAACGGGCTCTTCCTCTTCGTCGTGTTCCGGGTCGGCGACTCGTAGAAAGCAATGCCACAGGTATTGATTGATTTCGTAGATGCTTTTAAACCCAAATTTCTCTTTGATCAAATCGGCTCGTTCGTATGCTTCGGTTGAGATTCTCGCAACGACCTTTTTAAAGCCCCGTGGTTGGATTTTCTTTGGTGTCTTCATATCTTCCCTTGTTTTGATGGAAATAATTGCTCTATCGCGTCCGTATCGCCTTCTGTGGCTCTTCTCTTTAGTTCCATGTACCAGCTCCATGAAGTATATCCGTCTGGTATTGGCGAATTGCGGGCTTCAATTTCATCTCTAAGCCGATTCAGTCTGAGCCTTTCGAGTTCTATGTTCCTGTCGCTTCTGAATCGCTTTATTGCCTCACAGAACGCTATCGGGTCGAACGAACCGTAAAATCGGCCATAGATGCCAAGCTTGAACCGGGCGACAAAAAGCATAAATTCCGGAAGCTTCAAAAAACCATAGTGCGATAGAATCAGTTCGGCCAGTTCCTTCCGGGCGTCTTCGTTCAAATCGTTTTTAACCTGCGTGAACAGGTCGATGCTGTTCAGTTGGATGCTAATCCATGAAAGCGCGTTTGTTCGTCCGTATGCCTCCGAAACAAGTTGTATCGTTGGCGCATCGCTTGTGTACACTCGTTCGGTGTTGTTTGGAAGCCTTGCACCCACTTGCGGATTGAACGCTTTGCCCAATTCACAAAAAGTTGAGTACTTCGTCGTCAGGCAAGTTATCTGGGCTTTCTTCTGCGTTGTTTGCAATGTCTGCAATGATGTTTCTTGTCTTGTCAGCTTTACTAAGTTTCCGATCTGTTTCATTGAGTTTATTTGTTTTAAACCAGTTTGAAAAATGAAATTTTGCATCTTTGATTGATTTTGAGGTTTCGCCCCTGTTTTGAAGTTCCGCAAAGAAACTTTTTAAGTGAACCGCAAACCTCTGGGGCGTTAAGTGCTTGTTCATACAAAATTGTTCGAGCCAGACTCTTTCGTTCAAAAGCGAATCAAGGCAAACATTCAAGTCAACTTCGGCCTCGTGCGCACATGTATACGTGGGCGTTAGAGGAAGAATATTATTCTTCTCTTTCTTGTATGTTTCCGTTTGCGTATCTGTTTGCGTGTCTATTTGGTTTCCGTCTGTGATACTGTTTGCGTTATCATCTGTATTATTATTTGTATTACTATCTGCGTTACTGTTTGTGATACTATCGCTTTGATATTTATCGTAATTTAAGATTGTAATTATCTGATTTACAGTACCATTCACTACCTTAATTTGGTTTTCGTTTTCTAGTTCATTAAGGAATCGTTTTACTTTCCCTATTGACCACATCCACCGTTTCGATAATTCATCTAAACTTTTTCCAATTTGGCCACGTAATAACGAAACCTTAATTCCGCGCTTTCTATAAGAACTCTCTTTATAGCTTGCAATCATTATCAAATCGGCCCATGCTTGACCACGAGAAAACTTCTCGCTCAGCCATAAATCTGAATTCAGCATTTGCCGATGTAGCTTAATCCAACCTTCCATTACTTATTTGTTTTTATAATAATTACACATGCGAATTCCAGTCGATCTATATATTTTATAAATGGAACAGAAACACATAAAATTATTTACTCCATTTGAATTTATACAAGTTCTGCAATTAGCTTTAATGTTAACTTTATTTGCCATTGTTAGACCTCCTTTATTTTAATTCCATGTACTTGCAACATGAGTTTGCGCTTGATTATATATTCTTTCGTTTTCATGCCTTTAGAATCCTCTACGATCGTTTCACCATTTTGGATATATTGAAAATCTGCATAATAGCAAACGGCTCTTTCTAGGAGTTTCTTTTTATGAAGAGCCTTTCTTATGCCTTGTACATCGTAGTGTTCGTATTGCGCCGGAATAAGCTCGTATTTAACTTGTTCTTGCAGACATGAGATAATACCCTTCTTTTGGAGCAGCTTTAATTGTTGCGCCCGGTTGTATTCTCGAATGGAATCATAACCTTTGTACTTTACATTCTTATACTTTGCCATGCTTTATTAATTGATTTGTGAATAGTGGAGCGAAGCGGAATCGAACCGCTCATTCTGCTTTCTGTTTTGAAAGAAGTTCTAACCATTAAACTACGCTCCAATGTGCCGGGACTTTCACCCGGCCGATTTTACTCTTCTTTAGGTGTGTATGGGTAAACGTCCATAATTTCGGTTTCCTTAACCATTTCAAGGCTGTAGTCGGCAAGTGTGCCCTTCATGCTTTCTACTAAGCGATCTTTGGCCTCTTGTAGAGTGTCGGCTTGTACTAGTACATTTGATTTCGTTTTGCGCTCTTTGCCGCTTTTCTCGTCAAGTGTAATAAAGGCAATTCGACATTTAAAGAAGCGATCGCCGGAATCGTGAAAGAACGTTTCGCTATATGCGGCTCGCGCTATGGCGGTTACTGTAAACTCTCCGGATATGAACGGAGTAACTTGCTCAATAATGCGAGCCTCTGCTTCGGTGAAACTCAGCGCGTCGACTAAATAGGGTTCAGTAACTTTTTTACTTATTCCGTTTTCGCCTAATTTCTCATAACGGATTTTACATTCAAACCATGTGTGCATCATTTTGTCTATTTTTAAAAAGTGAATATTATGTTAGTGTTGTGACGGTCTATTTGGCTTTTTAGTAAGCTTTCTTAGGCTCTTTTTGAGCTTGTGTATTTCATTTTGTACAGGAACATTGCCTTTCGATTCAGGTTGTAATGCTTCGATCTCTAACTTTATCTTTAGCACTTCTTTGGCGGACTCTATACAGTCCGGGAAGTCGCGCCCGCTTCTAAGTGATTCGTCAATTATTTCATTGGATAGCCTAATACGGTCGTATAGCTTCTGTATGTTTTCCACATGATCAGCCCGGTGTAGTTCTATTATTCTACCGTCATTTATATACCCGTCGTAAATCACATAATAAAGAGTGTCTACGTCCGGGCGGCCGATGAAGTGCCCAAGAAACTGCCAATAGTATTCGTTCTTGTCGTCTATCCCGTTAAGGAATTGAAGCGACTCAATTTTGCCCTGAGACATTGGGCATTTGATTTCTCCCAATGCTATTATTTTGCCATCAAATCCGTAAACATAGAAGTCCGGGCTATCTCCAAAACCTTTAAATGGTTCATTGAATACAATATCTTTGAAGTCCGTTGTGCATGATTTGATTTCACTGATCAATTGACTACGTAGCCATTCAATTGCAAGCGATTCGTTTGCATGTCCCCAGTCAAGGGCTTTGCCCGTTGGACTTTCTCGCATAATTCCGGTTCTTCGTTCATAGCGAACTAAGTACATTTCATCAAATGCAGCTTTGCCAAACGGTGTTCCTTTTCCGGCTTTCATTAAGTCGGGAAGGGTAGAAGCGGTTATTTTGCCACGACGCTCCTCTTTCCATTCCATTTCTTTTTGCTCAGGCGATTTCATAATTTATAAGCTCTTTTATTTGGTCTTTGGTGAATCTATATTTGCCTTGTACGGTAGAAAGTTTATACCCGCTTTTCAGAGCGTCAATAATATCTTTCCATACAGTTGAATTCGTTTCTACAGGAATGAGCTCTTTCTCTTTTGGAATGAATGGCCTGATTCTAAGAGCGTCAACCATTTCACCAAATGCGTTTACTCTCGCTGAACCGATTTGTATTCGCCCGCCGTACCATTGTTCGATAAGTGGCGTTTTAAAAAGCTTCTCCATCGTTTTACAGTTGGTTTTGTTTAGTACCAACGGTTTCACGTTCTCTTCGAAATACAAAATCGTGCATTCCTCTTTTTTGCCCGATGAGTTTGGGACTTCTTTTCTATCTGTCTTTTTGATGGTTAAAACAATGTCTTTTCCTTCGGGCAAACATTGAACTCCCAGATAGTCATAATTGAATAAACTTTTCCAATGTGTCATAATCCTTTTAATTAAAAATTATCATTGTCTTCTGATTGATATAGCGTAGAATGGCATGATTCGCAAACGGTAATCATTTTGGAACTGTGTTTCTTTAAATGCACCACTTCAACTTCAATCTCTATTCCTTCGCCGTCTTCTAGTACCTTGCCGCAATCCTCGCACCGTACAATATCGGAAGGACATACGCCAAGGAAAGAGCAACGTCTACAGTTGCCAATGCATTCAATTTCCTTGTCTTTCATTTCTTCGATGATTTAATTCGTTACACACTAGTACATAGAGAATCGTTAAAGCAACGATACATAATGCAACTATTAATTTACCTCGTTCTGGTTCGCCCTCGGCTAATACGCATGCTATGAACATGGCTATTACGGCAACGGGGCTTTGTTTTAGAGTTAGCATAATGATTTCTATTAAAGTATTTGGTTGTCTTATTTGCCTAGAAAGCATTTGAGAATTTCGTTTTTCGAAAAGAACTTTCTTCCGCCTTTCTTCTTATATGGAATTTCCCCTCTTGAACACCTGTTATAAATTGCGTTCACTTTGACACCAAGCATATCAGCAACCTGTTTAGTTGTGAGTATTTCATCAGAACATTTGTTTATTGCTGCTTCAATAGTGGGAGAGATAGCTTTCGCCAATTGATTTATTTCCGCTAATGTTTTCATATCTGAAAGTTTCTTCTGGTTTTCACTCCGCCGCTTGATAGAGCTTTTTCTCTGATCCTTTCGGGCATTTCCCCCTCTGTGATGTATCTGAGCGCGTTTCTAACTGTTTGTTCGGATACTTCAAAAAGTATTGCTAACTTCTTTACTGAACCTCTTTCTACTAAAATTCTTGCCATATTATTAACTTTTAAAATATAATTCCTAACTTTGTGGAATGTGCTTTGCGTTTTGCTTCGCACAATGTTTTCGTTTTGGTTCTGCAAATATATCGCCATTTGACGATATATTAAAATAAACTCATGCATAAAATCGTCAAATGGCATTATTTAGAATTAATATAAATAATTAAAACAATGGAAAACATCGTAATACAAAGAGTTATTGAGGTGATTAAAGATAAGAATGTGAGTCCTAAAAAGTTTGCTGAAATAATAGGATTCAATTATTCAACTCTAAATAATTATATATCAGGTAGAAGAACATCTATAGAAGTATCTCTATTATATAAGATTTCATTGTCGTTTGACGATATATCATTGGATTGGATTATTACCGGAAAAGGGAGTATGTATAAGAATGCTTTAGAAGACGCTAATACAGATATTGAAAATCTGAAAGAAGAATTAGCCATGCTAAAGGGTGAGAATAGAGTGCTTCGGGAACAAATTGGTCTCGGAGAAAAAAAAGAATCAAAGCATAGGAGTGCGTAATAATAGATTTTAAAACACGAAAGATAATAAAGTAATGAAAAAACTATTTCTAGGTTTAATGTTAATGAGTTTTCCAATGTTCGCATTTGCGCAATTTAGTATTGATAAGATAGATGAATTTACAAATGACGCGATTGTGGCAACGGAAGGTGTTGTATTGCAGAGAGGCTTTTCGACCAGCTTTATATTAAACCTTAAACATTGTATGGGAAAAGACTTTGTAGGATGTGTATTAACGACAAATAAATGTTATAATATCTACGGCGATGAATCTTTATTGTATATCAAGTTTAGTGATGGCACAATTCGCAAAGCCACTTGTTACGAAAATGCGACAGCGAAATATACAATAATGTCAGGTGTTACCTTTTGGAACACGTCGATGATCTACACCCCAGAAAAGGGAATGATAGAAGATTTAGCTACGAAAGATATAGTGAAATATAGATATGAGACAAGTGTCGGCAACTTTGAAAGTGATGTTAAGCCTAAAAAGGCGAAAAAGTTTAAAGAGCAAGCAAATGCATTTTTATCAAGGCTATCACCTTTGAATAATTGGAAAGAAAAGACAGGAAAGTAATATGTGTAGATTTGGAAGGTTGAAAGGCTTCTTAATTAGTGTATCAGAAAAATCAAAGGACTGTTTTGATAGATATTGTGGCTTACAACCCGCATTATTTCAATGGAGCGAATTAAAGAAGATTTTTAGTATAATATACTTAATTTATTATTAACATTTAATTTAAAAGCTATGGAAGACGATTTTAAAGAGCTGTTGTTAAATCGTATTTATAGAGATATGAAGCAAACAACGACAGACAAGTATTATGCATCTTTGCTTTTAGATAGGCAAATATTAGTGTCAAAATGCTTTAATTGTTTAGTTTCGGTGTTTTCGGTGGGTGGTGCTGCTTTCTCATTGGTGGATGTTATCATACCAATGGCTACGGGTATGATTGTAGGCATTTTTACTATTGTAAAGCAGTTTTTTCCTGTGATATTTATGGAACCAAATGATATAACAAAATTGAATAGTATTATGACTGATTATGTGGTGTATGGTCATCGTTTGCAAAATATATTTGATAAGCTCTTCACTGGTGTTCTCGCAACTGATGAAGCATCCAAGCAATATGATGAACTAACCACTTTGTATGCTGATAAACAAATGATGCTGAGTAAATTATTTGGGAAAATAAGAAAAAAAATGAATGCGAAAGCTGCTCTTAAAAGTGATAATTATTTAAACGAAATATATCACAATGAAAATAAATAATATCGCAATAGAATTTTCATCTATGAGTGCGAAAGGCAACGCTTCTTCTCCTATCGTACGCATAAATGAACAAGTTGTACCATTTGGCAAAGTGAACCTAGAGTACAATACAAAAAAAACAGGTTGTCGGGTTTGTGTTGGGGTTAAAAGAATGAATCTTGATATGCTAATGAAAGCAAAAAAAGGGATTATTCCAAATGAAGTTAGCGCTGCGCCTTTAGGATGTTTGAGTGATCCCGGAAGCAGCACAAGGCCAACAAGACCTATAAAACCTAGTATCCATATTACAATAGGAAATCTTGAAGATAATAACAAAATATTTTCCGCTGAAGAAATAGATATAGCAATCAAGAAAAATAAATATCGAAAGAGGAAATAATAAAATACTTTATAAGGGTAATTCTATTATTTATTAAAAATATGTAATAATTATGGAAAAAAGTAGTCTGAATTCTAACAGAGATTTTATTTTTGAAGATCTAACGCAACCGGGAAGTGCTCCAAGACCTCAAAGGCCTAAGGTTGAACAACGAGGACTGCCAGACGTTGGGCATTCTCAACGTCCAGCAACTCATTCTCCGGCTCCATCAAAGCCGAATCCAAAGCCTAAAAAGTAGTTATTTTTTTGGTCTAGGCAATGAAATGTATTCGGTTGGAATACCATTCTCGTTAAGCATGTTTTTTATATGCCATATTAATCTTGCAGTAGAAACATGTTTGACA
Source organism: Bacteroides graminisolvens (assembly GCF_963666085.1). Classification (NCBI taxonomy): domain Bacteria; kingdom Pseudomonadati; phylum Bacteroidota; class Bacteroidia; order Bacteroidales; family Bacteroidaceae; genus Bacteroides; species Bacteroides graminisolvens. The sequence continues at coordinate 2,524,254 of NZ_OY762556.1, forward strand.
AGTACTAAGTAGATGATTTGCATAGCCATACCTTCTATGGCTATGCGACTAATCTTTTTTTTCTTTTTGAATATAATATTCATTGTGATAAACGTTAGTGGGTTATTGTTTTAACCAAATCTGAGTAAAGGCAGATCAAACGATTCTCCCTTTTTGATATAATTGAATAGTAATTCTGATAATTCAAAAGGTGAGATTTGTTTTTCTCCCATGCTACTGGTTTTAATGCATTGTATTAATCGAATAGATTGCTCAATGCAAAATGCTCTTAATTCCTCGTCTGGTGCCATAATAACTTAATTGGGTTATAGGAATATCATTTCAAGTCATAAAATGGTGGCGCGACAAGCATTAAATTGCTCCGGTGGGATAGGGGAGTTTGATTGTTAGATATAGAATAATTATAAAAAAATGATTCTACTTTTAGGGGTGAGAATCAAATATATGAATCCGATTTGCATTGCAAATGCATTGCATGAAGAGTAATTTGGTTTTGTAACGTATTGATTTATAGACTGTTAGTAAAAACAACGTGAACGCTTCGGAATCACTAAATAAAACCGCAAATAGCTTATTATAAGGCTTTTGCGGTTTTTTTGTTTTTATCTTGCACAACTTGATTGTTAAAATCACATCAAATATACATCTTTGCATTGCAAATGCATTGCACATCACGGAAAAATGCGTTGCATGAAATACCCAAATTTAAAATTTGTATTTGATCGCCGAAATGTGGCGAGTTTAGAATCAAGCTTTTGCTAAAAAGTGTTCACTCCTAATCTCCTTCTGAAGGCTAATGGGAGTTTTTCTACCTCTTGCCTTCAGAACATAGCATTTAGTAGTAATACCCGCTTTTTCGTATTATTAAAGTTATATAGATAACTTCGATTAATGTTTCTAGATAAATGCATAAATCAATGATCGTTTTTGAAAATGATACCTAGCGCATTCATTTATATCAAAGACTCCTTGCAATCTTTATATAATTTTATCAGATGGGAAATAGACATGTCTATCAGAGGCTCAAACATGAAGCTATTTAAATGGATTAGTTCTGGTGTCATCATATTGACTCGTTCTATAATCCCTTTATTGCTGTCATTAGGGCATGTGTTTTTATACTTACCAGTCCACTTACCTGTTTGATTTCCATTGACAATAAGAAAGTTTTCGTCTTTGCCAGCAGCAATTATTTTGTCATGCATATATTTTTCGGCTAAATGGCGAATGGCAATAGAAAGTACAATTTTATTCTCTATTAATACTGGGTCAGGTGATGGTTCGCTTACAATTGCATCTGCAGTGTTTATAATAAGGTCATATATTTTATTAGCAGTTTTTATACGTTTTACGCCTTTTCCTAAGGTATAGTTAGCCAAAATATCGATAACTTGTTCTTCTGTTATATTCGCTGTATCGGCTTTCATGTGCAAACAATTAGTAAGTGTAAGGTATTCAGATGCGCTGTCTCCTTTCGTGTATTCTATCAAATTTCTCACAAAGGGAATCATACTGATGAAAATCTTATCATTGTCATCATGTTCTACGAAAGCGTTAGCATATACGTTGTTTTTATACTGCCCTGTTTCCAAGTTGACTTTACCATATGCCGTGCGTTCAACCATCCAAAGATTGCTTTGGAATAGACCAAGACGAGATGAAACAGTACGATAAAAGTCATAATTATGAGTCATAATAAGCATATAGAACTTATTTTCACTTCTTTCTGCTAAATCCTTTATATATTCAACAATAGCGTATTTGTTCTGATAATCAAATGAATCCGCAATATCATCCATTATCAAGATGGAGTCATTGTCTGCTATTTTGCGAGCTTCCATTTCAAAAAGAAACTGTAGAATAATAAATGCACGTTTTTCGCCACGACTCAATATTTTGTCCAGTTCTTTTTTCTCTTTAATGACAGGATCTTGCCCTTCGATAACATAAGAAAATTGAAGTTTTGCCGCTTCTTTTTTTAAGATAATATCTCGTTGATTAGCGATAGATACTTTAAGCGGCACATGAAAACGAGCGTTGTAGAGATTAATAATGTCTTCCCATTTTTCTTGTTGTTGTCCAGCTTGTGTTAATACATCAAGTAATTGTGCCTTATTTTCGTTATAAACTTGAATATATGAATCAAACAGTGGTTTTATATCTGCTTTAGCGAGGTACCCCAACCAAACTTTCTTGCGAAAAGTTTCGTAGTTAAGCATATAGGAAATCCATTCTGGATGCGATTCAATTATAGCCTTGAATCCTCGCAATTCTGTGTTTTTATCTATTGCCTTAGTTATTTTTTCAAAAGTTTTTTTCAGTTTCTCGTCGTTAAGTACTCTTTTTTGTTCATTAGACATTATCTGTTGCAACTGTTCATGAGAGGTTATCTCCGTTCCATTTTGCAATATAATTTTATGTTGTACGCCGAAAAAAATGCCATCAGAAACATATTGAGAGAGCTGAGCTGCTTGATAAGTTCCAAAAGCGTGTGCACCTACAGAGCGATATAATGCGGATTCAGATAAAAGCTTCTCATAATTTTCAATATACTCCTTTAAATTTTCTTTATGAACTTCAAGGAATTCTTTTACAGTGCCCTTTGTGTCGAAAACATTATTATAACGGAATTCAAAAAAAGGTAATCCAGTTTTTACCTCAACATCAACTCTTTCAAGAATACTGAAAATTGTATCATTCTCACTCATAGCAAAGGTCTCAACTATTTCTTTTTCACAATCAGTACTTTGCGAGCAACTCTTTAGTTTAGTCATCAAAGCTTCCTTCTCTTTTGTCAACTTTTGATATATCTCGTCATATTTTGCCTTCAATTCAGTACTTGCAAGGAAGTTTATGAAAGATCCAGAACTATCTAATTCATCATCTCCATTAACTACAAAGATATTATTCTTGGGTACTTCGCAATCATCCACTGTAAAATCATATCTAACTTGATTATCCTGGCAAAGTTGATCACAAGGTTTCTCTTTTGACTGTTCTGATAAAAATTTCATGGTCTTGGCAAATGAAGTTTTCATGGTTCCATTAGGTGCATATATAAGATGTGTCTGTTTTCCAACAACAAACTTAAACTCATGGTCAAGACTCTTGATGCCAAAGCAGTTTTTCCAATTTATTTTTATACTCTGTATCATTCTATTATGTTTTTTAAAAGGTAGTGAATGTTTGAATAATCAAAGGATGAATAAATATATTTTCTTTTTTTGAGCACAAAACTTATTTTGAATTTAGATTAATATTATCAAAAACTATTTTTTAAAGAAACATTATAAAAAAAAATATTTTCAGTAATCTATTTTCGATAATTTATAATTAAGAGATTTTGATTAGACGTGAGTTGTATCGGCTTTGCATATTGTTCCAAAGCGATGCATTGATGCCTAGAGCAGCCTCTAAAACTAAAGCCATTTCAGCGCTGACAGGGCGTTTACAGTTAATTATTTTATTCAGCATTGTATATGAAACAGATATGATTTCTGCGAATCGCTTTTGGCTGATTCCACGTGCTTGCAATTCATCTTTCAGCACATTACCGGGATGCGTCGGTACGTATGGTCTTAATTCGTTACTCATGGTCTTTAAAATGATATGTAATAGTTATAGCAGCTTTCTTATCGTAAAGTTCTCTTTAAATACACCTGGTTAAATTCTATTGTCATATCTAATTAATATTGAATACAAAGATATGAATTGTTTTTGCTTATTCGCTTATAATGTGAGTAATCTTATGCTTTATCGATAATTTCTTATACTTTCATTCACACACTAATGAAATTAATACTACTTTTGCCGGCGTACTGTTACACATAACGCAAAGTATACAACTAATGATATCGAAAATATGAAAACCAAGAAAATAGTACTCTTCGCTTTATTATCCATTCTTGTTACCGGATACGCCAGTAGTACGATGATAGTTGAAAACCCTGTAAAAGAAAGCATTTCACCTATCGGTATTTTTGTTTGTTCCTCCACTCAAATAATAGATGATAAAGATATTCCGCATCGTGACTTTGTTATACAGAACTCATTCGATACTTTTGAAAAATTGCTAGGGTCCAGATATAAAATACTCAACTTGAACAATATTGTGCCGTACGACAAAGTTTTTAGGAAGCCATTTGGAAGCTTTTATATAAACGACAAGAAGATTGGCGAATATGCCAAAGCAAATAATTGCAATACTTATTTAATAGTATATTATGCCGAAACGGAAGTGAATTTCAGTTTCATACTACCGGATATAGGCTTAAAAATCCTTTCTAATTACCTATATGGGTAGCCCTAAAATAAGGAGAAAATGGTTCCGTTATACACTCCAATTGTCGCTTGTATGGGTGGCTGTTTAGAACGGAAGACAGAAACAGATATATTGTCTGCGAAATTGCAGTCTAATAAAATTCTGTCCGCACTTATGCTATGGGTTTATTGCTGTAATTCATTGATTTAAAATGAATATATACTATATGTTGTTTGTGGCTTTTTTTGGGATATCTGATATTTATGACCGATAAATTCTGGAGCATATCGAAATCCTATTTTACTCACTTTCTGTATAATTTACTGAAGCTTCTACGTCATTACAGTAAATAATAGCATCGTAATATTCAGCATTGGTTTGCATGTATTTTAAATCATTAGCAGCTCCAATTTCATAATATGGTTGAAATGAATAAAAATAAAAGGCTACATTTTTAGGTGTATTTTGATTAAAATTCATTGGTAAAAAATAATATTTCTTATTTGCTTTTGATAAATAGTAATTTACAGATGGAAATTCAGGAGGAGCAATGTATATAGACTCCATTTTATATTCTTTTTGTGGATTGAAGCCCGTAAAATAGCCTTGCCCAATTTGATACCCAATGAAATAATAATCACTACCTATCATTTCGTTTAACCACCAGCCTGTTATTCCAGTTGGTTTAAATAATTTATAAAAGCTGTTTACTGAAAAAGTATTTTCCATCTGTCTTAAAAATCCGTTTTTACTCAAATGTCCACTATGTGCCATGATGATCATTTTGCTGTTTTCACCTTCCAATTTTAAAATTGAACGAATCAGTTGAGCATTGCATGAATCACGTACAATCAAACTTCTAAAATCAATCCTTTCAGTTACATCGTGGCTTTTAGAATCAAAACTTTCATTTAATTGCATGAAATTTTTAAATACGGTTAATCTCAAACTGTTTATGGCATACTTCTTTTTGTCTGAATTTTTAATATATTGTGTTTTGTTTGTTTTGAATTTATGTACTAATATGTTATAAGCTAGTTTTACTGAATCTCTTTTCTCTTTGTCGAAACTACTATAATTCCAAATGTTTTTTTTGTGAATAATTTGTCTAAATTATCGGTGGATTTTTTTATGTTTTTATCAACTGTATTGAGGTATGAAAATAAATCTTCCAATAGATCTATATTACTCTGGATATCCATACCATATATCATTACCTTTTTGTTGTTTTTTGAATTATAATTTTTTAGCCATTCAAAAAAGTCTATGTATTCTTGACAGTTAGTGAAAAAATGGCCCGATTTAAGTATTTCTTTCAAATTCCCTTTTCCTGTGGAAATATATTCATTTACTTTGACACCCACATTAAAGTGCATTTCAAGAGCAATAATATTATAATTGCACTTTTGAATTAAATATTTTGCCAATTCATTGCGACTTTCATAAATGGTTTTTACTCCATGAGCAGGTTCTCCAATACCAATAATCTTTTTAACTCTGGCTATTGAATCTATTTTATTATATGCCAGAATATTATTATCTTTTCCCATATCATAGGAATTCTCACTAATCCATTTTACAATTGCCGTTGAATCTATTAATTGATTCATAGTCACTTTTGTTTCTGCATTTTGTGCAAAACTCAAATTTGACGCTAATAAAAATAATGTGATAATTTTTTCTTTCATAATGTGACTTTTATGACATTTTTTCTATTTATTGATGATAATTATTTCGCCATACTTATTTTGTGCTACTTACACCACATCTCTTTCTTTGTTATATCTTTGATAAAACTAAATTTCAATATCAGAAAGAACGATTTGGATCAAATGGGCCAAGTTTATTTGATGAATAATAACGTCCCCATCTTAGTGGGACACAAGTATTCCATAATTCTAAATAATTAAGCTTCAAAATTATGAAATATTATCAATAAATATCGTATTAAAGGATAATATTTATTTAAATATATTTTAATCCTGTTTTGTTTCTGATTAAAACCTTTATAGCTACACTTTTAAGAATCTACTTTGATAAAGTGAACTCTCAATTTCTTGTTTTGGCAGATTTTTATTTCTATGTAATCTTTATCCATTGTCTTTTTTGCTCTAGTCGATAAATTCTTATACTTTCGTTAACAAAATAATAAAATAAATACTACTTTTGTCGGAGTTCTGTTACATAACACAAAGTACGTAACAAATGATATAGAGAAAATGAAAACTAAGTAAATAGGCTCTTTGCTTTACTATTTACCTTTCTTATATAGGAAGCGCCAGCAGTAGCAGTACGATGATAGTTATAAATTCCGTAAAAGAAATAATTCTATAAATCTATAAACAACAACTAACACGATGGAAACAAAGTACATCACATTAAATGCCCAAAATCTGGATGCGGAACACATCTGTTGCGGGTTTTCCGACAAGAAAATAAAGGAAGGTTACGAGAAGAAGAAATCGTGGCTGAAGAATGAAATGGAACGTGGATATATGTTCAGGCGATTGGACGAAAAGGCGAAGGTCTTTATAGAGTATGTTCCGGCAGAGAATGCTTGGTTGCCCGTTGAGGCGAAAGGGTATTTAATGATGAATTGCTTTTGGGTGTCCGGTCAGTACAAAGGGAAGGGGCATGCAAAAGCTTTGTTGAAATCGGCGGTGGATGATGCTTGTGCGCAGGGTTGCGCCGGACTGGTTACCGTGGTGGGCACCAAAAAACTTCCTTTTATGAGTGACACCAAGTGGCTGTTGAAACAAGGTTTTGAGGTGGTTGAGACTTTACCACACGGCTTTGCTCTTTTGGTTTTGAAGTTAAAGAGTGAGGCTGAACTTCCTTCTTTCAAGCCGTGCGTGTTGAAAGGGGAGTGTGAAGAAACTAACGGATTGGTAGTTTATTACTCCAATCGTTGTCCGTTTACAGAATACTATATAAATGATGCTTTGTCGGCTTTGGCGCAACAAAACAACGTACCGCTTACCATTATTAAACTGGAAACAAAAGAACAGGCACAGCAGGCGCCTACTCCTGCAACTATTTTTTCGGCATTTTATAAGGGAAAGTTTCTGACTACGGATATGAGTATTTGTACCGCGTCTCGTTTTGCGAAATTTTTAGGCGTCTAATTGGAATAAATAGATAGATTCTCTTTGTTTATTTAAAAAATTATAACCACTTTTGCACGCGAATTCTATTAATAATATTTTGATGTATTTTTACTAACAGACTTTATTTATGAGAAAATTATTTTTTATCCTCTCTGTTATTCTATTGGCATCTTGTTCTTCTGATTCGGAAAATCCTGCTATGTTGAGTAACTCAGACATTTCTATTGAAAAGATTGTGTTGAATAACCAGACTTACACTGTAGGTGCTAAGAACTTTATGGTTTCCGATGAGGCACCACTGAGTGTAACGGGTACGTTTTCTTCTTCCAAAAAAGTAGAAGTAGATTATTCATGGGCTAAAACAACCGAGGTATTATCTTCTGTGGCTGTTGAGTGCAAGAATCCTACAGCAACAGTGAATGTGAAAAAGGAAAGTGCCAGTGAGCTTTTTAACAAATTTACAGTAACAGTGATCACCACCACACCCGAAGCACAGGTTGTTTACACTATTGCTGCCCTTAAAACTGCTGCACCTGAACAAAAATAGTTCAGCATTGTAACGAATGTTACAGAATAGAGCCTGCTTATACCTGTATATTTGCCATACGAAATCAAATTTAAAAATGATAGATTATGGAAAAAGTAATTTCAACTCAGGTATCAGTAGGCTCTTTGGTAGCCGAAAACTTTGCTGCTGCAGAAGTGTTCTCAAAATACGGTATTGATTTTTGTTGCAACGGTCATGTGTCGCTTGCCGAAGCTTGTGCCGCTAAAGGTGTCAGCGTTGACCAGATATTGAATGAACTCAATCAGGTTGAAGAGGGGGCACGTATTGATTTTGCATCTTGGCCCATCGATTTGCTGATTGATTATGTGCTGAAAATACACCACCGCGGCATTCGCCAGAAAGGTCCGCAAATGAAACAACTGCTCGATAAGGTTGCTTCCGTGCACGGCGATAGTCATCCCGAACTTTATACCATTCAAGAATTATTCGAGGGCTCTCTCATTGATCTGAACATGCACTTGCAAAAGGAAGAGAACGTGCTTTTCCCTTATGTGCTCGAGCTGTTTGAAGCTGCTGAAGCCGGTCAACCTGCCGAGGAAATGCATTGCGGAAGCGTGGCTTATCCTATTGATGCCATGATGGCTGAGCATGATAACGAGGGAGAAAGGTATCGCACCATCGATGGGTTGACGAACCATTATACTGCACCGGCTGATGCGTGTGATAGCTACCGACTGATCTTAAAACAACTTCATGATTTTGAGAAGGCTTTGCACGAGCATATTCATCTGGAAAACAATATCATATTTCCACGTGCCATTGAACTGGAAAATAAATCGGTTAGATAAGCCGGAGAGCCCACTGCTGGGGTATGGGCGAAAAAAAAGGAGTCACGCCTGACTCCAACCTTTGTTAACCTTAAATCTAATACTATGAAAAACACATTGCAAAGGTACGCACTTTTTCGGTATTTGCAAGTCTCGTGTGCGGAAACAGGTGTTTTATAACATAGATTAATAGTTGTTAGGGAATATATTCTATTTTAGCAACAATCAGCCTTACTATTTCTTCTTTTTCAGCCTTCACAAGTGCCTGGTGGTAATCATTGGGGAAGAAGAGAAAAAAGAAATCGGGCTTGGAATCAACATACTTTATTTTCTTTGCCGTGTAATGAATCACATCGGGCTTATACTCCGTTACGGGTGTGGCATCTTTGGGGTTGATGATGCCGAAACGTTCCGTCCCTTTGGCCACGTATTGCAAATCAATGTATTGGCGGTGCGACTCCACCTTGCTTTTGCTGGCATCTCGCGTTTGACTGTTCGATATTTTAATGTAGCATCTTTTGCCATCAATAGGGTAGGTACCTTCGGGCATGTTCAATAAGTCGTTTTGTGCCATCCAGCTGAACATCTTATCCCACAGTTCTTTGTTTTTGGCGTACTGAGTGGCAAACTCCACACAGTCGGTTCCTTTGTAGGGGACAGGCGCAAACCCGTTGGCCCATTCTTTTTTCGCACACCAACGTTTGGCTTCTTTCTTGCTGATAGGTTTATTGGCTGCATACAAATTGCTGGTAAGCAGACTGGTGGCTACGGCCATGCTTATGCATAGCAGCTTGCTTTTCCATGTACTTTTCTTCATTTTCAGGTTCTGTTTATTTGGGTTTGATATAAAAAATGCTTCGCCTACAGGTGGGAAGCACTTGTGTTTTGAATGACGCAAAAGTAGAAATAAAATTTGCTCGTTGCAAATCTTTTTGTAGACCCGGGTGTACAGCCATTATACACCCGGGTCTACAAACCCTGTACATGGGGGTGTACAAACTGTGTACACCCGGGTGGAGACGAAAATTGCTAACCTGCAAAATAAATCGCAGAAGCATGCTAACTAAATATCTTATATATAAAGAATAAATAGTAGCAAACTCGTAAGGAATTAATGCCAAAAAAGTTGGTGATACTTGGTGAGGCTTTTTTTAAGGCAAGTGTCACCCGTAAACACTTGTATATCAACTGATTATTGAGTTGGTGATACTTGGTGATACTTTTTTTTATACTTTTTATGAGGAGAACAGCCACACTACAAGGACACAAAGTGCCACTTTAGCTGATTTTATGGTTTCTCTTTCTCGGAAATTAGCAACAGTTTATCGCCGACATGCAACTTCAAACTGCCGTTGGGGATTAGGAATTCATTGCCTCGTTTCACAATCATAACCAGTGTGCCTTGTGGTAAATTCATCTCCTTTAAAGTGTCGGCTTGCTCAATCATCTCGGGCGTTACCGTCATGTCCGACAGGCTGCTGTCTATTTCTTCGGGCAGTTCCACGCCAAATTCATTGCCTGTTTGGGGCAGCGGGGTGGAGAGGTGCAGCAGCCGTGCAAAGAATGAGATGCTGGTGCCTTGCACAACGAGCGAAGCAATGGTGATGAAGAAAACAATGTTGAAGATGCTGTTTGAACCTTCCACACCGGCCACAACGGGGTAGGTGGCAAAGATAATGGGAACGGCCCCGCGAAGCCCCACCCAGGAGACAAACAGTTTCGACTTGAAGTTGATTTTCCGGAAAGGAAGCAGACAGAGAAACACGCTGAGCGGACGTCCTATCAGTATCAGGAACACACCGACAAGTATGGCTACAAGGGCTACATTGAGCATTTCATGGGGGTTAACCAGCAGTCCCAGCGTAAGGAACATGATGATTTGAAAGAGCCACGACATGCCGTCCATAAAGGTGGCTATTTCTTTGCGGAACACAATCTTTTTGTTGCCAACCACCATGCCGGCAATGTAAACCGCCAGGTAACCGTTGCCATGCAGGCGGTCGGTTATGGTGAAGGTGAAGAACACACAGCCTAATAGCAGTATGGCGTAAAGCGACTGGTTATCAATGTTGATTTTGTTCAGAAAAAGAACGGTGAGCTTTCCCAAAATATATCCTCCGGCACCACCCACCAGGAACTGTACCGCCAGGTTACCGGCAATCTCTCCGGCATTCATGCTGCCCGATAGTATAATCTGTATAAGCACAATGGTAAGCATGTAGGCCATGGGGTCGTTACTTCCGCTCTCTAACTCGAGCATGGGGCGCAGGTTGTGTTTGAGGTTCATCTTCTGCGACCGCAGGATACCGAAAACCGAAGCCGAATCTGTTGACGACATGGTTGCGGCGAGCAGCAGGGAGGTGGTCAGCGGAAAGCTGATGTTGGTGAAACTCATGCCCGATATAATCCAGATAAACAGTCCCGTAAACAAGGCGGTGAGCAGCACGCCTGCCGTTGACAGGACAACGCCCGCACTCATAATAGGTTTGATGTCGGCTACTTTGGTGTCCATACCGCCCGAGAACAGGATGACACTCAGAGCTACCATGCCTATGGCCTGAGCCTGATGTGTGTTGTTGAACTGTAACCCCAGACCGTCACTTCCGAAAAACATTCCTACCAACAGGAACAGCAGTAATGCGGGCACTCCGAAACGATACCCTGTTTTCCCTACAACGATACTGATGATTAATAAAACGGATCCTATGAGAAGCATGTTTTCTACTGAAAAGAGCATATGGTGTATGTTTAAACAGATTAATAATTTGAAGTATCGTTGCTAAGGTAGTCATTTTTGAGCAAACGAAAAAATAGTTTTTTATTCCTTTTTATGCCAAATAATTGTTTAATTAGTTAATTGTATTACTTTTGTACTCCCAAAACCTCTTTAATATAAATTATGGAATTAAACAACCTTTCTCCTTTGCGTAAAGGGATCGTGGGAGTGCAGTTTCTTTTTGTGGCTTTTGGGGCTACTGTACTCGTACCTCTTTTAGTAGGACTAGATCCTTCAACCGCTTTATTTACCGCTGGTATCGGTACGCTTATTTTTCATTTAGTTACCAAGGGGAAAGTCCCCATCTTTTTGGGTAGCAGCTTTGCTTTTATAGCACCCATCATCAAAGCAACGGAACTGTATGGTTTGGCCGGCACTCTTTCGGGGATGGTTGGTGTTGCATTGGTTTACTTTTTAATGAGTGCGCTGGTTAAATGGCAGGGCGTTAAGTTTCTGGATCGTTTGTTCCCTCCGGTAGTTATCGGGCCGGTCATCATGCTGATTGGTTTGTCGCTTGCCGGAACGGGTGTGAAGATGGCCAGTGAAAACTGGATATTGGCTTTGGTATCATTGCTGACTGCTGTTGTTGTTTCCGTTAAAGCCAAAGGGTTACTCAAAATCATTCCTATTTTCTGCGGAATCATTGTGGGCTATGTTACAGCTCTAATCTTTTTTGATGTCGATTTAACCGGTATCCGTGATGCCGCCTGGATTGCCGTTCCCGATTTTAAGTTTCCTTCTTTTTCATGGGAGCCTATCTTGTTTATGATACCCGTAGCTGTGGCTCCTGTTATTGAGCACATTGGCGATGTGTATGTAGTGAACACCGTTACCGGAAAAGATTTTGTGAAAGATCCCGGTTTGCACCGTACGTTGTTGGGTGACGGTTTGGCTTGTTTTGTAGCTGGTTTCCTCGGTGGCCCTCCCGTAACGACCTATTCGGAAGTAACCGGGGCTATGTCGCTGACCAAGGTTACTGACCCTACGGTTATCCGTATCGCTGCGTTTACGGGTATTATTTTCTCGGTTATCGGTAAGGTGAGTGCTTTGCTGAAATCAATTCCGAGTGCTGTATTGGGTGGCATTATGTTGTTGCTGTTTGGTACCATCGCTGCTGCCGGTGTAGCCAATTTAATAAATAGTTGTGTCGACTTTAGTCGCACGCGTAACATCATTATCTTCTCGCTGACACTGACCATCGGTATTGGTGGTGCTGTGTTTACGTGGGGTGATTTCTCATTCTCGGGCATCGGACTGGCTGCCGTGGTGGGTGTGGTGCTGCATTTATTGCTTCCGCACGAAGAACAGAAATAGTTTCGAAGAAGATAGATTCTTTCCAACCGGATAAACAGAAGAGGGGTGCATCACGAAACATGCACCCCTCTCTGCTGTTTACACCAAGGTAAACTATGCTGAACCTATTGCTTCTTTTCTTTAGCTAAGGAACTTAGCGATGTCTGCATCTGCTGTGCTGATGCCGCCAATTCCGAAGTTCTCAACCAATACTTTGGCTACGTTGGGTGAAAGGAATGCGGGCAGAGTAGGGCCGAGGTGTATTTTCTTCACACCCAGGTAAAGCAATGCCAACAAGACGATAACCGCTTTTTGTTCGTACCACGCAATGTTGTACACAATGGGCAGGTCGTTGATGTCGTCCAATCCGAATACTTCTTTCAGCTTCAGGGCGATTACTGCCAGTGAATAGCTGTCGTTGCACTGACCGGCGTCGAGTACGCGTGGAATGCCGTTGATTTCGCCCAAAGGCAGTTTGTTGTAGCGATACTTCGCGCAACCGGCTGTCAGAATAACGGTGTCTTTAGGTAATTTCTCGGCAAACTCGGTGTAGTAGCTGCGGCTCTTCATGCGTCCGTCGCAACCTGCCATCACAAAGAACTTGCTGATAGCTCCGCTCTTCACTGCGTCAACAACCTTGTCGGCCAAGGCCAATACCTGTGCATGAGCAAACCCGCCTACGATGGTGCCGCTTTCGATTTCTACCGGTGGCTGGCAACGTTTAGCATGCTCAATGATGATAGAGAAATCTTTGGGCTGACCATCTTTACGTTCTGCAATGTGAATGGCTCCGTCGAGACCCGATGCACCTGTTGTGTAGATGCGGTCTTTGTAAGTTGCCTTTGAGGTAGGAGGTACAATGCAGTTGGTTGTAAAGAGGATAGGGCCGTTGAAGCTTTCAAATTCTTCTTTTTGTTTCCACCAGGCGTTACCGTAGTTACCGGCCAGGTGTTTGTATTTCTTCAGATGCGGATAGTAGTGAGCAGGAAGCATTTCGCTGTGCGTGTAAACGTCAATGCCGGTGCCTTCTGTTTGTTGCAACAGTTCTTCCAAGTCTTTCAGGTCGTGACCGCTAATCAGGATACCGGGGTTGTTTCTTACTCCGATGTTTACTTCTGATAGTTCCGGATTACCGAAGTGGCCGGTGTTGGCTGCATCGAGCTGTGCCATAGCTGCCACACCAACCCTGCCTGTTTCAAGTGTCAGGGCAATAAGGTCTTCTACTGAAATATCGTTGCGGGTAATTTCAGCCAATGCATGTTGCATGAAGCTGTATATCTCAGGATCTTTTGAATCGAGGTTATAAGCATGTTCCACGTAAGCAGCCATTCCTTTGATTCCGTAATGAACCAATTCTTTCAGTGAGCGGATGTCTTCGTTTTCGTTACGTAATACACCTACGGTTTTTGATTTGGCTTCAAATTCGGCTTCCGAACCGTTCCAGGTACATTCGTCGGGTGCGTTGGCTATAGTTACTTGCTGTGCCAAACGATTTCTCAGTTCCAATCCGCTTTTAATCTTGGCTATGATGGCAGCATTGTCAAAGTTAGCGTTGGTAATAGTCGTAAACAGTCCGTCGAACACAAACTTGTCGGCTTCGGCAGATGCTTTTCCTTCTTTACGGAGTTCCTGATTGTAAACTGCAACCCCTCTGACCACGAAGAGAAGAAGATCTTGCATATTGGCTACTTCGGGAGTTTTACCACATACTCCGCTGATTGTACAGCCTATTCCTTTTGAGGCTTCCTGACATTGATAACAGAACATACTCATAATTATTACGTATTAAGTGATTATTTAATTCGTTTACTTTTAATTTGTATGGCAAAGGTACGGCAGTCAATGTACCTAATTCTGTAACCAATGTTACAAGCTCTGTTTTTTTTTCTATCGGATAAGAATTTTCAGCTTTTCCTTATTCAGAATCGTTATCTGTTTGCGGTCGGCTTTAATCAATCCGTCGTCTTGCATGTGCGAAACTTCCCGTGCCAGTGACGGACGGGAAATGCCGAAGTAATCAGCCAGTTCCTGTTGTGATCGATCTAATAGTATCTGGCTTCCCTGAGTGGCCGACAGCCGCAGAAAGTAAGAAGCCAGCTTTTGACGGATGGTTTTGAATGACATGAAGAAGAGTTTTTCCGACAGCGTTTGTGCGTAATTGGCCGACATATTCATGTAGTTCTCCAAAAACGCTTCGTTGCGTGCAAAGAGTTTGATGACACTCTCTTTGGGAATGATGATTGCTTCGGTGTTTTCATTGGCCGTTACCTCAACCGGAAAACGGTTGGCTGCACCGAAAAGAAACAGTGGTGCCAATGCTCTGGGAGCTGCAATATCTTCTATCTTAATCAGGCGTCCCGATTCGTCAATCATTTCACCCCTCACGCTTCCTTTGGTCAGGATAACCAGTTTGTTGCACACGTCACCCTGGTGCGCCAGAATCTCACCTTTAGTATAGTTCTTAACTTTATACGTCAGCCCCTCAAAGTTTTTCCACAACTCACCGGCCGATACATTTCGGAACAGCGGGTTAGGCAGTAGTTGTTCAATCATATTATCTAACTATTATATCAATACAAACAACATAGCATTTGCATTTGTTTGCAGAAACCTCCTCCTTTCAATTAAAATAGCTGTAGCTTCACTCCGAACGACAAACTCAGGTAGTCTTTGGGCTTTAGATAACTGTTGCCCACGGCACTGGCTATGTACAAATCACTGGTGCTTAGTTCATAAAAGAAAGTGATTTCTTTAGCAGAAAATCTTTGCTTGGGATTTATATTAATGGTGAACCGTTGCCCCACATAGGCGTGGAAACGTATCTTGGTTGAAAAGCCGTAATACCCGTTGGGGTAACGTTCGGGCTCCTCCGCCCAAAACTCATCACCGAAAATGGTGTTCATGTACAGTCCGCACGCCAGTGGCTCTATGGATAGTTTGTCGTTGACAGACCAGCTCCACGGCATGTAGTTTTGTTTCAGCGTCATGGTCATCTTGGCTCTTTTCGACGAGTTTTTAGGTAAGAAACCCAAGTATACATCCGTTTCCCATTGATTTCTTTTGCCATAATCCCATCCGGTTCCTACGGAAACAGCTCCCATATTACCTGCATATTGCAGTTTCAGGTGAGTGGGTATCAGGTTTTCCCACTGCTTGCGGTAGCGGTGCATCCGTCGGTCGTATTTAGTTTCCTGCGCTTGTAAGCTTGGTGTTACAAAAGCACATCCGCTTAAAAACAGCAGGTTAAAAATAAACCACTTCATATTCATATCCTTCGGGATTAATGGTGAATACTAAATAACTGCGATGGTTCATGCTGTCACTTCCGTAGTACATGATGTCGTCTTCAAATATGGCTTCTGCCGTGAGGTGATGCTCATGTGCGGCCGTGCAAAACTGAATGCCGGGTGCTTCCTTAACGTATCGGTGAAATACTTTGGCTACGTTGTTATTGAATTCGTAGACCAGCGGACGAACGTGCATGGAGAAAACCGTTTTACTGTATTCATCCTTCCGGTCGGCTAGTGCGTTCTCAATGAAATCGAAGTCGGGCACCGGGTGCGAATAATCATACTCAATAGCATTGGTGTTGAGGCAGACAAACTTTACGTTACCGGCAATGAATGAAAAGTTGTCCTCACCAAACACTTTGGTGTAAACCTCTTCACCGGTTCCCAGTACATCGTGATTGCCGATGATAACTACGTATGGGAATTTGAGACCGTTCAGGATGTCACGTTGCCACAAAAACTCCTTGGTTATACCAAAGTCACTGACGTCGCCCCCGTGAATGACAAAGTCAATATCGTTTCGACGGTTAATGTGTTTCACGAATTCTTCCGTCTCGTCATACCACCGTTGCGAATCACCCATAACTGCAAACTTCATGGTTGTTTTTCCTTTGCAGTTGGATTCTATTTTGGCCATGTTTTTGGCGTTGATACCCGTTTCGCCCGATATGTCTACGTCGTAAGGATGATAGTCAATTAAGTCACAGCCGTACATGAATAGTAGGGAGAAGAGGGATAGGAGAAAAGTCTTATTCTTCTTCATATAAATTGTTTTATAAAACGAAATGCAAAGATAAAGTTTACATTTCTATTGAAATAATTACCTTAATGGAAAGTTTGTTCTGTGAATCCTTTTAAATGGTCTGAATGGGATAGTTTCTTGAAATAGATGATCAAACAGATTACGGCTGTGAAAAAGGCGAAGAAGTCGGATGCCGGCATACTTGCCCACACACCGGTAACGCCATATTGTCTGGGTAATATGAGTAAGAAAGGAAGCAGGTAAACCAATTGCCGGGACAATGAAAGGAAAATGCTGACTTTTGCCTTGCCGATGCTTTGAAAGAAGTTGGAAATAACAATCTGACAGCCCACAAAGGGGAAGAGCATGATGGTGATGCGGATGCCTTCTGATGCCATACCTATTAATTCGCCACTGTTGGTGAACATGGCCGAAACTGCGTGTGGAAACAGCTCACAGATCAGAAATCCGGTAGTGGTAATAGATACTCCGCTTATAATTCCCAAACGAAGTGCCTGCTTTACCCGTTTCATGTTTTTGGCACCGAAGTTATAACCGATAATGGGTTGCAGTCCCATGGTAAGTCCCATAACCGTCATCACAAAAACAGTCATCAGCCGGTTGATAATGCCATACGCACCTATGGCCATGTCGCCGCCGTGCTTTTGCAAACTCACGTTGATAACAATAACAATGGCACAGGTACACAGATTCATGAGGAAAGGTGCCATGCCGATGGAGAATATCCGTCCCACAATACCTAAATCAACTTTCCAGAAGTTGCGGGTGAGATGCACATAACTCTGCGAACAGGTGAAATGCTTCAGTACCCAAACCATCCCGATTGATTGCGCTATGACGGTAGCCGTCGCCGCTCCCTGAATGCCCCATTCAAAATAGAATATAAAGATAGGAGCCAGGATAATATTTCCCAAAACAGTTACCATCGATGTAAGCATGGCTTTCTTGGGATAGCCTGTGGCACGCATTACGTTATTGAGCCCAATCATTATATAAGAAATTGGCGTACCTATTAAGATAACCTTCATGAAATCCCGGGCATAGGGCAGGGTCATTTCACTGGCACCGAAAAAAAGAAGAATATCATCCAGAAAAATATAAGCCATACTCCCGAAGGCTACTGCATTGATGATGCAAAGCATCAGCGTATTGCCCAGAATATGGGTAGCTCCGTTCATATCTTTTCTTCCCAAACTGATGGATGAAAGAGCAGCACCGCCTCCGGCAACCAGCGTGCAGAAGGCCATAACCAGGTTCATAAACGGAAAAGTGATGGCTAAACCCGATATGGCCATTGGTCCCACTCCATGTCCTATAAAGATGCTGTCAATGATATGATAGATAGAGGTTACTGTCATACCAATAATAGCCGGAATAGAGTATTGAAGCAGTAGTTTACCTATGCTTTCTGTACCAAGTGTATGCGGGTCGTTGTTTTGCGCCATGCGTTTTCTTTTACGTTTTTTTAAGTTGCCAAAGGTAGCAAATATTTGTCTCATCCAATGATTATTCGGAACTTTGCGCCTCACATAACCGAATAATTTTATATTTTTTTAGATTCTAATGGTAAATAATATGGATAGAAATACAATAATAGCTGCTTTGTTTGATTTTGATGGAGTGATTATGGATACCGAAGGGCAGTACACCATCTTCTGGGATGAGCAAGGCTACCAATACTTGGGTGAGAAAGATTTTGGTCGCAGAATCAAAGGGCAAACGCTGACTCAGATATACGACAATCATTTTGCCGGCATGACCGATGTGCAACAGCAAATCCGTATCGATCTGGATACGTTTGAGACGAATATGCAGTTCAATTACATCCCCGGTGTGGAAGCTTTCTTGGATGATTTAAAAGTCAACGGAGTTAAAATAGCCGTTGTGACCAGCTCCAATGAAAAGAAAATGGCGAATGTGTATAAGGCTCATCCCCGGTTAACCGAAAGATTCGACCGCATTATCACGGCCGACATGTTTACCGAATCCAAACCCAATCCCGAATGTTTCTTGCTAGGCATGAAGCTGTTTGATGCTGTTCCCGCCCATACGTTTGTGTTCGAAGACTCTTTTCACGGACTGCAGGCAGGCATGTCGTCGGGGGCAACGGTTATCGGACTGGCAACCACCAATCCGCGTGAAGCGATTGCCGGCAAATGCCATCATGTGCTCAGTGATTTCACAGGAATAGACTTCCAAATGCTATGTTCATATTCCAAACATAACCAATAACGGAAATTTTTCTGTTATTTATGTTTAAAGGCTGAACAAGCTCTTTAGCGAGGTGTTTTTTTTGTATTATTTGATAATAAAAACAAATGGATACAATAAAGATACCTCGTACCTCTCAAAAGAGAGTGGTGATAATAGGAGGCGGCTTTGCCGGTCTGGCTCTGGCCGATAAACTTTGTGGCGATCATTTTCAGGTAGTGTTGGTCGACAGGCACAATTACCACCAGTTTCAGCCCCTGTTATACCAGGTTGCTTCGGCAGGATTAGAACCCAGTTCCATTTCCTTTCCTTTCAGAAAGAACTTCAGTAAGAAAAGAAACTTCTATTTTCGTATGGCGGCAGTCACCCGAATTGTGAGTGACCAAAACTATATTGAAACACCCATAGGAACTTTGTCGTATGACTACCTGGTCATTGCGGCGGGCACTACCACCAATTTCTTTGGTAACGAAAACATCCGCAAGGCAGCCCTGCCCATGAAGAGTGTGGAAGAAGCCCTCACTCTGCGAAATACACTTCTCTATAATTTGGAGAGAGCGCTCGATTGTACCGATGCAGATCAGAAGCAAGCCCTGCTCAACATTGTGATTGTGGGCGGTGGAGCTACGGGTGTGGAAATAGCTGGAGCCCTTTCCGAGATGAAGCGTTACATCATCCCCAAAGATTATCCCGATTTGGCAGATCACGAAGTGAATATTTACCTCATCGAAGGATCCTCCCGCTTGCTGAATGTCATGTCTGAGGAAGCATCGGCTCATGTCTATAAGTTCCTCGCGGAGATGGGAGTATGCATCATTACCGAGAAACATGTAACCGATTATGTAGATGGTAAGGTGATTATGAGCGACGCGCAAACCATTGCTACGAATACGCTGATTTGGGTGAGCGGGGTTACGGCAGAACGTTTCGGAGGCATAGCAGACGATTGTCTGGCACGTGCGGGTAGGTTAGTAGTGAATGAATTCAATCAGTTGAAAGGACACAGCAATCTCTTTGCCATTGGTGATATCTGTATGCAAACCGAGCCCGACTTCCCCAATGGCTATCCGCAAGTGGCGCCTGTGGCTATTCAGCAAGGCGAACTGTTGGCCAAGAACCTGATGCAGGTGGAGAAGGGTGGTGCACTGACTCCTTTCAAGTACAAGGACAAAGGATCATTGGCTACTGTTGGCCGCAACAAAGCAGTGGCCGATATTAAAAAGATAAAGCTTCAGGGATTTGTGGCCTGGGCGGTTTGGTTGTTGGTGCATTTGCGTTCCATCTTGGGAGTAAAGAACAAATTGATGGTATTAATCAATTGGATATGGAATTATGTGATGTACGATCAATCTCTTCGTTTTATATTCCGTTCCCGTCCAAAAGGTGATTGATGGAAGAGATTTCCTGTCATAGGGGTTTTCGCACAGAATACCTTTTCATGAATAACCTTTCCGGGCAGAGACCAAAATATAGAGAAATATTTCTTCGTTCCACCCGAAAGCTATAACTTTGCAGCCAATTTTTAATTATTAATTTCAAATATTATGGCTGGTTATATTTCAGACGATACCCGCAAAGTGACAACTCATCGCCTCATTGAGATGAAAGAAAGAGGCGAAAAGATATCGATGCTAACAGCATACGACTACACAATGGCCAAGATAGTTGATGGCGCCGGAATGGATGTGATCCTCGTAGGCGATTCAGCTTCTAATGTGATGGCCGGTAATGTAACGACTTTACCTATCACGCTGGATCAGATGATCTATCACGGTAAATCGGTTGTTCGTGCGGTGAATAGAGCGATGGTGGTGGTTGACATGCCGTTTGGTTCTTATCAGGGAAACTCCAAAGAGGGATTGGCTTCTGCTATCAGAATCATGAAAGAGAGCCATGCCGATGCTTTGAAATTGGAGGGCGGAGAAGAAATCATCGAAACCGTTAAGCGAATTTTATGTGCCGGAATACCCATCATGGGACACCTCGGACTCATGCCTCAATCCATCAACAAGTACGGCACTTACACCGTGCGTGCCAAAGATGAGGCTGAAGCTGAAAAGCTACTTAGCGATGCCCATTTGTTGGAAGAAGCAGGTTGCTTTGCCCTGGTACTCGAAAAGATTCCGGCCTCACTAGCCGAACGCGTAGCCAAAGAGCTTACCATTCCGGTGATCGGTATTGGTGCCGGAGGCAAGGTCGACGGTCAGGTACTGGTTGTTCAGGACATGCTGGGTATGAGTAAAGGTTTCAGTCCGCGCTTTTTGCGCCGCTATGCCGATTTGCATACCATCATGACCGATGCGATTCAACAATATGTAACAGACGTAAAAGATTCCGATTTCCCAAATGAGAAAGAGCAATACTAGCGGACTGCTTTCTTCGAGCTATCTGCAAATTTGTTTAGGTAATTTTTTGTTGTTTATTTCCCGCTACATGTTACTTCCCATGTTACCTGTGGTCATGGCGGGACGCTTGGGTGTTTCACTCGCTTTTACAGGTAGCATATTTGTGCTGCTTACGGCGGGAATGTTTCTGGCAGGTCCGTTCTACAGTTACCTGATGGATACCTATAAGCGTAAACACATTTGCTTGTTATCGTTTGCCATCATGCTGTTGGTTAACGCTGCCTGCTTGTTTGTGCAAACTCCCGTAGAGTTTATGTTGCTGTGTCTTATTCACGGAATATCATTCGGGTTGGCTACCACCACCAGCATTACTCTGGCAATAGACCTTACCAATCCGGGTAAGCGAAGCGCCAGTAATGTGGTTTTCGGGTGGACTTCCCGCTTTGGCATGATGATGGGAGTTGCTGCCGGCATTGCCATTTTCATGTACCGCGGATTTGATGAAGTGGTTTATCTGTCGGCTGCGGTAGGAGGAGTGGGCATTTTGCTGATTAACATGCTGTATGTGCCTTTTCGTGCACCTATCGGTTCGAAGCTGTGCACAACAGACCGCTTTTTACTGGGACGCGGATGGATACCCATGCTTAACATGATTCTCATTGCACTGATTCCCAGTGTGCTGATCACGTTGGTACCCGATACGTATAAATGCGTGGTTCTGATGGGATATAGCATTCCGTTCTTTGCCGTGGTCGGAACCGGCTTTTTCATCTCGGCTGTATTTCTGAAACTGCTTTTCAAAGAAGACAACTTCCTGAGGCAGATTATCAGCGGACTGGTTGTGATGATTCTGGCTACAGCATTGCTGGCTTTTCCCGTTGCAGGATCAACCACTGCTCCCGGTGCTGTTTTGCTGGGTATCGGTATGGGTTTGGTTACCCCCGAGTTTCTGCTTATGTTTGTGAAACTGTCACAACATTGTCAGCGCGGCACTGCCAATACCATGCATCTATTGTCGTGGGAAACCGGCATCTCCATCGGTATAGCCATTGCCTGCTACACAACGGCACAGATACCCGAATCACTTCCGGTACTTTACCGTTTCTGTCTGGCCATGGCCGTGTTATCACTTATCTTCTTCCTGCTGGTAACATACCCTTATTTCAAGAAGAAACGATTCAGGTGATTATTACCCGATTCAACCATAAAAGAATGGCTGCCTATCACCCGATAAGCAGCCATTTCTGTATAGCAAAAGTTTGCTCAGTGCTATTTAAAATTGAAAGAAGTTCTTGGCGTTGTTGTAGCTGATGTCTTCAATCATCTGGTTCACCCTTTCAATCTCAGCGTAAGGAATCTCACCGTTCTCAACATCGCGACCTACCAGGTTACACAATGTTCTGCGGAAATATTCGTGGCGAGGATAAGAAAGGAATGAGCGAGAGTCGGTAAGCATACCTACGAAGCGGCTTAGCAGACCCAGTACCGACAGAGAATTCATTTGTTTCTCCATACCGTCTTTCTGATCGAGGAACCACCATCCCGAACCGAATTGAATCTTTCCGGCTACCGTTCCGTCCTGGAAGTTACCCAACATAGTAGCAATAACCTCGTTGGCAGAAGGGTTCAGGTTGTACAAAATCGTTTTAGTCAGCTTGCCTCTGCTGTTCAGCTTATCGAGATACTTAGCCATTGCTTTGGCAGTAGTAAATTCACCGATCGAATCGAAACCGGTATCCGGTCCCAGTAATTTGAACATCTTGGTGTTGTTGTTACGAATGGCACCGTAGTGGAACTGTTGTGTCCATCCCTTATCAGCATCCATTTCGCCGAATACAATCAGCATAGCCGATTTGAATTTCAGAATCTCTTCCTTGGTCAGTTCGCTGCCGCTGTACACCTTGTTGAAAATCGCTTTGATCTCAGCATCCGTATAATCTTCAGCATAGAACTCCTCAATACCGTGATCAGACAATTTACAGCCCTGCTCAGCGAAGAAGTCGTGACGTTTGTGCAATGCAGCAATCATGTCGTCGAAGTTCGAGATGGTTACCCCGCTTACCTCAGACAACTTCTCCATGTACGCTTTGAAATCAGCAGGCACCTCAACCGCCATTGCCTTGTCGGGTCTCCAGGTAGGAAGCATTTTCACTTCGAAACCACTCTCGCGAGTCTGAATGTGATACTCCAGAGAATCGATGGGATCATCGGTTGTGCAAACCGCTTCAACGTTGTAGCGACGCATCATGCCACGAGCCGAATACTCCGGTTTAGCCAGCTTCTCGTTACACTCATCAAAGATTTCACGTGCTGTTTTCGGATTCAAAATCTTATCAATGCCGAAAGCCGTTTTCAGCTCCAGGTGAGTCCAGTGATACAACGGGTTTCTCATGGTGTAAGGCACCGTTTCCGCCCATTTTTCAAATTTTTCCCAGTCGGTTGTGTCCGTTCCTGTACAATAGCGCTCATCAATTCCGTTGGTACGCATGGCACGCCATTTATAATGGTCGCCTCCAAGCCATATCTCCGTTAATGATTTGAACTTATGATCATCCGCAACCATTTTAGGAATAAGGTGACAGTGATAATCAATGATCGGCATTTTAGCAGCATGCCCGTGATACAATTTCTGTGCAGTTTCTGTTTGCAGCAAGAAATTCTCATCCATGAAATTCTTCATTTTATTGCGCTTTAAAAGTATATAATTGTTACTTAATTAGTATCTGCCGGTATTACATTGGTAATAAGCCAAATAGGTCTTTTAGACCTTTTACTTTTATTAACCGTTATCGAACACAAAAATAGAAGTTTTACTTGGCAAACCAAAATTATTCGTATATTTGCGGGAAATTTTATAATATTTAAACGCTTTGCGTATTTGCCCTTCAAAGAACAAATATGCGAAAAAAATCTTATACTGACCTTAATACGAGGCGTAAAAACACATGGATAAGAAGAATTACACCATTAAAGACATTGCACGTATAGCCGGAGTTTCGGCCGGAACAGTTGACCGTGTGATGCATAACAGAGGCGAAGTTTCTGAGGCCACTTTGAAAAAAGTGCAGAAAGTTTTGAAAGAGATTGATTACCATCCCAATATGTTTGCTATTGGTTTGGCAGCCAAAAAAAGGTATCAGATAGCCTGTTTGATCCCCGCCCATCAGGAAGGAGATTATTGGCATTCCGTTGCCCAGGGCATTGAAAAAGCAGCCCTCGAACTGCGTCCTTTTAATGTAAGTGTGGAATTCATTTACTATGTGCATGCCCATGAATCATCTTATAGCAAGGGTTGTGACGCCTTGCGAAACATGGAGATTGATGCCGCACTCATAGCGCCTAATTTCGAGAAAGAAACGACAGAGCTTGCAGCTGTTTTGCAAACGCGCAAGGTACCCTACATCTTTGTTGATTTAAACATAGAAGGTGCCCGTGCGTTGAAATACATCGGGCAAGACTCGCACATGAGCGGGTACATAGCTGCCAAATTGCTGATGCAGAGCTATCGGGAAGGGCAGAAGCTGGTTCTTTTCTTAGTGAATGGAAAAGACAATCCCGCCGAGATACAGATGATTCGCCGCATGGAGGGTTTCATGCAGTACATCAACGAAAGTTTTCCGCAAGTAAGAGTGCTTGAATTTGTTTTGAACAAAGACAATACAACCACAGATTACGAAGCCCTCGAGAACTTTTTCAAGAATCATCCGGATGCAGAGCTGGGCATTGTGTTTAACTCCAGAGTTTACCAAGTCGGTAATTTCCTGCGCGAAAGTGGTCGGAAGATGGAAGCCCTGATTGGTTATGACTTGCTGGATAAAAACACAGACCTCATGAAAGCGGGCTATGTGAAATACCTCATCGGGCAGCGTCCCGGCTTGCAGGGATATCGCGGAATCAGAGCTTTGTGTGAGTACGTAGTGTTCAAGCAAAACGTCTTATCTGCGAGGTTTATGCCCATTGATATTCTGATGAAAGAGAATATCGATTATTATTTTGAATTTGATTAAAATACTGATTATAAATATTTTATAAATTGCAATTAGAATGAAAGCTTTAAACAAAGAAACAGCCGTGAAAGTACAGCGTCCCGAACGCATCATTCAGTTTGGCGAAGGTAACTTTCTTCGTGCGTTTGTTGACTGGATCGTTTACAACATGAATGAAAAAACCGACTTTAACAGCAGCGTTGTAGTAGTACAACCTATTGACAAAGGTATGGTTGACATGTTGAATGCGCAGGACAATCTGTACCACGTGAATCTTCAGGGACTTGATAAAGGTGAGGTAGTTAACAGCCTTACCATGATTGACGTTATCAGTCGTTCACTCAACCCATATTCTCAGAACGCTGAGTTCATGAAACTGGCCGAACAACCTGAAATGCGTTTCGTTATTTCAAATACAACAGAGGCAGGTATCGCTTTCGATCCTTCTTGCAAGCTCGATGATGCTCCTGCATCTTCTTATCCGGGCAAGCTAACTCAGTTGCTTTACCATCGTTTCAAAACCTTTAATGGCGACAAGAGCAAGGGACTTATCATCTTCCCATGCGAGTTGATCTTCCTTAACGGTCACAAACTGAAAGAAACCATCTACCAGTACATTGAACTTTGGAACCTCGGTGCCGAATTCAAAACATGGTTTGAAGAAGCTTGCGGCGTTTATGCAACGTTGGTTGACCGTATCGTACCGGGCTTCCCCCGCAAAGACATCGATGCTATCAAAGAAAAACTTCAGTATGATGACAACTTGGTAGTACAAGCAGAGATCTTCCACTTGTGGGTTATCGAAGCTCCTCAGGAAGTTTCTAAAGAATTCCCTGCTGATAAAGCCGGTTTGAACGTATTGTTCGTACCTTCTGAAGCTCCTTACCACGAACGTAAGGTAACCTTGCTTAACGGCCCTCACACCGTGTTGTCACCCGTTGCATACCTTTCAGGGGTAAACATTGTGCGTGATGCCTGCAACCACGAAGTGGTAGGACAGTACATCAACAAAGTGATGTTCGATGAGTTGATGGAAACATTGAACTTGCCGAAAGACGAGTTGAATCAGTTTGCAAAAGATGTATTGGAACGCTTCAACAACCCGTTTGTTGACCACGCCGTAACAAGCATCATGCTGAACTCATTCCCCAAATACGAAACACGTGACCTTCCCGGTTTGAAAACATACCTCGAACGTAAGGGTGAATTGCCTAAAGGCCTTGTATTAGGATTGGCAGCTATCATCACTTACTACAAAGGCGGTGTTCGTGCCGACGGTGCTGCCATTGTTCCCAATGACGCTCCTGAAATCATGGACTTGCTTACTCAACTTTGGGCAAGCGGCTGTACACAGACCGTAGCCGAAGGCGTGCTGGGAGCTGAGTTCATCTGGGGTGAGAACCTGAACAATGTTCCGGGGCTGACTGCTGCTATCAAAGCCAACCTGGATTCAATTCAGGCAAACGGTATGCTTGAAACAGTAAAGAGCATTCTCTAATTCCTGAGAAATAAGCATAAATGAAAAGGGCTGCATTCTTAACGAGTGCAGCCCTTTTTCCCTCTCTAATACTAAGTGTGCTTATTAATTATGTAGATAACATTTATTTTCCGGCTTTCAGAATAATCGATGTAGCCCCCAGCGTCATGATAGCGCCATCTTCAATGCGCATCCTGTCTTTATCTCCCAGAACCTCATTGTGCAGGAACGTACCTGTCAGACTCGGCGCATCTCTGAGCGTATAAACCAGTTTCCCGGCCTTGTTTCGTTTCACGTTGATGATGCAATGGCGTCTGTCCATACTCATGTCTCCCGTTTCAATAGGAGTGTTGACTACCGTGCCTACACAGCGACGACCTATTACATTATCACCTTCCGCAAGCGGTATTACCTGTTTGAATCCAAACACATTGGCAATTACCACAATGCTTCCAAAACCCTCGTCGGTTAATTCCTCACTGAGGTCTTCCTCTTTGCGTACCGCCTTTACTTTACTTTTGCCCAAGCGTATGCTGAACTGCTTGCCGCAATGTTCACACACAAACACCAAAGATTGCCCTTCGGTATATTTTGTTTCATCAAAAGACAGGTAATTCTCACATTTGGGACAAAGAACTCTTTTCATTCTTAAACTTTTAGTTGTATCTTCTTACTTATTGGCAGGAGTCAACACCCATGCAGTGGCAAACTCATCGTTTTGCCTAACCTGAGACAGCTTTTTGCCTGCCTCTTCACGGTTGCCGTAGCTGTCAATGCTCACACGAATCACGCTGCTGCCTTTCAGCACCCGAGCATTTTTGTATCCTTTAGCCTTTAGCTTTTCGGCAAGAGACTCGGCATCTTTTTGTCCGATGCTGCTTGCTATAATGATGTGATAATCAGAAGAATTAGCTTTTATTTCCTGAACTTCAGCTTTAGCCTTAACCGCTGCTGTTTCCGTTTCCTTGGTAACCTTAGGTACGGCAGGAACCGTTACCTCTTTTACCGTTTTAGGCTTCACTGCTTTGGAAACCGTTTTGTGTGCTGTTGAGCCTGCTGCTGCCTTACCGGTAACAACCTTTTCAGTGTTGCCCACCAACGCAGTGGTAACCGATTGCTTTTCTATGCTGGCAAACAGTTCGGATGGCATCAGCTGAGCGTAGTTCTCGTTTCTGATTTCCGTGTTTTCAACAGGAACAGAAAGCATAAAGAACATCACGATGGCGGCTGCCACAGCTGCTGCATGACGCACAAAAGTACGGTTGATGCTGATGTTGTACGTATTCTTATCGGCCGAAGTGTTATAGCTGACCACCGGCTTGCGGTCGGCCACCTTGCTTTTCTGCTTCAGCGGAGTAATGGATACGGCATCCAAGCCATATAAAGACGGAGTTGTAATCTTATTGTTGAAAGGAGTGAACTCATACGTGCCGTGAATGGTGAAATGCAGTTCGCCCACATTGGGTAAGTCCGCGCGACCTTCTTCGTGCAGTGTTGAAATCAGTTCTTGAATCTCCTTGTCGATTATCCTTTGCGCATCAGAGAAATTGGTATCGTGCACAGCCATGTATGACTGCACCAACAATCCGTCATTCATTTTGAGTTGCGGATTGAAGCCGATGTTCCGGGTAGGGGGCAGGTAGATGCACTCTTCCTCCACCCATTGGGCAGATGCATAGTGCGCCACAAAGCCGCCGAATCCGGGAATGATTACACAATCATTCTCCAATAGTAATGTCTCTATGTGCTGTGATAATTCTTTCATAAGTGCAAAATTAGTGTTTTTTTTGAGATATGCATCATAATTCCCCTTGTTTGTTATTAACAAGTTATCAACGCACCGAAATGTACAAGGCCTGTTCTTTCCGATTCAGAAAATTTGTGTACTTTTGCCTCTCGAAATAATCCGATCAACAAACATTCAAACCAAAAATGAATTATATTCAAACAGAGATTGACGGTGTTTGGCTCATTGAACCTACCGTTTACGGTGATCAGCGCGGCTACTTCATGGAGTCGTTCAAGCAACAAGAGTTTGAGCAGCACATCGGCCGGGTAAACTTTCTGCAAGACAACGAGTCGAAGTCGGTTTTCGGCGTGTTGCGCGGATTGCATTACCAGCAGGGCGAATACAGTCAGGCCAAGCTGGTGCGCGTCATCAAAGGCACCGTGCTCGATGTGGCAGTGGACCTCCGCACCGCATCGCCTACATTCGGCAAGCACATCAGCGTGGAACTCAGTGAAGACAACAAACGTCAGCTATTTATTCCCCGCGGATTTGCGCACGGATTTCTGGTGCTCAGTGATGAAGCTATTTTTACTTATAAGGTTGACAATTTTTACACACCTCAGGCCGAAGCTACAATTATGTACAACGACCCTCAGTTAAAGATCGACTGGCCCGTTGATCCCAGTGTACTTATTGTATCGGATAAAGATAAATGCGGAACCCCTTTTGCCGAGGTTGCAACAAAATCTTTGTTTTGATTGTTTTTTATTCATAAAATTGCTACATAAATAGATGCGAAATTAGTAATTTTGCACAAAACAAACATATGGAAAAGAGTATTGCTTCATTCATATTCGTGCTGTTGTTGTTCTCCTGTAAGGGCGGCGGTACCAAAGACTCTTCTGCTATGCAGGAAGACACGCTGGCCAAATCGCAACTACAAGGTATATGGGTTGACGATGACAGTGACATGCCGCTGATGAAGATCAAGGGCGACACCATTTATTATTCAGACCCTCAGAACTCGCCTGTCTATTTCAAAGTACAGAACGATACCCTGCATACGTACGGCAATGAAGTAACGCATTACCACATTGATAAACTAGGGCAATACGTGTTCTGGTTCCATTCCCTCTCGGATGACGTAATTAAGCTGCACCGTTCGGAAGATGCCGATGACAGTCTGGCGTTCAGTGCCGGTGGTGTGGAAGTGATTCCTACGTACCGCGAACGTGTGGAGCGCGACAGCGTGGTGAATTACGACGGCAAGAGATACCGTGCATACGTGTACATCAACCCCTCGAAAGTCAAAGTCGTAAAAACATCCTATAACGAAGACGGCATGAGCATTGACAATATCTATTATGACAACGTGATGCACATTTGCGTATACGAAGGCCGCAAGAGCCTGTACGCCAGTGACATCACCAAGCAGATGCTCAGTCCGTACGTCTCCGCCGACTTCCTGTCTAAATCCCTTTTCTCTGACATGCAGTTCATTGGCGTTGGGCCTTCGGGCTTTCACTACCAGGCTTCTGTGTGCATTCCCGAAAGCTTTGTTTGCAATATCGTCGATTTGTATGTGAGCTTCAAAGGAAAGCTGACTATGAAGGCGGCGAAGTAGTAGGACTATGAATCTGATAATCACAACAAACTGTGAATTTAATCGTTTTCAGGAAAATAAGATATTCATATTCTTATAAAATCACACTGCATTGTGAATACGAAGAAAATAGGAGAAATAATAAAGGAACGCCGACAAAGTTTGAAAGTAAAGCAACAGGAATTGGCAGATACATTGACAAATCTTATTTGTCGGGCGAGGGTAATCCTCCGGTAAGGAGGATTACCTATCGCAGTTAGCTAGCTTACTTAAATTTGCAAAGATAAGTGTCTAGTCCTTGAATTAATTCATTTACAACTTTTTCTGTTTTTTCTTTATTGGCCAATTCTAGCATATTCTTCTCGTCTAATTGACTGAGTATCATATTATTTAGGGGTTTGTAGTCTTTGTTATTACAACATTCTCCTACTGTAAAGCCTTTACTGTCATTGCATAAATATAACAAATGTTCATTGTATGTAAAGTTAAAGACTAGTCTGGTTCCGCTTCCTTGGCTAACTTTATCTATACTCTTCTGAAGTTCTCTGTGATCAACAGTAAGTTCTAATTTCTCCATTTTGCCTATTTTCTCAAATAATAGCTGAAAGAAATCATAAATAATGTGCCATTTCACATTTTTCATTTCTTCATCTAAAAGGTCCGTATTTTCAGACTTATTACGTATATCTTCAAATTCCTGAAGGTTTTCGCCTATAATTTCTTTAAGCATCATAGTCCTATCAACATTATTAAGCGAAAGATCAAGCATTTCTTTGTATTGACGCATAACCTCCTTTTTAAAGCAGTCGGTCTCTTTTTCAGAGCATTTTTGAATCCATGATTTTATGTGATTGTCATAGGCTACAGTGATGAGGATTTTGCCTTTAAAATCTTCTATATTCTTAGGATCATATTTTCTTGGAGTTAGATACACATAGAATATCGTTTTGCACTGGGGGGGCTCTTTTTGTAGAGCCTTACCATAACTTATCAATTGATGTTCATTGCCTACGAATCTGTCTTCTGCAAAAGTCTTGTTCTCTATGATGATAGCTTTAGTCTTATCGGGAGACATAATAAGAATGTCGATGTTATGTTTCTCGCTGTGGTTGTCTTTATTGGGATAGATTTCGCAGTCACCATTCTCGAAGAACTTCTTGCATTCTCTATTTTTACTACCGGATCTTTCAAAGATTTCCTCTAGAAGAAAATGAAGATAATCTTTGTTCATTGAAATCATCATACAGATGAAGCTGGAATGTAGATACCTCTCATTGTGCCAGTTAAACATGTACCGAAAGAGGTTAAAGTTTTGTTTCTTTGCGTTATCTTCTTCTAACTCTTTAATAATTTGATCTAAAGTTTGTTTTGTTTCCATTTTTTTGTCTTTTGAATTTCTTCAAATTTAATCATAATAGTTGAGAGCTCAAAAGAAATTTAATTTATAAGACCTGTTAGGTCGCGAATTAATTTTTCTGCTATATTTGTGACATATTAAAAAAGTAACAACTATGAAAATTTCCAATTATTCAATTACATTCCATACCGATAAGATAAAGGAATGCATAGACTTCTATCAAAAGTATTTTCAGGCTAAAGTAACTTTCGATGCCGGCTGGTACGTCAGCATCCGTCTGGAAGGCAATGAAAATGCTCCTTTATTTCTCTCTTTCCAAGGAAGCTATAACGAAGAAGAAAAGGCAAGCTTCACAGGAGGGGTTACTCTCAACCTGATGGTGGAAGATGTTGATGCTTGCTACAACCAGATTAAGCCAAGCGGAGTGCAGTTTATTGAAGAGATTGCCGACCATGAATGGGGCGACAGAGCTTTCAGACTATATGATCCGATAGGGAATGTGCTCTATGTTTATTCCGAACGTGAGCTCGATGAAAAATATAAAAGCGCGGTAAAAGAATAAAAACAAGTAAGAGGATATTTGATATGAAATTTATATTGCGAAAATTCAAAGAGTCCGATTTAGCAAGCTTGGTGAAATATGCCAATAATTATAACATTGCCAAGTTTCTAACCAATATGTTTCCACATCCCTATACAGAAGAAAATGGCAAGGAGTATTTATCACTGGCAATAAATCATCCCGGTATTTTTGCGATTGATGTTGACGGAGCGGTGGTTGGTTCTATCGGTCTGTTCCCGCAGACTGATATTCATCAAAAAAGTGCCGAACTAAGTTATTGGCTGGCAGAACCCTTTTGGGGTAATGGCATAGTACCCCAAGCGATAGGCGAAATAGTGGAGTATGGCTTTAAAACCTTTGATATTGTGCGCATATACGCACGTCCGTTTTCAGCGAACCGAGCCTCTCAGCGGGTATTGGAGAAAGCCGGCTTCACATGCGAGGCACGACATAAAAAGGCTTTGTACAAAAACGGTGAGTTTATGGACGAGCTGGTTTATGTGATGTTTAAATATGGGTGAAGTTTATATATCTACAATATAAGTTGTACAACCTATAAAAATAAATTATAGGTTGTATAGCCTATAAAATGCTCGTATGTAGTAAATACACATTTTATTTGTTATCTATTAAATTCAGAAAGAAATCAATAGCTTTCTGGGTATTAGCGCTTCCAAACGTTCTATATACTACACCCCCTTGATCATTTAAAATAATATATGTTGGGTATGTATCAACTCTGAATCTTTGATGTGGTGTTGTTAACGATTTTACATTTGATTTATTAACCCAATAGTTACCCCATTTT
This sequence comes from Bacteroides graminisolvens, assembly GCF_963666085.1. Classification (NCBI taxonomy): domain Bacteria; kingdom Pseudomonadati; phylum Bacteroidota; class Bacteroidia; order Bacteroidales; family Bacteroidaceae; genus Bacteroides; species Bacteroides graminisolvens. Next base: position 2,557,157 of record NZ_OY762556.1, read on the forward strand.
ATTCTTTTATTATTAATAATAGAAGATAATTTTTCTGGTTTTTCTTCATATTCTAAGGCGATACCTATTACATCCACATCTTTACGTCCCTCAATTTTTTCATATAATTCTTTAAGCTTGGGAATAGAGGCTATACAAGGATTACACCAACTTCCCCAAAAATCAATAAAAACATATTTGTTTTTGATTATTTCAGATAAAGAGACATCTTTATTGTCTAATTTTTTAATGCAAATGTTTGCGGTATCATTATAGGCATGTGAAGAGCCTAATGTTTCCAGATTTAGTTTATCATTATTGACCTCTTTGAGTAAAAATATTTCTTTGTTAATAATAACTGAATCGTTTATTTGATAATTAAGAGGAAAAATAGTATCGGTAGGCTGGAAAAATAAAAATCTGGGATTGTCACCTAATTCTATCTGAGTAAAATCATTTGTCTTAGCAGAATTGGCATGCACCATATATTCTTTCCCTTCAATAATGGCAGTGCCCTCCCAGAAATGGCATGTGTACCATAAGTATTCAAGATAATAATCTTCATCTGAGTGATAACTACTACGATTTTTATCAGATGAATATGGATCTAATTTTAAATAAAATAAGACTTCCTTATTTTGATATTTATCAAAATAATTCACCTGAATAACGGGGCATAATATATCATGTTCTTTGGTGTATTTAGTAACGGCATAATTAGCTAATGAGAAAGTATAGATTTTATCATCACTAAAATCCAAATTGCAGTTAGTGTCAACTATGATTGTCTTTTCTTTCTTAATTGTATCCAAGCTAACATAAGTGTATATTTTATTTATATCAGTTTCCTTGGAAATCGTTATTGGGTTGGCATCTTGTTTAATTGGAATTTCAAATATTTTATGTACTGTGTTTTCTTTGGGAATTCCTTGCAAGAAATTGTAATCTACCACTTCTTCCGGTATTTTAATCTCTGATTTATAATATTTAGAATCTGGTGTTGCAAACTTCTTTTCTAAGTTTACTATTTTCGTTTTAGCATTTTCTTGCCCGTATAACATATTTAGAGACAAAGGTATAAATAAAAAAAGAGTAGCAATTTTCATATATCTATCATTTAAAGGTTTTTCATCGCTCAAATATAAATAAAAGTAAGTAAATAACAAAACTTTTTTGATGGGACAGATCTATATTATTTATAAAGTTGAAAGAGTACCAAAATTACTTGGTACCCAAATATCATAAGTTATGTTTATATGAAAAAGACTTCTATCTTTGCATTAAATATTGATAGTGTGGGGTTAGAACTAATACGTTTAGATAGATACGAAGGCACCAAAGCTGTTTCTATTCTGTGGCAATAGATTGTAGCGAGGATACTTTATTTGATGAATTTCTAGAAACACATATTTAAATCCAGATGGTACATTTTCTGGGAATTTTAAACTGGAGGAATAAATTATGTCATCATCTAAAAAACATTCAGCTTGGATCTCATCATCTCAATGAGAGATGAGCGTGAATATGCAAAAGTTAAAAGCCGTATGAAACTTGCGGTTAAGATAGCCGATGCTTTAAAAGAACGAAATATGTCTCAAAAGGAATTAGCCGAAAAATTAGGTAAAAAGCCTTCTGAGGTATCTAAATGGCTATCTGGCACTCATAATTTCACTCATGATACTTTGGTGGATGTTGAATTTGTTTTAGGAATAGAATTGTTTAGTATTAAGGATGGTGTGAAAAGAGAGATTGATTCGAATATTTCTGGTTCAAAACTGAACTAAAAGAAATCTTATGGCAAATAAAAAGGAAGAGGCAAAGGTTAATGTTTTATTGTCAATTATTGATATCCAAAAAACTGCCTTTAAGTATAATGCCGAATATGATGGTTATTCTCAATTATCACGAGGTAGCTTGAGGTTAGTATTCAATAAAAAACTGATTCCTAATTATGTCGAATCGTTTTTAGACGATTTTCAGGATTAATATTAAAATTCAAAATGATCCCATTAATCAAGGAGACTACAATCGGGGGGTCGAATCCCCCAGTTTCCGCCAGATGCAAATGATTTCAACACCAAAGGAAATTCCACATCGGTTAGCAGTTCAAGTAATTTAAATGCCACATCGATAGCGGCTGCCGGTCCGGTAGACGTAATGATGTTGTGATTAATCTGGTACCGTCATTCTTTGTCATGGCTCACAACAATTTCTTTTCGAAGCACAAACTATTTGGAAAATCTTTATACTGACCGTAGTTCTCTATTCTTTCGTATCCGCATCGGGTGTAAAGTCCTATGGCTTCCGGCTGTCCGGATCCCGTTTCAAGTACGGCTTTTGAGTAGCCCAGCTCCTTCGCCCATGCTTCCAGCTCGCTCAATACCTGTTTTGAAATCTTCCGTCTCCTGTAATCAGGTGTGACGAACATGCGTTTCATTTCAACCGTGTCATTGTCATACTCTTTGAAACAGCCACACCCCACAGGCTTTTCTTCGTCGAAGGCTACAATTACAGTGGCTATGGAGTCAACTTTGTTGTACTGATCATATTTTGATTGCTCCCTGTGGTACCTTCCATTCAAATCGTTGTCGAGCTGAGCTATCAAGTAACTAAAGTCTTTGCTTTCACTTTGAGTCCGTTTTGTCGTTATTGCATTCATATATTCATAGATTATAGTTTATTTCTGAGGCAAAGGTACTTTGTTCTTTCGTTATTACCTACTAAATGTTACTCCTTATTTCCTCCCCAACAATTATAAATCCTCCGCCAACTTTTTAAAATTCTAGGCGTAGAAATAAAAATCGCAGGCGAACAATAAAATATTTATGGTAATTATATAACACATAAATAACGCATTGCACATACAATGTGTAAAATAATCGTTTTTTATAAAATATCTGTATGGCAATATTTTTCTTGCTAAAATAAATTAAATTTATAGCTATTATATCAATTATTATATTTAAGTTTGCATTAATAAAAGGAAAAGCATTATTGTTAATTTATTAAAATGTCGTGCATGACTCTAAGAAAAACGGACTCTAAAACTATTTCAGACCGTCCATCTGTTAAGCTTCAAAAAGCATCTCACCTATATCTCAAAAACACCTTGATTGCCATCAGCGATTGGCGGTACATTGATTCGTAAGAGAAATCATTACAGCGTGATTTACCGACTCAGCCAAAACTCAACCCGAATCTTCTTATCTATATTTTTAATATAATATTAATATATTGTGGCTGAAAGAGAGGCTGAAATGAATTTTAATTACATTTGTAAATCACTGATATTCAATTGGTTAAAAGCATATTTTGAGGGGCTGAAAGAGAGGCTGAAAATTTTCGGTTATTTATTTCAACAAAATCAGGCATGCGGAAACCCGCTTGTACAGCCTGATTCAGCCCTTAACACATTTAAAATCTCTATTTATGGCTTCTATCGACGGCAAAGAGCCTGCCAAGGGTTATCTGCTTTTTCAGAAAGAGTTGCTCGAAGTGATTAAAAAGCTCAGCGACAAGCCGCTCACCGAGCGGGAGGCGTTCTTCGCCATGTTCATCAAGGTCAACTACAAAGACGAGATCCTAGAGATCAAGCGGCAAAAGGTGTTCTACAGAAGGGGTGAATCGGTTCTTAGCAAAGGATCTAGGCAACGTATATTTCGGTCACAACCCCAGCATGACGTGTATCGGTGATTACATGCCGCCTATTGAATGGATGCAGAGAAATAGTAGACAAGTTGCGAAAAAGGAGTAAAGTAGCACAGTGGGGCTTAAAATAGCTTTAGCGAGCGTTTAAAGAAAAGGGATGTGTTACATCACAAAAAAGGGGAGCCGTTTACGGTTCCCCTAAATGTTCCACAATCAGCTCCACCTGGCGACGGGTGAAATAGTGGTCGTTTTTCCCTTCTCTGCCGCTGTAAAGCGCATCATACAAGTCTTCGTTTTTGCGTATCCAGTTACGCAGTTTGCGCATGGCCGACTCCACGGGCAGCCCCGGATTGTACAAATGGGCCAAGATGCCTTTGTGGTAGGCTCGCACCCTGAACGGTTCGTCTTCTTTCATCAGTTTATCTTATTGGTTTACTCTTGTAAATTTACATATTTACGGGCAGAAAAGCAAGTTTTTCAAGGAAAAACAAGGGCGTTCAATGAAATAAAAACAATGCACGGTTTGAGTGGTAAAGTACGGTAAAAAGGCTTTTTAGCAGGTTGTATCTTTGTTGTACCGGAGCGGGAAACAGGGTTGGCAAGCAGCCCGAATCCGTGTTTCGGGAAAGAGTATTAATCATTTAATTTATTACAACATGAGTGTACCTGTTACAGTAGTGGCTCGAAAAAATCCTGCCAAGCAGAACGAGCCCGAAAAGTTTTATGCCATGGCCCAGGCGGCGGGCGAAATGAATTTCCGCAGTTTGTGCAAAGATGCCTCTGAAGGCTGCACGGTGATGCGTTCCGATATCGCGGCGGTGCTCTATGCGCTGATCGATAGCATGATGAAGAGTCTGGCCAAAGGGGAGATTGTGCGCTTCGGCGACTTCGGCAGCTTCCAGGTAGGGGTAAGCAGCACGGGAGTGGAAAAGAAGGATGATTTCAGTGCCAATCAGGTGAAGGGCGCACACATCATTTTCCGTCCGGGCATTGACCTCACGGAGATGATCAAGACGCTGACCTTCAAGAAGAAGACAGTGGGCAAGGTGGTAGCCGAGAATGAGTTGCCAGGTGAGAATACGGGTGGCAATACGGGCGGTAACGTTCCGGTGAATCCGGGTGAGGAAGATGATCCTAATGGATAATCTGTTAACCAAGAGTAACGGATGTGCAAACGTCCGTTACCTACTTGTCTGTATTTAAGAATATATGTATTTTGTTTAATATATAAGGATAATTGAATATGAAAACCATTGTTTATAAAGTTTTGGAGTGTATCAAGGTGATTCTTCCGTTTTTCGTAAAAACGAATAAAAAGGACAGCAAGGAGTTTAGCGACCTCATCAAGGGGCAGTACGAGTTTCTGGTGGCTCAGCTGGAGAAGGTGCTCAAAGATTACTTTGAGACCAGTGAAAAGGTTCGTGAGATGCACACCGAACTATTTGCCTTGAAAACGCAGCTGGCGGCAGCGCTGGCGCAGCAGTGTGCGGCCAAGGAGTGTTCATCCAGAATGTAGGCGGTATGAGACACATTGACCTGATTGTGATTCATTGTTCGGCCACGAGGGAAGACCGCACCTATTCCGAGCATGATCTGGATACAGATCACCGTCGCCGAGGCTTCAAAGGTGCGGGTTATCACTTTTACGTTCGCAAGGACGGTAAGATAGTCACCACTCGTCCGCTGGAGCAGGTCGGTGCCCATGCACGGGGCTACAACGCCAACAGCATCGGCATCTGCTACGAGGGCGGGCTCGACAGCCGGGGCATGCCCAAAGATACGCGAACCTGTCATCAGAAACATTCGCTCAGGGTATTGGTGCGCACGTTGTTGCTTGACTATCCGCTCAGCCGGGTATGCGGTCATCGGGATTTAAGTCCGGACCTGAACCACAACGGCGAAGTTGAACCGGAGGAGTGGGTGAAGCAGTGCCCTTGTTTTGAGGGGAGCGAGGTTTTGGATAAAGAATAATCTAACTACACGTAATTCATAAGCTATTTGGGAGCAGCCTGTAAAGCGGTTATCGTTACGGAATGAAACGGTTCGCTTTATGGGTTGCTTTTTGCATGAATTGGTTCAGGTATTTATATGCCATCATGCGCAGTTGATCCAGCAATACAGCCACAATGAAAATGGCAATCAGAAAGATGAACGCTATTATGCCAAATTGAACGGATGCATAAGAGTTCCCCAAATAAATGATGCTTTCTTTGAAAATGGGATCGAATACGGCAAAATGAGTGTGTAGCAAATAGACCGCAAAAGCAGATGAAGCAATCTTATTTACAAAGTTGTTTTGTATCCGGAGCTTTGAAAATGCAATGAATAAGTACAAGCTCGACAAGATTACAAGAGGTGAAGCATACGAATACAAACGTTCCACAATAGTAGCGCTATGCGATGCTCTGAAGAAAGCGACCAAGGCGATAGTAACCGACAATAGCGCATAAATTAAAAGATCCTGTTTTATCTGCAACCGCATCAAAGTGTTTGGATATAGCTTGATGTAGCGTGCCAGCAAGTATAGCCCGATAAAAGAGAACGTGGAATAACCGTCACAAATGAAGTTAACGCTTGGAATGATCCAACCATAAAGTGATTGGAATACAAAGAATGACACCAACACTATTTGCAACTGTTTCTTCCCCGAATTTTCTATAAACGTATTAAGAATCGGAGATAAAATGTACAATCCAATATATGCCTTCACGAACCACCAGTTCTCCATGAAAAGAAAACAATTCAATAGTCCGGTCTTAGAATATTTAGAAACTCCGCAAAGCATAAGTATCAGATAAATAAAGAACAAAAAGAAGAAACACTGAAATATGAAGTTGGCAAATCCCTTCAGCGATGGTTTTATTCCGAACCATCCGGATATCAGAACGAATACATTGACACATACAATTGCGAAAGCTTCAACCATAAATCTGGAAAAAGAGGACAGGGGATACATCTGAATATCCAGTTCTTTGGGTACACCGAGTGAATAAAAATCACAATGAACCAGCAAGACAAAAAACATGGCTATTATTCTCAGAAGTTCAAAGTTAGACTGTCTAGTCTGTTTTGGCAAAGATGTATGTTGTTCCATTAAAAAAAGATTGATAGATGAAAACCTCCTTCATTGGGAGGTGTACATTTGGGTTACAGGCCACAATGCCTGCTTGCGTTTGCAAAAATAGTCATCTTTATATGAATGCAGTGTAATCTTGGGTTATACATTGATACCAATATTTATCTTCTCATTTGCCCTGAATCGAGTTACATTCCTTTCATCGTTTATATTTTTTTAGAAGGCCGAACATGGTTAATCCCCAAAACAAGACTGCCATTAGCAATATAACCACTGCCAATGATACTAGATAGGATGAAAATGCTCTCCAAAAATCGCTACCGATAAATTCTTCTAACCATAAATTAATAAATGGAGATAAAATTCTATTTGATAAAATTGATATTAATCCTCCACTAACAACAGCAATAGCTAATTTCTTTCTGTTCATGTTAATTAGGTTTACTTCTCAAACTCCAAACTCACCACTTCACCCGCTGCAAGGGGCAGACTGATATATTCTCCCGTAAAGGTTTTGGTTCGCTTGCCGCGTGTTACTTTCACGGCTTGTGTGCCGGCGGGCTTCTTCAGCTGATAGGAGTAGGCTTTGTCGGCTTGCAGGGTGGCGGTCGTTACCCGGTTGTCGTTCCATGTGAGTGACACAGTGGCACCGCCGCGTACTTTGAAGCCTTGCAAACTGCCTTCCGACCAGCTTGGGGGAAGGGCGGGGAGCAGGTTGATAAAGCCTTCGTGGCTTTGCACCAGCATTTCGCTGATGCCGGACGTGCCGCCCCAGTTGCCATCCATCTGGAAGGGCGGGTGCGAGCAGAACAGGTTGGGGAAGGTACCGCTACCGTGTTTCTTCGGGTTCTCGAGGGTGTAGGCGGGCACCAGCAGACTGCGGAACAGTTTGTAGGCGCGGTCGCCATCGCCCAAACGTGCCCAGAAGTTGATCTTCCATGCGCGGCTCCATCCGGTGCCTTCGTCGCCTCGGCGGTTGAGGGTGGCACGGCAGGCTTCGGCAAGGGCAGGGGTTTTCGTGGGACTGATCTGGTTGCCGGGGTGCAGGCCGTACAGGTGTGACACGTGCCGGTGGTGCACATCGGTTTCGCGGTAGTCTTCCAGCCACTCCATGAGGTAGCCTTCCTTGCTGATTTGAAGCGGGGGTAGCTGTGCCAGGGCGGCGGTCAGACTGTCGGCAAAGGCTTTGTCGGTTTTCAGCAGGCGGGAGGCTTCAATCACGTTGCCGTACAGTTCGTGAATCAGCTCGGTATCCATGACCGGCCCCATGCACACGCTCACGGGAGTGGGGTCATTGCCTACGAAGAAGGAGTTCTCGGGCGAAGAGGAGGGGGCGGTTACCAACCAGCCGTGCACCGGCTCTTTCACCATGGTGGAGAGGAAGAACTCGGCCGCTCCTTTCAGCGTGGGGTATATTTCTTTGAGGTATTGGCGGTTTTGTGTAAACAGGTAGTGTTCCCACAGGTGGGCGCACAGCCAGGCACCGCCTGTATTGGTAGCGCCCCACGAAGGATGTTCGCCCGGTGCGGTGAAGTTCCACACGTTGGTCATCATGTGGGCTACCCATCCGCGGGCGTGGGGACCGTAAAATGCTTTGGCGGTGGCCTCACCGCTCTGTACCAATCCGCGGGTCAGTGCCACAAGGGGTTGGTGAAGTTCCGAAAGATTGCCCTGCTCCACTGGCCAGTGATTCATCTGCACATTGATGTTGAGGTGGTAGTCGCCGTTCCACGGGGTGCCGCACTCATTGGCCCAGAGTCCTTGCAGGTTGGGCGGTAGCGAACCGGGGCGGGTGCTGCTGATGAGCAGGTAGCGACCGTAGTTGTAATACAGTGATGCCAGTGACGGGTCGTCGTTTTGCACGAAGCGGCGGATGCGCTCGTCGGTTGGCAGGTTCCACGGGCCATCGCTGTCGTTAGCGTCGCCGTCTTTCCCAACGAACAGGGAGGCGCGCTTAAACAGTTTCTGGTATTCGGTGATGTGTTCCTTTTTGATGTCTCCGTACGAAACACCGATGGCTTCCATCAGCTTTTTGCCGGCATATTCGTTGTAGTCGCTGCGTTCCAGGCTGGTGGCGGACGAGATGAAAAGGGTCGTGGCACTGGCGCCTTCAACGCTGATGCCGTGGTCAGATACGCTCACCTTGCCTCCGGTGGCGTCGACAAACAGTTTGGCTGTGAAGCGCACGCCGTCAACTCCTTCTTTTCCGCTATCCAGCGTTCCTTCCATAATCAGGGTGTCGCCAACGGCTCTGACCGTGGCACGTTCCGGGCGGCTCAGCTTGGCGGTAAACGAAATGGCGTGACCGTCTGTCTGCAACGGCGTGATGATGCGCATCACCATCACGTCTTTGCTGCGGGGCACGAAGTAACCGCGTATGAAGTTAACGCCTCCTTTGGTGAAGTGGGTGGCGCTGAATGCTTGCTCCAAGTCGAGGTAGCGTTTGTAGGCTTTGTAACTGCCATCGTCGGTGGGGTAGCGATAGGCAATGTCGAGGTTGCCCAACATTTGGTAACTGCCGTAGGTACCGCCTTTCTCGGGCTTAACGGGCACGAAGTGTTGGTACATCATCTCTTGCGCTTCTTTGTTTTTACCCTGAAAAAGCAGCTGTTGAATGGCGGGTAGGTAAGAGGCGGCTTCGGGATTGCGATAGTCGGCCTCGGAACCGCTCCACATGTGGATGTTGTTGAGCACGATGCGTTCCTGCTCCACGCCACCGTCGGGCATCATGCCCAACCGGCCGTTGCCCAGCGGCAGGGTTTCTTCCCACTGAGCAGCGGGGGTGTTGTACCACAAGGTGTTGTTGACCTCGGAGATGCGTTTCTTACTGCCTTGCGCATGCAGTGATGCGCAGGTGCCTGCGGCCAGAAGGGCCAGTATAACTAAGGAGTGCTTTTTCATGGTTTCAAGGATTTTACGTGTCAGTGGCTGACTGGTTTACGGTAGCAGATAGGGCAAAAAGATGATGAGTCCCACAACGGTGGCGGCAATGGCGCACACCAGTACGGCGCCTGCCGCTACATCTTTTATGTCACCGGCAAGAGGGTTTCGCCCGGGTGAGACCAGGTTGACCAGGCGTTCGATGGCGCTGTTGAACCCTTCGGCGGCCAGCACCATGCCGAAGCACAGCACCACGGCAATCCATTCGCCGCGGCTGATGCCGAAGTAGAAACCCGCTGCCGTGACAACCGCTATGGCCAGGCAATGGAAGCGTGCGTTGCGTTCGCTTCGCACAAAACTGCAGATGCCTTTGCCGGCATACACAAAGCCTTGGAGGAAACGTTGCAGCGCTCCGCCCGGCCGGGGTTGGTTAGAGGGTTCGCCTTTCATGTGCTAACTTCTGTTTACCTGCTTCACACCCTTCACGGTGCGCAGTTTTTTGATTAATGCCTCCAGTCGGCCGGTGTCGCCCACCATGATGGTGAGGGTTCCCGAAAACAGACCGTCGTTCGAATCGATTCCGATGGAGCGCAGGCTGATGCCGTTCTCTTTCGAAATGATAGAGGTAATATTAGTCACAATACCAATGTCATCATGCCCCACAATGCGCAGGGTGATGGGGTATTGCGTGCCTTCCGACTTGCCTGCCCAGCGTGCTTTCACGATGCGGTAGCCGAAACGTTCGGTCATCTGGGTAGCGTTGGGGCAATCGTGGCGGTGTATCTTGATACCTCCCGACACGGTAACAAAGCCGAATACCTCGTCGCCGTAGATGGGGTTACAGCATTTGGCCAGTTTGAAGTCGATGCCTTTCAGGTTCTGATCAATGACCAATACATCTTCCTTGCCACTGGTTTCTTCCTGCAAGGTTGTTTGCAGGTTGTAGCCCTCGGCGCTGCGGTACACCAATTCGTCGTGCGAGTCACTGTCGCGCTTCTGCTGTTCCACGTAGCGATCCAGTATGTCGTTCACCTCGAGTGCACCTTCGGCTAGTTTTTGGTAGAACTCCGTCACGGTTTTGTAACCCATGCGTTTGATGAGTCGCATCATCACCGCCTCGTCATAATCCATCTTGCGGTTCTTGAACTTACGCTCAATGGTTTCCTTGGCAAATTCGAGCTGACGGGAAGTCATCTCCTTCAACGCCTGGCGTATTTTGGTTTTAGCCTTGGAGGTGGTTACGATGTTCAGCCAGTCTTGCTTGGGCGTTTGGGTGTTGGAGGTCATTATTTCAACCTGATCACCGCTGTTGAGCTTTTGCTTGAGCTGCGCATTCTTGCCGTTCACCTTGGCACCGATGCACTTGCTGCCCAGTTTGGAGTGAATGTGGAAGGCAAAATCGAGTACGGTAGCTCCTTTGCCCAGCTTGAACAAATCACCTTTGGGGGTGAACACAAACACCTCGTCTTCATACAAGTCCATCTTGAACTGATCCATGACTTTCATCGAGTCACTGTCGGAATTCTCCAGCGCCTCACGCACGGAAGTAAGCCATTCGTCGAGTCCGCTTTCTCCCTTGATGCCTTTGTAACGCCAGTGAGCAGCCAGTCCGCGCTCGGCAATCTCGTCCATGCGCCGGGTACGTATTTGCACCTCCACCCATTTGCCTTCGGGGCCCATCACCGTAATGTGCAAAGACTCATAGCCGTTGCTTTTGGGAATAGACAGCCAGTCGCGCAAACGCTTGGGGTTGGGCTGGTACATATCCGTTACGATGGAGTACACCTGCCAGCACTCCTGTTTCTCCTTCTCCGGATCGGAATCAATGATGATACGAATGGCGAAGAGGTCGTAAATGCCTTCGAAAGGTGTTTTCTGCTTCTGTATCTTGTTCCAGATGGAGTGTATCGACTTGGTCCGTCCCTTGATTTCAAAGGTGAGTCCGGTGTCCGCCACCTTCTTTTGAATAGGCTCGATGAAAGAGGCGATGTACTTATCGCGTGAGGCCTTCGTTTCGTTGAGCTTATCCTTTATAAAGTAATAGGTTTCCTTCTGGGAGTACTTGAGGTACAGGTCTTCCAGTTCCGACTTGATTTTGTACAAGCCCAGCTTGTGCGCCAGCGGAGCGTAGAGGTACGCAGCCTCGTTGGCCACACGAATGCGGTCTTCCTCATTGGAGTCATGCTTGATGAGCCGCATGATGTTCACACGGTCGGCTATCATAATAAGTATCACCCGCATATCTTCGGCGAATGACAGGAGCAGGTTGCGGAAGTTCTCGGTTTCTATGGCCGGACTCTTAGCATACAGTTCGTTGGTTTTGACCAGTCCTTTGATGATGCTTGCCACGTCGTCTCCAAACGCCGCTCGCACGTCTTCCAGCGAAAGCATGTTGCTTTTCACGATTTCGTGCAGCATGATTCCTGTGATAACGGAACCCTTCATACCAATCTCCTCGGACACGATCACAGCGGTCTGCATGTCACGTATCACGGGGTTCATACCGAAATTGTTACGCTGCAGGTTATTGTCGGCAGCGGCCTTTATCAAATAGTTCTTTAACTTCTTAGCGTCTTCTCGGGCAATGCTGTCTCCGGCGGATTGCATGAGCCTTCTGTAAAGAGCCGTCAGTTCCGCTTTCTCGGTTTTTGTAAAAAATGCATCCATAATTTGCCGTACAGTTAGTTTGCAAATACCGATTGGGTTGATTTTCAGCTTTCTGTGCGAGCTGAAACAAAATCGGCCGTTAATCTTCTAATTTTTCGTTGTAAAAATAGCTTTTTTTGTTCAGTGTACCGCACAAACTAAATAACATTTTGTATTTTTGGGCATCAATTAATAAAACTTCATACGATGATTACACCGCAAGATAAAGAACAACTGGCGCAGAAAGGCATTTCCGAAGCACAAATTGCCGCTCAGCTGGATTGTTTCAAGACTGGGTTTCCGTATTTGGAACTAAGCGCCGCCGCTTCTGTTGAGAAGGGCATTGTTAAACCCGATGCCGAAGCAGAAAATGCTTTTCTGGCTGCATGGGAAGATTATGCGAATGCTGATAAAACAATCGTAAAATTCGTACCTGCCTCGGGCGCTGCAAGCCGCATGTTTAAAGACTTGTTTGAGTTTCTGGAGGCTGCGTACAACGAACCGACTACTGCCTTTGAACGCACTTTTTTTGAGAACCTGACTTCCTTTGCTTTTTATGCCGATTTAAGTGCGGCTTGCGAAAAGCAAACGGGTAAAACGGCTGCTCAACTGGTGCAGGAGGGCAATTACAAGGCGGTTGTGGCTGCGCTACTTACGGCCGAGGGGTTGAACTACGGTTCGCTGCCCAAGGGATTGCTCAAGTTTCATTCGTATGAAGACGGGGCACGTACGCCGCTCGAAGAGCATTTGGTGGAAGGGGCGCTTTACGCCGCCGGCAAGAGTTGCCGTGCCAATGTGCACTTCACCGTTTCGCCGGAGCACAGACTCTTCTTCGAAGCGCTGGTGAACGAGAAGGCGAAGGCGTATGCCGGTAAATACGATGTGATCTACAATGTGTCTTTCTCTGAGCAGAAACAAAGCACAGACACCGTTGCGGCCGACATGAATAACGAGCCGTTTCGCGACAAGGGCAAGCTGTTGTTCCGTCCGGGCGGTCACGGTGCGTTGATTGAGAACCTCAATGACCTCGATGCGGATGTGGTGTTTATTAAGAATATAGATAATGTGGTGCCCGACAGACTGAAGGATGACACGGTGCGCTACAAGAAGTTACTGGCCGGGGTGCTGGTGTCTTTGCAGAAGCAGGCTTTCGACTATCTGGAGTTGCTGGATAGCGGACAGTACACGCACGAGCAGATATTAGAGGTGCTGCACTTCTTACAGAAGAAGCTTTTCTGCAAGAATCCGGAAACGAAGAATCTGGAGGATGCCGAACTGGTGATCTACCTGCGCAACAAGCTCAATAGGCCGATGCGTGTGTGTGGCATGGTGCCCAACGTGGGCGAACCGGGCGGCGGTCCGTTCCTGGCTTACAACCCCGACGGAACGGTGTCTCTTCAAATCCTGGAAAGCTCGCAGATTGACATGAACGATCCCGCCAAGAAGGAGATGTTTGTGAAGGGTACGCATTTCAATCCGGTAGATTTGGTTTGTGCTGTGCGCGATTACAAAGGGCATAAGTTCGACCTGACTGCTTTTGTTGACAAGGCTACCGGCTTCATCTCGTATAAATCAAAAAATGGAAAAGAACTGAAAGCGCTGGAATTACCGGGACTGTGGAACGGGGCTATGAGCGACTGGAACACCGTGTTCGTAGAGGTGCCGTTGTCGACTTTCAACCCGGTGAAGACGGTGAACGATTTGTTGCGCGATCAGCATCAATAAATAATAAATAGTATAGAAAGGAGAACAGATATGCAAACAAGTACGGCTTATTTCGCTTCGGGATGTTTCTGGGGCACGGAATACCATTTCATGAAGCACGCGGGTGTGCTGAGCACAGCGGTAGGATTTATGGGTGGACACAAGGATTTCCCTACGTATCCGGAGGTGAAAACCGGTACAACGGGACATCTTGAAACGGTTGAGGTGGTGTATGACCCGCAGGTTACTTCGTACGAGGAACTGGTGAAGTTGTTTTTTGAAACGCATGACTTTACGCAGCTCGACGGACAAGGACCCGATATTGGTTCGCAATACTTATCGGCCATCTTCTACTTGTCGCCCCAGCAGCAAGAGGTTGCCAGGAAGTATGTCGACATACTGACCGAAAAAGGCTACGAGGTGGCTACTTCGTTGCGCCCGGCGGAGCGTTTCTGGATGGCGGAAGATTACCACCAGCAGTATTACGAGCACAAGGGTACTACTCCGTATTGCCACATTTACCGCAAAATATTTTAAAAACAACATACTGATGAAAAAAATACTGTTGCTCGGCTCGGGCGAGCTGGGCAAAGAATTTGTCATTTCTGCCAAAAGAAAAGGGGAATACGTCATTGCTTGTGACTCGTATGCCGGTGCGCCGGCTATGCAGGTAGCCGATTGCTTTGAGGTGATTGACATGTTGCACGGCGAGGAACTGGATGCGGTGGTGAAGAAACATCAACCCGATATCATCGTTCCCGAAATTGAGGCCATTCGCACCGAACGCCTTTACGACTATGAGAAGGAGGGTATTCAGGTGGTGCCTAGCGCGCGTGCGGTGAATTTCACCATGAACCGCAAGGCTATTCGCGATTTGGCAGCGAAGGAACTGGGACTCAAAACGGCCAAGTACTTTTACGCCACTACTTTCGAGGAGTTGGAGGCGGCTGCGGCTCAGATAGGTTTCCCGTGTGTGGTGAAACCGCTGATGTCATCGTCGGGTAAGGGACAGTCGCTCGTGAAGGGTGCCGACGAGCTGCAACATGCCTGGGAATACGGGTGCAGTGGTAGCCGGGGCGACATTCGCGAACTGATCATTGAAGAGTTTATCCGTTTCGACAGCGAGATTACGCTGCTTACGGTGACTCAGAAGGACGGGCCCACGCTGTTTTGCCCACCCATTGGTCACGTGCAGAAAGGGGGCGATTACCGCGAAAGCTTTCAGCCTGCCCACATCGATCCCGATCATTTGAAACAGGCGCAGGAAATGGCCGAAAAGGTAACGCGTGCGCTGACGGGTGCCGGCCTGTGGGGAGTGGAATTCTTCTTGAGTCACGAAAACGGTGTGTATTTCTCGGAACTCTCTCCGCGTCCGCATGACACGGGAATGGTTACGCTGGCAGGCACACAGAACCTCAATGAATTTGAATTGCACCTGCGTGCGGTACTGGGACTGCCTATTCCTTGCGTGAAGTTGGAGCGCAACGGGGTGAGTGCGGTGATCCTTTCGCCCATCGCTTCTAATGAACCGCCGGCATACCGCGGAACGGAAGAAGTGCTGAAGGAGGAAGATACCCTTCTGCGCATCTTCGGAAAGCCCGCCACACGGGTAAACCGCCGCATGGGAGTGGTGCTTTGTTACGCACCTGCGGGGAGCGATTTGGATGCCCTGCGTGAAAAAGCAAAACGATTAGCCGCCAAGGTTGAAGTCTGCTAAATTGATAAGTATGTCGCCCGCGACACACCTTCTTACGATAGAGCCTTTTTCCATTCAATGCCTGATGTACAGAAAGGAAAGAGGCTCTTTTCACTTTTTAACGTTTTAACGATTCTTTTTAGTTGAATACAGAGCAAATTATGTTCTAAAACTCTTTTACACAGAACTAATGAATGTTATCGTTAGGCAAATTATGGTAAAGGAGAACAACGACGCTATTTTGTGTCTATATTTGCACGGTTGTTGGCTTAACTATTTAGCCTGAACAATACAACACTGAATTACGTTTTCTTATCTAAAAACATATTGAAGCTTATGTCACAGATTATCGGGCATATTTCTCAGGTCATCGGCCCAGTTGTCGATGTTTATTTTGATGGTACTGATGCCGAATTAGTACTTCCGAGTATACACGAAGCGCTTGAGATCAAACGGCCCAACGGCAAGAAACTTATCGTAGAAGTTCAACAGCACATTGGTGAAAACACTGTACGCACGGTGGCTATGGATAGTACCGACGGATTGCAGCGTGGCATGAAGGTATTATCGACTCACATGCCTATAACGATGCCTGTGGGAGCGCAGATAAAAGGACGCCTGATGAATGTAGTGGGTGATTCCATCGATGGCATGAAGGAGCTCGACCGCAAGGGGGCTTACGCCATTCACCGCGAACCGCCTAAGTTCGAAGACCTCACTACCACGCAGGAAGTGCTTTACACGGGTATTAAAGTGATTGACCTTCTGGAGCCTTACTCAAAAGGTGGAAAGATTGGTTTGTTTGGTGGTGCCGGTGTAGGCAAAACGGTTTTGATCATGGAGCTGATTAACAACATTGCCAAGAAACACAACGGTTTCTCGGTGTTTGCCGGTGTGGGTGAGCGTACCCGCGAAGGTAACGACTTGTTGCGCGAGATGATTGAATCGGGCGTTATCCGCTACGGCGAAGCGTTTAAAAAGAGCATGGAGGAAGGAAATTGGGATTTGTCGAAAGTGGATTACGACGAAGTAGCCAAATCGCAAGCTACCCTGGTGTTCGGACAGATGAACGAACCTCCCGGAGCACGTTCGTCGGTTGCCCTGTCGGGTCTTACCGTGGCAGAGTCTTTCCGTGATATTTCCGAATCGGGTTCCAGAGACATTCTGTTTTTTATCGATAACATATTCCGTTTCACGCAGGCAGGTTCCGAGGTTTCGGCTTTGCTGGGACGTATGCCTTCTGCGGTGGGTTACCAACCTACGTTGGCTACTGAAATGGGTGCCATGCAGGAACGTATCACTTCAACAAAATCGGGTTCCATCACTTCCGTTCAGGCTGTTTATGTGCCTGCCGACGACTTGACCGACCCGGCGCCTGCTACCACATTTACTCACCTCGATGCCACCACGGTATTGAGTCGTAAAATTACGGAGTTGGGTATCTATCCGGCTGTTGACCCGCTGGAGTCGACCTCACGTATTCTGGATCCGCTGGTAGTGGGACAGGAGCATTACGATGTGGCTCAACGGGTGAAACAGATTCTGCAACGTAACAAAGAATTGCAAGATATTATTTCTATTTTGGGTATGGAGGAGCTGTCTGACGAAGACCGCCTCACTGTGAACCGCGCGCGCCGTGTGCAGCGTTTCCTTTCACAGCCTTTCACCGTGGCCGAACAGTTTACCGGAGTACCCGGAGCGATGGTGGCCATTGAAGATACCATCAAAGGTTTCAAAATGATTCTGGACGGTGAGGTCGATTACCTGCCCGAACAGGCATTCCTGAACGTGGGAACCATTGAGGAAGCCATCGAAAAAGGAAAACAATTACTTGAACAAACCAACTAAAAATAAAGATTCATGGCTCTGCAACTGAACATCGTTTCGCCCGAGAAAGAACTTTTTAACGGAGAGGTCAGTCAGGTTACGCTTCCCGGTTTGCTGGGGCAATTTACCATTTTGCCCAATCATGCCCCCATTGTTTCCTCTCTTAAAAAGGGAGAAATCATTTACGTGGCCGGCAATAAGGAGTGTAAACTGGAAATTAACGGAGGCTTCGTTGAGTTAAGTAACGGAAACGTTTCTGTGTGCGTTTCATAAAGAATGAGGATAGACAAAGAATGAGTATTAGCAAAACCAAATTGAATTACCTGAGTGCTCTTGCCTCAGTAACCTGTATGACAGCTGCGCTGGGAGCGCTGGTATTTTATTTCCTTTTGCCGGAACATTACTTTAACTGGTATCCGTTCATTCCTATTTATTTCTTTGTCTTGGGAGTGTTTTCCATTTATATGTTTGACGCTTGCCGCAAGCACATGCCGAAGAAACTGGTGCTTTTTCACCTGGCGCTGAAGATCATCAGAATGATTTTCTCCGTTTTTATTTTGGTGTTGTATTGCCTGGCGGTGAGAGACCATATAAGGGAGTTCATGGTTACTTTCATTATTTTTTATTTGGTGAATCTGGTATTTGAAAGCTGGTTCTTCCTGGCTTTTGAGTGCAACCGTAAAAGAAAAAAAGAAAATGAGAAGATTGCATAATATAGTTGTTTTCCTGTTGCTTTTGTGCGTGGTGCCCACCGTTTCGGCCAACGAACACGAGGGTGAACCGGTTAATGTGAAAGAGATTGTTTTCGGTCACATAGGCGATTCATACGAGTGGCACATCACAACCTGGGGGGAAACAGAGGTGCGCATTCCGCTTCCTGTCATAGTGTATAGCAGTACAACGGGCTGGCATGCCTTTCTTTCTTCGGAACTGGTAGAGAACGGAGGTACTTACGAAGGACTCTCCATCGCTCCGGCAGGCAGTAAGTACGAAGGCAAAATTGTGGAGCACGATGCTGCGGGACAAGAGGTTCGCCCGTTCGATATTTCCATTACCAAAGTAACACTGGCTCTGCTTATTAACAGCTTGCTGCTTGTGGTTATTGTGTTGGGAGTGGCTCGCTGGTACAAGAAGAAACCCAGAGGAGCAGCCGCACCCGGAGGGTTTGTAGGCTTCATGGAGATGTTCATCATGATGGTGAATGACGATGTGATCAAAAGCTGTGTGGGACCCAAATACAAAAAGTTTGCACCCTACCTGCTCACGGCATTCTTCTTCGTTTTCATCAATAACCTCATGGGGCTGATTCCTTTCTTCCCCGGTGGGGCCAACGTAACGGGCAACATTGCCATTACCATGGTGTTGGCACTGTTTACCTTCGTGATTGTGAACGTTTTTGGTACGCGTACTTACTGGAAAGAGATATTCTGGCCGGATGTGCCCTGGTGGCTCAAGGTGCCCATACCCATGATGCCATTCATTGAGTTTATAGGCATTCTGACCAAGCCGTTTGCCTTGATGATTCGTTTGTTTGCCAACATGCTGGCGGGTCACATGGCCATGCTGGTACTTACCTGTCTGATATTTATTTCCGCCAGCATGGGACCGGTGCTCAATAGCAGCCTTACCATTGCGTCGGTGCTATTCAATATCTTTATGAACGCACTCGAATTGCTGGTGGCTTTCATTCAGGCGTACGTGTTTACCATGCTGTCGGCGGTGTTCATTGGCTTGGCACAGGAGGAGCACAAAGAAGAGCATTCTGCTGAAAAACAGCAGGCTCATTAATTACATGATTTCAAGAGACTTACAAGTATATTAATAATTTAAAAAAAATAAGATTATGTTACTTACAATGTTATTTCAAGCAACAGCAGCAGCTGCTGGAGTGAGCAAACTGGGTGCAGCTCTCGGAGCTGGTTTAGCAGTAATCGGTGCCGGACTAGGTATTGGTAAGATTGGTGGTTCTGCCATGGAGGCAATTGGCCGTCAGCCCGATGCAGCCGGAGATATTCGTATGAATATGATTATTGCAGCCGCGCTGATTGAAGGTGTTGCGCTGTTGGCTATCGTTGTTTGTTTATTGGTATTCTTTTTATAAAAAAGAGATTTTATGTCATTATTATTACCAGAGAGTGGGCTTTTGTTCTGGATGTTGCTGTCTTTCGGAATCGTCTTTGCCGTTTTGGCGAAGTACGGTTTCC
This sequence comes from Bacteroides graminisolvens, assembly GCF_963666085.1. Classification (NCBI taxonomy): domain Bacteria; kingdom Pseudomonadati; phylum Bacteroidota; class Bacteroidia; order Bacteroidales; family Bacteroidaceae; genus Bacteroides; species Bacteroides graminisolvens. The sequence continues at coordinate 2,576,817 of NZ_OY762556.1, forward strand.
CCATCATCATCAAGATGGTGGAAGACAGGAAGGTGTACATCGACCAGTCTCTTCAGGTAGCCAAAGAAGCTAACGAGCAGTTGGCCCGTTTGAAGAGCGAGGGGGAAGCGATCGTACTCAGCGCCAACAAGGAACAGGGACGCATATTGAAAGAGGCCATGCAGGAGCGCGAAAAGATTATCTATGAAGCGCGTAAGCAGGCCGAAATGGCTGCTCAGAAGGAACTGGATGACATGAAGGTGCAAATTCAGTTGGAAAAGGAAGAGGCTATACGCGACATCCGTCGCCAGGTAGCCGTTCTGTCGGTCGACATCGCCGAGAAAGTGATTCGCAAAACGTTGAACAGCGAAAAAGAGCAGATGGAAATGATTGACAGAATGCTCGATGAAGTTTTATCAAGGAAGTCTTAAAACAAGTGTAGTTTATGGATATAGGAATAATTTCAATGCGATATGCCAAGGCGCTGCTTGCTTACGCTCGTGAACACAAGGCGGAGAGGGTGGTTTACAAGGAACTGAAGGCTTTGTCGCAGAGCTTTGAAACACATCCTGCACTGAAGAAGACGCTCGATAACCCGGTTCTGCCTACTGAGGTAAAGCTCAAGCTGCTCTGCTCTGCCGTGTCCGACACGTGCGATGTGAGCGAGCAGTACAAGCGCTTCATGCAGCTGGTGCTCAAAGAACGCAGGGAAAACTTCCTGCAGTTTATGTGCATGACCTACATCGGACTGTATCGTAAACTCAGACACATCGGCGTGGGGAAACTGATTACCGCTGTGCCGGTTGACGATGATACGCGCGAACGGATTAAAACCGCGGCAGCCACGAGGCTTCATGCCCGCATGGAGCTGCAAACGGCTGTAGATCCTTCTATTGAAGGCGGTTTTATTTTTGATATCAACGGCTACCGACTGGATGCCAGCATCGCTACTCAGCTCAAAAAAGTGAAGCAGCAGTACATAGATAAGAATCGTCGAATTGTTTAATTATCAGGTTCTTAGGGTGTAATTTTTAAATTAATAGTAAAAGAATTATGTCAGAAAATATAAGAGTAAGTGAGGTCTCGGATGTGCTGCGCAAACAGCTCGAAGGCATTGAGGCTCGCGTGCAGCTCGATGAAATAGGTACCGTGTTGCAGGTGAGTGACGGTGTGGCACGTATTTACGGACTGAATAACGCTGAGGCTAACGAACTTCTGGAGTTCGACAACGGCATTAAAGCCATTGTGATGAACTTGGAAGAGGATAACGTGGGTGCCGTGCTGCTCGGTCCGACTGATAAGATTAAGGAGGGATTTACGGTGAAACGTACCCGCCGAATTGCTTCTATCATGGCTGGTGAAAGCATGCTGGGACGTGTTATTGACCCGCTGGGCGAACCGCTCGACGGTAAAGGACGCATCGGCGGTGAGCTTTATGAAATGCCGTTGGAGCGCAAGGCACCGGGAGTTATCTTCCGTCAGCCGGTTAACGAGCCGTTGCAAACGGGTTTGAAGGCTATCGATGCGATGATTCCTATTGGTCGCGGACAGCGTGAGTTGCTCATTGGCGACCGTCAGACGGGTAAAACGGCTATTGCCTTGGATGCCATCATTAACCAGCGTGCCAACTACGAAGCAGGCAATCCGGTTTATTGCATTTATGTGGCTATCGGTCAGAAAGGTTCTACCGTTGCCAACATTGTAAATACCCTGAAGCAGCACAAAGCAATGGATTACACGGTGGTGGTGGCTGCTACGGCAGGTGACCCCGCTGCGTTGCAATATTTTGCTCCTTTTGCCGGAGCTGCCATCGGTGAGTACTTCCGTGACACCGGTCGCCATGCGCTGGTAGTGTACGATGACTTGTCGAAACAGGCTGTTTCTTACCGTGAGGTATCACTGATTCTTCGCCGCCCGTCGGGTCGTGAAGCGTATCCGGGAGATATCTTCTACCTGCACTCTCGTTTGCTGGAGCGTGCTGCTAAAATCATCAACCAGCAGGAAGTGGCTTGCCAGATGAATGACTTGCCCGAAAGCCTGAAAGACAAGGTGAAGGGGGGCGGTTCGCTAACGGCTTTGCCTATCATTGAAACACAGGCGGGCGACGTATCGGCTTACATTCCTACGAACGTGATCTCCATTACCGACGGACAGATTTTCCTTGAGACGGACCTCTTTAATCAGGGTATTCGTCCGGCTATCAACGTAGGTATTTCGGTGTCTCGTGTGGGTGGAAATGCACAAATCAAGGCCATGAAGAAGGTGGCCGGAACGTTGAAGATAGACCAGGCACAGTATCGTGAGCTAGAGGCTTTCTCGAAGTTCAGCGGCGACATGGATCCGGTTACGGCGCACACCATCGACAAAGGGCGTAAGAACACCCGCTTGCTGGTTCAGTCGCAGTATTCGCCTCTGGCTGTTGAAAAGCAGATTGCCATTTTGTATTGCGGCACGCACGGACTGCTCAAAAACATTCCGCTCGAGAAGGTGAGTGAGTTTGAACAGAACTTCTTGAAATCGCTCGAACTCAATCATCAGGCCGATGTGCTGGATGTGCTCAAAAGCGGTGTTATTAACGACCAGGTAAGCAAGCTGATTGAAGAAACGGCTGCCATGGTTGCCAAGCAGTTTATGGTTTAATGAATAAATGAGAGACAAATGGCTTCATTAAAAGAAATAAAAACGAGAATCGGGTCGGTAAAAAGTACCAGACAGATTACATCGGCCATGAAGATGGTGGCTTCTGCAAAACTGCACAAGGCACAGGGAGCCATTGAAAGTATGTTGCCGTATCAGTCGAAACTCAATGCGATACTGACCAACTTCCTGAGTACCGATTCTGAAATTGAATCACCTTTTACCCGTGTGCGCCCTGTTCAAAAGGTGGCACTCGTGGTGTTCTCGTCCAACAGTTCGCTGTGTGGCTCTTTCAACGCCAATGTGTTGAAGCAGTTTGCGTTGGCGCATGAGTCATACCAGCAACTGGGTGCCGATAACATTTTGGTGTTTCCGGTGGGCAAGAAGATTGAGGAGAAAGTGCGCAAGATGGGCTACCAAACACAAGGTAGTTTTCAGCACATGGCCGACAAGCCTTCGTATGACGAGACGGTTCAACTGGCTACTCAATTGATGGAGATGTTTCTGGCGGGCGAGGTCGACAAAGTGGAGCTTATTTATCACCACTTTAAGTCAGTAGGTAGTTTCCAGTTGGTTCAGGAAACTTATCTGCCCATTGACCTTTCTGCAGCCGAATCTGCTTCTGAAAAGAAGGCTACAGGTCGCAAGATTGATTACATTGTGGAGCCTTCGGTTGAAGAGTTCATTGCCCATTTGTTGCCACGCGTCATCACGCTGAAGATGTTTACGGCACTGCTCGACTCCAACGCGTCCGAGCATGCTGCCCGCACCATGGCCATGCAGATTGCAACTGATAATGCCAATGAATTGATTCAGGAGTTGACCAAGCAGTACAACAAAATACGTCAGCAAACCATTACAAATGAATTGCTCGATATTGTGGGCGGTAGCATGAGGTAAATACCCGTATAACACTGATATACACAAAAAATAAAGGGGTTGTCCGTAACAGGATAGCCCCTTATTTTTTCAGTACAGGTAAGGGTTGTTACCACCCCGCTGCACTTCAATGCGTACCCCGAAGTTCTTGTTGAACTTCATCTCCATGGCACCTTTGAAGTAGTTTTTGTCCCACGGCAGGAGGTTGTTTCCCCGTATCTTGGTACCGTCGGCGTTGTACTGGCCCGACAGGTTGAGCCTGATTTTATCGGTAATTTGATAGCTTGCCACACCGATGTTCTCATTAACAGAATAGAAGTTGTCCATGCGGTTGGTGTACAGCAGCGTAGGGCGCCCGTCGGCCGATGCCTTACCGAATACCCAGCGGGCGGGCTGGTTGATGGATTGCAGCAGTCCATCCATGCTGGGAGCAGTCTTCAGCAGGTCGGCAAACGAAGGCATTTGCTTCACGGCCATGGTGAACAAACTACCGTCGAGAATGAAATCACCAAACATTTTGTTTTGCCCCATCGACAAGGTCAGGCTGTCATTCTTGATTTCCGACTGCGCACTCACGGCCGCCGAAATCCATAACACGGAAAATAAAACTATTAGTTTTTTCATATAAAAAGTGTTAGTTTTACGCGATATGCAAATATACTCATCCCTCAAACAATCATACCGATTTTATTGTTATTTTTGCACCTTTAAAATTATAAATATAGCATTTTTATGAAGTCGGATATAGAGATAGCACGTACCACAGAGCTAAAGAAGATCAAACAAGTAGCCGAAGAGATAGGCATACCTCGCGATGAAGTAGAGAATTACGGACGCTACATAGCCAAAATACCCGATCACCTGATAGACGATGAAAAGGTGAAGAAAAGCAACCTCATTCTGGTAACAGCCATCACGGCTACCAAGGCGGGTATTGGTAAAACCACCGTTTCCATCGGTTTGGCGCTGGGACTCAACAAGATTGGCAAGAAAGCCATTGTGGCATTGCGCGAACCCTCTTTGGGCCCTTGCTTCGGCATGAAGGGTGGGGCAGCAGGCGGCGGCTACGCACAGGTGTTGCCCATGGAGAAGATTAACCTCCATTTCACCGGCGATTTTCACGCCATTACTTCCGCGCACAACATGATTGCAGCCTTGCTCGATAACTACCTGCACCAGAACCAGTCGAAAGGTTTCGGACTGAAAGAGATTTTGTGGCGCAGGGTGCTCGATGTGAACGACCGCTCGCTGCGTAGCATCGTGGTAGGCTTGGGGCCTAAGAGCAACGGCATTACCCAAGAGTCGGGTTTTGACATCACCCCGGCATCCGAAATCATGGCTATTCTCTGTTTGTCGAAAGACGTGCAAGATCTTCGCCGACGCATTGAAAACATCATTTTGGGCTTTACGTACGACAACAAGCCTTTCACCGTGAAGGACTTGGGTGTGGCAGGTGCCATCACCGTGCTGCTCAAAGAGGCGTTGCACCCCAATTTGGTGCAGACTACCGAAAATACCGCAGCCTTTGTGCACGGTGGTCCGTTTGCCAACATTGCACACGGATGTAACTCGTTGCTTGCCACGAAAATGGCCATGACTTTTGGCGATTACGTGATTACCGAAGCCGGATTTGGTGCCGACCTCGGTGCCGAGAAGTTCTATAACATCAAGTGTCGTAAATCGGGCTTGCAACCGAAGCTGACCGTCATTGTGGCTACGGCACAGGGACTGAAAATGCACGGCGGTGTGAGCCTTGACCGCATCAAAGAGCCCAACCTCGAAGGATTGAAAGAGGGCTTGCGCAACCTCGATAAGCACGTGCGCAACCTGCGCGCTTTCGGGCAGAACATTGTGGTGGCTTTCAACAAATACGCTACGGATTCCGAGGAAGAAATTGAACTGCTACGCACGCATTGCAACGAACTGGGTGTGGGCTTTGCAGTGAACAATGCCTTCTCGCAAGGTGGCGAAGGGGCTGTGGAACTGGCACAACTGGTGGCCGACACGGTGGAGAATAACCCGTCGAAACCGCTGCAATTTACCTACAAGGATACCGACAGTGTGCAGCAAAAGATTGAGAAAATTGCAACCGGCATTTACGGTGCCAGCATTGTGACTTACAGCAGCAGCGCGCGCAACCTGATGAAGCAGATCGGCGAATTGGGCATTTCACACTATCCGGTGTGTATTGCCAAAACGCAGTACTCATTTTCGGCCGACCCCAAGATATACGGTGCGGTGAATAACTTCGAGTTCCACATCAAAGACATTGTCATTAATAACGGTGCGGAGATGATTGTTGCCATTGCCGGAGAAATACTTCGCATGCCGGGCTTACCCAAAGAGCCTCAGGCGCAACACATCGACATTGTTGACGGTCACATTGAGGGCCTCAGCTAATACCCGTTCGGCAACAACATAATTGGCTGCGTGCAACGACAAAACTCGTTGTGCGCAGCCAATTTCTTTTCTGTGCACGGCTTATAAACTTTCCGTGTGCAGCTTCTGCACACGCATTTGCGCAAAGCAGCCGGGGTAATTTTGCTGAATGAAATCCAGCAACTGCTCGCGCACGTCAACCCGCAAGTCCCAGTTCAGAGAAGCATCTTTGCTGCTCACCAGTACGCGAAGTTCCTTGTAACGCTCTTTGGTGTCGGTCACCTGAATGTTGGCTACGCGCCCGTCCCACTTGGGGTGATGCTGCACAATCTCCGTCAGCCGTGAGCGCAGCGCATCCACCGGCAAGGCATAATCAACATACAAAAATACCGTTCCCAGAATCTCCGCCGTGCTACGTGTCCAGTTCTGAAAAGGCTTTTCAATGAAATAAGTAACGGGCAGTATCAGCCGCCTTTCGTCCCAAATCTTCACCACAACGTAAGTTAGCGTAATCTCTTCAATGCGCCCCCATTCACCCTCTACAATGACCACATCATCCAGTCGGATGGGCTGCGTAATGGCAATCTGCACACCCGCCAGCACGGTGGCGATGCTCTTTTGTGCGGCAAACCCCACGATAATACCTGCAATACCTGCCGAGGTGAGCAGACTGACACCAATGGAACGCACCTGCTCAAACGTCATCAGGCAAATGCCCAGCACCACCACGACAATGGTGGCAACGATGATGTTTTCAAATATTTTCATGCGGGTAAGGTTCCTGCGCGCATTCAGATTGTCGGCCGTATGAATGTCGAGTTTGTTGAGCCAATAGTAAAAGAATGCTTTCACTATTTTAATGACAAGCCACCCCACGGTGAGTATCAGCAAAATGTTGTTGATGCTCATTAACGTGCTGAAAACAGGCGTGTCTGATATGAATGAATGGCTGAATATTTTAAACAGAATCCATAGAAGCAACCACAGAACAGGTATCTTCAGAATGTCAATCACAAAGCTGTTGACAGCCGGCTTTCTAATGAGCGATTTTCGCTTCAAAACGCTAATTACGCGTTGGTAAATTAGGTACAGCAGCAGGCTGCTCAATAGAAACAACCCCATTCCTATTAAAATGCGGTAAGGTTCTTGAGACATTAATCTTTCAATAAAATTCATAGGCAGTATGTATTTATAAAAGTGAATAATAAGCTGATTGCGGCACGGCTCCCTATTCATGCAAACGCCTCTGCGGGGTGTTTGGTTCATTTTGGCTGTTAACTATTAGTAGGTATTATACAGGTTAATAAACGTTTTTATACCTTTTTTATGCTACATTTTTACCAACTATTGGGTATTGATACCCCTTGTTATAGTTCGTAAGTTTGTAGTATCAAAATGAAAAATAATGCGATTCAAAACACTAATCTTATTTTTTGTAATACTTCTTCGTGGCGTAGCGATGCAAGCCGAAGAGACGAAAACGATCTCCCTGAGCGGAGTGGTAAGCGATGCACAGTCGGCTGAGGCACTGGGCTTTGCCACCGTACAGTTGGTTTCGGCCTCGGGCACGGTGTATGGCACCATAACAGACGTGAGCGGCTCTTTCCGCTTTTCCGGATTGCCGGCGGGCAAGTACCAATTGATTGCATCCTATCTGGGTTACGAAAAACAAGAGTTGGCAGTGGTGTTGCCTGTGCGCAAAAGGATGCAAGTGTTGCTGCGGGCAACGTCGACTTCTCTCAACGAGGTGGTGGTCACCGCATCTGAATCACGCGGGGTAACCAGCTCGTCGCGCATTGACAAAAAGGCAATGGAGCATTTGCAACCCACCAGCTTTACCGATTTGCTGGAGCTGCTGCCCGGTGGCAAGTCGGCCGACCCGCAAATGGGAACTCCCAACCTCATTAGTCTGCGCGAGGCAGGAGCCACGGGCGAAGACATTTCGTCGCTCGGAGTGGCTTTCAGCGTTGACGGCGCTCCGGTTAGCACAGACGGCAACATGCAGTACATTCCCGGAAGCAGCTCGTCCGATAAAACGTTCGTTTCACGCGGGCTCGACATGCGTACCCTCTCAACGGATAACATCGAAAGCGTAGAGGTTATTCGTGGAATTCCCTCGGTGGAGTACGGCAACCTCACCAACGGACTGGTCAAGATTAACCGCAAAAAAACGCAGACTCCTCTGGAGGCGCGCTTCAAAGCCGATCAGTATTCCAAGCTTTTCTCCGTAGGCAAGGGGATGGAGTTTCTGAGCGGACGATACGTGCTCAACACCGATTTGAGTTACCTTGACTCGAAAGTCGATCCGCGTGATAATTTTGAGAACTACAAACGCATAACGGCTTCTGCCCGGCTCAACAGCGTGGGCGAAAGCAAGAACATCCGCTACGAGTGGGCGGCTAACCTGGACTATTCCGGCTCGTTCGACGACCAGAAGTCCGACCCCGACATTAGTTTAACGGACGATTATTACAAATCTTCTTACGATAAGCTGGGTGTAGGCGCATGGTTGAGCCTGAAGTTTTTGAAAGGTCGTTTCTTCCGCACGGTAGATGCCCGGGCAACCCTTTCGCAGGAGTTCAGCCGCTTGAAGGAAACTAAAACCGTGTCGCTCGACAGGCCCATGGCCGTACCTTCGAGCTTGGTGCAAGGTGAGTCCGACGGCGAATTCCTGCCTTACACGTACGTGGCCAATATGCTGGTCGACGGTAAGCCGATGAATGCCAATGCAAAGCTCTCCACCACGGGTGGTTTCAATTGGTTGGGTGTTGCGCACACCCTTAAAGGCGGGGCGGAGTGGAGCTACAACAAGAATTTCGGCGATGGTAGGGTGTATGACATAACTCGTCCGCTCAACAAAGCCACCACAACGCGTCCCCGCAGCTATCGGGATATTCCCGCTACCGGTGAACTTTCGTTCTTTGCCGAAGAGGCTATGACCTTTGCGCTGGGGCATCACTCGTTCGACGTGGTGGCAGGTGTGCGCACGCTCTCGTTGATGAACCTCAACCGTGCATACAGCATGCACGGCAAGGTATATGCCGACCCGCGTTTCAATGTGAAGTGGACTTTGCCCGAATGGCCCGGGGGGTGGAAGTTCGACTTGTCGGCCGGACTGGGCTGGCACAGCAAGTCGCCCACCGTGGCGCAGCTTTACCCCGATGTGATTTACCAAGACATTGTGCAACTCAACTACTACCATAATAACCCCGAGTATCGTCGCATCAACATGATGACTTACACGTGGGACAACACGAATTATGAGTTGGAACCGGCGCGCAACCGTAAGTGGGAAGTGCGACTGGGCGGTAGCTTCAAAGGGCACAGCTTCTCGGTTACTTACTTTAACGAGTCCATGAATAATGCCTTTCGTGACCAGTCGTACTACAAGCTGATGCCCTACAAGAGCTATGACATCACGTCCATCGACGGCTCTACGTTGACCGGGCCGCCCGACTTGCAACAGATGACCTATAGCAACGATACCCTCATTGATACCTACAGCATGACCGGCAACGGCAGTCGCATTCGTAAGCAGGGCATTGAGTATCAAATCAGCTTCAAGCGCATTGAATCGCTGAAGACCAAAGTGACCCTCAACGGGGCGTGGATGCGTACCGTTTACAGCAACAGTCAGCCGTTTTACAAATCATCGTCCATTCTGCTCAACGGGCAACAGCTGGAGTATGTGGGGCTATACGACTGGCAAGACGGCAGCGAGAAACAGAAATTCAACACCAACGTGCTGCTCGATACCTATATTCCTAAGCTGGGACTGATCTTTTCTACCAAGGCAGAGTGCACCTGGTTCACCAACAACCGTCCCCTATGGAACGACGGAACACCGGTTAGCTACGTCGACAAAACGGGTACGGTACGTCCTTTTACCGAGGCCGACAAGACCGATACGCAGTTGCAGCACTTGGTAAAAACCTATTCGTCGACCTATTTTGACCGTACCACCGTGCCTTTTGCACTCGACATTAATTTCAAGGCAACAAAAGAGTTCGGCAAGAACGTGCAGCTGGCTTTGTTCGTCAACCGCATACTGACCGTGTACCCCGATTACCGTTTGAATAATGCGGTCATCAAGCGTCAGGCTTCGCCCTATTTCGGTATGGAAATGAACATCAAACTTTAAAGGATATATTTAGTAATACACATAAAATATGAGAATGAAGAATTTTGCTTTTGCATCCGCTTTGGCGGGTATGTTGCTGCTCACCGCATGCAGCAGTGATGATGAGTTGAAAACCTCGCAGGTGGGGTTGGCGCTGAATGTTTCTTCCAACATTGAAAACCTACAGGTGGCATCGGGTACTTATACGTTCACCAACGTTTCTACCGGTACCGATACGCAGGTGGCTTACGCCGCGGCAGGCAGTACCGTGTTGCCCGACGGTCTTTACAACGTGGCTTTCACCGGAGAGGCTAGTTATACGTACAGCAAAGAAACCATTGTTGATGACCAGACGGTGGTAACCGATACCTTGGTAACCCGTGCGCTGCAAGGTTCCCAGCAGAATGTGGAGATTACCGGTGGCAGCTACTCGCTCAAGCTGGACGTGTATGTGGTGAATGACAAATCGGATTTTGTGATTGCCGAAATCTATGGCGTGGGAACGTACAAACCCGGAACCACTTCACAGTACAACGGCGATCAGTATTTTCGTATTTACAATAACTCGGATGAGGTGTTGTATGCCGACGGACTGGTGTTGCTCGAGTCAAAGTTCACCACAACACAGAAGTTTGCCTACACACCCGATAAAATGGCTGAGGCTATGACGGCTCAGGTGGTGGCAATGATACCCGGCACAGGCAAGGAATACCCGGTTCAGCCCGGAAAATCAATCATTGTGTGCGACAATGCCATTAACCACAAAGAGGCCAACACCAGTTCTTTCGACCTGAGCACGGCCAATTTTGAGTGGTACACGAACTCAACCAGCACGTCAAACCCCGATTCCGACAATCCTTCTGTGCCCAACTTAGTGATGCTTTACAACTATACGAAAACCATTTGGTTGCTCAATAAGCAGGGCAACAAGGCTTATGCGCTGGCACGTTTGGGAGTAGATGCTGACACGTACCTTAAAGATTACACGTATGATTATTCTTATGTAACCGTTACGGGCAGTGTGTCGACAGTCAATGCGCAGTATTACGTGCCCAACGACTGGATTATCGATGCGGTGAACCTCAGTCCGAAGAGTGCATACGTGTGGAACGTTACGTCGCCCGCGCTCGACATGGGCTTTACTTACTTCGGACTGAACAGCACGCTGAAAGAAAATCTGGGTAAAGGAGTGGTGCGCAAAGTGTCATATACCACACCCGACGGACGTGAAGTGTTGCAAGATACCAATAATTCATCTGTCGACTTTACACCGGCAGCAAACCCCACGTTGGCCAATTAATAAAATATGAAACCAAGTTGTCTTCTCTGCTTTTCTCTGGCTGCTGCCTGCTGTCTGTCGGCAGCGGCGCAGCAACCCGAAACTGTTTTGCAGAAGCAGGTGAGCGCCGTTGCGCCTCAGTCGGTTTTTCGCACGCAGGTGTGGCAAAACCCCGCCCTGAATTTCTACAGGCAAGATTTTAGTCTGTCGTCACTGGCGTTGAACGGGCGTTGGCTGAACAAGGGCGAGGCATATCTTTCCGAAGAAGGCAGCTCCCAGAGGAATAGCGGACTCAACGCTACCTCGTTCGTGAAACTGTCTGACGCGGTGAAGGTATTCGGGTCGGCTTCTTACAGCAGCGAGCGACAAGAGAATGTTTTGTGGAACGAAACATCCGATTTCAGTGTGGTTTACCCTTACGTTACCGGCGATTCCATCGGAGGAAAAATGACGGGTGAAACGTATGCTTTTCAGGGAGGCTACTCGCGTACGATGAAGGAGTGGACACTGGGCGTAGTGCTCAACTACCGCGCGGCAATGCATTACCGTCGCAAAGACCCGCGCCCCAAAAATGTGGTGTCCGACCTGAATGTGTCCGCAGGAGTTTCGCACAAGCTGTGGCAAACGTACCAGCTGGGAGCGGCGTTGCACGTGAGGAAGTACGACCAGAAGAGCGATATTGATTTTATGAGTGATCTGGGCTCCACCTCTGTGTATCACATGTTGGGACTGGGCATGAATTACGTGCGTTTTGCCGGTAACGTGACCGATGCCGTTTACAAAGGCACGGGCGTAGGAGCAAGCATTGATTTGCTGCCTCAAACGGCAAACGGACTGTCGGCTTCGCTCAGGGCGGATCATTTTCATTTCAGCAAGCAGTTGTCGAACATTTCTTACCTGCCCATTACAGAGGTCGATGAGAACAAACTGGCACTGGAGCTGGCGTGGATGAAACAGGAGGGTGGTCTGCTCTATGGCACTCGTCTAGTGGGGCACGGTAAGGTACGCACCGGAACGGAAAACATCTTTGGCGATCCTACCGGCTCTTCGTATCCGCTCATCAGCAGTCTGGAGCAGTATGAACACACCTCGGCAGGGGCGGTGCTAAGTGGTTTGTTGGCAACAGATGCGTTTACGCGTCGTTTCAGCTGGAGCGTAGAACCTCAGGTGGCTTATCAGTGGAACAAGGAGGAATACAAAAATCCGCAGCGATTTACGGAGTATGCCAGCTGGTGGGCGGGCTTAAAAGCCGGTGTTCAGTGGCAGTTCAGGCAGTCGTTGCTGGCCTTTACGGCAGGCGGTGGCTACAGTGGCAACCTCACGGCCCGCAAACAGTGGGGAACGCTGGATCTTTCGGGCTCGGTGGGGCAAAGTCTGTTGCACAATTTTGCTTACCTCACCGATCAGTACGGTTTGTGGCAGGTGGGCAGCCGTTACGATTACAAGTTAAAGGGTAATCAGCTGCTTTTTGCCACACTGTCATGCATCGGCAAATCATACAAAGAATGTGGCACTCAAAACGAAGTGGCATTATCTGTCGGAATGTCTTTTTAATTAAATATACAACGCAATGAAAATGAAAAAGTATGTAGTTTTAGTAGTTGCCCTGATGGCAATGGTGGGTTTTAACTCGTGTGGTAACAAACAACAAAAGCAACAAGACGAGGATTCGGAGCAGTTGTCGGATGCAATTGATGTCGATTCGCTCTTGGCAGCTGCCGACTCCTTAACAGGTGAGGAAGTTACCGTTGAAGGAGTATGTACGCATATCTGCGCTCACGGAGGTGGTAAAATTTTCCTCATGGGGAGTGACGACACACAAACCATTCGCATTGAAGCCGGAAAAGTAGGGAAGTTCGACCAAAAGTGTGTTAACAGCATAGTGAAAGTAACCGGTGTGCTGGTGGAACAACGGGTTGATGAGGCGTATCTTGAAAACTGGGAAAACCAGCTGAAAGCTGCCACTGCCGAGAAGCATGGCGATAGTGATGCGGCGGGTTGCAGCACCGAAAAGCAGGCACGCGGAGAAACGGCCAACAGTCCGGAACAGCGCATTGCCGATTTCCGCAAGAAGATTGCTGCCCGCAAGGCTCGCGACGGCAAAGAATATCTTTCTTTCTATTACGTTGAGGCTAACAATTATGAAATTCAAGAGTAATACACTGAGAAAATGGAGCAGGGCAGTCCACCGCGACCTGTCCTTCTTCTTCTCGGGCATGTTACTTATTTATGCTGTGTCCGGACTGGTGATGAACCACCGTGACAGCATCAACCCGCATTACATCATCGAGCGCAAAGAATACACCCTTCCGGCGGGGCAGCTGACGGGAGCCGAGAAGATAACCCGCGAGCAGGTGTTGCAGCTGTTGCAACCATTGGGCGAGGAGGATAACTACACCAAACACTATTACCCCAAGCCGGGTGTTGTGAAAGTGTTCCTCAAAGGCGGCTCCAATTTGGTGGTGCATTTGCGCACGGCAACAGCCGAGTACGAAAGCGTGCGCAAACGGCACGTAATCAGCGAGATGACGAAACTGCATTACAATCCGGGCAGGTGGTGGACTTATTTTGCCGATGCCTTTGCCGTGGGACTCATTCTCATCACCCTGACGGGAATAATCATGCTGAAAGGTTCCAAAGGTCTTTGGGGCAGAGGAGGTGTGGAGCTGCTGGTGGGCATACTTATTCCGCTGGCGTTTCTCTTTTTATTTTAATAAAGTTACAGAATGGAAAACAATATCATAGAATGTAAGAATCTGACCCATTATTATGGGAAACGATTGATTTACGAAAACCTGAGTTTTAACGTGCCCAAAGGGCGCATTTTGGGATTGCTCGGTAAAAACGGAACGGGTAAAACAACCACCATCAATATTTTGAGTGGTTACTTGAAGCCTCGTGCCGGTGAGTGTTACATTTTCGGACAGGAGATACAGAAGATGGATCCTGCTTTGCGCACCAACATCGGTTTGCTCATTGAGGGACACGTGCAGTATCAGTTTATGACCATCGCGGAGATTGAAAAGTTCTATGCTTCGTTTTACCCGCAGTGGAAAAAGGAGGCGTATTATGAACTGATGAATAAGTTGAAAGTGGCTCCGGGGCAGCGCATTGCCCGCATGTCGTGCGGACAGCGGTCGCAGGTGGCGTTGGGGCTTATTCTGGCTCAAAATCCTGAATTGCTGGTGCTCGACGATTTTTCGCTGGGACTCGATCCCGGCTATCGTAGACTGTTTGTTGACTACCTGCGCGACTATGCCTCGTCGGAGAATAAAACGGTGTTTCTGACTTCGCACATCATTCAGGACATGGAGCGACTGGTTGACGATTGCATTATCATGGACTACGGCAAAATTCTGATTCAGCAACCTGTTAAGGAACTGCTGGCGGGCATTAGCCACTACACCTGCACGGTTCCCGAAGGTTATGCCTTTCCGGTAAGCGACGAGTTTTATCATCCTTCGCTGATTCGCAATACGCTCGAAACCTATTCGTTTCTTTCTCCTCAGGAGGTGGAAAACAAGCTGAAAGAATGGCAGGTGCCGTTCAGTGAGCTGAAGAGTGAAAAAGTCAATTTGGAAGACGCTTTCATAGGTCTTACCGGAAAATATTAACTTCAAAACAATTGTTTTATGTTGAAAGCTATCTTTTTCAAAGAATGGATTAAAACGCGCTGGTACTTGCTGCTTGCGCTACTGGTAACATTAGGATTCTCGGGCTATGGCATGCTTCGAATTGACCGTGTGGTTACGCTCAAGGGCGTGGAACACGTGTGGGAGGTCATGCTCTCGCGTGACACGATATTTATTGACCTCTTGAAATACATCCCCCTGCTTGCAGGATTATTGCTTGCCGTGGTGCAGTTTGTACCCGAGATGCACAAAAAGTGCCTGAAGCTCACGTTGCATCTGCCTTATTCGCAACAGAAGATGGTAGTTGCCATGCTTTTTTACGGACTGGTTGCCCTGCTGGTATGCTTCGGTTTAAACTTTCTATTGATGGGTGTGTACCTCAACGGGATACTGGCAACGGAGCTGCAACGCCACATTTTACTCACCGCTGTGCCTTGGTTTGTGGCCGGTTTGGCAGCTTATTTTCTGGTAGCATGGGTTTGTTTGGAACCCACTTGGAAGCGCCGGGTGCTGAACCTGTTGGTGTCGCTGCTGCTGTTGCGCATCTTCTTCCTGTCGGATACGCCGGAAGCCTACAACTCCTTTGTGCCGTTGCTCGTAGTGTTTACACTGCTCACAGCAACGTTGTCATGGTTGTCTGTTTGTCGCTTCAAAATAGGGAAACAAGATTGATTCGTTTTATCATTAAGTCAAGAAAATATGTTACGATTTAGCAAAATATTATTTTATTTTATCTTGGTCATGTTGCTTGTATGGCAATTACCTTGGTGCTACGACTTCTTTACTGCAAAGCCTTCCAAAGGAAACTTTGTGCTTTACAGTTCGGTGTCCAATGACTTTATTTTGACCGGTCAGCAAGAAGGCAAAGGGGTGGTTCGTCGCGACCTTGCCGGCAACAAATACACGCAAGATGAGGTCGACAGTTTGTTGCCTACATTCTATTGCCGTCAGCTGATGAGCGACGAGCGCTTTCCGGATACGCTGCACGGTGTAGCGGTTACGCCCCGCCTGATACAGAATGAGAACTTCATGTTCAAGGCCAGCCCGTCCGACATCAATGCACCGCGCATCGGTCTGTACCCGTTGCTCGAGTCACGTTCGGGACGTGTCGATTTGGAAATGCCATCGGATGTATTCCGCTTCACAGCCTCGGGCATTGAATTTGTTGACATGGCCACCAACCGGATTGATGCCGATAAAAGTGCCCGTTTCACGGATGCTTTGCAGAAAAAAGGATTTCACTTCCCTGCCACTGAGATTGCAGGTAACCCCACCACCCGTAAAGATTACGACGAAGGTTACGTGTTGCTTGATGCAAAAGGCGGGTTGTTTCACCTGAAACAAATCAAAGGGCGTCCTTACGTTCGTGCGGTTCAGGTGCCCGATGGTGTGAAGCTTGAGCATTTGTTCATTACCGAATTTAAAAACCGCAAAACGTTGGCGTTTATGACCGATGTCAAGCATGCTCTCTACGTGCTCACCACGCCTTACGAGGTGCTGAAAGTGGATATACCGGCTTACGATGCGGAAAAAGAGGCGCTTACGATCATCGGCAACCTGTTCGACTGGACCATACGCGTAACCGGGCTGACATCCGACCGTTATTTTGCGGTGAATGCTGATCATTATTCGTTAATCAGCTCATACACCGTTCCAACTGAAGAAGAGTCGGTGGCAACAAAAATAGGACGTTACATCCTGCCTGTCAGACTCACTTTCACCAGCGAGCTTGATAAATTTGTGAAGCCCCGTTTGTAACCTAAATAAAAAAAGCCACCGCGCAATTCACATTGAGCGGTGGCTGTAATTAAATTATTTTTTATTATGAAAAACAAACAATTTACACGTCTCACGACGCTTATTTAAAAGAAGAATCTTAATATGCAAACAGAGGATATTTCTCCATTGTTTTGTTTACGCGTGCACGAACTTCGGCAATAACAGCCTCATTCTCTACGTTTGACAATACAGTTTCAATCATTTCGGCTATTTCAGCCATTAAATCCTCTTTGGCACCACGAGTCGTAATAGCCGGAGTTCCCAAACGGATACCCGAAGTCTGGAAAGCCGAGCGACTATCAAACGGAACCATATTTTTGTTTACAGTAATATCAGCAGAAACCAAAGCCTTTTCGGCTACTTTACCGGTCAATTCGGGGTATTTGGCACGAAGATCAACCAACATAGAGTGGTTGTCGGTACCGCCCGAAACGATGGTAAATCCGCGATCCATCAATGCTTTTGCCAATGCAGCAGCATTCTTTTGAACCTGTTGTTGGTATTCTTTGTATTCGGGTTGCAAGCACTCGCCAAATGAAACAGCTTTGGCAGCAATGACATGCTCCAGCGGTCCACCCTGAATACCGGGGAACACAGCAGAGTCAAGCAACTGCGACATCATTTTCACTTCGCCTTTCGGAGTGGTTTTTCCCCATGGATTTGGGAAATCCTTACCCATCAGGATCACACCACCGCGTGGACCACGCAATGTTTTGTGAGTGGTAGAAGTCACGATGTGTGCGTACTTAACCGGGTTTTCGAGCAAACCTGCAGCAATGAGTCCGGCAGGATGCGCCATGTCAATCATCAGCAGTGCACCCACTTTATCGGCAATTTCGCGCATGCGTTTGTAGTCCCATTCGCGAGAGTAGGCAGAGCCACCACCAATAATCAATTTGGGTTTTTCACGTAAAGCAACTTCTTCCATCTGGTCGTAATCTACGCGACCGGTTTCTTGCTTCACGTTATATTCGCAGGGAGTATAGATAATTCCCGAAGTATTAACCAATGAACCGTGAGAAAGGTGACCACCGTGTGCCAGGTTCAATCCCAGGAATTTATCACCGGGGTTCAGAACAGCCAAGAAAACAGCGGCATTAGCCTGAGCGCCCGAGTGCGGTTGCACGTTGGCCCATTCGGCACCGAATATTTCCTTTAAGCGGTCAATAGCAATTTGCTCGCTCTGATCCACCACTTCGCAACCACCATAATAACGCTTGCCGGGGTAACCTTCAGCGTATTTATTCGTTAAGCAAGAGCCCATGGCCTGCATTACTTGGTCACTAACAAAATTTTCTGATGCAATCAGTTCGATGCCTTTCAACTGACGTTGATGCTCTTTTTCGATAATATCGAAAATTAAATCGTCTCTTTTCATTCTTTTTGTAGTAAGATAATAAGTAGTTGTTTCGAGATCCTTTGTTTAAGCGCACAAAATTAATCAAAAAGAATGATATATTCATGCAAACTATCGGAATTAATGCCGATAAAATTTCAATTTAGAATATTACGCCCAGCGAAAAACTCAGCACATTGTCTCGTCTTTTGAACGAAATATCACCACTCGATGTTCCTCCGGTTGTTGTTGCATCCGTGTAAGTAACAGATTTGGTGAGGTTGTTGAACCCCTGTTCGTAACGGAAGTCAAAGTAAATGTGCGATATGCTCACCGATACGCCGGCGGCCATTCCCACGTTAAACCTGCGCAATTCTTCTACCACATCTTGCTGCCCGAAGTTCTCAAACTCAATGTCGTTTTTCCCTGTGCGGATGTACTTGAGTTTGGGACCTGCGAAGACTGACATATTGTAAGGCCCTTCTTTCACGAGGCTGTAACCGTAATACACCGGCACGTCAATGCTGTGAATGCTAGACCGCAGGTAAGCATATTGCGGCTCCACATCCGTGCCGTGCTCACCCAGTCTGTCGAACTGAATTTCGCCCCGGCTGATGGTGTATGACACCTCGGGCTGAATGAAATGCTTCCTGATGTTGAACCGCATGAACAACGTTCCGGCATAACCAATCTTGTAATTGTTCTGTACATCGTCGATCGTGATGCCGCTTATCTTCAGCGACGAAACCTGGTACATGGTAGAGTTGAACCCCGCCCTGAAACCAACGTTCACCTTGTGTTGGTTAGGAAGCCGGTGTGTTTTCTTTTTTTGTTGTGGCAACACAGAACCGGCAGCCGAGTTTGTTTCGGAGCGGGTGCCGATAACTACGCCGTCTTGTTGCGACGGCACGGTTGTTAACGTATCTGTTTCTTGCGAAAAGATACTGCCCACGGCACAGGAACAAATGATAAAAGCAAGCAGTCGTTTCATTCTTTATCTTTTAGAGGTGACTATCACTTCTTATTCTTCTTCTCGACGGACCATCCGAACTTGCCGATGTGCGCTCCCAATTCGAAATATCCCCCGTGCACATACACCAGCGGGTTTGTTTCGGCCAGCTCCAGCTTGCCCGTTTCACGGTTCAGGTGCTCCTGATCTGCCCGCACATTCACCACATCGGCAATGAACATGTGGTGCGATCCCAGCGCCATGATTTCCTTTACGCGGCATTCAATGCACAAGGGCGACTCCTCCACCAGCGGAGCCTGCACCACGGAGCACTTGCCGGGAGTGAGTTTCATCTCCTCGAACTTATTAAAATCCTTGCCCGAACGCACCCCACACCAGTCGGTTGCAAACGCCATATCTTTCGTTGTGAGGTTAATCACAAACTCCATGTTCTTCTTGATAATGTCATACGAATGCCTTTCGGGGCGCACCGAAATGTAACACATGGGCGGATTGGTACAGATGGTTCCCACCCACGAAAGCGTAATGAGGTTGTACTCCTCCTCGGTGCTTCCGCAGCTTACGATAACAGCAGGCAGCGGATAAATCATCGTTCCCGGTTTCCAGTCTTCTTTCATAAAATAACAATCTCTTCTTTTCTTTGTTCCTTTTCGCAGTAGTGACATTTGAGCACACAATTCTCCTTATCGGTTACGTGAAACAGTGTGGCCATGGGCTCATTGTTGGTAATGCATTTGGGGTTGGCACACTTCACGATGCCTTTCAGATCATCGGGCATGCGCACCTCTTTCTTTTCAATAACCTCGTAATCACGAATAATGTTCAGTTTCACGTGCGGTGCCACGACAGAAATTCGGTTAATCTCCTCGTCGCAGAAAAACTTATCGGCTATTTTGATGATGCCCTTTGTGCCCAGCTTCTTGCTTTCGAGGTTGAAACCGATGGTGATGTTATTCTCCATGTGTTCCAGTCCCAACAGAGAAACCACTGTGAAGAGCTTTTCGGCAGGAATATGGTCAATTACAGTGCCGTTTCTTAGAGCGGCCACCTGCAAAGCTTGTTTATTCTTATTCATTTGTGCGTTCCGTTAATCAATTTATAAGATATCTTGAAGAGTAATTCCCAGCACATCACACAAGATGGCTTCGCGCGCATAAAGTCCGTTGAGCGCCTGCTGAAAATAGTACGCCTTGGGACTATCGTCTACGTCATACGCAATTTCGTTCACACGGGGCAGCGGATGCAGAATGCGCAGGTTGGGGCGCGTTTGCTCCAGCATTTTACTCCTTAATATATACACATTCTTCACTCGTTCGTATTCCATCATGTCGGTAAAGCGTTCGCGTTGCACACGAGTCATGTACAAAATATCCGCATCGGCAATGATTTCTTCGTTGAAATCAGTGTGTTCCACATACCTGATGTTGTTTTGCCTGCAATACATCTTGTATTCCTCGGGCATCTTCAGCTCCTCGGGCGCAATGAAATGAAAAACAGGGTTGAAGTGGCGCATGGCCATGAGCAGCGAGTGCACGGTGCGTCCGTATTTCAGGTCGCCCACCAGGTAAATGTTCAGATTCTCGAGCGTTCCCTGTGTTTTGTAAATGGAATACAAGTCGAGCATGGTTTGCGAAGGATGCTGGTTGGCACCGTCGCCCGCGTTGACAATGGGGATGGGAGACACCTCACTGGCATAGCGTGCCGCCCCTTCGAGGTGATGCCTCATGACGATGACATCGGCATAATTGCTCACCATCATAATGGTGTCTTTCAGTGTTTCTCCTTTTGAAGAACTGGTTGCTTTGGGGTCACTGAACCCGATAACCCTAGCCCCCAAACGATTGGCAGCAGTTTCAAAACTCAGTCGGGTGCGGGTAGACGGTTCAAAAAACAACGTGGCCACTACCTTACCCTGAAGAATTTTCCGGTTGGGGGTTTTTTCAAACTGCTTCGCCATTTCGAGCATATAGAGAATTTTCTCTTTGGAATACTCGGCTATGGTTACTAAACTCCTGTTTTCCATATTGTTATCTGTTAATTTATACAACATCATAAATACGGAGCGTAAAGGTACGAATAAAATATGTTACCTCACGTATTTTTGCATTAACTTTGTGTTAGAAATATGCACGAAAGCGTTCAAAAATGATAAAAATGAAAAGGCTTGGCAAATATGTTGTGAAAGAGCAACTTTTATTTTAATTTTGCACACTTATTGCAGATGCAAAAGAAGTGATTATTCGTAAAAATACACCCGTAAAATGATAAAAAAAGTAGTATTAGCATTGTGGATATTCTTTGCCGTAGGCCTAGTGGCAGCCGTTATGCTGTTTGCCTCCATTGCATACGGATGGATAGGTTACATGCCCGCGATTGAAGAATTGGAAAACCCGAATTACAAGTTTGCCACCGAAATCCTCTCCGAAGACGGTAAAGTAATGGGCACCTGGTCGCTCAGCAAAGAAAACCGTGTGTACACCAGTTACAACGAGTTGTCGGCCAACGTGATCAACGCCCTCATTGCTACGGAAGATGTTCGCTTCAAAGACCATTCGGGCATTGACGCCATTGCTTTGGCGCGTGCCGTTGTGAAACGCGGCATATTCATGCAGAAGAATGCCGGTGGTGGTAGTACCATTACCCAACAGCTGTCCAAACAGCTCTATTCGCCCGATGCGAACAGCGTGACGCAACGTTTGTTTCAGAAACCCATTGAATGGGTGATAGCCGTGCGCCTGGAACGCTATTATACAAAAGAGGAAATACTCACGATGTACCTCAATAAGTTCGACTTCTTAAATAACGCCGTGGGCATTAAAACCGCTTCGTACACCTATTTCGGTTGCGAACCCTCGGAACTGAAAATAGAAGAAGCCGCCACGCTGGTGGGCATGTGTAAAAACCCGTCGCTCTTCAACCCGGTGCGTTTCAACGAACGCTCGCGCGGCAGACGCAACGTGGTGCTCGATCAGATGCGCAAGGCCGATTACATTACCGAAGAAGAGTGCGACTCGCTGCAAGAGCTGCCCCTTACGCTGAAATACCACCGTGTGGACCACAAAGAGGGCCTCGCCACTTACTTCCGCGAATACCTGCGCAGCATGATGACCGCCCGCAAGCCTAGCCGTGGCGATTACCGCAGCTGGCAGATGCAGAAGTATTACGAAGATTCGCTGGCATGGGAAACAAACCCGCTGTACGGATGGTGCCAAAAGAATCACAAGAAAGACGGTTCGAATTACAACATTTACACCGACGGACTGAAAATATACACCACCATCGACTCGCGCATGCAGAAATATGCCGAAGAAGCGGTGGAAGAACACTTGGGAGGCTACTTGCAAGGTCGTTTCTTTGCCGAAAAGAAAAACCGCAAAACAGCCCCTTACACCAATCAGCTCACCGAAGAACAGGTGAAACAGATACTCGACAAGGCCATGAAGCAGACAGACCGTTACCGCATTATGAAGGACAACGGTGCCTCGGAATCGGAAATCAGACGGGCATTCAACACGCCCGAAGAGATGTCGGTCTTCACTTGGCATGGCGAGAAAGATACGGTGATGACTCCGATGGACTCCATCAGGTACTACAAATACTTCCTGCGCACCGGCTTTGTGTCGATGGATCCGTTCAACGGCCATGTGAAAGCCTACGTGGGCGGTCCCAACTACACCTATTTCCAATATGACATGGCCATGGTGGGACGCCGGCAGATTGGTTCAACCATTAAGCCGTACTTGTATTCGCTCGCCATGGAAAACGGATTCTCTCCGTGTGACGAGGCGCGCAACGTGGAACAAACCATCATTACCGAGGCCGGTGAGGCGTGGTCGCCCCGCAACAGCTCGCGCGACCGCTACGGCGAAATGGTTACGTTGAAATGGGGATTGGCCCGTTCTAACAACTGGATCTCGGCTTACCTCATGAGTAAACTCAATCCGTATGCGTTGGTGAGACTTATTCACTCGTTCGGAGTGCTGAACAAAGACATTCAGCCCACACCTTCGCTTTGTCTGGGCCCGTGCGAAATTTCCGTGGGCGAGATGGTGAGCGCCTACACCGCTTTTGCCAACAAGGGTATTCGCGTGGCACCGCTGCTGGTGACTAAAATAGAAGATAGTGACGGCAACGTGATAGCCAACTTCACTCCGCAAATGGAGGAGGTAATCAGCGCTACCAGTGCTTACAAAATGCTTATTATGCTGCGTGCCGTGATTAACGAAGGTACGGGCGGGCGCGTGCGCCGCTACGGCATTACGGCAGATATGGGTGGTAAAACGGGTACCACAAACCGTAATTCGGACGGATGGTTCATGGGCTTCACCCCCTCGCTCGTATCGGGCTGTTGGGTAGGTGGCGAGGAGCGCGACATCCATTTCGATACCATGTATGACGGACAAGGTGCTTCCATGGCTCTGCCTATCTGGGCGCTTTACATGAACAAGGTGTATGCCGACAAATCGCTGGGTTACGACCAAACGGAACGGTTCAAGTTACCCGAAGGATTCGACCCCTGCGGTAGTGGTGAAGGAGATCCTTCGACTACGCCGACGGAGAGCACCGGTCTTGACGACCTGTTCAGATAAGCACCGGTGGCATGAATACCTGCATTATCTGCCTGGGGAGCAACGACGGCCGGGAGCAACACCTGCAACTGGCACGTGAACGACTGACGGAAATTTATCCGTCTGTTCGTTTTTCTGAGGCATACCTCACTGCTGCGGAAGGACTTCAAAACCCGTCGCCCTTCCTCAATCAGGTGGCGGTGGTGCACACCCGGCAAACGGCCGACGAGGTGCGGGCTACGCTCAAGGAGCTGGAACGAGAGGCGGGTAGACTGCCTGCTCACAAGCAGCTCGAGGTGATCAAGTTGGATGCCGACCTGTTGCAATTTAACGACCGGGTGCTGAAACCGGCCGACATGCAGCGCAGTTACGTGCAGCGCGGCATGGCGCAAGTAATGACCAATGAATAACTTAAAAACAAGATAAGATGAAATTTCTGGGAATTATTCCGGCCCGATATGCATCCACCCGTTTCCCTGCGAAACCGTTGGCGCTCTTGGGCGGAAAAACCGTGATTCAACGTGTATATGAACAGGTGGCGGGCGTGCTCGACGAGGTGTATGTGGCTACCGATGACGAACGCATTGAGGCTGCCGTGAAGGCTTTCGGCGGGAAAGTGATTATGACTTCGCCGCATCACAACAGCGGTACCGACCGTTGTTACGAGGCTGCCACCCGTGCGGGAGGCGATTTTGATGTGGTTATCAATATTCAGGGCGACGAACCGTTTATTCAGCCTTCGCAGCTGGAAGCCATCAAAGAATGCTTCAACGATGCCACCACACAGATAGCCACTTTGGTGAAACCGTTTACCGAAGCCGACGGCTTTGAAGCGTTGGAGAATCCCAATTCGCCCAAGGTGGTGCTCAACAAAAACCGCCATGCACTCTATTTCAGCCGCTCCGTTATACCGTTTCAGCGCAACGCCGAGAAGAAAGATTGGCTGAAAGGGCAGGTGTACTACAAGCACATCGGACTCTATGCTTACCGCACCGAGGTGTTGAAAGAGATAACCGCCTTGCCGCAATCGGCCCTTGAATTGGCGGAATCGCTGGAGCAGCTGCGCTGGCTGGAGAACGGCTACACCATCAAAGCGGGTATCACCCACGTTGAAACCATTGGCATCGACACGCCTCAGGATTTGCAGCGAGCAGAAGAATTTCTTCGTCAGATGAATGCCCGATAAGATGGACAGAACCCAACAACCACCCATCTCTGAGCTCGAGGAACTTGATCTTCAGAAGCCCGTGCGCACGGTACTTCCCAACGGTATTCCGCTCAGTGTAATCAACAGCGGCGAACAGGAAGTGTGCCGCATCGACTTGGTGTTTGAAGCGGGACAACTGCGTCAGAACACCCTGCTTCAGGCGCTTTTTACCAACCGCATGTTGCGCGAAGGTACGGTTCGCTACACATCGGCCGAAATTGCTTCGAAACTCGATTACTACGGGGCATGGCTGGAGCTGACCTGCTCCATGGAGCACGCCATTGTAACGCTTTACACGCTGAACCGTTACTGCCGCGAAACCCTGTCGGTACTGCACTCCATGGTGACCGAACCGGTATTTCCGGAGAAGGAATTCGCCACTGTTGTTGACATGAACCTGCAACGACTGCAAGTGAATTTGGCCAACGTGGAGTACCTGTCGCAACGCTCCCTGCTTGGTTCGCTGTTTGGCGAAAACCATCCGTACGGGAAGTTTGCGAAGGAGGAAGATTACCGCAATCTCACAACAGAACACCTGAAATCGTTTTACGACAAGTATTACACGTCGGATAACTGTCACATCTTTTTGGCGGGAAAGATAACTCCTGCCGTGATGGATGCGGTGACCGATGTGATGGGCACCAAACCCTTCGGGAGCAACAAAGCCGACCTCACCAGACCTTGTTTTGAGATACAGTCGGCACCGCAGAAACGCATCTTTACCGAGAAGTCGGACGCCGTGCAAAGTTCCCTCAGGATGGGAGCTGTCACGATTGACCACAACCACGAAGACTACCTGAAACTGCGTGTGCTTATCACCCTTTTCGGTGGTTACTTCGGCAGCCGACTGATGACGAACATACGCGAAGAAAAAGGCTACACGTATGGCATTTCGGCGGGACTGATGTCGTACCCCGATACCAGTGTGTTGATGATTAACTCGGAATCTGACAACGAATATGTAGAAGCCGTTGTGCGCGAAGTGTACGCCGAGATTGACCGTTTGCATACCGAACCGGTGAGCGAACAGGAACTTACGATGGTGAAAAATTACATGATCGGAGAGATGTGCCGCTCGTATGAATCGGCCTTTGCATTGCAAGACGGCTGGATATTTATTTACGTGTCGAAACTTGATGATGATTATTTCAGGCGTTCGCTGCGTGCCGTGAAGGAAGCCACACCGCAAGATATGGCCCGTTTGGCACAGCAATATTTATGTAAAGAGACTTTAAAAGAGGTTGTTGCAGGTAAAAAGATGTCATAATAGCCGGCTGCGCTGGCGGTAATTTGAATAAAAATTGTATTTTTGTGATGATTACTAATCCAAAACACACCATAATAGATGAGATATTTTTACACTATCATATTGGCCTCCTACTTATCATACACACCTGTTCAGGCTCAGGACAATGGCGGCTTCTTCGGAAAAATCACCGAACGCTTTTCGGGCGAAGTGAAGATTGGCAGCTACACGTTCAAAGACGGCTCGGTGTACACGGGCGAACTCAAAAGCCGCAAGCCGCATGGCAAAGGCAAAACCATCTTCAAAAACGGCGACGTGTATGAGGGCGAATACGTAAAAGGTAAGCGCGAGGGCTTTGGCGTGTACAGCTTTCCCGATGGCGAAAAGTACGAGGGACAGTGGTTTCAGGATCAGCAACACGGCAGTGGTACGTATTATTTTCTGAATAATAACCGCTACACGGGCATGTGGTTTCAAGATTACCAGCACGGACAGGGCACTATGTTTTATCACAACGGCGACATGTACGAAGGGGGCTGGGCGAATGATAAACGCGAAGGTCAGGGCATTTACACCTGGAAGAACGGCTCGAAGTACTCGGGTGCCTGGAAGGGCGACAAGAAGAACGGGCAAGGCGAGCTCATGTGGAACGATGGCTGCAAGTACACCGGCAACTGGAAAAACGACTCGAGAGACGGTAAGGGTACTTTTGAATATGCCAACGGCGATAAGTACGTGGGCGACTGGGTAGATGATATTCAGCACGGCAAGGGTATTTATTTCTTCCACACGGGCGACCGTTACGAGGGGGCTTATCTGCTGGGTGAACGCACCGGTGCCGGTATTTATTATCATGCCAACGGCGATAAGTATGTGGGCAACTTCAAGGAAGGTATGCAAGATGGCAAGGGTACTTTCACCTGGGCCAACGGTGCTGTGTACGAGGGCGACTGGAAGGACAATAAACGCAACGGTTTTGGCCGTTATAAATGGAACAACGGTGATGTGTACGAGGGTGAGTGGAAGGATAACCAGCCCAACGGGCAGGGCACTTTGACGCTGACCAACGGAACCAAATACAAAGGCAGTTTCGTGAACGGTATGGAAGATGGCAACGGGGTGCAGGAAGACAAAGACGGCAACCGCTTTGAAGGCTTCTTCAAACAAGGAAAAAAACACGGTCCTTTCGTTGAAACCGATAAAGACGGTAACGTGATTCGTAAGGGTACTTATAAATTTGGGGCTTTGCAATAGTCTTACCTCGCTTTTTAATAGAAAACTTAGGGTGTGTTAGCATACCCAAAACATACAATCACCCTCGTTACAGATAGCTGTAGCGAGGGTGATTTTAGTTTATGAGAGGTTCTCAACATCCCCTCACTTCTAGGGTCCAACGGAGCGCTGGAGTCTATGGCTTGCCAGCCGTCCGAACACACGTTTACCATGCAGTAATGGCCTTGAAGTCTATTGCTAGTGCTTGTTCCGCCTTGTCGAAGTCTATAATGTACTTTTGGGGCACTCTGGAACGATTGGCTCCTTCATCACACAAAATCGCTTTGTACTTGGCCGGAATACTTAAAATATTCTGTAGCATGTAGAAAAGCTCGCCGAACAGCTCACGTATTTCGGGCCAATAAAGCGCATAAGCCTCGAACATGTGCAGAGCGCTTTTGCTGTTAATGCATTCGCCCGCTTCGATGTTGCTGACAGTACGTTGGGTAGTAGCGGCCATATTGGCAATGTCTTTTTGTGTTATTTTACGTCCTTTTCTAGCAAACAATAAGCGCACATAGAATAATAACTCCGATTGTCTCCTCCCAATTAATGAAAAAATATTTTTCATAGTATATTAATTTTGTTTAATGTTATCAATCACATTAAGGTTTTTTATTCTGCAAAAATAAGCAGGATATTTGTAATATCCACTATAAAAAGTTTCTAAAATGCATATTTTAATTTTAGAAACTTTTTTATCCTAGTTATCTGATTAATATTACTAGGTTTGCAGCACTTAATTTTTTATTAATAATTAATCAAGATGATGTAATTGATTATATAAATACATAATCAAGAAGTACTAATTTTAAAAATGACGAATATGGATTTTATGAACCAGTTGAGAATTAAAGCAGTGATTATCAAGCAAGAAAGTGGGTGCAGTTTTAGTTTAGCTATGGAAAAAGCAAGTTTAGCATTTAACTTAATTGAAAAACTTCACGCCGGCAATGTGACCTTTCAGTATCAGAAGGAAGATGGCACCCTGAGAGAGGCGGAGGGTACCTTGTGTAATTACGAATATTGTTTCAAACGACCTTATAAACCTCGCCACAATACGAGTTTTGTGGTTTACTATGATGTGCAACGGCAGGCGTGGCGCGCATGCAAAGCGGCTAATCTCATTCAGATTTGCACTCCTGAGCATGCTATCCAGCCGAAGTCGGATTTGTTGCCATGAGCACACTGCCCAACCAAAGTGAGGCGCGGGCGCTGCACATCCGCCTCTGCAAGCAGTATCAGGTTGATTCGCTTCGCGAGGCTGCCCTGGCGCTTGCAGAGGAGCTGCAATACGTGTTGAGCATGGTCGATGAGCTGGAGCCACAACCTGATACCTCTTCTCCCTCTTGCTATTATTCGGCCGAGGAGTTGGAGCAGGAACGCCAGGCTCTTTGCCGCCAATTGGGAATTTCTCGCTGGTGTTGACTAATTAGATAACGATTATTTCGATGTGCTTGAGGATCAGCTGTTTGCAGCGGTTGGATTATTTTTTTTGCTAGTGTTGTCTAAATGGTTAACGATTATTTCGATGTGCTTGAGGATCAGCTGTTTGCAGCGGTGGAATTATTTTTTTTGCCGGTGTTGTCTAAATGGTTAACGGTTATTTCGATGTGCTTGAGTATCAGCGGTTTACATTGGTTGGATTATTTTTTTTGCCGGTGTTGTTTAAATGGTTAACGATTATTTCGATGTGCTTGATTATCAGCTGTTTGCATTAGTGGGATTATTTTTTTTGCCGGTGTTGTTTAAATGGTTAACGATTATTTCGATGTGTTTGATTATCAGCGGTTTACATTGGTGGGATTATTTTTTTTGCCGGTGTTGTCTAAATGGTTAACGATTATTTCGATGTGCTTGAGGATCAGCGGTTTACATTGGTGGGATTATTTTTTTTGCCGGTGTTGTCTAAATGGTTAACGATTATTTCGATGTGCTTGAGGATCAGCGGTTTGCAACGGTGGAATTATTTTTTTTGCCGGTGTTGTCTAAATGGTTAACGGTTTTTTCGATGTGCTTGAGGATCAGCGGTTTGTGGTGGTGAGTGGTGGTTTTGTTTCTCTGCTTCAAAAATGATCTTTGACGGTAATAAATCGTTAAATCAAAAAGAGCTGTTTGTGTTTATGAAATAATAAAAACAAACGAGAAAAGAGCGTAATCAATGTCTTTTTGCCCTTAAAAATAGCTACAACGTATGGATGCTAGTTGTGCGTTGCGTGTTTTTAGTATATACACGAAAAGCGTGCAAGTTGTACACACAAAAGAAACTTCTTGTATTGAACGTTTCAAATGGTAATAAAATGGGCCGGCAGGCGTTAAATGAATGGCGTGCCGACTTCATAAATAATAGGAATAGTAATTTTATTTTATAACAAAAAACAATATCATGGAAAATTGGAGATTTATTGAAGGAACCGACTGTCGTTACATGGTGTCTGATGCCGGCAGGGTGGCGAGTTTTAAGCGTGGTGGAAGCTGCTTTCACAAAGCAAAGAACTCTTCTATGGGGTATGCGTCGGTGGGGATTTGCATGAAGGGTATTATGACTCAACACTTGGTTCATCGGTTGGTGGCCAAGGCCTTTCTTCCTAATCCCAAGAATCTGCCGATGGTGAATCACCTCGACGGTAACAAAGCGAACAACCGGGCGGATAACCTGGAGTGGTGTGATCAATATGAAAATTTTCAGCATGCATTGCTGCACGGACTGGTTAATTTTAAGGCCAAGCCTTGTGGCGTGCTCAACGAAGCGGGCGAGGTGGTAAGGCGTTATCCGTCGGTTAGCGCCATGTGCCGGGCCGAGAATTTTTCGATAGCTACCATCAACACGCAGTTGCGGGTACCTGCCGTTTGCGGGAAATATAAAAATGTAGTAACATATCTTTAAATTATAAACAGTAAATATATTAATTAATGATGAGAGATACAATCGTTATTCATTGTTCGGCCACACGTGCCGGTCACGATGTTACCGCGGCGGTTATTGATGCATGGCATCGCGATCGCGGATTTTGGAGCATTGGTTATCATTACGTAATTCGCCTGGATGGCAGCATTGAGGCGGGGCGCGACGTGATGCTCGACGGGGCGCATTGCATGGGGTGGAATGCCCGTTCTATAGGCATTTGTTACGTGGGTGGGCTCAACGAGGCGGGTCAGCCGTGCGACACACGCACTCAGCCGCAGAAGGAGGCGTTGCACAAATTGGTAGATGCGCTTTGCCTGACCTTTCCTTCGGTGAAGCAGGTGATAGGGCATCGGGATGCCAGTCCGGATGCAGATGGCAACGGTGTTATCACACCGAATGAATTTCTTAAATCCTGTCCCTGTTTTGATGTCAAAAATGAATTTATAATAACAAAATAACGAACATGGCAAGACCACAGAAAGACGGACTCGATTATTTTCCGTTCGACGTTGATTTTATGAAAGACACCAAAGTACGCCGCATTGCGCGTACTTTCGGTTGCACGGGCACCATGGCCATCGTGGTGCTGTTTACCGATATTTACCGCACGCGGGGGTATTACATGAATTGGGATGAGGACACTTGTTTCGACCTCAGCGAGAACCTGCAATGCGACCCCGAGCTAGCTGCTAAAATTGTTGATGCGTGCGTTTTGGCTAAGATTTTTAACGTTGATTTGTTTCAAGACAAGGCGGTGCTTACCTCGGCTGCCATTCAGCTGCGCTACCTGAAAATTAATCAGGATTGCAAGCGGCAACGCACCATCAATCCCGAATTTAGTTTGATTGAATTACCGCAGGAAGTACCCCAACTACCCGCTGAAAAACCCAAAAGAAAGGGTCGTAAACGGGCTGCTTCGGACGAACTGCCCCCAAATGCGCCTTCCGAAGCAGTTACTTCGGAAGGAATGCCCCAAAGGAAACAAGAGGAGACAAGAGGAAACCAAAACAAAGGAGAGAATAGTACAGCAAATCAAAATGAATTAAAACAGACTACAGAAGAGCATAGCACAGCAGATGAAATCGCCCGGTGTGGCATAACAGCCGCGGGCTGCCTGCCCCCACAAAGCGTTGCCGGAAACAGGGGTGAACCCGCTGTTGTTTCTAATGGTCTGTCTTCCGCTTCCGCTGATTTTATTTTTTCTTCTCCGTCTGGCGAGTCTATTAGGGAAGAGTTTTCGGGGGCCTATAAACCTGCTGGCTTCGGAGGGGGTAATAGCGAAGCTGCTCTTCCAACTGGAGCACTAAACATGAACGACGATCCGCAAAGCAGCGATGCAAACGGAACTCTTCCTGCAACCCTCTTAAACTCCCTTCGTGGAGCGCCCCCGCACGACGAAGGCACGTATCTTCGGGCGGTTGCCCGGGTGCGTGAAGTGATGAACATGCTCGAGGTGACCGACGAAAAATCCGTGTCGGCCATTTGTGAGATGTGCCGTCGCACCGAGCTTGGCGGCATCGGCGGACTGGTGTGGCGCATCTTGAACTTCTCTTATTTACCCGAGCTGAAGCGTAAGGAACGCCCTGCCGTTTATGTGCTTTGGGCATTTAACCACCCCGATCTGTTTATGGATACGTACGAAAAGTACATACGCAAGATACAGCGCAAAAACGGTAAATTATAAGCGAAGAAACATCTAAAATGAAAGAATAATGGAAACACAAGAAATGCAATTTCCCTATACCAGTCTCACGAAAACAGAACTGGCGCAGTTATATCTGCCCGAATTCACGGCTGCCGTGGCACGCAGAAAGCTCAATGTGTGGATTGCCCGCAACCGGCAACTAACCGACTGTTTGCAGCAAACGGGCTACTCATCGCGCTTGCACCTGCTCACTCCCGCACAGGTGAAATGTATTGTACACTATTTGGGAGAGCCTTAGAACGAATCAAACCTTTATAAACCACTGCGAACCATAAATAGCTACCCTCTTTGGGGCAGGTTGTACCTTTGCACTGTTCCGGAACAAAGGCAAGAAGCGAGAGTTCTGAATGCCACGAACCCGCTTCTTTCCATGAGTAATTAACCCTTAAAAGTAACTATTTATGACTTTATTTTACAAACCACGTCAGAGTAACATTGTGTCGAAAGACGGAGTGAAGAAATGGCATCCGCGCCTGGTCAAAGTGGGCAAGGTAATCGACACTCAGAAAGTGGGCGAACTGATTGCCGAAAAGGCTTCACTCACCCCGGGAGATGTGCACAACGTAATTCGCAACCTGATGAGTGTGCTCAGAGAACAGCTGCTCAACAGCCGCACCGTGCGGCTCGACGGATTGGGCTCGTTTACCATCCTTGCCAATGCCAGCGGTCGCGGCGTGAATAAAGCCGATGATGTTTCGGCTTCGCAGATTGGCGCCCTCAGGGTGCAGTTTACACCCACATCGACCCGCAGTCCGAGCACCCGAGGCGCTACCCGAGCCTTGTTTAGCGGGGTGGAGTATCAGCGGTGGACGGGAACGGAGGATGCCGAAACTCCCGATGAACCGGTTGATCCGGGCACAGGCGGAACAGGCGGTACCGGTGGCACAGGAGGTGCTGGCGAAGATCCCGATGATCCGAACGGATAACGCTGGCTCGGCCGTCCATGCCGATAACCAGAACGCATAATGCTGGCCCGACCGGTCATTCTATAACCCTGGCGAATAACGCTTCCCAAACCGATTGACCGGTCAGGCATGGGGTACATAAATGTAATACAATTGTTGAATTAAAAACCTGAAAAAATGAAGAAATTCAATTGGGGAATTCTCCTGAAAATCATCATCGCAGTGGCTAGTGCCGTTGCAGGTGCCGTGGGCGCACAAGCCATGACACTGTAAATAGTAATTTCCGGCTCCATGTACCTTGATTAAATAGCGTGCACGAGCCGGAAATTTTATTTAAAATTACTTGTATTTTGCAAATTATGATTTACCTTTGTGTTATTCATTTACATTACTGGAATTAACAAAACTATTTATTACGTATGAAAAAATTAGCTTTATCCCTCCTTTTGCTCCTCGTTACCGGAGGTGCAGGTGCGCAGGTCAGCACCGTTTACACAGATATTTACGGCAAGTTTGAGGTAATGATTGACCTCGAAGATGGTGGTTACGCCGTTGTTAACATGTATGGTGACATTCTTGAAATTGACACGCAGGCGTTTATTGATTATTATTCCGACTTTTGGTCATACGAGGCGGGCAAGGTGAAGCGCATCGGCAACGTTTCTTTCTCTTATTATTCTGACTTCTGGTCGTACGAATCGGGAAAAATAAAAAGCATCGGCAATGTGGGCTTTCAGTATTACTCCGACTTTTGGTCGTATGAGGCAGGCAAGGTGAAAAGCATCGGGCGAACTCAGTTTTCTTACTATTCTGATTTCAACGACTGGGAATGTGGAAAGCTCAAATCCATTGGTGGCAACCGTTACTCGTATGTGCCTTCTTACAATGGCAGGCGTGGCTCGACACCGGTATCCGGCAGGTTGAAGGTTGAAGACGGTGGAATAGCGTTTCGAGTCATGGGACCTGCACCGCGCAGGCGTTACTGATAAAAGTATAAAAAATAACCCCATTCTGAATCACACCAGAAAGGGGTTATAATTTAAAACAACAAAAACTAACAAAGTACACCCTCAGGGACTCGAACCCTGGACCCATTGATTAAGAGTCAATTGCTCTACCAGCTGAGCTAAGAGTGCAACAAATATGCAACAAGAAAAGTACACCCTCAGGGACTCGAACCCTGGACCCATTGATTAAGAGTCAATTGCTCTACCAGCTGAGCTAAGAGTGCATTTTTTTTCTGTTTGCGGGTGCAAAAATAGGCTTTTTATTTTTTACTGCCAAGTAAAAAAGAACCTTTTTTAAAGGCTTTTTTCGAGCGGCTACTCAAATACATACACTTCGGATGGCGTACTGCGCTTTAAAGCAGCGAGTTGCACATCTTTTCCGGCAATAATTCCTTTGCTTCTTAATTTCCATTCAATGGTTTTATAAGCCAGTTCGGGGTGATTATTGTCTTTGCTTAAATGGCATAGCCAGATGTATTTTAAGTGTTCGCTTATGTTTTCGGCCAGAAACTCGGCCGTATCCATGTTGCACATGTGTCCGGTGCTTCCGGAAATGCGTTCTTTCAAATAGGCAGGGTAGGGACCCATTTTCAGCATTTCTTCGTCATAATTAGCTTCTATAATAAGGTAATTGGCCTTTGAAATGTAGTGGGCTGCGGTGGGCGTAATCTCGCCAAGGTCGGTGGCAAAAGAGAATGTTTTGCCGTCAATTTCTACGCAGTAACCCACATTATCCGTTCCGTCATGCGGAACTTCAAATGAGGTTATGCGGAAATCTTCCAGTTGCATGGGCGCTTCTTTCTCGAGGTAACGCACGCTGTGGCACAACTTTTCGGTCATGCAGTAGCTTTTGTTTATTCCTTCGTGAATGCGCGCGGTGGTGTAAACCGGTATGTGAAGTTTTTCGCCCAAATGTCCCACGGCTTTTATGTGATCGGCATGATCATGCGTAACGAAAACGCCCCGAAGGCTTTCCATGGGTATTTGTACTTCTTTCAATGTCTTTTTTATGGTGCGGATTCCGATGCCTGCGTCAATCAGTATGCCGTATTTTTCTGTGCCTAAGTAGTAGCAGTTACCGCTACTACCGCTGGCAAGGCTTATAAATTTTATTTTCATGTTGAATATACGCGATGGTAAAATGGCCACAAATATACACAATAAAAAAGAACTGAACGTACCGACTATCCTTTTTTGTCCATTTTGTTGGTTATTTTAGCAAATGCCAGCAGTGCAAAAGCGGCTACCAAACCGATGCCTGCAAAATAATACCAGATGTAATGGGCGTTGGCGCTGGCGGCCATCCATGCCTCGCGGCTGTCGAACAAAGCGGGGTCGGGACAGTATTTGGTGAGCAGGATTCCTGCCAACCCGAAACCGAAAATGGACGAAAGGAAGGAGTGCAGGTGACTGAACCCGAGGTACATGCCTTCTTCGCCTTTGGGTGCCTGAAGCGAAAAATACTCTAGGTAGCGCGGTGAAATGAAGCATTCTGCCAGTGCCTGAACCACAATTCCGAGTATCATCATCAGGGTGATGTTGCTCATGCTGCCCAGCAAATCGTTACCCAGCAGGTTGCCACACGCCATCAGCAGGGCAGAAATGGGGATGAGGAACATGCCGATGTTCATCGATGTAATGGCGCTTTTGCGAGCCATGAGGCGTGTCACGAAACTAACGCAGCACACCACGATGAAGGGGTTAACGTTGGCTATCCATCCGGGTTTGGCGGTTTCGCCTGCCATGCGGATTACGTATTTGGGCATGGTGGCGTAAAGCTGTTGTTGCACCATCCAGAAACCGGTTACGATGAGTATCAGTATGAGCAATCGCCAGTTGGTGATGATGCGCAGAAAACCGCGACCGATGTCGCCCATGCTTTTGCCTTCGCCGGCTGTCTCGGTCGATTTGTAAAGTAATATAACGGCTAGCAGGGCGATGAATGTCATGGCGCCGGCAAAGTAATTGATGTAAATGTAGGCTTGGTCGCCAATCTGATCACGCAAGGGGTCGATAACGGTTTTGCCCGTAAAGGCTCCGATGTTCACCATCATGTAAAAAATGGAGTAGCCGCGTGCACGGGTAGCTTCGGTGGTTTCTTTGGCAACGGAAGCCGATATGATGGACTTGATGAAGGAACCGCCAATCATCAGCGTGACCAGCACAGGCACAATAATCCAGCGTTCGCTGCTTTGCGGCAAACCGTTAAACTGTGTGGTGCTGCCGTAGGTTACCAGTCCGGATGCTTCCAGAAAAGTGGGCAACGCACCCAGTCCCAGGTAAGCAATGGTGAGCAGGGTGAAAGCGGTAATCATTGACTTGCGGAAGCCTATTTTGTCGGCATAAGCTCCCGTCAAAATGGGTAGCAGATACAAACCGCCCGAGAATAGCCCGGAAATGATACTTGCCTCGAAATCATTGAAACCTAAAATACTCGATAAATAGATGGTTAGAACGATAAATACGGCATAGTATGCCATGCGTTCAAACAGTTCGACTGTGTTGCTAACCCAAAAGGCTCTTGTAAAGCCTTTGTTAGCAGCTTGAGGGGAATTGTTCATTTTTTCTGTTACTTTATTAAATTAGGAGAGCAAAGATAAAAAAAGTGCTGGAATTTTAAGATAAATCCTATCTTTGCGTGCATGCAGTTAAAGGATTTATTAGAAGAATTGACAGAAAAATACAATGTGCAGGCGTTTATTGATACGGATCCGGTGCAATTTCCCCGTCGGTTTTCGCGTTTGCAAGATGTGGAGGTGTCGGCTTTGCTGACTTCTGTGATCACCTGGGGGCGGCGCGACATGGTGCGCCGTGATGCGCAGCGGTTGCACGAAGCCATGGGCGATTCTCCGTTCGACTTCATCATAGAGGGTGGCTGGCAACGATGGGAGGATTCTGCGCGCAACGTGCACCGCACTATTTTTGAGCGCGATTTGTTCTTTGTTTGCCGGGCGTTGCAGGGGTTTTACGCCACGCACCATTCTTTAGAGGAGCTGTTTACCGGTCGCAACGGAGTGTTGGGCGGATTGCATGAACTATCTGCTTTGTTGCAAACCCGGCACGTGGCTTCGCCGCTTACGAAGAGCCCGTGCAAGCGTTCCAACCTGATGCTTCGCTGGCTGGTGAGGAATGACGGCATTGTCGATTTGGGCGTGTGGCAGCGCATCTCGCCTGCAGAGCTTATCATTCCGCTCGATGTGCATGTGGGGCGCATCTCGCGTGAGCTGTGGACGGACATTCCCCGAACCGAGCGGCTGAAAACGGCATTGATCATCACGGAACACCTCAAGGAATTTTGTCCGCACGACCCGTGCAAGTACGACTTTGCCTTGTTTGGTTTTGGCGAGGAGCAGAGCCGTATGAAGTTGGCCTCGACTTCTCTTACTGACCCCGAAAAAACTTTATAAACTTTCTTTTTTTGGGAAGTATTGTTCTGTAATCCATTCATAGGCGGGGTTTTCAAGTCGATGAGCGACCTTGCTTTGTGGGGATCAGTCTCTTTTACCCACCGTAAAGCGACTGAGCGCAGGCACGAAACGTTGTTGCAGGTAATACAGTGCCAAGGTAATGCCAACGGTGAGCAACAGGGGGAGCAGATACAGTATGAAAGAGGCTGTTTCACTGGTATCGGGCACAAAAGTAACCAGTGTTTTTCGGATCTGACTCAGCATTTGTTCGTGCGCAGCGTACACAAAAAAGCTTCCCGAAGCCAGAAAATGCCGGGGACGTATTTTCTCCTTTTCGATGAGCCACGAGGTGATGTTGAAGGTGAACACAATGCCTAGCAGGAGGCCTGCCGGATGCAGGTACGTGGTAGCCACTGTGCCTTTGCAAAGGGTATCGGCCAGCGCAATGGCGGGGTATGCCACCCACGAGAAACGTTGTATCTTTCTGCATTCGGTTACCATATTTCTGCCCTGAATGCTCAGCAATGCACCGATTGAAAAGAAGAAGATGGCACCCGTGTTGAGTCCGGTGACACGAAACGAAAAACCGCCGATCCACGCCACAAAAAGGGCGGCAATGAAGAGGTGCGGCAGGCGTTTTATGCCTGCATACACAAGGGGAGTGAGGAGCACGGTTACCATGAGGTCGCGTACAAACCACAGCGGATACACCAGCGGATAATGCGGTGCGCGGATGTCCCAGAAACACCGCAGATAGTCGGCTATCTGCCACGTTTCAACTCTGTCTACAGGACCGTAAGCCAGTGTGCGCAACTCAAAAACTTCTTGTAGTACAACGTATGTGATAATAGCCCACAAGTTCCAAAATAGGTAGGGCACCAGTAGGGAAGAGGCTCTCTTGCGGAGCTTCTCCCGGTATGTTG
Organism: Bacteroides graminisolvens; assembly: GCF_963666085.1. Taxonomy (NCBI): domain Bacteria; kingdom Pseudomonadati; phylum Bacteroidota; class Bacteroidia; order Bacteroidales; family Bacteroidaceae; genus Bacteroides; species Bacteroides graminisolvens. The sequence continues at coordinate 2,614,955 of NZ_OY762556.1, forward strand.
CACCGTTAAACTGCTTCAGTTTATAAAAAAACAGGTAGCCCGCAATGAGAAAAAACAGCGGAACGCAAAAGCGTGCCACGACTTCGGACGATAGGTTGCGCACAAACACAAATACCTCCCCTTTCGGATGAATGGGGTTGTAGCTGTGTATCAGCAATACGCCTATAATCATAGGGAATCTGAGCCACGCAATGGTTTTTGATTGTACTTCTTGCGGTGTCATGTTGGGGAACAAAGGTACTGTTTTTTTTGTTCCCTCTACTTATTCATTAATTAAAACGCATCGTATGGAGCAAGCCATTGATCTATCTTTGTACGTTGTATTATCTAAAGGATCTGTTAACGAAGGGTGTTCGTGGAATGTAAAGACAGCTCCTCCGGCACTGGATGCAGAGGTGAAGTATGTTCCACAATGACCAATTCTAAATGTATTGCCACTATATTCCCTTTCTCCATTAGATGGATAAAAGATGGTTTTGCCTGTTTTCCATCCACCAACAAAATAAGTATATCCGTAATTGAAAGCACTGCTCATGTTGATATTTGCTTCAGATGATGTAGATAATCCTGTTTTACTTAGTACTAAAAAGGCATCACTAGGTGGAAGCATCCATCCCGACGGACATGGATCAAATATTGATTTTTCTATTGCACCGTTATTAGCTAGCGCAGTTCCATATTTTTTTGTTGCTGTATTAAAATCGCTTCCACCCCATAATCTATCGTTGTGTCCCCAGAACCAGTCGCCATCATTAACTCTTGCTCCATTTGTATCGTAACCATCTGAAACGACAGCAGCACCACACACAAAAGCTGTAGGGTTTTTTGTTACATAATCGATTGTACCGTACGTACTCGAGGATACCAGAGACTTAAACAATCCTGTAGAACTTCCAACGGTCATATCGGTCCACGTAATTCTTGCACCTGCATTGTCATAAACAGGAATAACATTCGCGGAGGTATATGTAGTACCTAAATGATCCAACAATGCGCTTGCTTGCGGAAAAGGATCTTTTCTTCCCCATTGATAGTACAGACCGTACGCTGTTTGACTGCCTACAGTATTGTTTTCTGCCCCGAGGTTACATGACATAAAGCTATGACCTTTAATCAGCGTTGACGGATAAATGCCGCTGGCATCCCAATAATATGTATAATACTCTACTGCATTGGCCACGTTGGCAGGCTTCTGATTATTCACCCAAATGTGCCACGACCACAGAATTTGATTGCTGCTGTTGTATCCTGCAATGACTGCGTTTCCGTTTATGGCTCCTGTTTTTACATAAATCTTGTTATCTTTTAAGTATGCGTAGGCATTTGAGGAGTTGTTGCCCAGAGCTAATGAAGTGCTGCTGGTTCCTGTCTGCCACAAAATCTTCACACTTGTTATTGTTTTTGTGCTGACAGACTTGTTTACGTAATCCGAGTATTTAAAACCTCCACCTGTTTCGGGACGTGTGTAAGGGTCAAATCGGATCATACTATTTGTACTTACCACAAAACAGTTGGCAGGAGATGCGTCGACACGGGCGTCAGACAAATTGATATTGTTGATGTTTAATGTAACATTGTAATTGTAATTCCTGCGGATGTTAAAATCATTGGTGATATTCTCTCCCGGATACACCGTGAACACATACGAATTTCCATCATCCTTGTAATCGCCGTATAGTCTTATGTACATGCCATTCTGTGGGGCAAGGTCATTTTTAGCGTTTGCATTTGTATTACTTACCGTGCCTTTTTGGTTCTCGGGAACGTACCATGTGTAAGTAGCGGTTTTGGTACCTGCTGCAACAGCCGTCTCACTGTAAACAGCAGTGCTGAAACCACTAACTGCCGGATGTATATCAGTGCTTCCGGGAGCACCGCAACGTATTACATTGGGCACATTGTAAATACCCACGCTGGTAACACTTAAGTTCAACGCTTGTGGGATGGTGAATGTAAAAGTTATTTTAGCAAGCATTCTTGTTAAGGCAACACTGACAGACGTTTGCGAGGATATATACTGCGGACCGCTGCTGCCCATCATCATTAAGTTCTCATTTCCGTTACCGTAAATGGCTGCTTCTGTACTCAGCGTTGTGGCCTTATTGTTCAATGTGGCAACCGTACTGCCTTTGGTCAGGTCTGCTGCCCAAGTGCTACTGTTGGTATTGGCAATGATAAAAATCTGATATCTTTGGCTGGTAGATGTCTGTAATAAAAGCTTTAACGAAGTTGCTCCGGCTGATAAAGAATAATAGCGCGGAGCCTCTACCAACGTACTGCTGGTAGGATTCGATTCATTATAAGCATATTGAAGAACCCATATATTACTAATTTTTTTCTCATTGGTTATCAGTGTTTGCGATGCATTTCTGGTATTTGCACCTTTTGATACGCCTCCCACGAGCTTGGGCTCGTCGGCTCTCATCTTAAGAGTGACTTCTGATAGTGATGTCTCGGGCGATTCAACGTCGCTGAACTGTGATTCTGTACACGACGTTATCATTAACATGGTAACAAATACGAAGCTAAAAATAGTAAGTCTGTTTATCATCTCTATTATTCATTGATTAATATACATCTGATAGGTGCCCCGTTGGCTCTGTACGAATATCTGTCGCCAGGGCCCGACCATGGGTTTACCATCGCATCTGTATCCCAATTATGACAGTGTAATGTGTAAACACGGTTGTCGGAAGGGGTGGCGGCCGATGTTCTGTATACTCCACAGATAGCGGGACGGGTTATCTGACCGGTATACATGCGTGTTCCATTAAAAGGGAAATAGCTGGTAGGTGCTGTTTTCCATCCACCTACGTAATAAGTATATCCGTAGCGTGTAGCCGAAACAACATTTAAATTATCAATGCCCGCTGCCGCTAGTCCTGTTTGAGTGAAAATCATGTATGCGTCTGCCGGTGGCAACATCCAGCCTGCCGGACATGGGTCGAATATGGATTTCGAGGTGGCTCCGTTGTTTGCAAGCAGCGTGCCGTCGGGGGCTGTATATTTCACCGTGGCCTCACTATATGGAATGCCCCCCCAAAGGCGGTCGTTTAATCCGTAATACCAATCGCCGTAGTTCAACAGATCTGTTCCATCACCAGGGATGCTTGTGGCGCATATAAATGTTGTGGGGTTTTGTGTAGCATAGGCAATGGTGCCTACTGTTGGCGATGTACTAACTGCTTTGAAAACAGATGTGCTGTTGCCTACAGTAGATGGCATGTCTATCAATGCTCCGTTGTTATCATAAACAGCTTGAATGTTTGCCGAAGTATAATCAAAATCACTTAAACTACCCGATTCTGCACTTGGGTCGAGCACCAGCTTGTTTGCTCCCGGGAAAGGATCTTTTCGGCCCCATTGATAATAAAGTCCATAAGACGTGAGGCTCTGAAATTGACTGTCTTCAGCGCCCAGATTACATGACATGAAACTATGTCCTTGAACCAACTGATTGGTGTAAATGCCGGTTGCATCCCATTTATAAGTCATGTATTTTACTGCATTAGCCACATTGGCCGGCTTTTTATTATTAACCCAGATGTGCCATGACCATAAAATCTGATTGCTGGAATTGTATCCTGCAATGACTGCATTTCCATTAATGTTTCCACTTTTTACATAGATTTTGTCATCGAGCATGTAAACTAAATTATTTGCCGAATTATTCCCGATAGCCAAAGATGTTCCATTACCGGTTTGCCACAGTATTTTAACGTAGCTGATTGTTTTGGTTGTATTGGACTTATTTACGTAGTCTGAATACTTAAAGCCTCCTCCCGATTCTGTTCTGTTATAGGGGTTGAAGCGGATTGTACTGTTTTGCGTTACTACAAAACAGTTGGCAGGAGATGCATCTACTCTGGCGTCAGAGAGATTGACACTGTTTATGTCTAAGTTAACTGTGTAGTTGTAATTTCTTCGTATGTTAAAGTCATTGGTTTCATTCATGCCGGGATAAACAGTGAATACATACGAGTTTCCATTATCTTTGAAATCGCCGTATAGTCTTATGAACATGGCATTTTGAGGAGCCAAGTCATTTTTGGTATTTGCACTGCTGTTTGTTATGATCCCTTGTTGATTTTCGGGAACGTACCATGTGTACGTTGCGGTCTTTGTGCCTGCTGTCACAGCTATTTCACTATAGACAGCTGTGTTGAAACCGCTTGACGGATAAATATCGGAACTCCCTGGAGCACCGCATTTAATGATATTAGGTACATTGTAAATACCAACGTTGGTTACACTTAAATTTAGTGCATCCGGAATTTTAAATGTAAAAGTGATTTTGGCTAGCAGTCTGTTTAATGCAACATTAACGTTTGTTTGTGATGAAATTAATCCCGGAGTGCCGGTACCCATCATTAGTAAATTTTCATTGCCATTGCCATACATGGCTGCTTCATTAGCATAAGTTGTTGTTTTGCTGTAAAGTGAGCTAAGAGCACTTCCTTTAGCAATATCCGATGCCCAAGTGCTGCTGTTTGTATTGGCCACGACAACTATTTGATACTGTGTAGCCTTCGATGTTTGCAATAAGATACTTTGGCTGGTAGCACCGGCCGACAGAGAATAGTAGCGGGGAGCTTCAACTAATGTGCTGCTCAACGGCGTACTTTGATTGTATTCATATTGAAAAACCCATATATTACTGATTTTTTTCTCGTTAGTTGTTAGGGCCTGACTAGCGGTTCTAGTCTCTATACTTTTAGAGGTCGCATTACCTACCAAAGTAGGTGAACTAGTAGTTATGTTGAGCGTAACCTCTGTTTTTTCTGCCGAATTGTTGTCCGTAAAATCACTTTCGGTGCAGGTGCTTATTGTTAAACTTAACGATAATAATAATGTAATAATGATATATTTTTTCATATGGCTCTACGCTGGCTATTTAGCTAATTACAAAACTGTTTGTTATAGTAGTTACTCCATTTACAGAAAGAGTTATTCCTTCTTTGTATATTGTTGCTTTTACTTGATAAACACTATTGGGCACAATGGATAATGAACTACCATAGGTGTTGTTCGTCGATAAATATAATACATAATTATATGTCATTGTGTAACCGCTTTCGGTATAGGCTATCGTTATATTCAACTTGTTGACATCAGTTTCTACAAATGATGAACCTAACTTATTGGTAAAAGAATAGTTATATGAAACAAACGTGTATGTGTTATCTGTTGCCGGAGCGCTTGTTACTGCTGTAACAACTACGCCACTTGTGGTAGTTAGGGTTCCTGCATTTATATTGGCAATTGGGTATGTATAACTGTTTGTTTCGTCATATAATTTACCTGCTTTTCGAGTGTTCTCAAGCGTAACACTTTTGACCACTAAGCTGCCGCTTACATTAGCCTCTTTTCTCAGATAGAAATCAACTCTGGCCATTTTGCGCTCAAGAGAAATATCTATAGTGGCAGTATTTTGTGTTATTTGTTTGCTTTCTGCTTTTCCTGCCATTAATATACCTTTTGTAGGAATATTTGATACGGATGCATCAAATGAGCTAGCGTTAGTAATCATGGATAATAATTCTTGTCGAGACGGTTTGGCTGCAAGTCTGGTTTGTAGTTCAGCATCAGGATTAGCTATTACGTACACGTGTTTTATTCCTTCTTTTACCACCCAACGTTTGCTGGCAAGATTTCCGGCAGTAACTGAAAGGTCGCTTCCATTCTCTAGTATATAGTTCGAGTTGTAGATAAAAACATAAACGTTGGTGAGCGTTTCTTCACCAGTCAAGGCATTTTCATCGGATAATGAACGCGTTTGCAGGTTGATAGCCATGTTTACATCTTCACCTGTAGTAGCTAGTACCTCTGCTTGTGTGCACGAAAGCATCGTTAAACTACTAAGTGTGAAGAATATAATGTAATATATTTTTTTATAAATGCCTCTGATATTCATTTCTTCAGAATTATTTGATTATACAAATTATACATTTACCATTGAGGTGATACAGGCACTTCCTTCCAATCGGGAATGCTAATTGTTACTCCTAGCGGACTATATTCAAGTAATATAGCGATTGAAACCTCTTCTTTCTGAGAGATACTAATTTGGTTTTTGCTTATGAATTCACATAAACTAATTTTGTCTATAAGTTTTCTGTTTGAACCGTTATATACGTAAATAGAAGCGTCCGTGTTTTCGTCAAACCTAAAAACGGAACAATGTGACATGTACACTAATCTATCTTCTCTATAAGATGATTCGGGATAATAACAGATTTTATCTCCTTGAGCCCTCATGTCAAAATCGCATGAAGAGGGAAGATAACCAACGCTAATTACTGGTGCTATTGAAGCTGTAGTTGTTGATTGATCTATAATGCCTTTAACATATACCCAAATATCAATATGGGCACAGCAGAAATTGACTTCTGCGCTGCTGCTTAGTTTTTCTGAAGAGACCTCGAGGGTCGTTTTTGCGTAATATAAAGGGTCTGTGGTTTTTAATTGCTGTTCGCTGCTAGTTCTTGTATTTGCAATAATAGCTTTAGTTTTTCCTGATGTTACGTCTGCTAATAAAGTGTTATCATTTACATTCCCCCAACATATAACGTCATATTTGCCGGGATCTAGTAGTAAATCTGTTTGTTGAGAGCTAAGTAGCTGGTTGTTACTCACTTTGGCCGATTGGACGAATTTTCCCGTTTCGGCATCGTACACATATATCATTACACTGCCAATATATTCAGGAAGCACATCTTGTGTGCCTCCTGCTTTATATTGGAAATATAATGTCACATTCTTTCCCTCGCATAATTCTGCTTTGGTACATCCGGAAGCAAATATTATGAGTGCAAAGGAGCATAACGCGATAAATAACATTTTATATTTCATGCCTGATTTTTTATTATTCGTCTTCTTAAAAAATCAAGAAGACGAACAATTTGGTTACTACATAATCGGGGTAACTACCTCAACTTTCCATGTGTTAATTGTTACAGTAACCCATAAATTAATATCTTCAGGGTCTGGAAATTGAGTTAAATTATTTTTCTCAATGCTTACTTCATTAATATGGTAAATCGTACCTGGTGCAAAAGTGGTAATAGCTGTACCTGTACTATTTAAGAATCCACGTATGTTCACAAACTGAGGGTCGAGATAACTTTCGCCAGCAACACTACTAGTTATGCCGCTTAATTTTAAAGTAATTCTTGGATTCTCTGCACCTCCGGGGAAAAATTGATAAGCCCATACATTACCTGTTTTTGGTGAGGTTGTCAGTAAGGTCTTGTTGCCAATGCTAGTTGCGTCCTGATCGCACATCGTTTGGTAGGTACTATATACTCCTGTACCGGCGACTCCGAAATTGTCTGTTGATTCTTCATTTTGCAAATTGGCGAACACATTACTAAGAGTTTTATTTGCATAAAACCTATTAACATAGATACCTTTTAACGTATAATCTGTTATGGTTCCAGTCACTTTGATAGCACCAACCTCAATGCGAGCACAGAGCGGAGTCAATGATACTACTGCTTGTTTATCTGTTTCTGCACCTTCGAGAACAGCTGTCACTCCTCCTTCTCCAACAATAGTAAGGTCTTGTACGTTGTTCTGAGAAGAAATGCTAATGTTAACACCGGCTTTTAGTTCAGATAACGTTTTAAATCCTTCCATGGTAGTAGCTTCGCCACTTCCTAAATTGGGGTTACCAACAATGTACACTTTACTAACTTCTCCTGATACATTGCTAAATTTAAAGCCATTTTTTAAGTCAGTAGTTGTTATAACTTTGTTTGCGACATCAGAAGTACCCGAAGATGCTATCTTGTACCACTCTTTAATACCGTCTTGTGCGGTAATAAAGTAAATGTATCCATCGGTTAATGTTACGGCCTCTGCCTCAGTAACAGCGGTACCTTCAGATCTGGTTTGAGCAGATTCAATGTTACCAATTTTTAGGTAAATACTTTGATTGTCGGTGTCAACAGGCAAATCATTGTTCTCGGAACATGACATTAAGCCTAATGCAACTACAAGGGTTGCTAAAAAGGAGAATTTTGTTTTCATTTGTTTTGTTTTGTTACTTTTGAATTATAATCTTATTTATTTGTTTTGATTTTTTTCTGCGTTAACTCCTGAAACAGATAATTGTCTTCCTTGTACGGCTAAACTATATGTATAGGTGTATCCGGATGGCCAAGTGTCTTTCTCGTTTACATAAGGCAGTAGTACTGATAAAGGGTACCCGTCTACTATTACGCTTAGCATAAGTCCGCGTGGAGCATATACAGAACCCATTACTAATGAAGAAGTGACTTTTGTTTGACGTTGTAAACTGTAGGGATTAATTTTTGCTTTTCCAGTAAGTGTTAGTGAACCTACACTTTTTGAAGGGGTTAATTCTCCTTCTGTTTTAACATCTTCACTAAAAAAACCTGATAAAGTCAGCTCTGTCAACGCTCCGGAAGCATTTGTTTCAAACACTTCTCCGCGGCTGATAATAAAGCGAAAGACCGATTGCTCCGTTTTGATTGTTGTTTGTGCTTTTGCAGTTACAAATAATACCTGCAGCGCAATAATGGCTAAAAAAATAAATAATTTTTTCATTTTAATTGTTTTGGGGATTTGTTTTGTATGTAGTTATTTTCTCTATTTCAAATTAGAAATTAGAATCTGTACATCAGATTTATGCAGGTTCCTGTTATGTCAAATCTGTCTTTATTATGGGAGTACAAAAACAAATTATAATTGCTATCTTGCTTGTATTCGTTAACTTTTGAATGAACGTATCCAAATTTAAAGTTTAATTCGGCAGCAAAAGGACCATAAATAGGTTGCAAATATCCAACCGAAAGTCCTTCGCTGTGATATTTTCCGGTCTTGTTGCCTTCTGATGATACTATGTCGTGATATTTTTGGGTATTATAATCGCCGAACTGAGCATATATTCCTATAAATAAACCTTTGTATTTATTGTCTTTTATAAGCCAGTATCTAGGCTCAATGGTGTATGCAGATATTCCTTGAAATTTTTTATTGTTATTATATGCCCAATTTGAATAAGCAAAGGATAGTTCTAAAGAGTAATTACGTAAGAAATATGCTTCAATAGCTATATTGGGAATGGGCGTGGTATATTCCAAATTGGGGTTTAATCCTGCTAAAGCTAAAATATTAGTCTTCACAGAAAGTTTAGGGTACAAATCCTGAGGCTGATTAAATAAAAAATAACTATACCTTGCTTTTTGTGAATTTAATAATTCGCGTCGACGTTTTCTGGAATTGTCATTATACATGAGAAATTCTCTCTGCTGTTGAATAAGATCATTTTGATTTATCTTATTTTCTTCAGAATCGTTTTCTTGGTTTTCAAGGGAGTAAGGAAGTGCTAAACTCGCTTGTTTTTGCAATGTGTCTTGGCTGGTATACTCAATGTTTATCTCTACTCTTCTTAATGTTGGAAAAATGCTATTGCATAAGTCGCGATATGCTTTACCATGCTTAATTTTCTTTATTTTGTTTTCCCTTTTGTCAAAATTGGGCTCAGAAGAAATAATGTTTCTAATTAATTTTAAATAAGGATAGTTAATTGCTTCTAGTTGCTTTTGTAAACCATCCCAATCTTCTGCAACATGTGTTAATGATACATTTCTTACTTTTGATTCAATATTAAACTTCTCGTTTATATATTTATTTAAATTATAAAGTCTTTGCTTAGATAATGTATCATTGTGTTCATATAGGCCATCAGGAGAACTATAGCTATTTATATGTAGCTTATTGATGAATATAGTGCTATCATTTATTAATTTGTTAAAGAAACAATCTAGGCGATTAAGCTCGTATGGGTTATATCCAAAATTGTTTAGGATATTGGGATTGCTTAAAGGATAATTTAAAGTTCCGTTAATTTGTTGTGCGTTTTGTGCTTGTATAGTTTGGAAATAGCATGAAAAAAACAATATTGAAGTTGTCATTGTTAATTTCTTTGCACAGGTGATAAGCTTTTTTTTTGTTTTCATACCTTATGAACAAAGTTTACTGTTTGTTTGTTTTATTTGTTTTAATATTGCTAATATAGCAATTAATATTGAGATTATTGAATGTATTTTCCTTGTGATTTATAATTACAATATGCTTCTGTCTCTATTTATGCATTTTTAATGTAAGCAGTGTGATACTATTTTTGATTATAGAGTTTTCATCTTATGATCTGTTTTCTGATCCTATTTTATATATATTATTTTTCCTTTAAGTTAAGAATGATGTTTTAAAAATATTATTCTGTAGATTGATATTCAGTTTATTGCAATTAATATACGTTTTTTATACTTACTTAAATTTATTATTTTTATTTAATGTAATTGACATAAATAATCAATTGTATATTATTTAAATTATTTAAATATTAATATTAACTTTTTGTCATATAAATATTTTTAAAAAAAGATTTTATAAAATGTGAATTTTATAATCATTTTGATTTTATAGATATATTTAATGGACCATAATAGATTCTTTTTGAGACTTTTGGCTGTTTTATTATATCGTATTTGCAACAATAAAAGAATACATGTTTATAAAGCTAATCGGATTGATGAACTTTATTTTATTCAAAAAAAATAAAATAACAAACGTTACATATTTTGCAAAAATCTAAAAATATCAAAAAATATTTTTGGGAAAAGTGCTATTTCACTATATTTGGAGAACGACAAATTAAAATAAAATTATTATGAGAAACTTTTTAGTATTATTATCTTTCTGTTTTGTAGTAACTAATCTTTTTGCTCAAACTCCCGATCCGGCTAAGTTGAAGTCCGAAGGTGACAATGCTTTGAAGGCCAAAAACTACGCAGTGGCTTTTACAAAGTACAATCAGTATTTGAAGCAAACCAATTACCAAGATTCTATTACGGCTTTCAATTGTGGCGTGTGTGCGGACCGTACAAAAAAATATGCCGATGCAGCCAAATTATTCGATGTGGCCATTAAAAAGAATTACAATGTAGCTTCGGCATACATCGGTAAGGCTTCTGCGTTACGTAATTTGAATAAGGACAGTGAGTATCTGGCTACGCTGCAAGAAGCGATGCAGGTTGCTCCCGCTAATGCTACGATTGAAAAGTTATATGCCATTTACTATTTGAAAGAGGGACAGGCTTTTCAGAAGGCGGGTAATTTGGCCAAAGCGGAGGAGAGTTACAAGCATGCCACTGAAGTGGCCAGCAAAAAGTGGAAAACGGATGCTTTGTACAGCTTAGGGGTTTTGTTCTTCAACAACGGCGCGGTTACGCTTAAAAAAGCGGCTCCTTTGGCTAATAGTGATGCTGCAAAATACGAGGCTGAAAAGAAATCGGCCAATGATGATTTTCAAAAAGCGAGTACTTATTTAGAAGAGGCCGTTGCGTTATCGCCCGAAAGAGCGGAGATAGCAAAAGTTCTTGGACAAGTAAAAGCTGCCATGTAAACGGTGTGGTACAAAGAAAAAAAAGGGCATCCAAACGGATGTCCTTTTTTCTTGATAAAAAGTCGAATCTCTTATATCTTTTAAATGATAGAGAGCTTTTTGAAGCAAGTGGTCAGCTTATCAATAGCTATATCAATTTGCTCTTGCGTATGCGTAGCCATTAACGAGAAACGAATGAGCGTATCGTTAGGTGAGCATGCAGGAGGCACCACCGGGTTGACAAATACTCCTTCGTCAAATAACATTTTGGTAACGATGAAAGTCTTCTCCATGTCGCGCACATACAGCGGAATAATAGGAGTTGAGGTGTGACCAATTTCGAACCCTAAGTCGCGGAAGCGCTTGAGTGAATAATGGGTCATGTCCCACAAATGCTGAATGCGTTCAGGCTCACTCTTCATGATTTGCAGTGCTGCACGCGCTGCGGCAGTTGCTGCAGGAGTGTTGCTGGCACTAAAGATGTAAGAGCGTGAGTTGTGACGAAGGTAGTTGATAATTGACTCATCGGCTGCGATAAAACCTCCGATTGCTGCCAATGATTTGCTGAACGTACCCATGATCAGGTCTACATCATCCGTCAAACCGAAGTGGTCACAGGTTCCGCGACCTTGACGGCCCAAAACTCCTAATCCGTGAGCTTCATCAACCATGATGTTGGCGTTGTATTTCTTTGAGAGACGAACAATCTCGGGCAAGTTGGCTATATCACCTTCCATGCTGAAAACACCGTCAACCACAATTAGTTTTACAGCTTCAGGTCTGCATTTCTGCAACTCCTTTTCAAGCGACTCCATGTCATTGTGTTTGAATTTTAGCGCTGTAGAGAAAGAGAGGCGTCTGCCTTCTACAATGGAGGCGTGATCAAGTTCGTCGCAAATTACATAGTCCTCACGACCTGTAACACACGATACGACACCCAGATTTACCTGAAATCCTGTAGAATAGATGATGGCATCTTCTTTGCCTACAAATTCTGCGAGCTCTTTTTCTAATTGCAAATGGAGGTCGAGCGTTCCATTCAAAAAACGAGAACCTGCACAACCGGTACCATATTTGCGAGTAGCTTCAACAGCAGCTTCAATTACCTTCGGATGATTTGTCAGACCCAGATAAGAATTAGAGCCGAACATCAAAACCTTTTTGCCGCTCATAATTACTTCTGTGTTCTGTTCACTTTCGATACACCGAAAGTAAGGATATACGCCTTTTGCCTTCACTTGTTGCGGCAGGTCGTATTTTGCTAACTTCTCTTGTAGTAATTTCATGAATATATTATTAATAAATCCGCTTTCGAATCACATTAAATATGTTCTATAGCTTTATAATCTGTTATGTGTCTTTCAAACAGGCTGCAAAGATAACAAAAATATAAAATGATTATGCTTCTACTATAAAATAATAATATTACTTTTGTCTCTTGTCTTATGAATTAGCCCATAATCCGCATGTTTTTGTAATGATGAAAAGAGTTATTTTTATTTTGAACCCTGCTTCGGGAACTCAAAACAAGGAATTAATTATAAGTCAAATAGATGATATTATTAATAAGGAGAAGTATCAGTCAGAAATTGTATGGACCAGCTATGCCGGTCATGCGGTTGAAATAGCCCAAAAAGCAGCTGAAGAAGGCGTATATGCCGTAATAGCTGTTGGGGGCGATGGTACGGTGAATGAAATTGGGCGCTCACTTATTCATACCGATACAATCATGGGCATTGTTCCCAGCGGATCGGGTAACGGATTGGCCAGGCATTTACAAATTCCCATGGAACCTAAAAAGGCGCTTGAGGTTATTAATGAATCTTTGGTGGAAACCATTGATTACGGATTGATAAACAAAGTTCCTTTCTTTTGCACTTGTGGGGTGGGGTTCGACGCTTTTGTTAGCCTCAAATTTGCCAAAGCGGGCAAAAGAGGATTACTTACTTACCTGGAAAAGACTTTGCAGGAAAGTTTGACGTACCAGCCCGAAACCTATGAGCTGGAAACGGAAGACGGAATGGAGAAACACAAGGCTTTCTTAATAGCGTGCGGCAACGCTTCGCAATATGGCAACAACGCATACATTACCCCTCAGGCAACATTGACAGACGGTTTGCTGGATGTAACGATTCTAGAGCCTTTTACAGTGCTCGATGTTCCTTCGTTATCGTATCAGCTTTTCAATAAAACAATAGATCAGAATAGCCGCATTAAAACCTTCAGGTGCAAGAAGTTAAAAATCAGCAGAAGCAAATCGGGTGTGGCACATTTTGATGGCGATCCGATGATGACCGATCATGTGGTTAATATTGAAATAATAACCAATGGACTCAAGGTGTTTGTGCCCCGCGAAAAGGAGGTAAAAGAAGGACTCAACGTACTGCAGAAAGCGCAAGAGTATGTTAACGGACTCAAGCAGTTAAATGATTCGATCTTTGAAGATATAACGGCCAAGAACCGAACTTTACTAAATAAAAATAAGGAACTGCTGAAGAAACTCACAAAGAGAGATTGATTTAGTGGGGGCAACCAAAGTGGAATTGCAAATTATTGTGTATTTTTGCATATTCTTTGGAAGAATAGTTATTTTAGAAATAATCAATATAAAGATATAAAAGACCATGTTTAGAACCAATACGTGTGGAGAGTTACGCATCTCCGATGTAAACAAGCAAGTTACGCTGTCAGGCTGGGTGCAAAGAAGCCGTAAGATGGGAGGGATGACCTTTATCGACTTACGTGACCGTTACGGAATAACTCAATTGGTTTTTAATGAGGAGGTTGATGCCGAATTATGCGAAAAGGCCAATAAACTGGGACGTGAATTTGTTATTCAAGTTGTGGGAATTGTCAATGAGCGTTTCAATAAGAATGCCAACATTCCTACCGGTGATATTGAAATTATCGTTTCGGAACTTCGTGTTCTCAATGCAGCCGTAACTCCTCCTTTTACCATTGAAGATAATACAGACGGGGGAGATGATATTCGTATGAAGTATCGTTATCTCGACCTGAGAAGAAATGCGGTTCGTTCAAATTTGGAACTTCGTCACCAAATGGTTATGGAGGTGCGTAAGTATCTTGACGGACTGGGATTCCTCGAAGTGGAAACACCTATTCTTATTGGCTCAACACCCGAGGGTGCGCGCGACTTTGTGGTGCCTTCGCGTATGAATCCGGGGCAATTTTATGCTTTGCCGCAATCGCCTCAGCTATTCAAGCAATTACTAATGGTTTCGGGTTTCGACCGTTATTTCCAAATTGCCAAGTGTTTCAGAGATGAGGATTTACGTGCCGACCGCCAGCCCGAATTTACACAAATTGACTGCGAAATGAGCTTTGTGGAGCAGGAAGATGTGATTACCATCTTTGAAGGTATGGCCAAACACTTGTTCAAAACCATTCGTGGAATAGAAATCAACGAGCCATTTGCCAGAATGTCTTGGCATGATGCCATGAAAACTTACGGTAGCGATAAGCCCGATATTCGTTTCGGCATGCAGTTCGTTGAATTAATGGATGTATTGAAAGGGCACGGCTTCTCTGTTTTTGATGATGCAGCTTTTATAGGAGGTATTTGTGCAGAAGGAGCTGCAACATATACTCGTAAGCAGCTCGATGCGCTGACCGATTTTGTGAAAAGACCTCAAATAGGGGCTAAGGGACTTGTTTACGCACGCATCGAAGCCGATGGAACGGTGAAATCGAGCGTTGATAAATTCTATTCTCAGGAAACTTTGCAGCAGATGAAAGAAGCCTTCGGTGCCAAACCGGGCGATTTGATCCTGATACTTTCCGGAGATGACGCAATGAAAACCCGCAAGCAGCTTTGTGAATTGCGACTTGAAATGGGTAACCAACTGGGATTAAGAGATAAAAATACGTTTGCCTGCTTGTGGGTAGTCGACTTCCCTCTCTTTGAGTGGGACGAAGAATCGAAACGATTCATGGCTATGCACCATCCGTTTACCTCGCCCAAACCCGAAGATGTTCATTTGCTCGATTCAGACACGGGAGCCGTTAGAGCCAATGCTTATGATATGGTCATTAATGGCGTTGAAGTAGGTGGAGGATCTATTCGTATTCACGATAGTGCACTGCAAAATAAAATGTTCGAACTGATGGGCTTCACCCCCGAAAAAGCACAAGAGCAATTCGGTTTCTTGATGGATGCCTTCAAGTTTGGCGCTCCTCCTCACGGTGGTTTGGCGTACGGACTCGACAGATGGGTGTCACTCTTTGCCGGTCTCGATTCTATTCGTGACTGCATGGCATTCCCTAAAAATAATTCGGGAAGAGACGTGATGATTGATGCTCCCGCTCCGCTGGAGTTGTCACAGCTTGAAGAATTGAATTTAAAGATAAATATCAAAGAATAAAGACTCTAAAAACTAAAATAACACATAACTGTAACATAGTTGATAAAAATAATAGGATTTTGTGAACCTTTTTATTTGTGCCAATGTTATATAAATGTGTTTTTCATAGTATTAGATATAAGATTAGTAGTAAAAGATTGTATTCGCTTGGGATAAGTAAATACGTCGAAAACAGAAGAGTCTGTTTTTTTGATAAATGTGTTATTAGCATCGGTTCTTTCGGACCGATGCTTTTTTCTTGCTTTTTCATTATTAATATAGCTTGTTACAAATAAATTTCCTACATTTGTGGAGTTATATACGATGAATTACAATGAACGTACCTGTTATTTTTCAATTTCTGAAAGATTTGTCAGAGAACAATAATCGCGAATGGTTTCAAGAACACCGTGCTGAGTACGAAGTGGTCAGGGAAGAGTTTGAAAAGCTTCTGGCAGCAGCCATAACACGCATTTCTATGTTTGACGAAAGCATCAGAAGTGTTCAACCCAAAGACTGTACGTACCGTATTTATCGCGATACACGTTTTAGTGCAGACAAAACTCCCTATAAAACCCATTTGGGCGGATACATCAATGCCAAAGGCAAGAAGTCTGACCATTGCGGCTATTACATTCATTTGGAACCGGGCAACTGCATGTTGGCAGGAGGAAGCTACTGTCCGCCACCCAATATACTGAAAGCTTTAAGGCAGTCTATTTATGAAAACATCGACGAGTATGTGTCGATAGTTGAGGACCCTTCTTTCAAGCAATATTTTCCGGTGATAGGCGAATCATTTCTGAAAACTGCCCCCAAAGGTTTCCCAAAAGATTTCAAGTACATTGACTATCTAAAATGCAAAGATTTCACTTGTGCTTATAAGGTGGACGACAGCTTTTTTATGGATGCCAACTGGCTCGACAAAATGGAGGAGGTCTTTGTGCAGCTGAAACGCTTCTCGGACTTTACGAATTTTACGATTGATGATTTGGAATAAGAATATTATTTAATTACAATAACTATGATAGTAGATACTTTAGAAAACCTGGAAAAATATGCCGGGCTGAATCCATTGTTCGCTCAGGCTGTAGAGTTTTTAAAATCTCACGATTTGAATGCGCTAGAGGTTGGCAAAACAGAGCTTCAGGGCAAAAACCTGGTTGTCAATGTGGCACAAACAAATCCTAAAACAAAAGAACAGGCCAAATTGGAAACTCACAATGAGTTTATCGACATACAGATTCCATTGTCGGGCATTGAAATAATGGGGTATACTCCTGCAACAAGTTGTACACCTGCCGATGCTGCTTACAATGCTGAAAAAGACATTACATTTTTTGAAGGCTTAGCAGAAACTTATGTTACCGTAAAACCGGGTATGTTTGCCATATTCTTCCCCCAAGATGGTCATGCACCCGGCGTTACTCCTGAAGGAGTCAAAAAGGTAATCGTGAAAGTGAAAGCATAAATTTCAAACACTCTAATTCATCCTGCATGGAAAGAACTCTTAATATCATCAAACACGATCTGTGGCTAGAGCCTTTTGAAGAGGCAATCAATGGTCGTTATCGGTATGCACTGGGAAAAAAATCCGAGTTGACAAACGGAGGAAAACAATCTCTATCGGATTTTGCTACGGGATATCTTTACTTTGGCTTGCACAAAACAGGTAAAGGATGGGTCTTTAGAGAATGGGCACCAAATGCAACCCAGATTTATCTGATTGGAACTTTCAGTAACTGGAAGGAAGATCAGGCTTATGCTATGACCCGTTTGGAAAACGGAAACTGGGAAATAGAATTGCCGGCTGATGTATTGCATCACGGTGATTTGTATAAGTTAATTGTGCATTGGAATGGGGGCTGTGGCGAACGGATTCCCGCGTGGGCTACCCGGGTGGTGCAGGATGCACAAACCGGCATTTTCAACGCACAGGTATGGGACCCTCAAACACCTTATGTGCTTAAGACTAAGAACTTTAAACCTGCTACCGATCCGTTGTTGATTTACGAGTGCCACATTGGCATGGCTCAGCAGGAAGAAAAGGTGGGTACGTATAACGAGTTTCGCGAAAAGATTCTGCCGCGTGTTGCCAAAGCGGGTTATAACTGCATTCAGGTTATGGCCGTTCAGGAACATCCTTATTATGGAAGTTTCGGCTATCATGTATCTAACTTCTTTGCGGCTTCGTCTCGTTTCGGAACACCCGATGAATTAAAGGAACTTATTGATGCTGCTCATGCCTTGGGCATTGCAGTGATTATGGATATTGTTCATTCTCATTCCGTGAAGAATGAGGTGGAAGGACTGGCTAACTTTGCAGGTGATCCAAATCAGTATTTTTATCCGGGAGCTCGCAGGGAACATCCGGCATGGGATTCCTTGTGTTTTGACTATGGCAAAAATGAGGTGATTCATTTTCTGTTGTCTAACTGCAAATATTGGCTGGAAGAATATTCTTTTGATGGTTTCCGCTTTGACGGAGTAACCTCTATGCTGTATTTCAGTCACGGGTTGGGAGAGGCTTTTGTTAATTATGCCGATTATTACAACGGACATCAGGACGATAACGCCATCTGCTACTTAACTTTGGCCAATGATTTGATTCATCAGGTAAAGGTGAATGCCATCACCATAGCAGAAGATGTATCGGGTATGCCTGGCATTGCAGCGAAAATTGAAGATGGCGGGTATGGATTCGATTACCGCATGGCCATGAATATTCCTGATTACTGGATTCGTACCATTAAAGATAAAATTGACGAGGACTGGAAACCTTCCGGCATGTTTTGGGAAGTGACCAACCGTCGCAAAAATGAAAAGACTATTTCTTACGCAGAGAGTCATGACCAGGCTTTGGTGGGCGACAAGACTGTCATTTTCCGTCTCATTGATGCTGATATGTATTGGCACATGCAGAAAGGTGATGCTAACTACGTGGTTAACAGAGGAATAGCCTTGCATAAAATGATCCGGTTGATTACGGCTTCTACCATGAACGGTGGTTACCTTAATTTTATGGGTAACGAGTTTGGGCATCCCGAATGGATTGACTTCCCCAGAGAGGGTAACGGTTGGTCTTGTAAGTATGCTCGCCGCCAATGGGATTTAGTCGATAATAAGAACCTGCTTTACCACGTCATGGCCGACTTTGACGCTGATATGTTGAAGCTATTGAAGGGTGTGAAGAGTTTCCAAACCACTCCTGTGCAAGAAATTTGGCACAATGATGAAGATCAGGTATTGGCTTTTCAACGCAAAGATTTGATTTTTGTGTTCAACTTCAACCCCAAGAAGTCTTTTACCGATTATGGTTTTTTGGTAACGCCGGGTAAATACATGGCTGTTTTGAATACCGATAGTCCTCTTTACGGTGGCAACGGACTGACAGATGATACGGTTGAGCACTTTACCATTGCCGATCCGCTTTATGCACGTGAAAAGAAAGAATGGCTTAAAATCTACATCCCTGCTCGTACGGCAGTTGTTTTAAAGAAGATGTAAGCGTTTGGCTGTTACAAAAACAAAATAATAATACCGTTCTGAAGCAGAGCTCAATTAGGTAGCTCATCTATTCAGAACGGTATTTTTCTGTATTGAAAACGTGTGTCTAAAAAATAATCTTCAAAATTTTGGCTCCGTGCGCTGCGAGGCTTGTCTCGGTAGCTTTGTAGGGGAGCAAAGAAATGATTTCCTTTTTGTTCGTCAGCAAGTCGGTTGCTTCATATCCCTCCGTTTGGGGCATTTGAAGATAATCAAATGCGTGCGAGGGTAAATTGATGGCAACTTCAACAGCCACACAATCAAAGTTGACAACAATGAAAAGAAGCTCGTTTTTGTATTTTCGCAAAAAAGTATATTGCTTATGCTCGTTGAACTTCCAGCCATTTTGGTTTGCGTACATCAAATCGAAGAACTGTCCACAACTAATCGCTTTTTCGTGGGTAGAAAGTGTGAGGAGTAAACGATAAAAATCGAGTAAATGTTGTTGTTCCGGAGTTATTTTCTTGCCGTCAAACTTGCCTCCATTTCTCCACTTACGAATGCTGTCCATGCTCCAGTAATCAAAGATGCTGGTTCGTCCGTCCCGGCCGCTGAAGCCTTCCGTATCCATGCCTTTTTCACCCAATTCCTGCCCCGAATAAATCATGAATGGATTGGTGTTCATACACGAAGAAACCACTAAGGCCGGAATGGCTTTGCGTGGATCACGAGCAAAAAAGTCGGATGCAATACGCTGTTCATCGTGGTTTTCCAGAAAGTTAAGCATTTGTTTTTCCAGTCCGCCCAAGCTTTGCCAGCAACGAGTTATGGAGTTTGCCGATTCGTATCCGCAGGTAATGTTTCGCAAAGTGTCATACAATCCTACTTTATCATACAAATAGTCAAATTTGCCCTTTTGCAAATAGTTTTTGTATTCATAAGGGTTATAGACCTCAGCAATAAATAACAGATCGGGATAATCCTTTTTCACTTGCGGCACCACCCATTCCCAAAATTCCACGGGAACCATCTCGGCCATGTCACAACGAAATCCGTCAATACCTTTGGCAGCCCAGAAGAGAAGGATGTGCCTCATTTTCGTCCATGTATCCGGAGTGGGCGAGAAGCACCGCGTGCCTCCGTTGGGGTAATCAACTCCGTAATTCAACTTGACTGTTTCGTACCAGTCGTTTATGTTGGGCGAAGCATCGAAGCGGTTGTTGCCCGTTACCTTGGCGGGGTATTCCTTGTAAGGAGTATCATCCCCGGCTTTCAAGTCAAACTGCCCTTTAAATTCAGTCTGAGGTATGTAGTAATAATTGTTGTACGGACTGAATGACAGTGTTCGATTATCATCGGCACCCAGTTCGGCTATGTCGGCCGGTTGCACATCCGAGTGATATTGTCGAGCCACGTGGTTCGGAACAAAATCAATGATAACCTTCAATCCCTCTTTATGAGTTCGTTTCACCAATTCTTCAAACTCATGCATCCGCTTTTCAACATGAGTGGCCAAGTCGGGATCTACATCGTAATAGTCTTTAATGGCATAAGGAGAACCCGCTTTACCCTTCACAACAGCCGGATGATCCCGTTGAATGCCGTATGCACTGTAATCGGTTTGCGTGGCGTGTTCAATGATTCCCGTGTACCAAATATGCGTGACTCCCAGTTTTTTTATTTCACCGAGCGCTTTGGGCGTGAAATCACTAAACTTACCACACCCATTGGTTTCCAGGCTGCCGTTGTTAACGCAGTAATTATTGTTGTTGCCAAAAAGGCGGGGTAATACCTGATATACTATCAGTTTATTTTGTTTCTCTATCATGTTTGGGATTAGCGTAAGTGAATAATCCTTTCTTCCTTGTGACTTTGGTAGGCCGCCTCAATGATTCGTATCACATTGAGTACCTCGGATGCGTCTGTTTCCAGCGCTTCGTTTAGCCTCAGGTGGCGGTAAATGTTCTCGTAAAACGCACCGTAGTTTCCTGCCGGACCCTCGTAACGCGTATTTATCTCTCTGCCGTCGGCTTCGGTGTGTAGCCATCCGTAGAATTCTTTATCTTCTTTCCCCCAGTTTTGTTCCAGAGGAGACTTCCCGGCTATTAAATCTTCTTCCTGGCGGTCAATACCGTATTTTACAAATGATCCCAATGTACCGTGTAAAACAAAACGAGGTTCGGGAGTACGCATCAGGTAGCTGGCTTTTAGTGAAACTTTAAGCTCAGGAGCCAAGGCAGGACGCAGGAAGCGGATCACAAAATAATCATCGACCATCCCGCCGGTTCTTACAGTTCCCAAATCGGCATATACGGCTTCCGGTAATCCAAAAAGTCTGACAGCCTGATCAATAAGGTGCGAGCCGATGTTATAGGTTAATCCACCGCCTAATTCACCGGTTTCTTTCCACGTTCCCGGTTTAATAAAATTGCGGTAACGCGAAAACGTCGATTCAAATTCCACAACTCTTCCCAACAGGTTTTTAGCCAGAATTTCTTTTACCGAAAGGAAATCAGCGTCCCATCTTCTGTTTTGGTAAGCGCTGATCATTAGGTTTTTAGATTTTGCTATATCAATTAACTCTTTAGCCTGATCAGCGTTGCTGGTAATGGGCTTTTCAATGACCACATGCTTTCCGGCAAGCAATGCTGCTTTGGCGTATTCATAATGCGTACTGTCTGGTGTATTGATGACGATGAGTTCCAACTGCGCATCAGCAATCAGTTCATCAAAGCTTCTTACTATTTCTGCTTTTGGATATTTCTCTTTAGATAAATTTTTACTCCTTTCAACTATTTTTGAGAGTTCAAATTGAGGATTCGAACTGATGAAAGGCGCATGAAATACTTGTCCCGACATGCCAAAAGCAGCTAGTCCCGTTTTAATTACTTCCATATTTTTCCTTTTTCCTCTAATAGTTCGGTTATTAAATGATTGGCAGTCTCGTATCCGTGATTAAATATTTCTTCTGCCTTTTCAAGTTCGCGGTTGCTATATTTACTAAGATTGCCCGGCTCAATGAGCAGGTCGCAATACTCCATTTCTTTGAATGAGTTAGCCCTGAACATCAGGTGATAAGACCTCAGTGCAATACCAATAATATTCATTTTATATTGCTCCATGTTGAGCGGACTCACGTTGATGGCTACAACCTTTTCGCATTGTTTTCGGATAACCGAAGCCGGCAGGTTCATAAACAGTCCCCCGTCAACGTAGTGCACACCGTTTATTTTTACGGGAGCAAACAGGATGGGCATGCAACACGAAGCCGCAATTCGTTCGGGAATGCTTCCCTTTCTGAATTGAACGCTTTTGCCGTGATCCAAATCGGTTGCCGTAACGATTAACGGCGTCTTCAGCTCTTCCAGCTTTTGGGCTTTGAGGTTGCTACGAAGGAAATCTTGAAATTCGCCCAACTCGAAAAGTCCCACTTTGGGAATAACCAGTTTGGTAAGATCCTGAAACTTGTGCCCCGAGAAAAAGTCGAGCACCTTATAAGGTTCATTACCATCCGCATAAAACACACCCGCCAACGATCCGGCACTAACTCCGGATATTACATCGGGTTTAATGTCGTGTTCCAGAAGCGCCTGCATAATTCCCAAATGCGCAAAGCCTTTAATAAAGCCACCGCTTAAAGCATAACCAATATTGAAGTCCATTTGTTTATGACATTGAATTTGTTCGCTACGAAGTTAATTAGATTTCCCGATTAATTAACTTAACTGGCCATATAAAATGAGAGGATCCGGATTTTACAGCATCTGTAATTTCAATGCTATTTCCGCACATGCTTCAGCGTCGGCCAATGCATGGTGGTGATTATCCAGTATGTAACCCACGTGTGCCGAGACAGTGTGTAGCTGATGGTTTTCCAGTTTCGGGAAGTAACGTCGCGATGCCTGCAAGGTGCAATAAAAAGTGTAATTAGGATAAGGAATGTCATATACTTCATGACACTTTTTGAGGCATGGCTCATCGAAACTTTTGTTGTGAGCTATTAAAGGCAAGTCGGCTATCCGGGGTGCTATTTCAGCCCATACATCGGGAAACAGCGGTGAGTTGACCGTGTCATTAAACGTAATGCCGTGACACTCAGTGGCCCATCTGCAGTAAAAATTAGGACTAGGCTTTATCAAGCGATAAAAGCGGTCAACAATGATGTCGTTTTTTACAATGACAATCCCTACACTGCACACACTGCTGCGATGTTGGTTAGCTGTTTCAAAATCTATTGCTGCGAAGTCTTTCATATGGAAATTAGATTGTTTAGCTGAAAAAGGGCCGTACAATGCTGACGACCCTTTTACCGTTTACTTAAAATAAAGCTTAAGCTATTCCGTGAGCATCAACAGATGGCTCAATCTTCTTAATCATTCCTTGAAGAACAGCACCCGGTCCGCATTCGGTAAAGTCGGTTGCCCCGTCGGCTACCATGTTTTTTACCGTTTGAGTCCAGCGTACAGAAGCTGTCAGCTGAGCCACCAGATTCTTTTTAATTTCCACAGGGTCAGTATGCGGTTTGGCATCAACGTTCTGATAAACCGGACACTTGGGAGTGTGTATTTCAGTGGCATTGATAGCCGCTTCCAACTCAATCTTTGCAGGATTCATGAGCGGAGAGTGGAAAGCACCACCTACCTTTAAAGGAAGAGCACGTTTGGCACCAGCAGCTTTCATCAGCTCACATGCCTTTTCAATTCCCGGTACTGATCCCGAAATTACGATTTGTCCCGGGCAGTTGTAATTGGCCGGCACACAAACCTCTCCTTCGATTGAAGCGCAGATTTCTTCCACTTTCTCATCGGCCAGTCCCAAAATGGCAGCCATTGTCGACGGAGTAGCTTCGCATGCTTTCTGCATAGCCATTGCACGAGCATATACTAATTTTAGTCCGTCTTCAAAGTTGAGCGCTCCGGCTGCAACAAGAGCCGAGAACTCACCCAATGAATGGCCGGCAGTCATTTCAGGTTTGAAATCGTCGCCCATGCAAAGAGCAGAGATTACCGAGTGCAAGAAAACAGCAGGCTGAGTCACTTTGGTTTGACGCAAATCCTCATCCGTACCGTTGAACATAATATCCGTAATCCGATATCCGAGGATGTCATTTGCTTTTTCAAATAATTCTTTGGCAAGTGCCGAGCTTTCATATAAGTCTTTGCCCATTCCTACAAATTGAGCACCCTGACCCGGGAATACAAATGCTTTCATATTTTCTCTATTTTAGTAGTTTTTATAAAACACGGCCCCAAAGGTAAGGATTTTATTCATACGATGAATCTCAAAGAGAAAAGAATCTGCTTTTGAACGTTTCAAATGAAACCATGTGGCATATCGATGGTTGTGTGAATACAATAACTTCCCTGCCGTGTTGTAAATAACGGGTAAGCTAAAATGCCTGATTTTCAGACCATAAACTCTTTTTGTAATAAATACAATTAGCCCTGACGTAGGTTGGCTGCAATACATATTGTTTTTTGGAAGATAAGACAAAAGCATCATATTGTAAGTTGTAAGATATGTATTTGCCTGATAAATAATGTTTTATAGCATCATTAATTATCTTGTTTTTATGCTTGTAGAAATGAAAAAAGCATCTATATTTGCACGGCAAATTAAGATAAGTATTATGCAAAACATACTCAATGAAACTCTTTTGGCGAATAATCACATATCAGTTGACTGTGTGGTGATTGGTTTTGACGGTGAGCAACTCAAGGTGCTTCTGGTTAAAAGGGTAGGCGAAGAAGCGGGCGATATATACAACGACATGAAATTGCCCGGAAGCCTTATTTATATGGATGAAGATCTTGATGAAGCGGCTCAACGCGTGTTGAATGAATTGACCGGCGTAAAATCTGTGAATTTGATACAGTTTAAAACGTTTGGTTCCAAAAACCGCACGAGCAACCCCAAAGATGTTCGTTGGCTTGAAAGAGCCACCAAAATGAAAGTTGAGCGAATTGTTACCGTGGCCTACATGGCTATGGTGAAAATAGACCGAACGCTGAGTCAGTCTCTGGAAGATTACCAAGCCTGTTGGGTAGCATTGAATGAAGTCAAAACATTGGCTTTTGACCATAACCTTATTATTAAGGAAGCATTGGTTTCCATTCGCCAGGTGGTAGAGTTCAATCCCTCTATCGTATTCGACTTGCTTCCGCGCAAGTTTACCGCAGCCCAGCTTCGCATTCTTTTTGAACTTATTTATGATAAAGAACTTGATGTGCGCAACTTTCATAAGAAAATAGCTATGATGGAATACGTTGTGCCTTTGGAAGAACGTCAGAAAGGGGTGGCGCATCGCGCAGCACGCTATTACAAGTTCGATAAAAAGATATATAACAAGATCAGAAGATAACATCATCCAGTTGAATCGATTAATGAAAGTTTCTAATACTAAAAAATAAGTTTATGTTTTTACTAGGGTACGATATTGGTAGCTCATCTGTTAAGGCGAGCTTGGTTAATGCCGAAACCGGAAAATGTGTTTCGTCGGCTTTCTTCCCCAAAACGGAAGCAAACATCATAGCTGTTAATCCCGGATGGGCAGAACAAGACCCCGAGAGCTGGTGGGAAAACCTCAAGCTGTCTACACAAGCCATTATGACCGAATCCGGCGTTAGTGCCGCTGAAATAAAGGCCATCGGTATATCTTATCAGATGCACGGATTGGTTTGTGTTGACAAAGATCAACACGTGTTGAGACCTTCCATCATTTGGTGCGACTCACGTGCAGTGCCTTACGGTCAAAAAGCGTTTGAAACGCTGGGCGAAGAACAATGCTTGTCGCACTTGTTGAACTCTCCCGGTAACTTTACCGCTTCTAAATTGGCATGGATTAAAGAACATGAACCCGAACTTTATGCACGCATTTACAAAATAATGCTTCCGGGAGATTACATTGCCATGAAGTTGAGCGGTGAAATTTGCACCACCGTTTCGGGCTTGTCCGAAGGTATGTTTTGGGATTTCAAAACAAATTCTGTGGCAGACTTCCTGATGAAATATTACGGATTCGATGCTTCGCTGATAGCCGACATAAAACCAACCTTCTCTGAGCAGGGACGTGTCAATGCTGCTGCGGCCAAGGAATTAGGATTGAAAGAAGGAACACCTATTACTTATCGTGCCGGTGATCAGCCCAACAATGCGCTTTCGCTGAACGTATTTAACCCGGGAGAAATTGCTTCAACAGCAGGAACTTCGGGTGTGGTTTACGGAGTAAACGGCGAGGTAAATTACGATCCGCAGTCGCGTGTGAATACATTTGCCCACGTGAACCACAGTGATGAGCAAACCCGTTTGGGTGTGCTGCTTTGCATCAACGGAACAGGAATTTTGAACTCATGGGTTAAGCGCAATATTGCTCCCGAAGGAATTTCGTATAACGAAATGAATGTGCTGGCTTCCAAAGCACCTATCGGTAGTGCGGGCATCAGCATTCTTCCTTTTGGAAACGGTGCCGAAAGAATGCTTAATAATAAAGAAATAGGTTGTAGCATCCGTGGTGTGAACTTTAACACGCACGGTAAGCATCACATTATTCGTGCTGCGCAAGAAGGCATCGTGTTCTCATTCAAATACGGTATTGATATTATGGAGCAGATGGGTATACCAGTGAAGAAGATACATGCCGGTCATGCCAATATGTTCCTGAGTTCTATCTTCCGCGACACATTGGCCGGAGTAACCGGAGCCGTTATCGAGCTGTATGACACAGACGGATCAGTGGGAGCAGCCAAGGGAGCCGGTATCGGTGCAGGAATTTATAAAGATAACAACGAAGCTTTTGCTACACTCGAAAAGCTGGATGTAATTGAACCAAACGTTGCTAAACGCCAGGAATACGCTGATGCTTATGCCAAGTGGAAGTATCGTTTAGAGAAATCAATGAGCAAATAAATAATTAACTAACTTAATTTAATAACAAGTGAAAAGCAGCATATTCACTAATTGGCATGTGCTGCTTACACTTTAAAACCCTAAAAATTATGGCAACAAAAGAGTTTTTTCCCGGAATAGGAAAAATTAAATTTGAAGGAAAAGAGAGCAAAAACCCGATGGCATTCCGTTATTACGATCCTGAAAAGGAAATTAATGGAAAGAAAATGAAAGATTGGTTCAAATTCTCAATGGCATGGTGGCACACACTTTGCGCTGAAGGTGGCGATCAATTTGGTGGCGGAACAAAACAGTTTGCATGGAACGGTAATGCTGATAAATTGCAGGCTGCAAAAGATAAAATGGATGCAGGTTTCGAATTCATGCAGAAAATAGGTATTGAATATTACTGTTTCCACGATATTGACTTGGTTGACGAAGGTGCTTCTATTGAAGAATACGAAGCTAATTTGAAGGCTATCGTTGCTTATGCAAAACAAAAGCAACAAGAAACTGGTATTAAACTGTTGTGGGGTACTGCCAACGTGTTCAGCAATGCTCGCTACATGAATGGTGCAGCTACTAACCCTGATTTTGATGTAGTGGCTCGTGCTGCTGTTCAAATTAAAAATGCGATCGATGCTACTATTGAACTAGGTGGTTCAAACTACGTATTCTGGGGAGGTAGAGAAGGTTATATGTCTCTGTTGAACACTGACCAGAAGCGCGAAAAAGAACATTTGGCTAAAATGTTGACTATGGCTCGTGACTATGCTCGTTCTAAAGGTTTCCAGGGTACTTTCTTGATTGAACCTAAACCAATGGAGCCTAGCAAACATCAATATGACGTTGATACTGAAACTGTAATTGGTTTCTTGAAAGCTCACGGTCTTGAAAAAGATTTCAAAGTGAACATTGAGGTGAATCATGCTACGTTGGCCGGTCATACTTTTGAGCACGAATTGGCAGTTGCTGTTGACAATGGCATGTTGGGTTCAATCGATGCTAACCGTGGTGACTATCAAAACGGCTGGGATACTGACCAGTTCCCCATTGACCAATACGAATTGGTTCAGGCAATGATGCAGATCATCCGCAACGGTGGTTTGGGTAATGGCGGTACTAACTTTGACGCTAAGACTCGTCGTAACTCAACCGATCTGGAAGATATCTTCATTGCTCACATTGCAGGTATGGATGCCATGGCACGTGCTTTGGAAAATGCCGCTGCATTGCTTAACGAATCTCCTTACAATAAAATGTTTGCAGAACGTTACGCTTCATTCGATGCCGGTAAAGGTAAAGAATTTGAAGAAGGCAAGTTGGCACTAGAAGACTTGGTTGCTTATGCGAAAGCAAACGGTGAGCCGAAACAAACTAGTGGAAAACAAGAATTGTACGAGGCGATTCTGAACATGTATTGTTAAGAAATCCATATACTATGAATAATACAAATAACGGTAGTAAACTCTATCTTTATTCAATCACAACAGTAGCCATCCTCGGAGGGCTACTGTTTGGTTATGATACAGCAGTGATTTCCGGTGCAGAAAAAGGGCTTGAAGCTTTCTTTTTAATGGCACCGGATTTTCAGTATGATAAGGTGATGCATGGCATTACTTCATCGAGTGCTTTGATTGGTTGCGTTCTGGGAGGTGCCATGTCTGGTGTTTTCGCTTCACGCCTGGGGCGTAGAAACTCTTTGCGACTGGCTGCCATTCTGTTCTTCCTATCGGCATTAGGCTCTTATTATCCCGAATTCTTGTTTTTTGAATACGGGAAACCAAACATGGACTTGTTGATCGCTTTTAACTTGTACCGTGTGTTGGGTGGTATTGGCGTCGGACTGGCTTCGGCTGTATGTCCTATGTACATTGCCGAAATTGCACCGTCAAACATCCGTGGAACCTTGGTGTCATGTAACCAGTTTGCCATTATTTTTGGTATGTTGGTGGTGTATTTCGTGAATTATCTCATTTTGGGAGGTCACGAAAATCCTATTTTGGACAAGGATCCTGCAACGGGTATGCTGACGGTGAATAGTGCATCGGACATGTGGAGTGTAACCGAAGGCTGGAGGTATATGTTCGGCTCAGAGGCTTTCCCGGCCGGTTTGTTTGGATTGCTCTTGTTTTTTGTTCCTAAAACTCCTCGTTACCTGGTAATGGTACGGCAGGAAGACAAGGCTTTCTCTATTCTCGAAAAAGTGAATGGTACCATTCAGGCAAAACAAATCTTGGCTGATATTAAAGCAACGGCTCACGAGAAGACTGAAAAACTGTTCACATACGGGGTAACTGTTATTGTAATAGGTATTATGCTTTCCGTATTTCAGCAGGCCATCGGTATTAATGCGGTACTTTATTATGCACCGCGTATATTTGAAAGTGCCGGAGCTGAAGGAGGAGGTATGATGCAAACCGTGCTGATGGGTGTGGTTAACATCATCTTTACGCTGGTTGCCATCTTTACTGTGGACCGTTTTGGACGCAAACCTTTGCTCATTATCGGTTCTATTGGTATGGCTTTAGGAGCTTTTGCGGTTGCTTTGTGCGATGGCATGGATGTGAAAGGAGTTCTTCCCGTATTCTCCATTATCGTTTACGCAGCATTCTTCATGATGTCATGGGGTCCTATCTGCTGGGTACTCATTTCCGAGATATTCCCCAACACGATCCGTGGTAAAGCGGTAGCAATTGCGGTGGCTTTCCAATGGGTGTTTAATTACATCATATCATCTACTTTCCCTGCACTGTATGATTTTAGTCCGGTGTTTGCATATAGCCTTTACGGCTCCATTTGCATTCTTGCTGCTCTATTTGTATGGCGCTGGGTGCCCGAAACGAAGGGTAAAACTCTGGAAGATATGAGTCAGCTTTGGAAAAAATAAATCGAAATCACCCCCGCCACAGATCGTTGTAGCGGGGGTGATTTTTTAGTTTATGTTTGCAACAACTTGTGATGTTGGTAGGCCGGCTTAAGGGAGAATGGGATTGGCATCCCTGCTGGTCTGATTTATTAAATCGGCTATTCGTGCCGGTTGACCATCATTCTTTGCAGGTTTCACATGCAGCAGATAACATAGCAACGGGTAGATGTCAACGTTGACAAACCCTTTGGAGCGATATCCCTCTTTGAAATCGGGTCCGTATGCTCTGAAAATAACCTGCATGTCGGGCTCCTGAGGGAAATAACCGTGCGCCCCTTTTAGTCCGGATCCTTTCTCGGCAAACTGCCATCCGGTTGCAGGTGCAATGACTATGTCGCCAATCCGGTCACTGCTGCCATAATGCAGTTCGGCGGGTATTTCTTCCTTTTTCCACACATGAATGTGAGGCACATTTTTTAGTGAATTGTACACCGAATCCCTGAATTCGGGCTTTGTAAATACCGATGTTGGCGTTTTACCATCAATAACCCGGCACCATTCCGGTTTGAGATATGGGTGCATGTTGACCACACGCTCGTCGCTGATTTCAGTCATCCCGTGGTCCGAAGTTACAATTAAATTGATCCTGTCCGCTATAGGTAACCGACTGATCTTGTGCATCAGCACACCCACCAAACTATCCAGGTATTCAACTTTTCTTTTTGTTTCCAGGCTTCGCGGACCGAAGTGATGCCCTGTGCCGTCGGGCTCTTCAAAATAAAGCATGACGAGTTGCGGGCGTGCCTCTTCGGGCATGCGTAACCACGAAATAACAGTATCAATACGTTCTTCGAACGTTAGCTGCGGCTTCTGCCTGAACAATTTCTGATAAGTAGGAAATGTGTTTTTGATGGGTATATCGGCTGCCACCCAATACATATTGGCCGTTTTAACACCCTGCTTTTGTGCCGTAACCCATATCGGTTCGCCCAAATAATACGCCGGATTAAAACGTGTTTCCGGATTATTCATGGAATATTGCCGGTTGTTCTGCGTATCCCAAAATGTATTGTTTACTATGCCATGATGATCAGGAACCAGTCCGGTAGCCAGCGTGTAATGGTTCGGAAAAGTGGAAGCCGGATAGGAGGGAAGCATGGTGGCCGACGAACCTCTGGCGGCTATCTGGTCTAAATGGGGAGTGCTATACAAGGTAGGGTAATCCCAGCGAAAACCATCGAGCGATACGATAATGGTGTAGTTAGGATGCGATTGGCACCACGCTGATGCGGATAGCAGAATTAGAACGAATAAACTGACGAACTTTTTCATTTTACATACTTTCTGTTTAGTGACTACGAACGGATGTGCAAAAGTAATTGTTTCCTCTGATAGATTTCATCTATAAGTCCATAGATTTTATCCATTGTATTTTTTTTGCCACCTCTGCAGATTACCGTAGTTTTGCTCTCAGAAAAAGGATTAAACAACTTCTAAAAACAAAATACATTATGAGATCATTAATTGGAAAACAAGCACCTAAATTTAGTGCTGCAGCAGTAGTTAACGGACACGAAATAGTCGATAACTTTTCTTTGGAACAATACAAAGGTAACAAATACGTGGTATTTTTCTTCTATCCGATGGACTTTACATTTGTTTGTCCCACGGAACTCCACGCTTTTCAGGAAAAACTGGCCGAATTTGAAAAAAGAAATGTGGCAGTAGTTGGCTGTTCAGTCGATTCACAGCATTCACATTTTGCATGGTTAAACACACCTAAAAACCAAGGCGGTATTCAGGGTGTGACTTATCCGATCGTAGCCGACCTTTCCAAATCAATTTCTGAAAGCTTCGGCGTTTTGGCAGGTTCTTACGCACCCGATGAAAATGGCAATTGGGTTTGTGAAGGTACCCCCGTTGCGTACCGTGGATTGTTCCTGATTGATAAAGAAGGAGTGGTTCGCCATTCAGTTATTAACGATTTGCCACTCGGACGTAGTGTGGACGAAGCCATTCGTGTGGTAGACGCCTTGCAACACTTTGAAGAATTTGGCGAAGTTTGTCCGGCTAACTGGTCAAAAGGCAAAGATGCTCTTAAGGCAACCGAAGATGGTGTTGCCAGTTACTTGAGCAAGCACTAAAATTCACTGTAGGCCGTTGGGCCGAACAACATAAATAAGTGCTTTTATTATTGCAAAGAATGCGCATACCTTCATTTTTTTGAAGATTTGATGCATTCTTTGCTTTTTTTATTTCATTTTTATTTCAAATTTTCGCTCAAATCTTATTATTTGATGCGCATAATGAAAAAAAACACAGTTATATAGGTGTTTATTCAAAATAAATGCCTTACTTTGTAGCCGTAAACAATTGATCGTTTCGTATTTGTTCTTTTTTCTTCTCTTTTTAGTTGAATACAGATCTATCTCAAACTTCCGTTGTTTTATTATTTTATTTATCAATTTTTATTTTTTATTTTTATGAACATTTATGTTGGAAACCTAAGCTATCGCGTTAGGGAAGCAGATTTGAGACAGGTTATTGAAGAATACGGTACAGTTGATTCTGTTAAATTAATCGTTGACCGTGACACTAAAAAATCAAAAGGCTTTGCATTCGTTGAAATGCCAGACAGCACTGAAGCTGGTCAGGTTATCAAAGAACTTAACGGAGCTGAATACGAAGGTCGTCAGATGGTAGTTAAAGAAGCCTTGCCACGCAAGTAATTCTTTTAAAATAAATCTTACTTATAAAAAAGGATGCATCACATGATGTATCCTTTTTTTGTGCCTTTAAATAGCCTTGCCACAAAGCCTTTGAGAGTTGTGCACAAAGATGAATTCTTTTGTGCGTAGAAAACAAATATCTTGTGCGCAGTGAACAGCTGCGTTGAGCACAGCGTGGTAAAATGAAGCGTGCTGTTTGTTTTTATCGGTCAGATTTCTTTAGATTCGGTAAAAAGTAAGTAACCAATCCTAACAAAGGCATGTAGGCACATATCTCATAAACATATTCAATTCCTTTGCTATCGGCCATATTACCCAAAATAGCCGAAGCTACACCTGCAATGCCGAATGCCAGTCCGAAAAACAGTCCCGAAATAAGTCCCAGTTTGGCCGGCAATAGTTCTTGCGCATAAACCAGTATGGCCGAAAAAGCCGATGAAAGAATCAACCCGATGCAAATACTTAAAATGCAAGTCCAAAACAAATTGGCATGAGGCATCAACAACGTAAAAGGAGCTACCCCTAAGATAGATACCCAAATGACGTATTTACGTCCCACGCGGTCGCCTATGGGCCCACCCAACAATGTTCCCAGCGCAGCTGCAAAAAGAAAGGCAAACAAGTAAAATTGAGAGTTCTGGATGGAAACACCAAATTTATGCATCAGGTAAAAGGTATAGAAGTTGGTGAGACTGGCCATGTAGATGTATTTAGAGAAAATTAGTATGAGCAGAATGAGTAGTGAAAAAATCGTTTTGTTGCGTGACAACGGCCCTTTGACAGCTGCTACCTGCTTGCGTCCTCGTTGTCCGGCAATTTGCAGCACTCTTCTATACCATTTGCAAATGGGAATCATTGCTAGAATAGCAATTACTGCCAGCACAGCAAACAAAGCAATGTGCTGCTGTCCGTAAGGAGCAATGATCAGCGCAGCTAATAACGGCCCCATCGATCCGCCTAAATTGCCACCTACTTGAAACAAAGATTGCGCTAATCCGCGTTTACCACCCGATGCTAGCGAAGTAAGCCGTGAAGCTTCGGGGTGTAAAATAGACGAACCGACACCCACCAGAAACACCGATAAAAAAACCTGTGGGAGGGTAGTGGCGAAAGCCAGGAAAAGCAATCCTGCCAGCGTGAAGCTCATGCCGATGGGTAAAAACCACGGGTTCGGTTTTTTGTCGAGATAGATGCCCACCAACGGTTGAAAAACCGAGGCCGAAATCTGATAAACCAGCGTGATGAGCCCTATTTGCGCAAAGCTGAGAGATAAGCTATCTTTTAATAATGGGTAAATAGCTGAAATGACAGATTGTAGCGTGTCGTTTAATAAATGCGCAATGCTTAGCGCTATGAGGATGCTAAAGGTAGTTCCCCCGGCCGCTTTCGAATTAAATTGGTTCATGTGCTTTATCTTATTTACCTTTAAAAGGCTGCAAAGTTACACTAAATTTCTAGTATAACGATTTTAATGCTAGCCGTTTTCATGCAAATATTGTCATTATGCATCGCTTTTTGAGGGCAAATGCTTTCTCTCTTACTAATGTTTTTGTAAATTTGCACCCTTATAAATTTGAATAGTTAAAATTTAGAATATACAGTGATGAGTAAAAGATTTGCTGAACATTCTCAGTTCGACCTTTCTGAGGTGAACAAAGAGGTACTTAAAAAATGGGATGAAAACAGT
Organism: Bacteroides graminisolvens; assembly: GCF_963666085.1. NCBI lineage: Bacteria > Pseudomonadati > Bacteroidota > Bacteroidia > Bacteroidales > Bacteroidaceae > Bacteroides > Bacteroides graminisolvens. Next base: position 2,649,384 of record NZ_OY762556.1, read on the forward strand.
GTTTTCGCCAAAAGTATGACAGAACGTGAAGGGTGTCCCTCATTTGTGTTTTTTGAAGGACCTCCCTCGGCCAATGGTATGCCGGGTATTCACCATGTAATGGCACGTTCCATCAAAGATATTTTCTGCCGTTACAAAACGATGAAAGGTTTTCAGGTAAAGCGTAAGGCCGGATGGGATACGCATGGACTACCGGTGGAACTGGGAGTAGAGAAAGCGCTGGGCATTACCAAAGAAGATATTGGTAAGAAAATCACTGTTGCCGAATACAATGCAGCTTGCCGCAAAGATGTGATGAAATTCACCAAAGAGTGGGAGGACCTTACGCTCAAGATGGGGTATTGGGTCGATATGAACGATCCCTACATTACGTATGATAACCGCTACATTGAAACTCTGTGGTGGCTGCTGAAACAACTGTATAAAAAAGGATTACTTTACAAAGGATATACCATTCAGCCTTATTCTCCGGCTGCCGGAACAGGGTTGAGCTCACACGAGCTGAATCAGCCGGGCTGCTACCGTGATGTGAAAGATACGACGGTGGTTGCACAGTTCCTGATGAAGAATCCCAAGCCCGAAATGTCGGCATGGGGTACTCCTTATTTTATTGCGTGGACTACCACACCGTGGACATTGCCCTCAAACACAGCGCTTTGTGTGGGGCCCAAAATTGACTACGTAGCCGTTCAGTCTTACAATGCGTACACCGGCGAGCCTATTACGGTTGTGTTGGCGAAGGCATTGCTGAATACTCATTTTAATCCGAAAGCAGCTGAAATAGCTTTGGAAGATTACAAACCGGGTGATAAGTTGGTGCCGTTTAAAGTGGTGGCCGAATACAAAGGAACCGATTTGGTGGGCATGGAATATGAGCAGCTTATTCCCTGGGTCAATCCGGGCGAAGGTGCGTTCCGTGTTATTCCGGGCGATTACGTAACAACGGAAGACGGTACGGGTATTGTTCACATTGCGCCTACGTTTGGTGCCGACGATGCCTTGGTGGCAAAAAATGCGGGTGTTCCTCCTTTGCAACTGATTAATAAGAAGGGTGAATTGCGTCCGATGGTTGATCTGACAGGTAAATTCTATACTTTAGATGAGCTGGACGAATCCTTTGTAAATCAGAGCGTTAACGTCGAACTATATAAAGAATATGCCGGTCGGTTTGTGAAGAATGCCTATGACCCTACGTTGACGGAAAAAGATGAATCATTGGATGTTTCCATTTGCATGATGATGAAGGCGTCTAACAAGGCGTTCAAGATAGAGAAGCATGTGCACAACTATCCGCATTGCTGGAGAACAGACAAGCCGGTGCTTTATTATCCGCTCGACAGTTGGTTCATCCGTTCTACCGCTTGCAAAGAGCGTATGATGGAACTGAACAAAACCATTAACTGGAAACCGGAATCGACGGGAACAGGCCGTTTCGGCAAATGGCTTGAAAACCTCAATGACTGGAACCTTAGTCGCTCGCGCTACTGGGGCACACCGTTGCCTATCTGGAGAACGGAGGATAATAGTGAGGAAATATGCATTGAATCGGTAGAGGAACTCTATAACGAAATAGAAAAATCGGTAGCTGCCGGACTGATGGCTTCGAACCCTTACAAAGAAAAAGGATTTGTTCCGGGCGAATACAATCAGGATAATTACGAAAAGATTGACCTGCACCGTCCGTACGTTGACGATATTATTCTGGTTTCCAAAGAGGGTAAACCGATGAAACGCGAACTCGATTTGATTGACGTGTGGTTTGATTCGGGTGCTATGCCTTACGCGCAAATTCATTATCCGTTTGAAAACAAAGAATTACTGGACACCAACCAGGTGTATCCAGCCGATTTTATTGCCGAAGGTGTTGACCAAACTCGCGGTTGGTTCTTTACATTGCATGCTATCGCTACGATGGTGTTTGATAGTGTGTCTTACAAAGCTGTTATCTCGAACGGATTGGTGCTCGATAAAAACGGTAATAAAATGTCGAAAAGACTAGGCAATGCCGTTGACCCCTTTAGCACAATCGAGAAATACGGATCCGACCCCTTGCGTTGGTACATGATAACCAATTCTTCTCCATGGGACAACCTAAAATTCGATGTGGAAGGAATAGAAGAGGTGCGCCGTAAGTTCTTCGGTACGTTATACAATACGTATTCGTTCTTTGCACTGTATGCCAATGTGGATGGTTTTGAATACAAAGAGGCAGATGTTCCCGTGGCTGAACGTCCGGAAATTGACCGCTGGATTCTTTCCGTACTCAACTCATTAGTGAAAGAGGTGGATAGCTGTTACAACGATTATGAACCCACCAAAGCCGGACGATTGATTTCTGATTTTGTAAACGATAATTTATCAAACTGGTACGTGCGTCTCAACCGTAAACGTTTCTGGGGAGGCGGCTACTCGCAAGATAAACTTTCTGCTTACCAAACGCTTTACACTTGTTTGGAAACAGTTGCCAAACTAATGGCGCCTATTGCACCTTTCTATGCCGATAAATTATACATGGATTTGATTGCTGCAACGGGAAGAGATGCGGTTGTGTCTGTGCATTTGGCTAAGTTCCCTGTGTGCAACAGTTCGCTGATTGATGCGGCGCTTGAAGCACGCATGCAAATGGCTCAGGATGTAACATCCATGGTATTGGCGCTTCGTAGAAAAGTGAATATTAAGGTTCGTCAACCACTTCAGTGCATTATGATTCCTGTTTCGGATGAAGCGCAAAGAACTCATATTGAAGCGGTTAAGTCTCTTATTATCAATGAGGTTAATGTGAAAGAAATTAATTTTGTTGATGGTACGGCAGGTATTCTGGTGAAAAGAGTGAAGTGCGATTTCAAAAAGCTAGGTCCTAAATTTGGTAAACAAATGAAGGCAGTGGCGGCTGCAGTAGGCGAGTTGCCACAAGAAGCTATTGCGGAACTGGAGAAAAACGGCAGGTATACTTTGTCATTGACCGATGGCGAAGCAGTTATTGAAGCGGCTGATGTTGAAATTATCAGCGAAGACATACCCGGCTGGCTGGTTGCCAACGAAGGAAAGCTGACAGTAGCTCTTGAGGTGACTGTGACGGAAGAACTTCGTCGGGAAGGTATAGCCCGTGAACTGGTAAACAGGATTCAAAATATTCGTAAATCGAGCGGATTTGAGATAACCGATAAGATAAGAATCAGATTATCTAAAAATCAGGAAACGGATGATGCGGTAAATGAATATAATAGTTATATTTGCAATCAGGTTTTAGGGGTTTCCCTAGAATTAGTTGATGAGGTCAAAGATGGTACGGAGTTGAACTTCGATGATTTCTCACTGTTTGTAAGTGTAATTAAAGAATAAATAAAAACTACTAACCTTTTAATTATTTAGAGTTATGACAGAAAAGACGAGATACTCTGATGCGGAGTTAGCTGAATTTCGTGCAATCATCATGGAGAAATTAGAATTGGCGCAACGTGATTATGAACAGTTGAAGCTAAGCATAATGAACAAGGATGGTAACGACACGGATGATACTTCGCCAACATATAAGGTGCTTGAAGAGGGCGCAAATACATTGTCAAAGGAGGAAACTACAAGGTTAGCGCAAAGACAGTTGAAATTTATTCAAGGTTTGCAGGCTGCTTTGGTTCGCATAGAAAACAAAACCTATGGCATTTGCAGGGAAACAGGTAAATTGATTCCCCCCGAACGTCTTCGTGCCGTACCACACGCTACGCTTAGCATTGAAGCTAAAAATGAAGGAAAAAGATAAAAGTGTGAAGTAATAGCTAAAGTGTTGGGCTGTTCCGCAATTATGCTGATAGCTCAACACTTTTATGTTTAATGGAGTGTTTGCTCCAACTCTTTACTCAGGTAAGAATGAAAAAAATACTAACAAAAGGCCGGATATCATTACTCGTAATCGTTTCTGTGCTTCTCATTGACCAAATTATTAAGGTTATTGTGAAAACCAATATGTACTTTCATGAAAGTATTCATATTACAGATTGGTTTTATATTTACTTTACAGAGAACAACGGAATGGCTTTCGGTATGGAAATATTCGGTAAACTGTTTCTCACCAGTTTTCGTATTATTGCCGTAGGCTTTATTGCTTTGTATCTGTATAAAACAATAAAAAAAGGAGCCAAAACGGGTTATATAATATGTTTGTCGTTGATACTTACAGGTGCGCTCGGAAATATAATTGATAGCGTTTTTTACGGTGTTCTGTTTGACCAAAGCACCAATTCTTCCATTGCTACATTCTTGCCTGCTGAAGGGGGTTATTCAACCTGGTTCTATGGCAAGGTGGTCGATATGTTCTATTTTCCCATCATCGATACAACCTGGCCTATGTGGATGCCGGTTATTGGTGGCCAACATTTTATATTCTTCAGTCCGATATTTAATTTTGCAGATGCAGCCATTAGTTGTGGTATTATTGCATTGCTTTTGTTTTACAGCAAATATTGGAATGAGAGTTATCACCACAAAAATTGACGAATAGTTAAGTGTATTAAACATGAAGAAACTCTGCTTTTTTTTCATACTTATGTTGACTGTAATGGCCTGTAAGGTTAAAAGACCCGACGGTGTTATTGCTGAGTCCCAAATGGAGGAGTTGCTCTATGATTATCATCTGGCACGCTCCATGGGAGAAAATCTGCCTGTGTCAGATAATTATAAAAAAGCATTGTACATTCAGTCCGTTTTTCAAAAGTATGACGTAACACAGGCCGAATTTGATTCTTCAATGGTTTGGTATACCAGGCACACTGATATTTTAGCGAAAATATACGAAAAAATAAATGATCGTTTGAAAGAGGAACAAGCATCTATCAACCACATGGTAGCCATACGCGATAAAAAGTCGCCTGTTTCACAGCCCGGTGATAGCGTTGAGTTGTGGTTTATGGAGCAGGTATCTTGTTTGACAAACGCGCAAGATAACAACAAAATATCTTTTGTAATACCGACGGATGTTAATTCGCAAGATCGTGATGCGCTGGTTTGGAAAGCTTCTTTCTTTTATCCTTCTAAAGCAGGGAAAGCAATGCCGAAAACTTACATGGCCATGCAAATGATTTATCGAAACGATAGTGTGATCACTTCCTCTCGCAAAATTACCCGATCCGGAGAACAGGAAATCCGTTTGCAGTCAGATACGCTGGGAGCGCTTCGTGAAGTTCGTGGTTATATTTATTTTGAAGGTGGCAAGGATGACTATGTGTTGGTTCACAACATATCGATGAAGAGGTATCGCGTAACAGGCGAAATAGCAAAACCTGTTGAGCCGGTTCCAACTGATTCGACTCATACTGTTAAATCTGCACCGGTCTCCAAAGATACGTTGACTCCTCAAGAACCTGTTAAAAGGATGAATCCCGAGGAACTGAATCGCAGGCGTAGAACGATGCCTGCCAGGAAACTACAACCCATGAAACGATAACTGTAATTACTATGAAACGATTTGCTTCTCATTATTTATTTCTTCCCGAACACGGATGGATGAAACAGATGGTCGTTGAAATTGAAAATGACAATGTTTCAAGGATTTTTCCTTTAAGCGAAGAATCGGAGCGTGTACAGTGGATGCCGGGTGTAAGCGTACTGCTGTCGGACACAGACGTTACTAAGGATTTTAATAGGGAAGCTATGCTGGCAGACAAAATTAGACCTTTACTGGCCGAAACAAAGATTGTTGATTACATAGCTTCTGATATGAATGAAGTCATTATGCAAAAAAAATGGGTGGTTTTCCGACTTTTCCCGTTTGATTTTATAGATATGCAACCTTATTCAGCTACCAAACTAGCCATTCTGCGCTAGTCTTCTAAACTCGGCACATACAATGGCCGTTGCTATGGCTACGTTTAATGACTCCGATGAATTTCTTTCCTGTGGGTAGTTGGGAATGTATAGCTTTCTGTTTACGTAAGTTTCTATATCAGGGCTAATTCCGTTGCCTTCGTTACCCATAATAATAATGCCGTTTTTAGTCAACGGCTCTTCGTACATGTTCTTTCCATCAAGGAAAGTTCCGTAAATGGGTGTATCTTTTAGTGCAGACAAAAACGCTGGCAAGTCTACATAATGAACCTTAACACGAGCAATAGCTCCCATGGTTGCCTGAACGGTTTTCGGATTGAATACATCAACCGTATTAAAAGAACAGTAGATGTTTTCTATTCCAAACCAGTCAGCCAAACGAATAATGGTGCCTAAGTTACCCGGGTCTTGAACGTCATCCAAGGCAAGAGATAAGTTATGGCCTATTGTTTCAGAATCTATTGTATAATTAGGTTGTTTAAAAACGGCAAGCACACGTTGAGGGGTTTTTAATAAACTCGTACGGGCTAACTCATCGGGCGTCACTTCTGCTATCTCATCGGCTTTTACGTAGGGATGTTCTTCGAGCCATTCACGTGTGGCAGCAAGAAAAGAGCAATGAAAATGCCCTAATAATTCTTCGGTTAATTTGGGGCCTTCTGCTAAGAAAACGCCTTCTTCTTTTCTGTTTTTCTTTAATTCCAGCGAATGAATATACTTTATTTTATTTTTACTAATAGACATTTCTTTAGATTCTGTTTATATTTTTTTTGCAAATCTAGGAAGATATTTTTAATAACCGCCCATACTTCACTCTCTTTTTCTTTTAGCGTGAAGAAAATATGACTTATATTTGTGAATCATTAAATAATTGATCTTTCCTAACGCATGAATAAAGGCTTTCGTTATATTATATATTCCCTTTTTGCCATGACAATGGTTGCCTGCTCTGGTACGAAATATGTGCCCGAAGGTGCTTATTTGTTAGATAAAGTAGCAGTTCAGGCCGATAATAATGATACTAAATCAACTGACTTGTCTACTTATATAAGACAAAAACCTAACAATAGATGGTTTAGTGTGATAAAAACGCAGCTGTATATTTACAACCTTTCCGGAAGAGATTCTACCAAATGGTACAATCGGATGTTAAGAAGGATTGGTGACGCTCCGGTTGTGTACAGTGAATATGATACGCAACGTTCGCAGGAAGAGCTCAAAAAAGCGGTGCAAAACATGGGATACATGGGAGCGGAGGTCTATACGGATAAAAAAATTAAGAAGAAAAAGATAGAAGTGACATATCGGGTTGCATCGGGCAAACCCTACATTGTTCGTAGCGTGAAACTGGATGTTAAGGACAAAAAAATAGCAGAATATTTGCAAAATGACTCGGCGAATTCTCTTTTACGTCCGGGAATGTTGCTCAACGTAAATAAACTCGATAATGAACGTCAGCGAATTACGTCATTCCTTCAGCAAAATGGATACTACCGGTTTAATAAAGATTTTATCTCTTACAGCGCGGATACCGTGAGGAGTACGTATCTGGTTGATTTAACACTGCATTTGCTTCAGTTTAAAGCATATACTGATAATGAACCATCAGACCACAAGCAATACAAAATAGGAAAGGTTAGCTTTATAACAGATTATGATGTTCTTCAATCATCGGCACTGAGCAGCATTGAAATCAATGATTCCATTCATTATAAAAATTATCCGATCTACTATAAGGATAATCTTTATCTGCGTCCCAAAGTTTTGGTAGATAATTTGCAAATTCGTCCGGGTGAGCTTTATAATGAAAGAAATGTACAGCGTACATATAATAACTTCGGACGACTTTCTGCACTGAAATATACAAATGTTCGTTTTTTTGATACTCAGGTAGCTGATACTAATTTACTAAATTGTTATGTGTTATTAACGAAGGGTAGGCATCAGTCTGTGGCTTTTGAGGTAGAAGGAACGAACTCGGCGGGCGACTTGGGGGCTGCTGCATCTGTTTCCTTTCAACATAGAAATCTGTTTCATGGTTCTGAAACATTCATGGTTAAACTGAGAGGGGCTTATGAAGCTATTTCGGGTTTACAGCAGGGTTATAGCAATGATAATTATACAGAATATGGAGTAGAGTCAAGTATTAACTTCCCAAGTTTCTTGTTTCCTTTTCTGGCTACAGACTTTAAAAACCGCATAAGAGCAACTACTGAATTCGGTTTGCAATATAATTCTCAGCAAAGACCTGAGTTTTCAAGAAAAGTAGCATCTGCCTCTTGGAGTTATAAATGGTCCAATTCTCGTAAATCTCAGCACCGATTTGATTTGTTGGATGTTAGTTTTCTATATTTTCCATGGGTCTCAGATACTTTTAAGCAGAAGTATGAAGAGAATAATCAAAGTTATATTTTTGAATACAATTACAAAGACAGATTGATTGTGCGCATGGGTTATATGTTCAATTACAATAGTGCAGGGGAGAGGATGGCGAATAACACGATTAAAAGTAACTCCTTCTCAATTCGAGCTGGTTTAGAGTCGGCGGGTAATGTAATGTATGCAATTTCAAATCTTACAAAACTGTCGAAAAACTCTGATGGTGAATATTCCTTGTTAAACATCCCTTATGCCCAATATGTTAAGGGCGATTTTGACTTCTCTAGGAATATTGTTATTGACGATAAAAATGCTATTGCTTATCACGTTGGAGTTGGTATTGCTGTCCCTTATGGAAATTCAAAAAGCATTCCCTATATTAAGCAGTATTTTTCAGGCGGAGCTAATAGTGTACGCGGATGGTCGGTTCGGGAACTAGGTCCTGGCTCATTTCCTGGTGATGGAAACTACTTAAATCAGTCGGGCGACATTAAATTTGATGCCAGTATAGAGTATCGAAGCAAACTTTTTTGGCTTTTGCAGGGAGCTTTGTTTGTTGATGCAGGTAATATTTGGACTATTAAGGAGTATGAAAACCAACCAGGCGGTCAATTTGATATTTCGAAGTTTTATAAACAAATAGCTTTTGCGTACGGTTTAGGGATAAGAATTGACCTTGATTATTTAGTATTTAGAATAGATGGAGGTATGAAAGCTCTCAATCCGGCTTATAGCAGTGGTAAGCAAAGATATCCGATTCTTAATCCTAATTTTAAGCGGGACTTTACGTTCCATTTGGCAGTGGGGTATCCTTTCTAAATAGATTCTTTGTCAGAGAGGGTTATGGAAAAACAAAGCCCTTTTGTTGAACAACAGCACAACAAAAGGGCTTGTAATACTATATCAATTTATCGAGCTGCAAAGAACGAGCTGTTCATTACAACTTGGCGTGCTGCCATCATACCTTGTGCATCAAGAGTTACATTCATTGTATTTCCATTCGGTAGAAATAAATCGGCAGTACCATCGTTATTCATTTTTAATAACTTAGTAGACTCTCCGTTGTATTCTACGTTCCATGTGTTATTTTCTTCATTGTATTTGAGATTCATTGATTGATCTTCTTTACTGATAGTGTAACCATCTTCTAACGTTTTCACCAAGTAATCTCCATTCTCACCTTTTACCTTTTTGACTTCTCCTACATTGGCGCTTGCAGGATTAGAACCGGTCCAAAACTCAATAGAGTTGAGAACTACAACGTCTATTAAACCCGCAATAGGGTAAATAGGTACAATGTTACAAGCAAGAAACACGAGTTCATTTACAAATTTGTTGCCAAGTCCCTGATTCCAGTCAAGAACTTTATGCCATAAGGCAAATGAACCGATACAAGAACTAAATAATAATGTGCCACTGATTAATAATGCACCGATAGATAATTTGATCTTTCTCATTCTTAATATGTTTTAAATTAATAGTAAATACAAATATATATCATTTTATTTATTTGCAACAATTGATAAAAAATAAAATCTATCTTTTATGTTTAATAAGTTTCTTCAGAATGTTATCAAGTGAATACTTTCCAGGGCCAATAAAGTACATCAAAAGAAATACTATCAAATAAATGAACGCTAGTTCTTTAACTACAAAAGGATCTGCTCCATGTACTATAAAAAATGCGACTACCATAGTTACAATCATAGGAATAAGAGATAATCTGTACAGAAAGCCTAGAATAAAAGCTAAAGAACAAATTAGTTCTCCGAAAATAGCTAATACTAACGAGGTACTGCTCCCTAATCCGATAGGATCTGGAAAACCAGATGACATTTGTTCAAACGCATTCCATTTTTGTAATCCGTGTAGCATCATTAATGTACCAAAAACGACTCTCATGCCAAGCAAAAACAAAGATGTTTTTGTATCATCCGGTTTTGACGGGAATAAAAAATTGTAAATCATATTATCTTCTTTTTAATATTTATTATTTTTATAACAGTTGTTATATCGAAAAAGTTTTTGCTTTTGTTAAAGTTGCTAATTAAATAATTAAAATTGGATTTATCAATTAGTGGGGCTATCTTTGTGAAAAAATAATTTAATAATGAATATTGAGGTCCTTAAAAAAGAAATTAGCGAAGTTTATCAAACACCCATTTTACATCAAACGGCCTTTTGGTCAGAAGTGAAAAGTAATTTAGGAGTAAAATCAAAAGCATTTGAATTTAAAATTAGAAACTCTGACTTATATACAAATACGGGAGGAAGGAGTTATACTGTATCTGATTTTTTAGTTTTAATACAACAGTTAAGTAAAGAATCAACAATAGCGTACGTTCCCTATGGACCCGAGATAGAACCTTCTGAGGAAAATCAGGGTCGCTTTTTAGAGGAACTGTCGGAAATTGTCAGATCTTATCTTCCAAGCAATTGTATTGCTTTACGATATGATTTGAATTGGCAATCTCATTGGGGAAAGGATGATTTTTGTGATGATGAAGGCAAATGGATGGGACCCCCTCAACCTAATTATCAGGAATTTCATTTCAATTACAATACTATAAATTGGAATTTTAAAAAGGCAAATACTGACATATTACCAGTCAATACAATATTTATTGATATACAGCCAGAGGTAAATGCTATTTTAAGTAAGATGAAAGCTAAGACTCGTTACAATATTAACCTGGCTTTACGTAAAGGGGTAGTAGTTAAAGAGGTTGGGATGGATAAATTGCACGTTTGGTACAACTTATACCGGGACACGGCTTATAGAAATAATATTTTTCTGAATGATATAGACTATTTTCAGACGGTGTTAGCTTCAAAGGCAGAAAATACATCGTCTCCGGCTATAGTCAAATTGCTACTTGCTGAATTAAACGGAGAACCTGTATCTGCCATGTTTTTAGTTATTACAGACCATCGTGCTACATATCTCTATGGAGCTTCTTCTTCAGCTCATCGCAATTCAATGTCTACTTATGCTTTGCAATGGGAGGCCATCCGAATTGCAAAAACTTATGGTTGCACAGAATATGATATGTTTGGCATACCGCCTAACTCAAATCCATCACATCCTATGCATGGACTATATCAGTTTAAAATAGGATTCGGTGGTGAATTATATCATCAAATGGGTTGCTGGGATTATCCTTTTGAAAAAGATAAATATGCATTGTTTCAAGCATACGAAATGAACTCAAAAGGCTATCATTTATAACTTTTTGTTTTCAATCCAGTTGATAATTTCTGGGCACATCGGACTTTCTTTAGGTGGAATCATTCCTATCCATTTACCATTTTCATCAATCATAAACTTTTGGAAATTCCACTGTACAGGTGCGTCTTCTTTTCCGTTTTTAGATTTTTGAGTTAACCACTCATAAACGGGAGAGATGTCGCTTCCTTTAACTGATATTTTAGCCATAAGTGGAAATTCAACATCGTAGTTTAGTACGCAGAAAGATTTGATTTCGGCATTACTACCGGGTTCTTGCCCATTAAAATTGTTAGCAGGGAATCCTACTATTGTGAATTTATCTCCTCCATATTTTTTATAAAGTTGCTGCAGCTCAAAATATTGGGGAGTAAGGCCGCATTTTGAAGCTAAATTGACTATTAACACCTTTTTCCCTTTTAGCTGGCTCAAAGGGAATGCTTCTCCATCAATGGTAGTAACTGTAAAATCATGCAAAGTGGCTTGCTGAGCATATATAGTACCTCCTAGAGGTGCTACGAGAAAAAGTAAAATATAGATTATTGTTCTCATCTGCTATGAATGTTATTATAAAATAATAATAAGAACAAATGGATTTCCGAATGGTTCAAAAACAAAAAAAGGTATCAAAATTGATACCTTTTTGTCGGGGTAGCGGGATTCGAACCCACGACCCCCTGCTCCCAAAGCAGGTGCGCTAACCGGACTGCGCTACACCCCGAAAACTTTAGTGTGTTACCATCTTTAAAGCGAGTGCAAAGGTAGGCATATTTTTTATATTTGCAAATATATTGGTGTAAAAAACACAAGTTTTTCGCATTTTATTTTTCAGTGATTTGTTTTGTGTTGATAATCAGCATGTTAAGTATTGTATTTATTTTTAATAAAAATGATGGCTAATCTTTATGAGGATTCATACAGATATAAAAAAACAAGTTTTATATTTTAATTTTAAGCGGAATAAATGTATATTTGTATTTCACATATGCGTTCTGAATTGCAAATATGCCAAATTCTGCATATTACTTCTTCTTTGATGTGACTTAACTTGATGGATTCATTTTCATTTGAAAGTTGAATTTATCATTATCTACTTTATTAAATTTAAATAATATGAAATTAATTATCATATCGAATAGACTGCCAATAAAAGCTTTTAAGAAAAATGGCAAAGTTATTTTTATTCCTAGCGAGGGAGGATTGGCAACTGGATTAGCGTCGTTGGATACCTCAATAGAAAAACATTGGGTTGGTTGGCCTGGTATATTTACCAAAGATGATAAAGAAATGACGGAAATTAGATCCCATCTGAAAAAATTTAATTATCATCCCGTTTTTTTATCTGCTGAGCAGATAGAGGAATTTTATCATAATTACAGCAATAGTGTAATATGGCCTTTGTGCCACTATTTTTATACACATATAAAATATGGAATAGCTTCATGGGAGGCATACAAAGAGGTTAATAGTCTTTTTGCACAAGTTGCGGATATGCACATTGAAAATGGCGATATCGTGTGGATACAAGATTATCAGTTAATGCTCTTACCGGCACTGATCCGCGATGGAAATAAAGATGTTAGCATCGGCTATTTTCACCACATACCTTTCCCCTCTTATGAATTATTTAGGATTTTACCGGAAAGAAAGGAAATTTTAGATGGTTTACTTGGTGCTGATTTAATAGGCTTTCATACTGCTGATTATATGCGTCATTTTATGAGTACGGCTGAGAGAGTTATGGATACTAAGTTTATGTTGGATGAAACCAGGTACAATAATAGGATCGTTCATGTGGATGCTTTTCCTATGGGCATAAATTATGAAAAGTACAGCGCCGCTCCACTAAAAGTGGCGCCTCAAAAGTTATCATCAGAATGGAAAATGAAGTTTGGCGAACGCAAGATAATCATTTCAGTTGATAGATTAGACTACAGTAAAGGTATTTTGCATCGGCTTAAAGCCTTTAATCGTTTCTTGGCTGAGCATCCTGAATACCATGAAAAAGTATCATTAGTAATGATTGTTGTTCCATCAAGAGATAAAGTTGGAGCTTATGCCGATCTTAAAATGAAGATTAATGAGAAAATCGGAATGATAAATGGCAAATACTCAAATCTTAATTGGACCCCTATTCATTATTTTTATCATAGCTTTTCGTTTGAACGACTAATTGCTTTTTATAATGTAGCTGATATTGCGTTGGTTTCTCCTTTGAGAGATGGCATGAATCTTGTTGCTAAAGAATATATAGCTGTAAAGAGGAGAAATCTCGGGATACTAATTTTAAGTGAAATGGCAGGTGCTGCTCAAGAATTAAGAGATGCAATTATTGTCAATCCCAATGATGTTGATGGCATGAAAGATGCTATTTTAAAAGCCTTGGAAATGCCTGCTGATGAACAATTAAAACGAATGAAGCGAATGCAGAAAATTGTTTCATCACAAACTGTTCAAAAATGGGCTACAGACTATATAGATGAACTATTGAGTCTAAAAAAACAGAATGAAAGAAATAAAACTAAATTAATTACAGATGTTAATAAACAAATAATAGTCTCCGAATATAAAAGATCACATAAAAGATTGATTATATTAGATTATGATGGAACACTATCTCCTTTTTACAATAACCCGGAAGAAGCAGCGCCATCGCTTCAATTAACTCAAATAATAAAAAGTTTACTTGCTGACAAAAGAAATTGCATAGCTATTTCTAGCGGACGTGATCAAGATACTCTTTCTGGGTGGTTTGGTGAATATCCCATAATTTTAGCTGCAGAGCATGGAGCTTTTGTGCGTGATAATGGTGTTTGGAGAAAGAATTTAGAAGATAGAAGTTGGAGTAGGGAAATTGTTGACATAATACTTAAAGTTACAGATAAAACACCTGGCTCATTTTTAGAAGAGAAAAAAACGGCTCTGGTTTGGCATTTTAGAAATGTTGATCCTTGGGTTGCAGCTTTGCGTGAACAGCAACTTTTTAATATGTTGGGAGATAAATGTGCGAGGGAAGGATTGCATATTATGAAAGGTAATAAAATTATAGAAATAAAACCAGTAGGGTGTGATAAAGGATATGTGGCTAAGCAATTATTACTAAAAGAAGACTTTGATTTTATGCTCGCAATAGGTGATGACACTACTGACGAGGATATGTTTAGAGAAATGCCTAAAGATTCCTATACGATTAAAGTCGGTGAGATGTCAGATGCTGCACGATTTTATCTAAAGAACCAACATGAAGTCTTACCTCTATTGAATCTATTTTTGTCTGATTAAGGTCGGATAAAATGTGATGTCTTTTTTTCTTTTGAAAGTAAAATGGCTATATCAATCATGGCTAGATGAGAATAAGCTTGTGGAAAATTACCTAATTGTTGCTTGGAAATAAAATCAAGATCTTCGCTCATTAAGCCAACATGATTCGTGTAAGAACAGAGTTGATTAAAGATTTTGCGCGCCTCTTCTTCTTCACCAGTTACAAATAGAGCTCTTACTAACCAAAATGTGCAAATAGTAAATGCAGAGGTTGGGGTCCCGAAATCATCTTCATTTTTGTAACGGTACATGAGGTCATAATGAAATAGTTTGTTTTTTATTGCTTTAACTGTTTTTCTATATTTCTCATTTGAGGGTTCAATAAATCCGTAAGTCTCCATCAGTAATAATGATGAATCCAAATACGTATTGTCGTATGCTTGTGAAAAACTTTGTAACTCTTCTTTCCATCCATTGGCAAAAACATCCTCTTTAATTAAGAAAGCTTCTTTTCCCCACACTTCTACGAAATAGTCCCTATTAAGTAATTGAGCTATTTTTATAGCTCTGTCAAGTGCTACCCAACACATTACTTTTGAGAAAACAAAATGATGATCAGTATTTCTTATCTCCCAAATACCTTTATCCGGCTTGCGCCAGTTGTCTGTCACATCTTTAGCAATAATTTTGACTACCTCAAACATCTCTTCAACCTCATCTAGTGAACCTGGAAAATTATAGAAGTATTGATGAATTACATCCATTAAATAACCTAATGAATCATTTTGTTTTTGAATATATGCCTGATTGCCAATTCTAACAGGTTTGGAATTTTCAAATCCGGATAAATGATTTAAAATAGTTTCGGTTAGCTCACGTTCACCTCTAATTCCATACATTATTTGGAGGCTATCATTTTTTGATTTTAGAATGTTTTTAATAAATGTAATAAATCTTTGTGCAGCACCCGAATGGTTGAGTTGCAATAATGTTCTGATAGACATTGAAGCATCTCGCACCCAACAAAATCGGTAATCCCAATTTCGTGTTTCTCCGATTGATTCTGGTAAACTAGTTGTTAATGCCGCTAAAACAGCACCTGTTCTATGATATGACATTAGTTTCAGAACTAACATACTTCGTGTTATTTCTTTATTGTATGTGAAAAATTTCTTAGATCTGTTGCTCCAATTTAACCAATATACCTTAGTGCGTTGATATTCTAGATTAACTCGGTCAATATCTATATGGATTAATTTTTGGTAATACGATAAAAGTAAGAAAGAATCTTCTGTTAATTCAATTTCTGAGTGATCTAAAATATGTTGCAGATTAAGATTTGAATACAAATAAACTGTGTCTTTATGATTATTTGAAGAACTTGTTCTTATAAATTCATCGTTTATCTTTTGGTTAATAGTAATATCTGCTGCGTAGTTCATTGCAGGAACATATTCAATCCTTATTTTGGGTTTTCCATGAATTATGCGTATTAGTCTATACAATTCGGGTGGAATATAGTGAGTGTTAATTCCTGTTTTATATCTCGGCATAAAATCGAGTATCTCAAATGACGCATCTTGACTAATGAACTTTGTAGAAAGAATATTGGTCTGATCAATATACGATTGCGTTATATTGTAACTGTCCGATGAAGCAATAATGTTCATGTATCCTCCTTTGTCTTCATCGAGTAGGCGTGCAAAAATAGATGGCGAATCAAAATCAGGAAAACATAACCAGTCTATTCTTCCGAATTTTGAAACTAACCCAGCAGAACGGCAGTTTCCTATTACACCATAATCTAATGTTTTCATTGTTGCTTATTTTTTGATTTAACTCTTTTAATCCAATTTTGCCAGAAAAACAATTCATTCCACCTATTAAAATCTTTCTTATACATAACACCAAACCCTTGAGTGGTAAGATTTGTTCGCGTGTAATATTTATCGTTGGTCTCATTATATGCTTTTAACCTAATATCACCACTACGGGTAAGTAGCCATTCGGCTTGAAAATCTCCTATGAAATTAGTGTTAGCCATGGGATTATCTCTGTATCCAAAATTACCGTTAATAAGTAACCTGTTATTTAATAGTTGACCGGATAAAAGTCCTTCAACTTCTAAATCAGTCCATCCTTTGTCTCCAGTACTTAAATTAGTTCCTATATTCCAATTACTATAATTGAGTATTTGTGATAGCATGTTGTTGAGTTGTCCAGATAAAGTTGAAGCTAAAACTGATGGCATAACGTTTGAGCTCTGCGCGCTGTTGACATTCTCAGCGGTGTAAAATTTTCCAATGCTTAACAAATATAGGATCTGCATATTTGTTTGTTCATCGGAATTGATGTAATTCCTCACTAAAGTTTGCACTTCATCATTTTCATTAGGAAGTTTTATTTCCATCTTTATTGTTGGTTTGATGAGAGCTCCACTTAGGAACATATTACAGTTAACTTTCACATTGGGTTGTTGTACTATTTGTGAAGCGTCAGGAAGAAGATCATTTAATGAAGCAGAGTTGACAGTGTAAATGGCCTGGATGTTTAAGTTGGCATCTAATGGATTACCATTAAATGATATTTCACTCCCGTTTTGAATGGTAAAATCTTTACGAATAATCTCCTGCAGACTAAATTTATAGACACCTTGGTTTATCTGATAATTACCAAACATTTTTATATCGCCTTTGTTGTAATACTCTGTTCTTATATTACCAAATCCTTTTCCACTGATATAATCACCGGCTATTGGATCCATTACTATTTTCATGGTAGCATCGGGGGTTGCATCAACAGAAATGTTTAGCCTAACATCTGTAGAGGTATCTGTAGGTGATTTGTCTATAGGATTTTCTATTGTTTCATCGACTATATCTACACTTCTTTTGGGAGTCTTATCTATAAATTTTATAAATTGATTATTTGTGGCAGATGCAATACCGCCAGCAATATAAACAAAATTACTGTTTTTGTTTGTAACGAGAGCTGCATCTATATTTAGCCCTTCAGGGTTTCCATTTAATAATGCGTTGCCGGTTGCATATATAGTACCATAGAATGGTGCACCGTTATTCTCTTTTGTGTTCATTACTAAGAGATTATTCGCTTTAAATTCTAGGTTGTAATGCATGTTTTTAAAGTTTTGATGCTTGATTGTGCCGTTAAGAGAGCCATTATGTCCTTCAAGATCAGAAATTGGTATATTATTAAATGAAAACTGATCAGCTTTCATCTCAATACTATCTTTTACAGCAAAATACGTGTTTAAAAGATTAATCTTTAATGTTGCATCAGGTTTTACCTTTCCTTCAATATTTAAAGCTTTGAATGTACCGAATAAATGGATATTTCCACTCCCTTTCCCCTTAATATCGGATATTATGGACTGTACATAATGCTCCATAAACTTTAAATTTGTATTTTGTGCGTTTATATATAAATCCAAGCCACTTTTAGGCTTTAATGGATAAATGTATCCACTAACTGTTGTTTTAGATGTATTTGGTTCTTGTATTTTGGCATCTAAAAGAATACCTTCATTTTTTTCATCCCAGTTGCCCGTGATATTCATATCGCCTATTATTCCATTATTGAACCTAAATTGTTTCACTGAAAGATTAGCTCTCATAGTGGGAGTTTTCATAGTTTTCGTTATATAGGCATTTCCAGAGGCTTTGCCTTTAAAATCAAGTCCTTGAAGATTAACTACGTCGAAAACATAGTCAATATTTATATCTCTTAACTGCATTTTTAGAGTATCGGACTCATTTTTTGATGCACTTCCATTTATATGAATATATTGGTCTTTATGACTAAAATAAAAATTGTTAATCTCTATTTTTTGTGATTCTAATTTGATAATTGATGGGTGTATTTTCCATAGAGTATCATTTAAAATAACATCTGTTGCTTTTATTTCTATTTGGGTAGCAATGTTGGATTCCTGCGATGCTTCATTTATTTTTCTTGTAAATTTTGTTACCGCTGATAACTTTCCACCATAAGTGTTTTTTGAATTATTACCCCAATTCAATGTCGTGTACAACGTGTCGTTTTTAGCTTTAGAATCCAATGAAAAATTGATTGCATTCTTATTATCACTAATGTTTGTAAACCGTATTTGGGCACTTATTTGATCTCCTTGATTGTCGCAGATTAAAACTCCTGATTCAATGTTGAAATTATCATATTTAAGCTTAGGAAAATAGGCCTCTAGTCTTGTGCGACTCATTTTATCATCTACATAACCTTTTATAGTGGAATGTGAATCAATATTTAATGGTATGTCAAGAAGGATAGGCAATATATCAGTGTTGTAAATATGAATGTCAAAGTTGAAATTATTTTCCGATTTTTTTTCTTGCGAATTTGTAGTTGAAGGAGCTAGAGAAGATAAATGTTTTTTTAAAATATTAGTAATGCTATTGCCGATTGTCTCATACGAATATTGTCCTAAAATAGTTCCCTTTATGAAAGATGAATTAATTTCTATTTTTTTATTTTTATCTTCATTAGAGGCACTTATTTTAATTTCTGGTATATAGAAATCTTTTGTTGCTGATTTACAAATAAAGCTATCGACGCTAACTTCTCCTGAAAGATCATTTATTGATTTACCGTGGAAATTTGCATTGATATTTAATGAAAATTCTGTTTCTGAATATTTGGATGATAAATTTAAATTGTGGGGCTTGATCTTACTTATCAGAGCTGTAAAGTTAAAATTAGGAATTTTATTATAGGGGCTAAACTCTCCTTTTAATAAAACATTGCCATTGGGATCATTTAAAGCTATTTTACCATTATATCCTCCTGCTTTGTATTCACCATCTAGGTTAATATTCTCATATTTGTATTGTTTGTATTCTATTTTTGATATTAATCCTTTTATATTAATCGTTGGGTATTGCATTTTGGGATGATACCCATTAACAATAAAATTCAAGGATGTTTGTCCTACTAAGGAATTGTTTATTAATTTTCCAAGACTAAAATCGATTGTCTTTATTTCTCCGGAATATGACAAAGCATGGGTTTCTTTGTTGCCACTTAACTTTAAATCGGTTTTGAATGATCCTAGGTCTGTTTTGAATAATCCATAGGTTACCAGATCACTATAATATCCGGAAACTTCACCACTAAAAGAAATATTCCCAAGGCGGTTGAGGATTGGTTTTATTCCTAAATATGTATCACTCATATTTCGGGTAATGAAATCAAACCCTTTAGAATCTATGAATAAATTATCCAATTTTCCATAAATATATGTGTTTTCGGGGTCTAATAAATATTGAAAAGAGAGTGAACTGTTCAATTTTAAATGTTCGCTCCCTTTAATTGACAAAAAAGGGATGTCTAATTGATTTATAGTACCTTTTAGTTTCATTTCTAATTCAATACTTTCTTTGAAATGAGCTAAAGATGTTACTATCGGAGATATGTCTTTAAAAGTAATTCTTGAAGGGAGTATCGAAAGTGCGAAATTAACTTTATTGCCAAAGTCATTAAAGTCTTCAAATGAGTTATAGCTCATTTCTATCTGATTTGTTTTTATTTGCGTGTTTGCTAATTCCAATTTAAAATTTTCAACTGTCATTTTCTTGTCGTTGGCAAGAACCTTCAAAGTTAACTTGCGTAATGATAAACCTGATTGCTCATCTAAACTTAACCTTTTAATTGAAGCATTAATAGAGTCATTATGAAGTGATTTTAATGAAATATTGGCAATAATGTTATGTAGTTTTATATGGCTAGGATTAAACTTGCCCGGAGTTGTATTTTCACTAAGTATGTCGTATGAAAGCTTTCCTCTTCGGATAAGAATTGAGTTAATTCTTAAATCCAAATTGTTGTTTTTTTTAGATGTTTTATTTGTGGGAGTCAATGCATCAATTATAAATTGATAGTTAGCCTTTGAGTTTCTGTTTGCTTTATTTAATGATATATTAAAGCCAAATAACTGTATACTATTTATTGATATTTTCCCATTCAATAGAGGCAGAATCTCAAATTTAGCAGAAAGTCTAGTTACTTTTAGTAGATCAGTGGCTGACTGATCTTTTAATGTTATGTTATCAACTACTATGCGGTTTAATAGCCCCAAATTAATTTTTTCAACACTGACAGATGTGTTAAGGAGTATGGATAATTGATTGCTTACGTATGCTGCAGTCTTTTGCTGAACAAAAGGGATGTTTAGCAAGATAATAACTCCTATGTACATTCCTAAGATAACGCCTAGGAGCCATTGAATTAGTTTTTTTAATGTTTTGATAAGCTGAAGATTTATATTTGGGAACAAAAATATAAAATATAATGGTATGAATCTTAGTTTTATGATTACTTTTGTAGCATCAAACTTAAAAAAAAGGTATGTCAGTAATTATATTAGGTATAGAATCATCGTGTGATGACACTTCAGCTGCAATTATAAAGGATGGGGTTTTAATATCAAATGTTGTTGCTAACCAATCTGTTCATGAATCCTATGGAGGTGTTGTTCCTGAATTAGCATCTAGAGCGCATCAGCAAAACATTGTACCGGTGGTGCACGAAGCGATGAAGAGGGCAAATGTTACTAAAGAGATGATAAGTGCCGTTGCATTTACTCGAGGGCCTGGATTAATGGGCTCTTTACTAGTTGGAGTTTCCTTTGCCAAAGGATTTGCAAGATCGTTAAATATACCACTAATAGACGTTAATCATTTAACTGGTCATGTGTTAGCACATTTTTTGAAAGAGCCAGATGAGATATTGCAACAACCTAAATTTCCTTTTCTATGTTTATTAGTTTCAGGTGGTAATTCTCAAATTATATTGGTGGAATCTTACAGTGATATGACTGTGCTAGGGCAAACAATAGATGATGCTGCTGGTGAAGCAATTGATAAATGTTCTAAAGTCATGGGACTTGGATATCCTGGGGGACCAATAATAGATAGGCTTGCAAGGAATGGAAATCCAAAAGCTTTTAAATTTAATAAACCAAATATACCAGACTTTGATTATAGCTTTAGTGGTCTCAAAACTTCTTTCTTATATTCTTTGCGTAATTGGATAAAAGATGATCCTAATTTTATAGAGAATAATAAAAATGATTTAGCGGCCTCGTTGGAGGCTACTGTGGTAGATATTTTGATGGATAAGCTAAGGAAAGCGGCAAAAAAGCATACTATAAAAGAGATTGCTGTAGCTGGCGGTGTTTCTGCCAATAATGGACTACGAAACTCATTTAGGGAACATGCTCAAAAATATGGATGGAATATTTATATCCCAAAGTTTAGTTATACAACTGATAATGCTGCGATGATCGCAATTACTGGTTATTTTAAATATTTGGATAATGATTTTTGCTCCATTTCACTGCCGGCATATTCCAGAGTTGTTTTGTGATTTTATAAAAAAACAAAGATGGATGAATTAAACCGGAAGTCTGTTATGTCTTTATTAAAAGAAGATATTTATGATATTTTGATTAATACTGGTGTTACAATCTCAACGGCGGAAAGTTGTACTGGTGGTAATCTGGCTTCACTGTTTACTTATTTTTCTGGAAGCTCAACTTTTTATAAAGGGGGAGTTATTGCATATGCGAACGAAGTGAAAACGAACTTGTTGGGTGTAGATGCTAAATTATTAGTTGAAGATGGGGCTGTCAGTGAATCTGTTGTTGTTGAGATGGCTAAAGGAGTGCAGAGGTTATTGAAGAGTGATTGTTCAATCGCTACTTCCGGCATTGCTGGACCTTTAGGGGGGACTGTTGATAAACCCGTTGGAACTGTTTGGATCGCTGTTGTTTATAAAACGAAAATTATTACATATAAGCAACAGGGAGATGATGGTAGGGAGATTAATATAATAAAAGCTTGCGGTAATGCACTGCGAATATTAAAAGAAGTGTTAGTGGATAAATATTAGTAAGTTGAGCTTATTTATTTAGTAAAATACTTGTTTTGTATTCATAAAAGTGCTTACTTTGCGCTCTGTTTGAAATAAATATAGATAAAAACTATAAAAACAAGATAGAAATGTCGAAGATTTGTCAAATTACAGGAAAGAAAGCCATGATTGGCAACAATGTATCACATTCAAAGAAGAGAACCAAAAGAACTTTTGATGTGAACTTGTTTAATAAAAAGTTCTATTATGTAGAACAGGATTGCTGGATTAGTTTGAGCTTAAGTGCTGCTGGTTTACGCTTAATTAATAAGAAGGGGCTTGATGCAGCCTTAAACGATGCGGTTACTAAAGGTTATTGTGATTGGAAGAGCATTAAAGTAATTGGCTAATTAAAGAGGAGAAGGAAACTTATGGCAAAGAAAGCAAAAGGTAACAGAGTTCAGGTTATTTTAGAATGCACTGAACATAAAGAAAGTGGTATGCCGGGTACATCTCGTTATATTACCACAAAAAACAGAAAGAATACTACGGAAAGACTTGAGTTGAAAAAATACAACCCAATCTTGAAAAGAGTAACAGTACATAAAGAAATTAAATAAGTATAATCCATGGCAAAAAAGACAGTTGCAAGTTTGCACGAAGGAACAAAAGAAGGGCGCTCTTATACAAAAGTTATCAAGATGGTAAAATCGCCTAAAACTGGTGCTTATATGTTTGATGAGCAAATGGTGCCAAACGAAAAAGTACAAGACTTTTTTAAGAAATAGTAGTATCTAGTAGCTACTAGTTGCTATAAAAAAATTCCCTGCATTCTTGCGGGGAATTTTTTTATATGTATATTCACTATCCTTGATTATTTTTCATTTTTCATTTTTGACTTACCGTTAGTTATTATATCTTTGTATCATAATGGTAATTTGCAAATAATGTTGTATTATGGGATTATTTAATTTTTTCTCAAAAGAGAAGAAAGAGACGTTAGACAGAGGATTGTCTAAAACAAAAGAAAGTGTTTTTGGGAAAATAACTCGAGCTATTGCAGGGAAGTCTAAAGTTGACGATCAGGTATTAGATGATTTAGAGGAGATCCTAATAACTTCTGATGTAGGGGTAGAAACAACTTTAAATATCATAGCTCGTATTGAAAAAAGAGCAGCCAGTGATAAATATTTAAATGTTCAGGAATTAAATACGATACTGCGTGAAGAAATTGCGAGTCTATTAATGGAGAATAATTCTGTTGATACAGATAGTTTTGATATATCTTCTAAAATTAGGCCTTACGTGATTATGGTTGTTGGAGTGAATGGTGTAGGTAAAACGACCACCATAGGGAAACTCGCATACCAATTTAAACAAAGAGGAAAATCCGTATATCTCGGAGCTGCTGATACGTTTCGCGCTGCTGCTGTTGAACAATTGGTTATTTGGGGGGAGCGGGTTGGAGTCCCTGTTATTAAACAAAAAATGGGTGCAGATCCAGCTTCGGTTGCTTATGATACAATAAGTTCTGCAATAGCTAATAATGCTGATGTTGTTATTATAGATACGGCAGGACGTTTGCATAATAAAGTAGGGCTCATGAATGAACTAACAAAGATTAAGAATGTCATGAAAAAAGTCTTAGAAGATGCTCCTCACGAAGTATTGTTAGTTCTTGATGGTTCAACTGGGCAAAATGCATTTGAACAGGCAAAACAATTTACCTTAGCGACAGAAGTGACATCGTTGGCAATAACAAAGCTTGATGGAACGGCTAAAGGTGGAGTTGTAATTGGAATATCGGATCAATTTAAAATCCCAGTGAAATATATAGGTCTTGGTGAAGGCGCTGAGGATTTGCAGTTATTTAACCGTAAAGAATATGTAGATTCATTATTTGGTGATAGCAATGAAAAGAAAAACGATTGATATAATAACCTTAGGTTGCTCAAAAAATCTAGTAGATTCGGAGCATTTAATTCGTCAGTTAAATGGGGTAGGATATGATGTAACTCATGACTCAACAAACCCTAAAGGTGAAATTGCTGTAATTAACACTTGCGGTTTTATTGGTGATGCTAAGGAGGAGTCTATAAATATGATACTTGAATTTGCTCAAGCTAAAGAAGAGGGTAGATTAAAGAAATTATTTGTAATGGGATGTCTTTCTGAAAGGTATTTAAATGAATTATCGACAGAAATACCTCAAGTGAATAAATTCTATGGCAAGTTCAACTGGAAAGAATTATTAAAAGATCTAGGGAAGGCTTATAATCCAGAATCTGAGATAGAGAGAACTTTAACTACTCCTAAACACTATGCTTATTTGAAAATCTCTGAAGGGTGTGATAGAGCTTGTTCTTATTGTGCAATTCCGATAATTACAGGTAAGCATATATCAAGGCCAATAAACGATGTTTTAGATGAGGTGCGTTACTTAGTATCTCAAGGGGTTAAAGAATTCCAAATTATAGCTCAGGAACTTACTTATTATGGGGTTGATCTATATAAGAAGCAAATGTTGGCTGAATTAATAGAAAAAATAGCTAATACACCTGGAGTAGAATGGATTAGATTGCATTATGCCTATCCTGCGCATTTTCCAGAAGATTTACTGCCAGTAATGAGGAAGTATCCTAATGTGTGTAAATATCTTGATATAGCATTGCAGCATATTAATGATAATGTTCTTCTGAATATGCGTCGAAATGTGACGAAAAAAGAAACTTATGAATTAATACATAAAATTAGAAAAGAAGTTCCTGGTATTCATTTGAGAACTACTCTTATGGTTGGGTATCCTGGAGAAGATGAAGCTGCTTTTGAAGAGCTGAAGACTTTCGTTAAAGATATACGCTTTGACCGAATGGGAGCTTTTGCTTATTCTGAAGAAGAAGGGACCTATGCTGCTACTAAGTTCGATGATGATATTCCATATGAAGTTAAACAAGAACGGCTGAATGAAATAATGAACATACAACAAGTTATATCATCCGAGTTAAATGCTGAGAAAATAGGAGAGTGCATTAGAGTTGCAATTGATAGAGTAGAGGGTGAATATTATATTGGACGTTCTGAATTTGATTCTCCTGAAGTTGACCCAGAAATTTTAATTCCAAAACAAAATGCAGAGCTAGTTATTGGTGACTTTTATAATGCTACAATAATTGATGCTGATGATTTTGATTTATATGCTGTAATTAAAAGCTAAATTTGTATCGTTTAAATTTTAATATTTATAGTCTTGAATAATAAAGATTTTACTTCGGAATTGTCAAAGAGACTCGGTTGTACAATGAAAGAAACTTCTGAGTTAGTTTCTTTTCTCATTAATGAGATGTCTGAGCAGTTGCAGAATAATAATCAAATTTCAATTCAAGGATTTGGTTCCTTTGAAGTGAAAAAAAAGGCTGAACGTATATCGGTAAATCCCACGAATAAACAACGAATGCTTGTTCCTCCAAAACTTGTATTAGCTTACAAGCCAAGTAACCTTTTAAAAGATAAGTTTAAATAAAATCTATGCTATGAATGAAAAACTAAATATGCAAGATCTTATTGATTTGTTGACGTATAAATACAATATCCCTAAGAAGAATGTCGAATTATTCGTAAAAGAGTTTTTTGATTTAGTAACATACGCATTGGAAAATGACAAATATCTTAAGATTAAAGGATTTGGTACTTTTAAACTTATTGATGTTGGTAGTCGTGAAAGTATCAACGTTAACACTGGGGAACGATTTATTATTGAAGGACATTCAAAAATATCTTTTACTCCAGATGTTTCATTGAAAAATTCCATAAATAAACCTTTTGCGCATTTTGAAACTATCATATTAAACGATAATATTCAGTTTCATAATATTGAAAATACTAATATGTCAGAGGAAGTCGTGTCATTGAATGATGATAGTGATACTGTGTTTCCTAGTAATGAATCAATAGAAGAATTCTACAAACAAGATTCTTTTAGTCAAGAAGATAAGACTTCTGTTGATGCCGAAGTAGCAGATTTTTATTTGGGTAAAGATTCTGTTGCTCCTGAGAAGGATGAGCATTTAAAAACTTTGTCTGTAGAAGAAATTATAGCTCAAGAAATTGAGAAGGCTGATTTGGAATATGGTAAGAAATACAAATCCAAACAAGAAAATGGATTGAGTGTTAATGTAAAAACTAGGAGAACTTTTATTTGTAGTGTTACATTTATTGCTATTGTATTTCTAATTTATGTTTTATATATTTTCCTAAATGGAAATTCTAATAATAGATTACCTAAAAATGATTTTGATTCAATACTGATCGCAGGTTCTGTTAACATACCTATTGATTCTGGAATTATTCATAATGATACAGTTCATTTCGATTCAACTAATAAGCAATCTGTAATCTTTAATTATAAAGACGATTCTATAAAGAAAATAAATAAAACTGCCTTAGAATCTGTAGACGGAACGGCTGTTGAATTGAACAAATTGGAGAAATATACTATTTCGGGTACATTAACTGATTATAAATTAAATGAAGGGGAAACTCTAACAAAAGTAGCATTGAAATTTTATGGTACTAAAGCTTTGTGGCCTTACATTGTTAAATATAATCGCTCGATAATATCTGATCCTGATAATGTTCCCTATGGCGTAATTATTAAAATTCCGAAGTTGACAGAAAAATGATAAAATGAAACCTTTATCGGTTAAAGGTTTAACATGTTTTTTTAATAGAAATTAGTTTTAGGGGTTGATTTTATACTGTACTTTTGAACCAATATAATTGAGTTGTTTTTTTATTCATAAAAGAAAAGAATATATGGCTGAATCGATAGATATCCGTGAATTAAATAATCGGATTGAACAACAAAGTCTGTTTGTGTCTAATTTGACAATGGGCATGGATCAAGTTATTGTTGGACAAAAACATTTAGTAGAATCTTTGTTGATAGGGCTATTGTCTGATGGACATGTCTTATTAGAAGGAGTTCCTGGATTAGCAAAAACATTGGCAATTAAGACTCTAGCCTCATTGATAGACGCTAAATATAGTAGAATTCAATTTACTCCGGATTTGCTGCCGGCTGATGTAATTGGAACTATGGTATATAGTCAAAAAGATGAGTCATTTCAAGTGAAAAAAGGGCCTGTGTTTGCGAACTTCGTTTTGGCTGATGAAATTAACCGTGCTCCTGCTAAAGTACAGAGTGCTCTTTTGGAATCGATGCAAGAAAGACAGGTCACTATTGGTAATGACACTTTTAAATTGCCAAATCCATTTTTAGTTTTGGCAACCCAAAATCCTATAGAGCAGGAAGGAACTTATCAATTACCTGAAGCACAAGTCGATCGTTTTATGCTTAAGGTAATAATTGATTATCCAAAAATAGAAGAAGAAAAATTGATTATTAGGCAAAATATTAATGAAAGAAAGATTGAAGTAAAATCTATATTAAAATCTGAAGAAGTTGTTGAAGCTAGAAAAGTAGTACGTCAAGTTTATATTGATGAAAAGATAGAAAAATATATTGTTGATATTGTATTTGCAACACGTTTCCCTGAAAAATATGATTTGAAAGATCTTCAAGGGTTAATATCGTTTGGTGGTTCTCCACGCGCTTCAATAAACCTAGCATTAGCTTCGAGAGCATATGCTTTTATTAAGAGAAGAGGCTATGTTGTCCCTGAAGATATTCGTTCTGTCGCTCATGATGTTTTAAGACATAGGATTGGGCTAACGTATGAGGCTGAAGCTAATAACATAAATTCTGATGAAATAATAAGTCGTATTCTGAATAAAGTTGAGGTTCCATAATTTATATTATTTATTTTGTGGTAAATAATAATTCTAGTATCAACCAAAATAATAACTAATGGAAACGGTTGAGTTATTAAAAAAAGTTCGAAAGATTGAAATAAAGACTAGAGGACTTTCTAATAATATTTTTGCAGGGCAGTATCATTCTGCTTTTAAAGGAAGAGGTATGGCTTTTTCTGAAGTCAGGGAATATCAATATGGAGATGATATAAGAGATATTGATTGGAATGTTACAGCCCATTTTAACAAACCTTATATAAAGGTTTTTGAGGAAGAACGTGAGCTGACTGTAATGCTTTTAATTGATGTCTCTGGCAGTCTTGAATTTGGTACTGTGAAACAATTTAAAAAAGATGTTGTAACTGAGATTGCTGCAACGTTGGCTTTTTCTGCTATTCAAAATAATGATAAAATAGGCGTTATTTTTTTTTCCGATAAAATAGAAAAATTTATTCCACCTCAGAAAGGGAAAAAGCATATTTTATATATTATTCGTGAGTTGCTCAATTTTGAGCCTGACAGTCGTATGACCGATATCAAAGTGTGTTTAGAGTATTTGATTGATGTAATGAAGAGGAAATGTACAGCTTTTATTATTTCGGATTTTATTGATGATGGCTTCTATAATGCTATGACTATAACTAATAGAAAGCATGATTTAGTCGCTATTCAGGTATATGATAGAAGAATTGAGGATTTACCTTCGGTAGGATTAATTAATGTCAAGGATGCTGAAACAGGTAATGAACAGTGGATTGATACATCTTCTTTATCATTAAGAAAAGCTCATTCTGAATGGTGGAAAACTAAACAGGACAAGTTGAGAAATGCGTTTAACAAGAGTAGAGTTGATGCTGTTTCTGTAAGAACCGATCAAGATTATGTTAAGGCATTACTCACACTCTTCGAAAAAAGAAATTAGTAATTATGATGATAAGGAATATACGTTGGGCATTTATTGTTATATTATTATTCTTGGGAATTAGGGTATTTTCTCAGTCAGTAACTGTTGACGCGAAAATAGATTCTTTGCAGATACTAATAGGAGAGCAAACTAGAATTCAACTTCAGGTATCATTTAATGCTAAGCAAAAGGCTCTTTTTCCAATTTACACTGATACTTTGATTAAAGGTGTAAATATTGTGGAAATAGCCAAACCTGATACTCAGTATTTAAACAACAAAGAGAGGTTATTAATTACACAAGAGTATATAATAACGTCTTTTGATTCTGCGCTTTATTATATACCTCCTTTTAGTATTACAGTTGATAATAAAATATATAAATCGAAAGCGTTAGCTCTTAAAGTGTATTCGGTACCAGTAGATACATTAAATCCTGATCATTTTTTCGGACCTAAAACTGTATTTAAAGCTCCATTTGAATGGGAAGATTGGTGGGACATGATAACTGCTTCGTTATTCTTATTGCCATGTTTAGCTCTTTTGATTTATCTTATCATAAGATTACGCGATAATAAACCCATTATAAGAAAAATAAAACTAGAGCCAAAGTTGCCTCCACATAAAATAGCCATGAATGAAATTGAAAAGATTAAAGGTGAAAAAAAATGGCAATTAGGTAGGTTTAAAGATTATTATACGGATTTAACTGACACAGTTAGAAATTATATAAAAAATCGATTTGGATTTAATGCTTTAGAAATGACATCCTCGGAGATAATTAATCAATTGATGGAAGTTACTGATAAAGCAAATGATATAAGTGAATTAAAAGTTCTTTTCCAAACTGCTGATCTTGTTAAATTCGCCAAACATAATCCTGATGTGAATGAAAATGATGCGAATTTAATAAATGCAATTCAATTTATAAATGAAACAAAGGAGACTATTGATGATAATTCAATAATTCAGCAGACAGAAATAACTGTGGTAGAGAAACGATCACTTAAAGTGAAAGTTGCTTTGATTTTTAGTATTATCACTCTTTCTGTTATCATCTCATTTGTTTTAATTTTTATAGTTCGTGAACTCTATGCTCTTTTAGCATAATGATTTAAAAAGATAGAAGATAATGGTATTTGCAAATATTGAATATTTATTTCTGTTGCTTTTATTAATACCTTACATAGTGTGGTATATATTAAAGCATAAAAAAAACAATGCGACATTACAGATGTCTGATACGAATATTTATAGGAGTATAAAAAAATGCTATAAAACATATTTGTTGCATGTTCCATTTATTTTACGAATTATAGTTTTAGCTTTAGTGATTTTAATTTTAGCACGTCCTCAGACTACAAATAATTGGCAAAATAGCGAAGTGGAGGGAATTGATATAATGCTTGCCATAGATGTGTCTACAAGTATGTTAGCCGAAGATTTGAAACCTAATAGATTAGAAGCGGCAAAAGATGTTGCTGCTGAGTTTATTAGTGGAAGACCTAATGATAATATTGGCATAACTTTATTTGCAGGTGAAAGCTTTACTCAATGTCCGCTAACTGTTGATCATACGGTTCTCCTTAATTTATTTCAGAGTATTAATTCTGGAATAGTAGAAGACGGTACTGCTGTCGGCATGGGTGTTGCTAATGCCGTATCAAGATTAAAGGATAGTAAGGCTAAATCAAAGGTCATAATTTTACTGACAGATGGTACTAATAATAAAGGAGATATTTCTCCATTAACGGCTGCAGATATCGCTAAAAGCTTTGGTATTAGAGTTTATACGATTGGAGTTGGTACAAATGGAATGGCACCATACCCATTACGGGTAGCTGGAACTATTCAATATATTAATACCCCAGTTGAAATTGATGAGAAAACATTGACCCAAATCGCTATAACAACTAATGGCAATTATTTTCGTGCAACGAATAATTCTAAGTTGAAAGAAGTTTATAAAGAAATAGATAAGCTTGAAAAAACAAAGTTGAATGTAAAACAATACAGTAAAAGGCATGAAGAATATCAATGGTTTGCTGTGATTGCTTTGCTATTTTTATTACTTGAATTTTATTTGAGGAATTCAATATTAAAGAAGATTCCTTAGGAAATTTACAACTAAATATATAGTAAAATGTTTCGATTTGAAGAGCCTGCATATTTATATTTGCTTCTCCTATTACCGCTTTCAACATTATTTTATTTGTTCTCTAATTATATTAGAAAAAATAGAATTAAGAAAATTGGTGATCCAGAACTTATTGGATTATTGATGCCTGATGTGTCTAAGTATAGACCTGAAATTAAATCTGGATTGATTTTAATATGTATATCCTTATTTTCATTTCTATTAGCAAGACCACAATTTGGTTCTAAATTAGAAAATATAAAACGTAAGGGTGTCGAAATAATGATTGCAGTTGATATCTCAAATTCTATGCTAGCAACCGATCTTCAACCTAGCCGGATCGAAAAAGCAAAAAGATTGGTAGCCAGATTAGTTGATAAACTTGAGAATGATAAAGTTGGAATGATTGTTTTTGCCGGTGATGCATTTACGCAATTGCCAATAACCAGTGATTATATTTCTGCAAAGATGTTTCTTGAATCAATAAATCCTTCTTTAATTAACAAACAAGGTACCGCTATTGGGGCTGCAATTAATCTAGCATCAAGAAGCTTTACTCCACAAGAAGGAGTTGGGAAAGCCATTATTATCATAACTGATGGTGAGAATCATGAAGGAGGAGTAACAAATGCAGTGAAAGAGGCTGTTGACAAAGGAATTCAGGTTCATGTACTTGGTGTTGGTTCTGCTAATGGTGCACCTATACCTCTCGATGGGACTAATGATTTTAGGCGTGATAGTGAAGGGAATGTTATTGTAACTAGATTAAATGAAGAGATGTGTAAGGAGATCGCTAAGGAAGGTAATGGTGTGTATGTACGTGTTGATAATACTAATTCTGCAGAAAAGACTATAAATGACGAGATAGCTAAAATGGCGAAGATTGACATCAATTTAAAAATATACACTGAATTTGATGAACAATTTCAAGCTATAGCTTGGATTATTTTATTCTTACTGTTTACGGAGATGATGATTCTTGATAAGAAGAATGTGTTTTTTAAGAAAATTAGATTGTTTTCAAAGTAGATAATTTGTTATGGAATCACTAAATAAATTTATATTATTACTATTAGGTTTGTTTGTATCCTTATGTTCTGTTTTTGCTCAAAAAGTAGAGCGCAATTATATTCGTAAGGGAAATAGATTGTACAATGATAGTAGCTATATTGATGCAGAGATAAATTATAGAAAAGCTCTTGAAATTAATCCTAAGTCAACTGTTTCTATGTATAATTTAGGTAATTCACTTATTTATCAACAAAAAAATAAAGATGCATTAGAACAATACGTTTCTGCATCTAAAATGGAAAAAGATAAATCTAAATTATCTTATATTTATCATAATATTGGGGTTTTGTTTCAACGAGATAAAGACTACAAACAAGCTATTGAAGCGTATAAAAAAGCCTTAATTAATAACCCTAAAGATGACGAAACCCGTTATAATTTATCTTTAGCACAAAAATTATTAAAGGATGAACAGGACAATAAAGAGAATAATCAAAAAGATAATAAAAATAATGATTCCAACAATAGTTCAAATAATAATAAACATGATTCCTCTAAATCAAGTCAATCAAGCGAGAGGGACCCAAAAATGTCTAAAGAAAATGCAGAACAACTATTGAATTCAGTGATGCAAGACGAAAGAGATGTGCAAGATAGAATAAAAAAACAGCAAAAGTTACGTGGAGGTCGTTTAGAAAAAGATTGGTAGTCCATATATGATAGATAGTATTTAATATGAGAAAAATAATATTCTTTATAATAGTTTTGTTTGCAAGCAAAGCTCTTTTATTAGCTAATGGCAAAGTTAATTTTAAAGCTATAGCTCCAGAAACAGTTGTAGTTGGTGATCAATTTAGATTGTCATACACGGTTAATAGTTTAAATGTGAGGGATTTTCGTATTGCTTCAATAAAGGGTTTCGAAGTGTTGATGGGACCCAGTCGCTCCCAACAAAGTAGTACACAAATTGTGAATGGTACTGCGGCGTCTAGTAACAGTATAACTTTTACATATATACTTATGGCCAATAATGAAGGAATATTTTCAATTCCAGGTGCATCGATAACGGCTGAAGGAAATCCAATCACATCTAATTCTGTTAGAATCAAAGTTCTTCCAACAGGGAAAAGAGCATCTAATACGAATGGTTCTGTACATGATTCAAAATCAATATCTGCAAAATCTGTATCTAATAATGATCTTTTCATAACGGCTACTGTAAGTAAGTCAAATGTTTACGAGCAAGAAGCCTTTTTACTTACGTATAAAATTTACACAGTAGTAGATCTTAGGAATTTTTCTAATGTAAAATTACCTGATTTTAAAGGATTTCATTCCCAAGAAATAGAACTACCTTCAAATGCAAAATGGGCGTTGGAACATTATAATGGTAAAAATTACCATACAACAATATATCGTCAATTTGTACTTTTTCCTCAACAATCCGGTAAATTGATAATTGAATCGGCTCGTTTTGATGCATCTATAGCTAAAACCTTACAATCGGTTGATCCATTTGATGCTTTCTTTAATGGTGGAAGTAATTATGTTGAGATAAAGAAGAATATAATTACACCTAGAATTACTATTAATGTACATTCTTTGCCAATCAAAAAACCTGTTGATTTTTCGGGTGGAGTGGGGACCTTTAGCATTTCTTCGTCAATTAGTAATACTAAAATTAAAACAAATGATGCCGTTACAGTTAAGGTGGTTATTTCAGGAATTGGCAATCTTAAACTTATAAGCAGTCCTAATATTAAATTTCCAGATGATTTTGAAGCTTATGATCCTAAAGTTGATAATAAAGTTAGATTAACAAAAGATGGATTGTCAGGTAGTAAAGTGATTGAATATTTAGCAA
This sequence comes from Bacteroides graminisolvens, assembly GCF_963666085.1. NCBI lineage: Bacteria > Pseudomonadati > Bacteroidota > Bacteroidia > Bacteroidales > Bacteroidaceae > Bacteroides > Bacteroides graminisolvens. The sequence continues at coordinate 2,683,677 of NZ_OY762556.1, forward strand.
TTCCAAGAAATCCTGGAATGTTTAAAATACCAGCTATTTCATTTTCTTTTTTTGATGTTAAAAATAAAGTTTATAAAAATGTATCAACGAAAGAGTTTGATTTAGAAGTTGAAAAGGGAGTGGGAAATGCAGATCAGGTCATTGCAAACTTTACCAATAAAGAAGATTTAAAGATTTTAGGTGAGGATATTAGATATATAAAATTGGGAGATGCAAAAATTATTTCCGGTAGCAGCTTCTTCTTTGACTCATTAATATATTGGTTGTGTTATATAATTCCAATATTCATTTTTGGAATTGTTTTTCTGATTTCTAAAAAGCAAATAGTTGAGAACTCAAATATTGCAAATGTGCGAAATAAGAAAGCAAATAAAATAGCTTTAAGACGAATGAAATTAGCGCAAACTCTATTAAGAGATGATAATAAAGATTTGTTTTATGATGAGGTATTGAAAGCTCTCTGGGGGTATATTAGTGATAAACTTAATATTCCAGTTTCAAGATTATCAAAAGATAATGTTGAAGAAACATTGAATAAATATAGCGTGCCAAATGAACTCATAAGAGAATTTATAGATACGTTGAATGAATGTGAATTTGCTCGCTATTCGCCAAGTGATAAAAATAGAGCGATGGATAACTTATACGTTTCTGCTGTTTCTGTAATTACTAAGATTGAGAGTCTTATTAAAAAATGACATATTGTTATGAGAAAGATATTATTTATTACATTGTTTATTTTGACATATCAAGTGTCGCATTCGCAAGGTTCGTTAGAAATTGATTCATTAACGGCCAATGATTCAATTGTTAATGCTACATCAAAATTAGGGAGCCGAAATATTGTTATCTCCAAATCTTTAGCTGATAGTGCGTATATTAGAAGCGATTTTACTACAGCGATTCAGATATATGAAATGATATTGAGGAAAGGTGAGTCTGCAGATATATATTATAATCTAGGTAATAGTTATTATAAGGTAGGAGATATAGCCAAAGCCATTTTAAACTATGAACGAGCTTTGATTTTAAAACCAGCTAATGAAGACGTTATATCTAATTTAGAAATTGCAAGAGGTAAGACGGTTGATAAGGTAACAGATGTACCTGAGTTGTTTTTTATCACTTGGTTGAAGGTTATTATAAACTCAATGGGTATTCAGTCATGGGCGATTATTGCTATTTCCTTTTTTCTATTATTTATTGTATCAATATACTTTTTCTTCTTTTCGACTAAGATTGTGGCTAGAAAAATATTTTTTAGTTTGGCCTTATTTTTCCTTGTATTTTGCGTTATAGCGAATATATCTGCTGCTTTTCAGAGAAGGGTTCGTTTAAATAGAATGAATGCAATAATTATCTCTCCAAGTGTAACAATTCGCAGTACCCCTAATGATAATGGTACAAGTTTATTTATTCTCCATGAAGGCAGAAAAGTGTTTATTAAAGATGATTCTATGAAAGATTGGAAAGAAATTCAATTAGAAGATGGTAATGTTGGTTGGGTGAAAAAAAATGACTTAGAAGTTATTTGATGATACTTATTGATCGTTAAACTGTAGTTTGTTCTTTTTATATAAATAAACAAAGCAGCAATATTGATATTTAAAAAACAAATTATTATTTGAAATAATTTGTTTTTTCTTTTTTATTTATTAAGTTTATAGCGTGATACATAGTATTAACCATAAATTTAATGAAACATGAGAACAATAACATTTAATGAACTCCGGAGGATTAAAGATTCGTTACCAAGTGGGAGTATGCATAGAATTGCAGACGAGTTAGGTTTAAATGTAGATACTGTACGAAACTTCTTTGGTGGCCATCATTTTAAGGAAGGTAAGAGTGTAGGGATACATTTGGAATCAGGACCAGATGGTGGGTTAGTGATGCTTGATGATACTATTGTACTTGACAAAGCTTTGAAAATTCTTGATGAGTTAAATATTAGTTTGCGTAAAGATGATTTTGTTGAACAATCGGCTGATATATGAGATTTAACTAATAATGTCCTAATTGAATATTGCAATTAGGACTTTTATTTTATACTATAATAAATTAAGAATTATGGAAGATAAACTTGTAACATTAACTATTTTGACTTACACTAAGGCTCAAATACTAAAGAATGTACTTGAAAATGAAGGTATTGAAACATATATTCACAATGTGAATCAGATTCAACCAGTTGTGTCATCTGGAGTAAGGTTACGTATAAAAGAGAGTGACCTACCAAGAGCACTTAAAATTACTGAGAGTTCTATATGGTTAGCAGAAGATATCGTGGGAGAGAATGAACTTAAAAAGATTGATATACCCCAAAAAGTATTAATTCCTGTTGATTTCTCAAAATACTCAATAAAAGCGTGCCAATTCGGTTTTGCTTGTGCAAAAGCCTTTAATTCTGAGGTCGTCTTATTGCATGTGTATTTTACTCCAATCTATGCTTCTTCATTGCCATATGGAGATATATTCACTTATCAATCACCTGATAATGATGTAAAGAATGCTCTTCATAAAGTACATTCTGATTTAAATGTATTATCAGATGAAATTAAAAAAAGAATTAGTTTAGGTGATTTACCAGATGTTCAATTTAACTGTGTTTTAAGAGAAGGAATTCCTGAAGAAGAGATTATTAGATTTACCAAAGAAGAGAATCCTAAGTTGATTGTGATGGGTACACGAGGAAAAAATCAAAAGGATTTAGATTTGATTGGTAGTGTTACTGCAGAAGTTATTGAACGCAGCAAAACTACAGTATTAGCTATTCCTGAAAACACTTCCTTAAATGATTTTTATAATGTTAATAAAATCGCCTTTTTGACTAATTTTGACCAAAGAGATCTTATTGCATTCGATGCGTTAGTAAATTCCTTTAAAGCTTTCAAATTTTCTATTTCTTTAATTCATTTATCAGACGTTTCCGACACATGGAATGAAATAAAATTGGCAGGTATAAAGGAATATTTTAGAAATCAATATCCTGAATTAATTATTGAGTATAGTATTGTAAAACATGATGATATCTTGGATAGTCTTGATAATTATATAAAAAATAATGCAATAGATATCTTAACATTAACAACGTACAAGAGAAATATTTTTTCCCGTCTGTTTAATCCTGGAATAGCCCGAAAAATGATTTTTCATTCAGATACGCCTTTATTGGTAATCAATACTAGACGTAATTTTGCTAAACCTTGAATTTAACAAGTCGTAACTAACAAATAACTTGTTAAATTCAAGGTTTATTTGAATACATAATTTGTATTATGTTTAATAAAAGCTTGGTTTTATATTAATAGGAAAGGCTGTCTTAATTCATGAATTAGGACAGCCTTTCCTATATGTTAATGAATTGATATTAATTATTCATTAATTTATCAATCTCTTCAAACTCTTTACCTAAATTGAGATTATAATAAATTCTGTATAAACCTTGAATCCACAAATCTTTTTGGTCCGGCTTTAAATCTCTCGCTTTTTCATAATATGGTCTAGCTTCTTCATAGAACTTTTTTATTTTAGCTTGTTCTTTAGAATACTTAGGATCATTAACGTCTGCTGTCGTTTTTGATGCATAATCCTGAGCTTGCAAACAGTAAATTAATCCTAAGTTTGAATAGGCTTCTGCGTATTTAGGATCAATTTCAATTGTTTTTTTGTAGAACTGAATCGCCTTATCATAATCCTTCATATTATGATATAAATATCCCTTGACATATAAATAAAATGTGTTATTAGGATCTTTATTCAACATATCATCAGCAAACTGCATTGCTTCGTCATACTTATTTGTATTGCTATAATAGTCAATTAGATGACCAAAAAAGAATGCATGCTGAGGATATTTTTGTATTCCCTCTTTCAATGTTTCAACCCATTTAGCTGTGTCCGCCTGAGCTTTATATGCTGTGGCCATAAACTCTAAGGCGTATTTACCGACTTCCTTATCGTTTTTAGCAAATGGAGCATATTTTAGTACAGCTGGATAATTTTCCATTTTAGCAGCAGCAAGTGATGCATAATAGGCTACTTGAGGAAGAACAGTATCTTTTTCTACAAAATTTTCTTTTTCAAAAATAGGATGTGCAGAAGCATCAACATAGGCAGCAAAGAAAGACAAAGCTTCTTTGTTTTTATCTAAATTAAAATATTGTATACCACCGTTGATAAGATTAGAACGTTCTGCAATCATAGTTGCAGCATTGGTCTTTCTATATTTATTTTTAACCTTACCTTTTTCATTAGGAGTTTGAGCTAATTTATCACATTTTAAAAAGTAGCTATACATATTTAAAACGCTATTATATACCTTTAGAGTATCATATGGTTTTTTTAAATATGCATTTTCCATCTCTTTTTCATTTATTCTTTTTTGAATAAATCCAGCTACATCCCATGTTTCGGGATTATCTTTGGTTTCGGGATTTGTTAAGGCTTCATTTATTAATTGTTCAGCCTTACTAAAATCTGGTTTTACTTCATTAGCAATTTTCTTTGCTTCTTTTACATTTTTTTCTTGTGCAAAAGCAAAGCTAGCTATAATAAGTAAAATCATTGAAAATAATACTCTTTTCATGATGTTTTTAATTAAATATTAATATTATGTCTATTCAATATTACTTCTCTTTGTGTTCATTAAATTCTTCGGCACTACTTTCAATAGCATTGTTAGCAGTCTCCACTTCTTCCTCTAATAAATCCTCATTTTCAGACGTCACTTTACAAACAGAGCCTATTTGATCATTGCGTTTTTCAAGATTAATTAGTCTTACTCCTTGGGTAGCGCGTCCCATAATACGAACATCAGCTACTTTTAAACGAATAGTAATACCAGATTTATTAATGATCATCAAATCATTATCGTCAGTTACAGACTTTATCGTGACAAGTTTACCCGTTTTTTCTGTAATATTCATGGTTTTAACACCTTTTCCACCGCGATTGGTCTTACGATAGTCCTCTATGTCAGAGCGTTTTCCATAACCTTGTTCAGATACGACCATAATAGATTCTGCTTCGGAATCTTTAATACATATCATTCCAACTACTTCGTCTTCGCCATCTTCATCAAGGGACATTCCACGTACTCCAGTCGCAGTACGTCCCATAACACGAACCGTGTTCTCATTGAAACGAATTGCACGACCATTTTTGTTGGCAATAATAATTTCATTATCACCGTTGGTCATACGTACTTCAATGACACGATCATCTTCACGAATTGTGATTGCATTAACGCCATTTTGACGTGGTCTGGAATATTGTTCTAATAAAGTCTTCTTGATGACGCCATTTTTGGTACAAAAGAGCACATAATGGTTGTTAATATAATCTTGATCTGATAAGTCTTTTACACGAAGATATGCATTAACAGCATCATCTGAATCTATATTTAATAGATTTTGAATTGCTCTTCCTTTCGAATTTTTAGACCCTTCGGGTATTTCATACACCTTTAACCAATAACACTTGCCCTTTTGAGTAAAGAACATCATTGTGTTGTGCATAGTTGCCGGATATATATGTTCTACGAAATCTTCATCACGTGTTTCTGAACCTTTTGAACCTACCCCACCTCTATTTTGAGCACGGAATTCTGTTAATGGAGTTCTCTTAATATAGCCCAAATGTGAAATCGTGATAATCATTTCATCATCCGAATAAAAATCTTCTGGATTAAATTCTTCAGAAGAGTATACTATTTCAGAGCGACGAATGTCTCCATATTTATTTTTGACTTCAATTAGCTCATCTTTAATTACTTGCCGGCAAATTTCATCATTTGAGAGAATTTCTTCAAAATAAGCGATTTGCTTCATTACTTCTGCATATTCAGCATGGAGCTGATCTTGCAACAAGCCTGTTAATTGTCGTAGACGCATTTCAACAATTGCACGAGCTTGTATCTCGCTTAATTCAAATCTAGATATTAAGTTTGCAATTGCATCGTTAGGCGTTTTTGCTGCTCTGATAATACGAATAACTTCATCAATATTATCTGATGCAATTATAAGACCTTCTAAAATGTGAGCTCTTTCTTTTGCTTTCTTGAGATCAAATTGTGTACGGCGGATAACGACATCATGTCTATGCTCAACAAAGTTAGAAATTAAGTCGTACAAATTCAAAGTCTTTGGACGACCATTTACAAGTGCTACATTGTTAACTCCAAAAGAAGTTTGCAATGCTGTCATTTTGTAAAGCTTGTTTAGAACGACACTTGCATTGGCATCTCTTTTAACGTCAATAACAATACGCATACCGTCGCGATCTGACTCATCATTTGCATTTGAAATTCCTTCTATTTTCTTTTCGTTAACAAGATCGGCAATATTTTTAATCAGTTCTGCTTTGTTTACGTTGTATGGAATTTCGGTTATAACTATTTTGTCATGGTTATGCCCTGATTCGATTTCTGCTTTTGCTCGCATTATTACACGACCTCTTCCTGTTAAATAAGATTCTCGTACTCCACTTATTCCATATATAAATCCTCCAGTGGGGAAATCCGGAGCCTTTACATATTCCATCAATTCTTCAACAGTGATTTGCTTATTATTTAAATAAGCAACGCACGCTTCAATAACTTCAGATAGATTATGAGGAGGCATATTAGTGGCCATACCCACAGCAATACCAGAAGCGCCGTTTACCAGAAGATTGGGAATGCGTGTAGGCATTACCTTAGGTTCAACAAGTGTATTATCAAAGTTAGGATCAAAATCTACAGTTTCTTTATAAAGATCTTGCATCATTTCTTCACCTAATTTGTTTAAGCGTGCTTCTGTATAACGCATCGCAGCAGGACTATCACCGTCAACAGAACCAAAGTTACCTTGCCCATCTACTAAAGGATAACGCATCGCCCACTCTTGTGCCATTCGCACCATAGCAAGATATACAGAAGAATCACCATGAGGGTGGTACTTACCGAGTACTTCACCCACTATTCTTGCCGATTTTTTATAAGGTTTGTCTGAAGTATTGCCTAGTTCCATCATTCCATATAGAATTCTGCGATGAACTGGTTTAAATCCATCTCTAACATCAGGAAGAGCTCTCGATACGATAACAGACATAGAATAATCTATGTATGACGATTTCATTTCTTCTTCAATGTTAATCTTTATAATTCTGTCTTGTTCAAGCATTTAAAAAGATTATTAATTATACATTCGTGGCTTATGAAAAACCACGCTAAAGTACTACATTTTCACGATATACAAAAGTATTCAGCTAAAAACTTTATTGTCTGTATTCTCTTGTTGTTAATGAATGTCGTGAGATCATTTATAACATACCATATTAATCTAAAAAAAACAATAATATCAATGCCTTTTTACGTGTTATTGATGAAATTAATCTCTAGTTTTAAGGACTATTTTAATCAAAACTGGCATGACATTTGTTGATAGATAAATAAGGAAAGAGATATAAAAACGGGCTTAAATAGAATTTTTCTATATTTGCCATTAATAACCTTTATAAAATATGAAGATGAATAATCAGTTTTCGCAAAAAGTCTCCGAAGTCATAATATATAGCAAGGAAGAAGCAAATCGCCTCAAAAATGGCTATATAGGACCGGAACATTTACTTCTAGGATTAATTCGGGATGGTGAAAGCAGAGCTATTGAGGTATTAAATACACTCCATATAGATCTTAATGATCTAAAAAAACGCATTGAGTCAATTTTGAAATTTCATCAAGATGACATGTTATTACCTGACGCTGATATTCCGTTATCTAATGACACAGCTCGAATTTTGAAACTTGGAATTTTAGAAGCGCATCTTTATAGAAGCAATGTTGCAGATACGGAACATTTGATATTAGCAATTTTAAAGGATCGTAATAACACAGCTGCTACTATTCTTGGTGAAAATAGCATTGATTACAAAGCCTTTTTGGAACATATGTCATACTTACCTGACGTTAATGCAAGCTCAAGTTTCTCGGAAGACGATGAGGAGGAAGATGATATGGAAGACTCACGAGCGAGTAGTAGTTCAGGAAGTACAGAACACCACCAAACCCAGGCAGTTCGTAAACCTTCAAATGATACACCTGCACTTGATAATTTTGGGGTTGACATGACAAAGGCTGCTCAAGAAGGTAGGTTAGATCCAGTTGTTGGACGTGAAAAAGAAATTGAACGTTTGGCACAAATACTTAGTCGTAGGAAAAAGAATAATCCAGTTTTAATTGGAGAGCCTGGAGTTGGTAAGTCGGCTATAGTTGAGGGACTTGCGCTCAGGATAATCCAAAAAAAAGTATCTCGTATATTATTTGATAAACGAGTAGTAGCTTTAGATATGACATCGATTGTTGCCGGTACAAAATATCGTGGGCAATTTGAAGAACGAATTCGTACTATATTGTTAGAATTACAGAATAATCCTAATGTAATTGTCTTTATTGATGAAATTCATACTATAGTTGGTGCTGGATCAGCTGCAGGCTCTATGGACGCAGCAAATATGCTTAAACCCGCTTTGGCTCGCGGTGAAATACAATGCATTGGTGCTACAACTCTTGATGAATACCGTAAGAATATAGAAAAAGATGGAGCTCTTGAACGTCGTTTCCAGAAAGTGTTGGTAGAACCAACTACGCCTGATGAAACGATTCAGATATTACGTAATATAAAAGAAAAATATGAAGACCATCATAATGTTAATTATACAGAAGCTGCATTGCTGGCGTGTGTTAAGTTAACAGATAGATATATTACTGATAGAAATTTCCCAGACAAAGCAATTGATGTGCTGGATGAATCAGGATCCAGAATTCACTTGACCAATATTACGGTACCTAAAGAAATAGAAGACCAAGAGAAGCTGATTGAAGAAACCAAACAACAGAAAACTGAAGCTGTTAAGTTGCAAAATTATGAATTGGCAGCTAGTTTCAGAGATAAAGAAAAGATGTTTTCAGAACAACTAGAACAGATGAAAAAAGATTGGGAAGCAACCCTTAAAGACAATAGACAAACTGTTGATGAGGAAGATATAGCGAATGTTGTTTCTATGATGTCTGGTGTGCCTGTACAGCGAATGGCGCAGGCTGAAGGAGTAAAATTGGTTAATATGAAGACTGATCTTAAATCCAAAGTTGTTGCTCAAGATGCCGCTATAGATAAATTGGTAAAAGCAATTTTACGCAGTCGCGTTGGGCTTAAAGATCCCAATAAACCTATTGGTGTATTTATGTTCTTAGGTCCTACTGGGGTTGGTAAAACACATTTAGCCAAAGAATTGGCTAAATATATGTTTGGCACTTCAGAAGCATTAATTCGTATTGATATGAGTGAGTTCATGGAAAAATTTACGGTGTCCAGATTGGTTGGAGCTCCTCCAGGGTACGTTGGATATGAAGAAGGTGGACAGTTAACAGAAAAAGTTCGCCGGAAGCCATATTCTATTGTATTACTCGATGAAATAGAAAAAGCTCATGCTGACGTCTTTAATCTCTTGCTGCAAGTCATGGATGAAGGACGGCTAACTGACAGTTATGGCAGAATGGTTGATTTTAAAAATACAGTTATAATTATGACTTCAAATATTGGAACTCGTCAATTGAAAGATTTTGGTAGAGGGGTTGGTTTCGCTACCCAAAGCCGTTTGGATGATAAAGAATTTTCAAGAAGTGTTATTCAGAAGGCTCTAAATAAATTTTTTGCTCCTGAGTTTTTGAATCGAGTTGATGAATTAGTAACGTTTGATCAATTATCTTTGGACGCTATAATCCAAATCGTAGACATAGAGCTTAAAGGTCTGTGTCAAAGGGTTCAAAATATTGGATATTCTCTAGCGATTGATGAAGAAGCCAAGAAGTTTATAGCGACAAAAGGTTATGATATTCAATATGGTGCACGTCCACTTAAACGTGCAATTCAAACTTTATTGGAAGATCCTTTGTCTGAAATGATTATTACTTCTGATTTACAAGAAGGCGACATCATAAAAGTAACCTTTAATTCGGAGATGAATTCTTTAGATATTACGAGACAAGGTAATCAATAAACTAAATAATCAACCGTCAAAATGTCAGGCAATGTTGCCTGGCATTTTTTTTGTGATTGTTTTTAAAACTACTGTTATTATTGATAATTAAAAAATATAAGTTATTATGCAAAAAGGTAATATTGGGGTTACAACGGAGAATATTTTCCCCATCATAAAAAAGTTTTTGTACAGTGACCATGAAATTTTCCTACGAGAAATAGTTTCTAATGCTGTTGATGCTACTCAGAAGCTAAAAACACTTTCTTCAATGGGTGAATATAAAGGAGAATTGGGTGATTTGACGGTGAGAGTATCGTTAAATAACGATACAATAACTATTTCGGACCGTGGAATAGGTTTGACCGCAGAAGAAATAGAAAAATATATCAATCAAATTGCTTTTTCCGGTGCGAGTGATTTTCTTGAAAAGTATAAGAATGATGCTAATGCTATCATTGGTCACTTCGGTCTTGGTTTTTATTCTTCCTTTATGGTTTCAAAAAAAGTGGAAATTGTAACCAAATCGTATAAAGAAGGTGCTCAAGCTATCAAATGGTCGTGTGATGGTAGTCCGGAATATACACTTACAAATGCTGATAAAGAAGATAGAGGAACAGATATAATACTTTACATAGATGATGATTGCAAAGAATTTTTGGATACAACTCGTATATCCTCTCTTTTAAACAAATATTGTAGTTTTCTTCCGGTTCCTGTTTCATTTGGAAAAAAGAAAGAGTGGAAAGACGGAAAACAGATTGAAACATCTGAAGATAACATCATCAATGAAACAAACCCATTATGGACACAAAAGCCTAATGAATTAAAAGACGAAGATTATAAATCTTTCTACAGTAAACTGTATCCTATGTCCGATGAACCATTGTTTTGGATTCATCTGAACGTGGATTACCCGTTTAACCTTACAGGTATTCTTTACTTCCCAAAAGTTAAAAGTAACATTGATTTGAATAAAAATAAGATTCAGTTATATTGCAATCAAGTTTATGTAACTGATTCAGTTGAAGGAGTTGTGCCTGATTTCTTAACGCTTCTACATGGTGTTATTGATTCTCCGGATATTCCTTTAAATGTTTCTAGGTCTTATCTTCAGAGTGATTCTAACGTGAAGAAAATTTCTAGTCATATTTCAAAAAAAGTTTCAGATCGTTTACAATCTATTTTTAAAAATGATCGTAAACAATTTGAAGAAAAATGGAACGATTTGAAGCTCTTTATCAATTACGGTATGCTTACGCAAGAGGACTTTTATGAGAAAGCTCAAAAGTTTGCTCTGCTTGGTGATACAGATGGCAAATACTACACATTTGAAGAATACAAAACATTGATTGCGGAAAATCAAACAGATAAAGAAGGCAATTTGATTTATCTTTATGCCAATCACAAAGATGAACAATATAGTTATATTGAAGCTACTGTAAATAAAGGATATAATGTGCTTTTAATGGATGGTCAGCTTGATGTTGCTTTAGTTAGCACTTTGGAACAAAAATTTGAAAAGGCTCGTTTTACCCGTGTCGATAGTGATATTGTTGACCATTTGATAATTAAAGAGGATAAAGATGCTCATGTGCTCGAGGTGTCAAAGCAGGAAGCTTTGACTACAGCTTTTAAGAGTCAATTGCCTAACATCAATAAAGTAGAATTTAACGTAATGGCACAATCTATGGGAGAAAACGCCTCCCCTGTTGTAATAACTCAGAGCGAATATATGAGACGTATGAAAGAAATGGCAAATATACAAGCAGGCATGAGTTTTTATGGAGAAATGCCTGATATGTTTAATTTGATTCTTAATACTGATCATAAATTAGTAAAATCAGTACTTGAAGATGAGGTAAAGGAATGTGGTGCTTTAATTAATCCAATAGAGAAAGAAATAGAGGGAATTAGTATTCTTCGAAAAGAGATTCAAGATAAACAGAAAAATAAGAAAGATGAAGATATTCCTGTTTCAGAAAAAGATGAATTGAAGAGTCTTGATGATAAATGGGATGATTTGAAAAATAAGAAAGAATCTATATTTTCAGATTACGCAAGTCGAAATAAAATAATTCGCCAGTTAATTGATTTAGCTTTGTTACAGAACAATATGCTTAAAGGAGAATCTTTGAGTAACTTTGTTAAGAGAAGTATTGAATTGATATAAGAATTATTTTTTAAGGATTTGAATAAAAAGTATCTTGGGTATTTAACATTATACCTGAGATACTTTTGTTATATTGCATATAACCTATATAAAGTTATAGCAAAATCGGTCATTAATATTTTTTTTATTTATATTTGAGTTTTAATATTGGATACAACTCTATAATATTTCCTTCATTATGAAAAGATTGATTCTAACCTTTATAAGTATTAGTCTCCTTTTTTCACTTGCGCAAGCGCAAAAAGTAGGCTTGGTACTTAGCGGAGGTGGAGCTAAGGGACTCACTCACATAGGAATTATACGAGCGCTTGAAGAAAATAACATTCCGATTGATTATGTTACAGGAACATCAATGGGTGCCATTATTGGTTCTTTATATGCAATGGGTTATTCCCCTGATGAAATGGAAACACTTATCGGTTCTGAAGAGTTTAAACGCTGGTATTCAGGGCAGGTTGAGGAAGGATATGTTTATTATTTCAAGAAAAACTTACCTACGCCTGAGTTTTTTAATATTAAACTTGCTATTAAAGATTCAATTTATCTAAAGCCGCAGATCTTACCCACTAGCGTTGTAAATCCTATTCAGATGAATCTTGTTTTCATTGACTTATTTGCTAGAGCTACAGCGGCTTGTGAAAATGATTTTGATAAACTGTTTGTTCCCTTCCGTTGTGTTGCATCAGATGTATATAATAAAAAGCAAATTGTAATGCGTGATGGAGATTTAGGTGATGCTGTACGTGCTTCGATGAGTTTTCCGTTTGTATTCCGTCCTATTAAGATAGATGGAGTTTTAGCCTATGATGGAGGTATCTATAATAATTTCCCTACGGACGTAATGCGAGAAGACTTTAAGCCTGATCTAATCATTGGTAGTGTTGTTGCTAAGAACCCTACAATTCCTGATGAAAAAGATATTATGAGCCAAATTGAGAATATGGTAATGCAACGTACGGATTATACATTGCCTGACTCAGCAGGAATATTAATGACATTCAAGTATGAAGATGTTAATCTGCTTGATTTTCAGCGTTTAAAAGAACTTGAGTCTATTGGTTATAATCGTACAATTAGTATTATGGACTCAATTAAAAATAGAATACATAGGCGGGTTAACTATGAAAATGTGCGTTTAAGGCGTCTGGTTTATAAAAGTAATTTGCCCGAACTACGTTTTAAAAATATATATATTGAAGGAGCTAGTCCTCAGCAAGAAAGCTACATAAAGAAGGAATTTCATCAATCAGACGATAACGGTTTTACTTATGAAGAATTAAAAAAGGCTTATTTCAGACTTTTATCTGATAACATAATTTCTGAGATCATACCTCATGCCCGATATAATCCGGATAATGAATCTTATGACCTTTTCTTAAAGGTAAAAATAGACTCAGAATTTGCTCTTCGGGTAGGTGGAAGTATATCTACAACAAGTTCTAACCAAATTTATTTTGGAATTTCTTATCAAGATTTGAATTATTACTCTAAAGAAATCAGTTTTGATACACAAGTAGGTAAGATATATAATAATCTTCAGCTAATGGCGAAAATAGACCTTCCAACAACCCTACCAACTTCGTATCGTTTTATTGCTTCTATGAGCACATTTGATTATTTTAAAAAGGATAAATTATTTTCTCGTGATGATGTGCCTGCATTTAATAGTAAAGAGGAACGATTTGTTAAGTTGAAAATGGCACTTCCTTTCCTTTCCAGTAAGAAAGCTGAATTTAGCGTCGGACTAGCTCGTTTCGAAGATCGCTATTATCAAAGCAGCGTGATAAACTTTGATGATGACAAAAACGATAAAAGTACATATAGTATATTTGGTGGCTCTATCAGTTTTAATGGCAGTACTCTTAATGCTCGTCAGTATCCAACTCAAGGATACCAAGATGCACTTGTTGCTCAAATATATACAGGAACAGAAAGGTTTAACCCTGGCACACAAACTTATTCAAGTAATATTGATAATTACAAAAAAAACCATGCATGGTTGCAACTTTCGTACTTAAGAGAGAAGTATCATCGTTTATCTCCAAAATTCACTCTAGGTTGGTATGTAAACGGATTGATTTCATCTAAGAATTTTTCTCAGAATTATACTGCTAGTGTATTACAAGCAGGTGAATTTACGCCAACTGCACATAGCCGTTTAACATATAATGAAGCGTTTCGTGCCAATCAATATGTGTCGAGCGGAATAATGCCAATTGTTCATCTAAATGACTTGTTTCATCTTCGTGGTGAATTTTATGGATTTATGCCGATTTTCCCAATTAGGCGTAATGAATATAATAAGGCATACTATGGGAGATCGTTCTCTGAATTTGAATATTTAGGTGAAATTTCTTTGGTTTGTCAGTTGCCTTTTGGTGCTATTTCGGCTTACGTAAATCATTATAGCTCACCAAGTAAGGAGTGGAATGTGGGGCTAACTTTAGGTTGGCAGTTGTTTAATTATCGCTTTATTGAGTGATTTTTATTTTTAAAAAAACTCCGGAAAAGCTTGCTGGTTCGGAAAAAGTGCGTATCTTTGCACCCGTTAAACAAATGGCCGCGTAGCTCAACTGAATAGAGTAGCTGACTACGGATCAGCCGGTTACAGGTTTGAATCCTGTCGCGGTCACTTTTTAACCTGAAAGGTCGCGTAGCTCAACTGAATAGAGTAGCTGACTACGGATCAGCCGGTTACAGGTTTGAATCCTGTCGCGATCACAAAAAAAGAGATACTTATTAGGTATCTCTTTTTTTGTATGTATCTAAATGTAATTTTTCCCAAAAATTCCCACGTGTTTATGGGGAATGTTTGGGAAGTGAAGTTAGCATTTTATATTTAGTTCATTTAAAACCTTTCTAATGGCTTCAAAAGTAGTAATGCGGGTAGGCACAAGAGGTAATCTTAGTTTATTTTCAATCATTCCCATTGCACTAAGCATAGATTTTACACCAGCTGGATTACCATCTACAAATAGCAAATCGAATAGTTCAGTGAAGCGGTGATGAATCGCTAAAGCATTAGCAAAATCACCTTGTAGCGCTAATCTTGTCATTCTGCTAAATTCTCTGGGAAATGCATTTCCAATAACTGATATAACTCCAACAGCACCAAGTGTAATCAATGGAAAGGTTATGCCGTCGTCTCCTGATATAACTTCAAAATTCACCGGCTTATTTTTTATGATATCATCCATTTGAGTGATATTTCCAGATGCTTCCTTAATTGCTATTACATTCTTGAAATCACGGGCTATTCTCAATGTGGTTTCTGCTGTCATGTTTACTCCCGTTCTCCCTGGTACATTATAGAGTACTATTGGTAATTCTGTTGATTCGGCAATAACCTTATAGTGCTGATATATTCCTTCTTGAGAAGGTTTATTGTAATATGGAACAACTGATAACACAGCGTCAACTCCCGTGAAATCATCATTTTTTAATTGCTCAGCTACAGCTCGAGTATTGTTACCCCCTACACCCAGTAAAATGGGAATACGTCCATTAACTCTGTCTATAACCAGCTTTTTTATTTTCTTTTTCTCTTCCTCTGTCAATGTCGGTGTTTCGGCTGTTGTTCCAAGCACACATAAAAAATCAGCATTGTTTTGGACTAGATAATCTACCAGTCTCATTAAGGCATTGTAATCAACGCTTTCATCTTCTTTGAAAGGAGTAATCAATGCTACCCCCATTCCTCTCAATTTAGTCTGTATCATGAGTATTAATAATAATCTCTAAGTAATATGAATACAAAAGTACAAATATTTTCTCTTTTACCTCGTTTAATGCTATATAAAATAACTACGAGGCTTAAAAATGTTACGAAATGAGTTTTAGAAATTCCTCTTCGTTAATAATCTTTATTCCTAATTTGTTGGCTTTTTCAAGCTTTGAAGGTCCCATGTTTTCACCGGCTAAAATGAAACTTGTTTTCGCTGAAATGCTACCTACATTTTTGCCTCCATTCTTTTCTATCATGGCTTTATATTCATCTCTCGAATAGTGAGTAAAGACTCCACTTATTACTATCGATAGGCCAGATAACTTATCTGTGTAATCAGCACGTTCTTCTTCTGAGCGTTGCAGAGTAAGCCCTGCATCCTTCAGGCGTTGAATAAGCGTTCTGTTTGTTTCATTACTAAAGAAATTCAGTATACTTTGAGCAATTTTCTCGCCAATTTCATCAATACTAATGAGTTCTTCTTTCGATGCATTTATTAATTCATCTATATTGGTGAAAGATTTAGCTATTTTTTTGGCTACTGTTTCACCCACAAAGCGAATACCTAATGCAAATATAACTCTTTCAAAGGGAACCTTTTTGCTTTGCTCAATCCCATTAATTATGTTTTCAGCAGATTTTTCGCCTTTACCATCTAGGTCTTTAATCTTTTCAATTGTTAATTGATAAAGATCAGCTGTGTTTTGTATGAGTCCCAATGAGTAGAATGAGTCTACGGTTTCGGGTCCCAGCCCATCAATATTCATCGCTTTTCGGCTAATAAAATGTTCAATTTTACCTTTTATTTGGGGAGGACAAGCAGAATCATTGGGACAATAATGAGCAGCTTCCCCTTCGTAGCGAATTAATGTACTGCCACATTCGGGACATTGATTTATAAATTTGACCTTTTCACCAATCATGAAACTACGTAATGCAGTGTCTACTCCGGTAATTTTGGGAATAATTTCTCCTCCTTTCTCAACGTATACCATATCACTGATGTACAAGTCCAGGTTCTCAATGATATCTGCGTTATGCAAAGAAGCTCTTTTCACGACTGTTCCCGATAGCTGTACGGGCTCTAAATTAGCTACAGGTGTTACAGCCCCTGTTCTGCCAACTTGGAAAGTCACGCTATTAAGTCGTGTCAATGCTCTTTCTGCCTGAAACTTATATGCGATAGCCCATCGTGGAGATTTTGCTGTAAAGCCGAGGTTCTTTTGTTGCTTTAAACTGTTTACTTTTAGAACAATTCCGTCGGTAGCAACTGGGAGATTCTTTCTTTCAATATCCCAATAACTTATAAATTCAAAAATTTCTTCAGTAGAATGACATTTTCTCATTAAAGGTGATATTTTGAATCCCCATTTTTTTGCTTCCTGTAGATTCTCGTAATGTCCATCGAACGGCAAATTATCACCCAATAGGTAATATAAATAAGCATCTAGTTTTCTAGATGCCACGATTGATGAATTTTGCAATTTCAGAGTACCCGAGGCTGCATTTCGCGGATTAGCAAAAAGAGGCTCTTCTCGTGCTTCTTTTTCCCGATTTAATTCTTCAAAAGTATCCCATGGCATTAGTATTTCCCCTCTCATTTCAAACACTGGCGGATAGTTGTTGCCATGTAATACCAAAGGAATTGATTTTATCGTTTTCACATTGTCTGTAACATCATCGCCTTTTTCGCCATCACCTCTAGTGACAGCACGCATTAGTTTGCCATCTTCATAAATTAAAGAAATTGAAGTACCGTCATATTTCATTTCACAACAAATTTCAAATTCTTCGTTTAAAGCCTTGCGTACTCGTTGGTAGAATTCATTAACTTCTCCTTCAGAATAAGTGTTGGAGAGTGAAAGCATTGGATGTTTATGGCTGACTTGCGTGAAATTTTTATTAATATCACTTCCCACGCGCACACTTGGTGAATTTTCATCCTGGTATTCCGGATGTTGTTCTTCCAATTCTTGAAGTTGCCGCATTAATGAATCAAATTCTTGATCGGATATACTGGGCGTATTCAATACATAATAATTATAATTGTGCTGATGCAGTAAGGAACGTAGCTGCTCTATTTGTTCTTTAACGGTCATATTCAACATTGTTTTGGGCAAAAATAACTGTTTCTCTTCGAATATTAGTACTTTTGCGCAAAAATAAAAACTATGCGAATTGATATAATAACAGTATTGCCGGAGATGATTGAAGGCTTCTTTAACTGCTCCATCTTGAAACGAGCTCAAAATAAAGAGCTGGCCGAGATTTATATTCATAATTTACGAGATTATACGGAAGATAAATATCGTAGAGTAGATGATTATCCTTTTGGCGGTTTTGCGGGTATGGTTATGAAAATAGAGCCCATAGAGCGATGTATTAACACATTGAAAGCTCAGCGTCATTATGATGAAGTGATATTTACTACTCCTGATGGCGAACAATTCAATCAAAAAATGGCGAATAAGTTATCATTGAGTGGTAACTTAATTATTTTATGCGGGCATTTTAAAGGAATTGATTATCGTATCAGGGAGCATTTAATAACAAAAGAAATTAGTATCGGCGATTATGTATTAACCGGTGGTGAATTAGCCGCTGCAGTCATTGCAGATGCTATTATTCGAATAATACCCGGAGTCATTTCAGATGAGCAGTCTGCTTTATCTGATTCATTTCAAGATAATTTGTTAGCGGCTCCTGTTTATACAAGACCGGCCGATTATAACGGGTGGAAAGTTCCCGATGTTTTGCTTTCAGGGCATGAAGCTAAAATTAAAGAATGGGAACTGCAACAATCTTTGGAACGGACTAGAAGATTGCGCCCTGATTTATTGAATGAATAAAATGTATAGAAAATGAACTTTAAATAGAACTAAAGATGTTTGTTATAAAAATAAACATTTAGTTTTTGGTGCGAATACTATATGTTAAATATATTGATTTAATATTTCGTTTTTAAACAGATAATCATGAAGTTGTTATTTTAAAAAAATGAAGTTGAAATACCCTCTATTGTTATTTATCAAATAAAAAAGCATCGTTTGCAATAAACGATGCTTTTTTATTTGATAAATATATCATTTTGATTTACTTTTATTTGCGAATGCTTTTTTTTGTTTTGATGTTATATCTCAAGAGCACCAATAATATCTGTTATTGACTGATATTTATGTTTGTTTAGATAGTTATTGATACCGTCTTCTACTTTGACGCAAACAGTAGGATCAATGAAATTGGCCGTTCCAATTTGAATAGCAGATGCACCTGCCAAGATGAATTCAATAGCATCTTTCCAGTCCATAATACCCCCCATTCCAATGACCGGTATTTTTACCGCCTTAGCAACTTGCCATACCATCCTTAATGCGACCGGCTTTACTGCTGGTCCTGACAAGCCACCGGTAACAGTAGATAAGAGTGGTTTTCTGCGCTCAACATCAATGGCCATGCCTAATAACGTATTTATTAATGAAACACTATCGGCTCCATTTGCTTCTACAGCTTTTGCTATTTCTGCTATATCGGTAACGTTCGGTGAAAGCTTAACTATCAGTGTTTTATCGTATGCTTTGCGAACAGCGTTGACTACACTGGCTGCTCCCGTTGTGGTTACGCCAAAAGCCATTCCTCCTTCTTTCACATTGGGGCAAGATATATTTAGTTCTATTGCTGAAATCTTGTCAAGCGAGTTGATTATTTGAGCAGTTTCCACATAATCTTCTATAGCAGAGCCCGATACATTTACAATAATATTAGTATCAATGTGTTTAATGCGGGGATAAATGTGATCTGCAAAGTAGTGAACTCCTTTATTCTGCAATCCTACAGCGTTTAGCATGCCTGCAGGTGTTTCTGCCATTCGGGGATATGGGTTTCCTTCACGCTTGTGAAGAGTAGTTCCTTTTACAATGATACCGCCTATTCGCGATACATCAATAAAGTCTTCGAACTCTTCACCATATCCGAAAGTCCCTGATGCCGTCATTACAGGATTCTTTAATCTTAAATCTCCAATATTTACATTTAAATCTGCCATAATAGTTTTTTAATATTAAAAACAGGACCTTCTTTACAAACACAAATATGCCCTTCTGTTGTATTTTCAACGCAGCATAAGCATACTCCAAAGCCACAAGCCATGGTGTTTTCTAATGAAACCTCACACTCTATATTATTTATTTTTGCATATTTTGCAACAGCCATCATCATAGGTTTAGGCCCGCATGTATATATTTTATTAAATGTTTGCGTTGACAAAAGTGAATGTTGAGTTACATATCCTTTTTCTCCCATGCTTCCATCTTCTGTAGTGGTGAAGACATTTCCATATTGAGTAAATTCGTCAAGTTGCAGCAGGTCATTTTGGCTTCTGGCGCCTAATAAAAAGTTTGGAGTGAATCCTTTTTTGCTTAATTGTTCACCCAAAAATAGCATGGGGGCAGTACCTACACCTCCGCCAACCAATAATAGCCTTTCTGATACGTTTTCAGGCATTGTGAAGCTGTTTCCAAGTGGTAAGATAACATTGATTGTTTGTCCACGTTTAACAGCCGCTAAGTGCCTTGTTCCATCGCCAACTAATTGGATTAGAAACCATACCTCATTATTATCTTTGTCGATAAAGTTAATGGATATCGGTCTACGCAGAAATGTTTTTGAAGATCCTTCCACTTCCAGTTCCGCAAACTGTCCCGGTAGCATGTCGGGCAATTTTGTGGGAGCGGTCATCTTGAGCAATACATAGTTGTCGTTTAGCTGAATATTTTCAGAGACAACCAAGTCTAAAATATATTTTTTCATGTGGATAAATAGAAGAGTATTAATTCTTGATTTACCTTGCAAAGATACGGCAAAAAGCTCAAAGATTAGAAATTACTACTTATTTTTCTCCTTTAAAGGTTTCATAGGTATTATCATCAAAGAAAATTCTTATTTCCGTTATTTTTCTAGGAGGTCTTTCTATATACTTAACTTCCTGTTTTACAGGCTCTTTAGTATTGTAATCAGGCTCTTTTAATGGCATTTCCTTGCGATATTCTCTTTCTGCTGATATATTGGACGTATTTATTGCATTCTCATCAAACAGAGAGGGCAGAAAATCCATTGAAATAGATTTCTGACTTTGTTCATTCAAATTGCCGTTCCCATATAATAACCACTCTAAATCTATTGAGCTATATTTTTGGTGAACTTTCATGATGACATCCAGACTTGGTTTGTTTCTACCATTAAGAATGTGTGAAAGAGTGGACTGCTGTATGCCAATGCTTTCGGCAAAGGCGCCTGAGGTCATGTTCTCTTTCTCCATGAGCATTTTAATTCTATCTTTTATATCCATCTGTTTTATGAATTTCAATAATGTACCAATCTTAATTGATTATACAAAAGTAATAGAAAGAAATCACATTTGCAAATTAATTATATAAAATTGAATTATTACATAAGTATACTAGACGTTTACTGATGGAATGAAATACCTTAAAAACCTTGTTTTACTTTTGTATTTGTATTGTAGTTTTAGATTATATTTTTATTATAATTAATTGATTATCATCATTATATGTTGTTGTATTTTTATTGTTTATGGCTTGATTCACATTTGTTTTATGAAACGGTTTATTAGATTGAAGTAATAGAGTCATTTAGTTGTTGTAATATGCTGATAATCAGATTTTTATTTATTAAATAAGGCTTTGTTAAAAGCGTATTGTTACATTTTTAAATAGGCCAAATTTTATTTGTAATATTTGTTTTTACAGATGTATTTATGTTGTTTTGTATACATGTGTGTATAAATTTACAATTATACTTTTATATATGTAAATACATATATTACATGCGTAAAGAAACAAAGTTAAGTAAACAATTATAATCACTTATCTATAAGATGAAAGAGATAGTATATTACTCGTAAACGCCAAATCCTTTTCATATTTGGGGTAATTCCTTATGCTATATTTTTTAAGCAATTCTAGAAGGGTTGTTTTTTATGTAATTGTTTGATATTTAGGAGTTTAATCCTATTTTTATAAAAT
This sequence comes from Bacteroides graminisolvens, assembly GCF_963666085.1. Classification (NCBI taxonomy): domain Bacteria; kingdom Pseudomonadati; phylum Bacteroidota; class Bacteroidia; order Bacteroidales; family Bacteroidaceae; genus Bacteroides; species Bacteroides graminisolvens. The sequence continues at coordinate 2,705,632 of NZ_OY762556.1, forward strand.
GTAAAATAGGATATTCTAGAATTATTATGCTGATTAGAAGGCATAAAAACGCTGTTTACCATTATTCTTTATCGAAATAATGATAAAATAGAAGTTTAAGTAGATAGAAGAAAGGAAATGACGACGTTAATGGAGTATTTTAAAAACGAGTTCTTTTAAAATTTGGCTGTCGGATAAGGAGGCATTATCTACACCTTTCACTTTTGCATCAGCTTGCCTTATTTCAGAAATGATTTGCATTGTTTTTACACCGGAATATTTTTTTATTGCCAACATATAGTCTTTAGCTTGCCATGGAGTTCTTAACCCTAACATGTTGGCAATACCTTGATCCGACTTATCGGGTGCATAGTAAGCCAGCATCAAATTAGAAAAGAAACTAAATAGAAGTGGCAAAGTCATTTGAATAGGATTCGATTTGGGATTCTCTTCAAAATACTTGATGATACGATTTGCTTTTAATACGTCTTTATTAATCAGTGCATTTCGCAGTTCAAAGTTGTTATAGTCTTTACTTATTCCAATGTTTTTCTCAACTTGCTCAGGTGTCACCCTAGTTTGACCAGTAGGTAAAGTGATGATAAGTTTTTCCAGTTCACCTGTGAGTCGGCACAAATCATTGCCAATAAATTCAGTGAGCATCTCTCCTGCTTTTTGTTCTATGTCCACTCCTTTACGTTTCAGATAAGAAGCGATAAAACCAGGAAGATTGGCTTCTTTTATTTTTTTTGATTCAAACAATACGCCGCTCTTCTCAATTTCGGCGGCAAGTTTTTTTCTGCGATCAAGTACGCCATGTTTATGGCAAATAACCAAAATAGTAGAAGTTAGCGGTTTTTGTAAATAAAAAGCTAACTCCTCTATGTTTTTAATGTTTTGCGCCTCTTTTACAATGACTACTTGGTATTCTGACATCATTGGATATCTTTTGGCAGCATTTATTACCGTAGCGATATCCACATCGGAACCGTAAACAACTGTTAAGTTGAATTCCTTTTCAATATCAGTTAGAATGTTATCGGTTATATAGTCGGTAATAATATCAATATAATATGGCTCTTCACCCATTAAATAATAAACGGGATAGAATTGTTTTTTTTTCAGTTCACTTAAAATATCGTCGCAAGTCAATTCCTTTTTAGCCATATTAATTTCTGTTACCAGTCAAATTTGAGGTGTTTTACCGTTTTCTTTTCTTCAATAATCATTTTAAGAGATGCAATACCAATTTGCACGTGTTCTTCAACAAAATTTTGAGTTACGATGGTATCACTTCTGTCAGTCTTTACCCCTTCAGGAATCATGGGCTGGTCAGAAACAAGCAACAATGCGCCAGTGGGAATGTGATTAGCGAACCCCACACTGAAAAGAGTTGCAGTTTCCATATCGACAGCCATGGCACGAGTTTTTTTAAGATAATCTTTAAAAGTTTCGTCGTGTTCCCAAATGCGTCGGTTGGTTGTATAAACTGTACCGGTCCAGTAATCGCGTGCATAGTCACGTATCGCTGATGACACAGCTCTTTGAAGCATAAATGCCGGTAGCGAAGGAACTTCGGGTGGAAAATAATCGTTTGATGTACCCTCACCCCTTATGGCAGCTATAGGTAGAATCAAATCGCCAATCTTATTTTTTTTATCAATACCTCCACATTTACCCAAGAATAAACATGCTTTTGGGTGAATAGCACCTAGTAAGTCCATAATAATGGCAGCATTGGGGCTACCCATGCCAAAGTTTATAATGGTTATTCCGTCAGCGGTAGCAGAAATCATGTTTGCATCGCGGCCGTAAATCGGTACATTGAATTGCTCTGCAAATATTTCAACATACTTATTAAAGTTGGTCAGTAAGATATATTCTCCGAAATCTTCCAGTTTACGTTTAGTGTAGCGGGGAAGCCAATTCTCTACAATTTCTTGCTTTGTTTTCATAAATTATCCATTAAATTTGTATTTCCATTAAACAGGAACCAATATTTAACATACAAAAATAGTAAATGTTATCATTAAACCTACCTGCTTTTGAAACAAAAATCACTTTGCGCGATGAAAAAAGGGTGATTTTTGATGTAATTCGTAAACGATATGTTGCATTGACCCCCGAAGAGTGGGTCAGACAACACTTTGTGCACTTTCTTATTGATCACAAACAGTATCCATCTGCTTTGTTGGCCAATGAAGTATTGCTGAATTTAAATGGAACAAAAAAAAGATGCGATACTGTATTATACACCCGAGATTTATCTGCTAAGATGATTATTGAATACAAAGCGCCGCATATAGAAATTACCCAATCGGTATTTGATCAAATAACCCGTTACAATATGGTGCTAAAGGTCGATTACCTGATTGTTAGTAATGGAATGCAACATTTCTGTTGCCGGATGGATTATGCCAGTGGGAAATACATCTTCTTGGAAGACATACCCGATTACCCACAGCTATAAAAAGACCCTTATTTAAACCGTTGTGAACAACAAATTTAAATAAGGGTCTAATACCTTATAGATCGGAATTTATTTCTTTCCGGTTTTTTCTATTTTCACTTCAAGATCAATACCTGCCAATTCAGGGTCAATCATGATGCGTCCGCAATATTCGCAAACAATAATTTTCTTACGAGAACGAATATCGAGTTGTCTCTGAGGCGGAATCTTGTTAAAACAACCTCCACAAGCATCACGCTGTACATAAACAACGCCCAAACCGTTACGCGAGTTTTTGCGGATTCTTTTGAAAGATTGAAGCAAGCGAGGTTCAATAATAGTTTCCAGGTTTTTGGCCTTATCTCTTAATTTTTCTTCCTCTTGTTTGGTTTCAGAAATGATCTCATCCAATTCGCTCTTTTTCTGTTCCAAATCTTTTTTTCTTTCATCAAGAACCAGTGAACTATTAGCTAATTCTTCGTTCTTATCTTTTTCTTCAGCAGTGAATTCTTTGATTCTCTTTTCGCAAAGTTCAATTTCAAGCGTTTGGAATTCAATTTCTTTGCTTAAGAAATCATACTCACGGTTGTTGCGTACATTGTCTTGTTGAGATTTGTATTTCTCAACTGCAACCTTAGCTGTTTCAATTTCAATTTTTTTAGCAGCAATAGAAGCTCTCAGTTCATCAATTTCAGACTTGATCTTGTCTATACGCGTACTTAAACCGGCTACCTCGTCTTCCAGATCTTGAACTTCCAGAGGAAGCTCCCCTCTCAATGTTTTGATCTTATCAATTTCAGACAACATAGTCTGCAGTTGAAACAACGTTTTCAATTTCTCTTCAACTGTCAACTCTTTCGGTTCGTTTTTTGCTTCTTTAGCCATATTACTATAAATATTTTATGGGATTTGTATTTACTTTACTAATAAATATCTGATTGTGAGGCATGACCCCTTTCAATATAGACTGAAAAATATCTTTTGTGAATTGCTCACTTTCATAGTGACCTATTTCAGCGATCAGCAAATCTGTTTCATGACCAAAATAATCATGATATTTCATTTCACCGGTTATAAAAACATCCGCTTTATTTTTGATTGCATCTTTTAGTAAAAATGCTCCTGATCCACCACATAACGCTACCGTTTGAATTTCTCTTCCTGCTAACTTGTTGTGCTTCAGGCAACCCACTTCAAATGTTTTCTTTATACGTTTCAAAAAGTCAAGCTCCGTTTCCGGACTAGGCAGCTCTCCTATCACCCCGGCTCCGGCTTGTTGCCAAGCATTGAGCAGTGGGTAAAAATCAAAAGCCGGTTCTTCATACGGGTGATTATTTACGAGTGCTTTTTTCACCTGTTCCATTTTAAAAGAAGGTAAAATAACTTCAATTCTCACCTCGCCTTCCCGATGCATTTCACCTATCGAACCACAGAAAGGATTCGCTCCCTCTTTCGCTCTGAAAGTGCCTTCGCCTTCCAGGTTAAAGCTGCACGAGTCATAATTTCCAATGTTACCACAACCCGCTTCAAATAAAGCATTTCGAAGATTGTCGGCTTTAGCAAATGGAACAAAAGTAACCAACTTAACTAACGAATTCTCTTTTTCAGATAGTATGCGAATGTTTTGTAGCCCTATTTTCTCAGCTATTTTATAATTTACTCCATTGGAGGCATTGTCTAAATTAGTATGAGCCGAATAGATGCAAATATCATTCTTTATTGCCTTCAAAACACAACGCTCCACATAATCCTTTCCCGTTAAAGATTTCAAGCCTTTAAACAACAAAGGATGATGAGAAATAATCAAGTTGCAATCAAAAGCAATAGCTTCGTCAATCACAGCTTCGGTTACGTCCAGACACAACAAAGCCCCTGTTGTTTCCGCATCTGTCAGTCCAATTTGCATGCCGGCATTATCCCATCCGTCTTGCAAAGGCAGAGGCGCGAACCTTTCAAGGGCGCTTACTACTTCCTTAATTTTCATTTTATGGAAAATTTGAAGCAAAGATAATACATATACTGTAATAAACCATCTTTTTGATCAATCATTTTTCTATTGTTAAGTAAAGTCGGCGCTCAATAAGCCGTTTTTAGTGCTTATGAATGAGTGATAACCATAAAAAAACTTATCTTTGCCCTGAAAAATAAATGAATAACAACGATGATACTGAATGAACGTGACACTCGCCATGAGCATGCATTGCAAATTGGCAGACAGATGATGACAGCTGCGCGAACGGCCCCCAAAGGAAAGGGTATTGATATTATTGAAACCGCCCTGATAGAAGGAGAACATATTAAGATCCTTTCGGATGTTATGATTGCTATGGTAGAAGAACATGGCATGAAGTTTTTTCTTCGTGACGCCGACAACATTCTGCAAGCCGAATGCGTTGTGCTTATTGGTACACACGAGAAAGCGCAAGGTTTGAATTGCGGTCATTGCGGTTATGCAACCTGCGAAAGTCGTGACAACGGCGTACCTTGTGCGTTGAACTCCATTGACGTGGGCATTGCAATTGGTTCGGCTTGTGCCACCGCGGCCGATATGCGCGTTGACACCCGAGTGATGTTTTCGGCCGGACTGGCAGCGCAACGGCTCGACTGGCTGAAGGGTTGTAAAATGGTAATGGCCATACCCGTCAGTGCATCGTCAAAGAATCCGTTTTTCGATCGTAAACCTAAAACAACATAATTATGGGCATATTAGTTGGCTATCCCAATATAGGCGGTACCGAAAAAGACTTGCAACTGAATTTCGGATTACCGATTAGTGAGCAAGTAGAAATGCGTACCCCTCACCTTCCCGCTGAGTGGTTTCCGCAGAGCGGAGTTCAGCTTACCTGGCCCCATGCAGGAACCGATTGGGCGTATATGCTGGAAGAAGTACAGCAATGTTTTGTGCAGATAGCCCGCGAAATAGCTTCGCGCGAAAAACTACTGATAGTGACACCTGAACCCGATGAAGTGTTGAAGCAGATTGAGAACCAAGTCAATATGGATCATGTAGTTTTCCTGCAAGCAGAAACGAACGATACCTGGGCTCGTGACCACGGAGCCATTACCATGCTCGATGGTAGTGCGGCTACCCTACTCGATTTTAAGTTTAATGGTTGGGGACTGAAGTTTGCATCCGATAAAGATAATCTGATTACTCTCAAAGCCGTTGAAAAAGGAGTGCTCAAGGGACAATACCAAAACAGACTGGGTTTTGTATTAGAAGGAGGTTCCCTGGAAAGTGACGGTATGGGTACCCTGCTAACTACCTCCGAATGTTTGCTGTCGCCCAATCGAAACGGTCAGATGAACAAGGTAGAAATAGAAGAATACCTTCGCTCCGTATTCCATTTGCAGCAAGTACTGTGGTTGGATCACGGCTATCTGGCAGGTGATGATACCGACAGCCACATTGACACGTTGGCTCGTTTATGCTCACCTACCACAATTGCCTATGTTAAATGCACCGATCCCGAAGATGAACATTTCGAAGCGTTGCAAAAAATGGAAGATCAGCTCAAAACGTTCCGCACATTAAGCGGTGAACCTTACCGGTTACTGGCGTTACCCATGGCCGATAAAATAGTTTTCGATGGCGAGCGCTTACCCGCTACCTATGCTAACTTCCTGATTCTCAATGATGCGGTGCTATACCCCACTTACAATCAGCCACAAAATGATGAATCGGCAGCCCGTGTGCTGCAGCAGGCATTTCCTCAACACGAAATAGTTGGAATTGATTGCACTGCGCTCATCAAACAACACGGTTCGCTTCACTGCGTAACCATGCAATACCCCAAAGGAGTTTTATAATTTCGTAAAAAGAAGACAATGAGAAAAATAGTAACTGGAATCATACAACAGTCAAATACAGCCGATTTACGCACCAATCTCAAAAATCTGGCAGCCAGCATAGCAGAGTGTGCCTCAAAAGGTGCTCAATTAATAGTGTTGCAGGAACTGCATAATTCACTTTACTTTTGCCAGACCGAAAATACGGATCTATTTAACCTGGCCGAACCCATACCCGGTCCGTCTACAGGCTTCTATTCCGAGCTGGCAGCCGCACACAAAGTCGTTCTTGTTACCTCACTTTTTGAGAAACGCGCCCCCGGACTGTATCACAATACGGCGGTTGTTTTTGACACGGATGGCAGCATAGCCGGTAAATATCGTAAAATGCACATCCCTGATGATCCTGCCTATTATGAAAAGTTTTATTTCACCCCCGGAGACATCGGTTTTGAACCCATTCAAACATCGCTGGGCAAGCTGGGCGTTTTGGTGTGCTGGGATCAGTGGTATCCGGAAGCTGCCCGCCTCATGGCATTGAAAGGAGCCGAAATATTGATTTACCCTACAGCCATCGGCTGGGAAAGTTCGGATACGGAAGATGAAAAGTCGCGTCAACTCAATGCGTGGATTATTTCTCAGCGAGCACACGCGGTAGCCAATGGCCTACCGGTTGTTTCGGTGAACCGTGTGGGGCATGAACCCGACCCGTCGGGCCAAACCAATGGCATTCAGTTTTGGGGAAATAGTTTCGTTGCCGGTCCTCAAGGTGAATTCCTGATTCAGGCATCGAATGACAAGAATGAAAACTTATTAGTGGAAATTGATTTGGAACGCTCAGAGAACGTGCGTCGTTGGTGGCCGTTCCTGCGCGACAGGCGTATAGATGAGTACGGTGGACTCACTAAGCGTTTTTTGGATTAAATATTCTCTTCGGTAATTTCCGAAGAAAACCATATTAAAAGAACTCCCGGTAATCAAGGCCTTCTTGAATTACCGGGAGTTTTTATCATTAATATGCTCTGGCAAAGATAACCCTGCAAGCAGACGGCTTGCCCGTTACCATACATTTGCCCGGCGTTTTATCACCATCTAAAGGTATGCAACGAATGGTTGCTTTGGTTTCCTCTTTGATTTTCTCTTCCGTTTCGGTAGTACCATCCCAGTGAGCCAAAATAAAGCCACCTTCTTCAATCTTTTCTTTGAATTCATCGTAAGAATCGACAGTGATAGTATGTGAAGTGCGATAGTCAAGAGCCTTTTGGTAGATATTAGCCTGAATTTCTTCCAGCAAATTCTTAACGTAAGTCTCAATTCCGTCGCAAGATACCGTTTCTTTTTCGAGTGTATCTCTACGCATTACCTCCATGGTATTGTTTTCCAGGTCGCGTGCACCCATTACCAAACGAACAGGTACCCCTTTCAACTCATAGTCGGCAAATTTGAATCCCGGACGCTTGTTATCAGCATTATCATATTTTACTGAAACACCCAATGCTTTCAGACTGCTTACAATACCGGCAACCTTCTCGTTAATCAGGTTCAGTTGTTCCTCGTTTTTGTAGATGGGAACAATAACCACCTGAATGGGTGCCAAGTGCGGAGGCAATACCAAACCGTTATCGTCAGAGTGAGTCATGATAAGTGCTCCCATCAAACGGGTAGAAACCCCCCATGAAGTAGCCCATACATACTCCATTTTATTTTCTTTGTTCACAAACTGAACATCAAAAGCTTTGGCGAAGTTTTGTCCCAAGAAGTGAGACGTACCACTTTGCAGAGCCTTTCCATCTTGCATCATAGCTTCAATGGTGTAAGTGTCTAAAGCGCCGGCAAAACGTTCGTTGGCCGATTTTACACCTTTAACAACCGGTACAGCCATGTATTTCTCAGCAAAATCTGAATAAACATTCAGCATTCTGATAGCTTCCTCTTCTGCCTCTTCGCGGGTAGCGTGTGCGGTGTGTCCTTCCTGCCACAAGAATTCGGACGTACGAAGGAATAAGCGGGTACGCATTTCCCAGCGCATTACATTGGCCCACTGATTACAAAGAATAGGCAGGTCACGGTAAGAGTTGATCCAATTTCTATACGTATTCCAGATAATGGTTTCAGAAGTAGGACGAATAATGAGTTCCTCCTCCAATTTAGCTTCCGGATCAACCACTACCCCTTTTCCGTCGGGAGAGTTTTTGAGACGGTGATGAGTAACCACTGCACATTCTTTGGCAAAACCTTCAACGTGTTCTGCTTCGCGACTCAGGAAAGATTTCGGTATCAGTAGCGGGAAATAAGCATTCACGTGTCCGGTTTCCTTGAACATATCGTCAAGCTGACGTTGAATTTTCTCCCAAATAGCATATCCGTAAGGCTTAATAACCATACATCCACGCACGGCCGACTGCTCTGCTAAGTCGGCTTTCACTACCAAATCATTGTACCACTGCGAATAATTTTCGCTGCGTTTGGTCAAATCTTTCAGTTCTTTTGCCATTTTAATATTGTTATTTCTATTCTTTCATTTTTAATGGATGCAAAAGTACTAAAAAAAGCCATATTAGTCATACTAATACGGCCTTTTTATTTCGTTTGCAAGGTGATAAAGAGCCCTATTAATCTGTTTTGCCAACCATTTTGTGCGGATTAACCCATGCATCGAATTCTTCCGATGTAACTTCGCCCGATTCCAAAGCAGCTTCTTTCAGCGTTTTTCCTTCAGCATAAGCCTTTTGCGCTATGGCGGCGGCTTTGTAATAACCAATTTTAGGGTTGAGAGCAGTAACCAGCATCAATGAATTCTCTAAATGCTTCTCAATGTTTTGCGGAATCGGTTCAATGCCAATGGCACAATGTTCGTTGAAGCTGCGGCACCCTTCTCCTATCAGGCGGGCACTGTGTAAAAAGTTATATATTATAAGCGGTTTGAATACGTTGAGTTCAAAATGTCCGCTGGCCCCTCCAATACTTATGGCCACATCGTTGCCCATTACCTGTGCGGCAATCATGGTAAGCGCTTCACACTGCGTGGGGTTCACTTTTCCGGGCATGATGGAAGAGCCCGGTTCGTTTTCGGGAATGTGTATTTCACCAATTCCACAACGCGGTCCCGAGCTCAGCATGCGGATGTCATTGGCTATTTTCATCAGGCTTACAGCTACCGTCTTCAGTGCTCCGTGCGTTTCGACCATTGCATCGTGACTGGCCAGCGATTCAAATTTGTTGGGTGCAGAAACAAACGGCAGTCGGGTGAGTCCGGCTATCTTTTCCGCTACTTTATCGGCATACCCCTCGGGCGTGTTGATGCCCGTTCCCACGGCTGTACCTCCCAAGGCCAGCTCCACTAAATGCTTCTGAGCATTTCTGATGGTCTGAAGTCCGTAATTTAGCTGAGCCACATAGCCGCTAAACTCCTGTCCCAATGTGATGGGAGTAGCATCCATGAAGTGCGTTCGGCCTATTTTGACTATCTTTTTGAACTCCTCACTCTTAGCCTGCAAAGTATCTCTGAGAGCCTCTATGCCCGGAATGGTAATTTCCTCCAGCATTTTGTAGGCTGCAATGTGCATGGCGGTGGGAAACGTGTCATTAGAAGACTGCGATTTGTTCACGTCGTCGTTGGGCGACAAAACCTTGTGTGCGTCCGTCAGTTGACCGCCCCCAAGCACATGCGCCCTGTTGGCAATCACCTCATTGACATTCATGTTGCTCTGCGTGCCGCTACCCGTTTGCCACACAACAAGTGGAAACTCATGGAGTAATTTACCTTCCATAATCTCGTCGCACACCCGTGCTATCAACTCGGTTTTCTCTACAGGAAGCACACCCAGTTCGCAATTGGTTAAGGCCGCCGCCTTTTTTAAATAGGCGAAAGCTTCAATGACTTCACGCGGCATACGATTGGTTTCTGTGGCAATCTTGAAGTTGTTCACGCTCCTTTGCGTTTGAGCTCCGTAATAAGCATTTACAGGAACCTCAACCTCTCCCATCGTATCTTTTTCTATTCTGTATTCCATACTGATTGATTTAATTTGTTTCTTTTAAGAACAAATTTGGCTTCCCGTTAGTTTTATGTAGAAATTGTTATTTGAATTGCATAAAGATTCATTACAGACCTTTTTATTTTGATTATCAACACGATTTCAAACTATTGCTTTTAAATGGTTTTTGGATACTTGTAAGAGCGATCGATTACATTTGCATCTTGTATATATCTATTGATTTAAACTTAAAATCAGATATTGTCCCGGAATAAGTAGAATGCGACATTTGAGTTTGTAACGCTCTCTCCTCACCCATCTCAAGGGAAGGTGAGTCGCTTAAATTGTATTTTATTTTCGTATCACCAATATGCTATCCATATCCAGCTCCTACCTATGTTACCTACAATAATATTAGAATAGAAACACATGATATAGATATATTTTCTCACTTTAGTTTCCTTTTTAATATTTCAAATATAATTATACACACAAGAATTGAAGCAGAAAATAGCCCCGTTTTCATATATGATGGTACATATTCATTGAAAAAAAATGATGATGTTAATTTTAGAAATCCCACAACATAAAATAAAGTCAGCAGAGTACTAATTATTTTACCACTTTGAATTTTCATCTAACATATCTTTTATAGGAGTTAGCATTATATTCTTTTTATTTTCAAAAATAAGAGGCGTATTACTGCCATCTATATAATAATCGCCATTAACAATATCCGCTTGAGGGTTGATGAGTCCGTTTACGCCTTTATAGATCACATTGCCAATGTAATCCGTTCGCTTGCTGTTCGTGCCGCTCAATTGTTGTACCGTCCCCAATTTACTACAGTTGGCAGTATACGTCTACGTATTTGTTGCCTGTTCCGCCGTATAAACAATTGTGACAGTCTGTGGCAAATTTAACAAATTATGAGTAATACTTGTTATTCTTTTATTTAAATCTCGCGCTAAATTGCCGTTTAAGTCGTAAAAATATTCTTTCGCAGCCGTAGAGTTATTTTTAAAGTTCATTGATGCGGACAAAGTGATGTTTGTTCCTGTATCATCTGTCTTGATAAGTTGATTACCCGGATAACTCATACTTATGTTATCAACTGTACCGAAAGTACTTGTTCCCGTACGACCATTACACATAAGGTTCGTCAGACTCCGATGAACAGAAAGAGAAATCGGAAGTGCCCATTTCATGAACGAATATCGCCTGAGAACCAACTTCTTCGTTGGAAATATTTTTGCGACATGTGCTGCACGGCATAATCTGAGAGGTGATTATTTACGACATTACCCTAAATGAGTTTGTCTGATTTATAATAACTGAAATCTTAAATATTGAAAAGGAATATAACATTTCCAGATATTGTACGTTATAGATACAAAGTGGAATAATAAAGCCACCGTCATAGTGTCAAAATGACAGCGGCTTTGAAAGGAACTCTTTATCGTGTTACTGTACGATGTGAGCCAGAGCATTCACATTTTACTCCACGAGTGTCTGATAAGGCATCCGTTTTATTTGGAGTTTAATCCCCCTTCTTATGAATATGGGGTTTCAAAGATGGTGTATTTCCTGGAGTCTGCTTGTTGTCTCGTTGACGACGGTCAGGTTTTCCTGTGGAAATAGCAGTTCTTTTTGGACCTGGTTTTATGCCCATAATGATTTTTTTATTGGTTAAACAAAGTTAGTTATCACTTATTCTCATTCGCTGTAGAGAATATCTATAAGAGCCAATCGTTTATCATTTCTGATTTTCAGCATAACGAATACCTATGACACCATTACAAATAATGACAAGGTGTATGCCAATGTCTTTATTTCGACAAAATGTCACCCATGTATCCTTCCTAAGTTTTTAAATATATAATAATGAAAATCTGCAGATATGAATAGGACAATTATTTGAATCGAAGTACAAGAGTACGGTGGTAAAGAGTCAAATATCATCAGAGGAGAACGGAACAATCAAATTATGTTTGAGGAGCAGTTTGATTATAAGGACGAAGAAAAGCACTCTTTGCGGTTACACTTGCTTTTAGAAAAATTTCATTGCAAATTTCCCCAATCAGGTCATAGTTTAGGCATTCTATGTATCCGTAAATTATTGAATGATATTACAGAACGCAGCCATATTAAAGCTAATTATCGGGTACGAGAAAAGTAGATATAATAAGAAAACTGGGAGGTGGGGAGCTACGATCAAATGTAGTACGCTACTAACATCCATGTGCCAGACGTAGTGCGCTCAAAACGTGAACCAATGAAAGTTAATCCTATCATATCAAACGTTTATTTATGGACATTTAAAGTGTCCGAATTGCTTTGAGCAGCTCTTTTAATATACCCTCCCAGTTTTTTATTCTTCCTTATTCAATTCATTAGCGCGTCCATCTGCTACTGCTTTCGTTAGATATATTTCTCCTTTAATCGGAATATAGTTACTGTTTTCTTCAGAATATTTAGCAACCTCATACATTCCTAATTGCGTATCAGATGGTTGAGATATATACATTTGAATTTTATTACTCGTAATCATTTTTATTTTGTTTGATGCAAAGATGCGAATTTTCTCACTATCTTTGCATAGTCTTTCGGGGCAAACTTTTGGAAATAATAAGGAAGTGCCTTATACTTGTTGAAATCGTAAAATTATCAAAGAAGTATATATAAGGCAGAGAGGACAGCACATACGGTGGGTTGCCCGTTCTGTGTATATATACGGGTGTTTGGCGATACCTAACGAGTATGTATGGACGGCAGCCCACTTCTTTTATAATAACATTGTCAAACTCTCCTATTGACTACCTGCGGAGAACTCGTTAAAAATTCGCCAAAAATGAAACGAATTTGTTTGTCTTTTGTGTTTCTATTTTTTTTAGGAATGCTGTGTGTGAATGATATGTATGCACAGAAACCACTTACAGCAATGACGAAAAAAGAAATTAATTCCCTTTCTGATGCTCAGATAAAGAAAGGTGTCATTAAGGAGTGGAGTGGTATTTTGACATTTATGATGCGTGGCGTTAAATTCGATGATAAGATTGTTAATGCATTTGCTAAAAACTTTAAAGATGGAGCTTTAACATGGACTAATAAAGGCAAATGGCCAACAGTAGATTATGTTTCAGCAGAGGACTTAGCATCATTTTATAAAATGTGGTATATAGGACGTAACAGCTGTTATAAAGCTGTTATGGAAATCCATAAAAGAACTCGTCCTACTTCTATTGATAGAACAATGTACGATATAATGAACTCTACAGATATTCTTTATCAAAAGCAGCAAGCGGGAGTACTTGACAAAACTCCTCCAGAATGGGTTGATGCTAAGACTATTATTGAATCTATTGAGCCATAGAGTTTAAGCATATTAATTACTAATGGGACAGGAATTTATTGCTGTCTTGTATTGTTATTTATTCCCGTCGATATTGTTCGTATAAGCACTTATTAGCCCCCAAATACGCGCTAAATTTGTTGTGCGCGGAAAGTTTATAGGATGTGCACAGAAAGCAAATACGCTGTGCACATCCTATTTTCTTTTTGTGCGGGGCTTGTCAATAATGGATGCCACGGTAGCATCGCCTGTTACGTTGACGGAAGTGCGAAGCATATCGAGCGGTCTGTCTACACCCAATATCAACGCCAACCCGTCGGCCGGAATACCCACGGACGACAGCACCATGGTTAGTATGACGTAGCTGCCTCCGGGAATGGCCGGTGTACCGATGGATGAAATGGTGGTGAGCAGCACAATGGCAATAAGTTCGCTCCAGCCCAGATGAATGTGCATAACCTGGGCGATGAATACAACCGCTATGGCCTGATAACAACTCGTTCCGTCCATGTTAATGGTTGTTCCAACGGGCAGAACGAAGGAGGTGATTTCTTTTGATATGCCCAAATCCCTTTCGGTTGTTTCCATGTTCAGCGGCAAAGTGGCAGCACTGGAACTGGTTGTAAAGGCCAGCAACTGAACCGGATACATACTGCGAATAAAATGTTTGGTTTGGATTCGTGTAAACAGATGAACCAACAAAGGATAAAACACAAAGATAAGCAGCAACAATCCCGCAATTACCGTAAGGGTGTACATGCCCAATGCTGCGAAAATGCTGAGATTACTTGAGTTATCGGCCACAAGTGCCGCCATGAGAGCAAACACGCCGTAAGGTGCAAAACGAATGATGTAATCCACCATTTTCAGAATAATATCATAAAGCGAATCAACGACTTTTAAGACAGCTTTGGTTTTCTCCTTAGGTAAACTGATGGCTGCTATCCCGAAAAAGATGGCGAAGAAGATAACTTGCAACATTTTACTGTTGTTGCTTGATGCGGCAAAAAGATTATCAGGAACTATGTCGTTTAAGAAAGATAAAGGTCCCTGTTCGCTCGTCGATTCGGCAGCCGACATTTTCTCATTCACCACATGCTGGAAACTTTCTTTCATTTGACTTGCCACGGCAGCATCAACAAAATTACCCGGCTTTACTGACAGCACCAAAGCTAGTCCCACTAATATGGCGCAAACGGTAGTGGTGATATATATAAGAAGAGCTTTCAGTCCGATTTGTGAAAACCGCCGTATGTCTTCAATACCTGTAACACCTTTGATGAGTGAAACCAATACCAGTGGCACGGCAATGAGTTGAAGCATTCGGATGAAGATGTTTCCCCAAGGTTTTATCCACAACTGAACCACCTCTCCTTGCCCGAATGAGATAAAAAGCATGCCGGTTGCTATTCCGGCTATCATGCCAACCAGTATTTTTATGTATAACGGAATGCTTGCTATATTTCCTTTTGGTTTTATTTTCATTCTTTTGCCGATTAAATTGATAGCTATTTATTTTATTGAAAAGCAAATATACACAAATAATGCTTTTTTTAGCAAAACTATCTATGAAAGAGATATTTCTTTTAGCTGCAATGCATTAGGCAATGCCTATTCTTACGCTTGGTAATGTTAATCGTTAACACAAATACCTTGTATTGTTAACAGGATGATAATAGATTTAAACCTTGTTATATTTCCATCTGAAAAGCATCTGTAATTTGCTGATAATCAAATTATGCCTATATTTGAATAGTTTTTTTTCATAGGATTAGATTTTAAGGTTAACAAAAGGATAAGCTGCCCGTGAGGGTGGCTTTTTCTTTTTCTAGTGCTTTATTTGATAATCAAGCATCTTATGTGCCTGGTTTTGGCTGTTTCACATTATAATGCTACATTTACGCCCAAAACAAAATACCATGAATTCTCTACCGGAAATAGAATCGACCTATCGGTCACAGCTGCTAGAAACGCAACAACGCATTGCCTCGGCCAAACAGCAGATATACCGCATTGCTCTTTTACGAATTTCGGTTTTTGCCGGAGGGGTCGTGGCTACAGTGTATGCATGGCCTTTGGGTGCCGTGGTAGTTGTGCCTGTTATGCTGCTTTTTCTTGTTGCCTTTTTATACCTTGTCAAGGTTCACAACCGTTGTTTCTATAAGAAAGATTACCTCGAAAAGAAAGCGGAAGTCAATGCGCAGGAGTTGCAGGCACTTGGCTACGACTTTTCAGCATTCAATGCGGGCGAAGAGTTTATTGACCCGGCGCACAGCTATTCATACGACCTCGATTTGTTTGGTAACTCCTCTCTTTTCCAGTCGCTTAACCGTACGGTGATTCGTCGCGGAGAACTGACTCTGGCCGAGTGGATGAAGCACCCGCTGCTAAAAAAAGAGGCCATCATTAATAGGCAGGAGGCTGTTCAGGAACTGACTGCCAATCGGGTTTTCCGACAGAAATTTCGCGTGCTGGGTTTGCTTTATAAAGGCAAGCTGGCCGATGAGGATGAAATCAGACAATGGGCGCAATCGCCTTCGCGGTATTACCAAAAAAGAGTGCCGAAGCTGCTTTCTGTTTTAATACCTGTGGCTAATGCAATCAGTCTGTCCCTACTCTTGCTAGATGTCATCCCTGCCAGTCTTTTTGTGTTGCAAGTCGTTATTTTTGCGTTGGCAAGTACTATTTATTCCAGAAACATCACCAAAATACAGTCGGTTTACGGTGCGAAGATGCAAATTCTGAACACCTATTCCAAACTGATAGAGCTCATTGAAAATCAATCGTTCCGTACTGCCAATCTTGGCCAACTGCAATTGCGTTTCAAACAAGGCAATCATTCGGCCTGCCTGGCGGTGCATAAATTGAGCAAACTGCTTAACGGACTTGATCAGCGCAACAATATCTTGGTTGCTTTTGTGCTCAACGGACTTATGTTCTGGGAGCTGCGACAGATGATGCGCATCGAGGCATGGAAAGAAGCTCACGCTTCGCAACTGCCCGACTGGCTCGATGCGCTGGGCGAGATGGATGCGTATTGTTCACTGGCCACTTTTGCCTACAATCATCCCGATTATGTGTACCCTCGCGTGGCTGTCGATACGTTTTGCATGAAGGCAACCGCTATGGGGCATCCGCTAATGCGCCGTGACAAATGCGTGCGAAATGATGTGTGCATCACCGCCCAGCCGGCTTTCCTGGTGGTAACAGGTGCCAACATGGCCGGCAAGAGTACGTATCTGCGCACGGTGGGCGTTAACTACCTGATGGCATGTGCCGGTTTCCCTGTGTGGGCCGATGAGATGGAGGTCTACCCCGCCCAACTGGCTACGAGTTTGCGAACAACCGATTCGCTGAATGAAAACGAATCTTATTTCTTTGCAGAGTTGAAGCGCCTGAAAAGCATCATTGATCGTAGGTTGGCGGGCGACGAACTGTTTATCATTCTCGATGAGATACTGAAAGGAACTAACTCTATCGATAAGCAGAAAGGTTCGCTGGCATTGATTAAACAATTTATGACTTTGCAGGTAAACGGCATCATTGCTACGCACGACCTTCAATTAGGGACGTTGGCCGATGTGTATCCGGGACAAATTAAGAACTATTGCTTTGAGGCCGACATAACCCATAATGAATTAACCTTCTCCTATCAAATAAGAGAAGGGGTTGCGCAAAACATGAATGCATGCTTTCTGATGAAAAAGATGGGTATTGCTATCGCTTAATGGACACGAAATGTGCCTTTTTTCGTGGTGCTTGAAAAAGTCCATTGTTGAAATAATGTTTTGCATAAACAGGTGCTTTGTGTTTATAAAATTGACGGTTTACAAATTCCGTATACACCCGGGTGTATACCTCTCCTACACCCGGATCTACAAACTTTATACACCCCCGTGTATAGTACCTGTACACCCGGATGTACACAGCTTTTCCGCACGAGCAAATAAATAGATTAAAACCGCCATTTTTGTTTATATATAATTTGCTATTTACTCTTTCTATATGTAATGTATACTTGAAAAATAAGTGTGATACTTGGTGATACTTGGTGACACTTTTTTTTAGCCAAGTGTCACACATAATAATCTGATTATCAAGTTGTTACAAGGTTGGTGATACTTGGTGATACTTCTTTTTATACTTTTTATGTAGGCGTTGGGCAGCGAAGAATGAAAAAAGGCACTTACAATCACTGTAAATGCCTGATAATCACTTGAGCGGCAAATGGGATTCGAACCCACGACCCTCAGCTTGGGAAGCTGATGCTCTGCCAACTGAGCTACTGCCGCAGCGCTATGTACTCTATTAAAACGATGCAAAGGTAAGTATATATTTGAATTAATACGCATTTTAACCAAAAAAATGCAAGTAAAAATACTACCTTTGCTTCCGATATTAGTAAGATAATACATGAAACAAATCATATTGATAACCGGTGGGGCACGCTCCGGAAAAAGTAAACACGCTGAGAAACTGGCACTTACGTTGTCTGATAATCCGGTCTACTTAGCCACGGCCCGTATTTGGGACGATGAATTCAAGCAACGTGTGCTTCGGCATCAGCGCGACAGGGGACCCGAGTGGACTAATCTGGAGGAGGAAAAGTGGCTCAGCAGTCATTCGCTGACTAACCGAGTGGTACTGATTGATTGTGTGACGCTGTGGTGTACCAATTTCTTTTTTGACCTGCAGGCTGATGTTGACAAGACTTTGCAAGCGGTGAAGGAGGAGTTCGATAAGCTGGTGAGCCAAGAGGCTACTTTTATTTTTGTGACCAACGAAATTGGCATGGGAGCTACTTCGGAAAATGAAATTCAACGGAAATTCACCGACCTGCAAGGGTGGGTAAATCAGTACATTGCTGCACGGGCAGATAAAGTGGTGCTTATGGTGTCGGGCATTCCGGTCAACGTGAAAGAATAATCTATGCAAACTCAAAATAGAACAAGAATGAAAACATTTCAAATTCATAAACCCGACGAAGCAATCCGTCCGCTTTTAATAGACAAAATCAACAACCTGACCAAACCTAAAGGGTCGCTGGGGCGACTGGAGGAACTGGCTTTGCAGGTGGGACTGATTCAGCAATCGCTCGAACCCGCATTACGTAATCCTC
Source organism: Bacteroides graminisolvens (assembly GCF_963666085.1). Classification (NCBI taxonomy): domain Bacteria; kingdom Pseudomonadati; phylum Bacteroidota; class Bacteroidia; order Bacteroidales; family Bacteroidaceae; genus Bacteroides; species Bacteroides graminisolvens. The sequence goes on from NZ_OY762556.1 coordinate 2,724,297, forward strand.
AAAATATTATTTTTGCTGCCGATCACGGCATTGTTGACGAAGGGGTGAGCTTTTCACCCAAAGAGGTTACCTGGCAACAAATCAGTAACTTCCTTCGCGGTGGTGCCGGGGTCAACTTCTTCTGTCGTCAGCATGGCTTCGAACTGAAGATTGTAGATGCAGGGGTCGATTATGATTTCCCTGCCGGAAAGGGAATCATCGATTTCAAGGTGCGCAAGGGAACCCGAAACTTTTTGTATGAAGCGGCTATGACTCGTGAGGAGGCCGATTTGTGTATAGAACGTGGTGCGGAAGTAGTGAGACTGTGCCACAGTGAAGGGTGCAATGTCATTAGCTTTGGCGAAATGGGCATTGGTAACACGTCTCCTTCTTCCATGTGGATGTCATGCCTCACGGGAATTCCGTTGGAGCAATGTGTGGGGGCCGGTAGCGGACTAAGCAGTGAGGGGGTGCAACGCAAGTACAGTGTGTTGAAGCAATCGCTTGAACGATATACGGGTAACGGTGCGGCAGAAGATGTGATGTGTTATTTCGGCGGACTGGAAATGGTCATGGCCGTGGGCGCTATGTTGCAGGCGGCGGAACTGAATATGGTTATTTTGGTGGATGGTTTCATTATGACTAACTGTATGCTGATGGCTTCCAAGTTTTATCCTGCCGTACTGAATTATGCCATATTTGGTCATCAGGGTGATGAAACAGGACATAAACTGTTACTTAATGCCATGAATGTTAACCCCTTAATAAACATGGGTTTACGTCTGGGTGAAGGTACTGGTGCTATTTGTGCTTATCCGCTTATTGATTCGGCGGTGAGGATGATTAATGAGATGGATAATTTTGCCCATGCGGCAGTGACTAAATACTTTGAATAATGGGCTATCGGATACTGGCGGCTTTTATCTTCTTCACTCGTTTACCTTTCTGGCGCTTGGCGCAGGTGCCGGCCGAATGTTATAAAACGGTGGTTAACTATTGGCCTTTGGCGGGCTGGTTAACGGGAGGGGTATTGGCGTCGGTGTTGTGGTTGTCGGCTCAAATACTTCCCTACTCCGTGGCTGTCATACTAGCCCTAGCGGGACGGCTATTGCTTACCGGTTGTTTGCATGAAGACGGACTGGCGGATTTCTTCGACGGCTTGGGTGGTGGCACTTCGCGTGAGCGGATTTTGGCCATCATGAAGGATTCGTTTATCGGGAGCTACGGGGTAACGGGGCTCGTTGTTTATTTCGCTTTGCTCTTTTCGCTGTTGCATGCATTACCTCTTCCGTTGGCTTGTGCGGCGGTGCTGGCTGGTGATCCGTGGGGAAAGTTCTCTGCGGCACAGCTCGTCAATTTCTTGCCTTATGCCCGGCGCGAGGAAGACAGTAAAGCGAAGGTGGTGTATAATAAAATGTCGGTAGGGACTTTTATCTTTGCTTTGCTGACCGGCGTCTTGCCCGCTGTTTTGTTTCTGCCTTATCAATATGTAGCAGCCGCACTGTTTTCACTTCTTACGATTGCCTTGCTCATTGTGTTCCTGAAACGGAAGTTACAAGGGTATACGGGCGATTGCTGTGGTGCGGCATTTTTGTTGTGCGAACTGAACTTTTATTTGGGAATAAACATTCTATATCATTACTACGTTGTTTAAGCATTATGGAAATATATCTAATCAGACATACCTCGGTGGATGTACCGCCACACACCTGTTACGGACAAACGGATGTTCCGTTGAAGGATAGTTTTCAAGAAGAGGCAGAAGTCGTTTCCCGGAAAATAAAGGATTTAACGTTCGACGGGGTGTACACCAGTCCGCTGTCTCGTTGTGTGCACTTGGCTAATTATTGCGGATATTCCTCTGCCCTGCGTGACGACCGACTGATGGAAATGAACTTCGGCGAATGGGAAATGAAGCATTACGATGAAATACGTGATCCGCGTTTGCAGGAATGGTATAAAGACTTTATGCACGTAACTGTTCCCGGTGGTGAATCTTTCAAGGATCAATACAAACGTGTAGCCGAGTTTCTGGATGAACTGCGCGTATTGCCTTACGAACGTGTTGCCTTATTTGCTCACGGAGGTGTGTTGATATGCGCACAGGTGTACGCCGGTGTGGTTCCGTTTGAAGAGGCATTCAGTTCTCTTACTCCTTATGGAGGCATTGTGCGTATTAACCTTTGATCACTCCTTTTATTCCTTGCAATTGCTCTCGTCGGACGTGCAACTGTCGCACGTGCCCGAACAGAGGTTACTGCTTTCCATGGCGTCAGTCACGGTGAATGGATGCAATTTGTTTTGCTTGTACAATAGCAGGTTTTGTGTTAAATCTGTTCCACTACTTTTATACACTTGTATGCCGTTCTCAACAAAAAGGTTGAGGGCAAGCAGCTGAATTTGTGAGGTTAGTACAGCCGCTATTCCCATTTCTTTCATCTGTTTGGTAATTTTGCTTCCGGGCGGTATAATGGTGCGCCAGGGAATAAAACAGCAGGTTTCTGCATCAGAGGCCTCGGGATCAAATATGCATACGTGGGTAGTCTTGTTAAATCCTTCGGCAATCAGTTTGTTATCGTATACAGGTATGATCAGTTTCATCTGTTTCTACTATTAGTCCGTTTTTAATTTTGATAATCTCATTGGCCATGCGCCGGGCTTCGGGCAGGTCATGTGTAACCATGATGCTGGTTGAGTTGAGGTATTCGTGCGCCTTGAGTATTTCGCTTTGCAATGCCTCACGCATTTCCTGATCAATGGATGACAGCGGCTCATCGAGCAGTAGTATCTGCGGGGAAGAAGCTAATGCTCTTGCCAATGCTACCCGTTGTTTTTGTCCGCCCGATAGTTTGCCGGGTTTCTGTGTTGCCAGTCCTTTCATTCCGAAAATATCCAGCAGTTCGTTTATATGACTTGGGTTGTGTGCATGTTGCGCATAGCCTATGTTTTGCGCCACCGTCATGTTGGGAAAGAGTGCCAGGTCTTGAAACATGTAGGCGATGCTTCGTTGTTGGGGTTTGAGGTTGATGCGGGCGGTGGAGTCAAACCAAGTTTTGCCGCCTACTCGTATCACTCCTTCGTCGGGTGTGAGTAGTCCGGAAAGTATTCGGAGTAATGTAGTTTTCCCTGATCCCGAATGCCCCACCAAGCAGATAAAGTCGCCGCCGGAAATTTCTCTCCGGATGTTCAGCATGTTTTTGCCTTCGGTAGTGGTCATTTCTTTTCGTACGTCAATGTAGATAGATTCTTTCATGTGTTCAGTTTGTTTTTTTGTTAATACTGTAGATTACCGTCAGTATGACAAATGAAATGAGAAATAGAATCAATGCGTATTGATTGGCGGCACTGTAGTTCAGCGCCTGCACTTCATCATACAGAGCGATAGAGGCTACCCGGGTTTCGCCGGGCATGTTACCGCCTACCATTAAAACGATGCCGAACTCGCCTATGCAATGGGCAAAGGTCATGGCAACTGCCGTGATTACGCTTCCTCGTATGTTGGGCAAAAGCACTTTGAAAAAAGTGGTTGTGGCCGATTTACCCATGGTATATGATGCTTCGCGCAAACTAACGGGTAGTGCGGACAGACCGTTTTGTAAGGGCTGTATCATGTAGGGTAATGAGCAGAGTATGCTGGCAATGAGTATACCGGTGAAGCTGAATGCCAGTCGCACATCAAACCATTCTTCCAGTGTTTTACCAAAGGCATGTTGCGGACTGTAGGCTACTAGTATATAAAATCCCAGTACGGTGGGGGGTAACACCATAGGCATAGAGATCAGGGCTTCTGCAACTGCCTTGAGCCGAAAACGCGAAAATGCCAGAAAATAAGCAATCGGCAGGCCTGTTACCAGCAGAATGATTGTGGTAAGACTTGCCAGTTTTCCGGTTGTAAGTAGTGTGCTTATAAACTCGTTCTCCATATTTGTTGTCGTTATAAATTGAAAAGATATCGACGGGTTAAAAAATTACCGATGTTTGTACAGCCCAAGTAACTCGGATTCGGTGAGGGAACGTTTTAGTTTGTCGGACGTCTTCTTTACTTCGTTGAGCATCTTGATGCTTTCGCGTTCCGTCAGGTTGCAGCCTTTTGATGATAGGAAACTGCACAAGGCCCTACTGCCGCTATGTTTACCGAAAACAAATGGTTCCTCGCTCCTGCCTACACTTAACGCATCAATAATTTGATAGGTGTTTCTGTCGGTTAGCAAGCATTGCGTGTGTATGCCCGATTCGTGACTGATGGCGTATTTGCCCGTAATGGGCTTCATATCAGACAGGCTGCGATTGGAAGCTTGCTGCACAAAAGACGATAGTTCCGTTAGGTATCGGGTTTGAATACCGGTTTCAATACGGGAGCTAAGTTGAAGTGCCATGATGACTTCTTCGAGTACGGCATTTCCCGATCTTTCGCCCAATCCGTTAACAGTTACGCTGGCTGCATCGGCACCCGACAATAAAGCGGCGACCGTATTGGCGGTTGCCATGCCCAAATCGTTGTGTCCGTGAAATTCAAAAGGAACCGCCGGATATTCTTTTTTTAGCTTGCCAAACAGCGATGCAACGCTTAGCGGGTTCAGAATGCCAACCGTATCGGCTATGCGGATGCGTGCTGCTCCGTAAAGCATGGCATGACCAATGAAATCGGTCAGAAAAGAGGGACCGCTTCGGGAAGCATCTTGTGCACCTATTGTTACGTAGTCAAATCGGCCGGCTGCGTAATTGAGCATTTCTTTGAGCTGTGTGATCACCCATATTTCGTTTTTTCCCAAAGCACGCAGGTGAATGGAAGAAACGGGAAACGAGATATGTACACCTTGTACTCCTGTTTCCGCCGCATGGTCAATGTCTTGCGGCAAAGCTCTGCACCAGGCTAGACATTTGAAAGAGAAACCCGCACCAACCAATGTTTTGATGTTTTCCTTTTCTTTTGTTGATATGGCGGGCGTGCCTATTTCTACTTCGGGCACAGCGGCGTTGTGGAGTAAGCCGGCAATCTTCAGCTTCTCTTCCAATGAGAACACTACGCCGGCGGCTTGTTCGCCGTCACGCAGTGTAGTATCAATAATATGTGCTTGGAGAGGTTTCATTCTGAAATCAGGTATTTTTCGCAAGCCTCTCCTTCTTCGAGTGCATCGAGGATCTCGTCTATTGCTTCTTCTGTTTCTACGCAGCCGTACCAGAAGTTATTCGGATGAACAACGATGACCGGTCCCTGCGAGCATAAGTTTAAGCAGCCTGTAGTCGACACAGCCACGTCGAGTCCTCTGTCGTTACATTCTTCCATGATGTATTGCAGCAGAGACGATGCTCCCTTTTTGTTGCAGGCTCCTTGTGCCTCTCCACTCAGTCGGAAAGAGTTGCATACTAGAATGTGGTAATTGGGCTTTTTCATTTTGTCAGATTTTAATTTGTTAGTACTTTATGAATGATAGTGTTGTATGATAGTTTGCCGTGTTGATCAGGCGCAACCTTGTGCGTTTCCGCTACAGCCGCTACCACAGCGAAAAGCATCTGCTTTCTTGATGCTGCGTATGGGCAGGTTATTGTATATCCCATCAAGTCCTTCGTCAATCATTCCGGTCATCTGTACTACACGGATGCCGCATTCTTTGAGAATGAAGCAGGATTCTCTCCGACCCCTGCAACGAGTATGGCACGACAGTCTATCAACAATCTGGCTACATCAATCCATCTCTGATCGCCTCCTCCTTTATCGGGCATTTCACGTTCTTCTACGTATTGGAATCCATTAGGTGTTTGGCGGAAGATGTAAACAGATTTGGCTTCACCAAGATGGAGGTTAACCAGATGTCCTTCGTAAGTTGCCACAGCTACATAAGGTCTGCTTTCTTCCCCTGTTTCAACACTTGATGATACTTGTTGCAGAATGGTATAAGCCTCTTTCATGTCTTGCCCCAAGAGTCCGGCTGCATCGGCCCGGCATCTGGCACAATGTGTCATGATGGGCAGGTGGTGTTTGGCTTCGGCACGTACACGGAAAATCATCTTTTGGTCGGGCTTCGGCATATCTTCAAAATTAGAACCGGCCGTTGGTATCAGTGGCATGCAATTGATGAGGTCTGCTCCCAACCCTTTTACTACCCGGGTCGTTTCGTCAATATGGTGGTCATTGATACCCGGAATAATGATGAAGTTAATTTTCACCGTTATGCCTTTGGCCTTGAGCAAGGGAATGCAAGCCAATTGTTTTTCCAATAACAAGGCGGCGGCCTCTTCTCCCCGATATACTTTCTTGTTGTATCTGACCCAGCGATATATTTTTGAGGTTATATCGGTTCGTACGCCATTGATGGTGAGGGTGACATGTGTTACGTCTAAAGCAGCGATCTCATCAATGTAGGGTTCTAAATTCAGTCCGTTGGTCGACAGGCAGAATATTTTATCCGGGAATTCGGCTTTTACGGCCCGGAGAGTTTTCAGCACTTCGTCGGGGTTAGCAAAAGGGTCACCGGGTCCTGCTATGCCAACTACAGAAATGTTAGGGATGTGCTTATTTAGTTCTTTCAGATAAGTTACCGCCTTAAACGGATCCAGTACGGAAGAGGTTACTCCCGGTCTGCTTTCGTTGACACAATCGTATTTCCGGTTGCAATAGTTGCACTGAATGTTGCATCGGGGGGCAACGGGAAGGTGAACGCGTGCATGTGTATGCCTGGCTTCCACATCGAAACAAGGATGTTTCGCTATATCGTTTTTTGTAATAACTTTAACCATGATTCTTTGTTTTATTAATGATCAATTACATGTATTTGTAGCCGATAGGCGAATGTTCTTGTTTGTATTCCAACAAAGCATTCACTATCCTGTCAAATAATTGCTGGGCACCGGAATAAAAAAGATGTTCCATGCGAGGGCCGCCTACGCGGTCGTGTATGGGAAATCCTACACGAATTAACGGGATGCCTAGTTCGCGTGCAATGTAATACCCTTTGCTGCTTCCAATTAGTAAATCGGGTTTTGTTTCCCGAATTACTTCGCGTATCGATTCAAAATCGGCTCCGTTCATCACTTGTATGTGTGATGTATCTTCGACTACGGCTTCTATCTCTTCTTTTAAAAGACCGCTTTCGCCACCCGAGGCTACGATAACAGGAATAATACCTATTTCGCTCAGGAAAGAAACCAGACCCGACACCATGTCTTCATCACCAATGACAATTGCCTTTTTGCCGAATACATATTTATGCCCGTCGATGTACGAATCTACCAGTCGTCCTCTCTGGAGTTTGTATTTCTCAGTAATCTTCTTACCCGAAATGGTTTCAATGGTTTCAATAAAATGATCTGTCGCATCAATTCCGATAGGCATTCTCATTCTGTGATTGGGTACGTCGCAGTGTTCTTCAAGCCATTCACCGGCAGTGGTGATTGTTTTTGTTTTGCGAATTCGTCCAGTCAATGCTCCCTTGTTGAGTATGGTGCCCAACTCGATGCTGGCTCTGGCACCTCCCGTCATCCTGATGTGATTGAGCGGTGTTCCGCCTTCGGGTACTAAGTGATAATCTTTCCAGAAAGGATTATCGAGCGAGGCGGAATAATCAGGCAGCAAGACGTATTCTATGCCCGATACTGTGAGCATTTCTTTGAGGTTACGTAAGTCGGCCGGCGAAACAAAACCCGGAAAGAGATTGATGTGTGCACCGCTCTTTGTATTTGTGTCGGCTAGTGTTGCTACAGCGGCGTATACTGCTTCGTGAAACCCATCCATGTGGCTACCCTGATAGCTGGGTGTTGAGGCATGAATAAAGACGGGCAGCAGTGGGTTTTCTTCATTTGCTTGTTTGTATTCGGCTACAAGTGCGTTTACATCTTCACCTATTGTTTCGGCCAAACAAGTTGTGGCTATGCCTATTACTTGGGGACTATATTGCCTGATAACATTGTTTATGCCTTCGATAAAATTCCGGTTACCTCCGTAAATAGTGGTTGTTTCACTGAAGTTTGACGAAGCAATGTCCACCGGCTCTTTATAATGGCTTATCATATATCGGCGAATGTAAGTGGCACATCCCTGCGATCCGTGTATCATAGGTACACAACCTTCTATTCCCTTAAATACCACAGAGGCACCTAGTGGTGCGCAAAGTTTGCACGCATTGCGTGAAGAGGCATAGGGCGTTTTTTTATTTTCTGTTGTCGATTGCATAACGTTCTGTTTTTATCTGACATATTTCCAAACCGGACTCATCACGGTTCCGTATACTTCCTTAGCAAAGTTTAGCATGCCTTCGTAACCGGCCAGTGCTTCTTTGCGCTCGTGATTGTGATCACAAAATCCCAATCCGATTTTGTATGCGATGGGGCGCTCTTTTACACCGCCAATAAACAAATCGGCTTGTTTTTCCTTCACAAAGGCAGACAGTTCAACAGGATTTGAGTCGTCAACAACGATGGTGTCTTCGTCACAAAGTTCCTGAATAAGTTTATAATCGTCTTTGTCGCCCGTTTGCGAGCCTACAATTACTGTTTTAACGCCAATTAGTCTCAATGCTTTGACCAACGATATGGCTTTGAAAGCACCACCAACGTAGATTGCTGCCTTTTTCCCGTTCAATGCCTTTTTATAGGGAGCTAAAGCGGGAAGCAGGCGTCCCAATTCTTCTTTAACGATGGTACGGGCTTGCTGAAGCAAATCATCGCTTTGAAAGAAGTTAGCTACTTCATACAATGCGTCACTCATGTCTTCAATACCGAAATAAGATACTCTCATGAAAGGCACACCGTATGTTTCTTTCATCATTTTGGCCAGATGCATCATAGAGCCTGAACACTGAACGACATTTAATGAAGCGCGGTGGGCGTTGCAAATATCATCCACTCTTCCGTCGCCGGTGATAGTTGCATTCACATGAATGCCCATCCGTTTGTAATAGTCGAGCAGAATCCATAACTCACCTGCCAAATTAAAATCACCCAAAATGTTGATTGAGTATTTGGGTATCGGACGGTTTTGTGTGCCTACCAACTGAAAAAGAGATTCACAAGCAATGCGATAGCCGTCTTTTTTTGATCCCTGAAATCCGGGTGCTTGTACCGGAATGACCGGAATTCCTTTTTCCCGGCTCACCTCCTTGCAGACTGCTTCCACATCGTCGCCGATGACTCCAACAATACATGTGGTGTACACAAAAGCAGCTTTTGGCTTGTGTAACTCTATTAATTCATCGAGTGAAGCATGTAACTTAGCAGTTCCCCCAAAAACAACGTCTCTTTCTCTCAAGTCAGTTGAGAAACTGAGCCGGTGCAGTTCCGGTCCCGATGACAGTGATCCTCTGATATCCCAGGTGTAAGCAGCACAACCAATAGGTCCGTGAATTAAATGAAGAGCGTCTGCTATGGGGTAAAGTACCACCCTTGAACCGCAAAAAACGCAGGCTCTTTGACTGACTGAACCTGCCAGACTGGCTTTTTCGCAGGCAATCACTTCGTGTGTATTGCCAACTCTGCCTATTTGATTCTTTCTTTCTTCTAACAGCGTGCTCATATTTCATGTCGTTTATAGAAATATTATAACGCTGCAAAGAGCGCAGCGTTATAATATTCTGTATGTAATTAAAGCTGAAACTCAACCTTTTCCTCGGGAGAGGTACGATCCATGTGATCCATAAATGCATTGAGAATCTGTATCGCCAGATTAGTTGCTCCCACATAACCTGTTTTGGGGAAGAAGTTATGTCCGGGGCGATCGGCAATTGGAAATCCGTAGCGTACAAATGGGAGATCTTCGTCGCGGGCAATGTACTTGCCATACGTGTTACCAATAAGTAAGTCTACTCCTTCTTGCTTGATCCATTGATGCATTTGAAACATATCGGCCAGTTCCCCTCCTTTGAATTTGGCTTCCGGAATGTCTTTCAGAATAACCTTGAGTCTCTCTTCGAAAGGCTTGCCGGGAGTTCCCGATACAACGTAAACCGGACGCATATCCATGCTTACCAGAAATTCGCAAAGTGGAATCAGTGTGTCGGGATCTCCCCACAGAGCCACTCTTTTTCCATATAAATATTTCTGGTTATCGGCTATCAGGTCAATCAAACGTCCTCTTTCTGCCGAGATACTTTCGGGAACCGGTACGTTAGCGTGTCTGCTTAATGCAGTTACAAAACGGTCGGTTGCTTTCAGGCCGATGGGGATGTCTGTTATCTCAAATTTTACTTTGCATTTGTTATCAAGCGCTACACAAGCTGTGTTGGTAGAGTATTCGCCTAAACCGATGGTGAATTTACTATCGCCCGTAGTCTTCAGTTCTTCGGTGGTACAACCGCCTTTGGGATACATTTCATATTTTCCGGTAAGTGGTGTGTCAAGCACATCAGTCATATCGGGAAACATCAATGTTCTCGCTTCCATGACAGAGGCGATGCGCTTGATTTCACGCATATCCGATGGTTCCATCCAACCTGCAACGAGGTTTACCACGTTCCTCTTTTTGAGAGTAGCAGTAGAGAAAAACTTTACCATGGCTGCAACTTGATTTGCATAGCCTGTAATGTGGCTACCCACGTAAGAAGGAGTATTGCAGTATATTACCTGCTTTCCTTCGGGAATTTTCCCTTCTTCAGCGGCTTTCGATACAATCTGTGTGAGGTCGTCGCCAATCGTTTCAGATAAACAAGTGGTGTGCACGGCAATCACCTCCGGTTCGTAAACAGAGAAGATTGTTTCGATGGATTGCACCAAGTTAGCCGATCCTCCGAACACAGAAGATCCCTCTGAAAACGAACTGGTTGAGGCTACGATGGGTTCTTTGAAGTGGCGTGTAAGCGCGCTTCTGTGATAAGAGCAGCAGCCTTGCGAACCGTGACTGTGGGGCAAACATCCGTGTATACCAAAGGCTGCATACATAGCTCCTATTGGCTGACAGGTTTTTGCCGGATTGATAGTCAGTGCTTTTCTATCAATTTCTTTGGCAGTAGTATGTTTTAGTAACATCTTATTCAATATTAAAGTAATCAAACTTAAACGGCTGCATACACCGCTTCTACATATTCTTCACTTTCCCAGGGAGCTTTCATTTCCTTCCAGATACTGCAGCAAGCTATTTGTTCAATGTCTTTGTAGAAGTTTACTGCACCTGCAAAACCGGCATAGGGTCCTCCGGAATCGTAATTGTGAAGTTGCTTGAGAGGTATACCCATTTTCTGTACACAGTATTTTTCTTTAATACCCGCGCAGAATACATCAGGGTGATACTTTTCAATGAGTTTTTCCATTTCGTAATGACTCAGATCATCAATAACCAACGATCCTTTTTTCATTTCAGCCATCATTCCATCGTATCCGTTGAACTCCAAACCTTCAGCTTCAAGTGCTTTTAGTTCTTCTTCTGTTTTGCGAGGTTTATAACGTGTTTCGTCTTTAGTAACGGTAATTTGTTCTATGTTACGACTGTCGGCATCTATCTGTATGCTCGGAATAACGCGTCTTCCTTCGTAGTCATCGCGATGACCGAATTCGTAGCCGGCGCAAAGTGTGGTTATGCCCAATTCGTCAAATAGTTCCTGGTAGTGATGAGCACGAGATCCTCCTACGAAAAGCATGGCTGTTTTGCCATTTGTTTTCAGTTTTGCTTTTTCTCTGGCTTCGATGACCGGAATCATCTCTTCGGCAATAACCTCCTCAATGCGAGCAATCAGTTCAGGATCACCGAAATATTTACCTACTTTTCTTAGTGATTTGGCGCAGGTATCGGCACCGATGAAATTGGATTTCATCCAAGGTATACCAAATGATGTTTCGAGCATTTCGGCCACGTAGTTGATGGAACGGTGGCACATAACCAGATTGAGGTCGGCTGTATGTGCTGTTTCAAACTGTTCTACTGTTGAGTTACCCGACATAGTTGCTACTACCTGAATACCGCATTTGTTAAATAATTCGTCGATAACAAAAGCGTCTCCTCCAATGTTGTATTCTCCTAATACGTTTATTCTGTATTTGTGTGTGGCGTTTACAGTATCATCATTTCCAATGAGATTTCTGAAAAGTTGGTTGTTGGCAATGTGGTGGCCGGCCGATTGAGATACTCCTCTGTATCCTTCGCATGAAAAGCCGAAAATGTTGATGCCGTTACCTATTTCTTCTTTCATCTGGCGGGCAACACGGTGAACGTCATCGCCAATCAATCCTACGGGACAAGTTGAGAAGACGGCTATGGCTTTAGGATGAAACAATTCATAAGCTTCTCGAATGGCATCTTTCAACTTTTGTTCTCCTCCAAAAACGATGTTGGAGTCCTGCATATCAGTCGAAAAGCAGTACGTCATGAAGTTTGGTTCATTTTCTGACGGACGGGTTTGGTTGCGTCTGGTCAACCATGAATAATAGCCGCAGCCTATGGGACCGTGCGTAATATTGATAATATCTCTGGTAGGTCCTAGTACCACCCCTTTACAACCGGCATAGGTACATCCTCTTTGGGTGATTATTCCCGGAATGGTGCGCACGTTCGCTTGAATTTCAGGAATATTATCGGGGTCAGCAACCACAATGGCTTTACTGCGCTTTTTTGCTACCTTTTTGGGGTAGATTTCTATCAGTTCCTCTTTGGCACTTGATAAATCGATATTTAAAATATTTTTTTCCATTGTCTGTCCTCCTCTATTAATCAAGTGTTTTGTCCCCTTTCTCACCAGTACGTATGTGCACTGAATCCGAAGAATCTATCACAAATACTTTCCCGTCACCGCTTTGTCCGGTTTGGTTGGTTTTGATAATTGTTGCTACTGCAAGATCTTTTTTCTCATCGGTCACCATCAGTGTTATCATACGCTTTGATTTGAGGCGAGGCGTTGTTGAAATCAGTTCCTGATGTTCGGGTGCATAAAGTTCTGCTTTCTCCAGATCACCATGTCCTTTTCCCCTTCCTAACACCGGCATTGCTGTGAATGACGGTAGTCCAGCTTCCTGCAAAGCGATTTTTGTTTCCTGCATTTTGGCAATTCGTATGATTGCAAGTATCAGTTTCATAAGCGTTTGTATTATCAGATTTCTTTCTTGCCGTTAGAGATAGTATATGTTTCGGTAACCGGAGTTACGAATATCTTACCGTCTCCAAACTGACCTTTATCGCCCGATCGGGCAGATTCTATGATAGTTTCAATGACAAAATCCTTGTCTTTTTCAGGGATTACGATCATCAACAAATCTTTAGGCAGTTCGTCGTATGTAACATTGCCTACTTTTAATCCGCGCTGTTTACCGCGACCGAATACAGATAATTTTGTTACCGCCGGAAATCCTGCGTTCAACAAGGCGTTCATTACGATGGGTGATTTCTCGGGTCTTACTATAGCTCTTAATAAATACATAATTGTTCCTCCTTAACTTGTTATATTAGTTCATGATACCGAAGCTAACCAGCATGTCTTCTAACTCAGGCATTGTCAAAGGCGTTGGGATGACAAACATATTGTTATCATTTATTTTCTTTGCCAGTGCGCGGTATTCGTCGGCTTGAGGATGCTCGGGTGCATGGTCAATAACTGTTTTTCTATTAATTTCAGCATGTTGAACCATGTTGTCGCGCGGAACAAAATGAATCATTTGCGTACCTAGCTTTCTTGCGAATTCCTGAATCATATTCGATTCGTTATCTACTTTTCGAGAGTTACAAATTAACCCCCCCAAACGAACTGTGCCAACCTTGCCAAATTTTGCAATAGATTTGCAAATGTTATTAGCTGCGTACATGGCCATCATTTCACCGGAGCATACAATGTATACTTCTTGTGCCTTACCATCACGTATCGGCATAGCGAAACCACCGCATACAACATCGCCCAATACATCGTAGAATACATAATCCAAGTGTTTGTCATCGTCGTATGCTCCCAGCTGTTCAAGTAGGTTGATTGATGTGATGATTCCTCGACCTGCGCATCCCACTCCTGGTTCGGGTCCGCCCGATTCCACACAGCTTGTATTGTCAAAGCCGGTTTTCATAACATCGTCTAAATCAACATCCTCCCCTTCGTCACGCAACGTATCCAAAACAGTTTTTTGCGCTAGTCCGTGAAGTAGCAAACGTGTTGAATCGGCTTTGGGATCGCATCCCACTACCATCACTTTTTTCCCCATCTCGGCTAATCCAGCCACTGTGTTTTGAGTAGTAGTACTTTTACCAATACCCCCTTTTCCGTAAATAGCAATCTTTCTCATAATCTAAAACCTTAAAATTATACCATAAAGTTGTTTATTTGGTATTTGTGTTACCATTCTGAACTATATAAAGAGAAAAGTATGCCAAAAAACATGCTTTTTATTGTTTTGTGAGATTAATATGTTTGCTAAATACTTGTACGACAGTGTATTATGAGTTACTAAATACCTATTAATGTGTATTATTCAATAGAATGACTACCTATGAATCACTTCATTTAGGTAGTCATCGGAAAGAAAATTCTACATAAATGTAGTTTTGTTTATTTGGAATAACCATACTTTATCCAAAGTGCATCGTAGTTGTGGCTAATGATGTTCTTCATAAATTTTTCTGCAGCTATATTTCTCGAATTTTTCTTAATTAGCACACATGCCTGTTCAATGGGAGTATACAAATTTTGCGGTACAACATAGCATTTGCCTTTGCCTTTCATTTCTGGTGACATGGCCAGTGATAGTGCGATAAAACCGATCTCTGTATTACCAGTAAATGCATATTGTGCAGCTGCCGAAATGTTGTCTCCATATATAATTTTAGCCTTTACTTCATCATAGATATTCTGCTTTTTTAAGAGCTCAATAGCTCTTTCACCGTAAGGAGCCGTTTCCGGGTTAGCAACTGAGATTCTTTTAACCGCATTGGTTTTCAACACATCCAGCCCTTTTTTCACATCAATAGTGTTGCTCCATACAGCTAATTTGCCATATATATATGTGCTGACTTTACCGTATGTGGCTCCTTTGTTTTGAAGCTTAAGCGGAAAATTTTTGTCGGCCGCCATGAAGAGGTCAAAAGAAGCACCGTTCAAAATTTGCTGTACGAAATTGCCGGAGCTACCGAAGGTGACATCTATTTTAACTCCTGGATTTTCCTTCTCATAAGCTTCTTTTATTTCCATAAATACGTCTCTGAGATTTGCTGCTGCTGCGACTTTGACGCTTTTTTGTGCGTTAGCGAACATACATACAGAGAAAAAGAGTGTTGCTATTAAAATTACTTTTTTCATGACTAATATTTTTAGATTATAATTTTAGTTTAAACATATCGGGTTTGATGGTGAGTGAAATATAAGCCCACCCCGGAGTGCGACAAGCTGCTGAAGACGATTTTAGTTTTAAGAACCGGCTGTTGTTATTCAGAAAGTAACTTCCCCAGCCTCCTTCAACAGAAACACAATCATTCATTTTATAAGAAAGTTTAATGTCCACTTCGCTACCTAATGATTTACCTTGTGAAGCTCCGTTGTATTCAATGTCTTTTACGGTTTTAAATAAGTGATAGCCTACCTCATACCCCCATTTTTTTATAATGCTCCCGCCTACCTGACCGTACACATCCAGTAAGCCCTGAGTAGGCAGATTAGCTGTCCAATAATCCATATAACCATTAAAACTATGTGGCGCACCATATAACCAGTTGAATGTTTTGCTTTTCGATGAATTGCTCGAACCGCCTCCCGAATAACGATCAGCTCCTGCCGTGAGTATGAATTGAGGCATAAATGCATAATTGGCTTTTAATGCTAACAGAGAGGCATTCAATCTTTTTGTGGCGGATGTTTTTCCAAATTGGAAATAAGCGGTCGCAAACAAGTCGAGCGGAAAATCTTTCTTTAAAAACTTAATATTTCCACCGGCCGTGTATCGATGATACATGGATACTTTATTACCGTAAGTACTGCTTCCGTTTGCATCTGTACTTGTTTTCTGGAAACCTTCGTCGAGCGCTAAAGCAGTGAGCGACAAGTTGGGCATAAGTGGTTTTGATATCCAAATATACCCCAGATATCTGTATTTTGTGGCTCCTGAATACATTGATTCTTTTGATATAGCTTTGTCATTATTATATGCTAATCCCAAATGAGCCGCTCCGATATGCTCTAGTTCATACTTGAATACTACAACATCATGCGAGTTTCCGGTGTTACTCCAGTTTGATGCTGAAAAAATACGGTTGTCATCGTATTTGAGTGCCTGCCTGCCTATAACAACCGATCCGCCGGGACAAAGCAGTACATCTGCCCATGCTTCGTAAACAGATAAAGAGCCCGACGAAGATACAGCTTCCGAGTTGGTTCCGGTTTCTCCTAAAGTGCGTGAGTCTTGCACCGTTATACCCGTTTTGAGGTAACTGTTTTTAAAACCCACCGTTAACCGAGTACGTTGTAATATGAAACCACCGGGATCAGTATTCTCCGCATTGGGTGAGCCATAGCCATTACGATACTCTGCTCTGGGCCTTAATTCAATGCCCACACTCATCTCTTGTGCATTGATATTCGTTATTGATATGCACAATAACGAAAATGCTGCAATAGTTTTGCCTGTTTTACTTACGTTCTTCATACCTTAATTATTAAAAGTGAATACAATGTTACGTGTTTATTTGAGCTTGATAGTTTACCGTTATCTCTCAATAAGATAACGGTTTTAAAAAAAATAGCAGAAAGATTTCTGCCTAATCGTTACAATAAACAAGAATCCAAATTGGCATTTAAGCCAACTAATTCTTTCACGAACTTGCTATGCAATTCTTCATATATCTTAATTAACTCGTACCCATAAGCGCCTACCCTACATCCACCACCATCTTTTCCCCCTTTGTATCTAATCAGAATAGGAATTGGTGAGTTACGATTCATCTTATCGGCAATGCTCCAGGCCTGTTGATAGGAAATATGACATTTTTTGGCCGCAGCATTAATTGATCCTTCAGATATGAGAGCTTTGAGCAGTGTATATTGAAGTTGCCCGAAGAATTGTTCCTCGTTTTTGTATATGGCAAAAGTTCCCTTTACTTCAAACATATTTTTTCTCCTACTTTCTTTAATCGAATCTCGTTACTGTATCTATCAATTATTGTGCCAGAATTTATAAGTTATTAATAATCAGTCAGTTAGCAATTTGGGGCATTGCGAATGCCAGACCTAAATGTAGTGATTCGGTGCAATAATTACATTATTGTGTTTATCTGTATAGTCAATTTAATGCTTTATGTTCTATTTATATGTTATTTTGATTGTTGATATTAATTTTATTGTTTTAAATTGGTATTAAATAAAAATAAAAACTACCTTTGCGATATTACGATAACACAAATAAAAATATATATTATATGGCAATGCTTCGAACATGCCCGATGTGCGAACAAGACTGTGAAGCAAAACGGGAACTTGATTTTCTTATGGAGATAGGAAACGAGCTATCCAAAAGCACGGTAGATTTAAACGGCATCATTAAACAGTTAAAAAGACAGTTAAATGCTACGTGCGTTATTCTCACCTTATTGAACCGTAATACAAACAAACTATTTGTGGAAGAGTCATTCGGCCCTTTTGATCAGGATTTTAGCAAGCTGACTTATGAGTTGGGTGAAGGTATCATTGGCTATGTGGTGCAAACCGGAGAACCTAAGGTTATACGGAGCATTTCCGAGTCAAAAGAGTTTTTAAACAAGTTACATTTTCCCTTGAAAGCCAATAATCGGGATATATCTTTTATTTGCATTCCCGTGAGGGAAAAAGGAAAAGTCATTGGAACACTCAGTGCACATAAAGTCTATTTTGGAGCACCCGATTTTAAAAACAATGTGCAACTTCTTACTATAGTGAGTTCCATGATTGCCCGTACAGCTCGTAGACGTTACGAAACTCGTGAAGAAATTGAATCACTTAAAAAAGAAAACAACAAGCTCCGCCAAGTAATTACCGATCAATCGTTTCCTAATATAGAAGGCAATTCAGGAAAGCTTAAAGAAGTTTTTTCGTTGATACAAAGTGTGTCGTCCACTTCAACAACTGTTTTATTACGCGGTGAGAGTGGTGTTGGAAAAGAACTCGTTGCAGATGCCATTCATTACAACAGCACTCGTAAAACAAAGGCTTATATTAAAGTCAATTGTGCCGCTTTGCCAGAAAGTCTCATTGAAAGCGAACTCTTCGGTCATGAGAAAGGAGCCTTTACAGGTGCTGATTCCCAACGTGTAGGGCGTTTTGAAGCGGCTAACGGAGGTACCATTTTCTTAGATGAATTTGGAGACATCCCTGCCAATGTTCAGGTTAAGCTATTACGAGTTATTCAACAGAGGGAAATTGAACGTTTAGGAAGTACTAAACCTATCAAGATTGATGTGCGAATTATCTGTGCAACTAATAAAAATCTTGAAAAAATGATAGAAGAAGGTCATTTTCGTGAAGATTTATACTACAGAATCAATGTATTTCCCGTTTATATACCACCTTTGCGTGAGCGTTTGCATGATATACCGGCTCTGGCGGATCATTTCATTGCTCGTTTTAATGAGAAGAATAGCCGAAATATTAAGCGTATTACGGCCTCGGCCATTGATTGCTTAATGGTTTATCACTGGCCTGGCAACATTCGCGAGTTGGAAAATTGCATAGAAAGGGCTTGTATATTGAGTACGGATGATGTGATTCATACCTATAATTTGCCTCCTACATTGCAAAACGCTGTATCAAGTGAAACAAAATCAAACGGTACGTTAGATACCATTTTAGGTAAGATAGAGAAGCAGGTTATTCAAGACACACTGCTGGCTACCGGGGGTAACTTGGTGAAAGCTGCCGCTCAATTGGGAATTACGGAAAGAATTATGGGTCTTCGCATACGTAGGTATGCAATTGATCCCAAACGATTTAAATACAATAACAACAATGGAAATCAAGATTGAACAACCAGATTTGGAATTATGTGATTTTACTAATCCACAGCATTGTGCTGCCTTATGTGATTTGATTAATGAGTACATCACTCATCCTATGGGAGGAGGTGAACCGTTATCTGATTCACAAAAACTCCGTTTGCTCGACGGATTGGAGTCTCATCCCAAAGCCATCACTTTGTTCGTGCTGAATGATGGAGCAATTGCGGGGATATTGAATGCATTTGTCAATTTTTCAACATTCAAATGCAAGCCGATGATTAATGTACATGATGTTTTTGTGAGTGATGAGTACCGGGGGAAAGGCTTAGGGCGTAAACTTATTCAAGGTATTATTGAGATAGGTAAAAGCTTGTCGTGTGGAAAAATAACGCTAGAAGTAAGAGTTGATAACCCTACAGCTCAGAATCTGTATAAATCGGAAGGATTTGAAGAAGGTAACGATCCTATGTACTTCTGGACCAGGCCTTTATAATTGAATAACTATCAACACAAAATAAATACACGTAATGAAAGAAACTGTAGAATCTATTTGGCAAGAACAGGCAATCACCTTGCTTGCCGAAGCACAAGGCTTCATGAAGCCGTTGGAGCAACATTTAGTTCGCCCCAGTCGTTTTGATAACACTTTGTTATTTAACCTAGTTGTAATGAGTTTTGAGAAGCTGTTTGTAGCTTTATTAGCTCATTATGAAGTAGAGGCTCTTCATCACACTCCTTTGGCATTGTTCAAGGAGGCACGAGACATGGATAAAGGGCTAACTGATGAAATGCGCGAAACTGCACGACTCATTGCTTCGCATGAGTCTATTTGTTCGCTTGATGACAAAGGATATACCACTCCTTCTAACGATGAGTTGATATGGATCATTAAAGGATTGATTGAGATGAAGCGTTACATTGAGTACAAAATCAATACCTGAACGAGTAATACCATCAGTAATTCGGCCAGCCGGTTAACGCGGATGGCCGTTTTCATATCCGCTGTGGTAAGTTCACGTTCATTGTGTCCGATGTAAGGTTTGTGAACCAGCTCTCCGAAATAATGATGTGATCCGCCGAACTGACAATTTAATATGCCTGCCAATGCTGCTTCGGGATATCCGGAGTTGGGACTAGCATGGGCTGCTCCGTATTGTCTTACAAAAGCGTGAAGCGAAAAGCGGCCGCTTACCAATATCATTAAAATGGCAGTGAGCCTGGCAGGAATGTAATTGGCGGCATCATCCATTCGGGCTGCAATCCGTCCAAACGAATTGTATCGTTCATTGCGGTAACCAATCATTGAATCAAGTGTATTGATCATTTTGTAAGCCATCATGCCGGGTACGCCCAACAGTAAGTACCAAAAGAGCGGTGCGATGACTCCGTCGCTTAAATTTTCCGCTAGCGTCTCCAGTGCTGCAGTGCGAACTTCTTGCGCCGTTAACTCCTCCGTATTGCGTCCAACGATGCGGGCAACCTGTTTTCTTCCTTCGTCAAGCGAACGGTCAACAGCCTCAAATACTCCGCGTACTTCGCGAATTAATGTGGTTCCGGCCAAACAAAAGAAAACCAATATGGCACCGGTAATCCATGCTAAATAACCGTTAATAGCTGCGGTAGCAGACATCAGCAGGTACGTGATGCTAAAAATGAGTAATACCAATCCGATGGATAGAATCCCTCCTTTTAGCAAGCGGTGATTTCCATTATTTAATTTCTTTTCTCCCCAGGAGATTAATTTCCCAAAACCCACAACCGGGTGCGGAAGATAAGCCGGATCGCCCCATATTTTATCGGGTAACCATCCGCTGAAGATAACAAAGAGCCCGCCCCAGCAGGTATACATAAATAGATAAAGTCCCGATGCTTCCATCATAATAGATTTAGTTTTTAGTAAGGTAACAGTCAATGGCACTAACCAATGCATTGTTTTGCTCAGGCGTTTGTGCCGCTATACGAATAAAAGAGTCATCTAACCCTTCAAAGTTAGAAGCATTGCGTATCAGCATCCCATGCTCTTTCGCTAAGTAATCCTTTAACGCAGAAGCTTTTCCTATGCGTAATTTGGCTAACAGATAGTGCGTATCAGTAGGCCACACATCAAAACAGCCTGTCTTTTGCAGAAGAGTAGCCAATCGATCTGTTTCCAGCAAATACTCTTCAATGTTCAAGAGGTTATCCGTTTTGTTCAGCAAGTATTTGCCGGCTTCAATGGCCAAAGCGTTGACCGACCACGGCATGCGTTTCATGCGAATTCGTTGCAAGAGAGCCGATGAAGCGGTGACATAGCCCAATCGTAAACCCGGAATAGAAAATCGTTTGGTCAGCGAATGAAGCAAAATCACGTTAGGGAACTCTGCTGCTTCGGAGGCAGATAGTAGGGGTTTCAAGGTAAAATCTTCGTAAGATTGGTCAATAACAAAACAGATATCGCTGTGTTTACTGATTAAAGCAGTCAGTTCTGCTTTATCAAATACCTTGCCCGTAGGATTGTTGGGGTTACATAGCCAAAGCATTTCTAAGCTATTGGGCAGTGCTTGTAACGAATAGAGAGAGGTTACCCGGTGCTGATGCATGCAGCAGGCATCGGCATATTCGCTGAAGGTAGGCATCACAATACCTGAGCGACATCCTGCAAAAGCCTGCGCAACAAGATAGATAGCCTCTGTGGCACCGTTAGTTACACATACCTCCTCTTTTTGCAACCCATACTTTTGCGCCATTAATGCCTCAAGCGTATACGGTTCCGGTTCCGGATACGACGCAATTACCTCCATGTGCTCCGAAAGATGTTGCTTCAGTCCGTGCAAATCAGCCCCATAAAAAGCATTCGAGCTAAAGTTGGCTGTTATTTTTTGTTCGTAAAGATATAAATCGTCTCCGTGTCCGTTAATCATTGCTCTTCATTAATTGATAGATAACATCCATATTCACATGGTTTCTCACATGATCTGCCAATTTATTGTACTGTTCCTCTTTGAACGATGCAAAATCAAATTCTTTGTGTTCCATTTTACCGGCAAAAGGTTTTAGCAGGAAATCAATAAAAGCCCCATTATCGAGTATACCGTGAATGTATGTGCCCATGCAGCGCTCATTCACAAAACAGCCATCTGCTTGTCCGTCGCTGATGCTGTTTAGCGGAATAACCTCAGCTGCTTCGGATGTTACGGTGTTGCCCATGTGAATTTCGTATCCGTGGCATACAACATTCGAGTCGAGAAAATTAAAATCTACCTGACGGGTAATCTTTTCGCCTAGCATGGTAGTGCTTACGGGTAGTAAACCCAATCCAGGAAGCCGGATAATTTCTCCTTCCACTCCTTCCGGATCACAAACCTCCATGCCCATAATTTGGTATCCACCACATATTCCCATAACGGTAGCTCCTTCTCTATAGGCTTTTACAATGGTTTGTGCCACCCCGTTTCGCCTGAGCTCATAGAGATCGGCCAATGTACTTTTTGTTCCCGGAATCAGAATAATATCAGCTTTCTGAAGTTCATCTGTGTTGTTGGTATAAAACAAATGAACTCTGGGGTCACGCTCCAATACGTTGAAATCAGTGAAGTTTGATAAGTGTCGCAGTAATACCACGGCAATGTTCACCTTGCCTGCTTCTGCTTGCCTGTTTTTTGTTTGCAGGGCCACAGAATCTTCTTCTTCAATATAAATATCTTTGTAGTAGGGAACAACACCCACTACGGGTACGTTGCATAGTTTTTCAAGCATTTCGACACCCGACTGAAAAAGTCGTATATCTCCTCTGAATTTATTAATGAGTATACCTTTTATCAGTTTCCGTTCCTCTTCATTAAGCAACATGATGGAGCCGTAAACACTGGCAAACACCCCTCCACGGTCAATGTCGGCTACTAGTATTACATTTGCCTGAGCATGACGGGCCATGGGCAGATTCACCAAGTCACTATCACGCAGGTTGATTTCAGATATACTCCCCGCTCCTTCCATTACGATGGGATTATATGCTTGCGCCAAGCGATCGAACGCATCGCAAACTTCTTTTCGCAGTTCTTCTCGTCCTTCTTTTCGAAAATATTCATAGGCACTGCGATTACCAATGGGTTTGCCATGAAGCACTATCTGCGAGGTGTGATCCGACGATGGCTTCAGTAACAAAGGGTTCATGTCGGTATGACAAGCAATACCCGCTGCCTCGGCTTGTACGGCTTGTGCACGACCAATTTCCAGTCCGGCAGGCGTTACATACGAGTTGAGTGCCATGTTTTGCGCTTTGAAAGGTGCCGGATGGTAGCCGTCTTGCAAAAATATGCGGCAAAAAGCGGCAGCAATGATACTCTTTCCTACGTCACTGCCCGTACCGGCAAACATCAAAGGTTTTAGTGATTCGTTGTTACTCATCTGTTCTTATTTCGTCTTTATGGAGCAACAAAGTTAGAAAAAAACAAGGTAACAGTTCTAAATACTTGCTAAAAAACATTTTTAGAGTTATGTTGTGCAAAACATAAATTGCTGTTTTTGTGTTATATAACCAGTTTTTTAATTTTAAAGTAATTAGATGTTATGTCATTAATAGAAGATTTACAGTGGCGCTATGCCACAAAGAAATTCGATTCAACCAAAAAAGTTTCTCAATCAGATATAGATAAATTGGTAGAAGCAGCTCGTTTGGCGCCTACCTCATCCGGACTTCAGCCTTTTCGTGTGTTGGTAGTCAGCAATCAGGAGTTGAAAGACAAAATGGTGCCTATTGCTATGAACCAACAACAAGTGGCCGACTGCTCTCATGTCCTGGTGTTTGCGGCATGGAACAGGTATTCTGCCGAACGTATTGATTCCATTTACGACTTCACGACAGAAGAAAGAGGATTGGCAAAAGGTTTCTTCGGTGCGTACACTGATAAGCTAAAGTCTATTTATCTGCCACAAGAGGAAAAGGAAAACTTTGAACATATTGCCCGCCAAACATATATTGCTTTGGCTTTGGTTATGGCGCAGGCTGCCGAGTTGAAGATTGATTCTACTCCTATGGAAGGGTTTTATAACGATCAGCTCGACGAGTTGCTAAACCTTTCTTCCCTCGGATTGAAAAGTGTAAGCATCTTGCCCGTAGGTTACCGTGATGCTTCGGCTGATTGGTTGGTTAATATGAAGAAAGTTCGTTTGCCCAAGGAAGAATTTGCTATTGAAATAAAGTAACTAAGGTATACATTCTTCAATTTTATAAAAATAAAGGCTGCCCCTGCAATAGCAAGAGGCAGCCTTTATTTTTTGTAAAACGATCCAAAGTTAGGTCTTTGGTTTAAAGCAAAAAAAATGGCTACCCATCACGGGCAACCAATCTTTGTTAACCTTAAATCTAATACTATGAAAAACACAGTACAAAGTTACGTGTTGAGATCTTATTTGCAAATTATGCAGGATAAAAATATTGCTTTATAACATGGTTTAATATTTTAGGTGTTTCGTTAACGTTTAAGGGAATATTATTGTTGCTTATCTAAATCAATTGTGTAATCAAAATGTTCTACTAGATAGTGATGATGAGTTACAAATACAATCGTAATTTCATTTTTTAATTTCAGTAGGCAGGCAATTATGATACGTTCATTTTCAGCATCTAGTGACGATGTAGCTTCATCAAGAAGTAGTAATTTGGGTTTTCTAAGTATGGCTCTTGCAAGGGCCATACGTTGTCTTTCACCTCCAGAAAAATAAAACTGATAATTGGCAATAAAAGTATCTAACCCTTCATTTTGCTTCATCACTAAATCATAGGCATTTACTTGCTTTAAAACTGCCATGATTTCGTCATCATCTAAATTATGTGTTGAATCCCATACCAAATTCTCTCTGATAGTACCATCAATAAAAAAAGAATCTTGCGGTAGATATCCTATTCCTTCTCTCCAAGAAACTTGTCTAGACTCTGTAAGCGTACGACCATCGATTTTTATTTCTCCCTTGTCTGGACTTTGCAATCCGGTCAATAAATCAATAAAAGTTGTTTTTCCTGTTCCCGAAGCGCCTAAAATGCCAGTTAATTTATAAGCCGGTATTTTAGTATTAAAGTTAATAAATAGAGGCTCTTTGTAGCCAAAGCATAGATCAATGATTGCTATTTCTTTATTTAACTCTATATCTTCTGATCTTTCAAAGAGCATACTATTGATATGTCTTGTTGTTAAATCTTTATCAAGACTAAGTACCATTTTTACGGAAGCCACATTAGCATACAACATATTTACATCATTATTGATGCTTATGAACTGAGGGAATATTCTACTAAATAACAAAATAATAATTAAAAGCATTGTAAATGGTAATTCTACATAGTTATATGCAAAGTACACTACACAAATAAGAGATAAAATTCCACTGAACATAAACCATAAATTGGAAGCTGCCTTATTATAAATTTGCTTTTTTTGGAATATAAGCATTTGTTGGTTTGATTCATCAAATTTATTAATGTAAAAGGCCTCCGATTGATGTACCTTTGCCATTTTTACAGTAGTCCAAAAATCATCTATCCGTTTAAGCATACTTCTGAATGCCATAATATTGGCACTACCCAATTTTTTTGCTTGATTAAGATATCCTCTTAATATAAAAATGGTAAAAAGTCCCAGCATCACAACAAATGAGGTAAACTGAATGGATATGGTAAGAGCAATGACTAAATGAGCTATAATGAATAAAGATTTGATAGCTAGGCTTAAATAAAAGTAATAATAGGTACTCATTTTAGGAATTTCAGTTGTGAGGATTTGTATATGACTGTGTTTGCTCCTACTATTGATAAATTGCCATTGACAGTTTATTATTTTTCTGAAAAGGTTTTGACGTACTTCATAAGAAAAACTTTGCTGGTAGGTACTTTGTGTTACTGACTGGTAGTAATTAAGTATAGCTACAAATATTAATATTAAAGCGAAAAAAATCAGTATATTCACCATGTTAAGGCTTATACCCAAATGGTGCATAGTTGAGTTTAGCAAGGACACCCACTTATTATCTATTTTATCAGCAGATTGAGGTTCGATGAAAGTTAATAATGGTATTAATAACACAAGAGATATACCTTGAAATAGAGATTGTACGATGGTTATAAAAAAGACTGTTAATAATTTAATCGGATTATGATTAAAGAATAACGCGAAACTTCTTAAGATAAAGTGTTTATTTAACATGTAAAATCCTCCTTTTGAAAAAGCTGTATGGGCGATATATATAATACATAGCTGCTGTTGAAAAATCCCTATCAAGGATATCATTTTGCCTTATAAATAAGTTACAGATACGCCTTATTTTATATGATATATTAGGAAAAAGAGAAGCCACATAAACAGCGTTTCTCCAAATCTCTGATACATTAAGTGTGGTAATATCCTTTTTATTTATAAACGTCTGAGGATATGAAATTAAGATATTAGAAATGCTACCTTTTGGAGCAAAAGAAATTTCTTTTCCAAAGTATTTTAGTAGTAATTTGTTTGTTTGCATTACTATTTTTTCGGCGTGTAACTGATGCACTAACTGCATAAATAAACTTGTGTTAATGTTCTCCATTGGATATTCGTTAATATCCACAAGCCATTTTAAACGACTCCAACCATGTTTTGCTCCATGAATCATCAGATATAATAATTCAAGTTCATTGCTTAATACGACAAAATTTCTGTCTGCAAAATATATATTTGTTTGATTACTTACTACGATAGCGGCCAGTTTTTCTTGCTTAATAGGAACTTCGTTTAGTATTGTCCAGTGCAGCTCAACACAGAAATGTAAGCTTTTGCTATACAGGGACGTATGATGAAGACATTTTCTTAATAATCTTCGTCGCATGTCTTGTTTGGGCCATTCCATTCCGTCGCTTATGGTAAAACCTGCTTCTTTTAACAATTCTATTATAAAATCAAGTTCATCAAAGTTAATAACTAAATCTATATCATGAGAAAAACGTACTGCTGCATCACCATAAAGTTTGTATGATAATAGTGGCCCTTTAATACACATAAACGAAATTTTATTTTCACGGAGTAAATCTGTAACATACAGAAAATTCTTCACTGAAACCAGTAAGCTCATTTTTTCTTGCAAATATAGGGATCCACTATTTACTTTAAACCATTTATCAATTTGTTGATGGCTTAAGCGATGCCTTTCAGAGAGTATTTGGCGAGTATAATCCATTAGTATTAGGAGGATTAGTTAATATTAGGCAAATATATTATTATTAATTATTACTTCGTATGAATACTAAATAAAAAATGAGCATACAATCAACCTTTATGGTTGCTATTTTTAAAAACGCCAACAACAAGTAAGAACGTTAATTATGATTAAATAGCAAAACAAATACCCTTTCTTTATCTGCATTTATTTAAAATTATATGATTTTTGCTATTGTTATTTGCGACATATCAAAGTGTCGCTATTATTCATCTTAAATTCTATTTCTTATGGATTCATCATTTATTGGAGAAATTAGGGCGTTTCCCTACACTTTTGTGCCGCAAGGTTGGGTAGAATGCAATGGTCAAGAATTGCCAGTTGGTCAGTATCCGGCGTTGTATTCAATCATTGGAATTCGTTACGGTGGAACTCCTAATGTCAAGTTTAATGTTCCTAACTTTCAAAGAGCTGCTTTGGTTGGGGTTGGAAGTGTACCCGGCGACACTGTCAATTATGCTTTGGGTAATTATCGTTATGGAGCTGAGTCAGTGACGTTAACTACACCTAACTTACCGTCTCACAACCACGGTTTTATTGGAAAAGCAGGCGCAGACGCTTCGAGAACAGCAGCAGCTGGAACTGATAATCAATCGTATCTCTCAAACATCACTTATCAAAGGCCCGGAGTAGATATTAAGCCACAATTAGCTACTGCATATCTTGATACGTCAACTAATCCTGTATCTCTTCATGCAAATACAATCACTCCAAGTAACGGAAATTACAACGGAAATTTACCTCATGAGAATCGCTCACCATTCCTGGCAATTCGCTATTGCATTTGCGCTGATGGTGAAAGTTATCCTGTAAGACCTTAATTAAAAAATAATAATATGGACAATTATTTAGGTGAAATTAGAACATTCGCTTTCGGAATAGTCCCGAGAGGATGGCATTTGTGTGATGGAACACTGCTTAATATACAGCAAAATGCAGCATTATATAGTTTAATAGGTCCCACTTTTGGCGGCGATGGTAGGGCAACTTTTGCATTGCCGGATTTAAGAGGAAGAACCATTGTTGCAAGTGATTATACTCCCAATTACGTACAGGGCACATCGGGAGGAAGTGAATCTGTGAAGTTGACAAATGCTCAAACCAATCACACTCACTATATGCAGGTTGAAAATGCTCCTGGTAATACGGTAATTCCTACCAATATATTAGCAATACCCGATGTGGCTGCTATTCAGTCTGAAGTAATAAACATCTATTCCACGCCGATTTCGGTTCCAAGTGTTTCTTTAAATGCTGCAACGATTGCTATGGAGGGCAGTGATGGTGGGCATAATAATATGCAGCCGTTTTTAGTTTTAAATTATTGTATAGCAATTTCTGGAGTCTATCCTCCCAGACCATATTAACGATAACCATTTAAAATAAATATTATGGATGCATATATAGGCGAAATACGTACCTTTTCAGGTAACTATGCCCCAGAAGGATGGCATATATGTGATGGAACACAGCTTACTATTCAAGGAAATGAAATGTTGTACAGTTTAATAGGTACTACTTTTGGTGGTGATGGCAGAACCCAATTTGGGTTACCCGATTTAAGAGGGCGCATGGCGATCTCTCAAGGAACTGGTACCGCTTTGACTGACCGTACCTTGGGCCAGTCTGGTGGTAACGAGAGTGTACAACTTGTTACTCCCGATATGCCAGTACACAATCATCTGGTGAAGGTTGATACTGCAGATGGCTCTGTTGCAACGCCTTCTACAGGTACTTTTTTGGGAAAGATGATTTCTCCGGAAGCCACCGTGTTGGGATACCTACCGGGTTCAAGTATTACTCCCAGAAGTATAGAATTAGATAATACTAGTACTATTGCCACTACTGGAGGTAATGTACCTCATAATAACATTATGCCTTCTATGGCTATTACCTACATTATTTGTACAACTCAGGGAATCTATCCAACTCCAGGTTAGTTATGCGTATAGGAATCATATCAGATGCTGAATCTTTTATGCCATTGGCAGGAGCACTTGTTTCACAAAAAATACAGGTGCTCCTGTTTTACTCTCCCAATGCGGACACATACATCAATCAAAAAGTTGATACTTTTGCTAAACAGTTTCGTTTGCCCGTGACTACTGAGAGTAATAAAGATACGGATATATATAATTGGCTATGGCAAAATAAATTAGAGGTTTGTTTTATTATAGGATATAATAGATTGCTTGTTTTAGATAAACTGAACGGTCTTTCCACCAAGTTATTTAATATTCACTTCGGCTCTCTTCCTTCCTTTAGAGGTCCTAGCCCTCTGTTCTGGCAGTTGAAAAAGGGAGGTGATCAGTTAGGATTATGTATACATCAACTGAATGATAAATTTGATAGCGGTGCTATCTATTGGATGAAAGAGATACCCAATCTTCCACATTATAACTTTAAGTTTGTTTCATACATTTTTAGTCAACTATGTGTTGAGGGTGCATTCTTTATTCTTCAATGTCTTTTTAATAACATTCCTTTGGTTGAGATAAAAAGAGAGGGACAAATCTCAGCTTATCAAAAACGTCCTACTTTGGCAGATGTATCAATCGATTGGAATCAGATGACAGCAAGTGAAATTTGTCATTTGATAAAAGCCTGTAATCCATGGAATAAAGGAGCCATTACTTTTTGGAAGAAGCAAGAAATAAAATTGATGGATGCCAGAGTTATAGGAAGCGGAGATGAGCAGCCCGGCATCATTATTTCCACAGATGATAAACTACAAATAGTCTCTGCTGACAAAAAAGTCTTAGAAGTCAGTATGCTTTTTTATATGGATTCATATCGGTCTGCATATCAATTAAAGGAATTAGGCTTTGCTTCGGGGGATGCTTTTGAGTCTCACTTGTCGTTTATGTAGCTTTTTATGCAGCATAACCACTTTTTTTAGCAGGATAACCTTGCTTTTCTAAATATAATTTATACTTTTACTGCGATTTATAACTTTAAAAACAAATAAAGCTATGGAAGAAAAATTAGAAGAAAAAAAAGAGTGGATTACACCAGAAATTATCGATTTGGATGTGGAGAAGACTAGTAAGATTTTTCACACTCAAGATGTAAGTAGTGCAGGACCTAGCTAGTAAGCGATCTCTGTTAAACTTATTTTTTATTTTGAACTTATTAAAAAATGGAATTAAAGGCTCCGATCAACAATGTTACTATTCGTGTGGTTACTAGTTCACCTAGCTTGAAGGAGCCACCAATTTGCCAAAAGCGTATATGGTGTGCGAATGAAAATGAACTAACGCTGCAAATAGAGCATATTGCTTCCTATAAAATTCAGGATGGTACCAAAGTTGATGTATATCCGCATCCGGATTCGGATGCGGATTCCATTCAATTGTTTTTAAATGGTTCTGTATTAGGGAGCGTTCTGCATCAAAGAAAAATTTTGCCATTTCATGGCAGTTCTTTTTTCTATAAAAATAAAGGGGTATTGATTAGTGGAAATTCTGGTGCCGGTAAATCATCGGTAGTGGCTGCTTTTTGCAGTAAAGAAGGTCTCTTTGTTAATGATGACATAACACCTGTCTATTTTAATAATGGTAATGTATCAATAATGCCAATTAAAACGAGAATAAAGTTGTGGGATGATGCAATAAATTTGCTTGGAATAGATAGAAATGCCCTGAAAACAATCAGACCCTTAATGGAAAAATATTATGTATCTGAATTTGCTAAACAAGAGGTGATTAACCCCATATTAAACACTTTTATTCTTCTTCGCGTACATCACGAAAGCCAGTTTCAACAGGAAAGACCAGAAGGAATTCAAAAATTCAACTATTTGCGTGAAAATATATATCGGAAGATATATCTCAAAGGTATGCCTGAAACTGAAAAGTATTATTTTACTCAACTAATTAAAATGGCAAATATATTGGATGTTGTTGTCGTTTATCGTCCAAAGTTTAGTAATGCTATTGAAACTATGGAATATATCCGCGAACACGTTCTACTATGAAAAATATAGTATGGCTGGCCTCTTATCCTAAATCCGGTAATACTTGGTTTCGTATGTTTCTCGCGAACTATTTGGCTAATACACAAACTCCGTTGCCTTTTACAGATATTACTGACGCTTCAATAGCGAGTAGTGCCGTTGACTTTGAGGAGCAAATAGGCTTAAACCCTTTTGAACTGACTCCGGACGAAGTTGATTTATATCGTCCTGAATTATATTATATCTTATCAGAGGAATATGCTGAATCTGTACAATACAAAAAGGTGCACGATGCTTATACATATAATAATGATAGGGTATCGATATTTTCTTCTGAGGTAACGAGGGCAGCTGTTTATTTTGTGAGAAACCCTTTAGATGTCTGTGTATCCTATGCCAATCATTCCGCTTCTAATATAGCGAAAACAGTCGAGTTTATTCAAAATAAAATAGCAACAACTGCTGGACATAGAACGGGACAATTAAGACAGATTCTATTATCATGGCAGGAACATTATTTTAGCTGGAGTAAACAAAAAGAATTTCCTGTTTATATTGTTCGGTATGAAGATATGAAGCGAGCGCCCATGGAAGCTTTTGGAGGTATTATTCACTTTCTAGGTTTGGAATATGAAGAAGAAAGACTGTATCGTGCTATTATCAACAGTGATTTTAAGTTGCTTCAGCAAATGGAGAAAGAAGGTGGATTTAAAGAAAAAACACAAAAATGTGAACGTTTTTTCTGGAAAGGCACCATCGGTAATTATAAAAACCACCTTTCTGAAGAACAGATACAGAATATTATCAATGCTAACTTTCAGGCTATGCTTGAGCTCGGTTACATTGATGCAAATGGGAAATTAACTTTATAGATAATATTATATGGAAAAGTATTATAGAAATCAAAATATCATTGATGGGGAATTAGATAACTATCAGGTCATGATGCATCTTGAAAAAGGCAAATATTTCGGTTTAAACCCAATTGGTAAAAGAATATGGGAATTATTGGTTATCCCTCATTCTTTTCAGGAAATAACGGATGTTTTATTGTCTGAATACAATGTGAGTACTGATGTGTGTATAAAAGAGGTAAAAGCCTTTATGGAGAAGGCAACTCAATGGGGAGTAATAGAGAAAAGTGAAGTACCTTTATAAATTTGCTCGAATCAGCTTTATGGAGAAGCTTTTCTTACTAGAAGCAATATATTATCTCCTTTATTTTAAGACATATCTTTGCTTTCGTTCCTTTCACTCCTGCGTAAAAAAAATAAAAATACGAGATATAGAAATGAAGCCTGATATAGAACTTCTCAAAAGAATTAAAGTAGCTGTCAGAAGAGGAAATAAATTAGCTATTTGGAATAATAAATGCTTGGTATGTTCGCTAGCTGCCCGAAAAATGCTTGAAAAAAGAAGTATCAGCTCTACTCTCCATTTAGGTGTGCGTTACGCTAACGAACATAAGATGGAAGCTCACGCTTGGCTAACTGTGGGGGACTTTTATATGACTCCCAATACGGATAACTCATTCAAATTCAAAGAAATTCATCAATTATAAACACGTTCAAGCATGGGATTTATTTTTGGGATTATCAACGTTGATAAGACACTTGTTAAAGAGAAAGATGTATACACACTTGGTAATGCAGTAAAATGGGATGGTTTTGCTGAAAAAATAGTGATGGGTGATACTTACGGAGTTGGTTATTGTTGGAATACATCTAGAAATCCTAAAGCGGGTATTTATCAAAATGAAAATTTAACAGTGGTATGCGATGCCCGCATTTATAATCAAGAAGAGTTATTAGCCCAAGGAATTAATTGCGCGAATCCTGAGACCATGTTTGCAAATGCATATCAGAAGTGGGGCGAACGATGTGCCGACAGATTTAATGGAGATTTTTCAGTGGTTATTATTGATCACCAACAACGAAAAGTCGTTTTATTTCGCGACCACATTGGGGTTCGTCCTTTGTGCTATGCAATGTCTGGACAAAAACTTATATTTGCCTCGCACGAGTTTGGTATTGGAAAATCACGACTTATACCAAATAAATTTTCAGAGAAATATTTTCTAAAGGATGTTTCATCTTTCTTCAATAAAGACTACAGACTGACATTTTTTAGAGCTATTCGTAAGGTTATACCAGGAAGTGTTCTATCTGTTACATCTACATCCATTCAAGTTGATATGTATTGGCGTCCGAGAATAAAGAAAAATAAGAAATTAGCTTTGACAAGTACGGTTGAACAATTACGTGAGCATTTGATAAAGGCTACTATAAGACGTATGGAACCCGGAATAATCGGTACACACCTAAGTGGAGGTCTTGATTCGTCTGGCGTAGCTGCAATATTGGCTGATAATATAGATAACAAAAACAGATTAATTGCTTATTCATGGTCTCCGGATGAAGGTGACATAGAAGTTGGGGGTACTAATGAGAAGGGAATGATTGATGATTTTGTTGAGAAAAAAAAAGTTAATATTCGTTATTCTTCTGTTACCGAATCAGTATCCTCTTCTTCTTTCTTTAGTGAACCTGAGTTTGAGAGAATGAATATTGAATTGCCTACTATGAAAATGGCGCAGAAAGATAATATATCAGTTTTATTTAGCGGATGGGGCGGTGATGAGTTTGTTTCGCTAAGTTTGCGGGGAGCTATCAATCATATTGTGTTACGATTTAAGTTGCTAGACCTTTATCGTTGGATTAGATATTTTGGTATAAAAAGTACGCTGTATAGAGTTTGGAACGAGGTTATGCCATTAATACTTCCTTCTTTCTTATGTGACAAGAGAATAAGGCAAGCTAAATTAGTACGTTTTTTTAGTGCTTTTTTTGTGGTAAGGCATATTCCCTCCTTTTTCTTAAACTATAAAAAATGTATTTTCGGCTGGGGTAACAGAACCGGTTTTATGCTTCGGCTTTTACGTAATTATCATCTTCCGGAACGTATGGATTCTTGGACGTTGTACGGCGAAAGATACGGGATTGAATATAAATATCCTCTGCTAGATAAAGAATTGTTGGAATTTTGGTTTACTGTACCAGTGAAATATACCTATCAAACAATGATTCCCAGGTATTTATACCGTGAGGCAATGAACGGAATTTTACCGGATATGATTCGTACGAGATCTAATAAACATGAAGATTTTTTGGCTAATCGTAATAAATTAAGAAGAAAAGAGTTTATTCAAGAAATGGTTCAAATGAATAGTACATTGAATATCAATACTAGTTTTGACTTTATTAAAAGTGATGTAATAAAAGATATACTGGAACAATGGGAGCTATCTGAGAGGGATCAGCTATTTACTTATGCTAGTATCAGCCAACTCTTCAGATACCATGCCCTATACCAAAAGTACATTTCTCCGCAACCGCAACCCGAGAAGTCAGATGACGCCGAGCAGAAAGTTTAATACTTTCTCTGACGATTCTTCTTGTGTTTCTTGAGTTGTATTTACATGAAGCGTAGGCTTTAAGGGTGCCTCATAAGGAGCATCTATACCGGTTAATCCTTTAAAAGCTCCTGCTGCATGTTTGGCATACAATCCTTTGGGATCTCGTTGCATGCAACTTTCAATGTCAGCATCAACATATACTTCTGTGTAGTAGGATCCTATGACGTGGGCTGCTTCTTCCCTATCCTTTTGGTACGGAGAAATGAAAGCCGCAATAACAACCAATCCTGCATCGTTCATGAGTTTAGCAACTTCGGCAGCTCTGCGTATGTTTTCACATCGGTCTTCGGGAGAAAATCCTAAATCAGAGTTGAGTCCCTGTCGAAGGTTATCCCCATCTAAGATATACGAAAGAACGCCCCGTTCAAGTAATTTGGCTTCGAGTATCTTGGCAATGGTGGATTTCCCCGAACCACTTAATCCGGTCAACCAAAGAGTTGCCGGTTTATGCCCCAACATTTTTATTCTTTGATCAGTAGTAACGAAGCTAACTTCTTTTGAAAGATTTTGGCCTTTCTGTGCGTTGTTTATTTGCTTCAACTCAATGACACCTCCCCCACTTGTTGCATTTGTATCTCTGCTAATGAGTATGAAAGCCCCCATTTCTTTATTATCTGTGAATGAGTCGCAGATTAAAGGTCGTTGCGATAACAATTCTACTTTACCGATATCATTGAGTGAGAGTTCATCTGCTTTTATATGGGTTAATTCATTGATGTTATATTTGTAGTAAATGGATTTTATACGTACAGGTACACATTGTGCGTTGCATTTAAGCAAATATTCATTGTTGCATTTCATCGGTTCTTCATCCATCCAAACAATGGTGGTGTCGAACTTATTGGTTACCGTTGGAAGATTATCCGGCTTTGCCAATATTGTTCCTCTAGAAATATCAATTTCGTTTTCAATAGTCAGTACTACAGGCATACCCGGAAAGGCCTTACTTCTGTACCCGTCATACGTTTTCAGGTCTTTTATGCGAGTGTGTTTGCCGGAAGGAAGAACTACAATCTCGTCGCCTTCATGCACTACTCCCGATGCAACACTGCCTGCGTATCCTCTGAAGTCAGAATTAGGTCGTATAACGTACTGAACCGGAAAACGCAAGCCGGTCAAATTACTTTCACCTGTCAACTTTACATTCTCTAGAAAACTTAATAAAGGCTCACCTGTATACCATGACATCCGTTCTGCTTTAGTCACCACGTTCTCACCTGTTAGTGCCGAGATGGGTATAAACTCTATGGAGCTAATGGATAATTTAGAAGAAAAATCCAGATACTCTTCACAGATTTGCTGAAATACCGATTTACTGTAATCTACCAAATCCATTTTATTGATTACCACCACAATGTTTTGTATACCCATAATAGTTGCAATCAGACTATGTCTTCTTGTCTGCGCCTGTACTCCATTGCGGGCATCAATTAATATAAGAGCCATTTCGCAATGAGAAGCCCCGGTAGCCATGTTTCGGGTATACTGCTCATGACCGGGGGCGTCGCAGATGATAAAACTCTTTTTTTCTGTAGAGAAGTATCGGTAGGCAACATCTATGGTAATACCTTGCTCCCGTTCAGCTCTCAAACCATCAGTCAACAGCGATAAGTCAATTTCATTTTCTGTGGTATTAAAAACCTTGGAATCCTGGTATATGGATTCTAAGTGATCCCGATATATTAAATGCGAGTCATATAGTAAACGCCCTATCAGAGTCGATTTACCATCGTCAACACTACCGGCTACCAATAAACGGAGCATTTCTTTTTTCTCGTGTCTTTTCAGGTAGGTAGATAAATCTTGCGTAATCAGGTCTTGTTCTCTGACAATATAATCAATCGTTTGTTTATTCATTTGTAACGGTATTAAAAATAACCTTCTCTTTTTTTCTCTTCCATGCTTGCTTTGCCGTCAAAATCAATCAGTCGCCCTTGTCGTTCTGAAGTATTAACCAACAACATCTCTCGGACAATTTCGTCAATGGTTTCAGCGTCCGACTCTATTGCTCCTGTAAGTGGGTAGCAACCCAATGTACGAAAGCGTACTTTTTTGTATTTAACAACTTCGTCGGGTCTTAGTTTCATGCGTTCATCGTCTACCATAATAAGCATTCCGTCTCTTTCAACAACCGGACGAACCGTGGCAAAATAGAGTGGTACTATGGGAATTTTTTCTATTTGTATGTACCTCCAAATATCTAATTCCGTCCAGTTTGATAATGGAAATACACGTATGGATTCTCCCTTTTTTATCCGTGTATTGTATACATTCCATAGTTCCGGACGTTGATTCTTGGGATCCCATTGATGAAACTCATCCCGAAAACTGAATATTCGCTCTTTGGCTCTTGACTTTTCTTCGTCTCGGCGTGCTCCGCCAAATGCCGCATCAAAATGGTACTTATTCAGTGCCATTTTCAAAGCATCGGTTTTCATGATGCGTGTATGCATCTCTGATCCGTGCGTGAAAGGATTGATGTTCTGTTGTAGCCCCACGGGATTCGTGAACACAATCAAATCTAAGCCTATTTTGGTTTTCATACGCTCCCGGAAATCAATCATTTCTTTAAACTTCCAAGTCGTATCGACATGTAGCAACGGAAAAGGTATTTTGTCGGGGTAGAAAGCTTTTTGGGCCAACCTTAACATCACAGATGAGTCTTTGCCGATTGAGTAGAGCATCACCGGACGTTCAAACTCTGCTGCAACTTCGCGGATAATGTGAATGGCTTCAGCCTCCAGTTGCTTGATATGTAACATGGTGTGATTCATATTCATAGATTTATTTAATGAGAAACTTCCAAAGGGTTAAACATCCAAGCAAAAGTGTTGCCCAGCCAATACCTTTTCTAAGGGTATTTTCGGGAAGTATTTTAATAGTTTTTGCAGCAGGTATAACGCTTAATACAGATCCTAAACAAAGTGGTATTACGTAGAAATAGTTCAGAGTTCCCCCCAATGCGAAATAAGTCAATAATCCTACTAAACAGGTAAATCCTTCGCAGAGCGAAGTAACTACAATGGCCTGTTTGTCGGATATACCGGCGGTAATTTGTCCACCCGTAAGCAGTGGCCCGTATCCTCCACCTGATAGGCCTTTGTTGAACGCTGCGACCGTGCCAAGTGCCATTAGTTTTAATTTGCTGAAAGAAATTTGTTTGCCCCCATTGAAGTAAAAACTATACGTTATGTATAGGCCTATGGCTATAATCATTAGGCCGATATACAAGTTGGCGTATTGTTGTGCGATGCCTAAAAAATAAGAACCTAACAACGTGGCAATTATTACACCTAAAACAGAAGGTATTGCGAGATACAAAAATGCTGTTCTAATCTTTTTATCACTAATTAAATCGACATTTCCTTCCTTATGGTGCCTGATTCCGGCAAAGAACCCAGATAATAGTTCTGCAAATAAAATGGCGGGCACTATGTCTATTCTCACAGCACCCAAAGTTAATAGCAAAGGGGTAAGCGTTGTTCCGTAGCCCATACCCAGAGAACTGTCAATGTATTCGCAAAATGCAGATATAGCAAAGAGCAGAAAAATGATGATATATTCGGGCGGACCAATATGTTTGATATCGCTATTTGAGAAAAACAGAATTATAAGGCAGGCTATAATTAAGCAAAGCAGCCAAAGAAAAGAGGTTTTTTTGCTCCTGTCCATAAAGATTTATCCGGTTATTAATGGTATGTTTGTTTGACTTAATTTGTATGGCGTAAAGTTAATGCAATAATTTGAATTAATAAAACAATTATATGATTAATTATTAAATTAACTTTTGAGGGGCAATTATTTCGTTGCAGAGTGTTTTGCAGCTAGAGTTGTGAATGACAGTGACAATCGTCGAAATTATGTGTATGATCTGTGCGAGGGCTCGGCGAGCTTTCTTTAAGCCCAGACGAAACATGCTAAATGGCTGATAATCAGCTTTTGTTGTTATGCGTGTGCAATGCCATTATAGAGAGAGAGTATCATAGATACTCATAGCATCAAGTCTGAGCTATCATTTGGGGCTGATAGCCCAGACAAATTCTTTGGGTTATGAGCTATATACCTCGTGCCCTCCCGTCCATATAGCTCATGAGCACGGGCTATATATCTTACGACCCTTGGGGTATATAGCCCGTGACCTCTGAGGTATATAGCTAAGCGGTTATAATGGCTGAAAGGCTTGTTCAGAAGCCGTTGGCTTATGTTTTCGACTTGCGTTTGTAGGCAAATGCCTGCCAACGTTCTTCGGGTAGGTTTTGCTGTTGCATCTCGTAGCGGGCCATCACGAACAGCAAGTCAGACAGGCGATTCATGAAGCGCAGTATTTCGCCCGGTAGTTCATCCTGCCTGTTCAGTGTCCACAAGCGTCTTTCTGCCCTGCGGGCCACGGTGCGGGCAAACTGCAACTGCGCCGATGGCATTGTGCCTCCGGGCAA
Organism: Bacteroides graminisolvens; assembly: GCF_963666085.1. Classification (NCBI taxonomy): domain Bacteria; kingdom Pseudomonadati; phylum Bacteroidota; class Bacteroidia; order Bacteroidales; family Bacteroidaceae; genus Bacteroides; species Bacteroides graminisolvens. The sequence goes on from NZ_OY762556.1 coordinate 2,763,218, forward strand.
AACGAAGTAGTCGTTGTCGCGCAGCAACTCTTTCAACCGCTCAATTTCCTGTTCGCAGCGGATGGTCATGTCATCCGGAATTTGATTGGGATTCTCGTGTCGGATAGCTGCCGGAGTGGCTACGTGACTCATTACCACCATCAATTCCCGCTGAATGGTGTGCAGCGTATCCTGAAATTCATGATGGGGTGACAGTAAAGACCGCACGATGCCCAAAACGGCATTCAGCTCGTCCAGACAGCCATTGGCTTCAATGCGAATATCATCCTTCTCAACCCGGGTGCCACCGTGAATTCCGGTGCGTCCCTTATCGCCTCCTTTGGTGTATATCTTGCTCATTTTATGCAGATTAGGTTATTTCCATAAATCGAAAATGCACTGCTCGCCCCAGTACAGGTGCGTGTAGCCGGCGATAACGTTTTTGTAGCGTATCAGCGCTGTGTCTACCGGCGTGTTTCGGGCCGAATAAAGCTGGCAGTCACTCTCCATGGGGTTGCGCAGGCTTGAATAGTGAAACTCATGTCCGCGCCATGTTACGCCGTTGTACTCGCCCATCCGGTAGCCCAAGTGAAGTTTCATGTTCTCCATGGTGGCTTCCTGGTCTAAAACCCCCGCCATGGGGTACGAAATGCCATCCATGCCCGTTATGGAGTTGCACAGGTACATCATCCCTCCGCACTCAGCCAAAACCCGTCCGCCCGAAAGCGCGTAATCCCTAATGGACTGAATCATGCTTTTATTTGCGCTCAGTGGGCTTAAAAAGAATTCCGGGTATCCTCCTGGCAGATAGAGGAGATCTGCGCTTAGAGGAACGGAAAAGTGCCTTAGCGGGCTAAAGAACTCCACGCTACCATATTCTTTTAGCTGATTTATGTTTTCCTGATAGGTAAAATTGAAAGCTTCGTCATGCGCTACGGCAATTTTAAGTTTTCGGGGAGAACATGACGAAACGGGTGCGTATATGGGCTGTACGTTTTCCGTCTCTTTGCTGCAAATATTTAACAAATCATCTACCTGTATGTACTGTTCTATTGATGCGGCAATGCGGTCGGCAAACTCCTCGAAACGGAATTTTTCATCGAGTGTAAGGCCCAAATGACGCGACGGAATCTCAATGTCTTTTTGTCTCGGAAGGTACCCGAAGCAATGAACCCCTGCATCGGTACAGGCTTGTTTCAGGTAGCTGAAATGGCTTTCACCGGCTACTTGGTTAAAGATGACTCCGGCAATGCGCACCGTCGGATTGAAATGTTTGTATCCGTAAAGTATAGGAGCTACCGAGTAAGCCATGGAGCGGGCATTGAGAACCAGTACCACGGGAATTTGGAGCAGGGAGGCAATGGCAGCACTACTACCCTTCATACCATCGTATCCGTCGAACAACCCCATCACTCCTTCCGTGAGGCAAACATCGGCTTTGGCTCCGTAACGGCTGTAAAGCTCGCGCACATGTTCCTCGGAAGCCATCCATGTATCCAGATTCACCGAAGGGCATCCCGCAGCTAGTGCATGGTGCTGGGTGTCAATGTAATCGGGACCGCATTTAAACGGTTGCACCGCATACCCCCGTTTACTCAAAAGCCTGAGCAAACCCAGCGTGAGCGTTGTTTTTCCGCTGCCCGAAGAAGCGGCACCTATCAATATATGGGCATTCATTTGGTCTATCAATTTGAATTAATAAGATGCAAATATAAAATAAATTAATAACTTTGCGGCGCTTTGGTGATGTAACGAACATCCTGTTTGCTACATAAAAGGGAATCCGGTGAGAGTCCGGAGCAGTGCCCGCTACTGTAATCCCCTGCCCTTACGGGGCATCACCTGAAGAGCTTACTCGCTCACATGCCACTGTTTCTTATTGCATAATGAAACGGGAAGGCGCTCTTCAAGGGGAAAGTCAGGAAACCTGCCAGGCAATATAATGAATACAGCAATCCCGGGGTCAGGAATGCTATTTATTAACTACTTATCATATATCAATGAGGAAAAAATGCCTGCTTGCAATCCTTGTAGAAGGTTGCATTGTTATGAATTCGTTCGCGCAAGTAACGCTGAGCGGAAAAGTGATTGACGCAGAAAACGGACTACCCGTGAGGGGTGCCAACGTTCGTTTGGAACAAACTACTATCGGTTGTGCTACCAATGCCAAAGGAGAATTCACTCTCAGTAATGTGAAAGAAGGGGAACAAGTGCTCAGGGTGAGCTGCTTAAACTATGCTCCGCTTAGTCGGAAAATATCGGGCAGCAACTCCAATCTGGTACTAAAGTTGAAGAACGCGTACATCAACCTCGATCAGGTGGTTGTTACGGGTACCGGTACGCATCACAAGTTAAAGGACACTCCCGTACCCATTGAAGTGATGAGTGCCGCCGACATCAAGAAAGCCGGAATCACCGATTTTCAAACGGCCATGACCATGCTTCAGCCTTCGCTTTCTTTTTCAACCAATGCCATGGGGTCTTACCTGATGATGAACGGATTGAGCAACAAATACGTGCTCATTCTGGTGAATGGTAAGAAGCTGACGGGTGATACATCGAACAACATCGACCTGAGTCAGATCAACATGAACAACGTGAAGCGCATAGAGGTTTTGAAAGGAGCTGCTTCTGCTCTTTACGGCTCCGATGCCATTGCCGGGGTAATCAACATCATTACAGACAACCCCAAGAATTTGATTACCGTTACTTCGAATACGAAGATGGAGGAGCGCGGGCAGTTTACGCAGGGTGTCAATGTAGATGTTAACACCGGAAACTTCGGATCGTTCACTTCATACACCCGTCAGCAGTCGGATAGCTGGAAGCTGAGTTCGTACGACGAGGATGGTAACCTGACGGATAAGTTACCCGTGAATGCTTTTTATTCCGATGTGATTAATCAGAAATTTACCTACTCGCCTACCGCGGCTTTATCCATGTATGCCGAAGGCGGATACTATGACCGGATGACGAAGCGTCCCGTCAGTGCTTACACCTACAACATGAAATACGATGCGTACAATTTGGGTGCCGGTGCCAAATATTTACTGGGTAACTCATCATACCTCAGCTTGGATCTGACTAAAAACAACTACGTGTCATACTATAAATACCTCAAGGAGTCGGGCAATTTTAAGGAGGGTGATGAGAGCATGACCAAGAAACAAAACTACTACAACGCCAATTTGAAAGGAGTTTTCAAACATTCGGATGCTTTTAAAAGCATTGTGGGATTGGAGTATGTTACCGACGAGTTGAAGCGTCCCGATGCGAGTGTTGACGAAAGCGTATATACCGCTGCGGCTTTCTGGCAGGAAGAAATCAATATACTAAAGAACCTGCAGGCCATTGTGGGACTTCGTTATTCGCACCACGAAACTGCGGGCAACGGCTTTACTCCCAAGGCTTCGTTGATGTATAGTCTGGGCGACTTTAATTTCAGGGCTTCATACGCAGCGGGATTCCGTGCACCGGGCTTGGATGAACTATATTATTATACTTTTAAAACCAAAACCATTACGGCAGGTAGTACCGAACTAAAACCCGAGAAGAGTCATTACGGTTCTTTGAATGTAGAGTATGTGCACAACCGTTTCACCGCTTCGGTCAATGCTTATGTTAATTCCATAGAAGATATGATCAGTAGCAAAACGACAGCCCTTTCGTCTATGCCGGCTGATCAACAAGCGGCTATTCTGGAAAAAGCGACTGCCGTTTTCGGAGCTACCGAAATTAAAAACCTGAAGAATTACAAGGAGTATAAAAACTTCGATAAAGCGTTGGTGAAAGGTTTTGATGCCAATCTGAATGCAGCACTGGGTTACGGATTCATGCTGGGCGGCGGGTATTCTTTTGCATATGCCCGCGGAAAGGATGAAAGCGGATGGGCCAATATAGAGAGAAGCATTCGTCATACGGGTAGTGTTACAGCCAACTGGGCACATTCGTGGAAGGCGTATCAGCTTAACGTGAACCTCAACGGACGTGTACAGAGCAAACGTTTCCACCAGTCGGGCGATTTGGATGAATCGGCTCCCGGGTTTGGTCTTTGGAACCTGAATACACGACACACTTTTGATAAGTGGGATCATTTTATTTTGGAACCGGGCTTGGGTGTGAATAACATTTTCAATTACCGTGACGACCGTCCGTATGGAGTTAATTATGCATCGCTTACTCCGGGGCGTACCGTGTATGTGAGTCTGCTTCTTAAATTCAAGAAATAACCATGAGAAAATTCATCTTTTGTTTCGCAATTCTTTTTAGTGTCATGATGAAGGCTCACGAAGGAGGAAATTTTGTAGAGTCGGACATGCTTGCATCGCTCCAACCTGGCGATAAGGCGGCCTTGCTGGTAGTGCATTTCGGTACTACCTATCCTGAAACCCGCCAACGGACCATTGAAGCTATCAATCGAAAAATAGCGGATGCTTTTCCGCAACTGACAATACGTGAGGCCTGGACCTCACGTATTGTGATTAAGCGCATGGCTGCCCGTGGAGAAAAGATTTCTGTTCCTGCCCAAGCATTACAGCAATTGCACGCAGAAGGTTTTACGCACGTGGTGGTACAATCAACCAATATTATTGAGGGCATTGAGATGGAAGCTTTGCGGGGTGAGGTAGCTCAGGCTGCTTCACTTTTCAAAGACATCCGGGTGGGTAATCCCCTGCTCTATTCAGTTGACGACTACCGTCAGGTGCTTCAAACGGTAGTGCAGCACGCACCTGCTCGTAAAGAGGTTGTATTGGTGGGGCACGGTACATACACTCCCAGCACATCTACCTATGCCATGATGGATTATATGCTAAAGGCCAAAGGATATGCTAATTTTCACGTAGGTACTATTGAAGGCTATCCTTCTTTTGATGATATGTTGCAACAGCTCAAAGCCAGCGGAAAGAAAGAAGTTACACTGATGCCTTTCATGTTTGTTGCCGGTGATCATGCCAACAATGACATAGCTGTTGATTGGAAAGAGGCATTAGTAAAAGAAGGCTTTCGGGTAGATGTAATGATGCAGGGTTTGGGTGAGTTACTCCAGATTCAGGAGCAGTTTATGGAGCATGCCCGTTTTGCGCTGACTCATAAATTAATTGATATTAAAGACAAGAAGAAACAATACGCACAATCAGAAAATGAATAAAAACAGACGATAGTCAACTATGATAAATAAAATAATCTATTCAATTCACAGAATACTGGGCACTTTGCTCAGTATTCTGTTTCTAATGTGGTTTCTTACGGGTCTGGTTTTGATGTACCATACTTTTCCCAAGGTTAATAACAAACAGAAAACGAAGGTGCTCGATACTTTGTCGATTGCCCATTTACCTGATTTCAATTCGGTACTGCATCAGATTCCTGATTCGATGCTCGAAGGAACCATCAGACTGGATCAGTTCTTGGGCGAAACAAAGTTTCATGTACAAGCAGGCAAAACAGAATGTATAATACCTGCCGATTCATTGAAAACATTCTCTGAGGTTAACTGGAATTACATAAAGCAGACTGCTGAAAAGTGGTGTAGCGCCCAAGTGATCAGGGTTGACACATTAAGAAAACTAGATCAGTGGATACCGTTTGGGCAATTGAAGAAAGATTTCCCCATCTATAAATTCTATTACGATGATGAAGAGAATCACCAATTGTATATTTCATCCAAATCGGCAGATGTACTTCAGTTTACTACGTCCGATCAGCGTTTTTGGGCGTGGGTGGGCGCTATACCGCATTGGGTGTATTTTACAATCTTGCGGCAGGATAAAGACCTATGGGTGAAGTCGGTTGTGATCCTGTCTGCTCTGGGTATTCTAATGACAGTATCGGGCATTTGGGTAGGTATTGATGCTTATTTGCAGAGATACCGCCGACAAAAAACACTGGCTTCTCCTTATAAGAAGAAATGGTATTGGTGGCACCACGTTACCGGTGTGCTGTTTGGAATCTTTGTGCTTACATGGATCTTTAGCGGAATGATGTCTCTTGTCGACACCCCTTCGTGGTTAGGACGAACACGGAATGAATCTTCGGTCGATCGGGTTTTGTCTCACCGCAACGTTTCTTCTTTGAACTACAAACTTGATTACCGTACTGTAGTTAAGGCGTATAGCGGAAAAATAAAATCGGTGGAATGGGATAACTTCAGAAACATTCCATTGTACAATATCGTGACTGAGACGGATAAAGTAACGATAGATGCATCTGCCGATACGCTTCGAGTTTTACAATTAACAGAGCAGGATGTGTTAAGCGTAATCCATGAAATTCATGGCAACCATATTCCTAAAAATATATCGTTGCTTACTGAGTACGATGCTTACTATATTTCAAAGGCAGGACACCTCCCCTTACCTGTATATCGGGTTAACATTGATAATGAAGACAAGGATACTTACTATATCAATCCGGCTACAGGAAAGTATCGCCATGTGAATAATCACGATCGTTGGGGCTTCTGGATGTATCAGGGGTTGCACAGTTTAAAGATTAAGTTCTTGCTTGATTATCCGTGGGTGTGGACCCTTGTGATGTGGACATTACTAACCGGTGGAGCCGTTGTTTCGCTGAGTGGCGTAGTGCTTGGTTACAGATATGTGGCGCGCAAATGCCGAAAACTAAAGAGTTAATTTTATCTTTGCATATTCAGATAGAAAAAAATATGAAAAAAGGAAAAATCATAGTAGCCGGTATCGGACCGGGCAGTGAGGCCGACATAACCCCGGCTGTGCTCCATGCCGTTGCTCATGCCGATGTGGTGGTAGGCTATAAATATTATTTTCAGTTTATAAAGCCTTATCTTGCTCCCGACACGGTGTGTGTGGATACCGGCATGAAGAAAGAAAAACAGCGAGCCGAACAAGCGTTTGAATACGCTGATCAGGGAAAAACGGTTTGCGTCATCAGTTCGGGAGATGCCGGCATTTATGGCATGACTCCGCTGGTTTACGAAATGAAGAAGGAACGCCGCAGTGAGGTGGAAATTGTTTCATTGCCAGGCATTAGTGCTTTTCAGAAGGCAGCCAGTTTGCTGGGTGCGCCTGTGGGGCATGATTTCTGCGTCATCTCTCTGTCGGACCTGATGACTCCCTGGGAGAAGATTGAGAAAAGAATCATTGCGGCTGCAACAGCCGATTTTGTTACTGCTATATATAATCCCCGTAGTGAAGGGCGTTACTGGCAATTGCACCGATTGAAGGAGTTGTTCCTCGAAGCAGGTCGCTCGCCGGAAACACCTGTGGGACTGGTTCGTCAGGCGGGACGGGAAGAACAGCAGGTGAAGCTTACTACGCTGCATGATTTTCAACCCGATGATGCCGATATGTTTACCGTTGTGCTAGTGGGTAACTCACAATCCTACAATTGGCAGAACACGTTTATTACTCCCCGCGGTTATTACAAGGAAGATGCGGAAGAGGCCAACGGCATTGGACAACAGATTATGATTCGCAGTTTCCGTACCATTGAGGCCGAACTGAAAGACAAGAACATTCCCCTGGGACGTAAATGGGCTTTGCTGCATGCCATTCATACCACGGCAGATTTCGATATGGAAAAACTGCTTAAGATAGACGATAATACGGTGGAGAATCTCTATTCTCGCTTTGAAAAGAGAGAGATAAAGACAGTGGTGACGGATGTAACAATGGCTGCATCGGGCATTCGGAAAGGTGCTTTGCAACGCATGGGCGTGGAGGTGAAATGCTACTTGGGCGATGAACGGGTGGCTGCTCTGGCTGCCGAAAAAGGTATTACCCGCACACAGGCAGGTATTCGCCTAGCCGTTGAGGAACATCCCGATGCGCTGTATGTGTTTGGCAATGCCCCTACTGCACTGATGGAACTTTGCCTGCTTATCAAAAAGGGAAAGGCTGCTCCTGCGGGGGTTGTTGCTGCTCCGGTAGGCTTTGTACATGTAGAAGAATCCAAGCACATGCTGAAACCTTTTGCCGCTGTACCCAAACTAATTGTAGAGGGACGTAAAGGGGGCAGCAACCTGGCTGCTACGCTAGTCAACGCTATTTTGTGTTTCAATGATGCCGAACTGTTAAAGCCTGGAAGAGACGTATAGACATGGAACAGCAATTGTTTACAGTCATTGGGTTGAGTGACGGCAGGGAACTGTTTCTGCCTCCGCACATAGAGCGCATCATCCGTAACGGTGAGGTGTTCTCGGGTGGGGTGCGTCACAGACAGATTATGGAGAATCACTTACCACAGGGTGCTTTGTGGATAGACATAACCACACCGCTCGATGATGTGTTCCGGCAGTATGCTGGTCATTCTCACGTGGTGGTATTTGCTTCGGGTGATCCGTTGTTTTTTGGTTTTGCCACCACCATACAGAAGAGGCTTCCGCAGGCACGGGTGGTAACTTACCCTGCGTTCAACTCATTACAGATGTTGGCACATGAACTGACTATGCCTTACCACGACATGCAGGTGGTGTCGCTTACGGGGCGTCCGTGGCAAGAATTTGACAATGCGCTGATTCGCCGCACAGTTAAGATGGGGGTGCTGACCGACAGGGAGCATACGCCTGCTACTATTGCCGCGCGCATGTTATATTACGGCTACAGCGATTACACTTTGTTTGTAGGCGAATGTTTGGGTAACGAAGAAGAACAACGGATTCGTGCACTGAGTTTGGAGGAAGCTTCCAAAGAGTCGTTCAAACACCCAAATAACCTTATTCTGATGGCTCAAGGTGAAAGCAGACCCCGTTATTTCGGTATTCCCGATGGTGAGTTTGAGTTGCTTCACAACCGTGACAAGATGATTACCAAAGCTCCCCTGCGGCTGATGGATTTAAGTGTGTTGGGATTGCAAAACCGTCGTTCGTTTTGGGACGTTGGCTTTTGTACCGGGTCGGTGTCTATTGAGGCCCGATTGCAATTCCCTCACCTGCTCGTTACCTCCTTTGAAATCCGTCCCGAAGGCGAACAGTTGATGGAAGCTAACTCCCGTCGTTTCGGTGCTCCGGGTATACGGAGTGTGATAGGTGATTTCACTGTACAGGACTTATCTTCCCTACCCGCTCCCGATGCCGTATTTATAGGTGGTCACGGCGGTAAGCTCAAAGAGGTGATGGAACAAATCAGCCGGGTGTTACTGCCCGGAGGCATTGTGGTGTTCAACTCGGTGAGCGAAAACAGTTACCGTTTGTTTCTGGAAGCCGTGGAAACCACCCCATTGACCTTACAAAACGAGTGCCTCGTTGCACTCGATGATAATAACCCGATACGAATTTTAAGTGCCGTATTATGAAAAAGAAAACTGCCATTATATTGGTTTCTCCTTCCGGTTTACCCGTTGCGTCTGTCTTACAAAAAGAGTTGGAGCAGAGTACCGTTTATACTGCTGCTCCGGTAGAAGGTTGTACGCAAATTGACCATATAGCTGCTTTTGTGGAGCAAAGCTTCACAGGGTTCAGCACATTTATTTTTATTGGTGCCATGGGCATTTGTGTTCGTAGCATTGCTCCCTGCCTGGGGCACAAACATACGGATCCGGCAGTGATCAACGTTGACAGCACCGGCAAGTATGTGGTTTCCGTCCTTTCGGGACACGTGGGCGGTGCCAATGAGTTAACGCGTCACGTGGCATCTGTGCTTGGCGCCGAACCGGTTATTACCACGCAGAGTGATAATAGCGGACTGTGGGCGTTAGATTTGCTGCCGTCCTTATACCATTGGGTGGCTGAGCCGTGTGGTGCAAGCATGAACCAGCTTATTGCTGCTTTCGTGAACGGTGAACCTACTGCTTTGCTACTCGAGGTGAGAGATGCAGGTACCTCTTATCTGGAGCGTACCTTGCCGCCTCATGTACATGTATGCTACCGTTACGAGGACATTCCGGTTGCGGATGTTGGTTTGATTATAGCTGTTACCCCACGCATTTACACTGTGGATGTTCCGGTATTGTACTTCCGCCCCAAGGTGCTCCATTTGGGTATGGGATGCCGTAAGGAGGCTCATCCGCAGGGGGTGAGTGAGTATATAAAAGAGGAATTGGTAAAAAGCGGACTTTCTCCGTTGTCGGTTGTTAGCTTGTCGACCATTGACCTGAAGAAAGAGGAGCCTTTGCTGGCCAATCTTCAACAAAGTTTCGGGGTGAACGAGCTGCACATCTACTCGGGTGAAGAGTTGAATGAAGTAGCCGTACCGCACCCATCGGAAAAGGTTGATACGGTAACGGGCACATCCAGTGTAGCCGAAGCATCGGCCATTCTGGCATCGGGCGGTGGTGCTCTTTGTCTGGAAAAGCAGAAGGGAGTACTCACAGAGAACAGCCATTTTACTTTTGCAGTGGCTATGGATAGCAGTGCTTGTCGCGGCGGACATATTGAAATTGTGGGTGCCGGACCGGGTGATCCGGATCTTATTTCCGTCAAGGGGCGTCACTTTCTTGAAGAGGCCGATTTGATACTTTATGCCGGTAGTTTGGTACCTCGGGAGCTGACTTACTGTGCCAAGAAGGGAGCCACCGTGCGTAGTTCGGCTTCCCTTGCGCTCGAAGAACAGTTTGCTCTAATGAAGGAGTTTTACGACAGGGGGCAATTGGTGGTGCGTCTGCATACGGGAGATCCTTGTATTTACGGTGCCATACAAGAACAGATGGCCTTTTTCGATCAGTACGGCATGCGTTATCACATTACTCCGGGCATTTCATCGTTTCAGGCGGCAGCGGCAGCTTTACAGTCGCAATTCACCATTCCCGAGAAGGTACAAACCATCATTCTGACCCGTGGTGAGGGACGTACGCCCATGCCCGATAAAGAGAAACTGCATCTGCTGGCTCGTTCTCAGAGTACGATGTGTATCTTCCTGAGTGCCGGAGTGGTTGATCAGGTGCAAGCGGAGCTGTTACAACACTACCCGCCCACTACACCTGTGGCGGCATGTTATCACCTCACATGGAAAGACGAGCGCATCTACCGCGGTGAACTTCAAAACCTGGCATCCATCGTAAAGGAGAACAACCTGACGCTGACCACTATGATTGTGGTGGGCGATGCCATTGACAACCGGGAAGGATTGTCGAAATTATACTCGCACAAGTTTACTCATTTGTTCCGTAAAGGAACGGAAGGAGATGCAAAATGATTCTGGTTTTAGGCGGTACTACGGAAGGTAGAAAGGCGGTTGAGGTGCTTGAAGAGGCGGCACAGCCATACTTTTATTCTACCAAGGGCGAAGTGCAACAAGTGGCTTCTCCTCACGGAACACGCATTACGGGGGCGCTGGATGCAGCCTCTATGCTTGCTTTCTGCAAAGAGCACGGCATTCGTTTGCTGGTAGATGCCGCCCACCCTTTTGCTGAAAATCTTCACTGCACCGTAGCGGATGTTTCCGGCGAGCTGGACATCCCGGTAGTCCGCTACGAGAGGCAGTATCCTCCGAAAGACAATGACTTGGTGTGGTGCAATGATTACCAGGATGCCATGCAGCAGATGGAGGCAGCTGGAGTAGATCGTTTGCTGGCGCTCACCGGGGTACAAACCATCGGTAAATTGGCTCCTTTTTGGCAAAAGCATCTTTGTTGGTTTCGGGTATTGGACCGGGAAGAGTCGCTGCAACTAGCTGTGAAACAAGGTTTTCCGGCCGAAAGAGTTCTTTTCTACCAACCCGGTGGTGACGAGAGTGAAGTGTTGAATCAGCTGCATCCGCAGGCAATCATAACCAAAGAGAGTGGTGCAAGCGGTGGATTTAATGAAAAAATAGAAGCAGCCCGCCAAGCGGGTGTGAAGGTTTTTGTGGTGAAAAGGCCTGAATTGTCGCCCGACTTTCGGTTAGTAGACGGTCCGCACGGTCTGCGTAGGACTGTAGAGCAGCTCTTGCCGGGGTTCTATCCGCTTCGTACGGGTTACACCACAGGCAGTTGTGCCACGGCAGCATCTTTAGCTGCATTAAAAAAGTGGCTGGGGGAAGCTGTTGCGCATGTATCCATCTTTTTACCCGACGGAGAAAGCATCTCCATTCAAGCTGAAGCTCGTCTACTTAGTGATTATTCGGCTATGGGCTGTGTTGTGAAAGATGCAGGCGATGACCCCGATATAACCAGTGGAACAGAGATTTGGTCGACCGTGGAATACCGTCCTTCAGCCGGTCAACTCGAAATCGACATTCAGGGTGGTCAGGGCGTGGGACGCGTTACCCTGCCCGGATTGGGACTTGAAGTGGGCGGTGCGGCTATCAACCAAACTCCCCGCCGGATGATAGAAGAAAATCTTCGCTATCACCTTCGTCAACAAGGTATTACGACGGGAACCATTACTGTAACCATTGCCGTTCCGCAAGGAGAAGAGTTGGCAAAGAAAACATTCAATCCTCGTTTGGGCATTGAGGGAGGCATCTCCATCATTGGTACGTCGGGCATTGTGAAGCCCTTTTCTTCAGAAGCATTCGTTAACTCCATTCGCAAGCAGGTTGAAATGGTTCAGGCGTTGAAGGTGGAACGTTTGGTCATCAATTCGGGTGCCAAGAGTGAGAAGTACGTGCGCAAGCTCTACCCTCACCTGCCCTCACAAGCTTTTGTGCATTACGGTAACTTCATTGGTGAAACGATTCGTGTGGCTCACGAGGTGGGCTTGCCCCGGGTAACCATGGGTATTATGATTGGCAAGGCGGTGAAGCTGGCCGAAGGTTCGCTTGATACGCATAGCAAGCACAGTACCATGAACAAGTTGTTTTTGCAAGACATGGCACAACAGGCAGGATGCTCAGCGGATGCTGTGGCTGCCATTGATTCCATCACGTTAGCACGTGAGCTGTGGAGTCTGTTTCATGCCGACGATCATAAACGGTTCTTTACTTCGCTGTTACAGGCATGTCACCTGCACGCCGATGTGCTGCTTCCTCAGGGCGAACTGACTATTTTGTTGCTTACGGAAGAAGGGGATGTTTATTGATGCGGAATTAACTTAGCGCATATGTAATTCCGGCTACACGGGTTGTTTTGTTCCTCATAAAAAGTATAAAAAGAAGTATCACCAAGTATCACCAACTTTTTTGGCGATGATTCCTTATAGACATATATCTGTTTATTGTTTTTATATAGGGCTTTTCGTTAGTTCCTTTATGTATTTATTTTGCGTATTGGCCGTTTTTGTTACATTCGAAACACCGCGGTTTGTGCCCCAATAATAACCTGATAAAATAACCACAATGATTTGGAATTGACAGTATAATGTATTATCTTTGTACTTATAATCTTATAGTATATTCAAATTATTATAGGCGCAAAGGCAGGAGCTCATACTCTTGCCTTTTTTTATGCCTTAACGGTTTATTATTGCATTAATACGGTATCTCGCGCCGGTTTGCACGGTAGCAAAAGGCTCCTGAGAAACCGTCTTACGGCGAAGAGACGGTTGCTCATGACCCAAAAGACGGTTTATGATTTAAAATTGCTCGTTATCTTTTTGAAAAAGTCGGTTATGTTTTTCAAAAAGTTGGTTATGTTTTACCAAAGTCTTGCTGTTCCTTGTTGCTTCCCGGTTTACCCGTTAATAATATATAAAACTGCTCTTGACAAGATTTGCCTGATTCATGATCTCAAGGGGTGAATTTGTAAAAAGAAAGTAGCGTATTTCACAATACACCACCCTCACCAGTTGTCTGAATTCACATGAGTATCTATATTATAATTGCTATTCAGCTGTTTTTATTGAATAGATAGTATCGTCTGGAAAGACGAATTTAATAGAATCACATGCCGATACTATTTTAGTTTCCTGAAATAGATAGTCTTTATGTATCTTCTCAGCATCCCACGAACGATTACTTAGATAAATGCGATATTCATAAATACAGCCGGCATAAAGCAGAGGTACCACAAAATCAAGAGTATCCAATACATCTTTTTGATAAGAAAAATCATTCATGAATCTGGTATAATTTTCATTAGGATAATAAACCCGTAAACAAAATTCCGCCATTTCATAACTGTTCTCATTCGTCGCATTGTGCTTCTTGATAAATCGAAATACACTGTTCTCCTTAACTGCCGGAACAGGCGAATTTTCGTCATTGCTACTACTACAACTAGCAAAAACAAGAATCAATAATACAGATAGATATTTAATCATAATTTAAATACTCTCTATTGATATGAAAATTATTCCTTTCTTAAGCTTATCGGCACTTCTAAAATTGAAAAAGAAGGCAGCGTACTTCACAATGCACCACCCTCACCAGTTGTCTGAATTCACATGAGTATCTATCGTCATGTATCGGATAATACTTGCTAATATATTTTCTAAATAGAGCCTCTCCGTAGCTTACGCTTAAACCACGGAGGGCACATTTACCTAAAAACTAGGTAGTGAAAAAGAAAACACATCAAAAAAATATTAGCGAATAATATATTTGTAAAACGAATCATCTTAGAATTTTCCTATTAACAGGAGACATTTTCCTAAGGTATAGAGAAAACAGACTCTCAGTTATTTAGGAATTAAATACACCTAATCAATCTTACTTAAAGTGAAAGCTTAATAACTCACTTCAATTATTCCCAAGCAGTACCAAAAACATAATTAAACCTATATGTAGTAGGGGCAGCCATTTGACAAGTCGCAAATTTATTTATAGCCTTAAAGCCTGTCACTGAATCAAAAGAAGAACTTCCCGTTTGAAAAGTAATTAAACCTGCTCTACTTGTGTGTTGAGCAAGCATTACTCCTGTAGCCAAATCTGTAATATCACAACAAAAATAGGCTGTTCTAGTACTCGCTGGAAAAAAGTGATTTAAATTCAACTCCACATAAGAACTAAGTTTTCCTTCTTCTAGAGTAATAGAACCAACTGAATCCCATGTTCTAAAGTCTGTAGATGTAAATATATCTACTTTCGCTGAATTCCCTATTCCCTCAATACCATTATAGAAAAAACGCACTTTAATTCGGCTCGATTCAGATGGATCTTCATCCTCCACCGTGGGTGACAAAGAAATAGTTGATCCTGGCAATTGGATTAAAGAAATTACTCCATTCTCAATTGTGACCTCCTTTTCTAATTCCGGTGTTGTCTCATCATTCCTATAAACTCTCAGTACCCCGGATGTTTGTTCTCGAGGCACAATAATTCCTGTATTTTGTTTGATTGTGTCATTATCAAACGTCATTTTATAGTCAATGTTAGCATCTGCCTGCCACTCTATTTTTACCGTAAAGGAAACATATCCGGCATCAGTATATTCTCCTTCTGTATCACAACCAGACAATATTAATATAAAAAAATACAGAATAAGTGATTTTACATTCTTCATTTAGTCTAATTTTAAATAAAAGAGCAGAGTCGTTTGCGGAAATAATCCGCAAACGTTACTGTTCTTTTATTACTTAAAAAATTATCATACAATATTTATCTTACCCAAGTAGCACTTGCCCAAGTATCTTCAGTGCTAGAGAAAGCTCCTTTATAGGTTGTTGAAGTGAAAAAGTTAGCATCTAAACCTGTAAAATCTGCTCCAGTAAGGGCAGGAGCACTAAACGCTGCTAAAGCAAAAGTACTCTGATATCCACCCCAAGCGTCAAATAAACCATTAGCGCTACTTGCAACCAATGAATTATTCACATTAGTAAATGTGCCACTATTTGAGCTACTTACAATTTCATTTCCAGATGGTTCAGAAGATATTACATTATAGGTAAGCACACTATTATCTAATTGTACTTGTGGCTCATCAGTAAAATAAATTCCTTTAGGGAAACCGTACAAAACACTATTTCTCAGAGTGAATAGAGTTCCTCTACGGAAGTTAGCAGCAGATTTCAAAGCAACACCAGCACTAGTTTTACCTGTAGAAGTACCTACAATAGTAAGGTTACTCAATACAGGATGCGTATAAGGAGTGTGAGTAGCATTGTATGGATTTTCATTATCGCACTCAATACCATTGGGATCTGAAGAGTAAGTCAATGAAGGATCAATAGTTGCTACAGCAAATTGAATTTTGCCTCTGTAACCAAAGTCAAAATCAAACGCATCATCATCACAAGCAGTTGCAATAAGATACTTACAATTAACTGCACCACCGAAGAATTCGAAAGCGTCATCTGCTCCGTGGTATGCTTGGCAATGTTCAACAGTTGTCAATGAGCCTACGCCACCAAAAGTAAAGGCATTCAATTCATTTGCATCTGCGATAGAGGCTCCTGCATTTTCCACACGTACATATTTTAATGTACCGGAACTTACGTTATTAAGTGCATTAATTTGAGCCTCAGTCATTCCCTGAGCTGGAGTACCATAAGTAATGTCATTACCTGCAGCCTGAACAGAGGTAATACCTTCGATGGTTTTTGCTGTACTCTGGTTAATAGCTCCCGTACCAAGAAGTACAAGTCCGCCCCATGCCCCTTTGGTATCAGTTTCACCTTTGAAGATAATAGTACCATTGGTACCATCTGCATTAATTGTACCGGTT
Source organism: Bacteroides graminisolvens (assembly GCF_963666085.1). Taxonomy (NCBI): domain Bacteria; kingdom Pseudomonadati; phylum Bacteroidota; class Bacteroidia; order Bacteroidales; family Bacteroidaceae; genus Bacteroides; species Bacteroides graminisolvens. The sequence goes on from NZ_OY762556.1 coordinate 2,779,631, forward strand.
TTAGTAATAATCAAAGCAGAAGCTAGTTCAGCAGTGCTCTTTGCTTTACCGATAATTGTTGTTCCTGCAGCAATGTTCAGGGTTCCGTTAACTAAAAACACTTTACCATCCAAATAGACGGTTCCACTCCAATTATTAGTACCCGTAATAACGCCGGAAACAGTAATTGACTGAGTAGCACGCGTGTCTACACTACTTAACTCAGAATCATTGGAACAAGAAATCATTGTTACGCTGGCAAATAGTACTGATAAAAGTACCAAACTTTGCTTCAAGAGAAATTTTTTCATAAAATCTTTTTGTTTAAATAAAAAATAAAACTCAAATAAACATTTAAACTTAAATTGTATCTACTTCTTGACAGAGAACGAAAAGCGTGCATTACGTCTAATGTTTGCTTCCCATGAGTACATTTCACTATATAGAAAATATATACATTTTTTCATGCTATTAAAATTTGTAACCGATTGAGAAAGAAAGATTAACTCCCCGCTTGATTCGGCTCATCACCCAATCGCCGGTATTATAATCCATACCTAAATTAGTTCGATTTAAATATCCATCATCCGAGGCATCACCACTCATTTCATAACCACAATTTCGATATATAATAATGTCTTGGTTTAGTAGGTCACTAGCATTAAATTTCAGTTCAAGCTTATCTTTCAGGAGACGGGTGGATAATTGTAAATCAAGCACATCACGCGGATTTTCGTATTGGTCATACTTGTCCGCTTCTCCGGCAAAGACCAATCTTCGTCCCGTTCGTCCATAATTCAATGCTGCCCCTATTTGTTTTCCGTCATAGGCAAGCCCCAAATTAACCGTGTAAGGTGCCAGCCCTTGCAAAGGACGATTACGATCTTCCGTGTATATTTTCTGCGTAACTCCCGTTGCTGCAACCAATTTGTCATAATTATAGGTTACGTTTCCTTTTATTAAGGTAGCATTCCCACTTACATAAATGTCTTTTAAAAATGTGCTGACTCCAATAAAGCCGAGTGATTTACGAATATTAAATTCAATCCCTTTGACCGTAGCATCATCCAAGTTAAATGCAAACTGATGATAAGAGTTTCCATCACTTAACATATACGAAACCATCTCGACCGGATCTTTAAATTTCTTATAAAATCCGCTGACAGAGATTATCTCACCGGCACGCGGATACCATTCAAGACGTAAGTCAAAATTATCTGTCTGTGACTGCTTTATAGCTCCTAGCCCAACTACTGTCATGCGATCATCTACATTGTAGTATTCAGTAGGGGTCATCTCCCTGAAGTCTGCCCGGGCAAGGGTACGGCTGTAAGCCAGACGGACATTTACTTCATTCGTTATATTATATACAACTGTTGCTGCCGGAAGCCAATCCTTTTTCTCTACAGTAATGAGGCTATCTCTATACTTGAAACCGCTTCCATCATCCTCATAGCTATGATACTTGGTATGCACTTCTGTTTTAGCATCTTCCATGCGAAACCCGGTTGTAAAGTGTAATTTGCGAAAGAAAGAAAATTCACCCATCAGATAAGCGGCATGGATGGTTTGCTTGCCGTCATAAAAATCGATGCCGTCACCTTTCCCACCCTGTACATATTTCAAAACTCCACTTGAAAAGCTTTCGGAAGCAAAATAATCTTGTATGGGAGAGCCATAAAGAGGAGTCGATCTATCAACAACGCCGTCAGCTTTGAGATATTGTTGTTCAAAATCCGAAGAACGGAACGTACCCATATAGCCGGCCTTGAGTCGTTGAGGATTACCTGCTACCACAAATGGGTATTCCAGATTACCACCAACTGTTTTCTTAGTCTCTTTCAACTCACTATACATGATATGGCTGTCATTCAAATTGACTCCACCAAACTGAGTGGACCATCCCCAATCAACAAAAGATTCTCCATCGGCATTTTCACTTAACACAGCTCCTTTCGCGTAGCGATCGTCCGGATTGGTTCGCTTCACCTTGTTATAAGAGCCGTTCCAAGTAAAGATTAGCTTCTTATTGAACAGATAATGTTCACCGTCCAACTGGGTTTGTATCAAATTGGAGATTAAAGGCACGCTATATTGTTCGTAAGCTTTTGACGTATTTTCATACGTATTATAATAGATATTGATATATCGTTCCATATTGGTATGCGTAAAGCGATTGTTGTACAGATTGCGCCATGTGATGCGATGATTAGGCATCTCCCACCCTATATTAGCCACCGCACCGGTGGAGGTAACAAACTTATAGCGATGAGAAGTTTTGTAGATGCTATCGCGCGTTATCATGTGCGCCTCCTTTATTTCGTCCGTGGTTTGCTCGTTACGGTAAGTGACAGCCGTCACAAAGCCCAACTTTTGGTTGTTGCCCAAATCAAGCGGAAGTCCCCAAGTCAGGCTATAATTTTGCATGGGAGAAGCGCTGTATTTCTTAAAACCATAACTGTTCATTTGAGACGCATTCTGGATGTTCTGCTCTCTTATATCTTCACCCTTCCCCACATACCATTGGCGTTTGTCTTTTTCGCCAAACAACCAGTCGGAGCCGTAACGTTTGGCACTCAAGAAATCTTTTCCCGTGCTTTGCGTGTTCATACCTGTACCCAGAGTAACAGTAAAGAAGCTTTTTTGAGGCACTGAAAGCGTTTGCACCTCTACTAAACCACCGGTAAACTCTCCCGGAAGATCAGGGGTAAAGGTCTTGGAGATCGTTACATTATCTATCAGGTTAGAAGGTATGACATCAAAAGCGAAGTTGCGACGGTTAGGTTCTGTAGAAGGGAGCGTAGCACCGTTGAGTTGCACGTTGTTGTATCTTTCGCCCATACCGCGAATGGTTACATATTTGCCATTATCAATAGTAACCCCACTGACTCTTTTGAGCACTTGCGCCACATTGTTATCGCTGGTTTTCTTTATCAGGTCGGCGCTTACACCGTCGCTCATGGCAGTCATGGTTTTTTGCTTGGCATAGAGCCCTTTGGCAGAGGCATCGTTATATTCAGCTGTTACCACTACTTCACCCAACTCTTCGCTGGCTTCCTTCATCACAAGGTCTAGCTCCGTGGTGCGTGCCGGGTTAATCTTTACTTGCGTAATCTTTTGTGTTTCGAAAGAAAGATAACTGGCTTCTACCGTTACCGTGCCAACAGGAACTGTTTTCAGCGTATATTTTCCTTCAATATTGGTCACTGTGCCTAGCTGTGTGTTGGGTATTCGTACCGTGGCACCTACCAGTGGTTCGCCTTTCTGGTCGAGGATAAACCCTGAGAGGGTACCCGTATCGGTCGACTTTGTTTTTTTCTTGTTGTCGTCATCTGATTTGTAAATGATGTAAGAATTATTGTCGTATTTAAACGTGTAACCTGTTGTATTGAGGCTGCTGGTTAGTAATTGCTCTAAATTATGATTGTTGGCAATTAACGCAGGTACAACAACATTACCTACTTGGGTGGCATCAAATGTAATTGTTTTGTCGGTAATTTCTGCCAATTGTTTGATGCGTGCAGAGAGCTTTTCTTGTGGAAACTTTCGTTTAATAAGTTGTGCATAGGTACCTAACGGACTCCATAATAACAGGGCCGAAAGTAACACGGCAAAATGCAGATTAGTTTGTTTAATACTACTTTTCATCACGTTTATGAGTTTATTAATTTTGATATGAATAATTTTATTTTATTTCTATTTCTTCTTGTAATTTACGGAACACAATGACTTGTTCTCCCTCTATCTTGTATTGTGTGCCATATACCAGCATCAACCGTTCCATCACTTGGTTCAGTGTTGCATTGGAAGCGAACTCTGAATTGAAGCACACGTTGGTGCCTAATGCCTGTTTTTCAATCACCAGTTCTTTGTTGAATGCTTGTTTGATGCGCATAGCTATCTCTTTTTCGTTAGCATCAACCCATACTATTTTTCCGTCAATCCACCCGGCAGAAGATTGCCAGCTCCTATCCCGAACGGTATATTTACCGGTTATTTTGTTGTATAGAAGTTGTTTGTTTGCTGTGAGCATGGCTATTTGCTTACCTTCTGTACTAACCGACACAACTCCCGTGCGTACGGTTATAGTGCTGACATCTAACTCCGGATAATCACAAATAGTAAAAGAGGTTCCTTTTACCTGAGTTTGTAGTACACTATGTGCTATAATAAATGGTTTTTGTGTGTTTTTAGCTACTTCAAAAAAGATCTCTCCCGTCATTTCAACTTTACGAGAATGGTGGTTGAAATCACGACTAAGTGTCAGGCGGCTATCACGATTCATTTGTATGTGGGTGTTATCGGGCAACTGTTCACTAATTATATTATGATTTGATTGTAGCACTTCATTTGGTGTGTAATACTGAAATAAAACGAAGCAAAACATAATAGCAATCATGGCAGCCACACCAACGTATAAAGAAGTTGCTAGTTTTGATTTTTGTGGCTTAGGTGTATGTTGAGTATGAGCAGTGTTAATCATTGCTTCATATTCAGCTAACTTTACTTCCGGTTGTTGTGCTACAAGTTTCCAGTCGCTTTGAGGAAACTCCTGACTGATGGCTACTTTTCTGTAAATCCGTTCGTTTACTTGAGTAAGAACTGAAAAGGGTAGTTCTTGAAATTGTTCGCCGTTAAAGGAGTTACCTTCTTCTGCGCGCCAACTTTCTATAACTTCTCTTTCGCGGTCGGTAGCTTCTCCTCTGACATAACGACGTAATAAGGTGTGTACGAACAAAAATCGTCTTACTCGCCATTCAGGAGTGCTTCCTTTCATCATTTCTCTGGTCCGTTTTTCAATTTTACGGTTTATCATATCTATAAATTTTAAAATGTTTCTTTGTTATCGTCTATATAGATATACGATATGAGAAGACCGGAATGGGAATGAAAAGCAATTAAGATTCGGTTACATTTTTCCAAGTAAAGAACTTAACATCTTTGTAACAATGAATATGAAATAAACATTGTAGTTTTGTGGAAATGAAAATCAATGTCTTATGGGTACTTCGGATGGTGAATTACTGGCAAGAATAGCAGAACAGGATTATGATGCGTTTAATATACTATACGCTCGTTATAATCGTTTGTTCATGACGTGGACGTACAAGCGTACGCGAAGCAGCCAAACATCGGAGGATATTATGCAGATCTTTTGGGCCAATTTATGGAATACCCCTAGTGTTTTTAATGTGAATGAAATGGGCACTGCCAAACAAAGTTTCCTTAAAATTCTTTCGTTCCGCATTACTGACTATCTCAGGGCTATGGAAAGAAAAGAGGAGACTACTGCGGATGGGGATATTATGTCTGAATTAAGTTCAGATCTATCTTATACGCATGTTTTCGAAGACTTACAGGAAGATGAGATTCATAAAATACTAAATAAGGTGCTTACTACTTTGCCTCAGTTACATCAGGATATTTACCATCTACGTTGGCACCAGCACTATTCTACCAAGGAAACAGCTGAGTCATTGGGCATTTGCGAAAAGGTGGTGCGCGAAAGATATAAGAAAACACTTACTTATTTAAAAAAACGTTTGACGGAAGATTATCTTAATGATAAAAAAACGAATCAATCGTCGGCCATCGTTTTGCTACTGCTCATTCGCCTGAATCTTTTTTATTTGTCGATATCTGGCATGGCCAATGATTTTTTAACTGCTATGGGTATTCGTTAATTGAGCCCGTAAACATGACTCCACTCTAATTTACTGAAATAGTATGTGTACTCTGTGGTTCCTGACCATTTACTGAGGGGTACATAAACGCTTAAACCGCTACATGCTGTCAGCGATAAATCACTGGCAAATTTTTCGGTTGTTGCTTTGTAGAGAACAGTTTGCGCCAGTTGTGTTTTAAATGTGTTGTATTGGGCGGTGGTGCTTGTTAGTTTCATAATTGCATCTAAATCAAAAAAAATCTTAGGCAAGCTGCCTCTGTGGTAAACCTGCACTCCATCAGTATTTAAACTTTGCATGGCGGCTAACCGATTATCGAGTATGCTGTTGACCGTTGAATAGAGCCCGTCTAACTGTTGTGCATCAATGAGTGTAATGGTGGCTGAACGCAGAATCTTGGCGCTCATGTTGTTATAATGGTTGTAGTATTTTTCGCAAGCCAAGGCTAATTCTTCTTTTCCTCCGAATAACTGGGGGAGTAATTCAGAATAAGGCATGCCGGAAGCATCATAATCTGCTTCCATTAGTATTTCGGCAGGAGAAGCAATGAAGTAGCGGCACTTGTTTCGAAGCTGATAGAGGGCTTCAACGCTACCCATCATACAAGCATCAAACAACATGAATTGGGCTACGTTATCAGGCAGTGCAGCTGCCATTTCATCTATCTCCATCAGTGTGAGTCCTTGTGTGTTAAGGGCTTGATGCTCGTCCATACCCAGGTATCGGGTGCGGGGAAAAGAGGCTTCATTGGAAACAGTTGCGCGCGTGTCTTTCGAATATCCTGAGGGCACCCATCCCATGGAGTGCGACCAGTAAACTAATCCGAAAGTTTCCGATGGTACCAGTGTTTTAGTTTCGGCTATGACTCGTGCCAATGTTTCGGCACTGGCAGAGTTTTCTTCTTCGTAGTCTTTTAAAGCAACTTCCTCGCCATCGGCGGTAATCTGAAAAAGACGAGGTGCTGCGTCGGATCTATCCAGGTAGACTACCGTATTGCCACCACTGCGTTTCATGCCTTCTTTGAGTTCCTGCAAGGTATAGTCTACCTCAGAATTCATGGAGTTGTCTGCCGCCATATATATTAATAAGCTGTATGACACAGGCACCACCGGCGAATCGTTATCATCAGTGGAGCAGGCAGTAAAAAGAAAGAGATGACAGAAGAGCACACTGCACAAGGAAAAAACGTTTTTCATACGCTAACCCACAATGGGATTTTTATTTATGCAGCAAATGTAAGGGAAGGATGTTACAATTTGAAGACAAACGTTTGAAATAACAATATATGTTACACCCCATTACCTATATTGTTAGACTCACAACATATATTGTTATCGGGTGATACTAATGGTTGGGCTTTTGTTGTAATACGTAGTTCAACAATTCTTCGATGGAATGGACTGTAAATGGTTCATTATCAATAGGATGCACCACGTATTTCGTGTCTTTCAAATCTCCGGTTTCAATAAAAAACTCCGATTCCACCGAACGACCTGCCAGTATTCCGTTGCGTTGCAAAGCTTTACGAGCCATGGCGTACTTTTGTCCGTGTCCTACCAGTCGCAACTCCGAAGTATGCACATTCTCTACTCGGAACAAACCCGTTTCCCGATCAAAAGTAATCCCTTTGCGGGCAAAGAATCCGCTCAGACTGCCGTTTAACGACAGGTCTTCGGGGGTTCCGATGGTTAATCCGTTGGTTTTGTCCATCATCCAAATCTTGTCGGCTATCTGTAAAGCCAGCTCCAGGTCGTGTGTGGAAAGGAAGATGGTCTTTCCGGTTTCTCTGCTCAAACGGTGCAACAGTTGCATGATTTCTACTTTGCTGGGGAAATCAAGAAAAGCAGTGGGTTCATCGAGGAAAATGACAGGCGTTTCTTGTGCTAAAGCCTTGGCAATCATCACCTTCTGCCGTTCACCATCACTCAGGGTGTGTACCATGCGGTCTTTTAGTTCTCCGGCGCGAACCAGTTCGATGGAGTGTTCCACTATGCGGCGGTCGTCTTTGGTCAGTGTACCCCAGAAATTGGTATACGGACTTCTTCCCAGTCCCACCAGTTCGGTAACCGTCATGTTGCGCACATCGCATTTTTCCGTCAACACCACGCTGATTACGGTGGACAAATCACTGTCTGTGTAGTCCGAAATATCTTTCCCCTGAATGAATATGTGTCCTGAAATCTTAGGTTGAAAAGCCGATAATGTACGCAGCAAGGTCGACTTACCCACTCCGTTGGCACCCAACAGACAGGTTAGTTCCCCACTGTTAATGGTAGCGTTGTAGTTCGCGGCTACCACTTTTACACTGCTTTTTCCACGATATCCGATGGAAAGGGAATCAATTCGTATCGTTTCGCTTTTCATATCAGTTTTATTCATTCAGTTCGTTTTTTCTTTTCTTGAATAGTACGGAGGCCACAATAGGTGCTCCTACCAGTGCGGTAACCGAGTTAACGGGCATAGCTCCTTCGAAGCCGGGCATGCGCGAAATAAGGTTGCATATCAGTGCCAATGAAGCACCGGTCAGCAATACGCCGGGCATCAGTACACGGTGATCTGACGTATGGAAAATAGCCCTGCACAGATGAGGAACGGCTAGTCCCAGAAACATGATAGGGCCACAGTAGGCCGTTACGATGGCTACCAGCACACCCGAGCAAACAATGACCAACAGTCGCGCCCGCTTGATGTGAAGTCCCAGGTTACGGGCATAGCTATCGCCCAACAGCAAGAGGTTCATTGTTTTAATGAGCAGAAAAGACAAAGGCATCAGCACTAGCATGAGGCATACAAACAACACCATTTGATCACCCGATACGCGCGAGAAACTGCCCAGTCCCCAGATAACATAGGCCCGTATATCTTCCTCCACACTAAAATATTTCAAAACGCCGATAATGGCATTGGCCACGTAGCCAATCATAACACCGATAATGAGCAACGTAACGTTTCCTCTTACTTTTTGTGATACGTATACGATGATGGCCATAACCGCAAAAGCCCCAATGGTAGCCGAAATAGTCAATGCCATTTCGCCGAAATAGCCCATGTTGCTTAACGCCACGCCTCCTATGCTCCCCGAAATAAGTACGGCAAAAGCAACGCCCAGACTGGCTCCCGAACTGATACCCAACACCGAGGGACCTGCCAACGGATTGCGAAAAACAGTTTGCATCTGCAAGCCGCTGATGGATAGTCCGGCTCCTGCCACCAAGGCTGTTAACGCCTGTGGTACACGAGACTTCAGGACAATGTTTTGCCATACCACCGATTGCTCCTCACCGCCCAACAAGATATTCACTACAGATGACAACGGAATATCCACCGAACCAATTAATAGGTTCAGCAGGAAGAACAGAAAGATAGATGCTGCGATCATTGCCATCAGCAGGGAGGTGTGTCTCTTCATGGTGCTGCTACTTTAACAGTTCGTAATAACCGGGTTTGTGATTGGGCAATAAATCAGGATGAAACACGTGTATAAAATCGGCAAGTACCACTTCGGGTTCCACCGGCATGCTTTCGTAGAAGGGCGTTTTAGACATGTTGCAGTACACCACCTTATGTTCTTTGAATGCTTTGAAATCAGCATAACGGGCATCTTCTTCTTTCAGGGTTTCATAACTGAAATTACCTTTGAAGCTATTAACAATGCGCCAGTAGTCAACGTCTTCTGCCTGGTTATACACCGTTTCAAAGTCGAGCGTTACCCCACCCGATGTAGAATCATTCCTTAAGAAGTAATCGGCTCCGGCGTCACGAAACAACTGTGCCAGAAAACTCTTTCCACCCACGGCATACCAATTACCACCGCGCAACTCACCGCTGAACACTACCGGACGTTTTTCTACATTCGCCGCTAATTGTTTCAGTTCGTTGTATCGTTTTTCAGTAGCCGAGAAAAGCTTGTTGGCTTTGGCTTCTTGTCCGGTAAACAGACCGATAAACTTCACCCACTCTGCTTGCCCCAACGGTGACGTTTCTTTGTAACCCAGGTGCGGAATGAGTGGAATTCCTACTTCATGCATGGCATCGTAACCGCCTCTCTTAAAGGGAGATATGAATATGACATCGGGGTTGATACCCATAATGAGTTCATTGTCAAAGTTGCCTTCAATGCCTATTTTTTGTGCTGCACCGCTCTTCAAACGCTCTTTCATTTCCTTATTGAATAGGTGACGTGAACTGGTAATACCGGTCACTTTGTTAACCGCTCCCAATTTAATGAAGTTAGAAAGCTGAAGAGAAGTCATACAGATAACCCGGTCAACCGGTACATGAATCACTGTATATCCCGAAGGTATGTTCTTGGTTTCTGTATTTTTGTCAATCAAAGCAAAATGAAACGTTTTACCTCCATGCTTTTGTGGGTCCTGAACATCTACCAGTCGGCAATTATCGCTCAGGTATTTTACAGTAAACCCTTTGGCATAATGAGTAGTGACCTGTGTCTCCGCATCTGCTGAGGTGATTTCCGTTCCGCTGGTTGAGTGAGAGGAGGAAGTAGTCTTTTGTTTGCATCCTGTGCCGCATAATGCCCATAACAGACAGCATACACTTGCTATTTTATAATTCATGTGTTGTTTAATCTACAATTAATCTTAAGTGAGGAACAAAGATACTTAATTATTCTTGTTCGGCAGAGATATTTTAAGCACTTTTGTATTTTGAAAACGCTAAATAAAACGAACCATGAACCTACACGAGGTATCTTTTGTATCGCTGGGTCCGGGCGATCCCGAATTAATCACGCTAAAAGGCTTGAATACGCTTCGCCGGGCCGATGTAATCTATTGCCCTGCCACGCTTACTTCTTCGGGTAAACAACTCTCCCGCTCGGCCGACATTCTTCGTGCGCTTGACGTAGACGAACAACATATTCAGTATTTTATTGTACCCATGAGCAAAGATCGTGCGGCCGCTATGGAGGCTTATGAAAAGCTTTCGACTGAAGCTGCCGCTTCGTATGCTGCCGGTAAACTTATTGCCATTGTGGCCGAGGGGGATGCCGGCTTTTATTCGTCGGTACATTATGTGTTTGAGCAATTGCTGGCGCAGGGCATTGCTGTGCAACAAGTGGCAGGAATCCCTGCTTTTATTGCTTCGGGGGCGCTGGCCGGACTTCATATTGTTAGTCAGGAAGAGCGCCTGATGGTGATCCCCGGTAATACCACGGCTCAGGAACTAAGTGATTGGCTGGATGCCGGACTGGTAGTAGTCATCATGAAGCTTTCTCAGTGCAGGGAAGCGGTGAAACAATGCATGGCACAGTATAATGATCATACCTTTCATTATTTTGAGAACGTAGGTACCCCGCGTGAGGTGTATATCAGGGCTACAAAAGAGCTTATTGAGAAGGAATTTCCTTATTTCTCGCTAATGATTATTAAAAAAACAATGTAACTACACTATTTATTAGGCGTTTATCTGTTTTTCAACGTATCTTGTTAACAAACAATTATAAAATCAATTTAAACAAATCATGAAAAAACAATTGTTAACCTGTTGCATTGCTTCGCTTTGCTTGGGAGTATCGGCACAGACCAACGAATGGCTTAATCCGGAGGTCAATGCGGTGAACCGTGCACCGATGCATGCTAACTATTTTGCTTACGAATCTCCTGCAAAAGCCGCTCAGGGAGTGAAGGAAAAATCATCTAACTACATGTCGCTTAATGGCTTGTGGAAGTTTAACTGGGTTCGTCATGCCGAACAACGGCCAACAACGTTCTTCCGTACTGATTTCAATGATAAGAGTTGGGATCATATTCAGGTACCTGCGTTGTGGGAAATTAATGGCTATGGTGATCCTATCTATGTGAATGTAGGCTATGCCTGGCGTAACCAATTCAGGCACAACCCGCCTCAGGTACCTACGGAAAACAATCACGTGGGTTCTTATCGAAAAGAAATTGTATTGCCTGCCGATTGGAAAGGGAAAGAGGTGTTTGCTCATTTCGGTTCGGTAACGTCTAACATGTATTTGTGGGTAAACGGCAAGTATGTGGGCTATAGTGAGGACAGTAAACTCGAAGCGGAGTTTAACCTGACCAAGTATCTGAAACCGGGTAAAAACCTGATTGCTTTTCAGGTGTTTCGTTGGTGTGACGGGTCTTATCTGGAAGATCAGGACTTCTTCCGCTTTAGCGGTGTAGCTCGTGATTGTTATCTGTATGCCCGTAACAAACAACGCATAGAAGATATTCGTGTTACGCCCGATCTAGATGCTCAGTACAAGGATGGAACGTTGCACGTTGCTCTTCAGCTTAATGGCGGTAATACCGTAGAGTTGAGTTTGACCGATGCACATAACAAGCAGGTGGCTCAACAAATGGTTAAAGGTAGTGGCAAAGTAACTGCTACGTTGCAAGTGGCTAACCCTGCCAAGTGGACTGCCGAAACACCGAATCTTTATACGCTGACTGCTACGTTGAAAGACGGCGGTAAAACGTCGGAAGTGATTCCCGTAAAGGTGGGCTTCCGTAAAATAGAAATGAAGAATGCACAGATATTAGTCAACGGTCAGCCGGTGCTTTTCAAAGGTGCCAACCGTCATGAAATGGATCCCGATCATGGTTATCACATCTCTCGCGAACGGATGATTCAGGACATTCTTTTGATGAAGCAATTCAATATTAATGCCGTACGTACCTGTCATTATCCCGACAATAACCTGTGGTATGATTTGTGCGATGAGTATGGACTTTATGTAGTTGCTGAAGCCAATGTGGAATCACACGGTATGGGTTACAAAGAAACAACATTGGCCAAGAATCCTGCTTATGCTAAACCACACATGGAACGCAATCAACGCAATGTGCAACGTGGGTTTAACCATCCGTCCATCATCTTCTGGTCATTGGGTAATGAAGCCGGATTCGGACCTAATTTCGAAGCTTGTTACCGTTGGATTAAGAATGAAGACAAGAGTCGTCCCGTTCAGTACGAACAGGCTCACGGAAATGAATTTACGGATGTTTACTGCCCTATGTATCTGGATTATCACGGAAGTGAGAGGTATGTAAGCGGTAATCCAACCAAACCTCTTATTCAATGTGAATACGCTCATGCCATGGGTAATTCCATGGGAGGCTTTAAGGAATATTGGGATCTTACCCGCAAGTATCCTTCTTATCAGGGAGGTTTCATTTGGGACTTTGTAGACCAGTCAATCCGTTGGAAGAACAAAGAAGGCAAAGAAATATATGCCTACGGAGGAGATTTCAATGCTTACGATGCATCCGACAATAACTTCTGTGACAACGGTTTGGTTAGTCCCGACCGTGTACCCAATCCCCACATGTATGAGGTAGGTCATATCTATCAGTCTATCTGGGTCAGTGATGTGAAACAAGCCGATAAAGAGCTTGAGGTTAGTGTTTATAACGAGAATTTCTTCCGTGATTTATCTGGCTATTACATGGAATGGCAAATCCTGGCCGACGGAGAAGTGTTGCAATCAGGTGTTGAACAAAACCTCCAAGTAGCACCTCAACAAACGGTTAAGGTGAAACTTCCTTTGCGGGCTGCATTACCCGCCACAGAGAAAGAGTTGCTGCTTAATGTAGCCTTTAAACTGAAAGCAGCTGAAACGTTATTGCCTGCCGGATATGCCGTAGCTCGTAATCAGCTGGTACTTACTCCGTGGAAAGCATCTGTTGTTGCCATAAGCAATCAGGAGGAAACGAATCAAGCCGTTGTGGCTCCTCAGGTGAAGGATAATGATTTTAACTACCTGATTGTCAACGGACAAGACTTTACGCTCAATTTCAACCGTTTCACCGGATATCTTTGTAAATACGTATCGGGTGGCAAGGAATTGATTCAAGAACAAGGTGCATTGACACCCAACTTCTGGCGTGCTCCTACCGATAATGATATGGGTGCCAACCTGCAAAACAGATACCGTGTTTGGAATAACCCCGAACTTAAATTGGTTTCGTTGCAGCATGCCACTGTCGATGGAATGGTACAAATTGTAGCACAGTATGACATTCCTGCTGTTTCCGGTAAGCTATCATTAACCTATCTGGTTAATAATCAGGGTGCTATCAAAGTAACCCAGAAGCTTACAGCTGATAAAAATGCTAAGGTGGCCGATATGTTCCGCTTTGGTATGCAAGTACAAATGCCCGATTCTTATGTACAGAGCATTTATTACGGACGCGGTCCGGTAGAGAACTACGTGGATAGAAATAATGCTGCATTCATCGGTAAATACAAACAAAATGTAGATGAGCAGTTCTACTCTTATATTCGTCCGCAGGAAACAGGAACGAAAACAGATATCCGTTGGTGGAAACAAGTAACCAAAGGAGGCTTCGGCTTGCAATTCACATCCGATGCAGCTTTCTCGGCTTCTGCTCTTAACTACAGCATTGCTTCGCTTGATGACGGAGTTGATAAAGATCAGCGTCACCCTGCTGATGTTGACAAAGCCGGCTACACCAATTTATGTATTGATAAGATGCAAATGGGATTAGGTTGCGTAAATAGCTGGGGAGCATTACCTCTTGAGAAGTATCGTTTGCCTTACGGTGATTATGAATTTAATTTCCTAATTACTCCGGTGAAATAGTGCTTTTTGTAATAGATACGATTGTATCTTAAGTTTTAAAAGCGGTTGTTCCTTTACGAACAGCCGCTTTTAATTTTATAATAAATGCAATGGTTACCATACAAAAAAGTCTCGTTTCATTTGCATGAAACAAGACTCAGTTATGATTTAGGATAATTATAAAAATTGAGCGAAAGACGGGACTCGAACCCGCGACCCTAACCTTGGCAAGGTTATGCTCTACCAACTGAGCTACTTTCGCAAATAATCAACATCAAATAGAATGGTGAAGAGAATGAGACTCGAACTCACACGACATAACTGTCACTACCCCCTCAAAGTAGCGCGTCTACCAATTCCGCCATCTCTCCAACATATTATAAGATCGCTTGCAGTTTCTTACTTATGTGCCCAGAACAAGACTCGAACTTGCACGTCATTGCTAACACTAGTACCTGAAACTAGCGCGTCTACCATTCCGCCACCTGGGCATTAGTAGAAACTGTTTTCGTTGAGCGAAAGACGGGACTCGAACCCGCGACCCTAACCTTGGCAAGGTTATGCTCTACCAACTGAGCTACTTTCGCGATTGCGGTTGCAAAGGTAGATATTTTCTCTAAACCTCCAAATAATCCGAAGTTTTTTTTTCGTGTAAAAACAGTCTGCCCTTTTCCCGCTATAAGCCATTATATTGATTATCAACTCATTCGGTCTCGATAATCTTCATAAGAAAATTGTTTGTAGATTTCCGCTTTTCCTTCTTTCGTCCACAAAGCAATGGCCGGATGGTGAATTCCGTTAAACATGTTTGTTTTTACGGTAGTATAGTGAATCATATCTTCAAACACGATGCGTTCGCCTATCTTTAATTCATGGTCAAAGCTCCAATACCCCATGTAGTCACCACTTAAGCAAGAGTTGCCGCCTAACCGATAAACATAAGGTCCCTCCTCGCCCAGTTCTGCACCTCTTACCGTGGGTTGATAAGGCATCTCCAGGCAGTCGGGCATGTGACAGGTAAAGCTCACATTTAATATGGCAGTTTTTATACCTTTGCTCTCTACCACATCAACCACATTGGCTGTTAGTACCCCTGTTTGCCATGTGAAAGCCGATCCGGGTTCCAAGATAATTTGCAGGTGCGGATAACGTTCCTTCAATCCTTTCAATAATCCGATAAGATGTTCTACGTCATAATTTTTGCGGGTCATCAGGTGGCCGCCTCCCAGATTAAGCCATTTAAGGTACTTAAACCAATGAGAGAAACGCTTTTCCAGATGCACCAAGGTTTGCTCCAACTCATACGAAGAAGATTCACAGTGTGCATGGCAGTGAAAGCCCTCTATACCTTCGGGTAATACGTCGGGAAGTAAATCGGATGTAATTCCAAAACGCGTACCGGGAGCACAAGGGTTATACAATTCAGTTTCTACTTCAGAATATTCGGGGTTTACACGAATGCCGCAAGAGATACCCTCTTGGGCAGCCTGCTGGTAGAAACGCTCATATTGAGTCAATGAATTGAAAGTAATGTGGCTGCTGCAGCGCATTATTTCAGGAAAATCTTCTTCAGTATATGCAGGTGAATAAGTATGCGCCTTGCTTCCAAATTCTTCCAGAGCTAAACGTGCCTCGTAAACCGAACTAGCTGTAGAGTGGTCTATATATTCCCTAAAGATTGGGAAAGAACGCCACATAGCAAACGACTTGAAAGCCAGAATAATTTCTACACCGGCTCTGTCTTTAACGCTTTGAATCAGGTTGAGGTTGCGTCTTAGTAGTTCCTCTTCCATGATGTAACAAGGAGAAGGGAATTGGTTAAAATCTATCATTTGTCAGTCACTAAACTATTATAAATCATTTTAGTCTGCAAAGTTAGACAAATGTTTCGGTTAACTAGTCGATTGAAGAAACAAAAAAGGGCAATAAGTTTGAGTGCTGATTCGTAACCTATTGCCCACTTGACGACATCTAACCGATGCCAATCAATAGCTTAACAGTTTGGATACCCGTATTTTACTACCGGAGTGGTATCTTGACTGCAAGGATAACCGTACTTCAAAAGTGCCGCATCATTTTGAGCACAAGGGTAACCGTACTTCAAAAGTGTAGCATCCTGACTGCATGGATAACCATATTTATCAGCTACAGCATTTTCTTGTGCACACGGATAACCATACTTATATGCAGCTGCATCCTGACTACACGGATAACCGTATTTATAGGCTGCTGCATCTACGCTACAGGGGTAACCATACTTCAGTCCGACTCCTGATTCAAGGTTACACGGATAGCCATACTTTAACGCAGTGATCAGGTCACTGCCACCACCAGGAGAATACATTGCCGCATTACCGCTGTATTGAACAAACTTACTTCCTTCAAGTTTATTTGCAGGAATTACGTTTACAAACACAGTTACCATTTCTTCATACTTGAAAGGATTCAATTCTGAAGGATTCTGAGTAAGACAGCACAAACCAAAGTCAATTTCTGTCTTCTCTTGAGTAGCTTCTGTAGCAATGAAATAAAAGATTTGGTTTACCAATGCATTTCGAGTACCATCTTGAAATGCCGGTTCGTTGGCCTGTCCTGCTAAGATAATTCCTTTCGGCAATGAAATTAAGCACCAGCCATAGTTCGTACTTCCCAGGTACGATTGCAATGTCACATTAAAACTCTTGCCCTCATAGGCGGAAATTGATTCTTCCATTAACAAATAATTTAAAGTTAAACATAGAGATTATATTATCTGGAAGCCAGATGTTCTTGTTTCAATACATTCATATCATGAATAATGTCCATGTCGGCTCCGTTGCTTAATTGGTTGGCACGTTCCATCAATGCCATAACCTCCTCGTACGGAAGCTTATTTTGCTTGTATACAGATAAAGCCAGTCCTTTCAGAGCATAAGCGTCGTTCTCGTTTAGTTTTAATGCCTCTTCATTGCTTTTTTGTGCTTCTTTGTAATTGCCACACATGTAATCGGCATACCCTTTGAGGCGATAAAGTTCTGTGTTTACCCTGTCGAGTTCCAATGCCCGTTGTGCCAAGATAGCCGCTTCCTGAGGCTCGTTAGATTGAACAGCCTGTTGCGCTTTCATTAAGAGAGTCTTTGCATTGGTTTCACGGGCTATTTCGGCCATTCTTTGTTTGAGATACACATTATACGAGCAATACTTGTTTTCGCCGTATATGCTTCCTTCCATGGTAAGACGCGTATTGGCACAGCCTCCCAGACACCTGCTGCCGTACTTACATGTGCGGCACTCTCCGCTTAGCATTTCTTTCGTCATATTTCTACGCCAGGTAAAAGAATTGGTGCCAGTCCATATTTCATTCAGTGATTTTTCCCGAACATTGCCTTCTATAAACTCAGGGCTTCTTACAGAGGTGCAGCCTATTACGTCTCCATTTTGTAAAAGTCCAAATCCTCTTATTCCGGCATTACATCCTTCCCACAATATACCCTCGGCGTTATATGCACGTCTTTTTACTTCCTGCTCTTTGACCGTATAGTAGCCAATGCAATCGGCCGGGTACATCTTTATTTTGCCTTCGAGAGCCGTTTCGTAACAAAAATCAATAATCTTGTCAACTTCCTGCGGCTCAATAATGTTTTCTTTATGCTTTAGCAAATTGCCCATGGGTAAGCCAATCTGTACTTGCCAGGAGTTAACTCCTGCTTTTATTAAGTCTTCTTTCAGTACCCTTAACACATACAGATTTTTTTTGGTAATAGTGGTTATAACGCCAACTTCTACTCCTAGCTTACGGAGATGGGCTATGCCCACTAAATCACGCTCAAAAGATCCTTGTTTACGGGTTTCATTATGTATTTCGCGCGTACCGTCAATGCTGATAGCCACTACAGATACTCCTGCATCTCTAAGCTCTTGAGCCATATCGGGCAACAGCCAACCGTTTGTAATCACGTTGGCACTCATCCCCATTGCTTTGATTTTTCTAATGAGTAACGGTAAATCTTTTCTGGTAAGAGGTTCGCCACCCGAGAGGGTTATCCATTTAACACCTAACGCTGCTATATCTTCAATGGTAGTTACGGCTTCTTGCGTGGTTAGTTCATCCGGGTATGGTTTGTTGCAAGAAGACCCACAATGCGCGCAATTCATGTTACATCCCATGGTAACTTCCCATACAACAGTTACCGGGCGATATTTGCCTGTTACGTTTTTAATCATTTTCTAAGTATTTAAATTTATAAAAGGTTAGAAATCAGAATGGTATAATGAATTTATATAAAAATATAAGAATAAACATATCAAAAGTAGATTTGTTTATTCTTATACCTTGTTTTTTACTCTATATTTTATTTTTTTCTTTCCAAACGGTTTTAAACTGCGTGCTCATATCCACTTGTATCCATTTATTAATTTCAAGCGAATCTTGCCAAGCCGGAACCGCTGTTCCGTGATAGGGAGGATAAGCATATTCGCGTTGATCGTCATCGTGGTTTAACATTAATTCCATGTGAGGATATTTGCTTGTGGCAGTCAGATGAAACATACCGAAATCTCCTGTCGTGTTTCCAAAAGCAAAAACAGGAATCTTACCTATGGCATTATAAATGTTCAGGCTCTTACCATTTCCGTCATTTTTGGGAGGAAAAATGGCCTTTTCAATGCGTAGTATGGTTTTGCCGTCTTGGTATATGGGGGTAAGTGCTTGTCGGGTACCAATGAGATGCGCTCTGTTGAAGCCTATTGTTTGCGGACAAATACTCCAGATAACTCCCGTCATTGATCCGGACACAATGTAAACATCGAACTCGTTTTTCTGAAGTAGCTCTATTAGTTCAAGCATGGGTTCGTAAAACATATCTCCTAAAATCATATTAAACTTTTTGTCTTTTGTTTCCATGAGATACTTGGCAGACATATCGATAGACGTTTCAAAGTCGACCGGTGTAAATGCTTTTAATATGATGGAGTCCAGGTAGTTCACACCGTCTACCATCCAATGATTAAGAACGGTAGTATCGGCCGGATTTTCCCATAACTTTTTGGCGTATTGGTACTCTTTGAGCTTCAGTAGTTCCGGTTGCTTTACATATTGCTGGTGCATGCCATATACAGCTGTAGCCATTTCAAACCAAAGCGGAGTTTCGCAGGCTATGGTTCCGTCCATATCAAACACGGCAACACGATCTTCAACCGGAATTTCTTTTTGTGCCAACGCCACATAATTCAGAATCTGTTGTTTCACAGGAGTGTCATTCCATGCCGATAAGGCATCATCTTGTTTGTTGTTTGGGGTACACGAAAACAACAAGGCTGTCACCGCAGCAATGATCATTACATTTTTGTTCATAGATATAATTTTAATTGGGTATTATATAGCATTTAAGTAATTTAATGCGATATCAATTTTCAGTTGCGTTCTTTCTGTATCTACAGCACTATTTTGAGCACTCAGCATATTATTATTTCGGGCAGCTTCGGCATCATATCCTTTTTCTTTGTTGAATGATGAGTTCTTGCCAGTATAATCATCTTGCCACATGTAGTACTTGTAAAATTCGGGGCCATATCCGTATTCATCAGATCTGCATGCTGTCCCGTCCGACTTCTTGAAGTAATTTTTACGATCAACAGCTATGTCCTCGAATGTATTGTTTATGTGCTTAATGGCATCACTCTTCATTTTGACTATGCTGGTAAGGTAGTATTGAGACGTTTTGTAATTAGCCTCTCCTTTGTCTTGCATAGCCATCTCTTTCCAAACACCTATTGCCATAGCCACTGCCTGAATATAGACGGTAAGTCCTGGCTTTCTAAACGGATCCGTAGCTAAAGTGCCTATAATGGTATTCATGGATGCCTCCGGAATACGCAGTAAAGCGATTAATTCGGCCTGCGACTTTGATTGTTTCATCGCTGCACTATACGTATATTTCATGTAATTAACCACCCCGTTTATTTTGCCATTTTCCTCATCAATGGTATTTTGATTGACGGCAGATTTCACGATGCCGGCAATGCGTTGGTAGTCAATTTCAAAATGTTGTTCCGGAAATACCAATTCAAAGATAGAACCGCCTGCTTTCTCTGCCAATCCTTTTAGTAAGGATATAAATAACTTTTCAGCTACTTCGCCTCTTGTTACAGGGGGCATAAAACTGTGTTTGGGGGGCACTGGCAATTGCATGCTAACCTCTTTACCCGACCACTGATGAAAGTCGAATACGTAATAGAGAGTTGCCTGACTGGTTTGTCTTATCAGTACAGGAGATCCGGCAACACACGAGCCATATCGTTCTTTTAAATATGTAAAACTGTCGTTCAATAACTCCTCACCTGCCAGTAGCGGATAAGATTCATTGATGTACTTTAGTCCGCATGCCTGTCGGTTGCGTAGTTCAGCAACATCTTTGGCACTCAGCTTTTTGCATTCGTGTTGGTATTCGCTTTCGGTAATTAGCGGCAAAGAAAGATTCTTTATGAGATTTTCCGGAGCGATCGTGTTTTTAAAATCATCGGCATTTTCTCCCAATCGTTGGGCAATGTACGCTAAAGCCTGATCTTTGTTTGTTACGTGAATAAAAATCTTCATAGGTCATTAATTAGTTAGAAATATGAATATCACAAAGAACGCAATAATCAGCAAAAAATGCAACTATTCTAGATATAAATTCAATACATTTTTTTATTATCTCCTCTTTGTTTTCATTAAGAATATTCTTTTAAGCCATTCACGTACAGGTTCATCATATAATTTTAAAGAAGCATAGGCAATAGCTATGGATAGGAAAAAGACTGAAATTCCAACGAATATATGTACACCTAACGGTGCACTGGGATGATTACGGGCCCATCCTGTTTGCATGTATATAAGCGGGTAATGCGTGATGTAGAGCGGATAAGAGATTTCACCGAAGAATTTGCAAACGGCTACAGAACGGGTGCCTGTAACTCTACTGCCGGCGCCTGTTGCCACTATTAACGGGAATAACATGAGTACGCATACAGCTTCATACATTCCGTTCATCCACATATTGGTTTCTCCGCCGATGCGAGGCATTACCAGGATTATGGCAATAAACAGCGAACACCACCAAAAGCCTCTTTTTATTTGAATGAGTTTGTTGATGCGTGACAGTAGTAATCCGGCAAAGAAAGGATATAGTAAGCGGGTTGCTCCGATGTACATTTGGTCGGGCGTGATGCTCCACCCGCCAATGAAAGTATATGCGGCATAAGATCTGTTGGCCAACAAGCCAAACGTGTCGATATTCAAAGCAATGTCTACGGTCAGATAAGCAGTCAGCAACACAAATATGCCAAGAGCTACTTTTGAAAAGCGTCGTATAAAGAGAGCATACAAAATATTGGCCACGTACTCCCACATCAACGACCAAGCGGGACCGTTTAAGGAATTGGTTTCACCCCATCCGCGTATATCCCATGACGGTGGTGTAGGAATCATCATACATCCTAGCAACATAACGAATAATACTTGCCACAAAGGAGTTTGCATGATATGAGAAAAGGCAGGGCTTTCTGAAAAATAAAACAAAGCTCCGCCAATCAATGTACCCATAATAACCATGGGGTGTAGGCGTACCAGCCGGCGTTTGAAGAAATCTTTCAGAGACATGCTATTCCACCGATCATCATAGGCATAACCTATTACAAAGCCCGAGAGTACAAAGAAGAAATCGACCGCTAAGTAGCCGTGGTTCAAGGTTTGATATACTGGTCCCCGAGAATATGTTTCAAATAGGTGAAAAGCTACTACGATAAGTGCAGCTACTCCACGCAGTCCGTCGAGAATTTCGTACCGGGGCTTAGATTCAAGATAAGTTGTTGTCATTTAAAATTATGTTTTATTTTATGTTAGGGGGGGGACTTTGCACGCTCACTCCAAAGAAGGCTTAGTGGGTGAAATGTGGCAATGAATGATTTTCCATTCGTCATTGTCTTCCAGACGATACACCTCTGTACAATTTTCTTTCCAGAGCATATCCCCTAGTCGAATGTGCAGATTGTAAGTCAGTATAGCTATCGTGTCGGTTGATTGTACAACGGGATTAATCATCTGAAATTGATCAATCTTGGCTTTTCCCCGCATGCTTTCATAAAGCTCCTCTATCTTATTCCAGCCATCCAGTCGCCATTCTAACGACGGATCAAAGTACGTAAAGTCTTTCGAATAAAGATCCAAAAATGGAGACGGATTGCCGTTAAGCCATGCTTGCATAGCTGCTTTTTCTAATGCAATGATTGTTTCTGAAATATTCTGTTTACTCATAGTATTGTTAACTAAATTATTATTGAATTAGTAGTGTTTGAATAAACAATTCAACCTTTGTTACGGTGGGATATGTTGCTTGATATTCTTTGGTCAGATCTTTCACAAGGTAAAATACCCCCTCCAGGTTACGTGTATAATATGTCATGATAACAGTGCTATAATCTGCCGAAAAGATTTCTATTTGTTCACTGCTTATTTTCTCATGAACCGGGCCGCTAAGAATGCAGTTATTATCCTTGTCGTATACATCCAAACGAACAACTTTATCACCAAACGGAATGTATGAACGTGTTTTGTATACGTATTTGTAATCTTTGTCGTTTGCAATGGCATGGGCTGCAATAGCAGCAGAATCTGCCCGTGTAGTACCGGTTACAACACATTGTTTGGTACCTCTTACAGTGCTGACACTTTTTTGGCTCCATAATTCTTCTACATCTTTAACAACAACGGTGAAACGTTTGGAATTTCCTTCAGCATCTGTCACTGTAACAAAGACATTACCCACAGCATGAGCCTTTACCTGTACAGATTTTGTCTCTTCGTTCTGGCAGGTGGCTGTTGCTATTTTGTCGTCAGATGAAGTGGCACTGATAACTCCTTTGGATCCCTGTACATTTACCCCTCCACCTTCTGTGGTGTAGATGCTTAGTGTATTATTCTTCAAGCCTATTTGCTTACCCGTGAGTATATCTCCTTGTATGATTTCGTCTTGCGTAAAATAGATTCCGTCTTCATCATCACAGGCCACAAAAGTTAATGTACAGCAAATGAATAATAATAGTTTTGCAAATTTGTTCGTTCTCATATTTTTGATTTTATCAGTTACCTAGTTAAAATGCAGGAGCTACCAAATTACTGCATGTGTTTGCATTGAATTCATTCTTTTTTCTCATTAGATTTGTAGGTATCATAAATCGATTGATCTTTATACATTTCTTGCTTTACAAGAATAGAGTCCCGAAAGGTAAACATGGTGGTAACAACATGCCAGCCTACATTGTATAAGCGTTCCATGTAAAATAACCTTTCTTCCATTACGCTGTCGGGGGTGTAATATGCGTCCTGACTGTATGGCATACCATATTGAGCTAAAAACAACTCTTTGCTTATGCCTAAAAGTTCCTGACCCTTGGCAAACTTGCTTACGGGGATAAATTGAGAGCAGCTGCTTAATAAAACAGTGCTCACCAACAGACTAAAAAAACAGAATGCTTTCATAATAATTTATTGAATAGTTTATAATTAATTGCCTTGCTGTTAGCTTTTATTTTTATTGAAAACAAAAATAAGCTTTTTTTCTATAAAAACAGCATTTATTCCATTTATTTTTCTTCCTAATATCATAGTATATATTTTAAAGGCTGTGTGTGTGTAATTAAATAGAGGGTAGGTATACCTAACCTATATTAATATACACACACAACAAACAAAATAATCACTCACTTTTCGAACATAAATTACGGTCCAATACTTAATATATATTAAATTCGCGGCTTTTTCTTTTAATATAAATAGTAATTATGGCTAAAAAAGACTCATTAAAAACAGTGAATATGCTGGAGACACAAGAGTTCATTATCGTTCTTAAAAATGACACGGAAGAAACACGTAGCAAGCTGAAAAAGCTGATATCGGGCAACACTAAAGTATTGGAAATCAGAGACCAAGATCGTTTCATAGAAGGGGTAGTAAAGCTGCTGTACATTGATCATAACTTAAAAGATCAGCTTAGTGTAAAGGAGCTTGCAGTTCATTTTGACAGTTGTTACGACTTCAGAAACAAGCGATGCCCCGACAAAAAAATATCATTGAAAAGTTTGGAAACAACCATTCACAGGATGGTTACGGAGTTTTTAGAGAATGTTGACGCTGATGATTAGTGATTTTGGCGCAAATTGACTACAAAGTACTAATTTCAATATCCGGTTATTTCATGCATCTTTGTACCGTCAACAATGACAAAACAAATTTTTAACTATGATTGAAAACATTCTTGTTAACCGTTACAAAGGTTTCACAAAAGTATCCGGCGACTTAACTTTTTCTGATTTCATCAATGAAATCAAGAGTGCTAAACACAGTAAAGCTATTGAAAAAATAGCTGCTTTGGTAGCCGACGGCAGAATGGCAGAAGCTCAAAACTCCAAGAAGCAACTGCCATTCTTTACCGTTACGGCAAACTACCGCGAAAAGAGGCTTCCCGAAAGTGTTCTTCGTTACAATGACGTGCTTACCATTGATGTTGACGGACTGTCTGATGAACAGGTCGTTCACATGCGCCCGCTTATTGAGGCCGATCCTGCTGTACTGGCCAATTTTCTTACGCCCAAAAGGCATGGCTTTAAAATCTTCGTTTACCTCACTTCTGCTTTGATGGAGCATCTCAGGCTATCTGCCTTTACGAAAGGGAAAATTGCCTGGCAAGAGTTGGAGCATTATCATGCGCAGGCTTACGAAGCGGCTCGGCGCCATTTTGAGCAGCTGCTGGGTGTACCGGTTGATACCAGCGGAAAGGACATCGGACGCGGGGTGTACGCCTCCTATGACCCCAATGTTTACCTTAACGAGCAACTGTTGCAAAAGCTAAAAGTGCCCGATGTAGAGATTCTGCCTCCGGTGGTTACAGCTAAGAAATCCGGTCGTCAAAAGGTGGAGAAGGGAAATTCGGCAGTAGATATTACCGGTATAAGTACGTGGGACAAAGCCTCTTTTGCCAAGGCGGTAGCCGCCACTCGCAGAACCATGCGGTTTGAAGAGGGCAAACGCGACACGTTTTTGTTTACCTTGGGCAACAAGTGTTACCGCAACGGATTATCCGAGGAAGTGGTGAAACTCCTGGCACGACGTGAGTTTGAGTCCGATGGACTAGATGTGGAGTTACCTATAGCCAACGCTTATCAGTACACTGATAAAACCGAGACGGCCATACAAAACACGGAAGAAAAACGTCCCGTTGTGGAGCAGGTCATTGAGTTCATTGACGAGCATTACGACATCCGTCGCAACATCATTCTCGATAAGCTGGAGTATGCCGAATGTGCCGACAACATACCCCAAGAGAAGCGCATGTACATACCCATGCGCCGCAAAGACTTTAACACGGTGTACATGAAAGCGCAACTGTCGGGTCTGAGGTGCTCTCAAAACATGGTTTACGCCATCATTGACTCCAATTACGCCCGTCCATACAGTCCGTTTGAACACTACTTCTGTTCCCTCCCACCCTGGGATGGTCAGACCGACTACATCAACGAACTGGCCAACACGGTAACCACTACAGATCAGGCGTTTTGGCAAGATAGCTTCAAGCACTGGCTGGTGGGCATGGTGGCCTGTGCGTTGTATGACGAAGTGGTTAACCACCTGGTGATCATCCTCAACAGTAGTCAGGGAAAAGGCAAAAGTACATGGATTCGCAACCTGTTGCCCCCTTGTCTGAGAGACTACTACCGCAACGGAATGATAAACCCCGAAAATAAGGACCACGCCTTGCTCCTTGCCACGCACATACTCATTAACATGGAAGAGTTCGAAGGTATGAGAAACGGCGACGTAGCGGCTCTGAAACGTCTCATCACGTTGGAACTGATTACCGAACGCAAAGCCTATGACACGAATGTGGAGAGCTACAAACGCCACGCTTCTTTCATTGGCAGTACCAATGAAAAACATTTCCTGCAAGACTTTAGCGGGTCGCGCCGCTTTATTTGTCCCACGGTAGAAAAGATTGATTGCCTAACCAAAGTGAACTACACTGGTGTATACAGTCAGGCAATGCACCTGTTGCGCAATGGTTACCGGTATTGGTACGAAGGTCACGAGATTAGTGAAATTAACGACCGCAATGAGCAGCACCGCATGAAGGATCCTATAGAGGAACTGCTTTACATTTACTTCCGCAAACCCGTAGCTACCGATCTGGATACGAAGTGGAAGCCCGCTGCTTCTTTGCTGGTTTATCTTTCCATTCACGGGCGTGTTCTGGTCAACAAAGCCTCGCAGCAAAATCTTATTAAAGTGTTGGAGAAGGGCGATTTCACCAAACGAACCAATGAGCAAGGTGTTGATGAGTATGCCGTTATTCAGTTTTGTATGGATGAGGTGGAGCGAAATTTTAAACGACTGTAACCGTTTGCTTGTTTGTTACGTATAATGTAATGCCCCTTTACATATATTGTTATTTCGATATGAATATATGTAATGGGGCATTAAGTGTATTGCAATTAAGGTTCTCCCAGGTATTTAACAATGATTCGTACCTCGAGCGGCGTAAGTGAATGCCGCGAGCTTTTGTAGCAGGCATCCGTCAGCTCTTGCTGTAGCTTCTTATTAAATCGTATCCAGCGGTTGAACATACCCAAAGAGACTTTGGAGGTGGCAGCGGGATAGTAAAGGCCGGCCAGCTCTGATTTTACATAGGTACGATACTCAAACTTTTTCTCCGTAACTTCCTTTTTTTCTTCTTTTATCATATTCTATATTCATTTTGATTACATTGTAAATATAATCATTTATTACGTGTTTAGCAACTAAATAAAGCTCTATATTTCCTTGTTTTGACTCCTATTGTCGTATAACTATTTCATCACAATGCGCCCTGTGTTATCTTTGCTGCATACGCTTATAGAAGGGAGGTTTATTATGCTTTGACAGTAACGTAAAGAGCCGTACAACACGGTGACGGCGGTGATTCCGACCGAGAGTGCATGCACTCATTTTTTTTTAAATAGTAATCAAATAAAAAGAAAGTAAACTATGGCTATTCCATATAAAAAAATAGGTAGAAAGGATACGCGCAAAGCAGATGCCAAACTGCTCTATTATCCTCAATTGGTGACGATGGGGCAGAATGCCACGCTCGACTCCATTGCTTACCGTATGAAAGAGACCAGCTCGCTGTCGCTGGGTGATATTCAAAGCGTGTTGAGCAACTTTGTTGAAGCTATGCGCTCGGCATTATATAACGGGCAGTCGGTTAATATCAGAGACTTTGGCGTATTCAGTTTGTCGGCCCGCACACAGGGCACTGAGTTAGAAAAGGATTGTACTACGAAGAATATCAAGGCGGTTAAAATTAACTTCCGTGCTTCGAGCAGTGTACGTCCCAACCTCACCTCCACCCGCGCGGGCGATAAGCTGGAGTTTATTGACATTGTGGCGGCACTAGCCGGTCAGAAAGAAGGCGGGGGCGATAATGGCGGTGGTACGCCTACGGATCCGGGCAATCCGGGTACTCCCGGCGATGACGATGATGATCCTAACGGTTAACTTTTAAAAACGAACAACTATGAATATTTTATTTAAAATTCTGAGGTGGTTGCTTTATCGCATCTTTCCTCGTACAGCCTGATAATTAGCTAAAAAACTGCCGGCAAATTACTTACATAGTAACATGGCCGGCAGTATCACTGAAATACCGAAAAAATAATTCTTTTACAGATGACTCTCGAAATAAGTTATTGTTTTCTTCAAGCCTTCTTCCAGCTGTATCTGAGGTTGCCAGCCGTTGAGTTTCTCCATGGCCAGCGAAATATCCGGTTTCCGTTGCTGCGGGTCATCACCCGGCAATGGCATGTGTACAATAGAGGAGCGGGAATTGGTCAGATCAATAACCTTCTGTGCCAGCTCCAGCATAGTGAATTCACCCGGATTGCCAATGTTGACAGGTCCAATGAAGTCGTCACCTGTTGCCATCATGCGGGTCATGCCCTCAATCAAATCATCAATATACTGAAAACTGCGTGTTTGCAAACCGGTACCGTAAATGGTAATATCCTCGTTGCGAAGAGCCTGCATAATAAAGTTAGACACTACCCTTCCGTCATTCGGATTCATGCGTGGACCGTAAGTATTGAAGATGCGGATAATCTTAATACGTACTCCGTTTTGGCGATAATAATCCATGAACAATGTTTCGGCGGCACGCTTCCCTTCGTCATAACAAGAGCGTATACCGATGGGATTAACATGTCCCCAGTAGCTTTCCGGTTGCGGATGTACTTCGGGGTCTCCGTAGACTTCACTAGTGGAAGCCTGCAAAATCTTGGCCCTTATACGTTTGGCAAGTCCCAGTGTATTCATGGCTCCGTATATGGAGGTTTTCATGGTTTTAATGGGGTTGTACTGGTAGTAAGGCGGCGAAGCCGGACAGGCCAGGTTGTACACCTCGTCAACTTCAGCAAAGTAAGGAGAGGTAATGTCGTGGCGCACCAGTTCAAAGTTATGGTTATCGAGCAGATGGCGGATGTTGTCTTTACTGCCTGTGAAGTAATTGTCCAGACAAATCACATCATGTCCCTCATTGATAAGTCGTTCACAAAGATGAGAGCCTATAAATCCGGCTCCCCCTGTTATAAGAATTCTTTTCATAAACCGGTATTATTTCAAGCCGATGCGGCTATAAGTGAAACCATTGTCCTGAAGCTCTTTGGGATCATAAATATTACGTCCGTCAACCACTACGTGATTTCTCATGGCCTTGCGAATGATAGACCAGCTAGGCATGCGGAACTGTTTCCATTCGGTGAGCAATGCCAGTGCATCGGCATCAATCACAGCTTCGTACATGTCTTTACAGTAAGTGACTTTATCGCCTATCCTACGGTGGGTCTCCTCCATGGCAATGGGGTCATAAGCACGAACAACGGCACCTGCCTCAATCAGTTTTTCAATGACAACCAGAGAGGGAGCCTCGCGCATATCGTCAGTTTCGGGCTTGAAAGAAAGTCCCCACATGGCAATAACCCTACCACGCAAGTCACCGTCAAAAGCTCGCAACAGTTTCTCGAATACTATATTTTTCTGTGCCTCGTTAACGGCCTCAACCGCTTCGATAACACGCATGGGGTAACCGTTTTCAATACCGGTATGTGCCAGTGCTTTTACATCTTTGGGGAAACAAGAGCCACCATAACCGCAACCTGCATACAAGAAATGCTTGCCGATGCGCGGATCAGAACCCATACCCTTGCGCACATTGTCAACATTGGCTCCTACCCGTTCGCACAGATTGGCAATGTCGTTCATGAAGCTGATACGGGTAGCCAGCATGGCGTTGGCGGCGTATTTGGTCATCTCGGCAGAAGGCACATCCATCACCAGAATGGGGTAACCGTTGAGCGTAAAGGGGCGGTAAAGGCGTTCCATGAGTTCACGGGCTTTTTCGCTCTCAACTCCCACTACAACCCTGTCGGGTGACATGAAGTCTTTAATGGCAGCTCCTTCTTTCAGAAATTCGGGATTAGAAGCAATATCGAAGGGGATGTTCACTCCGCGCTTATCAAGCTCTTCTTGTACAGCCATGCGTACTTTAGGGGCCGTACCCACGGGTACCGTACTTTTGGTAACAAGTACCAGGTATTTGTTCATGTGGCGTCCTACCGTGCGGGCTACTTCGAGCACGTAACGCAGGTCGGCGCTGCCGTCTTCATCGGGCGGAGTACCTACCGCGCTGAATACAACATCCGTATCATCGAGACAAGAAGTTAAATCGGTGGTAAACTGAAGACGGCCTTCGCGTACATTACGCAAAACCAAATCTTCCAAACCGGGTTCGTAAATTGGCATAATGCCCTGATGTAATTTTTCAATCTTGGCACTGTCAATATCTACGCAGGTTACGTTGATTCCCATTTCAGCGAAACAGGCACCCGAGACAAGTCCCACGTATCCGGTTCCTACTATTGCTATATTCATATATCGTTTGTTTATGGTTACTATCTTATTTTAAAAAGCCTGTTCAACTCATCTTGTAGTTCTTCGGATACCCAGAATACGCTGTTTTGTTCCATGTTTGTGAAGCCGCAGTCAACTACAGCCGATGTATATTGTGGAAACGAATTGGCTTTGCTGAAATTATTTTTCCAATGCATGGCACGTATATTCAGCGGATGATTCCACAATTCACGAGGAATACCCAGAATGTTAAGCCGGGAAGTTGGATATACATGATCAATTTCCCAGCCAAACATGCTTTCCTTATTGTTGAAATCATCATAAGCAATCCACGCGCCACAAGCATCCTTCCTTATGCGGTCGGGGTTGTATTCGTCAACGGCTATGGCTGCACGCCAAGCTATATCTTTTAGTTCGGGTTTCATGAAAGTTTTAAACTCATTCAACTGTTTACGTACTAAATGTATTGGTTCGTCAAAGATTGAAAAAAAAAGCATTTTGCACAATGGTTTTATCAGTTTTTTTTCTATTTTTTTAATCAATAACGGTAAAACGTGCAAAGCGTAGTAACAATTGTTTTTCGCCTGCATGACGGAAACGGATCGTTGCTTTGGCATTGTCGCCACTACCTTCCAATTTAGTAACCTCTCCCATCCCGAAGCGCTCGTGCTGTATGTTTTGTCCCACTCGCAGTTCGCCCAAAGAGGTTTGCATGCTTTGAGCCGACTGGTTTTCTGCACTGCTGCTTGCTACCTTTTTAAGGTTGCGGGGCAGCGTTGGTGCAATAACCTGTGCTCGGGGACGTATTTGCTGCCGTACTTCTTCTTTCCGGAAACGAGCAGCCCCTTCGTCCACTTTGTGACCGATGCCTGCTTCGTGCGGTAAATCCAGAAAACAGGTATCAATGTCACGTAAGAACCTGCTGGGTGTGCCAAATTCCATCTTTCCGTAACGGAAACGAGTGCGAGCATATGACAAGAAGCAATGTTCCTCGGCACGGGTAATGGCCACATAAAACAAACGGCGTTCTTCTTCCATGGCACGGGGGGAATCTCCCGCCATGCTTCCGGGAAATAGATTCTCTTCCATACCTACTACAAAAACGTTACGGAATTCAAGTCCCTTGGCTGAGTGTACGGTCATGAGTACCACCTTAGCCCCTTCGTTATCTTTGTCGGAATCCTGATCGGTAAGCAAGGCTATGTCCGACAGGTAGTCCGACAAGCTGATGTCTGTACTACCCTCTTCCATACGCAGGGCACAAAAATCCTGCAGACCGTTTACCAACTCCTCAATATTTTCTTGTCGGCTCAAGCTTTCGGGAGAATTATCGGCATGTATATCGGTCATAATACCTGAACGGCGGATGATATCAGTACCTATCTGATAGGCATTGTCTGTACCTAGGCGATCACGGAACGATTCAATGAGTTCACGAAACTCCTGCAACTTGGTATGAGTACCTTTATTTATAGAGAGCTGATACGCCAGCGGATCACACAATACATTCCACAAGCTGGTATTATTTCCCGTTGCCGCCTCAATTATTTTACCCAGAGTGGTATCACCGATTCCCCTTGCCGGGTAGTTAATGATACGTTTGAAAGCCTCTTCATCAGCCGGATTTACCGTTACACGGAAGTATGCCACCACATCTTTGATCTCTTTACGCTGGTAAAATGAAAGTCCGCCATAAATTTTATAAGGCATTCCGTTTTTCCGCAAGGTCTCTTCAAAAATACGGCTCTGAGCATTGGTACGGTACAAAATGGCAAAATCACTGTATTCATAGTCGTGACGGCGGCGAAGATCTTTGATTTTGTTAATCACAATGTCGCCCTCTTCAACGTCAGAATAGGCCTGAAATACACCGATGGCCTCCCCTCTTTCCTTTTCAGAGAAGACCTCTTTGCGTATTTGCCGCTGGTTTTTTTCAATGAGACTGTTGGCCGCACACACTATGGTTTGTGTGGAGCGGTAGTTTTGTTCCAGCTTAAATACGCGGGTATTGGGATAGATCTTGGTAAAATAGAGAATGTTATCAATGTCGGCACCACGGAAAGAATAAATACTTTGGGCATCATCACCCACCACACAAATGTGTTGATGTTCGCCGGCCAATTGTTGCACAATGCTGTGTTGTGCATAATTGGTATCCTGATACTCGTCGACCAACACGTAACGGAACTGCTCGCGGTAGCGTGCCAGCACATCAGGATGCTTCTGAAACAGTATCCAGGTGTAGAATAACAGATCATCAAAATCCATTGCTCCGGCCTGTCGGCAGCGTTCCCAATATCGTTGGTACACTTCACGTATGGCGGGCATTTTAGTTGCCGCATCGGCTTCACAGGCTTCTTTGTTGGCAGCATAGCTGGCAGGAGAAACCAAATGATTCTTAGCATTAGAGATACGGGCTTGTACGGTACCGGGCTTGTAAGTCTTTTCATCAAGTCCCATTTCTTTGAGTATGGAACGGATGAGACTTTTACTATCTGCCGAATCATAAATGGTAAACCGCGAGTTAAACCCCAGATGTTCTGCTTCGGCACGTAGAATGCGGGCAAATACGGAATGAAAGGTTCCCATCCAGAGGTATCGGGCAGCTTCTGCTCCTACCTGACGGGCAATACGTTCTTTCATCTCACGGGCGGCTTTATTGGTAAAGGTAAGTGCCAATATGTTGCTTGCACGGTAACCGCTGCTCAGCAACCAGGCTATTTTGTATGTCAGCACGCGCGTCTTGCCTGAACCGGCACCTGCAATAACGAGAGAAGGTCCGTCATTGTAGAGTACGGCAGCACGTTGGCTTTCATTGAGTTCTTCCAAGTAATTATCTTGCATGATGAAGTGTTTCTATCTGTTTTGATACGCAAAGATATAAGAAAGTTGTAATACTGGCGAACCTTTTTATAAATATGGCGTTATTATAATCAAAGTTTCAATCACGATTAAACATTGAGCTTATGAATACATTATTAATGTCTTTAATATTTATGACTATGACTTATAATATGCCGACGCTTCCTTATGCAACCAATGCATTGGAACCTGTAATCAGCCAGCAGACAATTGAGTTTCACTACGGTAAACACCTGCAGGCTTATGTAAATAACTTAAATAGCCTTGTTCCGGGTACGGAATTTGAAGGAAAAAGTGTGGAAGAAATTGTAAAAACTGCTCCCGATGGCGCTGTATTTAACAATGCCGGACAAGTTTTGAATCACGAACTGTACTTCACACAATTTGCTCCGAAACCTGCTCATAGCGAACCGGTAGGCAAACTAGCCGAGGCTATTGTGAAAGATTTCGGCAGTTTTGATAATTTCAAGAAAGAGTTTACTGCTGCCTCTGTTGGCCTGTTTGGCTCAGGATGGGCATGGCTTTCTGTTGATAAGAGCGGTAAACTGGTAATTACAAAAGAAGCCAACGGAAGTAACCCGGTGCGTGCAGGACTGAAACCGTTACTAGGGTTTGACGTATGGGAACACTCTTATTACTTGGATTATCAAAACCGCCGTGCCGACCACATCAATGCTCTTTGGAGTATTGTTGACTGGGACGTTGTAGGAAGCCGCTTTTAAGGCTTGACTCACACCGCTTTACTAAAAGCGTGGCGTTGAAACAAATAAAACACAGATATTGATTTTAATGTCTGTGTTTTTTTATACCTTTGCGGCCTGTATAATATCTGATGTCTATGAAGTTTGTTTATAAAGATCAAGTACAGCGATTTCTTCTGGTAATATTTTTACTGTTTTTCTGTTTGATAGCTATCAAGGCGCATGACTTGACAGTTGTAAAAGATCAAATAAAAGATAGTAAAGAGATTCTTTTTATCAGCGCATACCACTCCGATACACGCTACACCTCCGAAAACATAGCCGAATTCATTGACACTTACCGCAATCTGGGCGGAAATTGTTCCGTAGTTATTGAAAACATGAACTGCATGGGGCTTGATGAAGCGTATGAATGGCCTCATAGACTGAAACGGCTTCTTGATAAGCATCCTAATGTTGCCATGATTATATTATTGGGTGGTGAGGCTTGGAACTCTTTCCTGAAATTGAACGATCCCGAATATAACAAGGTGCCGGTGATGTTTGCTATGGCTTCCCGCAATGGTTTCTTGATTCCGAACGATTCTATTTCTCTCACTGATTACGAACCGCAGTCTGTGGACATGTACGAGCAAATGCACAGTGTAAATGTGAAGATGGCTGTTGCCAGTAATCACGATGTGATTAAAAACATAGAACTGATTCGCACACTTTATCCTAAAAACAATCATTTGGCCATATTGACAGATAATACTTACTATGGCCTGGCACATTATGCGTACATAAGGAAAGAACTAAAGAAAATTCGGGAGATTCATCCTATTTACATTGACGGAAGAAAAAAGAACCTGGATCAGGCTGTAGAGGCTTTGCATGAGGTTCCTCACAACAGTGTGTTGTTGCTTGCCATGTGGCGGATAGACAGTTTGAAGATGTCTTACGTGAATAATGCTGCAACTGCTTTTCAATTTGTACAACCACATATACCGGTATTTTCGCTGACAGGCACTGGTATGGGGCATTGGGCTATTGGCGGATACATGCCTCATATTGAAGGAATTGGCAGAAGACTTGGCTTTAAGGCCTATGAGGTGCTTGACAAAAAAGAAGTCAAGGCTCCCGAAATGATTACTTTGCGCAATGAATACAGGTTTGATGATCAAAAGATCAAAGAGTTCAAAATAAAGTCCTCACTGTTACCCGAAAATTCAATTCTGATTAACCACATCCCTCCTTTCTTTGTGGTTTACAAGAAAGAAATAGAAACTTTATTCTTGGTTTTCATTACGTTAGTATTGGGTCTGGTTACCAGCTTGTACTATTACTTTAAAATGAAAGCTCTGAAAAATAACATGGCTTCTTTGAATGAAGAGCTTAGACACGATAAGGCTAAGCTGGAAAAATCAGAAGCCGACTTACGTCATGCCAAAGAATTGGCCGAAGAAGCTAACCTCATGAAGAGTGCTTTTGTGTCTAACATGAGTCATGAAATTCGTACGCCTCTTAATGCCATAGTGGGGTTCACCAGCTTATTGGTTGAAAATGATTGTGCCACGGAGGAACAAAAGGAATATGCCAAGATCATTCAAACCAATTCAGATTTACTGTTGCAACTCATTAGTGATGTACTTGACATTTCTAGACTGGAATCGGGTCGATTGAAGTTCAATTATGAAATACGTGATTTGGCGGCTACACTGAGCGATATGGTTGTTCAAACGCAACGCTTGTCGCAAGAAAAACAAGTAGCGATAGTTACCAGTTTTTCTGATGAGTCACTGATCATTGAAACGGATCCGTTGCGCTTACAGCAAATTGTAATTAACCTGGTAAATAATGCCTTGAAATTTACTCCTCCCGGAGGTAAAATTACCATAGGATTTGAAAAAGATGTTGAAGATAAATGTGTGCTGGTTTCTGTCACAGATACCGGTCGTGGCATTCCTGCCGAGAAACATCGGGATGTATTTAAACGTTTCGAAAAGCTAGATGAATTTATTCAGGGCACGGGACTAGGGCTCTCCATTTGTAAACTTACCATTAATTATATGGGAGGTGATATCTGGATTGATCGCGCATACACTGACGGAGCACGTTTTGTGTTCTCGCATCCGTTTACACAAGCGGATAGAAAAGCATAGTCTTTTTATTTATCTCCGAAAAATTACTTTTTCAATAGGGTTTCTCAATTATTTTGTTTTACTTTGTCCGCTGTAAAGACAAAGGGGTGCCCTAAAGGCTGAGATTATACCCTACGAACCTGATGCAGATAATACTGACGCAGGGAATTGTTATTTTTCTTTTCTTATGTAAACTCTTCTTTTAACAGGCGCTACGCTTTGTTTTTACATCTATTTAATACTGAAAATAATGGAGGTAATAGTCAACAACAAAGCAACAGTGATTTCCGAATCAGCTACACTGGAACAGCTCATTAGTGGGCTCAACATCTTGTCCACAGGAATGGCGGTGGCTGTGAACAAACAATTAATTCCTCGTACACAGTGGAAAACCTTTTCATTAACTGAAAAAGATGAAGTAGTGATCATCAAGGCAGCCTGCGGAGGATAACACATGGCCAGTCTACAATTTATTACCCACGAGACGGAACAGTTTTCGTATCGTGAAGGGGCTTTTATGGCTTTGGAAGCCGGCTGTAAATGGATTCAACTGCGCATGAAAGATGTAGCTGTTGAAACGGTGCGGCAATTGGCTGAAGAGCTAAAAAAGGCTTGTGAAAACCACCATGCATTGCTCATCATTGATGACTATGTTGAGGTAGCTCGTGAAGTGAAGGCCGATGGTGTGCACTTAGGTAAGAATGACATGCCCATTGAGGAAGCTCGTAAACTGTTGGGTGAAGGCTTTATCATTGGTGGTACAGCTAACACCTTTGAGGATGTGAAGCGACATTACGAAGCAGGGGCCGATTACCTGGGCATCGGACCGTTTCGTTTTACTACGACCAAAAAGAACCTGAGTCCTGTTCTGGGACTGGAGGGGTATCGTAACATCAAACAACAAATGATTGAAGCCGGTATTATTTTACCGGCGGTAGCTATTGGCGGTATCACCGTGGAAGATATTCCGGCTATACTGGCAACCGGCATAGAAGGTATTGCCATGAGTGGCGCCATTCTACAAGCACATGATCCGGCTGCTGAGATAAAACGCATACTTACCATGTAGTGAAAAACATACGTTTAAAGAAATGAATACAATGAAGAAACTTACAATTGCAGGGAGAGAGTTTACCTCCCGTCTGTTCTTGGGAACGGGAAAATTTAGTTCGAATGAACTGATGGAAGAAGCTATTCTGGCTTCGGGCACACAACTGGTCACAGTGGCAATGAAACGAATCGACATGGATAATCAGGAAGATGACATGCTGAAACACATTGTGCATCCGGGTATCGGACTGCTACCTAATACATCGGGCGCACGCAATGCCGAAGAGGCTGTCTTTGCAGCACAAATGGCACGTGAAGCCTTTGGTACCAATTGGTTAAAGCTGGAAATTCATCCTGATCCGCGTTACTTGCTGCCCGATCCTATTGAAACATTAAAGGCCACGGAAGAACTCGTGAAACTGGGATTCGTAGTACTCCCCTACTGTCAGGCCGATCCTGTGTTTTGCAAACGTCTGGAAGAGGCAGGTGCGGCTGTTGTGATGCCGTTGGGCGCTCCCATTGGTACCAATATGGGGTTACAAACACGTGACTTCCTTCGTATCATCATTGAACAGGCTAACGTTCCTGTGGTGGTAGATGCCGGTATCGGTGTGCCCAGCCATGCTGCCGAAGCCATGGAAATGGGGGCTTCGGCTGTATTGGTTAATACGGCTATAGCTGTAGCAGGCAATCCGGTAGCCATGGCTGTTGCATTCAAAGAGGCAGTTATTGCCGGACAAAGAGCGTTTGAAGCAGGTCCGGGTATGACGGGAATCTTGGCAGATGCCAGTTCACCACTTACCGCATTTCTGGATTAAATGAAGCGTATTGTTTAACGTGACAAAAACGAAATAAACCTATAAAGATGAAAAATAGAATTGAATTTCCAGCATCGGAAAAAGTATATATGACAGGGACCCACTACCCTGATTTACACGTGGGTATGCGTAAAGTTGAACAAATGCCAACCGTAACGGTTAAAGATGGGAAAAAAGAACTGGTTCAAAATCAGGATGTTTACTTATACGATACCAGTGGCGCTTACAGCGATCCTGATGTTTGCATTGATTTGGAAAGAGGCTTGCCCCGCATACGCGAACGTTTTATTCGGTGTAATGATGATATTGTACAACTAGAAGAGATCACTTCTGAGTACGGACGTATGCGTCTGAAAGACTCTTTTTTGGATACGCTTCGGTTTAAAAACACGGTTCCACCTTATGTGGCGGCTGCTGGTAAGCAAATTACTCAACTATACTACGCTCGTTGCGGAATGATTACGCCCGAAATGGAATACGTGGCCATCCGTGAAAACATGAACTGCGACCAACTGGGTATTGATACGCACATTACTCCCGAGTTTGTACGAGATGAGATCGCTGCCGGACGGGCTGTGATTCCTGCCAATATCAATCATCCGGAAGCGGAACCTATGATTATCGGACGTAATTTTTTGGTGAAGATTAATACCAATATTGGGAATTCGGCTACCTCTTCGAGCATGGAGGAGGAAGTTGAAAAGGCTATTTGGAGCTGTAAATGGGGCGGTGATACCTTAATGGATCTTTCAACCGGAGCCAATATTCATGAAACACGCGAATGGATTATCCGAAACTGTCCGGTACCGGTGGGCACTGTCCCTATTTATCAGGCACTGGAAAAGGTGAATGGTAAAGTGGAAGATCTTACGTGGGAAATATACCGGGACACACTGTTGGAACAGTGCGAGCAAGGAGTCGATTACTTTACCATACACGCCGGTATTCGTTTGCAAAATGTTTACTTGGCGGAGAAACGACTGACCGGAATCGTGTCACGCGGAGGTAGTATCATGTCAAAATGGTGTTTGGTACACAACCGTGAGAGCTTTTTATACGAGCATTTTGATGATATTTGTGATTTACTGGCCCAATATGATGTAGCCATTTCGTTGGGCGACGGTTTACGTCCCGGCTCCATTCACGATGCCAATGATGAAGCTCAGTTTGCTGAACTCGATACTCTAGGCGAACTGGTGCAACGAACATGGAATAAGAATGTTCAGGCATTTATTGAAGGTCCCGGACATGTACCAATGCACAAGCTGCGTGAAAATATGGACCGTCAGATGAAGGCTTGTCACGAAGCTCCTTTTTATACTTTAGGTCCTTTGGTAACGGATATTGCACCGGGCTACGACCACATTACATCGGCCATTGGAGCTGCGCAGATTGGCTGGATGGGCACAGCCATGCTATGTTATGTCACGCCTAAGGAACATTTAGGATTGCCTGATAAAGAAGATGTGCGTACCGGGGTGGTGACTTATAAGCTGGCAGCTCATGCGGCCGATTTGGCAAAAGGGCATCCTGTAGCTCAGGTAAGAGACAATGCGCTGTCAAAAGCTCGCTACGAGTTCCGTTGGAAAGATCAGTTTAACTTGTCACTTGATCCGGAGAGAGCATTGGAGTACTTCAAAGCGGGGCATCACGAAGAAGGAGAATACTGTACCATGTGCGGTCCTAACTTCTGTGCCATGCGTTTGAGCAGAGATTTGAGTAATTGTAGTTTATAGGGCACTAAAAGAAATAATATGTGGTTTTCAGAAGAACTGGAAAAGATATCGTGGGAACAGACAACCCGCGATATCTACGAAAAGACCGATGCCGATGTGCGTAGGGCCTTAGCAAAAAAGCGTCTGGACGTGGAGGATTTCAAAGCACTTATTTCACCTGCGGCAATACCTTATCTGGAGGTGATGGCGCAGCTTAGCCGAAAGTATACATTGGAACGTTTTGGTAAAACTATTTCTATGTTTATCCCGCTCTATATTACCAATTCTTGTACCAATTCATGTATCTATTGCGGCTTTAATCATAACAATCCCATGAAGCGTACCATCCTCACGGAAAAGGAAATGATTAACGAATACAAAGCCATTAAGAAGCTGGCTCCTTTTGAGAATTTATTATTGGTAACGGGCGAGAATCCGGCTAAGGCAGGGGTTGATTACATCAAGCGGGCTTTGTTATTAGCACGCCCTTATTTTTCTAATCTTCAAATTGAGGTTATGCCTCTTAAATCAGAAGAATATGAGCAACTTACACATGCTGGATTAAATGGAGTTATCTGTTTCCAGGAAACGTATAACCGAGCTAATTACAACCTTTATCACCCTCGCGGGATGAAGTCTAAATTTGAATGGCGTGTTAACGGCTTCGACCGTATGGGACAAGCCGGCATACATAAAATAGGTATGGGTGTACTGATTGGTTTAGAAGAGTGGCGCACAGATGTTACCATGATGGCTTATCACTTGCGTTACTTACAAAAGCATTATTGGAAAACAAAGTACAGTGTAAACTTTCCTCGCATGAGGCCTTCTGAAAATGGAGGATTTCAACCCAATGTCGTTATGAGTGATCGGGAACTGGCACAGCTGACCTTTGCGATGCGTATCTTTGATCATGATGTGGATATCTCCTATTCCACCCGCGAATGTGCCGAACTTCGTGATCAGATGGCTACGTTGGGGGTAACAACCATGAGTGCGGAAAGTAAGACTGAACCGGGTGGTTACTTCAGTTATCCGCAAACATTGGAGCAATTTCATGTGAGTGACGAACGTAAAGCAGTGGAGGTTGATGCTGCCTTGCGTGCATTGGGAAGAATACCGGTATACAAAGACTGGGATTTAGCATTAGACAGAATAAAATGATGGAGAGATATAACAGGCAGATGATGCTCCCGGAAATAGGTCAGGAAGGGCAAGACAAGCTGCAAGCTGCTAAAGTACTTGTTGTTGGCGTTGGGGGACTGGGCTCTCCCATCGCCCTTTATCTGGCTGGTGCCGGCGTAGGTACGCTGGGACTGGTAGATTGTGATGTGGTAGATGTGTCGAACCTGCATAGGCAGGTATTGTATACGGAGGATGAAACGGGTGATTTGAAGGCAGTGTGTGCTGCCATGCGTTTGCAGGCGCTCAATCGGAGTATTACCATTCATGCTTTTTCGGGCAGGTTGACGAAGGAGAATGCTGAAGAGCTGATTGGTGCTTACGATTTGGTGGTTGACGGATGCGATAATTTTGCCACCCGGTATTTGATAAACGACGTATGCGTAAAGTTGGGTAAGCCCTATGTGTACGGGGCTATTTGTGGTTTCGAGGGGCAGGTATCTGTCTTTAACCACAATTCGGATAAAACATATCGCGACTTATTTCCCGATGAAGAGTTGATGCTCAAAATGCCCCCGCCTCCCAAAGGCGTAATAGGTATGACACCGGGTGTAACAGGCTGTGTGCAGGCTATGGAAGCCGTGAAGATTATTTGTGGTTTGGGTGAAGTGATGGCGGGTAAACTTTGGACTATAGATATTAGAACCTTGCAAACTAACATCTTTTCACTATAAAGTTTGGAGCGTATGGCATGAATGAGCTAACTTTGTGGCAATTTTCACATTTTTAGAATGAAACTGATTGTAATAACGACTCCGAATTACTTTGTAGAAGAGGATAAAATCATTACTACTCTCTTCGAAGAAGGACTGGATATCCTTCACTTACGTAAGCCCGACATGCCGGCTATTTATGCGGAAAGACTGCTGACTTTGATACCCGAGAAGTATCATCGTCGCATCGTAACGCATGACCATTTTTATTTGAAAAATGAGTTTGATTTGATGGGTATTCACTTGAATCGTCGTAATCCGGAGGAACCTCATGATTACCACGGACATGTGAGTTTCTCTTGTCATTCCTTGGAAGAGGTTGAGCAGTACAAAGATAAATACGAATATGTTTTTCTGAGTCCGGTTTACCCCAGTATATCGAAAGCTTCTTACGAGCCTCCTTATACGCCTGAGGAAATAAGAGAAGCAGTTGCCAAAAAGATTATTGATAAGAAAGTCATTGCTCTAGGGGGCATAACTCCTGAAACATTACCCGAAATAAAAGATTTCGGATTTGGAGGTGCGGCTGTATTAGGTGATCTTTGGAATAAGTTCGATGCATGTACTGAAATAAACTACAAAGGTATTGTAGAGCATTTCCGACAGTTAAAGGATATGGCGGAATAAAAACAGAATCATCATTATACACAATAAACAGGGCTGCCAAAAAAGCAGCCCCATTTTTTGATATAAAAAACTTAAATTTAAGGATAAATCATTCTTCAATGGCTGCCTGCGCTGCTGCTAAGCGAGCAATGGGCACCCTGAAAGGAGAACAGCTTACGTAATTGAGTCCCACTTTATGGCAGAACTTCACAGAAGAAGGTTCACCACCGTGTTCACCGCAAATACCACATTTCAAATCGGGACGAACAGAACGTCCTTTCTCGGTTGCCATTCTTACCAGCTGTCCCACTCCATTCTGATCCAGTACTTGGAATGGGTCTACCTTTAATATTTTCTTTTCCAGATATACCGGGAGGAAAGAAGCAATGTCATCACGAGAGTAACCAAATGTCATTTGTGTGAGGTCATTGGTTCCAAAGGAGAAGAATTCTGCCGATGCAGCAATCTTGTTGGCTGTAAGTGCTGCACGAGGTATTTCAATCATCGTACCTACTTTAAACTCAATGCGCATTCCCTTTTCGGCAAATAAAGCTTCAGCCTCGCTGCGAATCACCTTTTCTTGCTCGTTGAATTCGTACACAATTCCGGTCAGCGGAACCATGATTTCAGGTATCGTTGTTATGCCTTCTTTTTTCAGTTCAAGTGCAGCTCCCAGAATGGCACGAGTCTGCATTTGAGTTATTTCAGGATACGTGTTTCCTAAGCGACATCCGCGGTGTCCTAACATAGGGTTGTGTTCGCACAAAGCTTCCACACGCTGCTGAATATACGCAAGCGTAACTCCCATGGCTTCTGCCATTTCTTCCTGACCTTTCAAATCATGCGGAACAAACTCATGCAAAGGAGGATCCAGCAAACGAACTGTAACCGGATAGCCTTGCATGGCTTTAAATATTCCTTTAAAATCATCTTGCTGATAAGGTAATATTTTGGCTAAAGCTTTGCGTCTGCCTTCAGCATCAACAGCCAGAATCATTTCGCGCATGGCTTTAATCTTTTCACCTTCAAAGAACATGTGTTCCGTGCGGCACAAGCCGATACCGACCGCACCAAAATTACGGGCAACAGCAGCATCGTGAGGCGTGTCGGCATTAGTCCTTACTTGCAATTTGGTATATTTATCGGCAAGTTTCATTAATTCAGAGAAGTCGTCTGATAACTCGGCAGCACGGGTTTCTACTTTGCCTTGGTAAACCTCTCCTGTACTACCGTTAATTGAGATGAAATCACCTTCTTTTAACACGGTTCCGTCAATCTCTACCGTACGAGCTTTGTAATCAATATTGAGAGCACCTGCACCTGATACACAGCATTTACCCATTCCTCTGGCCACTACAGCTGCATGCGAAGTCATACCTCCGCGAGCCGTGAGAATACCTTGTGCTACTTGCATTCCGGCCAAGTCTTCCGGAGAAGTTTCCAGACGAACCATCACCACCTTATTACCGGCAGCATGCCATTCGGCGGCATCATCAGCAAAGAATACAATTTGTCCGGTGGCAGCCCCAGGCGAAGCCGGAAGTCCACGAGTCAGTACAATGGCTTGACTTAAAGCTATTTTATCAAATACCGGATGAAGCAGTTCATCTAATTTATTAGGTTCTACGCGAAGTATAGCTATTTTCTCGTCAATCATTCCTTGGCGTAACAAATCCATGGCAATTTTAACCATAGCAGCACCGGTACGTTTACCGTTACGCGTTTGCAGGAACCACAACTTGCCTTCCTGAACGGTGAATTCCATGTCTTGCATGTCACGGTAGTGATTTTCCAGTTTGGTTTGCAAACGATCAAGTTCAGCATAAATCTCGGGCATAGCCTCTTCCATTGACGGGTAGCATTTGGAACGAGTCTCCTCACTAACGCCTGCCAAAGCAGCCCAACGTTGCGAACCGATGAGTGTAATTTGTTGTGGAGTGCGTATTCCAGCTACCACATCTTCGCCCTGTGCATTAATCAGGTATTCACCGTTGAAAAGATCTTCACCGGTACCGGCATCGCGTGAAAAACACACTCCCGTTGCCGATGTTTCGCCCATATTTCCAAATACCATGGCTTGCACGGTAACAGCCGTTCCCCATTCGTCGGGTATACCTTCCATTTTGCGGTACAAGATGGCACGTTCGTTCATCCAGGAATTGAATACGGCA
This sequence comes from Bacteroides graminisolvens, assembly GCF_963666085.1. Taxonomy (NCBI): domain Bacteria; kingdom Pseudomonadati; phylum Bacteroidota; class Bacteroidia; order Bacteroidales; family Bacteroidaceae; genus Bacteroides; species Bacteroides graminisolvens. The sequence goes on from NZ_OY762556.1 coordinate 2,823,741, forward strand.
CATACGGCTCCCCATAACTGTTCGAAAGCAGATGTAGGAAAATCCTTACCGGTACGTTCTTTCACAGCAGCTTTAAACTTAGCAACCAGTTCTTTCAGATCCTCTACCTTGAGTTCGTTGTCGAGCTTAACGCCCTTGGCGTGTTTCACTTCCTCAATAATTTCCTCAAAAGGATCAATTTCTTCCTTGTTTGAAGGTTTCATTCCAAGTACCACATCGCCATACATCTGAACAAAACGACGGTATGAATCCCATGCAAAACGTGCATTGCCTGTTTTACGGGTTAGTCCTTCAACCACCTCGTCGTTTAAACCTAAATTCAGAATCGTATCCATCATACCGGGCATGGAAGCACGAGCTCCCGAACGTACGGAAACCAATAAAGGATTCTCCACGTCGCCGAATTTGGATCTCATCAATGTTTCAATATGTGCAATGGCTTGTTCAACCTCGTTTTTAAGTAGGGCAACCACTTTGTTGTGACCTAGTTCATAGTATTCAGTACAAACTTCAGTGGTTATTGTAAATCCGGGAGGCACCGGAACGCCAATCAGGTTCATTTCTGCCAGGTTTGCCCCTTTGCCGCCTAAAAGGTTTTTCATGTCGGCTCTACCTTCGGCTTGTCCGTTCCCGAAGGTGTAGACTCTTTTTTTGTCCATAAGTGTGTGTTTAAAGTTATATAAGGTTTTTTCTGTTCGCAAAACTAATGATATTTTGGAGACTGCAAAACATTTTAGGGAAAAATATTCACGTTAAATGTAATTTCAAGATGGCAATATTTAATATTTATAGAGATAGAGAGAATTCTCCCAAAAATGCTTATTTTTGCAAAATAATTAATTATACTGGTGTAAAAGTGGCAAGAAAGAAAAAAGAACTTCCCTTTTTGGAGAAGGTGACTATAAAAGATGTGGCGGCTGAAGGAAAAGCAATTGCTAAGATTGACGATTTGGTAGTGTTTGTTCCCTTTGTTGTGCCCGGAGATGTGGTCGATTTACAAGTCAAGAGAAAGAAAAACAAATATGCGGAAGCTGAAGCTGTGAAATTCCATGAGTATTCACCTGTCCGTGAGGTAGCATTTTGTGAACATTACGGTGTGTGTGGCGGATGCAAATGGCAAATTTTACCTTATCAAGAGCAAATAAAGTACAAGCAGAAACAAGTAACGGACAATCTGACCCGCATCGGAAAGATTGAACTTCCGGAGATCTCTCCTATTCTGGGATCTGAGAAGACAACGTTTTACCGTAACAAGCTGGAATTCACTTTTTCTAATAAGCGTTGGCTTACTTACGAAGAAGTAAAGCAAAACGTAACTTATGATCAGATGAATGCGGTGGGATTTCACATTCCTAATGCGTTTGATAAAGTGCTGGCCATAGAGAAATGCTGGTTGCAAGATGATATTTCAAACCGTATACGTAATGCTGTACGCGACTATGCCTATGAGCATAATTATAGCTTCTTTGACTTGCGCAATCAGGTAGGTATGCTTCGTAACATGATTATTCGTACCTCTACTACGGGAGAACTGATGGTCATTCTTATCTGCCGCATTGACGAAGAACACCATGAGGAAGAAATGGTACTCTTTAAGAAACTGTTGCAGCACATGGCAGATTCTTTCCCCGAAATAACTTCTCTCCTTTATATTATTAATAATAAATGCAACGATACGATAACAGACAGAGACGTGTTTGTCTTCAAAGGGAACGATTACATTTATGAGGAGATGGAAGGATTGAAATTTAAAATCGGTCCGAAGTCATTCTATCAAACCAATTCCGAACAAGCTTATAATTTGTATAAGATAACTCGAAACTTCGCACAACTAACGGGCAATGAGCTGGTATATGATTTGTATACGGGTACAGGTACTATTGCCAATTTCGTTGCAAGCAAGGCCAAACAGGTTATTGGTATTGAATATGTTCCCGAGGCTATTGAAGATGCTAAGGTGAATGCTGATATTAACGGCATCAAGAATACGTTGTTCTTTGCCGGTGATATGAAAGACATGCTGACGCAAGATTTTATCAACCAATATGGCAGACCGGATGTGATCATTACCGATCCTCCCCGTGCCGGTATGCATCAGGATGTAGTAGATGTTATTTTGTTTGCAGAACCTCAACGCATTGTTTATGTGAGTTGCAATCCGGCAACACAAGCGCGTGATTTGGCTTTGTTGGATGAAAAATATAAAGTGACTGCCGTGCAACCGGTAGATATGTTCCCGCATACGCATCACGTTGAGAATGTGGTATTGCTTGAAAAGCGATAAAAACCGGACCGTATGAATGGTCTTTATAAATGATGAATTATGGTGATAACCAAAAAGAAAAAAGAAAAGAAGAGTAAGCCTGTAGCAAGAGCTAAGGCAAAATATACAGCGTATTCTGTGAAAGAAGCCAGCGAACTGATGGATTTCTTAATGAATAAGATAGACGGTATAAGCAGAACTACAGCGAAATCTCTGTTGAGCAAGCGCATGGTTATGGTCGACAATGTGATCCGCACGCAATATAATCATCCGCTTAAGCCGGGTATGAAAGTGCAGGTGAGCAAAAATAAGGGCAATAAAGAATTTAGAAGCAGTCTCCTGAAACTGGTATACGAAGATGCTTATCTTTTGGTGGTTGATAAACGTGAAGGACTTCTCACTATAGGAACTGATAAGCAGAAGGAACGTACTGCTCACAGCATCTTGAATGAATATGTACAGCGCTCCGGCAAAAACCATAGAATATATGTGGTACATCGCTTAGACCGTGATACATCGGGCTTATTGGTTTTTGCCAAGGATGAGAAGACCAAAATTACTTTGCAGGATTATTGGGACAGAATTGTGAAAGACAGAAGGTATGTGGCTGTTGTATCGGGTGAGGTGGAGAAAGACGGTGGTACCATTACTTCGTGGTTGAAAGACAACAAGGTATTTATCACTTACTCAAGCATGACCAATAACGGAGGTGATAAAGCCATTACGCATTACAAGGTAATCAAAAGAGCAAATGGTTATTCATTGCTGGAACTTGAACTGGAAACGGGACGCAAAAACCAGATTCGCGTACATATGCAAGATCTCAAACATCCGGTTCTGGGAGATGTGAAATACGGTGATGGCAACAATCCTATTGGACGCTTGGCATTGCACGCCTACAAACTCTCATTCTATCATCCTGTAACCGATGAGTTGTTAGAGTTTGAAACACCTTATCCTTCGGAATTCAGGAAAATCATGTTGAAACAAAAGACAGCAAAACCAAAGGAAGATGTCATTGATACCGAATAATCTGAAGCGGCTATTCTCTTGATTATTACATAAAAAAGAGTGCTTTTCATTGCGAAGAGCACTCTTTTTATATAATATATTTTATAGACTAATTAAAAGATATCGGAATTAGTAAAAGTAGATTGTATTCCATCAAAAACTCCCGAAAGATAATCATTTCTCACCCAAACATCATCAAAATAGATATAGTTACCCGATCCATACTCTAGAACTAACCCCTCTCTGTAGTCGTTTTGCCAATACCACACAAAACTCCGTGTTTCAGTTTTATAAGGTGCTAGTAAACTACCACTGGTATTGTAACGTTGGTAAATAAAGATTTCGCGGCCCGAGCCGTTGTAGGCAAATTCCAATTGATGCGTACAGTGGTCTCCTGCATTTGTTTCATATGCTTCAACCCACAATTTGGTACATAATTTTGATTCACTGTTTTGGAAATCTTCATTTTCTTCGCAGGAAGTTAACCCCAGAACTGTGATTACTGCAAGTAAGATGCTTACATAGTTTAATTTTCTCATTTTAGTTTTTATTATATAATTGATACTTAATTAAATTTGGTGCAAAGATAAAATTATATTTGAAAGATTCTTTTGTTATTTATACTTTTTTTGCACAATAACGGATGATAACGAACTCTAAAAAGATGTATATTTGCGCCCAAGTTAAGGAAAGATGCCAGAGTGATCGATCGGGACGGACTCGAAATCCGTTGTACGGCTTTGCTGTACCGTGGGTTTGAATCCCACTCTTTCCGCTAAATTGTTCGTTGTGATAAAGGTTGTCTGATTTATTGGGCAGCCTTTATTTGTATATTTTGTATTTTCCTTCAATTCTGGTCGCGGCATTACCACCAAAACAGACCCTGACCTTATTGCTTTCATCTTTTTGCATTTGCAATTTAACAACGTTATAATTGTCAATTAATCCATTTTGTTCTATCGTTAGCAGTCCTTCCGTCCACCAATCGTTTTTTATTAAATAGTAACCAAAGGCGGAATTACCGGAACCAGTAGCAGGATCTTCAAGATAGCCGAATGTGGGCGCAAAAACTCTTGTCCTGTAATCATTCCTTTTGTTTCGTGTTTCGGCAGTATATACTTCAATAATATCAATCTGACTTTTCACACAAAACCGTTTTAGTTCCTCCATATCGGAGTTTATTTTTATAATTGCTTCCAATGAAACAATGGGCACAATCAGCGTGGTTAACCCCGCATTAATAACAGATATGGGGCGTTTCGCGTCGACTTCACCCAATGTAAGTTTCAGTTGCTTTGCCAATTCTGCACTGTCAATCAAGATATTCTTGTGTTCCGGTACGGGTGACATGATGAAAACGGCATCTTCGGATTTCGTTTGATTGTAGACGGTGAGAGAACCTCTGTTGGTGTTTATTTTCAGGGTAGGAACTTCGGCCAAGAATTTATTTGTTTTGATCAGATCATACATGATTGCAATGGTTGCATGACCACAAAAATCGACTTCTCTTTCGGACGAATAGTAACGTAGATCGAATTCAAAATCATTAACTTGAGCTAGATATCCTACTTCATTGACAAAGCCTTTTAATTCTTTGGCTATTTGTTGCATCTCGGCAGTTGTTATATCTGCCAGTTCAGCCAAACGTATATACCCTGCCGGGTTTCCGGTTGAGCTTTCTGTTGCAAATGCATCAATCTTCTTAAAATTGAATTCTTTCATCCTTCTTTAGAATTGAGTTCTGTTCGTACCTCAGATATTGTCTGTGTTAGCTAATACAACAGATGTTTCCACTTGCCTGCCAGGTATCGACCAATATTTCTTCAATAATAGATTCTTTTTATTTTCCTCCACCAGATGAAAGCCGTGCTTTTCGTAAAAACTGATTGCCCATGTAGCATCTTTCCAAGTACCAATGAGTATAGGAACGCTTGCTAATTTCATTAAATGGGTCAAGAGCTTTCCGCCAATACCTTTTTGTCTGGAAGTTGTACGAACATAGGCATGGCGTATTAATATCACATCGCCTTTATATTGTATACCCATTACTCCTTTAATTTCGTCATCTTCCTCATATTTCCAAATTTCAACACCTTCTTCTATTTCATGTTTCAATTCTTCTTTTGTCATGTAAGGCTCTTTCCAGCGGTCGGCCGGGATTACTCCTTTGTACGCAACAGACGCATCATTTATTATCTCGTGTATTATCTCAAAATCATGTTTGGTACTTTTAGAAATCATATTATGATATTATGAAGTAATTAATAATCTTACTAGTAAACCGCATCAAAAATACTTTTTTTTCTTAAATGTCCTTTCTTTTTTATTGAAAATAATGATTTAATTCATTCTCTTTTGATAAACGGATAAAATAAAAGCATTACTTTTGTGAGACAAACTTCTTACAAGATGAAAAAAATAATGAATGGTGGCCGGTTTACACCTAAAAACTATCCGGATGAAATGGAAGAAAGAATCCAAAAATATAGAAAGCAAGGCATTAAACTCCCCCCTAGAAAAGTGCTGAGAACACCGGAACAGATTGAAGGGATAAAGGCTAGTGCGCTTATCAATACAGGAGTACTTGACCATGTAGCGGCACATATCCGTGAGGGAATGAGCACAGCCGAAATCGATAAGCTGGTGTATGACTATACGCTTGCTCATGGTGCCATCCCCGCTCCGCTCAACTACGAAGGGTTCCCTAAAAGTGTTTGTACTTCAATTAATGATGTAGTGTGTCACGGCATTCCATCGGAACAAGAATTTCTGAAGAACGGCGATATTGTCAATGTGGATGTTTCTACCATCTATAATGGTTATTTCTCGGATGCATCGCGCATGTTTATGATTGGCAATGTGCACCCGGCTATCAAAAGATTGGTAGATGTGACCAAAGAGTGCCTGGAAATTGGTATTCAAGCAGCGCAGCCCTGGGCCCGACTGGGTGATGTGGGTGCGGCCATTCAACAACACGCTGAAAAGAACGGTTACAGTGTGGTACGTGAGTTGTGCGGACATGGTGTTGGCATTAAGTTTCACGAAGAACCTGATGTAGAGCATTTTGGACGTAAAGGAACGGGAATGATGATTTTGCCGGGCATGACTTTTACTATTGAACCGATGATTAATATGGGTAAGTGCGATGTTTTCATTGATGAGGAAGACGGATGGACTGTTTACACAGATGATAGCATGCCGTCTGCTCAATGGGAGAAAATGATTCTGATTACGGAAACGGGCAACGAGGTGCTTACTTATTAATCGCTTACTACTTTATGGAGATTGTTTTGCTAACGGTCAACTTGGTGTTGCTGCTGGTGTTGCTTTTCCTTTTTATCGGACGCAGACAAACCAAACAGTGGGATGAACTGCAAACCGTTTTGCGTCAGCAGATGCAAGAAAACCGTGAAGAGCTAAACCGTAGCATTCGTGAGTTACGCATGGAAATAACGCAAACGTTGAGTGAAAACATTCGTCATTTGCAAGATGCCATGTATCAGAATATGCGTGCTAACGGTGAGTTGCAGGCGCAAAAATTCGATGAGCTGACCAAGCAGCAGGATAAACTGGTGACTTCCACGGAAAAGAGACTCGATGATATGCGCGTGATGGTTGAGGAAAAGCTACAAAAAACATTGAACGAACGCATTGGTCAGTCGTTTGAAATCGTTCGTTCGCAGCTCGAAAACGTGCAGAAAGGACTAGGCGAAATGCAATCGTTGGCGCAAGATGTTGGGGGCTTGAAGAAAGTACTGAGCAATGTGAAGATGCGCGGTACTTTCGGTGAAGTACAATTGGGGGCTTTGTTGGAGCAGATGTTGAGTCCGGAGCAATATGCCGTCAATGTGAAAACCAAAAAGAGTTCTACCGATTTTGTAGAGTATGCCATCAAACTTCCCGGAAAGAATGATAACGAAGAGGTGGTGTACTTACCGGTCGATGCCAAATTTCCACAGGATATTTACGAACGCTATTATGATGCTTTTGAGGCCGGAGATGCCGTAGCGATGGATGCTTGCGGCAAACAGCTGGAAACTGTCATTAAGAAAATGGCTAAAGATATTCATGAGAAGTATGTTGATCCGCCTGCCACAACTGATTTTGCTATTATGTTTTTACCTTTTGAAAACATTTACGCTGAAGTGATTCGGCGAACGGCATTGGTAGAGACTCTGCAGAAGGAATATAAGATTGTGGTTACCGGTCCTACTACCCTGGGAGCCATACTAAATAGTTTGCAGATGGGTTTCCGTACGTTGGCTATTCAGAAGCGTACCAGTGAAGTGTGGAGCGTGTTGGGTGCTGTCAAAACAGAATTTGGAAAGTTTGGTGGCATGTTGCAAAAGGTTCAAAAGAATCTGCAAAATGCAGGAGACCAACTGGAAGAGGTAATGGGAAAACGAACACGCGCCATTGAACGTAGGTTGCGGCAAGTGGAGGAACTACCCCAAGATGAAAGTCGTAAGATTCTTCCTCTGGAAGCTTTTGATGACGACGATGACGAGACAACGGAAAATCTTTAATCGGCTACATAAACTGAATCGCCCCAAAAGTTCACCAGAGCTTTTGGGGCGATTTGTTATTGATAACATGCCGTTTATTAATGTTTCAATTTCCTTTCATCATAGGCCAATGCCCAACGCAGGTAGAGAAATCCCAGCATACCCGCCACTAAAGTACCCAGAAGTACACCGAACTTAGCTTGATTTAGCAGTACTGCCTGCCCGTCTCCAAAAGATAGATTTGTGATAAACAGGGAAACGGTAAAACCGATACCGCCTAGCAAGGACACTCCCGCCGTTGTTTTCCAGGTCATACCCCTTGGCATGCCGGCAATGCCCGTTTTAACGGCAAGCCATGTGAATAGATATATACCGAAGAATTTCCCGAAAAGCAATCCGGCTGCAATGGCCCAGGTTACATCTCCTACCAACTCCCCGCTTCCGCTAAACACCACACCGGCATTGGCAAAAGCAAATAAAGGCAAGATCACAAAGTTTACTGCCAGGTGTAGGTTGTCTTCCAGTGATTGTAGGGGACTAATTACGCGGTCGGAAGCAGACTCCACCCGTTTCAGCATGGCGATTTGCCTGTTGGTAAGTACAATCTCATCTTCGTTCGTTACCGGGAACATATTAATAGTACGCCGGATGCGTTCAATGTATTTTCCTACATCCAAACGCGGACGAGCGGGGATCACGAAGGCAAGCAATACGCCTGCAATGGTACTGTGTATGCCCGATTGCAAAAAGAGATACCAGATTACAATTCCAATCAGCATGAAGAAAGTCTTGTTGGTCGACACTCTTTTACCTATGAGGAACAACATCAGCAATAAAACGGCTGCCCAAGCTAAATATCCCAGACTTACATGTTTACTGTAGAATGCTGCTATCACCATGATACCACCAATATCATCGACCACAGCAAAGGCGGTGAGGAATATTTTCAAACTTAGTGGCACTCGCTTTCCCAGTAAACTAAGTACACCAAGCGAAAAGGCGATGTCTGTTGCCATAGGAATAGCTAACCCGTGGCCTGCATCGGTATTTGCCGGACAAATAAACGTGTAAATAGCCACCGGAACAATCATTCCGCCACAGGCTGCAATGAAAGGTAACAATGCTTTGCGAACGGACGATAGCTCACCTACCAGTAGTTCACGCTTAATTTCCAATCCCACGGTCAGGAAGAAAACCGTCATCAATCCGTCGTTAATAAACTGATGCACCGTTAGGCTGTGACCATTGTGCGAAAACAGATTGAAATCACCAACCTGAAAATACAGTTGATGCGACAAGAAATCGTTGTAAACAGGAGCGAAAGAAGAATTGGCAGCAACGGCAGCCAATAACGCCATCAGAAAGAGAAATGCACTGGCTACTATATTCATGGGCACCGCAGCGCTCCACAAACGAATGGTTTTAAGAATTGAATTCAGAACTTTTTCCATATAAATCTAGATTATAAAGGGGTAACTTCGCTCAAAGCTCTGCGAACAAGTGCAGTTACCCCTTTTTGTTTTTTACTAATCGAGTTTCAGCACTGCCAGGAAGGCTTTCTGGGGAACTTCCACATTACCAATCTGCTTCATGCGCTTCTTACCCTTCTTTTGTTTCTCAAGCAATTTACGCTTACGACTGATGTCACCTCCATAACATTTAGCGGTAACATCTTTACGAACGGCTTTGATTGTTTCCCGGGAAATAATCTTGGAACCGATGGCTGCCTGAATAGCAATATCAAACTGCTGGCGCGGTATGAGTTCTTTGAGCTTTTCACACATTCGCTTGCCTAATTCGTAGGCATTATCAACGTGGGTCAGTGTTGACAAAGCATCAACCGGCTCGCTGTTGAGCAGGATGTCCATCTTAATCAGTTTGGATGGTCTGAATCCGTCGGTATGATAATCAAAGGAAGCATATCCTTTGGAGATACTCTTCAGTTTATCATAAAAATCAATCACAATCTCTCCCAAAGGCATGTTATAATGAATCTCTACCCGATTGCCCGATATGTACTCTTGCTTAATCAGCTCTCCGCGCTTTCCAAGACAAAGGGTCATAATCGGCCCGATGTAATCCGTCGTGGTAATAACCGAAGCCTTGATGTAAGGTTCTTCAATACGGTCAATCAGTGTTGGGTCGGGCATACCTCCCGGGTTGTGTATTTCGGCCATGTTGCCCTGTTTGTCGTACACCTTGTATGACACGTTGGGAACGGTGGTAATCACATTCATATCGAACTCGCGGTCCAAACGTTCCTGAACAATTTCCATGTGGAGTAAACCCAGGAATCCGCAACGGAAACCAAAACCCAAAGCCAAAGAAGACTCCGGCTGGAAGGTAAGCGAGGCATCGTTGAGCTGTAATTTCTCTAAGGAGGCACGCAAATCTTCAAAATCTTCGGCTTCAATGGGGTAAACGCCGGCAAAGACCATAGGCTTCACCTCTTCGAATCCTGAAATGCCCTTGCTGCAAGGACGTGCAATGTGGGTAATGGTATCACCTACTTTTACTTCTTTTGAAGTCTTTATTCCCGAAATAATATAACCTACATCGCCTGTGCGAAGTTCTTTCCGGGGTACCATATCCATTTTTAGAACCCCAATTTCATCGGCCATGTATTCTTTTCCGGTATTGAAAAACTTCACTTTATCTCCCGTGCGAATCACACCGTTTGTAATTTTGAAGTAGGCAATGATACCGCGAAACGAGTTGAATACAGAGTCGAAAATCAAGGCCTGTAGCGGTGCTTCTTCATCACCCACCGGACAAGGAATACGTTCAATGACGGCAGCCAGTATTTCTTCTATTCCCATACCGGTTTTACCCGACGCACGAATAATCTCTTCGCGTTTGCATCCCAGCAACTCAACTATCTCATCTTCCACTTCTTCGGGCATGGCACTGGCCATATCGCATTTGTTGATGATGGGAATGATTTCCAGGTCGTGCTCAATGGCCATGTAAAGGTTGGAAATGGTTTGCGCCTGAACTCCTTGCGAAGCGTCGACAATCAGCAAAGCTCCTTCACAAGCGGCAATGGAACGGGATACCTCGTAAGAAAAGTCTACGTGTCCCGGAGTATCAATCAAGTTGAGAATATATTTTTCGCCATTATACATATATTCCATCTGAATGGCATGACTTTTAATGGTGATGCCCCTCTCCTTTTCCAGGTCCATATCGTCGAGCATCTGCCCTCCCGTAACCTGAATGGTTTTGGTGAATTCCAGCAAGCGGTCGGCCAGCGTTGACTTACCGTGGTCTATATGAGCAATGATACAAAAGTTTCGAATATTCTTCATGTTGGATATTTAACTTTAATTTAGTGTGCAAAGATACATAAAGGGAAGAATAAAAAAAAGTGTACCTATCACATATCGTAATGTAATGGCACACTTTTTTTGCATTTTATGTGTTTGCAGTAAGTTTGTTCTTACTTTAGTTTTGCAAACAGTTCTCCATCGACTTCAGAGGTCGAAATTTTGTCTTCTCTCAACAACCATCCAAGACCCAAATAAAGGTCTTTATCCACTAGTTTAGTGGCCTTTTTTAGCTGTTTGGCTGTGAGCCCTTCGCTTTCGCTTAGCGCATTCCAGATTTTTCCGGCTGTTTCGCCTGCTTTTTCTTTTAACATTCTTCTAGAGTTTTGGTTAGACATTCTTTTCAGTGAACTGGCAATCAATTCACTACGTATGTTTGCAAATATATATAAATTATATGTTTTACAACACAAAAAGCCGACTTTATTTTACTTTTTCAAGGTATTCGGCCCAAATGCAGGCTGCTTCCTCAACCATTTTAACGCAAGGTCTTTTGGCATAGTATTGTTCTGTGCGCTCTTCGGGAGTCGATACAACCGGAGTTTGGGGCTTTAGTCCCAGCAATTCGGCACAGATTAGCGAACCGTTTCTCTTACGAAATTCGGCGGCCAGCTCTTGTACCAAAGCATAATTGACTGCTTTTCCTTCACGATCACCGGCTACCACGCTCCCTTTTTCTAGTCCGGCTAAGATAAACATACCACAGGCTGCACCGCAGGTTTCACGCATGCGTCCTATTCCTCCCCCGAAGGAGGCCGACATACGCAGGGCCTGTTCTTCGGTAAATCCGTACATGTCGGCAAAAGCCGCCACGACAGACTGAGAGCAGTTGTAGCCGTTTTTAAACAGTTCAACTGCTCTTTCAATTCTTTTTTGCATTTCTTCCATGTTTCAAATTACACTATTTCGAGCATCATGGGGCAGTGGTCCGAGTGAACGGCATCTCCCAAGATGCGTGCTTCTTTTAGGTCTGGTTGCAGATTGGCGGTAACCATACAGTAATCAATACGCCATCCTTTGTTTTTTGAGCGTGAGTTGAAACGATAGCTCCACCAGGTATATTCTTGTTTCTGGGGGTACAGATGCCGGAAGGTGTCAATGTATCCATCGGCTAAAAAACGTGTCATCCATTCGCGCTCTTCGGGTAAGAAACCGCTGTTGGTTGCATTGCGCACCGGGTCGTGAATGTCAATGGGCTCGTGGCAAATGTTGTAGTCTCCGCAAAGAATCAGCTTGGGACGTTCCTTGCGCAGTTGGTTAACGTACTTTTGAAACGCTTCCAGCCAGATCATCTTAAAATCTTGCCGCTCATCACCACTGGTACCCGAAGGGTGGTACACGCTGACAACCGACAAATCGCCAAAGTCGGCACGGATGAAACGCCCTTCGCGGTCGTACTCCTCCAGTCCCATGCCATACTCCACGTGGTCGGGTTCACGACGTGTTAAAATGGCCACTCCGCTGTATCCTTTCTTTTCTGCCGAAAAAAGATACGCTTTATAACCCAGCGCTTCAAATTCAGAAGCAGGATACTGATCGGGTTGCAGCTTGGTTTCCTGAAGGCAAAGCACATCGGGGCTTTCTTGCTCCAGCCAGTTTGGCAGTCCTTTGCTTGCTGCGGCTCTCAGGCCGTTAACGTTGTATGTAATGATCTTCATAATCTATGAAAAAAGTAACATGATATTTAATATAGATACGATAACTGCAATGCTGTAAAGCACAAAAGTACTCCAACGGCTATTCACATATTTACCCATCACACGGGGCGAGGAAGTGAGTCCCACTTGCAGGAAAACGGTAAACGGCAACTGAATGCTCAGAATCATTTGCGAAATAATAAGTCCCTTGAACGGATCACCAATGAAAAAGATAAGCAGCAGAGCCACACCGAGCGATAGCAATACACCTACCTGTGAATGGCTGTCTTTGATGTGGTATGATTCGCCGAATATGCCCGAAAAAATAGAGCCCGCCGCCATACCGCTGGTAATGGTCGAGGAGATACCTGCCATGAGCAATGCCAAAGCAAATACCATGGCGGCATTATTACCCAAAAGCGGTTCCAATAAAGACTTTGCCTGTTGCAATTCTTCAACTTGTATACCACTTTTAAAGAAAGTGGCTGCTGCCAGCAGAATCATAGCACTGTTGATGGCCCATCCCACAATCATGGAGAAGAGTGTGTCAAACAGCTCATATTTCAACACTTTACGAATGGAGTTATCGTCTTTTTTATTGTATTCGTGACTTTGTATGACCTCCGAATGCAGAAACAGGTTATGAGGCATGACCACAGCACCCAATACGCTCATAATGATGAGCATACTTCCTTTCGGGAAAGAGGGTGTTACCCACCCTGCGGTAGCGGCAGGCCAGTCAATTTCGACCAGAAATAATTCATAGATGAATGAAAGTCCGATAACGGATACAAAGGCGATAATGGAACGTTCAATCTTTTTATATGAATTGGTGAAAAGCATCAATAGAACAAAGAGTGTGGTGAGTATGGCACCCCAGAGTATGGGGATGTCAAACAGCATTTCCAGAGCAATGGCTCCTCCCAGAATTTCGGCCAGCGAGGTGGAGATGGAGGCCAGCACGGCAGTGCCCAATATAGGGCGGGATATCCATTTGGGAGTGTATTGGGTGGCAGCTTCCGACAAGCATAAGCCGGTTACAATGCCCAAGTGGGCTACGTTGTGCTGCAAAATAATCAACATAATGGTTGAGAGGGTTACTACCCATAACAGTGAATAGCCGAATTCGGAACCGGCAGCAAAGTTTGATGCCCAGTTGCCCGGGTCGATAAAACCTACCGTCACGAGTAGTCCCGGACCTATGTATCTGAAAATATCAAGACCACCCAAATAACGCTTGTGGTCTTTCCGTTTTAAATCTTTTAAATAGTTCTTCATATTTTCATCTGTTTGTGCAAAGATAATGTTTTAAAACAATTATTCTTGTTCATGGTTCAATTATAACGGTGCATTTTGGTGGTGTTTCGGTAGTATCTAAAAATGGGTTTTGTTGAAGTAATGCTATACTTTAATGCATACTGTATGTTTCCTTTTTTGATGGTTTACAAACTTCGTATACACCCGGGTGTATGGAACGTGTACACCCGGATCTACAAGTTGTGTAAATGGGGGTGTATAACTGTTGTACACCCGGGTGTACAACGATTTTGTTCACGTGCAAATCAATAGATTAAAACCGCCATTTTGTCTATATAATGCTTATTGATAATTACCTAAATGTGTAATGAATGATTTATAAAAACAGGTGTGACACTTGGTGATACTTGGTGATACTTTTTTTGAGCAAGTATCACACCTTAACAACTTGACTTTCAGCGCATTGCAAGGTTGGTGATACTTGGTGATACTTTTTTTCATAACTTTTATGTAGCGAAACGACGGAAACGGAAATACCCCAAAAGCCATTTCAATAGCCTTTGGGGTATTATAAAAACCGGCAAAGTAAATGTATTGCTGATTACTCTTCGTCCTCAGCCGGCTTCAAGTTGGTATATACGTTCTGAACGTCTTCATCATCTTCGAGGCGTTCAACCATTTTTTCAATCGTTGCACGTTGTTCGGCATTCAGTTCTTTTTCATCTGTGGGGATGCGCGTGAATTCCGAACTTTTAATTTCGTATTGGTTTTCTTCCAGGTATTTTTGAATCAGATTGAATGACTGGAATTCACCGTAGATAGTCAACTCTTCGCCATCATCATCTACGTCTTCATCTACTCCGAAATCAATCAGTTCCAAGATAAGGTCTTCTACAGACATTCCTTCTTTCTTGGCGATGGTAAATACGGATTTGTGACTGAACATGAAGTCCAAGCTGCCCGATGTACCCAAAGTACCGCCAAATTTATTGAAAACGCTGCGAACGTTGGCAACGGTGCGAGTCGTGTTATCGGTTGCTGTTTCCACCAAAACTGCAATACCAAAGGGTCCGTAACCTTCGTACACCATTTCTTTGTAGTCCTTCTGGTCTTTACCCATTGCATTTTTGATAGCACGCTCTACGTTATCTTTGGGCATGTTCTCGCGTTTGGCATTGGCTACAACCGCTCTCAGGTGAGGATTGTTTTCAATATCCGGACCACCGGCTTTCACCGCAATGGCTATTTGTTTTCCTATTCTGGTAAATGTACGGGCCATGTTGCCCCATCTCTTCATTTTAGTGGCTTTTCTGTATTCAAATGCTCTTCCCATTGGTGTAATTTTTAAGCCTGTCTCTATGAGGAAGGCAGGCATTTGTTATTTATTTTATTATTAATTCTTATCTCAGGCGTGCACCTAGCTTGTCTTCCAGATTCTTAATGAGTTTGCTCATGACCTTATCGATGGTCTTGTCATTCAGCGTCTGATTCTCATCTTGAAGCAAGAAGCTGACTGCGTATGATTTCTTTCCGGCATCCAGGTTTTTACCTTCGTACACATCAAAAAGAGAGACTTCCTTCAGTAGCTTCTTCTCTGTATCATAAGCTATCTTTTCTATTTCGGCAAAGGTTACCGAGCGGTCAATCAACAAAGCTAAATCTCTTTTCACAGCGGGGAACTTCGACAATTCGGTATAGCTTACTTTTACTGATTTGATGGCTTTCATCAACTCTTTCCAGTTAAGGTCAGCATAATACACTTCATTGTCGATGTCGAATGCCTTCAACAGTTTTTTGGTTACCACACCAAAGACGGCCAATCGCTTGCCTCCGCGTGTGTTCACAGAAAGTGCAGAAGTAAATACGTCATCGGCAAGGTTACCGATAACCAAATTCTGTGGGTTTAATCCCAAACGAAGGAGTACGTTTTCAACGTATGCTTTCAGTTCGTAAACGGAACTGTTCTCGTCGGCGTGTGCCCATGAGCCCGATACTTTTTTACCAGTTACCCACATGCCCAGGTGATAGTCTTCCGAATAAGGCGCAAGTACTTTCTCCGCATTCTTTTTCTCGGCATTGAAATAGTAACAATTACCAAACTCAAAGAATTTCAGGTCGGCATTCTTACGATTTGCATTGTGCGCAATGCTTTCCAAACCACCAAACAAAAGTGTTTGACGCATTGCATTCAAATCGGCACTTAGCGGATTGAGCAGCATCACCAAATTATCTGCGGGGAAAGTAGGGAGTTCATTATAATAAGCAGCACGTGTCAGTGAGTTGTTCAATATTTCATTGAATCCGCAACCAACCAACTGTTCTGCTATCAAATTCTGTAACTTGTTCGACTTGTCGGCTTCTCCTTTGGTGGTGAGGCTCGACTTCAGCGTACTGGGAATTTCAACGTTGTTGTATCCGTAAATGCGCAGAATGTCTTCAATTACGTCAACATCGCGTTGCACATCTACCCTGTAAGGAGGTACGGCAAGTACCAATCCCTCTTCTGTTTCCGAAGTGATCTTCATCTCCAGACTGAGAACGATGCTCTTTATCTTGTCTGTCGGAATCACTTTTCCAATCAGCGTGTTTACTTTGTCGTATGATAGATTCACCATGAAATCTGCCGCAGGTGTTGCACACACATCTTTGATTTCAGATGAAACGGTTCCTCCCGCCAACTCTTTCACCATAAGTGCAGCCAGTTTCAGGCAGTAAAGTGTAATATTGGGATCGATACCTCTTTCAAAGCGGAACGATGCATCTGTATTCAACCCGTGACGACGAGCGGTTTTACGCACCCATGTGGGATGGAAGTAAGCACTCTCGAGGAAGATGTCGGTCGTAGTTTCCGTTGATCCTGATTCCAGTCCGCCAAAAACTCCGGCAATGCACATCGCCTCTTCGCTGTTGCAAATCATCAGATCCTTATCGGCCAGTTTGCGTTCTACTCCGTCAAGGGTAACAAAAGGAGTTTCGTTCGGCATGGTTTTTACGACCACGCGGTTTCCTTTAATCTTTGACGCATCAAAGCAGTGCAACGGTTGCCCAAAGGCGTGAACAATATAATTGGTAATATCTACTACGTTGTTGATGGGGCGGATACCGATGATGCGCAGTTTATCTTGCAACCATTCGGGGCTTTCCTTAACGGTAACTCCTTTGATGGATACACCAGCGTAACGCGGACAAGCTTCTGTATTCTCTACCTGAACATCTATATCCAGATCGTGATTATCCACCTTGAACTCATCTACCGAAGGGCGTTTCAATGTAGCTTCGAAACCATTGCTAAGCAAGTAAGCGTACAAATCTCTTGCCACACCGTAATGAGAGCAGGCATCGGCTCGGTTGGGGGTGATATCCACTTCGAGCACATAGTCGCTTTTGATGTTGTAATAGTCTTTGGCCAGTGTACCGGGAACAGCGTCGGCGGGCAATACAATGATGCCGTCATGAGAAGTACCGATACCTATTTCGTCTTCAGCGCAAATCATACCGTTTGATTCAACGCCGCGTATTTTTGATTTCTTGATGGTAAAACTTTCCTCGCCGCTATAAAGAACGGTGCCCAAGGTAGCAACAACAACTTTTTGTCCGGCAGCCACATTGGCGGCACCGCACACAATCTGAGAAGGTTCACCGCTACCCAGGTTAACAGTAGTTACGTGTAGATGGTCTGAATTGGGATGCTCTTCACATGTCAGCACTTCGCCGATAACCAAGCCTTCCAATCCGCCTTTAATGGTTTGCATTTCTTCTACTCCTCCGGTTTCAAGGCCGATTGAGGTTAATGCAGCGGCAACTTCGTCGGGAGTTAAATTAAAGTCGACATACTCTTTCAGCCAATTATAAGAGATATTCATATCATTAGTATTTTATTATTTTCAAAAACGACACGCAAAGTTAATAAGATTTTTTGGTTGTCAGATTATTATGCTTATGAAAATCGTGTCATCCTTTTATAAGCCATAGCATAAATGCCAATAACAAGGAAGCAAATAAGTGGTACAATAAAGCCAATTGCCATGTTGTTTTCTCCAATCAACCCCATCAGAACAGGGGCAACAGCTCCACCTACGATGGCCATAATCAGGAACGAAGAGGCTCTTTTGGTGTGATGTCCTAACCGCACAATGGACAAAGCAAACAGGGTTGGGAACATGATCGATTCGAAAAGGTAGCAGATGAATAGTCCGCCAACCGACAGCCATCCCCAATTACCTATCACAATAACCATGCACACAGAAGCGCCCACCGCAAAGTAGAACAATAACTTCTCCGCCCGCACCAGATTCATCAGCCAGCTTCCCAGAAAACGTCCCAGCATGAAAAGTCCCATTCCTCCAAAAGAAAGTAACAGGGCTGCGGTGGCATTGTTAACCTGTAAATAGCTCTCGGTTACATAATTGATAAAGAAACTATTGATACCTGTTTGTGCGGCAACGTAGCAAAACAAAGCTATTACACCCCATAAAAAATGGGCGTGCTGCCACAAGCCTTTATTCAGAACAGCGGCATCAGTCGAGGGTTCTTCTTCTTTTATCTCGGGCAACCGAATGCGCATAAAAAAGAAAGCGACTAGTAACACGACACTTCCTATGATGATGTAGGGAATAGACACGTCGGCATTGGTAGAGAACAAAGCCATACCTCCCACCAAGGGACCAAGTATCCAACCCAATCCGTTGAATGACTGAGCCAGGTTTAGTCGGCTGGCACCATACTTTAAATCGCCCAATACGGTGATGTAGGGATTAGCGGCTGTTTCCAGACAAGTAAGTCCGCAACCGATAATGAAAAGAGAGAAAAGGAAAAACTCAAAAGACATGAGCCGGCTGCCGGGTATAAACAAAAAAGCTCCAATGGCATAAAGCAACAGTCCCAATACCACTCCCTTGCGATAGCCGTATCGTTTAATAATGTATCCTGCCGGTAGTGCCATAAGGAAATAACCTCCGTAAACCACTGCCTGAATCAATGCCGATTTGGCTTTCGAAATAACCAGCACTTCCTGAAAGTGCTTATTCAGTACATCGAGTATGCTATGCGCAAATCCCCACAGAAAGAAAAGCGAGGTGACTAATACAAAAGGCCAGAAGTATGAGATACCTTCTTTGGTTCTTACTATTTTCATGGTGTTTTGTTTTATGAACGTGATATTTGCAATCCTTTGTTGGAAAGATCCATGCGTACAAAACGGGCACGGGCATTGGGTGGATTGTTGGTTAATATTTCTTTGATTCTTGCGGCTGCTTCAACGTCTTTGGCTACCATATAGAGGTATCCGCCACCTCCTGCACCGGGAAGCTTGTAACCGAGTGTGTAATCTTTAATCCGGTCGATAATCGCTTCAACGGAAGGGGGATTGGTTCCGCTGTCAAGGGCTTTGTTTTGCATCCACGATTTGCCCACTAGTGTGGCGTACCGATTAAAATGACCTCGTTGAACGGCTTCGGCCATGTCGAGTGCATGTGCTTTCATTTCGGCTAGCAGACTAAGATGTGCCGATGAATTGAGGAACATGGAACTCACTATCTCTCCTAAAATGCCTTTGGCTGTGCGGGTTATGCCCGTATAGTACAGCAAATGACATTCTTTGAAACCCGGTTCACTAAAGAGGTAGTCGGGTAACCAGCGAACCTGTGGCGATTGATTGAAACCATCTTCCGTTTGCAGTAGTTTGATGCCGTGCAACACCCCACCGTACTGGTCTTGCCAACCACCACCGGTAGTAAGTAACTGTTCGAGCACAAGTGTGCGGCGACAAATTTCGTTCTTATCCCAGGCTAATCCGCAGAAGTCATTTACAGCCCCCAATACGGTAGAAGCTAAGATGGAACTCGTCCCTAAACCCGAACCGGCAGGTATGGCAGCCAGCAAAGTAATTTCCAGTCCGGCTCCAAATGCTTCCAACTGCTCGTTCAGTGTGCCGTAATGTTCAGCAAAGAAATCGGGATGAAAGCCGGCCAGTACCAAGGCAGCTTTGGGAATGGAGAAGGGGGAGCCGACTTTCTTATATTGGCTTAACTCCTCATACGTTTTGATGATTTCCATTGCTCCCATATCAATGGAACGCAATATAATGTGGTGCTCGTTGCAAGGTTTGATATACACCTGTAACGGTGGCTGTCCGTTTAGCTCAATGGCCAGGTTCACTACATTTCCTCCCGAATACAAAGAGTAAGGAGGTGTATCGGTCCACCCGCCGGCTACGTCAATGCGTACCGGACTGCGTCCCCACACAATCTGATCTGAGTATACGTTGAGTTGCGGAAGGCTTTTCTGATTGCTTATTTCTCCTAATAAACCATCACGCAGCAATTCAAATGCCTTGAGTTTTTCCGCTTCGCCATCAGTTCCTTTCCGGCTGTTGATGCGTGAGCGAAGCATGTGATTATGTATTCTCGACATGAGTTGAGCTTCTTCGGGAAGTTCATCGGGCGCATCGAGATCTAAGCGTACAAACTCATCGGCAGCATGTTGAAGATCAAGCTGGTAGAACACACTTTTTTCATAATTGTGTGCCAGACTTACCCAGTTTTGACGGGTAAACTCTTCACGTTGTGCATACAGGCGTTTGAGGTTGGCTTGGGATGCAATTTCATCGGCAGATAGTCGCGTGGCATGTTTCCAAATTTCTTTGCCTGCTTCCAGCCGGGCTTCGGATACCATCCAGCGGAGCACCTGTCCCATTTCTTCCACGTTAGTAACGACAGGAAATATTCCGGCCGCTTGCAAATCGTTTGTGTTTGTACCGTTAAAATCTTCCAAAGTGAGATTTCTTTCAGACATCCATTGGGTGAAAGGTTTCTCTAGGAAATGAGTATCTGTAGCTGTCAGACTTCCCCTGAAAGCATCGTTCATGCCGTAAGGACGCACTGCCCACTCCTTATCGCCAACCGGAACAATGTCTACACAAACACCTTCGGGCAGGGTTATTGTCCACTGGTTAACCGGTACTCCGGTAATGATGTGCCGACTGGAAAGTTGCCAGCCTTGAGGTACATAGCTATTTTCAATCCATAAATCGGCATTGACCGCAGTCAGGTCTACCGGCGTGCAGGAGTTTTGAATAAACATAGCCGGGTTGGGCTTGATCTTACGATGTATGATGCGGCGTTGATCATATACTTTATTTTGAAGTGAGAGTGTGGATGAAATGAGTTCACGACTGGTGCCGTAGTGATAAAACTCCCCTCCTTGCAAAGGTAGAATGGCGACTGACAATTCGTTAAGTTCCGGGTCGGGCAGTAAAGGATGATTGCCCAATGCCAACCCAAACTCCGAATATAAATCGTAATAAGTAAGGTCGGCAGAGTCTTTTTTACGAGACTTCTGCATCAATAGCCTGATGGCCTTGTCACTCAGCAGCCACACCCCAATATCCATAAGAAAGATGTGTGTTTTAGATAATTCTTCGAGCTTGCCCAGCGTTGGTTTCTGAATCATAAAATCGAGTTCGGCAGGGTTATTTCGTTCCGAAACATATACTCCGTGATGTGTGGCGAGCGAAGGATCTACCCAAAGCCCGTAGCATACAACGTCGGCTTCGGGAATAGGCTGTAACGGCTTGTCAGAGCGGATGTACACATCACCACTGGCAATGAGCGTGTGCAGCGATTGCGGTGCTTGAGATAAAATACGTTCGTAAAGCGGAAGCTGCAAAGACAAAAGATTCTGATTCAGTTTCTGTCCGCGTTCCCAACGAAAAACGGGTATAGGCGTAAGTATTTTCCCCGAAGGAGCATATCCCGGCAAACGCCGGCTTTGTCCGCCTGCATGCAATAAAATGCGTTTATCACTTCTCAACCATTCATCGAAAGACAAGTTATTGCCTTTGTTTCGGTAGCAAGATTCCAACAACCAGGTGGTTCCCCCACCCGATCCGAGCTTGGATCCTACCGGATCCGAAGTACAAAACCATTCGTCGGTAGTAATTTGCTCTAACTCATAAAAATAGTCCACCAAATTAGACGGTACAGATAGTAATTTTTGCATTTTATTCATGTTATCAGATTCTGTAATGTATGAGCGTTAAAAAGGGAGCGGTCCGTCGTTTCCATTGCTTCCGAACGGATTTTCCGGAAACGGTACCCCTTCTGTTGGCGGAGGCGGTATGGCTCCGGCATGGTTGCGGTTTATCTTTGAACCCAGTACGGCTCCCGAGTCAGGTGTCGGAATAATCATATCATCATCCGGATTCTGGAAGCGGGCAAACTCTCCTTTGAATCGTAGCAACACATCACCGGTGGCACCGTTACGATGCTTGGCTATAATGATTTCGGCCATACCACGGAGGTCGTTACCTCGGTCATCTTCATATATCTTATAGTACTCGGGGCGGTGAATGAAACATACCATATCGGCATCCTGCTCAATGGCTCCCGACTCACGAAGGTCGCTCAATTGAGGTCGTTTACCTTCAATACCTTCACGGCTTTCAACACCACGGTTCAACTGTGACAAGGCAATGATGGGAATGTTCAGTTCTTTGGCTAGTCCTTTGAGCGAACGTGAAATGGTACTTACCTCTTCCTGGCGACTGCCGTATGACATTCCACTGGCATTCATCAACTGAAGGTAGTCAATAATGATGACTCTCACTCCGTGTTCTCTTACCAAACGACGCGCTTTGGTACGCAGTTCAAATACCGAAAGAGACGGAGTATCATCTACATACAAAGGGGCATCAATCAAATCCTTCAACTTATAATCGAGTTGCTGCCATTCGTAAGGCGCCAGCTGACCGCTTTTGATTTTCTCACCCGGAATTTCGCAAACGTTCACAATCAAACGGTTTACCAGCTGTACGTTACTCATTTCAAGCGAGAACAAGGCTACGGGGTGACGGAAGTTAACGGCAATGTTACGAGCCATGGAAAGTACAAAGGCTGTTTTACCCATGGCGGGACGGGCAGCGATAATGATCAAGTCGGAATTTTGCCAGCCCGAAGTCATCTTGTCGAGTTTAGAGAATCCACTTTCCAAACCACTTAAACCGTCGGTACGGGCGGCTGCTTTCTGTAAGAGATCATACGCTTCGGCAATAACCGGATTGATCTGGGTATAATCTTTCTTCATGTTTCGTTGAGAAATCTCAAAGAGCTTACCTTCCGCCTCCTGCATCAAATCATCAACATCGAGTGTTTCATCAAATGCTTTCGATTCAATGTCGCTACTGAAACTAATCAACTCGCGAGCTAAGTATTTTTGCGCAATAATACGAGCATGGTATTCAATGTGTGCCGAAGAAGCAACCTTGCTACTCAGTTGGGTGATATAAAACGGTCCGCCTACCTCATCAATATCTCCGCGTTTACGAAGTTGCTCAGTTACGGTAAGGATGTCGACAGGCTTTTGCTGAACGGCCAAATCGGTAATAGCTGAATAAATTAATTGGTGTCTGTGTTCGTAAAACGATTCGGGACGTAAAATTTCACTAACCTGGGCATAAGCATCTTTTTCTATCATTAAAGCCCCCAACACGGCTTCTTCCAGTTCGGGTGCCTGAGGTTGTAGTCTGCCATAATCACTGACAGGCTGGGGTGATCGGGTTTTGGTAGTACGGGTGTTTCTCTTTGCTTCAGCCATTTTATCGTTAATTATATCGTTGTTATTTAATTTTAGAGCTTACAAAGTTAGTCATTGAATTCAAAATAAAAACTTCTGCCTATTAAATATTTCTATTATGTAATTTAATCATAACTTTGTGCACTGTTTAATACGTAAAACTCATGATTACTTTCCCTAATTCGAAGATAAACATAGGATTGAATATAGTAGAAAAGCGGGTTGACGGATATCATAATCTGGAGACGGTTTTCTACCCCATCCCACTACAAGATGCACTTGAAATTGTTCCTGCTCCGGCACAGGAGAACGGTTTTCGCTTCACTGCATCGGGCGTTGACATAGAAGGTGATCCGGATACTAATTTGGTTGTGAAGGCATACAAACTACTATCAGCTGCCTATCAACTGCCTCCTATTGATATTTATTTGCATAAAAACATCCCCACCGGCGCCGGATTAGGTGGAGGCTCGTCTGATGCAGCATTTATGTTGAAGCTTCTCAATGAGGCTTTTAGCCTAAACCTACAGACTGAAGAGCTGGAGATATATGCAGGAAAATTGGGAGCCGACTGTCCCTTCTTTATTCGCAATACACCGGTTTATGCCGAAGGCACTGGAAATTGGTTCTCTCCTGTCAGTCTGTCATTGAAGGGTTATAAACTGATATTAGTTAAACCTCGTGTATTTGTTTCAACCAAAGATGCTTTTTCTAGGATCATCCCTATCAAACCGCCGGTATCAGTGAAAGAGATTGTAGCTACTCCCATTACGGAATGGAAAGAACTACTGAAAAATGACTTTGAAACAAGCGTTTTTGCACTTTACCCCGAGATTGCACAGATAAAGGAAGAACTGTACGCACGCGAAGCAATTTATGCATCAATGAGTGGATCGGGAGCTTCGGTATACGGATTGTTCAATGCCGAGCAACAAGTAAATACCAATGTATTCGGTAATTGCTTTGTATACGAAACGTTGCTTGATTAAACGGTCACATATTCAGGTAATAATCGCGGGTTAAAGCGATATATTCTTCGCTGTATTGGTGGCGACTTATCTCGGTAAGCAAGGTTTCATTGTCGCAAGGTTGTTGTGTAAACGAGAAGGTGACTACTACTCTTTTGGGGTTACTGCCCGGTTTGGTTAATACCAATAAACAGCGTATGGGGTATAAATGGTGCTTGCCGGCAAGTGTTACCAAATCAGCATACACGTCGAACGGAGCAATCATTGTAAATTCACCTGTTGATTCCATGCATAGTGCAACTCCCTTGAAAAGATCTTCGTAAGTAAGTTCATCCGTATGCCGCGCTGTGGTGCGCTTTTTATCCGGACTTTTCAGTGAATCAATAAAATAGGGAGGATTGCAAACAATGGTATCATATAGTGCGCCTGCCTGATAGCTGGTGAAGTCGTGTTGCTCTACCGCAATGCGATGTGCCCAAGGAGATTTTTCGGCATTCTCTTTGGCTTGCATAACAGCATCTGCATCAATATCTATTGCGGTAATTAGAGCATCGGAACGCTGAGCAAGCATCAGAGATACCAAACCGGTACCGGTACCCACATCTAATATGCGTTTAGAATGTGTCACACGGGTCCACGCACCCAATAAAACTCCATCGGTACCTACTTTCATGCCACATTTGTCATGCCATACCGTAAATTGCTTAAACTGAAAATATGAATTGGACATTGCTTTCAACAATCTATATGTTTTGCAAAATTAAATAAATATTTGAAGAGTAATAAAGACCTTTTCAGATATTTGGCATTGTTTTTGTTCCTTTATAACTGCTTTATTTCATATTATTAAAAAATAAATTAACTTTGCAGCCGCTTTATTTCCATGAAGAGGACATTATTAAAAACTAGAAATATACGAAAAATGAATGATTTTATATACAGTTCAGAAACTGACCAGCAGGATGATGAAGTCTTTTCTTTCTTGACAGATTATCAAGATGATGAGAAGGTTTCTGAGATGAAATTTGACTTAGATGCGATGCCTGTTCTTCCGCTTCGGAATCTGGCTTTATTTCCACATGTACTGATGCCGGTACACGTGGGTAGACCCTCTTCCTTGAAACTAATCAGAGAGGCTTATAAGAAGAAGAAAGAAGTAGCTCTGTTCTCTCAAAAACAAGCAGAAACCGAATTCCCTGAAAAAGATGATTTACATAAATATGGCACTATAGCCAAGATACTTCGTATATTGGAAATGCCTGATAATAACGTGACCGTTATTTTTCAAGGTTTGGTACGTTGCGAACTAAAACAAATTGTTCAAGATGCTCCTTACATCAAAGCGGAAGTAGAACTTGCCAGAGAAGATCGTCCGGAAAAGGATGATAAGAACTTTCAGGTTTTGGCTGATACTTGTAAAGAATATGCTATTACCTTGCTTAAATTGTCCGAACTGAAAGATGAAGCAACTTTTGCCATTCGGAATATTCCGAATGCAACGGCTTCTATTAATTTTATCAGTAACAATATATCGCTTTCTGTTAAGCAAAAAAATGAGCTTTTAAGTTGTTCTTCTATTTTGGATCGTGGACAGCTTTTACTGCGTATGTTATCGACAGAACTGCAAATGGCAGAAATCAAGGCAAACATACAGATGCGGGCTAAGGAAGATATTGATCAGCAACAGCGTGAGTATTTCTTGCAACAACAAATTAAAACCATTCAAGATGAATTGGGCGGCAGTGCTCAGGAACAGGAAATAGAAGAACTCCGTGAGAAATCTTTAAAAATGAAATGGTCTGCCGAAGTTCAGGAAGTTTTCAATAAGGAACTGGCCAAACTAGAAAGAACGCACTCACAATCACCCGATTACAATGTACAACTTAGTTATTTACAAACTATGTTGGGACTTCCGTGGGGTGTGTACACTACCGATAGTCTGAACTTGAAGAATGCCGAGAAGGTATTGAATAAAGATCACTACGGACTAGAGAAAGTGAAGGAACGTATCTTAGAGCATCTGGCGGTTCTGCAACTTAAAAACGATATGAAATCGCCCATTATCTGTCTTTACGGCCCTCCGGGGGTTGGTAAAACGTCTTTGGGTAAATCAATAGCTGCAGCTTTGAAAAGGAAATACATCAGAATGTCTTTGGGTGGCGTACATGATGAAGCAGAGATTCGTGGACACCGTAAAACGTACATCGGCGCTATGCCGGGACGTATCATCAAGGGGTTAGCTAAAGCTGGCTCTTCCAATCCGGTATTCATTCTTGATGAAATAGACAAACTTAGTTCGGATCGTCAGGGAGATCCTTCTTCTGCTTTACTTGAAGTTTTGGATCCCGAACAAAATAATACATTCCACGATAACTACCTGGATATTGACTATGATCTTTCTAAGGTTATGTTTATTGCTACTGCCAATAACTTGAATTCAATACCGGCTCCGCTACTTGATCGTATGGAACTAATTGAGGTAAGCGGTTATATAACTGAAGAAAAAGTGGAAATTGCAAAGAAGCACTTGGTTCCTAAGGAAATGGAAGCTAACGGGATCAATAAGCACGATATCAAATTTGCTAAGAAGACGCTTGAGGCAATGGTGGAGTCGTATACGCGTGAAAGTGGTGTACGTGAACTAGAAAAGAAAATAAATAAGATATTCAGAAAGCTGGCACGCGAATATGCTACTGATGGATTCTTTAGTCGCAAGGAAATCAAACCTGAGGATTTGTATTACTTTCTGGGACTACCTGAATACAATCGTGATAAATATCAGGGCAATGAGTATGCCGGTGTTGTTACCGGATTAGCGTGGACAGCTGTTGGCGGTGAAATCTTGTTTGTGGAAACAAGTTTAAGCAAGGGAAAAGGTGGCCGACTGACGTTGACGGGTAACTTGGGTGATGTAATGAAAGAGTCGGCCATGCTGGCTTTGGAGTACATCAAGGCTCATGCCGCAATGTTGCAGATTGAAGATGAGATCTTCGAAAATTGGAATATACACGTGCACGTACCTGAAGGTGCCATTCCTAAAGATGGACCTTCTGCCGGTATTACTATGGCTACTTCTATTGCATCTGCATTAACGCAACGCAAGGTAAAAGCCAACATTGCCATGACCGGTGAAATTACACTTAGAGGAAAAGTGCTTCCTGTAGGTGGAATTAAAGAGAAAATATTGGCAGCTAAGCGTGCTGGTATTAAGGAAATCATCATGAGTGCAGAGAATAAGAAAAACATAGAAGACATTCAGGATATATATTTAAAGGGACTGGAGTTTCATTATGTAAATGATATAAAGGAAGTTTTTGCGCTGGCTTTGAGTGAGGAAAAGGTGGCAGATGCTATCGACTTTACTATAAAGAAAACAACAACGAAAGAATGAAATTCGAGTTACAATATACTGATTCAAAAAGCAATGCCCGTGCCGGATTGATTACAACTGATCACGGGCAAATTGAAACTCCTATTTTCATGCCGGTTGGTACCCTTGGCTCTGTAAAAGGAGTACATCAAACAGAACTGAAAGAGGATATTAAAGCGCAGATTATACTGGGTAATACATATCACTTATATCTGAGACCGGGATTGGATGTTTTGGAAAAAGCGGGCGGTTTACATAAATTCAACGGCTTTGATCGTCCCATGCTAACAGATAGTGGTGGCTTTCAGGTGTTTTCTTTGGCGGGAATTCGTAAGCTTAGAGAAGAAGGTGCCGAGTTTCGATCTCACATTGATGGAAGTAAGCATGTGTTCACTCCGGAAAAGGTTATGGATATTGAACGAATTATCGGGGCAGATATCATGATGGCTTTTGACGAATGCCCTCCGGGAGATTCTGATTATGAATACGCTAAAAAGTCAATGGGACTTACGCATCGTTGGCTCGACAGATGTATTAAACGCTTCAATGAAACAGAACCTAAATACGGATATAGTCAATCTTTGTTCCCTATTGTACAAGGTTGTGTTTATCCTGATTTGAGAAAGCAGTCGGCTGAATTTATCGCATCGAAAAATGCAGATGGTAATGCTATTGGCGGATTGGCAGTGGGTGAACCGGTTGATAAGATGTACGAGATGATTGAACTGGTTAACGAAATACTGCCTACTGATAAACCACGTTATTTAATGGGAGTAGGAACTCCCGTTAATATTTTGGAAGGTATAGAAAGAGGAGTTGATATGTTTGATTGTGTAATGCCTACGCGAAACGGACGAAATGGCATGATTTTCACCAAAGACGGCATAATGAATATGAGGAACAAAAAGTGGGAAACAGATTTTTCTCCTATTGAAGCCGATGGTGCATCTTATGTAGATACCCTTTACAGCAAAGCTTATCTGCGTCACTTATTTCATGCTCAGGAACTTTTGGCCATGCAAATAGCTTCTATACACAATCTGGCATTCTATTTATGGTTGGCAGGCGAAGCACGTAAACATATAATTGCCGGTGATTTTTCGATCTGGAAGCCAATGATGGTTAAACGTGTTTCAACAAGATTGTAACATACGAACATGAATAACAAATTTATTAAAAGGCTGGATTGGTACATCATTAAAAAGTTCTTGGGTACCTATGTATTTGCTATCGCTTTGATTATATCTATTGCGGTAGTATTTGACTTTAATGAGAAGATGGACAAGTTTATGACCAATGAGGCTCCATGGAAAGCAATCATTTTTGATTACTACATGAACTTCATCCCCTACTTCGCCAATCTTTTCAGTCCTTTGTTTGTATTCATTGCCGTTATATTCTTTACCTCCAAGCTTGCTGAAAATTCGGAGATCATTGCCATGTTCTCTACGGGCATGAGTTTCAAAAGACTAATGCGCCCCTATATGATATCAGCAGGTATCATTGCCTTGGTTACTTTTGGTCTCGGATCTTATGTAATCCCCAAAGGGAGTGTGAAACGCTTAAATTTTGAGGATAGGTATTATAAAAAAAGAAAGGCTACTTCAGTAAGAAATGTACAGCTAGAAGTTGATAGCGGAGTTATTGCATATATAGAGAGATATGAGGATTATAATAAGACCGGTTATCGCTTTTCCTTGGATAAATTTGTAGATAAAAAGTTGGTTTCACATCTTACCGCCCGTAGTATATCATACGATACAACCACAGTAAACAAGTGGATTATTAAAGATTATATGATTCGTGAGCTTCATGGAATGAAGGAAAAAATAACTCGTGGTGAAACGCTTGATTCTACTATCGTCATGCAACCTACTGATTTTCTAATTATGAAAAACCAGCAGGAAGTTCTTACGAGCCCGCAGCTAGGGTCGTACATAGACAGGCAAAAACAACGAGGGTTTGCTAATATAAAAGAATTTGAGATAGAGTATCATAAGCGTATTGCTATGTCTTTTGCTTCATTTATTCTAACCGCAATAGGGTTGTCATTATCCTCCAAAAAAGTAAAGGGTGGAATGGGACTTCATTTAGGAATAGGTTTGGCACTTAGCTTCTCATATATATTATTTCAAACAATCTCATCAACATTTGCCATTAATGGTAATGTTCCGCCAGCACTGGCCGTATGGATCCCGAATGTTTTATATGCATTTATTGCTGTCTATTTATATATGAAGGCTCCTAAGTAAATGGTGATGACTAGTAATAATAAAAAAGTCCCGTTACACTTCAATAAAGAAGTTAACGGGACTTTTTGTTGTTGTATACATTTGTAGCATTCAGCAGATGTGACTTACTCTTAATTTAAAATAGAGAGTAAATTTTCTGCAGAGATGTTTTTGGCTATAATTGTGCCATTATCATCTAATAAGTAATTTGCGAAACCACGGTTTAAACGATACTTTTTGAATAAACCTGAATCTTCCCCTTTTGTTTCGACAGCACAAACACGTGCATTTAGTCGGTCTTTGCGAATGGTTTCTTTGCATACTGACGAAAATTCATCAAATGAAACAGAAACCATTTCAACCTTTCGGGAAGTGTGATTGAGTACCTCGTTCAACTGCGCATTATGCATGCGCGAAAGAGCATCATAACTTGCCCAAAAGCTAATAAGCACATACTTGCCTTTTAAATCGTCAAGCTTAAATTTGTGCCCACTCAATGTAGATTCGATTATAAAATCCGGGGCTACATCACCCACATTCAATCCTTCAGTGGATTTGTCTTTTGCTACAAAAGAAGTCAAGGAACTAATTAATAATACAACAAAAATCCATTTTACATATTTCATGTAATTAGGTTTTAGTTAATACTATCCGGGCCTGTCTTCCAACAGCGATTTCTACCCGAAACATTGTCTGTGAAAGGCATTCAGTATACTAAATGTACTGATAATCAAGGCCTTTATTTATAGAAATCAGTGCAAAGGTAAGTAATTATTATCTTAACATCCAAATAATAATACTTTTTTCTTCCTTGCCAGCTGTAATATTTGATGTTATTTAGCATAGAATGTAGGTTTTTTCCTTACTTTTGCCAATTATATAAAATATAAGTTATGGAATTATCAAATACTGAACTTATCTTAATGCGCATAACCGGAGAAGATAGGCCCGGTTTGACAGCTTCAGTTACAGAAATATTAGCCAAATATGATGCAGCTATCCTTGATATCGGACAAGCTGATATACACAATACTCTGTCATTAGGTATTCTTTGTAAGACGGAAGAACAATATTCCGGATTTATAATGAAAGAATTGCTGTTTAAAGCTTCCAGTTTAGGGGTCACCATTCGGTTTTATCCTATCTCAGTTGGTGAATATGAGAATTGGGTTAAAATGCAAGGGAAAAACCGTTATATATTAACGCTTTTAGGACGTAAGTTGACTGCTCGCCAAATATCTGCCGTAACTCAAATATTGGCAGAGCAAGGCATGAATATTGATGCGATTAAACGTCTGACGGGACGTATTCCGCTTGAGGAATGCAAAGCCAATATCCGTGCATGTATTGAATTCTCTGTACGCGGTACGCCTAAAGATAGGATACAAATGCAGGAGCAGTTGATGAAGTTAGCAAGCGAATTAGAGATGGATTTTTCTTTCCAGCTTGATAACATGTATCGTAGAATGCGGCGTTTAATCTGTTTTGATATGGACTCTACATTGATTGAAACGGAAGTTATTGATGAATTAGCTATCAAAGCGGGCGTAGGCGATCAGGTGAAAGCAATCACAGAGCGGGCTATGCGAGGTGAAATTGATTTCACCGAAAGTTTTCGTGAACGTGTGGCACTTCTTAAAGGGTTGGACGAATCAGTAATGAAGGAAATAGCAGAAAATTTGCCTATTACTGAAGGGGTCGACCGATTAATGTATGTGTTGAAAAGATATGGTTATAAAATCGCAATTTTATCAGGTGGATTTACTTATTTTGGTCGTTATTTGCAAGATAAGTATGGTGTAGACTACGTTTATGCTAATGAATTAGAAATTGTTGATGGAAAGTTAACCGGTAATTACTTAGGAGATGTGGTTGACGGTAAACGAAAGGCTGAACTGCTGAAACTGATTGCTCAAGTTGAAAAGGTGGATATTGCCCAAACGATAGCTGTTGGTGATGGTGCTAATGACCTCCCCATGCTTGGTGTAGCTGGTTTAGGTATCGCTTTTCATGCGAAACCAAAAGTAGTAGCAAATGCCAAACAGTCAATTAATACGATTGGCCTTGATGGGGTTCTTTATTTTCTCGGATTTAAAGACTCTTATTTAGATGAACAAGGCATATTGTAACATCTATCCTGAAAAGATTTGTGAGCACAATGAATTAGTTTATCTTTGTACATAAATAGATAATAAGATGAAGTTTTCTGAACTTGAATTAGAAGAGAGTGTTCTAGAGGCACTTGATGCCATGAGATTTGACGAGTGCACCCCTATACAGGAACAAGCAATTCCAATTATCCTCGAAGGCAAAGATTTAATAGCTGTAGCGCAAACAGGAACCGGTAAAACGGCTGCTTTTCTTTTGCCAGTGCTCAACAAACTATGTAAAGGCGAACACAGACAGGATGTTATAAATTGCGTGGTTATGTCGCCTACCAGAGAACTGGCTCAGCAAATAGACCAACAAATGGAGGGCTTTTCTTATTTTATGCCCGTATCTAGTGTCGCTGTATACGGCGGAAATGACGGAAGCTTATTTGAGCAGCAGAAAAAAGGTTTATCTTTGGGCGCAGACGTTGTCATAGCAACTCCTGGACGACTGCTTTCTCATTTGAATTTAGGATATGTAGATTTGTCACATGTTTCTTATTTCATACTTGATGAAGCTGATAGAATGCTTGATATGGGTTTTTTTGACGATATAATGCAGATTGTCAAGCATATGCCTAAAGAAAGACAAACAATCATGTTTTCTGCTACTATGCCGGCCAAGATACAACAGTTAGCAAACACAATTCTACGTAATCCTTCTGAAATTAAATTAGCGGTATCTAAACCTGCCGAAAAAATTATTCAGGCTGCGTACGTTTGTTACGAACGCCAAAAGTTAGGTATTGTACAACACCTCTTCGAACAGGAAGTTCCCGAAAAAGTGATCGTATTTGTATCTTCTAAGATAAAAGTTAAAGAGGTTACACGTGCTTTGAAAATGAAAAAGCTCAATGTTGGTGAAATGCATTCTGATTTAGAGCAAGTTCAGAGAGAACAGATTATGCGCGATTTCAAATCGGGCAGGATAAACATTCTTGTAGCAACTGATATTGTATCAAGAGGCATTGATATTGACGATATTCGCCTAGTTATCAATTATGATGTTCCAAATGACAGTGAGGACTATGTACATCGTATTGGTAGAACTGCGCGCGCTAATAATGATGGCGTAGCTATTACTTTCGTAAACGAGAAAGAACAAAGCAATTTTAAAAATATTGAAAACTTTCTTGAAAAAGAAATTTATAAAATTCCAGTTCCAGTTGAATTAGGCGAATCTCCTGAGTATGCGCCAAGAACAAGATCAAATAGCCACAATAATTCTTCAAGAAATAAGAAGCGCTTTAACAGAAAGCCTTCCCAAAGGAAATAAGACTACATTTCAGATTACTACCTACTGTGCATGAATAATGAAGCTATATGTTTCATTATTCGTGAATAATAGACTACATTTGTATCTGTAGTAATCATAAATACCATATGGAACTTTTAGTTTATAAGGCGTCTGCCGGTTCAGGCAAGACATTCACTTTGGCTGTTGAATACATAAGACAGCTTATTCTCAATCCGCGTTCTTACCAACAAATTTTAGCTGTAACATTCACTAATAAAGCTACGGCTGAGATGAAAGAGAGAATTTTAAGTCAGCTGTACGGTATTTGGATAGTAGATGCTGATTCGGATGCTTATCTGAAAAGAATTACTCAATTAACCGGAATGGAAGAGAAAGAAATCAGAATTGCAGCGGGTCAAGCTTTAAGATACATGTTACATGATTACACGCGTTTTCGTGTTGAAACTATCGACTCTTTTTTTCAATCGGTAATGAGAAATTTGGCTAGAGAACTAGAGCTAAGTCCTAATTTAAATATCGAATTAAACAATGAAGAGATTCTGGATGTTGCTATTGATTCCATGATAGAAAAATTAACCCCGAACTCTCCTATTTTAGCTTGGTTACTTGATTACATTGATGAACGCATTGCTGATGACAAGAAATGGAATGTTGCTTACGAAATCAAACGTTTTGGGAAAAATATTTTTAGTGAGGAGTATATTGAAAAAGGAGGTAAGTTGCGAGAAAAGCTCAAAGATCCAAATATCATAAAAAAATACAAAGTACATCTTAATGAACTCCAAAAAGAAGCTCTAGAACAGATGAAAGGCTTTTCCGATCAATTTGAAGGCGAATTAGAGAGGCATGGACTTACTTCTAATGATTTAAAAAATGGGTCAAAGGGTATAGGAAGTTATTTTAGGAAGTTGTACAATGGAAATTTAAGCAATGAAATACGAAATGTAACGGTTGATAAATGTTTGGAAAGCGAGGACAACTGGGCTGCCAAAAGTTCATCTAGATTTTCAGATATAACATCTTTAGCAGCCTCTAGCTTGATCCCAGTTCTTCAAGATGCTGAAGAACTGCGTGCTAAAAACAATCTTATTGTAAATAGTTGTAGCCTATCTTTGCAGCACCTTAATAAACTGCAACTATTAGCCAGTATTGATGAAGAAGTACGTTCTATAAATAAGGAAAAGAACAGTTTTTTACTTTCGGATACTAATGCATTACTTCATAATTTGATAAAGGAAGATGATTCTTCTTTTGTCTTTGAAAAAATAGGAACCAGTATTCGTAATGTTATGATTGATGAATTTCAGGACACAAGCCGAATGCAATGGAATAATTTTAAATTATTATTGCTTGAAGGATTATCCCAAGGAGCCGATAGTCTAATTGTAGGTGACGTGAAACAATCAATTTATAGATGGCGAAGTGGTGATTGGAGTATATTGAATAACCTGAATGAAAAAATAGCCCACTTTCCTATTAGAGTAGAAACGCTAAAAACGAATAGGAGAAGTGAAGTTAACGTTATAAATTTTAATAATTCAGTCTTTCAACAAATAGTTTCAGTTTTAGATAAGAAACATCAGGATGAGTTAGGCGTGAGTTGTGAATCATTGGTAAAAGCTTATGCTGATGTTGAGCAAGAGTGGCCAAATGGTAAAGAAGAAAAAGGTTATGTAAAAGTTTCCTTCTTAGAAGATGATGATGAGAATAGCTATTCTGATAATATGCTTTCTGAGCTGGGTAAAGAAGTTAAACATTTGCTTGCAAGTGGAGTTAAGATGAATGATATTGCTATTCTAGTAAGAACAAATAAAACGATTCCTCTTATTGCTACATATTTTGATGAGAATATGAACTTCAAGATTGTGTCTGATGAAGCGTTCAGACTGGATGCATCTTTTGCATTATGTATGTTAATCAATGCTCTCCGTTTTTTATCTGATAAAAATAACACAATTGCTCTGAGTTTGCTTGCTTTATCATATCAAAGAGATATTTTAAAACAGACAACAGATATAAATCGTATACTTACAGAAAATACTGAAGAATTTCTTCCAAAAGATTTTATTAGCTGTTCGGAGAGAATGAGGCTTATGCCTTTATATGAATTACTGGAAGAGTTATATTCTCTTTTTTCGATGGATTTAATTGAAAAACAAGATGCATACGTATTTGCTTTCTTTGATGCCGTGATTGAATATTTGAAAAGCAATTCTTCTGAGATTGATAATTTTATTCGTTTTTGGGATGAAAAACTATGTAGTAAAACAATTCCGGGAGGGGAAATAGAAGGTATCAGAATCTTGTCTATTCATAAATCAAAAGGGCTTGAATTTCATACAGTATTAATACCATATTGCGATTGGTCAATAGAGAACGAAAGGCACGGACAATTGGTTTGGTGTTTTCCTGAAACTTCCCCATTTGATGAAATTGACATTGTTCCTGTTAATTATTCCAGAAAGATGTCTGAATCAATTTATAACAATGATTATTTACATGAACGTTTGCAGCAATGGGTAGATAATATTAATCTATTATATGTTGCATTTACAAGAGCAGGGAAGAATCTAATTATTTGGGGGCATAAGAAAAAAAATAATTCCGTATCATATTTATTGACATCTAGTCTTCCGCAAATTGATAATATGAGAGAATATTGGGACGATACATTGTGTAGCTTCGAATATGGAAATCTATCTTCTTCAGAAATGATAGTGGATAAAGAGAAAAAAAATAAACTATTACGTAAATCTAGTAAAAGATTGGTGAAGATGTTATCTGTTAAACCAGATATTGAGTTTAGACAATCAAATAAATCGGCAGATTTTATATCGGGAGTTGAAGAAGATAAATCTGATAAACGTTTTATCAACCGAGGGAAATTATTACACTCTCTCTTCTCTGTGATCCGAACAGATCAGGATATAGAAGGAGCTATCCAACAGCTTATATTTGAAGGTGTAATTGACAATAAGGAAATTGAAGATGAGATCAGAAAATTGACAAAGAAAGCTTTCTCAAATGAACGTATCAAAGATTGGTATTCGGGAGCATGGATTTTGTATAATGAATGTGCTATTATATATAAACAAAATGGTGCTTTACAGATTCGTCGTCCGGATCGTGTAATGATGAAAGATGGAGAAGTTGTAGTTGTTGATTTTAAGTTTGGAAAACCAAACAGTAAGTACAACAAACAAGTTGTTGATTATATGCAACTACTGAGTAAAATGGGATATGAAAATATATCTGGTTACCTATGGTATGTTGAAGAAGAGAGAATTGAGCTAGTAAGAACAAATTAAAGAAGCCTAAAATTGATTTTATATGGAAACTTTCTTAAATATTGTAGCTAAAGATATATATACTAAAATTGGAAACGATTTATCAAAAGTTGCGATTGTATTCCCAAATAAAAGAGCAAGTCTTTTTTTTAATGAGTTTTTAGCAGACCAAAGTGAGAACCCTATTTGGTCTCCAGCTTATTTAAGTATCAGTGAATTATTTCAGCAACTGTCTGTTTTAAAATTGGCCGATTCAGTAACTCTAGTATGTGAACTTTATAAAGTATTTATTGAAGAAACTAAAAGTTCTGAGACTTTAGATGAATTTTATTTTTGGGGTGAATTGCTTATCAGTGATTTTGATGATGCAGATAAAAACATGGTTGATACAGTGAAATTATTTTCTAATTTGCAAGAGTTAAAAAATATCATGTCAGGGTACGATTATCTTGATAAGGAACAGGAAGAAGCAATACAAGCATTTTTTCAGAATTTCTCAATTGAGCGTCGTACGCAATTGAAAGAAAAGTTTATTTCACTATGGGATAAGCTTGGAAATGTCTATAATCAATTTACCTATAGCTTACGTACTGCAGGAATAGCATATGAGGGTCTGTTATACAGAGATGTCATTCAAACTATAAAATCCGAATCATTTAAGTATGATAAGTATGTTTTTGTTGGCTTTAATGTTTTAAATAAAGTTGAGAGTTCCTTGTTTGAAACTCTTCAAGCAGATAATAAAGCTATGTTCTATTGGGATTTTGATGTCTATTATACTCAGACTACTGGTTTTAAACACGAAGCTGGTGAGTTTATTAATAGGAATATCCAACGCTTTCAATCTGAACTGAAAGGTCAATATTTTGATAATTTGCGTAAGCCTAAAAATATTAAATTCATTTCGTCTCCTACTGAAAACGCTCAGGCACGTTTTTTGCCCGAATGGATTAGTGAGGTTTATTCCAATAATGAAAGAGAAAATGCTGTTGTATTGTGTAATGAGACATTATTATTGCCTGTTTTACATTCTATCCCAAAACATGTGAATAATTTAAATATCACGATGGGATTTCCATTATCACAAACACCTGTATATAGTTTTATTGATGCTCTTATTGATTTACAAATAATAGGTTACAAACATAAAGAAGGATGTTTTATTTATGATGCAGTGCTTGCTGTCTTAAAACATCCATATACGAGAATGCTTTCTGCTAATGCAAAAGATTTGGAAAGAAGTATATTAGAAAGAAATAAATTTTATCCTCTTCCTTCTGAATTAAGAAAAGATGAGATCTTAGATCTAATATTTACCCCTTGTTCTAATCTATATTCTTTGTGTCAATATTTAAAAGAATTAATATCTGTAGCAGCTTCTTTATACATAGAAAAAGAGGGAAGTACTGATGATATATTCAACCAGCTGTATAGAGAATCTCTTTTTAAAAGTTATACCTCAATTAATCGTATAAGCAACCTAATAGAAAATGGTAAATTGGAGGTTCGGGTAGACACTTTCAGAAAACTAATTAACAAAATATTATCTTCCTTAAATATTCCTTTTCATGGAGAGCCTGCCATTGGAATGCAAATAATGGGAGTACTAGAAACTCGAAATCTAGATTTTAAAAATTTAATTATAATGTCATTAAACGAAGGACAATTGCCCAAATCTGGAGGTGATGCTTCTTTTATTCCTTATAATTTAAGAAAAGCTTTTGGAATGACAATAATAGAGCACAAAAATGCAGTTTATGCATACTATTTTTATCGATTGATCCAAAGAGCAGAAAATGTTACTTTATTATATAATAATTCTTCTGACAGCTTAAACAAAGGAGAATGGTCAAGATTTATGTTACAATTATTACTGGAATGGCCAAACGAAATAAAAAAAGAATATATTGAATCGGGGCAATCTCCACAAACGATTGAAAGTATTACTGTTAATAAAAGTCCCGATTTATTATTAGAACTGGAATATAAGTTTGACACATCATATAACAATAGTGCATTATTGTCTCCCTCAGCTCTAAACACATATCTTGATTGCCCACTGAAGTTTTATTATCAATACTTGGTTGGTTTGAATAGGCCCAATAAAGTCTCATCTGAAATTGACGCAGCACAATTTGGTAGTATATTTCATTTATCAGCACAAAAGACCTATGAATATCTTACTTCACGAGATGATTTGATCACAAAAGATATCCTTGAATCATTAATAAAGAAAGATGTCAAATTACAATCTTACGTAGACTTTGCTTTTAATAATATTTTATTTAAATCTAACGATGATTTGAAACCAGAATATAATGGACAACAACTTATTAATTCAAAAGTGATTGTTTCATATCTCAAACAGCTATTAAGAAATGATATACAATACGCTCCCTTTCAAATGATTGCCATGGAAAAATTTATATCAGAAGATTTTCCTATAATAATAAATGGTAAAAAGCTGAATTTAAGATTTGGAGGAATAATTGACCGAATAGACAGAAAAGAGGATACGTTGCGTATTGTTGATTACAAAACGGGAGGAACGCCTGAAACTCCAGCAAACCTAGAAGCGTTATTTACGCCTTCGAAGAAAAGACCGAGCCACATTTTTCAAACTTTTTTATATGCATCAATACAATGTAAAAAAGAATCTTTGAAAGTAGCTCCGTCATTACTTTATATTCATCATGCATCATCTGAAACATATTCTCCAATTATCGAGATAGGAGAACCAAGGAAAGCCAAGATTCCTGTTAGCGACTTCTCAATATATGAGGAAAAATTTAGAGATAGACTAAGCTTACTTATAAAAGAAATTTTCAATCCGGAAATACCTTTCACTCAAACCAAAGACATTGATTTTTGTGAATATTGTGATTTTAAGACTTTATGCAAGAAGTAATAAAATAGCCCGATCAAATGTCGCGGGCTATTTTATGTTTATTTTTTTAATGGTATTGAAAAACTGAATGTAGAACCTTTTCCTTTTTCTGATTCAAACCATAAATCTCCACTGTTTTTTTGAGCAAAATCTTTGCAAAGAAGTAAACCTAATCCAGAGCCTTCCTCATTATTTGTACCAAATGTACTGAAGTGTGTATCAGTATGTAAGAGTTTCTTTTGCCCTTCTGAATCAATTCCACAGCCATAATCCTTCACACTGAGCACAGAGAACTCTTCTTTATCGGTTACAACTACAAGAATCTCTGATTTTTGATTACTAAACTTGATTGCATTACTCAGTAAATTACGAACAACTGTTTTAACCATGTCAATATCTCCATGGACAATTAATTTTTCAGGTGTTTCCAGTTTTATTGATATTTTTTTGGCGGCTGCAACCATGGAAAAAATTTCAATTACTCCTTGAGCAACCTCAACAATATCAAAATCTTGATATACAACTTTCATCCTACCTATTTGGCTTTTAGTCCACTTTAACAAGTTGTCAAGGAGAGAAAATACATCTTCTGTTGTTTGATTAGCCATTGTTAGCAATTCATACATCTCTTCTCCTATTTTTGAACTAGGTAAATTGAGGATAAGCATATTAAGAACCATTTTAATAGAACCGACGGGCGAACGAAGATCATGTGCAATAACTGAATATAATTTATCACGACCAATAATAGTTTTTTGAAGTTCTTCTGTTTGT
Source organism: Bacteroides graminisolvens (assembly GCF_963666085.1). Classification (NCBI taxonomy): domain Bacteria; kingdom Pseudomonadati; phylum Bacteroidota; class Bacteroidia; order Bacteroidales; family Bacteroidaceae; genus Bacteroides; species Bacteroides graminisolvens. The sequence continues at coordinate 2,864,235 of NZ_OY762556.1, forward strand.
GCTAAAATAATTCTCTTTGCAGCAACTAATGATATCTGATGTGTTATACGAATTATAAGTTCTTCTTTATTAAAAGGTTTGGATATAAAATCATTACCACCTACTTGAAAGCCCTTTACGACATCTGTTGTTCCATTTAATGCGGTTAAAAATATTATGGGGATCTCTGATGTTTCAGTTTTTTGCTTTAATATTTGTGCAACCTCAAATCCATTCATTTCTGGCATCATCACATCTAGCAAGACTAAATCGGGACGGTCATTTTCAACAAGTTCAAGTGCTTGTTTGCCGCTGCTGGCAGTAATGACATTGAATTTTTCGTTTGTCAGTAATACCTTCAATAGCAAAACATTAGATGTTACATCATCTACAATAAGTATCTTATATTCAGACGGAGTTATTTTCATGGTATTGTAATTTTGCACTTTGTTAACTGTTCAAATTAGAATTGTGTAAACTACACTTCTACAAATTTAAACGTTTCTTTAAAATTAGCAAAACTCTATGTTACTTATTCTAGCTAAAAGAGTTATTTTAATAAAAAAAAACAAAATGCCTAGAATTGGACTTTATATAATCTTGTACAAAGCTATTATTCAATTAAAAAGGAGGAATGCTATTATAAATCTGCATTCCTCCTTTTTTGGGATTGAAAAAACTTATAGATTGATTATTTATATTCTTCCCAACTCTTAATTGCTATGTCATCTATGCTCATTGTGCAAAAAGCATTGATAAATGAACTTGCTAAACGTGCATTGGTTATAAGCGGAATATTCAAATCTATCGCAGCTCGCCTTATTTTATACCCATTATCAAGTTCTCCTGCTGTTAGATTTTTTGGAACATTAACAACCATGTCGAGTTCTTTTTTATGTAGCATATCAAGAGCTTGTGGCTTTCCTAATTCACTAGGCCAGTAGACTAATGTACTTTCAATATTATTTTCAGTAAGGTATTTATGTGTTCCTCCTGTCGCATATATTTTATATCCTTTGTTAGCCAAAAGTCTGGCCGCATCAATCATGTCTGCTTTTTGTTTCGGGGTTCCCGTTGATAACAGAATATTCTTTTTAGGTATTCTGTGCCCCACAGATAACATGGCTTGAAGTACTGCACTTGAAGTGTCAGACCCGATGCACCCTACTTCTCCTGTTGAAGCCATATCAACTCCCAAAACAGGGTCAGCTTTTTGCAAGCGGTTAAAGGAGAACTGAGAAGCCTTAATTCCAACATAATCAAGCTCAAATAAGTTTTTTGATGGTTTCTCAACAGGAAGCCCCAACATAACTTTGGTCGCCAACTCTATGAAATTAATTTTCAGGACTTTACTTACAAATGGAAAGCTTCTAGATGCACGTAAATTGCATTCAATCACTTTAATATCATTTTCCTTAGCTAGAAATTGAATATTAAAAGGTCCAGAAATATTAAGCTCTTTAGCAATTTCCCGGCTGATACGTTTGATGCGCCTTACTGTTTCAACATATAGTTTTTGAGGAGGAAATTGAATAGTGGCGTCTCCACTATGTACACCAGCAAATTCAATGTGCTCGCTGATTGCATAAGCTATTATCTCGCCATTTTTGGCTACAGCATCCATTTCCACTTCTTTGGCGTGTTCTATGAACTGACTTACAACAACGGGATGCTTTTTACTTACATTAGCGGCAAGTTTTAAAAAGCGTTCGAGTTCCTCATCGTTTGAACAAACATTCATTGCAGCTCCAGATAGTACATAAGAAGGCCTTACTAGCACAGGAAAACCAACTTCGCTTACGAATGAATTAATATCTTCAAGCGAAGTTAATTCCCTCCAACGTGGTTGATCAACCCCAATACGGTCCAACATAGCAGAGAATTTTTCTCTGTCTTCTGCATTATCAATGCTTGTGGCTGTAGTCCCAAGAATGTTGATTTTTTGTTCGTCCAATCGCATGGCTAGATTATTGGGTATCTGACCTCCTGTAGAAACAATGACTCCATGAGGATTCTCTAATTCAAGAATATCCATTACTCTTTCAAAAGTCAACTCATCGAAGTAAAGTCTATCGCACATATCATAGTCCGTAGAAACGGTTTCCGGATTGTAGTTGATCATAACACTACGGAACCCTTCTTGACGGATTGTATTTAATGCTTGCACACCACACCAGTCAAATTCAACAGATGAGCCGATACGATAAGCGCCTGATCCCAAAACTACTATTGATCTGTGATCGCCTAAGTATTTAACGTCATTAGTTACACCATTATACGTAAGATATAAATAATTAGTCTGTGCAGGATATTCAGCTGCTAACGTATCTATTTGTTTAACAACAGGCACAATGCCAATGCTTTTTCTATAATTTCTGACAGAAAGTATCCCTTCTTCCATATCACCGTCAAAACCTATAGCACGAGCTATTTGGAAATCAGAAAATCCTTGTTTCTTGGCTTTCATCAGAAGATCAGATGAAAGAGATGCTATTTGTTTGTTATTATTCCCCCATTTATTTAATTCTTTCGAAGTCTGATAGATATTCATCAATTTATCAAGGAACCACTTATCTATTTTGGTAAGCTCGCGAATTTGATCAATGGTATATCCGGCTCTAAATGCTTCTGATATCACAAAGATTCGTTTGTCTGTTGGCTCTCTTAAAGATTTGTCAATATCTTCAATTACCAATTCTTTATTACCAACGAATCCATGCATACCTTGTCCAATCATTCGAAGACCTTTTTGAATGGCTTCCTCAAATGTTCTACCAATAGCCATTACTTCACCTACTGATTTCATTGAAGAGCCTAATTCTCTATCAACACCATGAAATTTACCTAAATCCCAGCGAGGTATCTTACAGACTACATAATCAAGTGCAGGTTCAAAGAAAGCTGATGTAGTTTTAGTTACTGAATTTTTAAGATCAAAAAGACCGTAACCCAATCCTAATTTGGCAGCGACAAAAGCTAATGGGTAACCTGTTGCTTTAGATGCTAAAGCAGAAGAACGGCTCAATCTTGCATTTACTTCAATGACGCGATAATCTTCCGATTCAGGATCAAAAGCGTATTGTACATTACACTCACCAACAATTCCAATGTGACGAATAATACGAATAGCCAATTCGCGCAATTTGTGATATTCGGCATTAGTTAATGTCTGTGATGGAGCGATTACTATAGATTCTCCTGTATGAATACCCAATGGGTCAAAGTTCTCCATGTTACAAACTGTAATACAGTTATCATAACAGTCTCTTACTACTTCGTATTCAACTTCCTTCCAACCTTTAAGACTTTTCTCTACTAATACTTGAGGAGAAAATGAAAATGCCTTTTCAGCAATTTTATCGAGTTCTTCTTCATTATCACAGAATCCGGATCCTAATCCCCCTAAAGCATAAGCAGCACGAATGATAACCGGATAACCTAATTCCTTAGCAGCTCTTCGAGCATCGGGTATATTATTTACGGCTTCACTCTTAATAGTCTTAACATTAATCTCATCGAGCTTTCTAACAAAGAGTTCACGATCTTCAGTATCTATAATTGCTTGTACAGGAGTACCTAGCACTTCTAAATCATACTTTTCAAGTACGCCTGATTTATAAAGTTCCACTCCACAATTTAATGCTGTCTGTCCACCAAAAGCAAGTAAAACTCCTTGCGGCTTTTCTTTCTGAATGACCTTTTCTACAAAGTAAGGAGTGACAGGTAAAAAGTATATTTGATCAGCCACGCCTTCACTCGTTTGTACGGTTGCTATGTTAGGATTAATAAGAATAGTCTCAATACCTTCTTCTTTTAAGGCTTTTAAGGCTTGTGAGCCTGAATAGTCAAACTCACCGGCTTCTCCAATTTTAAGGGCACCAGAACCTAGCAGCAAAACTTTCTTTATATCTTTTCTCATTATTCTGTTATTTTAGAAGTGCAACAAACTCATCAAATAAAAATTCCGTATCAGTCGGTCCACTGGCCGCCTCTGGATGGAACTGTGCAGAGAACCAGGGGTTCTTTTTATGTTTGATACCCTCATTTGATCCATCATTCATATTTATAAATAATGGTTCCCAATCAGTAGTTAAGGTATTGTTATCAACTGCGTAACCATGATTCTGGCTTGTGATGAAACAACGATTAGTACCTACCATTCTCACAGGTTGATTGTGACTTCTATGTCCATATTTTAATTTATAAATTGATGCTCCTCCCGCTTTTGATAGCAATTGGTTTCCCATGCATATACCGAAAATAGGTAAGTTTTGATTTTGCATTGCTTTTCTAATATTTTGAACAGCAGCATCACAGGTATCTGGATCGCCAGGACCGTTACTGATAAACAATCCGTCATATTGAAGATTTGTAAAATCGTAGTCCCATGGAACTCTGATTACTTCGACATCACGTTTAAGTAAACATCTAATTATATTTGTTTTTACTCCACAGTCTACAAGCACTACTTTTTTCTTATCAGTTCCTTCATTGTATCTGATAATCTCTTTACATGAAACTTGGTCGACGTAGTTAACACCACTATAAGTTGCTTCTATTGTGTGCTCCGCATCGTCATCAAAGATGATTTTGCCCATCATAACGCCATGTTCTCTTAATACTTTAGTTAGCTCACGAGTATCAATACCGGTAATACCTGGTACTTTTTCGCGTTTAAGCCAGTCTGCTAAACTTTCTTTAGCGTTCCAGTGACTAAATTCATAAGAATAATCACTAACAATAATTGCTTCAGCATGAATTCTTTCACTTTCCATCAAAGTGGCTAATCCGTTTGATTCAAAAGTAAACGGCGGAACTCCATAGTTACCCACTAACGGATAAGTGAGAGTCATAAGCTGTCCGGCATAAGAAGGATCTGTTAAACTCTCCGGATAACCTGTCATAGCAGTGTTAAAGACAACCTCACCAGCTACCGGCTTTTCATAACCAAACGACTTGCCGTGAAAACAGCTCCCGTCGTCAAGGATTAATGTTACTTTTCTTTGTTGCATTGCAGTCACTCTATCTATATACTAAATTATAGTTTAAACATTAAAATTGATAAACTTGTTCTATATAATCAATAAAGGCTTGGTTAACCAACTTCACACCTCCTGGAGTGGGATAATCTCCTGTAAAGTACCAATCACCTTTGTGATTCGGACAAGCTTCATGTAGTCCTTCAATATGTTGGTATACAATCTCAACTTTGGCCTTAGTCCCTTTGGGAGTTAGCAATTCTACCATTTTTTCAGATATCTCTTCGTCAGTGAATGGAGCATATATGTCTTTCACATAGTTAACCATTTTTTCTTTTTCTACGTTAACCTGTTCTTTAGCTTTGTTATATGCTCGTTCAATAACGTCTCTCATTTCTCTTTCTTTAAGCAGTTCAATTGCAGCTCTAAATGCAATAAACTCATTCATTCTAGCCATGTCAATACCATAATAATCAGGATACCGTACTTGGGGAGAAGAAGATACTATGACTATTTTTTTAGGATGTAAACGATCTAATATGCCAATAATACTTTGTTTGAGCGTAGTACCTCGAACAATACTGTCGTCTATGACTACTAAATTATCTTCGTACGGTTTTAAGCTTCCATAGGTAATGTCGTATACGTGAGCTGCTAAGTCATTTCTACTATTACCTTCAGCTATAAAAGTTCTAAGTTTAATATCTTTAATGGCCACCTTTTCGCTCCTAATCCTCATAGAAAGAATTTTTTCTAGTTCGTCATGATTGGGTTTATGACCTAATTCTTCAATACGTTTAACCTTTTGTTCATTGAGATAATTATCAAAACCTTCCAATAAACCATAAAAAGCTACCTCAGCAGTATTTGGGATAAATGAGAACACAGTGTGTTCTATATCGTAATTGATAGTTTTAAGAATTGGCTCAACTAATTTTTCACCCAGTCTTTTTCTCTCTTTGTAAATATCAATATCACTACCACGAGAAAAATAAATTCTTTCAAAAGAGCAAGGTTTAATATTTTTAGGAGTGTTGATTTGCGTTAAGCGCATCTTGCCGGCTTTATTCCAAATTGCAGCTTCACCAGGCTTTAATTCTTTAATAGATTCAGCAGGAACATTAAATGCCGTTTGAATAACAGGGCGTTCTGAAGCTAATACTGCAACTTCATCATCCATATACCAAAAGGCCGGACGTATACCCCAAGGATCTCTGACCGCAAATGCTTCTCCACTTCCTGTGATACCGCATACCACATATCCCCCATCCCACTCTTTCGTAGATGTTTTAAGTACATTTGACAAATCGATTTTCTCTTCTATTTGATGGGTAATTTCCATACCCTGCAATCCTTCATCTTCACATTCACGATACAGACGTTCAACCTCTCTGTCTAATCTATGCCCCACCTGCTCAAGCATAATGTAAGTATCGGAATATTTTCTTGGATGCTGTCCGATCGTTGTTATTTTAGTAAAAATTTCATCGACATTGGTCATATTAAAATTACCACATAATGCCAGATTTTTTGCTCTCCAGTTATTCCTTCTTAAGAAAGGGTGTACATAAGTAATACCCGATTTCCCAGTCGTGCTATATCTCAAATGTCCCATGTACACTTCACCGGCAAATGGTAAGCAACACTTGGCAAAATTGACATCAGATAATCGATCAGATGGTGCTTCTTTAAAGTAATTTTGTATGTTACCAAAAATTTCAGTAATGGCTCCGGAACCTAAGGCACGTTCACGGAACATATATTCCTCACCTGGATTGGCTTGAAGTTTAACACAAGCTAAGCCGGCCCCTTCTTGTCCACGATTATGTTGTTTTTCCATTAATAAGTATAACTTATTAAGTGCATACATCCACGTACCATACTTTTTCTGATAGTACTCCAAAGGTTTGAGTAAACGAATCATGGCTACGCCACATTCATGTTTCAATTCTTCCATCTTAATATTTAAAAAACAATATTATTCTACTGTAACAGATTTAGCTAAATTACGAGGTTGATCAACATCCATACCTTTACAAACGGCTATATGATAGGCCAATAATTGCAATGGTACTGTTGTTATCAACGGATCAAGGCATTCTATAGTTTCCGGTAATTCAATACAATAATCTGCTATATTGCTTATGTATGTATCGCCTTCGGTTACTAAAGCAATTACTTTTCCTTTTCTTGCTTTTATTTCTTGAATATTACTCAGTACTTTCTCATAAAGCCCATTATGTGTTGCTATTACAACAACTGGCATTTCAGCATCAATCAAAGCTATCGGACCATGTTTCATTTCGGCAGCGGGATACCCTTCTGCATGAATGTATGAAATCTCTTTTAACTTCAGTGCCCCTTCTAGAGCTACCGGGTAACTGTAGCCACGACCTAAATAGATAAAGTTGTGAGCATAAGTAAATATTTTAGACAGCTCGGCTATTTTAGAATTTAATTCCAGTACCTTTTTCATCTTTTCCGGAATCATATTTAACTCTTTTACTATGCTCAAAAAATCATTTTGAGTTATCGTAGCTTTTTCTTTTGCAAGAGTTAAAGCTAACATAGTGAGTACTGTAACTTGTCCGGTAAATGCTTTTGTGGACGCAACACCAATTTCTGGTCCTACATGGATATATGAACCTGTATGTGTTGCACGAGGAATAGAAGATCCTACAGCATTGCAAATTCCATAAATAAAAGCTCCTTTACTTTTTGCTAGCTCTATAGCAGCTAGTGTATCAGCTGTTTCTCCTGATTGTGATATGGCTATAATTACATCATCAGAATTGATGACCGGATCACGATATCTAAATTCGGAAGCATATTCTACCTCAACAGGGATGCGACAGAAACTTTCAATTAAATGCTTGCCTATTAACCCAGCATGCCAAGAAGTACCGCAAGCAACTATAATAAAACGTTTCGCATTCAATAACTTCTCTTTGTAATCAATAACTGCCGATAGAACAACATTTGAACCTTCAATATTAATACGTCCTCTCATGCAATCGTGAATACAACCGGGTTGCTCCACAATTTCTTTTAGCATAAAATGGGGGTAACCTCCTTTTTCCAATTGCCCCAAGTTTAGCTTAACGCTTTTTACTTGGTGTAGCATTTCTACATTATTCAGATTTACAATTTTTAAATCCTTATGACGTCTAATTAAAGCTATTTCCTCATCTTCCAAATAAACTACTTTGTCCGTGTATTCAACTATTGGAGTTGCATCAGACGCTAAAAAAAACTCATCCTGACCAATTCCTACAACCAAAGGGCTACTTTTACGGGCTGCAATAATTTCGTCAGGATGATTTTTCTCTAAAACAGCAATAGCATAAGCGCCAATAACTTCCCCTAGCGCAAGTTGAACTGCTGATAATAAATCTAAATTATTTGATATTTTAATATATTCAATTAGTTGGACTAATACTTCAGTATCCGTACTGCTTTTGAATGAATATCCTTTTTCTTGTAGTTTTTCTTTTAGTGAGGCATAGTTTTCAATGATGCCGTTATGGATGAGTGCTAAGTTTTCGGAAGAAGAATAATGAGGATGAGCATTTTCTGAACAAGGCTCCCCATGAGTAGCCCAACGTGTATGGGCAATACCAATATTACCAGAAATGTCTTTTTGAACAACAAAATTTTCGAGATCACTGACTTTACCTTTCGTCTTATATACGTTTAAATCTTGATTCTCGTTTATCAATGCTACCCCGGCACTGTCATAACCTCTATATTCCAGCCTTTTTAATCCTTTTATAAGAATTGGGTAGGCATCTCTATTTCCAATATAGCCTACGATTCCGCACATATTATTATATCATGTATTTGTTTCGCATGCAAAGATACACATTATAATGACATAAATATCACAAGTCTCTATAAATATTTGACATAAACGCCAAAATTCCGGCAAATGATTATCAGAAGAATATATATGCATAAGTTTTTCATTCAGCATCAAAAGTGATGTTTTGAAATTAAAAATGATATATTTGTTTTAAAATGAAATATAAATAGATATATTAATAATGAAATGAAACTAGTAATATGTAAACAGGAAAATAATGCGTCATTAAAACAGTGCAATAAGAATCACATTGAAATCAAAATGCTATATTTGCAGAACAAATTGACAGTATCAGTAGGTATAAAACAATATTAAGTTATAATGCATGAAAGAAAAAGAACTTTTTAACAACGAAACAAAAGCCGATTCATTCCAACAACATTTTAGTCAGACAGGATTATATGATCCTTCCAATGAACATGATGCCTGTGGTGTTGGTATGCTGGTAAATATTCATGGAAACAAATCACATGAGTTAGTGGAGTCAGCACTAAAAGTATTAGAGAACATGCGTCATAGAGGCGCGGAAGGTGCTGATAATAAGACAGGTGACGGTGCGGGAATTATGTTGCAAATTCCGCATGAGTTTATACTGCTTCAAGGAATTCCAGTTCCTGAAAAAGGAAAGTATGGAACAGGATTACTGTTTTTACCAAAAGATTCTCAATCTCAAGCCTATATTTTAAGTGTTATTATTGAGGAAATAGAGAAAGAAGGATTAACACTTATGCATTTAAGAAATGTACCAACAAATTCAACAATTTTGGGACATGATGCTTTAAGCCGCGAGCCAGAGATTAAACAGATATTCGTGACCGGATTTAGTGATTCGGATACGGCTGATATACAATTATATGTAATCCGCAAGAAGATTGAAAATAGGATATTAGCCTCCGAGTGTAATAATAAAGAGGATTTTTACATTGTATCTCTTTCAACTAAAAATATTATTTACAAAGGAATGTTGTCTTCGCTCCAATTGAGAAGTTACTTTCCTGATCTTACAAATAATTATTTCACTAGCGGTTTAGCATTAGTACATTCTAGGTTCAGTACAAATACCTTCCCTACTTGGAGCTTGGCGCAGCCATTCAGATTGCTAGCTCACAATGGTGAAATTAATACCATAAGGGGTAACAGGGCTTGGATGGAAGCGCGCGAAACAGTATTATCCTCTCCGGCTTTAGGTGAAATCAAAAACATTCATCCGATTATTCAAAAGAATATGAGTGATAGTGCTTCTCTGGATAATGTTTTGGAATTCCTTGTCATGTCTGGATTAACATTACCACATGCAATGGCAATGTTAGTACCCGAATCCTTTAATGAAAAAAACCCAATTAGTGAAGATCTTAAAGCTTTTTATGAATATCATTCCATCTTGATGGAACCTTGGGACGGTCCGGCCGCTTTACTATTCAGCGACGGAAGGTTTGCTGGCGGTATGTTGGATCGTAATGGTCTTAGACCTGCCAGATACCTCATTACTCACAATGATATGATGGTCGTTGCTTCTGAAGTTGGAGTAATGGATTTTGAGCCGGGCGACATCAAGGAAAAAGGGCGTTTGCAACCCGGGAAAATATTGATGGTTGATACTGAAAAAGGAAAAGTATACTATGATGGTGATTTAAAGCAAGATTTAGCTTTAGCCAAACCATATCGTGCGTGGCTATCTACCAACCGTATTGAACTTGATGAACTTAAAAGTGGCCGTAAGATTTCACACAAAGTTGATAATTACAACCAAATGTTGCACACATTTGGGTATTCAAAAGAAGATGTAGAAAAAATTATAGCTCCAATGAGTACCACAAGCGCTGAGCCCATAAATTCAATGGGTAACGATACTCCGCTTGCTGTATTATCTGACAAACCACAACTATTATATAATTACTTTAGGCAGCAGTTTGCGCAGGTAACTAACCCTCCTATCGATCCGATAAGGGAAGAACTGGTCATGTCGCTGACTGAATACATTGGAGCAGTTGGGATGAATATACTTACGCCCAATGAAAGTCACTGTAAGATGGTGCGTCTTAATCATCCGATATTGACAAATACGCAGTTGGATTTATTGTGTAACATCAGATATAAAGGATTTAATACGGTTAAACTTCCTATACTTTTTGAAGTAGAAAAAGGGAAAGCTGGGTTGCAACAATCGTTAACTGATTTGTGTAAACTTGCAGAAAAATCTGTCTCTGAAGGAGTTAACTACATCATTTTGTCGGACAGAGACGTTGATGAAAAGCATGCTGCAATACCTTCGTTATTAGCTGTCAGTGCGGTTCATCACCATCTTATCTCTGTAGGGAAACGTGTACAGACCGCTTTGATAGTTGAATCGGGAGAGATACGTGAAGTAATGCACGCAGCACTTCTGCTAGGTTTTGGTGCTAGCGCACTAAATCCATATATGGCATTTGCTATTTTGGATAATCTTGTAGCAAAGAAAGAAATTCAGCTAGACTATGCAACAGCGGAAAAAAATTATATCAAAGCGATATGCAAAGGTTTACTGAAGGTTATTAGTAAGATGGGTATCAGCACGATACGTTCATATCGTGGAGCTAAGATTTTTGAAGCGGTTGGATTGAGTGCAGAATTAAGTAATGCATACTTTGGCGGTATTAATTCAAGTATCAGCGGTATTGGTTTGGAAGAAATCGCTAAAGATGCTATTGCTTTTCATCAGGATGGATTTGCCAATGAAAATATTGACGGATTACTTATAAACAAAGGCATTTATGCTTATAGAAAAGATGGAGAGCAGCATGCATGGAATCCTGAAACGATAAGCACATTGCAACTTGCAACAAGATTGGGAAGCTATAAAAAATTCAAAGAGTTTTCTTCTTTGGTTGATGGTAAGGAGTCTCCTATTTTCTTGAGAGATTTTTTTGAATACAAACGTAGTCCCATTAGTATTGATCAGGTTGAACCTGTCGAGAATATCATGAGACGGTTCGTAACTGGTGCTATGTCATACGGTTCTATTAGCAGAGAAGCTCATGAAGCAATGGCCATAGCCATGAACAAAATACATGGTCGTAGCAATACGGGAGAAGGTGGTGAAGATGCTGCCAGATTTATTCCTCGTGAAGATGGAACAAGTCTTCGTAGTGCTATCAAACAAGTTGCTTCCGGACGATTTGGTGTGACCACAGAATATTTAGTTAATGCAGATGAAATCCAAATTAAGATAGCACAAGGAGCTAAGCCCGGTGAAGGCGGACAATTACCAGGATATAAAGTTGATCAAGTTATTGCTAAGACACGCCATAGCATACCCGGTATATCACTTATTTCTCCTCCACCTCACCACGATATATACTCTATAGAAGATTTAGCACAGCTTATTTTTGATTTGAAAAATGTAAATCCGAACGCAAAGATAAGTGTCAAATTGGTTGCTGAAACTGGAGTTGGAACTATTGCAGCTGGTGTCGCAAAAGCTAAGGCAGATCTCATTGTGATTTCAGGAGCAGAAGGTGGAACAGGTGCTTCACCTGCATCTTCAATTAAATATGCAGGTATATCACCGGAATTGGGCTTAAGCGAAACTCAACAAACTTTGGTATTGAACAGCTTAAGAGGACAAATTAAGCTACAAGTTGATGGTCAGATAAAAACTGGTCGTGACATTGTCATAATGGCTATGTTAGGAGCCGAAGAATTTGGTTTTGCTACTTCTGCATTAATTGTGTTAGGTTGCGTCATGATGCGTAAATGCCACATGAATACTTGTCCTGTTGGTGTTGCAACCCAAGATGCAGAACTAAGAAAAAGATTTTTGGGACGTAGCGAATACCTAGTTAATTTCTTTACTTTCTTAGCAGAGGAAGTTAGAGAACATCTTGCCGAGATGGGATTCACTAAGCTCGATGACATAGTAGGACGTACGGATTTGATTAACAGAAAATCGGAGAATAAAACAGAAAAGCATGCTTTGCTTGACTTCTCAAAAGTTTTATTCAGAATAAATAACGATGCAGCTTTAAGACACATTATCAACCAAGATCACGGAGTAGATCAGGTGAAAGATGTTGCCATCATTCAAGCAGCTAAAGCGGCCATTGAGGATAACAAAGAAATATCTTTGGAGTATACAATTGCCAATACAGATCGTGCTGTCGGAGCGATGCTCTCTGGTACTATTGCCACTAAAAACGGTGAAAAAGGACTACCGGAACATACCTTGAATATTAAGTTTAAAGGTTCTGCCGGACAGAGTTTCGGAGCTTTCCTTGTTCCCGGAGTCAATTTCAAATTGGAAGGAGAAGCTAACGACTATTTAGGCAAAGGGCTTAGTGGTGGCCGCATAGCAGTTTTACCACCAGTTCGAAGTAACTTTGATGCCGAAAAGAATACCATTGCAGGTAACACTCTTTTGTATGGGGCTACTTCTGGAGAAGTTTATATTAATGGCAAGGTGGGCGAACGTTTTGCAGTACGTAATTCTGGGGCAATAGCCGTTGTTGAAGGAGCAGGTGACCATTGTTGCGAATACATGACTGGTGGTCGTGTGGTAGTATTGGGAAGTACCGGAAAGAATTTTGCTGCAGGTATGAGCGGTGGTGTTGCTTATGTATGGAACAAAGATGGCAACTTTGACTTTTTCTGTAACATGGAGATGGTTGAACTATCGTTGATTGAGGAAGCTAGTTACCGGAAAGAATTACATGAATTAATTCGTCAACATTATCTCTATACAGGCTCTAAGTTGGCTAGAACAATGCTTGATGACTGGAATAAATATGTTGATCAATTTATTCAGGTAGTGCCAATTGAATACAAAAAAGTTCTGCAAGAAGAGCAAATGCAGAAATTGCAGCAGAAAATAGCCGATATGCAGAGAGATTATTAAAACAAATCACCACAAAAGATTATTAAAAAGTTACATTATGGGAGATCCGAAAGCATTTCTTAAAATACATAGACAAGAGGCAGGCTATAGACCTGTACATGAACGTATTACCGACTTTGGGGAAGTTGAACAAACCCTCAATACGAATGATCGCCGACTTCAGGCGTCTCGCTGCATGGACTGTGGCATTCCTTTCTGTCATTGGGCTTGTCCTGTAAGCAATAAACAACCTGAATGGCAAGATGCTCTTTACAGAGGAAACTGGAAAGAAGCATACGAAATACTCTCATCCACATGTGATTTTCCGGAGTTTACGGGTAGAATTTGTCCGGCGCCTTGCGAGAAGAGTTGTGTGCTTAAATTATCTTCGGATGAACCTGTAACTATTCGTGAGAATGAAGCTGCAATTGTTGAAGCAGCTTTTCGCGAAGGATATATTAAAGCAGTTACTCCTAAAAGAAATGGGAAAAAGGTAGCCGTTATTGGTGCAGGTCCTGCCGGACTGACAGCTGCCAACCGATTGAATAAAAAAGGTTATTTAGTGACTTTATTCGATAAGGCTGAAGCTCCAGGAGGTTTGTTGCGTTTTGGTATTCCTAACTTTAAGCTGAATAAAAACATAATTGACCGTCGTATGGTTTTCTTGAAAGCTGAAGGCATTCAGTTTGAAATGGGTGTTGAAGTTAATCTTCAAAACCTTCCTGCCGGTTTCGATGCTTATTGTATTTGTGTGGGGGCAGAAACTCCAAGAGATTTGTCTGTTCCGGGAAGAGAGTTCAAAGGAATACATTTTGCTATGGAGATACTAAGCCAGCAAAATCGCATTTTGGAAGGACAAACTTTCCCCAAAGATAAATTAATTAATGCCAAAGGTAAAAAAGTGCTTGTTATTGGCGGTGGTGATACCGGATCAGACTGCATAGGAACCAGTATCCGTCAAGGTGCACTGAGCGTTACTCAAATTGAGATTCTCCCTCAGCCTCCTGCCGGACATAATAGCGCAACACCTTGGCCACAATGGCCCAATGTATTGAAAACCAGCTCAAGTCATGAAGAAGGCTGTTTGAGAAGATGGAGTTTGACTTCTAATCAATTTCTGGGCAAGAATGGAAAAGTAACAGGTGTAGAGGTTGAAGAAGTAGAATGGATTCCCTCTGAAAATGGAGGTCGTTCTACCATGAAAGCTACAGGTAAAAAAGAGATAATAGAGGCCGATTTAGTTTTATTGGCTATGGGATTCTTAAAACCTGAAGTACCACAATATGCCCAAAATGTTTTTGCTGCCGGAGATTATATCAGTGGTCCAAGTCTTGTTGTAAGAGCCATGTCGGCTGCAAAAGAAATGGTTCAAAAAGTTGACCAGTACTTAAGCAAGTAAAATATAAAAACTCCTTTTAAAGAAGTATTAACACCCCCAAAAAAGTAAACTTATGTGCGGAATCGTAGGAATATTCAATATAAAAGAGCAGAAAAAAGAGTTAAGACAAAAGGCTCTTAAAATGGCCCAGAAAATACGTCATCGCGGGCCCGATTGGAGTGGAATTTACGTAGGCTCCAAGGCTATATTGGCTCATGAGCGTTTGTCAATAGTTGACCCTCAAAGTGGAGGACAACCACTCTATAGTGCTGATAAAAAACAAGTGCTTGCTGTGAACGGTGAGATTTATAATCATCGGGACTTGCGTAATGAATATGCCGGTAAATATGACTTCCAAACAGGGTCTGACTGTGAAGTTATTCTTGCTTTGTATAAACATAAAGGCATTGATTTTCTAGAAGATTTGAGTGGCATTTTCGCTTTTGCTTTGTATGACGAAGAAAAAGATGAATTTCTTATTGCCCGAGATCCTATTGGTGTGATACCTCTTTATATAGGTAAAGATGCAGATGGTAAAATCTATTGTGCAAGTGAATTAAAAGCACTTGAAGGCTTTTGCGATGAGTATGAACCTTTTTTACCAGGACATTATTATTGGAGTAAAGAAGGGGTCATGAAGCGCTGGTATCAACGTGAGTGGACTGAATATGAGACAGTTAAAAACAATGATGCCAAAGTTTCTGATGTACACGATGCGCTTGAAGATGCCGTACAAAGACAATTAATGAGTGATGTTCCCTATGGAGTACTATTAAGTGGAGGACTTGACAGTAGTGTTATTTCTGCCGTTGCTAAAAAATACGCATCTAAACGCATTGAAACTGATGGCGCAAGTGATGCATGGTGGCCGCAGTTGCACTCTTTTGCTATAGGTCTAAAGGGAGCACCGGATTTATCAAAAGCACGTGAAGTGGCCGACTATATAGGAACAGTGCACCATGAAATTAACTACACCGTTCAAGAGGGTTTAGATGCCATCAGAGATGTTATTTACTTCATTGAAACCTATGATGTTACAACCGTACGTGCTTCTACCCCGATGTATTTATTGGCTCGTGTCATTAAATCAATGGGCATTAAAATGGTACTGAGTGGTGAAGGTGCCGATGAAATTTTTGGAGGTTACTTATATTTTCATAAAGCCCCTGATGCGAAAGCTTTTCATGATGAAACCGTTCGTAAATTAAGCAAGTTACACATGTATGATTGTTTACGAGCAAACAAAAGTTTGGCAGCATGGGGAGTTGAAGGAAGAGTTCCTTTCCTTGATAAGGAGTTTCTCGATGTGGCAATGCGCCTGAATCCTCAAGCTAAAATGGCTCCTGGAAATGTTATTGAAAAGAAAATTGTTCGCGAGGCATTTGCCGATATGTTGCCCGAGAGTGTAACATGGCGTCAAAAAGAACAATTTAGCGATGGCGTTGGCTACAACTGGATTGATACTCTCAAAGAAGTCACAACGAATGCTGTAACAGAAGAACAAATGCTTCATGCTCACGAAAGGTTCCCCATAAATACTCCTTTAAGCAAAGAAGAGTATTACTATAGAAGCATTTTTGAAGAACATTTTCCTAGTGAAAGCGCGGCTCGTTCAGTGCCCAGTGTGCCTAGCGTAGCATGTTCAACAGCCGAAGCATTGGCTTGGGATGCTTCTTTTCAAAACGTCAATGATCCTTCGGGTAGAGCTGTAAAAGGCGTACATGCCGAATCATATTAAACAATACATCTAGTTTGTCATTTTACAATGGTGGCATAGTGATCACAAGATATTGTCCTCTGTGATTTCTATGCTACCATTTTTTTATACCTTTGCTTCTGTACATTAAAACCTATATTATGAATATTAAAAGATTATTTTTTGCAGGAGCGTTTGCTCTTTTTGTGAGCCAAATTAGCGCACAAACAAATGTTATTGCCCACAGAGGCTTCTGGAAAACAGATGGTTCTGCACAGAACAGTATTGCGGCCTTAGTAAAGGCAGATTCAATAAACTGTTATGGTAGTGAATTTGATGTTTGGCTCACTAAAGACAATAAGCTCATTGTTAACCACGATGCATCATTTATGGGGCAAAGAATGGAGGACAGCAATTACGAACAATTACAAAAATTACGCCTTAAAAATGGAGAAACGATGCCTGGCCTGTCTGACTATCTGACTGAAGCAAGCAAACTTAAAACTAAATTAATACTTGAGCTTAAAGAACAGAGTAGTGCTGAACGTGAGAGCGAAGCTGTTAAGAAGATAGTAACTATGGTACATAATATGAAACTAGAAGATAGAATAGAGTACATTAGTTTCTCAAAACATGCAGTGAAAGAGTTTATTAGACTTGCTCCTCAAAATACACCTGTTTATTACTTGAAGGGAGACTTAAGCCCTGCACAGTTAAAGGAGTTAGGGGCATCTGGCGCTGATTATCACCTGAGTGTATTCCAAAAAAATCCTCAACTCATAACAGAATGCCATCAATTGGGTTTAAAGGTAAATGTGTGGACGGTTAATAATACGGAAGACTTTCAATGGTGTATAACTAATCAGGTAGATTTTATCACAACCAATGAACCTATTAGTCTACAAAATGTTTTAAAAAACAAATAATCGCTATCTATTTGTGCTTTATTAGTCTCCTAATGATGTTATTTTATAACTATCATTAGGGGTAATTAAGCCCACATACTTTCAGTTTTTAATTATATATATCGTATAAATATTAATGTGATACTAAATATACCCTATTTGCATTAAAATAATAAGTCTTTTAAATTATTTCTATAAATGAAAGCATTTAAAGCATTATTTCATCAAAAAGATATATATTTGCATTATAAAACAACAAAAAGAAATAATTTAAGAGAATAGAACCTCAAAATGGTAAAGGTAATTAAGTTCACGAAAATGCATGGTGCCGGTAATGACTATATATATGTAGATAATACTAAGTACCCAATTGCAAATCCAGAAGAAAAATCTATCATTTGGAGTAAGCCACACACTGGTATTGGAAGTGACGGGTTGGTCCTGATTGATAAATCAAAGATAGCAGATTTCAGTATGCGAATATTTAATGCCGATGGCTCGGAAGCTATGATGTGCGGAAATGCCAGTCGTTGCATCGGCAAATATTTATATGAATATGGACTGACTGCAAAAAGAGAAATTTCATTGGAAACATTATCGGGCATAAAGTTGCTCAAGCTTTCTATTAAAGAGGATAAAGTTGAAGCTGTTACAGTAGATATGGGCGAACCTTCCATGGAACTGATTGAATATAGAGAGGGTGGAATAAAAGAAGAAATGATTGCCCAGCCCATAAAAGTAAACGGAAAAGAATATAAAGCAACGGCTATATCGATGGGAAATCCTCATTTGGTAATTTTCGTAGAAGATATAACAAAAGTTGATTTACCTATAATAGGGCCTGTGTTAGAGAATCATTCTTACTTTAAAGATCGCATAAACGTTGAATTTGCAGAGATACTAACAAACGGAGATATTCGGATGCGAGTTTGGGAAAGAGGATCAGGTATTACACAAGCGTGCGGAACCGGAGCATGCGCAACAGCGGTTGCTGCTTTTATAAATAAAAAGAGTGGAAGAACAAGCAATGTTGTGATGGACGGAGGGACGCTGACCATTGAGTGGGACGAAAAAAGCAACCATGTATTTATGACTGGTCCCGCAACAAAAGTGTTTGATGGTGAAATTGAAGTTGAAGATTAAGATTTATACATTGACAGATACAACAAACTTAAAACAATAAACAAGTATGGCATTAGTTAACGAACATTTTTTAAAATTGCCTGGAAGTTATTTATTTTCAGACATAGCAAAGAAAGTTAATACGTTCAAAGTTACACACCCTAAGCAGGATATTATTCGTTTAGGAATTGGAGATGTAACACGCCCTTTGCCACAAGCATCCATTGAAGCGATGCACAAGGCTGTTGAGGAGTTAACAAGCAAAGGAACCTTTCGTGGTTATGGTCCGGAACAGGGATATGATTTTTTGATAGACGCTATTATTAAAAACGATTTCACTCCGAGAGGAATACACCTTAGTCCAACGGAAGTTTTCGTAAACGACGGGGCAAAGAGTGATACCGGCAATATCGGTGATATACTTCGTCATGACAACAGTGTGGGAGTTACCGACCCTATTTATCCGGTGTATATTGACAGTAACGTAATGAGCGGTCGCGCCGGTGTATTACAAGAAGACGGGAAATGGAGCAATGTGGTTTATATACCCTGCACAAGTGATAATGATTTCATTCCTCAGATACCCGACAAGCGAATTGATGTTTTGTATTTATGTTATCCTAACAACCCAACGGGAACCACATTAACGAAAGAAGAACTGAAAAAGTGGGTAAACTATGCGTTGGCAAATGACACGCTAATCTTGTTTGATGCAGCATACGAGGCTTACATTCAAGACCCAGAAATCCCCCACTCTATTTATGAAATTAAAGGTGCTAGAAAATGCGCCATTGAATTTCGTAGTTTTTCAAAAACAGCAGGGTTTACAGGAGTAAGATGTGGTTATACTATTGTGCCGAAAGAAGTAACGGCTGCTACATTATCCGGCGAGCGTATATCGCTCAATAAGCTTTGGAATCGCAGGCAGTGCACCAAGTTCAATGGAACTTCATATATAACCCAACGCGGAGCTGAAGCCATATATAGCCCAGAAGGAAAAGAACAAGTGAAAGAAACCATAAACTATTACATGACCAACGCTAAAATTATGAAAGAGGGGCTCGAAGCTACAGGCTTAAAAGTTTATGGAGGCGAAAACGCTCCTTATTTATGGGTAAAAACGCCCAATAATACAAGCTCATGGCGTTTCTTTGATCAGATGCTTTATGAGGCCAATGTAGTAGGAACACCGGGTGTAGGATTCGGACCAAGTGGCGAAGGATATATCAGGTTAACTGCTTTTGGAGAACGAGAAAACTGTATTGAAGCAATGAGAAGAATCAGAAACTGGATTAAATAAAAACTCTTTCTTTTTCATTGCAGCTTTAAAAAGATAGTAATTGCGCGCTACTATATATTTGGGACGACAAATCCACAATTTTTCTAACTTAAAATGTAAAAACGATGAGCAAAATGAATTTAACAAAATGGGGAGTAATTGCAGTTGCGTTACTAACATATCTAATGCCTTCTGACGTAAAGGCACAAGATAAAGTGGAAGTTTCTTTAGGTGCTGATTTAGTTAGTGGATATGTCTGGAGAGGACAAGATTTAGGAGGTGTTAGTCTTCAACCCAGTATTTCTATCTCAAAAGGAGGTTTATCTCTTACCGGATGGGGATCTGTTGGTCTTGAAAAAACAGACACACGTGAATTTGATCTTACTCTGGGATATAGCACCGGAGGGTTGAGCTTAGCATTTACTGACTATTGGTTTAACTACTATGGAACTGAAAGCAAATATTTCGATTATGGCGCTCATAGCACAGTTCATGTGTTCGAAGCAACAATCGGATATGACTTTGGTCCGCTGGCTTTATCATGGAATACCAACATTGGTGGTGCCGATGGAACGAAAGAGAACGGTGACAGAGCTTACTCTTCTTACTTCGAAGCAAGTGCTCCTTTCAAATTGGGAGGTGTTGATTGTTCGGCAGAAGTTGGTGGAACTCCTTGGGAAAATACATTCTACGGAGCATCTGGATTTGCTATAACAAACATTGGTTTCAAAGCGACTAAAGAAATTAAGGTAACAGATTCATTTACGCTACCCGTTTTTGCGAAAGCAATTTGGAATCCATGCTCAGATAAAGCTTATCTTACTTTTGGCATGACATTCTAAAAATAAAAAAACAATTCAGAGAGTATAAAGTGAGGTAGCCGTAGTTTATTGATTTTTCGGTTTGTTGTATGGTAACCTTACTGTGGCTGCCAACACTTTATACCTCTTTGAGTATTAGCGACACACTAATTTTAAAGCATATGAAAAAGATTGAGGCAATTATCCGTAAAACCAAGTTCGAAGAAGTTAAAGACGCACTTCTGGAAGCGGACATTGAGTGGTTCTCTTATTATGATGTAAGAGGGGTAGGAAAAGCAAGACAAGGACGTATCTATCGTGGAGTGGTATATGATACCAGCTTTATTGAAAGAACCTTGATTTCTATTGTTGTACGCGACAAAAATACAGAGAAGACTGTACAAGCAATTATCAAATCGGCTCAGACCGGTGAAATTGGAGATGGAAGAATCTTTGTTATTCCCATTGAAGATTCCATTCGTATCCGTACCGGTGAGAGAGGTGACATTGCTCTTTATAACGCAGAACAAGAAAAGTAAAATCAGGTTTGACAATAGGTATAATATTATATTAAAATAAGACTCACGATTATGGATACATATAAAAAACATAGCATTGCGAAGCTATGGATTGCAGGCGCCATGATGATGGCATTCTTCTTCGCAACAAGTGCCTTGGCACAAGACACGACAGCAGTAGATAGTACTGCGGTAGCCCCGGCAGTGGCTGAGGCAGTGGCTCCCGCTGCTGAAGCAGCACCCGACACGGTAGGCGATTTGGCATTAGGATTGAACACAGTATGGATGTTATTAGCAGCAGCTCTTGTGTTCTTTATGCAGCCCGGTTTTGCTTTAGTGGAAGCAGGTTTTACCCGGTCAAAGAATACAGCCAATATTTTGATGAAGAACTTTGTTGATTTCTTATTAGGTTCTTTGCTTTATTGGGCTATTGGTTTCGGATTGATGTTTGGAGTTGGAGGTTTTTTAGGTGCTCCGCACTTCTTTGATTTATCTTTCTATTCAGGTAGTTTGCCCGCAGAAGGATTCCTTATTTTCCAAACTGTTTTCTGCGCTACGGCTGCTACTATCGTTTCGGGAGCAATGGCAGAACGCACCAAATTCTCTGCATACATTGTCTATACTGTAATTATCAGTGCAATAATATATCCTATATCCGGTCACTGGACCTGGGGAGGAGGCTGGCTGATGAACGGTGCTGCAGACAGCTTTATGATGACTACTTTCGGAGCTACATTCCATGATTTTGCAGGTTCTACCGTTGTACACTCTGTAGGTGGATGGATTGCATTAGTAGGTGCTGCTATACTAGGCCCGCGTCTTGGTAAATATGGAAAAGATGGCAAATCAAAGGCTA
The DNA here is from genome assembly GCF_963666085.1 of Bacteroides graminisolvens. Taxonomy (NCBI): domain Bacteria; kingdom Pseudomonadati; phylum Bacteroidota; class Bacteroidia; order Bacteroidales; family Bacteroidaceae; genus Bacteroides; species Bacteroides graminisolvens. The sequence goes on from NZ_OY762556.1 coordinate 2,886,458, forward strand.
TCCCCGGACACAGTTTGACTATGGCAGCATTGGGTGTATTTATCTTATGGTTCGGTTGGTTTGGATTCAACCCCGGCTCACAATTAGCAGCAGCTACAGAGACTGACCGTATTGCCATATCACACGTATTCCTTACAACAAACTTGGCAGCTTGTGCAGGTGGTGTACTAGCCTTGGCTTTAAGTTGGTTTAAGTACAGTAAACCGTCTCTATCATTAACTTTAAATGGTATTTTGGCCGGACTGGTAGGTATTACAGCAGGATGTGATCTTGTTTCTCCGCTTAGTGCAGTAATTATTGGTGCTGTGTGCGGAGTTGTTATGATCTACTCTGTTGAATTTATAGAGAAAGTGTTGAAAATAGACGATCCCGTTGGTGCTTCATCAGTACACGGTGTATGCGGTTTCTTAGGTACAGTGATGACCGGCTTATTTGCTGCCGAAGGCGGACTATTCTTCGGTGGTGGTACTTCACTTTTGCTTGCTCAGTTATTCGGCGCACTTCTTATCGGAGTATGGGCAGCAGGTATGGGTTTCATCTTGTTTAAGGTTCTCGACAGAGCACATGGTCTTCGTGTTACGGCACGTATTGAAGAAGAAGGATTGGACATTTACGAACATGGCGAATCCGCTTACAACTAAAATATATTATCCCGGACGGGCTTGGCCGCCTTTCCGGGAACGAAGAAAGAGTTACTTAAAATTTTTTATCAACAAATCAAATTTCAAATTATGTCAAAATTAAGATTTAGAGTCGTTGAAACAGCCTTCAAAAAGAAAGCTGTGGAGGTAGCTGTACCGGCCGAGCGCCCTTCAGAGTATTTTGGAAAACTCGTGTTTAACCGCACCAAAATGTACAAGTACCTTCCTGGCAAAGTTTACCAGAAATTAGTTGATGCTATTGACAACGGTACTGCACTTGATCGCACTATTGCCGATGATGTAGCTGCCGGTATGAAAAAATGGGCCATTGAAATGGGAGCTACCCATTACACACACTGGTTTCATCCTTTGACAGAAGGCACTGCAGAAAAGCATGATGCATTTGTTGAACATGATGGCAAAGGTGGAATGATGGAAGAATTCTCGGGCAAATTGTTGGTTCAACAAGAACCTGATGCATCGAGTTTCCCTAACGGTGGTATCCGTAACACTTTCGAAGCTAGAGGATACTCTGCCTGGGATCCCTCCTCACCTGCATTTATTGTTGACGATACCTTGTGTATCCCAACCATATTCATAGCATACACCGGCGAATCTTTAGACTATAAAGCTCCTCTTTTGAAAGCATTGAGAGCTGTTGACAAAGCTGCTGTTGAAGTATGCCACTACTTCAATCCTGAAGTGAAAAAAGTATATGCTTATTTGGGCTGGGAACAAGAATACTTCCTAGTTGACGAAGGCTTGTACGCTGCACGTCCCGACTTGTTGCTTACCGGACGTACCTTAATGGGTCACGACAGTGCCAAAAATCAACAGTTGGAAGATCACTACTTTGGTGCCATTCCTACTCGTGTAGCTGCTTTCATGAAAGACCTTGAAATTGAATCATTAAAGCTTGGAATTCCTGTTAAAACCCGCCACAACGAAGTTGCTCCAAACCAATTTGAACTTGCGCCAATCTACGAAGAATGTAACCTGGCTGTTGATCACAACATGCTTATCATGTCTGTTATGCGCAAAGTATCACGTCGTCATGGTTTCCGCGTACTGTTGCACGAAAAACCTTTCAAAGGCGTAAACGGTTCGGGTAAACACAATAACTGGTCATTGGGAACCGATACCGGCGTACTGTTGATGGGACCGGGCAAAACTCCTGAAGAAAACTTGCGTTTCATTACATTCGTTGTTAACACCCTGATGGCTGTTTACAAACACAACGGAGTGCTTAAAGCAAGTATTTCAAGTGCTACCAATGCACACCGTTTGGGAGCCAACGAAGCACCTCCCGCAATCATCTCTTCTTTCTTAGGCAAACAGCTTACACAAGTATTGCAGCACATTGCCGAAAGCACAAAAGATGATTTGATCAGCTTAAGCGGCAAACAAGGATTGAAATTGGATATTCCACAAATTCCTGAATTGCTGATTGACAACACTGATCGTAACCGTACTTCTCCTTTTGCTTTCACAGGTAACCGTTTTGAATTCCGTGCAGTAGGTTCTGAAGCTAACTGTGCATCGGCCATGATTGCTCTTAATGCTGCTTTAGCTGAGCAATTGGTTAAGTTCAAAAAAGACGTTGATACTTTGATTGACAAAGGTGAACCGAAGATTTCTGCTATTCTCGAAATCATCCGCGGATACATCAAAGAGTGCAAGAACATCCATTTCGATGGTAACGGATACAGCGACGAATGGAAAGTTGAAGCAGCTAAACGTGGTTTAGACTGTGAAACAAGCGTTCCTGTTATCTTCGATAATTACTTGAAACCCGAAACCATTGCCATGTTTGAGGCTACCGGTGTTCTTACCAGAAAAGAACTCGAAGCGCGCAACGAGGTTAAATGGGAAACATATACCAAGAAAATTCAAATTGAAGCACGTGTGTTGGGCGATTTAGCCATGAACCACATCATTCCCGTGGCAACACAGTATCAAAGCGATTTGATTGATAACGTGTACAAAATGAAGAATCTGTTCCCGGGTGAAAAAGCTACAAAGCTTTCTGCTAAAAACCTTGAGCTGATTGAGGAAATTGCAGACCGTACAGCATACATCAAAGAACATGTTGACGCCATGATTGAAGCTCGTAAAGTGGCTAACAAGATTGAGAGCGAACGTGAAAAAGCAGTTGTTTATCACGATAAGATTGTTCCTATGCTGGAAGAAATCAGATATCACATTGATAAGCTTGAGTTAATTGTCGACAACCAAATGTGGACACTGCCTAAGTACAGAGAACTCTTGTTTATCAGATAAAGATAAGAATCTAGATAATCTAAAAATTATCTATTTCTTTTGTTGGTTGTTTTAAGTTTGCAGGAGAGGGGTGCCGTGAGGTAGTCCTCTTCTCATTTTTAGGAAATCAAGATTTCAAAGAACGCCGGCAGATTCCATATCACACCTAAAAGCCTGCTCTTCTACCCTATTGCAGGTCTCTTCCTTTTGCATAACAGCTGATAATATCTACTTTGAAAATTGCTCGGGGCAATTTAACAACTGCTCGGGGCAATTGAGTGAATTGGTCGTTGCAATCGAACCAATTGCTCGTGGCAATTTTCTACTCAAATACAATGCACGAACGGGCCCTGATAAGGCATGTATTGAAGTGTAGGAAAAATCACTTGGCAAAGAAAAGCATAAAAAACAGATTAGGTGCAGGACATTTGTCCTACACCCAAACTTTTTTTTATTTTTCTTTTAGGGGGCAAAAAACGTGAGATTGAAATAGAAGCATCACATTCTGTGACACCCAAAAAAACAACTGCTGCTGCTTTCTTTTTCTTCTTCGGCAGAAGAAGTTTTTTCTTTATTTCTTCTATACTTTACTCTTCTTTTCTTTTCTCTTCTATTCTTTTCTCTTCTAGAAACGCGCTTGCAAACAATTGATAATCAGCGTGTTACAAAAGCCATTTTTTGCATGTTTTTTAGTTGTTTTTTAAGCTTCATCTTCAATGATTTCTGCATCCTCAACCGGGGCAATCATTTTATTTTGAGGCTTCAATCTTAGGAATTTAAACCAGTTAATAAGTTCTGCAACGGCATAGACTAAACAAGTAATTCCAATGATGATAAAGGTCGTATTTAATGTTTCAACTGGATTTAATAAAATAATGATTCCTGCCAAGAGTATAAGTACCGGAATCACGTAAAACAGTCCCGGTACTCTCACCCATTTCCTGGCTGAAAACAGTGAAGCAATTTGTTGTATGCCGGCCATGATCAGTATGAATCCCAATAGGAACATTAGTATATTGACAAAGAAATCGGGCATAATAACCAGCCACAAACCTAAGAGGATGCTTCCCACGGCCTCAATCGGAAAACGTGTAGAAAGCTCAGGCATATTTTTACTTGCAAAATAACCCACAATGCTTATTATTCCGGGAATAATAAATAAAATCCCTATGGTTATGGCCATGTAATTAGCAGCCGCATCCGGCCAAACGACCAATACCAAGCCTATAATCATGGCAAATATGATTCTCATCAAAGAATTATTCACTGTTTTCATGCTCATTAGTTATTAAGGATTTATCAATTAAAGACAACTTTCAAGTATCTGCCTGGCTACCGCGGCGGTTACCTTACCGTTTTCGCCGTAAGCCACATTGCGTTCGGTAAATCGTTTCTCAATTTCGTTGATGGTAGCTTCACCAATTTGTTCTTCATTAAGGCGCGTAGTGAGTCCCAGTGAACGGAAAAACTCTTCAGTTTTGGCAATAGCTTTGTTGATACGTTCTTCATTGCTACCTGTGTTGATTTGCCATACTCTTTCAGCATATTGTAGAATCTTACCGGCTTTATCTTCTTTTAAAACCCGCAGCGTAGCCGGATAAACAATGGCCAGCGTATGTCCGTGCGACAAGCCGTGAAGTGCTGTCAGCTCATGCCCAATCATGTGTGTGCCCCAGTCTTGCGATACACCCATGGCAATAAATCCGTTCAAGGCCATAGTAGCAGAAAGCATAAAATCGGCCATCAACTGATAATCAGTTTTGTTTTCACGAATTTTAGGTGCAATTTCAATCAACGTCTGCAAAATAGATTCTGCCCACCTGTCCATCAGGCGAGATTGCCCCGGAGTTGTCATGTACTGCTCCATTACATGCACAAACGTATCAGCTAATCCGCAGGCAATCTGATGATCGGGCAACGTAAAGGTTACTTCCGGATCAAGAATAGAGAACACCGGATAATTAGCAAAAAATGCATGCTTCACTTTCTTTTCATAACTAGAGATGACAGCACCGTTATTCATCTCAGAACCCGTAGCAGGTAGCGTTAGCACCGTTGCTAAAGGCACTGTTCCTGCAGCAGGCTTACCGGTAAGCACCATATCCCAGGCATCACCGTCGTACAACAAACCGGCAGAAATCAGTTTAGTTCCGTCAATGACCGATCCACCACCTACTGCCAACAAAAAATCGACTTTCTTCTCTTTACCCAAAGCAATAGCTTTGCGCAGAGTTTCAATAGAAGGATTGGGCTCAATTCCCCAAAATTCAACGGTATTATAGCCTTGTAAGGCTTTTATTACCTGATCATAAACTCCATTCTTTTTTACACTACCTCCGCCAAAGGTAATCATGATGCTTTTGTCTTTGGGTATTTCATTTGATAGAGTGGCAATGGTACCCTTGCCCATAATTAACTTGACGGGATTTTGAAAACTAAAATTGTACATAGCTACACTTTTTGATTTTAAATTAATATGCTATAAAAATACTCATTTTGAAATAAAACAGCAAGGAAGAAGAAATGTTCTACAAACTTTTTTCAGGTCGACACAAAAAAAAGTAAGATTTTGTTTGGTATTAAAATCAATCTGATTACATTTGCAACCGAATAAGAACAAAATATAATGAGAATAATTTTAGTAAATACAGGTTGGTGGCGCTACTTACAACTCCATAAGGTCGTAAGGTAGCAGTCTCGTGTATATATACTAAAGAAGATATTACAGTTAAAGAGCCCTGTCGAACTTACGACAGGGCTCTTTCTTTTTTCAGACAAAAATTATAATATATATAAAAGCATTATGAAAAGTTTTTTAGTAGATCAAAATGGGTATTACGGCGAGTTTGGTGGAGCATACATTCCGGAAATTCTTCACAAATGCGTGGAAGACCTGAAGAACAATTATCTGAAAGTTTTGCAGAGTGATGACTTCAAAAAAGAGTTTGAACAACTGTTGAGAGATTATGTGGGACGCCCTTCTCCGCTGTATTTGGCAAACCGCCTTTCGGAAAAATACGGATGCAAGATTTACCTAAAACGCGAGGATCTTAACCACACCGGAGCTCATAAAATAAACAATACCGTGGGACAGATTTTGTTGGCTAAACGGATGGGCAAGAAAAGAATTATTGCCGAAACCGGTGCCGGGCAACATGGAGTAGCTACTGCTACGGTTTGTGCCCTAATGGATCTTGAATGCATTGTTTACATGGGCAAAACGGATGTAGAACGCCAACACATTAATGTTGAAAAGATGAAAATGCTGGGTGCTACAGTAGTTCCTGTTACATCGGGAAACATGACATTGAAAGATGCCACTAACGAAGCCATACGCGACTGGTGTTGTCATCCGGCCGATACGTTTTATATTATCGGTTCTACGGTTGGTCCTCACCCCTATCCGGACATGGTAGCCCGTTTGCAATCTATCATCAGCGAGGAAATAAAAAAACAGTTGCTCGAAAAAGAAGGGCGCGATTATCCTGATTACCTGATTGCTTGTGTAGGAGGCGGAAGCAATGCAGCCGGAACCATTTATCATTTTATTGATGACGAACGCATTAAGATTGTATTAGCAGAAGCGGGAGGAAAAGGAGTTAACACGGGGCTTACGGCTGCTACCATTCAATTGGGAAAAACGGGTATCATACACGGGTCACGTACGTATGTTATTCAAAGTGAAGACGGACAGATAGAAGAGCCTTATTCTATTTCAGCCGGATTGGATTATCCGGGTATTGGCCCTATTCATGCTAACCTAGCCGCACAAAGGAGAGCAACTGTCATTGCAATTAATGACGATGAAGCCATTGAAGCTGCTTATGAATTAACCCGAATAGAAGGAATTATTCCGGCACTGGAGTCGGCACATGCCTTGGGAGCACTCAAAAAAATGTCTTTTAAGCCCGAAGATGTGGTGGTACTTACCGTATCTGGTCGAGGCGATAAAGATATAGAGACCTATCTCGATAATGCTCCTGCTCAATAATGAATAAACACAATTACCTTTAAAAACAGGAAATCATGAAACAATTTTCATATAAAACCAATAGCAAGAAAGTGCTGGGAGATATGCATACACCCGTAAGCATTTACTTAAAAGTGAGAGATTTGTACCCTCAGTCGGCATTGATGGAAAGCTCCGATTATCATGCGGGAGAAAACAGTTTATCGTTCATTGCATTGTGTCCCATGGCCAGCGTAGGCATTAACAACGGAAAAGCAACCATGACTTATCCGGATAACACAACAGTAGAAGAAACATTGAGTAAGGCTTTTACTGTAGAAACGGCTCTCAATCGTTTTATCTCTGAGTTTAAGGTTAGTGGCGAGAACTGCAACATTTGCGGATTGTATGGCTACACAACATTCAATGCGGTAAAGTACTTTGAAAATATTCCGGTGAAAGAAAGCCATGACGATTTGAATGATGCTCCCGATGTATTGTATATTTTATATAAGTATATTATCGTATTCAATCATTTTAAAAACGAGCTCACCTTAGTGGAAATGTTATGTGAGGATGAAGAAAGCGGACTGGAACAACTCGAATCGGCCATAGAGAACCGTAATTATGCTTCTTATAACTTCTCAGTTACCGGCCCTGTAACCAGCACCATTACCGATGAACAGCACAAAGCCAATGTCCGCAAAGGAATAGCCCACTGTTTGAGAGGCGATGTGTTTCAAATCGTCTTGTCCAGGCGATTTATACAACCTTACGCAGGCGATGATTTTAAAGTGTACAGAGCTTTGCGAAGTATCAACCCCTCTCCTTACTTGTTTTACTTTGATTTCGGAGGTTATCGCATCTTTGGTTCATCTCCCGAAACACATTGCAAGATTGAAAACGGAAATGCATACATTGACCCCATAGCCGGAACCACTCGCCGCACCGGAGATGCGCTGAAAGATAAAGAGCTGACCGAGGCCTTGCTGGCCGACCCGAAAGAAAATGCGGAACATGTGATGCTGGTTGATCTGGCACGCAATGACTTAAGCCGCAATTGCCACGATGTACGTGTTCTGTTTTACAAAGAGCCACAGTACTACAGTCACGTCATACACTTGGTATCCAGAGTTTGTGGTGAATTGAACGAGGGAGCCAATACCATGAAGGCTTTTATTGATACTTTTCCCGCCGGTACGCTGAGCGGTGCTCCTAAGGTGCGCGCCATGCAGTTGATTAGTGAAATTGAACCGCATAATCGTGGTGCATACGGAGGATGCATAGGGTTCATCGGTCTCAACGGCGAACTGAATCAGGCCATTACCATCCGTACGTTTGTAAGTCGTAACAACGAATTATGGTTCCAAGCCGGAGGTGGTATTGTGGCACGCAGCGAAGACGAATATGAACTGCAAGAGGTGAACAACAAACTAGGTGCATTGAAAAAAGCCATAGACCTGGCAGTTACTTTAAAAAATTAATCCCACTGTTTTATCATTCAATATTTAAAACAATGAAAATACTTATATTAGATAATTACGACTCATTTACGTATAATTTATTGCATTTGGTAAAAGAGCTTGGCGAAGAAGATGTAACGGTTGTAAGAAATGATCAAATTGTGCTAAGCGAGGTGGAACAGTATGATAAAATCATCCTTTCTCCCGGTCCCGGAATACCCGAAGAAGCCGGACTCCTGCTACCGCTCATAAAGGAATATGCCGACAAGAAACCCATATTAGGAGTCTGCCTAGGGCATCAGGCCATAGGCGAAGCCTTTGGTGGCAAACTGGAAAACCTGAAGGAGGTGCATCACGGTGTGCAAACGCCCATCAGCATTATAAAAAGCAATGAATTGTTTAGCGGACTGGAAGGAGAAATATTAGTAGGCAGGTATCACTCCTGGGTTGTTAGTCCGCAAGAATTTCCCGATTGTTTGGAAATAACGGCCGAAAGCAAAGAAGGAGAAGTCATGGCCTTGCGTCACAAACAATACCGTGTATTCGGCATACAGTTTCATCCGGAGTCGGTGTTAACCCCACAAGGTAAAACCATTATCAGTAATTTCTTAAATTTATAATCTTATGAAACAAATATTATACAAACTGTTTGAACACCAATATCTGGGACGCAGCGAAGCGCGAGATATTTTGCAAAACATAGCGCAAGGTAAATACAGTGATGCGCAAATAGCCTCTCTGATTACCGTTTTTCTGATGCGTAACATTTCGGTGGAAGAGCTCTGCGGATTCCGTGATGCCCTACTTGATATGCGCATACCCGTTGACCTCAACGAGTTTTCACCCATCGACATTGTTGGCACCGGTGGTGATGGCAAAAATACATTCAACATATCAACGGCATCTTGTTTTGTATTGGCAGGCGCCGGATATCCGGTGGTGAAGCACGGAAACTATGGCGCAACCTCGGTAAGCGGAGCTAGTAACGTGATGGAACAGCACGGCGTGAAGTTTACCAATGACAATGACAAACTGCGTCGCAGCATGGAACAATGTAACATGGCTTATCTGCATGCACCTTTATTTAACTCGGCCATGAAAGCGGTTGCTCCTGTTAGAAAGGCCTTGGGAGTGCGCACTTTCTTTAATATGCTAGGCCCTTTGGTCAACCCTGTATTTCCGAAATATCAATTACTGGGTGTGTATAACTTGCCTTTGTTGAGATTATACAGTTACACCTATCAGCAAAGTGATACCCAATTTGCCGTAGTACACAGCCTTGACGGATACGATGAAATTTCTCTGACTACCGAGTTTAAAGTAGCCACATCCGGCAATGAAAAGATATATACGCCGGAATCATTAGGCTTTTCGCGCTACCAAGAAGCTGATTTGTATGGAGGAGATACTCCTGAAGAAGCTGCTAAGATATTCAATAATGTATTAAAGAATAAGGCGACAAGTGCCCAACGTGATGTCGTGATTGCTAACTCGGCATTTGCCATACAAGTTATTGAATCGCAGAAATCAATTTTTGAATGCATTGATATGGCCAAAGAGTCTTTGGAAAGCGGCAAGGCTTTACAGGTACTGAATAAATTTGTTGAACTCAACAGCTAAGCAAGATGAAAGATATACTGTCTGAAATTATAGCCAATAAGCGATTTGAGGTTGATTTGCAGAAACAAAGCATATCATTGGAACAGCTTCAAAACAGTTTGGAAACCACAGTTAAACAGCGGTCGCTCAAAGAAGCTTTAAAGAGTTCTTCAAGCGGTATCATTGCTGAATTCAAACGCCGGTCGCCTTCCAAAGGGTGGATCCATCGCAAGGCTCAGGCTGAAGATATTGTGCCCGGATATGCCAATGCAGGTGCTTCCGCTGTATCCATACTGACGGATGAAAAGTTTTTCGGAGGGAATCTGAAAGACATTAAGGATACTCGTCCGCTAATTGATATTCCCATTTTACGGAAAGATTTTATAGTTGATGAATACCAACTTTACCAAGCTAAAATAATAGGTGCCGATGCCGTACTGTTGATTGCTGCTGCATTGAAGAAAGAGGAATTGCACGCTTTGGCTGCCAAAGCGCATGAATTAGGACTGGAGGTTTTGCTGGAAATACACAGTGCTGAAGAGTTGAAGTATATCAATGCAAACATGGATGTCATTGGTATTAATAACAGGAATCTGGGCACGTTTTTTACGGATGTGGAAAACTCTTTCAGGCTGGCTGAACAATTACCATCGGATGCTGTTTTGGTTTCCGAAAGCGGTATTTCTGATCCGGCAACGGTAAAAAGGTTGCAGAAGGCCGGATTTAAAGGTTTTCTTATAGGTGAGAACTTTATGAAAACCGATAATCCCGAGCTGGCTCTGAAATCATTTATTGAAGATCTGAGTACAAATTAATAGTGTAGAACATGATAAATGGTAAACTGATTAAAGTATGCGGCATGCGCGTAGCCGATAACATTGCCGAGGTTGAATCTTTGGGAGTTGACTTGATGGGGTTTATTTTCTATCATAAGTCTCCACGCTACGTGTTTGACATCCCGGCTTATCTACCTACTAAGGCCAAAAGAGTAGGTGTTTTTGTGAACGAAACAAAAGAAATGGTACACACTATTGCCGATCGCTACGGACTGGATTATATTCAGCTACACGGCAATGAATCTCCTGCTTACTGTAAGTCATTGCAGCAATGCGGCATGAAGGTTTTTAAAGCTTTTTCGGTCGACAAGCCCAAGGATTTGAATGGCGTGGAAGAGTATCACGGATTGTGTGACTACTTTGTGTTTGACACCAAGTGTGAGCAATACGGAGGCTCGGGCAATCAGTTCGACTGGAGCTTGCTCGACGAATATAAAGGAAACACTCCTTTTCTGTTGAGCGGTGGCATTAATTTGTATAGTGCAAAGGCATTAAAAGAGTTTCAGCATCCTCAACTGGCAGGCTACGATTTAAACAGTAGGTTTGAAACAGCACCCGGAATGAAAGATATCGGGCGAATACAACTTTTCTTAAAAGAATTACAGCAACAAGACTGAACTCGTTTTTCAGTCATAAAATAAAAAACAATGAATAGAATCAATCATTTATTCAGTAACAAAGAGAAAGACCTGTTATCTATTTACTTTTGTGCAGGTCACCCTACCTTGGAAGGTACCGCTGAGGTTATTAAAACCTTGGAGGACAATGGTGTGAAGATGGTAGAAATAGGTATACCGTTCAGTGACCCTATGGCCGACGGTGTTGTGATACAAAATGCTGCAACACAGGCCTTAAGAAATGGCATGTCCTTGAAAGTTCTTTTTGAACAGCTAAAAGACATTCGCAAAACGGTAACTATTCCACTTGTTTTGATGGGGTATTTGAATCCCATCATGCAATTTGGTTTTGAGCACTTTTGCAAACAGTGCACAGAGTGTGGGGTGGATGGTATGATTATACCCGATCTTCCTTTTAAAGATTACCAAGAACATTACCGTATTATTGCGGAACGGTACAACCTGCGCATCATTATGCTTATTACTCCCGAAACAAGCGAAGAAAGAGTGCGGGAAATTGATGAGCATACCGCTGGCTTTATATACATGGTTTCATCTGCTTCCACTACCGGAGCACAACAAGACTTTGATAGTCAGAAGCGTAATTACTTTAAGAGAATTGAAGAAATGAAACTTCGCAACCCCAGAATGGTTGGATTTGGCATTAGCAATAAAGCAACCTTTAAAGCTGCATGCGAACACGCTTCAGGTGCTATTATAGGAAGTCGTTTCGTTACACTGTTGGAAGAAGAAAAAGACCCACAGCAAGCAATAACTAGTCTGTTGAACGGATTAAAGGAATAAAACGAACTTGTGTTTGAATTAAAATCTGCATATATTATGGCAAATTGTCAGAAATATATGCAGATACATAATAAGTCATATTCAAATGCGATATACTCTTCGGTTAGAACGCTATAATTCATGTTTATTTGTTCTAAAGCTGTATCTTTGCAAAAATAAATATCAGCAACTATGTATATCACTACTGATTATCCATCCGTTTTGCTCATATATACAGGCGGTACAATAGGAATGATTGAAAACCCGGAGACCGGTGCACTCGAGAACTTCAACTTCGATCATCTGATGAAACATGTTCCCGAACTGAAACGATTCAACTATCGCATATCATCTTATCAGTTTGATCCTCCTATCGATTCTTCTGACATGGAACCTTCCTACTGGGCCAAGTTAGTGAAGATCATCAATTATAATTATGATTATTTCGACGGGTTTGTGATTCTTCACGGAACCGATACCATGGCTTATACAGCTTCCGCCTTAAGCTTTATGCTCGAGAATTTGAATAAACCGGTTATACTCACCGGTTCACAGCTACCTATTGGAACGTTGCGTACCGACGGAAAAGAGAATCTGATTACTGCCATAGAGATTGCTGCTGCCAAAAACAGTGACGGAATGCCTATCGTTCCTGAGGTTTGCATTTTCTTTGAAAATCATTTAATGAGAGGTAATCGCACCACCAAGATTAATGCCGAGAACTTCAATGCTTTTCGTTCATTTAATTATCCGGCATTAGCCAGAGTAGGTATTCACATTAAGTATGAACCTTCGCTCATTCTAAAGAGAGATACGGCCCTACCCTTAAAGCCACATTATCTGTTTGATGCCAATGTGGTTATTCTGACTCTGTTTCCGGGTATACAACAAAGCATTGTTTCAGCCGTGCTTCATGTACCCGGCTTAAAGGCTGTCGTTTTAAAAACATTTGGTTCAGGCAATGCTCCTCAAAAAGAATGGTTTATACGTGAACTAAAGGAGGCTACGGAAAGAGGCATTATCATTGTCAACATTACTCAGTGTACTTCCGGTGCAGTTGAAATGGAACGTTACGAAACGGGTATTCATTTGTTGGAAGCCGGAGTGATTAGCGGTTATGACAGTACTCCTGAATCGGCCGTTACCAAATTAATGTTCTTGTTGGGACATGACCTTAGCAACAAGGAGATAAGAAATAAAATGAAAACATCTATTGCGGGTGAAATAAGCAAAAGCAAACACTAAATTCATTGCAAAAATAAGTTGTGTGTGATGGAGCAGTTGATTGTGGACAGAATATACAACTTTAGTAGATACAGAATTTATATACCATGCTATAATAACTGAAAACAAAAACTTTATTCTTTCATATACACCATATTCAACTTGTCAATTATGACTATATTCATGTTAAAAATGCACAAATAGAGCAACAATAGGCTATCGAAAAGCGTTCAAATCTTGTAAATGATTTAACTTTGCAAAATAAAATAAACTTTAAGAGCTTATTATAATTTACTCGTATATGAAAATGACATCAAAACAAACATTAGTTATAGGTTTATTTGCCTTGGCTATTCCATTCACTAGCTGTGTTGATTCTGGCAAAGACCTATTTGACGCTGAAGAAGCTGCTAAACTCTATGCGGAATCCTTTCCTGTTAAAAACGTAGATCCGGATATGGATTGGAAAACGACTGCATCTGCGAATGTTACAGTAAAAGTAAATGCTGATGCAGGTGTTACATACAAAATTGAAATTTTTGATTCCAACCCTTTGGCAGTAAGCAGTACAGCTAAATTGCTGACTTCAGGTGAAGCAAGCAATAATCTTGTTTTTAGCACCAAAATGGACTACCCTTCCGCACTCAATACTGTTTATGTTGCACGAGTGGATGAAAAAGGAAGATATGCTGTTCAACCAGCCACAATTGAGAACGGTGTAATAGATGTTACTTTTGGTAACACATCTACTACTAAAAGCACCAGAGCTACATCCGATGATATTCCAGAAATGGCTGTGCCTTATACTGATGCTCAACTTTCAACAATGCTAGCTTCTGCCACTGAAATTCAAAATAATTGGGATATATCAGCTCCATCTAGTTGGGGGGGGCAGTATTCAGCACCAGTATTCAATCAATCATTGAGATATTTCAAAATAACAAAAGATTTTAATGGCACTTTTAGTGCAACACAAACTAATGTTACTATTAAAATCATTATTACTGCAAAAGTGACTTTAAATCAGTTAACGTCAATAAATTCAGGTGAGTTTATTATTGCAGATGGTGGCGAATTAGTTCTAAACAACCAGTTAACGCTTACTAATGGCGGATATGTAACCGTATTAGGAGGTGGTAAGATATCGGGTAGTACTTTGTATTTTGCAAATGCGTCTAATGGAATTGCAAACTACAACGGAGGTACTATCAACTTAACAAACCTAGATATAAGTTGTGCAGGAACTTTTTATAATGCAGGAACAATGACTTTAGGCAAGTATAATGCTTCAAGCACTGATATGCAGTTGGTTAATCGTGGAAACATTAAAGCTACCGAAATATTTGGCAACAACAACACTGATATTAAGAATGCTTGTTATATAGAAGTCACAAACAATCTTACTGCTAGAAAATTTATACTTGGAAGCAATTCGGCCATTAAATGTGGAAGCTTTACCTCTGATGGAAGCAACGGTTTAACCATGATTATGAATAGCAATTCCATGTTTGAATGTACTGGCAATATCAGTTTAAAGCGCAATATAACAGGACCAACAACAGGTAAGGCCTTACTTAAATTTGATGGTAGCAAAATACAAGATAATATTAAATATGCTAATTCTACCACCTCTAATAACGTTATTTGTGAGGTTGCCAACCAAAATCCTAGTGGTGGAATATATACATGGCAGTTTAACAACTACGATTGGTTTGTTTATGGCTTAAAAGACGGAGCTACTATCTGCAATCCGGGCAAAGCAGACTTTTTACTACCTGCAGGAGATTGCACAGGTGCAGGTTATACTCCCGAAAGTACAGGAGATGTAATCACTGTTGATCCTATCGTTTATACTTATGCATTTGAAGATAATTTTCCTAAAGTAGGTGATTATGATTTTAATGATGTTGTAATGGATCTTTCGACCGAGTACACAAAAAGCAATAACAGAATAAAGAGCATCCAGTTAAATGTTACGTTAAAAGCTATTGGAGCAACTAAACAATTAGGTGCTGGATTACGATTAGTAGGTGTTTCTAAAAATGCCATTAAGTCGATTACTTTTAGTGGTGATAAAGATGTATATAGAAACACATTAACTGCTACAAATTCTATATTTGAGAATGCAACCACTGAATCTGGTGATAACGATATTGTAATTCCTATTTTTGGCGATGCACATAAGGTTTACGGATATAGTGACAGAACCATGCTTAATACGAGTGGAGTTGAACTTCCCCAGTTATACACATTGAAAATTATCATTGAGCTTGCTGACCAAACTCAATTAATGCCACTTGTCACAAATGATAATCTTGACATGTTTATTGCATACGGCAATTTAGCAAAACGTAGCGAAATACATCTGTATGAATTTAGAAGCTACGGTGCTACTGCTCACGGAAATGTCCACTCTGAGAATTTGGATGTTGCAGGAAATTATACTTGGGGCATAAAAGCTCCGGAGTTCAAATATCCCAAAGAAGGTATCAATATCGTAACCGCATATCCGGAGTTTTCAAAATGGGCGCAGAATAGATTAGAAAATACTAATTGGTATATGAATCCTGAATTAAGCAATGTTTTTTCTAATGAATAATTATTATTAAGCTGTAATGTACTTAATAAAGGCCGAGGCATTCTCGGCCTTTTTACATTTTATGCTCAATGAGTGACACTCAAAATCACAATTATGCGTTTTTAGTTTTAATAAAATAAAAATATCCATATCTTTGCTAAATAATTAATACAAGTAAATCATAAAACATAAATCTCCTTTTATGAAGAAAAAAATAGTTCTTATTGACGACAAAGTTTCAATAGCCAAAGTGGTATCGATCTATCTTAGTTCGGAATACGAGCTTATATATTTTGAAAATCCTATAAAAGCTATTGAATGGTTGCAAAAGGGTGATATGCCCGATTTAATCATTTCAGATATTCGCATGCCAGAGATGAGAGGTGACGAGTTTTTGAGTTACATGAAAAAAAACGAACTTTTTAAGTCCATACCCATCATTATGCTTTCTAGTGAAGAGAGTACAACAGAAAGGATTAGGCTTCTTGAAGAAGGCGCGGTTGATTATATCCTCAAACCATTTAACCCGATGGAGTTGAAAGTACGTATCAAGAAAATAATTTAGACAAATGCAATATTTGGTATATGTCGGTGTAAACAATGAAACTATCAATCATTTCTCAAAGTTGTCTGATGGTGTGTTTTGCGCTACGCCTAATTCGGCAAAGGCATCCAATCTAATTGATAGTATTAAAAGCAAAGATGACATTGCAGTACTTTTTGAAAGGCAAAACATTCAAAAGGACTTGCTAGACATTGCATATCTCAGAAAAAAATACCCGTCAGTTTACATGGTGTTAGTTACCAGTGAGCTTACCAAAGAGGAAAGTTTGAAGTATCTGAAGGCTGGCATAAACAATACCATCATACCACAAGCTCAAAAGGAATCGATAACTGATTTATATAGATTTATTCTTATACGTAGTGAAAGTAAAAGCAAAGGCCGATATAAGAAAGAAAAAAAACAGAGTGTAAACAGCTTCCGTTTACCGTTGTGGAAGAGAGTCTTTGATATTATATTTTCATTAGTTGCTCTGTTATTTCTCTCTCCTCTACTATTGGTTACTGCATGTGCTATTGCAGTTGAAAGCAAAGGTAAGATTATCTATAAATCCAAAAGAGTAGGTAGTAATTATCAAATTTTTGATTTCTTAAAATTCAGATCCATGTATTCTGATGCCGATAAGAAACTCAAAGAACTTAATGAATTAAATCAATATCAATCGGAGCAAGATACCATCGAATTACTACCCGATCAAGCTCAAGAAGATACTGTAGAAGATATTATTTTAGTTTCTGATGATTTCGTTATTTCTGAACAAGAATACTTGGTTCAAAAGACTGTTGAGAAAAAGAACAGCTTTGTTAAATTAGAACATGACCCGCGTATCACAAAAGTGGGACGGTTTATTCGAAAATACAGTATTGATGAACTTCCTCAATTGATTAATATATTGAAAGGAGATATGTCAATTGTAGGCAACAGGCCTTTGCCTTTGTATGAAGCCGAACTTCTGACTAGCGATGAATACATAGACCGTTTTATGGCACCGTCCGGGCTGACAGGGCTGTGGCAAGTTGAAAAGCGAGGCGAATCAGGTAAATTATCTGCTGAAGAAAGAAAACAGCTGGATATTATATATGCAAAAAACTTTTCTTTTTGGCTGGATGTGAAAATCATTCTAAAAACATTTACTGCATTTATTCAGAAGGAAGATGTGTAACGTTATTGATTCTCCGCTTTTATCTATTGTGACCATCAACTTTAATGGTTACAAAGATACTTGTGAACTGATTGATTCAATAAAACGCCATATTCACTCTGTTAGCTATGAAATTATTGTAGTTGATAATGCCTCGAGGCAACAAGAAGGCGAACTCATAAAATCAAATTATCCTTGGGTAAGCGTAATCTGTAGCACGGTTAACCTGGGCTTTTCAGGAGGGAATAATCTAGGTATAAAACAAGCTAATGGTGAATATATCTTTCTATTGAATAATGACACTTATGTGTGTGATGACCACTTCGATGTACTTATTAAGCTATTAAAAGAGAATGATCGAATAGGCATTATTTCGCCTAAGATACGTTTTGCAGCTCAACCTCAGCTCATTCAATATGCAGGGTTTACCTCGTTAAGCCATATCACATTAAGAAATAAAGCCATCGGATATGCTGAAGTTGACAATGGACAATTTGATTCAACGTATCAAACGGGGTATGCTCATGGTGCCGCACTTCTCATAAAAAAAACGGTTATTGAGAAGATTGGTTTGATGCCGGATATTTTCTTCTTGTACTATGAAGAACTTGATTGGTGCACAAAGGCTCTGGAAAATAATTATGAAATATGGTATAGCGGTTTAGCCACGGTCTATCATAAGGAGAGTCAAAGTACAGGTGAAGCAAGTCCACTAAAAACCTATTTTATGACAAGAAATCGCTTGTTATATGCGTGGCGGCACAAAGAAGGTTTATGAAGTGGGTTTCTTTGCTATACCTAATCATAGTAGTGTCATTGAGAGATTCATTAAAATTTCTATTATCCGGCAAGTATCACCTTATAAAGGCTACTTGGAAAGGTATTATTGACTTTATTAAATTACCTCATAAATTGAGTTAAACATGAATCTGAGCACCTTTAAAAAACGTATTGCCGAGCATCCTCAGCTAAAGACAAAACTGCATAACTTAATTATGCACCCTATAAAAACTCGCCCCAGATGGTGGGTGCGTGCCGTGTATTTCTTATACTTAAAAAGAGGAAAAGGGTCTGTTATATATAGTAGTGTTCGCAAAGACCTCCCTCCTTTCAATAAATTCTATTTAGGTAAATACTCGGTTATAGAAGATTTTTCATGCATAAACAATGCTGTGGGCGATTTAATTATTGGTGATTATTCAAGAATCGGGCTTAGAAACACCATTATTGGTCCGGTAACAATAGGAAACGATGTGCATACTGCACAGAATGTTACCGTTAGCGGTTTGAATCATAATTATCAAGACGTTACCGTATGTATTGATAAACAAGGAGTATCAACTAATCCTATAATCATAGAAGATGATGTATGGATAGGAGCTAACAGCATTGTATTACCGGGCGTGGTAATTGGCAAACATAGCGTTGTTGCAGCTGGCAGTGTGGTATCTCACTCAATCCCTTCGTACTGTGTATGTGCCGGCATTCCGGCACGCGTCATCAAAAAATATAATTTCTCTTCGCAAGCATGGGAAAAAGTGAACTTATAGCTCCTTGTCTCACTATTAATAATTACTTCTCATAAAGAATATACCACATAAAGGTGATTGCACAGCCACCCGATTCCCATTATCTTTGCAGTATCAGAATTTAATTAATTAGTCATAATTTTATTACGTAGCCACATTTGAGTAAAATTAACAGGTCCTGCCGAAGTGATTCGTCGGGATTTTGTTTTTAATCTCTTTTATACTCTATAAAAAACCTCTTTATCTTTTTTAAAAACATAAAGGCGTTTTTTGAAAACATAAAGAGGTTTTTTATTAAAGATAATGAGCCTTCAAATAGCTACATAAATGACATCTTAAAATTTAATAATAGCTGCTTAATTGAGAAATGAGTCAGCAAACATTATCGTAAAGTGATACGTTATTATATAATCAAAAATATAAAGTAGTAGAACAATGAAAAAACTTATATTAGTAAGGCATGGCGAAAGCCAATGGAACAAAGAGAATCGGTTTACAGGATGGGCAGATGTACCTTTAAGTGAAAAAGGAGAAAATGAAGCTCGTGAAGCCGGCCGATTAATTAAGAATGCGGGAATTAAGATTGATTTGGCCTTTTCTTCTGTGTTGAAACGAGCCATCAAAACGCAACACCTGTTACAAGAAGAAGCCGACCAGATGTGGATTCCTGAAGTTCATCACTGGCGTTTAAACGAGCGGCATTACGGAGCTTTGCAAGGTCTAAATAAGGCAGAAACAGCTGCAAAGTACGGAGACGAACAGGTGCATATCTGGAGACGAAGTTTTGATATAACCCCTCCTCTACTCTCTCCTGATGACGAACGTTGTGCTAATCATGAAAGTAAATATGCAAAATTAGATCAAAGTTTACTTCCGCTAAGTGAGTCTCTTAAACTAACAATAGATAGAGTGCTTCCTTTTTGGCACGATGCCATAGCGCCTGCGCTTTTGGATGACAAAACAGTGCTAATTGTAGCGCATGGTAATAGTTTGCGTGCTTTAATTAAGTATCTGGAGCATATTAGTGATGAAAACATTGTGAGCTTGGAGATACCAACAGGGATACCGCAGGTATATGAACTAAATGATGATTTGAAACCCGTTAATCATTACTATTTAAAGTAATAACATAAAAAAATTCCTTCTTCGATTTCTCAAAGAAGGAATTTCTATTATAAAGCGGAGAGACAGGGATTCGAACCCCGGGAACCTCGCAGTTCAACGGTTTTCAAGACCGCCGCAATCGACCACTCTGCCACCTCTCCCAATACTAGTTTATAACGCTTTTCGTTTAAAGCGGTGCAAAGATACATACTATTTTAAAACTTCCAAGCAATATACTAAAAACAAATTATTTTTTTTTAGCTGTCGGGCATTCCACGACCCGTAGAATAACTATATATTAGTATTTTTATGCTGAACAACATAAAAACAGCCTTTATTATAGCTGTATTTCACAAAAAGATAGTAAATTTGCACGCTCTAAAGGATAACTAACCAGTAACTAATAACATTATGGAATCAGTTAAGAAATTCAAAGATGGTCTTTGGAGCAAAGAAATCAATGTGAAGGATTTTGTTAGCAATAACATCAAACCGTATGACGGGGATGCTTCCTTTTTACAAGGACCAACAGAAAGAACTAAACAAATTTGGGATATTTGCCTTCAGGCAATTGAAGAGGAAAGAGCTAATAACGGACTTCGCTCACTAGATAACAAAACAGTATCAACAATTACTTCCCACAAAGCCGGATATATTGATAAAGAGAACGAACTGATCGTTGGCTTACAAACTGATGAATTATTGAGACGTGCCATTAAACCCTTTGGCGGTATCAATGTAGTTGCAAGAGCATGTAAGGAGAACGGTCTGGAAGTTGATGAAAAAGTAAAAGATATTTTCACTCATTACAGAAAGACTCATAATGACGGAGTATTTGATGTGTATACTGATGAAATCCGCTCATTCAGATCATTGGGATTCTTGACCGGATTGCCCGACAATTATGCACGTGGTCGTGTTATCGGTGACTATCGCAGATTGGCTCTTTATGGTATTGACAGACTTATTGAAGCTAAATTACAAGATTTGCAGACTCTGACGGGGCCAATGACTGAGGCACGTATCCGTTTACGTGAAGAAGTTGCTGATCAGATAAAAGCATTGAAGGATATAAAAGTGATGGGCGAATACTACGGATTAGATCTTTCCCGTCCGGCTCACACAGCTCAAGAGGCAGTGCAATGGGTGTATATGGCTTATTTGGCTGCGGTAAAAGAGCAAGACGGTGCAGCCATGTCACTCGGAAATGTTTCTTCATTCTTAGATATCTATATTGATTATGAACTAAGCAATGGAACAATTGATGAAACTTTTGCTCAGGAGCTAATTGATCAGTTTGTGATCAAACTTCGTATGGTTCGTCATTTACGCATGCAATCATACAATGATATATTTGCTGGTGACCCCACATGGGTAACTGAAGCAATTGGAGGACGTTTAAACGATGGTCGTCATAAAGTTACGAAGACATCATTCCGCTTCCTTCAAACATTGTACAACTTAGGACCGTCACCCGAACCAAACATGACAGTTCTTTGGTCACCCGAACTTCCTGAAGGATTCAAAAGTTTCTGCGCCAAAGTTTCTATTGATACTTCTTCTATTCAATATGAGAACGATGATTTGATGCGTAGTGTACGCCATTCTGATGATTACGGAATTGCATGTTGCGTATCATTCCAAGATATAGGACGTCAAATTCAGTTCTTCGGTGCAAGAGCTAATCTTGCAAAAGCTCTCTTATTGGCTATAAATGGAGGACGTTGCGAAAATACAGGCACGTTAATGGTTAAAGATATTCCTGTACTGACAGGTGATGTTTTAAACTTTGACGAGGTAATGGCCAATTACAAAAAGGTATTGAAAGAAATCGCTCGTGTTTATAATGATGCAATGAATATCATTCATTATATGCATGATAAATACTATTACGAAAAGGCTCAAATGGCGTTTGTTGATACCAACCCAAGAATTAACTTGGCATATGGTGCTGCCGGGTTGTCAATTGCAGCCGATTCACTTTCTGCCATTAAGTTTGCCAAAGTAAAAGCACAAAGAAATGATATCGGATTAACAACTGCATTCGATATTGATGGCGATTTTCCTTGTTATGGCAACGATGACGATCGAGTTGATAGCTTGGCAGTTGAGCTTACTCATCATTTTAGTGAAGAATTAAGCAAACTTCCAATATACAAGAATGCACGCCCTACTCTATCCATTCTGACCATTACTTCTAACGTAATGTACGGAACAAAAACAGGCGCTACTCCAGATGGTCGTAAAAAAGGTGTTGCCTTTGCTCCGGGTGCTAACCCCATGCACGGACGCGATGCCAAGGGTGCTATTGCTTCACTTACTTCAGTTGCTAAAATTAGTTATGAAGATGCACAAGACGGGGTAAGTAATACTTTCTCCATTGTGCCTAAATCATTAGGAGTAACAGAAGAAGACCGCGTTGATAACTTAGTAGATATGATGGATGGATATTTCAGTAAAGGAGCACATCACCTTAACGTGAATGTACTTAACAGAGAAATGCTTGAAGATGCTATGGAGCATCCTGAAAAATATCCTCAATTGACCATTCGTGTATCCGGATATGCTGTACATTTTGTAAGCTTAAGCCGTGAACATCAGCTAGAGGTTATTTCTCGCAGTTTTCACAATAGAATGTAATATGATCAAAGTTCATTCATATGAATCAATGGGAACATACGACGGGCCGGGCTTACGGCTCGTCGTTTTCCTTCAAGGATGTAATTTCCGCTGTTTATATTGTGCCAATCCTGATACAATAGCATTACAGGGTGGAACAGTTACTGACGCTGAAGAGATTGTACGAATGGCACTTAGCCAAAAAGCATTCTTCGGGAAAAAAGGAGGTATCACATTCTCAGGAGGAGAGCCTACTTTACAAGCTAAAGAATTAATTCCGCTATTCAAACGCTTGAAAGCTGAAGGCATACATATTTGTTTAGACAGTAACGGAAGCGTATGGAATCAGGATGTTGAAGAGCTGTTGCAACTAACGGATCTTGTATTGCTGGATATAAAACAGTTTAACAGTCAACGCCACCAAGAGCTAACAAAGCACAGTAATTCGCAAACAATAAAGACCGCAGCATGGCTTGAAGAGCACAACAAACCATTCTGGCTAAGATATGTATTGGTTCCGGGATACAGTGACTTCGAAGAAGATATAATGATGTTGGGTGAGCAATTAACCAACTATAAGATGATTCAACGTATTGAGATTCTGCCTTACCATACGCTTGGTGTTCATAAATACGAAATCATGGGTCAAGAGTATCAACTCAAGAATATAAAAGAAAATACGCCCGAACAGATTGAGAAGGCTGCCGGGCTGTTTAAACGTTTTTTTAATTGTGTTTACGTGAACTAATCATTAATATGTAAAGCGGACTCCCGCTTGCAGATTGAAGTTAAAGGGAGTCTCTTTTCGTATTGTTTCAATTTCAGAACCGTCGTCAAAGAAGTAAGCTACACCCGGTTCAAGGTATAATCCTATATTTTTATTTATATTTAATTGTGCTCCCAGCGCACTCGATATAGATAATTGAAGCGGCTTAACTGTTATATCCTCATCGCCCAACTTTCCATATACAGCTTTCTCAATCATTCCACCTCCTGTTACATAAAATGTGAAGCGTTTACTATTTGCAAAATTCCAGTTTAGTTTCAGGGGAATGCCTAGATAATGAATTTTCTGCTCTAATTCTTGACTTCCCCCTACAAATTTAATATCAGATGATAACAATGTGTAGGTTAACCCTGTTTCTAAAGATAGGTTCGAAGTAAGTTCTTTACGTAGCGAAAGTCCAAACGAAATAGGTTGATGATGATTCACGTCACTAATTTCGCTTACTAAATAAGGTACTCCTTCTTTAAAGGAGATACTTTGATTAGATGGTATAGTTATAAAACTATTGGCTACATCCGATAAACTAAGTCTATCGTAACTAGAATACATAAAGGCATCCTCCGTATTTCCTGATGCCCCAGCGGCATTACCAATGTGTACTCCCATTCCCCATTTCTTATGCTTTTTATTTTCGGCAGAAGGTATGTGTAGTTTGTCCCTCGTTGAGGGCTTGCGTTCCACTTTTTTTGTTTCTACAGAAGTGCTGGCAGATGCTTCTACCTCAGTTTCATTTATTCTTTCTTCTTTAGTATCAGCAGCTACTTCGTTTTTATTTTTAAATTCAGTCACTTCTTCTTCGGGCTGAAAAGTCTTCGGGTCCGAATCAATATTTGCCCGTATAAAAGCTTCTATATTCTGTTTTTTTATAACTTGGCTGGATGTATTTGCCAAACTTTCACTCTCTGTTTTATCGTCTTCATTTTCAATTCTTGCAGTAGGGGCTGGTAGCGGCATAACCTTCTCGTCCAGATCATTAGTTATAAATAGGAATGTGACAGCAGTAATAAATAGGGCTATCACTGCTGCAACGCTCATCCAACCATATATCGATATTTTTGGCGCAGTTTTGGAGGAGGGCAATGTATTTTCGAGCCTTTGCCAACCATCTTGAGGCAACGGTTCGGAGTAATCTTTTAAAGATTCTCTCATTTTCTTCATCCACAACTCTTTATCTTCTTTTACCATATCAAAATTTATTCGGCGTTGTTTTCTAAATACAATTTAATTTTCTTTGCTAATGATTGTTTAGCCCTAAATAATTGAGAAGCTGATGATTTCTCATTGATACTTAAAAGCTGAGCAATTTCCTTATGTGATTTTTCTTCGAAAGTATACAGATTAAATACAGTTCTATACCCTTCAGGTAATTCAGAAATGAATCTCATCAAAACAGTATTAGGTATTCGCTCTACATCTTCAACATCTGGTTCTTCTGCGTCAAATGATTCATTTACATCATCAATATTAACTGCTAAACTCATTACATCATTTTTGCGTAAATGTTGCAGGGCAGTATTAACCATTATTCTTTCAATCCAAGCTCTTAAAGAACCCTCTCCCCTCCAAGTAAATTTATCAAATGAACCATATATTTTAATAAACCCGTCATGCAAAACATCCTGAGCCGTTTCTCTGTCATTCACGTAACGCAAACAGATTGCAAATAACCTGCCTCCATAACGCTCATACAGTTCCTTGCGAGCCAAGTTATTACCTTGCCTGCACTTTTCTACCAGCTCATATTCTTCCATTCCTTGAAACACGTGTTTATCAAATAAATGCCAACTCACTAAAAATACTGCATGCGAACAGAATATCTTCTTCTTTTTTACAATATTTAATATTTTCAGATGCAATAACAGCGAAGTTAGAGCATTTTACAAACAAAAGAAAAAAATAATGTATTAATTAGATTGATAGAAGTTATGAAAAAGGTAAAATGGATATTATTTAGTTTTCTATTGATTGGTGGTTCATTATTATTGCAATCGTGCTTGGACGATGATGATAATAATGATTATAATTCTCTGGCAATAACAACAATAAAAGTGAAGGCCGGGCAAGATTATTATTTTGCTTTGGATGATGGAAAAAAGATGTTACCAGGAGATACTACTTCCATTCATAATTACCTCGTAAAAGATGGACAAAGAGCTTTTGTTTATTTCAATCTTCTTGAAGAAAAAAAAGAAGGCTATGATTATAATGCGAAGGTTCAATATATAGAAAACATCTTAACTAAGAGTGTAATACCAATGGATGAACAAACCACCGATAGCATTGGTGATGATCGGATTAATATAGTTGATATGTGGTTAGGCGGTGGCTATCTTAATATTGAGTTTCAATTGTTTGGTACTCAAAACATTCAAAAGAAACACATGCTTAACTTAGTTAGGAATGAAAGGCAAGATGCCCCTCAAGAAGATGCCGATTATATTAATCTGGAGTTTAGGCACAATGCATACGATGATACTCCGGCATATTTAGGAAATGGATTTGTATGTTTCAAACTTGACAACATTGATACCACCAAAAAAGGATTTAATATTCGGGTTAATACTTTATACAATGGCATAAAGCAATATAAAATAAATATGGATACTAGCACAGCAGCATTAAATGCTTCATTAAAAGCATATACAGAACAAACTATTCCTATAAAATAAGATACAATCTCAATAATTTTCCTAGATCTTAATTCAAGGAGGATGTACGCTACGAAGCAATCATCCTCCTTTCTTACTAATTATACAATATATTGCAACGCTTGCAAGTTTAGCATTTCTTTCGGCACTGCTGCAAGTATTTCTTTTCTAAGAACATCGAGTATACTATTTCTGATAAAGCCTTTTTTAGTCACTACAACAATTTGACGAGTTGGACGAGGTACTGCAAATGAACGAACAAGCTCCTTTTGCTTTTCACCCAACTGCAACATTGCCAATTCCGGAATGAAAGTAATTCCTTTGCCGCTTTCAACCATTCGCATAAAAGTTTCCAAACTACCAAGTTTGTATGCCATTTGGTTTAACTTTACAGACTCCATCTGGCAAAAACGAATAAGTTGATCTCTAAAACAATGTCCCTCATCAAGAAGCCAGAGCCTCTCTCCTGTTATATCAGATGTTTTAATCAAATTATGCTTAAATAATGTTTCTTTACGAGATACGTAAGCAAAAAATTGTTCGTAAAATAAAGTCTCACTAACCAAAAGAGTATTTTCAGGGTGATTTGCAATAATAGCAGCATCAAGCTCTTCATTTAATAAAGATCTTCGAATATCCGTTGTTTTCATTTCCGTAACGCGGATATCCATTTCGGGATATTTTTCCATTAATTGAGGGAAAAAACGAGGCAATAAATAAGGAGCAATAGTTGGTAATACGCCTAAATGAAAAGTACCCGATAAAGAATGCTGTTCTTCGTTGATTATTTCTTTTACATGAGTAGTCTGTGCTAAAATCATTCTGGCCTGCTCTAGTACCTTTATCCCTATTGCAGTAGGGCAAACTGGCTGAGTAGTTCTGTCAAAGAGCTTAACACCAAGCTCTTCCTCTAGCTTTTGTATCATCGCACTGAGTGTAGGCTGAGTTACATTGCAATACTCTGCAGCCTTAGCAAAGTGGCGAAATTGATCCACAGCTAAAATGTATTCAAGTTGTTGAATCGTCATGCTTATTTAGATTTAATCTATAAATAAATTCTATGCAAAGATAGAAAAATAGAATTTTCAAGAAACATATAATGGAGTAACTTTGTTTTCAATTCAACAGAAAGAAGTGTAATTTATAAAATTATTTATTATGAAGACCTTAAGTTATACCAAATTAAATGAAAAAGAAGTGAACAATGTTATTGCTTCCTTGCAGCAGTTATTAGCCGATTTTCAGGTTTACTACACAAATTTAAGAGGGTTTCATTGGAATATCAAAGGACATGCATTTTTTATTCTACACTCTAAATTCGAAGAAATTTATAATGATGCAGCCGAAAAAATAGATGAGATAGCCGAGCGAATATTGATGTTGGGTGGTACGCCCTACAATAAATTTAGTGATTACCTGAAGATTGCAAAAGTGAAAGAAGTAGATGGAGTATATACTGCTGACGCATCTTTACATGTTGTTTTAGAAACATTAAGCCATTTGATTGCGGAAGAAAGAAAGATTTTATCGCTAGCATCCAATGTAAAAGATGAAGTTACCGTAGCCCTAATGAGTGATTATTTAAAAGAACAAGAAAAAGTGGTATGGATGCTAACTGCATATACCTATAAATAAATTTAATAGACTCTTAATGAGTTTACCTTCACGCAAAAGTTTTTAGTAATTTTTGCGTGATTTCTTTTTATATATATACTTTTGTACGGCTATATAATAGATTTTAAAATGGATATTCTGCTTATTGAAGATGATTTACGTATGGCTGAACTAATCAGTAGAAGGTAACGGGATCGGTTTATATCTCACACAAAAAATAATTGCTCTACATCTTGGACAAATAGAACTAACATCATTAAATCAAATAACTTCCTTTAAAACAAAACTTCCAATGTTTGAAGGCTAGGTATAAAAAAGACGGCACCTCGATTCTCATCGCTGTACCGCCACAACACAAACACAAAATAAAACACGACAAAACTACTATGCAATCTTACCTGTTTATGCCGGAGAGGCATAAGTAACCATCATAAATATTCACATACAAATAATTAGTTCAGGTTGACTTGCAATTATAAAACACTTAACCTTCACATTTGTTCGAATATAATAAGTTAAAATGAAAGAAAATAATTATTTAACTTTTATTAGTATTGACATTATTGAATACCTCTTTCTCTTAGTTTCAATTGCCACGCCCACGCAGACTTTAAAGTCTCTTCAATAGATATTTCAGCTTTCCATCCCAATTCATTATTTGCATAATCAGGATTTGCCCATACCTTTTCAATATCTCCGGCGCGTCTTCCTACAATCTCATAATTCAATTTAACTCCCGTAGATTTTTCAAATAGGTTGATTAGTTCAAGCACAGATAATCCTCTTCCAGTGCCTATATTGAAAGTTTCAACTGCTTGTTTTTGCTTCTTATCAAGAATGCGTTCAATAGCAGTAACATGTGCTTTAGCTAAATCAACTACATTGATAAAGTCTCTGATGCATGAGCCATCAGGCGTATTGTAATCGTTTCCAAATACACTTAGTTTCTCACGTATTCCAATGGCTGTTTGAGTAAGGAAAGGTATCAAGTTTTGAGGCACACCATTGGGCAGTTCACCCAATAATGCGGTTTGATGTGCTCCTATCGGATTAAAATAACGCAATAGAATAGCACTAATAGGACTACCCGATTTTATTGTGTCACAAATAATTTCTTCATTAACTTGTTTGGTATTACCGTAAGGCGACTCAGCCTTTTTAATAGGAGCTTTCTCGGTTACGGGAAGTTCATCCGGTTGCCCATAAACGGTACATGAAGATGAAAAAACAATGCCTTCCACACCATGTTGAGGCATCAACTCCAAAATATTAATTAAAGAGAGTAAATTATTGCGGTAATATAATAATGGCTTTTGAACTGACTCACCAACTGCTTTACTTGCTGCGAAATGAATAATTGCCTTAATTCCTTTGTGTTTGGCAAAAACAGTATTCAATCCTTCATAATCTAAGCAATCAAGTTCTTCAAAAATAGGTCTTACTCCTGATACTTTTTCTATATTATCAACAACATCGGCACTAGAATTTGATAGATTATCAATTATAACAACTTCATAACCACTGTTTTGCAATTCTACTACTGTGTGTGAACCAATATATCCAGTACCACCTGTAACCAATATTTTCTGTTTCATTTTGTTGAGTAATTAATTCATAATAAGATTTCGTTCACAAAAGTAGAGAAATAATTCAAAACCGTGTTATTATTACATAGAAATAATTCTATAAATAAAAAAACGCTTGAGATAAGGCCCAAGCGTTTTTTTATTTATGATATAAAGACAAATGTGCTATACTACACCCGAGAATCCCATAAATGCCATAGCCAATAGACCTGCAGTTATCAAAGCAATCGGAGTACCTTCCATACCTTTAGGAATACGAACCAAGCTCATTTGCTCTCTTAAGCCAGCAAACAAAACTAATGCAAGTCCGAATCCTAAGGCGGTTGAGAATGCATAAACTACTCCTGTCAGAAGATTGAAATCTTTTTGTATTACTAAAATGGCAACTCCCAAGATACAGCAGTTGGTAGTAATCAAGGGTAAGAAAACTCCCAAAGCCTGATACAAGGCAGGAGACACTTTCTTTAAAATGATTTCAACCATTTGAACTAAAGCAGCAATGACTAATATAAAAGTAATTGTCTGCAAATAACCTAGTCCAAATGCATCTAACACGTATTTTTGAATCAAGAAAGTAACAATTGTGGCAATTGTTAGCACAAAAGCTACAGCTGCCGACATACCCAAGGCTGTTTCTACTTTTTTAGAAACACCTAAGAACGGGCAAATGCCTAAGAACTGTGACAATACGATATTATTAACGAATACCGCAGAGATAAATATTAATATATATTCCATAATTCGTTCTCTTTTACGTTATGCTTTTTTAAAACTATTAATCAGAGCAATTAAATACCCTAAGGCAATAAAAGCTCCAGGTGCCAACACAAAGACCAACATGCCATATTCTTCTGGAAGAATACTTAAATTAAAGATCTTGCCCGTTCCTAAAAACTCCCTAACAGCTCCCAAAAGAGTTAACGCAATAGTAAATCCTAAGCCCATACCCAAACCATCAAATAAAGAGGCTAACGGATTGTTTTTTGCTGCAAAAGCTTCAGCACGGCCAAGCAATATACAATTCACAACAATCAATGGGATAAACAAACCTAAAGTGGCATATAAAGCCGGAACAAAAGCTTGCATAACCATTTGCAATAACGTAACAAAAGAAGCAATCACAACCACAAAAGCAGGAATACGAACCATGTCCGGGATGAGATTCTTGATACTTGAAATAACGACATTTGAGCAGATAAGAACAAATGCTGTTGCCAATCCCATTCCCATACCATTAATAGCAGAAGAAGTCGTACCTAATGTAGGACACATACCGAGTAAGAGTACAAATGTTGGGTTCTCTTTTACGATACCATTCATTAAAACTTTAAAGTTATTCATATAATCTCCCCCTTATTAATTAGCACTGACTGAATCAGTATATTCAACATGTTGTGTCGCTCCCGTAGTGGCATTTGTATCACTATCTTGAGTATTACCTTTGTAGGCAGAATAAGCAGCATTTACCGCATTTAAGAAGGCACGAGATGTAATAGTAGAAGCCGTGATAGCATCAACTTGTCCACCGTCTTTGCTTACTGCTAACGGTGTTTCGCCGGGGTTAAGTCCTTTAATACTTCCTTTATTCCCTTCTTTAAACCAATCAGCAGCCTTTGAGCCTAATCCCGGAGTTTCAGCATGCGCTAACAATGAGTAATTATAGATTTTGCCGTCGGCATCAAATCCTACCAAAATTTTCAGTTCGCCACCAAATCCCATTGATTTAGCTTCAACAGCCGTACCGACTGTTTCTTCGCCATTCTTTGCCGGATAAATAATAAAATCAACGATCTTTTTCCCATCCTTTTCACTGAATATGGTATCACATTCGGCTACAGGATTATTTGTAAACGCGGGCACCACACTTTTTAAAGCTTCATTCAGAGTCTTTGCATTTGCTTGAGCAATAGGTTCTTTGGTCAGTTCATTCACGTACGCCAAAAGAGCAACAGAAACTCCTGTTACAGCTGTTAGTACAAGCAACATATTTTTTAATGATGATTCTAACTTCTTCATTTTGTCTTAGCTACCTCCCCGAAGCGTTTTGGTTTACAATACGTATTAATTAGTGGTGTAAATGCATTCATAATAAGAATTGCAAAAGACATACCTTCGGGGTATGCACCAAACAAGCGGATAATGACAGTGAGTAATCCAATGCAAACACCATAAATCAACATTCCTTTGTGACTCATCGGTGATGTAACGTAGTCTGTTGCCATAAAAATAGCTCCTAGTAACAAACCACCCGATATTAGTTGAATTACCGGTGATACATATATTTGCGGATTAACAAGATACATTATTCCTGAGAAAACAAATACAGTTACCAAAATCGATACCGGCACGTGCCAAGTTATGATCTTCTTCATCAACATATAAACTAGCCCTATTAATAAAGCTGCTGCACTTACTTCTCCTATACAACCTCCATTATTACCAATGAATAAATTAAAGGAATCGGGTAGTTGATCAAGAGAATAGCCGGGAGCTCCTTTGATTACACCTTTCATAATAGATAACGGAGTTGCTGCAGTTTCTGCATCAATGTAAGAAGACAGTTGACCAACTTTAGGCCAGGTAGTCATTTGCACAGGAAATGAGAGTAATAAGAATACGCGTCCCGCCAAAGCCGGATTAAACGGATTATTTCCTAAACCGCCAAAAGACATTTTTCCAACTCCAATTGCAAAAAGAGCACCAATGACGATAATCCATACCGGTAAATTTGAAGGCAAATTAAATGCCAGTAAAACACCTGTTATTGCAGCAGAACCATCGAGGATGGAATTACCTGAACGTTTCATTATAAAACGAGCTATAGCCCATTCAAAAAACAAACAAGCTGCAACTGAGGTCAGCGTTACAATTAACGCTCCTAAACCAAAATAGATTAGCGATACGACAAATGCAGGCAGCAAAGCAATCAGCACACCATACATGTTTTTCTCAACACTGTCACCACTATGTACATGCGGAGAAAGAGATACTAATAATTTATTATCCATAAAATCTTAATTATTTAGCCTGACGTGCGCGAATCATTGCACCAACTTTTGATTTTCCTAAACGACAATAATCCAATAAAGGACGATAAGCCGGACAGGTAAACTGGCACGAACCACATTCAATACAATCCATAATTCTTTCCTTTTCCATTCTCTCAAAATCCTTGTTCTCTGCTAAAGCTCCTAACAAAAAAGGTTCAAGCCCCATCGGACATACGCTTACACATTTTGAACAACGAATACAATTGCGTTCTTCACCACGCTTGGCCTCTTTTTTATTCATTATAAGAATACCTGAGCTTCCTTTGGCTGTAGGCACGTCTGTGTTCACAAGTGCTTTACCCATCATAGGACCTCCACCGATAATTTTACCGGTATCTTCAGGCAATCCGCCACAAGCATCAATTAACTGGCTCATTGGCGTACCAATTCTAGCCATGAAGTTTGAGGGCTTCTGAAGAGATTTCCCTGTTACTGTAATAACACGCTCTAGTAATGGTTTATTCTTTTGAACAGCTTCATACACAGCGAAAGCAGTCCCAACGTTTTGAACAACTGCACCTGTTGCAATAGGCAATGCTCCACTAGGAACCTGACGTGCTATGATAGCGTCAATCAATTGCTTCTCACCTCCCTGAGGGTATTTAACCTTTAAAGGAACTACACTGATTCCTGCGTAGGTTGATGCAACCTTGGTCATCAGCTCAATGGCGTCAGGTTTGTTATTCTCAATTCCAATGAATGCTTTATTTACTTTAATAGCTTTCATTAAGATAGAAACGCCAACCATAATTTCTTCTGCACGTTCCAACATCAGTTGATGGTCGGCAGTCAAATAAGGTTCGCACTCTACCGCATTAATAATAAGACATTCAGCAGTAAATGATGGAGGAGGACAAAGTTTTACTTGAGTTGGGAAACAAGCGCCGCCCAGACCAACAATACCTGCATCTGCTATTTTCTTCACAATTTCTTCAGACGAGAGTGAGCATTCTTTTATCAGTGTTGTGTCACGATCAATAGATTCTTCCCATTCATCACCTTCCACATCTATAAAAATAGCAGGTTTTGCATAGCCACTAGCATCAATAACCGAATCTATTTTTGCAATCTTTCCACTAACAGAAGAATGGATAGCTGCAGAAACAAATCCGTTTGCATCTGCTATTTTTGTACCCACTTTAACCATATCTCCTTTTGCGACAATTGGTTTTGCAGGAGCACCGATGTGTTGACCAAGCAAAATAATTGCTTTTGCAGGAACATCTGCTGCAACAATGGGTTGATGCGCTGAAAGTTTATTTTCTTGCGGATGAACACCGCCAATTGAAAATGTCTTCAACATACATTATGTATTTTATCAGTTTATATTCTGTTTATTATGCTTCAGCTACCGGAGCAGTTTCAACTGCCTCTTGTTTAGGCTTACGAGGAGGAAAGTTAACCTCAATGATTGTACTCTGAGGGCAGACTTCCACGCACTTACGGCAAGATTTGCACTTGTTGTAATCAATGTAAGCCAAATTGCTGGTCACTGTGATAGCTTCGTAAGGACAGGCTTTCACGCATTTACTGCATCCAATACATCCTACATCACAAGCTTTACGAGTTAAAGCACCCTTATCCTTGTTAACGCAAGATACATACACACGGCGTGATTTTTTACCTTTTGCACGAAGTTCAATAATAGATTTAGGACAAGCTTTAACGCACGCATTACAAGCAGTACACTTATCCTCATCTACTTCAGGAAGTCCGGTTTCAGGGTTCATGTGTATCGCATCAAACTGGCAAGCTTCCACACAATCGCCACAACCTAAACAACCGTAACTGCAACCGGTCTCTCCTCCATAAAGAGAAGCGGCAATAGCACAACTCATCGGACCATCGTAGGTATTCAAACGAGGGCGATGTTCGCAGCTTCCGTTACATCTAACCACAGCTACCATTGGATCAGAGGCCTCTGCATCCATACCGAGTATAGACGCAACCTGTCCCATTACTGACTGACCGCCAACCGGGCAATACTTACCCTCTAAAGTCTCTGCTTTTACACATGCATCAGCAAAAGCACTACAACCCGGGTAACCACAACCTCCACAATTAGCTTGAGGTAAAACCTCTCCAACTTTAGCAATACGTGGATCTTCATACACGGCAAATTTCTTAGAAGCTACAAATAATATTGCTGCTGAAATAAGCGCAATAGCCCCCAAAGAAATCACTGCTATCAGAATCAAATTCATAAATTAGTTATTTTATTGGTTTTATAGTAAATGAAAAATGTTTTTTCATTTTAGCCTTGCTTACCCATAATATTAGGTAATAAGGAACAAGAAGTATGAATGAAACGGCAGATGATAAAAGTTCATTGCCACCTGATAAAGACATCGTTGAAAATAAAGAGATTATAAGAATCAGAAAAGGTAAAATGAAAGCCCACAGCACAGCCATCATTCCCATTGATGTCTGCCCTGTAATTTCTACAAAGTCGCCAACATTATAATTCATTGAATCATAATCAGTCACTTCTATTGTCTTCTCTTTGCTTTCTGAAGAAGAACAATACCCCCTGGCACTGCACGAAGCACAACCTGTAGTTTGGACAATTCTCACAAAGATTTGAGAACCGATTATGTTTTCCACAATACCTTGATGTTTAATAGTATCCGCCATTTTTGCAAACTCAACATTACAAATTGCGGCAAATTTAAGCATAATTTATAAACTACGAAGCTTTCTACTGTTTTTTATATGGTATAAAATGCCTTTTTTGAATGCTCAAACAAACCAATTTTTACACCATTCTATATCATTGGAAAAGAATATTAATCGTATAAACTTCAATTTATCATTCAGCTAACGGAATAAAATACAAAAGAAAAGAAAAACAGCTTTATTTGCAACAATATACAAAAAGCGAAGACGCCTTCAGAAACTATATAGAAACAGTTTTCTGAAGGCGCCTTCGCCTGAGACTGAACTTAATTACCAGGTGTAATTAATACCAAAGCTTAAAAGCTCTTTCAGTTGAAAGTAACTAGATCCTTCACTGCGTGTAGAACTATCGTCATAACGAGCATGCACAAACAGCTTTGTAGAAAGATAACGGTTCAACACAAAATTAAATGTGTTCTCCCATTCTGCTTCCACCTTCTGATAATTAGAAAAATAATATAAGCGCGAATTCAGAGTTATCGAAGGAATTATTGTCCAGGCCAGTGTGGTTTCAACTTTAGAACCGATAACATGCAAAGTTGACTTTCCTTCATCCAAACCAAATTTTGTTTCATCAACTTTCTTATCACCAACATAACGGAGGTTATATGAAACAGGAGACATTAAGACAGACAAATTTAGTTTTTTATTTTTCAATTTATAGTCCATACCGACACTGAATATAAAATTAGCCGGTGACATGAATGAAGATACAACATTATTGGTGTTTGTTTTATAATTCTTCCAAAATTGGGTGTTAAACTCGGAAGAAATAGTATAATACCACTTCGAAGCCGCCTGAATACCTAATTTACTATATAAACGAAGCACATCCGTATTAATTCTATATTCTCTGACTGTATCCGAAGGAACCGTGTTAAATCCCATTTTTATTTCCATCAGGTTTTCAAACTGCACCTTCTCCTTATCATTATAATTAGCGTAGAGCTGCAGGTTACCCAAAACAGAATTAGTACTTTCTCCACCTTTGTACCAGTTATCAGAAATATAGTTTTGAGTTATTTGAAGCGAGCCGCTACCACCTGTAACCCACCAATTAGGTTTACGAATAACCACTTGAGCTTTCCCAACATCTTCTTTAACCTCCTCGGGTTTGAAAAGTTTCATCACTCGCGTTTCAGATGACATTTTAACGGGAATGTCTTCACGGAACAAACGGCGGCTCCTTATTTGATCTTCTGTTGTTACTACAAGATCCGGCCTGCTAACGTACAGGTTTAACAGCACTTTATTAACCTGTTTATTCGTTCGAGCCGTTTTATTGAACAACTTATCATTGTATGATAGCAATCCGCTACCTATGGACTGAACAGAATCGGGCATTTGAAAACTCCAATTCATCTCAGATGCTTGTTTGATGGGAGCATAATAATAAGCTATTGGAACAAACAACTGATAATAGTCCGGATCAGATTCAATATACCTCATGGGAACCGTATCATTATTCAATGAATCAAGTTGCCCAAAATAATGCTGATACAATAAGCTGGGAACTGTATCAACATGATTTTTGTCTGTGTTGTGATTTACACGTGTTCTACCATTTCTAGCTGACCTTTGAGCATCTGCCGGTGATAGAAATAATACCAATAAGATCAAAAATGCATAAAGTTTCCTCATACGAATTCATGTTTGAACAGCAAAAATACACTAAAATCCGGTGAATAACAAAATAAAAATCACATCCGGAGCAATTCTATCTGTAAAATGCAAAAATCAATAATTTGTTTAGCTAAAGCCTATGTACTTCCTCTTTTTTTTCTAATTTTGCATTTTTAAGCCAACTTACAGTATATAACAATTAAAATATAAAACAGTACAACTGTGGGAGAAACAAAGTACATTTTCGTGACCGGTGGTGTTGCCTCTTCTCTTGGAAAAGGAATTATATCATCTTCCATCGGTAAATTGCTTCAAGCAAGAGGTTACAAAGTAACCATTCAAAAGTTTGACCCGTATATCAATATTGATCCGGGAACATTGAACCCTTACGAGCACGGAGAATGCTATGTTACGGTAGATGGTCACGAGGCCGACCTTGACCTGGGACACTACGAACGTTTTTTGGGCATTCAAACAACAAAGGCGAACAACATTACTACTGGCCGCATTTATAAAAGCGTCATAGATAAAGAACGAAGAGGTGATTTTCTGGGTAAAACAATTCAAGTGATACCACATATTACCGACGAAATTAAACGCAACGTAAAATTACTTGGTAACAAGTACAAGTTTGACTTTGTTATTACTGAAATAGGTGGAACTGTGGGTGATATTGAATCATTGCCATATCTTGAAAGCATCCGTCAGTTAAAATGGGAACTCGGTCAGAATGCTTTATGCGTACACCTTACCTACGTGCCTTTCTTAGCTGCTGCCGGTGAATTAAAGACCAAACCTACTCAACACTCCGTAAAAGAGCTACAGTCATTAGGCGTACAGCCGGATGTTTTGGTGCTTAGAACAGAGCACAACTTAAACATGTCTTTGCGTAAGAAAGTGGCATTATTCTGTAATGTGGCCGAAGAAGCTGTTGTGCAATCCATTGATGCTTCTACTATATATGAAGTTCCCTTGTTGATGCAAGATCAAGGTCTTGACGAAACTATTCTTAAGAAAATGGGATTGCCAACCGGCGAAAAGCCAAATCTAGAGCCTTGGAAAGAGTTCTTGAAGAGAAGATCCCAAGCTACAGATGAAGTGAAAATAGCTTTGGTCGGTAAGTATGTTGAATTGCAAGACGCTTACAAATCCATATTGGAATCACTCTCGCAGGCTGCCACCTACAATGATCATAAATTGAAGATTGAATATGTGCAGTCCGAACAACTCACAGAGGCTAATGTTGATGAAAAGCTGGGTCATGTTAATGGCGTAGTTATATGCCCGGGCTTTGGTTCCAGA
The DNA here is from genome assembly GCF_963666085.1 of Bacteroides graminisolvens. NCBI lineage: Bacteria > Pseudomonadati > Bacteroidota > Bacteroidia > Bacteroidales > Bacteroidaceae > Bacteroides > Bacteroides graminisolvens. The sequence goes on from NZ_OY762556.1 coordinate 2,924,648, forward strand.
GGTATTGAAGGAAAATTTGTTGCAGCCAAATACACTCGTGAACATGACATTCCCACTTTCGGTATTTGTTTAGGCATGCAATGCATTGCCATTGAGTTTGCCCGCAACGTATTGGGTTACCCAGATGCCAATTCCGTTGAATTCAATGAAAAGACTCCTCACAACATTATTGATATTATGGAAGAACAAAAAGCCATAACCAATATGGGAGGAACGATGCGTCTGGGAGCTTTTGAATGTATCATTAATAAGAATTCCAAAGCCTATCAGGCTTACAAACAGGAACACATACAAGAACGCCATCGCCATCGTTATGAATTTAACAATGACTACCGCAAGCAATTTGAAGACAACGGCATGAAATGTGTAGGAGTCAATCCGGAATCTGATTTGGTTGAGATTGTGGAAATTCCAGCACTGAAATGGTACATTGGTACTCAGTTCCATCCGGAATACAGTAGCACAGTGCTTAATCCGCATCCGCTATTTATTTCCTTTATCAAAGCTGCTATTGGTAAATAAAAGGTTTCTAACAATTATTATATAAACAAATTTATGGACAAAAACACCGTAACAGGTCTGGTTTTAATAGGTATATTACTAATTGGATTCAGTTATTTCAGTCGTCCCAGTGATGAAGAACAAGCTGCCATGCAGCGATACAATGATTCTATCACCGTAGTAAAGCAGCAGGAAGCCGCATTGGAAGCTAAAAAAACAGCAGCTCTGGCAAATGAAACCCAGAAGGTGAATACAGCCGATTCCAATTCCGTTTTCTTTCAATCAGCCAATGGCAGTGAACAAGTTACGACTATTGAGAATAATTTGATTAAGCTGTCAGTGACTAATAAGGGAGGATACGTTAATTCGGTTCTTTTGAAGAATTACAAAGGACAAGACAAACAACCGCTGGTTCTTTTTAAAGAAAACGATGCGACTCTTAACTTTAACTTCTATAATAAGGAAGAGGTTATACAATCAAAAGACTATTACTTCCAAGCGATAAACCAAACAGATAGTACGCTTACTATGCGTTTGGCTGCTGATAGCACAAGTTACATAGACTTTGTGTACAAACTACACAACGACAGCTATATGGTAGACTTTTCTATTCAGGCAACAGGCATGCAAGGAAAGTTAGCCAGTACAAACTATGTCGACATTCAGTGGGCACAGCGCGCGCGTCAATTAGAGAAAGGCTTTACGTATGAAAACCGTCTATCTGAACTTACATTCAAGTATTCGGGTGATAATTCCGATTACCTTTCGGCATCTAAAGACGAAGAAAAGTCTGTTCCTGAAAGACTTGACTGGATCGGTTATAAAAATCAGTTTTTCTCTTCGGTGCTGATAGCCGATAAAGATTTTGAGAAAAGTGTATTAAAGACAAAGATAGAGACACAAGGAAGCGGATACATCAAAAACTATGCTTCAGAGATGAGCACATTCTTTGATCCGAACGGCTCTGCTCCTACTGCTCTTCATTTTTATTACGGTCCTAACCACTACAAAACTCTTAAAGCCTTTGATAAAGACAGAGACGATAAGCTGGAACTCGATAACTTAGTTTATCTGGGATGGCCTGTTGTACGATCAATAAACAAATGGTTTACTATCAACATCTTCGACTGGTTGTCAAGCTGGGGATTAAGCATGGGCATTGTATTATTACTGATGACAATTATTGTAAAAGTGGTTGTATTCCCTGCTACATGGAAAACGTATATTTCATCTGCCAAGATGCGAGTTCTAAGACCTCAGGTGGAAGAAATAAATAAGAAATACCCCAAGCAGGAAGACGCCATGAAGAAACAGCAGGAAGTCATGTCACTCTATAGCCAATACGGCGTAAGTCCCATGGGCGGATGCTTACCTATGTTGCTTCAATTCCCAATTTTAATGGCACTCTTCATGTTTGTACCAAGCGCTATTGAGCTTCGTCAGGAAAGTTTTCTTTGGGCAGATGACCTTTCAACGTATGATGCCATTGTGACGTTCCCCTTCCACATTCCGTTCTTGGGCAATCACTTGAGCTTATTCTGTATTTTGATGACGGTAACTAATATTTTGAATACTAAGTTTACCATGTCACAACAAGATACCGGACAGCAACAAATGGCTGCAATGAAGTGGATGATGTACCTTATGCCGGTTATGTTCCTATTCGTATTGAACGACTACCCCGCCGGTTTGAACTATTACTACTTCATCTCTACCCTAATCAGTGTAGTAACCATGATTGTTTTGCGTAGAGTAACGAGTGAAGACAAGCTGTTGGCTCAACTGGAAGTCAAAAAAGCAAAGCCCAAGAAGAAATCAGGTTTTGCTGCTCGTTTGGAACAGATGCAGAAACAACAGGAACAAATAATGAAAGACCGTCCCAAAGGCAAAAAGTAAAACTTTGGAATTTGATTTGATATTTTTCAGCTAACGATAAACTCCGCCTCGCAATGATTGCCCGGCGGAGTTTTTTTATTGCTTTGAAAATAATCGTATCTTTACGGCATGACAATTATAAAACGAATTATTAATATGAAATCTGCAAACCTAATGATTATGTCGGCAGCCATGGCACTAGCCACAAGCACAGCTGATGCGGCGAATGCAAGTCAGGAACTGATTGGAAAGTCGGAAGTCCGCATCACCGACGGGCGTATGACTCCCGAAGCACTCTGGGCTATGGGCCGTATGGGCGGTGTATCCGTATCGCCCGATAACAAAAAAGTAGTGTATACGGTAGCTTATTATAGCGTTCCGCAAAACAAAAGTAACCGTGAGATATTCATCATGAATGCCGACGGCAGTGGACAACAGCAGCTCACAGCTACTCCTTTTTCGGAAAACGAAGCAACCTTTATTAAAGGAGGAAGCAAAATTGCTTTTCTCAGTTCAGAGAGCGGAAGCAGTCAGCTTTGGGAAATGGACCTCGACGGCACGAACCGGAAGCAATTGTCTCAATACGATGGAGATGTAGAAGGCTTCTCTTTCTCACCTGACGGAAAGAAAGTTCTTTTTATTGCTCAGGTAAAAACCGTTCCGAGCACAGCCGATAAATACCCCGACCTGCCAAAAGCTTCAGGAGTTGTAGTGAACGACCTCATGTATAAGCATTGGGATGAATGGGTTACAACCGCTCCACATCCTTTCGTTGCCGATTTTGACGGCTCTTCTTTGAGCAATGTAACCGACATCATGCAAGGAGAACCTTATGAAAGTCCCATGAAACCCTTTGGCGGCATGGAACAGCTGACATGGAACACCACTTCCGACAAGATCGCTTACACCAGTCGCAAGAAGACAGGCAAAGAATATGCCGTTTCTACCAATTCAGACATCTACGTGTACGACCTGCAAACAAAAAAGACGGTTAACATAACCGAAGGTATGATGGGTTATGACACCAATCCGCAATATTCGCCCGACGGAAAGAGCATTGCTTGGTTAAGCATGGAACGCGACGGATACGAAGCCGACCTCAATCGTCTCTTCGTTATGAACCTGGAAACCGGAGAAAAACGCTTTGTCAGTCAGGCATTTGAATCCAACGTTGACGGTTTCTGCTGGAACACCGATAGTAAAAGTATTTATTTCACCGGAGTTTGGCACGCCACTTCACAAATTTACTCAGTCAACCTGAAAGACAATTCCATCAAGGCACTCACAAGCGGTCAGCACGATTATGCTTCCATCGCACTCTGCGGAAAGAAACTTATTGCGACAAGACACTCCATGAGCATGCCCGATGACATTTATGCTGTCGATTTAAAAGGAAAAGCAACCCAGCTGACCTTCGAAAACAAGCACATAACCGACCAAATTGAAATGGGCAAGGTAGAAGAACGTTGGATGACAACAACCGACGGCAAGCGCATGTTGACATGGGTTATCTATCCCCCTAAGTTCGATCCGACTAAAAAACACCCCACCCTGCTCTACTGTCAGGGAGGTCCGCAAAGCGCAGTCAGCCAATTCTGGTCATATAGATGGAACTTGCAGATCATGGCTTCCAACGATTACATTATTGTTGCCCCCAACCGCAGAGGACTGCCCGGATTCGGTAAAGAATGGAACGAACAAATCAGTGGCGATTACGGCGGACAGTGCATGAACGACTACTTCACCGCTATTGACGAAATGGCTAAGGAACCGTTTGTTGATAAAGACAGACTGGGCTGTGTTGGTGCCAGCTTTGGCGGTTTCTCAGTTTACTGGCTGGCCGGTCATCACAACAAACGCTTCAAAGCATTTATTGCACACGACGGTATTTTCAATATGGAAATGCAATACCTCGAAACAGAAGAGATGTGGTTTGCCAACTGGGACATGGGAGGCGCCTATTGGGAAAGAAACAATGCAACAGCGCAACGCACCTTTGCCAATTCTCCCCATCAGTTTGTCGACAAATGGGACACACCCATCCTCTGCATACACGGCGAAAAAGATTATCGCATACTTGCTTCGCAAGGAATGGCAGCATTTAACGCAGCCATATTAAGAGGCGTTCCCGCCCAATTGCTTCTTTATCCGGATGAGAACCATTGGGTTCTTAAACCACAGAACGGCATTTTGTGGCAACGCACCTTCTTCGAATGGTTAGACAAATGGTTAAAAAAATAAGAGCATGAAAATAAATATATTAGTTTGTGATTGGTTTGAAGACATCCTCCCACCTTTTCTTCCAACCTTTCCTACGTTGATATACAACCTTTTCAATCAGGTTGACGCAACAATAGAATACGAATTGTTTGATGTGCAAAAAGGAAATTTACCTCAGCTGAACGGTAATGAGATCAATCTCATTGCCGGCAGTCGGGCCGGCGCCTATGAAAATCTGCCGTGGGTGACTAATTTGCTTGACTTTATCCGCAGCGCCCATCAGGCCAAAGCCAAGCTCGTGGGATTTTGTTTCGGACATCAGGCCATCGCCCAGGCATTGGGTGGCGAAGTGGCTCCCTCCGGTAAAGGATGGGGCACGGGAATCCGATCGTCTCAAGTGATACATCCCAAAGCATTGAAGTACTTCCCTGACGGAAAGATGTACCTTAACTACAACCACAACGATCAGGTAATGCAATTACCACCCGAAGCCGAACTGCTTGCAACGAGTGATTTCTGTCCAAACGAAGCCTTCATGGTGGGCAATCATATTTTGTGTTTTCAGGGACACCCCGAATACACCAAACAATACGCCCAACACGTTCTAGAAAAAGCAAAAGGAAAAGATGCAGAGCTGATTCGGAAAGCGACAGAAAGCCTGCAATTGCAAACTGCACAAGGAGCAACCATAGCCCGTTGGATACTCAACCTCAACTAAATGCGTGCCGATGCACCATAAAAAAGTCCGGCAAAACATACTAAAATGCTTTGCCGGACAACCAACTAAATATAACTAAATTATGAAATCAAGTCTTCTTAATGTGTAGTAGCACTCACTAAAAAAGTTCCAAAAGCAGAAGCCTCTTGCTCTTTATAATGATACAAGCCTGTAATTGGCGTGTAGTTGTAAGGCACAAACTGGAACAATTGCACAACTGAAAACTGATGATCGGCAGAAACCAGCACATCCATTCTCAAATTTCCGCTTGTTTCACTTTTTAAAGCTTTCAAAGAAGAAAAATCCTTCTTATCCAAACCATCCTTCAGTGCATCGAGATGCTTCAAATCAAAATACACACTTTTTTCTTTCACAACACTACCTGTAGGTACGTAAACCATCTGTTTTGATTTCCAGAACAAGCGGAAAACTCCTGTAAGAAACAAAACAGAACCCGCCACCATGGCCATCATGCTTAAAGTTGACGACCTATCGTCCATTCCAAGAATGGAAACAAAACTCAAAACACCTAAAGCCAACATCGTTAATGAGATTCCAATTTTTGACGCACTGGCTTTCTTCGCCACATCGGCGTAAGAGGATGCAAAAATAGTTGCAACCTGAACATTATCTGTCATATAAATACTGTTTAAACGTTATTTAATCAATGATTAAAAAGAGAAAGGTCAACAAAAAAACACGTATTTAAACAGCTAAATCATGATGCGTCTTAACGTATACACATAATAATTGGTGAGTCCTGATACCGTTCGATACGGAGCATGCAGCAGCGCAGGCCATTTGTGCATGAACTCGGACGATTTATGCAGAGACATACATTGAAGAATGCCCCTCAAAGAACCGTGATATTCTACCAGATTTACGCGTTGCAGGCGGGTATCAACGGCATGATAGCCGTCGCAAAAGCCACTGCCCAGTTCAGCATCCGAGAAGTTTGAATGCCTCACCATGTCAATCGTGTAGGTCTTTGAGGTAAATGCGGAAGAGTGATCAGCAGCATGAGCAGCACCGCCTGCTACAGCTTCCGGCTGCAACAAGACAGAACAGTCCACATAGCACACAGCTATAACAGACAGAATAAACAAGGCTACTTTTATCACTCGTACCATAGATGGCTGCAAATATAGTTTTAAATCCGCTTATTTGCTTAAAATCGTTATTTATTTAAGTTTATTCTCCCTAAAAACATTAAAAATCGTAGGCAGCAGTCCGTTACAAGCTGGCTAACCGCCTATAAACAGGCTCCTGCAGTCAGCAAACGAGCCACTTCTTCCATGTGCCTGTAGTCCGTGCCGCAACAACCTCCAAAGATGCGAAGTCCGTTTTCTTGCCGTAACTTCATCATGTCACACGCAAGCGCCACCGGGTCCGAACTCTTCAAATCGACCGCATTATCAAGTTCAGCATAAGAAAGCGGCGACGTATTGGCCTGTATGCCCAAGAAACGTTTTCTCACCAGATCCGTATCATTGAATGCCCGATGCAAAGCATCATACACAATGCCGGGGTGAACACAATTAGTCATGTAGCACACCGGAGGAACATCCGTTGCAGCATCAATCGTTTCGATAGCCTGATGAATACTCGTTCCGTCAATCAACAACCCATTTCGTTCGATGGTGAAACTGATTATATAAGGAATTCCCGTGCTGCACATGGCGCGAGCCATCCCTATCGCTTCGGATAAAACAGGCATGATGCCCGCAAATAAAAAATCGGCACCGGCTTCCTTGAATTGCTCCGCCTGCCAGGAATGAAAACGGTATGCATCCTCTTCATTCAAAGCATCACTACCCGTGTAAGCATCGCCTTTGCACCCCATTAAACCGCCAACATACATCTCCATGCCCGCGTGCGATTGAATTTCCTTCAAGAAAAGAACATTATCAGATATGATCTGATGAGTCATACCGCTTTTCAGCACACGCTCCGAATTGGCTCTTCGGGTAGGAGTTGTTGCCAAAAACGGCAGTTGATGCCTACGGGCAATATCCAGATACCCGTTCCACAAAGACCTCAATGCCGCCCTACCCGCCTCCGAATAGATTAAATCGGCCATAGCCACATCGGGATGAAACGACAGATGGAACTCCCGTTTCAATCTCTCGCCCAAGGCCCCCTCCAAGAGAACGCATTTATTCGTATGAATGCACTGAATGAAATTTTGCATACCTATTATATTATATGAATTGCTGATAAATAAACCTGAAACACAAAATTATAAATCTTTTATGACTACATGATGCATTTATCAATCAAAAAGCTTTATTTTTGTCCATGTATAACGGTTTTCCATACAAGTTACCAACCTTATTGATTTTTTAGAAAGAAAAACATGATGCTACGAACTGTCAGGCTTATTGCCGCCGTGGTGTGTTTTGTACTTATCACACTGCTTTTTCTTGATTTTACAGGCACGCTGCACCCCTGGCTGGGCTGGCTTGCCAAAATACAGCTGCTCCCTGCCATACTGGCAATGAATGTAGGTGTCGTTTTGTTCCTCGTTCTGCTTACGTTGCTCGCCGGCAGAATATATTGTTCCGTCATCTGCCCGCTGGGTGTGTTCCAAGATGTTGTTTCGTGGATAGCCGGAAAGCGCAAGAAAAGACGTTTCTCCTATTCGCCGGCCATGAACCGGTTGCGTTATGGCGTGCTGATTCTTTTTATTGTTGCCCTGGTAGCCGGAGTCGGCTCACTGGTAGCCCTGCTCGATCCCTACAGCGCCTTCGGAAGAATAGCGGCAAACCTCCTCAATCCTGCTTATTTGTGGATAAACAACCTGCTGGCCGATGCCGCTGAGCGGATGGAAAGCTACGCGTTCTATCACACAAATATATGGATCAGAAGCCTGTCCGTCCTCATTACCGCCGCCGTAACACTGGTCGTTGTCAGCGTATTGGCTTGGCGAAACGGAAGAACTTATTGCAACACCGTTTGTCCGGTAGGTACCTTTCTGGGCTTCTTATCGAAATACTCCTACCTCAAACCGATTATTAATACCGATAAATGCAATTCGTGCGGACTCTGTTCACGCAATTGCAAAGCCTCGTGCATCAACACCAAAGAGCACAGCATTGATTACAGTCGTTGTGTAACCTGCATGGACTGCCTGAACAGCTGCACCAAAGGTGCCATCACTTACGCACATGCCCCTAAGGCAACCCAGTCGGTTGCTGCGGAAATGCCCGCCACTCCGGCAGAAGGTAGTCCGAACAACCGCAGAGATTTCCTATCGCTCACGGCGTTGATTGCCACCACCTCCTTTCTGAAAGCCCAAGAGAAAAAGGTAGATGGCGGACTGGCGGCCATTGAAGACAAGAAAGTGCCCAACCGCCTCACTCCCATCGTGCCTCCCGGCTCCCGAGGCCTGCACCACATGGCACAACATTGCACCGCCTGTCAGCTCTGCGTAACGGTTTGCCCCAACGAAATATTACTGCCTTCGCAAAAACTCAGCAACTGGATGCAACCCGAGATGACGTACGAAAGAGGCTATTGCCGCCCCGAATGCACCAAATGCTCCGAAGTTTGTCCCACAGGCGCCATTGATCTGATCAGCCGTGCCGACAAATCGTCAACACAGATAGGGCACGCCGTATGGATCAAAGCCAATTGTGTGGTGATAACCGACGAAGTAAAATGCGGAAACTGCGCCCGTCATTGTCCCGCCGGCGCCATCTTGATGGTTCCTTCGAGCAAAGCCCCCGATTCATTGGAGATACCGGTGGTAAACACCGAGCGCTGCATCGGCTGCGGAGCCTGCGAGAACTTATGCCCTGCCCGCCCGTTTAGCGCCATCTACGTGGAGGGTCACGAAATGCACCGAGTAATATAATCTTTCGAAAGATTCTGAACATGAAAGAACAAGATAAAAATAAAATCAACCGCCGCCATTTTCTAAAAATGATGGGCGTAGGTGCGGCAGCCGGCACCACCTTATTATATGGTTGCCATTCAGACAAGAAACAAAGCAGCAAGAGCAGTGCCCAACTGCCCGTGCCCACAGATAAAATGACCTACCGCATCAACCCCAGTACGGGCGACCGCGTATCGCTTTTGGGCTACGGTTGCATGCGTTGGCCCACCATGCCTTCACCCGACGGTAAAGGAGAAATTATAGACCAAGAGCAGGTGAACCGATTGGTTGACTATGCCATTGCCCACGGAGTGAACTTCTTCGACACATCGCCCGTTTACGTGCAGGGATTGTCCGAGAAGGCTACGGGCATCGCGCTGAAAAGACATCCGCGCAACAAGTACTTTATCTCGACCAAACTCTCGAACTTTCAGAATTACAGCCGCGAGAATTCCATCGCCATGTACAAGCAGTCGTTTCAAGACTTGCAAACAGATTACATTGACTATTACCTGCTGCATGCAGTTGGCGGCGGAGGAATCAGTGCTTTGAAAGAAAGGTATTTTGATAACGGCCTGCTCGATTTTTTGCTCAATGAGCGCAAAGCGGGACGCATACGCAACCTCGGCTTTTCTTTTCACGGCGAGGTGGAAGTGTATGATTACCTGTTGGCATCGGACATCAAGTGGGATTTTGTGCTCATTCAGCTCAACTATGTTGACTGGAAGCACGCATCGGGTTTCAACGTCAACGCCGATTATCTGTATGGCGAGCTGGTTAAAAAAGGAATCAGAGCCTTGGTTATGGAACCGCTGCTGGGCGGCCGGCTAACGAAGCTGAGCGACAGTCTGGTGGCCCGCCTCAAAGAAAGGCGTCCCGAAGACAGCGTGGCCTCTTGGGCATTTCGTTTCTCGGGATCGCCCGAAAACGTTCTGTCCGTGTTGAGCGGCATGACGTACATGGAGCACCTGCAAGACAACATTCGCACTTATTCACCACTGGAACCGCTAACCGACGAAGAGAAAGACTTCCTCGAAGAAACGGCGCAGATCCTGCTGAAATACCCCACCATACCCTGCACCGACTGCAAATATTGCATGCCGTGCCCGTATGGAATAGACATACCAACCATATTCATGCACTACAACAAATGCGTGAACGAAGGCAACGTACCCAAAAGTCAGCAAGATCCTATTTATCGTGAGGCGCGAACGGCCTTTTTGGTGGGCTACGACAGAACGGTGCCCCGCTTGCGACAGGCCAGCCACTGCATAGGTTGCGAAATATGCAAGCCCCACTGTCCGCAAAGCATTGAGATACCCGAAGAGCTTCATCGCATTGATGCCTTTGTGGAGCAGCTCAAGCAAAACACCTTATAAAGTCCCCTCGCCCGAATTAGTTCGAGGGAAACACCCAGTCATTGATATCTTTCTGCGCTTCTATGCTCTTCTCTACCTCATCGGGCAAAGCCGGAAAGAAATCGATGGCGGTGATACGCTCCACCTCATCAACCGAGTTCACATAAGCATCGAGCGGATGATTGCCCGATGTGTTTTTATAAATAAAACCGATCGCCTTCGGATGGTCGCCCAAAGACAACACCACCTTAAAAAACGCTTCGGGAACTGCCACTTTATGCTTGCCAATGGTTTTATGCGGGCGGTCATACAAAACCGGTCCGCACACAATGTACACAGCCCCGCTCTCCTTTGCCCACTCCCGGCACGCCTCTTCCAGCTCCTTCCAGTCGCCCCTGTTCAGGTTGTTGTTCTGCGGACAAATGTTAGTCATGTAAAAACTCTCGACCATAGCCATGCGCGTCCATTTATTATCGCCTGCCGGACACATGTGCCCGCGGTCATAGCCTGAACGTTTATAATCATCCGTGGTAACCGCCTCGTTGGGACTCAAATCCGGGTCGGGCAAGAAATCATTCGTCCGGCTCTCTCTGTCCACCAAACGCCGGGGCGTTAGCTTCCACGCAACCCAAATCGGCAATTTCGTCTTTTTATTGTAAGAAACCGTGTAACCCTTGCGCACCAAAATGAGTTCCGGACGATCCGTGAGCCGGGCAGGAATTTCAATCACATCATCCACTTTCATGGGCAAAGCAGATACCGTTGCCTCCTCTTTATTCAGAGAAACTTTCTTGCCATCCGTAACATCCGGTATTTCATTCCATGCGAATTGAGCCAGATAAAACAATCCGGCAACAACTACCATCCATACAAATTTCGCTTTGCTATTTTTCTTTTTACCCATACAAGTCATTCCGTTACGCAACAAACCTTTGCCACTTTGTAAAACCAGTGCGAAGGTAATACATTTCGCTTACAACAGAAACGGAAAGCCAACCTAAAATATCCCTTTACCACAAACAAGCTAAGCAAAAACAGCGCCTATACTAAGGCAATACACCGTACAAACTAAGCCATTTCTTCTTTATATACAGTTCGTCCCCGCTACCTGTGACGAATAGCCCCGCATGCGGGGACAACAGTCACCGCTACCCGTGACGAATGGCATGGCATGCGATGACGAACTAGTCTTCCTTAAGAAATGGCTTACTACTAGTGCCCAATTAGCATAGTCTTTACTATATTTATGCTAACTTTGTGGTAACAAAAAAAAGAAAGCACCCATGAAACAATCCATAAGAACCCTGTTAATGCTGGTAGCAATAAGCATCAGTTGCTCAGTAGTCTACGCCGCTACTCCCCTGCGCAACGGCGATTTAATATTTCAGGAGTCGTGTCGCGGCACCATGAACGATGCCATTAAAGGAGTTACCACCAGCATTTCCGGTTATCAGTTTACGCATGTAGGAATCGTATGGATTCATCAGAAAGACACCTTTGTGGTTGAAGCCACCCGTCCGCGTGTAGCCATCACCCCGCTGAAAGAGTTCCTGCATCCCGAAGCAGAGAAATCCTGTCCGCCCGTCTCCGTACTGGCCCGAATGAAACCACGTTTCCAATCACTCATCCCGCAAGCCATTGAAGAAGCCCGCCGGCTTGTTGGCAAAGACTACGACAGCGCCTTTATTCTCAACAACGACATGTATTATTGCTCCGAACTGGTATACGAAATCTTCCTTAAAGCCAACCAAAACGTCCCCGTGTTTACGCTGAACGCCATGACTTTCAAAGCCCCCGGAAGCAAGGATTTCACCCCCGAATGGGTTGAGTATTATAAAAAACTGGGGCAACCCATCCCCGAAGGCGAACCGGGAATCAACCCCGGAGCCATGTCAAAAGCAGATGTGATTGAGATACTTGGGGAGTTGTGACGTGAAGGGTTTGCCGATTCATTGAAGAGATTTGTGGTAAAGTCAATAATCTTAAAAACATTTTGAATCATAAAATTTTAAAATATAAGAAGAAATAGTTGGCTTTTTCAAATACGTTGAGTAAATTTGCTCATCACACTGAGTAAATTTATTATTTATGTTTCAAAGACCTCATATTGAGCTAGTTAAATCACGAATAGAAGAGCCTAGAAAGTTCATTCAAGTTATTTTAGGGCCGCGTCAAGTAGGTAAAACTACGATGATAAGCCAGCTTTTATCAGAGCTATCTGTTTTCAATCTATTTGAATCTGCAGATGCTATTTCTGCCACAAATTCAGCTTGGTTAGTGCAAGTGTGGGAATCGGCTAGATTGAGATTAAAAGCATCGGGCGCAACGGAATACTTATTGGTTATTGATGAAATACAAAAGATAGATAACTGGAGCGAAATCGTCAAACAACAATGGGATAAGGACACTCGTGAAAACATTAACATAAAGGTAATCCTCCTCGGATCCTCCCGTTTATTAATTCAGAAAGGATTGACAGAATCTTTAGCCGGTCGATTTGAAACACTCTATTTGGGACATTGGTCTTATCCGGAGATGCAAGAGGCGTTTGGGTGGAGCATTGAGCAATATGTTTATTTCGGTGGTTATCCTGGATCGGCTTCGTTAATCAATGATGAGGAACGTTGGAAGAACTACATAAAAGATTCGCTTATTGAGACCAGCATCTCAAAAGATATATTGATGCTGACACGGGTAGATAAACCCGCCTTATTGAAACGGCTGTTTGAACTTGGCAGTTTATATTCCGGACAGATCCTGTCGTATACAAAAATCATTGGGCAGCTTCAAGATGCGGGAAACACCGTTACATTAGCCAATTACTTGAAAATCTTATCTGATTGCGGACTATTGGGTGGTTTGGATAAATACGCCGGAGATATTATCCGCAAACGTGGTTCAAGTCCCAAGTTCCAAGTATATAATAATGCCTTAATTACTTCACAAAGTAATGATACGTATGAGAAAACCATCATTAATCCCGAGCTATGGGGACGATTGGTTGAATCTTCTGTAGGAGCACATTTAATTAACTATTCCATCTCTGAAAGATACAATCTCTACTACTGGCGCGAAGGCAATAACGAAGTTGACTTTATATTGGAGAAAGGAGATAAAATAATCGGGCTAGAAGTTAAAAGCGGTATGAAAGCCGACAATGCAGGAATGAGTGTGTTTGCAGAAAAGTTCCATCCCGAAAAAATATTGCTTGTTGGCACCGGAGGAATTCCGTATGATGAGTTTTTGAAGATTAATCCGAAAGAGTTGTTTTAGTTAAAAAAGAGAGGTTTACGTTTATGCGATTATTTGCATGGATAATTCGATTATATGCGCTATTATTAATCATTTATTGTACTCTTTATGATTTTTTCGGCTACCCTCTAATAACATAAGCCATCAGCTAAAAGGCATTTTTCATTCTATCAATACAATCCCATTTTTAGAAAGCTATTGCACAACAATATGATTATGCTATGAATAAGAAACAGTCTTTCCCAAAAGCACAGTAGCATTACTTACATTATATTATCGGCCAGTTTGTATATCATCCTTATTGTTAATAACTGATGTGTAGCTCCCGATACGAATATTTATTATTGCTCCATCTATTTTGCATTAGCGGATATTTTAATTAATGCATTTTCTAAATAATCAGCATTAACTATTTCAAATTTATATTCACTTGGGCTTCCATATTTATCTGCAAGAGCTACAAACTTTATTTTTCCACCATTTAGCAATATAGCCTTTACCTCATCAAAGTATTCTTCTTCAATAGTATTATCCCCAGAATCATTATTATATGATTTTACTGTATGTATTTTATCATTAGAATCTTTAATTGTAAATTTTAAAAAACCTTCTCCTTTAATAGGGTGATTCCCTGCATATTCATAAAGTTGAATTCTTATGCTATTTTTATCAATTATAAAACAGACTCTTAAATCAGAGTTAGTAGTTGCTGAATTACTAAATGTGCCATTAACATAAGTTTCAACATAACGTTCCCCTGTTGGTTCATCGAAATTGTTTACATAATAACCTATTTTCCATATTCCGAGTTTATTAATGTTGGCAAGACGTATACTATCCTTTCTTTTCTTTTCAATTTTCTTTAATTCGTTTTGAACTTTTGGTTCAATTTCAACTAACATATTTTTATAATATGTAAACTTTGATGATTCTGGATGTTTTTTAAGTAATCTGTCTATATAAAACTTAGCTTTGATGTACTCATTGTCCTTGTATGCGTTTTCAGCTAAATTAATAAGTCGTTCTTCTCCATTATTCAATTCTTCAAGTTCCTCCTTTAAAGTTTCGATTTCATTCATTAATGAATCCCTTTTAGATATCATTTTGCGATATTCAGATTGCGATATTCCGCAAGAACAAAAAATCATTGATAAAATACAAATAAATATACATCCTCTCATAATCGTATATTAAAATTAAACAATACACAAATGTAGAAACTTTTAATAAAAAAAAAACTACTCAATCATTTTCAGCAAATATTCTATCTAAAAAAAACTATTTTTAAATAATGACTATTGATTCTCTTTCTTTTTCTTTATAAAATAATCTTTTCCTAATTGACATCCTTGTTCAACTTCACCATTCAAATTAATTGAGGTATATGTTCGGTTTGGTGAAGCCAATGAAATTAAAGATATACCAGGATGATCTAGCCATTGTTTTACTATCCTCTTAAAAAGATCTTGTTTTTTAGGATTAACGAATCTATATTTATCTTGACTAGAAAATGGAAGTATGTATATATATGATTTATTTACGATTGTAAGTACAGCTATACAATATGGAGAATTGTAATCATCACTCTTTCTTATACATATAAGCATAGTAGGCCCACTTAAATGATCTGGATTATTATAACTATAGATTGGTGGTAATTTTATAGGTCTAGTAGGTTCCTCATTTATCCAATTTATCGTTTTTTGAAAATTTGGTAGATACTTATTATCCAATACGCTAATAACATATTTACAAAAACATTTATATACATTTTGAGGTATGAATGTAAGAGATGAAGTATCTAATGTAATATTATTAATTATAGATTTTATATCATCCGAGTCATTAATCAAACCATCATATTGAATACATATAGTATCTATATCACCAGCTGTTTCATTTGATTTATCTATTGACAATTTAAAATTACGTCCTTTGACCTTTTTTACACCATTTTTCCCTTTTACACAATAAAAAGATAATAAAAAAGAATGCATATTGGTAATATGAGGCTCTATAGTCCTACTGAAACGTTCATTACATTCATCGCATTCTTCTCTACATATTAAGCTTTTATTGCCTAAAGCTTCAGTTATAGCATGAGATTTATGTGCAAACGAGACATCAGGCATAGATCGATTACAAAAACGACATACTCTATCAAACTTGTCAACAACTCCAAAAGACTGAGCCTTACCATCTCCTTCATATACTCTCACCCAATATTTAGATGAAAACTGTCGGATTTTATCGGGAATGAGCATAATTGAACTATCAATCTCTAAGTTATTTATTTTAAAGACTTGATTCTTCAAATTAATAAGTTCAATGCTATCTTCGTAATAGTTCGGTAAAACAAGATATTTCGTTCCATTAGGAATACCATTCAAATTGGCTTTTAATCGCCTATATCTTTTATCTAATGAGTCAAGAATATCTAAACGAGATTTAAAATCTTTATCAGCTATTTGCACGTAGAAAATCTCCTGTTTATCATTAACTTGAAATATCCTTAACAAGAGCTTATAATCATCTGCATTATTAATACTTATACAAATAGAATCTTCAGATAATGATACGATGGTTATATCCATACTAAAATGTTAATTGATTCATAATAACATAAGTAAAGTTATATTATTTATATAATTCCCCGCATCAAAAATTCCAAAATCTTATACGGTTAACGAATTTTAAATATACGCACAAATCATTCTTCATTATAAGTCGTTATTGCAATATTAATCAAATATGATATAATAATATAAATTAATTTTTCACGTATTCAAAAAAATATCGTTATTATATGAGAGCTTCAAAAATTATATATAGGAAAAACGAGCTATTTTTGCGATAGACTATAACAAAAAAGCTCCGAAAGTTTAAAACCTTCGGAGCTTTTTTGTTGCGGTGCGTACGGGACTCGAACCCGTGACCCCATGCGTGACAGGCATGTATTCTAACCAACTGAACTAACGCACCATTATTTCTTTTGTTCGTAATCTCTCTCGATTGCGGATGCAAAGGTAGACATTTATCTGAATTCTGCAATACCTTGAGAAAACTATTTTTTATCTTTTTTAAAAGTGCTCTGATTACTAAGGCATTACAATAAAAAGATTTTTTCGGTTCAAGCCAATGAGCACACAAATATTCTCCTTTTTCAATCGTTCAAGATGGATATTAAAAGATTAAAGTGTACTTTTGCATACACATTTAATCATCTTCGTACTGACAAAGAACAAATATATTATGAGAAATACACCAATCAGCAAGAGTGTAATCGATAAGGCAATTGAGAAATTTGCCATTGCCGATTTTTCTAAAGCGACTATTCGTGAAGTGAAAGCCATAGCAGCAGAGGCTGAAGAGGCTTCGGGCATTGAGTTTATCAAAATGGAAATGGGTGTGCCCGGATTACCGGCGTCGGCCGTTGGAGTGCAGGCGGAAATTGAAGCTTTGCAAAACGGAATTGCCAGTTTGTACCCCGACATTAACGGATTGCCTGCCCTCAAAGAGGAAGCGGCTCGCTTTGTGAAGGCTTTTATCAACGTAGATATCAACCCCGAAGGGTGTGTTCCCGTAACGGGTTCCATGCAGGGCACTTTTGCTTCTTTCTTAACTTGCAGCCAATGCAATCCGCAAAAAGATACGATTCTTTTTATCGATCCGGGATTTCCCGTGCAGAAACAGCAATTGGTGGTGATGGGACAAAAATACGAAACGTTTGACGTTTATGATTTCCGCGGTGATAAACTGAAAGCCAAGCTGGAGGGCTATCTGCAAAAGGGGAACATCTCGGCCATTGTCTATTCTAACCCGAACAATCCCAGCTGGATTTGTTTAAAAGATGAGGAGTTACGCATTATTGGCGAGCTGGCTACTCAATATGATGTCATTGTTCTCGAAGACTTGGCTTATTTCGCCATGGATTTCAGAAGTGATATGGGAACTCCTTTCCAAGCGCCTTTTCAACCTTCGGTAGCGCATTACACGGATAATTATGTTCTTCTGATTTCGGGTTCAAAGGCTTTCAGCTATGCCGGACAACGAATTGGGGTAACTTGCATATCCGATAAACTGTACCACCGTGCTTATCCCGGCTTTGAAGTCCGATACGGCGGAGGTACATTCGGTACTGTTTTCATTCACCGGGTGCTTTACGCATTATCTTCGGGCACCAGTCACTCGGCTCAATATGCCATGGCGGCTATGATGAAAGCAGCAAGCAATGGGGAGTACAAGTTCCTCAACGAGGTGAAGGTGTACGGTCAGCGGGCGCAAAAGCTGAAAGAGATTTTCTTGCGCTACGGTTTTTATCTGGTGTACGACAATGATTTGGGCGATGCCGTGGCGGATGGTTTTTATTTCACCATAGGTTATCCGGGAATGACAAGCGGTGTGCTGGCCAAAGAGTTGATGTATTACGGCGTTAGTGCCATTTCTTTGGTAACAACCGGCAGTAAGCAGGAAGGTTTGCGTGCCTGTACGTCGTTCATCAAAGATCATCAATATACGCAATTGGAAGAACGAATGGCTATTTTTGCCGAAAACCATCCGGTTGTGTAAGTCCGGCTTTACTTTCAATGATTAGAAACTTTTAATAAGCGAATCAAAAAAAAGAGTAATTCTTTTTGCTCCTAACAAATTATGTATATATTAGGGGCATGAAGATTAACTCAGACATACTAAAAATAGAATCTAATAACGTGGCGCCGTCACGCGGAAAGATACTGATTTCGGAACCATTCCTTGTTGACAATATGTTCGGGCGATCTGTTGTTCTGCTTATTGATCATACAATTGATGGTAGTATGGGACTTGTTTTGAATAAGATGGCTCCCATTTTGTTGAATGACGTTATCAAGGATTTTAAAGACGTAGAGAGTATTCCTATATATAAAGGAGGGCCTTTGGCTACCGATACACTGTTTTATCTGCACACCATTCCGGATGTTCCGGACGCTTTGCCCATCTCGAGTAAGCTGTATTTAAATGGTGACTTTGAGGTCATCAGGGATTACATCGTGAAAGGAAATCCGCTAAGGGGCTCCATTCGTTTTTTCCTGGGCTATTCGGGTTGGGAATTGAAGCAACTTCATCAGGAGATACAAGATAATACGTGGCTCATTGGTAAAAGCGATGTGAAATCTATGTTGAGTTATAACACGGAGGGCATGTGGCAAAAGGCATTGAGCAAGCTCGGCAGCAAGTACGAAACGTGGGCGCGCTTTCCTCAAATACCTTCGTTGAACTAAGTTTCGCTACACAATGCGTTGCATAATAACTACGTCTTTATAGGTTTGACCGGATACCAACCATGATTTTAGCAGTCCGCTTTGCTCGAAACCGTTTCCGGAAAAGAGTTTCAGGCTGGCTTCATTGTCGGCGGGTATGTGTGCGTAGAGTTGCTTGAAGCGAAGAAACTCAAAAGCGTATTCGCACAAAAGTGCAAGAGCGTCTGCCGCATATCCCATGCCTCTATAGGGTTCAAGTAAACCGATGCCTACGGCTCCTCTTCCGTGAAGGGGGGCGTAGTCTGTAATGTCTATGGTTCCAAGCGTTACTTCGTCGTCACGGCGAATAATCATCAAACGGATTTGTTTATCGGCATACATGTCGCTCTGCGAGTTTTCAATGTATTCTTTTAAAATGTATCTGGAGTACGGCACGGTGAGACAGCTAATTTCCCAAAAGGCCGGATCATTCTCCATCACATACATAATGTCCAGGTCTTCGGGTTCTACCGGACGTAGATAGATTCTATCATTAATTAAAAAAGAATTCTTCATCGGGTGTGTTATAAGCTTGTTATCCTATTCTAAATTTAAGTCTTTCTGTATTTTGGTTTTACCGGGCATACAAAAAAAAGACGCTGTGGCACCAATCAAGGCACAAAGTCCGCCTACGCTATCAAATGTGAGGTAATATATAAACAGGTTGATCAGAATTACAACTTCAAGAAGCAGTAACCTGATGGCGCTCCAACGAGCGTATAGTGTAAAAGCGCGAAGCAAATCGGCCGGATCAATCTTTTTCTTTAATACGTAGGCAAACAGTTTCAACGAAACGGGCACTATGGCAATAGCGGACAATATGCCGACTGTTTCAAGCAAGTATTGCATGCGTGCATCATCGGCATAAATCCCTACCGGCAATAAATCGGTTTCAAACCCAATCATCATAAGGAAGGGTAAAGCCCAGAAAACAACATACTGTATTTTCAGTGTTTTATATAAGGAGGTACTATTCAAATCCATTGTGTTCTATTAAAAAAAGGTTTGGTTATGATACTTATTTATACTGTGCCGTTAAATGCGGTGCGGTTCACGATGCTTCGTCCCAAAGTGATTTCATCGGTGTATTCCAGTTCGTCGCCAATAGACACGCCTCTTGCGATGATGCTCAGTTTGACTCCGCTCTTTTCAAGTTTGCGGTACAGGTAGAAATTGGTTGTATCGCCTTCCATGGTGGTGCTCAGCGCCAGAATGATTTCTTTCACGCCCCCGTCCTTTACTCGATTAATCAAACTTTCAATCTGAAGATCGCCCGGCCCTACTCCGTCCATCGGAGAGATGACTCCTCCCAGCACATGATACAAGCCTTTGTATTGCTGAGTAGCCTCAACGGCCATCACGTCTCGTATGTTTTCAACGACACAAACGGTGGAACTGTCTCTTTGAGTATTGGCACATATCTGGCATACATCTGTGTCGGAGATGTTGTGACAAACCTTGCAATACTTCACTTCGCGTTTGAGTGTTATAACGGAATTACCAAATGCTTCGACGGTTGCCGTGTCTTGTCGCAACAGGTGCAAAACCAGTCGCATAGCCGTTTTCTTTCCTATTCCGGGTAGTTTGGCAAACTCGCTGACTGCCTTTTCTAAAAGCAGGGATGAATATTGTTGGTTCACTTTTTTGTTTACTTATTTATCATGGTTTACAATCTGATACCATCCGCAAAGATAACAATCAATAGTGAAATATGAAGTTCCAATTGAGAAATAAGTGTTATCTTTGCCCGAAACATCGAAGTTATGATACTAATCACCATCATTTGCTACTTTGCCGTTTTGTTGATTATAGCTCGTATCACCGGTAGGAAGGGCGGCTCGGATGCTGCTTTTTTCAAAGGAGAAAATAAATCTCCCTGGTATGTTGTTTCATTTGGAATGATAGGGGCTTCCATTTCCGGAGTTACTTTCGTCTCGGTTCCGGGCATGGTAAGAGGAATGGATATGACGTACATGCAAACGGTACTCGGTTTCTTTTTCGGTTATCTGGTGGTGGCGCATCTTCTTCTTCCGTTGTATTACCGGCTCAATCTCACCAGTATTTATACGTACCTGGGAACACGCATCGGAAACAGGTCTTACCGCACAGGTTCTCTGTTTTTCTTATTGTCGCGCATGCTGGGAACGGCTGCCAAGCTCTATTTGGTATGTCTTATATTATATACGTATGTTTTTAGTGCTATGGGGGTTCCTTTCTGGACGATAGCTGCGGGTGCGGTTACTTTGGTTTGGGTTTACACGCACAAAAGCGGCATTAAAACGATTGTGTGGACGGATACGTTGCAAACATTCTGCCTGATAGCGGCACTGGTTAGTATTATTTTTGTGACCGTGAGCCATTTACAACTCAGCTTTGGCGGCATTGTTCAAACCATATCTGAAAGTAGTTACAGTCGTATCTTTGTGCTCGACGACTGGGTTTCCAGACAAAACTTTTTCAAGCAGTTCTTCAGCGGAATCTTTATTGTGATTGTGATGACTGGTTTGGATCAGGACATGATGCAAAAGAATCTTTCGTGCAGAAACCTCAGGGAGGCGCAGAAAAACATGTATTGCTATGGTTTTTCATTTGTACCGCTTAACTTTTTGTTCCTGTGTCTGGGCATTCTGCTCATTACTCTTGCAGGCAAAAATGGCATTGCTTTGCCGGCGGTAAACGATGATATTCTTCCGATGTTTGCTACGCAGGGTTATCTGGGCGAAGGGGTACTGGTACTTTTCACCATCGGTATTATTGCTGCTGCATTCAGCAATTCTGATTCGGCGCTGACTGCCATGACAACAAGCTTCTGCGTGGATATTTTGCGAACGGGAAAAGACGCCGAAGCCATTGCTTTGCGAAAAAGGAACAGAGTGCATGTTTTGTTTTCTGTCTTGTTGGTGCTGTTTATCTGCTTTTTCCGTGTGGTCAATGAAAGCAGTGTGATTGATACGATTTACGTAATTGCTTCTTATACATACGGTCCGCTACTGGGTATGTTCGCCTTCGGACTGTTCACGAAACGCAATACTAAAGATAAGTATGTGCCTTACATAGCGGTGGCTGCTCCGGTAATTTGTTACCTGGCCGATAGCATGACGTTAAGAGTTTTGGGATATAAATTTGGTTATGAGATGCTTATGATAAATGGAATGCTTACCTTTGCAGGCTTGTGGCTTTTTTCTTCAAATAATAATTTTAATAAAACAACATAGAACAATGGAAATATCGAGCGCTGAATTTATTATCAGTAACACCAACGTGAAGAAATGTCCGGCCGGCGTGTTTCCGGAATATGCTTTCATCGGGCGATCAAACGTAGGTAAGTCTAGTCTCATCAATATGCTCACCGCGCATAAAGGGTTGGCCATGGCTTCATCAACGCCCGGAAAAACAATGCTCATTAATCATTTCCTGATTAATAAAAGCTGGTATTTGGTTGACTTACCGGGTTACGGTTATGCTCGCAGGGGACAAAAAGGTCAAGAGCAGATTAGAACGATTATTGAAGATTATATATTGGAACGCGAACAGATGACCAATTTGTTTGTGCTCATTGACAGCAGACTGGAACCTCAAAAGATTGATCTGGAATTTATGGAATGGCTGGGTGAGAACGGAATTCCTTTTGCTATTGTATTCACCAAAGCGGATAAGCTTTCGGGCGGAAGAATTAACGGCAATGTAAGTTCTTACCTGAGCAAGCTCAAAAAACAATGGGAAGAACTCCCCCCCTACTTCGTTACCTCAGCGGAAACTCGTATGGGAAGGAAGGAAATTCTCGATTATATAGAAAGTATCAACAAATCGGTTTATTGAGTAACACCGAAGCGATAAACGGTGTGGCTCCGGTATCGTTCGCCCGGACGAAGAACTGTTGACGGGAATTGTGGTTTATTGGGACTATCGGCAAAATGCTGTGTTTCAAAACAAACGGAACAACGCTTGCTGTAAACCGTTTGTTTTTTGCCTGTTATATTCCCTTTCAAACCATTGGCCGTATAAATTTGCAATCCGGGTTCGGTGGTGTAAACTTCCATGGTGCGGCCGCTTGCATCATCTGTTATGCGAGCTGCCAAACGGGTATCGTCGCCTTGCGTATTGAGCACCCACGTGTGGTCATAACCGCCGGTAACATTCAGTTGCAAACAGTCAACATCAATGCTGTCACCAACGTAGCGGGGTGATTTGAAGTCGAACGGTGTAGCAGTCACCGGCAGCATTTCACCCGTCACACATTTGGTTGAATCGTAAGGAGTGTAACGATCGGCGTCAATCATTAGCTTCTGGTCCTCGACCGTATGGCTGAAATCTCCCGATATGTTGAAGAATGAATGATTAGAAAGGTTGAGAACGGTAGGTTTATCTGTGGTGGCTTCGTAGCGTATATCTAATTCATTCTTGTCGGTCACCGTGAAATAGACGTCAATAGTCAGGTTCCCGGGAAATCCATTCTCTCCGTCGGGCGAAAAGTAGCTCAACTTCAAAGAGTTGTTATCCAAACGATCGGCCTGCCAGATGCGTGACGCAAAGCCGGGCTCACCTCCATGAGCACAATGTGCACCGGTGTTCGCCTTTAGCTGATAGGTAACGGAATCTAAGGTAAAACGAGCATTTAAAATACGACCAATGTAACGTCCGATGGTTGCTCCGAAGTTTTGTTTTTTATTCATGTAGTCATCTACATTTGAAAACCCACAGACTACATCTTCAAACTTACCATGCCTGTCGGGTACCATCACTGAAACGACTCGTGCCCCGTAATTAGTTATGCAGACTTCCATTCCGGCACTGTTCTTGAGCACAAAGAGATTGGTGAGTTGGCCGTTAACCTCTCGCTGAAAGTCGGCCGGACGCAATCCCGACAGTGTTTGTTGGTCTTTTCCCGTACACGCCATAGCCAGCACGTTCAGGCAAATGAATGATAGTAGTGTTATCTTTTTCATCATTTTACTGTTGTTTGAAGTTTGTTACAGATTGATTTGTCATATTTAATAGAATTTCGCAAATATACGGGAATATTTCTAAAAAAAACGTCTACCTTTGTCTATTATAAAATACCAAAAGTGAAATGAATATGAAGAAAATATTATTTTTTGTTGTTATGCTGGTAATGGGTGTAGCCTATGCCTCTGCTCAAAGCCAAGCAGAAATCAAATTTGATAAGACAACACATGACTTCGGAACATTTTCAGAAAATAGTCCTGTAGTGAGTTGTACTTTTACCTTTAGCAACGTTGGAAATGCGCCTCTGGTTATTCATCAGGCAGTGGCATCTTGCGGATGCACCGTTCCCGATTACACCAAAGAGCCCATACTACCGGGACAAAAAGGTACCATAAAAGTAACCTACAACGGAACCGGAAAGTATCCCGGTCACTTTAAAAAATCAATCACACTTCGCACCAATGCTAAAACAGAAATGCTACGGTTATACATTGAAGGTGACATGACAGCTAAAGACGCCAAATAAGAGATAATAAATAACAAGCCAGGGAGAATCTTTTGATTCTCCTTTTTTTTTGTTTACTTTGAAACGCTTTATCAAATAGATATACGCAATTTATTTAATCACCCTAATTATTAGCAAATTTAGAGAGTATGAAACACGAAGAAGAGAAGCCTGTAGGACTACCCGAAAATGCGTTTCGGGAGCTGAAACCCGAGGAAGAATATCAACCCCTGATGAATCCTCATAAAAACTATGCAGAAGTTAACTTATGGTCTGTTTTATGGGGAATAGGTATGGCTGTATTATTTTCGGCCGCTGCTGCCTACCTTGGGTTAAAAGTGGGACAGGTTTTTGAGGCAGCCATCCCCATTGCCATTATTGCGGTAGGCGTATCGGGCGCAGCCAAAAGAAAGAATGCGTTAGGCGAAAACGTGATTATTCAATCAATCGGTGCCAGTTCGGGCGTTATTGTGGCGGGAGCCATTTTTACACTGCCTGCACTGTACATCTTACAAGAAACATATCCGGAAGAAATTACCATCACCTTTACTCAGGTCTTTATCAGTTCCTTGCTGGGAGGGATATTGGGAATACTCTTCCTCATTCCTTTCCGCAAATACTTTGTAAAAGACATGCACGGTAAATATCCTTTTCCCGAAGCAACGGCAACGACTCAGGTGCTTGTGTCGGGTGAGAAAGGCGGCAATCAGGCCAAACCTCTTCTGATGGCGGGTATCGTAGGAGGTCTTTACGATTTCATTGTGGCTACGTTCGGCTGGTGGAACGAGAACTTCACCACGCGTGTTTGCGGTTTCGGCGAAATGCTGGCCGATAAAGCCAAACTAGTTTTTAAAGTCAATACCGGAGCGGCCGTTATGGGATTGGGTTACATTGTCGGCTTGAAATATGCATCTATTATTTGTGCAGGTTCGCTGGCTGTGTGGTGGATCATCATTCCTGGGATGTCTCTCATTTGGGGCGATAGTGTTCTCAACATGTGGAATCCTGAAATAACAGCAACGGTTGGCAGCATGTTACCCGAAGAGATTTTTAAACATTATGCTAAAAGCATTGGTATTGGTGGTATTGCCATGGCCGGTGTAATTGGTATCATTCGTTCTTGGGGAATTATAAAAGGTGCTGTGGGACTAGCTGCCAAAGAGATGAAAGGCAAACCGGTTGTCGACGAAGAAACAACTCGAACTCAACGTGATCTTTCTATGAAAATCATTGCCATTGGTTCTTTACTTACATTGGTATTGATTTTCCTTTTCTTCTTCTTTGATGTCATGCAAGGCAACTTGCTTTATACCGTAGTTGGTATCTTATTGGTAGCCGGAATTGCATTCCTGTTTACAACGGTTGCGGCTAACGCCATTGCGATTGTTGGAACCAATCCGGTATCAGGAATGACACTGATGACTCTTATTTTGGCATCGGTCGTTATGGTTGCCGTAGGACTGAAAGGCCCTGGCGGAATGGTAGCGGCTTTGGTTATGGGAGGCGTTGTTTGTACGGCTCTATCCATGGCAGGCGGATTCATAACCGACCTGAAGATTGGTTATTGGTTAGGTAGCACGCCCGCCAAACAGCAAACGTGGAAGTTCTTGGGCACATTAGTATCTGCCGCCACAGTGGGTGGAGTGATGATTATTCTAAATAAAACATACGGATTTACAAGCGGACAACTCGCTGCTCCGCAGGCCAATGCCATGGCAGCTGTCATTGAACCGTTGATGAACGGCGTAGGTGCTCCCTGGCTACTCTACGGCGTAGGTGCCTTGCTTGCCATTGTACTTACATTCTTCAAAATACCGGCATTGGCTTTTGCGTTGGGTATGTTCATCCCTCTGGAACTTAACGTGCCGTTAGTTGTGGGTGGAGCCATCAATTGGTACGTCACTACACGTAGTAAAGACGAAAGCATTAATACAGCCCGTGGCGAAAAAGGAACGTTGCTTGCATCCGGATTCATTGCCGGTGGTGCCCTGATGGGAGTAGTTAGTGCTGCCATGCGTTTTGGTGGAATCAACTTGGTTCAGGAACAATGGTTGCAAAACACTTGGTCAGAAGTACTGGCATTGGTCGCTTATGCTTTGTTGATACTCTATTTCATCAAGTCGGCCATGAAGAAATAACTTAATCATCAATATATGAAAACAATTCTAGTAACAGCTCTATTGATCATGACAACGAGCTTATGTGCACAAAAGCCTATTGAACTGCCTTTATGGCCCAATGGCGCACCCAACAGCAATGAGCTGAAGGGCGACGAACAAGAAATGGACAACGGAAGAGTAAGCAACATCAAGAATCCCGATATTACTGTTTACCGGGCAGAGCATCCCAACGGAATGGCTGTGATTATGTGTCCCGGTGGCGGTTACGCCCGTTTGGCCATGAGCCATGAAGGACACGACATGGCTCCGTGGTTCAACACGCAGGGAATTACGTATGTTGTTTTGAAATACAGAATGCCCAACGGACACAACGAGGTTCCTTTCTCGGATGTTGAACAAGCCATCCGCTTGGTGAGACAACATGCGGCGGAGTGGAATATCAATCCGGCCAAGGTAGGTATCATGGGAGCATCGGCAGGCGGACACCTGGCCTCTACGCTGGCTACGCATTACACAAGTAAAGAAACCCGTCCCGATTTTCAAATTCTTCTATATCCGGTAATCACAATGGATGCAAACTTCACGCATGCCGGCTCCAGAGAGAATTTGATCACCAAAAATCCTTCGGCTGATTTAATTGCCAAGTATTCCAACGAGTTGCAAGTAAATGCGCAAACTCCGCAGGCGTTTATTGCTTTGTCATCGGATGACAAGGCTGTGTTGCCTCAAAACAGCATCAACTACTACTTGGCTTTACTGAAACATAACGTTCCGGCCACCATGCACATTTATCCAACCGGAGGACACGGATGGGGGTTCAGAGACAACTTTACCTACAAGCGTCAGTGGACAGATGAATTGGAGAAATGGCTGCGTAACGGCGTGAAATTATAAACATTTAAATAGATACACTATGAAAAAGATGACATCTCTGTTATCATTTGCGCTACTTCTGGCTTTGCCGGAAGTAGGAGCGCAGGAATCCAACCCAATGCTGAGCAACGGATTGAAGTTATTGAACACTCCTTACATAGCTTATACGCTCGAAGGAAACAGTGAAGAAGAACTAGTCGTTAACTGTGATGAGGTTGACTGCACAACGTTCGTCGAAAACGTACTGGCCATGGCTCTTTGTCCCACACAAGGCGAACAAATGAGTGAGGCCGACTTTATGAAGAACCTGCAGAACATTCGTTACCGTAACGGTCAGATTAACGGATATACCTCTCGTTTGCATTACATGACGGATTGGATTAATGATAACGTTCAAAAAGGACTGATTGAAGATGTAGCTGCGCAATACAGCCCGTCTACTCAAACAGTGAACCTATCGTTCATGTCATCTCACCCGGAATTATACAAACAGCTGAACTCCTCACCCGAAAGAGTTGCCGAAATGGCATCCATTGAGCAACGCTTATCGGGTCAGCAAGTTCACTGGGTACCCAAGGACATGTTACCTGCTCAAGGGTTACCGTGGATTAAGAACGGTGATATCATAGCTATTACCACCAATACGCCGGGTCTGGACATTAGTCACCTGGGAATCGCTATTTACATTAAAGATCAGCTTCATTTGTTGCATGCTTCTTCCAAACAAAAAAAGGTTGTAGTTGAGAAGTTAGCCCTTAACAAACAACTTGCCGGCAATAAAACGTGGACGGGAATACGTGTTTTAAGGATGAAAAGTCTTAATTAATGCTAATCTCTTAATCATTTTCCAAAGGAAACTTGTTATAAGGGAAAATTAGAACAAGATACATTATGGAACAACTTAAGAAAATCATCGGCAAAAACATACTGTTTATTATCGGAGCAGTAGCAGGGGCCATCGGAGGTTACTTTTACTGGCTTTACGTAGGATGCACCAGTGGCACTTGCCCCATTACATCATCGCCATTCATGAGTACCGTTTGGGGTGCAGTAATGGGCGGATTGTTACTAAGCATCTTTCAAAAAGATAAAGATAAAAGCAAAAAACAATAATAATTCATATAACCCTGAGAACCAATGAAGAAAATAATTCTTGCAGCTGCCATGATGACCCTGGTTGTTTCATCATGTAACGGAAAACAAAAAGAGAATGAAAAAGCAACTAATAAAACTGAAAATAAAATGAAAACAATTCATCTAAGTAAAAGTGATTTCCTGACTAAAGTAGCCAATTATGAAACAACTCCTAACGAGTGGAAGTATTTGGGCGATAAACCCGCTATCGTTGATTTCTATGCTTCGTGGTGCGGACCGTGCAAAACCATTGCTCCCATATTGGAAGAGTTAGCTGCCGAATATGGAGATCAGATATACATTTATAAAGTTGATACGGAGGAAGAACAAGAACTGGCTGCCGCTTTCGGTATCAGAAGCATCCCTACCCTATTGTTTATCCCCATGGATGGCGAACCGCAAATGGCTCAGGGCGCTATGCCAAAAGCGTCTTTTAAAGAAGCCATTGAAAAAGTTCTATTGAAGAAATAAATCATAGCAGGCTTTTCTGAGAGCACAATAACAATTACTTTTCATTTTGCACAACGAGGCTGTCATCCGCAGGGAAGGCAGCCTCGTTTTTTAGTGACTTGTAGTTAATTACTTCAGTGCGTATTTACCAAAGCTAATGGAATGAATCATGACCGACACGCTTGAGAAAGCCATCGCAGCACTAGCTAGCATGGGGTTCAGCAACAGTCCATTCACGGGGAACAACAATCCGGCCGCAATAGGAATACCTATCAGGTTGTAGATGAATGCCCAAAACAAATTTTGATGTATGAGGCGCACTGTTTGTTTAGAGAGTGATAAAGCTTTGGGGAGCAACAACAAGTCTGAAGTCATAAGAGTTACCATCGCTACATCCATGGCAATATCGGTTCCTTTACCCATAGCAATACTTACATCGGCACGGGCAAGTGCTTGTGAGTCGTTGATACCGTCGCCCACCATAGCCACTTTTTTACCCTGTAATTGCAGTTCGCGCACAAATAGTTCTTTGTCGTCGGGCAACGCATCGGCCATAAAACGAGTGATGCCCAGTTTGCGTGCCACAGCCGATGCTGTACGCTCGCCATCACCGGTAAGCATGCAAATTTCCACACCTTGGCGTTTCAACTCTTTAACGGCTTCCACAGAAGTGGCCTTAATCTGGTCGGTGATGGCAATAACAGCCAGCAATTCATGTTCGCGACCAAAGTAAACAATACTGTTTCCGGCCGATTGATATTGCACCAGCATACCTGCCATGGTATCCGAAATACCTGCACTAAAGTCTTTCAGTAGTTTGTGGCTGCCCGCCCAGTAAACTTGTTCGTTATAAACCACCTGAATTCCTTTTCCGGTAATGCTCTTGAAACTTTCTATGGCGGCAGGTTCAATGCCCGATTCCTGCAACTCGGC
Organism: Bacteroides graminisolvens; assembly: GCF_963666085.1. NCBI lineage: Bacteria > Pseudomonadati > Bacteroidota > Bacteroidia > Bacteroidales > Bacteroidaceae > Bacteroides > Bacteroides graminisolvens. The sequence goes on from NZ_OY762556.1 coordinate 2,954,687, forward strand.
TACAATGGCTTCGGCTAGTGGATGCTCCGACTTCAATTCGGCTGCCAGCAATACATCTTTGAAATGCTCCTCTTCGGGACGCTCCCACAAGGAAGTCGAAACGGTAGGATGTCCTTCGGTCAGTGTTCCGGTCTTATCGAGTACCACCACATCAACCTTGCGCATTTGCTCCAGTGCAACGGCATCTTTTATCAAGATATGGTAATCGGCTGCTTTACCGATACCCACCATCAAAGCTGTTGGAGTTGCCAGTCCCAGTGCACAAGGACAAGCAATGACCAGCACGGAAACGGCCGACAACATGGCATGGGAGAAATAATCGGGACCGGCTATCAGTAACCATCCAATGAATGTAAGCAAGGAAATGCCCAATACAACCGGAACAAAAATACCGGTTATCTGGTCAACAATGCGTTGCACGGGTGCTTTGCTTCCCTGTGCTTCTTGCACCATACTGATGATGCGGGCAAGTACCGTATGTTTGCCTACTTGCAAGGCTTTAATAACAAAAGAGCCTTTTTGATTAATGGTTCCTGCCAGCACTTTATCATCTGTTTTCTTTTCAACCGGCACGGGTTCACCGCTTATCATGCTTTCATCGACAAAAGAGTCGCCATCGGTCAGTATTCCGTCAACGGGAATCTGCTCTCCGGGACGCACCACTACCAGGTCGTTTACCTGAAGTTCGGCAATGGTTACTTCCTCTTCTTTTCCGTTGCGCAACACCTGGGCTGTTTTGGGTTGTAAACCCATGAGTTTGCGTATGGCGGCAGACGTGTTACCTTTTGCACGTTCTTCCATCAATTTGCCCGTGAGCACAAAGGCTATAATGACCGTAGCGGCTTCATAATACACATGAGGTTCCAGTCCGCGGTTATACCAAAACTCTGGGAAGAATGTGTTGAACAGACTGAAAAGAAACGCAATGGCTGTACTCAGCGCCACCAACGTATCCATATTGCTGCGTCCCAACTTGGCTTGTTTCCATGCATTTACATAGAAAGATCTGCCGAAAAGGACCAGCACCGGCACGGACAGCACTAACATTAATACATTGGCATAAGGCAAGTGCATAAATACCATAGCAAGCAGAAGCATCGGAACAGAAAAGATCCATGCTCCGATTACGCGTTTTTTCAAACTCTGGTAGTGTTTTTGCTGCTCTTCTTGTTGGCGTTCCTGTTTGTTTTCTTCTTCCACTATGAGGTCGTAACCGGCAGCAAGTACGGCTGCCCGCATTTCACCTGGAGTCAGTTTATCGTTCTCATAAGCTACAGAAAGCGTATTGGCTGCCAGGTTGACTGAAGCATCGGATATACCTGGAAGTTTTTTGATAGTGCGTTCTACATTGGTAGCACATCCCGCGCAATGCATGTTAAGCACCGGGAATGTTTTTTTTTCTATTTTGCTCATTTGAATATGTGATTTAGGATATGTCGTATTATAGGAGTAAACAAGTGGTACGGTTTATTGTTCAAATAACCCGGCAGGCAGTGTGTAAACACACTGTCCGTCAGGTTATTCAAAAACCAAAGACGAGATTTACATCAATAAATCCGCAGAGGGAAAAAGGCTTTATTTCTTATCTGCCTCTTTTGTCTCTTTTACCAGTTCGGCTTCGTAATCAAACTTACGGAAGCCTTCCTTGATTTTCTCAATGTTCGTTTTCTCGGCATCGTAGGTAATGGTTACCGTACGTTTTTTCAGGTCGGTGGTAAACTTCTTCAGTCCTTTTTCGAACTTGATGTTGTTCTTCACCTTGCGTTCACAGTTTTCACACTCCATTTGTGTAACCTTGAAAATAGCTGTACGAATATCTTTTGCGTACACACTTACTGCGCTAAACAGTACTACGGCCAAAGCCGCCATCATTCTTTTTGTTTTCATCATTTGCTTAAATTTAATCTTACTCCTACATAATATTTAGCTCCATGCACAGGCCCCCAAATCATGGTTGAGTCAAAGTTGTCCCCCCAAGGTTCGGTAGCTGCTATAATGGGATTTTTTTGTTTGAAATTGGTCAGGTTTTCCGCTCCTACGTAAAGCGACCATCCGCGGAAATAACGGGTTATCTGAGCACTTAACTGTTCAAAGGAACCGTATCGGCTGTTCCATGATGAGGATCCGTCGGCCAACGCATAAGGATTGGGCATTCTTCCGCCTCCATTAAGTTGCAGGGTGGTGTCAAACTGCCAGATACCTAGCGGTGTTTGGTAAGAAGCGGTAATCAATCCTTTGTACTTACTGGTCAGTGGTTTCTCAAGCAGTTGACCGTTGTACGTGGTTTTGGCATCCGTTAAACGGTAGGCAGCCAGCAATGTAAATCCTTCAAAGAAAGGATATGATGCTTCCACTTGAAATGCTTTGGAGTACGACTTTCCGTCGAGGTTCGTAAAGGCTATTTCATGGGGATTGCTGTCCATGTCAACCACCACTTGGTTGCGGAAGTCGGTGTAATAGTATTCCGTATTCACATTCAACGTTTTGCCAAACAAAGGAATGTATGTGGAGACACTGGCGCCATAGTTCCATGCTTCTTCCTGATCTAAATTATCGGTAATCGTCACTTGGCGACTGCTTGCCAGCAGATAGTTATTTTCCGCCAATACATGATTGGTACGGTAACCTTTACCGGCCGACAAGCGGAAATGTACTATCTCATTGGGGTTGTACTTGATGTGGGCACGCGGGGTGACAAAGAAACCGTATTCGCTGCTGTAGTCGCCACGCAAACCACCCATCACAACGAGCTTATCATCGAGGTTGTAGGTGTACTGTGCATAAGCACCCGGTACGGCTTCCTTCACAAAACGTGATGTGCGGGGCAAATCAACCTGATTCGTTAAACGGTAATTCTGGTCAAAAGAGTCATAGTTAAAGCTCAGTCCGGTAGACAAGCTGTGTCTTTTCCCCAAATTGGTTTCGTACATCAACGAAGCATAGAAGTTGCTTTGATCTACATCGTAAAGCTTGCGACCGTAGGCGGCATCCTGGTTGTGCAGACTAGCCGATAACATCAACGCCACATTGGCATTGGTCTCTGGGTTAAGCAAATAAGCATTCTTCATGTAGGCTTCGTAACGGTTGGTTTTTATACCTATTTTATATAGGTCATCCGTCATTGACATGTTACCACCGTGAAGGGTTTGTCCGCTGTTACGGTCTTCACTGAGCGCTTTAATACCCACTTGAAATTCGTAGCGACTGTTAAAGTATGCCCAGCGGTTATGGAAATTATATTGCTCCACTTTGGGTAAGTCCAGAAAACCGTCGTTGTTGGAGTCGTGCGACTTCGTTTGGTTTTCATAGTGCATCAACAACATGGTGCTCCAGTTCTTGTTGATCTTTGCCAGTACATCAGCATTGGCTTCGTAGCGACTATCAGAGTCGGCATAGAGGTTGGCCGTTAAAATATCAGCTTCCGGAGTTTGCGGCTTCTTGAACTCAACGTTTATTTGTCCGGTAATAGCCTCATAGCCGTTTTTAACGGAAGATGTTCCTTTGGATACCTGAATGCTCTGCATCCACGGTCCGGGTACATAGCCCAGTGCATAAGGCGCGGCAGCTCCACGATAGTTGGGTATGTTTTCAGTAAGCATCTGCACGTAGGTACCCGACAGTCCCAAGAGTTTTATCTGCTTGGCACCTGTTGCCGCGTCCGAGTAGCTCACGTCGACCGATGGGTTGGTCACAAAGCTTTCTCCCAAGTTGCAGCATGCCGCACGAAAGAGTTCTGTGCTGCTAATCATTTCCTGATTCATCACACTGTTACGCATCTTCATGGTACCCAACTTGCGGCTAACCACGTTGACTTCACTTAACTCAACTCCTTCATGGAGCACCACATCAATAGAAGCGTTTTTCTTTTCCACGTGAATGGTATCATTCACAAAGCCAATGAAACTAACCACCAGCATGTGGCTCTTGGCAGGCTTCTCAATGCTAAAGCGTCCTTCGGCAGAACTGGTTACGCCCGAGGTGGTTCCCATCCAGAACACGTTGGCACCGGGAATGGGTTCGCCTTGTTTGTCTTTTACAGTTCCGCGTACTTGTGCGTATGTGAAATTAGCTGTCATCATGAACAGCATAAGATAGATGTATTTCATACTTGATATTCGTTCGTTATTTAATAAATAGAATAGCTTGCCGTTGAGTTACAAACAGCAAGGGTTACCGATGTGCAAAATCGGCACTACGAGTTCGGCTCATTCATCGAAGAACCGATAACGAACGACTAAATAAGTAAGGTAGAGTAAAGAGCCAGGTATTGCCGGGAGCCTACGGCAGGCGGCGAGGTATCCGTGTAATGATGAGCCGCGTCTTCCATCCGCGGAACGGACACCATCAAATCGGGTAATTCCTGGCACAGAAGGTTTATAACCGGTACGGTAATAACCGACTCGAAAGAGTACTTTACCAAGTCGAGTTTGTAGATGCTTACCGTACAGCCTTTGCTGTGGCACAACTGTTCGCCGTGAGTGGCAACTGATTGGTGTTTCTCCGAAGCGGAAGTACAGCAAGAGGGCTGTGTTTCCTGCACAGAACAAGATCCGCAAGAGGATGCAGTAGCATGCTGTGCATGTTGCACCTCACAAGGCATGTCTCCGTGTTGGTGAGATTCCACATGAGAAGATTCACAGCGATTGCAACAATAATGCATCACTGCCACACCCGCTCCCACATAGATAATGAGTACGGAGAGCAAACAAGCAATTATGTAACGGAGTCTTTTCATGCTTTTTGCAAAGATAGCTTATTAAGTGTATAAGAAGATATTAAATTTTATGTTTTTATGTGCCCGATTCGTTAATATGTTCTATATTTGTGCGTATAGACAAGGCTTTATAAGCCGCTTAAAATGTAATTTAAAAGCATTTGCCATGATAAAAAAACAATATGTAATGCAGCTGGCCGTTATACTTTCTGTTGGCGGTATTTTATTTTCGTGTGGTAACAAGATGGATAAAAACACAGGCGGGTTGGAATTTGATAGTATATCAATTAACCAAACAGAACATTTGTTTGCCGACTCGGCCAAACCGGCTTGTAATTTGGTTATTAAGTATACCTATCCGGTGAAGGCAACCGACAACCGACTCAAAGACAGCTTGAACTCTTATTTCGTAGCCGCATGTTTTGGCGATAAGTATGTGGGACTACCCACACCGCAAGTTATCAAGCAGTTCAGCGAAAACTATGTGGCTGATTACCGCAAAGACCTGGAACCCATGTATCTGGAAGACCAGAAAAAGCACAATGATGAGGTTACTCCGTGGTATTCTTATTACAAGAGCATTGAAGGGCACGTGCAGCACTACAAAGGCAATCTGCTTACGTACCGGATTAACTACAACGAATATACGGGCGGTGCTCATGGCATGTACACAACCACTTACCTGAATATCAACCTGGCTACCCTTCGACCTATTAAGTTGAATGATGTATTTGTTGGCGAATATCAGGAGTTGCTCACCGATTTGCTGTGGAATCAGCTGATGGCCGATAATAAAATGACTACTCGCGAGGAATTGGAAGATATAGGATATGGATCGACCGGCGATTTGGTGGCTACGGATAATTTCTATCTGGAGCCAGACGGTATTGTATTTCATTTCAACGTGTATGAATTTACACCTTATGCCATGGGTGAAGTGAACATTAAACTTCCTTACCAAATGATGGAGCACATCTTGGCAAAAGATAATATGATCATCAACGAACTTAAAAATTAATAGATAAAACCACGATTATTTTCATGGATATTATATTGAAATACTTTCCCGACATTACAGAGGAACAAAAAAAACAGTTTGCAGCCTTGTATGATTTATACACGGAATGGAATGCAAAAATCAACGTTATCTCACGCAAAGACATTGAAAACCTGTATGAGCACCACGTGTTACACTCGCTGGGTATTGCACGTGTCATACAGTTCCGCGCCGGATCTCGTATTATGGATTTGGGTACAGGCGGTGGCTTTCCGGGCATACCGTTGGCTATCTTGTTTCCCGAAGTGCACTTTCACTTGGTTGACAGTATCGGCAAGAAGGTGCGGGTGGCTACGGAGGTGGCTACTGCCATTGGCCTGAAGAACGTTACCTTCAGGCATGCACGGGCCGAGGAAGAGAAGCAAACGTTTGATTTTGTAGTGAGCCGGGCTGTGATGCCACTTGCCGATCTGATTAAAATAATCAAAAAAAACATATCGGTAAAGCAACAAAACGCCCTGCCAAACGGTTTAATTTGTCTGAAAGGCGGTGAGCTGGAACACGAAGCCATGCCTTTTAAACACAAAACGGTTATGCACAACCTGAGCGATGAATTCGAAGAAGAGTTCTTTAAAACCAAGAAAGTGGTTTACGTAACGGTGTAAACCGTATCATGCTGAGTAAAGCGGATGCGCCTTGGCGCTCCGCATCATTTTAAAGTGAACAAGATGAAAATAAAAAGATTTGAATTTAATATGTTCCCGGTAAATTGCTACGTGGTGTGGGACGAGACCTACGAAGCCGTAGTCATTGATCCGGGGTGTTATTACGAAGAAGAAAAGCAGGCTCTCAAAACATTTATCCTCTCCAATAAGCTTACCGTGAAGCATTTGCTCAACACACACCTGCATCTGGATCATATATTTGGTAACCCGTTTATGCTGAAAGAGTTCGGATTGAAAGCCGAGGCTTGTCAGATTGACGAGTTCTGGCTGGAAAATGCTCCGAAGCAATCGCGCATGTTTGGCTTTGAACTGAAGGAAGAACCGGTTCCTCTGGGTAAATATCTGTACGATGGTGACATTATCAGCTTTGGTAATACTCAATTGGAAGCCATTCACGTGCCGGGTCACTCACCGGGCAGTTTGGTATTCTACAGCAAGGGAGATAACTGTATGTTTTCCGGAGATGTTCTGTTTCAGGGCAGCATAGGCAGGGCCGACCTCGCAGGTGGAAATTTCGATGATCTGCGCGAACACATCTGTAGCCGACTGTTCGTTTTGCCCAACGAAACCATTGTTTACCCCGGGCATGGTGCTCCTACTACCATTGGCATAGAGAAAGTGGAGAATCCGTTTTTCAGATAATGCAATCAAACTAAAACCTTAAATATCATGGAAACAAATACATTGTGCAATCGTCACATCGGTCCCGATGAGAGCGATGTGAAAAAGATGCTTGAAAAGATAGGTGTGCACTCGCTGGATGAGCTGATTAATCAGGTTATTCCGGCTGACATTCGTCTCAAAGAACCCATTGAGTTACCGGAACCGCTCACGGAATATGCTTACGGTAAACACATGGCAGAACTGGCAGCTAAAAATAAGTTATATGCTACCTACATCGGTATGGGATGGTACAACACCATTACGCCGGCCGTCATTCAGCGCAATGTATTTGAAAACCCCGTGTGGTACACTTCGTACACGCCCTACCAGGCTGAGATTTCGCAAGGGCGACTCGAGGCGCTGATGAACTTTCAAACGGCTGTGTGCGACCTTACAGGGATGCCGCTGGCTAACAGTTCGCTGCTCGACGAAGCGACTGCTGCTGCCGAAGCGGTAACGATGATGCACGGACTTCGACCACGTGATCAGCAAAAGAACAATGCCAACGTGGTGTTGGTCGACGAAAAGATTTTTCCGCAAACGCTGGCGGTTATGCAAACACGGGCGTTGCCTCAGGGCATTGAGCTACGGGTTGGTCAGTACACTTCTTTTGAATTTACCCCCGATGTATTTGCCTGTGTGATACAGTATCCTAACGCCGACGGTAGTGTAGAAGATTATCGGGAGCTGACTGCCCAAGCACATGCAGCCAACTGCAAGGTGGCTGTAGCAGCCGACATACTGAGCCTGGCACTACTCACTCCTCCGGGCGAATGGGATGCGGATGTGGTATTTGGCAGTACACAGCGACTGGGCGTGCCCTTGTTCTATGGCGGACCCTCGGCTGCTTACTTTGCTACGCGCGATGAATACAAACGCAACGTACCGGGACGAATCATTGGGTGGTCAAAAGATAAGTACGGTAAACCTTGTTTCCGCATGGCGTTGCAAACGCGAGAGCAGCACATCAAGCGCGAGAAGGCTACTTCAAACATCTGCACGGCACAAGCCTTACTGGCTACCATGGCCGGATTTTATACGGTGTATCATGGTGAGGAAGGCGTTAAAAGCATAGCCCGGAAAATTCACGCTACAACGGTTTCTCTTGATAAAGCATTGCAGGCTCTGGGCTACAACCAGCTCAACAAGGCTTATTTTGATACGCTGCGCATAGCTCTTCCTCAAGAGGTTTCCACGCAGCATCTACAAAGCGTGGCGCTGAGCAAGGAGGTCAATTTGCGCTACTTTGACAACGGTGATGTAGGGGTTAGCATCGATGAAACAACTGATTTCTGTGCGCTGAACACATTGATAAGCGTATTTGCCATGGCTGCCAACGGGACTACCGAAAGCATTCAGCCGGTTAGTGAAGCCTGTGTTATCCCTGACACACTGCAAAGAAAAAGCAGTTTCCTGATGCATCCGGTGTTCCGGTTATATCACACGGAGACGGAGATGATGCGCTACATCAAGCGGTTGGACCGCAAAGATATTTCGTTGGCGCACTCTATGATTTCGCTGGGTTCGTGCACCATGAAGCTGAATGCAGCATCGGAGATGCTTCCGCTGAGCCGTCCCGAATTTGGCGGAATGCATCCGCTGGTTCCGGCAGATCAAGCGCAGGGGTATTTAGAAATGATTCAAAATCTGGGGCAGTATTTGCAGCGCATTACGGGCTTTGCAGGGGTAAGTTTCCAACCGAATTCGGGTGCTGCGGGCGAATATACCGGACTCATGGTGATTCGTTCTTTCCTGGCAAGCATCGGTCAGAGGCATCGCGACAAAGTACTTATTCCGGCATCGGCACACGGTACCAATCCGGCATCGGCAGTACAGGCAGGCTTCAATGTTGTGATTTGTGCGTGCGATGAGCAGGGAAATGTCGACATGGACGATCTGCGCAACAAAGCCGAAGCCAACCGCAACGAACTGGCTGCATTGATGATTACCTATCCTTCAACACACGGCATATTCGAAACTTCTATTCGTGAAATATGCGAGCTCATTCACAGTTGTGGGGCGCAGGTTTACATGGATGGCGCCAATATGAATGCGCAAGTCGGACTAACCAACCCGGGCTTTATCGGTGCCGATGTGTGTCACCTCAATTTACATAAAACATTCTGCATTCCTCACGGTGGTGGTGGTCCGGGTGCCGGTCCCATCTGTGTGGCTGCTCATCTGGTACCGTTCTTGCCCTCGCATCCGCACTTTGCTGATAATAGCACCGCTAACGTGCTCCACGCAGCAGATGATACGCTCACGGGAGTACATGCCGGTGTAAGTGATTTACCGCTGCATACGGTGGCGGCTTCGCCTTATGGCAGTGCAGGAATCTTGCCTGTTACTTACGGCTACATCCGCATGATGGGGGCTGCCGGACTAACGGCTGCTACGCGTGCTGCCATTTTGAACGCTAATTACTTGGCTGCTTGTTTGCGAGACACTTATGGCATTGTTTACCGTGGGGCAACTGGTTTTGTGGGACACGAAATGATTTTGGAATGCCGTAACATACATCAGGAAACTGGCATCACTGAAAACGATATGGCCAAGCGACTGATGGATTACGGATACCACGCACCTACCCTTTCGTTCCCTGTGCACGGCACGCTGATGATTGAACCGACCGAAAGTGAGAGTCTGGCCGAATTGGATAATTTCGTAGAGGTAATGTTGAGCATCTGGCAAGAAATTGAGGAAGTGAAAAACGGCACCGCCAGCAAGGAAGATAATGTGCTGATCAACGCTCCACACCCTGAATACGAAGCGGTAGCCGATAATTGGGAGCACAGCTACGGACGGCAAAAGGCTGTTTACCCCACAGAGAACGTGCGCAACAATAAATTCTGGATAAACGTGGCAAGAGTAGATAATACGCTGGGCGATCGAAAATTATTGCCTACGCTATACGGAGTGTCACAGTTATGAGCTATATAGGCGAACTGTCCTGACCTATATAGCGTATATGCACTGAGGTATATAGCCGGTTTCAATGAGCTATATACCTCAGTACTTGTTGGCTATATACCCTAGGCGTTTAGCGTTTCACCAAACCAATTTTGGCATTCAGTTTAAAATAGTACACTCCGTTTTCACGCTCCAGGAAACCGTATTTATCTTTCTCAACCGCTCCTTTTTCGAAACGGGTATTGAGGTAAAGAAAGTCTTCGAACACTGCTTTATCTGATTTGTGGTAGCACAGTACTTCACCGTTGCCACTAACCAAAAGCATTCCTTCCACAGCCGAGTCGGTTCCGTTGTAAATCTTGGCAGGGCGCATACCCAAAGCCAGAGCCAACAAAAACTGCTTCATCTTGAACTCATAATAATGGTGTTTGGTGATGAGTTCCTCCTTTATCTTTAATGGATTGATGGAATTCATAGCCTCGGTCAGTTCGGAAACACGAGTAATTCCGTCGAGCTGCATCACACGAAGCATCTCTGCCAGCAAACGTGGAAAATGCAGGTCAATCATCAGGAGATTGCAGCGAAATACCTTGTCGGCTACATCGGCATACTTCAGCACTCCACCCAAACGGTCAATCAGCATCATGCGGTCGGCCACTTCATTGGCTGATTCCAATGCATTGACTTTGCTCACAGTGGGCGTTGCAAATTTAATACCCGTTTGCTCAAACTTCAAGTTAGCCGTGCGCCCACCGTCGAGCAACGGATTCATCCGTCCGATGCGTGAGCGTACCACAAGCCCCGTAAGCGGTGCATCGGCATGCCAGAAAGCAATAGAAAAGTCTGTGCGATCTTCTGTTTTTGCTTCCAGATCAAAGATAGAAACAGCATCGAGAAACTCCTCTACTCCATCGGGAGAAGCCACTTCATCATCGGGAGATGTCTTTATCGCATCCAAAATAAGATCGGCCACAGTGGCAAAATCCTCTCTTGGGAAACGAGCATCCATCTCTTCACCCACCACATGTACTTCCTCTCCTTCGAGGTAATAGCGACGGGTGCCGTTGTGCTCTTCGCGTTGAATCATTGCAATGCTCAACTTCTTTTCATCGTCTTTTTTCCCCTGCGGAGTACCCATGTGTACCACACCGGTTGCCAGCAAGCGGAAAAACGTATACAACTCACTCCACTCTTTTTTTGTTGCTTCAAATGCCATCTTATCTGATATATAATATTTAATTGACTAATCTTGGTCGGCCAAACGAGCCGTTTCAACTTTCGACAAGCGCTCGCGTAAGCGGGGCATGCACGAACGGCGAATACGAAGCGTCATGCGGCAATCCATGTCATACAACTGGTCTACAATTTCTGGTTCTTCTTCCTTCACAATGCGCATTACATCATTCATGAAGGGGTATTCAAAAAGCACCGTAACCTCGTCGTCGACGGTTTTCTCCAGAATGGTAGCAGCAGCAATTGCTTCGGCAGCGGCAGCTTTATAAGCCACAATAAGTCCGCTGGTTCCCAACTTGATACCACCAAAATAACGCACCACAATCACCAGAATATCCGTCAGCTCGTTCGAGTTGATCTGCCCCAAAATGGGTTTGCCCGCAGTACCCGATGGTTCTCCGTTGTCATTGGCACGAAAGTCTTTCCGTTCGTGCCCCAGCATGTACGCATAGCACACGTGGCGAGCATCGTAGTACTTCTTTTGATACACTTCCAAATGCTCTTTTATCTCTTCTACGGTTTTCACCGGAAGGGCCACAGCAATGAATTTGCTTCGCTTCTCAGTGTACAACCCTTCGGATACATCGGCTATTGTTTTATAAGTATCTTGAACCATGGCGCAAAGTTACAAAAAAAGTCATTACATATAACTAAAAAGGGCTGCCCGCTTTTACAGACAGCCCATATAGTGCTTATTATTAAGACGCAGAAGCGTCATTTGTTCATGGTTAGCATACGCCTCACGCGCTACAGCATGAACGCTACGGCTTATACCAATTTGTGAATCACAAGGCCCGAACGCAATTTGGGTTCAAACCAAGTAGTTTTGGGAGGCATAATATTACCGGTATCGGCAATGTCCATGAGCTGTTTCATGGAAACAGGATAGAGAGCCAATGCCACTTTCATTTCTCCGCTGTCAACACGTTTGCTCAGTTCGCCTAAGCCACGGATGCCACCTACAAAATCAATTCGTTTATCAGAACGCAAGTCCTTGATGCCCAGAATTTCATCCAGAATGAGGTTGGAAGAGATGGTTACATCCAATACACCAATCGGGTCATTGTCATCATACGTGCCCGGTTTAGCGGTCAAACTGTACCATTTGCCCTCCAGATACAAGCTGAAGTTATGCAACTCATTGGGTTTGTAAATATCAGCACCTTTCTCTTCTACAACAAAACTCTTTTCGAGAGCAGCAAGAAACTCAGCAGCAGAAAGCCCGTTAAGATCCTTCACCACACGGTTGTAGTCGATAATGGTCAACTGATTGGCTGGGAAACACACTGCCATGAAGTAGTTGTACTCCTCATCACCACGATGATTGGGGTTCTGTTTAGCTTTTTCGGCACCCACCAGCGCAGCAGCTGCCGAACGGTGATGGCCATCGGCAATATATAACGCCGGCATGGCAGCAAATTCCTTCGTTACGGTAGCAATGTCATTTGCATCGTCAATAATCCAGAATGTATGTCCAAATCCATCGCCCGGAGCAATAAAATCATAAACAGGCTCCTGAACGGTATATTTCTTCACCAAGGCATCCAACGTTGCGTTATCGGGATAGGCAAAGAATACCGGCTCAATGTTAGCATTGTTCACACGAACATGCTTCATGCGGTCTTCCTCCTTGTCGCGACGGGTTAGTTCGTGCTTTTTGATGATTCCATTCATGTAGTCGGGCACGTAAGCACCAACCACCAAACCATACTGCGTTTTGCCATTCATGGTTTGTGCATAAATGTAGTACAATTCCTTTTCGTCCTGTACCAACCATCCTTTGTCCTGGAATAATTGGAAATTCTCTGCAGCTTTGGCATACACACAGTCATCGTGTTCGTCGGTGCCCTGCGGAAAATCAATTTCCGGCTTGATAATGTGATAAAGAGATTTTTCGTTTCCGGCAGCCTCTTCACGGGCTTCTTCTGAGTTTAACACGTCGTAAGGGCGCGATGCTACTTGCTCCACCAGGTTCTGAGGCGGACGAATACCCTTAAAAGGTTTTATTATTGCCATAAATTCTATTCGTTAATATTATTTGTTTACTCTGAACTTCTCGCATCCATCTTTCAGGAAGCCAACAATTTGTTTGGCAGCAGCAATTCCGGCATTGATATTTGCTTCGGCAGTCTGCGCACCCATTTTCTTCGGAGTAGCAAAATAACGACCGGCAAACTTTTCTGCAAACTCTGCATGAGCAGCCGGCATAATGTCAGTAACATACTTGAAGTCGGGTCTGTCGGCCATCAGTTTCAGCACTTCAGCTTCGTTGATTACCTCTTTGCGCGCTGTGTTTACCAGCAATCCACCTTTAGGCATGCCATTGAGCAATGCGTAGTTGATGGAGTTCTTTGTTTCGGCAGTTGCCGGAATGTGCAAAGAAACAACATCACAAGCCTTATAAAGTTCATCGGCAGAGTCACAAACTTTCACCCCTTCGCTCTCCATCACTTCTTTAGGGCAGAAAGCGTCGTATGCGTAAATCTCCATACCAAAGCCTCTGGCTATGCGGGCCACATTGCGACCTACATTTCCATAAGCATGAATACCCAGTTTTTTACCCATCAGTTCCGTTCCCGAAGTTCCGTTGTAGAAGTTACGCACAGCATAGACCATCATACCCAAAGCCAGTTCAGCCACAGCATTAGCATTCTGTCCGGGCGTATTCATCACACAAACTTGGTGAGCCGTTGCAGCTTCCAAATCAACGTTATCATATCCGGCACCGGCACGAACCACAATTTTCAGTTCCTTGGCAGCATCCAGAACCTCAGCATCAATAATGTCACTGCGTATAATGATGGCATTGGCATCTTTCACTGCATCCAGCAATTGAGCCTTTTCAGTATATTTTTCGAGTAAAGCCAGTTCAAATCCGGCAGCTTCAATCTCTTTACGAATACCGTCTACAGCCACTTTGGCAAACGGTTTGTCGGTAGCAATTAGTACTTTCATAGCAAATATTGATAGTTTATAAAATGAAATCACCACAGATTACACAAGGCATTTTCACAGATTATTATTCATCTGCGCCCTCGTACAATCTGTGGTGAAAATTATATTAATAAGGTTGCTTAGTGCAGTTTTTCAAACTCCTGCATGCAATCTATTAAAGCCTGAACACTTTCTTTTGGGAGGGCATTGTAGCACGAAGCTCTGAAACCGCCCACCGAACGGTGACCTTTGATACCCACCATACCTCTTTCTGTAGCGAACTTCAAGAAATCGGCTTCCAGTTCTTTGTATTCGGGAGTCATAACAAAGCAGATGTTCATTCTGGAACGATCTTCTTCGGCAGCAGTACCCACAAATAACTTGTTACGATCAATTTCGTTGTACAGCAAATCGGCTTTCTCAATGGCACGGCGTTCCATCTCTTTTACGCCACCCTGAGCTTTAACCCATTTCAGCGTTTGCAATGCAGCATAAATAGGTACTACAGGAGGTGTGTTGAACATCGAACCATTATCAATGTGAGTTTGATAACTCAACATTGTAGGAATGTAACGAGACACCTTACCCAGCGCGTCATTCTTCACAATAACAAAAGTAAGACCGGCAGGAGCCAGATTCTTTTGTGCACCACCATAAATACAAGCGTATTTAGATACGTCGATAGGGCGTGAGAAAATATCCGAAGACATGTCGGCTACGACAGGAATCGGCGAATTAAGATCTTCCTTTAACTCTGTACCAAAAATTGTGTTGTTGGTTGTAATGTGAAAGTAGTCTGCGTCGGTTGGGATTGTGTAGTCTTTCGGGATAAATGTGTAATTAGCATCGGCTGAAGAGGCAACTTCAACAACTTCACCAAAGCCTTTGGCTTCCTTCATTGCTTTTTTTGCCCATGTACCGGTATTGAGGTAAGCTGCTTTCTTCTCAAGGAAATTGAAAGGTACCATGCAGAATTCCAAACTGGCACCACCACCCAGGAAGAGCACCGAGTAACCCTCGGGAATGTTAAGTAATTCCTTAAACAACGCTTCCGCTTCGTCAACCACAGGTTGGAAGTCTTTAGCACGGTGGCTGATTTCCATCAGAGAGAGACCAGACCCATTAAAATCCAAAATGGCCTTTGCAGTATCCTCTATTACTTCGCGAGGAAGTATGGAAGGTCCGGCATTGAAATTATGCTTTTTCATTTGAAAGTTGGTTTTTGTTATACAATTTCAGTTATTAGAAGTCTTAAGACGCTGCGAAATTACAAAATATTTCCCTTACGCCAAACGTTTCTCTATAAAATTATAATCACTAAGGCTATTTACCTTTCTTTTTATTGGTTTATACAGTATTTATACACCAGATTGTTAGTCGGGTAAACTCAATGGAATGCGCATATAAAGATGAATTAATCAAAACAAAGAAACACGTATAACAAACTGATTATGACTATTATACAAGAACAAACACATAAATATGCAAATCAAAAATATATACCTGACGGACATATTAATGAGAAAGATGCTGCCAAATAATGTTTCATAAAAAAAAGATGACCTCAGAGCAGTTTTGTCACAAAACAAAAACAGACAAAGCATATTATTATGAGCGTTATCGCACACAACATCGTGCTATTATTTTGCTTCTTCAATTAGAGTCTTCATTCCCTTTATTTTTTCTCCCCGAATCAAGGTAAACAGTTGCTTTATTTTGCTGCGACGCACTGCCACGAAAGCATAATGCTCTTTCACATCCACGCGGCCCACATCTTCCTTGCCTAAATTCCCCTTTTTATAAAAGAAACCCACAATATCAATTTTGTTCAGCTTATCCTTTTTCCCTTTACCTATATATATAGTAGCCCACAAAGGTTGGGGCGGACGAGTCGGATTATCGGGTAATTGATACACCTCCGTATCATTGGGCACATAAGTCGGACAGGCCTCTTCTGCATGCAGAATGATATAAGACGTTCCGCTGGCATCCCAACGAGCCGTTCGTCCGTTGCGATGGGTAAACGCTTCCTCGTTGACCGGCAAATGATAATGAATGATGTGCTCCACCTCGGGAATATCTAATCCACGAGCAGCCAAATCTGTAGAAACCAACACGTGACAACTGCCGTTTCTGAACTTATAAAGTGCCTTTTCCCGGTCGGGTTGTTCCATGCCACCATGAAACACCTCGTTGTAAAGTCCCTTTTCAGCCAGCAAAGCACCTACCCTATCGGCTGCATCGCGGTGGTTGCAGAACACAATGCTCGAGCTGCTTCCCAACGAACAAAGCAAGGCAAACAACGTATCAATTTTGTCTTTCGCAGGAGATAGCACTTTCATCAGGCGAAGGCGTGATTCAGACTCTTCGCCATCGGGAGAAAGATAATTGAGCCTGATTACCCGGTTATCGATACCGGTAAACTGTGGAATTTCGGCAGCATCGGTAGCCGATAAAAGCATGCGCTTTGCAAGACCCGGCAACTGGTTAATAATTTCAGCCATCTCATCCTGGAAACCAAACTCCAGTGACTTGTCGAATTCATCAATCACTAACGTATGAATGGTGTCGGGGTTGAAATTACCTTTCCCCAAATGGTCTGTGATACGTCCCGGCGTACCTATTATCAAAGCCGGACGGTTGCCCAGCATACTTTTCTTTTCTTCGGCAATAGGGTGCCCACCGTAACAGCAAACAGCTTTCCACGGCGTATTCATGTCTTTAAAAACGGTTTCAATTTGCAATGCCAATTCGCGAGAGGGAACTAGTATCATTGCCTGTATACCGTCATCGGTCGGTTTCAACAGCTGAAGTAACGGTAGCAAATATGCCAGTGTTTTGCCGGTGCCCGTAGGCGACAACAAAATAACATCCTCGCGTTCGCCTGCAGCGCAAGCTAACGCAGCTTCCTGCATAGGGTTTAGTTTTTCTATTTTCAAGGCAGCCAAAGCCGCACGTACAATTTGATTCTTCTTTTCCATCCTTATTTCTTTACGCAACAAAGGTACGGCATTGTTTTGACAATACGAGGAAAAACGGGAAGAAATAGAGAACAAGGGGACGGCAGAGAGTACGCACAAAAGGGGAAAGTGCTAAATTAAGCCGATTCACGCAAGCATGCAGAATATAAAAAGATGGGGTTAATTTAAAGCGCATCAAAAAGGGGGAAGAACTAAATTAAGTAAGAATACGCTAATATACTGAGCAAGCAAAAGAATAAAAATAAAAGAAGAAAGGCTGCTCCCCCTTGTTCCGGTAAACCGTTGCCAGGACGAAGCAGCCTTCTGCTATTGTGTGTATTCAGATAACCGGATTAAGCTCCAAAGTCATCGAACATCAACATGTTACGCGGTACACCCAAGTCGTAAAGCATCTTTTCAACAGCTTTAGCCATCGGGCCGGGACCGCACATGTAGTATTCTACATCTTCGGGTGCCTCATGGTCTTTGAGGCAATTGTTCAGAATCACGTTGTGGATGAAACCAACCGGACCAGTCCAGTTGTCCTCGGGCAACGGATCGCTCAGCGCAATGTGGAACGAGAAGTTCGGGAACTCTCTCTCCAGTTCGCGGAAATCTTCCTCGTAGAAGATTTCGTTCTTTGAACGGGCACCATACCAATAAGAAATCTTACGATCGGTGATTTTCAAAGTCTTCAGCAAGTGCAGAATGTGCGAACGTAGCGGAGCCATACCCGCACCACCACCAACGTAAAGCATTTCTCTGCCAGAATCCAGAATCGGGTGGAATTCACCGAACGGACCCGATACCATAACCTTATCACCCGGTTTGAGTGAGAAGATGTATGAAGAAGAAATACCCGGAGGTACATTCATGAAACCACCATTTACACGGTCAAACGGAGGAGTAGCGATACGCACGTTGAGCATCACGATGTCTCCTTCAGCCGGATAGTTGGCCATAGAATAAGCACGCATAGTTTCTTCCTCGTTTTTACAAGTAAGATCCCACATTTTAAACTTATCCCAATCGCCACGGAAGCGGTCTTCTATTTCATAATCAGCATACTTGATATCATATTTCGGAATATCAATCTGAATATAACCACCCGACACAAAGTTAAGGTGTTCACCCTTAGGCAAACGCACCACAAACTCTTTGATGAAAGTAGCTACGTTGTTGTTTGACACCACTTCGCACTCCCATTTCTTCACGCCCAGTACCGCTTCGGGCACTTTGATTTCCATGTCCTGTTTTACCTTCACCTGGCATCCGAGGCGCCAGTTTGCCTGTTGTTCTTTACGAGAAAAATGCACTTTCTCGGTAGGCAGAATTTCACCTCCACCCGCTTCTACCTGGCAACGGCATTGTGCGCACGAACCACCGCCACCACAAGCCGAGGGTAAGAAAATTTTGTTTTCAGCCAGCGTAGACAGCAGACTTGAGCCCACTTCTACCTCTACTTCCTTCTCGCCGTTGATGGTCACCTTTACTTTTCCGGAAGGAGAAAGATACCTTTTAGCAATAAGAAGTATAATGACGAGCAGGAGAATCACTCCAAGGAAAACCCCTACACTCGCAAGTATTAAAGACGTCATTGTATATTTCCTTTTTATTAATTATAACTTCAATCCTGAGAAACACATAAAGGCCATAGCCATCAGTCCTACCGTGATGAATGTAATACCCAGTCCCCTAAGCGGAGCAGGCACATCAGAGTAAGCCATTTTTTCGCGGATAGCAGCCAAGCCGACAATGGCCAGCAACCAGCCCACACCCGAACCTAAAGAGTAAGATACCGCCTCACCCATATCAACAAAATGTCTTTGTTGCATGAAGAGAGAAGCACCCATGATGGCACAGTTCACAGCGATAAGAGGGAGGAAAATACCCAGCGAAGCGTACAGTGACGGACTGAATTTCTCCACCGCCATTTCAACCAGCTGCACAATACCCGCTATCACCGCAATGAAAAGAATAAAACTCAGGAAGCTGAGATCAACACCTTCAATAATCTTATCTGCTTTCAGCACATAATTCTCCAGCAAATAGTTAACGGGAAGCGTCACAACCAACACGAAAGTAACTGCAATACCCAATCCCAATGCTGTTTTCACATTCTTCGAAACCGCCAGGTAAGAACACATTCCCAGGAAGTATGCGAAGATCATATTGTCGACAAAGATCGACTTGACAAATAAACTCAAATAATCATTCATAATTTCCAAGAATTTAGGTTACTTTTCCTGCAAAGCTTTGTTCTTACTCCGTTGATACCAAATGATGCAAGCACAAATAATCAGTGCCATAGGCGGCATCAGCATCAAACCATTATTAATGTAACCCAAGTCGTAGAAAGACTGAGGAATGATGCGGATGTTAAACAACGCGCCCGAACCCAGTAATTCACGGAAGAAAGCTACAATCACTAAAATCTTGGCATATCCCAAACCGTTGCCCAAACCATCGAGGAAAGACTCCCAAGGACCATTCGCCATGGCAAAAGCCTCCAAACGCCCCATCAGGATACAGTTGGTAATAATCAAGCCCACATATACGGAAAGCTGCACACTTACGTCATACGCAAACGCCTTCAGCACCTCACTAACGATAGTAACCAGCGCAGCCACAACCACCAGCTGAACAATAATACGAATACGGTTCGGTATGGTGTTGCGCAACAATGAAATAATCACATTGGCGAATGCCACGATCACTGTTACCGATAAACCCATCACGATAGCCGGCTCCAATTTGGCTGTAACAGCCAAGGCCGAGCAGATACCCAATACCTGTACGGTAACCGGGTTGTTCATGCTAATCGGGGCAGAGAATACTTCTTTATTCTTTTTAGAAAACAATTGGCTCATATTCTATTTCCCTCCTTATTTATTTGCAGTTAAAAACTTGTCATACTGGCTCAGGCATACCTTCAGCATGGCATCTACTCCTTTCGAAGTAATTGTACCCCCTGAAATACCGTCAACCTGATAATCAGGTTCAGTAACCTTGCCATTCTTCTCAACGGCCAGTGCCACAGCACCATCCTTCATCACCTTCTTGCCAGCAAACTGAGCCTGGAAAGCAGACGTACTGATTTCCGCACCCAATCCCGGAGTTTCACCTTGGTGAGAGAAGTAAACGCCGAACACCGAATCCTTATCGTCATTCAACCCTACATATCCCCAGATGGGTCCCCACAAACCGGCGCCATAAAGCGGCAACACATATTTAGTTTGGCCGTTCACCTGGCAAACATACAGCGGAAGCTGACGCTTTTCAAGCGGTTTAGCCAACTCGGCCTTCATATCAATTTTAAAGCCACCCTCCTGAGCAACCACCTCACCGGCAGCGTTCAGAATCTGATCAGCTTTCACATATTCTTTGTACATCTTCTCTGCATCCTGCCCTTTGGTATCCACGTTCAGCGCATACAGAATCTGCTTCATCTTATCGAGCTCCACATTTTTATTCTGCGTATCTCTGAGTGATGCAGAAGTAAATGCCAGCACAAATGCTACGATAACAACCATTACCGAAGCATATATAATAGTATAAGAGTTACTATTTGTATTCATCATCTTCCGGTTTTAGTTGTTTGACTTAGTTGCACGTTTCTCTCTGCGGCCGATGTTACCTTGCACCACCGTGTAATCAATAAGCGGAGCAAAAATATTCATCAACAAGATAGCAAGCATCATACCTTCGGGATAACCCGGGTTAAGCACACGAATAATGATAGCCATGGCACCAATGAGGAAACCATAAATATACTTACCCGTTTCGGTACGCGCTGCAGTAACAGGGTCGGTAGCCATAAACACAGCACCGAAGCAGAAACCACCCAATGCCAGGTGTTCATACCAAGGCATGTTGGCCATAGCCGTATCAGGACCAATGGTGTTAAACACAAACGCCATGAACGATCCACCCACGAAAACAGAGAACATAACCTTCCAGCTTGCAATGCCTGTTGCCAACAACACAGCCGCACCCAGTAAGATAGCTATCACACTTGTTTCACCGATAGAACCCGGAATCAAACCCGTAACCATGTCCCATGAGAAAGCCGGATAACCGTTAGGATCAACCGCTGTTGAAGCCACCCCGAGAGAAGTAGCCGCAGTAAGTCCGTCGACCGATTTACCCAGTCCGAAGATGCTTTCGCCCGATACCCAAACGGCATCACCCGACATCTTAGTCGGATAAGCGAAGAACAAAAACGCACGTGTCACCAAAGCCACGTTGAACACGTTCATACCCGTACCGCCAAATACCTCTTTGGCGAATATAACAGCAAATGCAGTAGCCACAGCCAGAATCCACAGCGGACAGTCAACCGGAACAATCATCGGAATCAAGATACCCGATACCAGGAACCCTTCCTGAATTTCCTCCTTCTTCCATTGAGCAATCACAAATTCGATGCCCAGACCCACTACATAAGATACAACCAGTTTAGGTAAAACAGCCAGAGCACCGTAGGCAAACATTTCCAAGAAACCGTCCTGAGCTCCTGTATGAGTAAAATGCTGGTAACCCACGTTGTACATACCGAACAATAGCGCCGGTATCAAGGCAATTACCACCATCGACATGATGCGTTTGCTATCAATCGCATCATGGATATGAGTTCCCGATTTCGCAGTGCGGTTGGGCACGAACAAGAACGTTTCAAACCCGTCGAACACCGAGTGAAATGCGTGGAACTTGCCTCCCTCTTCAAAGTTCGGCTTTATCTTGTCGAGATAATTTCTTAACGCTTTCATTTATAATTTTTCAGTTAGTTATCAATTAGTGATTAGCACATCTCAGCGCGAAGAGCATCGAGACCCTCACGAACAATGCGCTGTACGGGTACTTTCGACGAGCACACAAACTCGCACAACGCGAAGTCCTCGGGTGCCACCTCATAAATACCCAATTGCTCCATGCGATCGATATCGCCGGCAATGACAGCCTTTACCAGATACTCCGGTAAAATATCCATCGGGAACACGCGATCGTACTCATTTGACATAATCATGTGCCTTTCACCTCCTTTGATACGAGCATCGAGCACATACTCACGTTTCTTGAACGCATCGAGAATCCAGCTGAAATAAGAACGATTCACACTGAACTGATTGAATCTCGGCATAATCCATCCGGCCAGTTCGTGCACCTCAGAACCTTCGGGAATCACAGTCAGCTGACTATGGAAAGCACCCAGGAACTGGTTTGGAGAAACCTGTTTGCCGGTAAGCACGTTACCGCTGATGTAGCGCAACTCGCGTTCCTTCTTCACATTGCCTGCAAATACGTTGGTAAGCAAAGCCCCAACAGCCAGTTTGCAGTATGCCGGTTTCAACACTTCCGATCCGGTAACGGCCACTGTGCGGGTAAAGTTCACCCGACCGGTATTAAATAAACGTCCGATGAAGATAACCTCCTGCGCTCCGATGGTCCACACCGTTTCGCCCTTGTTAACCGCATCGATATGATGAATCTGCACCCCTACGTTGCCGGCCGGATGAGGACCGTCAAACACAGTAACGGTTACGTTCTGTGCATTAGTAAGTGCAGCCGCTTTTTGTTTGGCACTGATGCCCAGATACGTCTTCGCCATTTTAGCCAGCGCATCCAGTCCGGTTTGGAAGTTCTGCTCCTCCCCTTTCAACACAAACTCAAAGTCGGGTGCCAGCGGACTGCTGTCGAATGCCGAAACGAAGATAGCTTTAGGAGCCACCGTAGGGTCAGCAATCACGTCATACGGACGCTGCTTCATAAAAGCAAACAAGCCGGCTTGCATAAGCGCGGCTTTCACAGCATCGGCCGATAGTTCGGCCACCTTCTTAACACCAAATTCTTCAAAATCCTGTTCCTCGGCAGCTTGCACAGTGATGCACATCACCTTGCGGCGTTCGCCACGCTCTACGCTGGTAACTACACCGCTCACCGGAGAAACAAACTTCACTTCAGGATGATTCTTGTCTACAAACAAGGGTCCTCCAGCCATTACATACTCCTGCTCTTTCACCACAACTTTGGGAGTTATTCCGGGAAAGTCATCGGGCACCAGCCCGTATATCCCCGGTTCTTTGACAGAGAATAACTCTTCGGTTGCTTTTCCTTTCAGGTTTATGTCAAGGCCTTTACGTAACTTTATTACATTTGCCATGCTATATAAAATAATGGTTTCATAAATTTGCCCGCAAAAGTAATAAATAATAATGTGATTTGATAGCAAAACAAAAAGAATTAAAGAAATAAATCCTTAATTCTTTTCGTTTGCGTACACGAATTATAAAGTTTCGCTTAATACGCCTTAAATTCTATAAAAACGTCAGTACAAACCTATCAGCAAGTACCTGTTATCACTCCTTTTACTGCTCCGAAGCAAACATTGGGTCCCATGCCGGCAGGCGCACAGGTTTCTGTTTCAACACATCGAGCACCTTGGCAGGAACATATTTTTTCTCAACAACCAGGCGGAACATGTATTCATTAAACCACTCGTCGGTCATAATGAGATGTCCCTGATAACCATTGGTTGCTCCCCAACTGTTTTCCACCATCCACTTCTTCGGATTCCCCTGCTTGTCGATGTCTACAGCCATCAGCGTCATGGCATGAGATGACCCGCTGGCAAACGTCTGTATGCGTTGCTTCTTATTCATGGCAAAATCAGTACCCATCAGTGAAGCATAGTCATAGTTCTTCACATCGAGCAACCCACGCTCCGAGTTCAGGAACTTACCCACATCACACGAGAAATACATCATGGTACTGTCTTTGATGGACGTAATGGCCATCTGCTTAATCTCCTCAACAGGCAAATTTACGTACGTCCAGTTACGACCGTCATACCGGTGCCTGTCAAAATCAATCTCGTAACACTTATAAAATTCCCGGCTCGGATCATTCATCACCATCACATAATTATGGGTAAGATCCTCGTTCACATACGCCTGATAGAAAGAAAGCGGCGTATAAGTCTGCGTGTCAACAGGGTTTCCCTTGGCATCTTTGCGAGTCCAGGTAAATTCCGTGGGCGGCACACCTAAGTTCAGTACCAGCATGCGGTACACCGTGCCCAACATCTGCGTTTTGCTCTTAGCCAATGCGGCAGGCTTCGCCCCTTTGACAGCTTCATCGCGCAGCTGCAAGCCATATTCGCGTAACTTAAGCGAAAGCAAATCGGCCATGCGCGACGTATTTTCGCTGCTATTCGTTTCGGGCATCACCTCCTTGGGCACCAGTCCGTACTTACTAACCAAATCGGACACCCCGGTAAACTGTCCGCCATCACTCAACGGATTTTTAAAGAGCCACTCCACCATCTTATCGTCCAGAGGCTTGGTGCGGGTGTCAATTACCCCCTGCAGAAACAAATTAGCTTTCTCGAGCTGATCCCAAAAGAACACGTACGACTGTGAGAACTCAAAGCTACCCAGGTTGTATTTGGCAATCATCTTGGCACGCAAAACGTTGAGCCCTGTGAACAGCCAGCATCTGCCGGACGACTGCTGATTGGTGATTCCCTTCGACTCAACTTTATTAGAGAAATACGTGTCCATTGCCACCATATTTTCCTGATTCAGCGCCAACTTGCGTATGTCGTTGTTGCAAATGGCGTTGCGGATGGCCTTATCGGCAGGCATACCCACGTAACTCTGTTTGATCTCTTTCAGCATCTGAGGCGAAATGCTCTCTCCGTCGGGCTGTGCTTGTGTCTGGAGGCAAAAACCAGCCAGAACAATTGACATTAAAATCTGTTTATTCATTATAAGGAAAATTAATTTTAGAGTAATATCCATGCAAAGGTATAATGCATATTTATATACCGAAAATAAAAACCTCTAAAATATTTTAGGGCATTAAACATGAATATTTCATTCATAAAGATTATTTTATTTCTATATTTGCATGATAATTACAGAAAAAAACAACAGAACAAGCATTTCAGTATGAAGAACAAATACATAATTTGCCTAATTGTAGCTGTTTTAAGCCTATATTCCAATAATATCAGGTCGCAAGAAATCAGTGAAGAAATTAGTGATTACACCCAGTTGGATCCTGAAGATTATTTGAGCATAACCTTACCACCGCTGGATTTGTTGTTTGCCAACGCCAGAAGCAACCCCGCCTACCAATTAGCACAAAACCGGGTACGTTTAGAACATAAGCTGCTCACCAAAGAAAAAAAATCATTTTTAAGTTTCTTCAGTCTACGCGGAAGTTACCAATACGGTATGTTTGGAAACGATGCTACTTACTCTGACGTTGTAACTCCTGTTGTTAGCACCTACACTTCCAGCGCCCAAAGTAGTTATACGGTAGGTGGTGCTGTCAGTATACCCCTCAGTGATTTTTTTGATTTGAGTGCGCGTGTTACCCGCCAACGAATCAATGCACACAGTGCGGAACTGGAAAGAGAAATTAAATTTGAAGAATTAAAAAAGGAAATTGTACAACTTTATGCTACCGCAACCAGTCAGCTTACTATTCTAAAAATGAAAGCGGAGAACGTTATGTTAGCTAGTACTCAATACAAAATAATAGAAAAAGATTTTGTTAACGGACAGGCTACATCAGGTGATCTTTCAACTGAGAAAACCAACCAAACTAAAGCATTGGAAGAATATGAGACTACTAAATCCCAACTCAATACCAGTCTCTTGATGCTCGAAATCGTAACCCATACACCTTTAGTCAATATCCCTAAAATTAAAAAGTAACTTTATGGAATATATAGTTTATCTTTTTCGTTTTTTATATCGCATCAAGTGGTGGCTCATTATCGTACCATTTCTAGTTGGTGTAACTGTATACTATACCACCAAAGAAATGAAAGGTAGTTATGAAGTAAGCACTACGGTATATACCGGGGTTGTATCCGGCTACAATATTGAAAATGCAGGTATTGCCTCCAGTATGAACGCATCAAACAGTGAGATGGACAACCTCATCAATGTAATGACGGCTGAAAGTACACTAAAAAAAGTAAGCTTCAGACTCTTTGCCCGCAACATGGTCTATGGAAATCCAGATAACGATACTAAATACCTAACGGCCGAAAGCTATCGTGAAATATATGGAAGAATGATGGGGAACCATGATGCCAAAGGACTACAGAAGCTTATTGATAAAAGTAGTGAAAATAAAACCATGCAAAACATTGTGAAGTACGAACAACCGGATAAAGCCAATTTCATATACGGATTGTTTTACTATTTTCACCCGCAATATAGTTATAGTGCACTTAAGAACATCAAGATATCACGTAAAGGGTCCAGTGATTTATTAGAAATTTCTTATTCATCATCTGATCCCGGTATTGCTTTCAATACCGTTGACATCCTTTTAAAAGAGTTTATAACCGAATATCAGAAACTTCGTTTTGGCGAAACAGACAGTGTGATTAATTTCTTCCGAAGTGAACTAAATCGCATTGGAAATGATCTTCGATTGGCCGAAGACTCTCTGACTGATTATAACATTGAAAAACGTGTGATTAATTATACAGATGAAACTAAAGAAATAGCCGCAATCGATAAGGAATTTGAGCTCAGAGAACAAGATGTCCTCTTCAGCTATAACAGTTCCAAGGCGTTAATTGATGAACTAGAGAGAAGAATGGGGAGCAATGCGCAATCCATTCGAAACAATTTAAGATTTGTAGAAAAACTAAAAGAAGCATCTACATTGACCGGTAAAATGTCTCAAATCGAGAATTCAGGTACTGATACCGATAACTTGCAAAGCTATCAGAATCGACTTGATAAGACTACAAAAGATTTGGAATCGATTACCGATAAATATGTAACACAACAATACACCAAAGAAGGGATTGCAAAAAAATCAGTAGTAGACCAATGGCTGGAGCAAATATTGCTTTTTGAAAAAGCCAAATCAGATTTGGAAGTTATACAGACCGCGCGTAGAAGCCTTGACGAGAAGTATCGTTTCTTTGCTCCCGTTGGTTCCACTTTAAAAAGAAAAGAGCGCCTGATTAATTTCAATGAGCAAAACTACATGACTTTGCTCAACAATTACAACGATGCCCTTACCCGAAGAAAAAATCTGCAGATGAGTTCTGCCTCTTTGAAAGTACTAAATCCACCGTCATACCCACTGACCTCAAGCTCAACACCCAGAAAAAAGATCGTTTATCTATCGATCTTTGGCTCAGTACTATTCATTATCGGATTCTTCCTGCTCATTGAAATTCTTGATAGAACCTTGAGAGACAAAATCAGAGCTGAAAGAATTATCGGCGGTAAAGTATTGGGGGCATATCCAAACGCCAAAACGATCCGGTATAAAAAGTATGAAAAGGCCATCCGGCTGATTTCATCCCGATACCTTAGCACTACGGTTTTGAGTCATTTCAACAGAAGAAAGCCCGGATATCCCTACATTGTCAATGTAATCAGTACGGAAGAAGGAGACGGAAAATCCTACCTGATCAACGAACTGGAAGAATATTGGCAGCTATTGGGAATCAAAACCCGTAAAGCCGTGTGGAACAAAGATTTCAATATAAACTCTCCAGAGTTTGTTTTGGCACAAACCATTACCGATTTTTGTTACCTGAACGGTGAAGATATCCTGATTATGGAGTACCCCAATATGGGTCAACACAACATATCAGAGGCTTTATTGCAAGAAGCCAATCTCAATTTAATGGTAGTCAGGGCTACACGTGCATGGAAGCCTTCAGACAAACTTGTTTATGAAAAGGTTAAAGCGCAATCGGGCAATACTCCACTATGCTTTTACCTGAACTTTGCAGAGCAAAAAGTAGTTGAAGGATTTACGGGTATGCTTCCGCCATACAACAAGATGAATAAGTTGATATACCGTTTCTCCCACTTGGGTTTAACAGAAAAACTTTAGCCGTTGTTATTATGGGGAGTAAACTTGAAAAGTTCTATCCATTATTCCAAACCTTTACTCAGTTTTTATTGAGTAAGGGTTGGATATACGTTTTGCTATTGTCATGCATTCTCATTTTTTATCAACTTATTTTTCACAATGGTATTGAAATAGGCTTAACATTTGCATCCATCCCCATAGCTATTTGCATGATAATTCTTATAATTAGTCAACCTTATAAAAGCTTTTATTTGCTTTTTATCGCTAATTATCTATTATTAATAATCAGTCGTTTTGTGGATATTAAACTGGGAATTAGTACACTAATTTTTGCTCTATTGATGCTAGTTGTAGTCATCATGCGAAGTATGTATGAAAAAATTCAATGGGGTAAAACTCAAAAAGCGGTATATGCATTATGGGGTGTTTGGACCTTA
Source organism: Bacteroides graminisolvens (assembly GCF_963666085.1). Taxonomy (NCBI): domain Bacteria; kingdom Pseudomonadati; phylum Bacteroidota; class Bacteroidia; order Bacteroidales; family Bacteroidaceae; genus Bacteroides; species Bacteroides graminisolvens. Next base: position 2,983,123 of record NZ_OY762556.1, read on the forward strand.
TATTGCGTAGCTCAAATATTTAATCCCAATAACGTACAAGAAGCTTGGAACATTTACATCACCATGTATATTGTTTATCCTTTTATCTGCCTCATACTAGTACCTCTATCTATTAAAAACATCAAAAATATAGAATTTTTACTTGTCATTTGGGTGGTATTCATTCTCATCATGGGAATAAAAGGATACTGGCAAAAAAATAATGGATTTACCTCATATGAGCTATATTGGCTGTATTCAGAAGGAGGAGCCCGCACCCATTTTATATGGAGCGGCATTCGTTATTTTTCGTTCTTTACAGATGCAGCCAATTACGGAGTAAATATGGGCATGGCCATAGTTGCATTTTTTATATCATTTATTCATACAAAAAACTACATTTTAAAGCTACTATTACTAGGTGGTATTGTTGCTTCGGTTTATGGTTTGGGTATATCCGGAACCCGAACAGCCATTGCCGTACCCATTGCCGGCTTAGCTCTTTACATCTTTTTATCGGGCAGCAAGAAAGCAGCTATAAGCGGAGTTTTAAGTCTAGCTATTTTTGTTGGTTTCTTCGCTTTTACTACAATTGGAGACAGTAATCAATATATCCGAAAAATGCGTTCAGCTTTTCGCCCTACGGCAGATGCTTCATATTTAGTTAGAGTTGAAAACCGGAAAAAGATTGCTGAGTATATGGCTGATAAACCTTTCGGGTATGGTATCGGTTTGGGTGGTAAAGGTGAAAGATTCAATCCTAAAAAACTAATGCCAATTCCTCCTGACTCTTGGCTGGTTAATGTTTGGGCGGATACCGGTATTGTTGGAGTAACCTTGTACTGTCTTATCCATGTCATTCTTTTTGCATGGTGTTCATGGATCTTAAAATACAGAATACGAAATAAACAATTGCGGGGCCTACTTACTGCATGGCTTTGCATGAATGCGGGTTTCTTTGTCGCCACTTATGCCAATGACGTCATGCAGTACCCCAATGCCATTATCGTATACACAGGTTTTGCACTTTGCTTTGCCGGAGTCCATATTGATAAATCCTTAGCTAAAGCAGAAGCCGGGGAAGAAAACCAGGAAGAAAAATCGGATGCCGTATGATAGCTACATTGCGCCTCATAGAACTTATTCTTTTTTACATGCTGAGTATATCGGCAGGTTACGTGCTGGTTTTTGCCTTAGCCAGTAAGCTATACCGAAAAAGAAAGTACAAGCAGAATGAAACATACAACCGATTTGCCGTACTCTTCCCTGCTTACAAGGAAGACAAGGTTATTGTACAATCCGTAATCAGTTTTCTGGAACAAGATTATCCGAAGGACAAATATGACATAATCGTGATTTCCGACCAAATGGAAGACGTGACCAATGAGGCGTTGAGCAAACTGCCTATCCGTTTGTTAAAAGCGACATATACCGATAGCTCCAAGGCCAAAGCCATGACTCTTGCCATGAATGAAACCCGCAACGAAGCGTATGATATGGTTGTTGTAATGGATGCCGATAACACCACCCTTCCTTCTTTCCTTGAAGAACTGAATAAGGCTTCCAACAAGGGGCTAAAAGCTATTCAGGCGCACCGCACCGCCAAGAATCAGAATACAAGCATTGCCATGCTCGACTCGCTGAGTGAAGAAATAAACAACTCCATTTTCAGAAAAGGACATGTTGCCATCGGCTTTTCATCAGCGCTCATCGGTTCGGGAATGGCTATTAACGCTGACTGGTTCAGAGAGCATGTAGAGTTGTTGCAAACAGCCGGAGAGGACAAGGAACTGGAGCTTCTGTTACTCAAACAAAGAATCTACATCGAATACTTGGATCATGTACCAGTATACGATGAAAAAACCAGCCAAAAAGATAACCTGCAACAACAGCGCAGACGCTGGCAGGCAGCACAATTCGTCTCTTTACTGAGCGCATTACCTCATTTTCTCAAAGCCTTTTTTACAGACAATTTTGACTATTGCGACAAAGTGTTGCAATGGCTCATGCCATCTCGAATCATGTTACTTGCATTTATATTTGCCATCAGCAGTTGTGTATCTTTGGTTAGTCTGCACATGGCCATGAAATGGTGGCTACTGTTAGCCGTACTTGTATTTGCACTTGCCTTGGCTGTACCCGGACGTATGTGGAACAAAAAGCTACTAGCTGCACTGATCAAAGCTCCGCTTTTTGCTTTTGTGATGATTAGCAATCTATTCAAACTAAAAGGGGCGGGCAAACGTTTCATACATACACGTCACGGTGAGCATTAAACCTTAAAGCAATACATTATGAAAATAGCCATCGAAGCTCAACGCATATTCAGAGCCAACAAGCACGGAATGGATTTCGTAGCACTGGAAAGCATCCGGCAACTACAAAAGATAGACAAGGAGAACGAATATTATATATTTGTCAGCCCCGGACCCGATCGCTGCCTGGAAGAATCGGCCAACGTGCACATCATTGAGCTGAACTGCCCCACCTACCCGCTTTGGGAACAACTGGCGCTACCTGCTGCTGTGCACAAGCTACAACCGCACTTGCTACACTGCACCAGCAACACAGCTCCCCTACGCTGCCCCGTGCCACTTGTACTGACACTGCATGACATTATCTTTCTTGAAAGCAGACAGTCGGCCAGCAAATCCCTCTATCAGGAAATGGGTTGGCATTACAGGCGACTGGTTTTGCCCCGAATCTTATCAAAATGCAGTAAAATTATTACCGTATCTCAGTTTGAGTGCCAACGCATCCGTACAGCGCTACACTTGCCCGAACAGCAAATTACTGCTGTGTACAACGGATATAACACACATTTCACCCCTCAAAAGGCCGACAGCAGTATCTGCCGAAAATACATAGACACGGAGGATTTTCTGTTCTTTCTGGGTAACACTGATCCTAAAAAAAACGCAGCAAGAGTTCTGAAAGCATACAGTATGTACCTGCAAAGATCCACGCGGAAACAATCTTTACTGATAGCCGACTTGAAAGAGGAATACATTGACAAACTACTGGCAAACATGCACATTGAAGAGATAAAACCCTACCTCCGATTCCCGGGATACATTCCCAACAAAGACCTGGCAGCTCTTTACAACGGTGCCTTTGCTTTTTTGTATCCTTCCATGCGTGAAAGTTTCGGAATACCCATACTGGAAGCAATGGCATGCGGAACACCCGTTATAACCGGAAATACCTCTGCCATGCCTGAAATAGCAGGTGATGGCGCTTTGCTGGTAGATCCCTACATGGTTGAAGAAATAGCAGAGAAAATTCTTCTGCTTGAAAACGATGCCGATCTCTACCAACAACAGGTGAGTTACGGGCTGCAACGGGTTAAACTTTTTTCTTGGGAAGCAACTGCACATTCTTTGCTACATATTTATCGTGAAGTTGCGATGAAAGAATACAGATAGGCATGAAAACACAAAAAGCAGCGAAACCACCTTAACCGGCAAGTTTCGCTGCTTTTGTTATTAACTCAACTGTTACAGTTCATCGTTGACTGAATAACTAGGACATTCTTTCAATCGCTCGTGCGGATCAATGCGACCGTTGCCGTTCAGGTCCGGACTCAAGTCCCGATGACCACACACCACACTGCCCGGATAATCACGCTGCAACTCGTGTAGCAGAGCCGTAAGCGACTCCTTCTGAGCAGCGGTGCGCGTGTCTTTGGCACGACCCTGGGCATCCAGTCCCCCTTCGTAGCAAACACCAATGCTGGCCGTGTTATGCCCCCGAGCATGTGCTCCGGGAAGCTCCACCCCGCGCGTGTTTACAATGCGACCGTCTTTGCGGATGTAAAAGTGGTAACCCGCACCCTGAAAACCACGTGCCCGGTGAGCAGCATCCAGATCCTGTTCCGTGAAATCACGATCCTCACGCGTGGCAGAACAGTGCACCACAATCAGGTTGATGGCTCGCATACCCCCTACTGTCTGGATAAACATTCGCGAACGGTGCATTGCTCGCTCAGTGAACGAGCCAGTTGTTCCTTCAGTGCAAACATCTCGGTGTGCATCTCCTTGACCCGTGCGCTCAGCTCGAAGTAATCTTTCAGCACCTTTTCGAGCTGGGTTACCAGGAACTCGTACTGACCGGTTATCAGGTCACTGAATTCCTTCACTTCCTTGGCGTTCTTCTTTTTGAAGAACGGCAGGAGTGCCAAAAGGCACTCCAATAATTGTTCTACAATCTTCTTCATTATGATTCATTGTTAACGTTAATACTCAGCTTATCCGTTTGGATCATCGTCATCACCGCCCGGATTGGTGGGGTCAGGTGGCGTTGTGCCGCCTGTATTATCACCCGTTGCAGCCGTTTCGGTTTTCAACACAAACTCCACATTGTTTGGAGCGCTACGGGTAGTCGCCAACGAATCATTCACCAAGCGCAGCGTACTAGCCACCTTGAAACGCAGATTCACCCTGCTGATGTTTTTAATGGTACAGTCTTTCTCCACTTCTACCCCCGGACAAGTCAGGGTGATGTAAAAAATACCCAGTCCGTCGACCCGCACTTTGTTGCCCTCCTTGAGCACATTGCGAATGCTACGCACAAAGGATTTCATTACGTGAAGAATATCTTCCTTCGAGAGCGATCCGGCCATCTCAATATCATTTGCTAAGGCATCCAGATCATAGATTTTCGACGTACCAGCTGCCTGTTTGAGCAGGTAGATGTTGGGAGAAGATTCTATTCCCAATCTTTTTTTGCGCATATAGCGCACTACACTTACTGACATAATTTTTTCTTTTTAAAGGTTATTACTTTGTGATCACAGGGGCAAAGGTAATACAGCCCGGGCAGGCACAGAGGCGTTTCACATCCTGATGGCTCCTGATAAGAAAACTATGCGCAAAGCTGCGAAATAAAGCGGTTTGCTGGCTATAAAATGTAAGGAAAATGATTGGTTAATTGGTATTTTTTCGGTATATTTGAGGTATGGAAACAGAAGATAAATTCCCCATACGCAGCTATAGCAAGAGTGAGCTGGCATCGCTCTACCTGCCTCACATTACGTCCAAGAGTGCCGTGTGCAAACTCAATAAATGGATAGCGCACTACCCCGGTTTGTGGAATGCGTTGCTTGAAATAGGCTTTGCCCCGAAGAGTCATTATTATACGCCTGCACAAGTCAGGTTGATTGTGCAGGCGTTGGGGAAACCGTAGAAATGTGGTCTAAAACAACTCCCCTTGCACCTCTTCGGGTAGCCAGCAATTGGTGTCGAACGTGAAGTTGGTGAGGCGAAGGCTGGCCTGATGAGCCGCCAAATTCTCCACGCAAGGTGTGTAGCGGCCGTTGATGGTGTTGTACACAAACGGAACCACGCCGGGAGTACCCAGCTGGCGGAACTTGACCTTCTGCACATGCACACGGACCACATCGGGCTCGCGCTCGATGACCAACCCGAAATCACATTTGTTGAAGAATGCAGCCGATCCGTTGATGTCATACAGCGTGGGCACGGGCATGCGGCCGTTGGCATCGCGGTTCATCTTGCGCGGATGGGGAACGAGAATCACCAGGCAGTTGTAGCGCAAGGCAAAGTTACTCAGCTTGTCAAGAAAGGAGCTGATGTACTGCGTTTCGCTCATCCCCTCGGGGTGTTGGTGTTCCATGCGGTTAAAGGGGTCAAGAACCAGCACACGTATGCCGCGACGGTTGACCAGCTCGGCTGCTTTTTGCAGGATGTTATCTACCGTAAAATCGTCTTGCGGCATGATGTGGCACACGTTGCGGTCAAGGTAGCCGAGTACCCGGTCGTACAGCTCGTCGGTCATGCAACCGGGCTTGAAGTACTTGCCGCTGAGCTTCTCGCACAGCTTGCGCAGGTGGTAGCTCATGGGCATGTTTTCGGGACTGAAGAAAGCGGGCATCCAGCTATGTTTGAGGCAGAGGCGAAGCACCATCTCGTCAACAAATTCGGACTTTCCGCAACCGGGGATACCGGTTATCACACACAAACGACCGGTCTCGAAGGTGATGCACTTATCGAGCTCCTCAAGTCCCGTATCGGCACCGGGCGTGGGACCTTTGAGGAAGAGCGTGCGCAGGTCTTCACTCACATCGGAGGCGGTGTACACGCCTTCGAGCGGAATCTGAGGCGCGCGGTCAATGGCATCGCAAAGTGCCTGTGCACCATGCTTCAGTAGCACATCGTTGGCATCCTTGCAATCATCGGGAAATGCCACCACACGGCAACGCTCCTTGCCCAGCCTACGAAGCAGTTCGTTTCGTAGTTCGATGCCCACAGGGTCGTTATCCACCGCCAGATAAACAATCTTTTTGTTGTCGAAGTGCGACTTCATAAACGGATCCAGCCAGGTAAGATTCTTGTTGGCTCCGCCGGGAACGCTGATCACTTCTGTGCGCCCGGCGGTGAGGCAGGCCAGCGCATCGGGTTCACCCTCCACGATAATGCATTGCTCTGCATGGGCTATGCCGTCGATATTGTAAGGAATGAGGCGTGCACCGGCGTTGAGTTTGAAAGCCTTGTCGGCCGTGCGGTATTTGGTATTCACCACCTCTCCATTGTACAAATAATTGAAGCAAATGCAGCTTTCCGTTTTGCCACTTTGGGCGATGTGCACGCGTGCCGTGGTGAGGTGCATCTGCTGCGCTACGGCAGCGGAAATACCTCGTGCCGTGCGCAACCATTCGAGCCAAAAGGCTACGTCGGCATCGTCTTTGCCGGCCTCACAGAGCAGCTTGTGACCTTTGGGGAGGGTAAAAGAATCACGTAACGCCGACACCCCCGCAGCACTTTCTGCAACCGGCATTTCCGATTTCGGCAGACTGGCACCCTGAGGCGTTTCAGTTTGTGCGGCGGGTATTTCGCCACAAGTTCCGGTAACAGTAAAAAGTGCAGCTTGCGGAACAGGCACAATGGGTACAGGGCGATAGGGTTTCTTTTCCTTCCACTGATCGTTATCATCGGGCACTACGCCCTTCCAGTCGCAATGAAAGCAGCGAAAAATACCTTCGTCGAGGTCAACGTAAAGTGATTTATCGCGTTTGTTGCGGCGCGTGTTGCGACATTGCGGACAATAGGTTTTTATTTTTCCACCACGGCGGGTGCCTGTTTCAATTCCAAATTCTTTAAAATTTCTCATGTATTCTTTTGATTTTAGTTTAATCTGGGCTATATACCTCAGGGGGTGCGAGCTATATAGCCTATGCTCACGGGCTATATACCCCGGCATGCTTCGGCTATATAGCTCACGGGGCGTGGTCTATATAGCCGAGGAAAGGGGCTAGTGTCTCCAGCAATGACCGTCGTCATCCCACACAGCATTGATGGCGGGGCGCGGTGGGGCTCCCTCCTCAATGGGCATGCCGCAGTAGGTTCGCCGGCCGTCGACTATCGTTTCGAAGCGGTACGGATCGGGTGCAGCTTCCTCCTGCCTTTGCAAACGGGCCATAAGCTGCTTGCAGTCGGCCGATTGCATCCAGAAGAAAAACCGCCGTTTGGCATCGTTCACCGTGGGAATGGAGTTTTCCTCACCAATGAGGCTGATGTAGGTGGAAAAGGCCAGCAGCAAAGCGTCGAAATGTGCAGCGAATTTCAACCCCATGCCACTCTTCATGGCCATCTGTTCCTGCCAGATGGCTTCGTGCTTCATCTCTGCCACCGTACGAAGCAGTTCTTCCGGTGAAGAGCAAGAGTTCGCTTCGCTCTCACTCTTCAAAGGAGTAATTATATGATTACTCTCTCTCTGTAATGCTAAAGCGTTCGCTTCGTCACTTTGGCTGATTTTCAGGCTATTAGCTAGTCCTCCAAGACGTCCATTAGCCCGACATGAGCCCACAACTCGGTCGTGCGCTGCCATTCTTTCGAACAAGCCGGATGAATAAAAACGATCATCTGTAAGCACAAATAAATCATAATCGGATATAATTCTCATCATCTTTTTTTGTGTTGTGTTCGTCTTTCTTGCTAGTTGCGAAAGCGTGACACGCGAAGCAGAGTATTCAGGTTGCATACGTAAGAATTCAAGAATAGCCCAGTAGATTCCATAACCGGACAAACCTTCTTTTTGGACCAAATTCATCAGTTTGGCATTACTAAAAGCCGAAGCATCGTGTTTAAAATAAAAGTTTTTTTCCATTTTTATAATTAAATTAATTGGTTAACAAAAGTGCTAACTATCTGATTATAAAGATTCAAAAAAAGAAATGGATTTCCTGTTACCTTTTTCGTTAACACGATAATAAAAAAAATAGTAATCTTTGTAGAACTAAAAACGAACAGTAAAATGTCTAAATTCACAGAAAGGTTTATGCTTGGCTTAGCGAAAAATATGAGATTAATCAGATTGTCGTGCGGGTTGACGCTAGAAGACGCATCTTATGCGGTAGATATTGAGAAGGGGAAAATGAGTTATTACGAAAACAACAAACAGCGAATGACTATGAAGACCTATCTAAAAATTATATATGGTTATCAAAGCTATTGCATGGACAACAACGTAGCAATGCCTGACATTCTATGTTTTCATTATAATTTTATAATGAGAATGTGTGACACTAATTAATACTATTCAAAAAGCTAGTTCTCCTTTCGGGCGAAAGTTGGTTGATGAAATACAAAGCATCTGCTTTCGATTCATCCGAAGGAGAATCTTTATAGATATCCGTGTAACGTTGGGCACGCTCCAATAAAGAAGGATTGCAATTCAGGTTTATCATCAACGTTTTGTCTTCAGGCCTGTATTTGTAACTATATCCATATACATTGGGACCAAAAGTAAGCGTCACACCGCTCATGCTTTCGAGACCTGTAACAAGAAGCGTAAAGTCACGATGATACGTGCATTCTTCGGGTAGCTTATAATCGGGTGCTGCCTCAATTCGGAAAGTGGCTTTATTACCCTCTATTGTTTTTTGAATGGGATAATTGGCTTTGAAATGATAGTACTCATACACTTCATCAATAGTGGCAAACCAAATATCATCTGTACCGTCTTTGCCGTAAGTATCATTGATTTTGCGCAGCAGTTGCATAAAAATAGAATTTACACCGTGATTGAAGAATTGAAACCAAAAGGGATTATCTGATTCATAATTGTCTTGTACTTGAGTGAAATAATTTGCCATTTTATTATCATCACTAAAATAAAGACGTGTTATGTATTTCTTATATAGATCTGAAGTCAGATTTATAGGATAAATAAGGTCGGTACCTCCCTGATCACTAATAATGGTAATCGGATTATAAGCTGAAGCTGCCTGATAATATTTTTTATCACCATTGGGTACAACAAGTGTTTTTATTTTCCGGCCAATTCGCTCTGTGGTTCTTACTTGGTCATAATCAAATCCGGCTCTTATACTATCAAGATTGGCATCTTTTGAGAAACGAATATTAACATCATGAAAATAGATATCTCCTCCGAAATCAATGATGGGTATTATATCTTTCCAAACTAAATAAGGATAAGCTGTTCCCGGACTTTTATATCCCATATAATCAGAAATAAGACTATTGCTATTCGTCGGCCAGATAGCTAGTCCTATAGGAAACCTAATTTCGGTATCACAGCCATCCGTATACCCCAATGTTTTTTCCGGCATTGTACCAGTACTATGATTAAAACCCACGTGAAAGTTTTGTATATCATCAACAAAATGCTTATTAATAATTGCAAATGCGCGAGAATAAGCAGTTATGGGTACATCATCTATTGTATAAGAAAGCACCATGTGCTTATCATATTTCAATGGTGCATAATCCGCACTTAATAAATTTAGAGGTTGATCAGTGGAAATAGCCACATAAGCATCTTGCCAGTTAAATGAAGAAGTACCTGATAATTTGGGTAAATCTTCTTCCGGTGCCTCAGATAAATCACGGTCTCTATCAACACATGATGTTATGAATATGAATAATGATAGTCTCAAACCGATACAAAACATTTTTTCAATAGAAATCATAATACAACTTAATTTTGGCTACAAATATAGATAATATATATATCCACAAACTATTTCACACAATAAAAATGAAATTTTACATTATTATAATTATATTTGCATAACAGCAAAAGTATAAAAGATGAAGAAACTCAAAATCTGTTTTTATTGTGATACAATCTTTTCATTTGGAGGTGTTCAGAGGGTACTTGCCGTAATAGCAGGTGAACTTTCAAAAGAACATGATGTAACAATTCTCACACATGATAATCCAGAAAAAACAGATACATCAATGTATGATTTGAATCAAACAAATATTCGTTTTGACTATATAGCGTACACAAATCTTCCTTTTTATGAATATTTGCCATGCAAAACATATAGTTTACTATACAAAAAAATACTCCCACAGAACAAGCTAACTTCTCATATCTATGGATATAGTTCTTTCCCTCTTTCCAGAAGACGGAAACTAATAAAAAAGCTGAATAATGAAGGTTTTGATATTGTTGTAGGCGTTCATGCATTTTTATCCCTTTATTTGGCAAGTATAAGCCATCAGTTAAAAGCCAAAACCATAGGGTGGATGCACACATCTTTTGATGGTTTCTTCAATACCCCAAATTTGTATCTTTGGGACCAAAAGATGCAATTTAAATACGAAAGTACAAAGCTAAACCAAATTATAGTTTTAACAAAAACAGACAGTCTACTTTTCAAAGAAAAGCTAGGAGTTAAAACATCAGCTATATACAATCCACTAACTATTATCCCTAAAGGGAAAGGAAGCCTAAATTATAAAAGCCTTTTAGCAATAGGTAGATTCTCTCACTTAACTAAAGGCTTTGACTTACTGATAGAATCATTCAATCTGATATCTTCAAAACATAAAGAATGGACTCTAAAGATTGTCGGAGAAGGGCCTGAAGAAGATAACTTAAAAGCCTTAATAAAAAAATACAACTTAGATGCCCAAATAAGTATCTATCCATTTACGAATGATATACAAAGTCATTATTCCTCTGCTAGTGCTTTTATTTTAAGTTCGAGATGGGAAGGATTCCCTTTAGTTTTAGCAGAAGCAATGGCTCATCATCTACCTATAATTGCTTCTGACTTACCCGTTGTAATTGAATTATTAGCTAATGCAAATAATAATTATATTTTTGAAAACGGTAATATATATGATATGGCAGAAAAAATAAATCAGTTTATCAATACTTCAAATTACGAAGAGATGTCAGAACAATCCTATATTCTATCTAAACATCTCAATGTTTGCTCAATCATCAATCAGTGGAATGTTCTTTTATCAAATCTATCTGCTTAATAAAATGCAATCAACAAAAAAAACACTTTTATCTGGCGTTCTATATACTGCTATAGCAAGATATTCAGGAATTCTGATTTCTCTTGCCGTGACAGCTGTTCTATCGCGCTTACTTTCCCCCGACGATTTTGGTATAGTCGCAATAGCTACTGTTATAATCAGCTTCTTTGCTATTTTCACTGATATGGGAATATCACCAGCCATTGTACAAAATAAGGAACTAACTGACTGTGATTTATCAGATTTATATTCATTTACCGTATGGACTGGAGTCATTATCTCTATACTTTTTTTTATTGCATCTTGGCCAATATCCCTTTGGTATAATTCATCTATATTAAGAATCTTATGTCAATTTCTTGCTATTGATCTATTTTTCTCTTCCATTACTATTGTTCCCAATGCCCTTTTTTATAAAAATAAAGAATTTAAGTTTATTGCATGGAGAAGTTTTATAATACAAATAGCTAGCGGAACTATAGGTGTAATAGTTGCTCTTGCAGGAGGAGGATTGTATGCATTAATTATAGGTCCAATTCTATCCAGTATACTAATTTTTTTGGTCTCAATAAATAAGTACCCTCAAAGATTAAAATTTGAATTAGGGCTCTGCGGAGTAAAAAAAATATTTAGTTATTCAGCTTATCAATTTTCATTTAACGTGTTGTACTATTTCAGCAGGAATCTAGACAAACTGCTTATTGGTAAATACATGTCTATGTCTCTCTTAGGTTATTACGAAAAATCTTATAGACTGATGACTCTTCCTCTCCAAAATATAACACACGTTATTACACCTGTAATGCATCCGGTTCTCAGCGATTTTCAACAGGATATAAGAAAACTATCCATGTCATACGAAAAAATAGTTCGCCTACTCGCTTTCATTGGTTTTCCCTTGAGTATTATTTTGTTTTTCACGGCAAAAGAACTTACGCTTATCATTTTTGGAAATCAATGGTTGCCATCTGTCCCTGTATTTAAAATATTAAGTTTATCGGTAGGTTTACAAATAATACTATCTTCCTCTGGCTCTATTTTTCAAGCAGCCGGAGATACAAAAAGCTTATTTAAATGCGGACTATTTTCTTCAGTATTAAATGTAAGTGGCATGTTAATAGGAATCTTTTTTATTGGTACATTGGAAGGTGTGGCTATATGCATTTGTATAGCTTATTGTTTTAATTTCATACAAACATACTGGCAAATGTATTTTATCACCTTTCAGAAAAGATTTATTCTTATATTTATGAAAGAATTAATCCATGCTGTATTTTTAAGTCTTATATTAGGACTTATTTTATATATTGCCAATATGCTGACCGAATCACTAAATCTATTTGTAAGTTTGACTATCAAAGGAATATTATTCATTGTCATAAGTAGTTGTTACATACAACTTTCTGGTGAATATGATATTATAAATAGAATCAAAAGTCTAAAAAAGAGATGAAAGCGCTGTTCCTTATATTTCATGGATTCGAAGAATTTAACGGAATTTCAAAGAAAATTCGCTACCAAATCAAAGCATTGAAAGAATGTGGTTTGGAAGTATATACTTGCTATTACGAGGTTCTACCAAACGGACACAGAACTTGGATGATTGATGACACCGTACTGAAAGATTTAGGAACTGGAAAAATTGCTAAGATAAAAAAGCGTGTTTCGTATAAGTTCATTAGTCAGTTTGTGGCCGAACAAAAAATAGAATTTGTGTACATGCGCTCTTATCACAATGCCAATCCTTTTACCATAACATTAGTCAAAGAGATAAGAGCATTGGGCGCCAAAGTGGTTATGGAGATCCCTACCTACCCGTATGATCAGGAATACATTGACTGGAATATGAAGTGCGAATTGCTTGTTGACAAAATTTTCAGAAGAAAGTTATCCGGTTATTTAAATGCTATTGTGACCTATTCAAACTACGATTTTATATTCGGACAAAGAACTATACGTATATCAAATGGTATAGATTTTAGCTCTATCAAACCAAAGCAGAACAGAAACAATACCAGTCTACAGCTTAATTTGATAGGTGTTGCCGAAATTCATTACTGGCATGGTTTTGATAGAATTATCAATGGTTTGCATGAGTACTATGCCAGCCAACCTTTACCCAATTACAAAGTGTTTTTTCATATAGTAGGCAGTCCCAGCGGTATAAGAGAAACCCGCGAAGTTGTGCAGTTGATCAAAGAAAAAGAATTAGACGACTATGTTTTTCTACATGGCAATCAGCATGGCAATGAATTAGATGATTTGTTTGAATTGGCAGATTTGGGCATAGGAAGTTTAGCGCGACATAGAAGTGGCATTACGCACATTAAAACATTAAAGAACAGAGAATATGCGGCTCGGGGCATACCTTTCATTTATTCCGAAATTGATGCTGACTTCGAGCAGATGCCATATATCCTGAAAATAACACCCGATGAATCGCCGATTAATATTAAATCTTTAATTGATTTTTATCATCAGGTTGATTTGAATCCCCAACAAATAAGAGATTCAATAAAAGACTTGTCGTGGAGTTGCCAACTTAGGAAAGTAATTAATAGTCTTTGAACATGAAAATAGCATATTGCATACCCGGATTATATAATTCAGGCGGAATGGAACGAGTACTAACGCTGAAAGCAAACTATTTTGCCGATGTGTTGGGCTATGATGTAATTGTGGTATTAACTGAAGGAAAAGGAAAAGACTATTATTATAAATTATCTTCCCGAATAAAAGTAATCAATCTTGATATAAATTTTGACTCCACTTACGGATTACCCATTTACATTAGAGCATTCAAGCAAATAACGAAAGAAAGACTATTTAAGAAAAAATTAAAAGACACTCTGTTTTATGAAAAGCCAGATATTACTATTTCTTTGTTAAGACGAGAAATTAATTTCTTAACCTCCATCAAAGACGGAAGCATTAAAATTGGAGAAATACATTTTGGCAGAGATAATTTCAGAACACTAGAAGAGTATCACTTACCACAGTCAATAAGAGTATTTCTGGCAAAAAGATGGATCAATTCTTTCATCAAAAAGGTCAAAGAACTAGATTCCTTTGTCGTGCTAACCCATGAAGACAAGGAGAAATGGAGCGAGCTGAATAACATGACAGTAATACACAATCCGCTAACGTTTTATCCGTCTGAAATCTCCAACTGTAGCTCCAAACAAGTAATTGCTGCAGGAAGATATGTACCTATAAAGAGATTTGATCATCTTATTGAAGCATGGGCTATCGTTTCTCAAAAACACACAGACTGGACCTTACAACTGTATGGAGCCGGCAACAGAGAGCAATATCATCGCCTAATGGAGAAATACCAACTAAAGAATTGTTTTATTAACCCTCCGGCACCTGATATAGAACAAAAATACTGCGATAGTTCCATATTTGTGCTGTCTTCTAAAAATGAAGGGTTTGGCATGGTTATTATTGAGGCCATGGCATGCGGAGTTCCCCCTGTGTCTTATGACTGTCCGTGCGGACCAAAAGATATCATTACCGACCAAGAAGACGGTTTGTTAGTTGAAAACGGTAACATCAGTATGCTTGCTGAAAAGATAATATATCTTATTGAAAACGATGACATAAGAAAAGAAATGGGACGATTGGCACGAATTAAGTCACAACAATTCCTGATAGATAACATTGGTAAAAAATGGGACGAATTGTTTAATCATTTATTACGCAGAAAGCATGAGATCACTGATTAAAACATTAAAATTCATATATAGAGCGATTCCTGTATATGTGTTACGAGCAACAGCAAAGCTGCTAGCTAAACCACTAGACATTCATGGACGCACGCTCATTATTGCCCCACATCCCGATGATGAGGTATTGGGTTGTGCCGGATTAATTCAACGGCTTGTAAAAGAGCAAGAAGAGGTTCATGTATTAATTATGACAGGAGGTGAAGCATCTCATACCGGGTGTTGCAACATAGAACATAACATTATTAAATCTGAAAGAAGACAATTGTCTAAGAAAGCGCTCGGTGAATTAGGTGTAATAGAACAGCATATTTACTTTTTAAACTTTACAGATGGGGACATTTCGTTTAATGACAAAGAACAAGTAATTCAATTGCGCCATTACATGAAACAACTAAATCCAACAAATATTCTGGTACCAAGAAGCGATGAGGGCTGGAAAGATCATATTGAAACAAACAAACTAATAACATCTATAGCTCACGAAGAAGACAAATATTCTGTATATGAATACTGCGTTTGGTTTTGGTTTTATTATGATTGGATTATTAACTGGAAAGACTCTAGACTTTTACAGTTAAACTGCGATGAGCACCAACAAAAAGCTAGCTCAATAGACACTTACCTTACGCCAAAAGCTCCCTGTGGCAAACCTTGGTGCGGAACATTGCCATGGGCTATGGTGTATGCAAACAAATGGAAAAACGAAATGTATTTCAAAGTAAAATCGTAATAAACAAGCATATGACAAAGTGGTACACTAAATACCTGGAGGTATTCGAAAAACCCATCGATTCTATCCCTGAACAGACGGTGAACGAAGTAAGGAAGAAGTTAATGGCTCTGCAAAGTAAAGAGCCAGTGGTATCTGTCGTATTGATTGCTCACAACGAAGAAACGCATCTGTTAGCTTGCCTGTGGTCATTGTGTGACAACACATGTCCTGTTCCCATGGAAATATTGACGGTAAACAATAACTCGACAGACAAAACAACCGAAGTACTTGACCGCCTAGGGGCTACTTGGTTTGACGAGAAGCTGAAAGGTCCGGGGCATGCCCGGCAATGCGGACTAAACCATGCAAAGGGAAAATACCACATCTGCATTGATGCTGACACCATGTATCCACCGCATTACATTGAAACGCATCTCAAGGAACTGATGAAGCCCGAAGTTGCTTGCACCTTTGCCTTGTGGAGCTTCGTGCCTCGCAAAGGAGAATCAATATGGGCACTCCGAGTGTACGAATCGTTACGTGATCTTCATCTGCGTATTCAAGCCGTCAAACGCCCTGAATTGTGTGTGCGTGGCATGGTTTTCGGTTTTAAAACGGAATACGGTCGGCAAATAGGATTCCGAACAGACATTATCCGAGGTGAAGATGGTTCACTGGCCCTTGCCATGAAACCCATGGGCAGGTTGGTATTCATCACCAGCCGTAAGGCTCGGGCACTGACCAGCAATTCAACATTGAATGCCGACGGCTCTTTACTAAAAAGTTTCACTAAACGATTGATAAAAGCATGTCGAGGTCTTGGCGGGCTTTTTAAGAAGAAAGAAATATACGAAGACCAAGATAGCAATATAATCAAATAATTATATAAATGAAAACACGTACTCCTTATGACAGAACAGATCTGAAAATTCGCAAAAAAGATAGAGTCCTAGAAGTTGGTCCGGGGCATGCTCCCTCTTACAGATCAAACGTACTTGCTGAGAAATTTATCGACGATAATTACCACAGATGTGGTGATGTGAAAATTTATCCACATCAATCCCTAGTTAACGCTAGTGGAGAAAATCTACCATTTAAAGATAAAGAATTTGATTACGTTATATGTAATCAGGTTTTGGAACATGCTGAAGATCCAGAAAAATTTCTAACGGAACTATCCAGAGTCGCTCAAAGAGGATATATAGAAACTCCCAGTTTACTTGGCGAATTTCTTTTTCCTAAGAAATCTCACAAATGGGTAGTGCTTGATATCGATGATAAATTGGTATTGTTTGAAAAAGATAAAATGCCTGGAAATTACAGAAACGACTATGGGGAACTCTTTCTCAATTACCTTCCATACCAATCATTGGCATATAAGTTATTGTGGTTTACAGACGGTGACATCATGCTAAACAGGTATGAGTGGAAAGATAACATTGAGTTTATTGTAAATCCAACAGATGAGTATTATCAATCTTTCTTTACTCAAAAGTGGGATAGAAATATGGTTTGTAAAATAATACCTCAAAGAAATACATATCAAGAATTATCTAATATTTTATCTGCTTTGGCTCATGTTATAAAAAGGAAACTAATAGAAAAGATGTATAGAAGAAGACCGATTACGCTAGATGAATTTAATAAAATTTCCGATAACACTCCCACCCCATGACCACCCTAGAAATCCTCTTCTACATCGCCCTATTTGTAGTATTCTACACCTACTTGGGCTACGGCATAGTGCTTTACCTACTGGTGAAAGTAAAAGAATTATTTGCCAAACCGAAGGGAAAAACGCTCCCGGCTGACGAGCAGCTGCCTGAGGTAACGCTCTTCATCACTGCTTATAACGAAGAGACGGTGGTCGACGAGAAGATGCTAAACTCCCTGGCGCTGGATTATCCCGCTGTGAAGAAGAAAATTGTGTGGGTAACCGACGGCAGTACAGACGGCACCAACACACGTTTGGCAAACTGGCCGCAAGCGACCGTCTTTTTTCAGCCCGAAAGGCAGGGGAAAACAGCTGCCATGAATCGGGGGATGACGCTGGTCACATCGCCCATCGTGGTGTTTACCGATGCCAACACCATGCTCAACAAAGAGGCCTTGCGCGAAATAGTACGGGCGTTCAGTGATCCCTTGGTGGGCTGTGTAGCGGGCGAAAAGCGCATAGCCGTGAAAACGGAAGATGGAGCAGCTGCCGGTGGCGAAGGAATCTACTGGAAATATGAATCGACTCTCAAGGCGCTCGATGCCCGGCTTTACTCTGCCGTGGGGGCAGCAGGCGAACTGTTTGCCGTGCGACGCGAGCTGTATGTTCCCATGCAACGCGACACCTTGCTCGACGATTTTGTGCTTTCGCTGCGCATTGCCATGAAGGGTTACAAGATTGATTATTGCAGCAACGCTTATGCTGTAGAAAGTGGTTCGGCCAACATGCTTGAGGAAGAGAAACGAAAGGTGCGCATCTGTGCGGGCGGACTGCAGTCGGTGTGGCGGCTCAGGCCTTTACTCAATCCGCTAAGGTACGGGGTGCTAAGTTTTCAATATATCTCGCACAGGGTGTTGCGATGGTCGGTTACACCGTTTCTGTTATTCGCTTTGTTACCGCTCAATGTGGCGCTGGTTGTAACGCAGAATTGCTGGTTTTATACGTTACTGTTGGTGTTACAGATTCTATTTTACATAGCCGGTTTCTATGGCCACTACTTGGCAAGCAAACAAATTAAAAACAAACTTTTATTCATTCCTTATTACTTCTTGTTTATGAACATCAATGTATTGAAAGGCATTCCCTATTTAATGAGAAAAAGTGGTAATGGAACATGGGAAAAAGCCAAAAGAGCGGACTAAATTGCTGATTTAACACGATATGTAGCTTGTAATTGTGATATTTTGTTATATTTGGCGCATTAATAATGAATAGACCTTAATAGTAAAATGAAGAGAATTTTACACGATGCATCTTATTCTCAAGAAATACTTCAACTCACTGCTGATACCCTTATTTTGGTTGATGCTGAAGGAGTGTGCCGGGATGTATCCATACACACTGATTTGTGCTTCATGCAAGAGAAGTATATGCTTGGAAAAAACGTTTTCGATATTCTGCCCGAACATACCCGTGAAAAGGTATATCCGGAGTTCAAACGGGTATTAGAGGAGAATATCAGCATTACCAAAAACTTTAAACTGCCTTTTGCGCATAAAACATATTATTTCAAGTGCATCATGCATCCTTATAAGGGGATGGTGCTTTGTCAGTACAGGGACATCACGGAACGGTGTAACATGAAACTGCAATTGCAAAAAACAAACGAAAAGTTTCGCGATATTCAGCACATGGCCAAAATTGCTACGTGGAGGTACAGCCTGAAAGATGATACGATTTATTATCAGCTTTCAATGAATGAAGCAGAACGTGATAAGTTTGTACCGGTTCCTCGCAAGGAATATATGGCTCAAATCTTTGAGCTGGATCGCGAGACGTTTGCTAACTGGCTGAATAATTGTTTGCAAACCGACATGGAAACGCCTATCGCTTACAGGGTTCTTTTCAACAATGAATGGATTCACGTAAGGATATTGGCTTACACAAAAATTGAAAAGGGAGAAGGTGACATTGAGCTGGAAGGCTATGCACAGGATATTACTGAAATTAGGCGTAAGGAGAAGAATCTGGATACGCTGACCCATGCCATTGACAATGCTGCCGAGGAAATATTTGCTGCTAAAGAAGATGGTACACTGATTTTTGTGAACAAAAAGTTCAGGGAATTGCATAAGGTACCTCAAGGTGTGCCGCTCAGCGAACTGAAAATACATACGTTGCCCTACGGCGCCATGACCGAAGAAAGATGGATGAGTATTTATGGGAAAATGGAAAACAATACTTATAAATCTTTCATCGTACTGAATCCTATCAAGGAAAACAAGGAATTACTAGGACTTGAAGTGATTACTTATACTGTGCTCGACGAGAATCAGGAGAAGAATGTATGGATATTCGGTCGTGATATCTCGGGTCAGATAAAATATGAAACGGAAATAAAACGCACCAATCAGATTTTGGATGTTACCATGAAGAATCTGCCTGCCAGCATCGTGGTGAAAGATGTGCTCAATAATTTCAGTTACATTTATCGGAACAGAGATGTGCAATATAACATTCTGGACGATTACAAAAACATAATAGGAAAGACTGATTTTGACATGCATCCGTATGATGTGGCTGCCGAAAAACGTTTGGTTGACATCGAGGTGTTTCAACAGAAAAAATATCTGCACGACACACTCGAAAAGGTAACTGAGGATGGTAAAACGCTGATTCTCGACAGAAGAAAGGTTCTGATTGAAAGTGATGACTTCTCTCCCATGATTCTGAATATTGAATGGGACATAACGGAACTGGAGCTTACCAAACGGGAACTGATAGCAGCAAAAGAAAAAGCCGAAACATCGGATCAGTTTAAGTCTTCTTTTCTGGCCAACATGAGTCACGAAATACGCACACCGCTCAATGCCATAGTGGGATTCTCGCGTATTATAGCCGACTGTGATAACTTTGAAGAACGAAGGGAGTATTACAGCATAGTGGAAGCTAACAATGAAAGGTTATTGGGCTTGATTAACGAAATTCTCGATTTGTCGAAGATTGAATCGGGCGTGGTTGAGTTCAGTTACAGCACGGTGTCTTTGCATGATTTATGCAAGGAGGTTTATGATGCGCATACTTTCAGGTGCCCGGAGAATGTGAAGCTGGTATTTGAGGAGTCGGCTTCTGATTTGCACATCAAGTCTGATAAAAACAGGATATTCCAGGTATTGTCTAACCTGATTGGAAATGCATTTAAATTTGTGACAAAGGGCAGTGTAAGTTATGGGTATGAATTACAGGGGGAGCAAATAGTTTTTCATGTAACTGATACGGGACTGGGCATTGCCAAAGAGAAGTTGGACAGTATATTCGACCGCTTTGTGAAGCTAAACACTTTTGCACAGGGCACGGGTTTGGGATTGTCCATTTGCCGGACAATTATTGAAAAACTGGGTGGCAGTATTTCTGTTACGTCTGAATTGGGAAAAGGTACAACCTTTACTTTTACGTTGCCTTATAACGAGTTGCACGATCTGAATAAATCAGCCGATATGCATAAGAGCATGCAAAACAATACCAATAGCCCATTACATTACAATGTCGATCAAAAGAAAACGGAAACAACCATTTTGGTTGCTGAAGATATTGACAATAACTTTGACTTGCTAAAGGCTATTTTAGGGAAAGAATATCGTATTATTAGGGCTAAAGACGGTAAGGAAGCTATTGAACTATACAGAAGAAACAAACCCGACTTAATATTGATGGACATAAAAATGCCCAACATGAATGGCTTAGACGCAGCCAAAAAGATTAGGGAATCATCTATTCATATTCCTATCATCGCTTTAAGTGCCTACGCTTATGTGAGCGACAGAGAAGCGGCTAAAGAGGCTGGCTGCAATGATTTTATAACTAAGCCTATATCTCAAAACATATTAAACAATACGATTCACAAATGGTTAAAATAGCAAAGATTGCAAACATTACGCTCTTCATCATTACTATTCTCTTGTTCATCGTTACTTTTGGAGCTAACTTATCCGAATGTTTATCTCCCGAGGAGTTTAGCCTGTCTCCTGTGTTGGCATTGTTACTGCCAATGTTGTTGGTAGCCAACGTATGTTTCTTAATCTACTGGCTGGTGAGGTGCTATTATTGGAGCATCTTCCCCATAGCTGCTCTTGTTATGAGCATAAGTTACATCAGCAGAGTGTATCAGGTTAAGTGGAACGATGTTAAGGTGTCCGACAGTTCGGTAAGTGTGAAACTGGCTACATACAATGTACATAGTTTCGGGAAGGAAACCGACGGTTATTCGTGCAAAAAAATAGCTCAATACATGGACGAGAACAGTGTGGACATTATTTGTTTTCAAGAGTTTGTTGACAATGATCAGTTCACGGTAGACAGTATTAAACATGTATTTACCACCTGGAGATATAAAACCATTGTTCCGCATACGGAAAAGGTATTGCCTTTGGCGGTATTTAGCAAATACCCAATCATCAGCAGTCAATTGGTGATGTACCCCGATAGCCGTAACTGCACGTTGATATGCGATGTGCTTATTGGTAAAAAGCAGGTCAGACTGTTTAATAATCACTTGCAAACCACCAATATGTCATCAAGAAATAGCATGGATGACACGGATTACACGATGCAAACTTTAATAGCTAATGCGACCAAAAGAGGACGTCAGGCTGAAGCTTTGCAGCACATGGTAATGAATTCGCCTCACCAGGTTCTGGTATGTGGTGACTTTAATGATGTTCCGTCATCTTATACGTATCGTATGGCAAGAGGGAAGCTAAAAGACGGCTTTCAAACAGCCGGACAGGGTTATGCTTATACGTATCGCTACTACAAGCGCATGCTACGCATTGATTATATCTTTCATTCTGAAAGTTTGCAGGGCATTGATTATTATTCGCCCAACCAAGAATTGTGCAGTGATCACAACCCGGTTATTATGCAACTGGGAGTGCCGCAACAATAGTAATAAAAAGTATTCATAATAAAAAAAGCTGCCTCCTTGCGGAGAGCAGCTTTTTTATTTTATATAATCAGGTAATGATTACTTCTTTGCCAAAGAGCCTTCAACATATTCAAACTGACCAGCACCTGTTACTTTGTAAACAATGGTATAATTTGTATTGTTAGTACCATCATAAACCACAAAGTTAAATGTATAGGTTACATCTACACCTGCTACAGGAGCTGCATCCGGATGAATTGCTTTAAGAGCATAGATAAATGACTCGGGTAAGCGCTCATACATCAACGCAGTCAATTGCTCATCTGTCATATTTGCATATTCAGTAGTTTGTGCTTTCCATGCAGACGGACGGAAGTCGAAATTGTTCTGGAATGCTGATCCTCCATAGTAATAATCATTATTACCATAAGAAGTAACGTACTGACTACCCTTTTCTGCTTTTACAGCATCGGTAATTGCCTGATAATATTTAGCTGATTCAGGAAGATTCTTGCCTGCAACCAAAGTAATTACCACACTAGGGTTATAAGTCCACTTCCCTGCATTACGCACAAACTGATCGGTAACAGTTACAATACCGTTGTTCTTAACCCAAGCACCGCTTGTATAAGTGTACTCATCAGCACGAACCGTAGTCACTTTAGTTGTTGAATTGTAGAATTTGTAAACCGGAGTAACAACTGTTCCTTCAATAAGCAAGTATTTCTTAGACAAGAATAGCGGTAAGTATACATCAGGATTCATTGTTGAACTGAAGTTGTCATAAGTGCTGTTCAATAAATTAAAGTCAGCCTTAGTCATCATGTAAGCGTTTGCATTAGCAGAATACGGAGCCCATTTAGTTCCGTCGAAAGCATACAAAGCAGTAGTTGCTGCATACACATCAGTACCACCTGCACCTTCAGACTTAACAACCATGTTGTCAACTTGAATAGTTGTAGTTGCTCCAGTAGTACCGTCACCAGTATACTTGAATGCAATACGAACGTTCTTACCTGCATAAGAACTTAGGTCAGCTTCACCAGCTTTGGTCAAAGTACCATAGGTTCCAGTAGGTATCTCAATTGTAAAGTTACTGGTTACATCTTTCCAAGTAGCTGCAGTAACAGCTTCGGCCGTTTCGCCAGAGAAGTTTTCAGAAACAAGAACTGATAAAGTACCTCCCTTAGCTGTATAGTTACCATAGCAAGCGCTGAAAGAGAGTTTCATGCCAGACTTAACTGACACACTAGGTGAAATCATGTATGTTTCTAGCGGACCAGCAGTGTGTTTATAAGCACTTGCTTGGATGTATCCGTTGCTCGAGAAGTTTTTGCCGTTCCAAAAATAGGTACCGGTAGTTGTTATATTCAACCAACCTGTCAGTTCTGCTTTCGTTGAGCTGGTAGTAAGATAAGAATCTACAGTTTCATTCAGCCCAACCACAGAACCACTGGGTTCTTTTTCTGACTGGTTGTAATCAACCGCAACAATAGCACCGGTCTCTGCCGAAGGATAAGCTGTCTTTAAAAATGTAGGAATGTAAGCAGAAGCCTTCACTGTAGGAGTAAAGAACTTATTGCTGGAAGAGCTACCCCATACCGTTGCATAATCTGTATTCGAAACTTTGTATGTAGATGTAGCATTCAATGCAGTCACATAAGCCGGTACACCTTCCATTTTTTGATAAGTCACTTTAACAGAAGAGCCATCATCGGCAGTGTACCATTTAGCTGCCAGGAATGCCGGAATATAAGTTTCAGCATTGATAACATCTGTTAGGTACATGTTTGTTTTAACAGCGGTTAGCTGGGCACTTACACCTGCAGCTTTCGCTATCGCTACGTTGCTTGAATTACTTGAAATAGTAGCATAATCTGCTGTTTCAAGTTTATATTCAAGAGTCTTCACATCAGTTGGGACAGTCGCCTCGTCCAACCAATCAAAATATTTATCATTGTAATCACAACCACTTAACAAAAGTGCAGCAGCTGCAACGGTCATAAATAAATTCTTCTTCATATTTTCAGTTCTTTAGAAGTTAAGTTTGAGGTTAACGCTATATGTACGACCAAATCCGTAGAAGATGCCATAAGCTGTTCTGTCATTATGGTCACCACCATCAATTGCGTCAGAAATATATTCTTGATTGAACACATTATTGATATTACCAACAAGTGTAGCATTAACTGAACCAAGACGGAAACGATAGCTACCGTTCAAATCGAACAGGTGAGCAGATGGGATACGCCAAGGAGAAGCATAACTTTTTTCACCGTTTAACAAGATGTCGCTGCTGCTGAAAGCCCAGTCTGCATAGTTTCTTCCTTGGAAGCTATAATCAACTCCTAAGCGAATGTCTTTGTTTATACGGAAGTCTGTACCCAAGAAAGCTGTAGTCTGAGCAGATCCACCTACTCTAACGTCTTTCAGGTTGATCTTCATAGAAGCATGATCTGCTGTTTGAAGACCTGAAGCATGTACAACTTCAACCTTACCTGTATCTGCATTCTTTCCGTAAGATTTTACAGGCTGTCCTGTTGAATCATAGAAATAACCTTTAGCATTGCTGGTCCATCTCCAATCTCCGATAGAGAACATACCTTTGATGTTTAACCAAGTAAGAGGTTTAGCTACAAAGTCAAGTTCAATACCTTCGTGGGTAGCGTTAACGCCACTCATGTTAAGGCTCAAACGGTCAACAAATGTATCACCGTCTTTTACATCAATACCTTTTGACATAGTTTTATCTTTCCATTCGGTATGATATGCATTGATATTAGCAGTAAGGAACTCAGAACGGAAACCATAACCTAGTTCCAAAGAGAATATCTTTTCATTAACAGCATCGGGGTTAGTGATGTTGCTAGTTGTAGCCTGCAAGAATGCACCACCTGAAAAGAAAGGAGCACGACTGATGTAACCTACGTTTGCAAATACGTTGTGATTCTCAGTTAAGTTATAGTTCAAACCTCCTTTAGCAGTCCAACCAATGAAGTTTACCGTTTCTGATTTTTCATGATCTGCATCATAGTAGAAACGGTCACGACGCCAGTAACTTGTATTTGATAGTGAACCGGCAACAAAAGCACTTAATTTGTCCTTGTTGTATTCAACTTGACCAAACGCACCTTCTGACATTACAAAACCATCATAATCGCGGTAAACTACATCACCCACTTTAAGTTTCTGGTTTACAAAAGAAGAACCGGCTGCTGCAGCAGAATTGTTAGTTGCTGAAACTCCTGATCTTGATGAAGAGTCAACATAATACTTACCTCCGTAAAGGTCAACAATTTCATTGGTATGAACTCCTTTGTAATAGCGCAAGTCAACACCTCCGTAGAAATCAATATTATCAGTCAGCTTATTAGTATAAGTTGAAAGAAGACCGTACCAGTTATGGAAGTTCTTTGATTTAGACATCACCATTAAGGAACCGTTGCTGCTTGCCTCATTGAGGTCATATATTTGATCGTAAGCAAATGTTCCGTCTGAATTTCTAAATGTAGTATTGAGTGTACCGTATGAACTACCGTACCAGTTATTTCTGTCAGTGCTTGTTAAACCTTGACCGGAATAGCCGTATCCACGTCCAATAGAAGTATAAAGAGCAGTACTCAAGCTAGATTTAGAATTAATCTGCCAAAGGTGGTTCAAAGAAATCTGAGGTTTGTTATATACATTATAAGCTGATTTCTTTCTTTCACCGTTGGGCCCAAAACCATAAGAAGGGTTGTATTTGTAAGGATCATCACCGTTCATGTAGTTTTTAGCAACTGATTGCCAGCCTGCAATGGTTAAACCGTCATTGTTGTTACGTTGATTGTGCCATTGAGGAGCTCCGAAAGCTGTTAATGATAACTGATGATTTTCATTGAAACGTTTTGTGATGTTCACAAACCAATTGTAACCTTCAAATTCTGTTCCTTGAATATATCCGTCACCCCAAGTTTTTCCACCGAGCAATGTGAATGCCCAGCCTGATTTTGAAAGACCGGAAGAAACGGTGAAGAGCATCTTGTTGTATCCGTCATTACCAATTCCGTAAGATACACTTCCGCCCTTTTTAGCTTCAATCGTATTTGTTACAATGTTAATAGAACCACCCACTGAAGGAGCAGCAACTTTTGAAGCGCCTAACCCACGTTGAGTTTGCATGCTACGGGTTACGTCGGAAAGTCCGGCCCAGTTTGACCAGTAAACGCCACCCCATTCCATGTCATTCATTGGAACACCGTTGATCATCATTGCAATATTCTCACTCTTGAAACCACGCATGTTAATTTTAGAGTCACCGTAACCACCACCTTGTTTGGTTGCATACACACCCGGAGTTGATTTCAATATTTCAGGAAACTCTTGAGTTCCCAATCTTTCTTGAATAAATACCGGTTCAATGGTAGAAACTGCTACCGGCGTTTTGCGGGCAACGGCAATTGAAGAAGTTATTGTTACGTCGGCAAGGGCCACTGCATCAACTTCCAAATTGATAACTCCCAAGTTTACCTGACCTCTTTGGGTTACCTTTTTCTTAAATTCCTTGTAACCAAGAAATTTAACTGCTAAAGTTGAATTGGGAGCCACATTCAGAGTAAACTGACCATCAACGTCAGTTACTGTACCCTGAGTAGTGCCTACGACAGTAACAGCTGCACCGATCATCGGATCACCGTTTTCTGCATCCACAACTTGACCTTTCACTGTTGTCTGGGCTATAGCCGTAGCAGCGGAGCATACCGACAGCAAAGCAACCAGCAGGAAATGAATTAGATGTCTTCTCATAATTCTTTTTGTTAAGTAATTGAATTTGTTAATTAATGATATAATCTCTCTTGAGCACACAAAGATAATTAATATACTTTATATGTACATTACAAATCTATTTCATTTTTTAAGCATTCAAAGCAAATATATGCTATATAATTAAAAAAAATAACGGAGGTTACGAAATTATTTCAAAATAACTCCATACCTCCGTTACCTATGAGCAGTAGAAAACTTAATCTTGCATCAGTTTCCTATATCTAACACGCTTGGGTTCTTCGTTGCCAAGACGTTTCATTTTATTCTCTTCGTATTCCGAATAGGATCCTTCAAAATAGAATACATTGGAATCTCCTTCGAAGGCCAGAATGTGGGTACAAATACGATCCAGGAACCAACGGTCATGCGATATGACAACGGCACATCCTGCAAAATCTTCCAGACCTTCTTCGAGTGCACGAAGTGTGTTTACGTCAATATCATTGGTCGGCTCATCGAGCAGCAACACATTGCCTTCTTCTTTCAAAGCCATAGCTAAATGCAAACGATTTCTTTCTCCACCCGACAGCATTCCGCAAAGTTTTTCCTGATCACCGCCTGAAAAATTAAAACGTGACAAATAGGCACGTGCATTCACATCACGACCACCCATTCGTATCAATTCCGCTCCTCCGGATATCACTTGGTACACACTTTTTTCGGAATCAATGTCTTTATGCTGCTGATCAACGTAAGCCACTTTCACGGTTTCGCCTACTTCGAACTCGCCTTTGTCGACCTTTTCAATTCCCATGATAAGGCGGAAAAGAGTGGTTTTACCTGCACCGTTAGGACCGATCACTCCTACTATACCGTTGGGCGGAAGCATGAAGTTAAGATCGTCAAACAGCAGTTTGTCGCCATAGGCTTTGGCAACGCCTTTGGCTTCAATCACTTTATTACCCAGACGGGGACCGTTGGGGATGAATATTTCAAGCTTTTCTTCTTTTTCTTTCTGATCTTCGTTAAGCAACTTGTCGTATGAATTCAAACGGGCTTTTCCTTTGGCCTGACGGGCTTTGGGGGCCATGCGCACCCACTCTAACTCGCGCTCTAAAGTTTTGCGGCGTTTGCTGGCTGTCTTCTCTTCCATCTCCATGCGCTTGGTTTTCTGATCCAACCAAGAAGAGTAGTTGCCTTTCCAGGGGATACCTTCGCCACGATCTAGTTCGAGAATCCATCCGGCTACGTGGTCGAGGAAATAACGGTCGTGCGTTACGGCAATTACCGTTCCTTCGTATTGCTGCAAGTGCTGCTCCAACCAGTCAATAGACTCAGCGTCGAGGTGGTTGGTTGGCTCATCGAGCAACAAGATATCGGGTTTCTGAAGTAACAAACGACACAAAGCGACTCTGCGACGCTCACCTCCCGAAAGGTTGGCAACCGACTGATCTTCGGGCGGACAACGAAGGGCATCCATAGCACGCTCTAGTTTGCTGTCGAGGTTCCACGCATCTGTTGCATCAATAATATCCTGCAATTCGGCCTGACGGGCAAAGAGTTTGTCCATCTTTTCGGAATCTTCATAATACTCCGGTTCACCAAACTTCAGGTTGATTGCTTCGTATTCGGCAAGGGTGTCAACAATGGGTTGCACACCTTCCATCACAATTTCTTTCACGGTTTTTGTGTCATCCAGATAAGGTTCCTGCGCCAGGTATCCCACAGAATAACCCGGAGAGAAAACAACCTCGCCCTGATATGACTTTTCAAGACCGGCAATAATTTTTAGCAGTGTTGACTTACCCGATCCGTTGAGACCAATGATACCAATTTTGGCACCATAGAAGAAGGATAGGTAGATGTCTTTCAATACATTTTTGTTGGGTTGGAAAGCTTTGCTAACACCAACCATTGAGAAAATAATCTTTTTATCGTCAGCCATATATAATAAGGTATAAATAATACATCTGAGAAGACCGTTACCGACCTTTTCGGGACAAAGATAAGAAAAACACTTGAATTTATTTGGATGTGCCGATAATTCGTTTTACCTTTGCACCCGCTTAACCGCAATAAAAGGATTGATTCGCTAGCTCAGCAGGTAGAGCACAACACTTTTAATGTTGGGGTCCTGGGTTCGAGCCCCAGGCGGATCACTGAAAGAAAACGCAAGACGCTAATTATCAAGCTCTTGCGTTTTTATTTTTATAACTTTGCACCACGTTTGCACCACTGAATATCAAGAACAGCTCTACCGTTTGTGGCTGCAAGTTCTTTGATTCTATTTTTGCTTTCCAAAAAAGAACTACCCGACGATGATTTGATTCATCCTCCTTTGTCCTATACCCTCTCGTACCTTATAGTATTAGCCTAAATAAGTTTAGTATCTTCTTGTATATATTATACAAGAAGATACTAAACTTATTCTGATGACTATTAATAAAGTTAAAAAAACAGGTTTAGTAACCTCTTGCATATATTATACAAGTACCAAAGTAAACTTGTACTTTACCCTTTATACTCCTATCTTTTTTGGAAAGCAAGATAATCTTTCCTATTTTACTGGATCACCCGAAATATCCGGTGCTGATTCCTGAATGTCTCAATAAGCTAATTCATAGATAATAAGTAAAATGTTAAATTTATCATTCTACCCTTTATTTTGTCATATTGCAAAGGTTGAGATTTAAAAAGATTTCTCTTATACTTTTTCTTATTATCAATAGAATAGCTATCTTTATAAGAATATTTGATTTAATAGTTAGTCTATGAGTTATACAGTAAAAACATACATTAAAGTAAGTGATGAAGAAAGGGAACAGAAAACAAGTGATGTTTTTTTTCTAAATCAAGATGTTGAAAGCAGGAGATTAGAACTTTTCAAAATAAGAAATGAAGAAGTCGAATTATACAAAAAAGGAAAGAATCTGTATATATGTGGATACTGTAAAAAGCCTATCCGCATTTGCGGTGGACGAGGAAAAAATAAACAGTCTTTGCACTTTAGACATTATGGAAGAGATAATAAAGAATGTAAATATGAAAATAAGGAGAGACTGACGGATGAACAAATTTTGCGAATTAAATATAATGGAGCCAAAGAAGGGAAAAAGCATGAAAACTATAAGAATTTTGTAGCTGAACGGCTTTTGAGTATTGAACATCCCAAATTGTCAGTTAAAGATGTCGAAGTAGAAAAAGTGTATAAAGATAGAGCTATCTCCATGGAATGGAGAAAGCCAGATGTAATGGCTACTCTTCCAGATAAAAAGATTGCTTTTGAGTTACAGTTCTCAACCACTTTTTTAAGTGTCATTGCTGCTAGACAGGAATTCTATCGAGAGCATAAAATATTCATTTTTTGGATATTTGACAAATTTTCTCTTGAGAAGGGCCAGCAGTCCTTTGCTCAATTAGATATATTAGTTTCTAATAACTATAATGTCTTTGTCTTAGATGAAGAAGCAAAAAAACTCTCAATTCAAAACAACGATTTATATTTAAAATGTTATTATATAACATATAGAAATGAACATGGAAAGTTATCTGAACCAATCTGGGAATTTCAGTTGATTTCATTCTCTCAGTTGATTTATAATAATGAAGACTATAAAGTATTTGCCTGGGATACAGAATATAAGAAAAAAGAAATAATAAATGAAATAGCAGAAAAAAATAGCAGAAAAGAAGAAGCTGAACAACAACAGGATATTCACAAAAAGAAAATCAGTAGTTTTTTTTACCTAATGGAAGGTGTAAATAGAGATTTTGATTTATCAGTTATCAAGAACAGTTTATCAAATATTAAATTTATAGAACTTATACCTCGTTTATATTCGACATTGGATTCAATAGAGAATGAAGGTGCTATACTTGCATTAAGAAATGGAGAGAATCTGATTGCCATGCTTCTGGAATATTATAAAATAGTTCAAGGGAGCCATTCATTTAACAAACTAAATGAATATAATTATAGATATAGCCTGGCTATTGTAGATTGGATAATAAGAAAGATAAAAGAGAGCGACCGAATTGTTTTGGGTGAATTAGACGAAATATCATCTGTTACTCGAAATGTACTAGTCACAGAACTTAATACTATTGTTAAAGGCTTTTTATATAACCAGAGAGCTGAGATTCTGAAAGAGAAAATATCAATAATCAATATCCTTATATTGGTATACGATAAACTATTCTTAATAGGAATGAAAGAGAAAATGACACTATTGCGTAACATCGTTTATGAATGGGAGAACAACCGTAGACTAAAATATATTAAAACCAAACAGCAGATTCAACGCTGGAAAGTAATTCAGAAAGTTATAGAAAATAAATATAAGAAGCTGGAAAATAAAAAAGAGGAATTTCAAATATTTGTAAATGAGTTGGATAAGATTTCACTAAGCACAAAAAGTGCGGAAATGGTATTTGATGTTTTTTGTAGAAATGAGATTCCATCATCTTTCTGTATAAATGAATCAAAAATTTTCTATTCTAAGTGTATAAATAAAATTTCTTATTTAAATATTAAGCAATTATATGGCGAGTGTCAAAAATATGAGCAGGAATATGGTGACCTCTATGTAAACTCAGTCAACGCAAAAAAGAATTTAGAACAGCTCAAAAAGGATACTGAGACTGGATATTCCGAGATTAACGGTAAAGATTTCTCCTTTGTTTTTATTGTCCAAAAAGGATATCGAGACCTTATATATTGTAAGAGTAAGAAATATCCAATTTTCGGTTTAGAAAAACTATCTGATTTTGATTTTGGAAATAATCCAGATTACATATACTACATTAATATAAAGCCCATCATGGAAAAACATCAAAATATAATATCTAATTATGAATATAATACAATGCACAAAATAGAAAAAGTAAAGATAGATATATTTGCAATTCTTAGTCGTGAATTGAATGCCCTCAAATTAAGTCTTGCGAATCAAATTTTGTCGCTTGATTGTAAAATTAGTAAGAGTCACGATTTGTTAACAGACTTGAGCTTCATTTTTAAAAATAAAATGAAAGAATCTGGATTTTGCTCATATCTGAATGCTGCCTTTTGGGAAGGAAAGTGCGGTAAAACCATTGTCCCTTGTTGGATATTCGTAAATAGGTCAAAGTATATAGATGGCGATTGTTTAATCCCTCGACGAGATAACTGTTTACTATTCGGTGAGTTGAGCGAAGATTATTCTTATTCTAGTGGATATTGCAATGACTATGATCCGGATACAGCCAAAAGTGAACTAATGGATTATTTTGAATACTAATGCTTTTGAAAATAATTAGTTTACGACTATGGAGATGCTTTAAGTGAATATTGAATATAGTATACAAATAAGAAATGTAACAAAATATCTTCATTTATATACATCATGTTTATACTGCCCTTCTTTTATCAATAAGAATAGATAATAGTAAACTGCCTCTCCTTGACTTTCCAACAAGAAACTGGAAGGAAAGGGACATACATTTATTTTTAGCTTCAATGCTGCCCCATTAAAATCCAAAATAGTTCTTTGAAATATAGTTAGTTACAACGTTTTTACGATTAAACGGGTTTCAATTCTCAACTTTGCAATTCTTAAAATAGATTTGCAAATGCATAAGGATAAATTCGTTTTCGCTCAATTCATTTCATTTTTGGATAGAAACAAGCTCAATTATATTGTTCGCAAGTACGATGGCGACAAGTATGTGAAGTATCTCACTTGTTGGAGCCAATTGCTTGCTTTGATGTTTGGTCAACTTTCCAACCGTGAAAGTCTGCGAGATTTAATTGTTGCTCTTGATGCTCATCACTCTAAATGTTATCATTTAGGAATGGGTAAAAATGTTTCAAAATCATCCTTAGCAAGAGCTAATCAAGATAGAAACTATCACATTTTTGAAGAGTATGCATGCTATCTTGTAAATGAAGCAAGACAGAAACGTGCTACAGATATCTTCAAACTCGGTGGTAAACGTTTACGCTTTCGATTCAACTATAATAGACTTGTGTCTTGCCGTCTTTTGGTGGGCAAAGTTTCGTAAAAAGAAAGGAGGAATCAAAGTATATACATTATATGATGTCGAAACACAGATACCCACATTCTTTCATATCACTGAAGTGTCTGTACACGATTCTAAAGCGATGAATGAAATACCTTATGAATCTGGATCTTATTATATATTTGACCGTACTTACAACAACTTCAAGATGCTATATAAGATTCATCTGATCGGAGCTTTTTTCGTTGTCAGAACAAAAAAGAATCTTCAATACAAATCTATCAAATGGACACGAAGGCTACCTAAGAATGTACTTTCAGATGCATTGATCGAACTAATTGGATTTTTTTCTAGGCGATATTAGCCGAAACAACTTCGTTTAGTCAGATATGGGGATGTAGAACAAGAACGTGAATTTGTATTTCTTACTAATGCAAAGCATATTTCCGCCCTTCAAGTTGCTGAACTTTACAAAAATCGCTAGCAAAGTGGAGCTGTTTTTCAAATGGCTAAAACAGCACCTCAAAATCAAAAAGTTTTGGGGTACTACCGAAAATGCTGTAAGAATCCAAATCTATGCAGCAATGTATACTTACTCGCTGGTGGCAATTGTTCAAAAAGATATGCGACTAGACAGAAGTGCATACGAAGTTATACAAATATTAAGCATCTCATTAACGGATAAAACTAATTTTAGAGACCTCTTCAACAAAACTATATTTCAAAATGACAAAGAACGAGTTAGTTCTAATGAGCCAAGTTTCTTTAATTTTTAAAACGTCTCAATTTTAATGGGACACGAGTGATAAGTGATATAATAGAACGATACAATAAGCATAAAAAGGAAAACTTAGGAATTTAAAAGATAAATCTTCTTTTTTTGTAAGGCAGAAAGGAAGACAATAAAATAGAATAATTCTTGCACCAGCCGTACCTCTTATACCAGCTTTCTGCCCTTCGGGTTGTCCACTTATATCTGTTCCCATTTCGCAAATTGCGACCATGCCACTTTATAGAAATATAGAAAAACATTCCTGAATGGATTTCTATTGCATCATCTTTTCATGGGAGGCAATAATCGTCAGGCCCATTACAAGACGTATTTTGTATCACGATCTTCCCTCCATTATGACCTCATATATGCAACATCATCTGTACCATCCAATAGACAGATGCGCCATTAGAAAACCGTTCATGCAACCACCGCATCTGGCTGATAACAGGCTTCTTTTACTATATAGACTTTCGTTCAACCACAAGTAAATTCTTTACTTGCCGACATGAATGGCTAGCACTCCTTTATCAACCCCCACTACAATATTTCAACTCTGTTTCACCATTGCATTTTGGGCGAAATCACATCATTTTTCTTAATGCAAAGCTGTAATGCAGCACCGCTGTGGCGGTTACGGGACATTTCATTCTAACCAATGGCGTATCGGCACAATCTTCCTTTTTTTTGATGCTCGGAATAAAAAAGAGTATTGAACCGCTATCCTTGGTGCTGCCCTATGACTGCAATATCTTGGTGCATTATAAAAATTGATTGTATAACTTCTAAAATTTATCGTTATGAAGAAGATTGAAAATTCTTTTGCAGTTACAGGTTTCATTGGTAAGGATGCTGAAATCCGTCAATTTACTTCCGCAAGTGTCGCAAAATTCTCCTTGGCAGTCGGTCGAACAGAGACCGTTGGCAAAGAAACCAAAAGAGTATCAACTTTCATGGCTGTGGAGGTTTGGCGCAAGAACGAAAGCGCATCCTTTGAACTATTGAAAAAGGGACAAATGATAACCGTTCATGGCTATTTCAAACCTGAAGAATGGAGCGATGACAAAGGCAAACACAATCGCATGGTAATGGTTGCCACCGAGTTTTTTGCTACTCCTGAAAAAGATGAAGCTCCTGCAGAGCAGAAATCCACATCAAAGAAAGTCAAGAAATAATTCTTGGCTCTCTCTAAGAAAAGCGGCTTTCTAGTCGCTTTTCTTTTTGCTCATTACATTCCTCCCTCCCTGTTATAACTGCTACTCACCTCTTTTCATCTATTATCAAATTCCTCCATTTATAACCACAAAATGAAATCTTGTGTTCGTTAAACGCCAATAGGCATATCTTTCTTTTGGAAAGCAAAATAGAATTTTAATGCGCCTCTCTGTTTTCCTGCCGCAAAGTTATGTCCGCTATATTTCCACCAATGAATCATGGATGTTTTTTAATCCTGCGGATAAAAACGTCAATGAACCCTTGGCTTGAAAATCTTTCAGCGAACAGATGGGAGCAGCGTAAAAAGGAAGCTTGAATATTAAAATCCTCCCATTGTTTAACTTTTAAACTTTCGATTATGCCAAATTGATGTTCAATAAATTATCAGATTGTAGGGAAACAACAGAATGTTGCAAATCTCTTTAAAGGACTGCAAAAAGTTCTCAGTACAGACAGAAGCGATAAAAAGAAAGATTCATTTTTGCCTAACGCTTCGTGGCTCAAATATGTCGCTAGTGACATTTTGGGCATTGACCCTGAAAAAGAATGTGTCCCATGCAGGGGTAGCATTAGTTATATGGATGAAGAGATGGACGATGATGGAAACCTAGCTAGTTTCACTTTATCCACAGAAACCGCCTGGTCAGACTGCCGGAAGTTATTCTATCTGCTTTCAATCAAGTTTAACGTAGAAATATTATTCTACACAGAGGAACTCGAATGTGGCATTCATGAAACCAATAACGAAGAAGGACGTTATTTTGATACCAGTTACTTGTTGGATAACTCTGAAAATGAAATGAGTTATTACAGCTCATTTGACGATTTTACGAAAGAGATTGAAGAAATGACCGATGAAAAGCCCGGTAAGTTTGAGGATGTTGACGATATTCTTGAAAGACATGAACTTTCAAGAACCATAAATGCCTATCAGATTGATATTTTTTATCTACAAGACTTCTAATTCATTTTTTTCAGTAACTCCGCCCAGTCAATCCCGATTATCACAAATAGTCGGGATTTTTATGTTCTACTGACTATTACCGCATATCCTTTTATAAGATGGTTTGAATAAGCCTTTCCGATTGGGCGCCTTGACACTTTGATAACAGACTGTATATCAATAGCTATTTGAGGATAAAACACTGAATCCACCGTGTAATCCTACACGAAACTGGTTTATATTAGTGTTATTTCGAGCGCAAAGAGATACAGTCTGTTTTGATTTTACAGTCCTTGTTAAGTTTTTTTTATGAAATCAATATATACAAGAAAAAATGATTTATTATCACACTATAATACCCTACATAAGCCATGTTCATCTATGATAATTATGTATCGTATGCAAAATATGAATTAAAATAAAGAGCTTTGCCCAACAATAATTGGAGTTAATAACTTCTCTCTGACTTCTTGGTAAATAGGTATATCTATTTCTTCTGCAACTTCTAATGTTACGGCTATAGAATACGGTATTAAATATTTAAAATCTATAGCATCTTTTTTACATGTAACTCGTATTGCAATATTCCCATCATCTTCAAATGCTACAGCATTCTGACCTACAAATACTTCATGTTGTAAAGTGCCTTTTTTTACCTTCTGCCATTGTGCATCATCTCTTTTTACTCCAATAATAGCACTATCAGCTTCAAAATAAAGATTTGCCATTCTGTATTTTTGCGTATTAGACGCAATAGGAGTAAACCATGACAAAGTTACTGTAAGTTTTCTATTTTCTGGTCTACCGGAAAGCGAAGGAGGTAGAGGAAATTTAAATAAGTGTGATGTATCTTGTCCGATCTCTCCAAAACCAAGAATTGTGACTCTTTGTTGAGTACATTCTTGAACTTTACTGATGTCTGGGATTCCATATCCAATCCAATCAGTGATAACCTTTTCTATGTCACTATTATTGTATTTACCATTTAAGATTCT
This sequence comes from Bacteroides graminisolvens, assembly GCF_963666085.1. Taxonomy (NCBI): domain Bacteria; kingdom Pseudomonadati; phylum Bacteroidota; class Bacteroidia; order Bacteroidales; family Bacteroidaceae; genus Bacteroides; species Bacteroides graminisolvens. The sequence continues at coordinate 3,020,052 of NZ_OY762556.1, forward strand.
TTTAAGATTTGTCTCTAATTCACCCCAGGAACATCCATGTGTTAGGAGCGTCTTAATTATTAGAGGTAGATATTGACGATATTGCGGCAAAAAATAATCCTCCTGAAATAGTTCCTTTAAGGTATCTGTTATCTGGATGCCTCTACGAGTAATTAAAGCTGCGGCATTACTAGTTCCTCTAACAAACCAAGTTTTACTCAAATCATCTGCTGGTGCAGCGACTCGATTACCTGGCGATCCGAAATGACAAGAAAATTTTAATGGTGTTGGTGTCAAATCCAACAAAGGTTCATCAAAAAATTGACTTCCACCATAATAAACAAAATCAGGCTTTATAGATCTCCTATAACCACCGCCAAAAGAAGAATGAACATTTGGCAACATGTGCAAAGCCGGATTTATTCTTCTTTCATAAGGATTTGCAGGAGAATTATCTACACTAATCGAACCGACTGTAAGATTATTGATGCTCTCTGACGGTGATAATATTCTTCTATTTCTTCTATCTTTTATAATAGTATTATAGATAATATCTTCCTTTTGCTGGTCACTTAATATTTTGAAATCCTTATATAAGATTGGCATTTCAAGGGAATTAACGTGATTACCTGCACTAATTACAAATAATACATTGTATTTCCAGCTAAGCCAGTCTAATAATTTTGCAGCAGGGCTCATCGAATGAAAAAAAAGTATCGAACTATCTCCAATAGACAAATTGATGAGTTTAATAGAATCAATAGGATCACTATCTAGATCCCCATCGAATATTCTTTTAACAGCTCTGTGGAGTAAATCAACAAATAATACATCGCTAGGTACCTTCTCTATCGAATTAGACATCCCAGCTACAGGCTTCATTACAGGTCTAACATATAATGGAGTTGATATTGCTCTCTCATTATCATTGATATCACCATGAATTATTAAGGAACTCATTGCCGTTCCATGTACTCTATGTTGAACAATATAACCATCACTATAATCATCAGGATCATCAACCACAATTCGATTCGATAGCTTCTGATGATTATTAACAGGAAGCCCATCGAAAATTGCCGCTTCAGGTTCTCCACTTGGCAATTTCTCATTCAACGATTCATCGTTAATTAGCCTATCGACTTCAATTTCTGAAATAATTGCTATTTGTCCAGATGGTCTAAAAAACATTACCTGATCACATCTCACCAATTGAGTGTCTTGGGTGTCAATAATATCCTGTATAGCAGTTGATGGTAATTCCACTAAAACACCATGATAAGATATTTCCTCTATAACAGCGTGAACTAGGCATCTACCATTTAATGATTCAATAATAGCAGATATCCTACTAAATGAGGCATCTCTTTTTTCAGGAGATGTACTAAACCATAATTGTAACTCAAAACGGATGATTTGTTCATTTGCTTCGATATCTTGCTTCCAATACTCAATGACGTTTGTTTCAATTAAACGATCCTGTACATTCCATCTGCGAATGGTATTAAGTTGCTTAAACAATACCTTAAATCCATTTAAACCTCGTTGAAATTTGATGTTTGGATTAATAGAATACTGCTCCCATAGAGATAGCATTTCAGTCAGAGCTCTCTGGTTAGTCATTGTTAAAAATAATCTTCCTTGAAGATTTTGCTCTTCTAATCCTGCTTCAGCGTAATGAAAATCATCAGATGGATGGATATCATCCAATTCTATTTCGCCCATCCATTCCAAACCTTCCGTGTTTTTGATTGCTGTAACGAAACTCTCTACATTACCTATAGTTTCAAACACGAGTACCTGTTCTGGATCTATTCCAACAGGTGTGTTTTGAATGTCAGCTCTCTGATTTTCAAAAGATCTACGTAATGTCTCAAACAATGGAGATAATCGTTCTGTTTGTCTATCATTTGAAGGAAAATGTATCGATTTGGGAACGAATTGATTTCCAGCAGTTCTTTGAAGTGGAATAGGTTCAGGGAAAAATAATAAAGGATAATTTGCCATAGATATTATTTATTTTTGAGACTCTGAATCAGAGATATTATTTGCTTTGCTTTTTAATTCATTAGAAACAATGTCTTTCATATTTGAATCTGGCAATGATAGCACATACTGTCTTAATATTGACAATCCAAATTCTTCTAATTCAGCATAATTTATTCCTAATAATTTTTTAGCTATTGTTTCGGATGCATATTCAAATCTAATTTTATGCTTATGCTGAAATTCATCTAACCATGAGATGATATTAACTCTTGTCGGAATTGGTAGTGATATTTTAATCTGAAATCTTCGCCATACGGCTCTGTCTAATAATTCAGGGTGATTTGTGGCACCAATAACTATAACGTGACTTGGAAGATTGTCTATTTGCAATAACAAAGAACTGACCACGCGTTTAATCTCTCCTGTCTCATGGGTATCGCCACGTTCTTTCCCCAGTGTTTCAAATTCATCAAAAAACAGCACGCATTTTCTTGTGCTAACATAATCCATTAGTTTTCTCAATCGTGAGGCTGTTTCTCCCAAATAAGCACCAACGAGACTGTCATATTTCACAACAAACAATGGTATCAATAAAGCTTCCGCATATGCTTCGGCTATGGATGTTTTTCCATTTCCTGGAGGGCCAATAAGAAGAATCCGATTTCTTGGTTCTAATCCATAAGAGCGCAACAAATCAACTCTAAATTGTTCTTGAATAAATTGATTGGATAAAGTAACTACGTCTAATGGTAGTATTAAATCAGTCAATTTTTTTATAGGCGTAATTTCGTCGATCAGATTTTCTGCTCGATAATCTAATGTTACTTTACCATTGGTATTTAGGTTGATGTTATTATTTGAACTATCAATAGCTCTATTTTTATTCAGCTCATTTTCTATTTTGTCAGCTAAAATAGTATGTTGTTTCTTCCTTTCTTCAGAAATGATTGCTTCAGTAACTTTTTTGACCATAGGCTTATTTCCTGTGATCGCATGTCGTATCAAGTCTACTATTAAATCTGCTCTAGCCATTATTTTATTTCGTTTTATTGAAAAGTTCTCTTATATCTATATCAAGCAATTTCGCTATCTGATAAAATGTCTCTACTCCAGGCTGACTCTCATTTGTGCACCAACGAGATATAGTTGCTGCATTTTTACCTAATGAATCAGCTAACCATTTATTCGTTTTCTTATTTTCAGCAAGTGCGGCCTTAATTCTGTTTATCTGAATGCCCATAGTCTAAATAATTGATGTTATTTGCAACAATAATTGCTTTTTATATATGCTTAGGCAAAAGTACAGATTTAATTTTGAACTACAATGCACGAGCTCGTAAATTATTAAGTCTTCAGTTGTGCACATGAAAATTCACACCGATCTTTTGTCTAACTAAAATACCTCATTCATTTTCTCCTTCATTTTTTCTTTGTCGGAAATGATATAGTAGTGCCGATAGATAGTTTGTGGAAAGTTGCCAGCAAGTTCCGCAACTTGAAGCGGATGAAAACCCTCATCAATCATCTTAGAGATATAGCTATTACGGGCGGTTCCCCATGTAACTCGTGATTTGACGCCGCAGTGGTCGCAGATTTTACGTAGCGTCTCGTTGACTTTGGCGTTTATCCGTTTTACTCGTCCGTAGAGTTTGGATTGAGTAGGATTACACCGCTTGATTGTCGGAAAGACATACTGAATACGAACAGTTCTGTCAGCAACAACGGTATAAGCTATTGATGGGATAGCTTCCATTAGTCATCCTTTAGTCCATAATAAGATACGCTTGTATTCATATATGGACTAAAAGGAATGTTTTCTAATATGAGTGAATAGGATTATATATCCTACCTATTAATAAATACTACTTATAGTAATTACTAAATAAAGTAAATCGGCTGCAAACTGCTTCGTAAACACTCACAGCTCCTTACATAGACTTCGAGCGAGATATTGTATGCGGTCTTTGCCATAGTTACAGTATTGATTTACATCGCCGACCTTCAAAAAAATAATTTTTCCAAGCAAATCACTATTCTTGCACTTCTATTATTCAGCTAAAAAAGACTAACTTTGCAGTATGAAGAAAACTCTAACTACATTTGTATTTTTCTGCTTGACACTCCCAATCTATCCACAACAATGGGTAATGGATGAAATTGCAGACGAGGCTCGCGATAATGGAATAAGTGGATTCGATGGCTTAGTCGGAGTGGTGATAATTGTTGGAATTATTTATATAATAAGTAACCTGATACATAAAGAAGATAAAAAAAACACCACTGACTATAATCCGAATGATGAAATAGATTATGATACTCTCGAAAGGCTTGAGGAACAAAAAGAACTTGAAATGATAAACTATGACCTCTATGAAAAAGAGATAGAGCCCAATTCATTCAATTCTATAGATGTGTTGGGTTCAGGAATTGATATCCAGGAAATTAAACCTATTTCAAAACATAAGGTAGCAGAAACAGATAAAAGAACTGAAAAAAATATTAATAAGGACGAAATACTCCGTTCCTTATCAGCCGAATGTTACGTTGATTTAGGTCTCTCTGTAAAATAGGCCTCAGTTAATATCGGAGCAAAAGATCCGTTTTCCCTAGGCTTGTATTTTAAATGAGCTTCTTTGGAAGGTCTTGACATTCCAGACGAAGAGGCTCTTCTGAAATATCTTAAGCAAGATTACCCATCTGAATTGGGAAATTTGAAATTAATCATTAGTGGAAATCCTCAATATGATGCTGCATGTAAATATACTCATATGATTGGAAGAATACCAACCAAAGAGGAGTTTCAAGAGTTAATAGATAAATGTGACTGGGAATATATAGAAACAGAAGAAAATAAGGGTTATAAAATAACTGGACTCAATGGCAACTGTATTTATTTGCCTTTGTATTATACAACGTTTGTTAACTATATGTATCAAACAATGCTGACTATCGCTATCAGCTATATTTCTGGAACACCAAAATTAGAAAATGGCCCTAAGTTTGAGGATTCAAGTTCTTATAGTTTACATACAACAAATCTTGTAAATAACAAGAGGGAACTTTTTATTACTGTGGAAGAAACATTCAAAAAGTGTTGCTATCCCATTAGACCGGTTTTAAATCAATATTCAACAGACAGATAAGCTCATTGATGGTGGCATAATCACGAATGTTGCCTTTCAGTTTGGGATTAGCTTTACGCCACTGTTTCGCTGTCATGTTAAACATCGCCACGTTCAACACATAGGCTTCGTTGGCATAGATAATGCTTGTCTGTGTCGGAGTAATCTCCGACGGTATCAGATTTCTCTTGATAGCATCAGTATGCATGCGATAGTTGATTTTCGACAGTTCACGTTTCGCCGACCAACCGAGCTATCTTTGTTCTTTAGCCGTTTAAACACCTCAATAAGGTAAAGTTTAAAAAGAACACTGATTGCAGAGCCGAACTCAAATGCAGTATCCTTATAGGCGTAAGTTCCACCAGACGTCTTTTTTTTATGACAATGCCAACGGCATTAGTACACCCTATCCATTCGGAAACATTTGATACAAAAGACAGAACCCCGCACTCATTCTAACGTGGTTGTAAATAACAATGCTAACCGTCCCGCCATTGCAGGGTTATTCTAGAATGCCCACCCTTGCTAGCTCCTTTTATATGAATAGAAAGTCATCTTCCCGATCCTGCCGATGGAATATTTTTCAGCAAATGTATCAAATGTCATTCCAAATATCAAATCCAATGAAGCACAAGTGCCTGTAAAAATCGTCCTAGTATGAATGCGAGCGTATTTTCATCATTAGATTTGCCTTATTGGCACCACTTCCTTTGCAAAGCCGAAAAATCTACTTCAGCAGGTTATTGACATGATGCAAATCTAATAAAAATTTAAGTAGATAGTACGTTGCTAAACCATTAGCATTTTCAAAACTAAAAAATAATTCAATATGAAATTTTATGAATAATCACTATCTTTGCATTCAAAATAAGCGTTCTTATCATTAATGTAGAATTAGGCGATTAAGGTAACTTTGCTCGTTTCTATACTTTAAGCGGGTATTTTTTGTGCATTTCATCTTATATAGGGTTTAGAGACACCACAAAGATGCTTACTTTTTAGTTCGCACAAAACTTGACAGAGAGAAGTCTAAATCGTTATCTATCAAAAAACACAATCCTGTGATTCGCTTATTTTCAACAGGCAAAAACAATATTTCACAATAATAATTGTAAAAAAAGATAAGACACAAAACTATGATGGGAATTGACGATATTTTTATCAGTTTTATTATTTCATACATAGCCGGTAGCATACCTGCTATCAAGGAGCTTATAAAGAAAGACAAAGGATTCCAGAAGCACATGGATGACAGCTATCAACGAGCACTCGAAAAGTGGTATCAAAATGATGGTGTTCGCAGAAGTTTGTCTTCACGTCGGTTCGCCTACTTAGGTAAATTGTGCGAATACCTAAAAAATCCAGATGCCATCAAGAGCAATGAATTGCTAAAACTATGGGCAGATGAACTACGAGCAGATGCTGTGTGTTATGACTTCATTCTTGAAATGAAGGTGGACGCTGCAGCTGATGCTGTTAACTCATGCAACTTCATCTTGCAGAGAGTTAACGAAAAACAAGATCTTATCATAAATGCAATAACCAACAATGACTCTACGTTTTTAAGAGGCTTGAAAACTCACAAACCTGTAGATGGATATATACGTCGGTATTGCACTTCGAGCAAGGATCACAATGACTTCATTTACTACTTAAATAAAGAAGCAGAAAGATTTACACTTGTTGATTATGTAATAGCCGCTGTAAATGAAGGGTATAACAAGTTTATCTTGTACAGTGGAGCACAAACAGGAAAAACAACAGAACTTCGCAATCTATGTTGGGAACTACAACAGAGTGGACTGTACCTACCTATAAGTTATGAGGTAAAGACAAGTACTGACCTAAAACAAGAACAGATGCCAAGGGCACGATTCGTGGATGAGAAAGAAGTCGTTGTAATAATAGATGCTTTGGACGAAATCAATGGCAAAGGACGAGAAGAACTACTTCTTGCTATTTGCTCTTATGCCCATGATAACCCAGAGATGAAGATGGTGCTATCGTGCAGAAGCAATTATCGAAGGGAGGATAAAATGGAGGAGTTCCATGAATTGTACCTTACAGAACTCAGCTATAGTGATGCTCAGGATCATATAGACAATTGTTTAGGGAAGGGTAATTCGTTAAGTCAACAGATAAATAAAAAAGATTTGGCCGAGTTTGTTAAGCATCCCTTTTTCCTGAACATACTGATTGATGCATATCAAAATAGCAATGATTTACCCCAAAGTCGTGCGGACGTATATAAGCTATTTATAGAGAAAAGTTACAAGATCGAGAAAAAACAAAAGGCAACCCTTGATATCTATCAGCAAACTTCTCAAGATGCTATTATCCTGCTGGAAAGAGTTGCGTTGGCTATGTCGCTGATGAACAAGCAGGCATTAACAGAACGTGAGTTTGATACGTGTTTAAGTAATGATGAAAGTAAGATCAGCGAGTGTAAAAGGTATGGTATCATCAAGTATGAGAATGAACAATATTCGTTTGAGCATAACGCCTTCAGAGAGTGGTTAGTTGCATTCTATCTGTATCAGAATGGTATTGAAAAGGCACGAAAAATGGCAACTCATTCCAATGGCAAAATAAGACCTGAATGGTACAACATCATTATGCTGTGGACTTCAATGTATACAAAAAAGGACAAGCAACAAGTAGAAATGATAGTCGATTGGCTGAAAACGGCAAGTTTGGAATTGCTTATCTATTCTGATAGAGATACCCTTGATGAAGAAACCAAGAACAATATATTCAAGGGAATTTTATTGGAGTATAAGTCACTCGGCATCAGAATAGCTAATATACTCTCTAACGAGTATCGTAATCTTTTGGATTTCGGTCAATCAATAGATACTTTGAACTTTATTGCCGATGAGTTAGAAAATGCTCATCCAAGAACTGCATATTTCGCAGATCTTATGTGTATGTGCCTATTCTTGAAGTGGCATATTCTTAAACTTCAATCAAAGGAAACATTTGACAGGCTGATTAATGTGTTGGAGAAGAAGACCTTAGAGGAACTTCAGCAGAAGCCTAATGGTGATTTAGCTTATATATACCTTGAAAATGAATTCTTTGCGAAAAAGCAATATGTAGATAAATATTATACTCTGATAAAGGATTTTAATAACTATGACGCTATTAAGGTGATGATGAGTCTAATACACAAGACAAATCTTGGTGACACTTACATTAACTACATATTAGACAAAGAACAATATGTACATAACCAGCAGGAAGGCTCTACTACGCATATTGTTTCAAGGCATGAAGTCTATCGTTCTTTAACGACTGTAACCTCAGCCGAATCTATAAATAAAATATTACAGCATAATTTTTATGATCCCCATTACTATTTTCGCGATGAGTGGGAGGACTATAGTAAAATGATGTCCAACTGCCTTCAGAAAGCAACGGAATATATTAAGCATGGTAATAGGGAGTTAATTACGTTAGTGGAGAGTAGCTTCTTTAAACACTTTGGTAATCGCTATAATAGTTATTCTCATGATGTAAACACAGAAGAGTTATTGGCTCAATTCCGACTTTTATATCATGAAACAGGTTTGGACGTTGAGGCAAAGGCAGAATTTGACAGCAAAGCTAAACTGATGTTTGTTGAGGGGGCTAACCGTAAAACATGTGAGGAATTATATGGTAAAACAGGGTTGTGGATTACCCTAGAGATGCTTGATGATTACTATCAATATTTGGATAAGAATAATGATGCTGATAACAGCTTTGCTTCATGGTTCACTGAATGCCCTATTGTTGAGATTGCCAAGGCAGCTCGTGTAAAAAATGAAGCTTTCTTCCCTGAGCCTGAAGGAATCAGAAAAAGCCGACAAAGGAGAGAATTTATCCTTAAGGATTTTGCGAACTATGATGTATTTCAACAACAGGTCCTAGAATCAATAGAAAAAATGTCAGATACCAACCGTAAACAGATGAGAAAACAGATGCGTATTGGTACTGATGAACAGTTGAGTGATTATGTGTATAGATTTGTAATAGAATATGTTGACGATCAGAATGCTTTTATTCAAGATGAAATAATCAAAGCCATAAAGAACAAACATCGGTATGAAGTATTCTTTATGAAGATAATCTCAGATTCATTAATCCATTCGACAAATGATTCCTTCATAGATGATAGCTGTAGAAACCGCTGTATTGCTACTGCAAAAACTGTTGTTGAGACACTGACATTTCAATCCGATGAATGTCCTTATGTCCAGGAAGCTTTACAGTTAATGTTGCTTGGACATTTTAATGTAAGCGAGAACACTTTGATTTCATTGTTGCCTTATTCTTTTGTAAATGTGAGCAAAAGAGATGGGGGTAATTTCTGTAGTACATATTCTTTGTTCGATTATCTCACGGAGCATATATCGCAAGATAATCTTGCTAATGCCATTATACGAATGTTGGAAGAAGAAACAGCTTGGATGCAGTATCATGCAAGTAGCAAGTTTGCTAGTTTCATCATTGATAATCGGATTGAACGAGGATATAGTATTTTGCTCGACTATATTGTGCGAGATGCTAAATCTGCGATGAACATTGCCGAGATGATGCTTAAAGCCGACGTGTTGGTAAAAGAAATAAAAGCTATATCTGACAGAATGGACATTGAGGATAGACTGACCATTTATTCATGCATGAAACAATATCAAAATGCTGACGAATGGATAATGCAAAAACTTGAACCAAAGTTTAAGCAGTTCGAAGGTTATGCGTTAAAACAATCTTTGTTCCTCTTGCTTGGCATTGGAAGTATGGAGGCGTTGCAATATTTGACAACCAATCCAGAATTGTTACGTGATGAGCGTGATTACCATTTCAATTATACAAATCCGACAGCTACAAGTATGTTGGCTTATGTGCTGCAATATCTTCATGAGAATAAAATGTATGACTATTTTTCCGCAAACGGCATATACAGTTCGTTTGAGAAGATTGCAGTTCAAAGCAAGATAAATCTGGATGAGGTGAAATCGGTTTTGGAAAGTCTCGTTTCAAAAGATAAGAAATACAAGTATATCAATCGATATATTATCATGTATGAAAACAAATTCTATGAAATGAATTCGCCTATCAAGAATATTGCTGATGTAATGAATCTTATTGATGCACATTTATCACAAGAGGAGACTCCAATTGAGGACTTGAATTCACGAATGGAACCAATATACATTTCATACAATTGGGAATTAACATCTGATCATACTGTCAACTACTTCTGTTTTGTACTTGATAGCCACAAAATTCCATATCGTAGAGACAAATGTGAATGCACATACATTGCAAACATAAAGGAATTCATGGATGCTATTAGAAAAGGCCAGCAAATTGTGGTTGTTCTTAGTCGTCCATACCTAAAGTCAAAAAATTGCATGTATGAACTCACTGGCATAATGCAGCATTCAGACTACAAAAACCGTATTCTGCCTGTAGTGACGGATGATACTATACGAGATACATATTTTTATGTTGAGCTATGCAGGCATTGGGCTGACAAGAAGGTAGAGAAAGAAGAACTTGTTGAGCAATTGAATACTATTGACCCCAAACTTGCGGCTCCAATAGCAAAAGAGTTGGCAGAAGTTGAAACTATATACAATTTCCTTACTAAAGTAAAGGAATATATTGATTGGACTAATGCAGAATCCTTAAATACATTGAGTAGTACACACTTTAAATCAATAATCGATAAAATTTTGTAGTAAAGGCTGATTCTTCTTACAGCTAAACTCACGGAGATATTTAACTTTTCTCCCTTGTTTTGTAGTGAGACAGGACGAGGGATTTCTCCCCTCACGGGAGAAGCTAATGCCCGGCTTCCTTATATATTCTCTTATCTTCCTATTATAAAATGGCTTTCCCACCCCAAAAGTGGTAGGAATATCTGTTTCTGAATACCACCTCCCTTTGGTCAGTCATATTCAGAAAAGGGCAAACAGCGGCACATTCCTTGCATCATAGTGCAGGAGTTTCGATTCATCGAAATAATCCAGCCCGTCGATGCCGGAACAAGCCGCTTTTCTTGTTTGCCCCGGCAGACTTCATTGTTTACCCGCCCAAGCCTTTTTCATCCTGTTGTAGAGGTATCTCCTTTATAGGTGATTCTTCCTTTTATAGCGTTTCAGTCATATCAGAATATTCTATCTATCCGATGGATTTTACCAGATGCGAAGGTCTGTCACCCGACTTTAAAGCCTGGTTTAAAATGTATTTCTTTCGGATTCTTCCTCCTACGGAGAGTAATCGTCAAGAAAAACCGGCTTCAAAAGTTCGGTCGGTGACAGTTGAATTGCACTGTTAAATTCCCAATCGGCTTCGATAAGAAAAGTCTGAGGTAAGGGGAAAATAAATGTTTCATTTAACACGATTTGAATATGGAAAATTATCAGAACATCGAGCAGACGAAAGAGTACCAACTGGCTAAGGCTGTTGAAGGCGCATTGAACGATTATTGTTTCAATGCCAAGAACTTTGCAGCAGCAATCCCAGTAATGCACCCAACACTGCAACAGTCTCTTTATCGACTAATCCGCGAATGTATAAAGGTCATAGCGGATGAAAACCGCCGTTATGATGACCGTAATCGTTCTTCTCATGAAGATACAAAAGCAATGCTTGAATACCTCCAGGAGAAAGGGCAACCGATACCATTTATTTAATTCAAAATACTTACAGTTATGGACAAAGAGTATGTTTTGCAGGTGGCAGAGACCGTCAAAAATCAGTTATTGGCAACAACCCCGATGAATATTATTCTTTCTTGGGGAGTAGAAAAATTAATCGCCACAGTATTCAAGGAAATGCCGGCACTCAAATTCAGAGTAAACGGACGCTTGTTCAAGGGGTTTGTGATAGTTACTCTTAATGGCAGTGACTATTACGAGATCTACCTGATGCATTATCAAGAAACCAAATGTGTCACCGATAGAGCTTTTTTTGATCAGGTAGGTGAAATCATTGACAAAGCCATCGAAAGCGGTACTAATAAGACTGAATACGAACAGTTCTGTCGCCAACAATGGTATGAGCTATTGGCGAAATAGCCTCCATTAGTCATCCTCTAGTCCATATCAGATACTCTTGTATTCATATATGGGCTAAAAGGAATGTATCATCATAATATGAGTGGATAAGATTATATGCAATATGTAAAATACTGTATATAAGCAAATACTACTTATAGTAATTACTAAATAAAGTAAAATAGGAATAGTATTAAATACTAATAATAGTATATACTAATATAGTTATTACCTTTGTATTCTAATGTAAAAAAAAGAATGAAATATGCCCAGTATTATAGCGATATTAAATCATAAAGGAGGCGTAGGCAAAACCACCACAACTATCAACCTTGCCGCTGCCTTGCAACAAAAAGGTAAGAAAATCCTTGTTATAGACCTTGACGGACAAGCAAACCTTACCGAATCCTTCGGCTGCTCTATTGAGGAGTCGAACACGGTATATGGAGCGATGAAAGGTGAATACCCTCTTCCTCTTGTCAAGACAGAGAGCGGCATTACCTTGACTCCGTCCTGTCTTGATTTGTCGGCGGCAGAATCAGAACTTATCAATGAGCCGGGACGGGAAATGATTTTGAGGCAACTGATTAGTAAACTGCCTAAAGAAAATAAGTTTGATTACATTCTGATTGACTGCCCCCCTTCATTGGGATTGCTTACCTTAAACGCATTAACAGCAGCCGATTTCCTTATTATTCCGGTACAGGCTCAATTCTTGGCCATGCGAGGCATGGCTAAGATTATGAATGTTATTAATATTGTTCAAGAGCGTCTCAACTCCAATTTGAAGATTGGCGGTATTGTCATTACCCAATATGACAAGCGCAAGACTCTGAACAAGAGCGTTACGGAAATTATCCATGATTCTTTCTGCAACAAGGTTTTCAAGACAATTATCCGTGACAATGTGGCATTGGCAGAAGCGCCGATTAATGGAAAGAATATCTATGAGTACAACAAGAATAGTAACGGAGCCAAAGATTACATGGCCTTAGCCGGAGAAGTCATAAAATTAAAAAAACCAATATGGGCAAAAGTAACCTACTAAAAGACAGCATGAAAGGTGGTCTGAACGGCCTCCTATCACCAACAACCCCCTCTTACACAGAGGATAAACCCGCAAAAGTTGAGACAGAAAAGGAGAAAGAGACAGCAGTACACTGTAACTTCCTTATCAACAAGAGTATTCATACCAGAATGAAGTACTTGGCAATAGATAAAAATATGTCCCTGAAAGACATTGTGAACGAGGCCATGAAGGAGTATTTAGACAAGTATGAAAAGAAGTAACCCATGAGGAAAACAATCATAGTGACCGGTGGAGCCAACGGTATCGGTCGTTGCATAACGGAACACTTCGCATCAGAGGGTGATACTGTATATATCCTAGATAAAGAGGCCAAGCAGACTGTCTTAGTAGCCAATGAGATGCAACACAAAGGATGGAATGTCATTAGTTCTATCGGAGACATAGCCGACAAACAAACCCTTATAGACTTTGCGGGACAAGTTCTTTCCGAGCATCCCGAAGGCATCCATTGCATCATCAACAATGCCTGCCTGATGCTGGGAGGTGTGCTGGACGGTTGCGACTATGAGGATTTTCTTTACGTGCAACGGGTAGGTGTAGCCGCTCCATTCATGTTGGCAAAGCTATTCAAAGATCATTTCATAGGTTTAGGTTCTATCGTGAACATCTCTTCCACGCGAGCGTTCCAGTCACAACCCAACACGGAAAGCTATACGGCTGCCAAAGGCGGCATTACGTCTTTGACTCATGCACTTGCCGTCAGTTTGTCCGGCATAGCACGCGTTAATTCCATTGCGCCAGGATGGATAGAGACGGGTACACATCAGGAGGCAGCATTTGTACCTTCAAATGAAAGTGATTACCTACAGCATCCTTCCCAAAGAGTCGGTAATTCCGATGACATAGCCCGTGCGGTCGCTTTCCTGTGTGATGAGCGAAACTCATTCATCAACGGTGAGAATATTACTATCGACGGAGGTATGAGCAAGCTGATGATTTACCATAATGATTGTGGATGGGAATATAAAGCCCGATAGTCACACACCCCTAAATAAGCACTTGAACAGGAAGAAAAATGATAAAGCTCCGTTGCGTAATAGAGCGCATTACCTATCAGAATCCCGATAATGGGTATTCGGTGATGAAAGTCAATGTAAAAGGTTATAATGATCTTGTTACTTTGGTGGGCAACTTACTGGAAGTTCCGGTAGGCAGTGTCCTGCTATGCGATGGCAATTGGAAAGTCGATAAGAAATACGGGAGCCAGTTTGTCGTAGAATCATGGGAGGAAGTCATGCCTGCTACCATCTACGGCATCGAGAAATATTTGGGTAGCGGACTGGTAAAAGGCATCGGCCCCAAGTTTGCCAAGCTGATTGTGGCTAAGTTCGGGCTGGAAACCATTGATGTGATAGAAAGCAACATCGAACGCTTGCATGAAGTGCCCGGCATCGGCAAAAAGCGTGTAGAGAAGATCGGTGAAAGTTGGGAAAAGCAGAAGGACATCAAGAACGTGATGCTTTTTCTGCAAGGCTATGGAGTAAGTACCGCATACGCTGCCAAAATCTATCGGCAGTACGGCAAGGAAAGTATTAATAAGGTGAAAGACAATCCGTATCGCTTAGCGGATGATATATGGGGTATCGGCTTCAAGACCGCTGATGGTATCGCTGCCAAGATGGGCTACGAAAAGAGTGACTTACGCCGTTGCCGGAGTGGAATCCTCTACACTTTGGGGCAGCTCTCCAATGACGGTCATGTATATGCGGAAGAGGAACAGTTGATAAAATCCGCTATGCAGTTGCTTGAAGTCGAGGAGGAACCCGTAAAGCAGGCTATGACACAAATGATTGAGGCTAAAGATCTGGAACTGGACAATGAGGCCATCTATCTTCCCCCCTTTTATTATGCCGAATGTGGTGCAGCCAACCGTCTTGTGGCACTGGTGGAAGCAGTCGAAGCAGACAAGAAGAAGCCTACATTCAACCTTGCGGCCATTTCACAAGAAACCGGTATTGAATACGACGATGTTCAGATAGCCGATCCGCCAAGCCGTAGAATCCAAAGTAATGATTCTCACTGGCGGTCCCGGAACAGGAAAGACCACTACCACGCAAGGTATCATTGCCGCTTTAAAGACGGCAGGCATGAGAATCTTGCTTGCCGCACCGACCGGAAGAGCCGCCAAGCGAATGAGCGAGGCTACCGGCATGGAAGCTAAAACCATCCATCGGTTGTTGGAATACAATCCGAAAGACGGATACAAGCGTAATGAAGAAAACCCGTTGGAAGCCGACGCTTTGATTGTGGATGAATGTTCCATGATAGACATCCTCCTGATGAATCATCTGATGAAAGCCATTTCTTCAGGAATGCGATTGGTGATGGTGGGTGACATCGACCAGTTACCCAGTGTCGGGGCAGGCAATGTATTGCGTGACATCATTGATTCAAAGAAAATTCCTGTTGTACGTCTGACACGGATTTTCCGCCAGGCCCAATCCAGCCGTATCGTGATGAGTGCCCATGCCATCAACAACGGCCAGTTTCCTGATACGAGCAACGGCAAAGACACCGACTTCTTTTTTATCAAGACAGAAAATCCGAATCAGGTTGCCGAAAGTATTGTCCACCTAGTGAAAGGACGGCTTCCGAAAGCATACAGTCTGCCGTCGAACAAAATACAAGTCCTTACGCCCATGCAACGGGGAGTAGTAGGCGCATCCAATCTGAACCTAGAGTGGTATATATCAAAGAAACAGATAAGGTAAAATCTAAGTTGGATGAACTGCTATTCCTAAATAGTTTTCTTACAAATGACTCTAACAACTACACCTTTCAGTCTGTTCTACAGCCGCAACTTTACTGTTTTTATCATCTTGTGAACACTATAGATCAGAATGAGGTACTGGCTACTGCCTCAAAGATATTGTTCGAAAAATGGGGCATTACTTCTTGGAAACAGTATCTGACAACCTTACTGTATATCGCTAACGAGACTGAAAAGTATCGAGTTAGCCAACACGGTGGTGTTCCTATATTGAAACCCTACATAATACAGACACATGACGAGACTGATTTGTTTTCTCCTTCTCTTGTGGAATCTTTGTATATAGAAGAGAATGAATTTGTACCTTACAATGATTTGGAGGGAAGAGATAAGAGGCAAGAAAATGTAGACTACAAGATATTCAGATCAAAACCTTTCGTCAAGTTAGAAGATGGTTCTGGGTATGTTGTGATAAATATCCAGTTGCTTTGCGAACGAATTTTTAATAGTCTTTATTTTGATTTCGCACCTTTGATTAATGGCCAGAAAGGTAGTGTTGGATTTTATGATTTCAATAAGGAGTTTGTTGAAAAAATAATGTTTAGGCAGACTTTCTTTAATTGCATACCCACATCACAATTTACATATCCTTCACAAAACTCCACTGTGGAAAAAGAGGATCCCCATGAGCCTGATTTTTATTGTCGTTTTCAAGATAATATTGTTCTCGTAGAGTGCAAGGCAATAAAAATGAATGGAGTAATAAGAGATGATGGGGATTATTCAAGATTGCTTGAAGAACTTCATGAGAAGATTGTTTTAAAGACAAAGAATCTTGACCCTAAAAGAAAGGCGTTCAAGACTGAGCCAGAACCTATTGGTATTGGCCAGCTAATCCATCACATTGATAGTATTGAGGCTGATGAATTCCAATGGGATACAAATATTCCAGATGCTGTGGCTTACTATCCTTTAATAGTCTTTGAGGATGTAAGACTTCTTCAACCAGGTTTATTGTCTCTACTCAATAGATGGTTTAATGAACAGTTAGTAGAAAAGAACGAACTTTCTGATATCTCTTGCCAACCTGTAATGGCTGTTTCAATTAATACTTTGTTTTTATATGATGATCTGATAAAAAGAAAAAGTCTGATAAATATGATTGATCAATTCGTTTCTGAGTATTCTGTTGTTGATGCTGATGGTATGATAATAGTTGCTGAAGATGCTGATTTCGACGATTATCTTAGAATGAATAAATTTGAGAAACAAAATTTATTAGGAGAATGGCTTACGAGCAAAGAATAAATTGGTAGTTTAGCCTGACTAAACGTTACGTAAAACAGTATACGACGATATAGTGTTTAGTGATGAATATGTTATTAGCGGTAGCCGGGTTTGCTATCGTTGTGGCCAATTTATTTATCATGCACAGAATCATGAGAAAATAAAAAAAAGGATGTCCTCACATTTACTTTCCTTTATTTCCGTATGGAACGGTATCTTCCGCTGCCATTGAACAGGGTGCTTCTGGGTGTTCTGGATATGGAATAACTTTCGGAGTTATAATCGGCTTATCTGTTTTTGCAGCCAATGCTGGGTTTAATCTTTCCTTGAGTTTCGTGTTGCGTTTCAAAACAGGCATATTGTGGATGGCATAAGCCAGTGCTTTAGTGGTACCGATAAGTACACAAATTTTCTTGGCGCGGGTAATGCCTGTGTAGATAAGGTTTCGCTGAAGCATCACATAATGATTCATCAATACCGGCATGACTACTATCGGATATTCCGATCCTTGTGATTTATGAATGGTGGTGGCGTATGCCAAAGAGAGTTCATCGAGTTCGGAAACTTCATACTCTACCGAAATGCCGTCAAAACTGGCAATGAGAGTACGTTCCTCCATATCTACTTCTTCGATGTACCCCAAGTCTCCATTGAATACTCCTTTGTCGTAGTTGTTGCGTATCTGCATTACACGGTCGCCTTTCCGATAAGAATAGCCGCCCCGGTTCAGACAGACAGATGTGGGGTTCAACGCATCCTGAAGTGCTAGCATTGAGAGTAAGAACAACCTTAAATAAAAGCAATTCTATGTCTTCCTCCTTTACAGTATTCTGATACTCATCTGATTTTATTGCAAATATATATCTCCACAACTCTAAGCCTGTCCTGTAGGTAACAACTTCAACTTTCTGTCCAGATTGACAACCAATTCTCATAAAGTAAGCGTCAAAGCAAAGGTTCAAATAATCCATATGCTTTTTGCTACTATCAGAGAATAATGTTCGCTTGTCGTCTGGTATATACAAGTTACCATAATACAAACTCAGGATTGTAGCCATGCGAATTAATTTGTTCCTATTGAACAGCTTTAGCGTGGCAACAACGTCAATGGGTTTCTCACCGACGAAAAATTCATTGTATTCAATTACTCGTCTTATTTCAAATGATCTTCTCTTTTTCAGCATAAAGTTACTCTTCTATAATCTATTAATTACCTCAAAAAATAGAACAAACACATGCAATAAAGGAATATTTATTCTTCTTTCCCTTTTCTCGGGCCAAGCGAACCTTTCGTATATCCTCTATTCAGGTTCACACCAGCTGCATTCAATATTCTGAAGATGGAACTTCTGCTCTTGAATCCGCTTGTTTTCCAGATGTCATCAATGGTATGACCACTCTTATACATATTCACCACAAGCTTGGCTCTTTCTGCCTTATTATGTGCGGCAGAAGTAAGGACTTTGATTTTACTTTTCAGTTGGCGTATATGATTAGTGGACTTCCGGTTGGCATTCACCTCTACCGGCAATAAAGCGATGGTTAGCAGTATATCTGACGTTTTGGTTTCGGGAAACAACTCATTGCCGGAATCAATCTTATCATGGATAGAGATCATCCGAATGACTTTCATCCGGCAGAATTCCAGGAAGAAAGCCAGTTGCCGAGTGCCCTGTAATACATTGCTCAGTTTTGGCACGACCAATTCATCACCCTTATGCAGATTTCCAAGCACTTTGTTCCATAGCGGACGAAGTTTCTCATGTTCCGGCTTCTCTTCTACAATCTCACAACAACCATAATTCTTCATCCATTCAATATCGGATTCAGCACCATCATAATGAGCGGAGCGCATCAAATAGCCAACTTTTGCCATAGCTTACTTTTTAGATATGAAATTTGTGAGTAAAGTTACAATGTTTTCAACAGAATAAATCATACTCAAACCAAAAATGAGTATGATTTATGTTTTTTTGCCATTACACGGCTGTCAGACAAATGCAGATATGCTTTTGTCTGAAACATCGACATATTCTGATATGAAAAATTTCGTGTATTTTCGGGTAGTTCAGGCTTCCAAAATAGTATTCTGCTTATCAATAACGGAGAGTTTTTCACAGTAAGTTTTTGCTGTTATATTTTATCATTTAACTGATCTATAATCAATTCTATAAATCATACTTTGAGTATGATTATATAAGAATGATTAAATCGAACAATAGATGACGCTTTGCAGGATTTTAATATTATACATTTGCATTCAAATTTTTAATCGAATAGACAATATGGAGCGATTTTCATTAAAAAGAAATCTGCATCAATGGCAGATGAAATATACACAATACGCAGGATGTGCCGCATCACTTTTTATCGGATATAGAAAGAATCATACTCATACGTTATTGATGCTGTTTTCTCTTTTATTCCTGCCAAGTTGTTCCTCAAAGGAAGGTCTTCATTTTCAGGATTCCAATGAGGCAATTAATGCCTACAGTAATCTCCTGCATAGGATCAGGCTATACGATCAGGCTTCAACAGATCTCATTGTTGATTTAGCCCATGAATGGCGAACGGTAAGTGATTCTGTTTTCGCCTGCATCAATCGGGACAGTATCAATAATAAGAATTATCACGCCAAGTCCGCATACGACGTAATCAACGACTCAATAATTATTGAATTTGAACGTCTGATTGACGGCAGTTCTCATAATTTCAAAGATTATTATCACGTTCTGGATAAATTGTCCAACCAAAAGCTACCAAGAGAAGTGGAAGATTTAGTCGTGTCGGCTCACGTTTTTTTCCATTCTATGGACTCCATGGCGATTCAACCGGTTGATAAGCGTCATACAATACAGATTTACGAAAATACGTTGAACTCTGCTTTGGCCCAAGGCATCCGGTCAAAGCAGGACATTCTTCATTTTCTAAAATCCGAAGACATCGCTTTCAGGCTATTTCTCGGACACTTGTCTTCTTGGGGAGATATATCTCTTACCAACATCAAAACCCAAACAGAGCAACAGGTCAAAAGCATATTTGATTCATCAAGTCGCCAACGGCCCATAATGAGTAAAACCGAAATAGTGGTACTCATGACCATGCGCAATAACCGACGGTTACTTCAAAACGCCGCCACTTGCGTGACTGACGTACATAAACTGAGTTTCAAGGACAGCAATCAGGCAACGGCATACCTATGGATGCTTCTCCAACCTTGGCTGTCAATAGACGGTTTCTCCTATACACTGCTGTCGCAAGAAGAAAAAGAATCACTTGAAAAATTGGCTGCTGAAATGCCGCAATCTTTCAGTAAGTTGGAATCGGGACGTTTTCCTATTGACTTAAACGAGCTTCCGGCACTTTTGATGAAAGCCTATATTGATAATTTATAAACCACATCCATATGCAACAGGAACATATCGAACGTTTCATCATGTTGGCTTCTCTGGAGATGCCCAACCTTATTGTCTCAACTCTTATTCAGGGAGCGGAACTATCCGATGAAAGTGCATTGCTGACATTCCTTTTACCCCAAAAGTACTCATTGGAGGAATTGATTGACGAACTGGAGGATCAGATGGAATTAATCCTTTTATACCATCACATCCCCTCGGAAGATACCATCTTTGGCCATCATTGCTGCGCGTACTCTAACCCGCATTTTGACCACATGTATAAAATCAATGCCATCGCAGATGAGCGTTGTCAATGCGACACCATCTACGTTACCTTGTATTCGTCATTGGAAGTCATGGGTGTTGAGTTGCGTAATGAACTGGTAGAGACAGGCAAACATGGGCGGTTTATTTATAACCGCAAAATTGATGAACTGCTACGGGATTTCATCTGATATGAAAACGGAGCTGTATCATCAATTGGTCACTCTTATCCATACCACTTATACATGGGTGGATGTCATGGATGCCAACACAGAAGAAACCTTCAGTTTCCATACCGGTGGGAGCTTTTACCCCGTTCACTGCCGGATTTTGTGCCTGGTCGTCAAATGGTCTAACTACAATTACCCGAAAGGCCAATGCTGGCGTATTCCTGAGTTTGAACTGGACAATGCCATACGTGCGTTAAGGCAAAACCCGTCGTTCAGAAAGCGTTGCCGGAACGAACAGCTTCTCTATTCAGATGCGGAAGCAATCATCAAGAAAGCCTCTTTCGGACATATTATTTTAGAATTAGAAACATAGCGGAAATGATTACAAATAGCATACACATCCTATTACCCGTATTATTACTCCTACTTTCCCTATTTTGCTATAGAGCAGATGGAAAGAGAATGACCAAATTCTATGTGCACATGGCCTGCCGCCATTGTTGGCGTAAGTTCTATACACTAATGCTGCTACTGATATTGTTGCTGTTCCATTTCAACTATGTCAATATGGCTCAAAGCGTATATGACCTAGCTCCCTCATCGGTCGCCTTTATCTTTCTGTTCTCACATCGTTTCACAGAGCGCATCATCTATTACCTACAGAACAGAAGGACGCTTTTCGTCAGTGCTATCATTGCCATAGCCTGTCTGTTTGTTCCGATCTTCTTTTCGACAACCGTCACTATATGGATTCTTTCATTCGGAGCGATATTTTACCCCTCACGAAAAGTACGTGAGCGAATTTCATTTCCTGATTATCACAAGGAAATAATGGGACAGCCAAGAGAAATACGACACTTCTATTACGATTGGAATGACTGATAATTGGATTTCTTTTTTCGATGGCAATTGACTGTCACATGACAGAATCAAACTTTATAAATGAATAGGATTGATCGGAAAAATTCTTTCGCCCGATATACATGCCCCAACAAGACAATTACAGTAGTTCATTGTCAGTCACTATCCCTTCCAATCCTAAGATTAGAATCAAAACATTATTATTAAAACAGATAACACCCATGAGTGAAATTATTGCAAATTACCAGATAAAAGCAGACAAGCTTCTGCTTGACTATCTTCGTCCCAGAACTACAGACCGGACATCAAAATTGGATGCCTTCTGTGAACTGATGAACATGGCAATGAGCAAAAGCACCCAATCGGAGGAAACCCGGTTCGGTACCACCGTTCATTTGCATCAAGGACAGTTTACAGTGACTGTCACCGGCCTTGCAAAAAGATGGAATTGGCATAGGGTTACGGTCAAGTCCTTTCTCGACACGTTGGTTGCCATGAATTATGCTGATATGTTATCAGAGGGCAAATTCTTTGTAATAACCATGCGCTATACCCAACCCTCAGAACATGATAAGAACGAGGCTCTGCCCATCAAAGATGAGCAGCGACTTGTCAGATGGCTGAGTGGATATATTAGTGTAGAAGAGATGCTCTCTTCCGGTGTCGATTTTTTCAAGGATACCGACAAACTGTTCAAGCCACAAATGTCAGATAGCAAAGCAGATACAGGGAAACGGTTGCACCAGTTCATCTCACATGTCATCCTGAGCCACTCCCATCTCATCCCGGAACAGCCCGATGTGAATGCGGCACTCGCCACACTCTTTACCGAGCATTGCCACCATGACTTCATTGAATTCTGGCACCTGCTTTCTTTGGGTGGCCTTCTTTTTTCAAATGGTCAAAGTCCGATACTCAAACCGTGTTTGTCCGAACTTCCGGCAGAAGTCAAAAAGTTATCGAACGTAATCTTTGCGCACTACGGAATGATACTCCGTTCTGCCCCCATTGAAAATGAAAAATAGAAACTACCGCAAACTTGTAGTCTCAGCAGAAAACAGAAAGCCCCGCTTCAACAGAACACAGCCTCATGAAGCTACCCCTCCCACCCCAGCAAGGATATTCGCTTCGGAGGTCTTGACCTCTTGTAAGGCACAAGGCTTGCCTTTTCAGGCACAGAATTCATTCTGTGGGTAGCCTAATACCCCATTTGCAAAATTGCAATGGGAAATAGGCTCTAACGAGGCAGCAAGCTGTGAAAAAAACAAAAAAATATGGCGAAACAAATGAAGCAGGTAATGGATATCCGCGCCTCGAAAGGGATAACGGTTGGTCAAAGTAACGAGCATCAGCGTAAATGGTCGGAGAAGGGTTGGAACAATGCTGTTGACACCGGAAACTATGACCGCAGCCGTGAGCCTCTCAATTTTGAGATTAAAAAGGGAGGGATTGTTTCCTCCGTCGATAAGCGTAAAAACATTCCTCAACTGATGGCAGAGAACTTGGCAGAACGTGGCATCAAAGATCCTAATGAAGGTCGGGAAATACCTAAGTACCGGACGGTGGTCAATTTCATTTTTGGCGGTACTCGTGAGCGCATGCTTGAAATAGCTTTCGGAAATCAAAAGGTGGATCTTACACAGGGTGCTGACAATTCTCACATAAAACGAAGCTCGGATATTGAACGGTGGGCACAGGATATGTACAGATTCGCAAGTGACAGATGGGGCGAGGAGAACATTGTCGCCTTCATTGTACATCTCGATGAAACCAATCCACATATTCACATGACTCTTTTGCCAATAGACAAGGACAAGAAATTTGCCTTCAAAAAAATGTTTGCAGGCAAGGATAAATATGAATACAAGGAAATCATGCTGGCTCTTCACGATGAACTGGCCAAGGTAAATGAGAAGTGGGGACTGAAGCGTGGAGACAGTATTGCCGTAACGGGTGCCAAACATCGCACAACGGAAGAATACAAGCGTGAACTTTCCGGTCAGTGTACCACCCTCGAAGGACAGATTGAAGAGAACAAGAAAATACTCAAGCAGCTCTATGACGATATCCGGTTTGCGGAAAAGAGAGTCAAGGGTCTCACCACGATGACCTTGAATTTGGAACAGCGAAAAGATGAGTTGGAGAAAGAAATTGCCGCTGTTAATGAAGAATTGAAAAACGGCAAAGGGAACTCCGAAGAGTTACATGAACGAATCAAGGAACTGGATAATGAGCTTCAAAAAGTATTGGATAATTTGGCGGACAAACAGGCAAAACTTGAACAAGCCAATGAACAGTTGGATGAGTTGAAAAGCCTTAAAGACAAGGCGAAGGATATGACAGAACAATACCAGCAGCAGCTTAGGCTTTCGACATCCAATCTAACCCAGCAAGTACGCTTTAGATTGGCAGATGTGCTTTTGGATGACCTGATCAGAGATTTCAAATTGATTTTGCCAACTCTCAGCCTTGGAACGAAAGAATCATTGGATGATTCACTGTTACAAGATATGGCGGAACGAGGCGAAGATATTATCAAATGTGCCATATTCCTATATGCCAATCTGGTGGATCAGGCGACCAACTTTGCGAAAGGACACGGAGGAGGTGGAGGAGGAAGCGATCTCCCTTGGGGACGTAAAGAAGATGAAGATGACCGGGCTTGGGCACGTCGCTGTCTGATGATGGCTCATCGGATGATGAAGCCAAGTGGAAAAAATATCCGAAGATAGTATCTGAGTATGATAACAGGTATGATTTTTACTCAAAAATAGAACGCAGGTTAAATACAGATTGATTGGAAGTAGAACCTTTCTTCACTTCATTTAGATACAGTTTCTTTGCTCCATATTTAAAATTTAGATTACAATGATAAAGAAAATAGTATTGATTTTACCACTTGCTTTATCGCTGAATGCGCAAGCTGGGGATGTCCGCCTTTTAGATAGTCTTGTTGTTCATAATGCTTCTTTGGAGATGCTCGAACCAATTGAACCGTCCTACCTTGAAAATATAACTTCTGCGAGGATATGGAATGGCAATTGGTTTCTGGGCATTTCCGGTGGAGCTTCGGCATTTGTCGGTTCTCCGTTAGGGTGTGCCGACTTGTTCAATCGGATAGAGCCTACTTTATCTGTTTCGGGTGGGAAATGGTTCACACCGGCCATTGGTGGTCGAGTCTCCTTTCAGGGATTCAAACTTAAAAACAGTCTGTTGTATAAGCAATCCTACAAGAGTGTACATGCTGATTTTTTATGGAACGTATTGTCTCACCATTACAATAACCGTGACCAACCAAAATGGAAGATTGTTCCCTATGCAGGACTTGGCATCATACATAACGAGGATAATGGGAACACTCCTTTTGCCTTCTCTTATGGCGTGACGGGGAAATATCGTCTTTCTCAAAGGATTCACCTTACTATGGAACTTGGCGGCACTACTACATTTAAGGACTTTGACGGTCGCAGCGCGTCCAATAGATTCGGTGATAATCTGATGAGCCTCACAGCCGGCCTATCTTTCTGCATCGGAAAGGTAGGCTGGAAAAGAGTGGTGGATGCCAGTCCTTATATAAAGCAAAATGAATGGTTAATTGACTATGCTTCCTCGTTAAGCGATTGCAATTTTCTGTTGGCCAAGCAACATAATGAAGATGCAGAATCAATCGCTGAGTTGAAAAAGATTCTGGAGATTGAAGGATTACTTGATTTGTATAAGAATCGTTCAAAAAATGAGGAAAAGAAAAGCCTCTCAAAGAAACTTTATCCAAAAAACGATTACAGCGGACTTAATTCCCTTCGCTCAAGATTGAAGGGTATTCAGTGGCCGGGTGATTCACTCAGCGGTGATTCTATTCAAGGCAAGAGTTCAACAGAAAATTATAAGTTTGGAAGTTCTTCCGAATACCAATCATCATTACAAGGTTATCTTTCCGATCTGTCAAAAGGAAAAAGTTGCATAGGCGCACCTATCTTCTTTTTCTTTGAGTTAGGCACAAATCATCTTACGGATGCTTCTCAATTGGTCAACTTGGATGAGATTGCCAGGATTACAAAACAATACAATCTGAGTATTAGGGTTTGTGGTGCTGCTGACAGTGCTACCGGAACATCTGATATCAATCATAGTTTAGGAGCCAGCCGTTCCGAATATATCTACTCACAGTTGTTGCATCGAGGAATTGACAAAAGTCGAATTTCAGAGGTCAATAAAGGAGGGATTGATGCATATACACCGAAGGAAGCCAACCGAAACACTTCTGTGATGCTTTTCCTCAAATAGTAAATAACAGTCGAATAATAACTTTTCCGTAATAAATTAAACAGTTGCAGAAGGGGCTTGCTTGTGAAAGTAGGTTCCTTTTTTAAGTGAATGAGTGAATGTTTTGGTATTAAACTACCGCATATTTTAAAATTAGCGGTATTTTTGTGCCAAATAAAATGGTAATGGAAACAATAGGGGTTTGCTTGCGAAAGTCGGTCCTTTTTTCATTTATTGCACCATGCAGTGAACCAGATATCAAAATTGTCAGGCATTTGGAATGTCTTACCCAGAAATAAAGCATAAGCCACTTTTCCACCTTTCATTTCAATTTGCTTTTTGAAATCAAGGAGACTACACCCAGTGGTAAATAAATCATCGACTACGATTACTCTTTTCCCAGTCAAATCACAATTAATGTAGTAATTCTGCTCCAAACTCTTTTTTGTCCGGTCTTTGGTCAGGTGAAGACTTTCCCGTTCCCCCGTATAAGTGATGAATTTATAGCCATCAGAGGATTCAGGATAGTAATCTTCAAGAAAATCGTTCAATGCACGAAACCGTCTCTTATAATGCCAGTTCTTACTACAAGGCATAAACATGATGACACAATCATCTTCCGGATTTAACGCTTCCGTACAGTTCATAAAAAACTCGTAACCATTTCGTTTGCCATCCTTAAATTCCAACAGTTCATCACAAAAGAATCGTTGTTCACAACCGATGTCGTTACGATAGCGATTGGGGAAATAATAATCAGAGAAGATACACTTTACTCCCTTAAATTTGAATGGTTCCATCGGCTTATGGCTATCAAATTCGGTCGGATTAGAAAGAGCATAAATAGGGTAAGCTGCTTTATTTCCTGCTAACACTGCTTTTCTGCTAAGTTTTCCTCTCAATGACTGATCGGAGGTCAATTGAGCTGCATAGAAGTATGCCTCTCCGGCCTTTTTTAAGCAGTAGAATGCGAATCTTATGGCGGCAACAGTAACCGCAAGTAGAATGAAATATATAATTAAGGCTTTATCCATCTTATTTTGAGGTGCAAAGTTAAGGCGAAAATAAGATTTCTGAAACGTTTTATGAAGGAAATGTGGAAATGAATACTTGAAGAATGATTCAATGTCCTGCAAATCTAATTCTCACAAAAAATGCTATTTTTGCAAATCAAAAAAAGTAAGATTATGAACAAGACCTTTAATATATACTGTGATGAGAGCCGCAACGCAAGGGACAGGCATATTTTCTTCTGACGGCTTAGAAACTGTTTTGATTTAATTTAAAAGTCTATCAGTTGGCAGTCTCTTATCAATTTCTTATCTTTAAATATAACGACCAAATCATATTTAAAGAGTAATAAAATGGGATATTGTACTGACCTAACTGATAAACAGTGGCAAGTTATAGAAAATCTTTTAGATGACAAAGACCGCAAGCGAAAACATTCTCTTCGTTCTATTTTTAATGGTATTTTTTATTTGGTAAAAACCGGATGTCAATGGCGTATGCTTCCTTGTGACTTCGCTCCTTGGAATACAGTTTACTATTATTATCGTAAATGGAGAAACAATGGTTTTATAGAGGAAGTCCATGAAACACTGCGAGATATGGTTCGACAGCAGAGTGGGAAGGATAAAAGCCCCAGTTTGGGGCTGATCGATAGTCGCAGCGTAAAGACTTCCCGTAATGGTGGTGAATCACGTGGTATTGATGGAGGTAAAAAGACAAAAGGCCGTAAACAACATATCATCACTGATACGCTTGGCTTAATTTTGGTTGTAGTTATTCACGCTGCAAACATACATGATAGTAAAGGAGCTGTTGATGTAATTAGTAATCTCAAAGGTAGATTTCCTATACTCTGAAAGATTGTAGCTGATGGAGGATACAGAGGCGAATTGATTGAGAATGTGAAAAAACATTTGGGTGGGTATTGGAAATTCTACTCAGGCCTGATGCTGCCAAAAAGTTCACGGTACTACCCAAAAGATGGATTGTGGAAAGAACGTTCTCATGGTTCGAAAGTTTTAGAAGGCTCAGTAAAGACTACGAAGTACTTCCAGAAACTTCACAAATCATGATATACCTAACGATGATACAAATTATGCTTAACAGGGTCAAATGATAAATTCAAAACAGTTTCTGAATACAAAACTGAAAAGTTGAATTCTCCAAAAACCTCTTCTCCATCTACTTCGAATATATTACGTAAGATATCATCATCAGAAGTAAAATAAAAGATATAATGCATATCAGTAGGACGAATAGGATTCCGTAAAATACGTGCCATAGAAGCTTTATCAGGTAAAGAATGTTTGTTAATTCCATTTACGCTGAACAAGTATGTATCACATCTTATCAAAGAAAAAAGCTCATTACTATTATTACCTATACTACCATGATGGGAGACCTTTACTAAATTACAAACAAGTGGATTTTCTTCACTATAACCCTTTTCTCTTAAAGAAGTAACGATTGTTGATGCGTGTGTATCTGCAAGCCATAAAACTGTCTTTTCCCGGAAAGTAGTAAAAAAGGCGATACTACTTCTATTTTCTACAGAATCATCCTCTTCTCCTTTATCTAAATCGAAATCTTTCAAACGCGTTGAATGATCACGCTGTTTTGCGCTTTTAGCTTCGCTTATTTTCTGGCATTCCTGTCTCTCAAATAAAGTATCTGCTGACATATATTTATCTTTCAAAGAAGCCAGACCTTCAGGTGAAGGAGACAAAAGTGTAAAAGTAAGACCAGCAAAATCAACAGTTTCCATTCCAGTCGTTATATCAGTAACCGGTCGACTATTTTTGATAAGATATTCACTTAACAGATCTGCACTCCCGATGGATTTGGCACTACTTACTGAAGTAGCTCTCTTTATAGCTGGAAATGTTTTGGCTGATAAACGGGGTATGTTATACCACCAGGTACCAACCAGATCTTTTTTTCTTCCGGTCAGAATATGTTTCACATATGTTTCCATACCCTTGATATGATCGTCGTGTATATGGGTTATTACACATAAGTCTATTTGCTCTCCAAGTTTTTCCAAATCAGCAATTTCTTGAGAGAGAAAGGAATCATAGGTAGATTTAAAACCGGAATCAACAAATATAGTATGCATATTTTTATCCGTTCCTTTATAACGAATCTTAGCAGCGTCAGCACAGCCCGCTGGGTAAAAAGTAATTGTGCAATCAGTCATTTTTAATGGTTTCTTTTGTTAAATTTATTTTTCCACTAATTTCACCTTTCTCTAATGTAAAAACGCCATTGATAATACTGCGACCCCCCCAATGATCTTTACCTACAAATAATTTTTCTCCTAATACAGTCCATATAATCTCCAGATTTTCCCGGTCCAGAAATTCCATAAAATCCGATTTTAATATAAGTGGATCATCTGGAGAAACGCATTTACAGATAACTTTATTGGATGCATTTTCAAAAACACCTTCCATTTTCCCATATTGCATATCCATTCCTGCCCAAATTATTTTAGATGGCATTTCGTAACTCTTATGAGCTCCGGACTTATCCTGGGAAAATTCACCGGCACTTTTATGGGTAGTCAGGGCGACATCAAAATTTCCTCTCTCAATTTCCTCCCAAACGTCCGTTTCTATATAATCATCCTGAGAAGCGGGTGACCAATAATTCTCATGACTAAACACATCATTAGTATTTCCTGATTCAGGCATCCATCGCCCATGAAAATTCTGTGTACTTAGCCATTCTACAACCTTTTTCTTTTCCTCTTTATGTATCAGATAGCTTTTTATCATATACCATATTTCCCGTCGAGATCTGTGATAAGTATTTTCACCTATTTGTTTTGGCTCTTCCCATTTAATGAATGAATCCAGAGATAGCCATTGAGACCCTTCCTCATCTTCTCTCTGAATAATGTTTTTAACCGAAGGTAAATCCTGCTGGTTTATAAGCCAATCTTCAAGAGGTTGATCCCAGTTGGCATAATCCCAACAACCGTTTACGTGAGTTGGATCAGATTCTGTTTCTAAGTTTTCATCTGAGTTTTCTTGTGTTCGATCAATGTATCCTACATTTATATCTCGTATATAATAATTCCATATACTTTTATACGTAGGATTTTGATTTCCCCATGAAGACTCCATTTCACAATTATCAGCAACCTTACCTAAAAGCTCATATAAAGCAATCCACTGATATTTTTTCCCGATACGTTCTATCTCAGGCCCACCTCTACCTACATAACCTAAATATTCTTCATACTCTCCATGCTTTTTAGGATCATAGCCATATTTTTCAAAGATCCATTCAACAGCCATATTACTTAAACCGTTTACATCTACCTCCCAGTTGCTCAATGCACTTTGGAAAACATATCGGCCAAAATCACCATAGCTTCCCGTACCGCGACCATATTCTGTGGTCATTGAACTTAAAATTGTGTTTTGTTTTAAATAATCCTTAGGAATAGTATCATCCTGATAATCGAGTTTATATTTTCTGTCAATATCTTCTATGGTTGGAAAAACGGTTGGCATATCACTTTGATAAGGAGGACGTAGTTTACTTATATCCACTCTTGGAGCCAAGTCTTTATAAATACCAAACTCTACTATATTTTGAGCATAATCTCTCAAAAGGATATGCTCAGGTGGAGTATTATTTTCAAAGTTCCGACCGTAAACATATTGTACTAACTCCTGAACTGCTGACAGTTGGGCAGTTCGTAAT
Organism: Bacteroides graminisolvens; assembly: GCF_963666085.1. Taxonomy (NCBI): domain Bacteria; kingdom Pseudomonadati; phylum Bacteroidota; class Bacteroidia; order Bacteroidales; family Bacteroidaceae; genus Bacteroides; species Bacteroides graminisolvens. The sequence continues at coordinate 3,050,959 of NZ_OY762556.1, forward strand.
ACACAGCCGTATGCCACACCATAAAGCCGCTCCGCTATATATAAATCTGAAACATCCTGAAATTCAATCATCAATTTAATTAATACAGGCAGTTGCTCTTCCAATAAATTGATTAATGCTTTTGTGGTCTGATCCCTTAATTGTCTGTTCGTCGTTGCTAAGCCCCAGATCAGTGTCTGTGCTGTTAATCTTGCGGTTTCCGCATCCACTAAAGTCGAGACACCCGGCTGCCATGCCCAATCAACTAAACGACTAAAAGGAAAAGCCTGACCTTCGTCTGTTCCGGTATAATATAGAAGAAATTCCTGCCAGAATGAATCTCTATCAGCCATCGAAAAACGTTTCAGGATATTATTTAACCGGTCACTATTGAAAGGATGTGATGGTAAAGCAGACATTTCAATCAAGCGATTAAGCCAATCATAATTTAACTTGAATCCAACTGAATTCAGCCATTTCGATATCTTTTCATCATCTATCGTTTTTCCTTGTCTCCATCTTAAACTATTAAGTATATATTCTATAATTTGTCCTCCTGTTGTATGCCTTCCTTTGGAGTCTTCAAAAACCCAATCGTAAACTTCAAATAGTTCTAAATTAAATTTTTCAGGTAAAAGTGATGCCATTGCTTCTATTATCCCTTCATATTTCCAAGGGTTATCTAATAAAGAGCCTATTTCATTACCCTCTTTAAAAGCCATACGAACTTCTTCTTCAGATGAATACATATTTAGCAATTGTTCTGCCATATAGAAATCACCAAATCGCTCGTATGCAAAATAAATAGTTTCTATTTCTTCCCTATTACGATAATGTCTGTATAAATTCCGGACGATAACATTCTCTGCAATTAAATCATGCATCAAAAAACGAAAGTCATTAAATTTTTCCCGAAACAATGTTTCAGCTTCTTTATACGTTAGTTTTTTGTCATTAACCTTTTTGTAGCATGCATACGCTAATTCATAAATAGCTTCTTTTACAATCCCTTGATGAGTAGCATATTCCTCACGTTTTTCTTCCAGTCTTTTTTCTATATATTCTAAATGATTAATATATATATTTGTTAATCCTTCAAAACACAATGGAATTTCTTTTGAAGGTGTTGATTTTGCAGTCTGACAAATTAAATGAAGAAATAAAGGACTTGTAAATTCAGGATTCAAAATTGGGAATTGTGGTTGTTTCAACTCATAATATTCACAAAAAAGACGTAAAGCAGCATATTCATTTCCTGCAAATCCCTGATGTGTGAGTTGAGTGAGTTCTGGTTTTTTCTGTACTTGCTCTGGAATAACTGCATTATAATAAGTACTACGCACAGTTATTACAAGGCTAATGAATGGATATGATGCAACCTCATCTATAAATCCGGATAAACCATTTCTCCAAAGTTCTTTTCCCCCTCCTTCGTTCAGGGCATCTATCATAAATAATACACGGGAATTAATCTGTTTGCCAATTTCATTAATTCCATTTAATAACTCACTGAAAGTTCCCCGATAATCAAGAAGAGTTATGATATTTTGACTGATGCTCTGACTCGCTATAAATTGTTGTCCTAATAGTAGAATAACCGGTTTCCCTTCTTTTATTTTCCAATTAGAAATATCGCCCAAGAGATGAGATTTTCCACAACCGGCATCTCCTTTAATAAGTAGCAAAGGATTGTTGAATAAGCCTATATTTAACTCTTCCAAATCTTGAAGTAATGAGCTATTCAATTCAATCTGCTCATAAATATGCTTAATGCTTTTACTGCGTTTTTCGTACTTTTTTGCGGTTGATTTAGTTGGTGAATCTATTACTCTGGATGTTTCTTCCAGAGATATATTATACTGATTTATTCTTTCTATGAAGTCTTCAATATGGATTGGGAGAGGTTCTTCCCACTTTTCAATAACCTCATTAAACCAACTTTTTACAAATTCTTTTATCGCTAAATGTTCTTCTTGTAACTTCTGATTGATACTGTCTGATACACTATTCAAATGGTCATTTAATCCATAACCATACCTTCCGTTATTTAGCAACCATCGGTCAATTATACGTTGTATTTTCTTCTTATATATATTTTCTTTCCCGAGGGCTTCAAAACAGGAAACTATAGGTAAACGAAAGTTCAATTCTTCATTAAATCGAGGTCCCAAGTCACTAATAGCTTTACTAATGCGTCGTGAAAAGTCATCACGTGTTAATCCTGGTCCTCCGATAAAAGAATAAGGAAGAGGGGACAGATAGTTTTCCTTCAAAAGCTGATTTATTTGGTTTATATATTGGCAATAAATAATTCGTCCTCTACCTTCTTCACGGTAACGGGTAAATATACCCATCAGAAATAATTTATTATCGGTATGAAGATAGATTCCACTTCCGGAGAATCCATCAATTTCATCAGCATTGTAATCATCATTCAACTTTAATTGAAATTGACATTCCGGAACAAAATCCTGGCTCCATTCCGGGTAGATACAGACAATCTCTTTTCCTTGAGTGGCTAATGGAAATCCTTTTGCAACAAAGGTGGAGATCGCAAGATGATTTTTTATAATCTCGACACGAGGTAAGGAATCTATGACAGACAGAATTTCATTTTTATCTACTACAATAATTGCCACATCCCTTTCTATACAGGCTGATACAAGATTATAATTTATCTTTTTGTATATATAAATTTTACCATTAAATAAATCAATTTTGATCCCTTCACGTGGCTCTGTAAAGCTATCTCCATCTTTATATAAGCAATGAGCAGCTGTTAGTATATAAATCTGGCTTTTTAGATCAGGATGATAATATAATACTCCACTTCCTATCGGTTGTGAATTATCACACTCTCTTAAACGTACACTTAAATTTGAAAGCAGTAAATCATTTGACGGATTCAGACTCATAATATTTTATTAATTTATATCCACTTCTTAATACCTATCTGAGGATTACAGAATTAACTCACAAAATTACATAAAAAATCTTGATTTATAAGCGTGCTCAATAAAAAATAAAGAGTGCATTATCCTTCATTTATAGAGGAAATATAATGGAAATTAAGAAACTGTTTTGATTTAATTTAAAAGTCTATCAGTTGGCAGTCTCCTGTCAATTTCTTATCTTTAAATATAACGACCAAATCATATTTAAAGAGTAATAAAATGGGATATTGTACTGACCTAACTGATAAACAGTAGCAAGTTATAGAAAATCTTTTAGATGACAAGGACCGCAAGCGAAAACATTCTCTTCGTTCTATTTTTAATAGTATTTTTTATTTGGTAAAAACCGGATGTCAATGGCGTATGCTTCCTTGTGACTTCGCTCCTTGGAATACAGTTTACTATTATTATCGTAAATGGAGAAACAATGGTTTTATAGAGGAAGTGCATGAAACATTGCGAGATATGGTTCGACAGCAGAGTGGAAAGGATAAAAGCCCCAGTTTGGGTCTGATCGATAGTCGCAGCGTAAAGACTTCCCGTAATGGTGGTGAATCACGTGGTATTGATGGAGGTAAAAAGACAAAAGGGCGTAAACAACATATCATCACTGATACGCTTGGCTTAATTTTGATTGTAGTTATTCACGCTGCAAACATACATGATAGTAAAGGAGCTGTTGATGTAATTAGTAATCTCAAAGGTAGATTTCCTATACTCAGAAAGATTGTAGCTGATGGAGGATACAGAGGCGAATTGATTGAGAATGTGAAAAAAACATTTGGGTGGGTATTGGAAATTTTACTCAGGCCTGATGCTGCCAAAAAGTTCACGATACTACCTAAAAGATGGATTATGGAAAGAACGTTTTCATGGTTCGAAAGTTTTAGAAGGCTCAGTAAAGACTACGAAGTACTTCCAGAAACTTCACAAACCATGATATACCTAACAATGATACAAATTATGCTTAACAGGGTTAAATTATAAATTCAAAACAGTTTCTTATTATCTGAATAAAGAATATGGAGGGAAACAAATCAAGAAAAAAATGAAAAAAGGAATTATACTATAAAAAGCAAGGCTCGATATATGTCAGGATATAACGAGCCTCGAAACTCCTTCTGTCTACAGATGAGCATTGCAAAAGTATGAGTTTTTTTGGTTAGAACAAGAAACTCTGAAAAGAAATCTTCTTTTTGCGCATATTTAACGAATTAATGAGATTTATTCTTAGTGTATTAACGGGCTAGTCCTAAAACTACTTATCTCCCCCTCCTGCAATACACCTCTTCCTCAACCTCTTCCACCGGCTGCTTTTCTTCGCGGGCCACTTCATCCATGATACCATCATTATCCACATCACCAATATCCGCTTTCTCGTGTTGGTATTCCGACATCTCAGAAAGTTGCTCATGGACACTTTGCAGATTGGCATCAAGAGTAAAGCTATGGTCAGATGCAAAGGAGTGCTTCACGGCAAGACCGATATTAGTGACAGTACCGACATCGAGATGGTCAGTCTCTTTGTTGTACTGTACCTGCAACACTTCTTCATTGTTCATCTCAAATATAGGCATACGTTTGGTTGTCATCTCGACGAACTGTTCAGCTAGCATATACTTGGCTACTGTCCTCACATCCTCTGAGACAGTATTGGGTAGTCCATAACGCTCAATCATGCTGCGTACTTCCTGTTCAGGTACTTTACGCATGATTTCGTATGTGCCGCCAACACTGTTGTTATAGACCACGGCATAGTAGTCATCCTCATCCAACAGAACATCACTGTGGTTCTGGATTGGTGATTTGAAGGTATGCTCCAAGTCGATGGCATCACCTTGGTCATATTCCTTTGCCTCTTGTAGCAACCGATCATAGTTACCATTCTCATGCAGTCGGTCTAAGAGCTGTGTGTCATCAGCATTTTGGAGGTAAGCCACTGATGCATAAAAGTTACAGCTATCCCTGCTTTCGCCGCTCTTTTCTGTAATATTCTGCTGTACAGAATTCTCATTGTCTATTTGTTGTGCAATCTGGTCTAACTGTTCTATTATCATAGCCGATGCCCGTTTCACGTCAAACAGAGTAGTCTTGATGAAGTCTGGCGACTCCTTCAGACTATTAAGCCAGGACTTCAGGTATGCAGCCGATTCGTCCTTCACATTCTTTGATAGACCATACCGCTGCGCCACCAAAGCACTACCCAGCTCGGCCACCAATTCTTCACGAGCATATTCTTCCGACCCGAACACACTTGGCTTTATTCTGTTCAATCGGCTCTCTGCCCCTGTGCTATGCGTCATTTCATGAAAAAGTGTCCCATAAAATGATTCTCCATCCACAAACTGCGATTTTTCCGGCATTACAATCCTATCATTTAATATGCTGTAGTAAGCCTTATCTTGATGTTGCTGCTCGATGGGACAAACCCAGCCATTGTCTTCAATCATCTTATCAACGGCAGAAAACGAAAAACCTTTACCATTCAGTGCTGGTTTTACAAGCTGATTTTTTTCTTCAATCTTCGCATAGAGTTCAGGACGTGCCTCTTTCATATTAGTCTGATCCACATTGAACACGGAATAGACCTGGATTTTCGGGTACACTGTATAGCTCTGTTTCTCTACGTCCGAAAGCTTCTTATAATCATCATACTTTATCTTAGCCTTGGTGTCCTTATCCACCACGGTAAATGTGGTAATAAAAACCGGGAATGACTTTTCCCCTTTCTGCACGCTGACTTGCAGTAATGGCTCCCCATTCTCATCTTTCAACGCTGTCCGGTTCCCCTGTTTGTCTTTCTGGAAATTCAGCCCAATCACCCTGTCAAAAGTACAATAAACAGGCAGCTTATACCCTTTCTTTTCAGCATAGAGCATCAGCATCAAAGCATTCATTCCATTATAATCACGCCCCGACAGGTTCTTGGGCCATTTCATAGTTCCTTCAGTGAACCACGGTTTTTTCCAGTCACTTTGCAAATTGTTGATTTTATCTATCATCAGTTCTGCAAAACGGTCCAGCGCTCTATCTTCTGCACTGGGCCCATCCGTATTAAATTTCTTCTTATACACCATAACTAAAAAAATATTTCTTCATTCGACTTTTAGGCATTCTGTTTGACCCATTCACTGATCTCTTCCACTCTACATCCCAAATTGATTTTATCCTGGTAAATGGAAATTTCCAGAGTTCCATTGATATGAATCTTCCCTTTAGGAATCAGAAAAGTCTCATATTCGGGAGCGAACCGAATAAAGCGAACCCAAGTATATTCAAAAACATCTCCGTCTTTCTCAGTACTGAAAGCCGAGAATATCAGATACTTCCTGCCTTTCTTGTCCGTCTTTTCGTCCACCTGCTTACCAATTGTTCCTTTAAACTCCATACTTCCGGCAATGCCATCCTGATTGTTTACCGGGTTGAAGTCCACCGAGTCCGCATGGAAGTTGAAATAGAAATTATTTTCACGTTTTCTGAAAGTCAGACTACCTTTCAGCTCCACTCGTGTACCGAAGAAATACTGTGCGAGTTCGTTGCTGTTACCTTCCTGGAGTACACTCACCTCCACTGCTTTGCAGGAATCCGCGTCCTTTGAAGGCACATTCACTTTGACAGCAAAACTGATGTATGCCTTACCCTCTTTACCGGTGCGCATCGACGCTGCACGACTGATGACACCATTGACTGTTACATTACACTTAATCATAAAATTCTGTATTTTGAAATTAATTATTCGTCCGACATCGAGGCATGTTTCATCTCATAAATAGTCCATGCCAGCCCGATGATAACCACTGTCATGTATGCCACTGAAGCAATTAACCCGAAACAGCTATATATGGCATAGCGGATAGCCCAAGCACAGGCAATAACCAGAGCGATGGCCAAGATTAACCCTATTGTCTTCATCGTATCTGTAGATTTTTGTTTTCCTGCTGGCTGGCATTTTGTTCATAGTTGCGCGAAGCCTGTTGCGTCAACAAGGCATTATTCACCATACCCGCAATGCGTTGCTGTTTATCGGTATCTGACAGACCTGAGTCACCGAGAGTACTTTGTAGCCGGTTCATTTCCACGGTACTTAGTTCATGGTTATAACTATTCTTTCCGTCATTCATTTGTAGAAGAGCTTTCCCATTCTCCTGAATGCTCAAACTACATTCTTTTAACGACGGCATCAAGGTGGACAAATCCACCTGCTTTTTTATAGCAGAGTCCGTAGCAGCCTGCATTTTCTCTTCTTCCGATTTACCATCAATTTGCACCGCCAGTGCCATCAGCGAGGTAAACAGGGTTGTTACCAGTTCCATAATCGGATCACCTGATGACAGACCCACTCCGCTGTCTTCCGATGACAGCAACTTCTTCATCCAGTATTCCGGTGATAGTGTCGTGTCAATCTGTGAATTTTTACCGGGTGCAGCCTCCTTGTATTTGGCCAACAGATCTGTTCCATTCGATAAGACTTGCAACTGAATATTCCCCTTCTGCCCGATTTCCGCCAAGTAAGCGGCCGGGTCAATATCTCTTGATGTTCCGTCCGCAGTTATCTGTTTCACTCCGAAATGTAGATGTTCGCCCGTTGTCCGTGTACCAGTATTGCCTGATATGCCTATTTTCTGACCAGCCTCCACGTCATCTCCAATCTTCACGTCAATGGAAGAAAGATGCAAATAATTGATTTGGCATTTATCCCCGTTTTCACGTTGATATTCCAGCGTGACTGATTTACCACCGGCGGTGTGAGCATTCTGATTGACCGCTATGACCTTTCCATGATTTTCCGTTGCCAGCACATCATCCAGTTTAGTTTGTATATCAATGCCTTTGTGCATTTGTTGTTTGGACGAATCCACTGGATCCTTGCGCATACCGAACTGTGAAGTGACCAACATAAACTCATCTCGCTTCAAAGGAAATGAATAACCATTGCCATTCACCGTGTAATGATCTGACTTTCCGCTATTACTATATGTAGTATTCACTATATTACTATTCATAGTACGATGATCCTGTTCCGTTCCGAACGTTTGTCCTTTCGCTTTCATCTCTGCCATTACCTGTTGGTCATACTTTTGCAGATCATTCTTTTCAATAATGCCGACAAGGTTGGAAGCATATTTCCCTGCCGTAGCATAACCGGCTTTCTCCAACCCTTTAGCCCAGCCACGGTAATCGTCAGGTGACAGTTTGAAACAACCTGCATACCGCTGATTATTTTTGAGAAACTGGCTATGATGTTCATACGAGTTACCGACATTGCCATAACTACAAAATTTCTCATTCGGTTTGTCATCAGTATAAAGACTGTATTTGCCACCACCAGCTATCCATGCTTGTGTAGCCTTGATACCAAAATGGTTATTTTCATTACGTGCCAGCTGGCTTTGTCCGTTACTGCTCTCTATGATACCCTGTGCCAGTGTGACAGAGGCAGGGATGCCGTATCTCCGCATTTGTTCCATAGCGTATTCAGCATATTCTTCCGCATAATCCTTATTCTTGCTCATGATTCAAATTTGTTATAAACGTCTGCCTGTACGTACCTCTTCCTGCTGCTCATTGTCGATAATCTCCTTATGTTCCACCTTGTCACATATCGCAACCCGGTTTCCCGCCCGAATCAATTCCGGCAGAACAGTATCGAGGTTATAGCTTGGGAAAGAGACAATATCCACCTGATTCTTTGAGCCGCTTTCTATGCCAATAGCTTTGTCGAACTTCAGCAACTTGGAAATCTTGTCGGCATCTTCCGCATACGATTCATAGCTATCCCCATTGCGGAATAACAGGATTGCATCCGGGTGTTTCGTTTTGATTTCTCCGTATTGTTTCAGATTGATCTGTGGGAGCGCACTCTTCTCTTCCATTTCCAGTACTTGAATCGGCTTCAGCAAATCATTGAATACTTTGGCGGCAAGGTTCGTCTTGTATTCCGCCATATCTTCCGCCACCCACATCCGTTGCCATTGTTGGGGGGTAATCTCCCGTGGTTCCACTTTGGGGATACCGTCAATGACCGGGGCACAGAGAATGCGTTCATCTTTAGTCTTGTAGATAACCACACGCTGTATCTTTGATAAATCTGCCTCATTGTCTTTACCGCCGCCGAATAGGTCAATCTTCAATTCTGGATAATTGGTCGCCAAAGCGTGATACTTCTGCGCCAGTTCCGTGCGCAACCGTTCTCCTTGCTCATATTGCCCTTGCTTGATGGTCGAGAAGAATTGATTGATGTCCGCTTTATCCGGATAGACACTGAACGAAGGTTCATTCTGTGGTTTCAAATACAGAATCCATCGGTTGTTGTCGTCCCGTAGCATCTGTATTCGGTCAAACAGTACGTTGGCTTTTTGTACATGTTCGCTCACGTCAAAGTGGGATACTGCCTCCAGTGACTTTCCATTCAGCTTGTTGAGCGAAACATCCTTTCCTTCAAAATAGCTGTCATCTGGACGATAGCCCAATATTCCGTTATTATTGTAAAAGCGGATATACCGATAACCTTCCTGCAACAGTGCATCTTGAATACGCTGTTTGGAAAATCCGGGAATATTGTAATTTCGTACCTCTGCATGTGCGGCAACACGTTCATCTGCCGTCATCACCTCATCTGGAGTCAGGCGGTAAGGGCGTTTCTCCCCATTGGGCATAGCCACTACACCGCCTCCCATAGCACCTGCCGGTATCACAACATCAACGATGCCTGAAATATTGTCTTTTACGACTACCATTTCTTTCGTACTTCTGTCAGGCAACTTTTTCAATTCGTCGGCAATGAAGTAGCTGCCTTTCGTGTTCCATTGTTCCGGTATTATCTCGGTGCATATTTCGGCTATTTTCGCTCCATTATCCACCGCTTCGGTAAAAGCGGTTTCCACTACTTCCGGATCTTCATGCCTGGTTTGTTCCAAAGCGTAGTTCTTCTCCTTTTCGTAGTGTGACAGGCTGAATTTCTCCAAAAAGGCTGTTTTGACTTCCGGTGAGGGGAAGTTACGTTCGTCTATCTTCATGCCCCCATGACGGATCACATCCTGCAGGATAGCACTTTCCCTGCTGTCCACCTGTGGTTTCTGTTTCTCCTTCATCTCTGTGGTTTGCTGCTTGTTGCGAAAAGTGGCAAATTCTATCTTTTCTCCTTCTTCCGCTCTGCGGATAATATCCACGGCGTTGTTCACGTCAGCTTCGATGGCATCTATCAGGCAAGGGTTCTCTTTCAGTTCCCGTGTCCAGTATTCTACCAGAGGCAGACTGTCATTCGAGAGTTTCGACGGTAGTTCCAGTTCCATCATCTTTACACCCGAAGCCACTTCTGCTACCAGTTGTTCGTACTTCATGGCATCTTCTGACGGAACAATTCCACCTTTCATCACCATGCCTTCACGTGCCAGCCGCTGTTGGTGTCCCGTTGCCGTAACCACCTGCCGCATCAGTTCCTGTACATAGTCATTGTATTGTCCGAAGTGTTTCTTTTCGGGTATATACATCGCATTTTTCTCTGAATCATAATGTACTATACCCGTAACACTTTTCCGGATAGGAACTAAATTATCACGCATCCGCAATGCGAAGTCGTTCACCTCGATACGCAGTTTTCCCTCTTCATTTTGGGTATGCTTGCGGTCTTCATACCTGCCATAGCGTTCTACCGATTGCTCATACTTATCTTTGTCAGTGTATGGCAAAGTTGTCTGGTCGATATTAAACATGGTTTGTACTTCCCGGTTACGAATGCCTTTATAGAGAGCTTTCTCTTCGTTTGGAAGTTTCAGATAGTCTTCCCTGCTGATGGTGTCTTCAGGGTTATGGCGGTTCACATATTCTTTCCAACGATACCAGAAAAACGGCGCACCTGTTTCATGTTCATGGATGGCTTCACCCCGTTTCTTGGCATCTGCAAACAAAGTGTACAGGTTGGTCTTGTAACCGTTCTGGTCAGCGTGCATACTCAGCACAAGGGAGTTGAACGGACTGACGGCCGGTCCTTTGGGATAAATTCTTGGCAGGCTTCTCGATGAAGCGTTCAACCAATATCCACCGCTGACGGCAGCTCCGTTCAATGCGTTTGTCAGCAATTCCACTTGTCGGTTGGCAGCGTTCTGCTCCTGTTTATTCTTCTGTTTCATGCTCCTAATAACTATTTGACAACGAGGGTCCTCCCCTATCTTCTAATTGATTATTCTCCACAGCCCGGTAATTCTCCTGTGCCACTTGACGCATCTGGTCGTTTTTAGCCAGTACTGCATTGGAGAGCGTATTCAGCGGTAACGCTCCGGCTTCATAAGCAGCTACCACAGAGTTTGGCAATTGTATACTGCACGGCACTTTGTCTATGGTAGCGATAAGGCAGCTTCCTTGTAGTGCCGGATTTCCGATACGTGGGTTCAGTGGTTCATCAGGATAAGCCTTATAATGCGGTTCCATTCTTGCACTTTGCAGCGTTCGTCCTTCCTGCTTTTCCATCGCTTCGTGACCGACTTTATTAAGCAGATTCAATCCTCCCATACCGATCAAAACCATCTTTAGCAGCGGGTTTTTCACAAACAGCCCCACCAAAATCGAGGCAACAGGCATTAACATATTCTTCATGTTCAGGGATTTTGTCTTTCCCGTAAAAAGTCCTATGAGCATATCAGGAAGCATGGATACTACATAGCCGAGATTCTTACCGATATCACCCAGTCCATTCAGTCCGACCGAACCGAAGAGATTACTCCATCCATTTTCATTGGTGGATGTTTTCCCCATATCCGATTTTGCAAGATTCCCCGAAGTCTCTTTTTCTGAATACGACTCCGAAGTTTCCACTGCCGATTTCTGAATTTCTTTCTTGGAAACCTCCTGCGTTCTTTTCAGATTGTCAAGATATTCCTGCTCATGTCCGGGTGCGACCACCATCGGTACTTGAGCATATTCCACTTTCTGCTTTTTTTCCGGCACAACGGGTGAAGCGCGTTGCCAAAGCGGTTTTCCCGATTCTCCCACCCAGAAAGGTTTTTCAGTTGGTATAGCCATTTTATTTGTCAGTTGGTTATTGAATGATAACACATAGTCGTTCTCCCAAGAGTTGATTGCTTTGCTCCGTTTTCTGAAATCCTCAAAGACATTCTGCTGCGAACCAAAGACACCTGTACTGATGCAATCTTCGATAGTGACAACCTTCTCTTTTTGTCTCTTGCCAAGACAAGACTCTACTCCGCTAAAGACAACTTCGGTTCCAAGTAACTTTGCGATGGAGGCCCAGGAAGAAAAACCGCCTGTCGTAGCCACATCAGCCCCAAACGATACGCCCTTTCCTGCACCTTTCTCTACCAAATTCGGATGATAAGCTGCTTCGCCTTTCCTCTCGATTTCCTGCTCCAGGGGTGAATTGGAAAGTGATTGTGTCAACCCCAACAGGCTCTCTGAAGTTCCTTTGCGGAGTATATACTCCACAGATGATTTCGGCATCTTGTCGGCTACCATTTTGTTGATCATCATCTGTTCCACACGGTAATCCACATAGGCAAAAGCAAGGTCGCAACCTAATTTCTTTGAGAGTGTATCATACCTCCCACACCCTATTTCTGCAACCACGGTATTTCGCCATTCTTCGGCCATATACTCCAAATCTTTCCGAAAGTCTTTTGAGGTGCTTATCCGCTCACGGCACATCTCCACATAGTCCTCTGCGGTCTTACTGTTCCATTCACCGGTCAGCTTGACATACTGCATGGAATCGTCCGACATACCATTCATGCCGCTGGCCGCCGAACGTAGAATTCCGCTGATACTGGTGGTATAGTCGCTGTATTCCTTTATCTGCTTTTTAGACAGTTCCTGTTGGACATTACGCATAGCAGGGTCCAACTGACTGTCGCAATAGCGTTGCAGACAATACTCAATCTCTGCGAACCGTTGTGATTGTTTAGGACTATTCATGAGATATTGATTTGTTTCAGTAATTGTACTCTTGTTTGCTCTATGACATTGCGATAGACTTCCATCTGTTTAGGAAAATACTCTTCAAGCATGGTATTCTTGTCTATCTGACTCTGTAGAAAGCGAACAGCCACCTGCCGGGTGATTTCGATGGAATCTTCTCCTTCTTCCTGATTGTTGAACCATGCCTTCGTCCACCATCGGATACCTGCCTGATCAGGATAGACCGTAATTAGCCTCAGTATGTCAAAGCTCTGTACGTCTATCTCCAGTTCTGCCAAAGGGTCGATGATTCCTCCGCTTGTCAGAGCTTCGTCAAAAGTTTTTTTTTATCGCTTTCGCCTAGAGTGGATAGGAATATCTGATGCCGCAACGCCATATAGTTCAGAAAGTCGCCAATCAGCAAGTTTTGCACTTTGGCCGCCACCGGCACGGCTCTTTGCCCGATACCCAAAGGATTGCTCAATGACGGTATCACCTCATAGAAATAGTTCTTGATGGCTGACAAGGAGAAGATATTGCGAAACGACTGCTCCGTATGCTGTGGCAGTAAATATTTTCCGTCGTTCAATTCTGCCAGATAGTCGGGATAAAAGCGTAGCATCAACTGTTCGACTTCTTCCTGATTGTCTTCGAAATCTGTAGGAATATCCATGTCGATGGTATCAAAATCCGGCATACCCACTTCTCCTTGCTGTTGCATCATCTTGAGATTGCCGTAAATCATGGTTAGAAATTCAAGAGGATTGATTTCCTCTCCGTCGTATCTCACTTCTATATGAAGAAGTTCTCCACTGACACTCGCCACGCTTCCCGCCTTTACCTTCGTGCCAAAGGTCGCCAGTACATTGGTCAGATGAGCGTAGGTAACTTCATAGTTGCCGTATCGTATTACCTGAAAGAGTCCATGTCGTGCGTCACTTCCGATACCGCTGACAATTCCATCGGCACAGGCTGACAGCAGATAGTGCTTGGTGATAAAATCTATTCCGTGATGGAAAAACTCTTCTCCAGTCTTGGGGTGAACCTGTGTCCCGTAGTCCAATGACATACGGACTTCACCCTTACGCTCTTCAAAGGGCATACAATAGCCGCTTTTAGATTGCAGATTCATTTCTTGGGTATAGTTCATATCTTAATGATTTTCAATTATTACTACTTTACTAATCCACTACATTACTATTTAATTACATGCTTGTTTTACTATTTTCCTGTCAGTAGTACAATAGTCTATCGTCTCATCCCTCCGTTTCGTTGCACATCCTGTGATTCACTCTGTGAGGGTTGTTCAGTTTGGACACCCCGGCTGTTACTGCCAATGAGCATCATGCCCATCAAAGCTCCGGCTATCTTTCCCAGCCAGCCGAACCTCCCAAAGATGAGCAGTGAGGACGCTACCAGTCCGAGCATACTCAACCCGGACACATTGCCTTTGCCGATATTTCCGAAGAAACTCCCAAGCATACCCAATCCGTTACCGCCGAGCATATTTTTAAGAAAACTGCCGATTCCGCTCCATGCACCCGATACGCCCGACACGGATGAAGAAATGCTCTCCATATTTTCACCGACCTTCTCCACCATGCTGTCCACCTTGTCGGAAGCCTTGCCGGCTACTTCCAAACCTTTGTCAACTGTTTCTTCTCCAACGAGAACATCGGCGGCAGTTCTGACAATCGGTTTGTCGTTTACGATGTTTTCCCAAGCCAGATAGCCCATTCCGCCGCCTACGACCGCAGTCTTCGTAGCTTTTCCCAGTCCGACCAATGTCCGTTGCGGATGAATCATCGCATCGCCCATCGTCGTTGCAGCAGACGAGTTTGCAGCCTTTTTGCCATATTTTAGTAAAGTTGCCCATTTACTCATATCGTTTGATTATTATATTGGTTGTTATCTTTTCCCGTTGGATTTCCACCTCTGCATACAGGCCTTTGCTATGTCCGATTTGTCCACTTTCAGTCGTGCTCCTTCATCTATCTCCGCCCATACATCCCCGAAGGAGGTGTATTTCACAGCCCTGGCCAGTCTCTGTAGTTTCTTGTTCATCATTTGCAGTTTGGGCCGGATAGCCAGTACGATTTCGATGCGTTGCTTCTCTGTCATCTTGGTATTGCTAAGGCATACCTGCCTGATGTCATTCACGATCTCCACGCTTCCCAGAATTAAATCCCGATAAATCTGGTTACGCCGGGGTGTGAGGGCTATTGCAAAGGCTCCTTGCCCGTTTTCCCGAAGTTGTTTGTTCAGTTCCCCCATAGTGTCGGACAGCTTGCCGACTTCATGGTAAAATCCGTATATCTGCGCTGCATAGCAGATGATGTCCCTAAATGAATCGAGGTACTCATTGTATTGCCGTTGCAGGTCGGTGGTCGCTTCCACTTCCTCCCGAATCCACAAATGACCGGTAGTCTGCATCAGCATGGCTTTCTCCTGTGCCTTGAGTTGATCCTTTGCCTTATCCGTATAAGCGGCAATTATTCCCTCCAGAGTAGGGTCTGTCTGTGCTTGCGCCTGTATCACAGCCAACAAAGCGAATAAACATCCGAATACAATTCTTGTTCTCATATCTGTACCTGTTAATCATTGATGGCTTTCGCCGTCCGTTTCCATCGCCCCAATGCCATGACCGCCACTTCTCCGGGCGTACGTTCCAGCATTCCGGCTGTCGCATTGTTCCACACATCCATCATCGTATAATAGCGGATGCTCAGATACAGTCGGTTCAGTTTCTTATGGAATGTTCCCAATTTATCAGACAATGCCCACATCGTCTCACTACGTTCGGCTCCGGTCAGCATATTCTGTTTGCCGCCTGTCGCCACTGCATTTCTCAGTAGCGTATAGACCGTCACCAGTTCCGTAGCGGTTTCGATATACAGGTTATTCATACTAACGGTGGCCACTAACCCTTGCGCATTCTTATTGATGGCATGTAGCTTGCCAAGCGTAATAAAGATTCTTACACCGTCTTCATACAGGGTAGAAGCTGCTTTCAGCGAAGAAGCGTAGCCACTGGCCGTTTGCAGATAGCTGCTGTATTTGCGCTCCCATTCGTGGATCTTGTTAAATTCTGCAGCGATTGTATTCTGCAGTATGGCAGTCTTCACCTGACCTTCCGTTTCTGCCTGCACCTGGTTATTGATCGCTTCGTTCCCTTCGGCAAGGGCAACCCACTCCAAGGGATTGGTTTGCACATATTGCGCCTTGATTTCCTGAACGCCAAACAGGAGACACACCATCAGACTAGCGATTTGTAATTTCATAGATGCCCTTTCTTTGTTTGTTAAATTCCACTCGTTCACGGATGAGCGATACTAAATCAAGATCATTTTTCAATCCGGTAATGACCAGTTTGGGACTGCTTCTGTCACCCGAATAGATAGTGACGGATTTCAATCCGCATATTTGTTGCGGAAGGGTACGGTGTTCATTGAAGTCCACGATGCGGTAGAGTTCCAGATAGTCACTCTTTCTCGTGAATACCCCATATTCAATAATAAGTTGCTCTCCATTGATACGGTATTCCATCCGTCGCAGATAGACAAAAGCATATAGCAGACGCAGAGCAAGAAGTACCGCCGCAACTAAAATCAGGTTGGCAAACGGCATGGCATCCACACCAGCTACAATCAGGCAACTGCCGGTAAGCAGTATTTTTGGCAACTCATTGATAATGAATTGCAACCAGTGAGGTTGCAGAAATAGCGTTCTGAATCTTATTACGGTTCCTTCTCTCATGGTTATCTATGGAAATGGTAGGTTCTTTCTTCTTCCTTGTTATTTTCTTCATCTCTTTCTTTCGACCTATTTCCGGCTGCGACATTGTTTTCCGAAGCCTTGTCAATAGCATTGTCTTCCTCTGCTGCTATCCTTTTGCCCAGCAATTGGTCGTTCCAGTCCTTATATTCTTTTTCACACGGCTGATAGATGGTTCCTCTGACTGATTCATATTGAGATACAGCATCTTTCATAGATGCTTTGTACGCTTGATACGAAGTCCTTAGCTCATCACCGATATCTTCTAAATCCTCTTGACAGACCAATCCACTATACTTTGCAGAATGATATTCTTCACAGGCACTCTCGTATCTCTCGTATGCTTTCAATAAATCAGGTGGCAACAGATATTCTTCTCCGGAAAAAATATCCTCTTTATTCCGTAAGCTCTCCATGTATTCCGTCATTTCACTCCGCTGTGTTTGAGCATCTGCACCCAGTATTTTCAATAATCGGTCAAACTCAAACAGTTCCGGATTTAGTTCATGCTGCTGATATTTATCAGTGGTTTCTACCACTATCAGCTTACCTTTCGGCGTAACATGTGTGTTGAATGTCTTTCCTGCTTTGGTCAATGCAAAATTGATGGCGAACATCTGCCCGGCACGGTCTCTGTCAAAACACAAGTGGTGATTTGCTTCAGGTGTTTCTGCTATCATTCCTTTGAATTGGTGAATGCTCGGATTGCCTCCGGTACTTGCAAACACAGACTTGTCAAGCAGTGACAGTTCTTTTTCCGAATCCCGGTTTTTATCATTATTCAGTTCATTCTTAGTAATCTGATAAAAAGCCATCGCATCGTATGCGCTCTCAAACCAATACACATCTTTCGCTTTATCCAATACTTCTCCTGACGGACAAGCGATCCACAAACCTTCCGTAGCATTACTTCCGGCGGCCATTCCTTTATAGATAGTCTTACCTTCAGCCTTGGCACGGCCCCGTTCTTCCAGCCCCACAATGGTTTCCAAATCATTGGGCTTTCGCAAAGGGAAGGACAGATTGGCATAAGTCTTACCATTAGAAGTTTCTCTCATAGTAATAAAGAAATGATTGCTAAACGCACGCTGGGTATCAAGAGTAATTCCTCTTGACTTGAAATAGGGATAAAAAGCTTTTTGACTATTCCAATCATCTCCACGGAACTCCAACCGTTCATATTCCTTCAGGTCAAAAGTCTTTTTCGAGCGTTCTCTATCTGTCACGATTGAAGATCGCCTGTCAACCGGATGATTAAGCAATCGGTTACATACGAGATTGACCAATCGGTCCGTGTTCATACCCGAAGTATATTCCGAAAAGAAATGCGGATGTTCTTTGATAAACGAGATGACATTGTAGTTCTTCTGTTCCGGTGGCTGGAAACAGCATAGTCCGTTGCCTGTGACTATGAACTTGTCGCCACGTACACGTTTTCCGTCACTTCCCATCCTTACGTAGGATGGATAGCGTAATCCATCGCGCCTGTTAAGACTGTAACCGGCATCTATCAACAAATCCTGTATGTTGATGCGTCTCATAAAATCTTCGTAATTCAGTTCTGCCATAAGGATGCTATTTATTTGTTTACATTCAGCGACTAAGTTCCCGCTGCATCATCTCCGTATTGACCGCCGCCTCATAGTTCCGTGCGGCCACATCCATCGGAGTATCTACTCCGGGTTTGAAATAGGCTCTCGCTTCCGGCTTGTGTCCGTGATGCTCCACAAACACCTCCGGACAAGGACGGTCATGAAATTCTCTTCCGAGTTCTCCCAGCACCGTCGCGCCTGCCAGAAGTGCGGCTCCAATCTTGGTTCCCAGTGCCACGCCGTCACCCCGGCTTTTTAGTTCCACCTCCCCGAATATTTTCGAGAAGAGTTTCATACGGTGAAAGTCGTCTATGACCATAAACTTATCATACTGCTTTTGGCTAATCTCATGGCTAACGGCTTCCCCGTCAATCACAGCGGTCATCTTGTATTTGCCTTCCATTATCGGCTCTACCCGTATAGCATCCACAGTTACCTCCCTGCCATGCTGACCTTCCCTGAACCATCCTTTATTTTTGTCCAGATATCCCAAATCTGTACCATTCATCACGACCGTTCCTTTGGGCAATGCCTGTTCAGCCCGTATTTCCATCCCGTCTTCCACACTGGCACCCGGCCCTCTGTCTTTCCCTACCATCGTCTGTAGCTGATAGTTCAAGCCTCTCTGAACAGCCGATTGCAAGGGTATATCAATGGATTTTTTGCTGTTGAGCAACTCCAATGTAATAGCACCGTTGAAGTCCTCCTTGATAATCTCATTGAGCATATCCAGTCGCTTTTCTACAGAGGCTTCTTTAATGGAATTATGGGTCAGTGTCTTCACTTCCTCGTCGGTCAGGTCATATTGGAAGTCGGCTTGCGTGGCCTTAGACTGTATAGTCAGTTTCTTAGCCTGTGCATCGACAATAATGCCGTGACTGCCCAAGCATTCCTGCCACTTCTCATTCGTGAAGTACACGGGTGAAGTGATAAGCTCCTTATAAGGTTTCGCTGCTTCCGCACTTCGGTTGCTTGCCTGTATGGGAGTAATCACACTCTGCAAGTCTTTCAGCACATCCTGCCCGGCCACCGGAGCCGTCTGCTGACCTTTATAGTAGAATCCGTAACCGCCACTCTGTAGTTCTCCGGGTTTCATGCGTCCATCGGGACGTTCCGGTACCATAGGAGCACCGGGATAGTACAAGTTCCCTCCGATACGCCGTAAGTGGAATCCTTCCTGTTGTCGGGGAGTCCAGCCAAGAAATCGCTCTCCCCAAGCATGGAAATGCCGGGGTATGCCCGTCCGTCCGTATTCTCCTGCACCGATACGGTAGCCATGCAGCCCCATCGCCACACGCCCGTTGGCATTGCGTGCGTGAACGAAGTCCTTGGGCATGTCAAAGTCCGCTGCCACAATACTGGCAAAGGTATTGTAACTCCGCTTGTTGGTGAAGTTGGTTCCTCCGTCGGTCAGCGCCATAAGTTGCTTCTCGCTAATCGGATAAGTCAGCATGGGCGAATCATGACCTTGCACGGTCAGGCTGAATCCATTGCTGCTTCCTGTGATATGCGCACGCATTCCATTCCGGATAAGAATGTCTTGCAGTTCCACTGGCAAATCCAGTGGAATAGAGTTGGTATTCTTTCTGATTGTCATCTGCTGATCGTTTGTTAAGCATCTCCGTTTTCCAAGGCTTCCTCCAATTGCTGTTGTTTCAGCTCGATATAGGCCTGTGCCGTATTTTCATTGATGGATAGTCCTCTGGATTTGCAATACACCGTATATTCCTGTTTCCACTCACGTGAGTGGTGATTGACGTAATCAAGCCAGCCAAATTCTCCTTTTTGAACTTTCTCCACCAGCTCTTCTTCTGTATAGTATTTCTCTTTTGCCATCGTTCTTATAGTTTAGGAGTAGCAACTTGTGATTTGCGGCTTTCGCCTTTTCGTTTCATCTCTTCCCACATCTCATCGGTGTACACTTCTTCCGGAGTGTAGTCCAGGTTACCCTCTTCGTCCATTGTCCAGCACCCGAAGCATCCGTAGTTGTATTTCTCCCAATCCTTCTTCATCTCCGCACTCCATTTGCGTTGGTCACCTGTACAGATGCGGATGCCGGTAGACTCATTCAGGTCAACACCCACGGTGATGGTGTCATCACCAGTCAGGATAGTCAACGGATCACCATTGCGCAGGCAGATAATTTCAGCATTGCTCAGGTGAAATTCATCGGCGATGACCTGAAGATTTCTGCCGATTACCGGAGTGGGCACATAGAGAATTTGTTGCGTGCCTTTGTCAATCTGTAGAAAGGCTTGCATCTCTTTGCCGTCAGCGGTGGACAGTCTATCAATAATTGCCTTGTCAGACTGCAACTTGCTTCTGTTCTCAACACTGAATTTCTCAAGTTGGGCTTGTTGCAGTTGTGGATAGAATAATACATCCACTCGGTTATCTTCCGTTCGATACAGAGAAAAGCGGGTTCGGCTTTTATAGGTATTCCCTTGCTCATCTGTATACTCTATAGGCAATACAGGAGAGCGGTAGCCTTCCGCAATCTGTGACAGCGTATGGGTAGGCAGGTCGCCAATCATTTCTTGAGTAAGACCGAATTTCCGAAGAATAGCGTAAGGTATCTCCGCGTCCGAGAATCTGCTTCTGTTCATAGTTCCTATGTGTTTAATAAATAAATTATTGGGCGAAAATAGATGGTGGATGGTGCGATAAATGGTGCATTCTCTTTTATCTCTCTGAATTTCGACTTATTTAGTATTGTGGATTAAAATCAGACCTGTAATCATACTCAAAAGAAGAAATGAACATACGATACAGAATAATTGTCCTGAGTATAAAAACACAGTATGATTACCTACAGGATGTTAAAGAACGATTGTTTAAATGAGTATTAGGTCATAGTTCACAGAGGTGAGATATACTTTTACCAAATGAAATCACTACTAACAATATTCATGCTCTTTCAGAACTGCTTCTGCCTTCAGGCGCAATTCTACACGGTAAGCAAACAGCCGGCTTCGTGGAAGGTACAACAGATACAGCAAAACCTCCCCGAAACTGAGGAGGTCAGTAAGAGTGATTCCTCTACTAAAGTAGGGAAATCAAAAGCGGAAGGTCTGGATGAAAGGATACAGCGGTATCTGAGTGTATCTTATCCGCTAGATAAATTGGTTGTCAATTCTCCTTATGGCTGGCGACATGACCCATTCACCGGCAAGCAGAAGTTTCACAATGGCATGGATTTTCACACAAGGAGCAACAAGGTCTATGCGATGATGAAGGGGGAAGTTACAAAGGTGGGGCATGATAGTCGTTCGGGCAATTATATTACCATACGCCATGGCAACTATACCGTCAGTTACTGCCACCTTTCTAAAGCTTTGGTAAAAAAGAATACAATAGTGAAGCCAGGCGAAGTAGTTGCTATCACAGGTAATACTGGCAAGTCAACAGGAGAGCATCTACATTTGTCGGTCAAGTACAATGATGAATTCATCAATCCTAATACTCTGTTGGATTTTATTAAAGAAACCAGAGATAAGGCTATCGCCGATTGCTCTTCTCATGCTGCTCATAATCAAACGGTCGATTGTCATTCGGCAGAGTCTTATCCTTAACAAATACCTTCAAGATCAGGAACGGCCAAAAGATAGGAATAGCCAGCATTATAAGGGTATTCCAGTTGGCGTCATCGCTTCCACTCCCTTTCTTTCGGTAATAATCATTGTCCTTTTCTTTAGGCAGATGGCGTATGATAGGTGCAACAACATAACGCCCGACAATGATTGCCACGCTAAGCCATGCACAATTAGGGATAAAGAGCAACCCCAATATCAATAGCCAAAAGCTGGCATTGGATGGTGACATGAAATGTCGAAGCATCTTTCCGACTATTCGCAACAGGAAATAGGCAACAAGAATAAGAAGTATGTACGACATATAGGTTGAAGATTTATCACGTAAAGGTAGCTGTTTTTTTGTAAATATACAAGTCCATTTAAAAATCATTCTGCTATTTCTTGCACATGTAATTCAATGGTTCTGTACGCGCATCCACCGTGTTGCTTAGCCTCATTTAATGCCGTAGATAGTTTACTATTATTAAGAAGAACATTCTTTGCTGATGATAGAATAAGTCCGTTCTTGTCTATAACATGTTGCCACCGTGTTGTGATGAGTTTGTGTTCACACAGGGCATCAAAGAAAAAAGCAACTCTACGATTACAGGCTGACTTCAAAGGATGTTCCAAGCAACAGGCAAAGAGAGCTTTCACCTCTGCCTCTGACACATCGGGGAAAAACAGATGAGCTTCATTCGCAATATGCGTAATGAGACTTATTTTTGCGGAATTAAAATAGCATTGAAAATCCGGTTTGGAAGTAAACGCGACTGGGAGTAAATCTGAAACAATAGATACTTTAGAATCGGGAGACGGTGGAATTGTATTAAACTCATGGTGCATAATTGAATAATCTAAATCACATAGCTTTTCTTTTGTAAAATATCTCTGTACTAAATCTTTACGAATGATCAAAAGCTCTTCCATGATGTGAAAGTTTTTTCTATGTTCATTCATCCCTGCTGCATCAACACGGTCGGTATACATATGGCTATTTAGGAAATCACTGACATAACGATTATACAACTTACCGTATCCAATTACCTCGGACTGGTATAGTTCATGAGCGGTTTTGTAAAACATCCATAATTCATCTCTCCCTTTATCAGACTTATTTAATCCAGCATTTTTTTGCCTTAATAGATTTTGTTGGTATTTATCCTCAAGCTGAGAATCATTTTTTTTCGTTTCATTGTTTTTAATTTAATTCGTTAATAATTATTGTGATGGTATTTGTTTATCCACAAAAACTTATTAGCAATTGTGTTTTATAAACTGGCTTCTTAAGGTATAATAGGTTATACGCAACACTAATCCAATGCAAAAACAGAAATTATACAGCATATACTGTTTTGTGTGTACGTAAATTCATGTTTTTATCGTAAAAGAAAACAACTAAAACAATCAAAATAATGAGAGAAATAAAACGTTATCTATTTCTTCAAATAATCTCATGAAAATGATTTTTTGAGCAAAAAAACAAGACGGCCAGGAGAATATATACTGATTTTTTTGGTTTAGTCAATATTGAATATTTTTCTCAACATTTTTTTCTTTGTATTTGAAGGGAAAGACAGCACATTTTTTCGGTCCAATTCATCCATTACTGTCCGGTAAAAAAAATGAGCGAATAGCCCATAGCCATCCGCTCAGAAGTTATCTTGGTATTTTTTTCATTCGAACGTATTGAGGTTTTGATAAAACATAAATAAGTTTTTTATTCTGCAATAACTAACTCCTGCGAATGGTCTACTTCCATGCATTGATTTTTCCACTCAAGGGTAGCGTGGACTCCTTCTGGAAGCACAATCCGGGCATGCAAGGCATGGCCCGTCTTTCGGTACGCTACAGAGATGCTACCCAACGGATGGGGTATGGAGCCTGATGCCTCCGACAGGTGACCAAGAGCAGGAGTCAGACGAACTTTGGCAAACCCCGGAGCGGCAGAGTGAATGCCCAACAACATACGATAGAACTCGATATTGAGATGGGCGCTCCAGGCATGGCAGTCAGAGCGCGACGGTTCGGGAGTCTCTGCCCAAGTGGTGAGCCCGATGGCAAGCTGGTCTCGCCATGGCTGTAGGGTATCGAGCAGGCGGTTGGCCATGCCAGCCTTGTCCATGGCTTGCTGTACGAAATAGCGGAAATAGAAAGTGGCTTGGATGAGTGTCGTGTCGTCGAGCATCTTTTGGCACACCTCCTGCGCTTCATGATCATCGAGCACTTCAGTCAGTATGGCCAGAGCATTCACATGTTGCGAATAGACGTTTTGTTCAGGAGTATCGGCCAACAATCCGCGCGCGCTGTTCCAGTATTTGGTCCTGACGGCAGCGGTTATCTGCCGGGCCAAATCGTGGTAATAGTCTCCCAATACCTCTAAGCCGAAAGATTTTTCCATAGCGGCCTGTTCGCGTAGTGCCATAACAAATACCAGATCCTGATAGGCAGAGCTGCCGTCTTGACTGTAGTTAGGTTCTCCATAGTCGAAACCCGTGGCCCAATCGGCGAAGAACCAATGAGGCATACGCGCCAGACTCTTGTCGGCTCGCAGGTATCTCTCATAGCAACCTATGATGTGGCGGGAGGCGGGCAGGTATTGACGGAGCCACTGATGCCCGTCGCGCATCATCCAGTAGTCGTAGAGCATACCTATCCAACTGAGCGAATAGGAGGATATCATTTGTGGCGAGACCGAAGGGTAGCGGCTTTGTGTCAGTCCGTCGGCGGTCATCGACATGCGTCCCTGCTCGATGGCGTGCCGGGGCAGGAGCGTGTCGCGGGTGTTGTACAGGGTGAGCATGGCCTGAATCCGGGTGTCGCCAAAATATTGAAGTTGTTCGTAATAGGGGCAGTCCATATAGGTTTCGTTGGCACAGAAGCGTGCGGTGCGCCAGCCTATCTTCTCTATTTGTTCTAGTTCCTGACTTGCGCGCAGGTGGCTCTCCTTCTTTAGCGGATAGGCCGTGAAGGTGGCTCCCAGGCGTTCGATAGTTAGTGCTTCGTCGGCTGTTTCCACCGTCAGTTCCAGATAACGCCAGGTACGCCACCAAAGTGTAGTCGTTTGTCGATGCATACCGCCATCCATCAGGAATTGGTCCTTCACTCCCATCATAGCTTTGCCTGTTGTCTCATCACGATGTGGTTTGGTGGCATGCCAGATGTCGGGCATATCGGGATTGAACAGTGCCTCAGCGTAACATACTTCCACACTAGCTCCCTTACCGCCTGAAGTGGTCAGGTGGAAATATGCGGTGGTGAGCGAGTCGCGATCTATCAATACTGACGTTCGTGTATGTGGAGCAACGGTCAGTGGCAAACTGATATCCCCTGCCGACACTTCACGCATCTCCATCTGCGGTATGGAGCGAGGCACAAGGAGGCGACCTCCACGATCGCGTGTGCCCTTGTCGACTGCTGCATCCAGGTATCGGGCCTGCTTCCACTTGAATCCGGGGGTTTCCTGTTCTGTCTGCCATCCCCAGGGGTAGTCGTTAGCATCAAACCGCTCACCGCGGTCGGCCGCATAGTAGCCAGGGACTACAAAGTCGTCGAACGATGAGTAGGATTCGCCTGTGAGCACCTGCCAATTCCAATCGGTGTTGAACACCGGGTCTGCTCCGTCGGCACATACCAATAGAGCAATGTCGTTGGTTCCCATTTGTGCCATCGGACGCTTCTCGCCATAGTTCCAGACCAAGGCTGCCAGGGTGTTTTTCCCTTGGCGAAGATAGGGTGCGATATCCACCGTCTCGTAATTCCAGTTACTGAGATCGCTGCGCGCCGGTCCCAGAGAAACAAATACACCATTGACAAAAAGTTTATATCTGTTGTCTGCCGATACGCGTAACAGATGCTGTTCAGGCACCGTGTCCAACCGCACACTTTTACGAAAATAGGCGACACACAGATCCGCGCTCGATTTTTCTGTGTGGCAACCAATCCATACAGCCGGCCATACAGCCGCACCACAGGATAATGTCAGGCAAAGAAAAAATAAAATAAAGAGGCTCTTCTTCATATTCATCAGTTATCAGGTATAATTTCATTTATTTTGATTGTTACCCACTGAAATAATAGCTCTTCTATAACTCCATAAAGTTGGTTCTCCAGAATCTTTTATTTCAAGAATAACATGCAAGGTTCCGCTCTTAATGTTTTCCGGTAACACTACTTTCGTCGTTTCACCCACCATTTGTGTTAATGATGCGTTTTTTATTGTTCCCGCTTCCGGATATATCCACCACCGGGTGTCTATTTGGTCTATATCTGGATCATAGCTTCCGCATGCCGATAATTCAATAGATGGTTCCTTGTCCACTGAAATGTGAACCACCGATTTTGTGGAATCTCCATTGAGAATAGCTATGGGATTGTGATTGGCTTTATGATAAGAATCGGCAATACACCAATCCATCCGGGCGGCAAAATCATGTTGGTAGTGTTCACGCCAACGCCAAATAGTGGCACCATTTGACATGTAGATTTTCCCAGGTTCGTATTCCACCTTGTCCCGACTATGGCTATTACTTGTCCAAATTGGCCGGCTCTCTCCATAGGGTCTATACAGTTTATATCTTCCTCCCCATCCTCCAAAGTCTGGACTTTGCTCCCAGCCAAGGCCATTATTGATTAATCCTAAAAATGAAGGTGAATCGCCTTCCATAATAATCTCAACCTTACGATAGCAAGCACCGAGCGAACCGTGATTTTTCATAATATGAGTTTCCAACCACGGATGTTCCACCAACTCAAATTTGTACATGGGCCCATTTAAACCGTTTCGATCACCTGAGATGCCATTCCAGGTGGCCGAGTAATAAGTTTGAGAATCAGGATTTGAGGGATCAACAATATAAAATAAGGAAGGGAATTCATGCCTTATCCATGGTCCTGCATCGTCCTGATCGGAAATGGAGTATATCCTAACATTACTGAGTATGCTTTCAATTTGGCTGTCGGGATATTGATTGCGCAAATCAATTAAGGCCTGTGCAAGCGTATTGGCTCCTCCCCATAATAGAATCCACAAAGGGCGGGTATCTTCACGAATAAAATTCTTAAATATAAGACTGGATCCTGCTGTCGATTTTCCGGCACCCGTGTCATTAAGACCAAAAAGCTGCTGACCTGTACATGTTTTCCGTCGTAAATCGTCTGCTTCTGGAAAACCTATACTATGCTTAAGAAGGTTTTCACGAACTTTTTCATAAGCATCAAGTTGTCGCCTTATTAAATCTTCTCTGGTATTTTTTCGCAACCAACACGAGGTGGTAGCGACTAGTCCCTCTACGTTGTATTCATTGGAATAAACCAGAAATCTAACCAGAGATTCTTCATCATCCGGTTCATTGTTAATATCGGTCAGGACAATGACACGTGGTTTTTCCTGTCCGAATAGAAACGAATATTCACCACATATCAAAAACAAAAAAAGAATAATCTTTATCAACATCTTAGTTTGCATGATATCCTACTTTTTATTAAAAAACACTATTAACCAACTGAAATTTCAGACTGCCGGTTTTATTAACTTACACGGTCTGTATCGTGCTTTTTCTCTATATTTCTAAATGCCCCCTTGCCAAGTAAAGGTCATGGTGGTTGCGCCCAATTTTTCTGCGTGGCAACCAATCCATATAGCCGGCCATACAGCTGCACCACAGGATAGTACCAGGCAAAGAAAAAATAAAACGAAAAGGCTCTTCTTCATATTCATCAGTTATCAGGTATATTTTCTTCTTCCCAGGTATAGTCTTCCGTGCAATGGATGTTCACCGACTGGTCTCCGCAGGCGATATTGAATTCGCCGGCTTCGAGTGTCCACTTCTTGTCGGTTCCCACAAAGGCGAGGTCACTTGCCTTGATGCGGAAGGTTACCGTTTTGCTTTCACCCGGGGCGAGTGCAATCTTCTCGAACCCACGCAGGCGGCGATTATCGGGCATGAGCGAAGCATAGAGATCGGAAGTATAGAGCATCACTGTTTCCTTGCCCGCCATGGCGCCTGTGTTCTTTACATCGACTGTTAAAGTGAGCACATCGTCTTTCGTGAAACGATTCTTATCGGCATGGAGATTGCTGTAGGTATAGGTGGTATAGCTCATACCGGCTCCAAACCACCACTGTTCGTAGGTCTTGGCATTATAGTCGTATACACCGCTGATGGTCTCGCGCACTTCGCTCGCCTTATAATCGTAGTTGACCATAGCATTCGGCTGAGCGCTGTAGGTATATGGCAGACGGCCGGAGAAGTTTTCGTTGCCCGCCAGGAGTTCGGCCAGCGCATCTCCTCCATAATTGCCAGGCAGCATGGTGTGTACTATGGCCTTTGCCAAAGGTTCGATGTCGCTGATGGCGCGTCCGCGCGACTCGTTCAGCACCAGGAGGATGGGCTTGCCCGTAGCAGCCAGTGCCTTCACCAGGTTTTTCTGATTGGTACTGAGATTGATATCGGCAATGTTGCCCCGGGTCTCAGCGTAGGTATTCTCTCCGATGCACACTATCACATAGTCGTTGTCGGCAGCAGCTGCCACGGCATCGGCGATATTATCGGCATGATCCATTGCCCAGCGTTTCGAGTCGTAACTCACGCCCTCTACCAACGTCACCTGCTCGCTTCCGAACTTGTTCCGCAGGGCTTCATAGATGGTGTTGAAGTGCCCGGTAAATTCCTCGCGGTCGGCACCGTCGCCCTGCCAGGTATAGCTCCAGCCGCCGTTAAGTGTACGCATGCTGTTGGCATTAGGTCCACATACCAGCAGCCGGGTGCCTTGCTTTACAGGCAACAAGCGGCTTTGACTATCTACAGAGTCGTTCTTCAGCAAAACGATGGATTCCAGTGCGGCCTGCCGGCTGTATGCCGCAAACTCCTCACTACCGAATTTGGGATAATTTACAACAAAGGTGTTAGGCTGTTCGAAAAGTCCCACCCGGTGTTTCAGGCGCAGGATGCGTCGCACGGCATCGTCAATGCGTTCCATGCTGACGCTGCCCTCTTCTACCAGTTCTTTGAGTAAGCCGTTGTAAGTGAATTGCGAGGGAACCATCATCATATCTACACCGGCATTGATAGCTAGCCGGATTGCCTCCTTGGCAGTAGGGGCCACGCGGTCGCTGGTAACGGCTCCATCGATGTCTCCCCAGTCGGTTACCACCATTCCGTCCCAGCCAAGCCCCTCCTTGAGCCAGCCGGTGATAAATTCCCGGTTGACCGTGCCCTTCACGCCATTCACGTTGGAACTGTTGGTCATGATGCTTAAGGCTCCTTCCCGGATTCCCCGCAGAAAGGGTGCAAACTGCTTCTCGCGCAGTTCCTCGTAGCTCAATCTGGCCGGTGAACGATCCAGTCCGTTGTATGGTGCTCCGTAGGCAAAGTAATGCTTCAGGCAGCCTGCCACGTGGTATGCATCGATATGGTTAGGATTATCACCTTGCATGCCGCGAAGAGCAGCTGCCCCTATCTCGCCGGAGAGGAATACATCTTCGCCAAATGATTCATACTGCCGGCTCCAGGCTTGCATTCTGCCGAGGTCGATACACGGGCCGTAAATCCAGGGTACATTACAGGCACGAGTCTCGTAGGCCACTATTTCGCCCATCTTATATACAAGGTCGCGGTTGAAAGTGGCCGCCATGTTGATGGCACCCGGGAAAAGCGTGCCACCGGCGGAGTAGGTGGTGCCATGCATCTGGTCGAGACCATACACGGTGGGGATGCCGAGATGTTTTATTGACATATCCTGAATGGTCTTTACCACCTGATTCCACACAGCAGGGGTCTGGGCGGTAGTTTGTGGCGCATTGAGAATGGAGCCAACTTTATATTTGCCCACTACGGAGTCGAGCGCTGCCTCGTCTAACCGGAAAGGGAGCTTCGCTTGGATGTCGTTGGACACCCAGTAGAGTCCCATCAGCTTTTCCCTGTTTTGCTTATCTTCGGGAGTTTTCAGTGCCAACTGGGCGGCATTGTGCTGCTTGTCGAGCCCAAAGCGGTGTAAGGTGTCGGCAAGTTCCTGCTCCGACATCCGGGCAAGCTTCTCCACGACGTAACGCGGGTCTCGATAGGTAATCATGCCTATCTCCAGTTCCACCATCTGCCCGATTTTCTCATCGAGGCTCATCTGCTCCAACTGTTTCTCTATCTTGGCTTCTATGGCGGCATCACGTGGCATTACGGGCGGCTGTTGCGCCACAGTGCTCCCGTAAGCCAGCAAGAAAAGGAGGCTAAATAAATATTTCATTGGGATGAATAATTTTTAAGTAGATGTTCATAATTAATTCATATTTTTATTGTTTCGATTTAATTCAGGCTGTAGAGACGCAAGGCTTGCGTCTCTACAGTTTCACTCATTTCCGGTCAGTGCCTGGATACTTTCCTGATTCCATGTCTTTGTCTGGAGATCATAGAGGCCGAACAGCCCGCGGTATGCCCAGATATGGCTGCTGAATCCGCGCAGCTGGAACTGCTCTTGCATGAAGGAGAAGTAGCGGTTCATCGATTGCTGGTCGGCCTTGAGGCAGACACCGTATTCGCCGATGTTGAGCGGACGACCGCTCTGTTCGCTCCAGCGTTGGCAGAAGTCGAGGTCGCGAATAATAGGCGCCTTCTCATTTTCGGTTCCGTGCCACTCTACCTGATGTCCTACCATAGCACTCGCCACATACTCCAGATTCTGATGGGTGAAGGTATGAGGCAGGTAGTAGTGACCCTGAACGATGATATTCCATTCGTTTTCCGGGAATTTCAGTTCGCCCAGTGTCCAAGTCTGTCCCAGATTGGGAGTGCCTATAATCAGTGTACGGCCCGGGTTGGTCCGTCGGATGATGGCAATGAGCTCGGCATGCAGTTTGTTCACACCATCGGCTCCAAGGCGCATGTTGGGTTCGTTTAACAAGTCAAAGAAGAGCATGTCGTTGGGATAATCCTTGTAATGCTCGGCAATCTGTGTCCATAGCGACTTAATTCGGTCGAGATTCTGCTCCCAGGTGAGTTCGGGGTCGTCTTCGCCCATATTGATGGCCGGGTAGTAGTGTTGGTCAATAGAGACGGCGATGTTGTTCTTCAGGCACTGCTCGATGGTCCAATCCATCTTTTGGAAGAAGTCTGCATCAATGGTATAGGGAGCCTCCTTGGCGCAGTGCTTCACCCAAGTCGTAGGGATACGCACGCTTTGGAATCCGGCTTCGGCAATGCCCCGAAAATCGGCTTCCGTCATGGGGGCATCGTTGCCATCTACGGGATTGGCATCCACATATCCATTCATGTTGAGTCCTCTGCCCAGACGTTTATTTCGTTCGAAGGGAATAGCCGCTTCGGCCGGAGCCTTTACCTTGGTGTCGAGTACGGAGATTACCTTGGTGGGATCCCGATAAAGATCCAGCATCAGATTTCCATGTGCCGAATTGGCATCTTCATACTTCTGCGGACGGGGAGCATACTGTTCCGGACCAAACACGATACCAATCTGCAGATGGTCTGCGCCATCGAAGAGGGCAATACCGCGATTCTCCATACCCATCCGGAGGTCGAAGTGACAGCCATCAGCCTGGGGGGAAACTACATAGCCCACGGTCATGTTGGCAGCAGAGTTGGCCTCGCTGCTAATGGTGATGGTGCTGTCTTCGTTGAAGTGGACTACGCTGCGACAACCGTACTGTGTGGCATACCAAGTGCCGGTAAACGATGGTTTTTGGGTTTTGCCAGTGGCGCAGCCAACCAGCAACGCTACCGAGAGGAGTAAGAAAAGTCTTTTTTTCATGATTATATTTTTTTAGTGTTAATTTTCAATTTACAGTCAGTTTTGCTTTGTTTACATGTTGACTGTCATGCCCAATCATTATCTCGAAGTCGCCCGGCTCTACCGTCAGTTGCAACGCATGATTGTAGTATTCCAGTTGCTTGCGGCCAATCTCAAACGATACGGTCTTGCTCTCGCCGGCTTTGAGGCTGATTTTCTCGAAACCTTTCAGCTCCTTCACCGGGCGCGAACAGGTGGCATAGATGTCCTTTACATAGAGTTGTACCACCTCCATACCATCCCGTTTGCCGGTGTTGGTCACTGTCACCGAAGCCTTCACCTGACCATCGACAGTCATCTCATTGGTTGATAGTGTGATGTCGCTGTATTCGAAGGTAGTGTAGCTCAATCCGTGTCCAAAAGCATAGAGTGGCCCGTGAATGCAGTCGAGATAGTTGCTGGTGAAGCGAGAATAGGCTGCACCATCTTGATGCGGACGCCCCGTGTTCTTGTGGTTATAGTAGATGGGACACTGACCCACGTTGCGCGGGAAAGAGGTGGTCAGACGTGCACTCGGATTGACATCACCAAAGACCACATCGGCCATGGCACGACCTGCCTGATCGCCCAACGACCATGTATAAAGTATAGCATCAGCCAGCGGTTCGGTTTCGGTGAGCGCCAGCGGCCGGCCGGCGGTCAGAATGAGAATTACCGGCTTGCCGGTAGCCTTCAGTGCCTTGAGAAGTTCTACCTGCGGGAGCCCCAGGGTAATGTCGGAACGCGACACGCCTTCGCCGTTCATGTTGTTCAACTCACCCAAGGCAGCCACCACCACATCGCTCCGGCGGGCCAGGGCCACAGCCTCTGCCACGAGTTGCTCGTTTGGACGGGTATGCACAGGTTTGATGACCTGTCCTGGCTTGTAAGCGCCCAGATATTGGTTGACCATATCCTGCTCCAGTTGCTTGTCTTCAAGCACCCAACAGCCTTCGGCGTATGTAGCCGAACCGCCATGGCCTGCCACAGCTTCCTGCATACCTTCCAAAAAAGTTACACAGCCATCGGCAAACCTGGAGAAGGACCAACTGCCCTGCATCTCTTTGGCTGCCACCGCAAACGGACCCACCAGGGCAATCCTGGCCGATTTGGAGAGAGGCAGCACATTGCCCTTATTCTTGAGCAACACTTGACATTCTCTGGCTATCTCACGGCTGAGCTGACGCGACTCATCGGTGTGAATCTCGCATTGGTAACGCTGTAGGTCCAGATAGCGATAGGGGTCTTCAAAGAGTCCCAGCTTGTATTTGGCTTCCAACACCCGGCGACAGGCCACCTCAATATCTTTTTCCGATAAACGTCCCTGCTTGACCAAGTTCTCCAGATTGTCCATATAGGCACTTCCGTTGAGATCCATATCCACCGAAGCCTCTATGGCCAGTGCGGTAACTTCCTCAATATCGCCTATGCCGTGGTTCACACATTCGTTAATGCCCTCATAGTCGGAAGTGATGAATCCCTTGAATCCCCATTCCTCGCGCAACAGGTCGTTGAGCAGGTAGCGGTTGACGTGTGCAGGGATGCCCTCAAAATCGTTGAACGAGGCCATGAAGCTGCCTGCACCCTCGTAGGCAGATTCGCGATAAGGCGGAAGAAATCCGTTAAGAGCCTCCTGGCGTCCCATGTTCACAATGTTGTAGTCGCGGCCACTCTCCACCGCTCCGTAGAGCGCATAGTGCTTCACGCAGGCCATGACCGTGGTGTTGTCGACAAGGTCGGTACCCTGATAACCGCGTACCATTGCCTTACCAAGTTCACCGCACAGAAAAGGGTCTTCTCCAAATGTCTCAGCAATGCGTCCCCAACGGGCATCTCGGCAGATATCCAGCATCGGCGAAAAGACCCAGTTGATGCCGGAAGCCGTAGCCTCAAGGGAAGCAGCGCGGGCTCCCCGCTCTATCAGTTCCGGATTCCACGAGGTGGACATAGCCAGCGGTATAGGCTGCACCGTCTGCAAACCATGAATAACATCGTAGCCGAACATAAGCGGAATGCCCAGGCGACTCTTCTCTACTGCCAGTTTCTGTGCTGCCAACAGGTCTTCTGCCACATAGCTGCCATACATGGCGCCAAGTTTACCATCGATTATGAGTTGTTCGCGGCTGTCGTTATCGTCAGATGCGTTGCCCGATACAAACGAAGGCACCGCTAGGAGATTCAACTGTCCTACCTTTTCCGTGAGCGTCATCTTCGCCATCAGGTCATCGATAAACGCATCCATCTCTCCATCAGCGGAAGGGGGCGGAGTATAACTGGTCAGAGTCAATACTCCACATGCTAAAGCAATCAATTTGTTATATTTCATCATATTTACTTAAATTTATATTTAGAGTTCCAAAATTGTAGAGGATTCATCACTCCACATCAGGCTTTGTCAACGATCGGTAAGATTATTAATTATTAATCTTTTTCATCTCCGAAAAGTAAACTGTGCGCAAGGGCATAGTGTGAGCATCACCGATGAGACAGATACTGTCGGTAAGGCGAATATCGTTTGATGCTGCACCAACTTTTATAATGAAATCACCCTTTTTTATAGTCCATATTCCATCATTATAATAACCCAATTGTTGCGGTGACATGATGAAGTCAATTTTTTTAGTTTCGCCCGGTTTAAGTGATACTCGACCAAATCCGGCGAGTTTAATGGGTTTCAATGGTTGACTTGCTGAAGTAGGTGATATATATATCTGTACGATTTCATCACCTTCGCGCGACCCGGTATTAGTCACATTGAAGGAAATATTGAATAATTCATCAGTCGTGAAAACTGATTTGTCAACTACTAAGTCTGAATAATCAAAAGTAGTGTAATTCAGTCCGTACCCGAAGTGATATTGAATACGCTCATCAGGAGTATTGGAATAATTATAGCAGATGTTTTCGTTAAGTTCTACTTTTGGATAACTCACACTCAACTTTCCTGACGGCGCAACATTACCATAAATAATATCGGCTAAAGCATTACCCCCTTCTTCACCGGGGTACCACGCCTGAATCACGGCTGCACATTTATCCGCAAGGTCGCCAATAACCTGTGCACGCCCACCGAACATAACCAATACAACAGGCTTACCTGTAACTATTAATTGTCTGACAAATTCCTCCTGTTTTCCTGGTAACCGTAAACTTCCACGGTCTCGATTTTCTCCGCATAGTAAAGTGTTCTCCCCCATTGCGGCAATGATTATGTCGCTATTGGCAGCTAACGAAAGCGCCTCTTTAGCATCTATTTTCTCATCACGGGCTATATGACGATTCTTATCGAGCCATATTGCACGATCATCCCCGCCTTTTGAAATGGATGTCTCAGTTTTTTCAACCCAATCCACACCACAGGAATAGTTCACAGTGCATCCATCTGGTAGTTTTTTTTCCAGACCTTCTTTCAAAGTTATAATCTGATTGTTTGTGTTTCCAGTATTAATGCCTCGCCAAAAATAGTGCAAACCTTGATATGTGTAATCACCAAGCATAGCCCACATTGTGTTGGCATTAGGTCCCACAAGAGCTATCTTCCTAGGATGTTCGATAGGGAGGACGTTATCATTCTTAAGAAGTACTACTGATTGTGTGGCAAGTTCATAAGCTGTTTGACGCTCCTCGGCGGTGTCGAATTCGATATCGCCTTCTGCACAGAATGTCGGATTTTCATCAAACAGGCCCACAGCAGCTTTTAACCTCAAAACTCGTTTGACAGCGTCTTCGAATGTCGCCTCACTAACAAGTCCTTGCTTTATTGCTTCGGGAAGGTATTGATAATTGTCACGGTTTTGAAATTCCACATCGTTCCCAGCATTTATGGCAGCCACTCCGCGGTGCAACGCATCTTCTTCTGTGTCAATCTGGTTAATCGAACCATAGTCACTTACTGTTATGCCGTCAAATCCGAGATAATTACGCAAAATATCCTGCATAAGATATTTATTGGCAACAGCTTTCACACCATGAAAGTAGTGATAACCGGTCATTATCACTTTACTACCCTTAGTTCGAATCATTGTCTCGTGAGGCAAGAGTATTTCTTCAAAAAGTTCTTTTTTTCTGTCGGTATTGCATCCGCCACCATAGCCCAAAAAATGTTTTGAACATGCCGCCACTCCACTTTTCATCCCTCCGTATTGCAAACCTTCAACAAAAGCAGAACCCATAGCAGCACTTAGATAAGCGTCTTCGCCATACGATTCCTCCAAACGGTTGAAATATGGATTCCGAACCACATCCACCATAGGTGACAACGAAAGCATACCTCCAATTTTTCGCATGCTGGTAGCAGTTTGACGAGTTTTTTCTACAGCCAGTTCAGTATTGAACGAACATGCCAAACCAATTTGCTGTGGGTAAACCGTTGCTTCTTTTGCAGCAATACCTGTTATGACTTCTTCATGAAATAAGGCTGGCACTCCAGTTGGTGTATTCTTTACCAGCCACTCCTGCGCTTGTTTTACCATATCGCGAAGCTCCTCGGGGCCATCTAACGAATTGCTGGCATACTGAGCAAAATGTCCTATTCCGTTAGGAATAAGTTCACAGCATCGGACTGTATCAAGTTGATTGTTTTCATCAAAAAGTTCCGACAGATACATGCTCTGAAGTTGGGCTGCACGTTCATCCATACTCATGCGTTGATATATGTTATCAATTATCTTCTCGGTAAACTCATTTGATAACGGAATTTTTAGTGCCTTGTGTCGAAAGAAAACGGATGCCAATTTATTATCAGAGGCACAACCAGCCAGAATCAACGCTCCCCATGCTAAAGCAATCAATTTATTGTATTTCATTATATTGTCAAAAATGTTTTAGAGGGGTTATCGTCCCACATCAGGCTTTAGAATGACTCACTTACTGTTTATGCCTAATACCTAAATACCTTTATTTCAGCTTAATGAATCCATTTCCGCTTGAGCGAGCGATAACTCCTATTTATTTTATATACTGTAAATTATGTACTATCGGGTACTTCCGACTTGGTTTCATACTGAGGCAAGGAGTGTCAAGGCATGAAACCAAGTTGGGACTATCATCACTCTGTTGGTTTTGGCTTGAAGCACCAGAAGGTACAGGATGCATAGTCATAAATGGATCCTCCGGCTTCGGATAATGCAGCTAGTACCAGATTATTGGCATCGCATTTTACGATATAGAAATCCGTAGGTTGGTACGATACCGCCTGTGTATTCCCATCGAAAGCCCATCCAAAGAGGATAGAGCCATTTACATGGAGCTTGCCTACAGACCAGCTAGGTACTGTGTCATCGAAGTCATACGAGAAGGTGCCGGTGCGACCTGTAGGAGCTACAGAGAAGTTTCCGTCGATATTGAGTATCATGCTTCCCGTCTCTTCACCAGCCATACCAATGTAAGAGGCAATCATGGACATCGTGGGCGTATCGAAGACAAACCAATCGGGATAAGTGCTGGTATTGTAACCGCCAAGTCCATAGAAATTATTATCCTGCCAGGTCCATGTCTTCTCGCCATCCTCACCCACTAGGTCGAGCACTATCTGCGGGAGGTTGAAATCCCTGACAATGACTGTACCCAGTTCTTTTGTTACCTGCTCTCCGTTGGCAAGGGTAAAAGTAGCTGAAAGGGGAAACTCACCAGCACACGTCAGTCGCATCTGAGCCACATTCTTGTCTGAAGTGACACCGCCACAGCTCCACACGGTTAATACGGGGTTGCCGTTCTTCACGGTAACGAGATCCTCTTCGTTGGAGAACTCGATTTTTTCCATGTCGATAGTCGTTCCAAAGTAGGTGGGAGCTCCCTCCTGACCGATGCACAGTCGGTTGGCTATATCGGTCGGAATCGTTGAGATGGTATCTACCTTTACGGTAAACGAGGTCTCAGTAAATGTCTGTCCGTTGCTATTCAGTCCGCGGAAGTTAACGGTATGCTGCCCAATGAAAGATACCGAAAGCTCGGCATACGCCTTGCGTGCGACAGACTCGCCCACACTCCACTCAGAGAGTATCGGAGAATTGTTTTCTACAACGATGATGTTACCATTTTTGCCATCTACAAACTTGGGAGCCACACTGAGCTGGAGCCCATCAGCGGAAATGGTGCTATCGTCTATGGTATATGTATCGGTGATAGGGTCGCAAGATACGAATGCTCCCATCACAGCGATTATACTGATGTATTTATAAAAGTTTTTCATGATGATGTTTTTAATAATTTTGAACTACAAGTTACTTGTCAAAATTCCAAGTGGTGTAACGTGCGTCCGGAGTGTCCCAGCCGGGATTCTGCATGAGCACACCGTCAGACAACTGAATTTGCGCGGACGGAATGGGCCAGAATCCGCCGGTAGCCTGATAACGTGCGGCATACTTGCCATCGCGCATCACGGTACTTACGCCCAGATTCTTCAGCGTGGTGTTGTTCTGTTCGCTGAGTGCAGTCTCGGCAATGTGCCAGCGACGAATGTCTTGGAAGCGCTGTCCCTCGAAGGCAAGCTCGTGGCGACGCTCCTGCTGCAATGCCTCCAGCGAATAGCCGATAGCCGGCAGGCCGGCACGGGCGCGCACCCGGTTCATGTTGTCGGCATTGCCGGTTAATTCACTGTGCATAAGCAGCACGTCAGCAAAGCGGATGATGTAAAGGTCTTCAAACATGGCTCCCCAACGGGGCTGAATGTAAGCATCGGTCATACCTGTATATTCTGGATAAGCTACCCAAAAGAGTGAGTTAGCCCAAGAACCCACCTTGTCGTATGCTTTCTTGGAAAGAATGGGCTGTAGCTTCTTGTTCCACAGACCGGTCTCTTCCCACTGCCCGCGCACCTCACCACTTTCATAATTGGCCATATCGAATTCATCTTTGTCTACGATCACAGATGCCCTGCGACGGATATCATTAGGCTCGGCTGCTTCCCAGGAGTCCCAGAGACTGATAGGAACCGTTCCAAGGGAGTTTGTGTTGCCAAAGGGGAAAGCAGCCCCATTGTCGCTCTTGCTCATGATGCCGAAGAAACTCAGGTAGAGATTGCAGTAGCCGCCCTGATTCTCGTAGGAATAACCGGCAAAGTTGCCAAACTTCACGGCAAATACCGCCTCGGCATTACCGTTGCCTGCCCACCGGAGGGGCTGGCCATCTACCCCTGTTATACCGGCCGTATATGCGTAGTCGTCTACCGTATATTCGTTGGTGTATGCCCATAGGTTGCGGAAATCGCCCACCAACTGGTGTCCGGAGTTAGCGATGCAGTCTTCCAGCCAGGTTACCACCTGTTGCTTGGTTATGCTGCCGCCATCAGCCGTGGGCATAGCCTCTTTCTGGTAGTAGCCGGTATAGAAGAGGAAGCAGCGAGCCATCAGCGCCTGGGCTGCCCACTTAGTGGTGTGTCCGGACTCTATTTCGTGATACTTCTTATCGCTCATAAGGCTGATAGCTTGCTGCAAATCGGTAGCTATCTGCGCCCACACCATGTCGGCGGTAGCGCGGGGCGCGTTGGTCTCCTGCGTTGTACTGAGTATCAGGGGTACGCCGCCAAACAGTTCGGCCAGTTCGTAGTACTGGAAGGCACGCATGAAATGGGCTTCGCCCTTGCGCTGGCTGAAGAGTCCGGCATCGGGCACGTTGTCGGCAGCTTCCATCAGGTTAAGACCCTCCAGACAGGTATTGGCGGCATAGATGCCCTTATAGTGAATATCCCAGCAGAAGTCAAACTGTGAATCACTCCTATACATCAGATGGTCGAGTTCCGCATCTTTACTTCCGGTAAACATATCGTCGCTGGCATAGAGGTTGGTGAGCAAATAGGAGGATTCGGGCTTTGCCGCCTGATGATTCAGGTTGGCGTACATAGATGTCACGAGCATTTCCACATCATCCATCGATGTGGGGAAATTCTGCGTGTTGGACTGTGTATAGTTCTTGGAGTCAAGCAGATCCTCGCACGAGCAGAGCGTCATCGCGGCTAGTGCGACTACCCCTATATATTTCGTTACTTTCTTTGTTTTCATTGTTTTCTTTAATTTAGAGTTAACAGTGTCTTAGAACTTCAGATTGGCGCCAATCAGCCAGGTGCGTGCAGCCGGATAAGATCCCATATCTATGCCGCTCACCCACGAAGTGGCGTTTTCTCCATAACGGTCGGTACCACCGAAACCTACCTCCGGATCCATTCCTTTATAGCTGGTGAAAGTGAAGAGATTCTGTACACTTACATAGAGGCGCAGTTGCGACAGTGGGCAATTCTTCCAGAGGCGCTTGAAGTCATATCCCAAAGTCATGTTCTGAATGCGGAGATAGTCGCCGTTCTCTATGTCAATATCAGTCACATGGTCTACAATCATAGCACTGTTGCCCAGACGCGGGTAGCGGTTGGATGTACCTTCGCCATGCCAGCGGCCAAATGCCTCGATGGTGTGCTCGCGCGTGCCATAGTAGAGCTGTTGCCCAAAGGCACCGGAAGTGGTGACAGAGAAGTCGAAGTCCTTCCACCCGAGATTGATTGAGAAACCCAGGTGCCAGTCGGGGTGCGGATTACCAATCATGGTTTTGTCTTTTTCGTCGATAACTCCATCGCGGTGGCGATCCACATAAATCAGGTCGCCGGGTTGCGGGTTGGCCTGTGCCACACCATTGCCTGCTGCTTTCCAATCATCAATCTGCTTTTGGTTTTGAAAAACACCGGCTGTCTGGTAGCCCCAGAAGTAACCGATGGGATAGCCAACCTGTGCCCGGTAGAACTCGGCGGCGTTGACGGAAGCAATAGCTCCTTTATTGCCGTGGATGACGCCCTCTGAGTTGGCAATACGGGTGACTTCATTCTCGTTATACGAGGCATTTAGGCTCAATCCGTATGTAAAGTCCTTACCCACACGGTCGTTCCAGGCGAGGGAGAGTTCCACGCCCTTGTTGCTCACATCGCCACCATTGATGTAGGGAGCCTGGGTACCTACTGTAGAGAGTACCGGAGCCTGTACGAGCCAGTCCTTGGTCTTCTTGTTGTACCAGTCGGCACTTACCCGCAAGCGGTTGCCCAAGAATACGGCATCAATACCCAAGTCGATTTGTTCTGACTTCTCCCACGTCACATTTTCATTGGCCTGCGTGGTGGCATAGGCACCGGTAGTAGGGAGCTTCCCCGCCCCAATGTGTGTCTGACCAAACTGGTAGCCATGCGAGAGGTCGAAGGCTATAGGCGACACATACTGAAAGTTGGGTATCGACTGATTACCATTCTGTCCCCAACTGGCACGCAATTTAAGGAAGTCGAGCCAGCCACGGGTGCTTTCCATAAAATTCTCCTCGCTGATAAGCCATCCGGCCGATGCAGAGGGGAAGATGCCCCAGCGATGTCCACGGGCAAAGTTACTCGAACCATCGGTACGCATAATCAGCGTAGCCATGTATTTATCTTTGTAGTTGTAGTTGATACGACCAAAGAAGGAGGCCAGCGCCCATTCATCAAACGGATAGCCCTCGATGTCGGTGGCGGCATTTCCGATGGTATTGGATATCCAAGCATGATCCATATCGGGTTTCATCGTGGGCAGTTGCTGCCCCTCCGCCACGCTGTTGATTATAGAAAGGTTTTCGCCCGGTATGGTCTTCTCAAACGACTGGCCTACCAGTACATCAAAGAGGTGACCCTTCCATTTGGGAAGAATGTAAGATATTGTATTCTCCTGCGAGATGCTATGCCCCAATGCTGAACTCTGGCTCACAATATATGAGGCACTTCCCTCGTTTGAAGAAGCCTGATAGGGGGTGGTAAGTGAACGACTGGAACTGTTGGTCATACGGTAGCTGAACGAACTACGCCACTTGAGATTCTTAATGGGTTCTACCTCCAGATAGGCAGTAGCGTTGAGACCGTATGTACGGTTCTTGTTTAGCCCGTGCGCCTTCTGCATCAGCAGAACAGGATTGCCCTGTTTATCGTCATACACCCAGCCCGTTTGCTGCATGTTGTGGTAATCGAACAGTTCTCCTTCGGCATTGTACATAGGCAACAGCGGAGTAGTCTTTATGGAATTGTAGACATCGTTATAAAGAGTAGATGTCTGTGCTATCGTGCTCTGGTTTGAGTAGTAGAACAGCAAATTCTCACCAATCTTGATGATGTCCCGATCGCCCCCCTTGAGGAGCACATGATCGGAGTTGACACGAGCGGTATAGCGCGTATAGTTGGGCACAGTACCCTTGCCTATAATACCGTCTTGGGAGGTAAAGCTGAAACCGGCTGAGAACTTGCTCATCTCGTTACCACCTGTCAGATTGATGGAATGGTTCTGCATCGCTGCATTCTCGTTGCGCATCTCGTCAAGCCAGTTAGTACCTTGCCAACCGTTCTGAAGCATATTCCAAGTGTATTCGCCCAATTGTGTCTGCCAGTTCAGCGCCGGAACACCGTTATTGAAGTTGGTTTCATCAGTAATTGCCATGAATTGCTGCGCATTGAGCGTGTTGGGCATCTTATATACATTCTGCCAACCGTAATACATGTCGTAACTGAACTGCATCTTGCCCTTCTTCCCCTGTTTGGTCGTAACCAGAATAACACCATTAGCAGCACGCGAACCATAAATAGCAGCCGAAGCAGCATCTTTGAGCACATCGATAGACTCGATATCTGCCGGGTTGAGTGTATTGATATCGCTACCGGCCACACCGTCAATCACATACAACGGTGCAGAGTCGCCCACGGTACCGATACCGCGAATATTCACCTTGAAACCTTCGCCGGGCAAACCATTGTTAGCCGTAATGTTGATACCGGGCGTCTGGTTCTGTAAGGCACCCAGTGCATTGGTGGTATTGAGTTTTGCCACATCATCACCCTTCACCTGTACAGTGGCGCCGGTAACGAGTTTCTTTTTCTGTACACCGTAGCCCACTACCACCACTTCTTCCAGTTGCCGGTAGTCTTCTTCCAACGTAATCCGGAGATGAGTGACATCTGTTACCACTATCACGCGGGTCTTATAGCCTACGTAGGAGATTTCGAGTTTGGCTCCCCGGTTGACCGTTAGCGTGAAATTACCGTCAATATCGGTAATCACACCGTTGGTTGTACCTTGTTCTATCACACTGGCACCGACAATGGTACCCATTGCATCGGATACATTACCTGTCACCTTTACCATCTGTTGCTGCATATTCAGCACATCAGGACTCTGAACTGCATAGACATGAGAGGTTGCTCCCAGTATCATGACAGACAATAATCCTGCAAATAGCATAGACTTGTTAAAACTAAATTTACGATCCATTGTTTTTTTCTGTTTTTGTAAGTATTAGTATAAGTATAACGTTACCTTAATATTATTAAATTTATTGTATTTTCCTCTAATGAATTCTGCTGCTAAATTACGGTATTAATTTATATGGTCTAACTGCGGGTAACCGGTAACGGTAGATTTTAATTTAGCGTATTTATTTCATAATCAATAAGTTACACTTTTCATTGAGCAATAAAAAGTAGATTTTATAGACACTTTGATGAGGCTAATTTTCCTATCCGAATGAAAAAATGTGGTGAATTTCACGTCACAACATGATGAAGAGTGTTATGTTTCCAAATATCTTAGTATCTTTAGGGCAAAATGTGCGACAGCTTGTCGCACAAGTAATTGTTCAGCATCATGTCTGAACCTATTGTTCCGTCAATAGTAGCCTAAAGAAGCGTGCGTGACTGGTAACGGTCGGGTACGAAGCCCTCTTGATAACGACGTTCCATCCTAAACATCCTAGGTGAAGAATGGCAAGGCTGACCGATATGAGTAACGCAGGTGAACCGCTGCACCATCGTAATAAAGAAATGGCTCACAGATGTTAACGAGCCATGCCAAAAGGCAAGCAGCCAGGATAGCACGCTATTTTGCCGTGCTACACGGATGCCGCACTGCCGGTGGATGGGCGGACTCTAAGTCGGTCGTGAGTTACTTGTGCGGAACTTGGTAAGCCCGTATTTCTCCCATCAACTAACCGTAGATGGGTAAGCCAATCGTAAGAGCGGACGAATGGAGTGCGGGTAAAGGATTGTGGAGAAAGCGAATGCCATGATGTAATGTCGTGGATAGGAGTTTGAACGTCACCCCACGCGAAAGCGGGCAGACTTCCACAGGGTAATTCTTTGTGAAACGAATGGTAGAACTTAAAAGAATGAAGAAACAGCAAAGGAGCGAGGCGCAAGCCGAGTGTGCATCTTCAGCCAATAGCGGCACATCATGGAAGGGAATCGACTTCACACGATGTGAACGCAAGGTAAGGAAGCTACAAGTCCAAATAGCAAAGGCTCAGAAAAAAGGAAGATATAACAAGGTGAAAGCCTT
Organism: Bacteroides graminisolvens; assembly: GCF_963666085.1. Taxonomy (NCBI): domain Bacteria; kingdom Pseudomonadati; phylum Bacteroidota; class Bacteroidia; order Bacteroidales; family Bacteroidaceae; genus Bacteroides; species Bacteroides graminisolvens. The sequence goes on from NZ_OY762556.1 coordinate 3,094,830, forward strand.
GCAGCATCTTCTTGTCACCTCCTTTGAAGCCAAGGCATTGGCGGTGAGGAAAGTGACAACCAATAAAGGAAAACGTACGGCAGGGGTCGACCATACATTATGGGATACCAATGCCAAGAAGATAAACGCAGTGTGTTCTTTGAAACGGAGAGGGTACAGTGCCCTCCCACTGAAAAGGGTCAACATACCGAAGAAGAACGGGAAGATGAGACCGCTCGGGATTCCTACCATGAAAGACAGAGCCATGCAGGCTCTTTATTTGATGGCATTAGACCCCGTTACGGAGGCAACGGCTGATGCCAACTCCTATGGCTTTAGAAAGTATAGAAGTACGGCTGATGCTATTGATGCCCTACACAGATGGTTAAGCAGGGATTGATCTGCCCAATGGATATTGGAGGGAGACATCAAGGGATGCTTCGACCACATCAGCCACGAATGGCTTTTGGATAACGTACGAATCGACAAGCTCATCTTGGAGAAATGGTTGAAAAGTGGTGTTGTGTTCAACAAGCTGTTACAGCCTACGGTGGAGGATACTCCGCAAGGCGGCATCATCTCACCCACACTCGCCAACGCTACGCTTGATGGCATGGAAAGAATGCTGAAAGCGAAGTACAAGGGGAGCTATATCGATGGTAGACTTTACTATCCCAAAGTGAATTGCGTTCGTTATGCCGATGACTTTATCGTCACGGCAGACAAACGGGAAACACTCGAAGAGATAAAGCGCATGTTGATTGGGTTTCTTGGGGAGCGTGGGCTCACACTGTCCGAAGAAAAGACACGGATAACACACATCAGCGAAGGTTTTGACTTTTTAGGATTCAATGTTCGGAAGTACAACGGTACATTGTTAATCAAACCATCCTATAAAAGCCAAAAACGGTTCACTGAAAAACTGCATGAGGTCGTGCTCGGAAAGAACAAGACGGTAGCGCAGCAAAAGCTGATAGAAGACCTTAACCCCGTATTACGGGGATGGGGCAACTACTACAGCGGTGTGGTATCGGAAACTACGTTTAGCAAGATAGACCATATATTAACCTATCAGTTAAAGCGTTGGTCTTATCGCAGGCATACGAACAAGTCGAGAAGATGGATAAAGGACAAATACTTTATCAAGGTCGGCAATCGGGATTGGATTTTTGGCTTTAGGTACAAAGATTGCGAGAAAGAAACTATCTTTGCACTTAGGAGGCTGGCAGACATACCGATTAGGCGACATGTAAAAGTGAAGTGTGAAGCCAATCCATACGACCCCACTTGGGATGCCTACTTCTTGAAGCGGAAGCAGAAAAGCAGCCGCACACGTACGTCCCGAAAGGGAACTTTATCGGAAAGCGTCTCCTGAAAAGGAGCGGATGAGCCGATTTAGTTTTATGAGAACTAAATTTTGAATTATCGGAGCTGTATGCGGTGAAAGTCGCACGCACAGTTCTTAATGGGGAAAGCGGCGGAAACGCAGCCGACCTACATAACTAAAATATAAGTATGAGAACAGTTGCCATAACCTTTCTGTTACTTTTCCTATGCAGTTTACAAGGTAAAGCAGCACTCTATTATAGTGATAAGGCTGCAAACCTGCTGAATGTGCTGGATTCGCTGATAGAGAATTACCATCAAATCATTGAGCAGCGCCAATCGGCTATCAATCAAATAGCTAATAAACCTATGCCCAATACGCTACAGGCACGCTATGAACTCAACAAACGTTTGTTTCAGGAATATCAATATTTCAATATTGATTCGGCACTTATATACGTCAATGACAATATTGTCATTGCCCAACAGACTGGTGATGACAACATGATGAACCTATGTCGTATACAAAAGTCATATATTTATGCCATTATTGGACAACTGTATGAATCCGTCGAAGAGATACAACAAATAGACCACGACAAACTAACAGGAGGTATGCTTATAGAATATTTGGGACAGATGTCTCTGCTCTACTCCCGATTTGCCGAATATACAGACAGTGGTAGCGATAAGCGAGAATATTATTACGAGAGAGAACACTTTTATGTAGATTCTACCATGAATGTATTACCTCATGATAATCCCTATTACATTCTATATAAAGGATTAAAAGATTTGCGTACCGGAAATTATTCCGGTTCCATCGTTGCACTAAAAGTTTATTTGGAAACATCAAAGACAATTAACATTACCAACAGCAAATTGCTATATGTGCTATCCACACTATATCGGGACAACAATCAACCGGATCTGAGGCTGGAGTGTTTGGCAGAAGCCGCCATCATGGATGTAACACTGGCCAACAACGATAACACTACATTGCATGACCTGGCTACGCTGCTCAATGAAAAAGGTGATAATGAGCGTGCTTACAAATACATCTCTTTATGTCTGGAAATGGCCAATATCATGAACAATCGGGTCCGTATGGTTTCTTGTCTCTCTACATTTGATGCCATACAGAAGACAAATCTGCAAATTAAGAAAACCCAAAACAGAAAGTTAAGCTGGTCGCTGTCGATTATCGGATTCGTTTCTTGTCTGCTCACCCTTACTCTGATTTATACTTACAGAATATTGAAACAACGTAGTCGACAACGAGAAGAGTTGAAGAATCTGAATGGACTGCTTTCTGCTTCAAATACAGAGTTGGAATCAGCCAATGAACAGTTGAAGATCAAGCTGCATGAAATCACCGTACTTCACCAGCAGATTACAGAGACCAACAACCTGCTGAAAGAAGCCAATGAAAAACTCTATGACCAGAATATCATCAAAGAGGAATATATAGGATTTGTGCTCACCCTCTGCTCTGACTACATCAGCAAGCTTGACCAATACCGAAAGAACGTCAACAATAAGGTGAAAGCTCAGCAGTATAAAGACTTGCTGAAATTTACGGATTCTCCCATCCTGATAGAATCTGAATTAAAGGATTTTTATCAGACTTTCGATGCCATCTTCTTACACGTCTATCCTTCTTTCGTGAGCGACTTCAACTCTTTACTTCAACCCGAACAACGTATCACCCCCAAGGAAGAGGGGCGTCTGAACACGGAATTGCGTATCTTCGCACTGATGCACCTCGGCGTTACGGATTCCAGCAAAATTGCAGATTTTTTTCACTGGTCTACCCAGACAGTCTATAACAAACGGTTGCACACCCGTCAGAAGGCTATTGACCATGAAACCTTCAATGAGCAGGTGCGTAGACTGGGAAAATCATAATAATTTTTCTCACAGAATCACAACAGCCCTACGGTGCGGAGATAACATCAACTTACGAATTTCTGTATAATTTTGGCGACATTCCAGTATGATTTCTAAAGCTCGTTCTTTGAACGCTTGGTTATATCGAATTGACTTTCCCATGACTTTGATTTTTTTAATTTGCACCGACGGCAGGATTCGAACCTGCAACCTTCCCGATTTGATATCGAGGCGCTCTGACCATTGAGCTACGCCGGATTTGTTGGTTAGAAGCGGTATCCTATGCCCAAACTAACTGTCTCGTTCAGCACGGTGGCATTCTTTTTTCCTGTATTCAATGCGTCTATGAATCCGATTTTATACCCCGCATTGATTTGTAAGCCAAAATTGAACTCATAGCCAAACATGACGCCTGCTCCAACATCCAAGCGTTGCATAGCCGATTTTTGACCGCTATACTCTTTGTAGAGTTTGCCATCGTCCATGTTTTTGGCTTTGTAGCGGGCATCAAAACCAAACCCAACATAAGAGCCTATGCCAATGTAACCCTTCCCGTTGCCCAATTTCATTTGTCCGATAGCATACACCGGAATTTCGGTGCCAAAGTATTGGTAATCGACTTTTGTCTTAGTAGCTTTTTCTTTCATTTCGGAATTTTTGAAATTGAATAGCAATTCGGGTTGAACGGCAAAGTGTTCTCCGATATTGATTTTGGCAAACCCGATGAAGCTGGCTCCAAAACCTAATTTGCTTTTCATCCCATCCATATCGGACAAGATAAAATTGGACATATTGGCTTCCGCTTTTACTCCGAAGTCCACTTTTTATGCATACGTTTGCGTTGCTCCTAATCCAATCACTAACGCTAATGACAACATTACTTTTTGTTTTTAAATTGTTATTAATAAATTGTTTAAAAATGTACGTTATTAACAATTCATTTTATGCCGGCGACAGGATTCGAACCTGTAATTTTCCCGAATTTGAAATCGGGACGCCCTAACCGTTGAGCTACGCCGGATTTGATGTCACTGTGCGGTAGCTTGTTTGTATCTGCTCAATTTCATTTGATAGCCCGTGGTGGCTTCGGTATATTGGTCACGGGCCTGCTGCAAGGCACTTTGGGCATCCAACAAGTCGGTGAGTAATCCTGTTCCGACTTTGTAATAATCATCGTTGAGCCGTACATTTTCCAAAGCCGAAGCAATTGTTTTTTCAGCCAAAATAATTTGGACATAGGCTTCTTCCAGATCGTTCCAAAGTTGTTGCATTTGTATAAGCAGCAATTCCGCTGCATCGCGTTTGTCATTTTCGGCCATAAGAACCTGTAATTTTTGTCGCTTGATGGCGTGTGAGCCTCCCCACCAGCCGGAAATGGGTATGGAGACGGTAGCAAAAACCATCCCGAAATTACTTTTCATAGCCGCCGGCGAACCTTTGTCGAAATTCATATAGCTCCATCCTACATTGGCGGCTATGGTAGGAAGGTTTTTGCCAATCTCCATTCGCACCTGCAAGCGGTTCGCTTCTATATTCTTATCCAGCAGTTGATATTCGGCACGTTGCGACAGAACAGACAGGTGGTCAACGCGAACAGTGTACGGTGAAACACCGGGCTCTCCTAAGCTATGGTTGATTTCAAATCCGTGGGCAGGAATGCCTATATATTGCCCCAACAGCATTTTAGCCAACCTTAAGCCGTTCTCCAGTTTCAACCGGGTGCTTTCCAGTTCGTTCTGCTTGAGTTCCACTTTCAACAGGTCATTCCGATTGACCATCCCAGTTTCGTATGAGTTGTTCACGTTGCCGTAAATGCTTGCAAGCAGAGTATCGGCTTCAGCGACGGTTTTCATTTTTTCTTCCAGCACCACTACCTGCCAATAGTATTGTTCGGTGGTGAGCAGTACCTCGTCATCCGACATAATCTTTTGCAGTTGTCCGACTTGCGACTGGACTCTGGCCAGTTTATTCCCGGTAACAATCTGCCCTCCAGCATATATGGTTTGCGAAGCCGATACCATACCCAACATCCCTTTCTCCAACATTCCCATTCCGCCAAGTTCCATCATCGGTTCGGTCGAATAAAAGCCTATCCCGGTAGCACTCACCGAAGGAAAATATTGGGTAAACGCTTCCTTTTTAGCTTGCCCGGCCGCTTCTAACGAGAGTTGCGCATTTTGAACTTTGACATTGTTTTCCAAAGCCAGTTGCTTGCATCTTTCCAATGTGTAATTTTCTTGCGCCTGTGCCGAAACGCATATCAAGCAAGCGATTGATGCTATAATTAAATTTTTCCGTATCATATTTATGCGTATTAATTTTTTGAACTGGTGTTTTCACACAGAACAGCAAGGCGTAAAATATTGGCAGTAAGATCAGCGTGATGATAGTACCTACGGTAAGGCCGGCAAGAACCACCAAAGCAAGGCTCGAATACATGGGGTCGGTAATCAGGGGCAGCATACCCAATATGGTTGTTGCCGACACCATGACAACAGGATTTGTGCGGTACTGAAATAGAGATTAGGGACTATTGTGTCAATACCGTCTTGTTCAGAATACATCAGTACATTCAATCTTGGTTCCTTATAACCGAAGTCACATTCTAATCTGATTTTCTTGTATTCCGGGTGAGGATCAATTGTGTTATAGAGTTTATTTATTAAGTCTAGCTGAAAATATCTTTCAACAAAATTATTCAGATAATCCTGCAATTTCATTCTTTCATCATCAACTATTAGTTTATTCTTTTCCTCCTTTTCAATTTGATCTTTAATTTCTTTCAACTTATTTTTTATTTTTCATTCTCATTATATTGTTTCCCTAGCGAAAAAAGGTTGATGTAACTATTTATGAGATTTGTATTCTCTTCGAGTTTTTGCTTATTTTTCAATACTCTCTTCTGACAATCATAATATAAAGATATAATTTCTTTAGGATCAATATCTGCATTTATGTTGGAAATACCACAATCGTTAACAAGAAAAGTCAGAGTTTTATCCATTGGTCAGATAATACATCAAAATGAGATTTTTCTTTTTCCAAATAGCCCATTATCTCTACTTCTTTATCGATATTCGTTCCTTCTAACTTCAACTCAAAAAGTTGTTTCTTGTCAGAATCAATTTGCTCTTTTAGGGCAGCCACCTTCTTTTGTCTTTCTTTCAAGGTGTCATTCCAAAGTTCCAACGAGGAGGATGTAATTTCTTCTTTACCACTCCTTGCTTGATATTCTTGATAGAATGGATTTGAGGTAATGGAAATAATTCTTTTGTTGATATTCTCTATTTGTGATAAAAGTAAATCACTTTGTTTTTGTTGCTTTTCGAAAATATCCTTGATAGAGTTTATGGAAATCATAAGTTCATCTATTTTCAGTGTCAAATCCCTTTTTCTAGCTTCTATTTCCTTTTTCTTTTCTTCCTCTGACCATTCCTTCAAATCAGCAAACAGAACCAAGTGACGATGAATGCCGCTAATGCCATCAAGTCGAAACGTATCATCGAACTGACCAACGGCGAAGCCGGAATCGAGACCAAAGAGAAGGTGTTCCTGCTGGACTGGATGAATACCTACAAGGAGAATCAAGCTAAACGGGACAAAAAGGATGGCAATCAGATAAAGGTTACGATTCGCATCCTGAAGGATTATGCGGGAGAACGAATGACGATGGATCAGATCGACAAGACGTTCTGCCAGGAGTATATCGACTACCTGCTGACGGAATACCGACCCAACGGGAAGAAGGTGACGAACTTTACACTACATACCTATTACCGCATCCTAAACGGAGCATTGAATGCTGCCGTCCGCGCGGAGATTATCAAGGTGAATCCGTTTACGAAGCTCAACAACTCGAACAAGATTCGGCTGCCGGAAAGCAAGCGGTCGTATATGACCATTGAGGAAGTAAAGGCGTTAATCACTACACCGATGAAGAAAGAGGCGGTAAAGAATGCCTATCTTTTTTCCTGCTTCTGCGGGCTGCGCGTCAGCGATATTGTGGGGCTGAAGTGGAAGGACGTGTTCATAGACCAGTGGCAATACCGTTTGGCCGTGTCCATGCAGAAGACGAAAGAGCCGATTTATCTGCCGCTTTCTCCAGAAGCGTTGAAGTGGGTGCCGGAACGGGTAAACAAGACGGCGGAGGATCATGTGTTCGACTTGCCAAGTCCGACACATATGAATCTGCTGATAAAACCGTGGGCGAAAGCGGCGGGGATAGACAAGCGGTTTACTTTTCATACGGCAAGGCATACGTTTACGACGATGATGCTGACACTCGGCGCGGATCTCTACACGACCTCGAAGCTACTCGGTCATGCCGATGTGAAAATGACGCAGGTGTACGCCAAGATCATCAATCAGAAAAAGGACGATGCGGTAAATTTGGTGAACGGGTTGTTCGATTGATATTTTATTGCTGATTATCGTACTTGAATACGGTAAAAGGGTGTGTTTCCGAATGGAAGAAAGCGACACCTAAATAGAAAAATAATTTGGTTTACTTTGGTGTGGGTATGTATAGGAGAAAAATCAAAGTAAACTTTTTGAGGGAAATAGTCTATAAGTATTGCTGCAGTGAGAATAAAATTACTCTTTTTACAGTTGTTTGATGATCTGCGCTGAATTGATTTTAAATTATTTTCATTATTATTATGAATTATTATATATTTTATCAACTCTTAAACTATCGAATAGATGCATCCTTCCTATACTCCGACGGCGTTATTTTCATTCTCTTCTGCACACACCGACTGAAATAAGAAACAGAGGAGAAATTCATCTGCTCCGCAATTACAGTTAAAGACAATTCTTTTTGTCGCAGCAAGCGGGTGATCTCCTGGAGGATAAAGCGCTCTATCCAATAAGTAGCGGGTTTGCTACTTATTTTTCGACAGATTTCCGATAAGTAATGCGGCGTGATACAAAGCTCGGAAGCATAGAAGTCGAGATCACGGTTTCGGATATATTCGCCGTTATGAAAGAATACAGTGATTATTATACAACTCCACGGGGTTATCATCCTCGTTCACTCAATTCCAATGGAGGATGGCAAACCGTAACAAGTCTTCCATTTTTTGCTTTCCCGTTATTAACCTATGCCGATGAAATTTATAGTGCAGTGCTTTTACTGCATGGTGAAAAGGCGTATTCTCTTGATGCAAGCCTTGACGCATTTAAACTGATGAAAGGCGACAACAAGAAATTGACGATTATTCCCGGTGCTACACATGTCGATCTTTATGATCGTGTGGAGATTATTCCTTTCGATAAAATCGAGTTTTTTTTTAAGCAATATCTAAATAATTAACCAATATAAAAATGAAGATGAAGCAATTAATTGCATTAGGAACATGGTCGTAGGACAGCGGAGTTGCCGGAGACGACCAAGTATTCAGAAATCATTTGGACATAGAAAACCTGCAATCTGTATTCGATGCTGCCAATCATGCAGGATTGAACTTGTGGGACACCGCTGCTGTTTATGGCATGGGAGCTGGCATTCAGTATCTTTCGGGTATGTTCAACACCATATTATAGTCGAATTTTCGATATTCGGGCAGAGAAAGATGAAAAATATACATCGGATGCGAATTGCGTTGATTAGCTGCGACCTGCATATCGGAGGACAGTTCTACAACGAAGTTAACCTTGCATTCATAATTTTTGGTATTCGGAGGGCGAACATCCGACCTTATTCTTGAAATACTTTCCGAAAAAGGATTGATTGGCAAAGTTCAGCATGTCGGCTACCTGCTGCACGGTGTATTTGCGGCTCTTGAGCAGGGCTTTCGCTTCTAGAATAACGAAATCAATAATCCAATCACTCGCAAAACGCCCGCTTATATTATGAATGACCTGCGACAGATATTTGGGTGTTATGCACAGTACGTCCGCATAGTACGAGATGCTACGCTCTTTCGTGTAGCTTTTCTGCACTTCATGGATAAATTGCGTGTAAAGTTCTTGTTGCCGACTGCTCTTTTCTATCGCTTTCCCATCTTTGGAATCGGATGCGAGCAGATATTTGTAGGCATTGTAGATAAGTACCTGTGTATATCCCAATAGTGCCCCTTTGCGAAACGGATTGTCCGTTTCCGCAATTTTCGCTTTCATCAAACGATAGATCGCTATCGACTCTTCCATCGCTTTATCCGTCAAATGACAAAGGGGTGAAGCGTACAGCCTTCGTTGCAAAGACATGGTCGCATCGATTTGCAGAGCGGTTTGGAAGTATTCGGATGAAGAGGCGATCACGGCAATCCGAGTATCATCGCTCATACCCTGGTATTCCCCAATACTTTTCTCCCGGACAATCAGAATATCATTGGTTTGAAGCTCAAAATCCTGCAAATTGATTTGAAATCGCATCCGACCTACCAGACAAAAAATCGCAATCGTAAAGGAGAGCTTGACCGGATGATTCACAAACTCCAAATCCGTATTTATTTGTTCCGAAGTCTCATCAAAGTTGTCGATCAGAATGAACTCTTTATTCAAATGAGCTGCCGTGTTCTCTGCGGACAGCTGAATCAAATCTAAATCCCAATAAGCCTGTTTCATATTCTCTATATTTAACTTTTCTACAAGCAAAGTTAGGCATTTTAGTCGAAATGAATACTATTTATTATCCATTAGAACAAAATACTATTCCATCAGACGACATAACCTATTGGATAAATCAGGAACTTTGCAGCGAAATAAAGAACAATCACTAAAAAAAAATCGAAACAATGAAAAGATTGATTACAATGGTTATCATCGTCGGGGCACTTTGCTCCTGCGGTGGAGTTTCGCACGAAAATTCCGAAATACGGAGCGTTGCCCTGACTAAACCTGTATTATTGGAACCCGTCCGTGTAATAACCCGTCCGGGCATCGTCCGCGAAGCGCATACGATCAGCCTCGGATTCAAAACGGCCGGACAAATCGAGCGTATCCATGTGCGGGAGGGCAACCATGTCCATCAAGGGCAATTACTCGCCGAGTTGGACAACACCGACTATCGGCTGAACGTCGAGGCGTTGCAGATCCAATACGACCAACTTAAAGACGAGGTAGAACGCACGGAGAAGCTTTTCGACCAGAAAAGCATCTCGGCCAACGATTACGAAAAGGCCGTCGCCGGATTAAAACAGTTGAGCGTAGAGTTGCAGACGAACAAGAATAAGCTCGACTACACGAAACTTTATGCACCGACAGACGGGTACATACAGTCCGTGAATCTTTCTCCGGCAGAGATGGTTAATGTTGGGACGGCTCTTTTTACGCTGTTGGACGTATCGCGCATGGAGGTCGTAGCGGATATTCCGGTCGGCGAATACAGACAACGCGACCGCTTTGCCAGCTTTTCTTGTAAGGTGGCGGGCATCGAAGACGAATTCCCGATGAAACTGTCGAGCATCACGCCTAAAGCCGACGGAAATCAACTTTATCAGTTGCGTCTGACTTTTACGGCACAACACGATAAGCGACTTACGGCGGGTATGAATGCTGAGATCGGAATCATTGTAACAAATACGGTTCCTGCTACCGGATTCGCCGTACCGTTGTGCGCCGTCTTCCGTGACAATGCTAAAAATGAACCGTGCGTGTGGGTATTGGAGGCGGACTCTACTGTATTCAAGCGTCCTGTCGTGCTGAACGGAACGGATGCCGAAGGTCGTGCCGTCGTCATCGAAGGACTGACGGGCGATGAACGTATCGTCCGTGCCGGAGTGAATGTTTTGCAGGAAGGACAGCGGGTGCGTGTTGTCAAAAAAACGAGTAAAACCAATATAGGGGGACTACTGTAATGAAGATGACTGATTTTTTCATGCGGCAGCCAATCCTTTTTTGGTCGCTCATAGCGGCGATCCTCGTCGCCGGAGTGCTCGCATTCGTACAGATGCCCAAATTGGAAGACCCTGCCGTATCAGCTAAACAAGCGATGGTAGTGGTTTCGTGGCCGGGAGCCAGCGCACACGAGATGGAGCTGAAGGTCGCCCAAATGATGGAAGATGAGTTGCGGGCGCTACCCAATGTGAAAAAGATAAAGACCGAATGCCAAAACGGTTCTGCCATGTTTACTGTCGAATTTCAAATGACAGTATTAAATCAAGATTTGGAACAGCATTTCGATTTACTGAGACGTAAGGTCAATGACGTAGCTTCACGTCTTCCCCAAGGGTGTTACAGTCCGGTCGTGGTGGATGATATGATGGATGTATATGGTATTTTCTATGCATTGACTGCCGACGGTTACGACTATCCCGAAATGTATAAATACGCCAAATACCTCCGTCGTGAACTACTCGACGTGAAAGGTGTCAAACGCATCAACATTATCGGCAACCGAGACGAAGTAATCAACATCATCCTCTCTAAAGAGCAGATTACCCGCAACGGCATTGTTCCCACACAAATCATGTCCGTATTGCAGGCAGCCGGAAAGACTGTCGATGCGGGAAAATATCGCAGCGGCGACGATCAGATTGCGCTCTACGTCGATTCGGCTGTTGAAAACGAGGAAGATATTCGCGACCTGCTGATTCAAACACTGGACGGGAAACGCATCCACCTCGGTGATATTGCCCGTGTGGAACGGGCTTATGCCGAACCGCAACGAAATGGCTTTTTCGTCGGAAACCAGCCTGCGCTGGCCATCTGTATAGCGATGGAGTCGTCGGCCATTGTTCCCGACGTAGGCAAGGCCGTCGATGCCCGGCTGGCCAATGCAATGAGACACGTCCCCGTCGGATTTGAAACCGAAAAAATCTTTTTCCAACCCGACAAGGTAGATGAAGCCATCTCCTCCTTTATGTGGAATCTCGTCGAATCGGTTGCCATCGTTATTTTAGTGTTGATATTCACGATGGGGCTGCGCAGCGGACTGATCATCGGGGTCGGTCTGGTGCTTACGGTAGCAGTGTCGTTTCCTATTTTACTCGTCTGCGGAACAACGCTGCAACGTATTTCGCTCGGCGCATTCATCGTGGCGATGGGAATGTTAGTGGATAATGCCGTCGTGATTATGGACGGAATCTTGATCGATAAAAAAAGGGGATTGGGGCCGAAAACCTATCTTTACCGTATTGGGCGTAATACAGCCATACCGTTATTAGGTGCAACAATCATCGCCGCTTCCACATTCCTCTGCGTCTATCTTTCGCCCGATACAGCCGGAGAGTACGCCGGCGACCTCTTTTTAGTGTTATGTGTCAGTTTGTTGGCAAGTTGGATGTTGGCTTTGGTACAGGTTCCTATCTGCGCAAAATCATGGTTACCGAAGCGGGAGAAACCGACCGGAAACGATTCCGGTGTGGTAATGAACTCGCCTGTACACCGTTTTGTGCGTCGTACAATCGTATTTCTGATCGGTTACAAAAAGACTACCATCGTCGTGGCTTTTTCCATGTTAGTTCTCTGCATTTTCGGTATGACACGTGTCAAAAATCTCTTCTTTCCCGATTTCGACTATAAGCAGTTCGTTGTTGAATGTTTCTTTCCTTCAGCCACCGACGCCGATGTAGTACGTGATCGATTGCTGGAAATGAGCGACCGACTATCGGACAATCCAGATATCGAACGTGTCGCTATCAGCCAAGGTAGTGCTCCGGCCCTCTACTGTCTGGTACGTCCGATGACTTCGGGAGGCGATTGTTATGGCGAACTGATTGCCGATTGTAAGGACTACAATACCGTTTTGAAGCAGATTCCCTCCATTCGGCAACAACTGCGCGAAGAATTTCCCGACGCTTACATCCGCATCCGAAAATACAACTTTTCCACTTCGACCTCGCATACCGTCGAAGTGGAGTTTGCAGGTCCCGATCCGACTGTACTGCGTGATTTGAGCGCACGAGCCGAAGTCATCATGCGCCGTTCGCCCTACGTTGATGCCTATTCGGTACAAAATAATTGGAAGCCGAAAGGCAAAGCATTCGTGGCGGAATACATACAGAAAGACGCCCTGCGTTCGGGAGTCGAGCGCGGAGACGTGGCCAATGCGCTGTTGGCCGCCACGAACGGAATGACGGTCAGTACTCTGAACGATCAGGAACGTATGGTAATGCTTAATTTGCAAATCCGCAATGACGACGGAAGCCGCATTCAAAAACTTGAAGACATTCCCGTATGGAGCACGATGAATGTACACCTGTCGAACGAAGAATTACAAGGAACACTTGCCGGAGGCAAGGCGATGAGCGAATTGCAAGACAAGGTTTTTCGTGCCGTGCCGCTCGGTAACGTCGTCGATAGCCTGCGGCTCGATTGGGACGAAGACCTCGTATTGCGCCTTAACGGACGGCGTGCAATCGAAGCGGAGTGCGATCCGAATCCTAACTGCGACGAAGCCACCCCGGCCAAAGTCGTATCCTCCATTCAGGATGAAATCGAAGCGATCCCGTTGCCTGAAGGCTATACGATGCGTTGGGTCGGCGAAGGCGAGGTACAAGGGGAAGCTATCGGCAACTTGATGAAATTCGTACCGATAACTATTTTCCTGATTCTTGCCATCTTGTTGTTCCTATTCAACAGTTGGCGTAAAGTCATCCTGATTCTGCTCTGTTTCCCATTCGTGTTCTGCGGTATTACCCCTTCGCTACTATTGAGCGGGCAACCTATGACTTTCATGGCCATTATCGGCATGTTGGGACTTATCGGCATGATGGTCAAGAACGCCATCGTGCTCGTAGACGAGATCAATCGGCTCCAGACCGAAGAGAAAGTCGCGCCCTACACCGCCGTGGTGGAAGCGACCGTTTCCCGCGTACGCCCCGTGTTGATGGCCTCGCTGACGACGATCGTCGGCATGATTCCGCTCGTCGGCGATCCGATGTACAGCTCGATGGCCATTACGATCATGGGGGGCCTCACAATCGGCACGATCATTACGCTCGTCCTGCTACCGCTTTTCTATGCAACGTTGTTCCGCATCCGTAAATCCGCTAACATATAAAAATGATAACCAAATGAATAAGAGAAATATAGTTATTTCGTGTTGTGTCAGCCTGTTTTCAATCGTAAGTGTTTCGGCACAACAACCGCTCCGGCTCTCACAGGTTGAATGCCGAAAGATGGCGCTGTCGCACAGCGAAGAACTGCAACAGGCGGACAATAAGCTTCGACAGGCGGAACTCGATCGGAAAATTGCAAAAACGGCTTTTTTGCCAAATATCGACGCTTCGGCAACCGGAGCCTATCTACTTCCCGATATGGATATGATGGGCATGGAGATGCGTATGCGCGGTACTTATATGGCTGGCATCAATCTGACACAACCCATTTATGCGGGAGGTAAAATCACGACCGGACATCGGTTGGCCCGCATCGGTGAGGAAGCCGCAGCCGAGCGGTATCGCATGACCCGCATGGAGGTACTCGTCGAAGCCGACAATGCCTATTGGACTTATATTGCCGTAGGGCGCAAGGTGCGGATGCTGGAAAGTTACCATGCGCAGATGGATACCCTGCGCCGCCAGACGGAAACGGCACTTGCGGCGGGGATGGCGACCGAAAACGAGCTACTGCGTATCGAAGCCAAACGTAGCGACGTCCGCTATCAGTTGCAAAAGGTACAGAATGGAGCAGACCTGTGCCGTATGTCGCTCTGTCGGATTGTGGGTGTCGATTTCGATACGGAGATAGAAGCCATCGATACGACATTTGTCATTTCGGAACCCAGCGGAATTACATCGGATATAAATTCCCGCCCCGAACTGCACCTGCTCGAAAAACAGGTCGCAGCCGAAAAGGAGCAAATTCGCATGGCACGTGCCGATATGTTACCCACTATCGGGCTATCGGTCGGTTATTCCTATTACGGCAATATCAAGCTCAAAGGCATGACCGATACCGGTGGCGGTGCGATGATTCCCTATTCGCAGGAATTCCGCGACGGAATGGGCATGGCCATGCTGTCTGTGAAGATTCCGATTTTCCATTGGGGCGAGAGCCGCAAAAAAGTCCGCAAAGCACAATATGAGCTGTGCAATGCCGAACTCGACCTGCAAAAGAATACCCGACTGCTCAATATCGAGGTGCAACAGGCAATCCGCAATTTGCAGGATAGTTACGGACTTATCAATACGGCGGAAAAAGGATTGCAGCAGGCTGATGAAAACCTGCGTGTGATGCGAAACCGTTATGCGGCGTCGATGGCTCCGCTGACCGACCTGCTCGACGCCCAGTCGCAGTGGCAGCAGGCCGAGAATAATCTGATTGAGGCGCAAACGCAGTATAGAATCTACGAAACGGAATATCTGCGAGCGACGGGAATATTGTAATCAAAAAGTTGGGCGATGTTTCCCTAAATGAGTTTGGTAAAGGGCTACAAACTAAAGTATAAACCCATAAACAAGTAATTCAAATATGAAAGAACAGAACAAAAAAACGTCTCTTTTTTTTAAAGAAAGACAACATCAGCACCATTTCGCTACCGAACAGGATGTAGCGGAGGAATTTTTCGCGTTGCTCTCGAAAGCAAGAGAGCATTATCTTCAGGATGTCGTAACAGACGGCAAGCGGTATGACCGCTACGTGGATGACTTCGTAAACGGCCACCGGTACATAGATGCGATCAGGCGGTCTGCCGAAATTGCCACGAAATGAATATCCACATCATCAAGGGACTGCTAAACGACTGCGCCAGCCTTGTCAAACTTCTTTTTGCAGCCACCTCCTTCTCGCTTGAGAAGTGCATGGAACTAAAATGGATGTACGATACGTCCGAATCGCTGTCGATAACCGGCAGGCATCGCATCTATAAGCCGAACGACGCCCCTCCTCTTTCTTTCGGCAGCCATTTCACCCGTGAACAGATGGTAGGTATTGTGTCTTGTGCCAATACTTACCATCCTTTTTGTACTCCTATTATTGCTGTCCGGTAAAACTTTTTCGAGCTATTAAAATTAGGGCTGGCATCTCAGGTGAGGTGTCAGCCCTTTGAGTTACCTTTACGTCGCTAAACAAATAAATGTAACTATGGGTAAAGGTAGCTATTTTACCGGACAGCCGGTCTATAGTCAGGTAATTAAATTGCTTGATAAATCAGAAATAGTCAAAATCAGCCGTGAAACAAAGGGAAGCGAGGCTTACGTCAAGCGATTAGATGGTTACCAGCATCTTATTGTAATGCTTTTCGGCGTGCTGAAACACTTTGATTCTCTGCGTGAGTTGGAGATTGGCATGAAGGCGGAGGCAAACAAGTTGCATCACCTGGGTCTTGACTATCTGGTGAAACGCAGTACGCTTTCCGAGGCCAACATCCGGCGTCCCCAAGAATTCTTCGCCAAGGTGTATTCGCTTTGTTGGAGCACTATGCCAAGTTTTTAGCGGACAGCCGCCCTGTGCACACCTACAAAGGCTGCACGCACGAGCCCAAGGACTGGGAGAAACTTCTTTATATGATGGATTCAACAACCATTAGCCTCTTTGACAACATTCTAAAAGGCGTTGGACGCCATCCTAAATCGGGAAGGAAGAAGGGCGGTATGAAAGTACATACGGTGATGAAGTACCATGTTGGACTTCCGATGGTGGTGCAACTCACTTCAGCGGCCAAACAGGACCATTACCTGCTCAAAGAGGTATATTTGCCGAAAGATTCCACCTTGGCAATGGATCGCGGATATATCGACATAGCCCAATTCCAGGGGCTTACGGAAAAAGGCGTGTGTTATGTGACAAAGATGAAGAGAAACTTGAAATACGAAGTGCTGGAGTCTATCACATATGTCAACCCACAGGGACTTGTCACCCACATAGACCAAAAAGTGAGCTTTACCCGCAACGAACTGACACACGAGGCGCGACGTGTGGCGATTTTCGATAATAAGAAGAAAGCTGTAGTGCTACTGACCAACAACTTCGAGTTCTCAGTAGAGGACATTTCCGAGATTTACCGTCTGAAATGGGGCCATAGAGAGCCTGTACAAGCAGCTCAAGCAAAACTTTCCGCTGCATTTCTTCTATGGAGACAGCGTCAATGCCATACAAATCCAAACGTGGGTGGCACTGATTGCCAACCTGCTCTTCATTGTGCTGTCAAGAACCATCAAGCAGCATTGCGCTTTCTCGCAACTCGTGACTATGGTGCGCCTGACACTCATGTACTACATCGATTTCATAGCCTTTATGGAAAATCCAGACAGGATTTGGGAGGATATGGTGACTAAAGAAAGCTCAATGCACCACCTGAACCTGGACTTTTCGACTAAGGGGGCTTGCTTTTGAAAAATCCTAGCCGAAGCACGTATATACAGAGCTTCGGGAAGAATTTTCATGACGTTATGAGTTTTACCGGACAGCAATAAAAAAAATAGAAAACATCGAGCTAACCGAAGGCTACTCGCTCAAATGGCTTGGCGAACAGAAGTTGCAGGCGGATGCTATGACCAATATTTTCAAATTCATTCCTCTGACCATCATCCTCATCCTTGTCATACTGTTATTGCTTTTCAATGACATCCGCAAGTTGCTCCTGATTCTTTGCTGCCTGCCTTTTGTCATCGTGGGTATTTCGCCGACGTTGCTTATCACGGGAACGCCGTTTACTTTCATGGCCATTCTCGGAGCTATGGGATTGATGGGAATGATGATAAAAAACTCGATCGTACTGGTGGACGAAATCACGCGCCTCACCAAAGAAGGCATGGCGCCTTACGATGCCATCATCAACTCCACAGTCAACCGCACGCGTCCTGTTTTTTTAGGGAGCAAAATATATCACCTTATTTTTTATTGATCACTTAATAACAGACAACCTTAGATACTACCTTTTTTATTAAGTACATCCCCAATCATCGCTTTCACCTCCTGCCCAACTTCTACAAAATTCCTGTAGAGAATCCGTTCCCGCTCTTCTCTAGAATTGAATGTATAGAACCGGGGCAGCGGATAGTTTTTATAGTCCGCTTCCTCTCTCTTTATCGCTGTCATGTCAAAGTCCGTCTTGCAGTAAAACTTGGAAGTTTTGAATTCATCCGATTCTTGAATGTTCATACTTCCATTCTTCCCTACCTTCGTTTTCACAAAGTCACGTGCGACCTGGCCGCATATCCAGCCAGTAGGCAAATCGGAAATCTTACTTGCCGGAACGAGGTTGTCCATATTTTCATTCAGATTAATCGAGGTCTTGTCCCGATCAATAGTTACTCCTTTCTTGAGCTGCACCACCTTACCGAAAATATCATTACTCAGCCACTCCAGCGTTTCCTTGGCACGGGCAGAGCCGCTTATCACATTGCCCACAGTTGTAATAATCTTCTGCATACCCACTTTCCCGTAATCCGCTTCCAATTGTGGTAGTTCCTGAAATCCCAAAGCCACGCTTACCTTATTACTTCGGGCAGTACCTATCAGTCGGTCTATCTTATGGAAGTACAGCGTAGGCAACTCATCCACGATAATGCTCACTGGGATATTCTTACCTTGCCCAGTATTCACTCTTGTCACAAGCCGGTTCAGAATCAGAGCATTCAATGCTCCGATAATGCTTTCCATCTCCGGGTCATTAGCTATCAGCAGATAGCTTGGATTCTTCGGGTCTGATACTTTCAAGTCAAAGTCATCACCGTCTTTATGAAAAATCCAATAAGACTCTTTGGTAGCCAACCGGCTAGTATAGACACGCAGCGTGCCGATCATACCCTCCAACTGTTCCATCGCTTTGTTTTTCAATGCCGTTTGAAACGGACCGAGTAGCGGCGCTACCTCATTATCCGTTTCCAACACTTCAAATATGGTTTGATATCCTTCATTCAGAAATGAAAGAATATGTGGCATATCCGAATATTTGCCCAACCAATAAGCCGGCTGAACTATATCCCCATCTTTCTTATCACGCACCACACCTGTCGGTTTCCAGAATTTCGTTTCCTTGTCTTGCGCTTTTTCCGCATACAGCCGTTTACCATTCTCATCGTATGGCTCCCGTTCATAGTTCACAAAGAAGTAGATGCACGCTGCCAGGAAGTTGACCGCCGATGTTTGGAAAAACTGATCACTGCCGCCACCGCCTTCTCTCTTTCCTTTTTGCAGGGATTCCAGCAATGTCTCAGCCGTCTCACTAGCCGCCGCCAAGTTCTGGATGTATTTTTGCTGAATGGGATTCACCCTCCGGCTGTATTCCACATTCACAAAGTTGATAGTGTTAAACTTACAGCCTTTAGGTACTTTGCCAAGTTTTTGATTCTTCCTGTAATGATAGTAGAGTTTCTCAGCCAAGGTCGGAAACTTATAATCATACACCACCATCGCAAACCCTTTAGCGGAGTGCTGGCGGATAAACGGTTCAATGATGGAAAAGGTCTTGCCTGATCCCGGCGTACCCACGACCCAAGTTCCTCTGAACGGATTAGAAATATTACAGAATCCTTTACGAAACTTACCTTTATAATAGAAGCGCATCGGGATATTCACCGAATATGCAGTTTCCTGAAGCTGGGTACACTGTTCAAAACTTTCGTTCTCAAGGTTAAAGCGATCTTTCAGCAATCCTTCCTTCAGTAACTTTGAGATATTATCTAATGCCACATGTACCAGAATAGTTCCCACGATGGTGGTTCCCATGTAGAGAATAATATTCAGTGGCAAACCGTAGAACCGTACATTCAGGGTAAAGCCAAAGAGGCACACGGCCGCTATCAGCAACGCTACACCACTAACCAACGGATAAAGCACTTGCCGTCTGGCATCAAATTCCAAATGCTTCTTATTCCGGGTGCCCACACACGTGATGCAGATAAGCGCAAAGGTCGCTATCTTGCTGTAAACAAGATTTCCGTCCTGATAGATAAGCCACGTCTTGATACGACCATGCACATCACAGAGTATGCCGCTCCAGTGGTCTAGCATCTCCGGTGACACGGCATACTCGAAAAATTCCATCAGGATAGAGATATAAATCACTGCTCTGAATATCTTGTACGCTCCCTGTAGTTCCTTGCTTTCTTCCATATATTCCTGTATCTGTTTGTATCAGTACGTGCTACTCATTGATGGTTATGATCGCTCTCGCCTTATGCGCTTGCAGCTTCGGTGTTTCCTGCAAGGCTCCGCTTCCAACGGAATACAGCCACGCTTTGGCAGTCTGCTGTCCTTTCACCTCCGTAGAAGTCCAGTACCAGCACCGGTCAGGATGATCAGGCACCAAGTCCCCTCCGCAAAGTCCGATAGATTGGTTCACTACTTCTTTCACGCCATGCAACAGCTTCATTTGAGCCACCGACGGGATATAAGCACTTTGTCCGTAGCTCCAAATATCGAACACGCTTTTCGCCAAAGGAGAAGACGTATCCGTCGTATGAAATAGGGCAAAGGTGTTAGCGTTCCCGTCCAGTGCAGTCATATCTGCCGATGTACCTTGATTTACTCCGATACTATCTGCAAAAGCTTCGGCAGTCGTATCATGGAGATATACGGCATAACCTTTCCCTTCCGTTTCTGAATCACGATTCAGGTAGAAAACAACTCCGACAGCTTCCTTGCCTGATTCTTTATAGTCGTCGTAGGCCAGCGCCTGCCCGTCCGTACACAGGATATGGCCCACTTTCATAGCAGTGTCCGGGAACTCCTGATGACTGTCACACCCCGCAAGCAGGACAGCACTCATACATATCAATACTATCTTTCTCATTTGGTTGGTATTTTTATTCCAATTACTATACCTGTACGAAACATATCTTTACCTTCTATCATTATGCCACTCTTCACTTGCCAATAAAGCTGCCACCCCTTTTTCAAGGAATAGCTATGCTCGTAGCCCACATGAATACCGCCTAACACATTTCCGTTGCCGGAATCTAGAGAGCCGCCAAGCCGCAAATTTCCATGATGGTTACGCCCCCTCACCACGCAAGGCTTGTAAGCCACGCCCAATCCCCACGTTCTGTAGTTGTTCCAAAATGACTTCGGGCAGACATGTCCGCAGGAAGCACATTCATCCCATTTCAGATAGGCGTTGCCGAAGAACTCCCATGCGTTATGATACTTCGTTTCGTATTCATAGCCGATAGTCAAATCCATTCCATTCTCATAGAGCAGTCCGGTTCCTATTTGTATTCTTCCGTCCCGGTCATCCGCCCATACGGTAGTGCCCATTGTCAGGGCTATTACCAATATCATCAGTATCTTTTTCATTCTTCTCTCAGTAAGGCGTTATTAAAGCTGTCGGCACTCAACACATCCTCATAGTCTATATTGAGAGTGATAGTTCTGCCGGAAATCTGCTTCTCGCTCATCTCGATGGTCAGTACCTTATCGTTGGGGAACGTCAGTTTCTTTACGACCATCACATTCCTATACCCGTGCAGAAAAGATTTGGTCTGTTCCAAGGTCATTTCAGGTTTCAGTTCGATGATTTGCGAATTGGTCGCTTTCGACACTTTTTTGTCTGCCAGCTTGATGCGTACTTCATCGATGTCAAATCGGATGTTCGTGCGATTCTCTATCGAGTAGTCGATAAAGAAATAGTCACCCACGGCATACACATTGTTCAGCCGCATGGTCATCCGGTGTTGCTTACTACTCACATTCCTGAACTTTGCCGGAGAAGTCCATATCTGCCGGGCATAGCGGTACATCTCTTCCGTGGACAGGCTCACTGCCGGATTGCGGTAAGCCTGTCTTTCCATTAGCTGTATCTCTTTGTCACTCACCGCTTCCCTCATCCTTGTTGTGTATAGCAAAGCATATTGCGTGCGGTAACGTTCCGTCACTATCGTTACGATGGCCAGCACCTCGCCATCTTCATGCCCACCTTCTTTGGGCTTCAGTCGGATCGTGTTATTGATGGGTTGGTCGCCTGCCACCTTATCGGTGGATATATCCACAAATCGAATCGGTTCTGAGGCGGTGATGACAGTAGTCACCTGCTCATTCACGGTTATCTGTTCCATCTCTTCGTAGGTCTGTTGTGCGAAGGTCGGACATACTGTCAATAGCCCCCATGCGAGGGATGCAATCTTCTGTTTGATATTCATATCTTTTACTCCTTATTATCGTTCCGTTGATTTTTTCTCTTTACCGTTCACCAGGTACACGAATGTCCCGTATTTCAGCTTCGCCTTATTCTTCTTCACCGACTTAGAGATGGCATTGCTGGTTTGCTGGTAAGCATTCTGTACAGCTTGCATACCCCATTGGGTAAAGCTGTTGCCACCCGTTCCGTTGTTCATATTTACATTGCTACCCAAGGCACTGCTCGCCACATCCTTGCTTGTTTCCCTGAATGTGCTACTAGGTACATATAACCCTTCCAACCCGTCCGTATCGTAAATGGAAAGATCCACCTTCAGCAGTTCATCATCCACCATCAGGCTTTTCACATTGCCTTTCACTCGTTGGCTACCGAATCCGGTCATCGTAGCATAGAGGTAAGCTCCTTTGGATACAACCAGCTCACCGATTTCCACATCATCCAGCAGTCGAAGCCTTACCCTCGACCCATCCACCGCCTTGATGTCCTCGTCTATGATGGCTTTTATCAATTTCGGTTCCGACTTATTCTCGGCCAAAGTGTGGAAATAATCCGATGGCTTCTTTACAAGTTTTACTACCGTACTACTTGTAGTATTATCGCCAATACCGTTCACCTCTATTTTCCCTTTCATGGCGGTATGTCCGTTTCCTGCATTGTCCGTATTCTCAGCCATATCCGGCACACCTTCCGTATTTTTCTGACCGTTCAGCCGTGCTTCGGCAAGTGCTTTTTGCAATTCTGCCAATGCCCCTTGTTCCCGTTGTTTGCTTCGTGCCAGCCGTTCCGCTTCGCTGAGTGGTTGCAGGTTGGTGGAGTCCGTCATCAGATTTTTCCCTTTTTCAGCACTTTGCCGGAGCTTTTCCTGCATCTCTTGCGAGCGTTGCAGTTTTTCCAGTTCCTCGGTCCTTTGGGCTGCTTCCATATCCAGCAGGGCAAGGTCATCTTTTGAATACTTCGAATCATAGCCTTCCTTGTCCTCTTCCTCATTGCCCCGGTCAATATTCTCTACCGCCGAATAGTCCTGGATTTTTCCGTAGGACTTCACCATGCTCTCGTACTTGCCGCCTATACCGTCACTCTGAATCTGTGCTTGTGGCAGTTCCGGATTCAGAAATTCCGTGGTTTGCAGTTCACTTGGTTTCTCTGCTGCTTCGGTGTCAAAGATGTCAAAGACTAAATACCCGGTTATCAGCAAGAGGGGGTAAAGGATAGCAGGAAGCATATACTTCGGCTGCTTGAAGTTTATCTTATCTGTGATCATTGCGGTGAAGTTTTTGTTTGAGTAATTTTTCCTGTTGCTCCGTAGCCGTTGCGTGTTGCTCTGTCTTCTGCATCCGGCTCACGGCTACCATGCGGTAAATATTAAATGCCAGGCAACTCACCACAATGGTGAATACGATGGTAAGAAACCATTTCGGATGTTTACAGGCAAACCGCTGCACACCACTGGCCGCCTTATCAATCTTCAATACTTTGGCAGTCTTGCAGCCTGCCGCCACTTCACTCTCATACCGCTTTCTGTATTTCGGATCGTCTTTGTCTGGCATTCTTTCTCCGATTATCATCTTTTTCCAACTCATATCAATATGCTTTAGGGATTATTCTCAATAATTGTTCTTTGTCTTCTGCTCAATGTCTTTGTTCAGCAGCGTTCGCCAGTTCACCACCAGTAGCCCGTGTGGGTTGTTGTCCGTTCTCGGCACCCGTTTCAGTTGTCCTGCTGTCACCAGTTCACGGGTCAGGATGCTTGTCCTTCGCTCAATGCGTTGGCGGCCGTAATAGGTAAATTCCATCTTTTCCTTATCGAATTTAATGCTGTCACAGAAGATGGAGAACACCGCACTCGTACCCATGATATTGTTATAGAAGCCTTTTTCTTTCAGGGTATTGTATTGCGCCAATCCCGTTTCATCGACTAAGTACATCGCCTTTTCCATCGTGTATTTGATGTATTTATCATCAGGAGCCAATGTGAAAAAATAGTGGTGGAACATCTCCACATGGCTTTTGGCTTCCACGTCAAGGGTTTCCTCCATCGTGGTACGCTGTACTAGGATGGGTACATTGCCGTCCAATACATACACTTTCTGTTGAGCATCCACCACCATAGTTCTTGCCGTCCAGATACTCGATACGCTGATAAGAATACACCCCAACAGGAAAAATCCACAGATGATGGTTACCAGCTTTACTTTGTTTTCAAGATTCTTAATGACCATATTTGATTCTATTTTTGTTGCTTGTCCTTTTCTTTTCCCTTATTTCATCATGGAACTGATAGCTCCCGTCGTTGACATCTTGGCTTGTTGTGCCACACCCTCGCCGAAGTTTCGGGTAGAGAATGCCGTATCTCCTTCCGGCACCATCCATGCCGCCAAGTCCGGCACAAGGTTCAGGCATTTCAGAGCCACGATGCTTGCCGCCATCAGATAACCGGCAGAGAAAAAGGAGTTTTGCAGGTAGGCAGCCATGGTCTGTTCGGAGGTGGTGATTGCTTTCAGGTTCTCCACCTGTATGCAGAGCACAATGTCAAAGAGTAATAGCACGTAGAATCCCACGAAGTACAACATCGCCCCATAGAAATGCACCGTCAGATACCTTGTCAGCCACTTCGCCCATGCACCTTCCCATTTCGGAAGCAGGCTGAAAGCCCACTGTATAGGGCCAAAGATGGTCAGCATACCGAGCAATATCTGCTGACAGTATATCGTTGCCCACCACCCGATACGAAATACGATCAGGGCTATCACCATCACTATTTTATCTATGCAGACGGTCGCTCCGCTCACCAAGGAAGTGAACCACAGCTTGCTGGCATCCTTTTCCATATTCGTCACTTCATCCACTCCAGTATGCTCCATCGTGGACTCTATCAGATTGGGGTCTGATGTTCCTGAATGAGCTACATCGGCTTGTGCCTGTAGGTTGGTGTACATGGTGTCCCTCACGTAGATCAGCTCCTGCACCTCCTGAAACTTATCCGTTATCTGTGTAGCTTCCGCTTCATACAAGTCATGTGTATAGGAGCCGATAGCGTTGGGAATATAGGATAGGAAATCCAGCACGCACCAATTGCTTCCGCTACCGTTCATGCCTGTGTCTGCCGGTGGGTACCACCACGACAGAATGATAGCGATCACCAGTGGTTTGAACAGTTTCATCACATCCAGCGGCTCATGCTTTATCATCATCTTATACGCCATTCCTCCGGCCACAATGATGGAGAAGAGTGCTGCCAGTGCCATGCACATTTGAAGAATCCACCAAAAAGGCCCTTGCGAACCCGTAAAGGTGGCATCGCAAAGAAATTCATTAGTCTGAAAGATTACGTCGTCTATCTCTTCTTCGAGAATATTGATTCCGAAATCCGAAAGTATGTTATCTGCCATACGTCTGCTGTTTTTAGGTTATGTCATTCTATTGTTTATTCTTCCAGTCCATGTTTACTGGTGCTCCAGCCCGCATCTCTCCAACGGGAGAGAGCATTTCTCACGATCTGTGCCTTGTGGTTCTCGATGTTCCCCGTAGCCGCCAGTAGCTCCGAAGTCTTCCGGGCATTGGAGAGCCGCACGATGTAAAGGATAAGTGTTTCATTTTTCCGTGCCACATCCGCATAAATGCGCAGGTATTCTTTTTTTCGTTGGGCATTGGGCATATAGGCATTCTGTGCCGCTTTGATGGCGCATTGATACACGTTGTAGTACTCCTTCCAATGCGTTTGTTCATTGGCGGTACCACCCACCTTCATTACCCGGCGGATATTCCGTTCAAAGTCCGCCATCTTGCTATTCAGTTTACCGTTCTCTGCCACCCATGCCAGATCCAGTACGCCACCGCTTCGGTCTGCCACATTCAGGGCTTCTATCTTTGCCCGTTTGTTCAGGGCGGAATCCAGTGCTTCGGCATCATCTACTTGTGCATAGAGGTTCAATCCGGCAGTCGTTCTGAAAGCCAGCTTGTTCTTGCTCGATGCGCTTTTCTGATAAGATTTATGCAGAACGGTATAGTACAACGAGGGGGTCAACCCTCCCGAACCGATTTCCATGACGGTGATCTGGTTCATCTTGGCATCATCGTGGTCATACGTGACGCTTTGCGCCTTTACCAGGGGACAAATACCCATAACCACTGCCGATAGGAGTAAGATTCTTTTCATCATTTACTTATTTTTATAGGGGTTCAGTCCTGATTCTTTCCATCTGCCGAAAGCGCCCTCTATGATTTCGGACTTGCTTTTGGTCCGATAGACGGATTCTTTCCAATATCCCATGCGGAGTTGGATATACCGCCACGTCTCAAAGTAAGATTTGTTCAGGTGCTTCTCTATATTGTCCAGCCCGGTATTGATACTTTCCAGTACAAAAAGCAGGTCGGAGGTGGAGCAGGCGGCCGCACCGGTAGCATACAACACAAGGTCACTGAGTGAGCGGTAGAGGTGATTGCCTTCATCGCTTATTTTTTGTATGCAGCGTAGGTTAATCCCGATAAGCAGTGTATCACCCAAAGATAGTTTATTGCGTTTCAGCACCTTCTCATTATAGTCTTCCAGCAGGTGCTTGTACTCCTGTATGCGCTCGCTTACTGATTTGTAAGTTGAATAGACATTCAAGCTGGTACGCAGCGACTGATAAAGTACATCTATCACATCAAAGGCACGGGTGTACTTGTCCAAATCCACATTCAGGTTCTTGTAGTCCACCGTAGCCTCGCTGCTATACCCATGCAGAAGTTGGTTGCTGAGTTCCAGTGTCGAACGTGCCAGCAACAAGCTCCGTTGTTGCTTGTGGTCATTGATATAGGCTTCCACCGCCGGCAAATCAAATCCCCATTGGGCACTCGCCTTAATAGGAAATAGAAAGATTACTATAAGTAGTATAATAGTATGTACTATTATACTGAATCTGTTTTTTCCTTTTTCCATCATTATTCCTCCTCATATTTTCCGTTATAATCCACTGAGTGCAGACTGTTGGCGGCTCCACGTAACCACCGTTTCCGACATTGCTCCACCAGTGTCAGTCTCCTGCCTTGGTCATCATGGATAGCTGGTGCGATGTCTTTCAGCACATCTATGATCGACCGTTTGTAGTGCATCATCTTTTCCAGTGATACCAGGTCGGCATAGATTTTCGTCAGTCGGGTATCCACCTGTCGGGCTACTTGCAGTCTGTCCGACGACCAGAGCAGATGATAGACATCTTCACTCTGATCTTCTTCTGATGGGGCACTCTTCATATATTCTGTACTTACCTGGCAGTTGGGATATTGTCTGGCTACCTCCGATATCCGGTTGTTCACTTCTTTGGCTTTATCCGCATCGCTCTTATTAGGGTCGAGTTGCAGTACATCCACCACCTCCGTATCGGTGTATTCTGCGGTCAGTTCCCAACTGATTTGCACAATGGCACGGTGTATCTTGATACCCAGAAAATATTTAGGTTTCCGGGCAATGGTCACGGTAGCTTTGAAAGTAACAATACCCTTGATGTTGGGAGCGGTCGCTTTCCTCAGATAGCTATAACCTTCCCACCACCCGTCACCCTGCCATGTCAGGCTATAGGCCGTTTTGCAATCTTGTAGGATAGCTGGTATTCGGTAATAGTCATCCGTCGGCACAGCATTGTCTTCGTTGGCTTCGGCACGGGCTTCTGCCAACTCTTCCATCTTCTTTTGCCAACCGGAAAGTTCCGTTTGCAACTGGGTTATCCGGCTCTTATTCTGGTTATATTGCTGCCTGTACTTGGCTGCATCTTCCACACTGGCTGACGCTATCTTCTTTATCAGATCGGCATTCTCATTTTCCAGTTGCTCTATCTGACTTTGCAGCAGATTGATTTGTTGTTGGTATTCTTTCTCTTTTTCATCCAGTTCGGACAAATCCAGGCTTCCATTTCCCGAAAGGGTGGTCTGCATCGCACACTCTTTGGTGTGTGCATCCAAGCTACCTCCGCATGTGCGGCATTTATAGGAGGTGGTACCGGAAATAAGTGTAGCCCCATCATGACAAGTCACGCTGATGATGACGCTTTCGCAACCTTTCAGCTTGGCGGCATCCGTTGCCTGATAGTATTTCTTGGCATCGCTACCTATATAATAGGTATAGCCCTCTTCATTGTCATTGTATTCTGACAGCTTTGCGGTCAGTTGCGCCTTGAACGCATTCAGGTCCATCGTGTAGGAATCAAACAAATCCTCGTAGATGACTTCCGTATGATTCCAGCTCTTGGTCACGGAAATACTGTATGCGTAGGCTTTCTTCGTCTGTCTCCCGTTTCTTGAAATGACATAGCCATTACGCCAGTAGTTGATAGAATAGGTATAGCCGTCATTACTACTATTCAGTTGGCTCACCTTGGCTCTCGACCATCCGGCATACCTTTCCGAATTACTCAATATCTGTTCCACCTGTGCCGCATTGGGATAAAAACCGGCATCGCCTGTTTCAAAACGCACCCATTCACCTCCATTGATCACACTGTTATCATCGGTGGGTGGATTGTAGTCGCAGAGTGTCTCACTACCGGCATCCCGTCGGTAGATATACCACCGTTGGGTATAATATTGTCCCACTGCCTCATGCAGATAGTCCGTCGTCCACGAGGTCAGGTTGTAGTTACTCAGGTTGAACAAGTTACTTACGTTGTTCTCTCCGCCGACTAACGACAGCAATGTGCCTCCGATAGATTTATCCATCTGCTCATAAAGTTGATAGCTTCCTTTCACGGCATTAATCACCGTTTTGGTTTTTCCCTGAAGAAGGTCATCAAAACTGCTATTACACAATATCTGCTCCGACAGGTTATCACCTCCGGTAGTAGCCAGATTCACTCCCATGTTATACAGTTGGTCTATATCTGCCTGAAGATTCTCTTTGGTGAAATTACTTGAGATCTTGCCGAAATCGTCAAACATTGTTTGCCAGTCAATGTCTCCGGACTCGAAGAGTTTGAAGAGGGCGGCGATTTTTGGATCAAGCTCCAGAAAGACAATGTCTTTAAATGATAGTTCACTGTTTGTCACTACCGATTCAAACTGCATACAGAGAATTTTGGTCTCGGTGCAGATTTTCATCAGATAGCTGCCCCAGTAGAGGGCGGTTTGCGGAGAGCGGAGCATCAACCCCGCCACCGTCCATATTTTGGGCATGATCTTTGCACTGACAAGATTGTAGATGCGGCGGTAATAATAGTTTTCTGTACTGCTGGCGAGTATGCCGAGTTCGGTCATACCTTTCCGATCCATGTATTTGGATAGGAAGATACCTGCAGCTGCCACCTCTGCGGCACTGTACTTATCCAGAATCTTCTTTACCTGCTCGTTGTAGTAGACTTCGGCCACCGTCTCTGCCCCGTATGCCCCCACCATAGCCGCGATAGTCTTCTTGTCATAGTTGACACGCACATACTGCGCATTCACCTGAATGGCAAAAGCACAGATCACTATGAGTATGAACAGAGTTTTTTTCATTGTTATCAATTCTCTTATTTATCCTTTTTGGCTTTTTTGTGCAAGATTAAGTACAGTTCCTGCTTGATTCACCTTTTGTGCAAACGACAGTGATTTGTCAATACCGGACAGGTTCCAGTCCCGGCAGTAGGCTTCGATGGCTTCCTGATGGCTGCATCCCAACTCCCGTTTATAAAGTTTCAAGGCTTCCTTCTCTGCCCGCTCCGTAGTGTAGGTCATATAACACTCCTTGGATTCCTCCACGCCATACACGCCGCTGGTCATTCCTCTGCGGATAAACACCTCTTTAAAGAACGAGCGTCCTTCCTTGTTTTCAAGGCGATTGATGGTGAATATCTTCTTGCAGTCCACATCGGTCAGGCCGAGGATGGATTGTATATTATCGAATCGCTCCCTGAACTTGCTTTGGTCGAGCAGCATCACCACATCCGAGTTGTTGATGATGGCTTCCTTTACCACCGGGCTATCAATGATGTCCTGAATCTCCTGTGTCACCACGCCCACACTTGCCCAAAATTTACGGGCGGTTTTGTACATAAACTTAATGTATTCTGCCATTAGGGGAGAGGCTATCGCCTTCCATGCTTCCTCGATTACAAGGACTTTCCGGTTCGTTTTCAGACGCATTTTTTGCAAAAAAACGTCCATGATAATAAGCGTGACTATCGGGAATAATTCCTTACTGTCCTTAATGGCATCCACCTCGAATACGATGAAACTCTCATTGAACAGTGTCGTATCCACCTGTTCATTAAGTGTCTTCTCATATTTTCCACCCTTATAAAAAGGCTGTATCATATAGGCGTACTTGTCATAGTCTATCTCGGTGATGTTGTTCTCCATGCAGATGATGTCAAGTAATTCAATAGAGAACTCGTAGAAACTGTTGAATGAAAGCTCCTTCACCTTCAGTGCCTTGCGTCTCTCTTCCAGCATAGACACCGTTCCGGGCACTTTAGCAAGTAAAGTCTCTGTGTCCACACCCAGTATGGCAGCTTTACGCTTCGCTCCGTTGACGAGCTTTTTGGTCACAGCCTCCCTGCGTGCAGGGTCATAACCGCTGGAACCGTTGAAACAAACTTCGTAATACTCGTTGATCATCTGTTCGGCGATACGGATTTCAAGGTCGGTAGCCGTAGCATCCGAACCTTTCCAAATCTGTAGAATCAAGTTTTTCAAGAAATTGACTTTCTCTATATTCAGTTCTGCACGGTTGATATGGAACGGATTCATGGTGATAGGCTTCTCTTCGGTATAGCTGATATACCTGCCGCTGAGGTACTCACAAAGTCCTTCGTATGAATTACCCGTATCTACCATGACTACATCGGTATTCTGTTCATAGAGTTGTCTGATCACACTGTTCATGTGGAAACTCTTACCGCTTCCGGAAGGGCCGAGGCAAAAGAAGTTACTGTTATCCGTCAGCTTGTTACGCCCTTCCTTTCCTGTTATATCAATAGCGACAGGCACACCCTGCCTGTCTGTATAGTAAATTTTGAGAGGTGTTTCCTCGTTGTGCTGGGTACGCTCCTTGTACATCAGGCAAGTAGCGGCATCACCGAGTGTCAGGAAGCGATCATAGTCCGCATTCATGCCGTAGCAATTTCCGGGGAAAGAGTTAACAAAAAGTTCCAGTTGGTTATAGGCTCTCTTACTGATATGGATGCCTATACGCCCGAAACAATTCTCCAAATGGTTTGTCGGCTTCTGCAAGTCCGCCTGCTTGTCGCAGCATACCACCAAGTTATAATGCGTGTAAACCAATTGCTTGCTTTCTCTGGCCACCGTCTCCTGCACACGCTTGATGTCTTCCACAGCCATCTCATTGGAAGGATTCGGGATGCTCGCATGGCGGTTCTTCTTTTTGTCCAGCATAGTCAGTTCCCGTTTTTGATTGGGGATGAATATCATCTGATTATAGATCACGGTCTGCGCTTCGGGTATGCTGTCTATCATGGAAACCAAGTCTACCGGCATACTGGTATTGTTCACCTCGATGTTGGTGTAGGGGCGGATCAGTCCGGGAAGATTGGTGCTGTCCACATCCACAAGGCTATATAGCTTGCATTTATGATCACCCATCCCGATGCTTTCTTCATCCACCTTGAAGTTACTCATGGAGATATTCTTATCTGTAAAGTTCATGGAGAAACAGCGGTCCACCAGCTCATTTGCGGCATCTTTGTCCAGAAATTCCGATTGCACGCCTGCGTCGCGCAACTGATCCTGTACCTTACGGATTTTCACAAGGAAGTCCTTCCATTTCTTATTGTCGAACGAGAACAGGCTACTCTTCCTGGCTTCCTGCGTGATAGTGAGATAAGTGCAGCTATCCGTATATTGTCTTCCCTTGAAATATCCGAAATAGGATTTCGACAGAAACTCTTTCTTCTCCGCATCCACAAATCCGAAGCGGTTTCTTGTGAAGATGTCCTGTTTGTGCAAGGCATACCCTTCACCCAATGTCTGTGCTATAGCGGTGAATAGATGAGTGAACTCATAGTAACTGTCTATATTGGCGGAATATTTCTGTACCGGATTATCCAGTTTCAGCACCGCTGAATATTCTCCAGTCTTGGTATAGATAACACCAATTCCATTTGTGTCTTCCACAGAGAAATAAATATCCTGAAAGATATGCTGACGTTTACCTCCCGTTCCAAAAGCATAGACCGATACGGCCATGCCTATAAGCAGTGCCACAAAAAAAAGGATTACATAGATTGTCATTGCTATATTCTATTTAGTGACTGCAATAGTTGTTTGTTTACCTGTTCAAAAAAGATAGAAAAGACGCAACTGCATCTTTGCGTACTGTTTGGATAGTGTCCCCGCAATGATGCCGTTCTCCATATCCATCATGTAAAATGACTGGCTGGTAGATTCGCTGCTGGTCAGGTATTCACCGCTTGGAATCTCAAACTGTTTCCATGCGGCATCTCTTTCAGAGTAGCGAAGCTGATAATACAATACCACCATTTCAGCAAGAGACGGTACATAGCTTCCCGGATGCCTTTGCACTTCATCAATCATCATCTTTCGTGACAAGGAGAAGCCTGTATCTGTATGAAGAGCATCACCCGTATCTTTTATATGTGATTTTCCAATCAACAGCGTGGTCAGTTCCGCACCGTTTGTATAACCAAGGGCACAATTCATTCCGTATGGAATACCGGGCTTGAAGATGATTCTCTCCGCATCACCGACTCCCTGAGCCTGTTTGGGATTGACAATTCCTTCTTTCCGCTTTCCGTCAATGGTAGCGAACACCTTTCCACTGGTCAAGGAGCTGCTACCAAAACAGAGCCTCCCTTCACAGTCTTTCAGTGCCACCGCTTTACCACGTTTTCCGTCGGTCTGAATGACGATTGCAACAGAAGATGTGTCCCGCTTATCGCTGATATAGCCACCCTTTTGCAGATAATAACCGACTTTCACGGTATCTACCTCAGAAATCCTGTTATTACTAAGAATTGCATGACGTGTATCTACCCAACTGCTGTTCACGGTAAGTCCGTTAGCTGTCTTGTGAAGATTGATTTGGGTCAGACTCCCTGCACGCAAAGGTGGTAGCGTAGTCTTTACCGCATAATTTTTCTGGTTGATTTTTGCAAGGATTGTAACCACACCTACCGTTTCCGTCGGAATCAGGTAATAGTCAAACGATCTGCCATTGTTCAGCAGGCAGTCCGCTTGCCGGGCAGTGATGGAACCATCCGCAGTCATGCCGAGCCATCTGCCTTGATAGAGCAGATACATGGCCTTTGTATAAACGCCTTCACCGTTGATATTCAACCCTTCTAGCCAATCTTGTACATCGTTACTTCCACAGGTAATGCGAAGCAAAGCCATCGCACTGACCATATTCACCTTTACTGATACTGTTCGGCCATATTCACGTTGCACTTCCCTCCCGTACAGATTTTCCCCAAAAGGAGCGTTCAGTAGAATGGCATCTTTGTCTTTCAGCCCTTTGCGGTACGGGAAACAGACGTATAGCTGTGCTGTCGAGTCTGTAGCCACCGCATTCCGGTCGTTTGTCTGATAGCTTCCGTTCTCATTCTTCATAAATGCCGTCCCCTGAAAAGCAACCGATTCTTCCTCCGTGGCATCCTTCGGATTCGTATAAATCC
The DNA here is from genome assembly GCF_963666085.1 of Bacteroides graminisolvens. NCBI lineage: Bacteria > Pseudomonadati > Bacteroidota > Bacteroidia > Bacteroidales > Bacteroidaceae > Bacteroides > Bacteroides graminisolvens. Next base: position 3,128,595 of record NZ_OY762556.1, read on the forward strand.
CAATTGAGGACAACGCCTCCATTTCCTGCGTTAACAAACCTTCGATGCTCACTTCAAAAGGGCGTTTGGCATTGTCCCAATTTTCCCTTGTCTTTTCGGCTGTCTGTTGGGCTTCCAGTGAATGTTCCGTTTGAGTCTTTTTGCCACAGGCTGACAACAGGATTGTTCCGATTAAAATAAATAGATACTGCATTTGATTTTAAGTTAGACAGGCTCACCTTTCCGGTAAGAGGGCTGGCTGCTTACTTGAACGGTGAGCCTGTCAGGATTAATACCGATTGTTAATCCGCATGATTTTGTCACACTCTTTTTAAATAGGCGTAAATGAATACCCCCTTGCTGCTTTTCTTGGTGTGCAGCCCTTTTCTCTGCTTGAGGAAGATGAGAGCCGCGCCTGTACCCAGTGCAAGAACCAATGTAATCAGTCCGGCAAGGAAGCCTATTAGACAGTAAGCCACGATGAAACCGATAATGGCTCCACCGATGGCACCTGCTGCCCAATAGATGTAGCGGCCTTGGACTCCCATGAATTCAAGAGGTTTTTGCAGCCCCTTGAACAACGGGTATTCTGCATACCGGCTGTCGGAATTAGAGTCTGTACCCATTGCTGTTTAGCTAGTTACACCAAAGAACAACGGCAATGCTTGTGCGGCTGCCACAAGGAAGATACAAGCTCCCACAATCATCATGATGGACTTCTTGACATCCTGTTCCTCATTGTTCATCTTGATGTACACACTGATAGCACCTACGACCGCCACCACACCGGCAATGGCGTAACACAATTTCACCACATACGGCACATACTTGGCAATTTCCGTGGTCACAGTCCCAAGGGCTGTAGTACCGGCGGTATAGTCACCTGCCCCATTCTGGGCCATCGCTGCCGTCGTTCCGACAAGCAACATGAGAGACATCATTTTGATTCTCTCGGAAGAGCAAATGCCCTTCATCATTTTTTTGATTTTCTGAAACATTTTCTTACATTAATAATTAGTACACAGTTTTACTCTTCTGCGCAGTCGAGTGTTTTTATATCTGATATCCGAAGAAGGAAGGAAATAGGATGGAGGCACTAATCAGGAAGATGCAGGCACCTACCAGAAAGAGTATCTCTTTCGTTACTCCCTCTTCCCCGATATTCATTTTTATGTATATTTGAAGACTTGCTATCACCGCTACTATAGCAGCAATAGCATAACCTAAGTAAAGCACGTAGAGCATCATCGTTACCACATAATCGTGCATCAAAGCCAGTGCATCGGCTCCCCAGCTATAATCCACACCGCCGCATTTGGCACGTGCGGACTGAACCGAAAACAAGCCAATCAAAACAAAAGAAGACCTAAGCATTTTAGATAGCATCTCTAATCTCCGATTCGTTGTTTTCAGGCTTCCCATTATCAGGAGCCTTCACTTCTCTAAGTCCCTTGCTCTGGCGTTGATTATCAAAAAGGATAACCTGCTGATTGATAAGATAGTCCTCAAATTGTTTCTCATTCATCACGACTTCGCTCTGAACATCCCCTTCAAGCATATTCTGGCGTACATTATCAACCTGCTCTTCGACCTTACTTTTTTCAGCGATTCCACTTTTCTCGTCTGTTCCACCCTTATCAGCTGTTCCACTCTTGTAAGCTGTTCCACCCTTGTAAGAATCATCACTTCCCTTTCCCTCTCTTCCCTGTTCTCCGGGGTGATTAGATTCTGAAAGATTTTCAAGGTCAGCTTGCGTTCCTATGATAAAGCTATCCCCGTCTTCTGTCACTGGAATTGGCTCTTCAATCTCCGACATAGTACCCATATCGAAAATCTCTTCCGTTTCATTCTCCTGACCCTTTTTACCGTACAGGTCTCGACTGATATTCACGCCATAGTAGATTATGTATGCTATGGTCAGCATAATGGCAAATATTGCAAATGGACTCATGTTATTAAGCTGTTTTTGTTCGATTTCGGGGGCAAAGGAATAGTAAAAAAGGACGGGAAAATCAGATTCTGTTTGGAAAGCTTCCGTTTTTAACCTGTATTCCGTTTTCAAATAAAAATCATACCTATAATCATACTCAAATGAAGAAAATTGCGGTTCTTTTCATTAGGAAATGACATCTGTTCCAATTTCTTTTTCCTGTTTCCGGTAGCCATCACTCCCTTCATGCGAAAAGGTAGAATAAGTTGATGCAGGCAACTAACTTGTTGCGTGCGCAAAGGTAAAATCGGGTTTTGCTTATCTGAACAATTTTTTTGTATCACAATCTCCACACCTTCGGATAGTATTCTGCTAAAAAATTTGCTCCTGAAAAACGCCTCTCCTTTGCAAAGCCAACGAAACAAGTCAGTAGCTCAACTCATTCACCGCACAAAAAAGGTCATGATTATGAAAACAAGAACAGAAATATCAATACGAAACAATATCGTGACTAATCTATTCTCGCATAAAATCTTCAATGCAGTAAGAGTAATGGCGACAGCTTTTGACATTATAAACATTAAAAATATAATAGAATAGAATGAAAGGGACAGAACATTTTAAGAGAATAATACAAGCGTTTTTAGAACAACGTGCAGCGGAAGATGAACTCTTTGCAGTGAACTACCGCAATCCCGCCAAGAATATAGACGATTGCATCACTTTTGTTTTAAATTACGTACAAAAAAGCGATTGCAACGGTTTCTCTGATGATGAGATATTCGGGCAAGTTGTACACTTTACGATGAAGTGAACATAGAAATCGTAAAACCTATCGACTGCAAAGTAGTAGTTAATCATCACGTAGAACTGACCGAAGAAGAAAAATTGGAAGCACGGCAGCAGGCTATCAAGCGAGCCGAAGATGAAGGCTATGCCAAGATGAAGCAGCAGAGAGAAAGAGCCACCCGACAAAGGGTATTGAAAGAGATTGAATACTTTGGCATCATTACTACTTGTGACGGTTTTCAAGTGATGCGGTATTTCCATATCAACGTATATCGCAAGGCAGATGAACAGGCTCGTTACAACTGTTCCGAAGTGGTGCAACGTTGGTTGTCGCCCAATGGTAAAGAAGCCATCGTTGCCCGTCTGCGAGGAATGAGCATCATGTATTACGACATTTGGAACTTCAGTTAGGGGCTTGAAATCCGTCCCTATCATCGGGCACACGATATAAATCCAGCACAATTCTACCCCCGACAGCGTGTTATCTCCGAAATCAGCCGTAACGGTTTTTGTGGGGAGTATCACGGCATACATCCGTTGGCATTGTTCCACTCTATCCTTACAAGCAGCAAGGCTGAAACCTTGTTGAAAGCAGGACAATGCGAACTACTGAAAATACTTTGTCCACAGTAACTTTCGCAATATTGACACCTACTGGAGTTCAGTGCGCATTTGCATCCGCAACTTATGTTGGGTAGTCACTTATGTTGTGTTGGATCATAATTAATTTAATATAAATATGATAAATTAGTTATACACAACATGTATATTTTTATTTTATTTGATGACATCTATTGAAACATTGCAGCTTTTTCTAAGGAAATGTGCAAAAGTGACATGCGTTATCCATGGCTACGAGAATATATATATACAAAATACATTAGAATGATTAGGATTGTCCCCAATATACGGTTGATATAGATTTAGAGTAATTCCTTTTTAATGAGCATAGGATATCTATCATCCAAAAAGTCTTATAAATATCTCTATTATTATTTTATTTAAAAATTTCGTCATAAATACATTCAAAAATCTCTGTATGATCAATTTCTTGTGGGTCGAATCCATACGATTCTACCTCATACTCAAGTATAGTACGGCACTCTCGTATGTATGATTGTGTCTCAGTAGATAATTGACCTGAATGTTCCTTATCCCAATCATATGGTCCTAAACCTTCTTTTTTATATATGTCACTCAAGATTGCTGTGCTCCATTCCACAGAACAAGCACCAAACAGGGCTCGTTCAACAGTTATGCGATGAAGCATTTTCTTATCAAAATGAGTTGGGGCATGCTTAAACTCCACTCCATTATAATTGAATGTCATTAAGGCGTCTTCAAGAGGCTTAAGAATATTATCCTCAGCTTCTGTTAGACTTAGCTGGCAGTGATTGAATTCAGGAACTGCTCCATTTTCATCTTCCATGTTGATATGCAAAAAGGGGACACCTTTGTGCGAAAGATCAAAACGTGCAAGCAAAGGATGACCGTTTTCTAAAGTAAAATAAACTTTTAGTCGCGTAGTATTATCAGAAGACCCTCGATATTTGGGGATAATCGACTGATTTAAAGAAGACTGTTCTACTATTATATGATGAACATATACAGAACCAAAATTATGTAATAGGCAAGAGGCAAAATCTCTGAATGAACTTCGCATAGCTTTTGGTAAAGATGGGCATGTGACAATTTGCAATAGACATGTCCAAAATGCCATAAATCTACATTGGCAAGCAAATTCTTCTAACCTTGTCTTAAACACCTTTTGAAGTCTTCTTTTGTTCTCACTATCCGCCACAAATATTCCGGATCCATTCAATTCACGCAACCAATCTAAGTTAATATAATCCGGATGGAGTTTATAACTCCAATCAAATGTTCCGTTTTCGTATACAAGATTGTAAAAGAAATCCCCTATACCATTATTCAGAAACATGTAAGATGTCGTTAATTGTTGTGTAATTTTACATATATCAGTTTCCGAAGATGTTTCTAATTTCAAATTTTCCAATTGGGCGAATGCGTCCTGCAATACAGACAATTGTAAATATACATCTGCTCTTGGTTGTGAATGGTCACCGGAATTGCAGATGTAGCTGCTTGACCCAAATAGTTCACTTAAGATCTTAAAGCATATTGCGTTATTCTGTGTCTTACAATAATTGTTCAAAGCATTCCAATCGCTATAATCTCGAGGCAAAGGCAAAGAAACTAACAAATGAGAATTCCCGTCATGATATTCGTCTTGAACCATTTTTCTTACCACAGCGGCTAATACCTGAATTTGAGCTATGTTGGCATTAACACGTCTGAAGTCTATATCGAATGAATTTGCTTCCATTTTTTAATTATATCGTTTATTCTTGAGAGATTAAATACGCTCATTGTCCTTACGGGCCTACGGCAAGCATTTGCACGAGTGATTGTCTTTTATCGGTATAATCTATTTTCATTTTCTTCCAAATATTTATTATATAATCGAATAAAGATTTTATCTATCAGTATCAAAAGTGAGAAACGGACAAAATAATTATCATGCTTATAATCATCATGTACCAAAGTTTTGAGAGTAGGTAGATTTTGTTGATAGGATAAGGTGTTATGAGCGCATCTATTTCTATGGCTATAAAGCTGTTTGTAGAGGTTTTGTAATGTGTTTTCAAATAAGTTATCATTGGAGCCAAAGTAAGTTGGACGAATTAGAGTACGATCATTTACAAATTCAATAAAACTATTCTGTGCCCATACAGACAAATTTGTCTTTCCAAAAGTATCTTTAAGGAAAGTGAATGTCTCTCTCAATATCTCTTCCCTATCTAAGTATGTTGAAACGTCAAAATTGGCAACACTTTTTTGTATTTGTTTTATTAAATCCTTATAAATATCTTTTTTATCATTATAGTTTGAACATTCGCCTATTGTTTTTTTTGAATACTTCTCATACCTATACTCATAGTCATACGTTGCCAATTCCCAACAAACACATTTCATTTTTTGCTCTTGGAATCCTGTCATCTTCAAGAAGAGTGTTTGCATAACATAATCATATATAGGGTAGGTTTCAATTCCATTTCCAATCCCTGCTATAGCAGTAACAACATCCTCTAAAATTCGAGTCATTGGGGACAATATAAAATCTGTATGACTATTCATGTTGTAAATCTATGATATATTGCAATTGAAGATTCAATGCGTAAGCGCAAATATTTTAGTGCGCCTGGAGCACGTTTATGAGAGAGATCATTTTTTAACTGTTCTATCTTTCTTTCTAACTTGATTTTAAGCTCATCAATTTTAGTAGCATCAATTTCTTTATTTCTGAAAACTATTACATATATCAATCCAAAGAAGAAAATATCCAAATCAATAATGGAAATAAATTGATGGTTTTTTACACCTAATGAAATAATAGTTTGTTTCAAAATGTCATATCTGGTAGCATAGTTTTTATCAGGGAAAACAGCAGAAAATCGTGCGAATGTATGAGTGTCACTATCCTCCTCTGCTACATAGTAAATATACTTCTCATAATACTTTTCCATTATGGGTTTATAACCTCGTGCAATTCTACCAGTATTACTATCTTTATGGTATTGAGACAATAAAGATAAGTATCTAACAAAGTCTAATTTTGTTTCACTACCCGAGTTTTTAATTCTTATATCCTTACAAAAATCAGGGTCAAAGAATTGAGCTAAATTTTCATCTAAGTAATAAAGAGATGCTCTACTTTCTTGAGGTAATAAAGCCTGACCTTGAATGTTGATATTTCTAAAAACAGACGAGTAATATTTTTGTTGAATTCTTTCATTGGAAATATAAGGAACTAGATAGGAAAATCCTAAAAAAGTATTTTTCAAGAACTCATCATCTATTCCAAAGTCAATTATCTTATAATTACCATCAATGATATTAACTAGTATAGATTCCTTATTTTTACCTTTCTCTGTTAGCTTGTCAAAAGTCCACTCAAATACGTTATCAAGTTCTACCTTATCTTCATCTTCATCATCGTTGTCATTAGCAAAATCAGCTTCAGCTTTTTTAAAAGTTGCTTCATCTGGGAATAGACCAAGATATGCCAATAATATACTTGTTAACCTCTGTTGTCCATCAAGTATTAAATTTTGCTCTGTTCCTGCATTTTTAAATGCACCAATGGTAATTGGAGGAACAAATTGTTTATTCTTGAACGTTTCGATCAAGGTTTTAACTTTATTTTCTCGCCAGACAAAATATCGTTGATACTCTGGAAGTATGATATTTTTCTTCAGAATTAACTCAATCCAGTGTTTGAGTGAATATTCCCCATAGTAGACTCTATTTTCCATTTTACATATAATTTAACCAAAAGTATTTCTCTTAGCTCGCTAAATTAGAAAAAAAGTTATCCCCCCCCTTCAATAGTGCAGTTTTTTTGTGTTAGAACGAAAAAAAATATATTATAGATGCACAATCTATTAAAATATTTGAGATATGTTAGAACTCTTATTTAAGAATTCTTTGCGTAAGCATCTCGATATGCCCTCTTACTGAAAGAGTGCGAAAGTTATCTTTTGTTTTTAAATTCAACGGGGATATGTAGAAACAGCCTTATTTTAGCTGCGGATTATATGCTACGCATTATTGAGCTTATGGCTCTTTCTGCCCCTCCTGTAAAGTAAAGCCATTGAAAGTTGACGAAATAGTTATTCGGCTGAGGGCTGGAGTAACAGGGGGATACCGAGTCTCTCCTCCAAAAGGGAAAAGTCGTCATCAAAGCGTTGACGTTCACGCTTTATTAGCTATGCATTAAGATGGTTCTTATATTCAGGATGGTTGGAGATTGAGCTGACAGACATAATTTCATCTGTCCCGGGTAATCTATATAATCCAAGAGTTCCTTTTAGAAAGCATGAAACAGCCCCATTGTTGGAAGAACGTGAATCCTTCCTGACTTATAAGAGCCAGCTAGGGACAAGTGTCTGTACTTTGAACTTCATTCGCGCAACATTACCCCATATCATTGAGTTCTTGCAATTCTACGAAAGGAGAATCGTAACTGAGGTAGAAATACGAACTGCAGCAACTCATTGGGGATATATAGCATGGAAAAGATATCTTATAAGCAATTATCCTGAAGCTGCTAAAAAAAAGTTCATTCGTTATGCCATACAATGGATGGAATTTCTTGGTTGTCTGAAAAAGAAATCAAACACAATACCTTTTGCATCTTATCTTAACGAATATCTTTGTTGGCTCAATGAAAAAAAAGGTTTCGCTGATTCCACAATCAAAGTGCTAAGAAGGGTACTTCCTAAGTTACTTCACTATATAGAAGAATTATGTGGGGAGTTTCATTTACTTAGCCCTGCTACCGCAGATGTAATAATCAAAAAGAGACACGAGGAAGGAGTAAGCCGAAGAGGTATGGCTTACTTCTTATCAACTTATCGTACATTCTTAAAATGTGCAGAAAGTAAAGAATGGTGTGCTAAAGGGATCTACCTGGCATTCAAATCGCCACGGTTGTTCAAACATGAAGAATTACCCTCGTTTACGACATGGAATACAGTAGCAGCTATTCTTGAAAGGAAAGATACTGATCATCCCACAGATATTAGGGATTATGCTATCATTTTGCTGTTGTCTGTATACAATCTAAGGGTAAGTGAGGTTTCGAATCTGAGGCTCAAAGATATCGACTGGTGGAAGAAAGAGATACAGATCCGACATGCTAAAAATGGACATCCAATGGCATATCCCTTGATAGATAGCGTTGGAGATACTATTACAAGGTATTTAAAAGAAGTGAGGAACAATATAGTATAGGAAAAGACTTTATATTCATAGGTATGCACGCTCCACACCGGAAACTCTCAAGGGATGCAATCTACATGAGGGTTAGCAAAGCATTAAAGGCTCAAGAAATTACTCTACGACACTATGGTTCACACTGCCTACGTTATCCAAACCTTTATAAAATCCCAACCTTTGGATTTGCTTCGCCACAGTCGAGCCATACACCTCCTCCAAGCCGGGTGGGATCTTATCCATATACGCGATTCTTGGTCATGAATCAATTACGACGACAGAGGTATATGCCCGTATTGACTCTAAAGCTAAACGAGAAGCCATAGAGAAAGTTTATGAACAAGTAGGAATAAAAGAACCGGAAGTCAAGAGTTGGGAGAAAGACTTAAAACTGAAGGTTTCTCTGAAAAATCTGTGCTGATACTATAAATGTTATCAAATGAAAAATGACAAAAGAGTATCTGACTATCAATCTAATAGGAGGGTACTCTTTGGAATACTTTTGATAACCGTGGCGTTTGCAACTCCAATACAGAGTATCATGAGCGTATCATCAACCTTGTAAATAAGAACGCAAACCATATCCGTAAGCGGATGAAAGCAGCATGATTATTTACCCATTAAACACAAAAATATGGAAGTGAAATTTGAAAGTCTTGTAAGCGTGTGGGATGACCAAATCTCGATGTTACTGATTAGCCTTGGGAACATAGTTGTGTTCTCAAGGGACGAAAACGAGTTACGTGTAGCCATAAAACAACTGTCCGAAAATACAGACTTTGACAAGTTCTTTGCCTATGGCTTCGAAGGCAGTCATTTTTGGTTAAAGCAAAGACTTGTGTCCGACACAAGCAAGTACGTAAAGGATAGGTTATTGGATTTTCTTTCCAAATAATTAGCAAGGTGGCTTCTATAGGTGCAGCAATTATGGTAGCAAAAAAAAAAACAAATTTATAGAAATACAAGCCCCAACATGGTAAGTTAGAGAAAACTATAATATTTTTCAAGAATCAAGACAATACACTATACGGTGTATTGTTTTTATTGGCTCACTTTATAAACTTTCTACAAATTCAATTTTGCATTACCAATGGATGCGTTATCTTATAAGCATCTACCAGACATTGTCTGTACACAGTATCACTAGACATACGAAAAGCTATAGAGAGGATGGACTGCGCCTGAGTATAATCCATTTTTTTAAACATAAGAGCAAATATGTTTATAGCAAATATATTCAGCCCTGGTTCTATTATTCCATCGAGTAGTCTAAGAACTGAATTTAATACATTATAGGTATTCAGCTTATTCTTCTCTATATTTAAATAACAGTTCTGTAAATGATTTGGTTCTTTACGATTATTCTTGTAGTATTGATCGCATATGTACTCTGATGTCATTTCGCAACCGAAATAGTTCAAATTCGCAAAGTATACATCAATTCTTATCATTTCTTCATAATCCATAAAATATAACCAGTTATTGCAACTTACTGCCTTGTATGCATTGAAGTTAATCATCGAAATAGTCCAATCTTCTGTAATCAGAATACGATTTGGTTGATTGGCCATCATTATAGACTCTAAAAACATATGTTGTAACCGCATGTCAATTTTCGACAAATCTTGATTCAGTATTTCCTCACAATTCTCTATATCACAATAGTCTGCAATCCACTGTCTCACCATTTTGAGTTTTGCAACCAAAGGGGAAATCTCTGGCACCCCTTCATGTTGTTCTATCACAAGTATATCACATAGCTTCTGACTAAAAAAAGTAGGCATACCTTTTAACTCCTCCATGATAGAATCATCAATCGCGACTGCAATACTTTTCGCTAAGATAAAGCGTTTAGTGAACGAAAGTTTGAACTGCTTATGAATCTCATGCATCATCAACAATGAACTTAGCTCAAGTACAGGTTGTACATCCTTCATATTGTAATTGCATGCTGTAATGTGTTGAGCAACAACCTTCCGTGGAATCATACATATTGTAAAATCACCAAATAATTTATCATACAAATCACTCATTATTTGGTGGTCTCCAATAAAATTATACAATGTTATAGAACCATTTTGATAATTAATTTTAGCTTCTTCCATTTCTGAAACATAACCATCACCTCGACCCGACAATTCCTTAAGGTTAGCAAATATTCCATCACCACCAGTTAGATCATCAATCGTGAATGACTTGATCGTCTTACTCCTATTCTCCGAAATTTCCTTCATACAATCCATCCACAACTTATGATACTTGTTGAAAATGGCTTTTACGGTCACAATACTAGTGCGACGGAAATGATACAGTTCTAAAGCCTCACCTAGATGCTTACCAACCAAATCTTCAAGATAAGAGCCCGAGAGAATCTCATCATATTGTTCTTGGCCATCCACATCCAGCATCACATAACTGTTTAGGGAAACAACATCATATTGTTGATGAATGATGTCACCCAATGATTTCTGAACGGAAAATTGATAGAAAAGGTCATGCAGAGGCTGTGTAGGCTTCCTATGTATTTGTTGATACAGAAACTCTACAGCCAAGTCTGGACGATTGACGAAGTGATAAGTATTGGTAATATTACTAATGGCTGTTTCGGGAAAATCTATATCTTTAAGTCTATCAAAAAACTTCTCCACAACATCATACCTTTTGCATCGATACAATGCCATCAAATGATGCTCTATCAGAATGCCATTTTTAGGATTTTTATCAATACAAAGTGTTGTAATCTGCAATGCACGCTCAAAATCTTGCATTGATTCTGCCATTCTAAGTTCAATGCTCAACGTATCAGATGTTTCAAGATTATTTAAACGCAATTGTCTGCAGAAATCATATAGTTTACTACCATATTTTCTATCCTTTTGTAATAACTGAACATAGGTATGAGTTCTAATATCATAATAGTTCATATCAATGATAGGCTCTATCATTTTAATAGCATCATCAAGACCTACATGTTTCTCATAAAGAAGTGTTACGTAAGGTCTTAAAAGATAGTGAAGTTCACCCTCATGAGTTTTGATGTATTCAATATTAACTTGCTTACCTTCGAAGAAAGCCAGTACTTCCAAAATTATATTTTTAGTTATAATGTTTACGATATTCAACTGAGAAATATATGGTGATACAACTTCAGTAAAATATTGAATTGAGGACAGTACATAATTCAAGCTATCATCGTCAAATGAAACATTATATTGGCAAGCATATTGAAAAACCTGTATGATATTATCGCCATTTTTCGCTTTTAACGCTAAAAAAAGCCTCTGTTGCAGCACAGATGCACTGACATTTGCACCATAAGCAGCAAGAAATTCTATCGCTTCTAGCTCCCTATTAGCACTCATTAGCATAGATGCAACTGCTAGATAATAGAAATCTTTCTGCTGTGGTGTATAAGTACAGGTTTTGATATCATCAATCCATGAAATACAATTATCATGGTTATATGCCACCAGCGCATGAGTAAACCTCAAATCTGGAAGCATATCATTTAATTCAGTTTTATGAAGCAGTTCATAAAATTTTTCTGACATGGCATACAAATCTTCAGATTCCTTACATGGCATATTATTGATGTCAGCAGGTTTATAAACCCATTGCTTTAGAAAACGCGTCAACGAGATGCTTAGATAGAAGACCCACATGGAAACATTATCAATCGTAAGACTATCCAATATCTTAACAGGGTGAGTATCCAGATCAACAGGGATTTCTTTAAACACATCATTATCAAGCATACTGACTATAGCAATAAGACTATCTCCAAATTTTGCATTCTCTGGTACATTGTGCAAAGATTCATTTATATCAATCGCAAAAACAAGTGCAGGAATCCATGCCCAAACATTATTAGAATCCCTTAGCTTGATACTCTCAGCCAATTCTAGAGCCTTATCTTTATTCCTATTTTTGCAATAAACATAAATCTGACCTGCAGCAATATCACAATCAAAATAGTTTGCCCTTTCTGCGGTTTGGTAAGCTATCTCATAATGTTCCAGTGCCTTTTTGCTATCAACATAACGCTTACAGTTACCCATAAAGTAATCAATAGTAGCAAGCAAAGGAAGGTCTGGATAACTCTCTCTTATAACAACAACTCTTAGTTTTTCCAGTAACCTATAAGCAGTATTTACATGTAGGCTATTGATTGCAGGCGCTAGCTCTTTGACAATGTCTATCGTGTCCTTATTTGCCATACGTTTCAGAACTACATCGAGCTTTTTATCAGCCCTTTCTGTAGTATCACTTATTTTCCCCAGTTGCTCGATACTAGGATTCAGTTGCTTACCTTCATACCACATATATAAGATATACATAACCACAATAAGTGCCACCAGCGACACGACAAACCAATCCAAAGCTCCGTATTCGAACTCTAAAGCAGCCCATATTCCACTGTCTTTATTCTCTTTTGATAGACCGACTGTTAATTTGGTGATTGACCAACCTGTACAAATTGCAGCAATGACACCTAAAAAAGCAAGTGTCACTTTGCGTACACTGATAACAAATAAATAATTGAATATCGGCAAACCTATATTTTTCCATATCCATGGAAACTTCTCCTCAATGACTTTAGACCTCCAAATGAAGAATATTAACAAAATCGCTAATGCAGAAACTACTAAGCTTATTAAACCAATCATTGAATTTAATTTGAATTTGATATTACACTATGATATATAGTTCCAAAATTACAAAAAACGCTGTAATAATCAAAAAAAACAAGCCTAGTGTGAAAATCTATATTATCACCGGTATCAGGAAAGAGTATCCTCATTGGTATAGAATATGTATCGCACCAGATATGAAAGATTGGGATCCAATAGATGATGGGAAGAGATATTGTACAATTCTCTCGCGAAAGCATACAATGACACCTAGTAATTCCATAAATATAGATCAATTTATAAAGCATTATAACATCTTCAAAGGTTGTTGGCTAATGGCATTAAAAATTGGATCTGACAATAATATCATAATGCCCAATTCTTTTGATTCAGCTTTCAAGTTTACCAATATAATCTTTAGGAATGCTTGGGAGCTTAGTACGGGGGATGATGCTTTTATGGCGATTGAGCCAGATGATGATCCATTTATTCCAATTGGTCAAGAGAAGACGGCTCCAATTGTCAAATCGCTTGAACTACTTAGGCAACGAATTAAATCCCAATAAGTATATGTGGTGAAAGATGTGATAAAGAAGCGCCCTGTGTGTATTGCTCCACCTGAACAACTTTATGAAAGCTACAAAGAGTTTTTTCTTGACTTTATCAATCGTCATCCTATAATTCCTTACCTGACGATTCAAATAAAGGTCCATTTCTCGATGCTTTCCAGTAAGCATTCGGTGAAATAAGTTCTTTTCAGTGAGTTTTTTCTACTTTTGACAGTGAGCAAAATGCGGCACAAAAGGTAGCAAAAAGCCCTCCCCAAAGGAGAACTTCATCGATGCAATCCATTCTGTCGCAACATTTCTGATAGTATCTCAATACGATAATTTATTTCCTCTTTTATTTGGTGGATCCAATAGCTGTCAACCCCCGCCATATGCGCATATTGCTGGTAGTCGCTGACAATACTGATTGCCTTTTCTATGAGGGAATCAGCACCTTTTATATTGTATTTCTTAGCCAGCTCAAGCAAATCTCCACGTTCAATGGCAGAGTTTTTGTTGTTTATGGTAATGCAATGACGGTTTACATATCTTGGTGCCGACGGATCGACCGAGAATGTGAAATCATATGTGGGTGTAATATGCCACACACCGTCTTGCCCCATCATAAAGCTGAAATTCTTATTGTGGTCATCCACATTTCCTCCAAGCACATTCATGGTCATGGACAGGAACAACCTCTGCATTTCCACCGGTATGATACCGATGCGGCAGGCGGTGTCAAACAGAGACTCATAACTATCCGCTGCCGGGTTCATTGCTGCCAAAGTCTGGATATGAATTTTCTCATTTCCCTTACGGTCAAACCGCTCGGTAAGGAAATGCGCTTCCTTTTCACCCTCGACAAGCATCGATGGCATCATTTCCATCCCTGCGTCCCGAGCCATCAGGTAATAGCTATATTCGATACGTGTTGTCGGCAGATCAAGATGCTCATCAAACTTGATAATCATCGGGATAAAACCGGGTGCAGGGGCACTTACCTGTCCCGAATAGCACTCATTAGTTTCCGTATTCACATGGATGATCGCTTTTGCTCTGCGACCGCCGGCAGATGTTCCCACCTTGAACAGGCTTTCAATCATCAAGTCAGGTTGCATCTCTGCCTTGAAGTCTTTAGCCTCGTTCAAGGCAGCACGGGCAAGCCTGTACAGGTCGGCAATCTCCACTTTGAACGACTTCTCCATTTCTTCAGCGGCAGGAGGTACAAACTCCAACGCCCCCATTCCTCGCCTACCGATGTATGCCAGACGGTCAAGTGATGACAGGTCACGAGATTTTATATGATGCACTTTCGCCCATTCATTGAATACCCTATTCCCCCAATGGTCGGGTAGTGAATCGGCTATGAAAGAGGGCAAACCACCAAAAATCTTATCATCTTCGGCATAAACAGGCAACCCACGTTGAGCGGACACACCGTTTATTGGGGCTTGCAGCGGAGCGATGTCATACCCGCCCTTTATAAAGTCACTGTCGAAATAGAAGCATACCTTTTCTGCGTATTTCTCCTTATAGGCTACCAATGTACCCACTTTCCGATTCCATAAAAATACATCAAGATTTTGTATCATCACTGTTCCTCCTTACTCTTTTGGGAATGAATTTATTTATTTGTTTCAGTGCCATCGGCGGCATGGGCAACTCAGGCAGTAAATCACTTATTCGTTGCTCCATGCCGATTATCCGCAACAATGATATGAAATTATTCAGGGTCATGTTCTGATTGACACCCTGTTCAAAATGGCTTATTGTAGCAAGGCTCACACCGGATTTCTCCGCCATTTCCTTTTGGCTCATCCGTGCGGCAAGCCTGTACTCCTTTATGCGTTTCGCTAAAAGTAGCATAATATCTTGATTGGTAACATAGTTTGCATTACTCATACATGGTAGGATATTACTATTTAATTGCAAAATTAGAAAATAATATCCATATATTACTACTATTATGGGATTTTTTTCTTATTTCTCAGGAAGTCATTCAAATCCTTGTAGAGTGGATAAGACGCAAACATATCCTGTACTTTATCACCCAATAATTCATACAAGGAGTCCACCACCCGTCTACCGGCATCATCATTGTCAAGATAGCAATGAATGACTTCATATTTTTTAATTGGCTCGATGGCCCTGCTGACATTACTTACCGAGTTCAAAACAATATAATCCATAGACTTGCCGCCTTCAGTTATTCTTCCCAATTTTACTAAAGTCAGATAGGAGAGGTAATCCATAAAACCCTCAAATAGGCAACAGCAATGTACTCTTAATCTATCCGATTTTTGGATGATGGATATATCCTTTGGCGCAATACACCCTTTAAAATAAGGATTACGGATTTCATATCCACCGGCAATATTTGGAAAAGCAACAGCAAAATATCCCTTTTTATTACAGGAATAATGCACTTCCTTACATTCGCATTCCCCAATATCTAAATCAATACCACGGGATTGCAGATATGACTTCAATGCTTCATGATTCAAGTTCACCACTTTTATATTTCTGAACTGATCCGTTAGCCGTTCTCCATCCTGGGATATAGGTGTTCTAATTCGAGGAGCCAGAGCCGGTGCTGCACCCTCTATGAGCTTGAGCAATCGCGATACATCTTTTGATTGGTAGAGTAGTTCCGCCAAATCAATGATGTCACCACTTTGAGCCGTTCCAAAGTCATACCATATTTTTTTGTCTTTATTGACTTTGAATGACGGTGTTCTGTCTTCTCGATAAGGAGCATGATACCATGCTGACTTAGCCGACTCCTTTGTTGGTGAAAAGCCAATGGCTTTCAGATAGTCCACCAGGTCTATTTGCTTTATTTGAGCGATGTTCATACTATTTTTTTGGTATTTATTGCGGTTCGACATAGATTTACCATATATAGCCTCGGAGTAAACTAAACTTATTTCCATTCTATATTGGTTCCTCATTCTCAAAGGCTTTAGGTTCGTAAGAGTAAGTCTTGTCCTTTTTGGTTATTACCCCTTTTCCCATCAGGAACTTATTCAGTTCCACGCACACGTTCCGCCCCCGTTTATAGCCGATGGCCTCATAACCTTTCTGCAAGGATTTGAGCATATTCTCATACCCGACAATTGGACCCTCCGAAAAGACACTTTCCAATGCGCTCACATGTTGCTCATCCATCAATACTTCGAATAGAGGTTTACGCTCCGCCTCAAACGCGTAATTATCCACCAGTTCGGGCAATGCTTCACTATTGATTTTGAATGCGAACGGAGTAAATTCTTTCTCCCGGATGTGCATGGCCTTTACTTGGCTTATACTGCTATCAAAGGGGCTTTTCGTGACTTGGAGTATTGTTTCAGCCTTATTATTCAGTTCTGTACCTATGTGCCCACGGGTATTATCATCACCTTTATTTAGATGCAGTACCGTATGGATATGCAGATCGTGCATACTGGACCACCGCATCAAGTCATTGATAAGCTCTACCGACTCACTGGGATTGTTGATGTCGTACATAAGATCACGGATTCCGTCAATCACCACGAATCCGATATTCGGGTCTGTTTCCAGTGCAAGGTTAATGATCTGCCTCCTGTGTTTGGGTGAATATTCTCGTAGCATATAGAACTCCAGTCGTTCATTCTCACGGTCAATCGGCATTCCGGCCAGTACCAATATTCGTTCCAGTACCTTGTGACAATGACATTTACTCTGTTCTGTATCTACATACAATACTTTATGTTTCTCTTTCGGCAGGGTCGCCTTGTAACGCAGTACCTCCTTACCGGATAATGCAGAAGCCACGATAGCCGACACGTTGAAAGTTTTCTTACTCTTCGGCTTTCCGGTCGATGCACTAAAGTTTCCCAGCGTGGCAATGGTGATACCGTCCACTTGTACGATCTCTGGCGGATAAGCATAAACATCCGTAACTCTGAGTCGGATAAATTTCAAAATCTGCTCAAAGGCACTTTCGTCTATATCTTCACCTAAACTAATCTTTTTGTTCTCAATCATTATTTGAAGTCTTTCTTTTTGAATCAACCGTTTGATTTATCATTGTGGCAAGTACCGTCCTTATCTATGTCAGCGATTATATTTTCACACTCTGCATTCGTCACTAAATGATTCTGACACATCCATTCATCCAATTCTTGCTTGTTGAAATAAATCAATTTACCGGTCGGCTTATAATATGGTATGTCTCCATTCCTTGTCAACTTGTAAAGCTGGCTATTGGACAGGTCGAGATATTCGCGCGCTTCCTTGAAGTTGAGCGTGCCTTTGATGCAACAAAGGGCACTCTCTATTTTTTCCATCCGTGCGATGATGTAGCTTAACTTCAACAGGCATGAGGAGCACACGATGGCTTCTCCATTTTCTATATTTTTCTTTGTCATCAGTTTTTTGTTTAATAATTATACATGAGAGGTTTTTTCCCTCTGTTCACTCTGAAACCGGTTCCGAAGGACAAAGTTAGTTGGAACATAAAAGCCGAAAACATCTATCACCTTGATACTATGCTGGTATCAAGCTAACTATCAGGGTAGGATGCTCTATTTCTTATATTTTCCCTCTATTTCTTTTCTCTCCTCTGGTAATGTCACCAATAATCAAAAAAAACTTATATTGTACTGACAGTCTTGTCTATGATTTTTCAGAATGGTTCTGCCATCGTTCATAAGACTTCACCTTTTTGTATCCTTTCCACGTCGGACAATTTGTAGCGAACTTTACTACCCACTTTGGCAGAGACAAGATAGCCCTCTTTATTCCAACGCCATAGAGTGGATCGGTCAACTTTCAACCGTTTAGCAGTTTCCTCAGCCGTCAGATATACTTCCTGCTTGTTCTCACGTTGGTCAAGTAACTTTCCAATGGCCTTTTGAACTACACGTTCCAAATCATCCTGAGACACAATCATGAGCATTTGTGAACTTTGATTTCTAAATTCATCCATCATACTTTTACGGCAGGTTTGTTGGCAGCCATCATTGGCAAGACATTCGCCGCTGCACCCGCACCAGTCTCCACACGTTACATGATGAGATAACGGCTTTGACCGATGCAAAACTAATGTGAAAAAACAAGATTGCAAGGGCTTGAAACACAGCTTAACAAACTGGTTTCTTGACGCTTTTTATTCACTTGTACACTCGCATGTATGTACAAATAGACAGTCGAAAGTCCACTTCTTTTGACTTCCGAGAAAATAGAGAAATAGACAGAAAATACATTTGATTATACGTTGTGTATCCATATCATAGATAAGTGTGCTTTTTTATCAGTCGCAGTCAGTAGAGGAGTCAATTGAGTACCACATTGCCACATTTATAGACAGTCAAAAAAAAAATCAGGTGTACAGATAAAACAGAAATCAGGCTAACAATCTTTAACGCAAGATGTTTAACCTGATTTTATTTTTAGTGCAGAATGTGGCTTCAGATGCTATTTACGATGATACTTACCGTTATATCCCTTTTTGTGTCGTAATTGCAATTGGGTTATCAAAGTTCGACAGCCCTTGAAAACAGTTATTATATTTCCCGTATTATTCATCAATTATATTCAACTCCTTATCCACCTTATATATAGGCTGCTCAAAAGCTACGCACATCAACGTAAAATGATCTTTCATTTCCATTCTTGTATAGCGGTTTACAGCCTTACTGCCTTCCTTGTGAAGACCAGCAGCATACATATTGACTTGCACCTTATTCATTATATCCACATGTGTTTTCCGGCAAAGTTTGCTACT
Source organism: Bacteroides graminisolvens (assembly GCF_963666085.1). Lineage (NCBI taxonomy): Bacteria > Pseudomonadati > Bacteroidota > Bacteroidia > Bacteroidales > Bacteroidaceae > Bacteroides > Bacteroides graminisolvens. The sequence continues at coordinate 3,148,017 of NZ_OY762556.1, forward strand.
ACCAAATGTATACAGCGGTTTATATACATTATCATTTATCCCGTCATCAAAAATCTTACACTCACGATCAATTCCACAATATTGCAGTAGCAGCTTTATCTTAGCATTATATCCACTTTTACCCGTAACATATTTCAAGATAGGAAAATTGAACTGCCATTTCTTAATCAAGTCAAGAGCATAACGCAAGATAGGAGTTTCAATTTCGGTATTCTCTACATTTTCGCGTAAGGTTTTCTTCGGTAGGTAATGTATGAAGGGAATACCATTATCTGTCACCTTGATTTTACTCATAGACAATGCCTGAAAATCTGCGATACGGCAACCAAAAGCGCATTGCAGTAGAAAGCATTCTTTGGTTTCCTGAAGCGTGGCAGGAACTTCCGTCCGCATTACCTTCAATAGTTCATCTTTATAAAGATAAACCGGTTCGTCATAACGCTCTTTCAGAACGGCAGCCTTTCTTTTCCTCCCTAACTTCCGAAACGGAGAAGCCATGATTTCCTCCTTATCTTCCAACTCATTGAAAAACGCTTGCAGCTTTTTTAGCCTGGTAATGGTTGTATTCATGTCTCTAGGCTGGCGAGGAATATCACGCTCTATTTTATTATCATACAAGTAGGAATATTTTTCCACATACTCATATTCATTCGTGAAAAAGTAACGGAGATCCATCAGCATATCAGCAGTAAACTCAATGGGAGTTATACTTCTGAGATTCTTTATTGCCAAAAATCGCTCCAACGCACCATATACAACACGATAGTGTTTCATGCGCCCTTCAGCAAATATACCATCCCGATAACCATCCGCAATGAATCTATCAAACCGTTCAAGCATGGTCATCTCAGCTTTCTTTTGGCTTCGAGTATCAGGATTCAGCACCAAATCAATTGCGTCCTCAAATATTTCACCATTGATATGTCCTTTCTGCATCTTCTCACACAAGGAATGATATGCAGCATATATGGCATCCATTTCACGATCAATGGCCAGTTTAAGTTCTTTGTTAAAAATCGAAACCTTTGGTTTGACATTACCATTTTCATCAAACTTAGCCATATCTTTCAGAGCGGCTCTGATCTCACTTTTATGATACAGGTCAACTTCTCTACCATCGCGCAAACGAAAACGTAACTTGATATCGCCTTCCGTTTTTGTTGTCCTTAAAAAGATGGTAACTCGTTCCATAGCTTATTGAATTTTGAATGTTTTTATCGTGGTGCAAATATAGCAATTTTGCACCACATAATCACAAAACTGCACCACACAAATTCAATAGAATGCAATAAAATAAAATATAAACATCTGATTATCAATTAACACATATTCATTCGTGTTTCACAAGTATCTAAATAATAAGCCCCAGGCGGATCACTCAAGAAAAAATCTCCGGTAACTGTAATGGTTGCCGGAGTTTTTTTATGCTACCTATTCGTGAAAATTAAAATCCTTTCTTATTGCATGAAACAAGTCGATAGTATATCTTTGCACACGAAAATTTCAATAAGGAATGAAAATCAATACATTATTGAGCATATTTGCTCCGAAAGATATTAAGTTCTTCCCCATGCTGGAAGAAACTGCCGCGCTCTTATCTCAATCGTCTGCTTATCTGCAGGAGTTGTTTTCTTGTGAAGACAAAACTCACAGAGAGGAATTATGCAAGCTTATAAAGGCTGAAGAGGTGAAAGGTGACAAGGTTACCGGAAACATTATTCACGAGCTGAACAATACGTTCATCACCCCTTTTGACAGGGAAGATGTGCATGCTTTGGCCGACGTGATGGATGATGTGCTGGATGTGATTAACCGATGCGCACAAAAGGTGCAGCTTTACCAACCCCAACGTTTCCCGTCACACACGGTTACACTGGTTGAAGTGATAAAAAAAGGTAGCGATGAATTGCAGAGTGCTGTCAATGAGCTATCGAACATCAAAAGGACCGACTTGCGGCTACGAGCGCACTGTAAGGAGATTAAGAAGCTGGAAGAAGCTGCCGACACGGTGTACGAAGAGGCCATCACTTACCTTTTCAGTCAAGAAACCAATGCGGTGGAACTGATCAAACTGAAGGAAATTATTCAGGAGCTTGAGAAAGCGGTGAATAAGATAAACAGTGCTGCCAAAGTGATTACTTCCATTCTCGTAAAATACGCCTGATAAAATAAAAATATGACATTACTTATACTTGTCATTGCGTTGGCACTGATCTTTGATTTCATCAACGGCTTTCATGATGCAGCCAATTCAATTGCAACCATAGTGACCACGAGAGTGCTCACTCCTTTTCAGGCTGTGCTCTGGGCAGCAGCTTTTAATTTCATTGCTTTCTTTGTTGCCAAATACATCATTGGTGAATTTGGTATTGCCGATACGGTATCAAAAACGGTCTTGAGGGAATTCATCACTTTACCCATCATTCTTTCGGGACTGCTTGCAGCTATCTCTTGGAACTTAATGACTTGGTGGCTGGGCATACCCTCATCTTCATCGCACACACTCATAGGCGGATTTGCGGGTGCAGCTATCAGCGCAGCCGGTTTTCAATCTATTCACGTGGGCGTAATCGTTAAGATTGCTTCGTTTATTATCTTGGCGCCTGTTATTGGGTTGCTCATTTCATCCATCATTACCATATCTGTGTTGTGGGCTTTCAAAAGGGTCAATGCTCGCACTGCCGAGAATTCTTTCCGAAAGTTACAACTGGTGTCGTCGGGCTTATTCAGCTTGGGGCACGGGTTGAACGACTCTCAAAAGGTAATGGGTATCATTGCCACAGCCATGATTTCTTATGGCAGCATTGATTCCATAGAAGCCATGCCCGACTGGGTTCCTCTTTCTTGCTTTGCTGCCATCGGTTTGGGTACCATGAGCGGCGGATGGCGTATTGTGAAGACGATGGGAAGCAAAATTACCAAAGTAACTTCGCTGGAAGGCGTTTGTGCCGAAACAGCCGGTGCACTGACGCTATTCATCACCGAGCATTTAAAAATACCTGTGAGCACCACACACACCATTACGGGTGCCATTATGGGCGTGGGCGCAGTAAAGCGTTTATCGGCTGTGCGCTGGGGAATCACCATCAACCTGATGTGGGCATGGATTCTGACGATTCCCGTGAGTGCTGTATTAGCCGGACTTATTTACTTGCTTATCAGCACGCTGGGGCTCAGATAAAAGACGCCAGCTTTATTATAATAACTAGGTAAAGAAACCTCATATACACCCGGATGTACAGCCATTGTACACCCGGGTGTATGGCATTTGTAGACCCGGGTGTACAAACCCTGTACATGGGGGTGTACACAGAGTTTTGTCGCTTTCAAAAATGCAAAAAGGGTTATCTCTTGAACCGAGACAACCCTTGCGCTACGTTTTTTCTAACCTTCATTAATCTATTAATCTTATTATGAACAAGCTTTTACCTTTTGTATACCTTATGAAAACGTTATCCTGAATCTAATCCTTTTTTCTCTCACAGAAACCTTCCCTATCACTAACGTTACACTTAACTTTATAAACACTTGTAATATCTTACACTAATACACTTTTCCAAATAGAGTCTTTCAATGATGCTGCCTCTGCATCGCTGAGCAACTGCTCATTGGGCAAACCCTGCAATACATCCCGGGCCTCATTGAACAAAGCTTCTTGCATGGGGCAGTGCCTGAGGAACTCCTCCCACTGAGAAAGCTTTGCAGAATCATGATCTAAAACGGCAATGATAAAATCATCGTCTTTCAGATAATCATCTACGGTATATAATATTCTTTTATCCATCCTTGTATTTTCTAATAAGACGGAGGAGGAAATATTATGTACTCAAAAAAAACAAAAACTAAAAAAATATATTCTTAGCCGGCTAATGTTCTGAGTTTCAGGAGTCCCCTGTGCATCAAATTGCGTACCGATTGGTAATTCATATTCATGATTTCGCAAATATCTTCATACTTTCTCTCTTCTATGTAGTACAGAGTAAGTGCCTCGCGCTGGCGGGGAGAAAGCTGTGAAAGCAAACGCTTCACCATTGATTTATCGTTCTTCATGCCTTCAGAAGAAATATAGTCTTCTTCCACGTCCTCTTCACCCGAAATGCTGCTGTATTCTTCCACCGGAGTGTCCGACATATAGATACGTTTACGCATCTCGTCACACAATTTGTTTTTGAGTGAGATGAACAGGTACGATCTGATGTTATTAATATCCGTAATGCAATCACGACGGCTGTGCATTTTCACAAAAACATCGTGAATGCAGTCGCGCAGCAATTCACGGTCGGTTGTTAGTTTGCAGCCATAATTGAAAAGAATATGAATATGTGAATCATACAAGCGCGAGAAAGCACGCATATCGCCCGCTTGAAAATCGGCCAATAGTTGCGCTTCAGGATCTAAGCACGTATTCGACAAGTTGATATTAGCATCACAATTTTGTTCCATCATGGTATCAATCAGAGTTGTTTTTCTTATGATGCAAAAATAGGGAGTACGCTGTTGCTCGTTAGGGAATATTTGGTTATAGGATTGAAAAAACAGATATTGTGTTATATAACATAAATGTAATATAAAAGCTGTAAGAAGAAAAAAAGCCTGCCGCGTGATGCAGCAGGCTTTCCGTTTATAAGTTCCTGATCCAGTAAACGCCTTCGTTGCCAGACGGCAGTTTCAGCGGGTTTCCGGCTTTCACCGAGGTTGTTTTCGCTAATGTGGTAATCTCTCCGGAACGAGGATTTACATAGCTTATGCGGTATTTACCGGCCGGAATGCTGATGGTAATTCCTGATTTAGACTTGGAATAAATGATAATTCCCGTACCAGATTTTACCATTTTACAATATTCGTCCGTTCCGGTAGCTTCAGTGTGCATCTGAGCAGCATCACGCAAAAAGTCTTTATCGGCAACCGGAATCTGTGCACAAGAGCCTCCCGCCATGAAGATGGCCCAAGCCATATCGGGGTAGTTTTGTGCGTAGAACGTTACAGCTTTTTCAGGGTAACGGGTGCGGTATTCATTCACTGCTTTATAGGCTTCGTTGAATGTTACTTTACCTACTTTCATCTTGCGCATGTGCTGACGAGGTGCCATGTTTTTGCCACCTTCGGGAGCATACACCGTACCGTCGTTTTTGTAATGCCAATAGCGAATGTCAATCACGTCGACAACCGCAGCACGTGCCGGATCATTCAAAATGGCATCTTGCACATCTTTCGTTGTGCTAAGTGCTATGAGCGGATGTTTGCCGGTTTCTTTCTTCCACTGGGCAATCACGTCGAGCCAAAACTCTACGAAATGAAGCGGACCGGTGTACTCGGCACTAACCAGCTGAATCACGTTTTGGTTATCGGCAAAGTTATCCAAACACTGACGGATGTACTTGCGATGCAGTTCTCTGCGCACGGGGTCGGTTACATCATAGAACTGTTCCGCCATAAAGATGCGTTTATCACCGGCAAAAGGAACTGGCTCCGGAAAACCGGTGCTGTTTATGTTGTTGGCCGACCGCCAGGGAGAATCGACCCAATGTGCTCCGGCTTCAATGATGTTGTGCTGAAAATAGTTCTGATGGAATAGCAGCAAACCTTCTTGCTCACCTTTATCGGCAAATTCTTTGAGGCGTGACCAATACCACTTATTATAATGCGTGAGGTCGTACTTACTCAAACCTTCCCAAGCGGTGCTTACACCACTGCGGGCAAAGGGCTGTTCATAGAACGGTCCCCACACATCGCCGTTACGACGACGTATGCGTTCGTGGTCATCACGTCTTCTGTCATACCACAAACCGTAATTATGATCGAGCACCAAGATATTCTTTTCCTTCATGTAGCTCACCACCGAGTCGATGCGGTCGGTCAGCCCCTGCCCTTCTCTTCCGGGAACAAAGCGTGTTACGTGGGGTTTAGCCGAAGGCAAGAAGTTTGTTTTCAGCTTGCCGCTCCACCAAGGAACTTCCTGACGACCACCTACCATCAAAGCACCATCGGTTACCAAGCGACCATGTTGCAGTCCCATGTTGTGTTTGCTCTTTTGAGGTAACTGCCAGTTGAATTTCAACTGATCAACTGATTTCACTTTATCGGCACTCACCGAGGCAGAGAAACTACCCTGCTCTATCCACTGCTCCAACGTAAGGCGAGGTTGGAAAGATTCTTTTGCCAAACGCATGGCTTCTTCCACTTCCGGACTACTGGTAGCACTAGTGTTACGTGGCAAGATGCGTGCACGCTTGTCTACATCCGCCTGCAATCTTTCTTGTAGCTGTGCGTAGAAGATACTGCGCGGGTGCACATGATTGTTTGATTCATCCCACTCACCGTTGCCCGAGAATTGAGCCCAACAGCCGTAAGCTCTGTTTGGAGCATCGGCGGCTACAGTGTAACATTCAATTTCAGCAGCTGTGCATTGCCAGAACAAGCTATTGGCCGTGTTCCATCCGGCACCGTTTTTATCTTGGCCTAAGTTTTTGTACGACAGGTTGTGTCCGTCAACGTTAACCACGTCGAAAAGCAATCCGCAGGCCCATGCATCAATAGATCCGCTAAAGCCCAACGACTCTTTCGTGTCACACTGCACAAAAGCATTGGGACCGGCAGCAGCATATCCGGCAGCAAAATCGTGTATTCCCTGTTCGGAATAACAACGCTGAAACAAGCACAGTTGTCCCAGTGTGAAGAAGGTACAACGACGCATACCTCCTACCTCGGATATTGGTTCACAAGAAATACAATCTTCCACCGTAATGCGTGAACCTGTGCGCTGCACAATGACCGCACTACCGCTGAAATGTTTGAAGTTAACCCTGCGCACCCAGCAGTTTTCCGCATTCTCGATGGAAACTCCCACCCAGGCATGGTCTTCATCTTTGGGATATTGTTTGTTGTAATCGGACACCATCGTGAGGTTCTCCACACCGGAATGAGCAATTCTGCCCGTCCACCGGTAACGAATGACCTTAGCTTTACCAAAGGCAGCATCCAGCGCCACGGTAAACGGCACATCCACCGTTAGTTTGTTGCCGGCCACAGCGGTTACGGTTCTGTCCCACAGCAAATCGGTATCACCGGGTTTCCAACCCAGCGCATCAATGCCTCCTCCGTAAATATTACAACCAATGGAAGCAATCCACTCTTTGGTCGACGGACGAACCACCAACACACGGTCGCCCACGCGGAAAGCACCCGAATGTGAAACCTGTAACTCCTTGCTGCCAACGGGCACATACGCTTGTTGCACCTCTACCGTATCCGTAGTCATTACATTGTTCTGTCCTTCCACATAAAGCAATGCACCCCTGTCAACACCGGTTTTAAGCAACACCGTTTGCTCCTTGTCGGCTCCACGCAACACCACACCCGATGCTACAATGCGCAGCTCACGACTCAGTGTGTATGTACCTTTTCCAAGCAAAACCGCCCCACGAAACCCTTGTTTATCGGGTTTCAATGACGACACATAATCAATTGCCTTTTGAATATTGGCCCAGTTGTCGCCCGCATTGCAGGGCACAAACACAGCATTATTCACATTCGGAATGTCCTGCTCCGAATTGCGGTAACCACAGTACGAAAAATCGAGCACACGATTTCCCTTGCTGTCGTTTACGTACGTAATCTTATTGTTCTTTACCTGTAAAGCAAAGGTTTGCGCACTAGCGTGCACAAACCCCATACTTACCAACCCTAGGAAGAGAACTTTTACATTCATCTTTTTCATTATAACAAGCTTTTTCGTCCGACCAACGTGTCGTGATTGTTTTTCACATCCTTCCAGTCGACCTTCTTTTTGGTATCTATTCCGTTGATATACTTTTCAATATTGGTATAGCCGTCGCCGTTGCAGTCAAGCGTAGCATCCGACGGATCATGAGGATTCAAACCATTCTTTATTTCCCATGCATCGGGCATACCGTCATTGTCAGAGTCCTTCACCGGTGTTCCCTTGTATTGGGGCAAACCGCCTACCTGACGAATATCGGTAATAATACCCTGTTTGTATGAGTCGGCCGGCAATCTTCTCTTAATGTAGGGAGAAACAAACTCAGGTGCATTTTCAACGTAAATGGCCTTTCCTGTTTGTACCGACTTCACAATGCGTGAATCAACAGCATCACGCTTAGGGAAGTTGGCTCCTACGTTCTCCATGACAAAGTTATATGCCTTTTGGGCTGGCATAATAGTAACATGTGGCATAGCGAAAGGTTCGTTAACCCTAATTTTGCTCAGGAATTCTTCTTCCTTTACGTCATCGGCCAACTGCACCCCACCGTTCCAATTATCTTTAGTAACCTTCTTATTGCCATGCACAATGTTACCGTTGACATAAGCCTTGCCAAACGATAGTGCTTTGCTTTTATCTCTACCTGATTCTGGTTTCAATATACGGTAAGAAATTGGTTTATCGAGCGGAGTGATAGGACCCGGTTTGAAGTAGTTATTGATGATGTTAAACAAGCTGGTGTTATCACCACCGTCTACCGAACGATTCCACCAGTTAAACGTCACATTGTTCACGAAGTTGAACCCTTCATTCATACCTACCGAGCAGTTGCGACTAATGTTTGAGGCAAAAAGGTTGCGGGCAAACATGCAGTTGTGTCCCCCAATGGTTCCACCAAACGCATGGTTGTAGGTATCCATCGCTTCGGAGAAGACCGAGTTCTGAATCGTAATATTCACCGTGGGCAGTTTAAGACCGTGACCGGTTTCATCACGATTGTACACGTGGCGGTAGATAGACATGTTTTCGTCCAACCCCCAACTTGCCGAACAGTGGTCAATCATAATGTTACCCACCGGATTGCCACCGATGGCATCGTCACGGAAAGCTACATCTTGCGCTCCACGACGGAAACGCATGTGTCTGATAACCACGTCATGTGTATCGATCAGGAAAGAAGCACCTGTAAGACATACACCGTCGCCCGGAGACGTTTGCCCGGCAATGGTTACGTAAGGTGCACGCAAATGAATGGGACTGCTTAAGCGTATAACTCCCGACACATTGAACACGATAATGCGTGCTCCGCCTGTTTCACAAGCTTCGCGAAACGTACCGGGACCTTCATCGGCCAACGAGGTAACTACAATTACCTTACCACCACGACCACCGGGAGTATAAGCACCACCACCTTCTGCACCGGGGAAAGCAGGAATATCTACTTTTAGCAAATCATCCGGCTTCGAAGCCCAAGGTTTATAGAAACGACCTTTAGCAGCTTCTTCCAGAATAACGGGCAATGCTTTCTGCCAGGCAGCATCCGATTTACGCATAATCTCAGCCTCCTGACGCTCGCCACGAGCTTTTACCGAATCAGGAATAACGGGATATTGTGCCATGACCGAAGGTACTATTCCGGCGGCCAACATCCATAATGAGAGTTTTTTCTTCATGTTCTTCATCTTGTAAATGTTGCATATTTACAAATAAGACGATTGAGAAAAGCCTATGTAATCGGTGGTTTACACTTTTCTCCACTCATTCATGTATTCGCGGGGAGTCTGGTCGTACTTTTTGCGGAAACACTTACTGTAATAACCCGAATCCTTGAATCCTACGGCAAAGGCAATCTCCGAAATGCTCATGTCCGTATTCTTGATGAGTTCGATAGACTTATTCAGACGAATCTCTTTCACAAGGTCAACCGGAGCCAAACCGGTAAGACTCTTCAACTTCTTGAAGAAAGCCGAACGGCTCAACCCTACGTTGGCAGCTATGGTGTCAATGTTGAAGTCGCTGTTGTCGAGGTTTTCTTCAATCACCTGATGTATCTTCTCAAGCAACTGAATATCTTTCTTTACCAAGTACTGCTCGTAATTGTCGGGCTGTGCCTCTTCAGAATGTGTCCACACACGTTCGCGGAACAGTTTACGCTCACCCAGCAACTGCTCTATACGCGCAATAAGATAGTCTTTACTGAATGGCTTGGTTATGTAAGCATTGGCTCCCATACTGATGGCTTTGGTCTTAGCCTCATCGTCATTCTTAGCCGTGAGGATGATCACCGGGATGTGACTGATCTGGAAATCCTGACGAATACGTTGCAGCATCTCCGTACCCGACATTTCGGGCATCATCTGATCTGTCACCACAATATCGGGATGATACAAATGCACTTTCTTCAAACCTTCTACCCCATTGGCAGCCAGATAAATGTTGTAACGGTCTTCCAGCTGAAGTTTGAGCAGATTGCCCAGATCTTTATTGTCCTCAACCAACAACACAGTGGGTAATGAAGCATCCATACCCTCTTCCTCGTTAACAACCTCCTGTGTTTCAGCAGACGACAAGTCGCTGCCCACAGCCTCTGCCTCACCGTCGCCCACATAAAAATCAACCTCAGAAGGCTTATAGTGTTCCTTTCCAAGCAAAAGTTCTACTGTAAACACAGCTCCTTGTTGGGCTTCACTCTCCGCCTTCACCACTCCGTGATGCAAAGAGATAATCTCTTTCGACAAGGCCAATCCGATGCCGGTACCCTGATAATATGCATTCCGCGCATTCTCTCCTTGCGAGAAACGCTCAAATATTTCGGATAGTTTGTTTTGCGGTATACCTACCCCGTTGTCCTCCACACGGATGTAGCAACGCTCGCTTCCTTCCACTAAACCGGTCGACACAAAAATGCTTCCACCCGAAGGGGTGAACTTGAAAGCATTTGAAATGATATTCCGAATCACCGTTTCCAGCTTCTCTTTATCGGCCCAGAGGTATATGGTTTCATCGGCCAACTGGAAATTGAAACTGATTTCGTTTTCCTCGGCCAGTACACGAAACTCTTTCTGGAAGCTTTTTACCAGCGTATTCAGGTTTATTTGTGATACGTGCAAACGCATTTTGCCGCTTTGTATCTTCCGGAAATCAAGTATCTGATTCACCAACTGAAGCATCTGATTGGTATTCTTTTCCATCAGTTCCACGTACTGCTTCCCTTTTTCTGTGAGACTTTCCTTCTCTTTCAGTTCCTGAATAGGGCCTTTGATCAAAGTAAGCGGCGTGCGCAATTCGTGTGATATGTTAGTGAAGAACTTAATCTTCAGCTCCGATAACCGCTGCTCAATGTAGATGTCGTTTTTCATGCGTATCATGAAGAACGTGAGCTTCAGAATGGCCCATAACAATGCCAATCCGATAAGCGTATAAATGGTGTATGCCCACCACGTGCGCCACCAGGGAGGAAGAATGGTGATGTGCAGTGTCTTCTCCGATAGCAATTCGGGATTGGCCTCGTCAATGGATTGCACACGGAACACGTATTCGCCCGGAGGTACATTGGTGTACGAAGCAATACGGTTCTTGCCGTTGAAGTGCCACTCCGTTTCGTAACCTTCGAGTATGTATTTATAAGACACCCGGTTTTGGTTGTAATAGTTGAGCGCAGCAAACTCAATGGTAAACATGGACTGATTGTGCTTCAACTCAATGTTATCGGCATATTTCACCGATTCCATCAGGATGGGATCTTCACGGAAACTACGCAAATCCCTGTTCGACACCTGGAAATCCACGATGTACGTTTGGTAGCTTACATTGAGTGTTTCAATCTTGTCGGGCGAGAAAATGAGCACGCCCTGTTTACAGCCCAACCACAGTTCACCGTCGAATGTTTTGAGGGCCGAACTCTCTTCCATCTTCACGTTAAAGAACCCGTCATATTTGTCGAAATTACGAATACGCTCCGTTTTACGATCAAAACGAGACAAGCCATCTTCCGTTACAAACCACAGGTATTTGTCCTTATCTTCTACAATAGATACAACCACATCCGTGTTTAGTCCCTCACGCAAACCGTATGATTTGAACAACGGTCTGCGAGTTATTTTATCGTACCCGATGAGTTTACTAACTCCTCCGCCAAACACACTCACCCATATACTGCCTTCCCTATCACGGTAAAGCACATAGATATCATTATCGGCAATGTTAGAGCTGGCACTCTGTCCGCGATACGTTTCAAATTCTATTTGTTCGGGCGAGGTGAAACGACTGCTAAAAGACATCAGCCCATCCATAGTACCCACCCAGATACGTCCGTCATTGTCTTCGGTAATGTTACGCACATCCATGTACAATCCGTAAGACGGATAACGTTTTAAACCGTTATATTTGTGTTTAAACACCGTTTGCCCGTGTTCCTCACTCAATAGATTCAGTCCACCAGCCAGCACACCTACCCAAATGTGTCCTTTACTGTCTTGAAAAGTAAAGTACACCTCGTTGCCGCTGATAGAATTACTTTGTTGAGGGTTATTCGTAAATCGGGTAAACTTAAAGCCTAACTTGGAAGAAGCGTCCGGTTCAGCCTTAACCAAACCGTTACCTTTGGTTGAGAACCAAAGATTACCTTTGTTATCTTCCATGATGTTATACACATTGCCTATGTGATAATTGGCTGCCGAATAAACTTGTTTGATTCTTCCCTGTCGATCCAGACGGTACACCTGCTGCCAGCGAGTACCAATCCATATATCTCCGTTACGAGCCTGGAACAAAGCTTTGATACCCATAGCCGACTGGCTCTCATCTACCGAACCAAAGCTGCGAGGATCCAGCAAACGAAATTGTTTTTTGGGGAAATTGATGCGATACACTCCGGCACTGGTTGATGTTAGCCACAAAACGCCATCGTTGTCAATCAGCATATTGAAGAAGAGATGATTCTTCTCTTCAATCATGAACTGCTTCATCTGGTTGAGGCGGGTCATAATTCGCGTTTCACGATCATAAGACATTACCTCTCCGGAAGTAGTGAGGAAGAACAGTCCTTGTTCACCGGCATCTTGTACCGAGAAGTCACAAAGAGCCTGTCCCGAAGGAAAAGTAAACCGTTCACTCTCATCGTTAAGCGGATCATAGCACAAAGCACCGCTGTTGCCCTCAATAAACCACAGTTTATCATACTTATCGACAAAAGAGTGAGTTACTGTTGCCTTCCCTGCTGCAACAGGCAGTTTGCGAAGCGAGCGACTGTTGAGGTTGTATTCATAAAACCCCTGACCACCCATACTGATATACACTACTCCGGCATCGGTAACCAGCAGATTCTCTATTCTGCTTACAATACCCGGTAGCCTGTATTTGTTTACCCCACCGCTTGTCAGATCAATGCGGTAAAGGTTTCCATTCTCATCTCCCAGCCACACAGCCTTTTCACCACCATAGGCACAAGTAAACACCTTTTTGGCACTCACCCCCATCTTTTTACTGATAAAGTCAATTGGTTTATCGAGCAGTTTACTACCCTTGCGAAAAGAAAATATCTTGTAATCAATGCCTATCCAGTTAACGTATTCGCGCGTTTCACAAAACACATTGTTGCGCAAACGCCAGTCATACAACGCCGCATTAATGCCCGAATCGTGCAGCAAACGGATGTCAATCTTACCTTCCTTATCAGTAGATGCACGAAGCAGACTCTTGTCTTTGGTCAGCAGCAGTACATCGCCTTCGGGGGTAAGTTGTATCTTAATGATCTGAATGTTTTCCGAATACTCTTTCATGTCGTCATACACGGCATGGAAGCGTTCGTTAACCTTATCGAAAACATAGAGTTTTCTATCCACAGTTTTGATCCAGAGAAAGCCGTTTTTATCTTCGAGCAGACTCTGGATTTTACGAGGCGGAATGTCTGAATAGAAACCGTCGCGGTTGTTATAAGCACGGAACTTACTGCCGTCGAAACTGCACAAGCCGTACCAGGTACCAAACCACATAAAGCCATCTCTTCCTTTGAGCGAACAGTTTACGATGTTGTTGGGCAACCCCTGATCAACCGTGTAGTGTTCAACAATCATATTGGTGTACGCATGCACCGATAAGCATGAGTACACCATTAATAGAAAGATAAAGCTAAGCTTCTTCATGGTAAAGTGACGTTCAAATTGTGTGATAACCGCTCCAAAGGTAGCAAAAAAAACTATTCCTTGTGTTTTTCACCAAATTCGGTTTGCTGACGTTCAACTTCTATAAGTAATTTTTGCTTTTCTTCTTCACTTAATATTTTCTTTTCTGACGAGGCCGACTGTCCCTTAGCCGTACTCGCAGCATCGGTTTGACGAGTTTGCTCAGTGAAGCATGCCGGCAGTAATGAGGGTACGCTTTCAATCTCAATCTCAGCAGGTGTGGGCGCATGGGTACCTTCGTATTGTACACGAGCCTTTACTTTAATCTTACCGGCCTTACGGGTAGAACGAATAAGCACCGGTGCCGAACCGAATTCCACTGCACGGGGATTGGCTCCGATGGTTGCATCACCTATTATCTCACCTTCACCTTCAACCGTGAACACTACATTTTCTTTAGCCAAGCGACGCACATTGCCGCTATCGTCCGTTACTTCGGCCACAACAACAATGAAGTCGGATCCATCCGCTACGAGAGGTGAATTTTGATAATCTACCCGCAACTGCAACTTGGTTGACCGGCGCGACGGCATTTTCTTGGTAGTACACACCACCTCTCCGTTCCGAATGCCTTCGACAACCAAATTTACCTTTTGCCAGTTCTTCTGAACATAGCTATAACCTCTTGCTTCCCAGAAATCCCATACGTTTTCAAATATAACAGGAGCATTGGGCATGTGTCCTTTAGCATGCACAACCGGTTTCGTCCAGCTACGAGTACCGTCATAAATAGACAGTCGCACTGAATCGCAATTACTGAACACAACCACATCTTTATCTGAAAACTGGGACATTTCATGTGCGATGTAAACCATAGGTCCACTTTCAGCCAAAGGATGATTCAGGTTGGCTGCTGTCTGACTGCGAAACATGTAATACGCGTATTTGGGCTGACGGAAAGCATCAAAGATTCCTCCCCAATACGGATCCGGATGATACCCCCGTTGATGATCAAACGGATGCCATTGCGCACCTCCGATAAACTGTCCGTTGGTTTGATACATCTCATCATAGCTTTTAGCTAATGACAAAGCTTGTACCAACATGGGGCGCTCACCCCAGCTGCGACTAGCACGGTTATTATTGTTGTGCGCATACCAATCGTCAACATTCTCACCAAACTCACGGGTAAAGATGCATTGCCGTGCAACACCTTTTACATCATCGCCCGGCCATCCGTACACCACGTCGTAATGTTCCTTCACTCCCTCCGAGTGGACATCGGCAGCAGCTACCGGACGCCCCGGATAAGGGTATTCGTCTTTTGTGATTTGCAAAGCTTCCAATGCAAAGTCGAGCGGATAACGCGTTTCATTCAAAATAGGTTCCCACATCAGTACCGAAGCATGGTTACGGTCACGACGAATCATCATGCGGGTGTTTTCATGCACTAAACGGGCAAACTCAGGATCTTTGTTCCAATACTGCCAACCCGGAGTTGCTACAATAACGAAAATACCCAATTCGTCACACGCATCCATAAAGGAAGGATCCTGCGGGTAATGAGCCACACGAACAATGCGACAGCCGGCATCACGCAAACGCTTAGCATCTCTCCATTGCTGCGAATTAGGCAATGCATTGCCTACATAAGCAAAGTCCTGATGACGATTGGCTCCTACCAACTGGCCAAACGGCTTACCGTTGAGCCAAAATCCGTCTTTACCTTTAAACTCAGCTTTGCGAATACCTACGCGGGTTACACCACCGTCGAGTGCCAGTTTGCCTTCCGCAACACGAGATTCCACTCTATACAAATAAGGAGAATCCGGGCTCCACAGATGCGGATTGCTTACCTGCATCTTCTGTTTTACCGTTACACTTTCACCAGCGTTGAGCATTACACGGCTCGAAGTCTGCTTTACTTTCTTTCCGGATGCATTGGTCAATGTGGTTTCTACTGTAACCACCCTGCGTGCCGTTCCGCTATTCTTTACCTCCGTATCAACAAACACCTGTGCCTTCTTCTCAGATATCTGATCAAAATGCACAAACACTCCGCCGCCGGCCACTTTATTGGCTTCGAGCGCATCTGTTATGCTCACATCCGATTTACCGATGAGCCACACATCACGATAGATGCCACCGTGATAAGCAAAGTCGAGTGTGTACTGAGGTTTACCGGGAGGATAGTTCTTATCGTTGCTATTGTCGGTCATTACGGCCAACACACATTTGTCACCAGCTTTGATACCATAATCGGTCAAGTTCACCGAAAAAGGCAGATAACCTCCTGCGTGTTTTCTCACTAGTTTTCCGTTGAGGAAGACTTCCTGCTTGCCCATTACAGCCTCAAAGTAAACCGTAACCAGCTGACCCTGCATTGCAGCAGGCACCACAAAATGTTTGCGATACCAAGCTATTCCCTGATAATTGCGACCACCGCTTGCCTCAGCTGGCTCCAGTTCCACTGTATGCGGAGTAGAAACCACCTGCCAGGCAGAATCATCAAAGTTTAACGCTTCGGCACCTGCCACATCTCCTTTATGGAAACGCCATCCGGGATTAAAATTATACACGTTTCTGCCCGATCCCGGCAACGACATAAAACCCGCTACCGAGGTTTCCGGACGATAGTTCTGCGCCCATACCGATGTAATGAGCAATACAGCCACAAGCGTAGATACAATTTTCTTCATGCAATCTGTTTCTTTATATGTATTATACTTACTTATCTCACTTAATCATTAATTCGATGTCTTTGCGACGACTTTCGGGTGTAACCTTTAACTGAGTCAGTCGACCACCTTTCCATTCAGCCTCAACCACCGTTTGTTTGGGGGCATGTAGTTTGAAATGCACATCCCAGTTGACAGGCCATGCAGGAAAGAGAAGAATACGATCACCCACTGTTTGCAACAACATTTCCTGCAAACCAATCATGCCGCTACCGCCCCAGTTGTGATCGGGCGTCCAGTCGTAACCGGGTCCCCAGAATGCGGGGAAACGGTGCGGACCATCGGCAAGTTTCAACAGAGACAGCCTTTGAGCTTCTTCCGTAAGTCCCAGACAAGCCGCCCAAATGTTATCTTGCTTCCAACCGGTGTGTGTACGGAATTTTAGCGCATCGGGGTCATACAGATATGTATTCCGAGCTAGTTGCAAACTATCTCTTCCCACTCCATACATACGCCACGGAAACACGGGGTAAAGTTGTGGGGTTTCCACGTTGTTCACACGCTCCCATGTTTTGGCAGGTGCTATCATCTCCTTACCATCCA
Organism: Bacteroides graminisolvens; assembly: GCF_963666085.1. NCBI lineage: Bacteria > Pseudomonadati > Bacteroidota > Bacteroidia > Bacteroidales > Bacteroidaceae > Bacteroides > Bacteroides graminisolvens. The sequence continues at coordinate 3,165,140 of NZ_OY762556.1, forward strand.
CCACGCGCAAAGGCAATGGAGGGATTTTAGCAAGCATCTCGGGTTTCTTTCCGTAATTTTGCAACACCGTGCGTAAAGCCGCTACTGTGCTGGCAGCATTGTTTGCCATTTTATAAGTTTCGCAAGCCGAACCCGGGAAGAGCACCAAATGTCCGTTACCATCCAAATCTTTACGTCCGCGCAGTCGGGCCAGGTAACGATAGTGCTCATCAAAAAACGTGAGTGCACTATCTATCATGGGCAGGTAAGCATCTATGTTTGCACCGGCATAATCATGTGAATCCAGAATCATCTGACAGAACTCCAGCACCGTGTCCCATTCATACTCCAGCCAAGCGTTATACTCCACTCCCTTATCGAAATAAGCGGGGCGCTTAAAGCCATATTCAGCCGGGTTGGGTAAGCCGAAGTTCTCTATCTGTTCGGCAAAACAAGCACCCGCATGATTCCAATACACCTTACTGCGCAACTCTGCATTGCCGAGCATGCGCAAGTAAAAGTTAAACTGAGAAGGCATCATATCAGCATCACCGCTTTTGAGCATGGGCCAGTATACCAGTCGCTGATTTTGTGCCGTCATGGTACCGCCTCCCCACTTCCTGTAATCGGGTGTGAACGATTGCTTCTCATCCACATGGCAAGGGTCAAAGGTGAATAGTCCGCCGTTGAATTTAGTAGGTACTGTTCCGTACGCATTGCAGCCCAACATGTAGCGAAACAGTGTATAGTTACGTGTAATATTAGCCAAATCAGGAGTTGAAGACGGATTGGCAGCTACAATAAAGCTACGTTGCCAGAACCTGTTCCACCAATCACGCGTATTCTTCTTATCTTGTTGCAGCATAGCCTGTTTACGAGGCTTTACAAGCTTAGCCAATCCCTGCTCCCATTCGTTTACGTGAGCTGTTTGCAGCGTATGCAAAGCAATATGAAGTTGCTGCGTACGCACGGGTTTCTGTGTGCGCAAATGCCAGGCGCGGTAATCGGTTCCCGCATAAACACCTTCTTGAGTGCCTACAAAAGTAAGGTTGTCGCCCCAAAGCTTTCCTCCAAAGGTAAGGTTCTTCAAAGGATTCATCATTTTATCTTTTACAGTCTCCATGCCCTGCTGTTCCACAGCAACGTCGAAAATGGTTTGTTCCGGATTACGGTGGTAAAAAACCACCTCATTGCGCACGGCCCTGATAGAGTCTTTCGTAGTAGCCATGCCCTCTCTCATCACCCATTTGTAGGAATTTTGCTGTCCCTCACCCTTGCGTATCAATCGGTCCTGATACCTCCAGTTTTCGTAGAAGACATCGGCTGTAACCGGAGTGTTACTTTTCAGTTCCACGTGAATGAGTGGTTTGAAAACATCTACCCACAGCTGCACCACCGCACCACCGCAAGCAACCTCTACATAGCCATCATTCAGTTTGAGTTCCTGACGGAAACCATCCTTCACGGCAAACAGATTGGGTGTCAGACGCATACGCACCCGCCCCTGCTTAAGCTGACAGTTGTGCTCATCGAACGTACCGCTGCGACTGATGTAGAAAAGTAAATCGCCATTTTCCACCCATACATTCAGTCCGATGTCACCACCACCACACGGCATGGATTCCGACGAATTACGCGAGGGAGTATTCCAAACAACATTGGCATGCTGGGCCCGAAGAACCTGCACGCCAATGATCAACATCAAAAATAGTGAAAAGAGTTTCCTCATATATCTTGTATAACGTTACCAATTATCAGTGCGGAAAGACGATATAGGCAAGCCGTTGCAGCCATACAAATCGCCATCCACATAATTATCGAATGCATAGCGCACAGCCACCGGATGAGGCACCTGCTCGCTCTTTACATACACTTTACTGCGTTCAATCCAAGCCTTGGCCGGATAGAACACTTTGTCGGCTCCTGCCACCTTGAAGAGTTTCGATTCAAAGCAATCTTTGCCGGTAATCCACATCGGAGCACGTTCAAATTGCACAATAGCTGTGTCACCCTTTACCTCGAAGGCTTTGTAGTAAGGACTTTCACCGCTTAATCCCTCAAAACCGTAAGTCTTGCTCAGCGCCAGTAGTGCCAAACGCTCACCGGCTATGTTTTTCTTCGACGGATGAATTCCTTTTTCCATTCCTGCATCGAGCAAAACAGCCATGCCCGTATGCGGTACACGTTGTTCTACTTGCGCCTGCGCCTCACGAAGATAAGCCGAATTAATTACTTCCTTTCCTTTTTCAGTGATAATTCCGTAATCGTAAGGAGCAATCTGACAATAGTAGAACGGAAAATCACCTTGCTTCCAGGCAGCACGCCAGCCCTTAATCAACGTGGCAAACATATCTGCATAAGTGTGTGCACGGTTGTAATTATCTTCACCCTGATACCAAATAACTCCTTTCATGGTCAGACCGATCAGCGGGTTCAACATTCCGTTGTACAACACTGTAGGCGTGCGGTTTTTCGACTTGATATCCTCATCCGTACGGGGAATTTTAGCATCGGGAAAGGCTTTTAGCATATCCTCCGTCATCCATGCTTCAGCAGCCGATCCACCCCAGGCAGTAACCACCAGCCCCACAGGAACTTGCAGCATTTCTTGTATTAGTTTACCGAAATAGTAAGCCGTTGCACTGAATTCATATACCGTTTTAGGTTCGGCTTCCCGCCAGCTACCCACCACATCAGTTTGAGGCAATAAGGTAGAAGTACGCTTCACGGTAAACAAACGGATAGCGGGATTCTTACTCTTCAGAACATCCATATTGGCTCCTGCCACCGGTTGGTTTTTGAAGCCCTTCATGGGCATTTCCATGTTGCTTTGACCTGAGCAAAGCCACACCTCACCTACCAACACATTCTTCAGTGAAGTTGTTTGACCATCGTTAAAGGTAAGTGTATACGGTCCGCCAGCCTTGGGAGTAGCCACAGCTACCTGCCACTTACCGGTAGCATCGGCTTTGGTGCGGTATTGTTTATTGTTCCATCCGGTAGTAATGACCACCTGTTTACCGGCTGTAGCCGTACCCCAGAGGTTAGCGTTGCTTTGTTGTTGCATCACCATACCGTCTGAGAAAATAGCAGGGAGCTTTACCTCTGCCTTCACACCAAGCGCAGTTGCCAACAAACAGGCAAGCAGCAGCGTTTTTCTTGGTAAAACTGATTTTTTCATTGTCTTCCTTTATAATATTGTTGTTATTTCATTTGTTGTTCAAGCAGCTGCACCGGACCGAGCAAGCCTGCCGGAATCAAAACGTCTTCCTTCATGCGGTACTTCGCATTGGTCCATATACCTTCGAAAGGAGCTTTCCCTTTGTCGGCTCCATTAATGGCATTGGCCCACGTGTTGGTCACTTCAATCTGCAATGTATTTTGTCCTTTCTTCAAGGCATGCGTTACATCGACACAGTAAGGGGCAGTCCACAACGTACCGCAATCTACTCCGTTAACCTTGATTGTAGCCACATCTGCCACCTTACCCACTGAAAGATACACACGACCTGTTACCCCCTTGGCACTACCCTTGGCACTCCAAGTGAAGGTTGTTTGATAGGTTGCCGTACCCGAGTAATATTTCACCTTTTCATTGAGCGAGGTAGTCCAGTCAAACAGCTTACTATCCTTTATTTCTTGATTGATGCGAGGAAAATGAATGTTCCACTCACTACCGTTTAATGTTAGAACAGTAGTGGTCTTAATTTCGGCACTCTGCTGCACAGCCGAACGGGGAGTTTTCGTCAACACCACGAATACCGACTCATTGGCATGCAGTTTCACGGTTATTTCGGTACGTCCGTTGCGTTCTGTGCAGGCTACGGGAGTGATCTCACCCGTTACCGGATTCCAGAGTTCAACGTGCATGCCACTCTGACGCATGCTTACCGGGAAACTACGTTCTTTATCTTGTTGGTTGGAGATGAAGTAAATATCGGTTTCCTTACCGCAACGGTGAGTCCACGCCACATCGGCCGGAACGATGACATCACGCTGCAAACCGTAAGCAGAGAAATCGCTTTCCATATACGGAAGTTGAGGTATAATGATACCTGCATCACGCCATTCGTTCACTTTGGCTTGCACTTCCTGAGAAAGAGGCAGACTGTCGGGACTCATGGGACGTGGCAATGGCAACACCAACACCTTATAGGACGCTCCGCCGGGTAGTGTTAACCGGCCGTTCTTCACCTTAGCCAAGCGAAGCAGTGCATCTCGATTAAAGGAATCGTATGCGTAACCGCGCAACGGATTCACCCATTGATCGGGATCGGCCATGTTGGCTGAATGACTCACACCCACCGGTTGTTCACGCAAAGGCTGGCCCACATTAGCCAGTCGCACCCGTTCGCTCTCCACCCGTTCACTACCAAACAAACCCGGAAGTGAAGGTACCAAACGCTCGGGCAATACAGCCCGTCGAGGCATCTCTTCACCGGTAAACACAGCTACATCAGCAACCGGATGTCCGTATTGCAACAAAGTCTGACAGCGAGCGATGTACTCAACAAACGCCTTTCCACCATCCTTCCACCAAGTTTGATCCCGTTGGAAAAACAGTCCGATGCCATCCAGCGTCATGCCCGGCTGACGATCCGTGTACGGGTTGTGCGTGTTCACATGGAAAAACAATTTGTTGATACCCAATGCATAGTTGCGATCGAGCAAAGTCTTCAGCATAGCCGGATGCTCGTTCCATGTGCCGCGCAACTCCGTAAAGCCTTCTGCCTGAATAATATTCTTTCCGTAGATATGTGCACCGCTAATGGCATCGAGCATATCGTTTGGTTTATCGTGAGTGGGACTGTTCAACCAGAATTCCCCCATGGGTCTGTCGGCTACCTGATAGTGCAACAATCCGTCGCTCACCATGGTAGGTGCCACACATTCGGCCGAGAACTCGCAGCCGTACGATTGTGCGCAGGCAGCCAGCGTTTTATAGAATACATCGACCACCAGTTCACTAATGGTGGTACGCACATCGCGAAGCACATCTTCCGAACGAGAAGCGCTCTCCATCGGAATACCCGCCAGCAGAGGCAGGTAAGGCATCAGCGAATAACCTCTGCGTTTGTGGAACTCAGCAGCAAAATTGGAGCTCCAGTTCTGACTGCCACACTCCCAACTGTCAACGTGCATGTATTTAAGAACTTTACGTGCCAAAGCCGGATCCGTTTTGCTAAACGCAGCACCAAACCAGTTGTTGAACTGCTTGCGCACGGCCGCCTCACTAAACTTATCGCACTCCAGTCCGATAGCCCCACCACCGGTAGCGTTGGTGTGCCCCGTTGCCGTGTGCCCCATGCGCAACAACCTCCATTTCCCTTTGGGTAATTTCGCAGTAAGCACCCCGTCCTTCAAATAACGGGTGAGGTCGATGACCTGATTTGGGTTGATGCAATCGGCAGCGCCAATCTCCTTATCCGTAGTGCGAGCAGCAACACGCCAAACCAGTCCGGCTTTACCTTCCCACTGATTGAGACGCGGTTCGCTGTGCAACACCAGTTGCTTAATCTTTAAGTTCGGTTTCCACTTGGCAGCATCCATGTCTTCACTACCCGGTTCACTACCCGCTGGATCCCAGTAAAAACGAAAGTAACGAGCCGTAGTGGCCGGTATGCTGTGAGTAGAGTTCTCATCTGTATTTTGCCATCCCTGACGGGCAGGGACAAACTGCTTCACCAAGCGGAAATTTACCCCGTCATCACTCGCCATTACCTTCAGGCGATGTGCCTGATAATTGTTACCGTTCAGAATCACCTCCACGTTGCGGCAGGTAAACGGCCGGGCATATTCATACTGAATCCAGCAGGGAAGTGACGAACGAATAACTCCGTCGGCAGCAATGGTAATACCTTTGGCAGGGTCAATAGTCTTACCCATATCCGTGTTGCCCGACGTGATACGCACCGGTTGAGTACCGGCATCACCCGCCCACTGCGTGGCAGGCAGAGCCAGCAAGGCAATCTCTTTGTAGAATCCTTTGTATGATTCGGGCTGCTTGAGGCGTACGTTGCGCAAATTGCCTCCCGACACGATGGTGTCACTCCATACTACCTTCTGCATAGATTCTTCAGGAGTAATCCACGGACCACCCGCCAAGGCAAAACCGTCACAAATGTGCATACCCAACTGCAATCCCAGTCTGTCGGCTTCCTGCATGCTATAACGCACCATCTCCCACCACTGAGGTGTAAGCTGATTGGCCGGATTGGGGTATTCACTAAAGCGTGAGGAATCACGAATGGGCATCAGGTAAGCTCCGCCCAAGCCGACTTGCTTCATCGCTTCCAGATCGGCTTTGATGCCTTCCTTGGAAACAGCACCATACATCCAGTACCAGAATGTCCAGGGCTTTGCCTCGCCCGATGGGTTGCGAAAATGATTACGAAGAGCTTCCTGCGCCGTTATACTACCCAAAAGAGCAACGAAGCAAGCAAGTAGCGAAAGTATACGAAGTTTCGTGTTGATCATGATTTTGCCTATTATTATACTAAGGAGACGAACAAAGATAGCAATTGTACCCATTAAAAAGAGGTATATAGCTACTGAGTTGTGAGCTATATACCTCAATGTATGTAAGCTATATAGCCCGCAAGCCGCAGCTATATACCTGATGATTGATCATCTATATACCTCACGAGCAGTGAGCTATATAGATGAAGTGATGATTTAGTTTGCTTGGAAGCGAAGTACTATTTGTCCCTGTTGCGCTCCACTAACCCAACGGGGTTGTGACGACGGACCGCAAAGGTCGGTTGCATTCACTTTGTTACGCACAGCCGGGATCACGTTGAGCAGAGATATTCCGCTTTCGGGCAGTGTATAGAGCAAACGATCGCGACCATCGCGTGGTTGATACACTCCCACATACGCATCCGGTGTGTGGTTGGTGATGCTGATCACGCCTTCGCGGGTGCGGATGTTCATCCATGAAACGTTAGCAAAGTAACCTTTGAACTCAGGATAAGTAAAGCTCTCACCAGGCACGGGATCGTTGTAATCATTCTCCCACAAGTTGTATTGCGGACCGTGCAAGCGGTTTTGCCACACCCGGTACGGACCGTCGCCCAACCATTGCTTGCTCAGCACCTTTTCTTCGGGATAGTCAAAACAGATACCCATCAAATCGACTACACCACTGAAGTTATACGTATAATCGAGCACCAGTGTACCATCGGCCAGCACACTCCACTGTGCTTTGTCCAGGTTGCCTAACTTATAATTGGCTGTTACCACCAGCACACCCGACTCCTGTTTCACGTCGAATCCGGTGAAGCGGGCTGCGTCTGTAAACTCCGTATACGTGCGGTCTTTCTCTTTCGCTTTCTCATCGTCGTGGTTGTAGAACTGATCCAACGAACGGTCGGCACGACGTGCGCCGATGAAACGCGGACCATTGGCAAAGCTCATCAGCTTGCTACCCAGTTTCACCTGCTTCAGCTGTCCGTCTTTCTTGCAGAACGTATATTCCTTGTCGCCCACCTTCACAGTCAGCGCTTCGGCCGTTTCCGAGTACGTAGCAGCCGATGCCTTTTGCGGGTCAACACCTGCAGCAGCCACACTGCTGTTATCCAATTTAAAGCTCCAGGTAAATAACTCCTTACCGTAAGCGTCTATTGCCGTAAGCAGCAACGCATCGGCATCTTTCACCGCCGGAGCAATCTGCAACGTTCCCGCAGCATGCGGTGCCACATTGCTTCCTTTCGCCTCGCCACTTTTCAGCACCTTTACTGCTTTTTGCGCATCCGTAGCTTGTGGGAAACGAACGTATTTCCAAGCAAAAGTACAAGTATTCAGGTTCAGAAAATCGTAACGGTTCTCCACTTGAAGTACCCCATCGAAAGCAGTAGTCAGCTTCGTGTTCATCACCTGAACCGGATTCCATATCTGTTTAATGGTGAAGTAGCTACCCTCCTTTTCATGATGAGGTCCAACAATTCCATCGGCACCAAAATTACCTTGATTATCGATGAAGTTATTCATGTCGACACGCTTCACCCCTTCGTCGGCCAGCACCCAAAGGAAGCCACCGATGCAACGCGGATGCTTGCGCATCATTTCCCAGTAATCCCACAAACCGGCACCGTGACCACCGTCATACAAACCGTGAAGGAATTCTGTAGGCATAAAGATTTCGGGCAGACGCATGTACTCCTGGCTCTCACCGTAAGAACGGTAGTGCATGGTTTCAAATCCGCCAAAATTACCCTGCGGATGTATAACCGGACGCTTTTGCGGATCGTGCTTGTGGAACTCACCATCCAGTTCGGTATTCCAGCCTTTCTCGTTTCCGTTGCTCCACCAGATAACCGACGGATGATTCACGTCACGTTCCACCATGCTCTTAATCAGCTTCACACCGGTGGGCGTATCGTATTTGCCATGCCAGCCACCCAGCTCACTCATCACGTAAAGTCCCAATGAGTCGCAAGCCTGAAGAAATTCAGGATCGGCCGGATAGTGCGACAAGCGCACCGAGTTCATATTCATGTCTTTAATCAGCAGCACATCTTCTATGTTCTTGGCTTTGCTCAGCGTGCGCCCAGTTTCCGGACGGAAGCTGTGACGGTTCACCCCGCGGATGTTTACCCGCACCCCGTTGATGTACATTCCATCGCTCTCCTTCACCTCGATGGTGCGGAAACCAAACGATTTCGTTTCACGGTGCAGCACACTACCATCTGCTGCCAGCAATGAAAACTCAGCCTTGTATAAGTTAGGCGTTTCAGCGCTCCACAACAAAGGTTTCTGCACACGGGCAGTCACCGTGGTCCAGTCGCCCCCTGCCTTAACAGGAGTCACCTCTTCGGCCACCTTTTTGCCTTTGGCATCGAAAATTACAGTACGCACCTTGGTGTTGGCAGCAGCCATATTGAGATAGCAGTCGGTCACAAACGCGCCATCGGCTGTAGCGTTGATAGCTACCCTGCTGATGTTCACAGCTGGTCTTACTTCAAGGAATACCGGACGGAAAATACCTCCGAAGTTCCAATAGTCGGCTCTGCGCTCGGCCAAATTCACACCGGCATTCTCGCTCTCCTTGCTCACGGTTACCTCCAGCAAGTTTTTCTTTCCGTATTTCAGCAGATCCGTTACGTTGTAAGTAAAACGATAGAACGCTCCCTGGTGCTTGCTTCCGGCTTTGCGTCCGTTCACCTTCACTTCCGTGTCGGTCATGGAAGCCTCGAACACCAGTTCAACTGCGTTTCCGCGCCATTGAGCCGGCACATCGAACTCATATTTGTACATACCCTTTTCATCGGCAATGCCCTCAGGAAAGGGTTTCCCGTAGAAACCTATTCCATATTGGAACTTACCGAACCCCTGCAATTCCCAGCAAGAAGGTACCCCTATTTTCGTCCATTTGTTGGAGTTACGACCATCGGTACAAAAGAAATCCCATTGCACCATGTCATCACTGCCCGTACCGGAAAGGTAATGTCTTGTTGTAACCGGTACCTTCGTTTGCGCCCCCAGCGAAGCGGTACACGCCATCCATAGCGACAGAGCCGAGAATAAACGGCTCCATTTCAATCGTCTCATCATTATATTTCGAATATTTGTTATATCTATAGCTACTCATTAAGACGCAGCAAGCAGGTATTTGTACCCACAAAACACGCATTTATGGCATTATTTGTTTACCTTTGCCGAGCCATGTTCTCACCAACTGGTGTGCATGCAATGACCCATTAAAACAAAAAGAAAAGATGAATAACAGCTCCGAAAAACCCAAGCGTGAAATTCCCCGTAAGAATGGCAAAAAAGTGCAACCAACCGGCAAGCGCATCGGGAAGTCGCGTCCCAACAAAGCCAATAACCAGTTGAACCGCAGAGTAAAATAATTACCTGAAAGTAGGTATTTGTCCTACAAGGAAAGAAGCTTATCTTTGCAAGCCTAATATCAAACCATAAATCATTGACAAATGAGAATTAAATTAAGCTTGCTATTCGCAATTCTATCCTTTTCATGGGCTACAGCCCAAGATACCCTTACAGGTGATGTAAAGTCTTTCGGATTAATGAAAGCCGGAGCTACACAAAAAGCCCTGTACTTAGGCGACTCGTCAGAACAAGCCCTGAAGATTTTAGGGAAACCAACTCAAACGGAAACCCTTTATTCCGAAGTAGATGATGCCATGATGGAGGTGTGGACTTACCACCAAAGCAAACTCTACTTTCTAAAAAATGCGTTGAAAGACTTCACCATTTCCGATACCCATTTATGGGTAGGCAAGGCACGAGGAGAAACCTTTAAAATAGGTGACAAGCTATTGATGCAGCGCAATGGCAACACAAAAACAGCTCTGTTTTACCATTATCCGGTAACTATTGAAAAAGGAAGATCCAGAAACATAGAATATACTGAAAGCTGTGCCATTACCTTTACGATTAATGGCCATTGGTGTGAGAACTTCATTGAATTGTTATTTAAAAACGGTGTGCTGATAAACGTAGGAACGTTTACACCTGCCTAAAATAAAACAAAAAAAGTCCGCCTCAGAAATGAACCCGTAGCCGGCGTTCTCTTCTGAGGCGGATTTATTTTTATAGATCAGCGCAGCCCACGCATGCGGGCTACGGAATTATTTCACCTTCTGAAAGCGTACATGCAAGGTGTGCGGTACCTTTTCAATGGCATACTTCTTCAGTACACCGGGACCACAACTGCTGTTGCCCAGTCCGAGTACAGCCGCATCCAGATTCAAGATTACTTCCTGACGGGGTTTCAAGTCGCAATCGTGAGCCGTACCCGCCAAATCCTGCGCGGTAAAATGCAGTGCCGAAGCAGCAAACAGCTTTCCTACAGCCTCTACCTGTATGCCCTGCCCTTTGGCATCTGTGAGCCGCAAGTAGCGCACCTCTTCCTTGTTGCCACTCTCTTGCGGACGAGGATATGGGGTGTACTGTGCAGCCACCTTGTCGTTCCAAAGACCGATAGTCTCCGCTGTTTTACGATCCGGATAGCTGTCGAGCGGTCCCCTGCCGTACCATGCAAAGTTTTCGTATCCGGCTGCAATTGCCATGCTGACTCCCAGACGGGGCAATTCGGGCAGTTCCCCTTCCGGAGTAAAAGTAGCCTTCACATCCAGCTGTCCCTGTGCCGTAACGGTGTAAACGGTAGCAGTTACCACGCTTCCGCGGTTGTATTTGTTTTCGGTCACCGCTTCAACCACCAAGGCTCCATCGGCACGCAGATGGTGTGCAAACGAGCGTAAAGCGTGTTGCGGCGTACTGAGTCCGTGTTGCTCCCAATCTTTAGCTAGCCAGTTGCCAAATCCTTTATCGTTATCGGTCGGTGCACGAAACGCTTGTGTGTACAACCCCTGTGCCAGCATCTCTTTCCCGTTGTAGCAAAGCGAAACCAATTGGCCGTTGGTGGTATTCCACCCCGCAGAAAAACCTTTTGTCTTCGCTGTGAGGAGTGAATCATTCGCTTCCTCTACCAGCAGTTTCCCTTTGTTGAGAAGCTGTGCCGAAGCGGTGTCACCGGCTTGCAAGCAGAACTGCTCCCAGCTAACCTCGTGCCCGGCTTTGGCCCATGTGCAATCATTGCGTAACACCACACGCACCAGCAAACGAACATCACTGCCCTGAGGAGCAGCAAACCCGCTGATAACCGCAGGAAGCGTAACCGTAGCCGTGCTACCCGGCTCTAACTGCGGCAACGCCAGTTCACCTTGTTTCTTTACCTTGCCGTCAACGCTGATGCTCCACAAACAGCGATAGCCTTCCATGCCGATGTGGTGGTTGTGATTGGTAACCAGCAATTCACTGTTGTCTTTCAACGACAGGTAAACCGGAGCATATACCTTTTTCACTTCCATGTACTTGGGCGTAATTTCCCGGTCGCTGCGTACCACCCCGTTGAAGCAGAATGCTTTCAGGTTGGGCACGTCACCAAAATCACCACCATAGGCTACCATGGTTCGACCATCGGGTCGTTTTTTGTAGATACCCTGATCCACCCAATCCCAGATGAAGCCGCCCACCATACGCGGGTGACTGTATATTTCTTCCCAATACTCCTTGAAGTTACCCAACGCGTTGCCCATGCAATGAGCATACTCGCTGGTCAGTACCGGACGGTTATCATTCGTGCGTTGTGCTATGCTGAGCAGGCGTTCCCAACGAGCATTTTCCGCACGTTCCTTATCGGCTCCTTCGGCTATGCCTGGGTTGAGATACTCCTGTTGCACACGCGGATAAAAACGACTGATCACATCTACCGTAGCCGGATCGGGTTCACCGTCGACTCCCTGTGCACCTTCGTAGTGTATCGGACGAGTGGGATCAAAATCGCGCAACCATGCTGAGATAGCAGCAAAGTTGGGTCCGTAACCGCTTTCGTTACCCATGCTCCACATAATAACAGACGGATGATTCTTATCGCGTTCAGCCATGCGTACTGCCCTATCCAGAAACGCCGCATGCCAGTCGGGTGTGCTAGCCAACGTACCCCGCAAACCATGTTCCTCAATATCGGCCTCGTCCATCACATAAAGCCCCAGACTGTCGCACAATTCATACCAACGGGTTACATTGGGGTAATGACTGGTACGCACCGCATTCACATTGGCCTGTTTCATCAGCAAAATATCTTGCAGCATGCGCTCTTCACTCATCACACGTGCCGTAAGCGGATCGTGCTCGTGGCGGTTCACCCCGCGGAAGCGGATGGGTTTACCGTTGACCAGCAACAAGCCATTCTTCACCTCCACCTTGCGGAAACCCACCTGCGTGCGCACCTGCTCACGAGTCACCTCGTTGCTGTCGTTCAAACACAGATACAAGCTATACAGGTTAGGCGTTTCGGCTGTCCACTTCAACGGATTCTTCACCTCCATGCTGATGCGTCCCGTCTTACGAGGTCCCCGTTGCGGAAACCATTCGTTCATGACAGATGCCTTGTGATCCAGATCGAGAATAGGCTCCGCATCTGCCCAAGCAGAAGAGATCACACGACCATTCGCATCTTCCAAACGGGCAACCACCCGGTAACCCTTGCCCCGTTCGCTACCAAATACCGCCAGCTCCGGATCAACCTGAAGCGTGGCATCGGTGTAGCTGTCATCGAGCTGCGTACGCACCGAAAAATCACTGATGCGTACATCTGGCGTGTGAAACAGCGTAATGCTGCGGTGAATGCCTCCGAAGCGCCAGAAATCCTGATCTTCCAGGTACGAACCATCACTATATTTGTACACCTCCACAGCAATGAGGTTTTTATCTTTGTTCAGGTAACGGGTAACGTTAAATTCGCTGGGCTCCATGCTGCCCTGACTGTAACCAACCAAGGCTCCGTTTATCCAAACATAAAAAGCACTCATGGCACCATCGAAACGAAGGAACGTTTGTCCGCTGCCCTGCCAGTGAGCCGGACAAGCAAATTCTCTTCTGTACTGCCCCACCGGGTTGCGTTCAACAAACGTGGTGTACGTCTTCTTCGGCTCGCTCATAACCCGCGGAGGATCAATGCGGAACGGATAACCTGCCGAAACATAAATGGGTGTTCCGTAACCGTTATTCTCCCAATTGGCAGGCACCTGAAAGTCCGTCCACGAAGAATCGTTGAACGGCAAGCGGTAGAAATCCTTCACCCGCCCCTGAGGTGTTGGTGACCAGTGGAACTTCCAAGTACCGTTGAGCGATAAAAGACGGTCGCCCGCCTTTTTATCGTACCCAAAGAAAGCAGCCCTTGCAGGCTCCCTGTTTATTTGCAACACATGATGATTCTCCCAGTCGGCTGTCCGCCCCGAATCATCGGGCACTTGTGCGCCGGCCACACTGCCCAGCACACAGCAAACGCCCCATATTGTATAAGCTAATTTCCTCATTTTATACTCATTCGTCTTAATCGTTACACCTTATTGCACATCGAGCGCATCCAGCCACAACCCGTTCATATCAGGCGAAGAAAGGATCACCCTATAATGCCCTGCGTTGATGAACGTACCCGTTGTGGTGCTCATCAGCCTCCATTTCTCGGGTGCTTCGGAGAATGAAATCTCATCATCCTTCAGCACCGTACCGTTGGCCGCTACAAACTGTAAACGCACAGTTTTCGGTTTCCCGCTGGTATTCATATACTTGAAACGAAGCGCGTACACCTGCGCCAGTCCGGTAGACACATTCCACTCAATACTACCCGCCTTAGCCTTGTTGAAACGAATGCCTGTTTGCTTGCGGTGCTCCACCTTCGTGAAAGCCCCTTTGCATTTGGCCGATTCAGCTTCGTAAGTAGCCGTAGCACGCACATTCAGGTCTTCGGGTAACATCTCTTTGGGTGTTTTGACCAATGTATCCGCATCGGCAGCAGCCCAGCTCCACGTAGCAGCCTGACGACTGTTCTCGAGCAGCGTAGCACTCACCTGTGCTGGTACAGCTTCACCGGCACCCATGCGGGCAACAGCAATGGCAGAGATCACCGCCTGTCCGGCTTTCACTTCGGGAAAGTCAATGACCAGTTTGCCATCCTTCACCTCCGCTTCCACTACCCTTTTCAAAGCAGCATCGTGTCCGGCTTCCGCCCAGATATCCAAATCATCAATCATCGTATGGCCGTTCACCGCCACATCAAAGATGCGCAGTCCCTCGCAATCCGTTTTCTCACTGCCACCCGTTCCATGCCAAGGCTCTACAAAATAGAGCTCCACACGGTACTTACCGTTGGGCAAGGGGAATTGATACGCCAGCTTGTGCCTTCCGAAACGGAAATGCTGCAACAGCGACCAGTCACGCACTCCCTTAATAGGATCGTTTGTTTTCCGCTGACTAGCCAGGTAAGGATCCAGCCCCTCAAAATCGGCAGCCCAGCTACGCGACACACTGCTGTTGTCCGGCATCCACAGCTGACCGTATTCATCTTTGTATTCGTCGCCACCGCAATTCACACGATACAGATACTCATATCCCTGAGCACCCTTGAGCAGTGCACCATACTTCTCATTATCCTGGTACAACGCATCAAAACCGGGAGCTTTCTCCAGTCCGTTGAGCACAATCAAATCTTCGGCTACTGCCTTTCCTTGGAAGTAACCCACGGCACGAAGCACGTTGTAGCGAATATCACGGTGTTCCCACATAAAATGCGTTCCCACCCCGTTGTTCTTCTTACGACCCAGGAAAGCCTGATTGCCCGCATCGTTGTACAACAACACCGAGTCACAATTGCTATACACCTCAATGGTAGTACGTCTGCGACCCGTCTGTGCAAAACGGTTGGGCCACGTGTGCGACACCAGATACACCATCGGATCTTTCGCAGCAGGCACATAGTTGGCACGATACATGTAATACACATCCAGCGGTTCCTCCCACGGAGTGACTAACCCCTTGTAGTTAAACGGTCCCACCTTGTCGACCTTGCGGTAAGCCTCATCGGGCTGACGGCGTCCCGGGTTATCGTGACTGCTGTAAATCCACTGAAACTGTCCGCACACACTATCCTTAGCCTGTTCCGCCTTACGGATTTTCATCTCCATGAGCTGACACATGCGGTCTTCACTCCACACGCCGTCTTGCTGAAACGCACCCGGCTCCGTGTGCAAGTCAATGCTTCTCCACGCCCCGTACTCACCGTTCAGCAACTGATCCTTCTGCGCCAGTTCGCGGTTATAATTCTCCGGCTTTCCGCCATAGGTGCCGCTCCAGTTCTGCACCACATCCCAGTCGGTACCGCTACCCCCGTTGCACGTCGTAATTACACGCATGTTGCGGGCAGTAGGATCCATTTCGCGTATGATGTTGCTGCACTCCTCGGCAAAATCCTTGGGCAGCACACTCTCGTTTTGCAGTCCCCACATCACAACCGACGGAGAGTTTCTGCGCTCCTTCACCCACTGGCGAAGCAATTTCTTAAAGTTCTCGCGGAACTCCGGCGTGTCATACCACACGTGGGCCGACAGTTGAGTCCAGAACAAAACACCTTCTTCATCCCAATACCTCTGATAGTCGAGGTTATGAGGCTGGTGCGCATCACGGAAAGCATTGAAGCCCGCAGCCTTCATCTGCTTCACACGGGCAGCCACCTGCTCCTTGCTGAAAGCATGACTCTGCCCAAACTGGTGCTCGTACTCGCATACCCCATTCAGGAACACCGGTTTGTTGTTCAGATAGAAACGGCCGTCACCGTCGTTACGTTTCACCGGCCAGCTGATGGTACGAATACCAAAAGGCGTAGTCACCTCATCCGTAGTAGCTGTGCCCCGTTTAATCAGGGAAGCCAGACTATATAAATACGGATTCTCCACGCTCCACAGAGCAGGATTCTCTACCTGAGCCGATTGCTTAATCACCTTGGTTTCACCCGGAGCCAACACCACATCCTGTGCCAAGCGGAACGTCTGAAGACCATCGGCATTGCTGAGCTTGTTCACCACCTGGATGCTCTGCGACTGGTTGGTGTAGTTGCGCACTTCCGTTTCCACGAACACCGTCTGCGCCTTGTCGTCATTCCAGATGTGCACACCAAACGGTTCAATGCGTACCTCGTCGGTTACCTCGAGCACTACCGGACGGAAAATACCCAACGGCTGAGAGCCTTCGCTAAAGCCCCATTCCGACGAACAGCCACCGCACACCCAAGGCATGTCGGCAATCATATCGGGATGCTCTGCACGCACCACCAACTGATTCTCAGCACCCGGCTTCAAGGCATCGGTCACATCGAGCGTAAGCGTTGTGCGCCCCACCGGATGGCGACCATAATCCTTGCCGTTGAGCGTAATGGCAGCATACGTGCCCACCCCTTCGAAACGAAGGAAATAACGCTTGCCCGCTTTGGGTTGCGGAGCCGTAAATGTTTTCGTATAAAGAGCCGTACCGTGCAAGTTACCGTGAGTAAGCTGACGATAGCCGTAGTAATCATCCCAGTTGTGAGGTACGTTCACCGTTTTCCACGACAGAGCAGCCGTATTCACTTCCTGCTGAGCAGCCACATTTGCACCCTTTGCCTCAGGCAACAAAGCCGTTTGCCAGCCCGCATTCAAATCCACCAGTTCACGACGCCCTTTGACTTCCGGTTGTGGAAAACGCACCTCAGAGCGCCCCAGCGGTTTGCTCGTAGCCACCGCAATGCCACGCTGATCATCCTTGTTCACCGCACAATAAAAATGATACACCACCCCTTCGTGGTAAATCACATAACTCTTGTGCGCAAACAAATTATCATAGTTTTTAGAAGGAATGATCAGATCCTCCCCCTGCCAGTCGGTCCAGTGCACCAAGTCGTAACTGCACGCAAACGTATTGAACGCCTTGTACTTGCGTGAAGGTTCAAAGGCCGAGAAGTAAAACATCACGTACACATCACCCATCTTCTGAATGTGCGCATCGCCCGTGATGGTACCCTGCGATTCGTGTGCAAATACCGGATTGCCCTCGTAACGTTTCCACTTCTTCATGTCTTTAGAAAGCGCAATGCCCACCCTTTCCCCTTTCAGGTTCGTTTCAGGATGACGGCCACCGGCGTTGTAGAACATCACAAACGGATAACCCAGCGTTTTCTGCTTGTCCCAGTAAATGGTACTCTTGTATTGCGTTAGGTTCTCAAACCATTGCGCATCCTTGTCCTCCACAGAAAGCAGCGGTTTATCGGCAGCAGTCCACTCCACCGCCTTGCCCAGGTTCTTCTCTTTCGTCCACGACAAACCGATGTAAAGCGGTCCCGTTTCGTAGCCCGCATTGGCACCCCCGATGTACGTCATCCAGTAGTTACCCTTGTAAGGCTGCAACGCATAGCTTCCGCCCCACTCCGTATCGGGCAACGCCGGAAAGCCACCCCGCTGGTTGGCATCCCACATACCGTCACGAAAAGACAGCAGTTTCCCTTTGATATCCCAGTTCAGCAGATTATCACTCTCGGCCAGCCAAGTCTCGTATCCACGTCCGTCCTTACCGGTACGACCGTTGTAGATCACAAACGTCATGTACCATTTGTTGCCGTGGCGGAATACCGTGGGACAGTCCATCTTGTAATTGTTCGTCTGCGGTGCCAGTACCAGTCCGTACTTAAACGGCGTGCGCACCTGTTCGTAAATCTCCTGCATCTTTTTCTGCGGCACCTCCCGTTGAGCATGGAGCGCCAAGGCAAAGAAAGAGCAGAAAAGCAACCAACCAAATTTCTTCATAAACCTACTATTTATTGTAACGAAGGTGCACCTGCTTTACTAACCAGGCACACCCTCTATTCCTCTCTATTTAGTTATAAAAACATCATATCCTAATAGAACAACCAGTCCATTGTTTCCTCCGCACCGGCCAGCGCAGCATTGCGCGGCGTTATATCGGCACTGGTGAAACCGAACACCATCAAGTACCCTTTGGGCAGCAACAACTTGTGTTTGCCGGCAGGGAAATGATACGCATGCACATCGGCCAGAGGCATACCGTCAATGCGGATGGCATTGGTTAGCTTCGCTTCGGCCTGACCGTATTCGTTAGCAGCCGCATCCGTTTCCAACTTCGGCGCTTTGGCATACTTCTTCTGGTCATCACGGAAGTAACCCACCAACAGCTTCACCGGCTCTTTCGCCTCGAACTCGATGGTTGTACCTACCTCACGCTGCTTGTCGCCGTTGAACGTGAAAGCCTGCAAGCCCACCAACTCAGGAGCCAAGTCCTCTACAGCACCGGGAACGTTGCTAAACAGACGAACACCCTTGTCGAGTTTCACCAACGAAGCAGTACCGGCCAACTTCACATTGGCAGCAGGCAGTGCCTGAATGGTTTTTACTGTAGCTACCCCCTTGCCGTTGGCCCTGTCTTTCAACATTGCCAAATTGGCTTTAAAGTTAGTCAATTCCTTTTCATAATGTACCAACAACTCTTCCCAAGTTTTGTTTTTGCCATCGTCGCCACCAATGGGGATGCGACGTTGAGCCGTTTGCATGCTGTTGGCATAATAATAAGCATCCTTGGTCAGACTCACCAGCTTGCGGTAATGCTCCAAGCTCTGTTCCATCAACGGCACGGCAGCATCGAGGTTGGCCATGTCCTTACCCCACTGATAATCGAGTACCAGTTTGGCAGCCTTCACCTTGAGGTTGAAAGCATAGGCAAACTCACGGTAGCAATGCATGTCGTTGCGCAGGCGGTCGAACTCATCCTTGTTCTTACCGATGCTTGCTGCAGCACGATCAATAGCCGCAATGGCCTTGTCGCCATGCTCAATAACCTGTGCCACTATATCCAGCGGAAGTTCACCCACGTGTGGTTGCTTCTTCCATTCCTTCTCAACAAATTCAATAAGCTTCTCACCTTCGGGACCGCAGCTCTCGTAGAAGCCCGGATAGATGGTGTATTTATACGGATTCACCAGCTGACTCATGAACATACCCAGCAACAGTGTCTGGCGGTTACCCTCGGTGATACCGAAACGGCGAAGCAACTTCGGTGCAATTTCACCCGACTGCTCGTAAGCCTCCAATATGTTAGCTGCTGTATTGCTATCAGCACCGTAATACTCACCCAGTTCCTTCTTCCAGTAATCAACCTCATCGACACGGTCACGGCGGCAGTTCCACGCGTAGCGACCCCACACCTTATACCAAATCCAGTCACGATCCAGCTGATACTGACGCTTACCGTCTTTCAGCTTATCGGCCGTGTAAGGCCAGTCCCAGTAAGAAGCCTGCGGATAGAGGTGAAGTGCGTTGGCACCGTGCACATCGTGCATGGCCTGCACAGCCTTCTGCGTAAAGTCGGGCGATCCCCAACGGAACGGCTCCAGATTGGCTAAGATGTGCACGTTACTGATGTGAATACTACCCAGCGAGCTGAGATCCTTGTGAATTTGAGACCAAGGTCCGCGAGGCTCGTATGTAGTGAGCGACTCACCGTTGTACTTGTGCATGGTGTACAAGTTCTTATACAGAGGCAATGCCGCATCCATCACCCGTTTGCAGTCGGTGTCATGTGCACGCAACAATACAGGAGGTTCATCGGTACGGCCCAATGCTTTGAGTCCGTCTTTCACACCCGGAATAATGGTTTTGGTAAACCACTCCACATCATCTTCATACGTATCCATGGCTTCGCCCAGACACACCAACAAGCCCACGTTGGGGTACTTCTCGATGAATGCCGCAACCGACTTACGGGTGTAGTCACTGATGAGCGGCGTGATGGGACGGTTACGATCCTGCGTTTTCAGTCCGTAATGATCGGCAAACGGTTTCGACAGGATAATATTGTAGAACATCTGAATCACAAAGATACCGCGCTTGTCGGCCTCCTTGGTCAGGAACGAGAAGATCTCTTCGTTCTTTTTGAAGGTAGCCTCATCGACCTCCAGTGCAAACGGATATTCCTTGAGCTTCACCAGCGAAGCAAACGGGTGACCGTTCCACAAGTATAGCGTATTCATGCGGTTTTCCACCAACATGTCGAGGTACTTAATCCACTGCTCTTTGTCATAAAACCAAGGGAAGTTCTCGGGCGTATACGGATACTCGTACACACCGTGTCCCGGCAGGTAAGTCGTTTTCTGCAAGCCCACACATGCACCGCGCAACACCATTTCGGGAGCATCGGTTACCTGTTTGGGGAAATCGAGATTTTTGTTGCCGTTTACATGGTCAATCAGCTCGCGGCAGGCATAAATAACCCCGTTGCCATCAAAGCCGGTCAGCTCGGTGAGTTCGCCGGTTGTTTTTATACTGAAACCTTCTTTCTTCAGGTTTGCCTCATCATTCTTTTGATGAATAAAAATAGTTTTTCCCTTTACCTTTCCGGCAGATGCGGCTGTGTGCATCCGGACGTTGTATCCGGCTTCTTCGAGCGTAGTTTTGAGCTGTTCCGCGCCAAACTGCGCACGCACCGATGCATCGGGAGGAGTGATAATGTTTACAGTTGTTTTGCCGCATGCACAAAGTAAAAACACGCATGCGCCCAACAAGAGCCTTCTTAGGTTCGCCATTTCGTTATTGTTTAGATAATTAATGTTTCAGCTAAGAAGACGCAAAGAATGGTGCGTTGTACTCAATGTTTGCGGTGCAAACGGCAACATTTTACAAAAAAAACAAACGATTCCTGGTTCGTAATTAAATATTTTTGCCATATTTGCAAAAACTATTAAAATCATTTTTATGGAAGAAAACACTACTATTGCAGAGAACACACAACCATCTGTTACTAACTACTCACTAAATTTTCATGGAAAAGGAGGAGAATATTTCAGTATCGTCATTGTCAACTGGCTCCTCACAGTTATCACACTCGGCCTGTATTACCCTTGGGCCAAAGCACGGCAACTACAATACCTGTATGGTGCCACCGAACTGGAAGGCGATCGCTTCACGTTTCACGGCACCGGTAAGGAAATGTTCAAAGGATTCATCAAAGCTATTTTGATTTTTGCCATCATTTACGGCGGATTCTTTGCCCTGGCAGCAGCCGAGATGCCCATCTGGGCAGTTGTGTACCTCTATGCGGGACTCATCGCACTGATACCGCTGGCCATACACGGTTCTTACCGCTACCGCATGTCGCGCACCTCATGGAGGGGCATCCGCTTCGGTTATCGCGGGCAGAAAACAGAATTGATTCTCAACATGGCGAAATGGTTATTCCTTACCCTCATCACATTTGGTATTTACGGTGCCTGGATGGAGATGAACATGCGCAAATACGTATTGGAAAATGTACGCATGGGTAATGCCCGCTTTTTATACAAAGGCGAAGGCCTTGATTATTTGTTGCTCAATATTATAGGATACTTTCTTTCTATTATCACACTGGGCATTTACATTCCCTGGTGGTTGAATAAACTTTTCGCCTACTATGTGGACAACTTGGTGCTGTACAAAGACGATAAAGAGGTACGCATGAAATCTACCGCAACGGGTGGTGGTTTCTGGGGACTTTTCATCGTTAACCTGTTCATTCTCATCTTTACGCTCGGGCTGGGTTATGCCTTTGTGGTAACCCGCACCATGAATTACCTCGTTCAACACATTGAATTGGAGGGTGAGATTGACTTATCAGAGCTTCAGCAAACGGAAGATGCTTACACCGATGCAACGGGTGAGGATCTTTCGGATATGCTCGACATTGACTTTGTATTCTGATGATTGAAACCACAGCAACATACTTCGACGGCATCTCTTCCGTTGCGCATCCGGTAACCGTGATGCTCAACGAAGCAGATGCCTCGTTGCAGTTTACCACCCACACGGGTAAGAAAGAATGGCGCATAGCACTGGTTACCTACCACACCGTGGGCAACATGACCGAGCTGCACTGCCAGAATTCCATCATGGAGATTTTACAGCTACGTGACACCGCTTTTGTGAAGGAGCTGAAGCGTTTACGCCGGCGCTACGGACACAGTGACATCTACCACCGCCTTATCGATCTGGGTTGGAAGATACACTGCCTCATTGCAGTGGGAATCATTGCCCTGATTATCGTGTGCAATATTTTTGTACTGCCGTGGATGGCCGAGAAAACCGTGAACATGCTACCCGAAAGCTATGACAACCGCCTGGGCGACATGTACATCATGAAGTACATCAGTCCGGAAGAGGTTGACAGCGTAAAGACCGTACAGCTACAGCAGTTTGCCGCACTGATGAATTTCGGCAACAGCCGTCCGCTGCGCTTTACCTTGGTCAACTCCAGTGTGGTGAATGCCTACGCACTGCCCAACGGTGAAATTGTGGTGTACTCCGGATTGCTTGATGCCATGGACAGCTACGAGGAACTGGCCGGTGTATTGGCACACGAAGCCATGCACGTAAACCACCGCCACTCCATGAAGATGCTGGCGCGCGACTTGTCGGGCTACCTCTTCCTCTCCGCCGTGCTGAGTGATGTGAACGGCATCATGGGCGTCATCAGCCAGAACGTGCACACACTAAGCAGCCTCACCTACTCACGCGAGTTTGAAACCGAGGCCGACCGTGGTGCTGTGGAACTGCTCATTGCCAACCACATTGACCCCAACGGCATGACCAAGCTCTTGCTGCATTTGCAGAAGGAATCGTCGGGTTTCATGCCCCAGATACTGAGCACACACCCGCTCTCCGCTCACCGCATAACCAAGGTAGAGGAACTGAAAAAGGAACTATCCTATCAACCCAAAGAACAACCCTGGATGAAGACGATTTTTGAGACCATTAAAAAATAAAGGATACTACCACACAAGCATTCGCCTGGTAAGTGGCTTACACCACTCCGAAAATCAATTCGGAAGACAGAGAACTTACTGTGGAGTATTGAAATACGTTGAACGTACATAACGGTCTATATTCTGCTGAAGCGTTACAAAAGCTTCTCCGTTGGCAAACTCAGCATTCTCATAGCCAATAGGGAAACCTTTTGTAACATATTCCTTGTTTACCGAAAGAGTGAGCGGTGCAAACTGACTCAGTACCTCGCCAGTGAGCGGTGCGTTTATATCCAGAAACAAAGGAGTCTTGGCAGAAAAATCAATGGCCTTCATATCAATTGTCTTAACATCCTTGCTTGCGTCGGTACGAAACTGAATGTTGGTGTGAAGGACATCATAAATCAACTGCCACTCGCCACGACCAATGTTATTGAGCGCATTCCACGCATAAATGATGGGATCACCGTCTGCCTTTGCATTGTAAAACTTCATGTAGTGAGCGGCCTTCGTGTATCTTTCCGACCATTCAAGCTTAGTCTTAGTCATGTCGAATTCCTGCTCGCCACCAAAAGCCTTGTAAGCATTGAGCGTATTCAGTTCTTGTTGATAAGGTTTGTTGCATAAAACAGGTACAGGCATTGTTTTCCTTGTTGAAATAACGTACTTGCCGTCTATCAGCTCAACGGCAGCCGTGTTTCCCTTTTTATCACTCAGAAAGAAATGACTACCCGGAAACCCAGGCCACCAGTCGATAACAGGCGCTTCATTCAGGTGCGCCACCACTTCACCTACCGTAGCAAAATTATCGAGTTGGTACTGAATCCAGTGTCCCCAAAATAAGTTAACTTTTTTTTCATCAGCGATAGAGTACGTTTTAGCCAGATAAAGTTCTACAATAAACAATCCTTTTTCATTAATTCCGTAACACGGCATATCTACACCTAAAAGATTGAAGCTCACAGATCCGTAGCGTGAAGTCCACTTGGCTTGTTGTTCAGGTACTGGTGTTTCGGAAACCAGTTGTTTCCAACTCATGCCCGTCTTTTGCACCCCTCTGCCATTAATAACCACCATGCCCGGCATCGATTTCCAGTTCTCATTAAAGCCAATCACACTGTAACCCTTGCCGTTCAACAAAAAGGCAGAACAAGCCAGCGAAGTAAAGGGTGCCACAAAAGAAGTAAAGATTAGCAGTGCTAGTAAAGTAAATTGTTTCATTGTTATTAAATTAAAAAGATTAACTATCATCAACCACTGATGAATGACAAATATATATCTATTTAACCATAGCATCACTACCCGTCAAACAGTTATTTAGAATCTTTAAAGATTAATATGCATTCAGTTGTATCGAGATAAATAAGAATACGCTTATCTTTATCGCGAATTGGTTCCGCATAAGCATTCCTGCTATTCGGATTAAAAGGGAATCGGGTGTAAATCCTGAACAGTCCCGCTGCTGTGAAACTCTGTAAACTTTCCGATACAAACCTATTGCCACTGTATCATACCCTAGAAACGGATGAACGGGAAGGCGTCGGAAACGAGGAGTAAGTCAGAAGACCTGCCATTCATTAAAGGCTGTTTCCACTCGTGGGTTAGGGAATCAGAACGAAAAGATACACTAATTTATCTCAACGTATTTCATGCAAATAGTTAAGAGAAATGGGACAACGGAATCCTATAACAGAGAAAAAATAGCCGTTGCCATACAAAAAAGCTTTGCCAGCACCGGCAAGGCCACAACACATGATGTTGTTTATAGTCTGGTGAAAGAAGTAGAACTCTTTTTAGAGAACAATGAAGACAGTCGCCATGTGGAGCGCATTCAAGATGAGGTGGAACGTTGCTTGATGGAGCAAGGTTACTATGCCGAAGCCAAAAGCTACATCCTGTACCGCTGGCAGCGCACCGAACGTCGCAAAGCCCTCCAACAGATTGTTGACACTACGGCAGATGATACGCTGGCCGACCTGCTCAAAGAAATTCAGGCCGACTTCACCGCCAAGGAGTACTGCCTCACCGTGCTGGCCGAGAAGTTCACCGGCTTTTGCAAACCCGACATGAGTGCCGATGAACGGCTCAACGCCCTCATCAAAGCAGCGGTGGAACTGACCACCCAAGAGGCTCCCGACTGGGAGTTTATAGCTGCCCGCCTGTTAAACTTCTGCTTAGCAAAGAAACTGCACATACAAGCCGAGCTAGCGGGCATTCACAGTTTCTACGACAAGCTGCGTTACCTCACTGATCAGGGCTTGTATGGCAGCTACATATTAGAGTCTTATAGCCCTGCCGAAATAGAGGAAGCGGCTGCCTTTATGCGCATCGAGCGCGACAAGCTGTTCAACTACTCCGGCTTGGATCTGTTGGTGAAACGTTACCTCATCCGCACACACCACCACGAACCGATGGAATCCGTGCAAGAAATGTATCTGGGCATCGCCCTTCATCTGGCCATGCCCGAAACCAACCAACGACTGCTGTGGGTGCAACGATTTTACGACATACTCAGCCGGCTGGAAGTAACCATGGCAACCCCTACCCTGGCCAATGCCCGCAAACCCTACCACCAACTATCGAGCTGTTTCATAGACACCGTGCCCGACAGTCTGGAGGGCATTTACCGCAGCATAGACAACTTTGCCATGGTGAGCAAGTTTGGCGGAGGCATGGGACTTTACTTCGGCAAGGTACGTGCAGCAGGCGGCAGCATACGCGGGTTTAAAGGCGTAGCAGGCGGTGTAATCCGCTGGATTAAGCTGGTGAATGACACGGCTGTTGCGGTTGACCAGCTGGGCATACGTCAGGGAGCCGTAGCCGTGTATCTGGATGTGTGGCACAAAGACCTGCCCGAGTTCCTGCAACTACGCACCAACAACGGTGACGACCGCATGAAGGCGCACGACATTTTCCCTGCTGTGTGCTACTCCGACTTGTTCTGGAAGATGGTACGCCAAGACATGAACCAGCCGTGGCACCTGTTTTGTCCCAACGAAATAATGAGTGTCAAAGGCTATTGCCTGGAAGACTCCTACGGTGAAGAGTGGGAACGCAAATACCACGACTGCGTAAACGATCCGCGCCTGAGCAAACGTACCATAGTCATCAAAGACCTTGTGAGACTGATCCTGCGATCGTCTATTGAAACGGGAGCACCCTTTGCCTTCAACCGCGACACGGTGAACAGGGCCAACCCCAACAACCACCAAGGCATTATTTACTGCTCCAACCTGTGCACGGAGATAGCACAAAACATGTCGGCCATTGAAAGCATTTCCACCGAAATACGTACCGAAGACGGCGACACCGTGGTGGTAAAAACAGTACGCCCGGGCGACTTTGTGGTTTGCAACCTCGCCAGCTTGTCGCTAGGGCACCTACCTCTGGAAGACGAACAACAAATGCAAGACAAAATAGCCACCGTGGTACGTGCACTCGACAACGTGATAGACCTCAACTTCTACCCCGTTCCCTTTGCTCAGATAACCAATCAGCGATTCCGCAGCATCGGACTGGGCGTAAGCGGCTACCACCATGCACTAGCCATTCGTGGCATCCGTTGGGAAAGTGAGGAACACCTGCACTTTGCCGATACCGTTTTCGAGCGCATCAACTACGCCGCCATAACAGCAAGCACACAACTCGCCAAAGAAAAAGGAAAGTACGCCCATTTTGAAGGAAGCGACTGGCAAACCGGTGCTTATTTCACCAAGCGCAACTACCACTCACCCCAGTGGAACGAGCTGGCAGGCAAAGTAGCCGCACAAGGCATGCGCAACGCATACCTGCTGGCCATTGCACCCACCAGCAGCACCAGCATCATTGCCGGAACCACTGCCGGGACAGACCCCGTTATGCAACGCTTCTTCCTCGAAGAGAAGAAAGATGCCATGCTGCCCCGGGTAGCCCCTGCCCTGTCTGACAAGACCCATTGGCTATACAAAAGCGCCTACCAGATGGAGCAGTCGTGGAGCATACGTGCAGCCGGCGTGCGCCAACGGCACATCGATCAGGCACAAAGCATGAATCTCTACATCACCAACCAATTCACCTTGCGGCAATTGCTCGATTTGTACTTGCTGGCATGGGAGTGCAACGTAAAAACCTTGTATTATGTGCGCAGCAAATCACTTGAAGTAGAAGAGTGCGAAAGCTGTGCCTCTTAACCCGATAACATAAAAATAACCACAATTATGGATATAAAGAAATTAAAGAAGAACGCCCTGTTCAACCCATCGGGCGATACCGAGGTACGCCTCCGAAGAATCATAGGCGGAAAAACCACCAACCTCAATGACTTTAACAACATGCGTTACAAGTGGGTAAGCGACTGGTACCGACAAGCCATGAATAACTTCTGGATACCGGAAGAGATAAACCTCACCCAAGACGCTAAAGACTACCCCAACCTGGCTCAGGCAGAGCGAGCTGCCTACGATAAAATCCTCAGCTTCCTCGTCTTTCTGGACTCCCTGCAAAGCAACAACCTGCCTGCCATCAGCGAGTACATTACGGCCAACGAGGTAAACCTCTGCCTGCACATTCAGGCGTTTCAGGAGTGTGTGCACAGTCAGAGTTACAGCTACATGCTCGACTCTATCTGTAGTCCGGAAGAGCGCAACGACATCTTATACCAATGGAAAACAGATGAGCATCTGCTGAAACGAAACACCTTTGTGGGCAACTGCTACAATGAGTTTCAGGAGAGTCAGGACGGCTTTACGCTGATGAAAACCCTCATTGCCAACTTCATACTTGAGGGCATCTACTTCTACAGTGGGTTTATGTTTTTCTACAACCTGAGCCGCAACGGAAAGATGTCGGGCTCGGCACAAGAGATCCGTTACATCAACCGCGATGAAAACACTCACCTGTGGCTGTTTCGCAACATCATTCTGGAACTTAAGAAAGAGGAGCCCGAACTGTTTACCCCCCAACGCATCAAGCTATACGAAGAGATGATGCGCGAAGGCGTAAGGCAGGAGATAGAATGGGGACAGTACGTTATTGGCGACGACATACAGGGGCTAAACCGCACCATGATAAACGACTACATTCATTACCTGGGCAACCTCCGCTGGAAGAGCCTCGGCTTTGGCGTGTTGTATGAGGAGCACCAGAAAGAGCCCGAAAGCATGCACTGGGTGGCGCAATACTCAAATGCCAACACCGTGAAGACCGATTTC
Source organism: Bacteroides graminisolvens (assembly GCF_963666085.1). Classification (NCBI taxonomy): domain Bacteria; kingdom Pseudomonadati; phylum Bacteroidota; class Bacteroidia; order Bacteroidales; family Bacteroidaceae; genus Bacteroides; species Bacteroides graminisolvens. The sequence continues at coordinate 3,193,424 of NZ_OY762556.1, forward strand.
TTCGAAGCCAAAAGCACCGCTTATGCCAAGAGCACCGCGCTGGAAGATGATTTGTAGCACCTAGCATTAACGACTAACAAAAAAAGCAGCGAAACCACCTTAATAGGTCAGTTTCGCTGCTTTTATTATATTGAATAGTATGTGGTAATGCTTACTTCAAATGTGAAGAAAGAAAGTCTTTCAAGGGTGTTAAGTAGTCAACTTCTAAATTCCACAAATCTGCTTGGTTAAAACGCCAATCGCCCTTTTTGAACATTTTTATATCATTCGGATCTGTTTGTGTACTAACATAAGCATACATTTTAGCTTTCTGGTTAGGAGATACATACTTAGGATTATTTCGGCCTCTTATGCAGCTCTCGTAGCCCTCAAAACATTCCAGCAAACCTTTGTGCTCTTCTGTTGCAAGATGCTCTAAAAGATGCTCAAATGTTCCGTTATCTTGGTTATTGGGGAAAAGAAACAATTCAAAGTCTACCTTTTCTTTCTCTTTGAGATTCAACAGTTTGAGGTTTCTCTTCTCAAATCCACCCTCTTTGGGAAAGTCAGCATCAAAAATCACTAAATTCTTTATGCCATTATCTGTATTTCTTTGCATCTGAACAGCAAACTGATCTAAGTTTGTATATCCACCTGTTCCAACGATTTCTATTTCTTTTGAATCACCAGCATAAATCAGTTCAGCTATGTGACGAACAAAATGCCCTTCATTTGTAGTTTCCTTATCACTCTCAATAAAGATGCAAACCTTACTCATCTGATATCCTCCCCTTTATTGATCAAAAACTCAAAATTATCGGCACTGTAACGATAGCCTTTTATTTCATTTGTTTGGGTTCTTTGCAAGTAATAACAAGCTACCTTGTCTTGCATTTCTTCTATTGGATAGTCATTGATCAATTCAGACAGGCTTCTAAGTGTATCCATACTGTGAGTCGTTGCAAACACTTGTACATTTAGTTTCGTTGAAAGATCATTTATGACCTTCCATAGTTGATACTGAACAGAGTAATGCAATCCATTCTCAAATTCGTCAATCAATAAAACTCCGTTTTCGCAATTCAACATGGCCAATATAATAGTCAGAATTCTATTGATACCATCACCCATTGCGCTAAGCCGATATCGTTTAGACTCATTCTTAAGGACTACAAACGGAACACGTTCATCCGATTGGCCGGGTGCCTTGTCGTCTTTCAAAAAATTGATGTTTTCAATTTGCGGTTCAATAATTTGGAGAGCCTTAATAATATACTTTTCATTCGGAGTTAGCGCTATCTTATCATACAATTTGGGGTTCTTATCTCCCATGATTTGATTCGTGCGCACGTATTCAAAAGCGTTCAATCCCTCAGCCGGATTTCTTTTGCGTTCCCCGTTAAACATATAAAACGTTTTACGTTCGTCATAGCTCAACAACAGTCCAATGTGTATATCGGGATTTTCAAACATCGCCTCATTATTATCTTCCAGCAATTTATACGGTCTTTCAAAACCTTGCGAATCTGTTTCTAGACTCTTGATATACCCGGCTAAGCGCATAGAAAATTTTGTTTTACGACCGGATAACTTCTCGTTTGCAGATATTTCAATGGGATGATTTAAAAAATCCGGCACATTCCATTGATGGTACAAAGAAAGAAATCGTTCCATCTCTTTTTCAGCCAATTTCTCAACCGAAGACGAAGAGCCAACACCTTCTCCCCGACTTGCCAACACAGCTTTTATTTGCTCCAAATCTCCGTTTGACGCAAATATAGATACGGCCTCAAGCAGAGCAGATTTACCCACGTTGTTTTTTCCAACAATCAAATTGATGTTGGCCAAATCATTCAATGTCAGGTGCTCAAAATTCTTGTACTTCTTGACTTCTAACGATTTCATTTTGCTTCCTCTTAGTTATAGATAACAAAAATAGTATTTTAATCTGATAGATTACTAAGTCGCCTTCAATTATCTAACAAAAAAAGCAGCGAAACCACCTTAACCGGCAAGTTTCGCTGCTTTTGTTATTAACTCAACTGTTACAGTTCATCGTTGACTGAATAACTAGGGCACTCCTTCAAACGCTCGTGCGGATCAATGCGACCGTTACCGTTCAGGTCCGGACTCAAGTCCCGATGACCACACACCACACTACCCGGATAATCACGCTGCAACTCGTGCAGCAGAGCCGTAAGCGACTCCTTCTGAGCAGCCGTGCGCGTGTCTTTGGCACAACCCTGGGCATCTAGTCCACCTTCGTAGCAAACACCAATGCTAGCCGTGTTATGCCCCCGGGCATGTGCTCCGGGAAGCTCTACCGCACGCGTGTTCACAATGCGACCGTCTTTGCGGATGTAAAAATGGTAACCCGCACCCTGAAAACCACGTGCCCGGTGAGCGGCATCCAGATCCTGTTCCGTAAAATCGCGATCCTCACGCGTGGCAGAGCAGTGCACCACAATCAGGTTGATGGCTCGCATACCCCCTACTGTCTGGATAAACATTCGCGAACGGTGCATTGCTCGCTCAGCGAACGAGCCAGTTGTTCCTTCAAACCAAACATCTCGGTGTGCATCTCCTTGACTCGTGCGCTCAGCTCGAAGTAATCTTTCAGCACCTTTTCGAGCTGGGTAACCAGGAACTCGTACTGACCGGTTATCAGGTCACTGAATTCCTTCACTTCCTTGGCGTTCTTCTTCTTGAAGAACGGCAGGAGTGCCAAAAGGCACTCCAGTAATTGTTCTACAATCTTCTTCATCATGGTTCATTGTTAACGTTAATACTCAGCTTATCCGTTTGGATCATCTTCATCACCGCCCGGATTGGTGGGATCCGTGGGATTCGTGGGATCTGTTGGCGTTGTGCCGCCTGTGTTGCCGGTACCCGCCACGCCGGAGTCGATCACAAAGTCGATGTTGTTATCACCGCTTCGGGTGGTAGCGGTAGAGCTGTTGGCCAACCGCAAACCGTTGTCGACCATGAAGCGAAGGTTCACCTTGGCGATGTTCTTCACCACGCAATCTTTCTCCGTCTCCACCCCGGGACATTTCAGGGTGATGTAAAACGTGCCCAGTCCGTCCACCTTCACGCGGTTGCCCTCCACGAGCACCTTCTTCATGCGTCGCACAAAGGCCTTCATCACGTGGGTTACGTCTTCTTGCGAGAGCGAACCGATGGTTTCGATGTCGCTGGCAATCATCTCGATGGTGTGAACCTTGGATGTGCCGGGCTTTTGTTTCAACACATAGATGTTTGGCGAGCTGGCATCGCCAATGCGTTTTTTGCGCTGATAGCGCACTACACTTACTGACATAATTTTTTGTTTTAAGATTAATACTACATCGGCGAAGGTAGTGCATGGAGCTGGTGCCGTATGAGATAGCATGAGTTAGCCTGATTTACCGTGTGTTATCTTCCGTTATCTTCGTTTACAGTGCCTTTTTGCATGGAAAAAGTGGGCAGCTAGTTTGTTTTCATAGAGTATTTTTTGTACATTTACAAGAAAATAAAGAAGATGATAACCACTACTGAAGAACCCGCATTTCTTATCCGCAGCTACGGCAAAGGCGAGCTGGCGGCTCTGTACCTGCCACACCTGCATCCGCGCAGTGCGCTGGCCTCGTTTAACGATTGGATCGGTCGGTTTCCCGGACTGGGCACCGCCCTGCAACAAGCGGGACTGGCTGCCAATGCCCGTCGATATACGCCCGCCCAGGTGAAGCTGATTGTTGGGGCGTTGGGGGAGCCGTGAAAGAGGAAGGGTGATGAAACAGAGCATTTAGAACGAAAAAATCTCTTAAATCACACGTTTTAATAAAATAAAAGGCATAAGTAGAACTAAATAAGAGATTTTTTCGTTTCATTTGCATAATAATTAAGAATCAAACCGCTTACAGTTATGCTAATCAGGTTTAACATCACCAATTTCCTATCATTCAATCAGGAAACCGAGTTCAATATGCTGGCAGCTACCTCGTTACGAACTCACAAAGATCATGTGTATTCCATCAAGAAGGATATTCATGTGCTTAAAGCATCTACCATATACGGAGCCAACGGTGCCGGAAAGTCAAACATGATTAAGGCTCTTGCATCACTAAAGAATTTTGTTCTCGCAGGCAAAGTCGCCTCAAGTGTATCAAAATATAAATTCAAATTCCAGGAAGAGAATCAGAAATTACCCATTCAGCTAGAAATTGAATTTTCAACCGCTGATGACAAAATATACACCTACGGCATTGCATTCGATGATGACATGGTGCTTGAAGAGTGGCTTTATCGTACAGGTATCGGTAACCCGAAAGCTGTTTTTGAGAGAGTGCACTCTGCCGAAACAGGACTTCCTTCTATAAAGCCCGATTCAAAGTTTGTGCAGACTTATAAAAACAAGATGCTGATCAGTTTGATGGAGGAAAATCTCTTAAAACCCAATGAATTGTTTATTTCGAAAAACGACTCCCTGAAATACGACGAAATAAATGACGTGCTCGAGTGGTTTAAGAATGATTTATTCGTCATATATCCTGAGTCCAAAAGTCCGGCATTGATTACAGCTTTGAGTCTAAACGAAGATTTTAGAGTTTTCTCCAACGAACTCTTCCATTCTTTCGATTTGGGCATTCAGTCACTCGATCTAAAAAGTTGGGATTTGGATGAACTCTTCAATCAATATTCAATGGATCGCCAACAGATTGAACACATTAAAAAAATATTAGACATTGACGAGCAAGCAAATGGAATGCTAGAAGAAACTATGTTTGGTGCTTTCAAAGAAGGGAACAAGTACGTTGCCAAGACGCTTGTAAGCAAGCATACCGTAGGTAACAGTAATTACATTTTTGGCATGGAAAATGAATCGGACGGCACACAAAGGTTGACTTTTTTCTTACCTATGATTTACGGCTTGCTGGAAACTAAAAGTACGTTTGTGATTGACGAATTGGACCGCAGTCTTCACCCTTCTATTTTGCATAAGCTCATTCATAAAATTATGGATAACAGCAACATAAAAGGGCAGCTTATCTTCACCACGCATGAATCGAGTTTGCTTAACTGTAACATTTTCCGTGCCGATGAAATCTGGTTTGCACAGAAGAACAAAGAAGAACAAAGCACCCAGCTCTATACGCTTCACGAGTTTAAACCCCGTGCCGATCTTGACATTGAAAAGGGTTACCTGAACGGTCGCTTCGGTGCCATACCGTTTTTGGCGAAGTTAGACGACTTAAATTGGTAAGCATTATGGGGTTTAAAGTAAGAGGATACAAGAAAGAAACGGGAGCAAAGACAAGAGACTACAGTTTGTTTGTTATTGCCTGCGAAGGAACCGAAAGAGAACCTGAATATTTTCGCCCATTCGATGGCATTGATCGCATCAAGGTTGATATTGTTGAACACACTATCGGTCATCGCGATTCAGCCCCCAAACAAGTGCTGGAACGTGCCAAGCAATATATTGAGAAAGTAGGGTTTTCCGAAGCAGATGGCGATACCCTTTGGTTTGTTGTTGATGTTGACAAGTGGCCCAGAGAGCAATTGGAAGAGTTGGCTTCTTTTGCAAATAGCAGCAAGAACTGCCACATCACTATCAGCAATCCTTGCTTTGAAGTATGGTTGCTTTATCACAAGCTGGCCAATCTGGACTCTACAGGCTGCTCCACCCCAACCCAAACCAAGCAATCTTTGCATAAACTGGAGAAAGGCGGTTATTATTATCTGAACTACTTGCCACTTATTGAAACAGCTATTAAAAACGCCAAACTGCATGATTCTTGTCCGGATCACCACTATCCGAAAGCAAAAGAAAGCAAGGTTTACTTATTGGCAGATGCTCTTTTAGCTAAGATAGGTAAACCTCGTTTTGATAAGTTTGTGGCGGAGATAACGGATAAGAAGTTGAAGAGGAGATGAATAAATATTTTCTTCCTTGATAATTAAGAGTATGTGATGTTTTAACTGCTCCCCGTTTGCCTGGCTAATGATTGGATAAGCAAACAGGGAGGAGTTTTTATGTGGTTGGTGAAATAATTAATTTACTCGACCCCAATGAATTCATAAGGTACACTTTTTCCAAAATCAAACTCAATATAGCTGTATTTATTATTTTTCAGTTTAACAAAGAAGTCTGTAAATAATTGGATATCCTTTACTTTACTTTCGTCTAAAAATCTTAAGTAGGCTTCAAATTTATCCCAACCCCCAAATCCCCGTTTCACCAAAGATGAAATACTATATTTTTTCTTACTAGTAGGGTCGATATTATCCATTACAAAAATCATTCTCATAAAATTTGCAGGGTCTTTCTCTGCGCATGCCACAAATAACCTATCAGCTTCCTCTATTGGACTAAATAGTCGTGACTTTGGATTGGCACCCATACTTTGCCAGCGTTCATAGTAACAGTTATTATACAACCAAAATATTTTTTTATCAACCTTCGTACATTCATCATGATATCTCTTAAAATATTGAATATTTTGCTTGAGCAATTCTTTTTCCAACAAAGGAAAATCAGATATTTCATCTTTCGATATATTATTTAAAATACGATTAATAAAATAAGAAGCAAATAAATAAGGGTACTTTTGTTCATTAAATAAAGTCCTTAAAAACTCCACAAAATCTTTACGTTTATAGTAGTTTGAATAAGTTGACTTGGTTAACTTATTCAACAAATAGATACTGTCATTATTTGAAAAATAACTCTCTCTATCAATTTGTAACGAACCATAATAAAAAATTGCGCGAATGATTTTCTCATAATCTTCGACACCATTATAAAAATCGATTCTGTATAATAAATCATGGAGCCCATTCTTGCCTTCATCAAACCATATTTCAATTTGCGCCTGAAATTCTTTGTCTGACTTCGTTCGATATTCAGAAAATTCAACTATTGATATATCAGAGTTTAATAATTGATAATGAAAATAACGATCTACACCAATAGGATTACAAATAGATTCAAGTTTAATCGTCTTATTTTTCTCCTTTCGAAAAATGAAAGAAGCATATAATATAGCATCGCGTATTTTAGTTTCCACTAAACCCACTTCAATAAAATGTTTCTCAAGATAGACCTCGAGTTCTGTTTTGTTAGAAGACTCATTTTTTTCTAATTCTAATTGATTGTTAAGGGTATGGAAATATTTATTTTTATTTTTAGCAAGCAACGTATATACCCCAGGATACTTTATTTTTAAGAGTTCTAAATTTAGCAAATCAGATAAGACGATCTCACCTTTAAGTAAGTCATAAGAGATTAGAAATGAATTAACTAATCTATTTATATCGCGAATGGTTTCAATGCCGGCAAAATAGAATAATTTAGAATCTAACAATGCACGATTTAATTCTACTTTATCTCTTTCATAGCCTTCGTAGTTATGATGCTTACAACTTGTGAAATAATCAAAATAAGCATTTAGTTTATTCTGTAATATTTCAACTAGAAGATATCTTTCAAATTGCGGCAAAGGAAGCTCCAATTGAAATATTTTTTCCAGATACGCATGCGGATGGTACTCATTTACTTTTTTAAGCGCAGCTACTAAGTAGTTTCTATCATAAGCTACAATAAAAATAGTATTTAAAAAATTCGCACTGTTTCTTATCAAACTAAGAACTTCCAGTATTTCTGAATCATAAAGCCTATCGAGATCGTCAATAAAGACTATAATTTGTAGCCTCGTGCGTTTGATAGCTTTGTTTATTTCCTCAAATCGCTCTCGCAAAGTCGGAGTACCATCTAAACTCAAACAAGCATTTAGTAGATTAGCATACTTACCGGCTGAGCTGTCAATCAACGTCTTGGCGTACTTCAATATATCATTGGATAAGCTACTATCGTAAGCCTTCAATGCAGAGCTCATTTCATCGAAGAAAGAGAGTGTAGCTGATTTCCTATCACTATTAAGCCAAGGATTATAATGAATAATGACTCTTTTGTTTTTATCAAGGTGCCTCTCTATCAAATTAAGAAATGAAGTTTTTCCGTTTCCCCATTCGGATGTCACACCAATTGCAAATGAAACATCTATGTTTGCTGTATTTTGGATTCTTTCGCAGACCTGTCTAACTAGATTTTCTCTATTAAGCAAATCTGGATCGGACTTAGATAAAGGCGAATCGAAGCAAAAACCTTTTTGGGCAACTTGTAGGGGGCTCTCTTTCTCTAGTGGTAAGCTTTTCTTTTTAATGAAGTATGACAGAGACAAAACCGGTATAAAATCAATATACTTACATGTATCACACAAATAGAATGGAGTATAAATCCAAGCATCTGAATGAAAACGATAATAAGACCATATCAATATTATAACGAACACAAAGAGATCAGTAATTCTTTTATAAAAAAGAGATAGCGGATGATTATCAATAACTTTTCTAATGTATATAATAGCCAAAACAGTTAATGCAACAAATATCACATCATTCAAAAAAGACGTTTCCAAGTAGCTTAAAAAAGGTTTTACGAGCACTACCGTGAATAGATTCTCAAAAAAAGCATGAAAAAGAATGTAAACAACCGCCAGAGCAGGTATATATTTATGCTGACCAAAGAAAGTCTTTATTTGCTTAAAGAGCCCTACGTTATTTTTATCAGCGTTATTCAATGATTCACCCATCAATTTAGATTTTCAAGTTAGATATAAAATTACGAATCCCTACAAAAGTAGGAAAAATAGTTGAACTGAAAACAATGTTTATTCATTTCCTCGTAGAAAATTATTCAAAGCTTCGGATCCTCCTTTTTTGCAAATTTTCGATTGAAAACTAAATTTGCAAGGTTAATGCGATATTATTTTGTGAATTAGGTGATTAAGCAGCACTCATTATAGTCAGCATCAGTATAGATCAACTTCGATTTTCAAGTTAGATATAACATTACGGATCCCTACAAAAGTAGGAAAAATAGTTGAACTGAAAACAAAATTCATTCATTTCCTTCCCAAAATAATTCTTGATCTTCCTCTTTGGGCAACCAACAATCGGTGTTAAACTTTACGTTAGTGATGCGCATCTCTGGGCTGCCGGCCGTGGGCTCTTCATCGCACAGGCTGTAGCGACCGTTGGTTGGGTTGAACACCAGCGGCACCATGCCGGGCTGACCGAGGTTGCGGAACTTCACCTTCTCCACGTAGATGTGCACCACATCGGGCATGCGCTCCACCACCAAGCCGAAATCGCACTTGTTGAAGAAGGCGGCCGAGCCGTTGATGTCGTACAGCGTGGGGCGATCGGGGCTGCCCGTGCGGGCATCGCGGTTCATCTTGCGGGGGTGCGCCACCAGAATGACGAGGCAGTCGTTGAGCACGGCAAAGTTGGTGAGCTTGTCAAGAAAGTTGTCGATGTATTGCGTTTCGCTCATGCCGGGCGGAATCTGGTGCTCCATGCGGTTGTAGGGGTCGATCACGAGGATGCGGATGCCTTTGCGACGCACCAGCTGACGGGCTTTCTCGAGTACCGTATCGACACAGAAATCGGCTTTGGGAATGATGTGACACACGTTGTTGCCCATGAAGTTCTGCACCCTGCGATACAGCTCGGGACCGGTGCATTGGGGCGAGAAGCGCTTGCCGCTCACCTTCTCGAACAGCTTGCGGAGGTGGTACACCAGCGGCACGTTTTCGGGACTGAAGTAACCAATTTTCCAACTGTGATGCAGGCAGAGTCGAAGCACCATTTCATCAACAAACTCGGATTTCCCTTGTCCCGGAACACCCGTCACCACACAAAGGCGCTTGGTTTCGAAGGTGATGAACTTGTCGAGTGCCGTGAGTCCGGTAGGCGCACCCTGCTCAAATCCGTTGTTAAAAAATGCCAGCAGCTCATCACTCACATCGTGGGCGGTGTACACATCTTCGAGAGGCACCTCGGGGGCATCCTCCAAAGCCTGTGCCAGCGAATCGGCACCAAACTTCAGCAGGTGCTCGTTGGCATCCTTGCAGCCCTCGCCAAAGTTGACAATGCGGCACCGTTCCAACCCCAACCGACGCAAAAGTTCCTGTTGCAGTTGTCGGCCTTTTTCATCGGCATCCACAGCCAGGAAAATCACCTCCTTGTCTTCAAAATGCGTCTCCACAAAACGATCCAGCCACGTAAGGTTGCTGCCGGCACCGTTGGGCACGCTCACCACATCCGTGCGGCCGATGGCGAGGAACGAAAGCAGGTCGATTTCGCCTTCGGTGATGATGCACTGCGGGGTGCCCGCAATGCCGTCGATGTTGTACGGAATGAGTTCGGCACCGGTGATCATTTTGAAATTCTTGCACCCGTCGCGATATTTGGTGTTAATCAGCTCGTTTTCTTCAAAATAATTGAAACAGATGCAGTTCTCTTTCTTGCCCGTTTGCGGCATGAGTTCCTGTGAGCTGCTGATTTTCATGTAAGCCACCGCCTGGGCAGGAATGCCCCGATCGTGCATCAGCCAGTGAAGGGCGGCATCTCTTGCTGCATCGGGGTTAGCGGGTGTTTCCGCCCCATTGGGAGGCGCGGCATCGGTAGCCTGAGTCACCGCAAAAGGCGGGGTAAACGGGGCGTTCACTGGGGCTTTGTCGGTTGCATGACTGGAAACGTTGATGTGGCCGGAATCACCGTTAAACGGAGCTTTCGGGGCGACTTCATCCGTAGCCTTGGCAGCCACGAGCAGCGTTCCGGGAATGGGCCTGCAGGTAAACGTGGGTTGCTTCTTCGGCACCCTATTGGCAGGGGGCGGCACTTGCCCACTCCACGGGCTCTTAGGCACACGGTTTGCACCGCTGTTGTAACCGTAGGTGTTGTTAATTTTGAAACGATTACTGAAATCTTCCGCCTTGCCACTGGCGTCACAATAGTGGCAATGATACAGCCCTGTACCGAGATTTACACTGAGCGATTTGTCGCGTTTATTCGTCCGCCTGTCATGGCAAAACGGACATTTTACTTTCATTTTTCCGCTTGTGCGGCCATTTACATCAATTCCGAGTTTACTAAAGTCAAACATAATTACTGTATTAAAATTTAAATTCACAAAGGTTTGAGCGATGTTTTCGCCCATGCTGCCCATTGCCCCGAGCACTTTGAAATCTGCCCCGAGCAATGGAAGCAATTGCACCGAGCAATTGGGTGGATTGCCCCGAGCAATTTGTTGTCGTGCAGGCAAGCTAATATTCCCAGCAGAGCTTCCTTTCATCCCACACCGAAGTCACGGCCGGACGAGGCGGTGCTCCCTCGGGAATGGGCAATCCGCAGTACGTTCGCTGTCCGTCGACCAGCTGCTCGAAGCGGTAAACATCCGTGGCAGCAGCCTTTTCAATCACCTCTCGCAAGTGCTTGTTCGTGATGCTGCCCTGACGAATGTAGTTGCTGAAGTACGACTTCACATCGCGCAGCGAACAGATCGTAACCTCCGTTCCCTGCCTGAGTACGTGCTCCCTGAATGTCTTGGAAATAACTTCCAGATACGGCAGGAAAGCACCTCCCAACCCCGAATGCATCGCCTGAAGTTCCAACCACGAACGCTCCCCTAGCGCTTCGTTCAGCCAACCCTCCCAAGAAGAAGATTTGCTGCCGCTGCTGCTGCTTTCTTTTTCAGAAGCGGTAGCTTCTTTTTCTTTTCTCTTAATTTCTTCTATCCTTTTCTCTTCTATTCTCTTCTCTTCTAGAGATGCCTTTGCAACACGCTCATTATCAACTAGTTGCAAAGGCGTATTTTCGACGTTTTTTGCACTGTTTTTTTCGTTTGTTTCTGTTTTTTGTGCAGCAGAAAATGACGAATTTGTGTTGCTGTTAACGGGTTTTTCGGGCATCGTTTTTTGGGTTGGCGGAACTGTTTTTTCAGTTGGCGAAACCGATTCGTGGGTTGTTGGCTGAACTGTTTCGTTAGTTGGCGGAAGAGCCGTTTCTTGAGTTTGAGGAACAGCCTCGCAGATTGGTGCAACAGTTTCACGGGTTTGAGGAACGGCTTCATAAGTCGGTGCAACAATTTGTTGAGTTGGCGAAACAGTTTCGCAGGTTGGTTGCAAAATAATTTCCCCGCTTGGCGAAACAGCCTCGCCGGTTTCCGAAAAGCAGTCAGCCTCACCCACCGGTTTTGCAACAACAGGGCGAACAGGTTTGGCTACCGCACGTGTTTTCCGGCTTGCTGTTGGCGGGGTACCATTGCCCGCTTGTTGGGCAGCCAATTTGAGGGCTTCTTTCTCCGCTTTGGCATCACGTGCCTTTCTCTTATTTTCCAACGGCTTCATTCGTTGTTGCAAGCCCTGAGAGGTGAAGCGTCCGTCGTTCGTCAGCACAAATAAGCCGTAATTACAAACTATTTCTTCCACCCATTGAGTGAATTTGCCCAATTGTTTGGCCAAAGATGGTAACAAAGACAAGGGCATGCAGTAATCGCTTTGCTCGCGAAGATATTCCAACAGCACCCAGTAGGCTCCGTAACCCTCCAAACCTTTGTCGGCAGTAAGGGAAAGCATCTTGGCATTGTTGCGCGCGCAGCAGTCGTGAAGGAAATATTGACTATTTTTCATGTTTAAAGGATTTAATTATTTTCATTGGCGCAAAGAAAAGAAGTTATTTTCATATAGGTGCCGGACAAAAGTCCTGCACCTATCATTTTTTTAAAAATTATTTTTGCAGCAAACAACCAATTATAGAATAATGACTAACAGAAAAAAGAACAAGAAACAAGATTTCGAGACTAGGCTTTATAGTAATACGGTAAATGTAGCATTGTACCTAATAAATAGGCTTTCAAAACACGCTTCACTCTCCATGCGCGAGATAGAACTAAGGTGCGGAACTAGTAGCAAATCAATACGCAAAACCCAGAAAGGAGTATCTCCCAACCTCAAAACTATTCATAAAAATATAAATTGCTGCCTCAGTGAAATGAATTACGACTTCATTTTACACAAATTGGCACGCATTATTTCAAAAGTAATCAGCGAGGATAAAAATCTCGTTTTCATGGTGGTAGATGATGATGAGCTGGAAAAATATCCGGAGTCGCAAATCATTTTGAAAAAGAAGAGGAAAAGGAGGAGGAGAAGTTAAGCTGAAAGAATAAATGCATAACGGTCATTCATATATAAGATAAAAAAAATAGAAATTTAGGGGAGGTAAATCCATTTGATTTATTTATATTTGTATCTTATAAGTTCACTTAAAAGAGTAGTAACAAGACAAAAAACATGAGCATGGAAAAGGTGACGGATATTGAAATTTACCTGAATGATATCGCTGAAAAATTATATAACGGACATGCCAGCTTAATGGTTGGTGCCGGCTTCAGCATGAATGCACAATGTGATGGAATAAGTTCAAAGAAGTTTCCTTCATGGAGTGACTTAGGAGATTGTTTCTATAAAAAGGTTCATGGTTCGGCTCCAAGTGAAGATAAAAAATGCTATTTAGATGTTTTAAAATTGGCTGAAGAGGTTGAAGTTACAGTAGGAAGAGCTGCACTAAACAAACTTTTGCAAGATGAGATTCCCGATTTAGAATACCAACCTTCCGAACTACATAGAATGTTATTACAATTGCCTTGGACAGATGTTTTCACGACGAATTACGATACGCTGCTAGAGCGAACTGCAGAAAAAATATTAGAACAACGTTATGAAACTGTTATAAACAAAGAAGATTTGGTTTGGTCAACTAAGCCTCGAATCATCAAGTTGCACGGCAGTTTCCCTTCAGATAGACCATTTATTATTACAGAAGAAGATTACCGTAAGTATCCCCGCGATTTTGCCCCGTTTGTAAACACCGTGCAACAATCATTACTTGAAAACACACTCTGTTTAATTGGTTTCTCGGGTAACGATCCCAATTTTCAAAAATGGATTGGGTGGATACGTGACAATTTAGGCAAAGATAATTCACCAAAAATATATTTAATAGGGGTACTGTCTCTTTCAGAGGGAGAGAGAAAATTATTGGAATGTAGAAACGTTATACCCGTTGATCTAACTCGTTACTCTACTATGCATAGCGACGCACTGAGATTATTCATTGAAAAACTCAAAGCTAAGGGGGCTAAAACTGATAATAACTTCAATTACCCCAAAAACGAGAACAGAATTAGTTTGACTAATAAAGAAGATCTACCTAACCAATTCAAAAAAATAATTAACATATGGAAACAAACAAGAGAAGAATATCCTAATTGGCTTATACTACCCAAAGAAAGCCGTGACAAGCTATATGAGTTAACTCGCATATACTACATTAATAAAATCAATAATCTTGAACCTGAATTAGCACTCACATTCTTATATGAATTCAATTGGAGAATAGAGAAATGCTTATTCCCTATTTTAAATGAATGGATTCAGTACTACGAAACTGCCGTTTCAAAATACAATCCATTTCCGAACATATTTCAAATTGAAAATGCTAATACTCCACAAGAGAATGATGGCATTAATTGGGAATCAATCAAATCATATTGGATTGAGCTACAACTTTCTATGTTGCGATATTATCGGGAAGAAAATATTAATGATAAATGGAATGAATTGGCTGCAAAAATAGATTCTATAAAAAAGAAACTATCTGCAGAATTACTTGCTAGATACTGTTATGAGCGCTGTTTATATTTCATGTTCGTACTAGACATATCCTCAGTACGCAAGGAACTGAATAACTGGCCTACGAACACAGCACTTCCATATTGGGAAGCTAAAAGGGCCGGTTTAATGGCAGAGCTAGGAAATACAAAAGAGGCCGAAAAGATACTAGAAACATCTTTAAATGAAGTAAGGAATAGATTAACGCTAAAGCCCATCAATAATGACTATCTTTTAATTTCACAAGAATCATATATTCTGCAATTATTGCAATACGTAAAAAGAGCACTATACCTTTTCCATAACTCTGAAAAGTTAGAAGAAACAAAAGAATATTCCAAACGTTGGAATACACTAGCCCAATATAAATGCGACCCTTGGGGCGAACTAAAAACATTTGAATACCTGTTAAACACTAACTCCGAAAATAAAAATGAATATGACACAAAATATAATTTTGAGATTGGTAGTAAAAGTCGGACGTTTTATCTAAACAATAGCCCCACTTATACAATGGATGCATACTCTTTTCTCAGATATATAGAAGAAACAGGTATTCCTCTCAAAATGCCTAATATTACATTTGGAGATAAATCTGCAAAAAGAGCTATAATATGCATTTCAGACTATTCACCTAATTGGGCTTTTATTTCGTTTATTAGATCAGGAAATAAAGAGACTATAAAAGATATTTGGAATAGACGTTCCTTGGCATTTTACAGCCAAAAAAGGTGTGATGAATTAGTGCACTTTTATTTAAAAGCTCTAAGAGAGACAGAAATGGAAAGACAAAAAGGTGATATCTACTATCGTGAAAACTTTGCCATTTTATTATCGACTGTTTTTCCTGAAGCATTATCCAGACTTTGCGTAAAGTGCAGTTTTGAAGTCAGAAAGGAATTGCTGTTATTTATTAGAGAACTTTATGTATCATATAGCACATCGAAATCAACATATACTGGCATTAACAAATTAGTTCAAAAAATTACAACATCTTTTAGCACTGAAGAACAATATAATTTAATTCCTGACCTATTAGAGTTTCCCATTATTTTAGAACCTGACGAAACAGATTCTTTTATTGACCCGCTTCGCTTGCTCAACATAGACAAAATCTCCCAAAACAATAACAAGAATATTGATGTAAATAAAAGAATAGAAAAACTGCTTTCTTATTTAACAAATAACGCCACAACAAAAGAAATAGCCATAACCTCTTTAGATGTTCTTCGCAGATTAAATTTACTAACAAATGCACAGGAACAAGAATTTGGAACAGCGTTATGGAGTTCGGTAGGTAATGATGGTTTTCCGATAAATACGAATTTCGACAAATTTCATTTTTTAAAGCTGCCTCACCCTCAACATATTAATCCTCAAGAGCTATTACGGAATTATATTGAAATATCCGAGTTGCCAATTCAGGCCAATGATAAGACATATGAAATAAGTGACACAGGAGGTAGTAGATTGCCTTTATTTCAAGACATCATAGGTACTACATATAAAAAGACTGAATATATTTGGCAAGCCGAAGACATTAACAATCTTGCTAAAAAAATTATTGATTGGTGGAATGCTGATAAAGAATATCTAAAAGACACAAGAGATAGATTCATGGGAAGCTATTCCGAAAAATTCAAAGCAAGATTTAAAAATATGATTAACGTATTCTCTCAACTCTTCGTGAAACACACATCACTTATTAATCCTTTAAATAAAAAAGCCATTCAAACTTTGCTTGATGAACTAAGTGAATACAACATGGAAGACCTGGAAGCAAAATCATCCTTTATTAGGATCTTTCCCGAATCCAAAAGGTCTTTATATAAAGAAATAAACAAAAAACTATATTCAAAAAATGAAGATGAAATCTTCGATGCTCTTAATGCCGTATTAGTACTTGTTGAGCAAAGATACGAAGACACCAGTATTTTGATAAACAGTATCATTGAAAACATAAAAAATCGGAAGGAACCGGGTCTAGACAAATACATTGAAACTTTAAATGAATTATTGTCTACTAACAAATC
The DNA here is from genome assembly GCF_963666085.1 of Bacteroides graminisolvens. Taxonomy (NCBI): domain Bacteria; kingdom Pseudomonadati; phylum Bacteroidota; class Bacteroidia; order Bacteroidales; family Bacteroidaceae; genus Bacteroides; species Bacteroides graminisolvens. The sequence goes on from NZ_OY762556.1 coordinate 3,209,994, forward strand.
GTTGTTTACAGAAGAAGTTTTATCTGAGTTACAGATTGGATTCGAATACTTATACGATGAGATATCCATTCAAAAAGGAGATTCTGAAGAAGACGTTCATCTCAAACTTCTAAAAAAAAGCAGAGCCTCCAGATTTCTAGTTACGCTGAAGAAATACTATATAGAAGAACTAGAAATAGAGCTGCCAACTTACATCAGCCAATGGGAAGAACTATGCTTAAACGTTGATGAATTCTGTGAAATTAGAAATATATGGTTGAACGGAAATGCGAATTAAAATCATAGATATATGTTCAAGGTCGCTATTTGCGACCTTGAACGAAAGGATAAAAGAAGAAGACGGACTGATTGGAAACAATTATTTTGATCAGATAATGCAAGAGATTATGGATGAGTTTTACGTAATGCTTAACTATTACGGAAATGACAGCGACCATGATAAAAGCCCGTCAACATCTACAATAATGTAGCTACGTACAGTTTAAACTGTTAGAATGCCACAAAAAAAAAGTAAGTTTGTGGCAAATCAATGAAAAATAGGATCAAGATAATTCTATCTGAATGAAAATAGTTATCAACACAATTGCTGTAATTGTTCTTAGCGTGCAGTTCTTTTCCTTTGCATTTATGCTTTAAATCAGAAGAAACCGGAAAGTACCTTAGATTGCTTTTTGATTATTATATCATGCGCAACATACTAAAGTCCTTTTCCATAGGGTAAAACTACTCTTTAAGACATATCAGCTTTAGAATAAAAAGACTTTTATTCTGCTTACAAAACAAAAAATTCCTATTTTTGTTTTGCATATAAAATAAAAGCATGCTATATTTGTGCTATTGACAGAATAAAAACAGGAAGATATGGATAAAAATATTCTGAAAACGGTTATCGCTGACAATCAGCTGGAAGTCCCAAAATATAAGGTAATCTCACGGGATTTCACTTTTGAGGAGTTTGGGAACTACGTCTTTGTTGGTATCCGGCGAGCAGGAAAATCGTATCTCTTATACCAACGGATGCAACAGCTACTTGCACAAGGCGTACAGTGGGATGAAATGCTTTATATCAATTTTGAAGACGAACGCCTTACTGGAATGAAAGCGGAGGTTTTGAATCTGCTATTAGAAGTTCATTTAGAAATGTACGGCAAGAGACCTATCCTGTTTTTGGATGAGGTGCAAAACGTTCCCGGATGGGAAAAATTTGCCCGTCGTATGGCTGATACTAAACATCGAGTTTATATCACGGGAAGCAATGCTAAAATGTTAAGCCAGGATATACAAACAACTTTGGGAGGGCGTTATATTCCTATTGATGTTTATCCGTATTCTTTCAAAGAGTTTTTGACGGCAAACAATGTTCCGGCAACGGCTAAGCATCTCCTATCTACGGAAGGCAAAGCCGAAATATTACGAAAGTTCAACGATTATTTCTACTTTGGTGGATTCCCGGAAGGAGCAGAATTTGCCGCAAAACGGGATTACCTGACTAGTGTTTATCAGAAAATCTATCTGGGAGATATTGCGGCTCGTCATACGGTAGATAACACCTTTGCTTTGCGCATTATGTTCAAGAAACTGGCGGAAAGCGTAAAACAACCATTGTCGTTTACCCGTATAGCGAATATCGTATCTTCGACCGGAGCAAAGGTAGGAACGCAGACCGTTATTAATTATATGGAATACGCCAAAGATGCCTGGCTTATCAACCCTGTGCAAAATATAGCGGGAAAATTGGTCGATAAGGAAACTTCACCAAAGTACTATTTCACAGATAACGGCATTCTGAACCTCTTTTTATTGGACGGAAACACTTCTTTGTTGGAGAACATGGTAGCTGTAAACCTACTTCGTAAATATGGACGAAATGATGCTGTTTATTTCTATAATCAAAGTATTGAAGTTGACTTCTACATTCCCGATGATTACACAGCCATTCAGGTATGTTATAATCTCGACAATAACGATGGAACGTTTGACAGGGAAGTAAAAGCCTTACTGAAAATTACCGAAGTATTGGAATGCAAGAAACTGCTGATTATTACTCGTGATACAGAGCGCGTGCTAAAAATAAACGGTAAAACAATTGAGGTCATTCCGGTATGGAAATGGCTGTTATGCTAATTATATTGTGACATTTAGTCTACAAAAACAAAGTCATATACACAGGGATATAATTGACTCCATTTTCTCGTTTCAAGTCCTTGGTATATATAAGGAATTTGTTTTGAATTCTATCCGAGAACTTGTCACAAAAGGCATCCAATGATGAGTGAGTTTTGTATCCGGATGATTTCACTTCAATGGGTGACACCTTGTTTGATTCAGAAATCAGGAAATCTATCTCATAATACTTTTTCCCTTCAGCTATTGGAATAGTATGATAATATAGTTGTTTGCCTGTAGCCCGAAGCATTTGAGCCACAACATTCTCATATACATAGCCTAAATTTGCTTTGAGTTTATCATTCAGTAATTTATTGTATATGATGTTTTCCGTAAAATCTTTATCTTTAAATGCAAGTGTTATAAAAAGGCCTGTATCGCCTGCGTAAATTTTATATTTCTCGTTATCTTTTGTAAGCGCCAAGCCCACATTAGGATCTGTGGAGTGATAAGCAATGTTAGTTGTCATAGAATCTTCTAGCGCCTGCACAAGGCTGATCACTCTATCTTGTCTCTCACCCGGTATAGCAGCAGAGACTTTATATCGGGACGCATTTTTGCTAAGTTGTGCAGGTATGGCATCAAACATTGCAGTTGCCCGCCCTGAAGCATCTATTTTTCTGAAATCTTCCTCGTACAGAGAAATAATATCACGCTTAACCTGATCTACAGCACTCAAATTATTCGTTTTTATATATTCTGCAACAGCCTGTGGCATTCCACCAACAAGCATATACAAACGAAAATCACGCATCATTCTGCGGTGAACGGCATCGCCCAAAGATATTTTCTTTTCAAATGCTGTGCGAAGTAATGGTATGGTTGCGGTATCGCCTATGGCCCATTTGAACTCTTCATAATCCATAGGAAACATATCAACCTTTGTCTCCTCACTTGGAATCACTATATCTACAGTGCTTTTATATACTGAGATTAGTGAACCGGTTTCAATATAATCGTATCGGTGGTCTTTTACCAAATGTTTAATTGCCTGTCGAGCCAAAGGTGCTTTCTGAACTTCATCAAAGATAATCACAGACTGGCGTTCTATCAGTTGCACCCGATAAATAAGTTGTAGTCTCAGAAAAATATAATCAAGATCGGACACATCTTTAAAAAGATCATGAACCTCGACCGGAGCAATAGAAAAATCAATAAGCATGAAGGATGTATACTCGTTACGGGCAAATTCCTCTGCCAATGTAGACTTACCAATGCGTCTGGCTCCTTGTATAAGTAACGCTGTTGCACCATCACGCTCCTTTTTCCACTGAAGCATGCGTTCATACATTTTTCGTTTAAAATAGATCATATTATCCTCCATTACTTTTGTTTCGTAGCGCAATATTAAGCATTTCCTTTGGTCCCACCAAATTTAAATAGCACCTTTTGTCAATTTCCACCAATTTCAAATAGCCTATTCTGTCAATTTCCACCAAATATTTGAGGTAAATTCAATTCTCATCATGTTTTTGAGGTATTTTTTATACCTTTGAAAGGTAATACCACAAAACATTAAACAAGTCAAGAACATGAATAACAAATTAAACATTCTGTAATAAAACATCATAAAAAACCTTACTCCCAACATTATTAACGAGAAGAAAAAAATATATTCCTTCTTATTCTTGTTACTTCAGCATTTTATGCCTAAATTCCCATCGTTTTTCAGTAAGATTAGTTGAGTAACAATCTACATTCACCTTAAATACTAAATCCATGAATACGAAAGGATGGGATACTGTTGGTTTGGTTAAAACCGAACATGTTAATCAGGACATAAGAAATTGCTGGCATCTATTCAACAATGAAATAAAAAAGACAGAAGTTGAGTATGAGTTATCTGGAAAATTCGGACCGTGGCAAATTACCGATGGAGGCAGCAACAAGCTGATAAGATTCAACATCCCCTTTGAATCGGGCACGTTTCGCCTATTCGATAATGCCAGTATCATGGCGGCTGACGAAAACAGCCAAAAAGAATACAGCTTAACGAATTGCGAATGCATAGTGGAGATGATGATGGATTTCGTCAATACGGATAACAACAAAAAGCTACTGAAACTTGACATCAAACAGCTTGCAAAAAGCAGAGACGAGATAGCAAGCAGCAATGAACAGGGAGGTTGGATAGTACCCATACTTTTTAAGGGTAATATCCCTGCGTTCTACCAGCCCGTTATACTCGAGCTAGTATGCCAATATTTAATAGAACACCCCGAGCAGATTAATTATGTATTTGCATCCATCAACTTTGCTCAAGAGAGCGGAAGCTGGGTAACACCTGTGAAATGCAAATATTCTTATCTAGACAGTCAACCGTCTTATATGGGGGTTCTATCTGTGTGTAGCAATAAGGACATCACCAATATGCCTGTAGATATAGACGTCAATTCGCTTCCGGGCAATCCGAATAGTTATTTCATTACTTCATCAGATTTGTTTCTATTGAATGTCATGATGCCGTCATTTATCGACTTCTTCCAACACTCAAACAGTTCAGATTACAGGATAAACGATCTGGGCATTTTGGTTAACACACGCAGCCTCGAGATGAACAGTGTAAAAAGTGGAGCTATTTGGTACACACCCATAATAGAAGGACTGGAAGTTTCTGTTTTAGGAGGAGTATTAGAAATAAAAATAAATGGAAAGTGTGACCTCAAAGCCGGTATCTGGATGTATTTCAACGGCAGGTTCAAAGCCTATCCGCAATTATCAAACCAAGTAGTGGAATTCAGGATAGACGGTACCCCCTCTTTTGATCATCACGAAGACATTCCCTGGTACCTTGCCTGGCTACTACCCCTTGTTGGATTGATTACAAAAATTGTGGTTTCATGCATTTCTAGCGATCTCATGAACTCTATTACAAAAATATTTGGAGAGAGGATGCATATTGATAACATTTCCCCTGTAGCATGGACCGGCAACCCCAAGGAAGTAAATCTTGTCAATGTAAAACTAGACGATTCTTTTATTATAGAATATATTATAAATTAAAAAATCTTATCATTATGATGTCAAACGAAAAATTGGGCGTTGGGATGAAGACCATCACCATGATGCCCGAAATGGACAAAGAGTTAGTTAAAATAGCTCTGCAAAGTTCGCTTTACAAAGACAGGGGGAGATTAAGAGCCAATTTTATGCAGGATGAAATTGAGCTAATGGCCCAGAGTGCAATCAGTACCAATGGATGGGACACTGTTTTTGCAATCAGTGCTGAACACTTAAACACAGCGATAATAAAAAAGAAAAGTTATCCTGCAACGATAGAATACACAGTCACAGATGGAGATGAATCTTACAGCATTACAAACGGAAAGTTTAATGCATGGCAAATTTCGGAAGGTGGTGACGGCTCCAACATCAACCTCAAATTACCTATTGCAAGTGGTAATTTTGACTATGGCAAAGGATATGCTCTTAACGGAGTAGAAGCCATTGTGCAGATTAAATTGCGATACTTCCCCGAGGTGCTGGATGATCAGGTGCTGAAAGATGGTCTGTATGACTTAAAGGTATCAACTACATCTAACAATCCGGATGTTCCTGTTGTAAGCCTCGTACAATTGAATGTACCTTCATCTCTGGGAATGGGAACAATAACTAAATCCGTACTCAGTAGTTTGATTCTTGAATGGTGTAATCATAATCTTGACAAATTCAACACGATATTCTCTACCATAAACCTGAATAGTTTAGGCGACAAAGAGGACTATAGATGGTTGAAATCAACTCACATGAGTTATGCATATACTGACAATGGTACGCTAACAAACAGTGTTTTTGGGGTGTTGTGTATGACTCTGGGGCATTCGGCAGTGGGGTTGCCTCGCCAAATCACTCAAAATGCATTGACAGACAAAGGGAATGGTACATATATTATTAATACGGGATTATTTGCTGAGTACCAATTCTTACCCTCTCTGCCTTTTGTATTCGAAGATGCTAAAGCATCTGATTTTACGCTGAATGACACAAAGAACGGCATCACCAGCACAAAACTTAAAATGGAAGGTGTAAAGTATGGAGCAATTACATACCACCCTGTTTGCGAGAGTTTTGAGGTGTTCTTTGAACAAACTTACATCAGATCTCACACCACAGTTAAGACAGATATATCACCGGGAATTGTTTCCATTGTTGATATCGATGTAAAAATGACTCTTAAGCTAGATACCAATGCTGCAGGGGAGCAAATATTGACTTATGAATTACTTGGAGACCCTGCGGTCATATCGAAAACGGAGACAGAGGCTTGGGTTGTTATTACGGAAGTAATAGCAGGGTTAATTCTGGCAGTTGTGGGGTTAGTTGTTGGTGCTTGCATGAAGACTATCGTGCAAAGAATAATTGTAGGTGTTATCGTAGCAGTAATCGCTGCCATCATTTCAGTAGTTATACATGTAATCATTGAGAAGGTGATTGCAGAAGGTGTGAGTAAAGGGCTTCCGTCCATAGATCCTATGGTAAAGGTAGCTACGAACCAGGTTATATGGCCATTGTGCGATCCGGCAGATCCCAACAGGTTCACGCTAACGAGTGTAACTTACAACGGCTCAATTGCTTTAATTGGTAATCCGGGTTATGTAGAGTAATTGTTGCTGATTATAATGCATATTGGGTAAGGCAAAAGTCTCGAGATTTCGATTGGCTTTTGCCTTCTTTTTATATTCTGAATAGCACCTTTTGTCAATTTCCACCGATTTCAAACAGCCCATTTTGTCAATTTCCACCAAATGTTTGAGGTAAATTCGGTTCACTTCGTGTTTTTGAGGTATTTTTTATACCTTTGAAGGGTAATACCACAAAACATTAAACAAGTCAGGAATATGAATAACAAATTAAACATTCTGTGGACAACAGATAACAGAGATACGGTATTCAACATGTTGTCAATGTACGCCATTAACTCCGTGAACAAAGATTGGTGGGAACACGTCAATATAATTCTGTGGGGAGCTTCCGTGAAGCTGGTAGCTAACGACACGCAAGTACAAACAGAGAATCACTCACCCAATACATCAAAGACGGTGAGCATGTATTGTATCTGTAGAAGAAACTGAAAGTTACACTCCCGTGAATTTTTCACGTTTCATTTGTTTCTTAATACAATAACGGTTATATTTGCCGGAGTAACAACAAAGAAAGCCATGCTATTAAGAGTCATTGTACAGAATTTCCTTTCATTCTTCGAACCCGTACAGTTCGACATGTTTCCCAACATGAAGAAAGAGACGTTTGAAAGCCATATCTACCGAAATCAACAGATTCCGGTACTCAAACAAGCGGCATTATTGGGGCCTAACGGTTCGGGCAAGTCGAACTTTGTAAAAGCCGTGAACTTTATACAAAGCATAGCTACGCAGAAGAATTTCTTAGAGAAAATAAACATAAGTAAGTACTTCTTTCGTCTCACCGAGAGCAATAATCAACCCATCTCAATGGCTATAGAGTTCTGCAAAGATGAACAGTATTTTATCTATATCATTGATATTTTACCCACACACATAGAAAAGGAAGAACTTTATCTGTCGGGCTTAGGCAAAGAAGACAATAAGCTTGTTTTTTCAAGAACAAAAGAGGGTGTATCGCTTCCCAAAATGCCCGAAGGGACTTTATTGGAGGCTATCAGAAAAATGATTATCTCCAACCCGTTATCATCTTTACTGGTGCTGAACAATGAATTCCCCATCATTGAAGATGAGCTGGCTAAAACTGCGTTCCAGTGGTTCAACGATGATTTGGAGGTTGTTTCAATTAACACTACTGCACCGGGATTAATAGACTTGATGTCTAGAAATGAGGAGATACTCCAATTTACAAACAACATTTTTTCTGAAATTGGCATAGGTATCAACAAGGTAAAAGTGCAATCGGAACCATTGGATCAATGGCTGACACACACTGATGACAACAATAAATCAGATTTAACCAAGCACCTGGAACAGTCGCTAACCAAAGAAAATGAAATAATTACTCGGATGCAACATAAGAAGAACCTATTCACCATATCGATTGAAGACGGTATTAAAACGGTGAAGGAATTTATCTTTGAGCAATTGGGTAAAAACGGATATGTAGGTGAAATGGATATATTGGCTCAGTCTGATGGAACGGTTCGGTTACTCACTCTGATTCCGGCTATTTATGATGCTATATCTAAAGGCAAAACAGTAGTCATTGATGAAATTGACAATAGCATTCATCCAAAATTAATGTATGCGCTAATTGAGTATTACTCGCATGCAAAGACTTCCGGGCAATTGATTTACACTACACACGAAATGTCATTGCTGGATCAACAAAACTTGTTGAGACCCGATGAGATATGGCTAACAGAAAAGAAGGATGGTGCCACCAATATGTATTCTCTCAATGAATTCAAATTACACAACACCATTTCCATAGAGAAGGGTTACAGAGAAGGGCGTTATGGAGCCAATCCGCATATTGAGTTGCTTGATAAATAGACGGAATGGATCTATCAAAGCTAACATACAGCAAAGATGTATCTGGTAAAGAAGAAATCGCTCCGGTAGAATCTCCTATCATTTCACCGGAAAAGGTAGAAGAACCGTTGCCTCTTGTTGAACAGATCAAAGGGTATTCTAAAGAGGAAGGTGAGAGAACTCCTGCCCTATTCTTTATTATTTCGGGCGGTGAGGAAAGAGAACGTAATTACATCTCAGCCATCGAAAAGAAAAATGAATTTCAGCGTATCCGGATGATTTTCATTTCATCGCCAAAGGGAGAAGGAGGCTTAAAGCCCAAAGCTATGATGGAAAAACTTATTGATGCAAACCGTAAAGGGACATTTGAGATTGATGCACAAAGCTACAATTGGGAGGAATACGATAAGGTATATCTGGTAAGTGATGTTGATGAATTCGCCGAGGATCTTAAAGAGTTGCTCTGTACGCCTCCCGATATATCAAAAACATATCATTGGGCTATCAGCAATCCTTGCTTCGAAATATGGCTATATTACTCTTACTTCAGTGAACTAAGCGCTGAAGTGCAGTCACTTGAACAAATAACAATAAATAAGAGGAGTTGCACTCTTAAAACACTTAACGGTGAGGCCAAACCCGGAGGAATAGATCCACGCAAAGCGTTTGAAGAAATGCTGACTGCATCGGCCAACTCAAAGATTCACTATGCGGAAGATGAATTTGGAATTCCAGTGTTGTTTGCCACTCAAATGCACTTTTTGGCAGATGACGTGCTTTCAACATTAGGCACTGAGTATGAAGAATGGAAAGCTAAAAAATTAGCTTTAATTAATAGATTTAAAAAGGAAATTAACTAAACAACAAAAAAGATGAGAAAATTATTACTAGTGCTAACTATGCTATGCTTGCCTATTCTGGTGTTTTCGCAAGCTAAAAAGTATGTCTACGCCAAGGCTAGGTATAACTCAAGTGATCGCTGTATCTTCTATTACAAGTACGATGACGAGAAAGGAATGCCTATTATGAATAATGATGGCGTTATTTTAAAATTCCGCACGGACATTGAGTTTATAAACTACTTGGCAAATGAGGGATGGGAGTTACTGCATCTTTACGACACGCACCGGAATCAAGACTCTACTACTTACTATTACTTCAGGAAACCTCAGAGTGAGTTCACTGAAGAAGAGTTGTCGGACATCATTAGAACGACAAACATTAAAAAGAAAAGGTAATATAGTATGGCCGAAAGCATTCCGCAATTCTACAAAAGAATACAACCTGACAATTCTCAGCCGGCAACAAGCTATAGCCGGGAGAAACCGTATTTCAATATCTTCTCCCGGGCATGTAATTTCGGAACGGTGCAATTCAGCTACAGGGAGTTCTACAAGGTGACACTGGTTATTGGCGTGGGGAGGTTGTATTATGCCGACAAATGGATTTTGGTAGATCGCCCTGCACTGATGTTCTCCAATCCTTTGGTGCCTTATGCCTGGGAATCAATCAGCGAGGAACAGAATGGCATGTTTTGCATCTTCAACGAGCAGTTTGTACTCCCCGAAGAGAAGAGCGGATCGCTGGCCGATACTCCGTTATTCAAGGTGACGGGCGATAAGGTTTTCTTCTTAAATGAGGAGCAGGTGGCTAAGGTGCTAGATATATACGCGCAAATGAAGGCGGAGAATGAGACTGATTATGCAGGGAAGTTTGATGTGCTGCGCTGTTATCTTCATTTGCTGATACACACGGCCCTGAAAATGCAGGACTCAAACAGGTATGAATCGCACCCGAATGCTTCGCAACGCATAGCCGAGCTGTTTATAGAACTGCTAGACAGGCAATTTCCCGTTACGGATCCGCATGCGGTATTGGCCTTACGCACTCCTGCCGATTATGCTAACCGCTTATCCGTGCACGTTAATCACCTCAACAAAGTGGTAAAGGAGGTTACGGGAAAAACGACTTCTGCCATGATTGCCGAGAGGGTTGTTAAGGAGTGCACGCAGCACTTACTGCACAGTCATCTATCTATTTCGGAAATTGCTTACAGCCTGGGCTTTGAGAGTGTGGCTTATTTCAGCAAATTCTATCGCAAGCATACGGGGAAATCGCCCAGCGAAAGCAGGGAGCAGTCAATTATTTGATTTGTGCAACGGATGCTTTGATTTGTGTTAACGGGTGACACCGGCATGCGTTACTTTTGTACCGACTAAAATGATTGGTTATGAAGTACAGAAAATTAGGTAATACTGAGGTCAACCTCTCCGCTATCGGATTGGGTTGTATGGGTATGAGTGCTGCCTACGGAGCAGCCGACGAGAAAGAGAGTATCCAAACTTTGCATCGGGCTTTGGAGCTGGGCGTTAACTTCTGGGATACGGCCGATGTATATGGCAATGGTGCCAATGAGGAGTTGTTAGCGAAGGTGCTGGCCGACAAAAGAGATCAGATTTTCATTGCAACAAAATTTGGCTTCCGCCTACGCAATGGGCAAGGCAATGTGTTTGCTAATGGTGAGAGTTATGTAGATGCTTCGCCGCAATACATGCGGCAGGCGGTGGAAGGTAGTTTGAGGAGGCTGAACATTGAGACCATCGACTTGTACTATGCGCATCGGGTGGATCCTACCATACCCGTTGAGGAGACTGTTGGCGCTATGGCGGAGTTAGTGAAAGAGGGCAAGGTACGTTATTTGGGACTAAGTGAGTGTTCTGCTCAATCATTGAAGAGGGCTTGTGCGGTTCATCCCATATCTGCTGTTCAAAGTGAGTATTCTCTATTGACTCGGGATGTTGAGAAGGAGATGCTGCCGCTCACAAAGGAGCTGGGGGTTACTTTGGTGCCTTTCTCGCCTTTAAGCAGGGGGTTGGTGACTAACACGGTCAACGTGAATGCATTGGGGGATAATGATTTTCGTAAGCGTCTGCCGCGTTACAACGGTGAGCACTGGGAAAACAACCAAAAGCTAGCTGCTGAATTTGCAGAAATGGCTCACGGCAAAGGGATTACTCCTGCTCAGCTTGCTTTGGCATGGGTATTGGCACAGGGCGCAAACATCATTCCTATTCCGGGAACGAAGCGGATTAAGTATGTAGAGGAGAATGCAATGGCGGCGGATGTGGTTCTTTCACCGGAGGATGTTTCGGGCATTCAAAGGCTTCTGGATAAGTATCCTCACATCGGCAACCGATACAATGAACATGAGTTTCAGTTTGTGAATAAGTAACTTCATAAAAACTGAATAGGGAGACTAGCCGTGGCTAATCTCCCTATTTTTATGGTTATAAGCAGTGTGCTTATGTTATTTAGTACCTACCAACTTTACGTTATCAACGCGATAACCTGCTGTATTGGTTTCTGCGGTAGAAATAAACTCAATAGAAGTTATATTCTCAGGCACATTGCTTAGTTCAACTGTTTGATAGACATTTGTTGCTGGTATTGCTACACTGGGAACAGTCATAACCGTGCTTCCACATTTTACCTGAATCACATTCTGATCAACCGATTTAGCATTAGCAGCTATGCTGTAAGACAGCTTCAGGTTGGTGTAACCGGTAGTGTTGAAACCGGATATTTGTAAACCCGAGTTTTTGGTAGCTGCAAACCATACATGACTATTCATTGTCGTTGTGGAACGAACACTGGCATAGCTATATGTAGCCGACAAATAATTATCTGTGAATGTAAAAGTAGGGTTGTCCCAACCGGTAAACTGGTTAACACCCGGCCAGTTGCCATCTACCTTCTCAACCGTAGCACCGAATGTTTCAGTAAAGATCGTTGTTTCGGTACCTTCTGAAGGATCTGTAGGGGTTGTTCCGCCTCCTAAATCAATGTTGATGTCACTACCAGGAACGGTTACCCAATTGGTAATGGTGGCCTGACCAACAGCCACAACAAGCTTACCTGCATTGTCGGAGATATTGGCTGGGTAGCTATAGCTACTGCCGGCATTGAGTGAAGCGGCTGCCAGACTCGTTTTGAAGGTCTGTGTGCCAATGGTGAACTCAATAGCTGCATCGTCCGGTAGCTTGCTGTTAGGCAATACAATGGCCTCTGCCTGATACTGATCGTTGCCCTTATCTGTTAGCTTGTAGGCTATAGAAGCCACGTTGCCGGCTGTTGTAGTCAGGGTACCCGTTGCCAAATCAAATGCTGCTTTGGTTTCGGTTCCCACTAACTTTACTGCAAAATTAGTCAACGTTACATTAGAGGCTTTGGTGATATTCAAAACCATGCGTGTAAGCTGGTGGGTGAAGTTCAGATTTACTTTGGTCGATGCATTGTTAAAACCGGTAGTTGTAGGTGCGTATAACAAATCAATGGCTTCCTGAGTGGTCTGGTTTGTTACATCAACAGCTATCTGGTTGTTGCTGACGGTTGCTGTGTAAGGATAGTATGTAACGAAGTTCACCTTACTGCCGTCTACAGGGAAGTAAATAGCCTGATCTTCTGAGTCGTAAGTTAATTCACCTGTTGAAGATGCCGTATACTTTTTGTTTGAAGCCAATGCTGTAGCCAGTGTGCCTCCTTCGGGAATCATGTAAACACCTACTTTGTCGCCGGTAGTCCATGCATCATTGGCAGCACGGGTATTCGATGAAATAGTTGTGCTGAAAGATACCACTTGTTTGGTTTCGGGCAAGTCTTTGTCGTCACTGGAACAACCTGACAAGATTGTAGCAACTAAAGCTGAGAAGTAAACTAAAGTTTTAAATTTCATTTTATGAGGTTTTAATATGGTAAATGTATGTTTTGTACTATTTGGGTTTATATGATTTAATTCCACTTGGATGTATCAAGCGTTGCTTTAACAGTAGAATCAATGGTCGGGAAGAACGTAAATCCGGTAACTGTTTCCAGGTCTTGAACCGAAATAGCTTCTTCCATATAGTTAGTACCCGAGTACACTTTATTGTCAAATTTGAAAGCGATGGTGGTAAAGCTTCCGTTTATTCTTCGGGCAAGTGCCTTGAAGTAATAAGCGGGCACGGTCATGCCTTTCATCTGCGTTACAGTACCGGTTGGAGGTATGGCACCCGTTACCACGTATAGCGTGTCTGTTCCACTCATCCATGAACGCACTTGTGTTTCAAGCGAAGCCCAGATGGTCTGGTTCAGCCCTACTCCTATCTGAGGGGTCATGTTGCTGTAGTAGAAAGTAGTGCGGTTAGTAGCAGCATCGCACGTGCGGTCGGCACTAGGTATTTGGTGTCCGCGGTCATAGCCGTTTCCGCCAAAGCCGCTGGATAGATTGGCTTGATAGGTTTCTGCAATATTGGGGTCGTACGCCCAGGCATCTGTACGCCCTGAACTGCCGGTACAAGCCGGGAAGAGCGGATAGGCTACCCAGTAGGCTATTTTATTGCTTTTGCTGTACAACATGCTGTAGTTACGCATCTCTTTTCCTGATACGGGATCGACCATTGAGTTGGGCATGTCGTGGTTGACATATAGCAAATCGGGGTCATTGATCATGCTTTCGGTAATCAACGGGGTTTCGGTCCAGCGTTTGTAGGATGCCTGCGGATCGATGCTGGTGTCACCACCGGTGATATTCAGGTTATACGAATATTCTGTTCCTCTGTCAAGAGAGGTAAGCGAAAGATCATAGTGTTTCTTTGTGCCGTTCAGTTCCACAGTCAGGGTAATCTTACTAATGGAACTTTCGGGTATCAAGATGGCTTGTGCAATGCCGGTAGTATTAGTTACGGCTGCTACGCTGGTGTGCATCACAATGGTATCCGTAGCTGTCTGATCGGGCGTTAGCGTGGCATCGGCCAGAGAGAAAGAAGCCTTGGTCTTTAAACCGGATAGTTTGAGTTTCAAACCGGTAAGTTTGCTGTTGTCCGTACCCTTAACATTCAGGATTAAACGTGAAAGTTGATGAGTAAATGCTAAGTTTACCGCATTGGAACGGCTGCTGATACCGATCAGGTTATTGGAGTATAGCAAGTCAATTGCCTCCAGGTCGGTCTGATCGGTTACGTTGACCGGATAAACGTATGGGTCACTTAAAGTTCGTTGCGGATAGTAGGCAATGAAGTCGACCTGACTTTGGTCTTCCGGATAATACAAATCGGTTCCTGCCGTAACGAAATTTCCGTCACCATTCTTAGTAGTATAAAGAAGGTTGGCAGCTGAATTGACAATTGAACCGGCGGAAAGAGGTTCTCCGCTTTTTTTCATGTATACGCCAATGGAATCATTAACCGTCCACGAAGCTCCATTGGCGCGAGTGAGGGCAACGCCTTTGACGGTCGAGGTGAAGTGAATTGCTGTTGCTTGGCCTGAGTTATCAATCGGCTGATTATCTTCTTGATTACATGCAAGCAGGAAGAGCAAAAATACACTACTCCAAAGTTTAAATTTTATCATTCTGTATTGTTTAGGTGAAATAACGAAATGCAAAAATATAAAATATATATTTCATTTACGTTACTTAACTGTTAATACAATAAGTCGCCAAACGTTTATCTTCAGGCTAAACAAATCACTTCTCCGTTAATTATACTTAAATCAAAGTCCTAACCTATTGATAATCTGAATTATTCTTCGTTATATTGTGATATCAAAATAATATCATTACGAATAACTAAAATCAATTTCTTATGAATACAAAAGAATTTCAGTATCAAAGCATGTTAGTGAACGGATTCCTCATGCTGTTTCTCAATCTGTTGGTTATTCCGGCGCTCGTAGTATCGAGTTTCCTGGTATTTGGTTCAGAGAGCGCTGTAACCATTGCGGCAACTGTTTTACTCTCCATACTCTTTATTCTGATTACTCCGGGTTACTTCTCGCAGGAGCCTAATGAGGCGCGCGTGATGGTTTTCTTCGGTAAGTACGAAGGTACGTTTACTTCTACCGGGTTCTTCTGGGTGAATCCGTTTATGAACAAGAAGAAGCTGTCGTTCCGCGCACGCAACCTCGACGTGGCGCCCATCAAGGTGAATGACAAGATTGGCAACCCCATCTTGATTGGTTTGGTGCTGGTGTGGAAGTTGAGGGATTCTTACAAGGCGATGTTTGAGATTGATTCGCAAACGATGGCCGACAATTCTGCCAAACCCAATCAGGTAAGTGCTACCGTAGCCGGACGAATGAATGCGTTCGAGGAGTTTGTAAGAATACAGAGTGATGCGGCACTGCGTCAGGTAGCGGGACTGTATGCATACGACGACAGTGAAACGGATGCGGCCGAGCTGACGCTTCGCGGCGGTGGCGATGAGATCAATGAGGAGCTGGTGTTGAAGCTCAACGAGCGTTTGTCAATGGCGGGCATCGAGGTACTCGAAGCGCGTATCAATTACCTGGCTTATGCGCCCGAAATTGCTGCTGTGATGTTGCGTCGCCAACAGGCCTCGGCTATTATATCGGCTCGCGAAAAAATTGTGGAAGGGGCTGTATCCATGGTCAAAATGGCACTCGATAAGTTATCTGCCGATCAGGTTGTGGAGCTCGACGAAGAGAAGAAGGCGGCCATGGTAAGCAATCTGCTTGTGGTGCTTTGTGCCGATGAAGCGGCTCAGCCTGTTGTGAATACCGGTACGCTGAATCATTAAAAGATAAGGAGGGAAAGTGGCAAAGAAGGAGTCTTCAATCAAAAGTTTTGTGCTGAGGGTGGATACGGAAACCATGAATGCGCTCGAAAAATGGGCTGCCGATGAGTTCAGAAGCACAAACGGGCAACTGCAATGGATCATTGCGGAGGCACTGAAGAAAAGCGGCCGCTTGAAATCGGAGAGAAAGAAGAGTTGTAACCCCAAAGAAAACACTTTGTAACATGGCTTGTCTACTTTTGCGGAACCTATTGGTAAAGTAACTAACAAGCATAATATGAAAGTAATTAAAACTCTTTTGATTGGCGCGTGGTTGATGGGCTCTTTGGCTCTGCATGCGCAAAAAGCAAACATTTTCGGAACGGTTACCGCAGACGGTAAGCCGCTGGCAGGTGTGCCTGTTTCCGATGGATATGAGGTAACAACAACCGGTGTCGACGGGCGTTATGAACTAAGCTCGCACAAGCGTCACGGGTATGTGTTTATAAGTATTCCGGGTGGTTACGAGGTTCCTGTTGAGGGTGTAGTGCCTAAATTTTGGACGAGCCTCAACAAGCCTGTAACGCAGGCGGAGCAGCATGATTTCATGTTGAGCCGGGCAGACAATGTTAATCATGTGGTGCTGGCCATCACGGATTTGCATCTGGCAGGAGTATATAACGATAAGGAGCAGCTGTGCATGAGTTTCATGCCGAGCATCAACAACACGGTGAAGCAGTTGGCCGGACAGAAGGTGTACACGCTCAGTCTGGGTGATTTGAGCTTTGAGCGTTACTGGTATCTCAAGGGGTATGACATTGCCGATTACCGCAAAACAATGGAGGTGGTAAGGTATCCTACTCCGATGTTTAGTGTGATAGGTAATCACGATCACGACGGGGGAACGGCTTTTTCGGACTCAACGGATTTTATGTCGGCTGCGAAGTACAAAAAGGCGCTGGGACCTACGTATTATTCGTTTAATCTGGGTAAGGTGCACTATGTGGTGCTCGATAACATCATCTATCTCAATGAGCCCAACGGGAAGGTGGTCGACGGATTGGTAGGAAAGCGCAATTACATCACCCGGGTGTCTGAGGAGCAGCGCGACTGGCTGAAGAAGGATCTGGCTTTGGTGAAGGATAAGAATACGCCTGTTGTTGTGGCTATGCATGCGGCGACGTATCGATACGAGGGTATATCTCCCGAAGTGATGAGCTGGCTGAGCAAACCGGAGTACAGTGAGGAGATTACAGATTGTTTCCGTGATTTCAAAGAGGTGCATTATTTAAGTGGGCACACGCACAGAAACAATACGGTGAGGTATAAGAATGTGGTGGAACATAACATTGGTGCTGTGTGCGGCTCTTGGTGGCGTACCGGTAGCAATTTATTGCAGGCATTGGGTCCCGATGGCGGACCGGCAGGTTATGCGGTGTTCAACGTACAAGGCAGCAACCTTAGTTGGTATTACAACAGCATTGAAGATGGTGCGCAGAAGCAGTTCCGGGTGTTCGACATGAACGAGGTGCGTCGTTATTACAGGGATTCCAAGGAGGTGGCAACGTTTTTAAGTCATTACCCGCAACGGGTTGATTTTCGCCAACTGCCGGATAATTTGGTGTACATTCATGTTTGGGGATGGGAACCGAAATGGAAGGTGGAGGTGACTGAAAACGGACAACCGCTTACTGTTACCCGTGAGCTGACTGAGGATCCGCTTTACACCATCACGAACGATATTCCGGCTACGGTGTGGATCAACAAATTCCCCGCCAGCATGATGGAGGAGTATCTCAAGAATCATATTTTTGTGGTGAAGGCTTCTAAGCCCGATTCTAAGATTTCTGTCACCGTTACAGATGCTTTCGGTAAGGTGTATACGGAAACCGTAGCTCGTCCTAAAGCATTTAGTACGGCTATGAAATAGATATTATAAAAGAATCCGGCCCCGCTCAGTGAACGCTTGGTTCACCGGGTGAGGCCAGATTTTTCTATGTAGATTCGTGATTAATACTTCACCACAATTTCTTTACCTGCCTGAACGAGCAGGCGGTAGTTGCCTTTCGAAACTTGTTCTACCTTGCCCAAAGTAGCTTTTGGTTTGCGCTTACTTTTGAAGTATAGATAACCGCTACCTTGGGGTGCTGACACTTTAATGGTGCGGGCATCCATGTATACGTGAATGTTACCACCGGGTGTAGGAACATCGCCTTCCATCCACTTCAATCCGCCCAGCACAGGGGTAATGGAAAATTCTTTGTAGCCTTCACGAACGGGACGAACACCCAGGTAGTATTTACCCAGCAGGTAAATGGGACTGGCTCCCCACGCGTGGCAAAGGCTTTTGCCATAGGGACGTCCGTACATAGCCAGGTGTTGAGCACCTTTGTCATCGGGATTGTATTTCTCCCAGAAAGAGGTCGCTCCTTCGCGCAGCATACCGCCCCAATAGGCTTTCATCTCCTTCATCACGGCATCTTGTTCACCCAGAGCACAAAGGGCTTCCAGTTCATAAAAACGCATGTAGGGAGTGGTAATCTTCATCACACTGTCATTCAACAGCACGGAGTGCTTAATGGCTTGCTGCTTATCGGCACTGAGGTAGTTGAAGAACACAGCAAACATGTTGGCGTAACGGGTAACGGCTTCGCTCTGTGCTCCGTTCACACGGTTGTGCACCAGCGCTTTCTTGGCTTCATTCCAGAAAGCGGGTTCCAACTTGGCACGCAAGGCGGTTGCCAGTCCGTTGTATTTATGTTCTCCTTCGCCATCGTTCACCAAACGGGCACAAAGCGACATGGTTTCGAGACTTTTGCAGAACAATACCTGTTCAAAAGAAAGCTCGCCTTTCTTATCCATGTAACCGTCTGCCCAGTCAACAAACACCCAATCGCCTGTCATGCCTTCAACCATGCCTGAGGCATTGGTGCGGCCTAACACGTAATCCATCAGGGTTTGCATGCGGGGGTACACTTGGGTCAGGAAGTGCTTGTCGCCCGTGTACATGTAGTAGTCGTAAATACTCAGGAACCAGAAGAACGTGTAGTCCATGATGGTATTGGTGTGACTGGTCACGGGGTCTTTGCCGCGCAACAGCCAAATGGTACGTTTCACCGCCTCATTGTCAAAGAAGAGGTAGTAATTCATCAGGTAGCTTTGTATGGCATCGCCACTCCAAACCCATCTGTCGCGTTTGATGCCGTCAATGAAGAACTCGCGGGTGGTGAGGTGCATGGTGTACGCGCCTACATCCCAGATGCGGTTTATTTCTTCGTCGTTGCAACGGAAGCTGCCCCGGTATTCTTCGGGCATGTACTCATATTGCATGTCTACCGTACGGTAGTTAGCACCTTCGCTACGGGTGATGTACACGTAACGGAAGGCTTTGCTGCCCTCTACGGTATAGCTGCTTTGTGCTGCACGACTGTGCGACGTGGCAAGGTCGGTCACCATGCCGTTGTGCACCTGCAGGCGATCGAGTGTTTCGCAATAGGCGGTATCTTGTGCTTCTTCCGGACTTTCTCCGTAGTAGATGTTCACTGTGCCGCTTCCCTGAAGGGCATGCAACGTGATGTAGCCGAAGGTTTCTTTACCGAAATCGATCAGCTCACCTCCCTGAATGTGTTTGCGTGTGGCGGCTGGTTTTGTTTCAACGGGAAGGCGGTAGGCGGATGGCAGTTGCGTGGGGTCATTGAAGTTCCAGCAGCCTGCATCGAGGTAAACGGTAGCCGATGTATCGCTGGCTTTTCCACTCTCGTCAATCCATTCTTTGTCTTCGAAGGTTACTTTCCATGTAGCGTCACTGTTCACCGTAGTACCTTTTACAAACAGGGCCGGTGGTGTGCTTTGGTTGTGCACTTTGATGTTCAGACTGTGCTTTCCGGCAGGGAGCAATAGTTTAGCGGGTGAGCCAAACTGTAACTTTCCGTCGAGCTTCACGTTATAGCGTCCTTCGGCAGCAATTTCGATCTCTTCGGGTTGAGCCAGGTCGAGCTTCTTACTGAACTCAACCAGCACATAATGGCTATCCATCTTCCAGAACGGCGGGAAGAAAGCTCCTCGTTCTGTGCGACGGTTGTTCATGTTGTTGCCGAGCCACAACTCGTAATCACCGGGATACCAGATCCATGTTTGTGCCAGCAGCGGAGTGGAGCAAACCAGTAGAAGCAACAAGCTTATCAGATGTCTTTTCATTCTATTATCGGGGTTTAAAAGTTTATTTCTTTAAGTATTGGTAAGCGGGCAACAAACCGGCACGACTCTTAATGCTGTCGTTTACCTGCGGACCGTTATTGATCCATTCGTTACCCGGACCATTAGCGTTTTTGAGGTACTTATCACCTTCCGTCCAGTTGTCCTTCACGGTGATGAAAGAGGAACCTTCATCGGTGTAGAGGTAAAACCAGTGGTTAGGATCGTGCACATAACCGGGTTTGTAGATGCTGTGCACGCAGTTTTCCGTTACGTATGATTTGGGTTGCGAACCTAGCGTATAGATGCCTGCCACATCATACATGTGTTTGGCGTAATGGTGAATGAGGTTGGCATGCACGCGATTATTGCGCATGCAGTTCACGGTTTGGGTCCATCCCCACCCCAGACTGATGCCGCTATAGGGAACTTCGCTTATTTCGTTGTGCTCTATGTTGATGTCGCGCACGTAACCGGCACAGATAGCCAGACAGCCCCAGTCTTCATTGGCTACTTCAGTGAAATAGTTGTTGCTGATGGTTTGGTAGCTGCACAGCTCGCGTGCATCGGCAGGGTCGTAAGGCAAGTGGGTTTCGTGCGATGTCGGTGAGAAACTGCCTGCCAACAGGCCATTGCCTGCAATGTCACGAAACAGGCATCCTTCTACTTTGCCACCTTTCACACCGTACACATAGTCTACTCCCGTGGAACCAAGGTGTTCGAAGCTACAGTTCAGAAAG
This sequence comes from Bacteroides graminisolvens, assembly GCF_963666085.1. NCBI lineage: Bacteria > Pseudomonadati > Bacteroidota > Bacteroidia > Bacteroidales > Bacteroidaceae > Bacteroides > Bacteroides graminisolvens. Next base: position 3,231,102 of record NZ_OY762556.1, read on the forward strand.
CTGATTTCTTGTGCTCCACTCACTTGCACGGCAGCAGCTGGGCGACCCAGCCACCCTTGGTTATCGAGCAGGTGGTTCTGGTAATTGCGAACCATTTTGGGAGTTATCTGATAGCCGTCGGTGAGGTACATACCTGCTTGCAAGGGTACGTGTCCCTTTTCTGACGGACGCGTCCACGTGGTGTACTGAAACGATACGTTTCTGAACGTAACGTGCTGCACGGGTCTGTCGAGCGTACCTTCTACCTGCACCAGCGTTTCTACTGCGGGTACCACGGCTGTTGCCTTCGCTATGTCTTCTCCCTGACGGGGATAGTAATAGAGTTTGTGCGAACGGATGTCGTGATACCACTCTCCGGGAATGTCGAGCAGTTCGATAGCATTGGTTAGGTAGAAAGCCGAATTATGACCGTCTGTTGTCACCATGGGACGTGGCCACGGGTGTTCAAACTGTATGCGACTTTCGGGGTTGTGAAAGCGCACAGCGGCAGAATCACCATGAATTTCAATCGATTTGATGCGCAGGTTGGCCACACACCACATCTGGTGCAGTACCATCTCGGCAAAAGGGGCTTTGCGAATGCGTGCCACTGCCTGGGAGGATACCCAGAGTATTTCGTTGACGGGGTCGTTGTTGATGATGCGGTGCATCTTCTCAAAATTGGCTACATCACGGGCGCGAACAGCCTTTTGTCCGTTTACCCATAATTGGCGAAACGTAAGAGGTGTTCCGTTAAACATGGGGACATCGGCTACCCAAAGCTTGCCTTTGCTCTTTTTCCAACCGCTCACCGATACGCCTCCGCTCAATATGGCCTGAGGGGTTTGCACGGCAGCATTCGTTGCTGCAACGGAAGTATCTGTCGTAGTAATGACGGTGGGTGAATCGGGTGTGCCGCTGTCTTCGGGACGGATAAATACCGGTTCGTAAAGGGCATGTTCACCCGGTGCAAGGTAGATGGTGATGCCACCTTTCACGGCATCGGGTTGTGTACGTCTCAACTCACGTGCCTGACGAAGGGCTGCCGTAAGCGTTTTCTTAGGGGCTGTCTGCGTACCTGCTGCACGGTCACTGCCCGCAGGAGACACCCAGATATCAAAAGCGCATACTCTTGCTGAGATCATCAGCAAGAGTATGACACAAAGAGATGGTATGTTTCGGTTCATATTGTATGGTTACATTGACAAGTTATTTGCGTACCAAAGGCATCCAGACGGTCATTTCGGCCTTGTCTCTGTTTCCCCATGCGTAGTAAGGAATCAGGCGGATGTTTACCGGTTTGCTGGTTTGCGACACTTCACGGTAAAGGGTATCTTTCCACGAATTGCGGGGCAGCAAACGAGCTGTTCCCTCCAAGACTACTATCGGACTGCCGTCGATGGTGATCTTCTTCGGGGTAAGCTGTATATCGGTAGGAATAAGCACATCGTCGATGGGCTGACCGCCTTCTATATCGATGCTTTCGAGGCAGTAAACCAGCGGTCCGCGTTTCACTACGGTTTGGTTGCGGGTTTCTTCCACCAAGGGGTTCGACTCAAGCAACTTCACGGTCATGTCCATCACAAACTCTACTTTATCGCCTTTCTTCCAAATACGGTTTACCTCGGCAAAGCTATCGGCTGCGAGATTGGTTTTCACGACCTCACCATTCACCTTGAGTGTAGCATAGTCGCACCATTCAGGCACGCGCAGGTACAGTGAGAAGGCTTTCTTCTTTGGAGCTTGTTCGATGGTGAGCAACACGGCACCATCCCACGGATAGTCTGTTACTTGTGTGAGTTTTACCTTACTGCCGTCGGCCAGAGCTGTTTCCAGCTCACTGCCTCCGTAAAGGTTACACCAGATGCCTTCTTTGCTCACCGTGTAAGCGTAGTTTTGTGCCTGACAAACGGTGCGCAACGTGTTGGGAGGGCAACAGAAACAGCTAATGTACTCCGTACGTTCCTTCGGCCAGCGAAGGGTATAAGGAAGATCGTTGCTGATGCGCAACGGGTTGGTATAGAAGTAGCGCTTGCCGTCCAAGCTAACTCCGCTAAGCACGCTGTTATACAAACAGGTCTCTACTATTTCGGCATACTTGGCTTCACCGGTGGTTTGCAGCATGCGCCAGTTGAAGAGCATGTTACCAATGTTGGCACAGGTTTCGTTGTGAGCGGTACTGTTGGGCAATTGGAACGGACGACCGTAACTTTGGTGTACCTTCTGTATGCTGTCGGGCTCGTAGCAGGTTCCATCGGGTGAAGTGCCGTCATAAAGGGCTCCACAAGCTCCGGTAACGTACATTTTGCGAGTCACAATGTCTTTCCAGATGCTTTGCAGGTTTTCCATCAGCAGTTTATCACCTGTTTCAGCATATACGTCGGCAACTCCTGCGTAGAGGTAGTTGGCACGAACAGCATGTCCCATGGCTTGTTTCTGCTGACTGAAGGGCACACGGTCTTGGTTGTCATCAGTTCCGTGCTCCACCATTCCACGAATCTCAATGAGGTTCTGCGAGAGTTCGAGGTAACGAGGATTGCCGGTGGCACGATACATCTCAACGACTCCCATGTAGTGCGACGGACAGATGGCGTTGCGCGCCAGTTCTGCCGATGCTGTTTCATAAAAATGGCAAAGGAAATCGGTAGCCTTCACCGCTACATCAAACAGGGTTTTCTTGCCGGTAGCACGGTAATGAGTAATACCTGCCATCATCAGATGCCCCAGGTTATAGGTTTCAAAGTTCAAGCGGTTAGCAAACGCACCTTTCTCATCCTCGGCTCCTACCTTGGTACCAATCACGGTATGATCGTGTTTCTTATGTGAATCGATGCCTTTGTTGCGTTCCTCAATGATAACGGGTGTATGAATGTAACCGTCTTCACGTTGTGCCAGAGTTATTTGTACAATGGCTTTATCCATCAAGGCATTGAGCTTGGGGTCTTTGGTGACTGCATAAACAGATGCCACACCCTCCAGCCATTTATAGAAATCGCCATCGTGAAAGGGAGGTCCCCAATGTTCGCCGGGACAAGTGCCTGCTGCTATTTCAAAGTTACGGAAACCATGTGACACATCGGGGTTGTTCCAAGTGTTCCACATACTGAGCAACATAGTATCTTTGCACACCGCAAAGCGGTCGCCCCAGAAACCATTTGTCCACCGTACAGCACCCAGTTCGGTGTTGTGCATTTTGGCAAAGCGACTGTTGCTCATATCCGTCAGCCCCTTATTTTGTGCAGTAGTTATTGCTGCAAAAGCCGACAGTAAAAAAAGGAGTTGTATCTTCTTCATTATTCTGTTATCCGAATGTTATCTTAAAACTTTTTAGGGTCAATCAATTGATATTTTATGCGCTGCCTGCGCCACGTATAAATGGCATGTACCTTGCCGTCACTACCTTGTATGATAGACGGGTACGAGTACTGGCTAATGGGACTGTCTTCCAGCACCAACACTTCTTTCCAGTTCTTACCATCTTTAGATACGGCCACGCTAAGCGGTGTGCGCACGCCTTTCGGTGTGCCGGGCAACGTACCGAAGTTGTTATATATAAGTAGATGACGACCGTCTTTCAATGTTACGGCATCTGTACCGGAATTATTATTAGGTACCGAAGTCAGCTCCAGTGGTGACCATGTGTCACCGTTATCACTGCTCCAGGCCGTAGCTACTTTCCCGTTACGTGTACGGCAAAGTACTTGCAGCTTGCCGTTTTTGTGCTTCAGTATGCTGGGCTGAATGGCTTGCACCACATGCTTTTTCTGTTCGAAGTTCTCACCCGCTTCCATGTCTTCGGGACCATTAGCTTTGCCTTGCAGCAAAGTGGGTAGTGCTTCAGTCGCTCCGATGGGGCCAACCATTTTCCATGTCTTGCCCATGTCGTCGGATATTTCAAAGTGAACCTGCCAACCGCCACTGCCTTCCGTGCTCGACGGACAGATGATGCGCCCATTCACAAATTCGGGCTTATTTTTTACCGGACCCAGGAAACCTTCGGGAAGCGGTTCACGCTTACTCCATGTTTTACCACCGTCTTTGGAACGAACCAACCAGCCGCTCCAATCGGATACTTTGAGACCAATTTTAAAGAACAGCAATAAGTCTCCTCCAGGTATCTGAAACAGCACCGGATTCCAACATGCTTTGCGGAAAGTGGGACTGAACACACCATCGGCAGCCATTTGAGGGGCTGTCCACTTGTCACTTCCCTTCTCCTTGCGGCATACCCAGATGCAGCAATCGGGATTACGTTCTTTGGTTCCGCCAAAGAAAGAAGCGACTAAATCTCCTTGAGGAGTCTCCACGATGGTTGCTCCGTGACATTCGGGGAATGATGCTTGCTCGTACAAAAACTCATCCGACAAGATAGCCTTGCTTCGTGTGGGAATTTGCACACTATAATGGTAAGTACCCGAACCAATTTGTTCCACCTTACCATTGGGTAAGTGCACTTCTGCTGTGGTATTAGCCGGAATCTCCACATCCCATTCCAGGTGAGTGGGCGTTTTGCTCCATTTGCTTACTACTTTTCCGTAGGGTGTGATGTAGGATGCATCGACCTTGCTAAGCTCCTGAATCTCAAAATCCGGACGAAGCACAATGTGTTTGAATGCTACCTGTTGCTTGTCGGAACGGATGCCCGCCAGGTTTTCGTAGCACCATACCATCAGGTCACCCAACAACATGACGTGGTTGCCGCTGTTCATCTGCGGATTGGCTGTGTTGCCATTCCACAATTCCCAAATGGTAGTAGCACCGTTCTCAACCATGTAACCCCAACTAGGATATTTCTTGTTGGTAGCCAACAGATAAGCAATATCGGCACGTCCCATTTTGCTGAGCTCGCGCATGAGCCATTGCACACCAATTACGCCGGTGCTGATTTGCCCGTTGTTAGTGGTAATAATGGTCGTCACTACATTCTTTGCCACTTCTTCTACATACTCATGCGGAACCAGCTCGAATGCCAGAGGCAAAAGATTGGCCGTTACCGTATTGTTTCCGTAGTAAATGCTGTCCGGATACAGCGTATGTCCCGGTACTTTAGAAGTTCCCTTCTTTACCGTAAGGAAATGCTTGTTGAATGCAGTCTTTATGTTAGTTGCCAGTGCATCAAACTCAGCTACATCTTTGGTGAAACCTTGCAACGTGGCAAAGCGTTTCATTAGTTGCAGCATCTTATAATAGTAAGCGGTAGAGATGAGCTTACCATCGGTTTGACGTTTCGGATCGCGACTGTGAATCATGTCCAGTCCTTCGGGTGGCACGCACCAGTCGCCATAAGTATCTTTGGTAACAATATACTCTTCCGTCATGTACTCCTTACGCATGTGCTCCAACCACAACTTCATGGCTGCGTAGTTCTTCACAATGGGTTTGAGGTTGCCAAACTGAGTGTAAAGCATATCCGACGACAATAGCAGGGCTGCCGGCCAAGTCATGTTATCCGAATAATAGTTCCAGAAAGCCGGAGCCACATCGGGTATGCAACCGTCTTCACGCTGTGCTTCGCGGATGTCGTCCATCCATTTGGCATAAAGCGGACCGTTTTCCATCAGGAAGCTCTCACCCAATGAACCAGTGGTTCTGTCGCCTAACCAAGGTTGGCGCTCGTTGCGTTGCGGACAGTCAACCGGCATTCCTTTGTAGTTACCGCGTATGCCCCAAAAAGCGTTGCGATATATCTGGTTCAGTGTGCTATTCGATGTAGTGAAAGAGCCGATGGTTTCCATCTCGTCGTTCACCACCTCGCCCACAAAATCATTCACGGTAGCATGGGGGTAACCCGTCACCTCCACGTAGCGGAATCCGTGGTACACAAAGCGAGGAGCCCATGTACAACCTGCTTCATCGCCGCGCACAATGTAGGTATCGGTAACGCGCGCATCACGAAGGTTGGCTACATACAGTTCGCCGTCTTTCTGTAACAATTCGGCAAAGCGCAAACGAATAGAATCGCCTGCATTACCTTTCACTTTGAAGCGGATCCATCCTACCATGTTCTGCCCCATATCAAGAATATACTTCTTGCCCACTTGGGTGATAGATACAGGTTTCAGTGTGTCAACCACTTTCATGTTGGGCGACATGGCAGCACGAAGTGTTCCCATAGGCAAGCCCACACGTTGCGCAGGTACCCAGGCAGCATCGTTGTATCCATAAGTAGCCCAGCCCTTTAGTTCCTTACGGGCATCATACTCTTCACCGTCGTATTCGTTGTTACTGCGTATGGGACCCTCGGCAGTGAGCTTCCACGAAGGATCGCTCGCAATGGTTTCCGAGGTTCCGTCTGTGTATTCCACAATGAGGTTCAACCTCATCTTGGGATAACCGAAGTTAGGAATCTTATAAGGTTTGTAGTTTTGACGCATGGTGTAGAAGCGTCCGTTACCCAAGGTAACTCCCACCGCATTTTCAGACTTAAGCAAAGATGTTACATCAAAGCTGTTATACAAAACCGTTTTGCGGTAGTCGGTAGGTGCAGGAGCCAACACCTGATCGCCCACCTTGTGCCCGTTGATGTACAGCTCGTACAACCCCAAACCGGAGATGTGAACGGTAGCTTGCTTCACCGTTTTACCCAGCTTGAACTCCTTGCGGAGGTAACGAGCACTGAGACGACTCCATTGCGTGTCGCTATCCCAGGGGAACGTACCGTCATAACCAATCCAGCGACCTTTCCAGTTGTTCTCGGAAAGCAGTCCCATGCTCCAATGAGCCGGTTCGCTCCAACCCGTTTCGCCGCGAGTAGTGTAGCTTTTTACCTTCCAATAGCATCTGACGTTGCTTTTCAACGCCTTGCCCGCATAAGAGACCCAAATGGATGCATCGGAGTTTACCTTACCCGAATCCCATAAATCGCCCTCGTTCTTGTTGAGCTTCTCTAACGAAGAAGCTACCAGAACGTGGTAAGCAGTTTGCATCACATTGCGTTCGGCCGACACCAGTCGCCAGCTAAGGCGAGGCGTTTCTGCATCTATTCCCATGGGATTCACCATCTGCTCAGTGCGCAGGTAAGTGACATCCACCTTTGCCCAGGCTGCCAAAGGCAGCAACAAAGCAAACAGGAATGCGTATATCAATTTGTTGTTATGCATGATAGCAAGAATTTATTTATTCCATTTTTGCTGTGCATCCGGCAACTCAGTCCACCCCTTCTGCACATAATCTTTTGAAGCATCTACAGCAATGAGCACCTGATCGTTGCCACTGATGTATCCGCTGTCGTGTTGGAAGTTAACCATCTTGCTGTCGAACTCGCCTACATACTCCAACTTACCTGTTTTGGCTGCGTACCACCACACATTTTTGCGGGCACCACTGATTTTGCTCAGGTCAATCTGCATGGGGCGACCGGTGTAGTTGTACACCATCAGGTAGTCGTTGCCACGTGTAGCAATGGCACGGTCGTAACGCTCTCCATTGGTTCCGGCAATGATGCTCTGATCGGGTACACGATCGAAGAACGGGAAGCTAAGCATCAGGTTCTTGATGTATTGCATCTGGTTAAAGCCGGGATCGTTTAACGCTTCGTACCAAGGTTTCTTGGCTCCGTAAGCACCACCCACACCCGGACGGATAAACTGCATAATGGAATTGTGACCGTATGTGTGTCCGAATGAACCGGCAAAAACCGACCAGTAAGCATAACGACGTACATCGTTGTCATTCCAGTGAGTTTCGTTGGGGTCATGCAAGCCTTGAGGAATTTCCTCGTAGATCGGTTCACCGTCGATAACCGGTTTCAGTGGTTTCTCAGCAAAGCTTCTATCCACAAAACGCCAGTTATCTTCCTCGGTATTCTCTTCAATGGGGTAATCACCGTCGCCATTGCGTTGACCGTAACGACGGTGTCCGCTCTGGAACATGTTGAAGTCCAACCACTCAGCTTTGTTAAACCACATAGCCGATGTAGTACGACCCCGCGGATGGAAAGTCATCAGGTGGTTTTTATCAACCGCACGGATGCTTTTGGCTAATGCTTCCCACTCGGCAGTCTTCACATCGCCACGAATGTCGCCACCAATGAACCAAATAACATTGGGTTCGTTCTTGTATCTCTCTGCCAGGAATTTACCGTAAGCCTGAGCCTCTTTGACGCTCATCTGACCTTTGCTGACAGGAGTTCCCCAGATGCACACCATACCGATGTAGATACCTTTGTTAGCCGCTGTTTTAATGATATAATCCATGTGATCCCAGTAACCGTACACCCCTTTCTTGTTGATGTCTTTGAAGTTGAAACCATCAACCAACGAGTATTGTCCGTAGGCATTCATGGAGGGAACATTGTTCATGGTTTGTACCTGAACCACATTGTAACCTCTTTGTTTGCATTGTTCCAGATAATATTCCGCTTCATCGCGGTTCAGGCGTTCGGGCAAAAGCCATCCGGTTTCACCCAACCAAAAGAAAGGTGCTCCGTTTTCGTGTTTCAGGTAACGACCTTCTTCAGAAACAACCAATTTACCGTTACTCCAGGGGATGTACGTTTTCGCTGTTTTCTTCTGAGCCGACGCGTTACCGGCTGTTAACATCAACAGAAACAAGAAATACCAAAAAACATTTGTCTTCATCATATCATTCGCGTTTATTATTTATTCTTTTTATTTTCCAATAACTACATATTCCTTTCCTGCACGAGTAGGAAGGTCATATAAATAAGTAGGTTTCAATTCCACTTTATTCAACTTGGCCGATTCATTGACCAAAGGTTGTGCTATGACGGGCACTTCATAGAGTGCGTTGGGATTCTTTCCTTTGGCTTTCTTCAGGCCTTTGGCACTAAGCGGATGGAGCGAACGCAGACGGCAGTTGCCACCGGCGTGCGACTTAATGGTCAGCCGTTCTACTTTTCCGTTTTTCCACTTCAGGTTGAGCTCAAAACCTCCTCTGGCCATCAGTCCTTTCACCTCTCCCTCTTTCCACAGCGAAGGCAGTGCGGGGAGCAAGTAGATGAATCCGTCGTAACTCTGCATCAACATTTCGGCAATGCCGGCCGTACAGCCAAAGTTACCGTCAATCTGGAAAGGCGGATGTGCATCAAACAGGTTAGGGTATGTACCTCCTTTTTTCTTCTCGTTGCGCACCAGTGTGAGCTGATCGGTTATGAGTTTATACGCATGGTCACCATCGAGCAAACGGGCCCAGAGGCACACCTTCCAGCCCATGCTCCATCCGGTTGAGGGATCGCCACGGTGGATGAGCGAGGTACGGGCTGCGTCAAACAAAGCCGGTGTACGGTAAGGAGAAATCTGGTTGCTGGGAAACAAACCGTAGAGGTGTGAAATGTGACGATGCACATCGTTGGGGTCATCCCAATCGAACATCCACTCCTGCAATTGTCCCCATCGTCCCACCTGCATAGGAGGCAGCTGGGCTATGCGTTGCTCCAGGTGTGCAGCAAAGGCAGCATCTACACCCAACACACGTGCCGAGGTGATGATAGCCGACCAGAGATCGAACACCAGTTGGTTGTCCATGGTGCAACCTGCTGCCGTGGTAGCCTTGCCTTCACTGCCGGCATGTACATTCTCGGGCGAGTTACTGGGGCAAACCACCAGCCAACCGTGCACGGGCTCTTTCACCATCGTTTGATCAAAGAACACGCCTGCCTCTTTCATAATGGGGTAAGCCGAGCGCAGAAACGCCACATCGCCTGTGTAAAGGTATCTTTCCCACAGGTGACGGCACAGCCATGCCCCACCCGATGGCCACATGCCCGACGGTGCTTTGTCGAGTGCACCCGTTATGCGCCATATATCTGTATTGTGATGCAACACCCAGCCATCGGCACCATACATGGTTTTAGCCGTTTCGCGTCCGGTTTCACTCACTTCCTTAATCAACTTAAAGAGCGGTTCGTTCAGTTCGCTGAGGTTGGTCACCTCAGAAGGCCAATAGTTCATTTCGAGGTTAATGTTGCACGTATATTTACTGTCCCACGACGGGAAGAGTTTATCGTTCCAGATGCCCTGAAGATTAGCCGGTTGTCCACCCGGTTGCGAAGAACAGATCAGCAAGTATCTGCCAAATTTGAAGTAGGTAGCTACCAAGAACGCATCATTCGTATCCTTGAAACGCTCCACACGCATGTCTGTTGTTACATGGGCAAATTGATCGTCGCCCAAGTCCAGAGACGACCGATCCATGAACTGACGGAAGTAAGCCACGTGAGCTTTCACATCGTCGGCATAGGAACGCTTTAAAGCCTTGTCCAGAAAGTCTTTTGAACGCTCCACTTCATTGCCGTCGATGTTTTTATAGTTATTGAAATTGGTAGCAATGGATACATACAATACCGCTTCATCGGCTCCCTCTACAGAGAGTGTACCGTCCTGACAACTTACTTTTCCTCCTTGCGTAGTAGCTGTGAGGCGACCTTGAAACAAGACCTTACCTTTGAGTCCTTCGTGCCACGAAGATACCCCCGATAGCGTTACACAATTGCCATCCGAAGCAATGACCGGATCCTGATGCGGTGTGGTAAGCAACGCATTGCAGGTAATCATTCCCGGTTTATCGGCGGTGAGACGAACCATCACCACCTGCGAGGTGAACGACGTGATGGTTTCACGACGGTACGTAACGCCATCGACCTTGTAACGCACCACCGTGCGGGCCGAGTCCAGACTTAATTCTCTGTAATAATCCGTGTAACGGGTATGTCCGGGAAAGGAGATGCGCAAATCGCCAAACGTTTGGTAAGGCATGCCCGAGTTGGTTTTGGCCATCACCTTCTCCGTAGCCAAGGTTTGTGCTTCGAGGTACTTACCTGCAAAGACCAGTTCGCGCACCTTGGGGATGTACTCCAAAGCATTGGGATTGGCGTTGTTATTGGGCCTGCCTGCCCAGATAGTCTCCTCGTTCAGCTGAATTTGCTCCACACCGGGAGTGCCAAATACCATGGCTCCCAGCCGTCCGTTGCCCAGCGGTAGCGCTTCTGTCCACACCGCCGCCGGTTTGTCATACCACAGTTTGTATTCGCGAGCCTGCATCGACAGCGACACCAGTCCCACAGCCCATACAGCTGCTGTTCGTAACAAAGATTTATTTTTCATCATTATTTATTTCGTTTTTCAACGTTTAAACACTTTCTTATCCAAGAGCCACGAGCAGTTTGAAATCTGCCACGACCAGTTGCACCAATTGCAACGAGCAATCCCTTCAACTGCCCCGAGCAATTGGGAGCATTACCGCCAGCTTATTGCTTCTGCTCCGCTGCTTTTTTAGCAGCCTTTTCGGCCTTCACCTTGTCAACGTAAGCCTTGAAAAGCTGACGCCAGCTGCGACCGTTGTTGTTCAGGTATGCCTCACACTTATTCTTGTACATCTCAAACACAGCCGAAATCTGCTTCATGCTTTTGTAGTCGATAGCCTGTTCGCGAGCCTGCTTGAGATGAGCCAAAATGGTAGCTTCCTCCTTCTCTGTGAGGTCGGGCACAATGGACTTGTAACCGTTCATGGTGAAAGCCACTTTACCCACCGTATATTTATCAAGAATAGCCTCTACCTGCTCCTCGGTAAGCGATTTACGCAAGCCGTTCATCAGCTTGGCGTGCACCTCTTTCGGCATGGCCGAATCGGCTATCAGGGAGCGTTCCAGCTCGCTAAGCGGACTGCCTGTGAGCGGATTAATGCCTTCGGGAATAGTGGTAAAAGGATGATCGTTGTGCCAATCGCGCACGGCACGCAGGTGATTATAAATCAGCGTGGTAACGTATCCGGCTGTTTTCTGGTCTTTCAGTTGCAAAGAAGCCACCCATTCGGTTGCCTTTTTTTCCAAACTCAAATCAGATTGTAGTTGGGCAAACCTGCCTTTATCAAAATACACCGCCAAGGCATCGAACGAGCGGATGGCCATTGCAGGCATTAACTCACCCTTATTGCCAAAGCTAAACATAGCCTCCTGAGGTTCGATGGTTACTTTCTTCTCATAGAGTTTGCTCTTATCAAGATTAAACACCGAAGCAAAGAAGTCATAGACAGCCATGCGCTTATTAATACCAAAATCATGCCCTTCCTGAGGAAGATGTACATTGGTCACCTTATCTGCCGCTCCGTAAAATCCGTACACTTTTTGCAGGTAAGGGAATTCCAATGCAGGCACACTCGCTGTCCAGTCCTTGCCATCGGAAACCACCAGCAGGGGACGTGGAGCAAACATGGCAGCCAATTCGGCATTATTGGTTCCTCCACAAGCTAGTAAAACAGGCACGCCGCTTTCGCAGGGGCAGCCACCATCGAAGTGTGAAGCCAGACTAACGACCGGTGCCGCAGCCGTAAAACGTTCGTCGAGTGCAGTGAGTAAAACAGTCTGCGTTCCACCACCGGAACCGCCGTTTACCCCTACTCGGGTTTTATCAATATCTTTGCGGGTAAGCATGTAATCGAGAATGGAAAGTCCGTTCATGGCCTGAATGATGTGCGCCGCACTGGAACGGTGAGCCGCTCCGCCTACCTGCAAAGCCGATTCGCCCCAACCAAAGAGATCATAATCCACACAAACGGCTCCCATACGTGACAATGTACCCATGCGTTGCTGTTGGTCTTCGCGGTAGCGCCCGCCACCGAAATGTCCGTTGGGACAAACTATCAACGCATGTTTCCCCGATGTACGAGGGGTGTATATGGAACCGCAAACGTATAGTCCTGGCAAGGTTTCTAACGCAAAGTTCTGAACGGTGTAGCCATCGAACTTGCGTATTTTGGAAAGGATGGGTTTACTTGTCACCCGTTTGGCCATCAAAGAATCGAGACCTAACTTGCTACGTACCTCAGCACGCAAACAAGTCTTCCGTTGCTCCCACGATGCTTTGTCGGCATACAGTGCTTGCAGGTGAGCCAGCATTTTTTCTCCGTCGGCATCTGTGCGACGTGCATACTCATATACTTTAAGTTTGTACGTTTGCGCATCTTGCTTCACAAACTTATAGTCGAACGGTGCCAATACGTTGGTGAGCGACTCTTCAACAGAGTACGGGCGAATGCGGAAATCGGCATAAGGAAGTACCTTGCCTACCGTATCGATATCATATTTCAGGCGCACGTTGAAACGTGTTTGTATGTCGGCCAGCACGTCGTGCAGCGGACGAGCAAACTGGTTTTCGTATGTCTGTGCATTTGCTCCTGCAAAGCTTAGCAGCATGGCTGCCATGACTAATTTCTTCATCGGTATCATTCCAGTGTTATTGTTTTACCGTTGATCGTTACATCGGTCAATGATAGGTTCTTGTAATTCAGAAACTGAGGTTTCTCACGACTCTGTATGTTAATGTCGCGCAAGGAAACATCCGAGATGGGTGCCTCGTCGAGACCTCTGATAAAAATCGGTGTTTTCACGTCACGGGCAGTCAGTCCGGAAACATGAATATCTCTAAAGATCGGCGTACGCTCGCTCAGTGGTTCGGCAGGCATGTTGCTGTACATCAGGTCCATTACAATGGCCTCGTTCTTGATGTTGCGCATCACAACATTACTGATACGAATGTCTTCCACTACCCCTCCGCGACCGCGGGTTGATTTCAAGCGAATACCTCTGTCAGTACCATCAAACACACAATTGCTGATAACCACCTTACATACTCCCCCACTCATTTCACTGCCAATGACTACACCGCCGTGACCTGCCAGCATGGTGCAATTGGTGATGGTAATATTCTGGCACGGAGCAGCGGCTTTGCGGCCCTGCAAGTCGCGTCCTGATTTGATGGTGATGCAGTCGTCACCTACCGAAATGTGGCAGTCACTGATGTGCACGTTGCTGCACGATTCAGGGTTGATGCCATCCGTATTGGGCGAAGGCACGTTGTGAATGGTTACACCCTTCACCGTAACGTTATCGCAAAACTGCGGATTGACAGTCCAGAAGGGAGAGTTAACGATTTTCACTCCCTCAATCTTCACATTCTTGCAGCGCAAAGGCTGAATGAATGGCGGACGGAAAAAGCGTCTCTGCAACGTGTTTACATAATCTTCATTCGTTTCGGCGTACAATGTTTTCGTATCATTGGCCTTGTCCCACATGGGCTGGTATTTATTGATGTCTCTCACACCGTTGTCCTTCAAGTCAATCATGACACGGAAAAACTCCATCCACCATTTTTTGCCCTGACCATCGAGAGTACCTTCTCCTTTTATGGTAATATTCTCGGCATCTACCGCATAAATAAGCGGCGAAAAACTCTTCATCATCACCCCTTCGTAACGCATTTCCACAAACGGAAGGTATTGGTCGAAATCATCGGAAAAGAGCAGTGTGGCACCGGCTTCCAGCTCCAGCGTGATGTTACTTTTCATCACGATAGAACCTGTGAGGTAGCGACCCGCAGGGAAAAACAGCGTACCACCGCCACCCTTGCTAAGCCTATCGATGGTTTGGTTAATCAACCGGGTATTGAGCGTAGTACCATTTGCTTTGGCACCTGCCGCACGCATGTCAACACGTTCTGCACGCATGGCAAAAGGCAAGCCGATCAATAGGGACAATAATAGAATACGTATGTTCATCGTTCTAAGTTTTTAGTAAATGAATAACTGCCACTCTTTAACAAGCGGGGCGTTTCTTCGCCGGGCATAAACAATTTGGCCGAACAGTTGACCGGCACATTTGTCCGGAGGGTAAAGATACCATTTTCTTTGGTCCAATTCACTGAAATGGTTCCGTAAAGCGTTTGGAAGGTAGCTTCCACTTGTTTCAAATCGCCCACGGGTTGGGGAGCAATCACAAAGTCCTTATACCCCGGAGCCGACGGATCGGCCTTAATACCTGCCAATGAAGCAAAAAACCATTCGTCAATCTGTCCCATCATGAAGTGATTCCACGACGAACCCTGACGCGGATCCCACTGCTCGGTAAGCGTAGTAGCGCCAAATTTCAGCTGAAAGCCATAGCCGGGTGCTTCTTCGTGATTATGCATGGTGTACATCAGCTCATTGAGTCCGTTGCGTGCCAATGTCTGGAACAGGTAACGGTTGCCCACATCGCCCGTTGTGAGGCGATTGCCGTGAGCTTTGATGTCCTTCACCAAATTTTGGAGCACTAGTGGGCGTACTCCATCTTCCACCAAACCGAGGAAGAGCGGCAATGCATTGCTGCACTGACTGCCTGTGCCATATTGAGCTGTTTCGGAGTGAAAGAATGTATCGTTGAATGCAGCTTTCACCTCTGCTTTGAGGGCAGCATAATAATTTTCGTCGTGCTTGTTGCCCACCATACGTGCTCCCTGTTCCAGGTAGCAAATATCGAGGTAATAGTGTGCCGTGGCAACCAGCGGAACGGGTGTGTTACGCGAGAAACCTGCACGGAAATCGCCGTAGTCATACCAATCACCCAAACCAAACGAAACAATGTGGTTCTGTGCACGCGAAGTGAGATAGTCCACATAAGCGCGCATATTACGGTAGTAACGCTCTATAAGCGAAGCATCACCGTAAGTTTCGTAATACATAAACGGCAAAATAACCATGGATGAGCCCCACTCGGGAGAGTCGGCAAACACATCCATGCCCGGGCCTTCAAACACTACATACTGAGGTGCCGTAGTGGGAACCATGCCGTTGTTGTGTTGTGCATCGGCCATGTCTTGCATCACCTTGGGAAAGAGGGTGGTCAGGTCATAGTTGTACAACAAACCGGGACCATTGAGGTGCAGTTGTTCCAGCCAGCCCAGCTTTTCACGGTGCGGACAGTCGGTAAACACCGATTGCATGTTGCTGCGCACAGCCTTGCCTATAATGCGGTGTGCACTGTTGAACACGTCATTAGAGCAACGGAAAGTGGCTACATCACGAGCCGAGTTATATACAAAGCATGACTGTATGTTTTTGATAACAGGAAGTTTCTGCGGGTTCTTCTGCCCTTTCAATACGGCTCCTTCAACCTGAATGTAGCGGAAACCATAGTATGAGAAACGCGGATGCCACGTTTCGTCTCCTTCACCTTTGAGGGTGTATTCGTAATAGTGCTGACGCCCTGTTTGTCTTTGGTTAACAGCCCCCTCATCGGTAAGTGCTTCGGCCACAAGCAAGGTTACTTTTTGTCCTTTCTTGCCACGCACGGTAATCTCCGGAAAGCCGGCCAGGTTCTGCCCCATGTCGAGCACCATAGCCGAAGGATCCACCGTTCTTTTGGTCGACTTCGATGCCGCCTCTACCTGTTGAGCCGTCAGCTTGGTTACCTTCTGAATGCCATAACGCTCCATGATTTTCACCGGTGAAGCCTCTTGCGGACGAAGGGTTCCTTTGGGTGCTTCCTGAATCACCACCGGTTTCCAGGCAGCATCATGGAAAGCAGCAGTGTTCCATCCCTTTTGTTCCAAGCGAGCATCGTAGCTTTCACCACCGTATATGCTATTGAAAGTAACCGGGTTCAAAGCGTACTTCCAGTGGGCATCCGAACAAATTTCTTCCTGTGTGCCGTCTGCATGTGTAATCACCATCTTGAGCAACAAAGTAGGTGGCCCGAAACCGATTTGCAGTTTGCGGTATCGTCCGCCACCCTGCACATTGTAAAATCCGTTGCCTAGTAAAGCACCTATAGCGTTGACTCCTTCTTTCAGCAAAGAAGTCACATCGTAGGCGTTGTAATACACCGTTTTGTCGTAGTCGCTCCACAGAGGGGCAAACTCGCTGTTGCCCACCTTCTGACCATTCAGGCTGAGTTCATAATGTCCCAGACCGCAAATGTAAACCATTGCCCCGACTATTTTTTTATTCACGGTGAAGCTGCGGCGTAGACTGATGCTCTTGGACGATAAACTGTCTACAGCATCCCACAACGCCTTTACTTCGGGCTTCTTCATGTCGGTACCGTGGAATTTTCGACCAGCAGGTAGTTTAGCCTGCTGTTGCGTAATGGCTCCTACCCAATGCGCATTTTGAAAGAAAGAATTTGAAGGTGCTATGCCGAAAACAGCCTCTGCACTCCAGGCAGAAAGCTTCCCCGCAGAATCCCAAACCTGCACTTTCCAACTATATTTTTGTGCCGGTTTAAGCGGTGCACCTCCATAAGGCACGTGTTGACTTTGAGAAGACACTTTTTTGCCCGATTGCCATACCAGCGTGCGCTTTGCACCGTGTAGGGCGTAGACTTCAATGGCATAAGCTGTTTGTGCATCGGCCTGTACGGACGAAGTCAGTTGCCACCCAAAGTGAGGTGTCAACGTACTTATGCATAGCGGGTCGACCGTCATTTCACAGGTGGGCTTTACCACTTCCATGGCCCAGAGGCTACGGAAAGAGTAAAGCAACCCGATAAAAAAACATACTATTATTTTATTGCTATAGCCCATAAATGCTGATTAGTTCAAAACATCCTTGCATACCAGTCGCTGCAAACGGTCGGATTGTCCCACCAGTTTGCCATTCACATATACACGAAGACCCTTGCCTGCATGATAACGAGATCCGTCCTTGTCCCAAACAATAGAAATGTTGTGGCCGTGATACAATACATTGTCCAGGCAGAACCAGTTCCACTTGCCCTCCGGTATCAACGGATTCACTTCAATTGTGTTGTCTGTACGCGGACGTAAACCTACTAAACCGGTAATCACCAAATCGTTGAAGGTAGAGTGATTGTAATAACGTGAACGCTCCTGATCACCTTTCAACCAATAGCCGGTAACTTCATCGAGGTACTCACCAATATACGGACGACCACGGTGGTATTGAGATTCCACATACAATTCCATCTGACGGAAGTACACACTGTCAGTGAGCACCGTTTGCGGATAGTTATTCATAAAGTTGGCCATAGCCGTAAGCGTTTGAGCCGAAGCGAAAGGCCAGATAGCTCCATCCCACTCGCACTTGCCCACACCACGGGTACGAAACTCGGGGTGACGACGTTCGGCAGTAGTCATACCGTAAGGAGCCAAGAAACCTTTTTCGTCCATGACTTCCTTCCAAGCCACATCATGCTTGCGTGCATCGGGCAAATTGAAATACCAAGGAATGTAACCGATAGCTTCGCGCACATTGGCAGAAGAATCTGTGCGCATGGTTTCAAAGAACTGATGACGCTCGTTCCACAATTTGCCTTCAACCAACTGCTTCAAGGTATCAGCCTTCAAGTCATACTTCATGGCAATACCTTCATTGCCAGCCAGCAACCCCATGTTTGAAAGCGCTTTGGCATTACCGTACATATAGCTATTGATGGTAGGACGAGCATATTGCTTGCGGCGACCGCCACTGATCGATTCTTCCATGCCGTCTTGCACATCACCCTGCCAGTACAAACCATTTTTCAGGCGGTTGGTGCTTTCCCAACGTTTGTATTCGGTATCCAAATCGGTCATCATATCGAGCAGAAAGTCTTTATCGCCATCAACCAAGAAACGGTTGTAAATGGCATCTGCATTCCATGAACTGAATTTATTCATCTTCTTCATCGGTCCGCCTTCGTTACCGCGGTACCAGGTATGTATAATCTGATCCAGATACTTCGGATCTCTCAACCAGCGACTCTCATAAATGTGGTGACCTATGGCGCAGGCAATGAGGTTATACTTATCGGCATAGGTACGATTGACCAAGAACTCGGTCATTCCATAACCTGCCGGAGTGTTTTTGATGTGCTTACGCAGGCTCCACCAACGGTAGTAATACATCTCTTCGAAATTCTTCTGAGGACATTCAAACAACGGAATATTCTGTTCCATCCAGGCCGATGCTTCCGAGTTAGGAATAGCCTGAGCGATGTTTTCATCTTCCATGTTGTTGAAGTAATCAGCATAATGGCTGAAAGTAGCGTACTTCAGGAAAGCAGCGGTTGCATCCACATCGGTCGAAGAGGTTTTGAAGTTGGCTACACGGAAAGTGCTCAAAGCATCTTGCGCGCCGGCATTGGGCAGGTCGTAAGTCTGATCGGCCGGTGTTTCCGGTGTAGGGAATTGTCTCAGCTCACCCGTACGGAAAGCTATTCGCTCAATAGCAGCAACGGGAGCATAGAACATACGTGTACCCACCTTCTTTCCGTCAACAAATACCTGAATGCTTCTGTTAGCCACAGACAATAAGGCTTCAACATGGTATGTTTTGCCCGCTTCATATTTCATGATGTTACCGAAACGTGAGCCACCCTTAGCACGACAAACGCCATCGGCCGTCAGTTCCAAACGTGAACAGGCAATGCCGTTCTCATCAAGAAATTCAATTTGAAGTGTGCCTTTATCGTTTTGACCGGCCTGCAAATCAAAGGCTACTTTCAGTTCCTTCGTTGCAGGAATCTTGCGTTCTATCTTGGCATAGTCAAACGGATCTTTGTCTTGCAACAGCAACCAGTTTTTATCGAGCGACACAGGTGCCCATACGGGAGAATAGATATTCCAATCGGTTAGCTGTGCTAGTTCGGTAAATTGTGAGAAATCATCATCGGCATGTGCAGCGGCCTTTAGCTTGACCGGAACCGGAATGCGTGAAACCCACATATCTTCCTTATTCACACTGTAAGCAACCCACAGATTACCGTCTTTCGGTGTGCCGTTGCCTTCCTGAATGCCGCGAACGTATTGCGGACCGTATGATTTATAGTTACCACCGTAACGCATGGGGGTAATTTCACCGTGAACCAAGTTGAGCGTGGTGTACTCCAAACCGTCTTTACTCAATGATATAGCGAGCGGCCAACGGAATTCCGACGGGTTGTATACGGTTGCATACGTACCGTCGCTTAAACGTTGTCCCCATATTTTAGCATTGCTATTCACAAAACCTTTGGCACGCAATACCGGCTCAGCCCAGTTATTGCCTCCGTCTTCGCTGATGGAAGTCAGTGCATGCTTCCACAAACAGGCAATTTTCCCATCGGGAAGAGTATAGTAGTTAAACGCTTTGTATTCTTTGTTCAGAGGAATGATAGGATCATTGCGATCGGCCTCTTCCACCCATTGCATACGATAAAGCGGATTATCGAGTATCTCTTGGCAAGCTTTCACAAATGCCTTATCCTTGCTTCGTTTGAAATAGGGAAAAGCGGTGTTCTTTTCATTAAAACCGTGATTGTAGTAGATGAAGTAAATGGGTCCGTAAGTACCGTCTTTCTTTATTTCGCGTACCACACGACCAATGCCGTTACCATCATTGGGATCGTCTTTTTTATCCATCGCTACGCCGTAGTTACCCATGGTGATGAGCTTACCCAATTTGGAAACATAAAACCCTACACGTTGATGCATAATAGCAATCAGGTTCTTTGCCACGTCTTGACGACCGGCTTTGGTGTATCCGTCGGGCACCTTGTACTCGGGAAATACGATTTGCGGATTGGTCCAATGATAGCCGTCCTTTGAAGTCATCAGCACCGTGTGCGAAGGTGGCACGTGCTCATCAACCGGATCACACAAGTATTGATAATAAAACTGTCCGTTCCAATAAGCCAGCATCGGCTGGTGATTGTAAGTCCACCCGTTACCATTCGATGAATCGGGAAATTCACGGTTGGCACGCATAATCTGAATGTTATGCACCCCCACCACCGGACTAAGTTGTCCGTCGTGATAAGCCGGGTTAGCCAGTTCGGTTCCCGTATAATGAATTTTATTCTGAGCAGAAGCAGGTAAGGCTGCCAAACAGCCCATTGCCAGAGCAAGTAAAGATTGACTGATATATTTCATGGTTTATACGTTAGGTGTTTATTACTTCTGATTCTTAATTAACCCGTCGACAATAGCTTTGGGAACCTTGCAAATGGTTCCATGCTTATGCCCCTGAGGAACACTGATGTGGGCCGTTTCGTTAGTGAAATTAATAAAATCACGTGTTTTCACGGCACCATATATCTTCTTTTTATAAACATCAAAATAAATCATATAATCATCGCCTACCTTTTCAACCGTAGGACCCTCAACAAAAGGTTCGGTGAACGCTGCCGATGCCTCGGAATAAGGTCCGTAAGGAGATGAAGCAAAGGCTATCTTCAAGTTACGGTTTGCGCGGGTATTGTCTTTCAGAACCATGACGTAATCTTTGGCGGCTCTTTTTACTATAACGGCATCAATGCTGCTGAAACCGGGATCATAAAGCAACTTAGTTTCGGACACCGTATTGAAATCTTTAGTGGTAATGTAATACAGGCGATGATTGTTCTTCACCTCCTCTACTCCACGAGGAAAACGATTGGGTACGCACGATGCCCAAACAACCATGAATTGTTGCTGTTCATCATCATAAAAAATCTCGGGAGCCCATACATTAACCGTAGTCGTGTCATGAGCCATAACCGGAATCATTTTCTGCTCTGACCAGTGAATAAGGTCTTTTGAAGATGCATAACCAAAACCTAAATCGCCCTTCCAACTTGTAGTCCACACCAAATGAAATGTTCCGTCGGGCGTTTGTACCATCGACGGATCTCTCATAATCTGCTGCTTGCCAATTTCCGGTTTCAGCCACGTGCCTGCAATGCTATCCCAATGAACGCCATCAGCGCTATAGAGAAAACGCAGACCATCGGTAGCAGGTTCATGAAAAGAAGTGAAAACGTAATAGTCTTTTTCCTGTTTACAAGAAACGAACATAAACAAGAAAAATGTAATCCACAAAATGAAGGGCTTATTCATACTTGTATTTTTATCTGATTCGAATTTATTCTATTTAGTAAAAAAGACGTAGAAGTAGCCATTGTGTACTCAATTGACAAGCACGAAAGGAGATAAAAAAACAGGTAAATTGATTAACGTATAAAAGAAGAAGGAGCCTCTGCATACACAGAACGCTCCTTCTTCACATAAAAAACAGAATTAAACTAAGTTATTTTTTCTGTGCCTCTTTTTCCTTGATACGTTTATACCAAGCTTCTCTCTCTTTTACGAGGTCATATCCTCTTTTTGAAAGATAGTTGTTGATACGTCCTTTGTACTTGCCAAATGCTTCGTGCTTTTTGTTTGAGCTCTCGGCATCGAGTGCAAACTCGCGTGCTTCAACTAACCAGGCATATATTTGTTCCTTTTCTTCCTGTTTCAAAGATGGAATCATATCCAAAGTTGCTGTGTAAGTCACCTTAACAACCCCGAAAGTAATACCGTCTTTCACCTGCTCAATTTGTTTTTCATTGAGGAACAATGAAAGGTTAGCAGGGAAAGCAAAATGCGAGCGATACAAAGCTGCGTCTTTCTCAAATTCAGCAGCGCTCAGCGCTTCCTGCTTAGCCGTACCGGTAATTCCCGATTCTTTGATCTGCTTTACTTTAGCATCACGTTTTTCGTAAATGTCATTAAGCTCAAAGTAACGGTTAGCAATGATGTTGCAAACCTCTTGCTGAACTGTTTTATCAGCGATACCAAGCTTGTCGACAATCTTCTGCGATCTGCCAACGATAGATTCCACATATTTAGGATCACGGTTTTGCTTATCCAGATCAATAGCCTGAGCCGAAGCCACAGCTACGAAAAGGAAGCAAAAGAAAAGGTGAATCACTTTCATTTTCATCGGGTTTATCATTACATTAATTTACCTTTCTTAGCCAACGTATCGTGGTTGTTCTTCAGGTTTGTCCAGTCAACTTTCTTCTTTGTGCTGATACCATTGATATATTTTTCAATGTTCGTGTATCCGTCGCCGGTGCAGTCTTTAACTGCATCTGAAGAATCGTTCGGGTTCAGCCCATTGGCTTTTTCCCATGCATCGGGCATTCCGTCACCATCAGTATCCACATAAGGAGTACCTTTGTATTCAGGATAACCACCTACCTGACTGATGTCAGTAATGATACCTTTTTTATAAGAATCATTGGGTAAACGACGATGTTGAAATTGGTAGAATGAATTAGGATCCAAACCTTCTACGTAATAAGGTTTTCCGGTTTCAACTTCTTCAACTATTCTTTCATCGACGATGTCACGGCTTGGTATGGTTGCTCCTGCGTTCTTCAACACATACTTATAAGCATCTTTGGCAGGCATAATAGTTAAGTGAGGCATTGGGAAAGGCTCATCCCACTTCATATTTTCAGTATAACCATCTGTATTTGCTTGCTCCTGAACCTGAATACCACCTGCCCAGTTGTCTTTGGTAATGGCATCATAACCTTCCATGATATTACCGCTGGCATGAACACGACCAAATACATAATATCCCAATTTGCTACGACCCGATTCCGGTTTCAAAATACGGTGTCCCACAGGCGTGTTTTTCGGAGTCAACGGACCTGGTTTGAAGTAGTTATTAATCATGTTGTAAAGTGCGGTATAGTCACCACCATCAACCGAACGGTGCACCCAGTTATAGGTTACATTGTTCACGAAGTTAAAGATACCATTCCAACCAATTGACGGGTTACGTCCGGCATTGCTTGCCCAAAGGTTACGCATGAAAGAACAATTCTCTCCTCCCAACGTACTACCAAATGCATGGTTATATGTATCGAGTGCTTTTGCAGAGATTGTATTCTGTATAGTTACGTTTACTGTAGGCAACTTCAGGTCTTTGTAATCGGCACCCGGACTGAACATGTGACGATAGAATGAGATGTTTTCATCCAACCCCCAAGTACATGAGCAGTGGTCAATCATGATGTTACCCACCGGGTTACCGCCAAATGCATCGTCACGACGACCTACATTGGTTTCTCCTCTACGGAAACGCATGTGACGTACCACAACATCGTGTGTGTTTACCCAGAATGACTCACCTGCAATACAAACACCATCACCCGGAGCTGTTTGTCCGGCAATTGTAACGTAAGGTGCGCGTACAATGATAGGGGTTTTAATACGGATAACACCTGAAACATTAAAAACAATGATACGTGCTCCACCTGTTTCGCAAGCCTCACGGAAAGATCCGGGTCCACGGTCATTCAAATTGGTAACCGTAATCACTTTACCTCCACGGCCTCCGAAACTGAACATACCACCACCTTCGGCACCCGGGAAAGAAGGTATTTTAGCCTGAGGAAGATCAGTTGGTCTTGCTGCCCAAGGAATATAAGGTTTTCCTTCTTTTGCTTCTTTTTCGATAGTAGGAAGAGCCTTTTCCCAAGCTTCGTCTGAAAGTTTGTACTCTTCATCCATCCTTTTCTTCACAGCCTCTTTCACCTCTTTCGGTTCCTGAGGATACTGTGCCTTAACTACGCTGACCGGCGCCATCAAAGCAATGGCACAAATCACAAAAATCCATCTTTTTCTCATATTTTCAGTATTGAGTTTTTAGTTCACTTATTTATTAGACTATTTTCAGGGAGATTTGTAATCGGTGACGAGGAGTTTTTTTATTATTTAATGAATCAGAAGGTAGTATTAATCGGCAAACATATAATAAAAAAAGGACTGGGTACTTCTTACAAAGTATCCCAATCCTTTTCTATTCACTTAATGATTCTAATCTAAAATTATTCTGCCAGCGGATCGAATGTTCCGTTTGCTCCGGCATTGTTATAATCTTCCCAACCAATAGTTTGCAACAGATCTTTATTGCTGTTCTGCGCTCCTTGTGCAAAACCTAAGAAGTAATACTTCGGATAGAATTGCATAGTCAAATCAACATGATTTTGATCACGAGCGTCACCCTTCTTTAACTTACGAACCAACTTTCCTGCATAAAACTCTTTCAATTGTTCAAGCTGAGTAGTCAGTTCTTTGCGGTAATCAACAGCAGCAGGACGAGTTACACCGGCTTTAACCAATGGATCTGAATCTTTTGTAGTACCACCTACTCCATAAGAATCCTGTACACGGAATTCCATATTTTCACGACGTTGGCCATTCAATGGTTTGAATCCTAGGTAAGTACATGTATTACCACCCCATCCAGTCAAGGTCCATGTGCTAGGAGCTCCGTCGGCTTGGCTTGTACCACCATCAAATAACATCCAGCGACGAAGATCATCAAAACGTTTTCCTTCGTAAGCCAACTCTATTTGACGTTCATAAAGAACTGCCGACATACAAGCTGCCTGATCTGCAGCCAAATCAGTTTGCAATCCATAATTGTTAGCAGCAGTATAACCTGCACGAGTACGAATTTTCTGCAACTGCTCAACAGCTTCACTCATGTGACCGGCACCGCAAGCAGCTTCTGCATAATTAAGCAATACTTCCGCATAGCGAATTTCAAGGTAAGGAGATGCAGAATAAGCAAAACCTCCGTTATTATCAGTTGCCGCCCAAGTATATAAAGGGCTAGTATTTACATCCAAATCATCGGAACGTTTACGTACGTATAAACCCTTTTTGCTTGTCAATAAGTTATCAGCACCATAAGAATTGCCACTTTCAGCATTTCCCTGATCATCAAGGCTGGTATACCATACATAGTTCCACAACTCATAATTTTTACCGCTACCGTATGAAGGATTATCGGGATCGGCAGCAGTCGGATCACCTGAATAAGCCCAACGTACACCCGGGAATGCAAACGTACGGTAGAAACGTGGATCACGGTTCATAAACGGATAATTTTCATCATAAGTATACTCTGAACCTTCTAACTTATTATACGTATTAGTAAGCGCAGGTTTCTTTCCATCAGCCATCGGGAACATATCTACCATCATGGCAGAAGCTTCTTTGCCACTACCTGTTGAGTTTTTAGGACGTATGCCACGCTCCCAGCTATTATTCTTCATGCCATCTCCTGTTTGCACTGTATTAAAAAGAGTTACAAATACAGCTTCAGAGCTTTTTACGGTTGAGAATAAAGCAGCGAAATCAGATCCATTCACATTATTGCTAGTTTGGAACAAATCGTAACCACACGCATTAAGAACCGGTATTGATTTCTTTATTTCTTCATAAGCGGTATTCCAACGAGTAACGTCATTGGCTCTGTTGAACATAGGGCTCGCCCATAGCAACAAAACACGTCCTTTTAGCGCCAAAGCAGTACCGGAAGTAACACGCCCCCAATCTTCACTTGATGACCAACCACCACTTGTAGTTGCTGCTGACAACATCTCTGCAGATTTATCTAAGTCTTCACAAATGAACTCAATACATGCTTTTGCTGAAGAACGAGGAACAATTGAAGATTCTATTGGCTCCAGCACATCTTTCACAATGGGTACACCACCATACCATTTTACCAAGTTGTAGTAACACCATGCACGGAAAAAGTAAACTTGACCTAACAACTTATCTTTTTCTTCTTGTGATAATGCACCCTCAGTAATACCCCTGATTACATCATTGATGTTACGAATGCGTCCCCATACAGAAGCCTGAATGTTGTTTGCCTGATTATGGAAGAAATCTTGTACTTTAGTTCCACCCATAACCGTCATTTCAGCCTGTGGATTTACAAATGCTCCAAAACCACTATACTCTTCTGTTGATTTTGATTGATCATCCGCATTTCCGGTACAGTTAGATTTCCAGTTTGCGTCAGAATTAGGATCGGGTAATGACCATGAATAGACATCACTCACACGAGCATTAGCTCCGCTATAATAATCATAGATCCCAGCATTCACATTGTCATAGTTCTTTTTATCTTCCAAGAAGCTGTCGCTACAGGAAGATAGAACAAAAGCTGAAATCAGAACCTGACTAAGTAATTTTATATTATTTCTTTTCATTATCAACTTCGTTTAAAATGTAAGATTAACACCTATAGTAATTTTTCTTAGTGTAGGATAGCTTCCATAACTATACATCGGATCGATAAAATTATCTGGATATGGGTTGTACAAACTTAATAAATTCTGTCCTGTTACATTAAGTCGACAGCTCTGAATTCCTGCCATCTTAGTATACTTTGAAGGAATAGCATAAGCCAATGTGAGACGATTCAACTGCACACGAGTACCACTTACTCTCCAAAACGTAGAAGCTACACTATTTACACTTGAATAATTCAAGTTTGGCAATTCAGCATCACGATTAGCAGCCATTACCAAGTTTCCTGAACCATCGTAAATATCATTGTAAACAAACATGTTATCAGGGTTCCAGAAAGAAGGCATATTAGTATATTCAATACCAGTACCAGGTTTCAAGGCAGCCGAAGGAATCATACTATATCCACCCCAGCTTGCATTGATTTGGGCTGTTATTGAAAGTCCTTTCCACTCAGCACTTAAATTAGTAGTGAAGCCGTAAGGATTAGAACGATTGGATAAACGAACCTGATCATTATCTTTATCAACAATACCGTCCGGAGCCGCGTACGATCCATCAGACTGCTGAGCACCACGAACATCTTTGTACATCAACATTCCGGGACGAACTTTATCTTTTGTCATACCCATGTAAGAGGTGATATTGTATTTTGCGAAATATTCTTCAATATCTTGAAAACTACGGAACATACCAATACATTGCATGCCCCAAGTACCTATATCAGAGCGATGATTCTTAGTAATTTGACGGTAAAGATATTCTGTTTCCCAGTCCATTACAAGTACCTTATTATCCGTATAACCGGTATTGATACCAATCTTATATTTGAAGTCTTTCCCTATCTTATCTCTCCATGTAGCAGATAATTCCACACCGTAATTATCCATTTCACCCAAATTAGTTGCAGCTGACTGAGTACCTACAATACCGGGAACAGATTGAGAAATATTCATCAACATTTCACGGTTCTGAACATAATAAGCATCTAAATTCAATGCTAAACGATTATTCAAAGTCGTTAAATCAACACCAAAGTTAGCTTTATATGATTTATCCCAATGAACATCACGGTTTACAGCCGAATTATTCTTATTAATAGTTATACGATTGTCTGTACTATTACTAATGCTAGTACCAAACATAGGTCCTTTATTGGCATCCTGAGCGTATACCTGCATCCATTGCCAGGGTGCAGTATTGTCACGACCGGTTAAACCAAATGAAGCGCGTACTTTTAAATAATCCACCCATTTAAATTTTTCCATCCAACTTTCTTGTGAAATAATCCAACCCAAAGAAGCAGAAGGGAACAATCCCCAATAGTTTTCAGGCGCAAACTTAGTTGACGAATCTGAACGTAACAATACTTCAAACAAATACCTGTCTGCATAAGCATAATTCAAACGTCCGATGTATGACATAGTACCAGACTCCGAACGAGTAAACGTAGTAGTCATTGTATTCGCCTCGGCAGAATTAGACTGACCGGTTGTAAATTCATAAGGATCAGATACGTATCCGTACAAGTATTCACTTTCTGCTTCTGACTTTTCGATAGAAAATAATCCACCTAAATGATGTGCACCAAAATTACGTGCGTATGATGCAGTAAAGTTTACCTGATAGTTATCAGTGCGGTTCATGTTACGAGACAAATAAGAAGGTGACCCGTTAGAGATTGTCATGCTACGGAAATTATCTTCAGAAATGATGCCATCATAATCTTGACCCGAAACTGGAGTATACAGGTGAGAACCACTGCCCGAACGGTTAATCAAACGATAGAGAGTGTATTCTGAACCATATTGGTTATTCTTATCCGAATTTATACTCTTAGAATAAGAAAATTTAAACTTCAGCCCTTTTAATATTTCATTCCAACCAAAATCATATTCTACACTACCATTAACACTCAGGTTTGAAGTCATATTACGACTGTAGTCACCTGAATTTTGTAGTACTGAATATGAATAGTTTTGATTACCATTGGCTTCTGTATTACTAATACCATAAGCAGCAATTGGATTACCATTTACCTCTTCCGGTATGTAATAAGGACGGGTAAGCAACAAATTATAATCTTTTTCATCACTAGTACCACCTACTTTTACATTCGGTGTATTTTTCTTTCCATAATCACCAGAAACTGTGAGGTTTGCTTTTAACCATTTGCTAACCTTAACATCAACACCGGCACGGTAGTTCCAACGATTGTAATCAAGTTTTCCTAAGTTGCCATCTTGAGTGAAATATGAAATATCAGCAAAATAGTTTGCTTTTTCTGTTGCTCCACTAATGTTCACACCATGCTTCATAGTGAAAGCAGTCTTCCAGTATTTATCAAGCAAGTCATAGTTTAGACCTTTCATTGCTTCCAATTCATCGGCCTGATACAAACCAGTAGTACGATTCAAAGAAGTAACTGTAGGATCAGCATCAGCCATGGCATTATATAGTCTACCATAATTATATGCACTTAACATCTTAGGACGAGATACTTCGTCAGCAAGACCAAAGGTACCACTATATGAAATTTGAGGCGCACCCAATTGTCCTTTTTTAGTGGTTACTAAAATTACACCATTCGCTGCGCGAGCTCCATACACAGCTGCCGCAGCATCCTTCAACACGGAAATGCTTTCAATCACTGAAGGATCCAAATTATTAAAAGCAGTAGCACCCAGGTTCTCAGTCGAATTACCGATTTTCACATCATTAGGATAAATGTAACCGTCAATTACATACAAAGGTTCCTGAGCTGTACTACCTACCTCACCGAGAGAATTTGTATCACGAATATAGATACGGGCATTCTCACCCGGACGAGATTGTCCACCGCTAACACTTAAACCATTCACCATACCGCTCAATGAAGAAGCTAAACCACCACCTGACAAGTCTTGAATATCGTCCATTGGAACGGTTGCAATAGCTCCCGTTAAATGTGCTTTCTTTTGGGTTCCATAACCAACCACTACAACTTCATCCAGTAATTGTGCATCTTCTTTTAAGATAATAGTTGTCTTTTTCAAATCAGAAATCTTTTGTGGAGCGTACCCAACAAAAGTTACTTCTACAACTTTACCCTCAGGAACTTGCAAAGAGAACTTACCATCAAAATCAGTAATCACACCGATGGTTGTACCTACGACTTTTACAGCCGCTCCAATAACAGGTTGTTCCGTTTCATCAAGAACAACTCCTTTATACGTTTGGGTTTTCTGTGCGTAAGCAGATAAAGTCATGACAAACATCAGCAAAACACCCAACCACATTTTGTTTATACTATTATTATATTTCATTATTATAGCATTAATATTTGTAGTTCATATAATTATTCTCCATACCAACGAGGGTCACCACTCTTGTATTGAAGAGCGACAAGACCTGCCGGTGTGAAATTAACGCCACCATTGTCTTGTGACAAATCAAATGCAGTGTTTATTGGTCCGGCAAACTGCGGATCTTCTAGAATAGCATAATAATTACCACTTGCATCTTTTTTTGTTGTATCACTTGAGTCTACAGTCTTTAAAACGCCAAATATCGTATTACCTTCTGTGTATATTTTACCCTGAGAAGACAATAATTTATTTAATCGGTATGTGTCGTAGAATATATTATGATGAACGTTAAATACCAATGTATTAGTATTTGCCAAATTGTTAGCAAAATCTTTACCATTCATCGTCTTACTAAATGTATTATAGGAAATTTCAAAAGTAGAAGAATTGCCCGAGTTACCAAAAATTTTCTTAGGCTGGGCGTTACTTGAATTACTATAACGAATAAAGTAAGCAGAACTATTATCACTTAAATTATAGAAAGTATTATTTTTAATTGTCAGGTTTTTAATAAGACCGTTGCTTGCTCCTTGTAAGTTAATAACAGGATTAGAACTTGAGTTATCAAGTTGTACAATACAATCAGTAATTCTAAAATCGCGCAAACTCCAATTTTTAGCATTACCGTAGAGGAAGCTGTTCTTTATATTTTTGAAATTACATTCTTGAAAAATAACAGGATTCTCAATAACATAACCGCTTTGATTAGCACCATCGGCAATGTAGCCTAACGTGGTAGTTGAAATCGTTTCAGAAGGAGTGCCACTTAATGTAAGGATTCCGATCTGAGTCATTTCCGTACAATCGAAATTAATAAATTTCACTTTCAAACCACCTTGAGTCATCAAACCACCTGAAGGGCCAACAATAACAGTCGGTCTGTTTGTTTTATCGCCGCGGAAAGTAACTGTATTCAAATCAAAATCAACAAGACCATTCAATGTATAAGTTTTACCAGCTAAAAGCTCAAATCCCTGTTCTTGCGTACTTGATTGCAAGTTAGCCATAATATACTCGGCTATGTCTGTTCCCTCCGGGATAGTAACCGCAGGAACCAAAGTAGAATAAGCATATACAGTAGCAGATGCTGCTTCCTTATTATTCAAGTTATCATTACCTAATGTTTTTACGCTAACTTGATACTTGGTATCTTCCAGTTTGTCAAAGATAACAGAACAGCCATCAACTATACTGTCTTTAACAACTACTATAGGATTAGAAGGATCATCCACTATACTTAGACTAAACAAATAACCTCCGGCACCATAAACAAGAGGCCATGTAACCTTAACACTCTCTGATCCATCAGAATTAGCCAGTGTTGAAAAACAATTCTCATTGATTTCGGGTGATTCCAATTGAGCATTTGTCACACCTCCCGAAAATCGTTCGTTATCATCAATGCCATTAGCACAAGAAACAACAAAGAGAAACATCAACAGGCAACAGAGATTACCTAGATTTTTAAATTTACTCTTCATAATTCATAGATTAAATTTTAAATTAAACAAATTATTAACAACTTTACTTTTCATATTATTATTTAAAAATACGTTTCAAGTATTCAACGTTCATTCCGTAATTCCTCTTTACGTTATGCACATCTTTATTATCACGTGATCTTTCAACCACCAACCAACCTCTCCACTTCATTCGGTCGAGCGTTCGTTTTACTTTAGCCATATCCAAACGAGTATTGTTTTTCAGTAACACACCATCGGTATCGGTACAATGAATCTGGCAGATATTATCTTTGCCTAACAATTGAAGTTCATTATATAAATTCCGACCATTCACAAGAGCATTTTGAAAATTATAGTATATCTTAATTCCCTTGGAATTGATTTCACGCAGCAAAGCTAATTCATTTTTAGCATCAAGCGAAGTCTCTATACCTATTACGAGTCCTTCTTTCCATGCCATATCACCCACACGCTTAAGTCTTTTTACGAGTTCGGGACGTATTTCCGGGCGTTTATTCAAATCGCACTGAACTCCCAAAGGTAAGAAAGCCACTTTAGCACCCATCACTTTCATCGTATTAAGGCAATCGGCTACCAAATCAACATAGTTGGTCCTGTCAACGAATGATTGAGCGTAAAAACCCGACATAGCGATTGAAGGCACTTCTAATTTATATTCTTTTGCCTTATCATTAAAAAGTACCTGAAAATGAGATTGCCTCAATTTATTATCGAATGAATCTCGCTTTCCGAGTCCTCCCATATCAAGTTCAACGCCGTCTGCTCCCAAGACCTTTACCAATTCAAAGACACCTATTTTCTGACGCTTCAGAACCATCCAATCACATACAGCAATTTTATACGGGCGTACACTTCTCTTTTTTGAGTTAGAGAGTGTACCCGCTTCCACAGCTAAACCGAAAAAGAGATAAAGCACTAGTAATAAGGCAAATCGGGCTTTCATCTTCTTAAATTTATATTAGTTGTTTTTAGAGTTTCATTAGTTATGACGAATACCTTTTTATTATGTAATCACTTAAGGTGAAAAACTTATAAAAAAAAATAGATTGGTATAAAACATTAATTTAACTACCTTTGCAGGCATTTCAAAAACACTCTCATAAAGCAATACTCGAGAGTGTAGTACAAGCACTTATATGAATACAGGAATAAAGAATCTAACTCAGGGCCCCATACGAAGCCAATTGTTCAATTTGGCAATGCCTATTATGGCTACTTCATTCATTCAAATGGCATATAGCCTGACTGACATGGCATGGGTAGGCCGAATTGGTAGTGAAGCAGCAGCAGCTGTTGGAGCTGTGGGAATCCTTATTTGGATGTCGAGTTCCATCGCCTTATTAAATAAGGTAGGATCTGAAGTAAGTGTTGGGCAGTCAATTGGTGCCCAAAACTTTGATGACGCCAGAAAGTTTGCCAGTCATAATATCTCCATAGCATTAATTATATCAGTCATTTGGGGAACTATACTTTTTGGAGGGGCACATTTCATTATTCAAATTTATGAGTTGGAAGCAAGCATTTCAGAAAATGCCGTCTCGTACCTGCGGATTGTGTCCACTGCATTACCATTCACTTTTCTCTCTGCCGCATTTACGGGAATTTATAATGCTGCCGGAAGAAGTAAAATACCTTTTTATATAAGCGGAACTGGGTTAATTCTTAATATCGCGCTCGATCCCTTATTTATTTTCGGGTTACGGTTAGGGACTGACGGAGCGGCTTATGCCACTTGGATTGCTCAAGGATTTGTTTTCCTACTTTTCGTATATCAATTAAGGTATAAGAACAGACTATTTGGTTACTTTCCCTTTATATGTAAACTCCAGAAGAAGTATACCCAACGAATCTTAAAATTAGGTGTACCCGTAGCAGGCTTTAATACATTATTTGCTTTTGTAAATATGTTCTTGGGCCGTACCGCATCTGCGGTGGGTGGCCATATCGGATTAATGTCGTTGACTACAGGCGGACAGATTGAGGCAATCACCTGGAATACTTCACAAGGATTTTCGACAGGATTAGGTGCATTTATTGCTCAGAATTATGCAGCCGGACAAACTCACCGCGTAGTTAAAGCTTGGCATACAACTCTTTGGATGACATTTATATTCGGAACATTCTGCACCTTGCTTTTTATCTGTTTCGGTAAAGAGGTATTCTCAGTCTTCGTTCCGGAACCCAAAGCATACCTAGCCGGAGGAGAATATCTTCTCATCATGGGATATTCACAGTTATTTATGATGCTTGAGATTACCATGCAAGGCGTTTTTTACGGAATAGGAAAAACGATACCTCCCGCAATAATCAGCATTGCACTCAATTATTTGCGAATTCCACTCGCAATCTTTTTAGTTAAGCAAGGGATGGGAGTCAATGGTATATGGTGGGCCATCAGCATTACAAGTATTTTAAAAGGGTTAATATTAACGGTTTGGTTTGTTCTTATAAAGCACAAAGTAATACACAATGTATCTACCTGCAAATGAACACATTACACAAACCAGCCTTATAAAGACAAATTTGTTTTGTTCATAATTGTCCCGGAATTAAAAACTATTTATATCTTTGTATTGTTTTAGACCTAAACAAAACATGTAAAATCAACAAGTATGAAAAAGATTAAATTTTTAGCATTATTCTTAAGTGCAGCTTTAGTATTTGGTAGCTGCGGTACAAGTAACACAGTTAAAGGCGGAGCAATTGGTGCCGGTTCGGGTGCTGCATTAGGTGCTATCATCGGTGGTATTGCCGGTAAAGGTAAAGGTGCACTCATTGGAGCAGCAATTGGTACGGCAGTAGGTGGCACAGCCGGAGCTCTTATTGGTCGCAAGATGGATAAGAATGCCGCAGAAGCTGCTAAAATTGAAGGAGCAAATGTTGAGAAGATCACTGATGCTAACGGTTTAAGTGCAGTTAAAGTAACCTTTGAATCAGGTATACTTTTCGGATTCAACTCATCAACTTTAAGTGCTTCATCTAAAAGTTCATTGAGTGAATTTGCCGGTATATTGAAAGCTGATCCGACTTTGGATATTGCCATTATCGGTCACACTGATAAAGTTGGTACCTACGAAGCTAATCAAACTGTTTCAACCAAACGTGCACAAGCAGTGAAAAACTACCTGCAATCTTCGGGAGTTTCCTACTCACAATTTAAAAGTGTTGAAGGCGTTGGTTATTCACAATACAACGAAGCTCAAAGTGCAGAACAAAATCGTCGTGTAGAAATCTACATGTATGCTAGTGAACAGATGATTAAGAACGCAGAGGCTGGTAGATAATCTACCACGCGGTATCGTGCAAAAATTAAGATTTCACAAACTATTCAATTGAAAAATCAGTTGGCATGGTTTGTGAAATCTCTTTTTAAATACAGTTAATCTCAAAGCAAAACAAGTATGACTTTCAAAAAGGTTATCCGCGTACTGCGCAACATGTTGATTTTCTTCTTCTTGTCTACCATTTTTGCAGTGGTAGCTTACAAATACATTCCCGTATACGTAACTCCACTAATGATAATAAGGTGTGGAGAACAAATAATTGACGGAGAGAAGCCAATACTCAGACACAAATGGGTGCCAATAGAAAAAATATCCAAGCATCTGCCAATGGCCGTCATAGCATCGGAAGACAACCGGTTTCCTACACACAACGGCTTCGATATGGTTGAAATAAAAAAGGCCATGAAAGAAAACGAAACCCGCAGAAAGAAAAGGGGAGCCAGCACCATTAGCCAGCAAACAGCCAAGAATGTTTTTTTATGGCCACGTTCCTCATGGATTAGAAAAGGATTTGAAGTCTACTTTACAGCGCTCATAGAACTAGCATGGTCCAAAGAGCGAATCATGGAAGTTTATCTCAATTCCATTGAAATGGGCAAAGGTATTTATGGTGCAGAAGCTGCCGCCCAATATAAATTCAACACGAAGGCAGCTAGGCTGAGCAAAGGCCAATGTGCTTTGATAGCCGCAACCCTCCCCAACCCTATCCGTTTTAATTCGGCCAATCCGTCTTCCTATATTCTCAGAAGGCAACAGCAGATATTACGTCTCATGCGTTTGCTGCCTCCTTTTCCTGAGAAGTGAAAAGTACATGCTTGCAAACCCCAAATAAAAAAAGGCAATGATTTTGATTCACTGCCTTTTTTTATTTTATCAAATGATACTCTCTTCTTATGAAGCAAGATCTGTTCTTTCAATGTAAGCAAGCACATCACCCTTATTCACCATACTGCCTTGCTTAGCACAAACCTCAATAATACGTCCTTTGAAGTTAGCCAGCATTTTATCATGCGTACCCCATGGGGTAGAGATATAACAGAATGTTTCTTCCGGGTTGTATACCTTTCCTACAGATGGAGCTAAAGAAGCTGATTCAACATCAATCTCCCAAATTACGCGCCCTTTTTCGAGAGCAGTAATAGGTTCAGCTTTAGAACGTTTAAACTTACGAACCTCTTCTTCCGAGAACCCTTTGGAAGCCAACGCAGCATCTTTGGCACGTTGCAACTCTTCTTCGAAGCGTTTCTTTGCAACACCAGATTTGTAGTCGCGGTATTGACGATCATGCATTGCCAATTCAAACAATTCCTCATCGTCTTCTCCTGATTCCCAACCATTCTCCTTCATTTCAGCTCTATAAGCATCCAGCTGATCGGGGAAGTTAGTTTGCGGATCTTCGTCAGTAAACTGCAATCCCTTCTCTTTGGCCAGCTCAATGATTTCAGGGGCTAACGCTCCTGGAAGTTTTCCACTCTTACCCAAAATCATGTCCCACGTATTATTATCAATCATACTCCAGCGCGGTTCCTCTTTGACTTGCGACATAATGTTCATCAGCGCTACGTTCTTCACGTATTGACTGAAAGGAGTTACCAAAGGAGGATAACCAAGCTTAGGCCATACGTATTCAACTTCTTCGAAAAGCATAACCAGCAAGTCGTCGAGTGTTAACTCCGGTTTGTTCTTACTTCTCAAAATCATGTTGATCCCTGCATGAACACCTTTAAGGTCGGCCATCATAGATCCCATCATACCACCGGGCAAACCACACGTCAAAAGTAAAGAAGACATGTGTTTGTTGGTTGCATCCATGAAATAACCCAAGAAATCATCAATGAACTCTTGCGTCATTGAACGAGCTTTCATGTAAGCCTTCATGTTGATTTCAGGAACCTGGAACCCTTTGTCCTTTAGCATAGCCTGAACAGAGATCACATCCGAGTGCACTTTACCCCATGATAAAGGTTCCATAGCCACGTCGATAATGTCGGCACCATTTTCGCAAACTTCCAGAATAGACGCCATAGAGAGTCCGGGACCCGAATGACCGTGATACTGAATAATCACTTCCGGATGTTTTTCCTTAATGGTTCGAGTCAGCTGTCCCAGCATGCCCGGGCGACCGATTCCTGCCATGTCTTTCAAACAGATTTCGGGAGCACCGGCTTCGATAAGCTGGTCGGCAATGGCTGCATAATACTCCACTGTGTGAACGGGCGAGAAAGTGATGCAAAGAGTTGCCTGAGGAATCATGCCTGCTTCAAGTGCATACTTAATAGAAGGAATGATGTTTCTGACTTCATTCAGCCCACAGAAGATACGGGTGATATCTACTCCCTGAGCTTTTTTAACCTTATACATCAGTTTACGTACGTCGGCCGGAACCGGGTACATGCGCAAGCCGTTAAGACCACGATCAAGCATGTGAGTCTGAATGCCTGCTTCATTAAAAAATTTAGTAAACTGACGAACTGCTTTATTAGGATTTTCTCCGTAAAGCAGGTTCACCTGTTCAAAAGCTCCTCCATTCGTCTCTACGCGGGCAAAACAACCCATCTCGACGATCAATGGAGCAATACGTACCAACTGATCTACACGCGGTTGATACTTTCCTGAAGACTGCCACATGTCGCGGTAGACCAGGCTGAATTTAATCTCCTTTTTCATTTGCTTTAGGTTAAAGGGTGTACTCTATAAATTGGTTAGTTTTCTGGTACAAAGTTACGAAAAGAAGATAACATATTGACAACTAAAAAAGGTATATTTTGTATATTATACGAATATTTTATCAGATTGACAAGTCGACTAAGCAATTAGGGCATTTATTGAGGAAAAAGCCATTTAAACGGCCTTATTATTGCATGGATTAAAAAAAGCAGCCGACAAATTTGCCGGCTGCTTCAACTATAAAAACTATTTATTTACTTAAAACCTATGAGAGATGTCGTTGGTGTTACACAAAGTCTTTAAGCTCTTGCTGCAATCTCTGACGGGTAAAGAATATGCGACTCTTCACCGTACCCAAAGGCAGATCGAGTTTTTCGGCAATTTCCCTGTACTTAAATCCGGCCACGTGCATAGAAAAAGGTACTTTATATTCTTTAGGCAATGCATTAACTATGCGATGCATTTCTTTTAGATCGTAAGCTCCTTCAGTGCTTTCGAATCCGGAATCTTGTGGTAAATTCAGGTGATACAAGTTATCGGTCTGGTCAACGTACGTTTGATCGCGTACAATCTTACGATAGTTATTAATAAAGATGTTACGCATGATGGTGTACATCCAACCTTTAAAGTTTGTATCCGGTATATACTTATCTTCATTATCTAATGCCTTTAATGAAGTCTCTTGCAACAAATCATTTGCTTCTTCGCGATTGGCAGTTAATTTATATGCAAAGCGAAGCAATTCTTCCTGAATTCCTATTAAATCTTTTTTGAAGCTTAAACTTTTCATACTTTGCTGTTTTTATAAGTGAATATTATGTTGTTGATTCTCTGAATGCAAGTATAAAACTTTTTGCTAAGAAAAGCAAGGGAAAATCCATCTTTATTTGGGGTGAAAACTAACAAAAAACAGTTTTCAGGTGCTATTTGTCAGCCCTCGGGTGTAGAAATATCAAAATGGAGCTTCATTTACGTGAACATTTGTTTAGTCAACATCAGTTCCTTTTAAAATCGGGAGACAAATTTTGTATTTAACGGCCAGTATGCGAACCACAAAAACACTTAATCCGCTCAATATTTGTGTTAAAATGAGGTCTAAACCGGCATAATCACAAGCCGAATAAGTCAGTCCGCCAATCACACATGCAATGGCGTAAATCTCCTTTCGGAAAATCAAAGGAATCTCATTAATAAAGACATCACGAATCACACCGCCGGCCGCACCCGTAATGCTACCCATAATAATGGCCACCCAGAAAGGATAGCCCAACGCAAGAGTCTTGCCTACTCCTACTACAGTAAAAAGAGCCAGGCCGATGCTATCGAACAAAAAGAAAGTATTGTGAAGATGAATCAGCAGTTTTCCAAAGAAAATAACCCAAAGCAAAGCCAGAGCCGAACAAATAAGATAAATCGGGTCTGTCATCCAGAAAGGAGTTACATCTAGCAACACATCACGAATAGTACCGCCGCCAATGGCAGTGGCCAATCCTACTACATAAGCCCCAAACCAGTCAAACTGTTTGGCGGAAGCCAGGCGAATGCCGCTTATAGCAAAGGCAAACGTCCCTATAAATTCTATTACTTGAACAAATGTTGGCATATCTAAGCATTTTATATGCAAAGAAACAAATAAATTCCAAAAGAAACCGTACTTTTGTTCATCGAAAAAGTATCATAAAAAAGAAATGAAGATAACAATAGTTGCAGGGGCACGCCCCAATTTCATGAAGATTGCGCCTATCATCAGAGCCATAGGGGCTGCGCAAGCTCAGGGTAAACGAATCTTTTACAGGCTTGTTTATACAGGTTCCAAAAACGATGCCAGCTTAGATGCATCCTTATTTGCCGACCTTAACATGAAAGCTCCTGATGTATATCTGGGCGTAACGGGAAATAACCCCACAGAACTAACCGCAGGCATCATGATTGCGTTTGAACGAGAGCTGGCTCAAAACCCGGCACACGTTGTATTGGTGGTTGACGATTTGACTTCTACCATGAGCTGTGCCATCGTTGCCAAGAAACAAAACATAAAAGTAGCGCACCTGGTGGCAGGAACACGTTCGTTTGACATGAGCATGCCCAAAGAAGTAAACCGGATGATTACGGACGGACTGTCTGATTACCTCTTTACCGCCGGCATGGTAGCTAACCGCAACCTTAACCAGTCGGGCCTGGAAAACGAACACGTATACTATGTAGGAAATATATTGGTAGACAACATCCGTTACAATCGTCACCGGTTATTGCGCCCCATTTGGTTTGACGTGCTAAACCTGAAAGAACAAAACTATTTGTTATTCACGATGAACCGTCACGCCATCCTTACTAATAAGGAGAACCTGAAGCAACTGATGCAAACCCTCGTCAAGGAATCAAACGGCATGCCCATTGTGGCTCCGCTACACACCTATGTAGCCGATGCGATCAAGGAATTGAATATTCAGGCCGACAACCTTCACATACTTCCTCCGCAAAGTTATTTGTTCTTCGGATACCTGATGCACAAAGCCAAAGGCATTATAACCGACTCGGGTAACGTGGCCGAAGAAGCCACTTTCCTTGGCATTCCGTGCATAACGCTTAACACTTACGCCGAACACCCGGAGACTTACAGCATAGGCACCAATGAACTGGTGGGCGAAGATGCCGCACAATTGGCTACCGCCTTGGGCAAGTTAATGAAAGATGAATGGAAAGAAGGCACCCTGCCCGAACGATGGGACGGAAGAACGGCCGAAAGAATCATACAAATATTATCAGAGGCATAAAAGAATATAGACATAAAAATGCATAGTTACCCTGTTCAAAAAGAAATTGAGCAGGGTATTTTCATTTAAGAATGGTCATGTTCCCCCATCTGCCTGTTTAGAATTCACAAAAGTTGCATAAAAACTGTTACAACATGAGGTTTATATCAACAATTTGCTAACTTTGTAACCTTATTATATTAGGTATGAAGAATATATCTCGCAAACTAATAATACTATTCTTACTGACAATAATTGTCCCGAAAGCCTTTGGACAGCTTACAGGCGTAGTTACCGACTCCATTACCAATGAGCCGTTAATGTACATATCTGTTTTTTACGAAGGAAAAGGCGTGGGCGGTATCACAGATGTTAACGGCGTGTATAAAATTGAAACACGCAGAGGTTGGAACAAAGTGACCTTCTCGGCCATCGGATATGTAACCAAAGTAGTAACCATCCCCTCAGGAGCAAAAGAGTTGAACGTCAAGCTGTCTGCGGCCGACATTCAATTGAAAGAAGTGGTGATCAAGCCTCAAAAAGAAAAGTATTCCAGAAAAAACAATCCGGCGGTGGACTTCATGCGCAAGGTGATTGCTAACAAATCTGCTTTACGAATAGAAGAAAATGACTACTTCAAGGTAGACAAATACCAAAAGATGAAGACGTCTTTGAATGACATCACCCCGGAAAAGCTAGAGAAGGGCGTCTACAAGAAGTTTTCGTTCCTAGCCAAACAGGTAGAAGTATCGCCTCGAACCAATAAGATGATTTTGCCTATCTCCATTCAAGAGACCGCTTCGCAAATACTGTATCGCAAAGATCCCAAGACAGAAAAAACAATCATAAAAGGGGTGAATACCAGCGGAATAGATGAACTCTTTTCAACAGGTGATATGTTGTCAACGGTATTGAAAGATGTCTTTTCGGACGTGAACATATACGACAACAACATCCGATTGCTGCAAACACCTTTTGTGAGTCCCATTTCGGAATCGGCCATTTCGTTCTATAAGTTTTACCTGATGGACACGGTTATGGTTGACAAGCACGAGTGTGTGCACTTGACTTTCGTGCCGCAAAACTCACAAGACTTTGGCTTCACAGGGCATTTGTACGTATTGAAAGATTCCACTTACGCCGTGAAACGCTGCCTGATGAACCTACCAAAAAAATCGGGAGTCAACTTTGTGGAGAATCTCGACATTATTCAGAACTACGAACAACTGTCGAACGGACAATGGGTGCTAACCGATGATGACATGATTGTGGACTTGGCCTTATTCAAATCCATGCAAGGCATACAAGTGGAGCGCACAACGAAATATACCAACCATTCGTTTGATCCGATTGAAGCACGTTTATTCAAGTTGAAGGGCAACGTGATTAAGGAGACTGACATGCTAACCAAAACCGATGAGTTCTGGTCGACCTACCGACAAGTGCCGCTCACGAAAACAGAGAGCAGCATGGACTTGTTTGTCAATCAGCTACAACAAATTCCGGGCTTCAAATTCATTATTTTCGGTGCCAAGGCATTGATTGAAAATTATGTGGAGACAGGAACAAAAGACAATCCCAGCAAGTTCGACTTCGGACCTATTAACACCATGGTGTCAAGCAATTACATTGACGGAACACGTTTGCGTCTGAGCGGGCAAACAACCGGGAACTTTGACCCGCATTGGTTTTTAAGCGGCTATGCAGCCTATGGTTTCAAGGATCAGAAATGGAAATACAAAGGCGAATTGCTTTATGCGTTCAACAAACGTAAATACCTTCCGTGGGAATATCCTAAAAACAACCTGA
Organism: Bacteroides graminisolvens; assembly: GCF_963666085.1. Lineage (NCBI taxonomy): Bacteria > Pseudomonadati > Bacteroidota > Bacteroidia > Bacteroidales > Bacteroidaceae > Bacteroides > Bacteroides graminisolvens. Next base: position 3,272,983 of record NZ_OY762556.1, read on the forward strand.
GCTTTTCATATAGTTACGATGTGATGTCACCCATGGATAAGTTCCTGGCAACAGATAAAGATAACGTTTTCGTAGCCTGGAAAACAACAACAGTTGACCAGATGTCGTACGTGCGCGATGCCACGCTGACTTACGATTTGGAGACTGCCGGAGGCTTCTCTATCAAACTGATGGGAAGAAACCGTAACGATGAACCTACAGGTAAACTGGAATATCTTCGTAACGATGCCGCGCTGACCGATGATCAAGCCAGAATTCATGATATTACAACAACGGAACTGAACGCAACGCTGCGTTATGCACCGGGCGAAACTTTTGTGAACACCAAACAACGTCGTTTCCCCGTGTCGCTGGATGCACCAGTATTTACCCTTTCGCACACCATGGGTGTAAAAGGAATTATGGGCGGCGACTATAACTTCCACCTCACCGAAGCCAGTGCATGGAAACGTTTCTGGCTGTCTTCTTGGGGAAAAATCGATATTACTTTCAAAGGAGGTATTCAATGGAGCAAGGTTCCGTTCCCATTGCTTATATTGCCGGAGGCCAACCTCTCGTACATTACGCAGCGCGAAACCTTCAACCTGGTTAACAACATGGAGTTTCTGAACGACCGATATGCATCGGCCTCGTTTACGTATGATATGAACGGAAAGCTTTTCAACCGCATTCCGCTCATCAAAAAATTAAAATGGAGGGAAGTATTCCGCTTCCGCGCGCTCTACGGATCGCTGACCGACAAAAACAATCCGTACGAGAATCCCAATGATAAGGATCTTTTCCGCTTCCCCACACGAGACGGTATGCCTACCAGTTTTGTGATGGATCCTAAAGTTCCTTACCTGGAAGCAAGTATCGGTATTCATAACATCTTCAAGATATTGCACATTGAATATGTACGCCGGTTAACCTATCTGGACAACCCCAACATCAACAAAGAGGGAATCCGGTTCATGATGATGATGACTTTTTAAAATGTACGTATGCAACCACTGGCGGAAAGACTAAGACCTAAAACATTAGATGACTACATAGGACAGAAACACTTGGTAGGACCGGGTGCCATTCTGCGCAAAATGATTGATGCGGGGCGCATCTCTTCGTTCATCTTGTGGGGACCTCCGGGCGTTGGTAAAACAACTCTTGCGCAGATCATAGCCAACAAGCTTGAAACTCCTTTTTACACCTTGAGTGCTGTTACTTCGGGGGTGAAAGATGTGCGCGAAGTAATTGAAAGAGCTAAGAGTAACCGCTTCTTCTCTCAATCCAGTCCCATTCTGTTTATTGACGAAATTCACCGCTTCAGCAAGTCGCAACAAGACTCTTTGCTCGGAGCCGTTGAACACGGCACGGTAACACTCATTGGCGCAACGACCGAGAATCCGTCTTTTGAAGTGATCAGACCACTCCTCTCCCGCTGTCAGCTCTACGTACTAAAGTCGCTCGAAAAGGAAGATTTACTGGAATTGCTCGAAAGAGCCATTCAAACAGATGAAATACTGAAGCAACGCGAAATTATAGTGCAAGAAACCTCCGCTATGTTGCGCTTCTCGGGTGGTGATGCCCGCAAACTGCTCAACATATTGGAACTGGTGGTGGAGTCGGAAACTGAGAACAAAGTGGTGATAACCGATGAAATTGTAACCGAACGCTTGCAACAAAATCCGCTGGCGTACGACAAAGACGGCGAAATGCATTACGACATCATCTCGGCTTTCATCAAATCGATTCGCGGAAGTGACCCCGACGGTGCCATTTATTGGTTGGCGCGTATGGTGGAAGGCGGTGAAGATCCTGCTTTTATTGCCCGCCGACTGGTTATTTCGGCCGCCGAAGACATCGGGTTAGCTAACCCCAATGCTTTACTACTGGCCAATGCCTGCTTCGATACGCTGATGAAAATAGGCTGGCCCGAAGGACGTATTCCGCTGGCGGAAACGACTATTTACCTAGCCACCAGTCCGAAAAGTAATTCGGCCTACATGGCTATTAACAGTGCTATGGAACTGGTACGCGAAACAGGCAATCTGCCCGTGCCTTTGCACTTGCGAAATGCACCCACCAAGCTGATGAAACAGTTGGGTTACGGGCAGGAATACAAATATGCCCACAGTTACGAAGGCAATTTTGTGAACCAGCAGTATCTGCCCGACGAGGTGAAGGAGCGTCGTATCTGGCAACCGCAAAACAATGCGGCCGAGAACAAACACCTGGAGCAGATGAAGCAACTGTGGGGTGAGAAGTACAACAAGTAAACCTGCCCGGCTCTTTGCAACCGGAGCATAAAATAAAATCGTATGAAAATAGTAGTTTTAGATGGTTACGGGCTAAACCCCGGCGATTTGTCGTGGGATGCAGTGAGCCAACTGGGCGAACTGACCGTTTACGACCGCACTTCCTCCGAAGAGGTCATAGAGCGCTCGGCAGGTGCCGAGGCAATTCTGACAAACAAAACCGTCATTACCGCCGAAATCATGGAGGCATTGCCCGATCTTAAATACATCGGTGTGCTGGCCACGGGCTACAATGTGGTCAACGTTGGTGCCGCCCGCGAAAAAGGTATCGTAGTTACCAACATCCCGGCATACAGCACGCCGTCTGTGGCCCAGATGGTTTTTGCGCACATCTTGAACATTGCTCAGCAAGTGCAGCATCATTCCGAAGAAGTACGCAAAGGAGGGTGGACTAACAATGCCGACTTTTGTTTCTGGGACACGCCGCTTATTGAACTTCGCGAGAAGAAAATAGGATTGGTGGGACTGGGTCATACGGGTTATAACACCGCCCGCATCGCCATTGGTTTTGGCATGCAGGTTACGGCTTATACTTCCAAATCATCTTTGCAATTGCCGCCTGAAATCAAGAAGCGCACGCTGGATGAGCTCTTCAGCGAATGCGACATCGTTAGTTTACATTGCCCGCTTACCGACGAGACCAAAGAATTGGTCAACGCTGAGCGTCTTCGTTTGATGAAGCCTACGGCCATACTCATCAACACCGGTCGCGGACCGCTGGTGAACGAGCAGGATTTGGCCGATGCGCTAAATGCCGGTAAGCTCTATGCCGCCGGACTCGATGTGTTATCGAGCGAACCGCCCAAGGCCGATAATCCGTTATTCACAGCACGGAACTGTTACATCACTCCGCACATTGCCTGGGCTAGCCTGGAAGCTCGTACTCGTTTGATGGACATTCTGGTAGAAAACATCAAAGCCTTTCAGGCAGGTAAACCAGTTAACAATGTAGCCCGATAAGCGTCCGGTTACGAAGTTTTCAATGCCTCGCGGACTTTTTCTAAAACCTCTTTATGTTTTTCAAAAAGACCATTATGTTTTTCAAAAACATAAAGAGGTTTTTTCTAGGCCTACGATTTAAAATTGTTGGCCTGCAAATAAAAAAAGTTGGCCTACGATTTTAAATCCTAGGCCAACTTTTTATGGTCTTGTCACGACCGGATGAAAAACCATCTCAATCGTTACGGGAAGTTGCATTAATAAGCATGACCGCTCCCGTTAATCTCTTCCGTATCAATCTTACGGTTATCGATGCTTCGCCACGCATAAAAGATATAAGCCAGCACAAACGGCACCAAAATGGAAACGTAAGCCATGGTTTTCAACGTGAACAAACTGGAACTGCTGTTGGCCAGCGTCAGCGAACTTTGCAAATCAACAGCCGACGGATAGTAAGCCGTGTCATTGTATCCGGCCACGAGCAATAAAGTCAACACCGTAAATACGGTTCCTATTCCTGAAAACCAAATACCTTTGTCGAACTTCTTACTAAAAATGCTTCGTCCGATTCCAAAGAGAACCAGCACCACTCCCACCAGGAAAGTGACCAATATAGTAGGCATCTCCATGAAATTGATAGCGTATTTATAAGGTTGCATAAAAATCTCCTGTGTATCTGGATTTACTGCGTAGCCTTCGGCCAACAAGGTCCTGATGACAAACGACAGGAAAAATACTAAGAACAACAGTGCATTGGGAATTAAAGCCTTGCGGGTACGCAAATTCAACTCTTCATCGTTGATGTTATTCAAAAAGTAAAGCAACCCCTGCACCCGTGCCAGGAAGAACACAGCCAAACCAAGCGCCACATTCCACGGATTAAGAAGCGCATCGAGTCCGTGCCAGCCGTTGGCCCAGCTACTTATAACGGGCATCACGCTGTCGGTTATGTTTTCTTTATTCACTAAGAAGTTGGAACCGGTAAAGAAAGTAGCCACTGCCCCGCCCAATAGAAGCGGACCCAGCACACCATTGATAAGCAGAAACATCCGATAAGTTTTCTGTCCCAACAAATTGCCTGCCTTACTTTGAAACTCATAGCTCACTGCCTGAAGCACAAAGCTAAAGAGAATAATCATCCACAGCCAATAAGCCCCACCGAAACTTGTGCTGTAAAACAACGGGAAGGAGGCGAAGAAACCACCACCAAATGTGACCAGCGTGGTAAAGGTAAACTCCCATTTTCGTCCGGTTGAGTTCACCATCATTTTACGCTGAGCTTCTGTTTTGGGTAAGGAGAGCAACAATGAATTGCCTCCCTGGACAAACAGAAGGAATACCAGTATGGCAGCCAGCAACGATACCACAAACCACCAATAATGCTGAAGTAAAACGTATGTATCCATAGTATGTTATTTATTTAGTTCGGGTCCTTTTTTGATTTCGCGCAGCATAATACCCACTTCGGCAATCAGCATCACGGTAAACAATACAAGGAAAATATAGAATGTTAACTGAACGGAGCCTACGCTAACGCGTGACACGGAAGCCGCTGTAGGCAGCAAATCTTGAATAGCCCACGGTTGTCGACCGCATTCGGCAACTACCCAGCCTGCTTCGGCGGCTATGTAACCCAGCGGAATAGTCAGCAAAGCAATCCAATGCATCCATTTCATTTCGGCAAGCTTGTCTTTGTAAACCAGGAACAACACCACGGCAAAGAACAGAATAAAGTAGAAACCTAGCATAACCATAATGCGAAATGCATAGAAAGTAATCGGAACATTGGGCACCAGGTGGTGCACATCTTTAATGTATCCGTATCCAAAGTAAGCCATGTTCTCTTGCAACGTAACATAAGCTGAGTCGGCCGTTGCAGTGTTTCCTTCTTTCTTTGCCGAACGGTAGGAAGCCAATGCCGCAATGGCCTTCTTCCCCCGCTCTATTTTCTCTGCTGCCGAGAGCGCCACCGTGCCGTCTTTTTGCACGTATCCCCCTTCAATAATGTCTTTCACACCCGGCACAAATGCATTCAACTCGCGCTTTGCAAGCAAAGAAAGCATCTGTGGTATTTCTACACGGAAGATAAAAGGATCTTTCCCGTCGTTATATTTCTCTTTGTCGGGGTTGAGTAAACCCACAGCCACCAGTCCGGCACCTTCTCTTCCTTCGTAATATCCTTCCATAGCGGCCAGTTTCATGGGTTGTGTTTTAGCAACCTGATAACCGGAACCGTCGCCCGTCCAAGCCGAGAGCAAGGTGGATACCAATCCAAACATGGCTCCTATTTTAATGCTTTGCAAAGCAAACTCTTTGTGGCGTTTCTTGAGTAAGAACCAGGCGCTCACGCCCACAACGAAGATGGCTCCCAACACCCATCCTGAAAGAACGGTGTGGAAGAACTTGTTAACGGCTACGGGAGAGGTAGCCACCGCCCAGAAATCGACCATTTCATTGCGCACGGTGTCGGGGTTGAATTCCATCCCTACCGGGTATTGCATCCAGGCATTGGCAACAAGAATCCACCAGGCCGACAAAGTTGCTCCCAGTCCGGTGAGCCACGTTGAAGCCAAGTGAAAGCCTTTGCTTACTTTGTTCCACCCGAAGAACATCACAGCTATAAAGGTGGCTTCCATAAAGAATGCCAGCATGCCTTCAATAGCCAAAGGAGCTCCAAATATATCGCCCACAAACCAAGAGTAATTACTCCAGTTCGTTCCAAACTCAAACTCCAGAATAATTCCAGTGGCAACACCAACGGCAAAGTTAATACCAAACAACTTCATCCAGAACTTGGCCGTGTGTTTCCAGAACTCATTGCCTGTTTTGTAATAAAGAGTTTCCATAATGCCCATAACCACAGCCAGTCCCAACGTTAGCGGAACGAAAATCCAGTGATACATGGCGGTCAAAGCAAATTGAGCTCTCGACCAGTCGACCAGTGAAGTATCAATACTTTCTATCATAATGTACTAAAAATTAAGGATTTGCACGATTAATTAATTCTTTGCCCACAAACTCTTCCTTGCTTTCGCCCTCGGGGCGGCTATTCAGAAAGTTTGGGAAAAAGAAAAGTTTTAAAATAAAGAACATGATAAACAGTTTTATCAGAATGATGAGCCACAGAGTTTTACCCAGTGTCATACTCCGAAAGCCCTCATAGTAGAAGTTCCAAATGCGTTTTATAATATTCATATCCGTATCATTCTATAATTATTGAGCTTTACAAAGCTAACAATAATCTAATTACAAACAAATAAACGAAAAACAATTATCGATGAATAAAACACTTTGGACGATACATTTTGTTCAACGGTCTATCTATTTTGTTACTAAAAAAGTATCAAAGTAACTTTGTTGCCAGTAATATCAATAATAAGAATTATGATAAACGTCAAAAAGATCACAGTATTCATGGTAGGACTTGCCACTGTTTGCAGCGGCTTGTCGGCTCAAACGGTTGAGCGCCCTGCCGAGTGGACACTGAGCAATTGCATTGAATATGCATTGCAGCAAAACATAAGTGTACGGAAGAACAGAATCTCTGCGGAAAGCAGCAGCATTGATGTCAAGACAGCCAAGGCAGCTCTCTTCCCGAGCCTCTCGTTTAGCACCAGTCAGAACTACGTAAACCGTCCGCTCGCCGAAGACAATAGTCAGAAAGAAAACAGCTACAACGGCAATTACGGACTAAATGCGTCGTGGACAGTTTACAACGGCGGTAGGAATCTCAAGACGATTGAGCAGCAGAAGCTGAACAGCCGTATAGCGGAACTTACGGTTTCTGAAAGTGAAAACGACATTCAAACCTCTATCACTCAAATTTATGTGCAGGTTCTCTATGCAGCCGAATCGGTGAAAATCAACGAAAGTACGTTGAAGGTGTCCGAAGCACAAAGAGATCGTGCCAAAGAGTTGCTTGCAGCCGGTTCCATTGCGCAAAGTGATTATGCTCAGCTGGAATCGCAGTGCAGTACAGACAAATACCAACTGGTTACGGCACAAGCTGCTTTGCAGAACTATAAATTACAATTAAAACAATTGCTGGAATTGGATGGCGAAGAAGAGATGCAGATAGCTATGCCGGCTTTGGCCGACGCCGATGTGTTGAATCCGCTGCCCACTAAAATGGATGTTTACAGAACGGCATTGGCTTTACGCCCGGAGATCGAGGCAAGTAAGTTGAGCGCTGATGCTTCAAAACTTAGCATTGCTATTGCTAAATCAGGCTACATGCCGACTCTTAGTCTGAGTGCAGGTATCGGAACAAGTCACACCAGCGGAAGCGACTTTACCTTCAGTCAACAGGTAAAGAACGGTTGGAATAACTCCCTGGGGCTAACTATTTCGGTTCCTATCTTTAATAACCGTGAAACCAAGAGCGCCGTTCAGAAAGCCAAGCTGCAATACCAGAGCAGTCAGCTTGATCAGCTCGATCAGGAAAAGACGCTTTTCAAAACAATAGAGAGTCTTTGGCTGGATGCCAACAGTGCGCAGCAAAGTTTCGCTGCTGCCAGTGAAAAACTCCGCAGCACGGAGGTCAGCTACAACCTGATCAGTGAACAATTTAACTTGGGAATGAAGAATACCGTTGAGCTGCTCAGTGAGAAAAGTAATCTTTTGTCGGCCAAACAAGAGGTGTTACAAGCCAAATACATGGCGATACTCAACAGTCAGCTCCTGCGTTTCTATCAGGGAGAAAATATAAAATTATAAATAAAGAACGATGATGAATAAAAAGAAAATCACCCTTGCCGTTGCTGCCATACTTGTTGTCGGTGCAGCTGTGTGGATGTTCTGGGGCCCGGCGCCCAAAAACAAGGTTACTTATGAAACAGCTAAGGTAACCAAAGGCAACATCAGTAATTCGGTAACAGCTACCGGTACCATCGAACCTGTTACTGAAGTGGAAGTAGGTACTCAGGTTTCGGGTATCATCAATAAGATTTATGTTGATTATAACAGTGTGGTCAAAAAAGGACAGGTTCTTGCCGAACTGGATAAGATAAACCTGCAAAATACATTGGCCACGGCTAAAAGTAATTTGCAGAACGCTAAGACGGAGTATGATTATCAACTGAAGAACTATACTCGTATAAAGACATTGCACGAAAAGAAGCTTGTTTCCGATACGGATTATGAAACGGCTTGGTATAGCTACGAGAAGGCGCGGAACTCTTATAACATTAGTCGCAACGATTTGGCAAAGGCTGAAACGAATCTGGGTTACGCCACCATTTATTCTCCTATCGATGGCGTGGTGCTGAGCCGGGCTGTGGAGGAAGGACAAACAGTAGCTGCTTCTTTTAGCACGCCTACTCTGTTTACCATCGCCAACGACCTCACAGACATGCGGGTAATTGCCGATGTGGATGAGGCCGATATAGGTGATGTGCAGGAAGGTCAGCGTGTAACCTTTACGGTAGATGCATTTCCTAATGATACTTTTGAGGGTAAGGTCACTCAGGTACGTCAAGAGGCCACCACCACCAGCAACGTGGTTACATACGAAGTGGTTGTTTCTGCTCCCAATCCTGATTTGAAGTTGAAACCGGGACTGACTGCCAACATCACCATTTATACGCTCGAAAAGAATAATGTGCTAAGTGTTCCTGCCAAGGCTTTACGCTTTACGCCTGAAAAGGGAATTATCGGTGCGGAGGACAAAGTGGTTGATGCTCAGGGTGAAAATAAGTTATGGACACGCCAAGGCAATACGTTCAAGGCACATGCGGTTACAGTGGGCATCAGCAATGGTGTGATGACTGAAATTACCGGCGGAATCAGCGAAGGTGATGTGATTATAACAGGTGCAACCAGCGGAAAGATGCCGGGTGATGGTGCATCGGCATCTCAGGGCGACAGTGGTGCGCAGAAGGAATCGTCTCCTTTCATGCCCAGCCGACCGGGAAGTAAGAAGAAGTAAGGTCACGGGGTTCTTCCTGAACTCTGACGACTACAAACAAAAGCGTTTATGTGATGAAGAAAATTATAGAATTAACGGATATCAAGCGTAACTTTCAGGTAGGTGAAGAAACGGTGCATGCACTAAGAGGCATCTCGTTTACCATCAACGAAGGGGAGTTTGTTACAATCATGGGAAGCTCAGGATCGGGCAAGTCGACCTTGCTCAACACATTGGGTTGCCTGGATACGCCCAGTAGCGGCGAGTATTTGCTCGATGGAATTCCGGTACGTACCATGAGCAAAAATGAAAGGGCCATACTGCGAAACCGAAAGATCGGGTTTGTTTTTCAAAGCTACAACCTGCTGGCTAAAACTACTGCGATTGAAAACGTGGAGCTGCCGCTTATGTACAACGCAGCCGTCAACGCCACCGAGCGAAAGAACCGGGCCGTTGAAGCATTGAAGGCGGTGGGTTTGGGTGATCGTTTGATGCACAAAAGCAATCAGATGAGTGGCGGACAAATGCAGCGTGTGGCCATTGCCCGGGCATTGGTTAACAATCCGGCTGTGATCTTGGCCGATGAGGCAACGGGTAACCTCGACAGTCGCACTTCTTTTGAGATTTTGGTTCTTTTTCAACAGCTTCACAAGGAAGGGAGAACCATCATTTTTGTAACGCATAACCCGGAAATTGCTCAATACAGCAGTCGCAACATTGTGTTGCGCGACGGGCAAGTGAAGGAAGATAAAGTGAACCCTTCCATCCAGTCGGCTGCATCGGTGCTGGCATCGTTGCCGCTTCCGGAAGAATTATAACTGACCAAATTATGAATGGAACTAATTTATTTAAAATAGCATTACGGGCTTTGGCCAACAACAAGCTCCGGGCTTTTCTTACCATGTTGGGTATCATCATCGGAGTTGCTTCGGTGATTACCATGCTCGCTATCGGACAAGGTTCGAAGAGGAGTATTCAAAGTCAGATAGCCGAGATGGGATCAAACATGATTATGATTAATCCCGGTGCCGATATGCGTGGCGGGGTTCGTCAGGATCCGAGCGCCATGCAGACGCTGAAGTTGGCCGACTTCCATGCCTTGCAGGACAAGACCAAATACTTGTCGGCCGTGAGTCCCAACGTGAGCAGTTCGGGGCAGTTTATTTATGGAGCCAACAACTATCCGGGTAGTGTAAGTGGGGTTAACACCGACTATCTCAGCATCCGTCAGTTGAGCGTGGAAAACGGTGACATGTTTACGGATGCCGATATACAAAGCAGTTCAAAAGTTTGTGTTATCGGTAAAACCATTGCCGATAATCTTTTCCCCGATGGAGGTGATCCGGTGGGACGTATCATTCGTTTCAACAAAATTCCTTTTCGCATTGTGGGGGTGCTCAAAGCCAAAGGTTACAACTCCATGGGACAAGATCAGGATGCCGTTGTATTGGCTCCGTACACAACCGTAATGAAACGTTTGTTGGCGGTTACTTATCTGCAAGGTATCTTTACCTCAGCTCTTTCGGAAGATATGACCGATCAGGCTACAGAAGAAATTACCGCACTTTTACGCAGTAACCACAAACTGAAAGATGGTGATGATGATGACTTCAACATTCGTTCGCAACAAGAGTTAAGCACCATGCTCAATTCTACAACCGACTTGATGACAACGTTGCTCGCCTGTATTGCCGGAATCAGTTTAATTGTAGGTGGTATCGGAATCATGAACATCATGTATGTAAGTGTAACTGAGCGAACCCGTGAAATTGGTTTGCGTATGTCGGTAGGTGCTCGCGGCATTGATATATTGAGCCAATTTCTCATTGAAGCGATTTTAATCAGTATTACCGGAGGTATTATTGGAGTTATAATAGGTGTAGGTGCTTCCTTGGGAGTAAAGGTGTTGGCTCATTGGCCCATTTACATTCAACCGTGGAGTGTCATGCTTAGCTTTGCAGTTTGTACCGTAACGGGGGTATTCTTTGGTTGGTATCCTGCCAAGAAAGCAGCCGATTTGGATCCGATTGAGGCTATCAGATACGAATAACAAAAATAATTGTATATTTGTAAATATGAAACAACCTGTTAACACCAAGCCGTTTGGCGTAATCATACATATCATCAGCTGGGGTATTGTATTTGGCTTCCCGTTCTTCTTCTTAGAGCGGGGAACCAATGTGTTCAATTGGAGCATCTACCTGCGGCACATGACAGTTCCTCTGGCTTTTCTTATTGTGTTCTATATCAACTATCTTGTTTTAATTCCACGTTATTTATTCACTAATCAGAACCGGAAGTATATCATTTATAATGTCTTTTTAGTGATAATAATGGGAATTGCACTTCAAGTGTGGCAAGAATTGAGTTTCACTTTAATGGAACCTAATATTCCCAAACGAAAACCGAATGCACCGCCCAAGTGGATATTCACACTCAGAGACACGGTCAGTCTTATCTTTACCATCGGATTAAGTGCTGCCATACGCATGAGCGGCAGGTGGCGTGAGTCGGAACTGGCTCTTCGTGAAGCTGAAAAGAGCAGAACGGAAGCTGAGTTAAGGAATTTGCGTAACCAGTTAAATCCGCACTTCTTACTCAACACGCTGAATAATATATATGCATTGATCGCATTCAACAGTGATAAAGCACAGCAAGCTGTGCAAGACTTGAGCAAACTGTTAAGGCATGTACTTTACGAGAACCAACACACGTATGTGCCACTGGGACAGGAAGCCGATTTTATTCAGAATTACATTGAACTGATGCGCATACGCCTTACCGATAATGTTAAGGTGGAAACTGTCATTGACATCCAACCGGAAAGCAAGACATTCATTGCACCACTTATTTTTATCTCGCTCATTGAAAATGCGTTCAAGCACGGCATCTCTCCTACCGAGCCTAGTTTTATTCGCATTGTACTCAACGAAAAGCCCAACCTCATTTACTGTGAGATAACCAACAGTAATTTCCCAAAGAATAAAATGGATAAGAGTGGTTCGGGCATCGGACTAGAGCAGGTAAGCAAACGCCTTGAATTACTTTATCCCAACCATTACAAATGGGAAAAGTATCTGTCGGCCGACGGAAAGGAATATATTTCTAAATTATATCTCACCCCAACAAACAACAGATTATGATATTGAATTGCGCAATAGTAGACGATGAACCTCTTGCACTAAGCTTGCTGGAGAGTTACGTTAACAAAACTCCTTTCCTCAACCTAACAGGAAAATATTCAAGCGCCATGCAGGCCATGAAAGAATTGCCCGACATGAAGGTAAATCTTTTGTTCCTCGACATACAAATGCCGGAACTTAACGGATTAGAGTTTTCGAGAATGGTTGACCCTCAAACACGTATTGTATTTACTACGGCTTTCGGTCAGTATGCTATTGACGGATACAGAGTCAATGCGCTCGACTATTTATTGAAACCGATCTCTTACCCTGATTTTCTGCAGGCAGCCAATAAAGCACTTCAATGGTTCGACCTGGTTCAAAAGCCCGAAGAAAAGGAAAGTATTTACGTAAAAAGTGACTACAAGCTGGTACAAATTGAATTGAAAAAGATACTCTACATAGAAGGGCTAAAAGATTACATCAAAATTTATCTGGAAGATTCTCCTAAACCCATACTCTCTCTGATGAGTATGAAATCAATGGAGGAACTCTTACCTGCCAATCGTTTTATGCGAGTGCACAGATCATATATCGTTCAAAAAGAGAAAATACGTATCATTGATCGCGGAAGAATTGTTTTTGATAAAACTTATATTCCTATAAGCGACAGTTACAAACAAGCCTTTCAAAGTTTTCTTGATGAAAGAAGCTGATCTTTCAGCCGTTTCGTCGATAAAAACCTAAATTTTATTGATTATTGTTTGCGTATTAAAATATTCTCTTTATCTTTGCACCGAACAGATAGGAGTTGTGAAACTCCGCAATAGAATAGTTTAGTTAAGTCTAGTTTAGTTTTTGTGTTAGTATCCTCCTTCCGGTAGCGTCCGGGTAAGGAGGATATTTTTTTTATATATCCCATATTTCCTGCTCAAAATAAAAAAGCCTGCCCCCTTTCGGAAGACAGACTTCATTACACATATTACAATCAAATAATCAAAAAAATATTCTTTATTTAAGCTTAGCAGCTGCACTCTGATCAAGGAATAATTCAACTTCACGTGCGTGATGCGCCACATAAGCAGCCGGACCCGTATCGCCCGACATACAAATCTCAGACACTACATCAGCCTTTTCTTTTCCCATAATCAGGAAGATAACCTTTTCGGCATTGATAATGGGTTGTCCAGTCAACGCAATCCGACTCTGACCACTGTTGGGATTATAAGTAGCCTCGTAAACTTCTGATGAAGTAAGCAAGTGTTCTTGTCCCGGAAAAATAGAAGAAGTATGTCCGTCATTACCCGCTCCTAACAACACAATGTCGAATACAGGCATATCGTTTTCCACGGGTAAGTTTTTCCTTACCAGATGTGAGTAACGAACAGCTTCATCAGCAGGCTTATTCTCACCCATTATCCTGAATATGTTTGAATGCGGAATGGGGACTACGTCGAGCAATAACATACGCATCATGCCGTAATTGCTCTCAGAGTTTTCCGGGCGAACACAACGTTCATCAACCCACCAAACTTTAATACGTTCCCAAGGAGTTATATTACTATATTCATTTGCCCACACATCAAACATCAATGCGGGAGTTGAGCCACCACTGAATGCAATATGAAAGACCTTTTCGGGTTCATCATTCAAAAGTTTAATGAGATGCAAAGTTAATGCACGCGCCGTTTCTATGGAAGATGGATAAATGAACCTTTTCATAACTCGCAATATTGATCAGTATTCGTTAAATTCTTACAGGGGTTGGTCCACTCTGCTCCGTGTTCATGCATCATTGCTTCACTTTCAAGGGGGCCCCAGGTGCCGGCCGGATAGCCATACAAAGGAGCATCTGCATTGCTATTCCAATAGTTCAGCACCGGATCAAAGAATTTCCAGGAAGCCTCAACAGCATCACTGCGAGTAAAGAGCGTTGCGTCACCTAAAATACAGTCTTCTATTAGTCGCGCATAAGCATCGCCCGAAGGTACACCTCCCAGTTTATCATAACTAAAGTCCATGGTCACTTGTTTGATTTCAAAGCCTGGTCCAGGCATTTTCATTCCAAACTTAAGAACAATCCCTTCGTTAGGCTGCAAACGCAAGATAAGTTTATTCGCCATTGGATGCTCATTTCCATCTGCAGAGCGAAACACCTGGTGAGGAGTTTCTTTGAAGTGCACAACAATCTCCGTTACCTTGGTCGGCATTTGCTTACCTGTGCGAATATAAAAAGGCACTCCGCTCCATCTCCAATTACTGATACCCAGCTTCATAGCGATGTATGTTTCTGTACGTGATTCGGGATTTACTCCTTTTTCCTCACGATATCCTTTCTTTGAATTGGAAGCCGTATATTGACCTCTTACAATGTGTTCGTTCAAATCAACTTCATTTAAAGGAGTCAGCGACTCATATACCTTCACAACTTCATTTCGGAAGTTATCGGCATTGAACACGGCAGGTGGTTCCATCGCTGTAAGTGCCACCAATTGAATAAGGTGGTTTTGTACCATGTCTCTCAAAGCTCCTGCTGTTTCATAGAAACCTCCACGCGACTCAATACCTAGGTTTTCAACGGCCGTCACCTCCACATAATCAATGTATTTTCTGTTCCACAGAGGTTCAAATATACCATTAGCAAAACGAAATGCCAACAAGTTTTGCGCTGTTTCCTTACCAAGGAAATGATCAATACGATAAATCTGCCTTTCTTCAAAAACAGAAGAATATATCTTATTAAGCTTTTGTGCCGACTCCAGATCATAGCCAAAAGGCTTCTCAACAATGATGCGTGAATTTTTGGTATTCAGCTTCCACTTTTTCAAATGCAGAGGTATCACACCATATAAAGAAGGAGGAGTAGCCAAGTAAAACAAAACATTATCCGGACGCTCTTCACCTCCCAGTTCTTCCAGTCTACAGCTTAACAATCCGTATTCTGATTCAATGGCAGGATCAATAGATAAATAGTATAAATGAGAAATAAACGCATCTATCCATGTTTCATTCTGATCTTCTTCCTTAATAAATTTCTTAATCTCATCCAGTATATACGAACGATATTGGCTATCTGAATAAACCGTTCGTCCCACACCCAGTATGGAAAATTCCTTTGGCAAACGATTATCTTTAAACAAAGAGTAAAGTGCAGGCATCAACTTACGCTTGGTCAAATCGCCCGAAGCGCCGAAGATTACCATTACAAAAGGTTTGTCTGCCGTGTATATGCGATTATTCATCATAACTCATTCAAATTACAAAGATTATACATTATAAGTACCCGACTTGGTATCACCACCATGTCCGGTCCAGTTTTCATGGAAGAAAACTCCCCTAAGATTATCAACACGTTCAAAAGTATGCGCTCCGAAATAATCGCGTTGAGCTTGCACCAGATTAGCGGGCAACTTATCTGAAACCATTGAGAAGAAATAATTCAATGCTGAAGAGAAAGCCGGTACGGGAAGTTCCTCACGCATAGATTGTGCAACCAGGTTTTTCCATCCCGGTAGTAACTTCTTCATTTCTTCTTTAAAATAAGGAGCCAACAACAAATGTTCAGGTTTGTCGGCCGCTTCGAATGCAGCCGCAATATCATTCAAAAACGCACTTCGAATAATACATCCTCCACGCCACATGCGGGCTATTGAAGGCAGATTTAAATTCCAACCAAAAGTATCCGATGCCTTTTTCAAAACAGCAAATCCTTGTGCGTACGATACTAGTTTAGAAGCATAAAGTGCAGAATAGATATCCTTCACTAATTCAGGTTTATTGTATACAGCCTGCAGATGTCCATGCTGATAAGCCTTAGCAGCCGTTTCACGCAATCCTTTCTGCGCAGACAAGCTACGTTCAAATACTGCGGTAGCAATAAGTCCCAGTGGCATACCCAACTCCATCGCATTGATAACCGACCATTTGCCCGTTCCTTTTTGTCCGGCTGCATCCAGAATCTTATCAACCAAATAGCCGCCTGCCTTATCTTTATGTTTCAATATATTAGCCGTAATTTCAATCAGGTAACTGCGAAGTTTCCCTTCATTCCAATTTGCAAAGATGGAAGACATCTCCTCATTGTTGAGGCTCAACAACTTCTTCATGACCCAATAAGCCTCACCTATCAACTGCATGTCACCATACTCAATACCGTTGTGAATCATCTTCACAAAATGTCCCGAGCCAGCCGGTCCAACCCATTCACAACAGGGTGTACCGTCGGAAGCCTTTGCAGCAATGCTTTGCAAGATAGGTTTTACGTGAGGCCATGCAGCTGCAGAACCTCCCGGCATGATAGAAGCTCCATTTAATGCTCCTTCTTCACCGCCTGATACGCCGGAACCCACAAAGAAAAATCCTTTTGACTCAGTCAGCTCCACCCTGCGATTCGTATCTTCATAATTAGAGTTTCCACCATCAATCAAAATATCACCGGGCGACAGCAGAGGAAACAACTGCTCCATCAATTCGTCGACTGCACTTCCCGCACGAACCATCATCATGATTTTACGAGGAGCCTCGATTGAAGCTACAAAATCCTTTATATCAGTGAATCCTTGTATATTTTTACCCTTAGCTCTGCCGTTTACAAAACGATCAACCACACCTTCTTCCACACCCGGAACAGTACGGTTATAAACTGAAACCTGCCAATTTTTACTTTCCATGTTAAGGGCCAGATTTTCGCCCATAACAGCCAGACCAATCAGTCCGATATCTGTTTTTTTGTTGCTCATAATTGTTTGCTGTATTTTTTTAGTTTGTTATTTTTGAGTATAACGATAAGTCAAAGGTATTTGTTCGTGAGAAATTACTACTTTTGCCGATAACAAGAAATACAAGGTATGAGAAAAATACAATTCGGACTACTGTCGCGTATCATTATTGCAATTCTTATAGGGGTTGTTTGCGGTAATTTCTTACCACTACCCCTGATACGTATATTTGCTACGTTTAATGTTCTTTTCAGCGAGTTTTTAAGTTTTTCCATTCCTCTTATTATTCTCGGATTGGTTACCGTGGCAATCTCCGATATTGGTAACAAAGCCGGAAAACTATTGCTCATTACCGTTCTTATCGCATACGGGGCCACATTATTCTCAGGTTTTCTTTCGTATGCAGTAGGAAGTGCTTTCTTCCCTGGCATCATTACACCGGGAAGTTCGCTGGCCGAAGTCGACAAGATTCCCAATGCAATGCCTTATTTTAGCATCTCTATTCCTCCTGTAATTAGCGTAATGACTGCACTTGTGCTTTCATTTACACTCGGATTGGGGCTGGCAAGCATGCGTGGCGGAGCGTTGAAAGAAGTAGTCAATGACTTCCAGGTTATCATTGTGCAACTCATTAATCGGGTCATTTTGCCTTTTCTGCCTATTTATATATTCGGCATATTTCTTAATATGGCACATACAGGTGAAGTATATTCCATACTAATTGTATTTATTAAAATCATCGGAATCATTTTCGCACTGCATATTTTCCTGCTGATCTTTCAATATTCGGTAGCTGCTTTATTTGTCAAACGAAACCCATTGAAATTATTGGCACGCATGATGCCTGCCTATTTCACAGCA
Source organism: Bacteroides graminisolvens (assembly GCF_963666085.1). Lineage (NCBI taxonomy): Bacteria > Pseudomonadati > Bacteroidota > Bacteroidia > Bacteroidales > Bacteroidaceae > Bacteroides > Bacteroides graminisolvens. The sequence continues at coordinate 3,290,822 of NZ_OY762556.1, forward strand.
CTGGGCACCCAATCATCAGCAGCAACCATTCCCGTTACCTTGGAACAAACCAAGAAGAACGGCGTATCGCCAGATATTGCAGGATTTGTAATTCCCTTGTGTGCAACCATTCATCTGTCGGGCAGCACCCTGAAGATTGTAGCTTGTGCACTGGCCTTAATGATTATGCAGGGCATGCCATACGATTTCTATTTATTCGCCGGATTCATACTGATGCTAGGCATCACCATGGTAGCTGCACCAGGCGTTCCGGGAGGTGCTATCATGGCTGCACTGGGTATTTTACAATCCATGCTTGGTTTCGGAGAGGCTGAACAGGCATTAATGATTGCTCTCTACATTGCGATGGATAGTTTCGGGACAGCCTGCAATGTAACAGGCGATGGTGCCATTGCACTTGTCATCGATAAAATAACCCACAAAGAAAACTACATGAAGTAACAAGATATGAAAAAAGTAGCATTAATCACCGGTATCACCGGACAAGACGGCTCGTTTCTGGCCGAGTTCCTTTTGCAGAAAGATTATGAGGTACATGGCATTTTACGCCGTTCATCTTCATTCAATACAGGACGCATTGAACACTTGTATTTTGACGAGTGGGTGCGCGATATGAGACAAAAGCGATTAATAAACCTGCACTACGGTGACATGACCGACAGCAGTTCGCTTATCCGCATCATCCAGATGGTACAACCCGATGAAATCTACAACCTGGCTGCACAGAGCCATGTCAAAGTATCCTTCGATGTACCCGAATACACCGCCGAAGCCGATGCCATCGGCACCTTGCGTATGCTCGAAGCCGTGCGTATCCTGGGACTGGAAAAGAAAACCAAGATCTATCAGGCCTCTACATCCGAGCTTTACGGACTCGTTCAGGAAGTTCCCCAAAAGGAAACTACCCCGTTCTACCCCCGTTCACCCTACGGTGTGGCCAAACAATACGGCTTCTGGATTACCAAGAACTACCGCGAAAGCTACGGCATGTTTGCCGTTAACGGCATCCTGTTTAACCACGAAAGCGAACGCCGCGGCGAAACTTTCGTTACCCGCAAAATAACACTGGCAGCCGCCCGCATAGCGCAAGGTTTCCAGGACAAACTCTACCTGGGTAACCTCGACGCCCTGCGCGACTGGGGCTACGCCAAAGATTACGTGGAGTGCATGTGGCTCATCCTGCAACACGATGTGCCCGAAGACTTCGTGATTGCCACGGGCGAATACCACACCGTTCGCGAATTTGCCACCTTGGCCTTCGAAGAAGTAGGCATCACCTTGCGCTGGGAAGGTAATGGAGTCGATGAAAAAGGTATCGATACCGCCACCGGCAGAGTACTGGTAGAGGTAGATGCCAGATACTTCCGGCCGGCCGAAGTGGAACAACTATTGGGCGACCCTACCAAGGCACGTACCCTGCTGGGCTGGAACCCCACCCAAACCTCATTCCCCGAACTGGTGCGCATCATGGCAGCACACGACATGAAGTTTGTTCGCAAGCTGCACCTGCGTCAGGAACTGGACAAGTAAGAACAAGATGGAAAAAGATGCAAAGATATATGTGGCAGGACACCGCGGACTAGTGGGTTCTGCCATCTGGAACAACCTTCTTCAGAAAGGATATACCAACCTGATCGGTAAGAGCCACCACGAACTCGATTTGATGGACGGTGTGGCCGTTCGTGCCTTCTTCGATGCCGAACAACCCGAGTATGTGATTCTGGCTGCCGCTCACGTGGGAGGCATCATGGCCAACAACACCTACCGGGCGGATTTCATCTATAAGAACCTGCAAATTCAGCAGAACGTGATTGGCGAAAGCTTTCGTCACAACGTAAAGAAGCTGCTCTTTCTGGGCAGCACCTGCATCTATCCGCGTGATGCCCACCAACCCATTAAAGAAACGGAACTGCTTACCGCACCGTTGGAACAGACCAACGAGCCGTACGCCATAGCCAAGATAGCCGGACTGAAAATGTGTGAGAGCTTCAATCTGCAATACGGCACCAATTACATTGCCGTGATGCCCACTAACCTGTACGGTCCTCATGATAACTTCGACCTGGAACGCAGCCACGTGTTGCCTGCCATGATACGAAAGATTCACCTGGCTCATTGCCTGAAAGAGGGTAATTGGGAGGCGGTGCTCAAGGACCTGAACCTCCGTCCCGTGGAAGGTGTAAACGGACAGTACAGCCAGGAAGAGATTCTCCACATCCTAAAGAAATACGGCATCAGCGAGAGCGGCGTGGAACTTTGGGGAACGGGTACTCCGTTGCGTGAGTTCCTCTGGAGTGAAGAGATGGCCGATGCCTCGGTATTCATTATGGAACAGGTGGATTTCAAAGATGCCCGTTCACACATCAACATCGGTACGGGAAAAGAGATTACCATCAAGGCACTGGCTGAATTGATCATGAAAACGGTTGGTTACACGGGAAAGCTGACGTTCGACAGCAGCAAACCCGACGGTACCATGCGCAAGCTTACCGACCCTTCCAAACTGCATGCGCTGGGCTGGCACCATCGCATTGAGATTGAAGAAGGAGTGCAACGGATGTATGAATGGTATTTGAAATAAAGCCTCTTTTTTATTTGCTATACCCAGATAAAACCATATATTTGCACAGATTTAATTTAAATGTGCAAAAAACAATGGAACAAAGTTTTATCGCTTACATCGAAAACAGTATTAAAAACCATTGGGATCTTAACGCCTTAACAGATTACAAAGGCGCCACCCTGCAGTATAAAGACGTTGCCCGCAAGATAGAAAAGGTACACATCCTTTTTGAAGAAAGCGGTATTAAGAAGGGAGATAAAATAGCCATCTGCGGTCGTAACAGTTCCCACTGGGGAGTCAGTTTTTTGGCTACGCTGACATACGGAGCAATTGCAGTTCCTATTTTGCATGAGTTCAAGGCCGATAATGTACATAATATAGTGAATCATTCCGAAGCCAAACTTCTGTTTGTGGGCGATATGGTGTGGGAGAATCTCAACGAAGCTGCCATGCCCCTCATTGAAGGAGTCGTGCTGATGAATGATTTTTCATTGCTGGTATCGCGAAGCGAACAACTCACAGCCGCTCGCGAACACCTCAACGAACTTTTTGGAAAGAAATACCCCAAGAACTTCCGCCAGGAACATATTAACTATCACAAAGATCAGCCTGAGGAACTGGCTGTAATCAATTACACATCGGGTACCACCAGTTATTCCAAAGGGGTCATGTTACCTTATCGCAGCTTGTGGTCGAACACCAAATTTGCTTTCGAGGTTTTAACACTGAAACCGGAAGACAAGATTGTGTCCATGCTTCCCATGGCGCACATGTACGGACTGGCTTTTGAGTTCTTATATGAATTCTCGGCCGGTTGCCAGATATTCTTCCTCACCCGCATGCCCAGTCCCAAAATTATCTTCCAGGCATTTGCAGAAGTTAAGCCCAATTTGGTGATAGCCGTACCACTTATTATTGAAAAGATTATCAAGAAGAACGTACTGCCCAAACTAGAAACTCCAACCATGAAGATTCTGTTGAAGGTACCTATTATAAATGATAAGATAAAAGCCGCTGTTCGCGAGCAGGTAATCAATGCTTTCGGAGGTAACTTTGCCGAAGTTGTTATTGGCGGAGCTGCTTTCAACCAGGAAATAGAACAATTCCTGCAAATGATAGAGTTCCCTTATACAGTGGGCTATGGCATGACGGAGTGCGGTCCCATTATCTGTTACGAAGACTGGAAATCATTTAAGCCTGCATCTTGCGGCAAGCAAGTACCTCGCATGGAAGTGAAAGTATTATCACCCGATCCTGAAAATATTCCCGGAGAAATTGTGTGCCGTGGGGCTAATGTCATGTTGGGCTATTACAAAAATGAAGAAGCAACAGCTCAGGTTCTCGATGCCGATGGTTGGCTTCATACCGGTGACCTTGCGTTGATGGATGCCGAAGGCAATGTAACCATCAAAGGACGTAGCAAAAATATGCTGCTTGGGCCTAGCGGACAAAACATTTATCCGGAAGAAATAGAAGATAGATTGAACAACCTGCCATACGTTGCCGAAAGTATCATTGTGCAGCAAAATGAAAAGCTTGTGGCACTTGTATATCCCGACTTTGACGACGCCTTTGCACATGGTTTGAAGAATGAAGATATGGAAGGACTCATGGAAGAAAATCGTGTGGCACTGAATGCTACGCTTCCCAGCTACAGTCAGATTACCAAGGTGAAAATTTATCCGGAAGAGTTTGAAAAGACACCGAAGAAAAGTATCAAACGCTTTTTGTACCAAGAAGCAAAAGGATAAAACAGAAAACATGATAAAACAAGAACGGCCGAAAGTAAATACTTTCGGCCGTTCTTGTTTTATCTTTTACAGAAAAAACAGAAGGATAATCTGCGCTATAATCACCCGAAGAAACATCGACAACGGATAAACAGTAGCATAAGAAACAGAAGGATTATCACCGGGAATGGTATCATTGGCGTAGTTCAGCGCCATAGGGTTGGCCATGCTTCCACAAAGCATACCCGATACAGAACCAAAATCAATCTTCATAAACTTAAATGCTATAATACCCACCAATAAAACCGGAATGATCGTCATACCAAATCCCACGCCAATCCACAACAAGCCCTCCGGACGGAAAATCGTATCAAAGAAATGTGCTCCTGCATCAAGTCCCAGACAAGCCAGATACATAGACAATCCTAATGCCCGGAGCATAAGATTGGCACTACGGGTAGTATAAGTAACCATGTGTAAACGCGGTCCGAAGGTACCAATCAGAATACCCACAATAATCGGTCCGCCAGCCAGTCCCAGCTTCACAGGCACACTTACTCCGGGCACAGCAAAAGGAATAGCCCCTAGTGCCAATCCCAAAACAATACCCACAAATACAGCCACTAAGTTAGGCTCATTTAAGCTTTTAACCGCATTGCCAAGAACCTTCTCCACATTTTGAATAGCAGCAGCCTCTCCTACTACCGTAAGCCTGTCGCCCAGCTGCAAAGTCAGTTCAGGAGTAGCCAGCAGCTGCACTCCCGCACGATACACGCGACTTATATTTATACCATACGTATTTCTAAGCCTCAACGAACCCAACTTCTTTCCATTCAATTCGGGACGAGTTACAACGATTCGTTGCGATACCAACTGCCTATCGATGGCATTCCAGTCAATATCCTCCTTGTTCCAATCCGTATTTTCTTGTTGTCCAAACAACACGGTAAGCGCTAGCACATCTTTTTCAGCAGTAACCACCAGTAAGCGGTCTCCCTCCTTAATAATCTTCTCGGAAGTAGGAATGCTAACATTACCATCTCTCCACAACCGTGATATCACAAATTTTGGATAACTCAGCTGTGCAATATCTTTAATGCTTTTATTGAAAATAGCCGGATTGTGTACTTGAAAAGCTGCTATATATGTTTTGTTGGTTTCGTCTTTTTGGTTTAGCACCAAATCTTCCTTCCTAACCAATAATTTTCTGATCAGCAATACAGCCAAAATAACTCCGATAACACCTAGCGGGTAAGCCACTGCACAACCCAGCGCAGGCGTATTACTCTCCATGCCCAGCTGTTTTAGTGTTTGTTGGGCAGCACCCAGTGCAGGCGTATTTGTTGTTGCGCCACAAAGAATACCCACCGCATCGGGCAAAGAAATACCCGTAAAAACAGTTGCCGTTATGCAAAGAGCCGTACCGAGAAGTACCACTGCAACCGCCAGCATATTCAGTGTCACTCCTTCCTTTCTGAACGAAGCAAAGAAACCCGGCCCCACTTGCAGACCGAGGGCATAAACAAAAATAACCAACCCGAAACTTTCCGCATAATTAAGCATTTGCGAATCGACCGAAAGTCCCAGATGTCCGGCCAGAATACCGGCAAAGAAAACAAAAGTTACTCCGAGTGTGATGCCGAATATCTTGACCTTACCCAGTCCAAGACCTATGGCAGAAATGAGAGATATAATAACTACAGCTTGCAGAGCCGAGTGTTCTAAAAATAAACTAGAAAGCCATTCCATCAGAAAAACCGTTAGTTGGTTACGGGCTGCAAAGATACTATTAATTCATTATCAAAAAGTCACTTTACAAAGCTTTTTTTCACCCATTTCATTCCATACCAACGGCGAACAAAGACTATCCCTCTTATATTTTCGTCAAGAAGAAAGGCTACCCACATACCGGCAAGTCCCCAACCCCAATGAACTCCAAAGAGATAACCACAACCAACGGCCACACTCCACATCACCACCAAACCCAGATAAAAAGGATAATTCACATCGCCGGCTGCTCTCAACGCATTGGTTGCAAAGATATTAATAGGTCTGCCTATTTCCAGAATCACATCAATGGCCAGTATCGTAACACCCATTCGGATAATCTGCTCGTTGGTGGTAAGCCAGCCGAATATAAAAGGTCCCATCAGCGCGGTAATTAATGAAAGACACACCGTGATCAACACCGATTTCTTCATCACGTATTTACCCAACAGAAAGGCTGCGTGCGGACGTTTCTCACCTATAAGATGCCCTATGCAGATAGCACCCCCTTGCGCAATGGCAATGCAAAACAAGAAAGAAAACATGATGATATTCACCGAGTATGTTCGGGCCGCCAATGCTTCCATTCCCAGCGCATTAATAAAATAAGTAATGACCACCTGCGAGGAACTGTACGACAACTGCTCTCCGGCCGACGGTAATCCTACCTTCAACAAATTCTTCAACTCTTTGAAAGGGAAAGGTCTGAAATAAGCAAGCGGGAACTTACGAATGTGTTTCCTGAACAAGATGATAAAGAGGATTACCATAGATACTCCCCGGCTGAAAGCAGTAGAGATAGCCGCCCCTTCGACACCCATCTCCGGAAAGCCAAACTCACCAAAAATCAATGTGTAATTACCGATAATATTCAGTACATTCACCACCACTGTAACCATCATAGGGTAAATGGCCTTATTGGCACTTCTAAGCGAAGCCGATAGAGTCAGTGAAATTGCCTGAAAGAAAGCAAATGCCCCCACGATACGCATGTAATCGGTTCCATCCTTCATTAATTCGGGAGTCAGTCCCATCCATTGCAAAATGGTTTCGTTCATGCCAAAGAGGAATAGACTGACTGACACTCCCACTACCAAATTCATAAGCAATGACACGCCTACCACCTGCACCACATTCTTGTGCATCTTTGCACCTAAGTACTGCGAACAAAGCACCGAAGTTCCCAGGTTGATCACTTCAAAAATAAGGAAAGTCAGCACAATAATCTGATTGACCACCCCCACGGCCGCCACACTGTTATCAGAATGTCTGCTCAGCATAATCACATCTACTGCTCCCAGCATCATAATTAGCAAAGTCTCAATAAAGATAGGAGCCGCCAGTTTAAATAACCGCCTCCTTATATTTTCCTGTTGAATTACCTCAGCCACTACTTTCCTCCTTTTCTTTCGGGGCGCAAAATTACTCAAAAGTAAGACAAGTTGTATTGATACACATCAAAATACATATTGCAATGAACTGATATTAAAAAAAAACAATGTATTATTCCTCTGAAAGCTAGGCGATTAGTAAATAAAGGGCTAAAAGTGCTAAAAAAATATCGCAGAAAGATTTGTGTAGTCCAAAAGTTCATCCTATATTTGCACCGCGTTTGAGAGAAAACGCGGGTTTAAGGAAGTTTGGGTGAGTGGCTGAAACCAGCAGTTTGCTAAACTGCCGTACGGGTAACCGTACCGGGGGTTCGAATCCCCCAGCTTCCGCCACGAGTCTAATTAATTGGCAACAATTAATTAGACTCTTTTCAAATCCGGTGCATTCGTCTAGTGGCCTAGGACGCCGCCCTCTCACGGCGGAAACTCGGGTTCGATCCCCGGACGCACTACAGGCTATAATAATTTAAAAGGGCTTTCATTCAATGCGAATGAAAGCCCTTTTGCTTGGCAAACTATTGAAACTAACCAATTTCTCTTTTCAACTCATTCACCCAATCTTCAATGCGAGCATCTGTCAGGTCATTTTGATTTAAGTCATCAATGGCCAACCCCACAAAAGCGCCGTTATCTACAGCTAGCGAAGTTGCAAATTCATAACTATCTGTAGGTACCTTGTTACCTATAAATGTGCAGCCTGACGCCTTCAGATCCTTATAAAGTAACCCTATACCGTCACAAAACGTATCACTGTATGACTCCGAATCGCCACAACCGAATAGAGCAACCATTTTATCGGCTAAATCTACTCCTTTAAGCACTTCAATCCCGTCATACCAATCGTCTTGCAGCTCGCCGTCGCCCCAGGTTGAAGTACCCAGAAGCAGCACCTCATACTCAGCAACTTTATCGGCCGACAAATCGGTTACGTTGTACACATCAGATTTCGACAGGTTTAACTGTTTAGCAATCTTGTAAGCAATTTCCTCGCAGGTTCCGGTAGTAGAACCAAAAAACAAAGCAACTTTCTTCATGTTCATTTAATGTTTAATATGATTCTACAAAGAAACAACAAGAGTAGCTGATAGCAAATACCCACAAATGGTGATTTTTTATTGTCACATGCAGGCATCCATTCTGTTTATAGAATCGCGTTAAACAGATAACCGGAAATAATGATGAACAACGTAATAACGCCAAAGAAAATGCCTATCAATCGCCAGGTCATCACCTTTTTGAGTAACGTAGCTTCCGGAAGAGATAACCCCACTACCGCCATCATAAACGCCAGAGCCGTACCAATAGGGATTCCTTTACTTACAAACACATCAATAATGGGCACAATACCGGCAGCGTTTGCATACATCGGCACAGCCAGTATCACCGATAAAGGAACCGCATACCAATTGTCTTTCGACATATACTGTTCAAAGAACCCTTCGGGTACAAATCCGTGCATAAAAGCACCGATAGCAATACCTATGAGTATGTACAGCAACACTCCTCTCACAATGCCCCACGCATCCTTCATGATAACAGGCAAGCGTTTCATAAACGGTGTACGCTCAGATTCCCATTCGCCTGCTTCCATATTGGCATTTTGCTGAATCTGCTTCACCCAATCGCTTAGGTATGCTTCCAGTTTAAACCTGCCTAATACAAAACCTCCTATCACACCCAACAAGATGCCGCTAATAACGTAAACAAGTGTTATGCGTAATCCGAAGGTACCCATAAACATAGCTACCGCCACCTCATTCACCAAAGGAGAAGTAATAAGGAAGGCAAACGTTACACCTAAGGGAATACCACCTTTCACAAACCCTATAAACAAGGGGATGGAGGAGCATGAACAAAAAGGAGTAATGGCACCAAACAACGCCGCAAAGAAATATTGCAATCCAAACAGCTTGTGCGTAGTGAGGTAATTACGTAATCGGTCTATCGGAAAATAGGCATTGATAATACCCATCAGCACACTGATAGCAAACAACAGAATCAAAATCTTTATCGTGTCGTAAAAGAAAAAATTCACAGCAGCACCCAAATGCGACTGCGCATCAAGTCCCATGATTGAATATACCAACCAATCAGCAAAATCTTGTATCATACTGTTTTATAAATAATTGATAATGGCGTAATAGATACCTACCACAATAAAAAGCACCGCCACCACCCGGTTAAACCACTTCTGAAAAACCTGTATCCGGTTGTAAAACTTGCCTAGTCCGGCAATGCTGTAAGCCAGTATCCACGCTACAACAATGACCGGCAAGCCGGTTGCCAACGCAAACACTACCGGCAGCAGATAACCACCAGTTTCGGCAGCCGCCATGGGCATGAGCATGCCAAAGTAAAACACGCCGCTTGTGGGACAAAAAGCCAAGGCAAACAATATCCCGAGCAGCAAACTGCCCCAGCTGCCTTTCAAAGCCTGAGTCTTGTCACCAGCCGAAAAGCCAAACTTCGGTAAATTTAGTCGGTTACCAAAAAGCATAAACAACCCGATCAGAATCAGAGCAGGTGCAATAAACACATCGCCATACTTACTTATTGCTTTCTGAATGGCAAACATGCTGGCTCCTTCGCGCAGAATGGGAATAAGGATAAAACCAAGTATTGTGTATGAAATCACCCTTCCCAGCGTATAAAGAATACCACTCCAGAAGATGCGGTTCCGACTCTGAATGTCCTTACTGATAAAACCGATTGCTGTAATGTTGGTCGCCAGCGGACAAGGGCTCACGGCCGTGAGTAACCCCAAGATAAAGGCCGTGAGTACAGGGAGATTGCTGTTTTCCAATAATGATTGCAAAAACTCCATCACCTATTTCTGTTTAAGTAACTCGTCAATCTTCTTTTTCAATCCTGCTTTAAACTGAGCCGGCGAATTTTTGGCATACGAGAAGGCAAACTCAGTAAGGTTATTCTTCGTTTCCTTACCCTTCTTCCATCCGTTTACAAACAAAGAAGACCAACTTACTTCGTACTTATCGGCTACCTTTTCATTGACCGGCTGCGAAATATCAATAATGCGGTATTGAATTTTACCACTTTTTACCTCATTGACAAAATACGTGTCGAGCACCTCTTTGGTTGCTTTTTCAATGGCACGACAGGTTACACAACGCTGCTTCCCATGAAAGTACATCACCTCCACCCTATCTTTGGCAACCGTGTTTTTTTGCGGACCGGCTGCCTGTGTCTTTCCACTATAGGCAATCATCATGACGCTCAAGAGCGCAAATACAACTAGCTTTTTCATCGTCTTATTTGGTTAACAGGTTCTTCACCTCATCTACAGATAACTTTTTGCCTTTGGCAACCACTTTACCATCTACCACCAAAGCCGGAAGCGACAATACATTATACTCCATGATTTTGAGCATATCTTCCTCTTTTACTACCTGTGCATCGAGGTTTAACTCCTTCACAGCTTGTTCTGTTGCGCTAAACAAAGCTTTGCAACTGGCACAACCCGTACCTAAAACTTTAATTTCCATAGTCTGAATCAATTTATTTATTCTTTAAAATATTTCCTTGTATTATTGGCTATCTTCACCAATGCCAGCATCACCGGCACCTCAACCAGTACACCCACTACCGTGGCCAACGCAGCGCCCGACTGTAAGCCAAACAGTGAAATGGCCACTGCCACAGCAAGTTCAAAGAAGTTGCTTGCCCCAATCATACCTGCCGGAGCAGCTACATCATGCGGCAGATGCCATGCCTTTGACCATCCGTAGGCAATAAAGAAGATGAGGAACGTTTGCAGCACCAACGGAACGGCTATCAGCAATATGTGCAGTGGATTGGCCAAAATCGTTTCACCCTGAAAAGAGAAGAGAATGATCAGTGTTAGCAACAACCCTCCGATGGTGAAGTTATCGAACTTCTTCACAAATACATTATTGAAGTAATCGGCTCCCTTATGCTTCACTACCGAAATGCGAGTGAGTACGCCCGCTCCCAAAGGAATCACCACAAAGAGCAGTACGGAAAGTAACAGCGTGTCCCAGGGAATTTCAATTCCACCCACACCCAGCAGAAAAGCTACGATGGGGGCAAACGCAACTAAAATAATCAGGTCGTTCACCGCTACCTGCACCAAGGTGTAAGCTGCGTTTCCTTTTGTAAGATAACTCCACACAAACACCATGGCCGTGCACGGAGCAGCTCCCAGCAGCACAGCTCCGGCCAAGTATTCATCGGCTAAAGCATCGGGAATCCACGTCTTAAAAATCACATAAAAGAACAACCATGCAATGCCGAACATGGTAAAAGGTTTGATGAGCCAATTGGTAATGCACGTCACCAGAATGCCTCGAGGACGCTTACCTACCCCCTTCACACTCTGAAAGTCGACTTTCAGCATCATGGGGTAAATCATCAACCAAATAAGTAATGCCACAGGAATGGACACGTTGGCATACTCAAACAAGCTCAGCGTTTGAGGAACCACCGGAAACCACTGTCCGATGGCTATACCCGCCACAATACACAACGCCACCCACAACGTGAGGTAACGTTCAAAAAAGCCAATGCCTTGTTTCTTTTCCATCACCCAAAGCTGTTAACAAGTTCCCCCGCAAGAGCAAGAAGGCAATTCCTGTTTCCTGATCTGGGTGATGTAGAACTCCTGAAAACCTTTTTTGATTTCATCACGCACCCTGCGAAATTCGCTCTCAATAAATTCGGGTGTGCCGGTAGCATGTGAAGGGTCATCGAATCCGATGTGCAAACGGTGGTTCACCTTACCTACGAACATCGGACAATTTTCATTAGCCCCACCGCATACGGTAATTACATAATCCCACTCTTCACCCAAATACTTTTCTACCGGGTCCGATGTATGATGCGAAATATCAATGCCAACCTCCGCCATGGCTTTTACCGCACCGGCATTGAGTTTTCCGCTCGCCTGAGTACCGGCAGAACATACTGTGATATTTTTATCGAATGATTGCAAGAAGCCGTGCGCCATTTGGCTGCGACAGCTGTTTCCTGTACAAAGAATCAAAACTTTCATGTTATAATCTTCTTATTGGTTTATAAAAAAATACATCATTATAATTCTCACATTTCAGTTCGTAATATTACGAACATACTACACAAAAAAAGGACTTAGTCACACCGGCACTTCTCACCGTTATAAATACGGAAGAACTCACCGAATATGCTTTTTGCCAGATTCCAGTTATCTCGTTGAATGCAGTACTTCACCTTAGGCGCTTCAATTTCGCCCTGAATGAGTCCCGCCTCTTTCAATTCTTTCAAATGCTGTGACACCGTAGCTTTGGCAATGGGCAACACTTCGTGAATATCGCCAAAGAAGCACGTGTCTTGCGAAGCCAAGAACTCCAGTATGGCAATTCTTGCCGGGTTTGACAATGCTTTTGCAAACCGTGCAATTTCAATTTGTTTATCGGTATATTTCTGACCTGCCATTTTTATAGTCCCCATTTGTTGTTCGCAAATATACGAACTGATTTTTAAAATGCAAGAAATGAGAGATTATTTATTTCAATATTAAACCATAAGATTGTGATAATCGAACAATTATCTTACTTTTGTAAACTGTACAAAACTAATAATCTATCATTAAATGATAAAGACAATTGTCATCAAAGGCTATAAATCAATTAAGGAACAAACTGTTGATTTACTACCCATAAACATTTTAATAGGCGGAAACGGAATTGGTAAAAGCAATTTTATTTCAATCTTTACGCTTATACGCAATCTGTATGAACAAAACCTACAACACTATATTCTAACCAAAGGTGGTGCAGACAGTTTGCTGTACATGGGTAAAAAAGTAACTGATCATCTATCATTTGATTTATACTTCTCAAACCCTGAATGTGAAGCACACAATCGCTTCATCGTTGAATTAAAAGAAGCGCAAGATTCATTATTTATACAGCAAGTTGAAACAGCATTCAAGAGCGGAACTACATGGCATAAGCAAGTGCACGAAACTGATACCAAAGAATCATCTTTTAAAGATGATCATCGAGGACAGGCCTTTTATGTTAATAACCTTTTGCACGAATTTGAAGTTTATCATTTTCACGATACCGGTGATCGTTCCCCTATGAAAGGGCTATGTAGGGTTGATGACAATGTAGCCTTGAAAAACAACGGCTCAAATATTGCAGCCTTCCTGTATTTTCTTCAGGAAAAACATCCCAAGCATTTTGTTCGTATTGTAAAAACCATCGCTTCCGTTTCTCCTTTTTTTGAAGGCTTCAATTTAAAGCCCAATCGTCTGAACGAACAACTCATTCAATTGGAATGGAAACAAAAAGAAGCAATAGGAAGTTACTTCAATGCCTATCAATTGTCAGATGGCACCCTTCGGTTTATCTGTCTTGCAACCTTATTGCTGCAACCTAAATTACCAAAAACAATTATTATTGATGAGCCTGAACTGGGGCTGCATCCGGTAGCCATCAATAAACTTTCTGCATTAATAAAAAAAGCATCTTTAGAGTCTCAAATTATCATCTCAACGCAATCAATGAATTTGGTAGATAATTTTAATCCGCAAGACATTCTTGTTGTCGACCGAAAAGAAAATGCAACTGTATTTAATCGATTGAATCCCGAAGAACTCAGCAGTTGGTTGGAAGATTACAGTTTGGGTGAAATTTGGGAGAAAAACATTATCGGCGGACAACCATTAGATTAAAGAAGCATGAAAAGAGTCATATTTATAGTTGAAGGCGATACTGAAATTAGTTTTATTCAGAAATGCATCATGCCGTATTTATATCAAAAAGGATTCACCAATCCGATGAATGCACAAAAGATTATCACAAACAGAAAAAAGAATAAAAAAGGAGGTAATGTTGCTTTTGAATATTTAAAGAATGATATTGAACGAGTAGCAGCCACTAGGAATGTATTGATTACTACTTTTCTTGACTTCTTCAGACTTCCAACAGATTTTCCAGGATATACCACTGATAGTTTAAAAATAGAGCAAATAGAAGAAGCTGTACGAGAGAATATATCATCCATTATTGATAGAGCTAAATTTCTACCCTACATTCAGCGACACGAAATAGAAGCTTTAATGTATACCAACATGGATGGTTTCAATTACGTGGTTGACAAGGAAGAATCTCTGAATAAATTAAAGGAAATCATTAACCAATATGCCAATCCCGAGGATATTAATAGTGGTTCAGAAACTGCTCCATCAAAACGTCTGATGAAAATATTTCCCTACCAGAAAACTACTGATGGAGAAATAATTCTTGAAGCATTACCCATAGATGATATACGATCCAAGTGTCCTCGTTTCAATGAGTGGCTGGAGAATTTAGAAAATGGAATAAGAGAAGATCATTTCTGATTTCTTTATTCCACTTTCTGCAATAAAATGCTAACTCATCAATATCCAATAGTAAATCGTTCCCGGTGATGATTCTCCTCGTCCAACTCATTAACCATAGCCAGTGCATAGTCACCTACGGTGATGCGGCTTTGTCCGTCGGCATCCACAATCAAATCATCTTTCCCTAAACGATAGACGCCGGTTGCATCACCCGGTTCTAAATTGCCTGCAGGTGAAAAGAACACCCAATCGACCTCCTTCTCATTCATCAGCGTACCAAGATAAAATTCACCCAATGACTTTACGCCGGGCATAATTTCTTGGGGTAGCACACCGGCATCAACCAGTCGCACACCCGGAGCACAGAACAAGGTACCGGCACCCCCTACGCACAAAAGGCGCTTTACCCCCGATTGCCTTACCGCCTCTAGTATAGACGTATTATTACGCAACGTATCTTCGTATATATTTGGGTTCGTCCACCCGGGGTTGTAAGCGCTCACCACCGCATCTTTCCCTTTGCAAAGGTTTGCTACCTGCTCCACATCAGCTACATCGGCCATTACAACCTCCAGTTGATCACTTTGAGCACTTATTTTATCGGGATTGCGTACCAAAGCCGTAACCCGATGGCCTCTTTTGAGCAATTCATTCAATAACGCAGTTCCCACAAAACCACTCGCTCCAATCAATACAACATTTTTCATACTCTATGTTTTTAAATTAATACTTTCTATTTTTAATAAAACAACTACGTTCATACTTTGGATCAAAAGTATAGAGTTTCTTTGGTACACACAAGAAGTTTCCTTACACTCACGTACTAACTTCCATGATACCTTTGCCTGTTTAAAAGCTATCACGCACAAAAGATTAATAATAATTAACCCAAACGGTAGCGCACGAAAACAAGGCATAAACATCTCCTGACTTTTGGAGCATTATTCAGGAATAAACGAGCTTTTAACATCGGGTTAAAAGAATGATCTTTGCCGAAAAATAAAAGATGAAAAGAGAGCTATTATTCGTTATCCCTTTGCTATTTGCAGCCATTACCTCACAAGCACAAAGTTACAATAACCTCAACAACCTTATCAACCGCGACAGTTTGGAAAAGAATTTAGATAACGCCATCGGCAGTACCATTCTTTCCGAGAAAAAACAGATAGAGACCAGCAGCAAAGACGTGCAAATGATGCTCGATGCACAAGCTCCATTCGGCATCTTCAAAGACTGCTATTTTGCCACAGGAGTTCCTCTCAACAAACAAATAAATAAGGAATCGGCAGATGCTATCTTTCAGCTCAGCATACGTCATCGCATCACGAAAAGCCACCTCCCGTTCAACTCATTTGCCTATATCACCTTCACACAGAAAGCTTTTTGGGATATATACAAAAAATCGAGCCCTTTCAGAGACCTCAACTACAATCCGGGCATCGGATTCGGTAAATATATTATCCGAAACAACAAACTGGTTGGTGCTGTTTTTGCACAGATAGAACATGAGTCGAACGGCAAGGATGAAGAAGATTCGCGTAGCTGGAATTTTATGAGCATCGCCTACAAATACTTTTTCAACCCGCGTTTATCCACCCATACCAAGGTGTGGATTCCTCTTGAAATCAGCAGTGACAATAGTCATCTTCTTCGATACAGAGGGTTCGGCACATTTTCTATCAACTACCTGAGCCGCAATAACAGGTGGTGGAGCACTGCTGAAATAAACCCCAGAAGAGGATGGGGCAATGTGAACACCACCCTGAGTGTAGCGTATAAAATCCATAAATCAGACAATCAATACCTGTATGCACGGTTCTTTAACGGTAAAGGCGACAGCTTACTCAACTACGAAGATTATTCCATTAACTTCCGCGTAGGTATTTGCATTAAAGGCGATTTCTACAGCGTGTATTGAAATTCACAGGTAACTTTCTCAAAGCACCTTTGCATTCAGCATATTCAAGCCGTTTGTCGATATACCACAGTAAATCGATGTTGTGTTTTTCAGCAAGAAGAAACAAGCAGATCAACGAACTTTCAACCTTTTCTTGCAACGAAGATACCTTGCGGTTAAAGAATACGCTGAATGCAAAATTAATGTCTTCATTGAAAGATAACTTTCCAATAAAATCTTTTGCCAGAAAATAATCTTTGCGAAAAGATTTATTAATTCCACTCAAATCAAGTTGTTTACGACCTGCCCAATGAAAGAAACAAATAGCCGTGCAAGCCAGCATGTCTTCTCTTGTGTCTTTTACGTAATTTGAAACTAGTTGCCGAGCAATATAGAGATTATATCCGATGCTGCCAAAAAGCAGTTTCCAATTACCCGCAAAGCGAATGTTGTATATCCTGTCACGCAACGCATTCAAATGGCCTGTATCAATCATTTGCATCCGATTCATGTTTATCTGATTTTATATTAATTTATACTTATATATTTCAAGAATTGCGCCGCAATCTCGCCGTGATAATGGTAAATGGGTGTAACCGCCTTGTACCGATAAGGAATGAACTGAAACAATTGAGCGGCAACAAAACGTTTATCAATTGACACAAAGACATCTAACCGGATGTTGCCGCTCGGCTCTACTTTAACATCTTGCAAAGTAGAAAAATCCATTGTTTTGAGGTGTTCATGAAGCCTTTCAAAATCTCTTAAATCAAAGTAGGCAACTGCTTCGTTAACCACTCTATCTGCCGGAGCGTATATCATTTGCTTGCTTTTTACATACAGACGGTACATAACCAAAGCAAACGCTGTTGAAACACACAAAACAAACAACAAAATTAAAAATTCAAACAACGATTTCTCGTTTAACAACAGGTAAAGCAATAGCAAAAGGCTAAACAAGCCATAAGCCCATGAAAAAACCAACTTGTGGTTAGCCTGCTTTATCACTATATTTCTATACAAGGGTAAATACATTACCGCATCCGGAGTCTGATTTTCCATAACTCATTATTGCAAAAATCGTAAAACATTCAAGAAAAAAGAAGGTAACCGACCAATAGTTACCTTCTAAAACAAACTACTCAAGTGCCTATTGGTTGGCAATAATCCTCACGGACATTTTTTCATTGGCACATTACTATGCTTAACTTTGCAAAGGTATTTTATCTACACCTTCAACACAAGCTCTATTTTCCCTGAATAGTAGTTTAAAATTCTGTTTCTGAATATAATTCTCCCAATTGCTCCGAGCACTTTGAAATGTGCCACGAGCAGTTGAGCCAATTGCACCGAGCAGTTGGGTGGATTGCCCCGAGCAATTTGTTGCCGTGCAGGCAAGCTAATATTCCCAGCAGAGCTTCCTTTCATCCCACACCGAAGTCACGGCCGGACGAGGCGGCGCTCCCTCCGGAATGGGCAATCCGCAGTACGTTCGCTGTCCGTCGACCAGCTGTTCAAAGCGGTACACATCCGTGGTAGCGGCCTTTTCAATCACCTCTCGCAAGCGTTTGTTCGTAACAGTGCCCTGACGAATGAAGTTGCTGAAGTACGACTTCACATCGCGCAGCGAACAGATCGTAACCTCCGTTCCCTGCCTCAATACGTGCTCCCTGAAAGTCTTGGAAATAAGCTCCAGGTGTGGCAGGAAAGCACCTCCTAACCCCGAATGCATCGCCTGAAGCTCCAACCACGAACGCTCCCCCAATGCTTCGTTCAACCAACTCTCCCAAAAAGAAGATTTGCTGCCGCTGCTGCTGCTTTCTTTTTCAGAAGCGGTAGCTTCTTTTTCTTTTCTCTTAATTTCTTCTATCCTTTTCTCTTCTATTCTCTTCTCTTCTAGAGATGCCTTTGCAACACGCTCATTATCAACTAGTTGCAAAGTCGTATTTTCGACCTTTTTTGCACTGTTTTTTTCGTTTGTTTCTGTTTTTTGTGCAGCAGAAAATGACGAATTTGTGTTGCTGTTAACTGCTTTTTTGCGGGCAGCTTTTTCCGCTTTGGCATCGCGCGCCTTTCTCTTATTTTCCAACGGTTTCATTCGTTGCTGCAAACCCTTGGAAGTGAAACGTCCGTCATCAGTCAGCACAAATAAGCCGTAATTACAAACCAGTTCTTCCACCCATTGGGTGAACTTGCCCAATTGTTTGGCTAAAGATGGTAACAAAGACAGGGGCATGCAGTAATCGCTCTGCTCGCGAAGATATTCTAACAGCATCCAGTAGGCTCCGTAACCTTCCAAACCTTTGTCGGCAGTAAGAGAAAGCATCTTTGCATTGTTGCGCGCACAGCAATCGTGAAGGAAATATTGACTATTTTTCATGTTTAAAGGATTTAATTATTTTCATTGGCGCAAAGAAAAGAAGTTATTTTCATATAGGTGTAGGACAGGTGTCCTACACCCCCACTTTTTTCTAAATTATTTTGGCCCGCAAGATTGTTTAAGGTTCATTAATTGATCTATATCATTTTTTTTCCTATTTTTGTGCCATAACCTACTATTCAAATCATCTTAAAAAATGGAATTACTCAAAGAAACCGTAGCTGCCGTTGTGAACTCCAGGTTCCCTGAAATGACTCCCGAAGGAAGAAAAATTCTTGAAAATCTGGCAGAACGCCGTGATTTGAATAAGGGTGAAATGCTTATTCATCAGGGACAGGTAAGCAGGCACATCGTTTTTGTGGCGAAAGGCATGTTGCGGCAATATTATTTTAAAAACGGGAAAGAGGTGACCGAACATTTCTCATACGAGGGTTGTATTTTGATGTGCATTGAGAGCTTGCTTAAACAGGAACCTACCCGTTTGGTTGCCGAGGCATTGGAGCCGGCTACGGTGTATTTGTTGCCCTACGACCGACTACTCAAGCTAAGCGAGGACATCAGAGAAATCAATATTTTCTACCGCAAGATTCTGGAATTCTCACTCATCACATCACAAATCAAGGCCGACTCGTGGAGGTTTGAAACGGCTCGCGAACGCTACAACCTGCTGATGAAAACCTATCCGGAGGTTATTAAACGGGCACCGCTATCACACATTGCTTCGTATCTGCTCATGACTCCCGAAACATTAAGCCGCGTAAGAGCAGGCAGTTTATAATACCTCCCGATCCGTTTTAGGCTGGTATCTTTTAAGATATTCTTTGGGTTGCATTCCGTAATTGTTTTTAAAGCAACGACTAAAGTATTTAGGGTCATTGAATCCTACGGCATAAGCCAAGTCAGAAATACGTATGCCGGGTTGTTCCTGCATAATTTGGCAGGCAGCCTTCAGTCGTATGCTCTGAATAAACCCGGAGAGATTCATTCCGGTAAGTTCTTTAAGCCGGGTATAGAGGGTGGTTTTGCTGGTCGACATAGCCTCAACAAATTCAGACACTCCAAACGCAGAATCCGTCATGTGTTTCTTCACACAGTCAATGGCCTGTTCAAGGAAAAGTTCATCCGACCCGGGCACACGAATGTTATCAACCTCAACAACCATCTTCCTCTCCTTCTCGTTTTTATTATAGGCTTCCATTACATGTATGCGAAGCGAATTTTTAAGCGTTATGCGACGTTTTACATCTTGCCACACATAATAGGCGAAAAGCGTTAATAAGAACGTGTAAAGGGTGTAAGCCCACCACGTAGCCCACCAGGGCGACAATACTTTGATGTTAAGCTGCCTCACATCGCTCCAATCACCATTTTCATTGGTTGCCTTAATCAGGAACCGATAGTTGCCCGAAGGCAGGTTGTTATACTCTGCCAATCGATGGGTTCCGTCGGTGTACTTCCAATCGTCATCCCTGCTCTCAAGCTTATAGGCGTATTTGTTAAGCAGCGGATTGTTGTAGGTTAGCGAAGCAAACTCAATTCTTACATCGTTATATTCAAACGGAACGGTAATGCTTTCTGCAAATTCCGAACTATATGCTGATATTTTTCTCCTCTTATCAGCAGGCAGCTGACTCAATTTTCGCCCGCGTATGTAAATTTCAGTCAACTGAAGGTTCACATTCTGCGACACATTCTTTAGTTCTTCGGGCACAAAACTGATGAAGCCTTTGGTGGAACCAAAATACAATTTGTGCTGAAAATGACAGGAACTATTGGGAATAAAATAATTATCTTGCAGTCCGTCACCCGTGGTAAAAATACGTATTCGGGTTGCAGCATCGTCTCCGGGCGAGCTGACGCGCACCAATCCGCTATTCGTACCCAGCCAAAGATTACCGCTTTCATCTTCCTCGATGCTGCTGACCATATCTCCGGGAAGATTATAGGCCAGATGCTTATCAACAAAGGTATCCGACGAAGGGTCGTACAGACACAGTCCGGAGCCTTCCGTACCCGCCCATAATTGATTCTTTGAATCGATAAAAAGGCACAAAACATGTTTAGCCGAAAGCGTGCCACGAGCCGGATTATAGACGTGTGTCTTAGCCTGTTGCAGCGCACGAGGGTTTGCTTCCACCCGTATAATTCCCTGGGTAGAGGTAGCCATCCACAAATGGTTCTGATGGTCTGTAATAACATCACGGATATCGGGATCTGCCACTTTATTTGTACCTATAGCAAATAAAGCAACTGACGTTCTGTATCCGTCGGGTGCCATAACCCCCAACCCTCCTTTTGTGGCAATCCAAATATTGCCCTTGTTGTCTTGATGCAAAGCCGTAAGGTGATTTACCGGCAGGAAATGGCAGTTGGTGTATCTGTAATTCTTCACATTCTTTCCTTTTTGGTACACATACAACCCGTCACTGTAACTGGCAAAATAAATGGTGTGGCTACGCCGATCTTTCAATATATCAAAAACGGTCGACATGGACTTTATCTGACCGAATTCTTTGATCTGATTGTACTCCTCGTACTGGTCGGTATCATGAGAATATCGCATTACACCATGATTCTCCACCCCTATCCAACAGTCATCTTGATCTACATAAAGAGAATAGATAGACGTGGCAAACACGCGCCTGGAAGAGCTGATGGTCATATTGTTCTGGAAAAAAGGCTTGCTGGTATTGGTATGAATCACCCCTCCCCCGAGTGATCCTAGCCACATTTTGTTGTTGTTAGCGTCATACAAAACAGCATCAATCTCGGCAGCCGGTAGTTCGTGCGGACTGGCATGTACCTGATAGTTTATGAATTGACCCGGATTTGCGGCATCAGTAATGCTTAACCCTACACTGCTGCCCACCCATAAGGTTTTCGTAAGGGGGTCTTCTGAAATGGCATATACCAAGTTATCTGCCAAACTATTGGGGTTGTGCGCATCATGGGTAAAGGTATCAAAACCGGTGAGCGAACGATTGGCCGCTAAGTGCAACCGATGAAGTCCGTTGGACCATCCCGCAACCCAGATAGTTCCCCGTGAATCTTCAAAAATATAATGTGCCGAGTTTTGCTGGTTGAGCGGAGGATAATGATACATTTTTTGAGTGGTGGGGTTCAAACGATACAACCCACTAGCCCACGTACCAATCCAAACGTCACCGCGAGAGTCTTTCAGCAAGGATTTAACGGTAGTGGGGTTAAAAACTCCTGCTGTATTCTTGGCTGTCAGTTCAATGAAGGTCTGCCTGCTGTATTGATAGCGGTACAAACCGTTTTCGGTGCCTATCAGGGCGTTATCATTATCTAAGATCAGGATGCAGGCTATGTTGTTGCTTTTGGCCTTGGGAATGATGATCTTTTCTATTGCACGCGTTTTCTTATTAAATACATTAAAGCCATTATCCGTACCAATCCACAGTCGGTTGAGTTTATCTTCGGTAATACACTGTATGTTATTTGAGGTCAGTAAACTGGGGTTGTGCAGGTTGGATTTTATTTCCTGTATGCCGTAGCCGTCATACCTGAACAGGCCGTATTTGGTACCAACCCACACAAATCCGTTTGAGTCTTGAAACAGAGTCTGCACATCATTATTGGGAAGTCCGTTGAGAGTGGAGTACTCTTTAAATTGCAAATGTGAAACAATACCTTTGCTTGCAAATAAAGGAGATATTATTAACAGGCAGAGAATATGAACAGATATGCACACGCGGACCGGAAATACAAAAAGTGCTTTCATTGTATACGTTACGTTATTAAAACGTGGCGAAGATACAAAAAACACTTATTACGTGCCAACAATACCGCGTACTTAAAATGAAATAAGCTCTTTGAGCCAAGAAACAATACAGGTATTTCAGCCGTTTTATGGCATATAATGAGGTGGATTTATAATCCGAATAAGGGGAAAAACCATAATTCTACTTTATAGGATTATTTTCAGATATATTATATAATACAATAAGCCTACCTTTACTTAAAATTCAATCGGGGCAGTTACCCCATGGGTTGAAACAAGGTTATATTTTAGTTTAATCTTAAAGTTTATACAATGAAAAAGCAAAGATTCTTTGAAAGACTCGAACTACGTAAAAGAGTGCCTCTCTTTTTACTGGTTTGCATGACTCTTCTTTTGAACATTCAGTTGCTGAATGCTCAAAGTTCCACAATTCAGGTGAAAGGTACCGTAAACGATGGCAGCGACCCTGTTATTGGCGCCAGTGTATTGGTCAAAGGCAGCACGACCAACGGAACCATTACCGACATAAATGGAAACTTCACATTGCAGGTACCTGCCAATGCCACTTTAGTAATCAGCTTTGTTGGTTACAAAACACAAGAAGTTGCGGTTGCCGGAAAAAGCACGCTGGCAATTACTATTAAAGAGGATACCGAAACACTCGACGAAGTAGTCATTGTGGGTTTTGGTACGCAAAAGAAAGTAAACCTTACCGGATCAGTGGGATTGGCTACTGCCAAAGAAATTGAGGCACGTCCCGTAGCCAATGCTACACAGGCGTTGCAAGGTTTGGTTCCGGGTTTACAAATTACCACCAACACCGGCGAATTAGGCAAAAGCATGTCTATCAACATTCGTGGTAATGGTACCATTGGCGACGGATCAAGCGGCAGTCCGCTGATTTTAATTGATGGCATGGAAGGCGATATCAATATGGTTAACCCGCAGGATATTGAGAACATCTCTGTATTGAAAGATGCAGCAGCTTCTTCTATTTACGGTTCACGTGCGCCTTTCGGCGTTATTTTAGTTACTACTAAAAAAGGCCGTACAGATAAGACAACCATCAATTACAACAACAGTTTCCGCATTAACAGTGCAGTGAACCTGCCTGAAATGATGGATTCGTACACGTTTGCCAACTATTTCAATGCGGCAGCACGCAACTCACATTGGGGAGATCAGTTCAGCCAAAGCGTGATGCAACAGATGCTGGACTTTCAAGCTGCCGGAGGAACCAACAAAGGCGGTTTGCAAACAGACGGCAAGGTATGGGGAAAACCAGCTGGTGACCCGTTTACCACTGCTTATGCAAACACTGACTGGTATTCTGAAATATACAAGGATAACAATTTCTCGCAAGAGCATAACCTGAGCGTTAGCGGAGGAAGCAGCAAATTTAATTATTATGCTTCTTTAGGGTACTTGGATCAAAACGGATTGCTTCGTCACGGCTCCGATGAGTTGAAACGCTACAATGCTACAGCCAAGTTCAATGCTGAGTTAAACAAATGGGTTAAGTTCAATTATAGCTTGCGCTTTGTACGTCAGGATTTGGATCGCCCCACTACCTTCGGCGATGGTTTGTACGAAAGAATTGGCCGTCAAACATGGCCTAACCTTCCGGTGTACGACGAAAACGGCTATTACTTCAATAGCAATGCCGACACCCCGGCTATGTCTCTGGCAATGGGTGGTAATTACAACACACAGACCGACAAAACCTACCATCAGGCAGGTTTAGTGTTTGAACCTATTAAGAACTGGGTAACCAATGTAGAGTTCAACTACAGCACCAATTCCGCAGATACACGTGAGGTGACTTTGCCTTATTACAATCACGATGTAGCCGGTAACATTATAGACACCAAAGGTACTTCTAGTTTGTACCAGGATTATAAGAAAGAGAATTATACGAACTGGAATATTTATTCTACTTATTCATTCTCTCTGCAAGATGTTCACAACTTCAAAGTATTGGGTGGTTTCCAATCGGAAGAAATGCGCCAAAAGTTTTTCAAGGTAAAAGGTTACGGTTTGCAGGTGGAAGATCTGCCCGAGCTGGACTTGATATCGAACATCAACGGTGCCGGAGAAGATAAGGTTCCCGAAGTAGGTGGTTACCGTAACGAATGGGCTACTGCCGGTTTCTTCGGCAGGGTAAACTACGACTATCAGGGTCGTTACCTGGCTGAGGTAAACTTGCGTTATGACGGTGCGTCTCGTTTCCGTAGAGGAAATCGCTGGCAAACATCTCCCTCATTCTCTTTGGGATACAACATTGCACAAGAAAGCTTCTGGGAAGATTTTGCCAAGACATGCAACCAATTGAAACTTCGTTTTTCGTATGGTGAGCTGGGTAATATGAACACAACAGGCTGGTATCCTACGTATCGTACCATGACTCTGGGACAAGCTAACGGAAACTGGCTACAAAACGGCGTGAAACCCAATACGGCTTATGTGGGTAGCCTCATCAGTACTGCCCTGTCTTGGGAGAAGGTACGTACTTATAATGTGGGACTTGATTTCGGTCTCTTTGACAACCGCCTAACCGGTTCGCTCGATGCGTATGTGCGTTACACTGACAACATGGTAGGCCCTTCTGTAGAACTTCCTGCCACATTGGGTATTGCTGCTCCTAAAACAAATAACTGCGATTTAAAAACCAAAGGATGGGAATTAACCATCGGGTGGCAAGATCGTACCAAGTTTGGCTTGGGTTATGGTGTTAAGTTCAACGTGTCCGATGCACGTACTTACATTGAAAGCTATCCGGGTAACCCCACCAACTCTATCTCTTCTTACGTAGCCGGTCGTGAAATTGGCGAAATCTGGGGTTTTGAAACCGTAGGCATTGCCAAAACAGACGCTGAAATGCAAGCGCATTTGGAGAAGGTAGGCGGACAACCGCTTGGCAGTGAGTGGACTGCCGGAGATATTATGTATGCTGATTTAGATGGAAAACCGGGTATTACCAAAGGCTCACAAACAGTGAATGACCATGGCGACCTGAAGGTGATTGGTAACAATACACCGCGTTATCACTTCGGACTCGACCTGAATGCAAATTTCAAAGGTTTCGATGTCCGTGCTTTATTCCAAGGCGTAATGAAACGTGATTACTGGCAGGGTTCAAACATGTTCTGGGGTGCCGATGCAACCTGGGGTATGTGGTGGTCAACCGGTTTAAAGGAACATCAAGACTATTTCCGCTCGGAAGCAATCGGTTTAGCCGGACATGAAATTGCTCCCAACACTGACTCATACTACCCGCGTCCTATATTCAACACCACTAAAAACCAAGAGGTGCAAACTCGTTACATGCAGAATGCAGCTTACATCCGTTTGAAGAACTTACAGATTGGTTATACCATTCCGGCTTCTTTGGTTCGTAAAGCAGGCATTACCAATTGCCGTGTCTTTGTATCGGGCGAAAACTTGTGGACAGGTACCAACTTAACCAAACTGTTCGACCCCGAAACCCTGAACGGTGGAAATACCAGCAGCAATGCAGCTGCACCAATCAAGAGCGGTGGTAATGCTTATCCGCTTCTTAAAACTTGGTCGGTAGGACTTAGCGTTTCACTTTAAACCACTAAAATAAGGAATATCATGAAATCGAATTATAAATATATATTCAAGACTTTGATGGCAATGAGCATTGCCGTTGCAACTACGTCATGCGAGGATTTCCTTGACAGAGAGCCCATGTCAACCATTTCTCCCGAGACCTATTTCTCCACAGCGGCACAGCTGGAAGCTAACCTGAATGATGAATATCCCAACATTCTGCCTTCATTCGGTCAGTGGGGTTACGGCGTCTTTGGCGAGGATAAAGGAACCGACAACCAGATAGAAGTAACTGCCAACGATCGCTATACCGCAGATCGCTGGAAGGTACCTCATAGTGAAAGTGACAACTGGAAGTTTGAGCGTATCTACCGCGTGAACTTCTTTTTATCCGAAACACTTCCCAAATTTGGTGACGACCTAAGCGGTGCAAAGAATACTATTTCAGGTAGTATACCTACTATTAAGCACTACATTGGTGAAATGTATTTTTTACGTGCCTATGAATACTTCAAGAAGCTTCAGCTTTTTGGTGACTTCCCTATCATAGAAACACCACTTACCGATGATGCCACAGCACTTCGTGAAGCAAGCAAACGTGCTCCGCGCAATGAAGTAGCTCGTTTCATTCTTGCAGATCTCGACAGGGCTTACAGTTACATGAGTGATGTTGATTTGGCTACTACTCGCATAAATAAAGATTTGGCCATGTTGGTAAAATCTCGTGTGGCAT
The DNA here is from genome assembly GCF_963666085.1 of Bacteroides graminisolvens. Taxonomy (NCBI): domain Bacteria; kingdom Pseudomonadati; phylum Bacteroidota; class Bacteroidia; order Bacteroidales; family Bacteroidaceae; genus Bacteroides; species Bacteroides graminisolvens. Next base: position 3,317,946 of record NZ_OY762556.1, read on the forward strand.
TGTTTGAAGGTAGCTGGTTGAAGAACTTCAAAGGTACGGCATTTGTGCCCGGCGGCGAAGGATGGCCGGGAGCCGAGATGTACAGCAACTATCAGTACCCAAGCGGAAGCATTGACAACGAAGTGAAATATTTCTTGGAACAAGCTGTGGCTGCTGCTAAAATTGTAGGCGATAAGTACAAAGGTAGTCTCACTCAAAACACCGGTGTGCTACAGCAATCGGCAACAGATCCGGCCAATCCTTATTTTGATATGTTTGCGCAAGAAGACCTTTCAAAGGTTTCCGAAGTACTTCTTTGGCGTCAATATGCACGCGGACTGGCTACTCATAACATTAACTCGGCAGCCGGACGCGGTAATTACCGTATCGGTTTAACACGCGGATTGGTACAAAACTTCCTGATGAAAGACGGTACACCTGTTTATACTCACGGAACATACGCCAACGGTGACGGTTACTACATGGGTGATAAAACCATTGCAGATGTGAAAGCAAACCGTGACTCTCGATTAAGCATATTCTTGAAGGAGCCGGGACAGAAAAACATTCTTTTTGAAACCGATAACAACGAAGGTACGGAAGCTGTTATGGTTGAGCCCTATCCTAGCATTACAAACGGTGATGGTGAGCGCGGTTATGCTACCGGCTATGCACTTCGCAAAGGCGGTTCATTCAATCGCAAACATTATGCAAACGGTGGTGGTTATACGGCTGCCGTATGTTTCAGAGCTGTGGAAGCGTTACTCAACTATATGGAGGCAAGTTACATGCTAACCGGAACACTCGATGCTACTGCCCGTGAGTACTGGACTGCCATTCGCCAACGTGCCAACATCAGTACCGACATTGACAAAACCATTGCCGCTACTAACATGAGCATGGAAGCTGAAAACGACTGGGGAGCTTATACAGCCGGAGCAATCCTGACAGATAAAACCCTTTATAACATACGTCGCGAACGTCGTTGTGAGTTCATGGCCGAAGGTATTCGCTACATGGATCTTCGACGCTGGCGCTCTATGGATCAGTTAGTAAGCACTCCCAGCCACCTGGAAGGCATGCACCTATGGAACACCCCGATGGAAAGCTGGTACCTAAACAGCCAAGGTCAAACAATTCTGGTAGCCGATGGTTCCAACCAAGCCAATGTTTCCTCCAAAGATAAGAGCGAATATTTGCGTCCGTTCGAAAGAACTTCCAGTCAGGCAGCCTACAACGGTTGTACCTGGAAGATGGCGCATTACCTGAATCCTATCATGGTTAAACAATTTCAGCTGACAGCTACTTCAGGTTCAGACGTGTCAACGTCTATACTTTACCAGAATCCGTTCTGGCCTGTTGTAGCAGATCAGACTGCAGAAAAATAGCAAGAAAATACATTTCTTGATTTACATCAAATGTTATCCCGAACAAACTTTTTATCTTTGTATCAGCAATAAGGTATTAAGATTACAAGGAAAAAAAGATTCGTTTTTAGGTAACATTAAATTAAAAGGGCAATGCTGTTGTTGAAACATCATTGCCTTTTTTTGTTTTAAAAAGTTGCATTTAAATATTTTTCCCTATATTTGTTCCCATAGCAACTATGAAAAGGACATGTACCTCTGAAAACAAAAGGATTTCCACATATCATTTTATTGTGTGCTTTGATTACGGCCACGACCGCCTGCCACAAAGGCGACACAACTGTGAAAGCGGTTTTGCCGGCCGATAGCTTGTTGCGTGAAGGCGACCTGGTATTCAGGCGGGGCTCAGGATTGATTAGCCGGGCCGTATTGGCTGCCGATGAAAACGGACAGTTTTCCCACATCGGCATCGTAGTGCGCAACGGCAATCACTGGATGGTGGTGCATGCCGTACCTGGAGAACCAGAATTTAAAGGAGATTCTGACCGGGTAAAAATGGAACCGATAGCCTCCTTCTTCTGTTCGGAAAAGGCTAAAAGCGGAGCAGTAATGCGGGTGAAAGCCGACAGTACCGTGTGCTGCTCAGCTGCCCGAAGAGCGAAGGCGTTGTACCACAAGCGGGTGTTGTTTGACCATGCTTATGATTTACAAGACTCTACGCGCATGTATTGCACGGAACTCATTGAGTATGTGTATCGTTTGGAAAAAGTCGACATATCGGGCGGAAAGCTCACTGCTATACACATTCCGGGATTCAACGGCAATTTCCTGCTGCCGGGAGATGTGCTTCAAAGTAAAAAGCTGACAATGATATATCAGTATTAACTATTTAGTATTAACCTCTAAAAACGAATGCTTATGAAAAAGGGACTCATCTATTTGGGACTGCTGTTTGTTACTACATTGCTTCTGGCTGCCTGCACGGCCAGCTCTCCGGGTGAAGCGGCCAAGAAATATGCCGGTTATATTCAGAAAGGTGAATATGAAAAATTTGCCGATGCCATAGCTCTTGACGAAAAAGCTACTCCCGAAGACAATAAGAAAAACAAAGAAATGGTTGTGGCTCTGCTTAAAGAAAAAGGAGCCAAATCTATTGAAGAGAAAGGTGGCATCAAAACCATTGAGATTCTGTCGGAAACAGTTTCAGAAGACGGCAATACAGCCAAGGTGGTACTAAAACAAACCTACGGCAACGGTGATGCTGAAGATTCTAATTTCGACCTCGTGAAGCAAGACGGAACGTGGAAGATCGTAATGGATAAATAAAATCTCATTCAACCCCAAACCTTGCTGCAAGGGCATGCGTTTGGGGTTGATTGTTTTTATTTCTTTTTGTATTCCTTGGGTGACATGCCGGTGTAATGCTTGAAATACTTGCCAAAGAATGACTGATTGGCAAAGTTTAGTTCTTCTGAAATCTGCTGTATATTCATATCCGATGACTTGAGCAGCGTTTTGGCTTCGAGTATCACAGCCTCATCAATCCAGGTACCTGCCGTTTTACCACTCACCTCTTTCACCGCCCACGACAAATGTTTGGGGGTGATGCAAAGCTTGCGGGCGTAGAAGTTGACACCGCGCTCCTTTTTATACGACAAAGACACTTCTTTCAAAAAGTCCTCAAATATTTCTTGTTGACGAGGTTTATTACGTCCCTCTTCCGCTGCAAAATAAGGCGAACAGAAATTGTACATTTCATATATCATGGCGAGAAAAAGTCCGCGCACTACTTCCCTACGATAGAGGTTGTGACTAATCTTTACCTTTTTCCAAAGAAAGGAGTGGTATTCCAACAAACTATCCAGCTGCTCAGGAGTCAGTGTAATACAAGGATGGCTGCTTATATAAAAGAAGAAGGGCAGTATTTCGTGCAAACGAGGAACTACCCCATCAATGAAGTTTTTAGAGAACACAATGTAAGCTCCCGAAAAATCATCCGACATCTTGAAACACTGTATAATCTGATCGGGCATGGCAATGAACAGCTGTCCTTGTTCAAGCGTGTATTCCTCCAGGTTAATACCCAACCGGCAATTGCCTTTGAGGCAGAGCGCAAAGATAGCCACATCCAGTCTGCTGGGGTAGTCCATCAGCAATACATCATCCAACTTATCGAAGATGGCAAAATCATCATCGATTGTGTTTATTTCAGAAATAATATCCGGCAAACTCTTTAATGTAGGTATGTTCGGATCGAGCAGCTTTGACAAGTCCATGATCTTACTTTTTGCGCAAACATAGGAAAACTTTCTTAATCTACAATAGTTTTATGATCAAATTCCGAAAAATAGAACAATTTATATAAAAATAAGGGCTTTTTTAGGATGTTAAATGGCACCATCTTTGCAGCAAACAAATTGCATAAAACTAAAGAATACAAATTATTATGAAATTAGCTGCGTATACAGGCATTTTCTTAAGTGCTCTGATCTGGATAAGTTGTTCAGGAAAAAAAGACGAAAATCAAGCAATACGGGCTGTACCCGTGAAAGTGGTCAAGGTGTCGGAATTATCCTACATTAACAGCCGAAACTATGTGGGAACGGTGGAAGCTGTTTCCTCCTCTTCACTCAGCTTTGAGGTGATGGGGAATGTAAGCAAAGTTTTCGTTACCGAAGGAGAAAATGTACAGAAAGGTAAACTGTTGGCAACGCTCGATAAGGCCACGTTGCAAAACTCATATAACGCATCTCTGGCCAGCTTGAAAGAGGCACAAGATGCATACAACCGTATGAAATCGCTCTACGACAACGGGAGTCTACCCGAAATGAAATGGGTAGAGGTACAAAGCAAGTTGCAACAGGCTGTAAGCATGGAACAAATTTCACGCAAGAGTTTGAAGGATGCCGGTTTGTATGCTCCTTTTAGTGGGGTTATTTCAAGCAAAAGCATTGAAGCGGGTATGAATGTCATGCCGGGTATTGAGGTAATGCAACTGGCAGACATCAGTACGGTAAACATTAAAATCGCAGTTCCCGAAAAGGAAATTTCCCGGGTAAACAAAGGGCAACAGGCTGAAGTGATGGTCGGTGCACTGGGCGATAAGTTGTTTACAGGTGTAGTGTCCGAGAAAGGTATTGCCGCCAATCCGCTGGCACATACTTATGAAGTCAAAATCAAATTGAACAATACCTCGCACGAGCTGATGCCGGGCATGGTGTGCAAAGTGGGTGTACACAGTCACGAAGCAGAGGCAGGCATTGTGTTGCCCAACCATACCGTACAGCTGCAACCCGATGGCAAGAAGTTTGTGTGGGTGGTTAAAGGGAATGCCGCTTCGCAACGCATGGTAAGCACCGGGGAACTGACAACCCAAGGGGTGGTAATCACTGCCGGACTACAACCGGGCGATGAAGTGATTGTTTCGGGAAATCAAAAGGTAAGTGAAGGAACTAAGATTGCAATCAAATGAAAAAGAAACCGGGTTTTATAGAATGGGCCATGAGGCACAGGCAGATTGTGATTCTAATCACTACGCTGATGGTGGGGTTCGGGGTGTACGGACTTTACATGATGCCCAAACAGGAATTCCCTTCGTTCACAGTAAGGCAGGGATTGGTAGTGGCGGTTTACCCGGGTGCTACATCGGACGAGATAGAGGAACAGGTTGCCAAACCGTTGGAAAACTTCATCTTCAGTTACAAAGAGGTGAAAAAACGGAAAACATACTCGCGTAGCCGAGACGGAATAGTCTTTATCAACGTAGAGCTAAACGACAATGTAAAGAACAAAGATGAGTTTTGGTCGAAGTTTAAACATGGAGTGGAACAGTTTAAAAGCAGTCTGCCAGCTGGAGTATTAGCCTTGCAGGTAAACGACGACTTCGGTGAAACAGCAGCCATCCTGATTACGCTGGAATCTGACCAAAAAACCTATCGGGAACTGGAACGTTACCTGGAAGGATTGGAAGATAAGCTGCGCACAGTAGATGCTGTAGCCAACCTGCGCCGTTACGGATTGCAGAAGGAACAAATCAGTGTGTATCTGGATCAAAAGAAGCTGAGCATGTATGGCATTGACAGTAATACCATGGGGCTGAACTTACTCACGCAGGGCTTCACCACCATGAGTGGTGAGGTGGATAATAAAGCGTATGTAGCACCCATTCACATTGCCAGATCATACAACCGTGACCGTGACATTGCTGAGCAAATTGTCTATTCTGATCCGTCGGGACATGTCATCCGATTGAAAGATGTAGCACGTATCACCAGAGAATATCCGGATCCAGACTCATACATCCGCAACAACGGTAAGAAGTGTATTTTACTGTCGATGGAGATGAGACAGGGCAACAACATTGTGCAAATGGGCAAGGAAGTGGATCAAATACTGGAGGCTTACAAACAATCACTGCCGCAAGAAGTAAAAATGTATAAGATTACAGATCAGGCACAGGTGGTGGGCGATTCGGTAAGTACATTCCTCAAGGAGTTGCTCATTGCCATTGTAGCCGTAATCTTGGTTGTCATGGCACTAATGCCTCTAAAGGTAGCCTCGGTAGCAGCATCTACCATTCCTATCTCCATATTTATCTCTCTGGGACTTTTTTATGCGTTTGGCATCGAGCTCAACACGGTAACACTGGCAGCGCTCATTGTAACGCTGGGTATGATTGTCGACAACTCCATTGTGATCATTGATGCATATCTGGAGAAAATTGGCGAAGGAGTATCTCGTTGGCATGCAGCCATAGCCAGTGCACGAGAGTTCCTGAAGTCTATCTTCTCAGCTACGCTGGCCATCAGTATTACGTTTGTACCTTTCTTACTCACTACCAAAGGCATGACAAATGACTTTCTACAGTCGTTTCCCTGGGCCATCAGCCTCATCTTGGGCATTTCGCTGCTGGTAGCCGTTCTGCTGGTACCGTTTATGCAGTATTATTTTATACGAAAGGGCCTGAAAACGGATGCTAAAAAGAACAAGAAAAGTTTTCTGGATATCATTCAAGCCAAATATGATCAGCTGCTGGATCTTTGTTTCCGCTGGCCCAAAACAACATTGGGGTTAGGAATGATTAGTGTAGTGTTGGGTGTGTTACTGTTCGGACAGCTACCCCAAAGACTGATGCCTATTGCAGAACGTAACCAATTTGCTATTGAGTTCTACTTGCCCGCCGGTACCGCCATAGAGCAAACAGCTGCTGTGGCCGACAGCATGGAAAGCATTCTCAGAAAGGATAAACGGGTGGTTTCGGTAACCTCCTTCATCGGTGAAGGTTCTCCCCGCTTCCACACCTCATACGCACCGCAACTACCTGGAAGTAACTTTGCACAGTTTATTGTGAATACGCAGGGCAACGAAGCCACAGTGGAACTACTCGATGAGTATGCCGATAAGTATACCGATTATTTCCCCAATGCCAGGTTGCGGTTTAAGCAACTCGACTATTCGGAAGCGACCAACCCGGTTGAGGTACGGATTAGCGGTGACAGCATTACCGATCTGAAAGCGGCTGCACAAGTCATCATGAAGCGTTTGAAGACTATGCCCGATTTGCGTATGGTACGAACTAACTTCGAAGATCCTCTGCCGGGGGTACGCATCCGGCTGGATGAAGACGAGGCAACCCGACTGGGTGTAAACCGTACCTTCTTGGCCATGAACATGGCAACCAACTTTGGCGACGGCATGGCACTCACTACGGTATGGGAAAAGGATTACCCGGTTAAAGTGGTACTCAAAACCGACAAGAACGGTAAGGAGGCCGACTACAGTGATGTGCCCGATGTGTACGTACCTGTTTGGGGAGGGGCATCATACGTGCCGCTCCGACAAGTAGCCAAGGTGGAGAGCGACTGGACCGAGGGGCAGATTGTAAGGCGAAACGGGGTGAGAACCATCTCGATAACAGCCGAAGTTGCCCGGAATGTAAACATAACAAGTGCCACGCAAGTGGTACAGAAAGCCATGAAAGAACTTTCGTTACCCGAAGGAACCACTCTTTCGTACGGCGGTGATCTGGAGTCGGATGCGGAAACATTACCTCAAATTCTTGGTGCTTTGGTTATTGCCATCGTGATCATCTTCTTTATTTTGTTGTTCCACTTCAGGCGCATCAACATGGCATTACTTATCATGGCAGCCATCACACTCACGCTACTCGGAGCAGCGCTCGGCATCTGGCTGGTTGGTGTGGATGTGAGTATAACTGCTGTGCTGGGTATCATCAGTTTGATGGGTATCTTGGTACGTAACGGCATCATCATGCTCGACTATGCCGAGGAGCTTCGACAAGTACATAAAATGAGTGTCTTCGATGCTGCTCTACAAGCAGGAAAACGACGCATGCGTCCCATTTTCCTCACATCGGCAGCTGCTTCTATGGGGGTAGTTCCCATGATCTTGGGAAAAAGCTCCATGTGGATGCCTATGGGTACGGTCATTTTCTTTGGAACACTGATTTCCATGGTATTAGTGGTAACGGTATTACCGGTAGCTTACTGGATGTTGTTCCGCAAAGCAGACCGCAAAGGAGTGCAACGTATGGCCGCTAACAGTTAATGACGTATATCGGCTTGGTTTAAAAATAAAATGAAATAAGATGAAACATCAAATCATAGGATTCTGTCTTTTCCTGATGGTATCCGTATCGGGAAGTGCACAGCAACCATATTCGCTGGCACAATGCAAGAAACTAGCGTTGGAGAACAACGCACGAATGAAGAATGCACGTTTGGAAGTAAGCAGCGCCCGACAAACAAAGGAAGAAGCGTTTACCAATTTCTTTCCTTCTTTGAGTGCCAGTGCACTGGGCTACAACGCTAACCAACCGCTTGTAGAAGCTAATTTAGGTGGTATGCCGCTAGCGCTACTAAAGAATGGCATTGTGGGCGACATTACCGTTACGCAGCCTTTGTTTGCCGGCGGACAAATTGTAAATGGTAACAAATTGGCTCAATTGGGTGTGGAAGTCAGTAGGTTCAAACAAGAACAGTCTGCAAAGGAAGTGCTGCTTACCACTGAGGTTTATTATTGGCAAATTATATCTTTAAACGAGAAGTTAAAGACACTTGCCATAGTAGAGCAATTAGTGAATAGCCTATACAAAGATGTAGATGCTGCTGTAAAGGCGGGAGTAAAGAACCGGAACGATTTGTTGCAAGTGCAGCTTCGTAAGAATAGTGTGGCTAGTGACCGCCTGCAACTGGAAAACGGATTGAAGCTAAGCCGGATGTTGCTGGGACAGTATGTGGGACTCAAAGCCGACAGTCTTAGTATTGAATCGGTCTCTTTCGATGAACCGGCCAGTCCGGAAAAGCTTCGCACAGATCACGGTGCAGCCTTGCTCACCACACCCGAGTATCAACTGCTGGCAAAGAATGTGGAGGCCAACCGCCTGCAACAAAAGATAACGGTAGGCAAGTACTTACCCACCGTGGGTATTGGCGCTAGTTATATGTACGATGATCTGATGGATAAGGACAACACCACTGCGATGGTGTTTGCCAAAGTGTCAGTACCCATATCCGACTGGTGGGGTGGTTCGCACGCCATCAAGAAACAGAAAATCCAAACCATGATGGCGCAAAACGAGCAGCGTAATAACTCCGACTTACTGCTCATTCAGATGCAAAAGCTGTGGAACGATGTGGAAGAGTCATACAAACAGGTAAAGCTGGCAGAAGAGTCGGTCGTTACGGCTACGGAAAATGTACGGTTGAACACCAATTACTATCAGGCAGGAACTACCACGCTGAGTGATTTGCTTGACTCGCAACTATTGTTGCAACAAAGCCGCAACCAGCACACCGATGCCTACACGCAATACCTGATCAAACAAACACAATACCTGCAAGCAACAGGCAGGTGATAGTTATTGCCTGCGGTATTCTTTAGGTGACATACCCGTGTGGTGTTTGAAATATTTGCCGAAAAACGACTGATTGGCGAAGTGCAAAGCTTCGGAGATTTCCTGAATACTTTTCTCCGACGAGCGCAACAGTGCTTTGGCTTCTAAGATAACGAAATCGTCGATCCATTCGCCGGCCGTTTTTCCGCTTATTTCCTTCACCACACGTGACAGGTGTTTGGAAGTCAGAAAAAGTTTATTGGCATAGTAATTCACGCTGCGCTCCTTGCGAAAGGTTTCTGAAAGCACGCGTAAGAACTGCTCAAAAACCTCTTCTTTGCGATTCTCCGTCACATCGATATGAGGTGTTTTATGACGATACAGGTTATAGAATTCATAAAACAGCGAGAGAATGATACCCTGACAAATCTCTTTCTTATAAAAATTATCGGCGTGTGCAGCTTTGCGGAAAAGCATGCTGTAATACTCCACCAGTACATGCATCTCTTCATCGGTAACGGTTATGTTGGGTTGATCTTTAAGGAAGAAGAAGAAAGAAAGCATGTCTTTCATCTGTGGGAAGATAGTATCCATGATAGGACGAGACACCACAATGAAGAGAGCGGAAAAGTCTTCACTAACCTCCAGACTCTGCAAAATCTGTTCGGGAAGAGTTACCAATACGCTCCCACCTTCCAGTAGATATTCTTTAAGATTGATACCCAACTTCCAGCTTCCATCCACACATACAATAAGGATGGCTGAATCCATACGCTCGGGTTTATCGCCCAGCTGTAGGGAGTTCAGATCATTAAACAGTGCAAAATCGTTATCTTTAACTTGTTCTTCCAGTGAATTACGTAACGTAGAAAAATCGATATGCGGTATTTTTGGCATAGAGTCATGTTATTTTTGCAAACATACACATTATTCGGGAAATAACAAGAAACTGCCCTCTCAAAGAATGTAAAATAAGAAAGCCACCGCAAACAGCCCGTCAGGAAACGGAACAGTAAGCGGTAGCTTTTATACGTGATCACACCCTTCAAAGGGGTACTTTTTAATTAAAAATTTTCACTCCAAAGAAGTAAGTGCGAGGTTGTGTAGGGCCATAGAAATAGCCTGCATCACGCAACACCCCCTTATCAAGGTCCTTCTGGAAACTATTGAATGCATTCTGTATGCCGGTATTGAACTGCATCTTCACCTTATCTTTCAACGTAACGGTGTAGTTCAGTTTGAGGTTCACAGTTATGAAGTCAGGACTTGTTTCCATGCGTGATTTCTCAATGTATCCTGCCATGTGGGGCACCTGCATTTCACCGGTGTACACGCCTGATAAAGAAAAATCAAAGTTCTTCAACGGCGCAGAGGTAAATGTGAAATAACCGTAGTAGTCAGGAGTACGGGTCATCTTCTTGGTGAACAGTGCTTCCTCGTCATCACCGGTCCATTGTTCCGCTGTTTTGTAACGGCTACGTTGTGCAGTAAAGCCCAACTGGAACTGTGCTTCCTTGCCGTGTGCCAACTTAGCATCCATATTAACCCCGTACACACGAGCACCTTTACCGTTACGACGTTCTTTGATTTTATCGCCGTTGGCATCCTTACCTATCTCTTCGAGTACAAATACGTGGTTAAGATCTGTATAAAAACCTTCGAGCAATAGATTAGCCTGCCAATGTCCCAAGTGAGCAGTCCAGTCGACCGACCCGCTGTAACTGTTAGAGCGCTCTTCGCGCAAGCCATCGGCCAATACAATCTTCACCCCTTCTCCACCTACGGCGGTAACGTGTAAATCTTCGTCATAAGCCTGCGGTGCACGGAATCCGGTAGAATAAGTCAAACGCGCCTGAAAATCTTCAACCGGCTTGTAAAGCAAGTTAACGCGCGGGCTAAAGATCACCTTATCAATCAGGTTATGCTTGTCTACACGAGCACCAGCCAGCAAAGTAAGAAGATTCATCTTCCACTCACTTTGAAGGAACCCACCTGCTATGCGCACCTTTTGTTTCATGTCGCGATGGTAACCGGTCATCACATCATGTAAGGCATTGTTTTGGTACTCAGCTCCGGCAGTCAGCGTAGCCGGTGAAAACAACAAACGATCCATGTTACTTACAAACATAGCACCTGCCACCCAGGTAAGATCATCTGTTTTACCGTAAGCATTGAGATCCTGCTGCGCACCGTAATAACTGTTGCGGTCAACATGCTGCACAGAACCGTAAACAGAAAGCTTCTGTTTGTACTCGTTAAAGAACTGGTCGTAACTCAGTCCGCCGCTATTAATAATATGCTTAGTTTGCTCGGTAATATCTGCTTCGTGCGGTTGATAGTCGAACTTATTACCTCCGCGACGAAACTCGTTGGTTGTGTGATATTCTAAGTTGATGCGGCTGTATTGCGACGGACGGTAATAGGTACGCAGTCCGAACGTATTCATGTTAAGCTTACCCAGTTCCGAAAATCCGTCACCGTCAGCATCATAAGGATTACGGTTGCGGTAAGCCTGATACAATGCAATGCCGTACGTGTTATCACTCGACACCAGTGATGCATTGGCACCCATGTACTGCTCCCACGACTTACCGTTCATGTTCGACATGGTGCTGGACACCTGGAACGAGTTACTAATAGGATCTTTCGTGATGATATTGACCGTTCCGCCCACAGCGTTAGCGCCAAACAAAGCCGAACCTCCACCGCGTACTACTTCCACACGTTCAATCATGTTCACCGGGATCTGTTCCAGTCCGTACACCCCTGAAAGCGCACTGACTACCGGACGGCTGTTTATCAATATCTGCGAGTAAGGACCTTCCAGACCGTTGATGCGCACTTGCGGGAAACCACAGTTCTGGCAGTTGTTCTCCACACGCAAACCCGACTGGTAATCGAGGCTCTTGGCTAAGTCGGTAGAGTTTACCATCTCAAACAACTTGGTACTCATCACGTTAACCACCACAGGAGCTTCCTTGCGGCTTACTTCGTTGCGATTGGCCGAAACCACCACTTCATCAGTTACAAAAGCCTCTTCACCCAAAGCAAAGTTAGTCTCCACAGGTTTCTCACTGTCGAGCACCACTTCTCTCTCTTCAGTGCGATACCCCATGGCCCGAACACGCAGCCGGTGACGACCCTTACCCACGTGGTTTATTTCAAACTCACCGTGTTCATTGGTTACCACTCCGCCATCCTGACCCACTATTTGTACGGTGGCATAGGGCAACTCTTCTTTGCTTCCTTTGACAATCACTTTGCCTTTAACAAGGCATTTACCTCTTCCGCGACCACGATCTTCCTTTACCGGATTATCGGGCGTAACGGCTAAAGCACTCATACCTGCACACAGCAGCATGAGCACAACAATAAATTGTTTCATTTATATTTTATTTCTTGTATACTAAACTAAATTTGACTAAAATACAACGGGATTATAGTACACAAAAAGGAGGAGCCCGGAAAGAGGGTATTTGAAAGAATGATTGTGAAACATGAGCTAATAACCTTTCCTGTTCCAAGGAAAATAATACCCGGAAGAAAGGTTTAAAGTCGTACGTAATATGATTTTCGAGGGTAACGGCATGAGACAAGCGGTCGATAACCACCAGTTCACTTTTGGTGTGCTTATGCTTGCCGTCGAAAGGGTGAGAGTGCGTTATCATCACCCCATTTACGTAGTGCACGTGGGTAAACATCGAAATGCTTGCCTGGTACACTGTAAACAGCGTAAGGAGGAAGAAGGGCAGTAATACCTTTTTAAACAACGTTGCTCTCATGTCCTTATTGTTTGAGAGCGCAAAGATATAACTTTTAAACCGAATTACTTTGTAACCTTTGCAACAATTTCATCGCAAAGATATTCCAGATACTTTTTGTCGGTTTCATCAAAGAATGCCAATGCCTCACTATCCACATCGAGCACACCCCACACCTTATCGTCAACCATAACGGGAACAACAATCTCCGATCGCGAAAGCGAGCTGCAAGCTATGTGACCGGGAAAAGCATCCACATCGGGAACCAGCTGCGTAACAGCCTCTTTCCAGGCAGTGCCGCACACCCCTTTTCCGTATCGGATACGGGTACAAGCCACCGGACCCTGAAACGGTCCCAGCACCAGCTGATCTTCTTTCACCTGATAAAAGCCCACCCAGAAAAAGTGGAACGTGCTTTTCAGCGCAGCACAAATATTGGCTAAATTAGCCGTCAGATCCGTTTCGCCATCAACCAATCCTTTTATCTGAGGAATGAGCGACTGATATTTCTCTTCTTTGCTGCCTTCTGTTATCTGTAAATCTTCTGCCATATCCGTACTTAATTATTCGCGGTTAAACAACAAACGTCCGTCTCTCTTGGCTGCCGGAACAGTCCACTCCTCGGGAATAAACTTCCATTGGTGCAAAGCTTTGGGTACAATCGTATCTTTTTCATCAATATACTGCATGAGGTAATACCGCAAATCTTTGTCTGTTGAACAGACCAGGCGCTTGGTTAAATCCTCCGCGGTGAGTCCGGCACCTTTGGTAAGCAATTCTCCTCCCCCGTTTCCACGGTACGAATTGAGTGCAACCTTATACATCTTATCCATGCTGAAAGGTTTACCGTTGGCCATGCTCACAATGGAAATCTTACTTCCTCTGGGCTTGGTAACATCTACCGTATAAATAATGCCGGCTGCCGAATCGAAGTTGAAACTGTAATTCTTAAAAGTACTCCGGTCATCGTGTCCGCTGAAATTGTCGTTCAGCCACAGTAAGTGATCCCAGGGAGACTTCATCTGATTCGTCCACCAGTAATAAGATTCTTCGAGGTAATTCTTAATCTCTTTACCCGAAAGCATCATGGTATAGAGCATGTTTTCATACTTGTACAAGTTAAACATATCACTGACACGAACATCCCCTTTATTAATCTTCGCATCGAAAGAGAGCGGTGCGGTAAAAGAGATTTCCGCTCCGGATATTTCAAGTTGCAGTTCATGTATGAGGTCAACGAAGGCCGAAGGACCCAAGTACGCCTCCCACGAACTAATGGTTTTCGTAAAGTAACCGATGCGTTTAGACACAAACTCATTCAAAGCAGTAAACTGCGGGTTGAACTTAGTCATAAAATCGGGGCAGGGAGTAAAAGCATTCATATCGGTAAGTTCCCCTTTCACCTCCATATCCCTGACACGACCATGTTTCACTTTCACCTTTACCGTAACATTGCTCACCAACTCAGCATTATTGGCCGGATCAATAATCAATACTGAATCACCTTTTACGTTAGCTATCTTTTTGCAATCGGCTATGTGATCGTGCCCAATCATCACGATATCAAAACCCGGCACGTTGCGTGCCACGTCAAGCGAAGCATTTTCCTTGTATTTGCCGCCAATCATCATCGACTCCTGTCCGGCGTGAAACAGACCGATCACAATGTCCGGACGCTCTTTATCGCGAATCACCTTCATCCATTTGCGGGCCGACTCCTCCATGTCGTCAAACCGCAATCCGTGCCAAAGGTTTTCGGAAAGCCAGGCAGGAATAGCCGGAGTGATAAGTCCCAATATCGCTATCTTAATCCCCGAACGTTTCATAATGGTATAAGGAGGAAGATAAGGTTCGCCGTCGGAAGTACGAATAATGTTGGCCCCCAACACAGGGAAATTGCACTCGTTAATCCAGCGGTCATATACATTATGTCCCGTTTCCACATCGTGATTTCCCATATTGCCTACATTATAACCCATGTAGTTCATCATGTCTGCACAAACATGAGTCGATACGGTGTCAATGTAGTTATAATAATACGAAGACGGCTGTCCCTGAAGAATGTCTCCGTTATCCATAAGAACCAGATTCTCACCGTAGTGCTGGCGTTCCTTCTTCACAAAAGCCGCCACACGTGCCATACTACCAATCCAGTCTTTCTGTAACGTAAAACTATATGGGAAGTAGTTTCCATGCACATCACTCGTTTGCACAAATTTCAGATCAATGACCTTTTCCTGCGCCTCCATAGTAGAGGCCGACAATAAGAAAGCCAATGAACCGACAATAACCTTTAACTTCATATTATTTTTGATTACTTATTTATTTAACGATAGGGTGAGTAAACACAAAACGTGCCCCTTTACTATAGGCAGGATCCACCCAAATTTCCCCTCCCCATTTTTGTATTATCAATTTGCAGATAGACAGACCCAGTCCGGTACCCTGAGCAAAGTCATTGAGTTTTATAAAACGTTCAAAGACAACCTGTTGTTTCTCCTGTGGAATGCCACAGCCGGTATCGGCTACGGCAAACTCAATGAACGACTCATTCACGCTGACCTCAAGCGTAATAGTTCCCTGCTTGGTAAACTTATCGGCATTAGAAAGCAGATTGAGGATAACCTGTTGCAAGTACTGTACTTCCACCTTAGCCACGTAACTCTCCAGAGAGGAAGCGAAACGGAAATGGTTTTCCGAGCTATCGGCAAAGTTCAGCGAAAGCAATAACTGCTTGCAAAATTCAACGACATCACACTCCTGATATTTAAACTCAACGTTCTCACTTTCCAAAGTAGACACCTCAATGATGTCATTAATCAGTTTAAGTAATAAGTCCGAATTGCGTTGAATGATACTCATGTATTGCTTTTGCTCCTCGGGTGTATACCCTCCGCCAAGCAATACTTCGGAGAAGCCGACTATAGCATTAAGTGGAGTACGTATTTCATGGCTGATGTTCGCCAGGAAAGATGATTTTAAGCGACTGACCTCTTCCGCAGCCTCTTTGGCAACACGCAACTCCTGTTCGGAAACCTCCAGAGAGTCTTTTAGTTTTTTGGTGCGCAGGAAGAACCAAAGCGAAACGATAAACCCGATAACTAAAAAAAGCAGGAATGCAACAAACGCCCAAAGATGGTATTTATATTGTTCGTACAACGTAAGCGGCTTATTGATATAACTATAATCGCTACCTTTCAACACATCAAGTGAAAGTTTCCTGTCATTGATACGAATGTAATCAAACATCGTCTTATTCTCAACAAAAGCTACTTCCAAATCGCATTTTTTGAACCTTTGCAAAACCTCAACTGCTTCGAGAGCAAGTGAACGGCCAAACGTAAAATACGCAGGCATGACCCCTCCCAACGCCCAACTGCCAAAACCGGCATTTGAGAGAGTAAACGCCGGAAGTTCAGGATTGGCATCCATCATCACATAAGAAGCATTGCGCATAAAAAACTCACCATGCTCATCAATTTTCCACGCTCCAATCAATAATACAGTATGGGGCGGAAGGCTGCGTAACTGGTCAACAATGGTATATAGCGTGTGATGACGACCATCGAGCTGAATCAACCGGAGATCTTCGTATTTGGTCATTTCCTGGCGAACGTATGCCTGAAGCGCCACCCCTCCGCAACTGTTATCTGATAGGAATGCTATGTTTTTCGTTTGAGGATATAATTTTTTGATTAGCGTGATATTCGCATCTACATCATAATTATACAGATACCCGCCACAGATAGGATAACGCACCTTACCATCGGACACATCAATGGAACGAGGTTCCCAGTTTGCCGCTTGGGTACTGTCAGTCGGCAGATCAACGATGCGACGACTCACCATGCCACATATCACCGGGATGTCTTTCAATAATGGATTTTCCTGAGATTGATAGGAGATAAAAGCCTCCTGCCCTACCAGAACTATGAGACGAGGACATAATGAATGAATATACTTATCGAGAATAGCCTGCATGCGTCCTTTCCACTTAGCCGATTCCTGAAAACTTTCACAGTTCATGTTTTCTATCACCACATTCTCAGTTCCTCCCAACCTCCTATATTCATCCATAAAATCTGATATGTTATTGGCAGTTTTTTGCGCATCGGCATTATAGGAATTGATGATCAGAATATCGGGACGAGCAACCGCCAAAACTGCACTCGCCGGAAAAACGAGTAAGAATACCAGAGCAAGCGATAGCAAATATTGCTTATTAATACTAAACTTTGCCATTAAAGAGGGGGTATATCTTTATTATTTCATGTGCAAATATAGCATATTTTTGCATTTTCAAAAAGATTAAATGAATATATTTGCAAACAAATCCCATAAAACATAAAAAAATGAAAAATTACCAGTTACTAATTTCCACAGCACTCAACATAGCCGAAAGACAAGTGGAAAGTACACTTAATCTGCTCAACGAAGGGGCTACAATACCCTTTATAAGTCGTTACCGTAAGGAAATGACCGGCGGATTGGATGAAGTACAGATTGGAAATATCAAAGAACGATACGACAAACTATGTGAAATCACCAAAAGAAAAGAAACAATCATTAACACAATAGAAGAGCAGAATAAACTAACTCCCGAGCTTAAAAAGAGAATAGAAGAAACGTGGGAAAGCAGTACGCTGGAAGACATATACCTTCCGTATAAGCCCAAAAGAAAGACAAAAGCCGAGATAGCCAGACAGAAAGGACTGGAGCCTTTGGCCATTACGCTTATGATGCAAAGGGAAAATAACCCGGAAGAAAAGGCTGCTCAATTTCTAAAAAATGGTTTAAAAGATATAAACGAAGCCATCAAAAGCGCACAAGATATTGTAGCTGAGATGGTTAACGAAGACGAGCAGGCTCGTAACACGGTAAGAAACCTTTTCGGGCGACAGGCTGTGATCTCTTCCAAAGTGATCAAGGGTAAGGAGGAAGAAGCTATTAAATACCGCGATTACTTCGACTTCTCGGAACCGTTGAGGCGTTGCAGTTCGCATCGACTGCTTGCCATCCGCAGAGGAGAATCGGAAGGCTTGCTCAAGGTAAGCATCAGTCCGGACGATGAAGAGTGCGTTGGCCGACTGGAACGTATGTTTATACGTAATAACAATGCATGTGCACGTTACGTTGCCGAGGCATTGCAAGATGCATACAAACGCTTGCTGAAACCTTCCATAGAAACCGAGACGGGAAATCTCAGCAAAGAAAAGGCTGACGACGAAGCCATACGCGTGTTCACAGAAAACCTGAAGCAATTGTTGCTGGCTGCTCCCCTGGGACAGAAAAGAGTGTTGGGCATCGATCCGGGATTCCGAACGGGCTGTAAGGTGGTATGCCTGGATGCACAAGGTAACTTGTTGCACAACGAAAACATATACCCTCATCCGCCGGTGAACAAAACAGGAGAAGCTGCTTCCAAAATCAGGAAGATGGTGGAGGCTTATAACATAGAAGCCATAGCCATCGGCAACGGAACGGCAAGCCGCGAAACGGAAGAGTTTATCACCAACCAGCAATTCGACCGCAAGTTACAGGTTTTCGTGGTGAGTGAACAGGGTGCGTCTATCTATTCGGCCTCGAAAGTGGCGCGCGACGAATTTCCCGATTACGACGTAACGGTAAGAGGGGCCGTGTCTATAGGCAGAAGACTAATGGATCCGCTGGCCGAACTGGTTAAGATTGATGCCAAATCAATCGGTGTGGGACAATATCAACACGATGTAGACCAAACCAAACTGAAGAAAGCACTCGATCAAACGGTGGAGAATTGTGTGAACCTGGTCGGCGTAAACTTGAACACGGCAAGCAGTCACCTGCTTACTTATATTTCGGGTTTGGGACCTCAGCTGGCGTTGAACATCACCAACTACCGGGCAGAGAACGGTGCGTTTGCATCACGCAAAGAGCTGATGAAAGTTCCCCGCATGGGTGCCAAGGCGTTTGAACAATGTGCCGGTTTCCTGCGTATACCCAACGCCAAGAACCCGCTCGACAATACCGCCGTGCACCCTGAAAGTTATCACATCGTAGAGAAAATGGCCAAAGACCTGGGGTGTACCGTTGCCGAGCTGATAGCCAACAAAGAGTTAAGAGGGCGCATCGACTTGAAACAGTACATCACTTCAACGGTGGGACTGCCAACACTGAACGATATCATGCAGGAGCTCGACAAGCCGGGAAGAGACCCGCGAGAAACGGCCAAAGTGTTTGAATTCGACAGAAGCATACGCACACTCGACGATTTACGCGAAGGAATGATACTGCCCGGCATCGTGGGCAACATCACCAACTTCGGCGCTTTTGTTGATCTGGGCATCAAGGAAAACGGATTGATACACCTCTCGCAAATGGCCGACAGGTACATATCCGATCCTTCCGAAGTAGTATCCATTCATCAGCACATCACGGTGAAAATACTCAGCATAGACAAGGAACGCAAACGCATACAACTCACTTTAAAAGGAATAGAGTAAGTAACAAATCCTTTTGAAATACAATAGTTTGTTAACACGGTAAGCAAATTAGCTATAAAATATAAAAAGGTAATTTGCTTACTGAACTATATTGCTATATTTGTCTAAACATTTATTTTGTACCATGAAAAGAAGACATCTATTAGTCGTTTTAATGATTGTGACGGGTGCTGTTAACTCAGTAGCCCAAGTGAGTAAAACCTTCTTCGTGAGCAAAGCCGGACAGATGATTTCCGCACTGACCGAAGAAGAAGCTCGCAGCGTAACACACCTCACGCTTACCGGCAAAATCAATGCAATCGACTTCAGGCATCTTCGTGATGAATTTAGCAGCCTGGAAGTTTTAGACATATCGAATGCAGAGATAAAGATGTATATGGGTAAAGACGGCACGTACCCCGATAAGTTCTACGTATACCCTCCCAATTGCGTTCCGGCTTATGCCTTCTGCAAACAAGAAAACGGAGTATACAAAGGCAAAACCACGCTGCGCAAAGTGGTGCTTTCCGAAAAGACACGTAACATTGAAGATGCGGCATTCAAAGGATGTGAGCAACTCAGCATCTGCCAGATAAAGAAGAAAACCCCTCCCAACCTGCTGCCCGAAGCATTGGCCGACAGTGTAACCGCTATCTTCGTACCGTTGGGTTCTAGTGACGGCTATCGCCTAAAGAAGAGATGGGAAAACTTTGCCTTTATTGAAGGTGAACCGGTGGAAGCCACCATTCAGGTAGGACTGATGAGCAGTCTAGAAAACGAAATAATGAAAGCAGGCTTTCAGCCAAAGAACATTAACTTCCTCACGGTTGAAGGCAAGCTGGACAATGCAGACTTTAAACTGATACGCGATTACATGCCCAACCTGGTTTCCATTAACATGGAGAAAACCAATGCCACCGTTATTCCCGAATTTACGTTTGCACAGAAGAAATATTTGCTGCGCATGCAACTGCCTGCACACCTGAAATCCATTGGTCAAAGAGCTTTCAGCAATTGCAGCCGCCTGAGCGGAACGCTCGAGTTGCCCGAAACGGTAACCGCCATTGAGTATGGTGCCTTTATGGGATGCAGCAACCTGCATTACGTAGTAGCAAAGGGAAATCGCATCACTACATTGGGCGATAACCTGTTTGGCGAAGAGAATAGCAAGCTCGTTTATAAGAGATAAACCGCTCATTCCCTCATAAAATGAATGAAAAAAAGTATCACCAAGTATCACCAAGTATCACCAACTTTTTTGCAGGTGAACAATGCTTGTCTCCACCCGGATCTACACATTTCGTACACCCCGGTGTACGATAGCAATACACCCGGATGTACAGCATGTGTACACCCGGGTGTATAAAAGATTTTGTAACGAGCAAATCGTTATCCCTCACCGTACATTCTGGTACGAATCTCCTTGATGTGGTCCGATGTAATATAATCATCATACTCCATCATCTTATCAATCACACCATTCGGTGTAAGTTCAATCACACGGTTGGCCACTGTCTGAATAAACTCGTGGTCATGTGAGGAGAAAAGTATATTACCCTTGTAAGCCTTCAGGTTATTGTTGAAAGCCTGAATAGATTCCAGGTCAAGGTGGTTGGTCGGCGTGTCAAGGATAAGACAGTTGGCACTTTTCAGCTGCATGCGCGCAATCATACAACGCATCTTCTCACCTCCCGAAAGCACGTTCACCTTCTTCAGAACCTCTTCGCCCGAGAAGAGCATACGCCCCAGGAACCCTTTCATGTACACCTCGTTGCCCTCACCAAACTGGCCCAACCAGTCCACCAGGTTCAAATCGGTATTAAAATATTCCGTATTATCAACCGGCAAATAAGCCGTAGTAATGGTTACCCCCCAGCTGAAATGACCACTATCGGGCTTCATCTTATCGTTAATGATTTGAAAGAAAGCAGTCATGGCACGCGGGTCTTTCGACAAGAACACAATCTTGTCACCTTTCTCCACGTTGAAGTTCACATCACTGAACAGCACCACACCGTCTTCCGTCTTCTTGCTCAAGCCCGAAACCTCCAGAATCTGGTTACCCGGTTCACGTTCGGGAGTAAAGATAATACCCGGATACTTGCGTGAAGAAGGTTTGATTTCCTCCACATTAAGCTTTTCGAGCATCTTTTTGCGGCTGGTAGTTTGCTTACTTTTTGAAACATTGGCACTGAAACGACGAATAAACTCTTCCAGTTCCTTCTTTTTCTCTTCAGCCTTAGCCTTTTGGTTTTGCTGCTGACGCAGTGCCAGCTGACTGGATTCGTACCAGAAACTATAGTTACCGGCAAACATATTAATTTTACCGTAATCAATGTCCACCGTATGCGTACAAACCGAGTCGAGGAAGTGACGGTCGTGACTTACCACCAACACCGTATGTTCAAAATTAGCCAGATACTCTTCCAGCCACATAACCGTTTCCATGTCGAGGTCATTGGTAGGCTCATCGAGCAACAGATTGTCGGGATTACCATAAAGAGCCTGTGCCAGCATGACACGCACCTTTTCCTTACCACTCAAATCGCCCACTAAAACGTAGTGCTTATCCTCCTTCACACCCAGTCCGCTAAGCAACATGGCAGCATCACTCTCGGCATTCCATCCGTCGAGTTCAGCAAATTTCTCTTCAAGCTCAGACACCTTGAGCCCGTCTTCGTCTGTAAAATCTTCTTTGGCATAAAGCACTTCACGTTGCTTCATGATATCCCAAAGCACACTGTGCCCCATCATCACGGTATCCATTACCGTAAAGGCATCCCACTTAAAGTGGTCCTGGCTTAAAACGGACAAACGTTCGCCCGGACCTTGCGTGATTGTTCCCGTTGTTGGGTCCAGATCACCGTAAATAGTACGTAAAAAAGTTGATTTTCCGGCACCGTTGGCACCGATAATGCCGTAGCAGTTACCACTGGTAAATTTAAGGTTTACATCATTAAACAATACCCTTTTACCAAACTGTACCGATACATTTGAAACTGTAATCATTCTATGTTTTTTGTTATTTAATTCCTATCTCAATATGATTCGGCGGCAAAGGTAGTCATTTTTAATGAATTATAGCGCATGCCGGGGGTGTCAATCTGACATAAAAGCATTACCTTTGCCGGCCGTAATGGCAACTTATGTTAATTGGCAAAGTTTTTGTTGGCTAAAAAGCAGACATTCTGTCCTGCATAGGGCAACATTCATGAATTACAATGAAAAATAATACAATAAATATGGATCCAAAAGAAAAAGAAACCCTTAACGAAGAGCAGTTAAATACAGAAGAAACAACGGATTGTACAGACGCGCCGCAAGAAGAAGCGGCTGCCACCGATACAAACCAAAACCAAGGTGAAGAAACTCCCGTTCTGTCGGTAGAAGAAGAATTGGCGCGCCAGCTGGAAGAAGCCAATGCAACCATCGAAGAGCAAAAAGACAAATACCTTCGCCTGTCTGCCGAGTTCGACAACTACCGCAAAAGAACACTCAAAGAGAAAGCCGAGTTGATTTTAAACGGTGGCGAGAAAAGCATCAGCAGCATCCTGCCCGTTATCGACGATTTGGAGCGTGCCATTAAAACAATGGAATCGGCAACCGATGTGCAAGCCGTAAAAGAAGGAATTGAACTTATCTACGGTAAGTTCATGGGCATTCTCGGGCAGAATGGAGTGAAAGTTATTGAAACAAATAACCAGATTCTCGATACTGATTACCATG
This sequence comes from Bacteroides graminisolvens, assembly GCF_963666085.1. Lineage (NCBI taxonomy): Bacteria > Pseudomonadati > Bacteroidota > Bacteroidia > Bacteroidales > Bacteroidaceae > Bacteroides > Bacteroides graminisolvens. The sequence goes on from NZ_OY762556.1 coordinate 3,341,092, forward strand.
AGGCTATCGCTGTAATCCCCGCACCGTCTGAAGAACTGAAAGGCAAGATTCTGGATTGCGTGCAGACGGGATATGTACTGAACGAAAAAGTAATCCGTCACGCTAAAGTGGTTGTAGGAGAATAAGTTATGGAGAAAAGAGATTATTATGAAGTGCTTGGCGTCAGCAAGGACGCTACGGCCGACCAGATAAAAAAGGCATACCGCAAAAAGGCCATTGAGTTTCATCCCGACAAAAACCCGGGAGACAAAACGGCAGAAGAGAATTTTAAAGAAGCTGCCGAGGCATACGATGTTTTGAGCAACCCCGATAAGAAAGCCCGTTACGATCAATTCGGACACGCGGGCATGGGCGGTGCAGCCGGCAACGGCGGACCGTTTGGCGGTGGCTTTGGTCAGAACATGTCTATGGACGACATTTTCTCTATGTTTGGCGATATATTTGGTGGACATTCAGGCTTCGGAGGCGGCTTCGGCGGCTTTGGCGGTGGCGGTGGTGGCCAGCAGCAGCGTCGTTTTCGCGGTTCCGACTTACGTGTGAAGGTGAGACTCAACCTGAAAGAGATTGCCAATGGCGTTGAAAAGAAGTTCAAACTGAAGAAATACGTGCCTTGTTCGCACTGTCACGGCAGCGGCGCAGAAGACAACAGCGGTTCGGAAACCTGTCCAACCTGTAAGGGAAGCGGAACGGTGATACGCAACCAGCAAACCATTCTGGGCACGATGCAAACCCGCACCACCTGTCCTACTTGCGGTGGCGAGGGCAAGATTGTGAAAAACAAATGCAAGCATTGCAACGGAGACGGCATCGAGTATGGCGAAGAAGTGGTATCTGTAAACATCCCCGCAGGAGTAATGGAAGGCATGCAGCTGTCTATGCAAGGAAAAGGTAACGCCGGAAAACGAAACGGCATACCGGGCGACTTGCTTATTCAGGTAGAAGAAGAAGCGCATCCCGAACTGATTCGTGACGAGAACGACTTAATTTATAATTTGCTGCTGAGCGTACCTACAGCGGCTTTGGGTGGTGCGGTTGAAATTCCTACCATCGACAGCAAAGTAAAGGTAAAAATTGATCCGGGCACACAGCCGGGTAAGGTTCTGCGCCTTCGTGGCAAAGGATTGCCTTCGGTTAACGGTTACGGCACTGGCGACCTGTTGGTCAATGTAAGCGTATACATTCCCGAAGCGCTCAGCAAGGATGAGAAAGCCGCATTGGAGAAACTGGAAGGTTCAGACAACTTCAAGCCCAGCAGCGGTGTGAAGGAAAAAATATTCAAGAAGTTCCGGAACTTCTTCGATTAACGGATAGACAAAAGTTGGGCAACTTTTTTAAATTGTTGGCCAACTTTTCAAAATTGCAGGCCTGAGATTTTTATTTCTAGGCCTGCATTTTTTTATCCCTGCATCAACTTGTTTATCAACGCTTTACGAGTCTTTTCTAAAAAAAGCAGAAACTTTTTTCTAAATTAAGGCACGCTATTTAATATAATATTATAAATTTGCAACCGTAAAATTCAAGCCGATATAGCTCAGTTGGTAGAGCAACGCATTCGTAACGCGTAGGTCGCCGGTTCAAGTCCGGCTACCGGCTCAACTCTAAAAGCCCTATAAGTAATAATTAAGACTTATAGGGCTTTTATAATTTTGATAGAATGAAGTCTGAATGTGAATTATAATTTAGAAACAGTTGTATATTATAAATTATAAAATAATAGGAAGATTCATTGTTCACTCTTTTATTTCTGCATGTAGCTTGCTTATTAAAAGTTCTATTTCTTTATTATAATTATTTTCATTTCCTAAGTCATCAAATTTGGGCCATCTTAAAGCAAATGTATCAGCTAAAACTGGAGAATAATCATATATCTCTTTAATAGTTATATCATACCAAATAGGTAAAATAATTCTCTCATCAAAGATTAATGATCTTGTGAAAATGGAATTAAATTCAGTCTTTGTCCATCCGGTATTCGATATAAAATTTGGCGACAAAATTATCACACACTTTCTAGCACTCTTAATACCATTTTCAATGGACTCTCTTAGGCTTTGCCCAACCTTGAGAGAATACTCATCATACCAAACCGTACACAGTCTTGAACTTAGCCCATTAGCCAACGGGCGAGCTATTAATTCTTTATCTCTAGAATCATGCGAAATAAAGGCTAGTGGTTTATCGTTACTCATCTTTTCATTTAAATATTTTAAATCTCGGATTATTATAGAGAAATCTTTTTTATCAGCTAAAAAATTACAATAAGAGACCTCATCTTCAGTAAGGTTATTATTACAATAAATATAAACCCTCTTACTTGAAACTTCTTCAAATAAGCCAGATGTTATATCACTTCGAAACCCTGATTGAATACTAGTACAACCAAAATTAGCAACATCTAACTCGTAATTACCCACAACGTATTCAATAATAAATTTACAATTTACAGTTGTATCAATATAATAAGTTAGTTGCCTTACGCCAGTACTTATATCACACCAACAATTTTTAAGCAAAGGTTCCTCCCATAAAGTTTGTCCTGTAGAGTTATCTAAGCACCTCAATGTTTCTTTAGACTCAATCTTCAAGCCTTTAAAATCATTGTTAAAATATTCAACAAGTTTCGACATACATTTTTATCATTTAAACATTTGGCATATATAACCAAAGAATATTGAAATATTATTTTATGTACTTAATATTATATAAACCATATTTATTAACAATATAATCGACTTAGACGACTCATTTTTATATACAGAGACAAGTTTTTACCATCATATTCTGCTGCATTCATTTCAGTGTCCAATCAATTGACGTTGTACTTATAAATCATCTGCGAATTACAAAGATAGTTTTTAAGCACTTAATAGCAACTTCAAAACTAGACATCAAACCACTTTTAGTATTCTCTTATTCATAAAATAGAACTTCATAATAGCACCCTTCTTACCATATCCTAATAGTTATTACAAAGATATATGTTTTTTTGCATAATCTCCCTTTGTTTTACACAATTTCCATTAATAACTTTTATTAAAAAAAACATCACGAAAACTTTAACTCAACAAAGTTATCTAGATAAATTAGTTCAAAATACATCAATATTAGTACAGTATACTCTTATAAAGAAAGCACACCTACGCTAATCTAGTTACTATTAAAATACAATTATTCAATCATTAATTAAAAACCATATCCAATTTTATTCTTAATAAATAAAATTATCATTAATAATATCTGACTTTATAATATATTGCATACATTTACAAAATAAATTCCTTATATTAATATGAAATACAATGACTTTTTATATCGCTGGGATTGGAAAATACGTAGTTCTAATATTGTGCTTCGTGATAAATTGCATTGTTTAAATTGCGGGCAAAGAGGAATACACTTTGTCTATTTTAAGTACAATACAATAAACGATATCAATAACATTTTAACCACGCCACTTCTACTAAATAAAATGGATATTGACTTTTTTAGCAAAATCGCATTCAATAATATAAGCAAAGATATCAATATTTTTCACACAGAATTCAATCACGAGATACAGGCAGAGTGTCCTTTAATAAAAATTTATTCAAGTATTATAGAGGTTTTCTATAATACTCCATTTCATTTTATATCGGAAAAAGAAATCGAACCATTAAATTTAAAAATGACAGGTAAAGCACATCAACATGTGGTATTTGAATTAAGCCCGATTAAAAGCAATATAGTATTATACACGTTAATTACAAACAAAGAAATATCAGACAACAATTATATACTGATAAGTCCCATAAGTATAAACGGGATAATATGTTCATTAGCTATTACAATAACAATTAAGCCTAATAAGATACTTTATTTTTATGGACCTATCACTCCTTCTAACAATCCACTTCTTTCCTTAGAAGTCCACCATTTATCATACCCTAATCCCAACAATCCATTAGATTGTGATGATTCTAACCTTATTACACTATGCCATGAGTGTCACAAAAAAACACACAATATAAATTCAAATCAATTTAACAAGAAGTGAAAATATGAATTATAATTATTTATATATGTAAACTTACTTTTTTAATATCACACGTATAGAAAAATAAAACATTCTCTTTCCTAGTACTCATTCAAAAAAACATCTTCCATTAATAAAAATGAAGGCAATGAGTTCAAGCAATACTTAATTAAATGAGCTACTTAAATTACGGAAAAAGTACGGGATGTAAGCAATATATTGGCATCAGTGATCCCCGACTCTTCTTTATAAAAACTTTTTTACTTCTACCGTGTTATTACTTAATACAATTGTTTAATCATTAATAAAGAAAACTATGAATTTGATTTGGTACATTCTAATTGGTATGCTTGCCGGTTATTTAGCAGGGAAAATTATGCGCAGAGGGGGCTTCGGCCTATTAACAAACTTGTTATTAGGAATTGTGGGTGGTGTGCTGGGTGGCTGGGTATTCAGTCTGCTAGGATTCCAAACAACAAGTATTATAGGTAATTTAGCAACTTCAACAGTTGGAGCTATTCTTCTTTTGTGGATAGCGTCTTTCTTCAGAAGAGACTATTGAGACTTTTCAATTACAATAATTAAATAATGCGTGAGAGCTTCTTAATTAGAGATGTTCTCACTCTTTTTTGTCCTGATTTCCAATATTTTCACGCTACACTAAAGCCAATTACTACAAATCTTTATATCTTTGCGTGCAAATTCAATTTACTCGCCAAATGACTTCAATAAAGAACAAAAAGCTACTAATTGGTATATCTTTAGGTGTATTGTGTAGTCTTTGTGCCTTGGGCACTATCTATTATTATCTGCTTTATCCGCAGTTCAAACCGTCTGACAAAGTATATGTGTACATTGACAAGGATGACAATACCGATTCTGTGTTTAACAAGGTTATTGCTGCCGGAAATCCGGGTAACTTTCAGGGGTTTCGGTTGTTGGCCAAATACCAAAACTTCAGTGAGCACATACATACCGGGCGGTACTTAATCAATCCGGGCGATAATATCTACCGTGTTTATAAGCGTTTGGCACGCGGGCACCAGGAGCCTATGAATCTGACTATCGGCAACCAACGAACCAAAGAGAAGCTGGCCGGTTATTTGGGAAAACAATTGATGATTGACTCGGCCGAAATTGCCAATCAGCTACTGGATTCTGCTTTCTGCGCGCAGTTGGGCTACAAAGAGGAAACGGTTATCTGTCTTTTTATTCCGGATACGTACCAAATTTATTGGGACATCAGTCTGGATAAGTTCTTCAAGCGGATGCAGAAGGAGCACAGCCGTTTCTGGAACAGTGAACGTCTGGCCAAAGCAAAATCCATCGGTTTTACTCCGGAAGAGGTGGTTACCATTGCTTCTATCGTTGAGGAGGAAACAAACAATAACGCCGAGAAGCCTATGGTAGCGGGGTTATACATCAATCGTTTGCATGCTTCCATGCCGCTGCAAGCCGATCCGACCATTAAATTTGCCTTGCAGGATTTTGGACTGAGGCGTATCATGAACAATCATCTGAACATCAATTCACCTTATAATACGTACCGAAACATCGGTTTGCCTCCGGGCCCCATCCGCATACCTTCTGTCAAAGGCATTGATAGTGTGTTGAATTACACACGTCACGATTACATTTATATGTGTGCCAAAGAGGATTTCTCGGGGACTCATAATTTTGCGGCAAACTATGCCGAACACATGGCCAACGCACGCAAGTATTGGCAGGCACTCAACCAACGTAACATTTATAAATAAAGTATATAATACCAGATTAACACCAAAAGAAAGAAATATGGATAAACAGCTTTTACTAGGAGACGAAGCCATTGCGCAAGCGGCATTAGATGCTGGCTTATCGGGCGTATATGCATACCCCGGAACACCTTCCACTGAAATTACTGAATACATTCAGGCTGTGCTTAAAAACACTGACTCAAACATTCACCGTAATTGGTGCGCCAACGAAAAAACAGCAATGGAAGCAGCTCTTGGCATGTCGTTTGTCGGCAAAAGAGCATTGGTTTGCATGAAGCATGTAGGGATGAATGTAGCGGCCGATTGTTTTATCAACGCTGGTGTAACGGGGGTAAACGGTGGAGTAATAGTTGTTGCTGCCGATGATCCCAGCATGCACTCTTCACAAAACGAACAAGATAGCCGGTTTTATGGCGACTTTTCTCTGGTTCCGATGCTGGAACCAAGCAACCAGCAGGAGGCGTATGACATGGTGTACAGCGGGTTCGAATTGTCTGAAAAGACCGGCGAACCGATTTTGCTTCGCATCGTTACTCGTCTGGCTCACTCGCGCGCAGGGGTTGAACGGAAAGCTGTAAGGGCACAAAACGAAATTTCTTTCAGCAAAGATCCCCGACAGTTTATTTTGCTTCCGGGCAATGCTAGAAAGAGGTATAAGGCTTTACTTGCTCTTCAAAGTGAATTGATTGCTGCGTCTGAGAATTCAATCTACAACACGTTAACCGAAGGACCAAATAAGAAATTGGGTATCGTTGCCTGTGGCATAGCTTACAATTATTTAATGGAGAATTATCCTGATGGTTGTGAGCATCCGGTTTTGAAGATCGGACAGTATCCTCTTCCCAAAAAGCAATTGGCTCAATTGGCTGAGTCTTGTGATGAGATATTGGTACTGGAAGACGGACAGCCTTTTGTTGAAAGGCAACTCAAAGGGTATCTGGGAATTGGTGTTAAGGTTAAAGGTCGCTTGGATGGCACGCTCTCAACCGATGGCGAATTAACACCCGATTCTGTTGCCAGGGCATTGGGTAAAAGTTCTTCGGTGTTCTTCACCACGCCTGCCGTTGTGGAAATGAGACCTCCGGCTTTGTGTGATGGTTGCAGCCACCGCGACATGTACAATGCACTGAACGAGGTATTGAATCAGGAGTATCCGCAACACAAAGTATTCAGTGACATAGGTTGTTACACATTAGGAGCCAACGCTCCGTTCAACGCAATCAACTCATGCGTGGACATGGGGGCTTCTATTACTATGGCCAAAGGGGCAGCCGATGGTGGTTTGTATCCTTCGGTAGCCGTGATTGGTGACTCTACGTTTACACACTCCGGAATGACGGGCTTGCTCGATTGTGTGAATGAGAAGAGCAATGTAACTGTTGTGATTTCCGACAATGAAACAACCGCGATGACGGGTGGTCAGGATTCTGCGGGAACAGGACGCATTGAGGCTATCTGCATGGGACTTGGTGTGGAACCTGAGCATATTCGTGTAGTGGTTCCTCTGAAGAAGAACTACGAAGAGATGAAACAAATCATCCGTGACGAGATTAATTACAAGGGTGTATCTGTTATTATCCCCAGAAGAGAGTGTGTACAAACCTTATCGCGTAAAAAGAAAAACAGCAAGTAACCATGAAAAAAGACATTATATTATCGGGAGTTGGTGGCCAAGGTATTTTATCCATAGCAACGGTTATCGGTAAAGCGGCTCTGAAAGAAGGCCTTTACATGAAGCAATCTGAAGTGCATGGCATGAGCCAGCGTGGTGGCGATGTGCAATCAAATTTACGCATCAGCGACCTGCCCATTGCCTCTGATCTTATTCCACTGGGCAAATGTGACTTGATTATTTCATTGGAACCCATGGAGAGTTTGCGCTATCTCCCTTACCTCAATCAGGAGGGATGGCTGGTAACCAACGAGACTACGTTTGAAAACATACCCAATTACCCCGATAAGCAGCTTATTATTGATGAAATAAACAAGCTTCCGCACAAGGTAATATTGGATGTTGATAAAGTAGCCAGGGAAGTTGGTTCTGCGCGTGTTTCTAATATGGTATTGCTAGGAGCAACTACTCCGTTTCTGGGTATTGATTATGCAAAAATAGAAAACAGCATACGCGAGATCTTTGAAAAGAAGGGAAATGAGATTGTTGAACTGAATCTGAAAGCACTTGCTGCGGGCAAGAAGATTGCAGAAAACATGATGTGACAAACTTAAATCTAGTACTATGAACACAGAATATTGGGAAAAGTCCATCGAGACTCTGCCACGGCAGGAGTTGGAGAAGCTGCAACTGGAACGTATCAAAAGCACGTTGACAGTAGCTTCCAACGCTCCCTACTACAAGGATCAATTTCAAAAGCACAACATAAGTCCGGACGCCATCAGGTGTCTGGACGATTTCCGCAAGCTGCCTTTTACCACCAAAGCTGACATGAGAGCGAATTATCCTTTCGGTTTGCTGGCGGGTAATCTGGATGATGCGGTCAGAATTCATTCGTCGAGCGGTACTACGGGGAATCCGACTGTGATTATACACTCACAACACGATTTGGATTCTTGGGCCAATTTGGTTGCCCGCTGTTTATACATGGTGGGGTTGCGTAAGAAGGATGTGTTTCAAAACAGTTCAGGCTATGGTATGTTTACCGGCGGACTGGGTTTTCAGTATGGTGCCGAACGTTTGGGGGCATTGACGGTTCCTGCTGCGGCTGGTAACAGCAAAAGGCAGATTAAATTCATAACTGACTTTAAAACAACGGCTTTGCATGCCATTCCCAGCTACGCCATTCGTTTGGCCGAGGTCTTTCAGGAAGAAGGGATCAATCCGACAGAGAGTAGTCTGAAGACGCTTATTATAGGGGCGGAACCGCACACCGATGAGCAGAGAAGAAAGATTGAGCGTATGCTTGGTGTAAAGGCTTACAACTGTTTCGGGATGACTGAAATGAACGGTCCCGGTGTAGCATTTGAATGCCTGGAGCAAAACGGAATGCATATCTGGGAGGATTGTTATCTGGTAGAAATTATCGATCCGGAAACGTTGCAACCTCTCCCCGACGGTGAAATTGGCGAATTGGTTCTTACGACACTTGATCGCAATATGATGCCGCTCATTCGCTACAGAACACGTGACCTTACGCGCATTATTCCCGGTGAATGCCCCTGCGGACGTACGCACCGACGCATTGATCGCATCAAAGGAAGAAGCGATGATATGTTTATTATCAAAGGGGTGAATATATTCCCCATGCAAATAGAGAAGATATTGGTACAGTTTCCTGAATTGGGAAGCAACTACCTCATTACACTTGAAACGTTGCACAATCAAGACGAGATGATTGTAGAGGTGGAACTGAATGAATTATCAACAGATAACTACATTGAGCTTGAAAATACACGAAAAGAAATTGTGCGCCGCCTAAAGGATGAAATTCTAGTCACTCCGAAGGTCAAGCTGGTTAAGAAGGGGTCTTTGCCTCAAAGCGAAGGAAAAGCTGTACGTGTGAAAGATTTGAGAGATAACAAATAGATACATTATGCAATTATTAAAGAAAAGAATTCTTCAGGACGGGAAATGTTTTGAAGGGGGAATTTTAAAAGTAGACAGTTTTATTAATCACCAGATGGATCCGCAATTAATGAAGGCCATCGGGGTGGAATTTGTAAGACGCTTTGCTGGTACAAAAGTAAATAAGATCATGACCATAGAAGCAAGTGGCATTGCTCCTGCTATCATGACGGGATACCTACTGAATCTTCCGGTAGTCTTTGCTAAAAAGAAATCACCTAAGACAATAGAAAATGCGTTGAGCACCACCGTTCACTCTTTTACCAAAGACAGAGATTATGAAGTGGTTATCAGCTCGGACTTTCTGACTCCCGACGATAAGATTCTGTTCGTTGATGATTTTCTGGCGTACGGTAATGCTGCATTGGGCATAATTGACTTGGTTAAGCAAGCCGGTGCCGAACTTGTAGGAATGGGATTTATTATTGAAAAGGAGTTCCAAAATGGCCGTAAACGAATTGAAGAACAAGGAATCAGGGTGGAATCTTTAGCAATCATTGAGGATCTTTCGCATTGCCAGATACGTATTAAAGAATAAGTATCCTAGGGCTATAGATACAAAAAAGGGCAGACTTTTAACAAGTTTGCCCTTTTTAATAAAGCCGCATCGATGATGTGATGAAACTCCGAATGACATGATTTGAGTGCTCACCCTCTTTGTAATCCACTGACTAAAAAGTATCCCGAAGGATTGTGGCCCGCCATTGAAAAGCAAAGCTTGTCTCGGTATTTCAGTTTACTTGATGAGTTTCCCAATCCAACCAATGCGGCTAATTCTTTTATGCAACAAAGATAACCTTTATCTATAATAAAAACAAGCACAAAGCGTGATTTGTTCACTAACTTTTTAAAACGAACTTGCCCAAGTTCACATGATTGCAAACTTGGGCAAGAATTATCATTTCAGAGGTTGCCCCTCTTTCAATTCAGAAAATTAAGCAGCTTTTGCTTTAGTTACGATTGCTTTGAAAGCTTCCGGATGGTTCATAGCTAAATCAGCTAAAACCTTACGGTTAATTTCAATGCCGGCTTTGTGCAAAGCGCCCATCAACTTAGAATAAGACATACCTTCCAAACGTGCAGCAGCATTGATACGCTGAATCCAAAGCGCACGGAAGTTTCTTTTCTTATTTTTACGGTCACGGTAAGCGTAAGTTAAACCCTTTTCCCATGTGTTTTTAGCAACGGTCCAAACGTTTTTTCTTGCACCAAAGTAACCTCTGGTTAATTTCAAAATTTTCTTTCTTCTTGCTCTTGAAGCAACATGATTTACTGATCTTGGCATAGTTTTACTCTTTTTTGAATGTTAGCGCCATTGATTAACAATGATCTTAAAGGCTAATGCATTCGGTTAATACTTTTAATAATACTTTTGTACGCTCTCGAGGTTACTTCATTGCTAAGAGTTCCTTAACCTGGCTTACGTTAGTAACGTCAACTGTTGTTGTGCTGCACAAGTTTCTTTTTCTCTTTTTAGACTTCTTAGTCAAAATGTGACTGTGGAAAGCGTGCTTTCTTTTGATTTTACCTGTTCCGGTAAGAGCGAATCTTTTTTTAGAACCGGAGTTAGTCTTCATCTTTGGCATCTTAATTGATATTTAATTATTAAAATTGATGGTGACGCACTATACCTGCGCGTCATCCATTGGTTTTGATTCTTCTGAATCGTCCTTCACCTGAGGCTTTGCCGGAGCAACAGCCGGTTTAGTGACAACTTTCTTGGGCATTTCTTTTCTCTTGGGAGATAAAAAGATTGTCATCCTTTTACCTTCAAGAACCGGCATTTGGTCAACCTTTGCATAATCTTCAAGATCATTGGCAAAACGTAACAATAATACCTCACCCTGCTCTTTAAACAAAATGGAGCGACCTTTGAAGAACACATAAGCCTTCACTTTATCTCCATCTTCCAAAAAACCTTTTGCATGTTTCAATTTGAAATCATAGTCATGGTCATCTGTTTGAGGACCAAAACGTATTTCTTTCACATTGACCTTAACCTGCTTAGCTTTTTGTTCTTTCTGACGCTTCTTTAACTGATAAAGAAATTTAGAATAATCAATAATACGACAAACAGGTGGCTCTGCATTTGGAGAGATCTCCACTAAATCCATTTCACGCTCCTCGGCCATTTTTAAGGCCTGAAAGATTGGATAAACTTTTGCTTCAATCTCTTCGTCGCCCACAATGCGGACTTCTTTGGCACGGATCTGCTCGTTGATCCGATGTTGCCCTTTTAAGCTGTCATTCTTCATTAAAAAACGATTACTTCCGGTTTGTTTCTTCTTTATTACCAATTATTATTATCATTAAAGTAAAAGCGAACTTTAGAACATTAAAAAAATGCTATGCTTCTACATTTCGCGGCAAAGTTACCACATATTTATCATATTTTGTACTTCTTCATTAAGAATTTTACCAAAATCCTCAAATTTCATACTTCCTTTGTCACCTTCACCTTGTTTTCTGACAGCAACCTGTCCTTCGGCTGCTTCTTTCTCACCTACAATCAACATGTAAGGGATACGTTTCATTTCATTATCACGTATCTTACGGCCTATTTTTTCATTACGTTCGTCAACAATAGCACGAATGTCAATGTTCTCAAAATATTTTTTCAGCTCTTGTGCATAGCCGTTGAACTTCTCACTAATTGGCAGAATAGCAACTTGGTCAGGTGTGAGCCACAACGGAAATTTACCACCTGTGTGTTCAATCAACACGGCCACGAAACGTTCCATAGAACCAAAAGGTGCACGGTGAATCATAACAGGACGATGTTTTTGGTTGTCGGCACCGGTATATTCTAACTGGAATCTTTCGGGCAAACTGTAGTCAACCTGAATGGTTCCCAACTGCCATTTACGACCAATTGCATCACGAACCATAAAGTCAAGCTTAGGACCGTAGAATGCAGCTTCTCCAAGTTCCACACGGGCTTTGAGACCTTTTTCTTCACAAGCTTCAACAATAGCTCGTTCAGCCTTTTCCCAGTTCTCATCAGAACCGATATATTTTTCACGGTTATTAGGGTCTCTGAGTGATATCTGTGCTTCAAAATTTTCAAAGTTAAGTGCTTTGAAAATAATAAAGATAATATCCATTACACTCAAGAACTCTTCTTTCACCTGATCCGGACGGCAGAAAATATGCGCATCATCTTGCGTAAAGCTGCGAACACGAGTCAAACCATGAAGCTCACCGCTTTGTTCGTATCTATAAACGGTACCAAATTCGGCCAAACGCAAAGGAAGATCTTTATATGAATGAGGCTGCCATTTGTATATTTCACAATGATGCGGACAGTTCATCGGCTTCAATAAGTACTCCTCTCCTTCTTCCGGTGTGTTAATAGGTTGAAAAGAGTCTTTTCCGTATTTGGCATAATGACCTGAAGTTACATAAAGCATTTTATTGCCGATATGAGGGGTCATTACCTGTTGGTAGCCAAAACGTTTCTGTATTTTTTTCAGAAAATCTTCCAATCGTAAACGAAGAGCCGTTCCTTTAGGTAACCACATAGGAAGACCTTTTCCTACTGTTTCCGAGAACATGAAAAGTTCCATTTCTCTACCAATTTTACGGTGATCGCGCTTTTTAGCTTCCTCCATCATAGCCAGATGCTCATCGAGCATCTTCTTCTTAGGGAATGTGATACCATAAATACGAGTCAGCATTTTGCGATTTTCTTGTCCGCGCCAATAAGCACCGGCAACAGAAGTAAGCTTGATAGCCTTAATAGCTCCTGTGTTTATAAGGTGCGGTCCACGACACAAATCAGTAAATTCCCCTTGAGTATAAGTGGTGATCTTACCGTCTTCTAACTCCGAAATGAGTTCACATTTGTATGTTTCGTGACGATCTCCAAACATCTTCAAAGCATCACTCTTACTGATCTCTTTTCTAACCACTGCTTCTTTCTTTGCAGAAAGTTCAGCCATTTTGGCTTCGATAACAGCAAGGTCAGCTTCTTTTATGACTGCCTCACCCGGATCTACATCATAATAAAATCCGTTTTCAATAGCCGGACCTATACCAAATTGGATTCCGGGGTAAAGTTCCTGTAGAGCTTCCGCCAACAAGTGTGCACTAGTATGCCAGAAAGCATGCTTACCTTGTTCATCCTCCCATTTGTACAACACCACAGAAGCGTCTTCCATAATAGGACGTCCCAAATCATAAATATCTCCATTAACGCCACACGCTAACACATCTTGCGCAAGACGAGAACTAATGCTCTCTGCTATTTGCAGACCAGTAACTCCTTCGTTGTATTCACGAACTGAGCCATCAGGGAATGTTATTTTTGTCATATTTTAATGTTATTGTCTATTGAAACGCAAAATTAATTAATTCTTTTAAGATACATCCGAAATAAATCAAAAATATTATTCGGGGACTTCTGTAAAACGTTTTATGATATTATATGCAGAAACGATTCCCAGCTCTCCTGCTTTACTCAAATCAGCAATACCTTTCTTGTTATTTCCCAGGAATATGTAGGTTAGCCCTCGATTAAAATAGGCTTCTGCAAAATCTTTATTTAAATCAATAGCTTTTGAATAATCTATAATTGCAGAACGGTAATCTTTGAGTACAGAAAGTAGATTACCTCTGTTATAATACGCATAAACAAAATCGGGCGCCAAGGCTATGACATTATCTAAATCATTCTTCACCACGTCATAGTCAATAGCTGCAACCATTGCAGCTTTTCCTTGTGATACATTTGCCGTATTTTGTCCTTCAGCCTTAAGGTATTCTAGTTGTTTGTAACGCACCAAAGCTCTCATAAAATAAGCAGGGAAGAATGTTTTATCATTCAAAATAGCCTGAGTAAGATCTTCAATTGAGTTCTCAAAATCTTGCACAAGATAAAAATCGACTGCACGAGAGAATCTTTTTCTTGAGTCCTGAGGGTTTTCCACGATCTCAGTGGTATGTGTATCAATCATCGCGAAATGTTCCTTGACCTGTGCTTCCGACAAGGGAGCTTCGTCATTCGTTATATACAGACGCTTAGGCAACGCACCCGAGCGGTTGAGGTTGTCAATGAATTTATGATAATTTATATTGCGCTTTACTTCGCTCATTTTCTCATAATACGTTAACACATACATCGGTTCCATTCTCACTTCAACATTCCGGTCTTGCACTTTACCTCTGTAATAGCTATTGTATTTCTGATCGCTTTCTGAATCATCAGCTATAACTATTTTGCCATAATTACTAACGTTCTTATCTGATTTCTTACGTGTTTTCGATTTATCATCTGTGTTTTCGTCTTTATTTCCGGCCGACTTGTCATTATTTGTATTTGAAGAAAGCAATCCGTTCTTTCTATCAAGCTGCATCTTTAGTATTTTAAATTCATCGCGTTCGGCGCCATTTTTATCGCCTATTTTTCTACGAGCCTCCGCTCTATTATAATAACCAGCCATAAAATTAGGGTGTTCATTGATTACCGTACTGTAATCTTTGATAGCTCCCTTGTAGTCTCCTGTTTGATATTTTAGCAATCCGCGATTAAAAATGGCCATCATATTATCGGGTTCCATTTTAATAACAAAGTCAAAGTCTTCCAAAGCCCGGTTATCGTCACCCACCTGAGCACGCAACAAACCGCGGTTGTAGTGACCGATAAAATTGTTCGGGTCAACATCTAAAGCGAGATCGTAATCGCTCATAGCACCTCTCAGGTTGTTTTGGTGAAAACGGGCTAATGCTCTATTTACGTAGTTAGCTGCATTTTTTACATTCAAATGAATAGCCTGATTCAAGTCAGATTCAGCCTCTGTATATTTCGCCTGTTGTAGTTTTAGAATAGCTCTGGAAGTCCAGGCGTCCGGATCATATTTATCCATTTCAATCGCAAGATCAAAATCGCGATAAGCCTGAATGGTATCTTTCTGTTTTAGCAAAACCTCTCCTCTCATCAAGTAGGCTTTAGTATATTTTGGTGATAAAGCCAACAAATTTCCGAGGTCTTTTTTGGCAGCATCGTAATCACCCTTTTGAATGTGGCACAAAGAAAGGTTATGCCACAGGGTTATATTTTCGGGTTCGTACTGAAGTGCTGTTTTATAATCGCTAATAGCTCCTTCAAACTTACTTTGCTTGATACGGGCCAGTCCGCGTATCTGATAAGCGCCCACAACAAAAGGATTACGCTCTATTGCAGCACTACAATCAGTTTCGGCACCTTGATAGTCTTCCAGATTTATTTTGGCCAGTCCTCTAAAAAAATAAGGCTCGTACAAATAAGGTTTCGCATTGATTACTTGGTTAAAGTACTGGATAGAAAGAACGTAGTCTTCAAAATACAATGCATTCCGAGCAATAGTCATTACTCGTTCTGTATTGATTTGGGCACAAAGATAAGCAGGAAAAAACAGCAAAAGCAGTATTATATTCTTGACCATCAGCTTTCAATTATTAATAAGCAAAACAAAAATATAGCTTTTAACTGACAAACAAAGAACATAGTACTGCTTTTTGTATTTTTTGACCAAATTAAGCCTCATTAAACACAAGCTCAATATAATCTGCGGATTTTATTTAACTGTTTTTACCTTATAAGAACAGCGTGCCTTCCCTTTTAGCATTGCATTTAATTTTCCTTTAATCATCTGTTTGCGTAACGGTGAAATATGATCAATAAACATGATGCCATTAAGATGATCAAATTCATGCTGCATCACTCTTGCCAAATAACCCTCAACCCATTCGTCATGCTCCACGAAATTCTCATCCATATATTTCACATGGATCCGGTTCATTCTTTTTACGCTCTCATGAATACCAGGTAAACTCAAGCAGCCTTCTTCCATAGAAACCTCTTCTCCTTCAGTTTCGAGGATATGAGCATTAATGTATGCTTTTTTAAAGTCGGCAAACTCAGGATGTTCATCGGCCAGTGGGGTAAGATCAATAACAACTACGCGAATAGGTAAACCGATTTGTGGAGCAGCAAGACCTACGCCATCTGCGCGATCCATCGTTTCAAACATATTCTTAATAAGTTCCGATAATTCCGGATAATCACGTGTAATATCTTCGGCTAAAACCCTCAACACAGGTTGGCCGTATACATAAATAGGTAATATCATATTAAAATTTATTTTTTTATACTATAACGTTTTGCCTCAAGATATGTTTGCAATATAATGGTAGCACTTATTTCATCAACCAATGCCTTATTCTGCCTATCCTTCTTTTTTAAGCCGGCTTCCATCATCGTGCGATGTGCCAAAACCGATGTAAAACGTTCATCGACATATTCCACATTCATATCCGGTAACGTTTTCTTTAAAGAAGCAACAAAAGGTTTGATATATTTCATGCTTTCCGAGGCTTCATTGTTCATCTGCTTGGGAAGTCCGATAATAATTTGATCAACATCTTCCTTATTTGAGTAGTCAGTTATGAATTTCAAAAGTTCGTGAGTAGCGACTGTAGCCAACCCGCCGGCTATTATCTGTAACGTATCGGTTACAGCAACTCCGCAGCGCTTTCTACCATAATCTATTGCCAATATTCGTCCCATAAGTGGTGCAAAATTACAATTTATTTTCATTAATGTATTTCATTCGAAAAGAAAAAGACAGATAAATCTTCTTTTTTCACATAAATAATTGGGGCATAAGAAAACTATCTCTATTTTTGCATAGTATAAAAAATAATGAACTACAGTTTAAACATTTATAAATTAGAGAATATGATCATTCTTCAGAAATCAAAGCATGTTATAAGTCTATCCTTTTTTATAATAGGGCTTTTATCAAGTTCTTTATCACAGGCTCAAGATGCGAACAAAACAGTCAGGGAGTTGAGCGACCTGGGGTTTGAAAACATATCATTCACAGAAAATAATCAAGAATTAACTTATACGTTGGAAAGTGTATCTTACCGCCTTACAGGTGTAGGCGTCAATAAGGCTATAAGTATTATTCAAAAAGAAGGTTTACCTCAAAATAAATCATGCAGGGTAATCATCTTAGATAACAACGTTCCCCAAATTTCACTACTTTACTCAAAAGAGTCAAAAGACAGCCTAAATGTTCCTCAAAAAAGCAATTGGGTTGTTAGCTACGAGTTGGGTGAAAACTGGAAAGAAATTAAAAAGGAAAAAAAGACAAACAGTTCATTATATAAGGTCGATTTATTGGTATATCCGGAGTTTAGTTTTCAAAATTATAAATTATCACGGGTATACGACATACTTTTGAACTTCTCTCCCGCAATAGAAGTCTCTTTTTGGAAAGGCATGAAATTCACCGGACAGATCATCTTCCCCATTGTGAACGACTACGGAACTAAGTACGAACAAATAAGACCCGGATTCATTACGTTATCGCAATCATTCCGACTTCCACAACGCACATTCCTTACTACATCTGCCGGTTTCTTCAATAATTTCCGTTGGGGTATGGATGCAAGGGCGAAGCATTTTTTACGAGATGAGCGTTTCTCTCTGGAAGCACGATTGGCCTATACTGGAAAAGGGGAATTTGATAATTGGGCTTTTTACCACGGTAAAGAGTGGAAATTTACCGGTAATATAGGCGCCAACTTTTATTGGCCACTTTACAATACACAGTTCAGCTTGAAAGCAGAACGTTATTTGGAAGAAGAGCTAGGTGTCCGATTTGATATGATACGGCATTTTCGTCATGCCTCTGTTGGGTTTTACGCCATGAAGGTAGAACATGCCGGCAATAATGGATTTAACGGTGGTTTCCGCTTTCAGATAGCATTGCCTCCTTACAAATATAAAAGAAACAAATATGTTCCTCGTGTAATGCCTTCAAGTAACTTCGGTATAGGCTACAATGCCGGTAATGAAAGGGTTTATGGCAAAACATTTAAATCACAAGCAAGTGACAACATTATGCAAGACAACGGTTATAATCCTTACTTCATAAAATCAGAACTTAACGATTAAATAAGACCAAATAAAAAAAGCTCCGGGAGAATATTCTCCCGGAGCTTTTTTTATTTGATAAGTAAGGTTTTTATTAGAAGACACGGTACAATAACCATGCGCCTTGGAAGTCTTTTCTATTAGGATATTTAGCTTTGAAAGCATCACGAGCATCAGCAGCAGCGCCTCTATCAGAGAAAGTACTAACAATAACTCTGTACATCGCAGCTTCAGCGTTAAATGCAATGGTTGCATTGTAACCTTCGGCATCTAAAAAGTCTTTCAAACCTTCAGCGTTAGCTTTCAAACCAAAGCTACCACAAACTACACTATATTCTTTTAAACCATCAACACCTGAAACCACAGTTACTTTTTCCTGACGTACAGGAGCTGTGCTATTTGACTTAACAACTGTTGAAGTTGTAGTAACCGGAGTTACATCAACCGGTGCATTCACTTGAGGTTCGGCAAGTTCTTGTTGTTTGGCTTTCTCGTATGCTTTTTTATAAGCACTTTCACTTGATTTACAAGAACTAAGTGCAAAGACTACACATACACCCGTAGCTAACATTACTAATTTTTTCATAATCGTCATATTTTAGTTAATAATTTGTTTTACAAAACAATATTCTATACATTTTTTCTATACGAAAGAGTTGAGGTAGCCTGATTGGTAGGCATTAGCAAGACTTCTGCTATTTGCACATGCTCGGGAGCAGAAGCTGCATAATAAACCGTTTCGGCCACATCATCACCCGACAAAGCATGAATACCCTGGTAAAAACGATCCGCAACTCCTTTATCACCTCGGAATCGTACTACAGAAAAGTTTGTTTCAACCATACCGGGCTTGATATTGGTTACACGCAACGGCGTATCAACCAAATCTATTCTTAAACCGTCAGATAGAGCCTTTACGGCAGCTTTAGTTGCACAATACACACTTCCTCCGGGATAGGCACCGTCGCCTGCAATAGAACCGATGTTGATGATATGTCCCCTACCTCGTTCAACCATACCGGGCACTAAAAGACGCGTTACAGTTAGTAATCCTTTAATGTTAGTATCAATAACCACATCCCACTCATCAAGATTACCTTGATGTTCTTTATCAAGTCCAATAACCAATCCGGCATTATTAATCAACACATCTACCGCCTGCCACTCTTGCGGCAATGATGTTAATGCCTTAGCAACTTCATCTCGGTTACGAACATCAAAAGGTAATAGCAAAACACGAGTTGCATATTTTGTTTCCAGCTCTTTTTTTATATCCTCCAGAACAGTTACATTTCTTGCATTGAGTATCAAGCTTGCTCCCTGAGAAGCAAATTTTCGGGCGCACCCCAATCCAATGCCACTACTGGCTCCGGTTATAAAAACAATTCTGTCTTTCATCATTTTATTTAATCATTAATCTTAAAGCCTAGACAAAAGTACCGTTTCCTGCTTGTCAATAGTCAATCTGTTTAGTTAAATATAATTAAACTCAACAGAAGAACCCTCCATTCAGCAAAAGGTTAGCGTATCTTTGTGCCTATTATAACGGAGCCGAGAGGCTCATTAACTCGAATCAATGACATTTGAAAATTTAAAATTAATTGACCCTATACTTAGGGCGCTTAAAGAAGAGGGATATGCCTCACCTACTCCCATACAAGAACAATCCATACCGGTTTTACTTCAAGGAAAAGATCTGATAGGTTGTGCACAAACAGGAACAGGAAAAACTGCTGCATTCACCATACCCATTTTACAAACATTGTATAACAGTAATCACAAGAAAGAGATCAAAGCATTGGTACTAACTCCAACCAGAGAATTGGCCATACAAATTGGTGAAAGTTTTGAAGCTTACGGCAAATACACAGGTTTACGTCACACGGTAATATTTGGCGGCGTAAAACAAAAGCAACAGACCGATGAACTCAGAAGAGGCAGTTCTATTCTTATTGCAACTCCTGGGCGATTGCTTGATTTAATAGAACAAGGATTTGTATCTTTGAAAGCACTAGATTTCTTCGTTTTAGACGAAGCCGATCGTATGCTCGATATGGGTTTTATTCATGACATTAAGCGTATACTCAAACTGTTGCCATCTAAACGCCAAACTCTTCTATTTTCAGCAACCATGCCCCCGGAAATAGAGAAATTAGCTAACAGCATGCTGAACAAACCGTCTAAAGTAGAAGTTACTCCGATCTCTTCTACGGTAGATATCATATCTCAGTATATTTATCATGTTGAGAAAAAAGAGAAAACGAATTTACTGATTCATTTACTTGAAAATACAAACATTGAATCGGCATTAGTATTCACGCGTACCAAATACGGAGCCGACAAGCTATCTCGCGCTTTGCGCAAACAAGGTATTACAGCCGACGCTATTCACGGAAATAAGAGCCAAAATGCCAGACAAAGATCGTTAAGCGAATT
This sequence comes from Bacteroides graminisolvens, assembly GCF_963666085.1. Lineage (NCBI taxonomy): Bacteria > Pseudomonadati > Bacteroidota > Bacteroidia > Bacteroidales > Bacteroidaceae > Bacteroides > Bacteroides graminisolvens. The sequence goes on from NZ_OY762556.1 coordinate 3,361,800, forward strand.
CAAAGAACATACATTGCGTGTACTGATAGCAACTGATATTGCAGCTAGAGGCATTGATGTTGACCAACTATCACACGTATTCAATTACGAATTGCCTAATGTTCCGGAAACATACGTTCACAGAATAGGAAGAACTGGTCGTGCAGGGCACGAAGGTGTTGCCATATCTTTATGTGATTCGGAAGAAATTCCTTACCTGAAAACCATACAAAAGCTGATCAACAAAAACATTGAAGTAGTAAAAGACCACCCTTTTGTAACCAAAGACAATATTATAGCCCAAGAAAAAGTAACCGAAGAGCTTAAAGTAAAGGCGAAAGAAAACAAAAAGTATCGGGGAAATAAATCGAACGGTGATTTTTGGAGAAGAAAGAAAAGGGAAAAATAAGAAAAAGTGGAAAAAAGAAAAGAAAGCAAGAACAATCATACTCAAAAAAAGAATGAACAATATTTGCTTTCTCAGCGTTTATCAATCGTAATAACATTTAAAAGAAAGGATTGATTATGAAAGGTTTAAATGTTCTGGCCGCATTTTTAGGAGGAGCAGCTGTGGGAGCTGCACTCGGGATATTATTTGCACCCGAAAAAGGGGAAGATACCCGTAAAAAAATTGCAGAAGCACTTCGCAAAAAAGGTATTAAACTAAATCGAACCGACATGGAAGATCTAGTAGATGAGATTGCTGCTGAAATTAAAAATGAAGTCAAAGGTTAAAATTCAAAGCCACTATGTTTATTAACGACGAAAGTATAGACAATTTGCAACAATTGTTTGTTGAATTCAAGAAGTATCTGGAGTTACAAAGGGAATATACCCAATTGGAAATTACCGAGAAACTAACCATTTTATTTTCAACATTCATAACTGTAATCATACTTATCATATTAGGCATGGTGGCTTTGTTCTATGCATTATTTGCACTAGCCTACATACTTGAGCCTCTAATTGGTAGTTTAATGGGCAGCTTCGCTGTTATTGCAGGAATCAACGTATTACTGATTCTGTTAGTTATCTATTTTAAAAAGCAGCTTATTATTCAACCAACAGTGAATTTTGTAGCCCGATTATTTTTAAATAAATCAAAGTAGTCATGAATAAGCAAGATACTACCGCAAAAATAACTCTGGAAGAAATAGCCAGACAAAAGGAAGAGGTATTACTAGCCATTCGTGAGCAAAAGAGCCTCATCGTGAAAACGGCCAGGAAAAGCTTTGCACCCTATTCTGAAGCAGCATCGACAGGAAGTTCACTGCTAAAATCGTTCAATACCGGAATGGCAATTATCGAAGGAGCTATGCTAGGCATCAAAATAATGAAGAGAATCAGACGATTCTTCAGATAAAAAAATCCACATCTCAGTTTAAGACGTGGATTTTTCATATCAAACAATAAGTATTTCATCTAAACGTATGTTTCCAACAATTTCACTTTACCGTTTGGCACAATAGTTACTTCTTGTATAGATGCGGGCATTAAAACCGTCTCTCCGGCTTTAAATGACACCTCATTTTTTTCATTATCATAAAGTGTACAACTTCCTTCTACACAAACAAAAATCACAAAAGAATCTAACTCCGAATAATCACACGTGATTTCTTCAGTCATATCGTATAACGAAGTAGTAAAGTAAGGACAGGCAACCAGTTCTATGGGTTCGTTCTCAACCACATCATATTGAGTCCTGTAATCGTCGAGTACCTCGAAATTGATAGCTTCCCGTGCTAAATCGGTATGTAACTCACGTGCATTTCCCTTCGCGTCTTTGCGATCAAAGTCATAAATACGATAAGTTACATCGGATGTTTGTTGAATTTCAGCTATAAAAGCCCCCGCACCAATACTGTGAACCCTACCTGCCGGTAAGAAGAACACATCACCCGGTTGTATGTCATATTCTTGTAATACCTCCGTAATGGTGTTATTGTAAACTCTATCCTTATATTCCTTGGGAGTAATCTGTTCAGAAAATCCAGAGCGAAGTTTGGCTCCTTTATCTGCACCGATAACGTACCACATTTCAGTTTTACCCATTGAGTTATGACGTTTCTTGGCTAATTCATCTGAAGGATGAACCTGAATGGAAAGATCTTGGCGCGCATCAATAAACTTGACTAACAAGGGAAATTTGACACCAAATCGAGCATAGTTTGCTTCTCCTAAAAGTTCTTCACGGTATTTGCTTAGTACTTCTGTTAAAGTCATTCCTTTGTCGGGTCCTTCTGCTACGATAGACTCACTACCTTCTACGGCAGATATTTCCCAACTTTCTCCTACTTCAGTTCGTGTGTCATTCAGCTGCTTGAATGAAATAATTTTATCGCCCCCCCAAAGCGTTTGCTTTAATATGGGTTCAAATTTTAATGGATACATTTTTTTGTTATAAACTTAGATTATAAATTGGATATTAACAATTCAAGGCAAACATACAAAAAATATCAAAATATTCATTCTTAAAATGTTTTTTTCCTCAAAAAAGAACTGCAATTAAGCATTCAAAATACAATTTGAAGATACCGTTCAGGCAAACGCTAAACTTTCCTAATAATACAATAACATTTGCCACTAATAATTTGGGAGAACCGAAGAATTTGTCTTTATTTGCAGAAATTTAAATAATACCGAACATGATAAACACGTTTTCAACAGACGGAAATTTATCGAAACTTGATCGAAAGAATTTCCAAAAGCAGGTAGAAGGAAAGAACACGGATTTATATATCCTGAGAAACAAAAAAGGCATGGAAGTAGCTGTAACAAACTTTGGCTGTGCTCTGCTTTCAATCATGGTACCCGATAAAGATGGAAAATATGCGAATGTACTTTTAGGACACGATAGCATTGACCATGTAATCAATAGTCCGGAACCTTTTTTAAGTACCGTAATTGGTCGGTATGGAAACCGTATTGCCAAGGGGAGATTTACTTTGGATGAGGAGATATATTCACTAGCCATTAATAACGGTCCGAATGCGTTGCACGGCGGCCCCACAGGATTCCACAGAAGAGTATGGGATGCTAACCAATTAAATGAAAGCACTATCGAGTTTAAATACCTTTCAGTAGACGGTGAAGAAGGCTTCCCCGGTAATTTGGAAGTTACAATGACTTACGAGATTGATGAAGAAAGCAATGCTCTGGTTATAGAATACAGTGCCACAACAGACAAGACTACGCTTGTAAACCTCACCAATCATGGTTTTTTCAACTTGGCAGGAATAGCTAACCCCACCCCATCTATCAACAATCACCTAGTTACAATTAATGCGGATCACTTTTTACCTATTGATGAAGTGTCTATCCCTACGGGAGAGATACTGAAGGTAGAAGGAACTCCTATGGATTTTCGCACTCCTCACACAGTGGGTGAACGCATAAAAGAAAAACACCAACAATTGATAAACGGTGCCGGTTATGACCATTGCTATGTGCTGAACAAAGAAGAGGGTTACGACTTGAGTTTGGCAGCAATTTATACCGACCCCGAAAGCAAACGTTCAATGCAAGTGTATACCACAGAACCTGGTGTTCAGCTATACACCGGCAATTGGCTGAATGGCTTCGAAGGAGCACACGGCGCAACCTTCCCTGCAAGAAGTGGAATCTGCTTTGAAGCACAATGTTTCCCTGATACTCCAAACAGGCCCTATTTTCCTTCGGCAACCTTGTTACCGGGTGAAGAGTATTATCAAATGACTATTTACAAATTTACAATAGAGAAATAATTAACTAACTCATTTATAAACCCTACTTTAAAAACTTACCAATGATACAAGAAAAAAAGAACGGAAACATCGTTGCCATAATCACGATGTTCTTCATTTTTGCCATGATTTCATTCGTGACAAATTTGGCAGCGCCTTTCGGTACAATTTGGAAAAACCAATACGAAGGAGCCAACACCTTAGGTATGATGGGAAACATGATGAACTTCCTTGCATATCTATTTATGGGAATTCCAGCAGGAAATATGCTCGTTAAAATTGGGTATAAGAAAACAGCCCTCATTGCTATGGCAGTGGGTGTATTAGGCTTATTTACTCAATATCTATCAAGCTTATTTGGAGCCAATGTGGATGTATTCATGTTGGGCGGATTCGCAATAAAATTGAACTTCATCATTTATTTATTGGGTGCATTTATCTGTGGTTTCTGCGTATGTATGCTTAACACCGTAGTAAACCCCATGTTAAACCTCTTAGGAGGCGGTGGCAACAAAGGTAATCAGCTCATACAAACCGGCGGTGCGCTAAACTCGCTTTCGGGTACATTGACTCCACTCTTTGTAGGTGCATTGATTGGCACAGTTACGGCTCAGACTGCTATGACTGATGTGGCACCGTTGCTATTTATTGCCATGGGAGTATTTGCTTCTGCATTTATCATCATCTCATTCATTGCTATCCCCGAACCACATCTTCGCAAAGGCAATGTTGAAAAGGAAAAATTTGCTCACAGCCCTTGGCATTTCCGCCATACATTATTAGGTGTTGTTGGTATCTTTATCTATGTTGGTATCGAAATCGGTATACCGGGTACATTAAACTTTTACTTGGCTGACTCTAGCGAAAAAGGTGCCGGCTTATTAGTAGACGGTGCAGCTATCGGTGGTGCTATTTCAGCTATTTATTGGTTACTGATGTTGGTAGGTCGCTCGGCAAGTAGCGCTATCAGTGGTAAAATATCAAGTAGAACTCAACTTATTGTTGTATCTGCTACAGCCATCTGCTTTGTATTGATCGCTATCATTACCCCCAAAGAAGTGACTCTTTCTATGCCAGGTTACAGCGTAGACAAAGGATTCCAAATGGCGCAAGTTCCTGTAAGTGCCTTGTTCCTTGTACTTTGCGGTTTATGTACATCGGTCATGTGGGGTGGAATTTTCAACTTAGCTGTTGAAGGTTTAGGTAAATACACCGCACAAGCTTCGGGTATTTTCATGATGATGGTTGTTGGTGGTGGTGTGCTGCCACTTGTTCAACAATTCATTTCAGATGCTGTTGGCTACATGGCAAGTTACTGGCTGATTATCGTTTTACTGGCTTACTTACTATTCTATGGTTTGGTTGGCTGTAAAAACGTTAACAAAGATATTCCGGTAGAATAACCGAACATTCATTTAATTTATTCACACTATAACATTTAAAACACCATGGATATAGAATTCGTAAGAAGCCGTTTTATCAAACACTTTGAAGGCGAAACCGGAAATGTATATGCATCACCCGGACGCATCAACCTCATCGGAGAACACACTGACTATAACGGAGGATTTGTTTTTCCGGGAGCTATTGACAAAGGAATGATTGCAGAGATAAAGCCAAACGGCACCGATAAGGTACGCGCTTACTCTATTGACCTGAAAGACTATGTAGAATTTGGGTTGAATGAAGAAGATGCACCTAAAGCTAGTTGGGCAAGATATATTTTCGGAGTATGCCGTGAAATGATTAAACGTGGAGTAGCAGTAAAAGGATTCAATACCGCATTTGCAGGTGATGTTCCTTTGGGTGCAGGTATGTCTTCTTCTGCCGCTTTGGAAAGTACATACGCATTTGCATTGAACGAACTCTTCAACGGTAACATCGACAAATTTGAGCTGGCTAAAGTAGGACAAGCTACAGAGCACAATTATTGCGGTGTAAAATGTGGTATTATGGACCAATTTGCTTCGGTATTCGGAAAAGCGGGAAGCCTTATCCGTTTGGACTGCCGTTCTTTGGAATACGAATACTTCCCTTTCAAACCGGAAGGTTACCGCTTGGTATTGGTTGACTCAGTTGTTAAACATGAGTTAGCTTCATCGGCTTACAACAAACGTCGCCAGTCGTGTGAAACAGCAGTTGCTGCCATCAAAAAGAATCACCCGAATGTAGAATTCTTGAGAGATGCCACTATGGACATGCTCAAGGAAGTGAAGAGCGAAATCACTGCGGAAGATTTTATGCGTGCTGAATACGTGATTGAAGAAATTCAACGTGTGCTTGATGTTTGTGATGCTCTGCAGGTAGGCGATTACGAAACTGTGGGACAAAAAATGTATGAGACTCACCACGGTATGAGCAAATTGTATGAAGTTAGCTGTGAAGAGCTTGATTTCCTTAACGATTGTGCAAAAGAATGCGGCGTAACCGGATCGCGCGTGATGGGTGGTGGCTTTGGTGGTTGTACCATCAACTTGGTGAAAGATGAACTTTATGATAGCTTCATTGCCAAAGCAGAAGAAACTTTCAAGGCTAAATTTGGAAGAAGTCCTAAAGTATACGATGTAGTAATTAGCGATGGTTCAAGAAAATTAGCTTAATCATCAAATAAAAGCATAATAGAAAAGCGGTAAAACGTAGTGTAATAACTCGTTTTACCGCTTTCTTTTATGTATGAAAAATGAGCGAATAAGCTTGTAACCTAGAACACTTACTTAGTCCATTTTGAAGTTATTCTTTTTAATTCTTTTGCCGTAATGGGAATAATTGTTCCATGACGAGGATGAAAATCCATTGTCACATCTTGATCAATTACCCGGAAATTCGTCAGATCAGTAGTTTCAGTAAACTGGTATTTTCCTTTCATGTACACATCATACATCAGGATGTATTTATCTTGGTTGATTAATTTAAAAGTGCCGGCGCCTTCTACAGCCTCAGTCGTTTGTTGTTTATAACCATCTTCTTCCTCCCATTGGCCGGATGTCAACGAACGTGTTTTTGCTTTCTTTATTCCGTTTCCGTGCCCTTCAGTTTTATAAAACAAGTGATATACTCCCTCTTTGAACACAATATCACCATCTATGCAAGATTTTCCGTTCTTCGGTAAAAACAATGGTTTAGGCTCACCCTCCAGATCGGTAAAATCTTTATTAGCATACGCATAATAAATAACATCCGGACCATCACCATACTTCATTGACCAATAAACCATATATTTTCCGGTCTCTGCATCAAATACCGTTTGAGGTGCCCATACCCTCTTCAGCTTTTCTTGTCCCTTATATCGTTTCTGCATATTAATGACCGAATGACTCCAATGCACCAAATCATTTGATTTCAGCAACACCATTGCCCTATTAGAATCCCATCCATTGTCGGAAACCATATCGGTAACTACCATATAAAATGTTTTACCGTCCTGACAACGTAAGATATGCGGATCGCGTACGCCACCGGTAGAGCTGATGACTTTGGAATCGATAACTGGTTTGTTGTTATTCAGTGCCTTGTATCTATAACCGTCTTCACTAACGGCATAACACACAGCTTCTTCATCAATGTGATTACCAGTGAAGTAAACAAATAAATAAGCCTTGAAATTCTTCTCAGACACCACTTGTGCCCAAACGGTAGACACCGACGAACATAAAACGAATAAAAAAACAAGAAACATTCTCATGATAATAAACTATATTACTAAATTATTTAAAATGGATTCGGCCAATATGTAGGGTTACATTCAAACTAGGATCTCACTGTAAAGAATTCTTTTTAGCATCCAGCATAACACTGTCAAACAGTAAATCAACCATACGTTCCTCATCGTACCCTTCAAATAATGACAAATTTACATATTTAGCAGCAGAAATAATGTTTCTAAGAACTATATTTTGGATTTCTTTGCAGGTTCGGTATTATATTTATTGTTATACATCACACATCAATGAAAGAGATATTCTTCCCTGAATTCAAGTTGTAAATGCGACAGTGATTATTATCTTATGTTAAATGCCTTTTTCATGTGTTCTAGATCTTTGAATTTCATGGCCTGTTCTGGGGTCATGTATCCGAGTCTTTTCCTGGGTCTTTGGTTCAATTTTCTAGCAATACCTTCCAAGTAACTTTGTGTAACATGTTCCATCGTTTCCCATTTGGGAAGATATTGTCTTATTAGTCCATTTAGATTCTCATTTGCTCCTCTCTCCCAAGAGTGATAAGGTGTTGCAAAGTAAAAATCTATTCCCAATGCCTGAGCAATATACTGATGGTCGGCAAATTCCGTTCCATTGTCAGATGTTATGGTATGTATTTTCCCTTTAAATGGCATCAGTAGCTTTTCAGTAGCGGCCGCTACATATTTAGCTTCTTTGGTGGGCAATTTATGTATCCACACGAATCCAGTCTTCCTCTCGTTGATGGTTAGAATGAGCCCCTTTCTGTTTTTGCCTATCACTGTATCTATCTCCAAATCTCCCCATCGCTTCTTCCCGACAATGGCTGGGCGTTCAGAGATGTCTTTTCTGTTAGCTATGGGAACTCTTGTTTTATTTTTGTTTCCCCGTTTTCTGTTTTTACGACCTCGTCTGCGTAAGTACAAATATAGATCGCCGCCTTTTCGTTTGTCTTCCCATATCCATTGATACAGACGTTCGTGGGAAACCATAGGCTGACCGAAAAGTTTGGACCAGCCGCTGATTTGCTCAGGGCTCCAATGGTCATTAACCAACCGCTCCCGAGCACGATCCTGGATGAAAACTGTAAAACGTCTTTTAACCGGACGTTGCTCTTTGCGGAGCTCATAACGATACTGGGCGTACTCAGCATCGTAACCATCTGAAGGTTTGAATTTATTACGACGAAGCTCGCGATAAATAGTACTACGATGAACACCAACCAAAGAGGCGATCTCATCTTTGCTTTTTCCTTTTTGGAGATATGAACTAATTTCATATCTTTGACTCTCGGTAAGTTGTGACATATCTGCAACTGATTTTGGGAGACTGAGGAAGCAAGATAAGAACTTCTTTCCAGGAGAGAGGAAGAGTAAAACAGGTTTTTACCTTCTTCTCTCTAAAATTATAGCTTTATAACTAAATCCTCAGCCAGGTGTCGCATTTACAACTTGAACTTAGGTTCTGGCAATACCTCATAAAATGTATAAAAAGAAGTATCACCAAGCTTGTAGTAACTTGATAATCAGAATATTATGTGTGACACTTGGCTAAAAAAAAGCCTCACCAAGTATCACCAAGTATCACCAACTTTTTTGGCGATGATTCCTTATAAGCATCTATCTGTTTATTGTTTGTATATAGGAATTTTCGTTGGTTCCTTTATGTATTTATTTTGCGGATTGGCTGTTTTCGTTACATTCGAAACACCGCGGTTTGTACCCTAATAATAACCTGATAAAAGAACCACAATGATTTGGAATTGACAGTATAATGTATTATCTTTGTACTTATAAGCTTATAGTATATTCAAATTATTATAGGCGCAAAGGCAGGAGTTCATACTCTTGCCTTTTTTTATGCCTTAACGGTTTATGATTGCATTCACACGGTGCCTCGCGCCGGTTTGCACGGTAGCAAAAGGTTCCTGAGAAACCGTGTTACGGCGAAGAGACGGTTTCTCAGGACTCAAAAGACGGTTTATGATTTAAAATTGCTCGTTATCTTTTTGAAAAAGTCGGTTATGTTTTTCAAAAAGTTGGTTATGTTTTACCAAAGTCTTGCCGCTCCTTGTTGCTTCCCGGTTTACCCGTTAATAATATATAAAACTGCTCTTGACAAGATTTGTATGATTCATGATGTAAAGGGGTGAATTTGTAAAATATGAATCGGGATAAAACTGCACCTAAAGTGACGAAGAACCATTTTATATGCGAAAAGTATAATAGCGGAAGGTTTACTCCTTCCGTGGTCATTTGAAATGTAAACCTTATCACCGTGTACTAACGCACCCGGATCGGCTGTATATTTGTATTTGAACAGTGGGTTTCCTTGGGCTACAAATGTAGTATCACCTTGTGCTGACAGCCCCAAAGGAGCTGCCAGTGCAAGGATTAACAAACCCAATTTACCCATGAATCTCAATCTATTCATTACTTCGTGGTTTTCACAAATTTGTAGACAGCAAATGTTTTGGGCTCAATTTGCGTATCAAAAGCATTACCCATTGCCGACACCTCAGTTTGCACGGGCACAATAGCTTGAGGATTATCTAATGTATTGTCTTTGTCGGGATCTGTAGATTGCAACTTGATGCATACTCCTTTTGAAAGTACTTCTTTCTTTTTCATTCCGGCAAAAGTCAGCGAAAGCGGCTGTGCCTCATCCGACGTATTTACAACCTTTACAATGTACGACTGACTGTCTTTGTCCCACACGGCACTGGCAAACAATCCTTTTTGTCCTTCGGCACCAGTCACCGGTTTATTGTTCATTGTTAGCGGCACTACATTGGTTCCTTTGTTGTGCGCATAAAGCTGCTGTACGTAATAGCTAACGCTGCGAACTGATTTGAGGTTATCAAACCAAATCATGTCGGGACGCCATTGCCATCCTTCTACATGCGCAAACAAAGGCGCATAGGTCGCCATGTGAACGATGTCGGCATTGCGTTCCAAACCTGTCATGAAGGCAGCTTCGAGCAAGGATGCATTGAAATGATTCCATTTCTTTCCTTTACCGTGACAAGCATATTCTCCGGCAAAAACTTTCGGACCTTTACGGTCGTAGTTATCGTAACGGGCTCCCTGACTCAAGAACCAACTTTCCGGACGATAGAAATGCTCATCCACCAGGTCGGCTTTCAGGCGTTTCATTTCCGGCCATAAATATTCAAACTGTTTTCCTTCGGAATCGGGGCCCGAGCTTCCAATAATCTTAATTTCAGGATGGGCCTTTCTGATTGCTTTCATAAATGGTTCCAAACGTTCGGGATATTCAGATCCCCACTGTTCGTTACCAATACCGATAAATTTGAGGTTAAACGGTGCCGGATGTCCCATATCTGCACGAACTTTACCCCATTTAGTGGTAACTGCTCCGTTGGCAAATTCAATAAGGTCGAGTGCGTCCTGAATGTAACTATCTAAATCGCACACAGCTACATGAGCATGCGGATCACTATTCTGGAACTGACACGCTAATCCGCAACTCAATACGGGTAATGGTTCCGAACCAATTTCTTCAGATAGCAGGAAGAATTCGTAAAAGCCCATTCCGTAGCTCTGGTAATAATCAGGGAAGAAGCGATTTTGGAATGTGTAATGCCAACGATTCTCGTTTAACGGACGGTTTTCAACCGGACCAACAGTTTTCTTCCAATCGTAACGCGTGTTCAAATCGGTACCTTCAACAATACATCCGCCGGGGAAACGAAATACACCGGGCTTGATGTCATACAAGGCTTGGGCCAAGTCTTTTCTCAAACCATTTTCATGTCCTTTCCACGTATCAACCGGAAAAAGAGACACATGTTCCAAGTCAATCGTTCCTTTGGATGCTAAGAATATACGCAAAATAGATTTATCTTCTGTTAACTTAGGTTTTAAAATGACCTGGTATTTCTTCCATTCTTTTGAATCAATGGTTAGCTCCTGAGAAGCAAACGCATGGTTTTCGGCACTTGTACTCGGTTTCACAATCTCTACTCTGATTTTTTCGGAAGAAGAGCCTTCGGGCAAACGGGCCCACACGCTGAAACGATATTCTTCACCAGCCTTCACGCCGATTCCAAAGAAACCTTCGTTTTCCAATCCGGTACGTTTATGGTCGTGCCCCGGATAAGCCAAACGCACATAGTGGGGATTACGTTCAAACGGTCCGTCGTCTTTTAATGTTACATGACCAAAGGTCTTCCAACCCATCAGATTTTGAGGAAATTCAAAAGAGCGGTTTTTAACAAGCTCTGCATAAAGACCTCCATCGGCTCCGTAATTAATATCTTCAAAGAAGAGTCCGTACATGGTTGGCTGAATCTCAGCGCCCAACTTCTTAGTCTGAATGACTAGTTCATTGGTTTGAGCATTCATACCCAAACCAGCCGATAATGCCAAAGCGGCTAAAAAAGTCCTGTGTTTACTCATGGTTTATAATTTATGTATATATTAAATAAATGCAATTATCTTATTCGTTTTCCCCATACCGAACGGCCGCGTTGATCCAATCCGGTAAAAAGAATTGTTTCCGTTTGTCTTTCCCAGTCGTGTCCGGCAAAGATAATGAGATTTCTGATACTTTCTCCTTTTATAGTCAAGTCCAACAGCTGTTTATCAGCATAAAACGACCAACGACCTCCTTCTCTCAGCGTTTTGTCTTTTTCAAAATGATAAACGGAAGATCTGTTTATTTCATCAGCAACCAACTGTCCTTCACCCCACAAAACTTGTCCGGCTTCCAGTTGACGTTCGTGCAACGGTTCAATCACACGCATAATTTCCCACTCTCCCAACATATCTTTTACAGTAAAACGCCGAGACTTTGTTCCTGCGTAACGCTCGGGCGACACCACCGGCCAGCCTTCGTCATTGAAAAAGATTTCCCGTGTATGTAACACCATTAACTGGTTTTCGGGCGATAACCGACCTTGGTGGAACATATAATAGCGACCGTTTTCCTCGCGCCACACACCACAGTGTGCCGTACCTGCCCAACCGAGATGACCTTCAAAAGCATAAGGTGCCGTCAGGATGGGAAAGTTATTGGTGGTATCCTTTAGGTCGTGTCCAGCATAGTCCAGAAACGGACCTTCGGGCTTGTCGGCACGCCCCACGCGAACATTATAGGTTGTCATCAGCGGATCATAAGAAACGAAAAGAAAGTATTTCTTCAATTCCGGATTATAAATAATCTCGGGTGCTTCCAGGTTGTCTTTTTTGTAGTTGGCTCTTCGAGCAATGAGATGACCGTAGTCATTTTTTTGCCGGGTAAGTCCTGTAGCGGGATTCAACTCAACACAAAACAAACCACCAAAATAGGAGCCGTAATGCATCCACCACCTACCCGTTTGAGGATCTTCAATCACGCTGGGATCAATGGCGTTCATCGGTGTCTGCTCATCGGTTTTCACGACACATCCTTTTTGTATCCAAGGGCCTTCGGGTGAAGCAGACTCTGCCAAACCTATATATGATGTCTTTTTACCAAAAGCCGATACACAATAATATAGCCTGTACACATCATTATGTTTTATGATATAAGGCGCCCAGATATTAGTGGCTCCCTGACCTTCTGCATGGGTGCGTACCCAGTTAACAGCTTCAGCAGGTATTTTAGGGAAGGCCCAACCTACCAAATCCCAGTTTACCAAGTCTTTAGATTTACGGACTTGGATATATCCCAAAGGAACATTTTTCTGTTTAGCTACTTCCTTGTTCTCAGCAAAAATAGCATCGGTAGAATACATGTAGTAAGTATCGCCAAACTTTTTGCAGGCAGGATCGTGTACATTGTACGTTCCCCATGAACGATAATTTTCCATACCCGACACTGATAAGTAATTGTCTTGCCACGGATTAGGGAGCGACACCGGTGCGTATATCCCAGGTTTTGTGCAGGAACAAACCCAAACAAGCAGAAGAATAACGCCAAACGAATTACGTGTTTGCATAATATCTTTTTATTTGATCACTAAAGTTTTATGCAAAAATAGGCTTACTGAGGTGGGGTAAGGTGGACTAAAGAATATTAATGGTGGACAATATTCCATTGTGAAGCAAAAAGACACTTGCTCTTTTGATAATGAAAGAGTTTCTAATAACTTTGCTCTGTAATATATAAGGAAACTATGAAGAAGCACTACATTCTTTGGGGTATGTTTTTGTTTGCTTGCGTCTGCCATGTAACGGCGCAGAGCAACTCTTTGTTGCGATATAACATCAGCTACCTCACCATGCAAAACGGATTACCGCACAACTTTGTAGACGATATATATAAGGATAGTCAGGGATTCCTATGGATATCTACTGCAGGAGGCGGACTGGCCCGGTACGATGGATACGAGTTTGTCAATTTCAACACATCAAACACCAAGGGGAAATTAAGGAGTAACTTCATTCAAAATGTATGTGAAGATGCTCACAAACGTTTGTGGATTGTATCTGAAGGGGGAACAAGTGTTCTTGACTTGGCTTCACGCAACCTGATTATTCCTACTGATGAAAAAGGGTTGATAAGCGAGATACTTAAAAAGCCCAGCATAAAGGTTTATAAAGACAGTCAAAACGCTATTTGGCTGTGTTGCACCGATTATATTTATAAAATATCTTTCCAGACAGACAGCTCTGTAAAAGAGATTGCAAAGCTCAAACTAAATGTTCAACCCATTCCTTCAATAGCTCTTTGTGACGTTGACGAAGACGGCAGTATCTGGGTAGGACTAGAGAATAAAGTTTGTAAACTCACTGCACATAACAGCGTAATTGTTCCGCAACTGGTTTCGCCTAAACTGATCTTCGACAAAGGTACATTTATATCTGTCTTCAAGTTAAAGGAAAATGAGGTGTGGATAGGAAGTGATAAGGGGCTGTACAGATATAACAAAACGGGCAACATGGTGAAGCATTATACTTATAGTAGCACAAACACCTACTCTATTTCTCAGAATTATATTTCGGACATGGCTGTAACAACCGACAAACAACTCATTGTAACCACTCTAAGAGGGGCCAATATATACAATCCGATCACTGATACGTTCGAGCATCTCAATCAGGAAAACAATGATAACACAACTCGGATGAACAGTAATTTTGTAAACTGTGTGTTTGTTGACAAAAACATTGTATGGTTTGGCACGGAAACAGGTGGATTGAATAAGTTAACACCCAGAAGACTTAGTCTTCGCAATTATGTGTACGATAAAGATGACCTGAACAGTATATCAAGAAACCCGGTCAATGCCATTTACGAGGACAAGAAGGGTACTCTTTGGGTTGGAACGGTTGAAGGAGGACTCAATAGAAAAAGTAAAGGGGAGAATCGTTTTCATCATTATACAGCCGAATCTTCCTACCGGTTAAGTCATAATTCTGTAAGTGCTATTGCTGCTGATAATCAAAATAGATTGTGGGTAGGTACCTGGGGATTGGGCATCAATTTATTGGATATCAACAATACCAACAGACCCGTTATTCAATACCTAAACAGTGATACACATCCTAATTTCCCTATCAATTTTATAGGCTCACTTTGTTATGATACTCGTAATAACTTAATGTGGATAGGCTCCAATTACGGACTGTATTACTATGATTTAAAGTCAGAAACCTTCAAATCCCCTTTCAAAGACCAGGCCGGAGAAAAAATTCACGGATGCATCGGGGCTATTATCGATAAAGAAAATCAATTATGGATTGGTTGTTTGGAAGGGCTGTATATTGTTGACCTCAACAAACGCGAAAATGGTTTCTTTAAGTACAAACATATCACTTATAAGTTAGACGATCCGGCATCAGGTTTAAACGAAAAGATTACCTGTTTCTATCTGGCCAAAGATGGTACAATGTGGATAGGAAGCAATGGATATGGCTTTTATAAAGCACAAAAAACAAGTATCAGAGGGCAGTATAAGTTTAAAGCATTCACCACTTCTGAGGGATTGGTCAACAACAGCA
Source organism: Bacteroides graminisolvens (assembly GCF_963666085.1). Lineage (NCBI taxonomy): Bacteria > Pseudomonadati > Bacteroidota > Bacteroidia > Bacteroidales > Bacteroidaceae > Bacteroides > Bacteroides graminisolvens. The sequence continues at coordinate 3,377,124 of NZ_OY762556.1, forward strand.
TCAGAGGGATTCTGGAAGATAATTACGGATGGCTCTGGATAAGCAGTAACAACGGTTTATCTTGTTTCAATCCGGCTAACGAACATTTCATAAACTACAATTCGCAAGATGGACTGATATGTGATCAGTTTTATTGGAATGCATACTGTAAATCAAAAACAGGAGATCTGTACTTTGGTAGTCTCAACGGACTAAGTGTAATCAGTCCGAATCATTCCGAAAGTAAATCATCACTTGCAAATGTTATTTTTACCAAGCTGAAAGTAGGAAACGAAGAGGTTATACCCGGCAGTGATTATCTCGATCAGGACATCTCACTCTGCAAAGAAATACGCATTCATGAAAAAGAAAAATCGTTTTCCATCGAATTTTCGTCGCTTAACTTTGACCAGCAAGCTACGGCCGTATACAGTTATCGTTTGCTGGGTTTTGATGAAGACTGGGTGGAAGTATCGGCCGACAGACGATTTGCCAGTTATACAAACCTGCAACCTGGAACCTATACGTTACAGGTCATGTATTCGTCTGACAAAAGCATGACGAATGCTCCCGTAAGCGAACTCACAATAATTATTAAACCTTATTTTTACAAAACAACTTGGTTTATATTTTTGGTCGTACTCTTCATTGGTACAGCTGTCTATCAATTTTATTTGTGGAGAATCAGAACATTGAAACGTCAAAAAGAGATTCTGCATAGAAAAGTAGAACAACGCACCCGGGAACTTGAGAGTCAAAAAGAAGTTCTGGAAATACAGACGGCCGAGTTATCTCGACAAAACAATTTGCTGATACAGCAAAATGAAAAAATCACCAAGCAAAAAACACAATTGCTCCGGATGTCTAAGAAGGTTCAGGAGCTTACACTCGACAAATTATCGTTTTTCACCAACATCACTCATGAATTCCGAACTCCCATCACATTGATTATTGGCCCTATTGAACGCGCATTAAAATTAAGTTCCAATCCTCAAGTGATTGAGCAGCTTAATTTTGTAGAACGCAATTCAAAATACCTGCTTTCGCTTGTTAATCAGCTAATGGATTTCCGAAAAGTAGAATCAGGTAAATTGGAAATCGTTCGAAGCAAAGGTAATTTTCTTGAGTTTATTCATTCAATCATTGCTCCTTTTGAAATTTTTGCAAAAGAAAGAAACATCACAATCAGCCGGCTGTGTCACTTAAATAATCCTCTTTTTCTTTTTGATGAGGACGCTATGCATAAAGTAATTGCCAATTTACTATCCAATGCTATTAAATTTACTCCTAATAACGGAAACATCATAATATATGTAGCTTCTATACAAAAGAGCGGAGAGGAAGTTTTATATATTGCCATAAAAGATAACGGAACAGGAATTGCTAATGAAGACGTTGATAAGATATTCAACCGGTTCTATCAGTCAAGGTCGCACGTTAAATACCCTGTATATGGACAAAGTGGAACTGGCATTGGCTTGTATCTATGTAAACGCATTATTCAACTCAACAATGGTTCTATATCTGCGAAAAACAACCGCGCAGGTGGAAGTACTTTCAGAATGACCATTCCGTTAATTAGAGAAAACCAACAGGAAAACGCCGTATCAACTCTCAATAACCAACTACAGCTTGTCACTGAAAGTTCCGAAAGTTTAAGGGATAAACGTAAAACGCTTAAATCGACCATTTTAGTTGTTGAAGATAACAATGATATGAGGGCATATATACGTTCTATCCTTGAAGAAACCTATCATGTTATAGAAGCTGAAAATGGAGCGGATGCATTAACTAAATTAAGCGAATATAACGTTGATTTTATTATCAGTGATTTAATGATGCCGGTCATGGACGGCCTTGAGTTCTCAAAAAAGGTAAAAGAAAACTTCAATATTTCGCATATACCATTCTTAATGCTGACTGCAAAAACATCTAGTGAAGCTAAACTTCAAAGTTACAAAATTGGAGTCGACGAATATCTACTTAAGCCCTTTGACGAAGAAATGCTTTTGACCCGTATTCAAAATATATTGGAAAACAGGAAAAGATACCAGCAACAGTTCTCTGCAAAAATGGAGATAGAAGAACTTCAGATTGAAGAAGAATCAAGCGATAAGAAGTTTATCGACAAAGTGATGGAGATTGTCAAAGCCAATTACAAGAATTCGTATTATGAGATAAGCGACTTAGTTGAAGCTATGGGAATAAGTAAAAGTCTTTTCAACAAAAAAATGCAAAGTCTAGTTGGACAACCAGCGGGACAATTTCTCAGGAATTATCGATTAAATATTGCTTATGAACTTATTCTTAAAAACAAGAAAACCAAAAATATGAATATCTCCGAAATAGCGTATGAAGTAGGATTCAATGACCCTAAATATTTTACCCGTTGCTTTACTAAGCATTTCAACGTCCTGCCAAGTAGTTTAATGGATGAATAATAATAACTTTTGAGACTTTCATGTTGCATAACATATAAACGGAACGTTCTATCTTAACAATAAGTGTTACTTTTACACCCAAATAAAATCATTAACTTATTTACGAACTAAGTACCAATACGAAAAACATGAAAAAGAATTTAATTTTAATGGGAATTGCCGCATTGATGATTTCATCTTGCAGTAATCAGCCGAAGAGTGAAACGACTCTTTCAGGACTTGACCCCAAAGCTTTTGAAACAAAAGTGAATGATCATTCCGTTAACCTTTACACGCTAAAGAATAAAAACGGCATGGAAGTTTGCATCACTAACTTCGGCGGACGTATCGTATCTGTTATGGCACCTGATAAAAATGGTAATATGAAGGATGTAGTACTCGGATTTGACAGCATTGCCGATTACGTAAATATACCCAGTGATTTTGGTGCATCCATCGGTCGATATGCAAATCGCATAAAAGATGGTAAAATTGTTATTGACGGAGATACCATTCAATTGCCTCAAAACAACTTCGGACATTGTTTGCACGGCGGTCCCAAAGGATGGCAATATCAAGTATACGAGGCTAAACAGATTGACGACACAAAATTAGAATTGGTTCGCCAATCACCAGATGGCGACGAAAATTTCCCCGGAAATGTAACTGCCAAAGTTACTTATACATTAACAGATGACAATTCTATAGATATCAGCTACGAAGCTACTACCGATAAGAAAACGGTTATTAACATGACAAACCACTCTTATTTCAACCTATCGGGTGATGCTCAGAAACCAATTACCGATCATTTATTGTATGTCAACGCCGACAAATTCACTCCTGTTGACAGCACATTCATGACAACAGGTGAAATTCTGGATGTAAAAGGAACTCCAATGGATTTTACTGTAGCTAAAACTGTTGGACAAGATATCGACAAATACGAGTACGACCAGCTTAAAAACGGAAATGGATATGATCATAACTGGGTGTTAAACACAAACGGTGATATCAAACAAGTGGCAGCACGATTAACATCTCCTGTTTCAGGAATAACACTTGAGGTGTATACAGATGAACCGGGAATTCAAGTTTATTCAGGAAACTTTTTAGATGGAACAGTGAAAGGCAAAAAAAGTATTGTATACAATCAGCGAGCAGCTATCTGCTTGGAGACTCAGCACTACCCCGACAGTCCCAATAAACCAGAATGGCCCTCCGTTCTTTTAGAGCCAGGCAAAACTTATCGCAGTCACTGTATTTTCAAATTTACAGTAAACAAATAATTTTTAATACCAACATAATCACATCATTAGCTAATGAATAGTTCAGGTTTTCAAACAATTGACTTTGTTATATTTGGGGCGTATATTGTACTCCTCGTTTGTTTAGGGCTTTTCCTTTCCCGCAACAAAAAAGGTCAGGAAAAAAATGCAAATGATTACTTCTTGGCAGGTAATACCCTTACTTGGTGGGCTGTAGGAGCTTCGCTTATTGCAGCCAATATCTCTGCCGAACAATTTATCGGCATGTCAGGTTCCGGTTATAAAATTGGATTGTGCGTAGCAGCATATGAGCTTATGGCAGCGCTTGCGTTAATCGTGGTGGGCAAATTCTTATTACCTATTATGATTACCCAGAAAATATACACTATTCCCCAGTTCCTCAGAGAACGATATAACGGTGGTGTAGGATTGGCATTCTCTATTTTTTGGTTACTACTTTATGTTTTTGTGAACCTCACTTCAGTAGCTTGGTTAGGAACAATTGCCATTGAACAGATATTGGGTATTGACCCAATGTACCGTATGTACATCATCATATTCCTTTTTGTAATAGCCGGTGTATATTCAATTTATGGTGGTTTGGCTGCAGTAGCTTGGACCGATGTGCTTCAGGTAGTTTTCCTTGTTGGTGGTGGATTAATTACAGCATACTTTGCACTTGAAGCTGTATCTGGAGCTAATGGTGGCGCATGGGATGGATTTGTGATTATCTTCGATAAATTGAAATCGCTTCCGGAAGATACTCACTTTAATTTAGTAGTAGACAGAGCACTTTCTCCCGATGCCTTTAAAGATCTACCAGGAATAGCAGCAGTAGTAGGTGGTGTATGGTTAACTAACTTAGGTTATTGGGGATTCAACCAATATATCATTCAAAAAGGTTTAGCAGCAAAGAGTCTTGATGAGGCTAAAAAAGGACTTATTTTTGCAGGTTTCCTGAAAATACTTATTCCTTTTATCGTTGTAATTCCAGGTATCACAGCATACGTAATGTATACCTATCCTCAGGACATCCCAGGTATTCAGGAAGGTTATTTCAATGTTCACGGTAACATCAATGTATCAGATGATGCATATCCTTGGTTAATTAGAAACTTTGCTCCTGTTGGAATTAAAGGGTTATCATTTGCAGCATTGGCAGCAGCAATTATTTCATCGCTTGCTTCCATGTTCAACTCAACCTCTACCATTTTTACAATGGACATCTACAAGCAACACATCAATAAAAAAGCTTCTGAACACCAATTAGTAAAAATCGGACGTATAACAGCGTTAGCTTCTTTAGTAATTGCTGCTGTTGCCGTACAGCCATTACTAGGTGGTTTGGATCAAGCATTTCAGTATATACAGGAGTATTCAGGATTTATCTATCCGGGTATAATTGTAGTATTCGGTCTTGGATTACTTTGGAAAAGAGCTTCCTCAAATGCTGCGGTTTGGACTTCAATCCTTACCATCCCAATGGGGATTCTCTTCAAGGTAGCATTTCCAGATATGCCATTTCAATTCCGTATGGGATACATATTTATCGTACTATTCTTGATTTTCGTTGCTTTGACGTACATGGACAACAAGAAGGTGAATGTCGAATTACCCGTTGAAGAAGACAGAAAGAAAATGTTGAAATGGGCTAGATTTACGTTTGTCATTGCATTGACTTGCCTTGTTTCAGCAGCGATACAAAAAATCATGTATGTAAGCGGAAGTAGCAATGCAACAGTTCTCTATCTGGAGAATATTGGTTTTGAAGCATTATTCTTCTTCGGAGCATTAATATCATCTATCTCATTGTTCTTATACTCGAATTCTAAAGACGTAGTTAAGGATCCGAAATCATTAGTTATAAACTTAGAATTATTCAAAACCAACAAAGGGTTTGCAATTGGCGCAATCGGAATTTGTGCAATTTACACAATCTTGTATGTGATGTTCTGGTAATTAAGATGAGTTCATTTTATTCTAGTAAAGATAAGTTTTACGTAGCAGTAGACTGCATCATTTTCGGTTTCTACCAAAGTGAACTGCATCTGCTGCTGCTAAAAAGAAATTTCGAGCCGGCAAAAGGAGAATGGTCACTAATGGGGGGCTTTTTACAAAAAGATGAAAGTTTGGACCAAGCGGCTAAACGTGTTCTTTATGAGTTAACCGGCCTCGAAAAAGTATATATGGATCAAGTAGGTTTCTTCGGTGAAATTGAGCGCGATCCTGGTGAACGGGTTCTATCAGCTGCTTATTATGCACTAATGAACATTGATCATTACGATCCGGAGCTAGCCAAAAAGCACAATGCTCATTGGATAAAATTTAAAGATCTGCCACCATTGGTTTTCGATCACACTAAGATGGTAGAAATTGCTTTGGATATTTTGCAACGTAAAGCTTCAACTGAACCTATTGGATTTAATTTATTATCCAAACTATTCACTTTAAGTCAACTACAGTCTCTTTACGAAGCAATATATGGAGAATCACTTGATAAACGAAATTTCAGAAAACGTATTGCTGAAATGGACTTTATAGAGAAAACAGACGAAATAGATAAATCAGGATCCAGACGAGGAGCGTACTTATATAAATTTAATAGCAAAGCTTATCGAAAAGATCCTAAATTTAAAATATAAAAAGGTTATGTTAGAAACTCTGAAAGAAAAAGTGTTCCGTGCCAATCTCGATTTAGTTAAGCACGGTTTGGTTATATTCACGTGGGGAAATGTGTCAGCTATAGACCGAGAAACCAATCTGGTGGTTATTAAACCAAGTGGCGTTTCTTATGAAGAGATGAAGGCAGAAGATATGGTCGTTGTAGATTTGGAAGGAAATATTGTTGAAGGTAAATTGAAACCTTCTTCAGATACTGCTACACACTTAGTATTATACAAAGCTTTTCCTGAAATAGGAGGTGTGGTTCACACTCACTCAACATACGCAACGGCATGGGCGCAGGCAGGAATTGACTTACTTAATATAGGTACTACTCATGCAGATTATTTTCATGACGCAATACCATGTACGGCTGATATGACTGAAGCAGAAGTTAAAGGTGCCTATGAATTGGAAACAGGTAATGTAATCGTTAAACGATTTGAAGGTATAAATCCGGTACATACTCCGGGAGTACTGGTCAAAAATCATGGTCCTTTCTCTTGGGGAAAGAATGCAGATGACGCTGTTCACAACGCAGTGGTTATGGAACAGGTAGCCAAGATGGCAAGTATATCATTTGCAGTTAATCCCCAGTTGACGATGAATCCATTACTTATTGAGAAACATTTCAATAGGAAACATGGTCCTAATGCTTATTATGGACAGAAATAATTAAATAAATAATCACTTAATAACAATACAATTATGGCATTCGAAAATTATGAAGTATGGTTCGTAACAGGAGCACAGCTTTTGTACGGAGGTGACGCAGTTATCGCAGTTGATGCACATTCAAATGAAATAGTAAAAGGGCTCAATGAATCGGGCAATCTTCCTGTTAAAATCGTATATAAAGGAACTGTAAACTCTGCTAAAGAGGTTACTGCCGCGTTCAAGGCTGCAAATAATGATGAAAAATGTATCGGTGTAATGACTTGGATGCATACTTTCTCACCTGCAAAGATGTGGATACACGGTTTACAAGAGCTTAAAAAACCTTTGCTACACTTCCACACTCAATTCAACAAGGAAATTCCATGGGAAACAATGGATATGGACTTTATGAACTTAAACCAGTCAGCGCATGGTGACCGCGAATTCGGACACATTGTTACTCGTATGCGTAAAAATCGCAAAGTAGTTGTTGGACATTGGCAAGATGAAAAAGCACAAGCAAAAATTGCAGTATGGATGCGTGTTTCTGCCGGATGGGCTGATGCACAAGACATGCGTATTATACGCTTTGGAGACCAAATGAATAATGTAGCTGTAACTGATGGAGACAAAGTTGAAGCTGAAATGCGTTTAGGCTACCACGTTGACTACTATCCTATTGCCAACTTGGTTGCTCTATTAAATGAAGTAACTGATGCAGAGGTTGCAGAACTCGTTGCAACTTACGAAAAAGAATACGTGATAGCTGATGAACAAAAGAAAAATGAACACTTTAATCACCAAGTAAAGGAAGCAGCTAAAGCAGAAATAGCCCTTCGTCGTTTTCTTGCGGCAAAGGGTGCTAAAGCGTTCACTACTAACTTTGACGACTTAGCAGGAATTGACCAGCTTCCAGGATTGGCATGTCAACGTCTGATGGCCGAAGGTTATGGCTTTGGTGCAGAAGGAGACTGGAAAACAGCTGCTTTATACCGCACCATGTGGTTCATGGGACAAGGATTGCCTAAAGGATGTTCTTTCCTAGAAGATTACACTTTAAATTTCGATGGCGAAAACAGTACTATTCTTCAAGCACACATGCTTGAGGTTTGTCCACTTATCGCAGAACATAAGCCCAAACTCGAGGTTCACCCTCTTGGAATCGGTGGTAAAAACGATCCGGCTCGTTTAGTATTTACATCAAAAGAAGGAGCAGGTGTTGCTGCAACAATTATTGATATGGGTAATCGTTTCCGTCTTATAGTAAATAAGGTTAATTGCATCAAGAGCAAAGAATTACCTAAACTTCCGGTAGCCTCTTCATTATGGATTCCGGAGCCTAACTTAGAAGTAGGTGCTGCTGCTTGGATTTTAGCAGGTGGTACTCACCATACAAGTTTTTCATACGATTTAACGGTTGAATACTTAGAAGATTATGCAGAAATTGCAGGAATCGAAATGGTAGTAATCGATAATGCCACTACACTGAGTGAATTCAAGAAAGAACTCAGAATGAATGAAGTGTATTATATGTTAAACAAAGCACTTTGTTAATATGAGCACGGATAAATTTGTTATCGGACTTGATTATGGAAGTGATTCGGCCAGAGCAATTGTAGTTAATGCAATGACTGGCGAAACGCTTGCAACATCGGTGAAATATTATCCTAGGTGGCAAAAAGGGTTGTACTGCAACCCTGCCATCAACCAATATCGTCAACATCCACAAGATTACATTGATGTATTGGAAGGAACTGTGAAAGAAGCTCTTGCAGCTTGTCCTACCGGTACTGCTGAAAAGGTAGTCGGTATCGCTTTTGATACAACAGGAAGCACACCTGCTTTCACGGACGCAACGGGTACGCCATTGGCTCTTCTTCCTGAATTTGCAGAAAACCCTAACGCCATGTTTGTTTTGTGGAAAGATCACACGGCTATTAAAGAGGCTGCCGAAATCAATGAACTTTCTAAAAAATGGGACATTGACTATACTGCATACGAAGGAGGAATTTATTCCTCTGAATGGTTTTGGGCAAAAGCTCTTCATGTATTGCGTCAAGACGAACAGGTTCGTGCCAAAGCATATTCTATTGTAGAATATTGCGAATGGTTACCAGCCTTAATTACTGGTGTTAACAAAAGCAGCGATATTGTTCGTAGCCGTTGTGCTTGTGGACATAAGGCGATGTGGCACGAAAAATGGGGAGGCTTACCTGCCGAAGATTTCTTGACCACACTAGATCCACTCTTAGGAGGATTCAGAGAACGCTTGTTTGACAAAACAGAAACAGCCGATAAACCAGTAGGTAACTTAAGCCAGGAATGGGCTGAACGTTTGGGCTTAACAACCCAAGTTGTAGTTGCCGGTGGAGCCTTCGACTGCCACATGGGCGCTGTAGGCGCAGGTATCACTCCACACACATTTGTGCGTGTAATTGGAACATCAACTTGTGACATCATGGTAGCTTCTTACGAAGAAATGGGTGATAAGCTGATCAAAGGTATTTGTGGACAGGTTGACGGCTCAGTTATTCCGGGTATGGTTGGTCTGGAAGCTGGTCAGTCGGGCTTCGGAGATATCTACGCTTGGTTTAAAAAAGTATTGGAATTCCCTCTTAAAAATATTTTAGTTGAAAGCTCGCTGATCGATGAAACAACAAAGGCTAAGTTGATCGACGAAATTTCATCTCAAATAATACCTGCTCTCACGAAAGAGGCAGAAAAAGTACCAGTAAGTGAAAGTACAATCATTGCTACTGATTGGATGAATGGACGACGTACTCCAGATGCTAACCAAATGCTCAAAGGAACTATCACAGGACTCACTTTAGGAAGTTCTGCACCTCGTATTTTCCGTGCCTTGGTTGAAGCAACAGCTTTTGGTTCTAAAGCAATTGTTGATCGTTTTAGGAATGAGGGCGTACAAATAGACAATGTAATTGGTATTGGAGGAATTGCATTAAAATCATCTTTTGTGATGCAAACATTAAGTGATGTGCTTAACATGCCAATCAAAGTCTGCAAAACAGATCAGGCTTGTGCATTGGGAGCTGCCATGTTTGCCGCCACCGCAGCCGGTCTTTATACCCAAATTGAAGAGGCACAACATGCTATGTCATCTGGGTTTGCATTTGAATACAAACCCAACGAAGCTAATGCTGCTGCGTATCAAGATGTTTATGACAAATACATTAAACTTGGCTCATTCACTGAAAAAGAGCTGTTTTCATAAATAATAATTATAGGTAAACAAGGATGGAGTATGGCATATCATCTTTGTTTACCTAATTATTAGATTGCGTTAACCGTTACACACATATCCATGAAAATCAAAAGAGTATTACTATCACTTAGCCTCTCCCCTATCTTTCTTTACGGACAGGACATCCAGAGTCCCGATGGTCTTCTGAAAGTTATTTTAAAATCTGAGAGCGAAAAAACAACTTACGTTGTAACATACAAGAACAAAACGATGCTTGAAGAGTCTCCATTAGGTCTGGAAAGTACTATTGGTGATTTCTCAACTGGATTAACATTTCTATCAGAGAGTAAAAAGCAAATAGAAGAAAATTATTATTTACCTAATGGGAAAACTAGTCGTATACATTATTTAGCGAATGAATTGACTGTTTCATATCTAAACAAAAACAAAGACACACTGCAAGTTTTATTTAGGGTAAGTAATAATGATATAGCATTGGCATATCGTCTTGCATCTCCTAAACAGACACATTGCACCATAAAAAGAGAATTGACCGGATTCAACTTCCCGGCACACACTACCACTTTCATCACTCCGCAAGCTCCTTCCGGAGAAGGCTGGATGAAAACAAAGCCTAGTTATGAAGAAGAGTACACTAATGAAGAGCCCATTGGTACTCCATCAAAATATAGATTAGGATACACATTTCCTACTTTATTCCATTTAGGTAATGATGGCTGGGTGTTACTTTCTGAAACAGGAGTAACTAGCAGATATGCCGGTACCCGCCTTAGTGAAGGCAATCAAGAAGGTTTATACACTATTGCTTTCCCTGAAAAAGAAGAAAATGGAGGCATGGGTGATAATACCGTGACATCAAACTTACCACTAATCACCTCATGGAAAACAATTACTGTTGGTGAGACTTTGAAACCAATTGTTGAAACGACATCTGCATATAACGGGATGAAACCTGTATATACTGCTTCTCAACCCTACAAACCAGGACGCAGCACATGGAGCTGGATCTTATGGCAAGATGAGAGTTGCAATTACAAAGATCAGCAGATTTTTATTGATTTGGCTGCTGAGATGGGATATGAATATATATTAATTGATGCGCTGTGGGATAAACAAATTGGATATGAAAATATGCCTTCATTAATTGCCTATGCACAATCAAAAGGGGTAGATGTAATACTATGGTATAATTCAAATGGCGCATGGAACGATGCTCCTCAAGGTCCCAAGCAAAGAATGGATACGGCTCCAGCCCGACAGAAAGAAATGGCATGGATGAAATCATTGGGGGTTAAGGGCATCAAAGTTGACTTCTTTGGTGGTGACAAACAAACCACAATGAAGTTGTACGAAGATATACTGACTGATGCCAATCAATATGGAATATTTGTTGTGTTCCATGGAACCACACTTCCTCGCGGGTGGGAACGCATGTACCCTAATCACATGGGAAGTGAAGCTGCTTTGGTTTCGGAAAATTTAGTATTTAGCCAAGATTTTGCCAACAAAGAAGCCTATACAAGCACTATGTTACCTTTTACACGGAATGCAGTTTCAGCAATGGACTTCGGACCCGTATTCTTTAATAAGCGTTTCTCAAAACAAGCAGATAAAGGTACTATAAGAAAAACAACCGATGCTTTTCAGTTAGCAACATCCATTCTATATCAATCTCCTGTACAACATTTCGGCATTACACCTAACAATATACAAGAACAGCCTGAATACGTGATTAACTTCATGAAAAAGATACCTACCACTTGGGATGAAACCAGGTTCATTGATGGCTATCCTGGGAAATATTGCGTTATGGCCCGCCGATTTGGAAGTAAATGGTATATAGGAGCAACTAATGCAAGCAACAGTTTACAGAGCTACACACTTTCTTTACCTTGGCTTACAGGAAAAGAAGTCACGGTTCTGTTTGACCATAAAGATAGAAGTGTTGGATTCAAAACTGCCAAAATAGACAAAAAAGGTTTATTGAAAATAGAACTAGAGAATCTGGGTGGTTGCGTAATCTATAGCAATGAATAAACAATATTACTTAACTTTATAATAAAAGAAACCATGAAGAAACAAATCCTAACAAGTGCTTTACTTGTGGCTTCTATGTCACTCTCTGCACAAAAAAGTGCTAGTATTAAGATTTATGCAGATCAAGGAAAAGAAATTATTCCAAAAGAAATCTATGGGCAATTTGCAGAACATCTGGGATCATGCATCTATGGAGGACTATGGGTCGGTGAAAACTCTGATATTCCTAACACGAAAGGTTATCGCACTGATGTGTTGAATGCCTTAAAAGATCTTCAAGTTCCGGTTTTAAGATGGCCGGGTGGGTGTTTTGCCGATGAATATCACTGGATGGACGGCATTGGCCCCAAAGAAAATCGTCCTAAAATGGTCAACAATAATTGGGGAGGCACTATTGAAGATAATAGTTTTGGCACGCATGAATTCCTGAACCTATGTGAAATGCTAAATTGTGAACCATACATAAGTGGAAATGTAGGTAGTGGTAGCGTTGAGGAATTAGCGAAATGGGTTGAATACATGACTTCAGATGGCGACTCTCCCATGGCTAATTTAAGAAGAAAGAACGGTCGTGACAAAGCATGGAAAGTGAAATTCCTTGGTGTAGGTAATGAAAGTTGGGGATGCGGAGGAAGCATGCGTCCTGAATACTATGCTGATTTGTACCGTCGTTATTCTACCTACTGTCGCAATTATGATGGCAATAGCCTCTATAAAATAGCTAGTGGGGCCAGCGATTACGATTACAACTGGACAGAAGTGTTAATGAAAAACGTAGGTCACCGCATGAACGGTCTCTCTTTACACTATTACACTGTTACCGGATGGAGCGGAAGCAAAGGAGCAGCAACCAAGTTTAACAAGGATGATTACTATTGGACAATGGGTAAGTGCTTGGAAATTGAGGATGTAGTAAAGAAGCACATTGCTATCATGGATCAATATGACCCTAAAAAACATATCGGCTTACTAGTTGATGAATGGGGAACTTGGTGGGATGAAGAACCTGGAACAACGCGTGGGCATTTATATCAGCAAAACACATTGCGAGATGCATTTGTCGCTTCGTTAACCCTTGATATTTTTCATAAATATACGGATCGTATAAAAATGGCTAATATAGCGCAAATAGTAAACGTCCTACAATCTATGATTTTGACCAAAGGCAAAGAAATGATACTCACTCCGACTTACCATGTTTTCAACATGTATAAAGTACATCAAGGTGCAACTTATCTTCCGCTGAATCTCATTTCCGACAAAATCAATGTTCGAGACAACAGAACCGTTCCTTTTATCAGCGCTACTGCCTCAAAAGACAAAAACGGTATCATACACATCTCACTATCTAATGTTGATGCAGATGAATATCAAGAGGTAAGCATTGAATTACCAGGGGTTAAGGTAAACAATATCTCAGGGCAGATACTCACATCAAATAATCTTACAGACTATAACTCATTTGAAAATCCAAATGTTATAAAACCGCAAGATTTTAAAGATGCAAAAATGACAAAAAGCCTATTAAAGGTTAAGTTGCCTGCCAAATCAATTGTTACACTGACACTAAAATAAATAGTTTTTTCAGAAAGATAACTTACAATAAATTAGTATCTTTGCAGACAAACTTAATGATTATATATTATGAATGATAATAAGCTAATGAATCGCGCGGCTGATAATATTCGTATCTTGGCTGCATCAATGGTTGAGAAAGCAAACTCAGGTCACCCGGGTGGTGCTATGGGAGGAGCTGATTTTGTAAACGTACTCTTCTCAGAGTTTCTTGTATTCGATCCCAAAAACCCTAAATGGGAAGGTCGTGACCGCTTCTTTCTTGACCCAGGTCACATGTCTCCAATGTTATATTCTGTGTTAGCATTGACCGGTAAATACAACATGAATGAACTTTCTCAATTTCGTCAATGGGGAAGTCCTACTCCCGGCCATCCGGAAGTAGATGTAATGCGTGGTGTTGAGAACACATCAGGACCATTAGGTCAAGGACATACTTTTGCAGTAGGAGCTGCCATTGCTGCTAAATTCTTAAAAGCTCGTTTTGGTGAAGTTATGAACCAAACCATTTACGCTTATATATCAGACGGTGGTGTTCAAGAAGAAATATCGCAAGGTTCAGGACGTATTGCAGGACACTTAGGACTCGACAATTTAGTTATGTTCTACGATTCAAACGATATTCAGCTGTCTACCGAAACGGATGCTGTTACCAGCGAGGATGTTGCCAAGAAGTATGAAGCGTGGAATTGGAAAGTTATCACAATCAACGGTAATGATCCCGATGCAATACGCGCTGCTTTGAAAGAGGCCAAAGCAACTGAAAAACAACCTACACTTATCATCGGTAAAACCATCATGGGTAAGGGTGCTCGCAAGGCAGACAATTCAAGCTTTGAAAGTAACTGTGCCACTCATGGAGCTCCTCTGGGCGGTGACGCATATAAAAATACAATTATCAACTTGGGCGGAAATCCTGAGAACCCATTTGTGATATTCCCTGAAGTTGCCGAGTTATATGCAAAACGCGCAAAAGAATTAGAATCTATTGTAGCTGAAAAATACACAGCAAAAGCTAATTGGGCAAAAGTCAATCCGGAACTGGCATTGAAAATGGAAACATTCTTCCAAGGCAATACTCCTAGTGTAGATTGGAATGGTATTACACAGAAAGCTGGTTCGGCAACTCGTGCTGCTTCTGCAACTGTTTTAGCAGCTCTTGCTACACAAGTTGAGAACATGATTGTTGCCTCTGCTGACCTTTCTAATTCAGACAAAACTGATGGCTTCCTCAAAAAAACTCATGCATTTACTAAGGATGATTTCAGTGGTGCGTTTTTACAAGCGGGTGTATCTGAATTAACCATGGCATGTATTTCAATCGGTATGTCGCTTCATGGCGGTGTGATTCCTGCATGTGCCACTTTCTTTGTATTCTCAGACTACATGAAACCGGCAGTACGTATGGCCGCACTAATGGAGCAACCGGTTAAATTCATTTGGACACATGATGCGTTCCGTGTAGGTGAAGATGGTCCTACTCACGAACCTGTTGAACAAGAGGCACAAATCCGTTTAATGGAGAAACTTAAGAATCACAAAGGACACAACTCCATGTTAGTTTTACGTCCGGCTGATGCAGAAGAAACCACTCAGGCATGGAAATTAGCAATGGAAAATACGAGCACTCCAACAGCTCTTATTCTTTCAAGACAAAACATTGCCAATCTTCCGGCTGGAACAGATTATGCACAAACTGCAAAAGGCGCATATGTAATTGCCGGTTCTGATTCTAACCCCGATGTTATATTAGTAGCTTCCGGTTCAGAGGTTTCAACTTTAGTTGCAGGTGCTGAATTACTTCGTAAAGACGGAATCAAATTAAGCATTGTATCGGCTCCTTCAGAAGGTTTATTCCGTGCTCAGGATAAAGAGTACCAGGAGTCTGTTATACCAGCCAATGCAAAGGTCTTCGGATTAACCGCAGGTTTGCCTGTTAATCTGCAAGGATTAGTAGGAGCAAATGGGAAAGTTTTTGGTCTGGAATCATTTGGTTTCTCAGCTCCTTACGAAGTGTTGGATGAGAAACTTGGCTTCACTGCTGAAAACGTTTACAACCAAGTAAAAGCATTATTAGCTTAAAAGTATGATTCATGCTTTAGGTGATTTGCCATCAGTAAAATCACCTAAAGTTATGAGTCAGCAAAACATAAATAGTACAAACCGCTTCTTTATATTTTAGAATGAAAACAATAGGAATCTGTTCCGATCACGCAGGCTACGAACTGAAACAATTCGTAAAGAAATGGCTGGAAGAACAAGGATGGCCATACAAAGACTTTGGCACATACACTGCAGAG
Organism: Bacteroides graminisolvens; assembly: GCF_963666085.1. Taxonomy (NCBI): domain Bacteria; kingdom Pseudomonadati; phylum Bacteroidota; class Bacteroidia; order Bacteroidales; family Bacteroidaceae; genus Bacteroides; species Bacteroides graminisolvens. The sequence continues at coordinate 3,393,244 of NZ_OY762556.1, forward strand.
AGTTGTGATTATCCTGATTACGCACATGCTCTTGCTTCATCTGTAGAGGCAGGAGAATGTTATCCGGGTATTGCTATTTGCGGAAGTGGCAACGGCATCAACATGACTTTAAACAAGCATCAGGGAATTCGGGCAGCACTTTGCTGGATTCCTGAGATTTCGTCTCTCGCCCGCAAACACAACAACGCAAATGTATTGGTTATGCCCGGACGATTTGTATCTGAAGAAGAGGCTGCTAAAATAATGACTGAGTTCTTTCACACCGAATTTGAAGGAGGACGTCATCAAAAGCGAATAGATAAAATTCCTTTGTAGAAAGCGATTGGACAAAATTGAGTATATAAAAAGGGCTGTAACTTCAGGTTGCAGCCCTTTTTATATACTCTCACTAAATAGTCGTCCCTTAAAAAGTATATTTCAGCGAAACATTTCTTATGGGCAGTGTTTCGCTGATCTTTTTTAGGAGTAGCCAAAGAACCTTCATGGCTCTTTTGAAGTTATATGCTGCTGCGGCTAACATGAGGTTGATAGCATCCCCTAATACTCCTTTATAAAAGTTTCGCCCTAAGCGATAATCACTCTTGAGATGTCCTATGGTTGGTTCTATTCCTGCTCGTTTGCAAAATAGCTTGTGCTTCTTCTTGCGTTGATAGTAGGTGTCTTTGGCTTTTGGTGCATCAGGAATGAGTATTTGTGTCCCGTTTATCTCTTTCCTGCCACGATATCCTCTATCTCCTGCTAATCGCCTGATACTTTTTCCACTCAGCCGATGCACCTGTTCCAAGCTCTTCTCAATGGTATGCCCATCGTATTCATTTCGGAAAGAGCCGGCGCCAAGAATGACACCTGTGGCAGAGCGTATAATAGAGACTTTGTTACCAAATTCGTACTTTTTGTGTTCTTTACCTTTACTGATACATTGAACATCAGGTTCATGGATGGAATAAATCTTATGGGAAGAATTACGATGTTGTAAAAGTATCTTTTCAAAGATGGATAGCAATTCATCATATCGGTTATTATCCCCTAAATTACGTTTGAGTTCTCTGACCAAACGCCCGGCAATTGTGCGTAAACGCTTATCGGCTTTTAGGGCTTTCGTCCGATTCTTGGGATGATTACGAAAACGTTGATCCCGATAAATCCTTTTCAAAACAAACGTGTATGACTGACGTGTGGGTAGATTCAACTCTTTTACAATTTTAAGCACCTTGCCAACTATCTTTTTGTGCAGTTTTGCATCTGTGGGATAAGTTATATTCTTTTCTTGTACCGTAGAGTCGATAAAGGCAGTATCATGATGCTCATCATCGCTCTTATCATCATTCACCCGGATGCTTTCAGAGAGAATAAGCTCTATCCCTTTTTCACCTATCCGTTTGCGAAAATGGACTAGTTCGGATGAATTACAGGGAAAAGAAGGCACAAATTCATGCATACCACAGAAATATTGAAAGTAAGCATTCTCACTCCATTGTTCGACCACAGACTCATCAGAGAGATTGCGCAGATGTTTGAGAATCAGTAACCCGCACATCAGACGGATTGGTTTAGCCGGACGACCATTATCCGGGCAGTAAAGAGAAATGAATGTTTCTTCAAACAATGACCAGTTAATCTTGTGCGAAAGTTTATGCAAAGGGTGCTGACAGTTCAGTAAATCATCCAAAGATGAGAACAGAGATGGGGAGGATGGAGTTGTATTTATCATATAAATCTGCAAGTTTATCTCTCTAAAGATACAAAAACTTGCAGATTTATAAAAGGAATTATGATATTATATTACTGATAATCAGCATATAAATGACTTTTTAAGGGACGACTAAATAAAATTGTTCCTTTATCTAGCAATAACTTGATTCCTTTAATTCACAATCTTCTTTCCCCAATAAGTAGTTTTCCCATCGGAACTATATGCAGCATAAACGATGGTCAACTTACGTGGGGAAATTTCCCAGTCAACCTCTCGTTGTAAATACAATTTCACACCCCCAACCGTCACAGTTTGCTTGGTAGCATCAAAGTTCCAGGAACCAGTTAAGGCACCTTCGGAAATATGACTGGAATTAAGTTTCAATGAAACAGACGTAAATTGCTTCTGATAATTATATCCCATATTTATATGTTCCCACTCACCGACTAATTCTTCCTCCTTAATAGCAACAGATGGAACCGCTCCATAGCGTTCAGGCATCACCAAAGGCCAACCTTCATCCGTCCATCTGATACTACGTACATTACCCATCATAACAGCATTACTAGCATTAATTCCGGTAATGTTAGCAGGCAAGCGCCCTTGTGAAGCATAAAACCAATTATCTTGTCCGTCATTAAAAATAGCACAATGAGAAATTCCCACCCAACCATAACTATTATTAAATTTATACGGATGCGTCACAACAGGATAAGCATCTCCTCCCCCATTTTCTGTTATATTCTTGCCAACCATATCAACATAAGGACCTTTTATATTCTTTGAGCGAGCCACACGCGTATTATATGCTACGGACAATTCATCATATGCCATAAACAAATAATAGTAACCTGTTTTAGAATTATAAATAATTTCGGGAGCTTCAGAAGCCTGCCACCTTCCATATCCCCTACGAGCTATCAAGTCGCCGTAAGAACTATGATCTCCATTAATACTCCAAGGTTTACCCAATTCATTCAATGGTTTACCAGTTTCCGCATTAAGCTGAACAGCAGTAAACCCACTGTGCCAGGAACCATAAACAAGCCAATGCTCTCCTTCCGGAGTAATGACATACGAAGGATCTATCGCATTCCACATAAAATAGGCTTCCCAATCATTTGTACTCGAGCGCGTCCATTCATTTATACCTTTATTGGAAGCAGAACAAATTACATAGCCTTTATCAACCCATTGGTTACTAGCCGGATCCGAACACTCCATCACACCGATGAGTGCACGTTCGGTCCATGAATTATCAAAGTTAGTTGCATCGTCATACTTACCCGTTTTTATATAATGTCCCGGCACTAAACAATAATACATTCTATACAATCCGGTTCTTACCTTTCTGGCCACGGGAGCCCAATATCCATAACGCGGATTATCAATAAGAGGTAACCCCATCTCCGAACGATATTCATTTAATTTATCCTTGGCCCAACTAGGAGGATTCTCTGGCATTGTTGCTCCCAAATATTCCCAATTAACCAAATCTTTAGATCTACGTCCATGAAAATGGCCATAGCCGGAATGCGCATTACCATATGAAGCATCAGTTTGATACATGTAATAATATCCGTCATCAGCTTTAAAAACAGTTGGATCATGTACATTAGCCAAGTTCCACTGATCCCGCTGACTCCAGGCAGCTATCGAGGTATAATTATCTGAATAAACAGGTGGTTGATACTGAGCCAGTAAAGGATCTTCATATTCTGCTAATGTTTTAAAACTAGTTACAGCAGAGTAAATAGTTCCTTCAGAAGTCAGAAGATAAGCACGTACATAATAGGTTGTAGCAGATTGCAAGGCCGATAAGGTCAGCTCAAGTTTATCACCCACAGCTTCCTTTACATTATCAGCAGTTGTAGGTGTTAATTTGGTTATGCTATAACAAAAACCACGTTTAATGACATCTGTTTGTGAGCCAGAAACGACTGCGCTTAAATAGGCAGAAGAAACAGTTAAGTTCGTAACTACAGGATTCTCCAAGGATGGTTTTTCTGATAAAGGAGGGTCATCATTGTTACTGCACGCTAAAATTAGCGTGCAGAACATGGAGAAGAAATATAGGTTAAAATACCTCATATCTATTTATTCAGTTAATAATATATTAGATTTAAATTATCATTCAGCTGCAGAAGTAGTTAACTCCCACCCTGGATTTTGCTTCAACAAAGGTGCTTTCTTAACTTCTGAATCCGGTATAGGAAAACGATAATTCTTCGGACTATTAAACGCTCTGGAAGGATGTGTTCCGTCCGCTTCATAAGAATAGACAGAAGATGCCCCGGGAGTAACGGCTACACTATAAATGTTGTAGACCTGCTGATAACGAGGTAGAGATTTCTCACTGGCAGCAGTTTTCCCTTCAAACAATTTCCAGCGACGTTCATCAAAGAAGCGATGATCTTCGAAACAAAGTTCAATGCGACGTTCGTTACGAATGCGTTCGCGAAGCTGTTCTTTCGTCATCCCACTATAAGCAGGCATTCCCACGCGTCCACGAACCTGATTGACATATTGATATGCATTAGTCGGCCCCTCAGATTCATTGATGGCTTCAGCTGCGTTCAACAATATCTCGGCATAACGGAAAATGGGACAAGCATGAACATACGTGGTAGGATTCTTGAAAGACATGTTATTCAAGAATTTTTTGGTATAATAACCTGTTGTTGTTCCACCATGCAAGTCTTGATAATCCTTTCCATCAGGATATGATACATCAACAGCTCGTTCCTCCTCTTGTACTTTATCACCCCAAATAGAGCCATGATGCAGAATTGTTTGCTCCAAACGCGGATCACGATTTGCATAAGGATTTTGCTCATCGTAACCGGAAGCTGCATCATCAATAGGCTTACCATTCTTCATCTCATACGCATCAACCAGGTTTTGTGTTGGATTGGTACGTCCTGTAGAATTCACATTTCCGGAGAAGCCACAAGGTGCTAAGAAAAGCTCAATTTCGCGAGTATTCCACTCGGAACGGCTCAGAATGTATTCATTGTTTAAGTGAGGCGTAGACACAAAGCACTGATAATAGTTTTTATTAGGATCGTTATCCTCAGTAGTAAACAGTTTATAAGGATGCGCCTGTTGATTATTCTTCGCAATAAAATCTTTGGCAGCTTGTGCGGCCTCCTGCCACCAGTCAGTCTTACCCTCCGGATTGTTCAATGCAGAAGCTCTGTAAAGAAGAGCTCTTGATTTCAGAGCATAAGCAGCAGCGCCATTTACACGTCCCCAGTTCTCATTCTCATTACTATAACGAAAAGGAAGTATATCTTTAACAGCATCACATTCATCAGCAATCCATTTCAGAGCTTCACTACAAGCAGTGCGCGACATATTCATGGCAGAAGCATTCCCTGCTTCAAAAACGATAGGAACACCGTTTTCATCATTACCAATAACCGGTATATCGCCAAACCAGCCGGCAAGATCGAAGTGAAAGATAGCCCTGAGTAATCTGGCTTCAGCCAGATTACGGTCATACAAATGATTATCATCACCTGTTTTTTCAGCATTACCAATAACACTTTCTCTGGCGTTTTTCATAAATTGGTTGGCGGCTCTAATCCCCTTCAAATCGTTGGGCCAAAATCGTTCCGCAAAGGGATGGTTCGTAGCTGAATAAGCATCTGTCAGCACACTGTGATAATAATGTACGTTCCAGAATGAGAGTGAATTATCAGTCATACAGTCACGTGAAGCAGCAAGAAACTGTCCATCGCTATATCCGGCAAAAGCATCAGGAAGGTATGTATAGACATTCGCTAAAAAGCCACGTGTATTTTCGTACTTGCTAAATATCTGCTCCTCAGACAAGGTCAAATCTACTTCTTTATCCAAATAATCGCTACAAGAACTGGAAACAGTTGCCAGTAATCCTACAGTGATATATATCAATATCTTTTTCATCATTTCATAATTTAAAGTACAACATTAAAATCCGATGTTTACACCAAATGTAAACGAACGGGTCTTGGGATACCACCAACAATAACTCATCGGTTTTTCAGGATCTACGTCATCCGGAAGATCACTCCAGTTATATAAATTATATCCGCTAAAGTAAAATCGGCACTTCGTCATGCTAATTTTGGCAATAAGTTCTTTGGGCAACGAATAACCAATCTCCACATTACGTAAAGACAGATAATTGCCATTTCTAACCCAAATATCATTCTTGTATGTACCTGTAGCACGATCTGAGTCTATGGCATTAAAGCCACCGTAAAGCGGACGTGGATAAGTTGCGTTTATGTTACGCGGATCAGCGGGATTATCAGTATAATATCCCCATGCCTTCGTTACTTCGTGTGTTCCCATGTTACTCCAGCCACTAAAGCTGATAGCAGGTGAAAGAAAAACACTACGATTCAGATAAGCATTAAATACAGCACGTACATCAAAACCATTCCATTCCAAACCGATATTCAATGCCGGTATAATTTCGGGAATAATGGTATAGCTATCAGGTAACATGTCGTTAGAATCAATTTGTCGGTCACCGTTCAAATCCTTGAAAACAGCCGTACCTAATGTCTGCTTACCGTTAGATGCTGAATGATACGGATATTTCTCGGGATGATCAATTGCATCTTGCTGACTGGTAGCTACTTTATCTGGATCGTTCGCCCATTGCACGAACTTATAAATATTCCATCCGCCCACTGTGTTATTAAACGAACTCTCGTATAAGGCAGCTACTTCCGTACCATCATAAATTCGACGGCCCGTTTTACGTTGCCATTCCACATTGGGCTCCGTTTCATCCATTTCAGTTATCTTATTCGTATTGTAAGTTAGTAAACCTTCTAAGTAATAGTTTACCTTACCTATCTTACCACGATGGCCTAAAGTCACTTCAAGTCCCTTACTCTCTGCTTTTCCGTAAGAATCAGAACTTACTGAAACTCCAATAATCGAAGGAATAGTGGAGCGTGTTACTAAGATGCCCGAACGCCACTCTTTAAACACATCTACCGCACCGTAAAGTTTCTTACCCCAGAAATCAAAGTCCACCCCAATATTCAACATATCGGATATTTCCCATTTATTGTTACTATTGCCTGCTTTGCTCTCGTAGTAACCTCCGATATTGCTTTGCGAATAACCAAAGCTATAACCAGTTCCACTAGAGTAAGTACCCTGATAAGGATACCTTCCGGCACCTGTGCTCGACTGTCCGGCACGGCCATAAGAAGCACGTAGCTTCAACAAATCTATATTTTTGTTTTTCAACCATGACTCCTCAGAAGCAACCCAACCGAGTGATGTACCGTAAAAAGTGCCCCAACGTTCTTCCGGAGCAAAGTTATCACTAGCCATTCTACTTATGTTCCCGGAGAAGATATACTTATTATCGTAAGCATACATTGCTTGTCCGTTCCATGAAAGCGTACGTTCCGACGATGTACTTCCGCTTACCACATTCTGGTAAGTGCGAATAAAAGCACGTGCATCGACCGCATGTTTACCAAATTTATTGCTATAATTCAATCCTCCATTAAAGTTCAAATGATAGTAATACTCACGCTGATTGGCCGATGGATTAGTCAATGCCGAATATGAAGTATACTTCGTATACGTAAATTCGGACGGATCAGTAACATTCGCATTGGTATAGTCGTAATTATACGTATTGATAGCATTGCGCTGAGTAGATTCAAATGTTTCGTAAGAGTCGAAACTTACGGTAGCATTCACCTTCAATCCTTTCAATAAACTACTGAGGTCTCCGTTCACACTCAATGTACTATACAAATTACGTCGACGGTTTTTCTCTTGTCCACTAGCCGCCAAATAGCGTAAGGGGTTGTTGGCTGTACTACTAGCATACAGTTCACCGTTGGGACAATAAACCGGTTCCATCGGGTTAGCCTCCACTGCTCCGAACGTTGTTAAATCGAACACACTCTGTGTAGGCTGATTGATGTTATCAATACGTCCACCTAAATCTAATGATACATTTAAAAACTTCGTCACATCAATATCAATGTTAGAACGCAAATTCCATCGATTCAGCATGTGCTGCGTATCAAAGTTCTTGTTCCAACCGGTTCCTTTCTCGTTCCACATACCTTCTTGTCGCAGATAAGAGAAAGACACGTAATAACGAGCCCGGTTATTACCACCGCTTATCTGCATATTCGTTTTGTACATGGGAGCTGCATCCCTATACAACTGTTCAAACCAATTCGTATCGAAGTATCTATAGCGATCAACGCCCTCTAATGTTTCACCATTACTTACCCGACGATACTTTTCAATCTGTTCATCCGTATACATCGGATCACTTCCACTCAGGTAACGCACTTGGTTACGAGTCAATGCCATATTATAGGAATTCTGCAATTCCATTTTGTTGCTCAGCATTTGATAACCAATTTCCTGAGTAAAGTCAATATTGGTTTTACCAGCCTGCCCACGCTTAGTCGTTACAAGTATAGCACCATTGGCCCCTCTCATTCCGTAAATAGCGGTAGACGCAGCATCTTTCAATACAGTAATGTTCTCAATCGGAAAAGCATCGAGAAAAGAGAGATCTCGCTCTACATTATCCACAATGATAAGCGGAGCACGCGCATTCTGATTCATGGTACGTATACCACGAATGTACATGGCAGTTTCACTCCAACCCGGCTCACTACTCCATTCGTAAGTTTCCATACCGTTAACGGTAGCTGTAAATGCATTTTGTAAAATGGTAACAGGATGTTTTTGTAATTCTTGCCCAGTCACTACAGACGTAGCTTCAGTCATTAGCTTTTTCGCCTTGCGTCCAAAAGGAACCGGCATGGTATGCAGGTATTCATCCAAGTCTTCCGCCAATACAATCTGAAAGCCTTCATTGAAATCGGCATTTGCCGTAGCATTTAAATAGCCTACACTACTCACGCATATCTCATCCTGAGACTTCACATTCTTGAGAATAAAATAACCATCTTTGTCTGACAGGGCAATACGACTTTGTTCGGCTACATTGACTACAGCACCGGCAATAGGAGCTCCTTTGCTGTCTACAATCCGCCCTTTCAATACTTGCTCGTTCTGTGCAAGGGCAATTGTTTGCAACCAGAGAAAGCCTAGAAGCAACAGAAACCTGCCTGATGCTGTGCATTTTCTTATACTATATTTTATGTTACTCATAATTATTCAATTTAAGAATTATTTCCAATCCGGGTTATTCTCAATGTTAGTCTTCCATACCTCACCTTCGGGTATTGGATAGAGGTACATCTTATTTTCAAAGACACGTCCTTGTGCCGTTTTACGGCTAATAGCCCCATTGGTCGCTACATCAATACCGTAAATGGGACGAGAAAGAGCCTCAACAGCTACGCTCCAGCGACGCACATCCCAAGCACGATGTTCCTCGAAAGCAAGCTCAACCGTACGTTCTTTGTGAATGAAGTTTCGCATGGCTTCTTTTGAACTGGTCAAGTCGCTACGATTGGCCACCGAACCGGTAATTCCCGAACGCCGACGAATCTGGTCGAGCATATTATAAACCTCTGTAGAGGGTCCTTGCACTTCATTCAGCGCCTCTGCATAGTTCAGCATAATTTCAGCGTAACGAATGAAGTCCACAAACGACGTGAAGTACCGGTATGTACCGAACCTAAAATAGCTTCCGGAATGTATTTGCGAACATAATAACCCGTAGGCGTAGCATTTGCATTACCCACCGGATTGTCGCGTTGTCCTTTGATCACATTGATTGTTCCGTTGCCCCATTCCGTACCGTGATAAAGAACAGTAGCCTCCAATCGCTTATCGCGACCTGTCCACATAGTAGCATCACTATATCCACTGCCTATGTTAATGGTAGGTTGACCGTTGTTGTAAACCGGTGCACCCGTGGCGTCATAAGTAGTGAAGGGCGAAGAACCGTCAATCATGTCGTACATGTCGACTAAGTTCTGCGAGGGACAAAGACCTCCTTTACCACCTTCGCCCACCGGCGTGTCATTTTGTATGGCACTCCATCCTACTGCTACATCATTTCTGAAGAATATAATTTCTTTGTTGCTGTCCAAATAGGTTGTACGAAGCAACGCATTATTATATGGCAAAATGCCATCTGTTGTTTCCTCTGTAAAAAGAGCAAACTTAGAACCATAAGTATCCATAAAACTCTTCGCAGCATCTGCCGCTTCCTGCCAGGTTATTCCACTCTCAGCACTATACCAGGGACTGGCCATGTACAACTTAATGCGTGAAGCAAGTGCCCGTGCCATTGGCTGACCAATGCGACCTGCATAAGTTGCATTCCACGCATCTTGATAAGTAAGCAAGCCACTTTCACATTCACTCAGTTCCTTCAATAAGAAATCGACTACATATTCCTTCACCGTTGGCCGGTCGGTATATCCGCTCAGCAAATCACCATCCGGATCAAGTACTTCGGTAACAATGGGTACCGGACCGTAACGCAAAAACAACTCCCAGTAAAACCATGCGCGCAAGAAGCGAGCTTCAGAAGTATAGTTTGTTTTGTCCTGCAAGTACTTATCATTACTTAAGTCGGCACTTTTGGGCACACTTTCTATGCGATTAATGATCATGTTGCATTTGCGGATGCCGCGATAGTAATGTTCCCAAGTATCAGTCAGTTCGGCAGCACCGGCCGATCCGTAATAATTACCGATATTAAAAGTACTACGCACACCACCAGTTGCATAACTGGTTTCGGCTAAATCAGTAGCCGCATCCAGCCAAGAATTGTTAATGCGACATGCTCCGTGACGCAGGAAGTTATACGTGTCAAAGTGGAATTGTTCCATCAAGCTCCAATCACCGAAGACCTGTTCCTCGGTTAATTCGTTACTGGGCTGCTTGTCCAAGAAACTACCAAATGCATCTTCGCATGAAGTAAGAACACTTGTAGAAATGGTTAGTGCAAGCAAGCTGTATAATATTGTTTTCTTCATGTGTGTCAGAATTTAATGTTTACACCAAAGTTCACTGTTTTCATAATAGGGTAACGATTTGAACCATTACTTTCAGGATCGGTTAAGTTGTTTAAATGATCCCAAGTAATTAAGTTGTTCGCATTCACGTAAAGACGACAATTGCTCATGCCGGCCACCTTAGACCAATTCTCGGGCAGAGTATAGCTTAACTCTATGTTTTTCAGACGAATAAATGATCCGTTCTTCAAGAAGAAAGAGTTTGTACGCTGATTGTGATCACCGTAATTGTCGTAGTGCAACAACGGATAGTTGGCATGTTGCAGATTGTAAGCTTCGCTCTGCGCAGGATTCCAGCGTTCCAAATGATGTTCTTTCACCTTACCGCCACTAACGAAAGCATACATCGCTTCGGCATCGTAGTAACGACTTACGTGATCCACACCTTGGAACATCACGCTGAATCCCCATCCTTTATAGTTAACACCCAAAGACAATGCGTACGTATTTTCGGGAATATCACTATATCCTATACGACTTTCATCGCGATCGTCAATGAAACCATCACCGTTTGCATCCTTATATTTAAGGTCGCCCACCTTTACGGTACCAAACGTAGATACAGGGAAATCAGGATTATCTAAATCAGCCTGCGTAACAAAGCCCTCGGCAATCAGTCCGAAATACTGACTGATAGGATTACCCTCGCGCTTGCGATAAGCAGTCTTCAGTTCGGGTTCATCCATGCTGATAATTTCATTGCGTGCGTGCGAATACGTTAATCCAACGTTGTAGCTCAGATCTTCATTGATGCGATTATTATGCTTCAATTCTATTTCGTAACCACTGTTTTTTGTCTCGCCTAAGTTGCCGGCCGCCAATGCCACACCAACCCATTGCGGGCGGGTAAGATAGGAAGTCAGGATGTCATTACGCTTTTCATAAAACACATCAATGTTACCATTCAGCAACCCATTCCATAAGCCAAACTCAAGTCCGACGTTATACTTGTGAGCCCGTTCCCAAGTTACCCCGAGGTTGGGATACTGAGATTCGTAGATTCCGGTTTTACCTGAACTGCCAAAATAATAAGCATTACTAACCTGAGACCATTTTTCTTCATACAAAAATCGTTGAGCCGTACCGTTCACCGTGTAGATGTCATTACCTACCTCACCGTAGCTGGCGCGTATCTTCAGGTTATTGAGCCATTGAGCCGTACCGGCCATAAATTCTTCATTGCTTATGCGCCATCCTACAGATACAGCGGGGAAAAAGCCAAAGCGTTTGCCTTGAAGGAAGTTTTCAGAACCGTTGTAACCGGCATTAAACTCGGCCAAATATCTGTCATCGTAGCCGTAAGTAACACGTCCTACCAATCCTTGGTAACGCTTGGCTAACTCTGAATTGTAACGGTAATCATTCTGATTATACAATACCATAGCCGTTACATCATGTTTTCCAAACTGGCGTGCGTAGTTAACCTGCGCTTCCATATAAAGTTTGTAAGTAGTACTGTTTTCCTTACTATACGCCAGTTCGCCATCTGAATTAAACTGATTATAAGCATCCATTGACTCGTAGTTATCACGATCATTTAATTCATACGTAGCAAAGTCGGCTTTGAACATCTTCTTATAATAAGAGTCATAGTCGAACGAAACCATACCTTTCGCACTCAATCCCTTGGTCAACCAGTCCATTTTATAATCCAAAACAAAGTTGGTTTCGTTGATGGTATTGGTAGCACGATAATATCCTCCTTTGGCTAACGCTGCAACGATATTGCTTTGATATTGTGAACTACCTCCGTATAAAGTCTTGGTGCTTTCTCCATTCTGTACCTCGTAAGATACGGGGAAAAGCCAGCCGGGAGTGTGATTCAGCTCATAGAAAGTCTGACTGTACGTACTGCTTTCACTTGTATTAGACCCGCGACGCTCTTCAAAGCGAGTTCCAAAATTGACAGAGAACGTGAGATCCTTTGTCAGAAACAAGTCCATGTTAGCGCGGAAAGCGTATCTCCGATAACTGGGACTAGAGGAGTTTCCATACATATCCTGGCTCAGTTCTTTGATCAAACCTTTCTGATCATAAAGTTCGGCAGAAGCATAGTACCGCATGCGCTTAGTTCCTCCGCGAACACTAACGTTGTAACGTTGCGCAGGGGCCGATTTTTTCAAAACTTCGTCGTACCAATCCACGTTCGGATAAAGCATGGCGTCCAAACCACTTAACTCTCCGGCAGCCGATTTACGATACATTTCAATGTCGTTAGCCGAGAATTGAGAAGGTAATCCATCGTTCTTCAAAGCCTCTTCCAGCAATACGACAGATTGATAAGAGTCAAGGTACGTGTCGCTGCGTGTGGGACTTTGAATTTGCCAGTTGGCCGTGAGGTTTACTTCGGGTTTCTGATCACGACCACGTTTGGTGGTAATAAGCATAACGCCATTGGCACCGCGCACACCGTAAACGGCTGTTGCCGAAGCATCTTTCAAGACTGAAATAGTTTCAATGTCATCGGGAGCAATCTGCGAAAAGGTACGCTCCACACCGTCCACCAAAATAAGTGGAGAACCGTCGCCGGCAAAGGTAGCCCTTCCGCGAATATTAATCTTCGTATCATCTTGTCCCGGTGCACCCGATGTCTGTGTTGTAATAACACCCGGAATCTTTCCGGCAATCGCTTGAGAGACATTGGCTGCGGGAGAAGCCAGAAGTTCCTTACTCGAAACCTGCGAGATAGCTCCTACCACACTTTCTTTCTTTTGGGCACCGTAACCCACAACAACTACTTCATCCAGCAACTCCGTATCTTCTTTCAAGACGACCTCCAGTAAAGTCTTCCCGTTCACTGATATTTCTTGTGTTTTATAGCCAACATAAGAGATTTGCAGAACAGCCTTCACGGCATTGCTTACTGTGAGCTTGAAGTTACCGTCCAAGTCGGTAATCACACCATTGGTACTACCTTTCTCTAATACACTGGCACCTATTATGGGTTCACCTGTCTGATCTTTCACGATACCCGTCACTTGCCGCTGTTGTGCCCACAGAGTTTGTCCGGCCAGCAACATCAGGAACACCGACAGCCATCTCAGGAGCATTAATACGCTCCCGGATGATTTGGAATTCATTTGTCTATCTTTCATATTATCTTTATTTTATGGAAATAACAAGGTTATTTTTTTGTCGCATTATAGAGGGCTGCTGCTTGTGAGGCCGTCAGCGGACTGGCGCATAGATATACATCGTCAATCAATGCCGGTGCGGCTTTCCACCAAGTTTCGTAACCGAAATAAAAATTGCTGGCCGTATTAAACAGGTTCAATATGTTGTTGTATCCTGTAAAGTCGCCCGAAGCAAACGCTGCATTGTTTTCATTGTCAAACTTCAGCACACCATTATAATACACTTCAAACTTGTCGGGCATAAAGTTTAGGGTCACCAATGTCCAGACGCCTGCTGTCAGCGCATTATCGGCATTATTATTCTGACAATCAAACCATCCGCCGGCTCCATTATAGCCCAGGTAACCGATGGCGTTAAACCAAAGTTTGGTTGTTCCGTCGTTCACAACAAATATCTGATCCCACCAATTCAAGGTAGGCGGGTTTAGCCACATGCTGACACTGAGACCTTCGGTCATATTCTTCCCTTTGAGCGGATTGTCGAAACGGGTGTATGCCCATCCGTTTGCATTGCCGGTCCATCCTTCTTGCTGATGCCAAACGGTACCCCTGACTGCGTCTTGCTCAAAAGCCGACGGAGTAGCCTGTGCCTCTACGGTAATAAGTTCACCTCCCTGCGCTGCATTCACCGCATTTGCATAAGAGTTGTTCAACGGATAGTAGCCGGCCAAAGACGGTGCATAGGCAGGACTAACGGGGATTCCGCCCGATGCTTTTTTAGTATCGGCATACAGATTCAGGATTTCTTTCTCTGTCAAAGGTCTTGTTACAAAGAACATATCGTCAACCAATGCAGGGGCTGCTTTCCACCATGTTTCGTATCCCAGGTAGAAGTTGCTGGCAGAAGTGAAAAAGTTCAAAACATTATTGTAACCTGTAAAGTCGCCCGAGGCAAACGCTCCGTTGTTGTCTTTATCAAACTTCAGTTTTCCGTCGTAGTAAACTTCAAACCCGTCGGTCGAAATATTGATGGTTACAAAAGTCCATTTGCCTGCCGTCAGTGCATTATCGGCATTGTTATTCTGACAGTCAAACCAGCCGCCGGCTCCGTTGTAACCAAGGTAACCGATGGCATTGAACCAGAATTTAGTGGTTCCGTCGTTCAGTACAAAGATCTGATCCCACCAATTCAACGTGGGCGGGTTAATCCACAAAGAAACACTTAGTCCGTCTTCTAAGGTCTTCCCTTTGAGCGGATTGTCGAAACGGGTGTATGCCCAACCGTTTGCATTGCCGGTCCATCCTTCTTGCTGATGCCAAACGGTTCCTCTGTCAGCGTCTTGTTCAAATGCCGATGGGGTAGCTTGCGTTTCAACGGTTATTAATTCGCCACTTTGTGCCGCATTGAGATTGTTGGCAAATGTATTGTCGAGTGTGTAATAGCCAACAGTTCCTCTTGGCGGGAAGCGATATTCTTCTCCTCCGCTTACGGCAGGCACGGCAATTTCTTTATCAGTGATGACGTTTCGGTACACTCTCACATCGTCAACACGCATGGCTTTGGGTTGCACAGGCGATCCGTAACCCAAATACAGGTATGGCAAGCGTGGAAATGCTTGCACCAGACTCGGATAGTTAAAGGAAGCAGCTTCGGTTGAAGCAACTTCCTCACTGCTTTTTTCGCCATCAATATATAAGGTATAACCTTGGTTGGTGATAATGAGTGCCATGTAGTGCCATTCATCGGCAGTGAAGGGTGGCGTTGAGGCTTGGGTGGGTTTATTCACTTCACCGGAAACGTTCAGACTGTCGCGGTGTAACCAAGCGTTCGGAGTGAAAAAGATGCGCTCCGAATTATCTTCATTGGCAAATGAAAAGATGGCGCCTTCCAGATTGTCGGCTGCTGTTTTCACCCACATGGTAACAGATACTCCCGTTTGCACCTTTACATTGTACAAAGGATTATGGAAACGAGCATAACCTCCATTGAGATTAAGCACTTTTCCTTTGAACTCGTCGGTCACAATTCGGGGAACTTCTCCTCCATCGTAGGCCGACAAAGTTACTTCTTCAGGAGAAAGTTCTTCTTCAAACTTGTATTCTCCTTTTAACTCAAGTTTCGGATAAATTTGATTTCCTGCCGCAGGATCCATTTGTCCCCAGTCGTCACAGGCACCGAATGAAAGAACTGTAAATACCGCCAATAGAAGTGACGGCCATTTTCTTGTCTTCATAATACTAATTTTAAAGGTTAATTAGATTTTTCTTTTGTATGGCAAAGATAGATGACGGCTCAGAGTAGCAGGTGGACAAAAGTCTTTTCTTAGTGGATAAAAGTGTATATAATACAATTAATAAGGGAATAATGCCCAAAACATAAGCTTCACGGGGCAGAACACCCGTCGGGCTGTTTTGACGAAATAGCTTTACTACGCCACACTTTTCAGTGGATTCTTGTCAAGAGCAAGTTTATGTATTATTAACTAATTGAGGAACTTCGAACAGGCATCGGGAGGAGTTGGGCAAAACATAACCAACTTTTTGAAAAACATAACGGCCAATTTGAAAAAGATAACGAGCAATTTGAAAAGAGAAACCGTCTCTTGGGTCATGAGAAACCGTCTCTTGGCTGTGAGACGGTTTCTCGCGGACCTTTTGCTACCGTGCAAATGGCAATAAGCAACCGTCCGAATGAAAAAAGGAACCGTACAAAACGAAAAAAGGCAGGAGTTTAAGCTCCTGCCTTTGCGCCTATAATAAATTGAATGTACTATAGGATTATGCTGACAAAGATAATACATTATATAACCAAAGTCAAGCATTTGATTCATTATTTTGCTTGCCTCGTCTACTTTATTAATAGCTTCTAAAACTTGAAATAGAGTACCGGGAAAGAGAATAACGTCAATAATTGCACCTTTTCCACCAAAAACTAAACTTTGTGCTCCTTTTTAAGTCTTATTTTTGTAGCATGAAAAACTAGTAACCATCTTTTAAAAAACAAGAACCATGATGAAACAAGCCATTGGAGTCTTTACCTTACTTTTGGTCGCTTTGTGCGCCCGGGCAAGTAATATCGATTTCGATAAAGCCTTTAAAGAGAGTGCCAAGATTGAAAAACAAATTAAGCGCACGTCATTCGCTAAGCGTACTTTTTACATTACCGATTTCGGAGCAAAGCCCCACAATGAAGCCGAACCTTGCCACGAAGCCATCAATCAAGCCATTACTGCTTGCAGCTTGGCGGGTGGCGGTACCGTAGTGGTGCCCAAAGGGACTTTTTTCACAGGCCCCATCACATTAAAGAGTAACGTGAATCTTCACGTGTCCGAAGGTGCAACGCTTAAGTTTTCGACCGATCAGAGTTTATATTTCCCCGGAGTTATCACCCGTTGGGAAGGAATAGATTGTTATAATGCACGTCCTCTTATCTATGCTTATGGCGAAACCAATATTGCCATCACCGGAAAAGGTACCATCGACGGGCAAGGCTCTAAGGAGGCTTGGTGGCCCATGTGCGGTGCTCCCCGATACGGCTGGAAAGAAGGCATGGTGGCTCAGCGCAACGGTGGTCGCGAGCGTTTGCTGATGTACGGCGAAACCAACACACCAATCTACAAACGAATCATGACTCCCGAAGACGGGATGCGTCCGCAGCTGATCAATTTATATTCGTGCAACACGGTTCTCATTGAAGATGTAACCTTGTTGAACTCTCCTTTCTGGGTAATCCACCCTCTGTTCTGCGAAAGTTTAATTGTACGGGGTGTGAATATCTTCAACCGCGGCCCCAATGGCGATGGTTGCGACCCCGAGTCATGCAAAAATGTACTGATTGAAAACTGTGTTTTCGATACGGGCGACGACTGCATTGCCATCAAGTCGGGAAGAAACAACGACGGCCGCAAATGGAACATTCCCAGTGAAAATATCATCGTAAGGGGCTGCAAAATGAAAAACGGTCACGGCGGTGTGGTCATAGGAAGCGAAATATCAGGCGGTTACCGCAACCTGTTCGTTGAGAACTGCGAGATGGACAGTCCGGAACTTGATCGTGTAATTCGTATCAAAACAAGTACTTGCCGCGGAGGTGTTATTGAGAATGTATTTGTGCGCAATGTTACCGTTGGGCAGTGCCGCGAAGCTGTGTTGCGCATTAATCTGCAATACGAAAACCGTGAGAACTGTCAGCGCGGATTTACTCCAACTGTGCGCAACGTGCACCTCAAAAACGTGACTTGTCAGAAGAGTCAGCTGGGCGTTCTGATCATCGGATTGGAAGATCCGTCGCTTGTAAACAACATAAGTGTAGAGGACTCTCACTTTAATAATGTTGCAAAAGATGGAAATGATATAAAAAGTGCTAAAGACGTTACCTTTAAAAACTTATACATTAATGGCAGACTTGTAAGCGAATAGGTCTGCATACAGTCATAGCAAGGTCGAATTGATGACAGATAGACAAAATATCTGTCATTAATTCGATTTTTATTTTTCCTATTTTCCGATTTTTCACAGTAAACATAACCGTCATGTCTAAATAAAAACTATCTTTGCCTCTCGTTAATCCGTATATTTTTGAAATATGGACCCAATAAATAGCATAAAAGAGCTTATCAATCAAGGCAATATAGATAGTGCAATTCTACAACTCGAGAGTTATATTCAAACTGACTCTGAACGAAAAGATGAAGCCTATTATCTACTGGGCAATGCTTACCGCAAACGCGGTGACTGGGCAACTGCCCTCAATCATTATCAGTCCGCCATCGACCTCAATCCCCAAAGTCCGGCCACAGAGGCCCGTAAAATGGCAATGGACATAATGAACTTCTTCAATCAAGACTATATATAATCAAATAAACGTAATATAGAGATTATGGCAAAATTTAGAGGAGCAATAGTTGTCGACAACGAACGCTGTAAAGGCTGTAGTTTGTGTGTGGTGGCTTGCCCGGTAAAAGTAATATCACTCGCCAAAGAGGTGAATGCAAAAGGGTATAATTATGCCCGCGAATACGTAGAAGATACTTGCATCGGATGTAGCGCATGTGCTACCGTTTGTCCGGATGGTTGTATCACGGTTTATAAAGTTAAATGCGATTAATAAGAAGAATATGGAAGAAGAAGTTGTATTAATGAAGGGAAACGAAGCCATTTCTCATGCGGCAGTTCGCTGCGGATGCGATGGTTATTTCGGTTACCCCATAACACCACAGTCGGAAGTATTGGAAACGCTGGCCGAGTTGCGTCCTTGGGAAACAACCGGCATGGTAGTGTTACAAGCCGAAAGTGAAATTGCAGCTATTAATATGGTTTACGGCGGTGCAGGAAGCGGTAAAATGGTGATGACTTCATCATCAAGCCCGGGCATCAGTCTTAAACAAGAAGGTATATCATACATTGCGGGAGCAGAGCTTCCGTGTCTTATTGTAAATGTAATGCGCGGTGGTCCCGGACTGGGAACCATTCAGCCTAGCCAGGCCGATTACTTTCAAACAGTGAAGGGTGGCGGACATGGCGACTATCGTCTCATTGCGCTGGCTCCTGCATCTGTGCAGGAAATGGCCGACTTTGTAGCACTATCTTTTGATCTGGCCTTTAAATACCGCAACCCGGTGATGATGCTAGCCGACGGAGTGATAGGGCAAATGATGGAGAAAGTGGTGTTGCCACCACAAAAGAAACGCCTCACAGACGAAGAGGTTATTGCTCGTTGCCCATGGGCTACTACCGGTAAATCGGGACGTAAACCCAACATCATTACCTCACTGGAACTTCAACCCGATGCCATGGAACAGAACAACCTTCGTTTCCAGGCTAAATACAAACAGATTGAAGAAAATGAGGTACGCTACGAAGAAATTCATTGCGAAGATGCCGAATATCTCATCATCGCTTTCGGATCAATGGCTCGTATCGGACAAAAAGCAATGGAAATTGCACGCGAAGAAGGTATCAAAGTGGGTATCCTTCGCCCCATTACTTTGTGGCCGTTCCCAACAAAGGCTATCGCAGCCTATGCTGATAAGGTGAAAGGTATGCTTTCGCTGGAATTGAATGCCGGACAAATGGTTGAGGACATTCGTTTGGCCGTTAACGGTAGGGTAAAAGTTGAACACTTCGGCCGTTTAGGTGGTATTGTTCCCGATCCCGACGAAATAGTTGCAGCATTAAAAGAACAACTCATTAAATAACAAATAAGATGGATCCGCAGAAAATAAGAAACATCCTGAACATTCTTTTCATGATAGGTACACTGATTGCTATCATTGTGTACTTCGCCGTTGACGATAAGAAAACGTTTATTTATGTTTGTGCTGCAGCAATCTTCGTTAAGATCATGGAGTTTTTCATACGATTCACTAACAGGTAAAGCGCTGAAGGGCAACTGTTTCTTGCCGTGTATACGGAAAAACGGTTGCTCATAAGAGAAACGCTTTCATAAATCGAAGCATTATGTTAACAAGAGAACAAATAATTAATCCCCAAAATCTGGTTTACAAGAAACCGGAACTGATGAATGACAATGCCATGCACTACTGCCCGGGCTGTAGCCACGGTGTGGTTCACAAGCTGATTGCTGAAGTCATTCAGGAAATGGGTATGGAAGACAAAGCCATTGGTATTTCACCGGTAGGTTGCGCCGTCTTCATCTATAACTATCTGGACATAGACTGGCAAGAAGCTGCTCACGGACGTGCGCCTGCATTAGCAACTGCCATCAAACGTTTATGGCCGGCCCGATTGGTTTTCACTTATCAGGGCGACGGTGACTTGGCTTGTATCGGTACAGCCGAAACCATCCACGCGCTGAACAGAGGTGACAATATTACCATTATCTTTATCAATAACGGTATTTACGGTATGACCGGCGGACAAATGGCTCCCACAACTTTGTTGGGAATGAAAACGGCTACTTGCCCCGAAGGACGTAATCCCGAGATTCACGGTTATCCTATTAAAATAACCGAAGTAGCTGCTCAATTGGAAGGCACAGCCTACGTAACCCGTCAGGCCGTTCACACAGTTGCCGCTATACGCAAAGCCAAAAAGGCTATCCGCAAAGCGTTCGAGAACTCCATGGAAGGAAAAGGATCTAATCTGGTAGAGATTGTATCAACCTGTAACGCCGGTTGGAAGATGACTCCTGCCGATGCCAACACTTGGATGGAAGAGAACATGTTCCCCTTCTACCCATTGGGAGATATTAAAGACAAATAACCAATTTCAGCTAAAAGAATATCCAAATGAAAGAAGAAATAATTATAGCAGGTTTTGGCGGTCAGGGAGTATTGTCGATGGGTAAAATTCTGGCCTATTCTGGTTTAATGGAAGACAAAGAAGTTACCTGGATGCCGGCTTACGGACCCGAGCAACGTGGCGGAACAGCCAATGTTACCGTCATTGTAAGCGATGAGAAAATATCTTCGCCCATTTTAAGTAAATACGATACGGCTATTATATTGAACCAACCTTCACTCGAGAAGTTTGAGAGTCGCGTGAAACCCGGAGGAATCATTATCTATGACGGATACGGAATTATCCACCCTCCCACTCGCAAAGACATCAAGGTTTACCGTATTGATGCAATGGATGCTGCCAATGAAATGAACAACGCCAAAGCATTTAATATGATCGTATTGGGAGGCTTATTGAAAATTCGTCCGGTTGTGACCATAGCCAATGTGCTAAAGGGACTAAAGAAAACATTACCCGAACGTCATCATCACCTGATACCAATGAATGAAGCAGCTATTCTAAAAGGAATGGAGCTCATTCGTGAACAATAAAAGGCAGGTATCTGCTGTTCTCATTGCGCCCGGCTTTTAAAAGTCCGGGCGCTATTGTTTGCAGCCCTGCATCAAAGCGATAATTGAAGTTAATACGCTTCGCTTTTCTGCTGACAAATTATTTTTTATTGTATATTTGCCGCTAATTATGAAAAGATTCCTGTTTACATACATATTAATCGGTATACTAGCGCATACCCATTTGCAAGCTCAAACCGACCAGAACTCTCAGTTTGACCAATACGGCAATCAGATTGATCCGGCCATGCGCACGCAAAAAGACAGTTCGAATGTGGAAATACAAAGTGTTCCGCCCAAGCTGTACATGTGGAATGTGAGTGAAGAACTGGGTACTGTATTGCCCGTTCAGGTAGACACACTGTTTCATCACTTTCAAAACACCAATCTGGTTGAGGGAGTGAAAGGCCATTATAACTATTTAGGAAACTTAGGTGCCCCCCGTTTATCACGTCTTTTCTTTGAGCGGCCGCAAGCGTCAGAGTCTATGTTCATAGATCCTTTCTCTAGTTTCTACCAGAACCCGTGGGATTTTAAGTTCACAAACAGCAACGTTCCCTACACCAATCTGACCTATTACAAGGCAGGTAGTAAAATTGACGGTGAAGAACGCTTCAAATCATATTTCTCAGTCAATGTCAATAAACGGTTGGCTTTCGGATTCAACATTGACTACCTTTACGGACGAGGATTATATAATAGTCAATCGACTTCGCTCTTCAACGGCGGCCTCTTCGGCAGTTACATTGGTGACAGGTATCAGGCACACTTGGTATACAATAACTATTACATGAAAATGGCCGAGAACGGAGGTATAACAGACGACAGGTACATTACCGCCCCCGAAGAAATGGCTGAAGGTAAAAAGGAGTACGAAGCAAGCAGCATTCCTACCAATCTGGAGGAAACGTGGAATCGCAATAAGAAATTCTATGTTTTCCTTACACACCGATACAACCTGGGATTTACGAAAAAGGCCAGCGGAGTGGAGAACGATACGGTAGATCGTTATGTTCCCGTTACCAGTTTCATACATACCATGAAGGTTGAAAGAGCGTCTCATCGATTCAGAGCAAACTCCGAGCCCGAAGATTATTACTCCAATACTTATATTAATACGGGAAGTTTGGTAAGCAACGACTCAACCACTTACTTCGGCATCAAAAACACCTTTGGCATCGAGCTGATGGAAGGCTTCAACAAATATGCGAAAGCCGGACTCACCGCTTACATTTCGCATAAATACAACCGGTACAATTTAATGAACTCCGATTCGGCAACAGTTGATAAGTACAACGAACAGGAAGTCTTCATCGGTGGACAGCTTTCAAAAAGACAGGGCAACGTGCTGCACTATACCATCAACGGCGAAGCAGGTATGCTTGAAAAGGCCATTGGGCAGTTTAAACTAAAGGGAGATTTAGATTTGAACTTCCGCTTATGGAAGGATACGGTAAGTTTCATCGCTCGGGCAGCTATCAGTAACACACTGCCTGCGTTCTATCTGCGCCACTATCACTCCAACCATTTCTATTGGGACAATGAGTTCGATAAAGAATTCCGTTCCAGGGTGGAAGGAGAGTTAAACATTCAAAGATGGAAGACCAATCTGAAAGCGGGTGTTGAAAACATTAAAAACTATACTTACCTCAATCAAAACGCATTGCCGACACAAGCAGGCGAAAACATTCAGGTAATTTCGGCTACATTAAACCAAGATTTCAAATTGGGTATTTTACATCTTGACAACGAAGTAACATGGCAGAAAACTAGCAACGAAAAGATTCTGCCTCTGCCGCAATTGTCATTGTACCACAACTTGTACATCGAAACAAAGTTAGCCAAAAAAGTATTAAGCGTACAATTGGGAGCAGACGTAAGGTACTTCAGCAAGTATAAAGCACCGGCTTACACGCCTGCCATTCAGCAATATCATTTGCAAGCCGATGATGATCAGGTGGACATAGGCGGTTATCCCATTGTGAATGTATATGCCAATCTACAGTTAAAGCGCACGCGCTTTTTCGTGATGATGTATCATGTTAATCAGGGTATGATGAGTAATGCCAATTCATTCCTGTCTCCGCACTACCCCATTAACCCGCGTATGTTGAAACTGGGATTATCATGGAACTTCTATGATTAAATTAAGCTTAACCCAAACAAAATGGATAAAATACCTCCTGCTAGGTTTGGTATGCAGTCTCATCTCCTTTTTCTGGTTTAGGGATAAGTCGCCTCATCCACAACCGCGTGACTATGCTGCCATCAGTGCCGAAGGAGTTATCCGTGTTGCAACGGAATATAATTCTGTGAGCTACTTTGCAACAGGTGATAGCATGGCCGGTTTTAACTACGAGTTAATTCAGGCTTTTGCGCGTAGTAAGGGGTTGAAAGCTGAAATTATTCCCGAAATGAGTTTCGAAAAGCGTTTGCAAGGCCTGGCCAATGGAACCTTTGATGTAATAGCCTACGGCATACAAACAACCAGTGAGTTTAAAGATTCGCTCTTATTCACTGCTCCCATCAGCCTCAGCAAACAAGTCTTGGTGCAACGCAAACTGGCCGATGGCAAAGTGGCAATAACCAGTCAGCTGGGTCTTGCCGGCAAAACCCTGCACCTCATTAAAGGCTCGCCGGCAGTGATGCGCATCAAAAACTTGGGCAACGAAATTGGAGATACTATTTACATCAAAGAGGTTGATAAATACGGAACGGAACAACTTCTGGCGATGGTTGAACACGGTGACATTGATTATGCCGTATGCGATGAAGATATAGCACGCGCCTCCGTCGACTCGTTTCCCCAAATAGACATTAGTACGGGCATCAGTTTCAATCAATTCAATTCCTGGGCGGTAAGCAAACAATCACCTGCCTTGCGCGATAGCCTGAATAACTGGATAAAGAGTTTCATGAAAACCAAAGATTTCAAACGAATCTATCGCAGTTACTACAAAAAGGACTAGCTTCGCCTGTCACTATGCCCCGAATTGGATATTTTTGTATATATTTGCAAAGAGGTAATAAAGACATGAATATGAGCAATAAAGTAATAAAATGGGGCTTTATAGGTTGCGGTAACGTAACCGAACAAAAAAGCGGCCCGGCTTTTAAGAAGATTGAAGGTTCTGAAGTTGTTGCCGTCATGAGTCGTGATGGTGCCAAAGCGCAAGCTTATGCCGAGAAAAGAAACATTCCCAAATGGTATGATGATGCCTTGTCGCTGATAGAAGATCCGGATGTAAATGCCGTTTA
Organism: Bacteroides graminisolvens; assembly: GCF_963666085.1. Classification (NCBI taxonomy): domain Bacteria; kingdom Pseudomonadati; phylum Bacteroidota; class Bacteroidia; order Bacteroidales; family Bacteroidaceae; genus Bacteroides; species Bacteroides graminisolvens. The sequence goes on from NZ_OY762556.1 coordinate 3,418,067, forward strand.
CATAGCCACCCCTCCTTCTTCACATGCTACCTATGCCATCATGGCTATGAAAGCCGGCAAACCGGTGTATGTTGAAAAGCCTATGGCAGTTACATACGAGGAGTGCACACGCATAAACCGCATCTCGCAAGAAACGGGCGTTCCTTGTTTTGTGGCCTACTACAGGCGCTACATGCCGTACTTCATGAAGGTTAAGGAGTTGGTGCAAAATCAGGTAATCGGTAATGTGATTAACATACAAATTCGTTTTGCCCAGCCTCCGTATGATTTAGATTATAACAAGAACAATTTACCTTGGCGCGTACAACCCGATATTTCGGGTGGCGGATATTTCTACGACTTAGCTCCTCACCAGCTCGATTTGCTTCAGGATATTTTTGGCTGTATACTCGAAGCCAACGGTTACAAAAGCAACCGTGGAGGGTTATACCCGGCAGAAGATACGCTGAGTGCCTGCTTCCAGTTTGATTCCGGTCTCGTAGGTTCCGGTTCGTGGTGTTTTGTGGCTCATGAGTCGGCCAAAGAAGACCGTATTGAGATCATAGGCGATAAAGGAATGATTTGTTTTTCTACTTTTACGTATGACCCCATTGCACTGCACACGGTTAACGGACGCGAAGAAATTGTGGTTCCCAACCCCGAGCATGTTCAGCAACCGCTTATTCAGGCAGTAGTCGACCATCTTTTAGGGAAATCAATCTGCACTTGCGATGGCGAAAGCGCCACCACAACAAACTGGGTGATGGATAAAATCCTCGGAAAATTATAAAAAGACAATAGCACAGCTACATTTCTTTTGATAGAAAGCACCTAATACAACGCTGCAATCTGCCTGTTAGCCTCCTTTTATTGGCTACACGCACATTGCAGCGTTTCTTTTTAAAAAAAGTAGTTTCCCATGTCACGTTTCGCCAACTCGTGCGTCTTATCTATATAAATGGAACTCAATCAGTTTAAAATAACCGTAGTACCGCTCAGGGGCAAGTTACTGAACTATGCACGCAAGCTGACCGACGACTCCTCAGACGCTGAGGATGTTGTGCAGGAGGTGATGTTGAAACTGTGGAACATACGGCAAAAACTGGAAGAGTACAATAGCATTGAAGCATTGGCTGTTCGCATTACCCACAACTTATGCATGGACATGTGGAGAAGCAAGAGAACAGATCAAATTTCACTGGATCAGGTGCCGGTAGTCAGTCAAACCGTGAATCCGGAACGAGTCTTAGAAGGCAATGATGAGATACGCCTGATGCGCGAAATCATAAGTTCATTACCCACTTTGCAGCAAACGATTATCCGGATGAAAGATATTGAAGAGTATGAGACAGAAGAAATTGCGCAAATTACCGGATGCAGTTCGGAATCTATTCGCAGCAATCTTTCCAGAGCCAGAAAAAAAGTGAGGGATATTTATCTGAAAATTAAAATGAGTGAAACATGAATATAGATAGTCTTATAAACAAGTATTTTGAAGGAGCGACAACCTCTGAAGAGGAACGTTACCTGAGACGTTTCTTCGCTGAAGAGCCGATTCCTGATCACTTGAAAGTTTATCGTCCCTTGTTTGCCTATTTTGAGCAGGAAATTGAGCAAAATAAGAACAATAAACCAACCACCCTTTCTGTTCGCAAAACCAAAAAGCATGGTTGGTATGTGGCAAGTGGCATAGCAGCAGGTCTGCTGCTGGCAATAACCATGGCAGGAATGTATAAGTATTACAGCAATAACACAGATTGCTATGTTATTATTGACGGGAAGAGATATACCGATGCTCAATTGGCAAAAGAAGAGGCACAAGCTGCTTTTCAGGATGTAGCAATTAGTGAGGACGAAGTTTTTGCCAGCTTATTTAATGAATAATGAAAATCTGATTATAAAGAAGTAGAATTATGAGTAAAGTCATTCGGTTACTATGTATAATAGCCTTACTGAGCTGCACATCGAGCATCTATGCCCAGCAAGGATTGCAGATTGCCTCTGTTTTCCAAAAATACGGAAAACAAAAAGGGGTAACAATGGTAGAGCTGTCTAACGAGATAGTTGAGTCTTATGAAATGACACTCTATAAAAGTATCACGTTCAAGAATGCAAGTGACGAACTGCCTTTCATTCTGCGTTGCCTCGAAGCCGATAAGAAAAAGGCTAAGAAAGTAAAAGAAGTTATTTCGGGAGGTGAAATTCAATCCGGATATTATCAACTGCCTCAACTAAAAGACGAGATCAACCGCTTCATCTTGTTTAAAACAAATGCCAAACAATCGGCAACGTTGATTTACATTGAAGGAGAGTTGGAAGCCGACGATCTGGTAACGATGTTGTTTATGAAGAAAAACTAATAATGATATAAAAAAACTATTATGAAGAAGCTCCTATTATTGTGCCTGTTATTGATACCGGTAGCAGGCATCGCACAAGAGAACACTGCCAAAGATACAACCCTTTATGTAAACGGCAGAAAGATTAGTATCAAAGAAGGGAATGGTAAGATTAAAGTAAAACTCTACGAACAATCAAGCCACGGTGACACCATTGAAAACGACCAAATATTCGAAGGGGTATACATGGATGGCCAGAGTACGGAAAGAAGATTTGAGTTGGCGGTGCCTTTTAGTAAATCAAAGAAATCGTACGGCCATTTTGATCCTCATTATGCCGGTTTATATATGGGTTATACCAATTTAGCCGACAACCTGAGTTTCAACAATGCCAACGGCATTGATTTGGTAAGTTCTAAATCATGGGAAATCGGATTAAACCTGTTTCAAGGCTCTTTCGTGTTAAGTGCCGACCGCCATTGGGGATTAACCACCGGGTTAGGATTTGGTTACACCTCTTTTCGAGTTGACGGAAACAAAGGATTCGAAAAAATAGGAAGTGCAACCGTGCTTGTTGCTCCTTCTCAAGGAATAGAATACAGTCAGAGCCGCTTGCGCTACAACCATTTCCGCATTCCGTTATTGCTTGAGTGGCAAAGCAAGTGTGGCAACAAAGGTCCGATATTTGCTTCACTCGGAGCTGAAGCCGAAATTCGTTGCTGGGTAAAATCAAAAGCTGAATATGACGGTCACGGACACACATTAGGCAAAGATCTGAATGTAAGACCCGTCGGACTTAATCTTTTAGCCCAGGTTGGTTTCGATGACATAGGCGCTTACCTTCGGTATTCTCCAATCAGTTTATTCGAAAAAGATAAAGGTCCCGATTGGAATCCGGTAAGTTTCGGACTGGTGTGGTATTGGTAACTACAGTTTTTTTTCGTACGTTTGCCGGTGAACAATAAAATGATGAATTAGCAAATGACGAAAGAAGAACTTATGAGGAAAGCCATTGAGCTTTCCAAAGAAAATATTGAAAATGGAGGCGGTCCTTTTGGTGCTGTGATAGCAAAAGACGGAGAGATTGTAGCAACGGGAGTTAACAGAGTAACCGCATCATGTGACCCCACCGCTCACGCTGAAGTAAGCGCCATACGCGCAGCCACCTCTCAATTAAACACATTTAATTTAAGCGGCTATGAAATATATACTTCCTGCGAACCTTGTCCCATGTGTTTGGGAGCTATATACTGGGCCCGTTTAGATAAAATGTATTACGCCAATAATAAAACAGATGCCAAAAACATAGGCTTTGATGATTCGTTCATTTATGACGAACTCGATTTAAAGCCATCCGAAAGGAAGCTCCCTTCTGAAGTTTTACTCAGAGATGAAGCAATCAAGGCATTCGAACGTTGGACTGATAAGGACGATAAAGTAGAATATTAACCGAACTGTTCATTCCGAAAAAGCACTGTTACCAAACTGAAATGAGTAAGTTGGTAACAGTGCTTTTTTATTTTCCCCAAAAAAACAGTTACTATTGAGTACAAAAGCAACCGATGACCTGTATGGGTTATAGAGACAATTAATACGCACCGGAATATGGAAAACAAATCCAAAGACAATCCCCTTTTTTCAGAAACGTCCTATCGCATACTGAAAAAGGCAGAACCCAGACTCAGTGCTGAAGAAAAGCGTGTGATGTGGGCAGACATCGAACGCAGAACTACAGGAAAGAAGCGATCTGTTGCTCACCTCAGGAATTGGTATGTAGCAGCATCTATTGCTCTTGTTTTGATAACAGTCTCCATTGTGGTATACCAGACTTCTTTCACAAACATCCCATACAACCGCCTGTCGGCTTTGGTTGACATTGACACCTTGAGAAATACCCGATTGTATTTCGGCGATCAGCAAATTGAATTGGGAGAACAAGTGGAAATTTACTGCCTCCCCTCAAGCAATCAGCTTGAAATAAAAACAGCCGGTAATTCTTCGTTTAAACTATCCGTTCCGCAGGATGAAGAAATGTACATGCAACTTGCTGTGCCCAAGAACAAACGTGCACAAATCGTATTGGCGGATAACTCGAAGATTATACTCAGAGAGCAATCCAAATTTATTTTTCCGTTCCATTTCAAGAAAGACAAACGAGAGGTAAAACTGGAAGGAGAAGCCTACATGCAAATTGCGCCAAATAAGCACAAACGCTTTATCACCCAAACAAACTATATGGATATTAGTGTATTGGGAACAGAGTTTCTGGTAGTTGCCTACCCCCACTCCGGCGAACAATCAGTCTTGCTGGTTAAGGGTTCCGTACAAGTAACTCCGGAACAAGGAGAATCGGTTATCATGGTACCCAATCAAAAATTTATATATAATAAAACAACCGCCTCTGCACATGTAGCCGAGAACGTAAATGTATTACCCGCCATTGCCTGGAAAGAAAACCTGCTGATAATGGATAGCCAGTCGCTTGCCGAAGTGCTGAAAACCATAGAATCACACTACGGCATAGTTTTTAGCTATAATTGGAAAGAAATGGAGAGTATACACATCAGCGGAAAATTAGATATCAGCGTATCGTTGAACGAAGTATTGGAAAATATCAGTCGCATTGCGCAGGTTACTATCACGAAAGAACAGAGAACAATTAAAATAACGAAAGAGAAACCTTAAAAAGATATGCCTATGACGTGAGCACACCAAAAACCAGAAGGGCCAAGAAATAGTGCGAATATTTCTCAGCCCCCGACTTTGATTCTAAATGTTTTTAATAACCAAAATCTATCAATAATGAACAAAAAACATTATTTCTGCAAGTATACAAAATTTATTTGTAACAGACTGATGATTGCAAGTTATATTTTGTTTTTCCTAAGTGCAAATGTGACCAATGCATATGCAACTTCCAATCCCGCCGAAGTAACAAAATCGGGTGATATAATTATCAAAGTGGCCAACAAGCCCATCAAAGAAGTGCTGACTTTAATAGAGCAGCAAAGCAAGTTCGTGTTTGTATACAATACGGAGAGTGTAAACCTCGATAAACCCGTTACGCTTAACATCACTTCGGGTTCCATCAACGAAATAATGACTCAATTGCTGAAAGGAAGTTCGTTGAGTTATGAAATTTCCGACAGACAGATTCTCATATTTCGGTCCAATCAGAAGGACAGCAAAACTTCCGCAAAGATGCTGTCGTCGGGAACGGTTCTCGACGAAAATGGTGAAGCCCTGATTGGTGTGAATGTGCAAATAAAAGGTGAAACTTCCGGAACAATAACCGATATTGACGGAAAATATTCGTTGAACGTACCGGCAGGCAAGAGCCTTGTATTCTCGTATGTAGGATACAAGAGACTTGAAATGAAAGCCCAATCACAAATGAAGGTCGAGATGCAAAGTGATGCCGAGTTGCTGAACGAAGTGGTGGTGGTAGGTTATGGTACCATGAAGAAAAGCGACCTGACCGGTTCTGTTTCGGGCGTAAAAGCTAAAGATTTTAATACCGGACTGGTCAGCTCACCCTCTCAACTTATTCAGGGACGTGTGGCTGGTGTTAACATCACAAACAACGGAGGTGAACCCGGTGGAGGCGTAACCATCCGCGTACGCGGTTCTAACTCAATCCGTTCCGGGCAGGACCCGCTGTATGTTGTTGACGGAGTGCCATTGGATGCATCAGACGATTTGCAACCATCGGGTGCAAGTACCACAGGTATCGGAAGTACTGGAAGCAAAAACCCGTTGAACTTTCTAAATCCGGACGATATTGAATCCATCGACATCCTGAAAGACGCATCTGCCACAGCTATTTACGGAGCCAGAGGTGCCAATGGAGTGATCATGATTACTACGAAGAAAGGTTCCGAAGGACAAGCAAAGGTATCCTATTCAGCCTATGCCAGTGTTTCTGAACTGCCCAATGAATACGAAGTTCTCTCGGCTGATCAGTATCGGGCATTTGCCAGTGAAAAAGGAATTACCATTGATGATGGTGGAGCAAACACCAACTGGCAGGATGAGATATTCCGCACAGCCTTATCGCACAATCATAACCTGGCAGTAAGCGGTGGAGGCAAGAAAGGAAACTATCGCGCTTCATTAAGCTTCCAGGATCAGGAAGGTATCATCAAGAAAAGCGGGATGAAGAAATACACCGGACGCTTTTATTTAAGTCAGAAAACATTCAACGACAAGTTGTTGTTTGAAGCCAGTCTGATGGCCACACGTACAAAAGATAAACGGGCTCCGCTCGGACAATCGGGTGGTTACGAAGGCGACTTGTTGCTCACCGCGCTGAAAGTTAATCCCACCTACCCAGTCTTCAACGAAGACGGAACTTACTATCAGAAGAGTCAGGATGTGCGAAACCCGGTTGCCATGATTGATCTGACCAATGATAATACGGAAACCGACCGAATCTTGGCCAATGTTACCGGTACGCTTGATATCTGGAAAGGGCTGAAGTATAAAATGAACGTGGCTTTTGACGAAACCAAAGCCAGCAGAAAAGTAACCCAGGATAAGCAGCTTATCTATATGAGCGACAAGGGTACGGCCAACATCAACAACGTTGAAGCAAGCAATTTCTTGATTGAGAATTATCTTACTTATGATTTCAAGGTAAAAGACATACATAAATTCAATTTATTGGCGGGTCACTCTTACCAGAAGTTCCGCAACTATTGGTACGGCTTCTCGGAAACAGGTTTTGACATCGATAACATTGACTACCTGTATGATTTATCTTTCGGAAAAAACACCGATATTACCGGAACCTCAAACATAACAGTCAACGAATTGCAATCTTTCTTCGGTCGTGTGAACTACAACCTGCTGGACAAATACCTGCTTACTGCAAATTTCCGTGTCGACGGTTCAACTAAGTTCGGAGAAAACAATAAATACGGTTTCTTCCCGTCGGCTGCCTTTGCATGGCGCATGAGTGAGGAACAATTTATCAAGAGCCTCAACGTATTTGATAACTTAAAGCTTCGTCTGAGCTGGGGTATAACCGGTAATCAGGAAATTCCCAATAAGATATCTCAAATCAAACTAGGTAGTACCGATGGTGCCGTGCTCGACGGAGGAACAACCGTTACTCAGGGAGTTACCCTAACCCGTACTCCAAACCCCGATTTGAAATGGGAACGTACCGAACAAATAAACATCGGTTTCGATTTCGCTATTTTGAAAAATCGTTTGAGTGGAACGTTCGACTTCTTCTCGAAAACAACCAAGGATGTGCTTTTACAAGTATATTCTATTTCTCCGGCACCCACCACACAAGTGTGGAGCAACGTGCCCGATATGAAAATTGTCAATAAAGGTTTTGAAGTTGGATTGAATGGAGTAATCATTGATACAAAAGACTGGCGTTGGAATGCAGGAGTCAATTTCTCAAGCATCACGAACAAAGTGAAAAACCTGCCCATGTCGTCCATCACCACAGGTAACCCCAGCGGTCCGGGCATTACCGGATTCTCTTCACAAATCATCAAGAGCGGATACCCTATTGGAACCTTCTGGGGATATAACTTCCTCGGATTCGACGAAAACGGCAAAAGCATCTATGAAAAAGATGCCGACGGCAAAGTGGTTGAGAAGTGTATAGGCAATGCGCAACCCGACTTCTCTCTGAACTTCAACACCTCCGTTGCCTGGAAGAATTTCGATGTCAGTCTCTACTTCAACAGTGTGGTAGGCAATGACATTTACAACAACCTGGCCAATGTGATTGACAACCTGAGTATGTTTTCCAAAGGAAGCAACACCACGGTGCACGCCACCCAAACCAATGAAGCGTTTAACAATGTGCTCGATTATTCAAGTCGTTACATTGAAGACGGTTCGTACCTGCGGTTAAGCAGCGCCACATTAGGATATACCGTTCCATTGAAAAACAAAAGATACATCAGCAACCTGCGTTTCACCCTTACCGGAAACAATTTGTTTGTCATCACCGGATATTCGGGTTATGACCCCGAAGTGAACTCCAACAGAACCAGCAACGGCGTTCCCGCGCTGGGCATCGGGTGGACCAACTATCCCATGGCGCGTAGCTATAGCTTAGGTGTATCAATTGACTTCTAACAAAAATATTACTGACATGAAAAAAATAGCAATTATACTATACACAGCCCTTACTCTTCTTAGCATTGCATCGTGTACCGATTTGAAAGAAGAAGTTTTAAATGAGCAAGACGAGTCAGAGACTATATCCGATACCAGTAATGCCGGCAGCATTGTTGCTCCTGCTTACGCTTACCTGCGTGATTTACAAAGCAGAAGCGGCGTTTGGCTCGTGCTGGAAAGTCTGACGGACGAAATGGTCTTTCCTACCCGCGGAACCGATTGGAACAATTCCAACTACCGTACGCTGTTCACGCATGAATACGACAGCAAAAATACGTATATCAAAAACACCTGGAACAGCTTTATGCTGGGAATCACCAAGTGCAACGTGGCTTTGCAGTATCTCACCAAACTGGAACAAACCGAAGAGGTAAAGAACTATGTGAATGAAACTCTTTTCATCAGAGCATTGTGCATGTACCACCTGATGGATTGTTTCGGCCATTTCCCCATGCGTGAATATACGGAGACCGACTATTCCAAACTACCTGTTATCTTGGAACGGGAACAAGCCTTGAGCCGCATCATCACGGAACTAGAAACCATCATTCCTCAGTTGAAAGAAAAGGGTGAGGTACCTTATGGCAGAATAACCAAAGCTGCGGCCCAATTGTTACTGGCTAAAGTGTATCTCAACTATCAGGTGTATACCGGCACAGCTCCTACTTTTGCCGACGGACAATCAAAGTGGACAGAAACTATTGATCTTTGTGATGACATCATCGGTTCGGGAAAGTATACCCTGTCTACCGATTTCTGGAAACTCTATCTGGCCGACAATCAGAAAGAATCTGATGCCACAGAAACCATTCTGCCTATTATCTTTAACAATGCCATCGGATTGAAAGGTATTCCCTGGTTGAATATCACCCTGCACTATAACCAAAAGTTTGGTAGCTTTACCAGCATGTGGAACGGTTGCTGTACCACTCCCACCTTCCTGGCTACATGGGACACCACCGACCCTCGTTATCAAGATAACCGGTTAAAAAGTCAAATTGGGTTTAACCTGGGCATACTCGTTGGTCAGCAATACTCCGCAAACGGCAGCGAACTGCTTACGCGCAGCGGAAGCAAACTCATCTTCACGCCCGAATTCAGTGTACAGAATTCAACCGAAGCCCAAGGCGCACGTGTAGTAAAATACGCGCCCGACCCCACTTCAACCTATGGCAGCAACAGTGAAAATGATTTTCAGTACTACCGCTTGGCAGATGTATATCTGATGAGAGCAGAAGCGAAGTTCCGTTCGGGAGATGTGGATGGTGCATTGACTGACATCAATGAACTGAGAAACAAACGCCACGTGAGCACCTACAAAAAAGAAGAGCTTACACTCGAGAAGATATACAATGAACGCGGATATGAGTTCTATTGGGACGGTCCGTCACGCCGCAACGACATGGTTCGTTTCAACCGTTACTGCGAAGCCCGTTATGAAAAGCCGGCGTCGGAACCATACAAAATTTTATTGCCCATACCTCTGAGCGCTCTCGAAGCCAATGAGCAGTTGAAACAAAACGACCAATATCAATAAGCTTATTTTTATAAGCTACCCTTATTAAGTAAAAAATCTCCGGCTACAAGAAGCTGCATCATGTGCCTGTCAATAGCTGACTGTGATGCAGCGGCTTGTAGCTTTTATCTTTCACTCACCAAACCCTAAAACAATGAAGAAGAGACTTTCTCCAACCATTCTTAGCATCTTGTTGTGTCTGTTCTCCGTACATAGAACCAATGCCCAAGACACACATTTTGTTTTGCCCGCATGGATAGAGCATGCCTCCTTTTACCAGATATATCCGCAAAGTTTTCAAGATAGTAACGGAGACGGTATAGGAGATATCCAAGGTATCATCAACCGTTTGGATTACATCCGGTCGATAGGCTGCAATACGGTATGGCTAAACCCCTGTTTTCATTCAGCTTTCATGGACGCAGGTTATGACGTTATTGATTTCTACAGAGTAGCTCCTCGTTACGGTACGAACGATGATTTGAGGACGCTTTTCAAAGAAGCTCACGAACGAGGAATGAAAGTTGTACTCGATTTGGTGGCAGGGCACAGTTCCGATCAATCGCCCTGGTTTACATATTCCCAACAAAAAGAAACGAATCCCTATTCCGACCGTTATATATGGACTAATGATTCCACCGTACGGCCCGACCGATTTGTTTCGGGTAAGTTTGAGCGCAACGGCACATACCGTAAAAACTATTTTGATTGCCAGCCGGCATTCAATTACGGATACGGAGAACCCAACCCCTCCCATCCGTGGGAAGAACCCGTTACCGCCCCCGGACCTACTGCCACCCGACAAGAACTGATACACATCATGGATTACTGGATGCAGATGGGTTGTGACGGTTTTCGGGTTGATTTGGCAGGATCGTTGGTCAAGAATGATCCTCATTTAGTAGGCACCACCTATTTGTGGCATGAAATACGCACCCATTTTCAAAGTCTGTACCCCGAAGGAATATTACTTGCCGAATGGAGCAACCCCCAAAAAGCTATTCAGGTAGGTTTTATGATGGATTTTATTATCTGCTTCGGTAACACCGGATACAGCCAGATGATGTTTAACGAAGTAGGTACCTACCGCAGAGATACGTGTTATTTCGATTTGAAAGGCGTTGGTAACCCCGATCCGTTTATCAGCTACCTCAACGATTGCATTCGGGTAATCGGTGACAAAGGACACATCTGCATCCCTACATCCAATCATGATTTTCAGCGTCCCAACAGCGGTAGACGAAACAGCATGGAACAGTTAAAAACAACTATGACCTTCTTCCTCACGTTGCCCGGCGTACCTCTTATCTATTATGGAGATGAAATCGGAATGAAGTACATAGACGGGTTGCCCAACAAAGAAGGAAGCCTCTTGTCAAAAGGAAACAGAGCCGGTTCACGCACCCCGATGCAATGGGATGCCAATGCCGGAGCCGGTTTCTCGACTGCATCGATCGAACATTTCTACCTGCCGGTTGACTCGTCAGCCAACCGTCCCAACGTAGCAAAACAAGAGAACGATCCACATTCACTTCTCAACTACACCCGCCGGCTATTAAAACTTCGCAAAGAATACCCCGCTTTGGCCTGTCGCAGCGAAATTAAGTTTTGGCAAGAAGGGAAGAACAACTACCCGTTGGTTTACGAAAGAAGAAAAGGAAACCAGCGCATATTGATCTGCATAAACCCATCGGGCAAAGAAATTAAAACCGTGAGAAGATACAATCGGTCGTTCAGCAAACTCACTCCAATTATCAATGAAAACAGCCACCAGGGGCAGATCGTAAAGTTGCGGGGCAAGAACCTTCACCTTCACGTTCAACCCCTATCAATCGGTATATATAAAATAGACTAAGCCATGAAAAGATACATCATTTATTTATTCGTCTTTCTTGCTGCGCACACCTCTGCACAAGATCCGTGGAGCATCAAAGTTAACCACATCGACCCACAAAACTATTACGGAGTTACCGTGGCCAACGGTATGCTGGGCATTGTGTCGTCACCCGAACCTTTACGCACCAGTCAGGTAGTATTGGCAGGCAGTTATGACAAATACGGCCGGGGAAGAGTTAGTAACTTCCTCAACGGCTACAACATGCTCAACGCAACCCTCAGCATAGACGGACAAACACTCCGGATGGAAAACATCAGTTCCTACACACAAGAGTTAGACATGAAAGAAGCCATTCACCGCTCCTCCTTTCGTTTCGGCAACAAGGCAGAAGTGACTTACTCCTTTCTGGCGCTGCGTCAACTCCCCTATTCAGCTTTGCTGGTAATAGAAATAACCCCACATGCCGATATTACCATCAGCGCAACCAACATACACGAAACCCCGGACGCATTTCGTGACGGACAAATGTATTACAACGAAATAAATCGCAAGCATGCTTCCGTTAAACTGATGTCGACCCAAGCCATGAGTCCCACAGGCAAACTGAAAATCTGTGCATCCTCATCGTTTCTGTTTCCCGAAAAGGCCGGCGAAGAACCCCGTGTTATTCACAGCACCCCCAACAACAACAGTCACTACATGAGATTTAGCAAAACGTTGAAGAACGGAGAGAAATATCGTTTTTGCGTGGTAGGGTCAACACTCACCAGCGCCCATCACCCCGATCCGATCAACGAAGCCGATCGACTCACCGTCTTCGCCAGTTTAGAAGGATGCGACCGTCTGCTTCAGATGCACAAACAACAATGGAGTGAATTGTGGAAGAGCGACATTGAAATAGAAGGCGATGCCCAATCACAACAAGACATCCGCAGCATGATTTATCACCTCTATTCCTTTGTACGCCAAGGCTCCGCCCTCTCCATCTCCCCCATGGGATTATCCGGTTTAGGATACAACGGACACATTTTTTGGGATGCAGACACCTGGATGCTCCCGGCTCTGTTGATGTTACAACCCAAACTGGCCGAATCGTTGATTGATTACCGTTACAACCGGTTGGAGACAGCCAAAAAGAACGCTTTTGAACACGGATACCAAGGCGCCATGTATCCATGGGAAAGCAGTGACAGCGGATTTGAAGAGACTCCCGTCTGGGCCCTGGCCGGCACCTTTGAGCATCACATTTCAGGCTGTGTGGCACTGGCAGCATGGAATTATTACCGTGTTACGCAAGACCCAAAGTGGTTGGCCGAAAAAGGATTCCCCATATTGGAGGCAACAGCCAACTTCTGGTTAAGTCGCGCTGAATACGAGGCCGACGGAAAAGCTCACATAAAGAATGTAGTAGCAGCCGATGAGTGGGCAGAGAATGTTGACGATGACGCCTTTACCAACGGCGTGGCTAAGGTTAACTTACAAGCCGCGGCACAAGCAGCGCGCATACTCAAACAAGCTGGAAATCCCGATTGGGAAACATTAGCATCCCGGCTCAGTTTCTATCAGTTCGCCGATGGAGTAACCAAAGAACATCGCACGTATAACGGAGAAAACATCAAGCAAGCAGATGTTAACCTGCTGCCCTATCCGTTAAACCTGATACGTGACCCGCAGCAGATCAAGAAAGATTTGGAATTCTATTCCGTGAGAGTGCCTGAGAAAAACACCCCTGCCATGACCCAAGCCATTTTTTCATTGCTCTATGCCCGTTTGGGCGAGGCCGATAAAGCCTGGCATTTCTTTCAAGATGCCTACTTACCTAATCTAAATCCTCCTTTCAGGGTGATTGCCGAGACAAAAGGAGGTGATAATCCCTATTTTGCAACAGGAGCAGGTGGCGTATTACAAAGTGTACTGATGGGGTTTGGCGGTCTGGAAATCACCGACAGCGGCGTAAAACAAATAAAACGCGGTACCCTCCCGTCTCATTGGAAGAAACTCACTCTGAAAGGTATCGGAGCAAAACGAGAGAAATTCCTAATTCAGAAGTAGAGACAGACTGTCGTAACTTAAGCATTGCCCGGTGCAGCAGGTTGCGTACCGACTGATAGTTCATGCCCAATAAATCAGGAATTTCACTGAGCGGCACTTCCTGAATGTAATACAGATAGACAGCCTCGCGTTGCCGGGGAGTAAGCTCCTTTAGTGCACGCGCCAGGCGTTGTCTGTCTTCCTCACTATATTCCTCCTCATCCGCTGTAGATTGCTGTGTGATGAGATCAATTTCAAAGCGCACATCCTCTTCATTGTCAATAGACAACATAATCCGGTTTGACATTTTATTCAGCAGTGTTCTTTTCATCGCCATAAACAGATACCCTTTCACGTAATCGGTTTCACTCAGGTTCGCTCTGTTTTGATACAACTTCACAAAAACATCCTGAATGGTGTCTTTTACCAGTTCGGCATCGGGAGTAATCTTTTTGCCGTAGGCATACATGGCATCGGAATACAGGTGAAACAAACGGGCAAAAGCCTCTCTGTCTCCGGCTAAAAAAGCTTGCCAAAGATCTCTATCAGAAGCGGATGATTCACGATTCAGGTTATTCATGCTTTTTTCTTAATGCAAACTGTTGCAACAATGCCCTTTGCAATTACAAAAATGGTTATTATTTTAATAACATCCAACTGCTGGTTTATATTCATGCAAAAAAACTCCGAAGGTTGTTACGCCTCCGGAGTTTAGACACTAAAAAAAATTATATTGCTATGAAAACTGTGACATTAAATAGATTAGAACCGCACACCCAGTGTCATCAACACCTGACTGTTTGAGTTCGTGATTTTAGTAGCCGGTAAATCAACGTTGTCAAACGCATAGAAATCTTCTTTGTACGTATTGTATTGATAAGCCAAGTCTGCATAAAACATCTCACCTCTGTATCCAAAACCAATGGTATAGTTATTAATTGCTTTACGATTAGCATATTCGGTATCGGTACGAATCGTGTTAATAGGTAAGTTCTTAAATGTATCGCTAAATGTTGAAGCTGAAGTGTTATTGTAGCCCAAACGGAAAGCAAACTCAGGTACCACCTTAAATTCTGCTCCGAAACGCCAGGTGCTGACACCTTTCAAACCATCTTTAATACCGTTATTTTCAAAAACCATATCACTACCGTTGTCGTACTTCAGTTTCGCTGTTGAATAATCAGAGTACTCGTATTCGGCCCCCAATGCAACAGACTGACCAATGGTATATCCTAAACTAAGGTTGTACTTCCAAGGAGTAATTAACTCATATTTATTAACCGATTCTCCAGGGAAGTCCATCGTGTCATATTGATACAATTCGTCATAATCTATTGTTCCATTGCTATTCATATCTACATCGGAAGTTATAATGGCCGACGCACGATCTTCCAGTTTAAACCAAGTAGGTGTGTGCACAGCAGCTCCAATTCGAAGAGGAAGCGTTTCAAAAGGGCGAACAATCAAGCCCAGTTTAAAATCAACACCCGATCCGTCTGTGTCAAACCAATTTTCTAATGAATAATTGGAAGCATCTCCATTGTACGATTCACTATACATTGAGTAGCGTGAATAATCAACACTATAAGCACCCAAAGTTGCACCTAAATAAATACGGTCATAGAAATTAAATGAAACGTTGAAATCATAAGAATGCACACCTCCTCTTTCACGAGAACGATAAGCACCATTAACGGGTGCGTAAACGAGATTGCCCTGACCATCATCGGTAAACCCTACATTAGTCTGATATTGGTCATTAGTACCTTCCTTCGTACCAATCAATCTTGTTCTCAATGCCATGGCTCCAAGCCAGGGAGCAGCATCGCTACCACCGTCAGTAAACGCAGCATCAGATTTTAAGTAATCGAATTTCAGTCCCTGAGACATTGCTGCAAAGACATCAACTTGCGACATAGTAATCATTTCACCATTTTTAAGCGTTGAAAAAGCCCCTCCCATCGCCATATCCTTATCAAAAGATTTGGCTTTGTGGTAATTGAAGCCGAAGTTTACGTATTTCAAGGCCGTGCGATTACCTATTTTATTAGAGAATACAAATCCCAGATTATCAAATGAACCACGGAATTTATCCGTTTCGTTCGTGCTACTGCCCAGCTTCGATTCCGTATTGAGGCTTTTAAAGCCAAACGAAATCATGGCATCGTTACTTCTGTAAATACCTATACCTGCGGGGTTAGTACCCATGGTAGAAATGTCGCCTCCAAGGGCTCCCATCGCTCCACCCATACCCACAAAACGGGCAGTTCCGTTCAGGTCGTTATCCAAAAGCCTGCTTGCATCATATAAGGTTTGAGCCTGTATGCCCGTCAGAGCCGACACAGACAGAGCTGCTAATATTATCATTTTTACCTTTTTCATAATCGTAGTATTTAACTATTAAGTTATATGCATGAATTAGGAAGTTTCATTCTTGCCGGATTACCGTCTGCTACTTCCACTGCTACGGCTGGAAGAAGAAGAACTGCTTCCGCCGCTGGAACGTGAAGAGCTGCCTCCCGAATAACTTCCACCGCTTGAGCGAGATGAACTGCTGCTTCCCGAATTATAACTTCTGGAAGAAGAAGAGGAAGAGCTACCCGGATTATAACTTCTTCTGCTTTCGCCCGAAGAATATGAACGTGGTTCTGATGAACTACCCCGGCTGTAAGTTGAGTTACTTCTGCTATACGTAGAATTACTTCTCTCAGAACTTCCTGTGCTTACCGAAGAACGACGTGAGCCGGTGGTGCTTCTGTTGTCTGAGCCCACACTCTCGTAAGAGATACTGCTTCGGGTGCTGCTGGGACGCGTATAGGTTGTGCGGCGTGATGAAGAAGCATCCGTGCGGCTGCTTACGTTCGGTCTTTCGCCAACCACTCTGGAACCAACTACTCTGGTACCCACTACCCTTCTCGATGAGTTGCCCGACTGATAGGTACTGGTCCTGCTACTCGTTGATTGTCTGTCGGATACATAAGAAGACCTTCTGGATAATCCGGAATTACGTCCGTCATTGGAATAAGCTGATCTTCTGTTATTGTAATATACGTTTCTGTTGTTATCGACCCAGTGACCGCCGCCATAATGCGGGTGCCCCCAATAGCCTCCACCGTAGTAGCCGCCTCCCCAAGAACCTCCAAAGGAGAAACCAAACCAGCTATTCCAACCGGGATACCAGCTTGAATAATAATAAGGATAATTCCAGCTACCCCATCCGTAGCCGAAGGAGTTAAAGCGCCAGTCCCACCATAAACGGTTTGTATAGGTTGGGAATGCGTATGCGTAGAAACCATCGGTGTACACGTTCCAATCCCACGAATTAACTCCGTATACAATGTCCCAATACAGCGGACTACTTATGTGTATGGCGAAACGCGGATTGCGGAAACGGATAATTCTCTCTGCATATTCGTAATCATCTTCTGATCCGGTAAAGCCGTTGACCCATTCACCATCCAGTTCGGGTTCTTCTTTTTCCTTCACGTACAATGTATCATTCTGCAGAACGAAATCATTCTCCTTCGAACTATATCGACGATTGTATTCATCAACATCGCGGGTATTTCCCTTGCGATCCTGTATTACTACTTTTGAACCGGGTGCAACATATACGTTGGTGTTGACTTCTTTCTTCACCTCTTTCTTTGCCTCCGGAGCTTTTTCCCTGACAGTCGTTTTTTCACTGTCTTTAGAAGGAACGTAGTAAAGATCATCATTAGAGCTTTGTGCCATCATAGCCAATGGAAGGCACAAGGCAAACAGCATACTTAAAACAATCTTTTTCATAATCTCGGGTTTTATAGTTATTAATTCTACTATCACGTTACAAAGATACGCGCGTGTTATTACTTAAAAGGAAGATTTTCCCCAATTCATCATAGGGATTTCCCTAAATGAATTTATCTTTGCGTAAATAATAACATGAATATGAAGTATCTGGAATTTATTTTTAAAACAGAGCCATGCTCAGAAGCGGTAAACGATGTATTGGTTGCCACGCTGGGCGAAGTAGGATTTGAAAGTTTTGTTGACTCCGAAAGTGGAATCACGGCATATATTCAACAAGAGCTGTACCGGGAAGAGTTACTGAAAGCCTCCCTCGAAGATTTTCCCATCGAAAACGTGTCCATCGGTTATACGTGGAGCGAAGCCGAAGACAAAGACTGGAACGAGGAGTGGGAAAAGAATTTCTTTCAACCCATTGTTATCGGTAACCGCTGCGTGATTCACAGCACATTTCACCAAGATGTTCCACAGGCAGAATATGACATTGTGATTAACCCGCAAATGGCTTTCGGAACGGGACATCACGAAACTACCAGTTTGATAATCAGTGAGTTGCTCGATGCCGATTTAAAAGGCAAAACAGTTCTCGACATGGGCTGCGGAACATCCATTCTGGCCATACTTGCTTCTATGCGGGGAGCCGATGCGCTGCTGGCTGTTGACATTGATTCATGGTGTGTGAATAACTCCATTGAAAACATAGCGCTGAACCACATCAACAACATTGAGGTGGAACTGGGCGATGCGGCAACGCTGAACGGAAAAGGTCCCTTTGATGTAGTGATAGCCAACATCAACCGAAACATTCTGTTGCATGATATGGCTGCCTACGTAGCCTGCATGAAACCACAGGCAGAGCTTTACATGAGCGGCTTTTATGCAGAAGATGTTCCCTTGATCAGAGAGAAAGCAGAAAGCCTGGGATTGCATTTTACGCACAGTAAATCGCAAAACAACTGGACGGCGGTGAAGTTTGTCCGCCCCTGATTGAGTCGTTTTGCCTCATAAAAAGTATGAAATAAAGTATCACCAAGTATCACCAACCTTGTAACAAATTGATTATCAGATAATTGCGTGTGACACTTCGCTAAAAAAAAGCCTCACCAAGTATCACCAAGTATCACCAACTTTTTTTAATAAAATAAATGACAGGTAAACGGTAAAATAAAGCCGTAAACACTTGACTTTCCTCGTTATATTTCGTATATTTGAAGAAGGAAAAACAGTGTGTACATCCGGGTGTACAACACACATACACCCCCATGTACAAGGGCTATAGACCCGGGTGTATAAGGTATGTACACCCGGGTCTATATGCTTTTTATTAACCAGTAATTAATCTTAAAGTAAAAAGCTTATGTATTCATACGTAGTTAGAAAGAAAGTGAACAAAAGTGGTTCTGAGGAAGAAATTCGTTACCACGGAATTCCCGTAACTTCGGGGCAAATTGGTGTGTCACAAATGGCCGAAGTAATTAGCGAAAGGTGTAGTCTTACGCATGCCGATGTAGAGGCTTCCGTTATTGCATTGGGCGAAGTCATGCAAGAGTTCTTATCCAAAGGTCACACCGTGTATCTCAAAGGCATTGGCTTATTCTCGGTTTCGGCCAGCAGTGAAGGGTTCAGCACCGCGAAAGAATGCACTCCATCAAAAGTAAAGGCGAAGCGTATTTGTTTCAAAGCCGATAAATACATGAAAGTGTTTATGGGCAAAATCAAATTCATACGAACCAAAAGAGCGCCTCAAAAATGAAAATAACCTTATACAGAAAAGACGGCAAAACCCAGACTCAACGCACATTAGAGCTGATTGCTGCCCTCGAAGCCATGAAAACGGAAATCAAAGCACGCCCCGTATCTACTTTGCGAGAGATGCTGGCCTACGCTTCACCGAACGCAAAAACCGTGTATGCACAGAAAATTCCGTTGTATGCCTTCGGAGGTGTATTCCATCAGCGCGACGGACAGCAGAAAATGGTGCAGTACAACGGCTGTGTGCTGCTGGAAGTTAACAACCTGGCCAACCACAAGGAAGCCACACAGGTAAGAAACGATGTCGCAAGATTGCCGCAAACATTGGTTGCCTTCATTGGTTCGAGTAACAAAACAGTGAAAATAGTAGTACCCTTTACCCTACCCGAAGGGGGACTGCCGCAAGAACACCGTTTGGCCGAGTTTTTTCACGCCAAGGCGTATAGGGATGCCGTGCAATGGTATCAGCCTCAACTTCGGCGTGAAATCATGCTGAAGAAACCCACGTTGGATCATTGCTGCCGCATGAGCTATGACCCCAACCTGTATTACAACCCCGAAGCCGTGCCCATTCGCATCAGTCAGCCCATGAACATGCCGGTAGAGACAACCTATCAGGAAAAAAGAGACATGCAGTCCAACCCGTTGCAACGATTGTTGCCCGGGCTGGAACGCAGCAACGCCATTGCGTTACTTTACAGCACGTCAATGGAGAATGCATTGCGGGAGATTAACCACATTGACTGGGAGGGCGACATGGTTCCGTTTTGCATCAAACTGGCCGAAAACTGTTTCCGGTCGGGCATTCCGGAAGAAGACGCCATTCGCTGGTCCATTTTATACAGTCGCATCAGACCACATTTAAACGTGCTTCGTACCAGTTTCCGCAACGTCTATTCCATGGAGAACAGAGCAAACCTGTTCGGCAACAATCCCTGCATTCCTTCGGGAACTGCACTGATTATACAAATGGAAGAGTTTATGCAACGACGGTATCAGTTACGACGCAACGTACTGAAAAATCAGGTAGAATACAGGGAAGTCATGTCGTTTTACTTCGACTTTCGCAGCGTAAACAAGCAGGCAATGAACTCCATTTGCATGAATGCCATCAGCGAAGGCCTGCCCTCGTGGGATGTGGATATTAAACGTTATCTGGAATCCGACCGTGTGCCGGCTTATAATCCCATAGAAGATTTTCTGTACTCCACCGGCACGTGGGACGGTAAAGATCGTATCGGGGAACTGGCTCGGCGCATAAAATGTGATAACCCCAAGTGGCCGGCACTGTTTCACACCTGGTTTCTGGGGATGGTTGCCGGGTGGCAACAGCTCAATAAGCAGCATGCAAACAGCGTGCTTCCTTTGCTGGTGGGTGATCAGGGGTGTGGCAAGTCAACTTTCTGTCTCAACCTGCTACCTCCCGAGCTTCGCGAATACTACACGGACAGCATTGATTTCAGCAAACGCAGTCAGGCAGAACAGGCTTTGAGTCGCTTTGCCCTGATCAACATGGATGAATTCGACTCCATCAGCGCTTCGTATCAAGGTTTCCTGAAGCATGTATTGCAAAAAACAGTCATACAAACACGCTTACCATACGCCGGAAGCACGGAGCGTATGCCGCGTTATGCCACATTCATTGCCACGAGCAACAATTTCGACCTGCTGACTGACCCTACAGGAAGTCGCCGTTTTATCTGCATTGAAGTAGAAGGACGAATTGATTACAGCAGCGCCATCGACTACAAACAGGTATATGCCCAAGCCATTGAGGAGTTGCGCTGCAAGAAGCCTTGCTGGTTTACACCGAAAGAAGAAGCATACATCACCCGTTGCAATCAAAAATTTCAGCGGATGTTGCCCGAAGAAGAAACCATTTACAGCTACTTTCGTGTACCTGTCAATACGGAGTTGTTTGAGGAACTCACCTGCAGTGAAATGCTGGAACGCATTCAGCGCAAGCATTCAGGCTTCAGGTGTAGCACCACAACAGCCATGAAACTGGGGCGATCGTTGAAAAACCATTTCAGTAACCGCAGGTTACGTCAGGGAACAGTTTATAAGGTGGTGGAAATTAAGAAGTAAATATCTTTGTCTCTGCATGGGAAACCACAGAATAAACACTGCACGATGTGCATAGGACATTAACGCCCAGCGATTTGCCGGGCGTTAATGCTTATTGATTTATAAAAATTATTTACTTTAATAATAATATACCAACATCTCATTTATTATAATAAGCCGAAGGAAGATGCACGAAAATACAAGATAATTTCCACAATTATCAGTCCTACTAAAACATATCCTATAGCAACTACTATTTTAGAGAATTCCACTTTTTGCAATGTTTTATCACGTAAAGTCACTTCTGTGTGAGCGACACGATCTCCAAGTCGCATATTTTTTGAATTAAAAAACATAACAAGTATATCGATATAAGTTAGGAAATAAAATAAATTTCTAATTACGCATTTTACAGGAGATGCTATTTGCATATTATTACTATCTACAACTTGAATACCGACCAAACGCTTTCCTACACTCACGCCACCGAAGCAATCTTTACAAATCAATACTGCCCACACAATAAAGCCAATCATGGGAGAAATGACTTTTACATTCAGACAATTTAATATCATATAAACTAGAAGAGCTAATATAACAGCAATTGCCAGATCAATAACGAACGACACAAATCTTTTATTTTTCATTTCCTTTATTTAATTAGTTCAACTATAAAATTCCAATAATACTTCTCTGCCAACTAGTTTACTATATTAAACCATCCAAATGCAGGTGCATGTAACGAACAGAGTAATCACAGCATACACTATACCAAAATAAATCAGCATCAATCTTTATCGATATAAAAGTCCAAATAGTCCTAAAGAAGAGGCATAAACATGCAAAAGTGTTTCTACAATAGTGAATACTATTAAAACATATCCTATAGCAAGTATTATTTTGTATAATTTCACTTTTTGCAATGTATCATCACGTAAATGCACCTCTGTACGAGCAATACAATCACCCAGTCGCATAGTTTTTGAATGAAAGAACATAACAAGTACATCAATAACGCCTAAGAAATAAAATAAATTTCTTATTACACATTTCGCAGGAGATGCTATTTCCCTATTAGTACTATCTATAATTTGAATGCCAACAAAACGTTTTCCCACACTCATACCGTTAAAGCAATCCTTACAAATCAACAGAACCCATGCAAAAGGGGCCCCAATGAAAGAAAAGCTATTTATATTGAAACAACGTAATGTCACATAAACAAAAATAGCTAATATAACTGCAATTGCCATATCAATAATGAACGCCACAAATCTTTTACTTTTCATGTTTTTTTTATCTTAATATATCTTTCGACAATTCAATGAGAAAATCCCAAAC
This sequence comes from Bacteroides graminisolvens, assembly GCF_963666085.1. Taxonomy (NCBI): domain Bacteria; kingdom Pseudomonadati; phylum Bacteroidota; class Bacteroidia; order Bacteroidales; family Bacteroidaceae; genus Bacteroides; species Bacteroides graminisolvens. Next base: position 3,440,865 of record NZ_OY762556.1, read on the forward strand.
TTCAGTCAGATCAACTTCTATTTCAACTCCAATTATTAAAGCAGCAGAGACATTTATATTTCCTACTTTTTTTTCTGTAGTCTCTTCTTTTTTGACTTCTTTATAATTTTGTTTAGTAGAATCAAAAGTAGTGGTCGTTTTATAATCTTCCGACCATATAGGAACTTTCACTTGAAATCCTTCTTCTTTTACATCATGTGAAGCGTCTAATTGATAGGCATTGTCATATACTTCAACTCCTATAATTCCCACATTAGCTGCAACTCCACTTGTAACCTTAAGACCACCACTTCCCAATTGAACACTTCCCGCATTAACCTGAGCGCCTACATTTACTCCCGAAACCTCAATAGAAGCACCAGCTTTTAATCCAACAGAAATATTTCCTGAGACACTTTTCTGAAGATGCAGCAATGCATCTTTCCAATCTTTTCCATCTGGATCAATTAATTTCAGTGGATTATCTCCTACATACACATACGGACTTATCGAGTAATACTTTTCAGCCAATGAATCCACTGTATTAAATCTCCCCAATGCAGGATCCATATACCGGGCAGAATAATCATAAAGATTAAGTCCTCTCTCCGTATCCAGTTCCTTACCGTTGTACTTGTAAGGTTGCTGGCTGGTTGCGGAACCCTCAGCAAAAGACATCCCGAACGGATAATAATGATTACTCTGAACAATACTGCCACTAGAGCTGGCAATCACACGATTATTACCCAAATGATCCGTCAGGTAAAAATAGTATGTGCCGTTTTCTATATAGCCACCATCAACCAAAATGCGTTTCAATAAGCCGTTTTCATAGATCACATTGCCGCAGTAATCAGTTGTTTTACTACCACCGAGCACCGTTTTCAATTTCCGTCCGTCGGCCGCATACGTGTATGTATTCGTGGCAGAATAAATCTTAAGCGTCTGCGGCAAATTTAATACATTATATGAGATTTCTGTTATACTTTTATTATAATCTTTTATCAGGTTGTCGATCAGGCCGTAAGTAGTGGTACCCGTATTACCTCTGCGACTGAGCAGGGTCATGTTACCGTGCTTGTCATAAGCGTAAGAGGTATTGAAACGATCATTGGCATTGCCGTTTTCCAGACACCCCGCTCCGGTAAGACGAGAAAGGTTGTCATACGTAAAGTTGTAACCTCTTGTTTTGTTCTCTCCCGAAACGCTCCAGCTCATGGCAGAGATGTTACCGTTATAACGAGGGGTATTGCCCGCATAAGTATCATTATAGTAAAGAGTCTGACTAAAAAGAGGAGAAGCAACGGACTTAATCCAAGAACGGATGTTATAGGCATACGAGCTGGTCAGAGCGGATTGCTTATTCTTTTTGTTCGTTTAGTGCCACTCAATAAATCATCAGGCTAAAATTACAACTAATTATCAAACTTGACTTCACTCATATCTGAAAGTTCTTCGCTTAGTATAATCATTGAAATATGATCTATCTCAATGGAATTAAAGTAAATATTATGTTTAGACAAAAGATAGATCAGGTAATCTCTATTGGTGTTTTGTCCAAATGCAGGGTATGGTTTTTTCCCGACCAAAGGAAACCGCTCTTCTTCATTCCATAATATAAACGTTTTATCTGTATCAGACTCAGTTAGTCCTATTTTAAAGTATTTTTTTATCAGGCCTGAAACACCGTTTTTTTTATAAATTGAATCTATTACGGAATCAGCACATATACGGTAATTATGCTTTAAGGCTTCATCATAATACTTTTTAGCAACATTTATAGGAGAGCCGTTTTTCATTTGCATATAAAGATATTCTTCAAGGTTATTGAGTTTAAAATCTTCACTGAGCTTGTCGATCAAACCTTGAGCTGATACACAAACTAGAATTATTTCGGAGTTTCCCGAATAAATAAGTGGACATATTTCTGCATCCCATTTAATAGCATTTTTCAAATAGCGTTTCCTCTTATTGATACAAGAGAAACAAGATAAGACAGACAACATTATTAAAAATAATTTTAATATTTTCATAGACAATTAATATTTTGATAAATACTCTTTACGATACTTTTTTTTATAAATCCATAAATCAACGATTACTCTTGAAAATAGGAACTGCCCTATAACAAAGACAATCTACCATCACTGAAATAACTAATCAAAGCCAAAACATTAATAGCTTACAACAAATGTAACACATTATGTGAGATTCCTATTATAATTTAATCAATTATCAGCGGATATAACTTGAAGAAAAAATAATTTATAGCTACTTTCGTGTATCAGTCAATAAAGAGGTGAACATGAAAAAAATCGCAGTTTTAAGGCGTTATAAGGATTTAAGGATATGGTGTACGATAACAGTCGGAGTTATCGTACTCTTATCTTGCTCTACTGAAAAAGAAAAAGCAGTAATTACCATAACAAATAAAGATATCTATCTTGATGCCGAAGGTGCACAAAGTCAAAAGATACAAATCATATCAAATACAGAATGGGAAATAAAAAGTAATGAAGACAACTGGCTTTACATTAATAGAGAAACTAACAAAGGCGACACCGCAACCGTTTTTATAACAGCAAGTCCTAACACCGGGCTGCAACGAAGTACACTCATCAGTATAATTAATGAAGAGTTACCTGAACAAGTCATTACTATTACACAAGACGGGATTCGTATTGTGCCCGATTTTGAATATGTAGACGAGATAGACCGGTATCGGCTGATAAACAAATCATATAGTATTCCCTCATCCAAAGAACTAGTTGAAAATTGGGAAATAGTTGACCGTAAAAGCATGATACAAAACGATTTATATACTTATTTCATGCTTCCCGCCACTGATTCTCGACCGGATTCTATCGAGGTGAAACTAACCATGAGCAGCCCGGACTGTGAGGCAAGCACTGTGAAACACCTGCCATTGCCTCCCCTCACCTGGTATCGGGTATACAAAATCGGCAAACAGGTAGACACAAACCAATCAAACAACAAGAATTACAATTGGTATATTGATCAGACTAACACAGGCACTTACAGCAATATGAATTGTGGACCGACCTGCGCAACGATGGCATTGATGTGGGTCAATAAGGACTTTAATCATTCGGCTGAAGAAGCCAGAAATACGTACTTGTTAGATGGAGGTGCCTGGAGTACCCGAACTATTATGGATTATCTAAACAAATATGGTGCCAACCATCACGTAATGAGCTTCAACGAGTGGAAAGTCAACGATTTGATTGCCGAAATAAATGCCGGGAACATTGCTATTTTATGTCTGGATATTTATTATGTGCGAACTCAAACGAAAGGTGAGCAATGGGAATTAGATAAATTCTACACTACAACCAACAAATCATCAGGGCATTTTATTCTAGTAAAGGGGTATTATGTGATTAACAATACTGTTTTCTTTGAAATATATGACCCCTGGTCCAAAGGGAAAACCTATGCCAATGGTCTCTACATGGGATGTGACAGAGTATATCGACGGGAAGATATTGTCAACGCTACAAATGTATGGTGGAAATATGCCATCATAGTGCATCCACAATCACAAAATACACGATCATTGTATAATAATAACATACCAGAGTTACAGAATGTACCGGTACAGTTTGGGTGGTAACGGGACTTGTATTATGAGCAAAATGTCATGAAAAAACAGTCTGACAAAATAAAAAAGGCTCAATCATTTAATAGTAAGTGCCTCTAAATCTTCAAGAGTACCATTAAATACATTCAAATCAACCTCTTCTTTGATTCCTTTCACCGAGCCAACATCCGTATGCTGCCAAAAATACCATTTACCTGCGTATTTAACTGAATCAACATAATAATGTGCTATCCAATACGGATAAACATCGAAAGAGGGATCATTGAGGTATTTGGTTTTGAATTTGTGGGAAGTGTATAAAATGGGCTTTACTTTGTAATGCGCCTCCACGCGGTCAAGCCATATCTTGAGACTCTTTTGAAGCTCACTTTTACTTTTCCTGCCGGTTAGTTCCACATCAAGCACAGGTGGAAGGTCTCCTTTTCGTAAAGTTACGGTTTTAATGAAAAAATCAGCCTGTTTCAGTGCATCGGTCTTCGGCGAAAAGAAGTGATAGGCACCTCGAATAAATCCGTATTTATGGGCTAAAGCGAAGTTTTTTTGAAAAGTGTCATCACCCAGGGTTGCGCCCTCTGTTGCTTTCATAAATATAAACTCGATAGGGAAATCAGTTTCTTGGTTCTGAGCAAAAAGTTCTTCCCAATCAATTCTTCCTTGGTAATGTGACACGTCTATGCCGTGAACATCATAGCAGCAAGGCATGCAAACGCCGTATTCTTTTTGTCCGCCACACGGTTTCCAGCGGTAAGCATACGGACGAATAAAGAAATAATAAAAACTGGCAGAAAAAGCCAGGATGAGAAACAAAGCCAGCACATTGCGTAACCACACAGGCATGGAGCGGGAAGTTTTTTTCCGCTTACGTTTCGTTGATTTACTTCGGGAAGTTGTTGATTTTTTAGAGGTTCGTCTTCCCCGCACAGTGCTAATTCCGGTCATGTTTCAGGCTGAAAAGAAATAAAAAGCCGGTAACAGTCATGAAGAAATACATGCTTATTACCGGCCGGTATTCAAAAATTATTATTTAGCTTGTTCAAGCTGCAATGTTTTAGTTGGCTGATCACAAACTTCTGTAGGACCAAAGTACTGAATAGGACCCGGATATACATAAGCTGTTTCTATAGCCCACTTGTCACGTTGTGCAACAAATGCTTTGAATGGTGCACCATCAAGTTTAACCAAAGCTTTCTGGATAACCGGTTTCATTTCGCCGTGACGACGTTCCATGTTCATCATCATCGTAATGGGCACACCACCTGCAATCCATTGATCGGCTGGAGCTGTTGTGTTACGAACCGATGACATATAACCGGTTTTACCGTCTGCTATAAGCATAGAAGCCGTGTAACCCAATGAGTAACAGTAGTCTGCATCATAATTTGAAGGCGCTGCGCAACGTCCTTCATAACCAAAGAAGTGATGTTGAGAAGCGAACTTTCCAACAAACTTACCTTCTGCTTTCCATTGAGCCAATTTTGTAGCCACCATTTCAGAAAGAAGCTTTTCGGTCTCAATCAATGATACCTGTACATTTCCATGAGGATCTCTGTCAAGAGTTAATTGACGAGCGACTCCTTCAGGCAAGCTAGCATAGATATCTGCATTTGCTTTTGAAAGTTTTGAAATGATATAGTCTCTCTGATGAGATTTCTTGATGTGCGAAAATTCCTCTGCATTGGCAGCCAAGAAGTCGTTCAATTCAGAGATCAGTCTCTTCATTGCCGGAATAAACTCAATCAGACCTTCGGGAATCAGTACGGTACCGAAGTTATTGCCCTGAGCAGCTCTGTTGGCTACAATCTGGGCGATGTAAGTTACCACGTCGTCCAAAGACATGTCATTAGCCTCAACTTCTTCAGAAACAATGCATACATTCGGTTGAACCTGAAGTGCGCATTCCAAAGCGATGTGAGAAGCCGAACGACCCATCAGCTTAATGAAGTGCCAGTATTTACGGGCCGAGTTACAGTCGCGCTGGATATTTCCAATCACCTCGGAGTATACTTTACAAGCTGTATCAAAACCGAAAGAAGTTTCAATCATCTCATTTTTCAAGTCACCGTCAATTGTTTTAGGACAACCGATCACTTGAACACCGTATTTTTTAGCAGCATAATATTCTGCTAAAACACAAGCGTTCGTATTAGAATCATCACCACCGATAATCACCAAAGCTTTGATTCCTAATTGCTTCAGAATTTCATAACCTTTGTCAAACTGTTCTTCCTTTTCAAGTTTGGTACGGCCTGAACCGATTATATCGAAACCACCTGTGTTGCGATATTCATCAATGATATCTGCAGTTAGTTCCATGTAGTTGTGATCAACCAATCCACCGGGACCCAATATAAATCCGTAAAGTTTGCTATCGGCATTCAATTTCTTAATACCGTCAAACAATCCGGAAATAACATTGTGCCCGCCGGGAGCTTGTCCGCCCGAAAGAATAACACCTACATTGACCGGAGAAAAAGATGTTTCTGATGCTGATTCAACAAATTGTATCAATGGCATTCCGTAGGTATTGGGGAAAAGCTCTTTAATAGCTTCCTGATCTGCAACCGATTGTGTAGCAGCTCCCTCTTTCACCTGAACAAATCCTTTCAACGCTTTTGGCAGCTTGGGTTGATAAGCTGCTCTTGCAATTTGCAATGCACTTTTAGTCATTTTTCTATTTTTATTTAAAGGGGTTAGTAAGTTCTGTTTTTAAACGCGAGCAAATTTCGCTTTTTTTTCTGAATTATGAAAATACAAGAGGAGTAAATACCTGCTAAGTACCTCAAAATACGAAAAAACGTACATTTAATAGCATAAATCCAAAGATTCTCCTTATCTTTACCCCATATATTTTAATTTAAACCACATAAATTGTAAACATTATGGCAAGTAGAAGAGAACTAAAAAAGAATGTAAATTATATCTTGGGAGAATTATTCACCGAGTGCCTCATACAAACAAACTATGTACCCGGAACTAATAAGGATAAAGCTGAAGAAATTATGCTTAACATTCTTAAAGTACAAGATGACATAGTATGCCGCATAAGCCACACGGAACCCGGTAATGTAAAAGCATTCTACAAAAAATTGCGTGCTGATTTCGATACCAAAGTAAACGAAATCATTGATTCAATCGGTAAGCTAAATTAATAGTCAGAGTATTTGTTAGAATGAAAAAAGCAATTTACAGCTTTATTTACTTTCGTATCTTGGGATGGAAAGTAGTTCTTGATGTACCTAACTACGACAAGTGCATAGTATGCGCAGCTCCTCATACAACCAACTGGGATTTATTTATCGGAAAATTATATTACGGTGCCATTGGCAGAAAGACTAGTTTCATGATGAAAAAAGAATGGTTTTTCTTTCCTCTGGGACTTTTATTTAAAGCCGTTGGTGGAATTCCCGTTGATCGCGGTCGTAAAACGTCATTAGTAGACCAAATGGTTAATCATTTTCGCACAAGTAAAAGATTTCATTTGGCAATAACCCCTGAGGGCACACGTACAGCAAATCCTAACTGGAAGAAAGGCTTCTATTATATTGCAATGAAAGCAGAGGTGCCCATCATATTAGTTGCCATTGATTATCCAAGCAAGACAATCACTTCAAACAAGGTAATTATTCCTTCTGGTGATATGGATAAAGATATGCGTGAAATCAAATTGTATTATCAACAGTTTAGAGGGAAACATCCTGAAAACTTTGCTACAGGTTTGTAAGTTGATTCCATGTTGTTAAACGACTTAAGAATAACCATCATTCAAACAGAGATTATCTGGGAGAATAAGCAGGAAAATCTCCGTTCACTCCGCAGCAAGCTCGAAAAGCTCTGCGGAGAAACGGATCTTGTTGTTTTGCCTGAAATGTTTTCAACAGGTTTCAGTATGCGCAGTGATGTATTAAGTGAAAGCATCACGGGAATGACCATTACAACACTTCAACAATGGGCTTCCGAGTTCAATCTGGCCATTGCAGGTAGTTATATAGCCTGCGAAAATACCTCTTATTTTAACCGCGCCTTTTTCATTACTCCTGAAGGCGACTCCGTATTTTACGACAAACGACATCTTTTCCGTATGGGAGGTGAAACTGAAGCTTTTGCCGCCGGAGATAAAAAAAGTATTATTCATTATCGGGGCTGGAATATTTGTCTGTTGGTTTGTTACGACATACGTTTTCCGGTATGGAGCCGAAACGTAAACAATGAATATGACCTTCTTATTTATGTGGCAAACTGGCCTGCAGGAAGAAGATCCGTGTGGGATATACTACTCAAAGCCCGTGCTATTGAGAATGCATGCTATGTGTGTGGGGTTAATCGCATTGGGAAAGACGCATTCAACATTGATTACAACGGAGGAAGTGTGGTTGTTTCTGCCCGGGGAGATGTCATAGCGCAAGTCCCTGATAATGAGGATCACTTTGCTACCGCCAAGCTAAATTTAAAAAACCTGCATCTATTCCGCGAAAAGTTTCCCACCTGGAAAGATGCCGACTCGTTTCACATCGATTAAAACGTTTTTCTTTCAACTGTTTTGAGCTCTTTCCGAAGAGAAACAAATGTTAAAAACCTGCTGATTGCACAACAATATGATACTAAAAAGAGTTTCATAACAAACTGATTTAGTATATTTGTCGTGAATAACAGTCACACGACTTTAATTTAACATAACTCAAAAAAGAACTTATGAAAACAAATCTTAGTTCTCAAATCACTCTCAACAGGGTTTCCCCCAGATACTACAAACCCGAGAATGCATTTGAGAAATCGGTGTTAACCCGATTTGAAAAAATTCCTACAGACATATTTGAATCTGCTGAGGAAGGTGCCAACCAAATAGCTTACGAAATTGCTCAAACCATTAAGGAAAAGCAAAAAGTGGGCAAATTTTGTGTTTTGGCTCTAACAGGAGGCAACTCTCCCCGAAATGTTTATTCGGAATTGATACGGATGCATCAACAAGAAAAGCTGAGCTTCCGAAATGTTATTGTATTCAATTTATACGAATACTATCCGCTGGCCCTTGATGCAGTTAATAGCAATTTCAATGCATTGAAAGAGATGTTTCTCGATCACGTTGACATTGATAAACAAAACCTCTTTACTCCGGATGGAACCATTGCCAAAGATACCATATTTGAATATTGCAAGTTGTATGAGCAAAGAATTGCCAGTTTTGGTGGTATTGACATCGCTTTATTAGGAATAGGAAGGGTTGGAAATATTGCTTTTAATGAACCAGGATCCCGATTAAATTCTGCAACGCGACTTATTCTCCTTGATAACGCATCCAGAAACGAAGCAGCCAAATCATTTGGTAGCATAGAAAGCACACCGGTTAGTTCTATCACGATGGGAGTTTCTACCATCCTCGCCGCTAAAAAGATATTTCTTATGGCTTGGGGAGAAGACAAAGCTCACATGATAAACAATTGTGTAGAAGGTGCTGTAACAGATAATATTCCTGCATCATACATACAGACACACAACGATGCGCATGTAGTGATTGACCTTTCGGCTGCGGCAAATCTTACCCGCATACAGCGGCCATGGCTGGTTACTTCCTGCGAATGGAATGATAAACTCATTAGAAGTGCTATTGTATGGCTTTGCGCCATCACCAAAAAGCCTATTCTTAAATTAACAAATAAGGATTACAACGAAAACGGACTAAGTGAATTGTTGGCTTTGTATGGCTCTGCCTACAACGTTAACATCAAAATATTCAATGATTTTCAACACACCATTACCGGGTGGCCCGGTGGTAAGCCCAATGCTGATGACACTTACCGCCCTGAACGCGCCAAGCCTTTCCCGAAAAGGGTTGTTGTTTTTTCTCCGCATCCTGATGATGATGTGATTTCCATGGGTGGCACTATTCGCCGACTGGTTGAACAGAAGCACGAAGTGCACGTTGCATACCAAACTTCGGGAAATATAGCAGTAGGCGATGAAGAAGTTATTCGTTTCCTCCATTTTATCAACGGATTTAACCAATTATTCATTGAGAGTGCCGATAAGGTTATCAATGATAAATATGCGGAGATCCGTGAATTTCTGAAAGACAAAAAAGATGGTGACATGGACACTCGCGACATTCTGACGATCAAAGGTCTGATTCGTCGCGGCGAGGCACGCATTGCTTGTATGTATAATAATATTCCATTAAACAGATGCCATTTTCTGGATCTTCCTTTCTACGAAACGGGTAAAATTCAAAAAAATCCTATCAGTGAAGCGGATGTGGAAATCGTAAGGGCTTTGCTTCGCGAAGTAAAACCACATCAGATATTTGTAGCAGGAGACTTAGCCGATCCGCACGGAACACATCGTGTATGTACAGATGCTGTATTTGCTGCAATTGACTTAGAGAAAGAAGAGGGAGCCAAATGGTTGAAAGACTGCCGCATATGGATGTACCGAGGTGCATGGGCAGAGTGGGAAATTGAACACATTGAAATGGCTGTACCTATCAGTCCGGAAGAATTAAGAGCCAAACGTAATTCAATCCTCAAACATCAGTCGCAAATGGAAAGTGCACCGTTTATGGGTAACGACGAACGTCTGTTTTGGCAGCGTAGTGAGGAGCGTAATCGTGGCACTGCTGCACTTTACGATAGTTTAGGACTAGCTTCTTATGAAGCAATGGAAGCTTTTGTTGAGTATATACCTTTATAATAAGGACATACCGTAACAATTAATTAAACAAGCTATTGGTTGTCCGGCTTTCTCTTTGAAGTGAAATACCGGTAACCAATGGCTTGTTTTTCTTTGGGATGTTAATCATCCTTAACCTATCATTTTTTCTTTTTTTCCTTATTACTAATACTTTTGTGTTTCAAATAAAAGAAAAAATGAAAAAGCTGACTGTTTTACTGACCCTGCTATATCTATCTTTATTCAATAATACCATTCTCGCTCAGGATTTGGAGCGTAATGTGGAAGACCGTTTAAAAAGTTATTTCAGACAATACAAACCGTTAAGAGCCAACATCGGGACTTGTAAACTAGACAGTTTCAGGATTGATTACAACCGAAAGAAGTTGTTTGTATATGCAGGTGATAACTTTGCCAGCCAGCCTTTTTTGCCAGAAATCACTGAAACAATTTATCAGGAGCTAAAGCAATTGTTGCCGGGGCCTGTTTGTTTCTATGACATTCAGGTTATTACCAACCGGAAAGAAATCAGTGAACTTATTCCCAATATTTACAGGAAATCTAAGAAAGACAAATCTCGCCTTTTTGCAAACATTGAATACAAAGGGGCACCCTGGGTGATCAATAACTCACGTCCTTACAACATCAGTAAAGGTCTTAATGGTCAACACGTGGCACTTTGGCAAAGCCACGGCAAATATTTCATTAATGACAAAAAAGAATGGGGATGGCAACGGCCCAGATTGTTTTCTACAACTGAAGATCAATTTACTCAATCTTTTATTCTGCCCTACGTCATTCCGATGCTTCAAAATGCAGGTGCGGTTGTTTACACTCCGCGTGAAAGAGATACGCAGAAGCAGGAAGTGATAGTTGATAATGATACTCACAAAGGTAGTTCTTTTTATCTGGAAGTTAAAAGCAGAAAAGCACGATGGGAAAAAGCAGAATCTAATGGTTTTGCCCAGCTTAAGCCAACTTATCAAGATGGTGAAAATCCTTTTTTGCATGGCACAGCCCGCTATGCAGCTACGGAACGGAAAAAGGATAAAGCATTTGCCGAATGGGTGCCCGAAATTCCGGAAACAGGCAAATATGCTGTATATGTTACTTATCAAACAATGAAAAACAGTGTGAGTGATGCCAAATATCTGGTATTCCACAAGGGAGGTGTTACTGAATTCAAGGTGAACCAACAAATAGGTGGAGGCACATGGGTTTATTTGGGAACATTTGAATTTGACAAGGGAACCAATGACTACGGCATGGTGGTACTTAGCAACGAAAGTAAAGAGAAAGGAATCGTTTGCGCTGATGCAGTACGCTTCGGAGGAGGAATGGGTAACATTGTCAGAGGAGGAAGTACCAGCGAATTACCCCGATATCTGGAAGGAGCTCGATATAGCGCACAGTGGTACGGCATGCCATACGAGGTTTACGGAGGGCGTAAGGGTAGCAATGATTATATTGACGATATCAATACGCGGGCCAATGCCGTGAACTACTTATCGGGTGGTTCTGTTTACAACCCCACAGAAAAAGGATTAGGGGTTCCTCTGGAGATGACGCTTGCTTTACACAGCGATGCAGGATTTGATAAAGAAGATGATATAATAGGATCTCTAGCTATTTGCACAACAAACTTTAATGATGGAAAATTAAATGCAGGAATCAATCGTTTGGCTTCGCGTGATTTGGCTGACATTATGCTGTCTCAACTTCAAAACGATATATCATCAACCTTCAATTTACCATGGAGCCGCAGGCAGTTATGGGATAGGAATTATAGTGAGACTCGCTTGCCTGCTGTCCCTTCAACCATTGTGGAACTGTTGTCGCATCAAAATTTTGCAGATATGCGTTTGGGGCACGATCCAAACTTTAAATTTACCGTAGGGCGTGCATTGTACAAATCCGTACTTCGCTTTCTATCAACGCAGCACAACAAAGATTATATTGTTCAGCCCTTGCCGGTAGATCATTTTTCTATCCGTTTCGGGAAAAAGAAAAATACGGTGGAATTAAACTGGAATGCTGTGAACGATCCACTCGAACCGACTGCTAAGCCTAGAGAATATATAGTGTACACGCGCGTGGGCCGTGGAGGTTTTGACAATGGGGTTACGGTAAACGCTACAACTTATACAGCCAAAATAGAACCTGGATTGGTTTATTCTTTTAAAGTTGCTGCTGTTAATCACGGTGGAGAAAGTTTTCCATCGGAGATTCTGTCTGCCTATAAAGCCCGCAAAGAGCGTGGACGGGTTCTTATTATCAACGGATTTGACCGTCTAAGTGCTCCGGCAATAGTCAATAATGAGCAGCAAGCCGGATTTGATATGGAAGAGGATCCGGGTGTGGCTTATCTGTCGGATATATCTATTTGCGGAGTGCAAACAGGATTCGACAGGAGTAAAGGTGGCAAAGAAGGAAAAGGGTGTCTGGGTTATAGCACCGGCGAACTGGAAGGTATGCAAATAGCCGGCAATACGTTTGATTATCCTTTCATTCACGGAAAAGCCATACAGGCAGCCGGTTCATTCAGTTTCGTATCGTGTAGCGATGAATCGGTTGAAAGTGGTGAGGTGCCATTGGACGCATACAATGTAGTCGACCTGATATTAGGTTTGGAAAAAGAGAATACAAGTGGCATTCAGGCCGGACAGACCTATTACAAAACGTTCTCTTCTGCCATGCAAAGAGCATTAACGTCGTATAGTTTGTATGGAGGTAACATTTTCGTGAGTGGCGCTTACATTGGCAGTGACATGAGTTCATCACAAGGTAACCGCGAGTTCACGGAGAAAATTCTGAAATATGGCTACCAAGAATCGTTGCAGGAAAACCGATCGGGAGGTATCAGCGGGTTAGGAAAAACGATTTCAATACCTCGTTTGCCTAACGAAAGATCGTATGCTGTTACAAAGCCCGACTGCCTGGTTCCTTTGGCTCCGGCCTTTTCAGTATTCAGCTATCTGCCTGGCAATCAGAGTGCAGGGGTGGCTTTCAAAGGAGATTACCGTACATTTGTAATGGGCTTTCCTTTCGAAAGCATTGAATCCGAATACGACCGAGCCTCTATTATGGCCTCCATACTAAAGTTTTTCTCCGATAAATAGCCTTGCATGTAAATAGGTACAAATTAAGTTAAGAATGTAAAGTGGTAGTTGTTTTTTCAATTTAAAGTTTATCTTTGCCCTATAGTAATAACCTAAAAAAACAACACTATGTACACTATACAAGCAAATCCATCGGGCACACGCAGCATGGAAATATCTAAAAAGAACCTACAAACCATTGAGAAATATGGTCTGTTCCGCCACCTGATTGACAGTACCGGAATTGTAGATGAGGAAGTTCTTGAAAAATTAAAATTGAATGTACGTTCTCTGATTGCATCGGAAACTGAAAATAGCAAAGACCTGCTTGACCTCTGTATTGATGTTATTTATCACAATAACATGAAAGCTTTTGGACTGCAACAGCTTATAAAACTTTATATAAGTTGGTTTAAAAAAGAAGAAGAGGAGGACGACGAACCATGAAAACGATAAATACTTGCGAAGAAGTCAGATACAACCCGCTGGTTCCGGCTGTTGCTGCCATAGCAACAGCCAAACCCGGAGAAAGCATCAAAATAATCATGAATGACAGTAGTGCATTTAGTGATATTAAGGCTTACTTGTCGGAACAGAAAATTGGTTTCAGAGAAATATACGACGGCGAGAAAATGAGTCTGGAGTTCACTAAACATGAAGCCATCTGAAGCCTGATTGCGTAAATAATCAGAATTATCCGTATCTTTGCATCCATGAAAGAATACAAACTGACAGACTGGTTGCCTACAACCAAGAAAGAAGTGGAGCTTCGTGGATGGGAAGAACTGGATGTAATCCTCTTTAGCGGTGATGCATACGTAGATCACCCTTCATTTGGTGCGGCTGTAATTGGTCGCATACTTGAAGCTGAAGGCTTGCGCATTGCAATTGTTCCTCAACCTAACTGGCGAGATGATTTAAGAGACTTCAAGAAATTGGGTCGTCCACGTCTTTTCTTTGGGGTAAGTGCCGGTTGTATGGATTCCATGGTCAACAAATATACGGCCAACAAACGACTTCGCAGCGATGATGCATACACTCCCGACGCACGTCCTGACATGCGTCCGGAATACCCTAGTATTGTATATACACGTATTCTGAAAGAATTATGGCCGGACACTCCGGTTGTTTTAGGAGGGATTGAAGCATCCATGCGCCGGCTTACGCATTATGACTATTGGCAAGATACTGTTCGAAAAAGTATTTTATGTGATAGTGGAGCCGACTTACTAATATACGGAATGGGCGAAAAACCAATCGTGGATTTGGCACATCATTTACAAAAAGAAATAGAGACAGCCAGCATTGAGCAGATAACTGTAGCCCACCTGAAAGCATTAGACTTCATTCCTCAAACCGCTTACATATCATCATCCATTCAACCGAATGCCGACGATATTTTGTTGGCCAGCCACGAAGAATGTTTGAGTGACAAGAAGAAACAGGCTGCCAATTTCCGTTTTATTGAGGAAGAAAGTAATAAATATGCTGCATCCAGAATGATTCAGTACGTAGGGAAAGAAGCGATAGTGGTAAACCCACCTTATCCGCCCATGAATCAGCAAGAGCTCGACCATTCTTTTGATTTACCCTATACTCGTTTACCGCACCCAAAATACAAGAACAAGCGGATTCCCGCCTACGACATGATCAAGTTCTCGGTCAATATTCATCGAGGTTGTTTTGGTGGTTGTGCCTTTTGCACCATCTCGGCGCATCAGGGTAAATTCATTGTCAGCAGAAGCAAAGAAAGCATTCTCAAAGAGGTTAGTGACGTGACTCAATTACCTGACTTCAAAGGCTATTTAAGTGATTTGGGCGGGCCTTCGGCAAATATGTATATGATGAAAGGCATTGATGAAGATATTTGCAGAAAGTGCAAACGTCCTTCGTGCATTCACCCTAAAGTTTGTCCTAATCTTAATACGGACCATAAGCCATTGTTGGATATTTACCGGAGCGTAGATGCACTTCCGGGTATTAAGAAAAGTTTCATTGGCAGTGGGATCAGATATGATTTATTACTACATAGAAGCAAAAAAGAAGAGATAAACCGCCATGCAGATGAGTATACTCGCGAACTGATCAGCCGTCATGTAAGCGGCCGTCTCAAAGTGGCACCCGAGCACACCAGCGACGAAGTTCTTTACATCATGCGAAAGCCTTCTTTCAAACAGTTTGAAGAGTTCAAAAAGATATTCGACCGCATCAACCGGGAAGAGAATATGCGTCAACAGCTTATTCCTTATTTCATAAGTAGTCACCCCGGCTGCAAAGAAGAAGATATGGCTGAACTGGCCGTGCAAACCAAACGCTTGGATTTTCATTTGGAACAGGTTCAGGACTTCACCCCTACTCCTATGACAGTAGCAACAGAAGCCTGGTATACCGGTTATCACCCATATACTTTAGAACCTGTTTTCAGTGCAAAAACGCCTCGTGAAAAGCTGGCACAACGGCAATTCTTTTTCTGGTATAAACCCGATGAACGCCGTGATATTATCAGTGAACTAAAAAGACTCGGCAGAAAAGATTTGATAGACCAACTGTACGGAAAGCCATAGAAGAAATTATTTTTCTTCCATGGCTATCATTTCTTGTAGCACACTAACAGCTGTTTCAACATTCTCAACTGATTTTATAACCATAGACCGTTTGCCATTAGGTTCGCGCAGCTCACAACGACGGGTATAGGCCATCATATAAGCAATCACTTTACCAAAAGCAGTGCTTTGAAAGAATGGACTATCGGGGTTGGAGACAAAAAACAGAGTCATTCTTCCGGCTTTCAGGAAAACCTTCTCTGCTCCCAGTCGGGCTGCCAAGCGTTTCAGAGGAACAATACGCAGCAATTCTTCCGTTTCGGGAGGTATAGGTCCGAAGCGATCCTCCAATCGGCCACGAAATGCCACCACTTCCTTATCCAGATTCAAACTGTCGAGTTCACGGTAAAGCAACATTCGTTCACTGCTTCCCGTCACATAATTGGCAGGCAAAAGAAGTTCCAAATCACTCTCAACCATACATTCGTCCACAAATTGCTCGCCACTGATCTTACCGTCGCTCATCACTTCATCGGCATACAACTCAGCAAACTCATCCGTTTTCAATTCGCGTACAGCCTCTGTTAATATCTTCTGATATGTTTCGTACCCCAGGTCAGCAATAAAACCACTTTGCTCTGCACCAAGCATATTACCCGCTCCGCGTATATCCAAATCTTGCATAGCAATGTGAATACCACTTCCCAGATCACTAAAATTCTCAATGGCCTGTAACCGTCGACGCGCTTCCGGAGTCAAGCTGGGCAAGGGAGGTGCCAATAAATAGCAGAATGCTTTTTTATTGCTACGTCCTACTCTGCCTCGCATCTGATGCAAATCACTCAGACCAAAATTATGAGCTTGATTAATTATAATAGTATTCGCATTCGGTATATCTATTCCACTCTCAATAATGGTTGTGGCAATCAGCACATCGTAGTCATAATTCACAAAATCTAAAATGACTTGTTCCAACTGCGCAGGCTCCATCTGTCCATGTCCTATCACAATGCGACAGTCAGGTATGCGACGCTGAATCATTGCCTTAAGCTCCGGCAAGTTCGAGATTCGATTATTAACCAGAAACACCTGACCGTTGCGACTCATCTCAAAGTTAATGGCATCTGTTATGACTTCCTCGTTGAACGTATGCAACTCTGTTTGTATGGGATAACGGTTAGGCGGAGGAGTAGAAATCACACTCAAATCACGCGCACCCAGCAATGAGAACTGTAATGTACGCGGAATAGGCGTTGCCGTCATGGTCAACGTGTCAACATTGACTTTTAACTGGCGGAGTTTCTCTTTCACACTAACTCCAAACTTCTGCTCTTCGTCAATAACTAACAGTCCAAGATCCTTAAACACGACGTCTTTGCCAAGAATACGGTGCGTTCCGATCAAGATATTCACCGTACCCTCTTTTAATCCTTTGATAACACTTCGCGTCTGTGTGGCAGTACGTGCCCTACTCAGGTAATCAACTTTACAGGGAAGATCCTTCAAGCGTTCTTTAAATGTTTGATAATGTTGATAAGCCAATACGGTTGTGGGAACTAAAACAGCGACTTGTTTATTATCTGTCACCGCTTTAAAAGCAGCACGAATAGCAACCTCGGTTTTACCAAAACCTACGTCACCGCACACCAAACGGTCCATCGGCACATCCCGTTCCATATCTTGCTTGACATCAGCAGTAGACTTACTTTGATCGGGAGTATCCTCGTAAATAAAACTTGCCTCCAGTTCCCTTTGTAGAAAACTATCGGGACTAAACGCAAAGCCTTTTTCTTCCCTGCGTTGTGAATAAAGTTTAATCAGATCACGTGCAATATCTTTAATCTTTGATTTGGTTCGCTCTTTCAACTTCTCCCAAGCACCTGTTCCCAATTTATTCAGGCGTGGAGGTTCTCCTTCCTTTCCTTTGTATTTGGAAACCTTGTGTAGGGAATGAATAGATACGAACACCACATCTTCATTCTGATATACTATTTTGATAACCTCCTGTGTCGTGTCTCCGTTGGGTATACGCACCAATCCGGCAAAACGTCCAACGCCATGATCAGTATGTACAACATAATCTCCGGGAGTAAACTGATTCAGTTCCTTCAACGAAAGAGCCACTTTACCCGAGCGCGCCTTGTCACTCTTTAAATTGTATTTGTGGTAACGGTCAAAAAGTTGATGATCGGTAAACACACAAATACGCAGTTGATTATCGGCAAAACCTTCATGCAACGTTCGTTCCACGGGAACAAAGCTGATGTGATCGCCACGATCCTCAAAGATGGAACGGATTCGCTCAGTCTGCTTATTACTGTCACTACATATATAAAGAGTATAACCTTTCTCCTGATACTCCTTGAAGGAAGCGGCAACTAAATCGAAATTCTTATGAAAGACAGGTTGAGGCATTACGGCAAATTGCAAACTGGCATCCGGTGTACCGGTGGGTTTTGATCCGAACTCAAGCCGACGAAAATCAAGTGCTCTGGTCACAAACTCACTTCCGTCAATGAGTTTATTCTCCAGCCTTATCGGAGCCGACCCTTCCTCTTGTGCTATGAGGGCCTGAGGAGCAACCGCCTCTTCATAAATAACCTGCATGCGTTCGCGAAGCCATAGAAAGTCCTTCACCGCCAATACGGTATTCTGAGGAATAAAATCAAGAAAAGAAGTATCACTCCCATCGCCAAGTCCCAAATCGGGAACAATCACAATGTCCTTCTTCTTTTCTATTGAAAGCTGAGACTCAACTTCAAAAGTACGGATACTCTCTACTTCATCGCCAAAAAAGTCGATACGATAAGGAAACTCGGAAGAGAAAGAAAACACGTCAATGATACTTCCTCGCACGGCATACTGTCCGGGTTCATAAACATAGTCAACGTACTCAAATCCGTAACTATGAAGTACATCTGTAATAAAAGATGTGTCGACCCGCTCGCCCGTATGTAGTTTCAGCGATTTTTCCTTTAAATTATTACGGGAAACCACCTTTTCCGAAAGCGCATCGGGGTAAGTAACGATACAGACAGATGTATCTCCTTTTTCCAAACGACTAAGTGCTTCGGTGCGTAAAATTTCGTTTGCAGCATCTTTTTGGCCATACTTTATCGCCCTGCGGAAAGAAGAAGGAAAGAACAAAACCCGCTCAGTTCCCAATATCTGCGTAAGATCGTGATAAAAGTAGCCTGCTTCTTCCAGATCACCCAATATGAAAACGAACGGAACATCGTATTTCCGGATCAATGAGGATGAAAAAAAAGAAGCAGCGGAAGCGCATAATCCTCCGCAAAAAAGATGTTTAACTGAAGTATCGTTAAGTAATTTATTGACCGCATCGGTATGAGGATGTGCGGCATATTGTTGTTGCAGTTCGGTAATGGTCATCTTTTGCTATTATCAAAAAAGCTAATTAGGGCACAAAAGTACTAAATTATACTTAGTTTTCATGCATTCTTTTTTATAACTACAAGAAAAAGAGTACATTTGTTTCTCAATTTAACAAAACTCCTATATGCAGACATCGGACAGCATTGTAATTATTCCCACATATAATGAAAGGGAAAACATAGAAAACATAATTCGTGCAATCTTTGGACTTGAAAAGGTATTTCACATTCTTATCATCGATGACGGATCACCCGACGGAACTGCTGCCATTGTAAAATCCTTGCAAACCGAATTCACTGATCAGCTTTTTATATTGGAAAGAAAAGGCAAATTAGGATTGGGCACCGCTTATATTGCAGGGTTCAACTGGGCATTGCAACATCAATACGACTTCATTTTTGAAATGGATGCCGACTTTTCTCACAATCCGAATGATTTACCCCGTTTATACAAAGCTTGTCACGAAGAAGGTGCCGATGTAGCCATCGGTTCCAGATACGTCAGTGGAGTCAATGTGGTAAACTGGCCGATGGGAAGAGTCTTAATGTCCTATTTTGCTTCCAAATACGTACGCATCATTACCGGAATGCCTGTGCACGACACAACAGCCGGTTTCAAATGCTATAGCAAAGAAGTGCTCGAAACCATACGATTAGACAAAATCCGCTTCAAAGGATATGCTTTTCAAATAGAGATGAAATTCACGGCATACAAATGCGGGTTCAAAATAACCGAAGTACCGGTTATTTTTATCAACCGCGAATTGGGAAGTTCTAAAATGAATAGCAGTATATTCGGCGAAGCCGTTTTCGGAGTTATTAAATTAAAGATAAACAGTTGGTTTTATAAATATCCTCAGAAAAAATGAAACGTATTCTCATCAAAAACGCTACGATAGTGAACGAAGGGAAACTATTTACGGGGTCCGTCGTTATTGAAGGTGAACAAATAGCCGAAATACTGGCTGCGGGCGTAACGCCTCAAAATCCTTGCGGGGAAGTTATTGACGCAACAGGATGCTACCTCCTACCCGGTATTATTGATGTGCACGTGCATTTTCGAGATCCGGGACTGACACACAAGGCAGACATTACCACCGAAAGCAAAGCAGCCGCAGCCGGTGGAGTCACATCAATAATGGATATGCCCAATACCACACCGCTCACTGTAACCTTGAGTGCGCTGCATGAGAAGCTCGACATCATGGCTCAAAAATCTTCGGTGAATTACTCTTGTTATTTCGGTGCAACCAATAACAATTACAAAGAGTTTTCGCAGTTGGATGAGCATAGTGTGTGCGGCATAAAACTTTTCATGGGCTCCAGTACCGGTAACATGCTGGTTGACCGTGCAAAAAGCCTGTCAAACATCTTCAGCTCTACCAACTTACTGATAGCCACGCATTGTGAAAGCCCCGATATCATCAAAAAGAATCAGAACCATTACAAAGAAAAATTCAATGGCGCCGATGATCTCCCGATTGGCTATCATCCGCTGATACGCTCTACGCAAGCTTGTTATGCCTCTTCAAAAATGGCTGTAAAACTAGCACAAAAAGAAAAGGCGCGCTTGCACATATTACACATTTCTACAGCAAAGGAACTAGGTTTGTTTACCAACGAAATTCCGGTTAAAGAAAAGAAAATCACAGCAGAAGTTTGTGTACCTCACCTTGTTTTCGCAGCAAGAGATTATAAAAGACTGGGAACCCGCATCAAATGCAATCCGGCTATAAAAAAAGCCAATAACAGGGAAGCACTCCGTGCAGCTGTGAACAGTAATTTGATTGACACCATTGCAACCGATCATGCACCTCACTTGCCGGCCGATAAAGAAGGAGGAGCTTTGAAAGCTGCTTCGGGAATGCCTATGATTCAATTTTCTTTGGTCAGTATGTTGAACCTTGTTGACGAAGGAGTGTTTACTATTGAAAAGGTGGTGGAAAAGATGTGCCACGCACCTGCTACAATTTATAGTATTAATAACCGCGGATATATTCGTCAAGGCTATCAGGCCGACTTGGTTTTGGTACGTCCTAAAAGCGACTGGGAGTTAACCCGGGAACAGATTCTGAGCAAGTGTCAGTGGAGTCCTCTGGAAGGTACCACTTTTCATTGGGCGGTACAGAACACATTCGTTAACGGACATCCGGTTTACTCACAAGGGCAAATTGATGAAACGTATCGCGGACAAAGATTAAGTTTTAGATGATTATAAAGTATAAGATTCATGAGGTATCCGAGTACATCAACTGGATTTACTTTTTCCATGCTTGGGGATTTCAACCTCGCTTTGCCGCAATTGCAGATATTCACGGATGCGACTCCTGCCGCGCGTCTTGGTTAGCCGGGTTCCCGGAAGAAGACAGAGCTAAGGCAGCCGAGGCCATGCAGTTGTATAAAGATGCCAACCGCATGCTCAACCAACTCGATGAAGATTTTGAAATTAAGTCGGTCGTTAAGTTGTGCGAAGCAAACTCCGATGGCGACAATCTCATCATCGACGGTGTTACGTTTCCGCTACTCCGGCAGCAAGCCAAGAAAAGAGAAGGAGGCCCTTTCCTTTGTCTGAGTGATTTTGTACGCCCCCTCTCATCGGGAATCAAAGACACGGTAGGCGCTTTTGCAACCAGCATTGATGCCGACATGGAAGGTTTATTTGAGAAAGATCCCTATAAGCATATTATTGTTCAGGCATTGTCGGACCGGCTGGCTGAAGCTGCCACCGAAAAGATGCACGAATACGTACGCAAGGAAGTCTGGGGTTACGCCAAAGATGAAAACCTCAGCATGAAAGACCTCATGGTTGAGAAGTATCAGGGAATAAGACCGGCGGTTGGTTATCCTTCGTTACCCGACCAATCGGTAAACTTCCTGCTCGATGAAGTGCTTGACATGAAACAAATTGGTATCAAGCTCACCGAGAACGGTGCCATGTATCCCCATGCATCTGTTTGCGGACTTATGTTTTCGCATCCGGCGTCACAATACTTTGCCGTAGGAAAGATAGGCGAAGATCAGTTGGCCGACTATGCGCAAAGACGTGGTAAGACAGTAGAGGAAATGAAGAAGTTTCTGGCTGCCAACTTACAATAAGACACAATCCAATGACTCCATAAACAAAAAAATCACTTCGTTGTGTGATTTTTAAGCGGTACTAAACGACTAACCTTTTAAAAAGCAATCTCCGGAAAATGAATGTGAACACAGAACAGGAATTCCTGTCCGTTATCAAAGAGTATGAGCGGGTAATCTATAAAGTTTGTTACCTCTATACTTCCAGGAATGCCACACTCAACGATTTGTATCAAGATGTGGTATTGAACCTATGGAGGGCGTATCCTAAGTTCAGGGGTGAATGTAAAATCTCCACATGGATTTACAGAATTGCTTTGAACACATGCATCAGTTTTATCCGTAAAGAAAAAAATGTGCCCGAGATCGTGACTCTCACTCCCTATGAAAGCGAATGGATGACTGAAGAGCAAGACAGTTTTCAGCTGATGCTGAAGGAACTGTATTACCTCATCGGTCAGTTAGGACAACTTGACAAATCCATTATTCTGCTTTATCTGGAAGAAAAAAGTTACGAAGAGATCAGTGAAATAACAGGTCTTACGGTTACCAATGTGGCAACAAAGCTGAATCGCATCAAAGAGAAGTTAAGAAAGATGAAGAAGAGCAACGAATAAAAAGAATTAGCTATATGGAATTGGATGAGTTAAAAAAATCGTGGAATGCACTTGACCAGCATTTGCAAAAAGACAGATTGGTTGACGAAGACAAGCTCAGTGAGCTAATCTCAACATACAAAAGCAATGCCGGCAAGAGTATCAGAAGACTGGCCGGTTGGCAACGCTTATCAGTTAGTATCGGCATCGCAGCCATTCTGATTGTGGTAGCATTGTGGTGCATACTTCCCCGTTTTATTTCCGGAAACCTGAAAGATGAATCGTGCATACTGTGTCTTTTCTTTGCAGTCACCATCATTCTGGGAATTTTCTGGGATCTGAAAACATACCAGTGGGTCAGAGACACGAAAGTTGACGAAATGCCCATTGTACAAGTAGCCCTTCGGATGAATAAATTCCGTTCCTGGATGAAGTATGAAGTAATAGCCATCTCCGTATGGGCCGTACTCTTTACCAGTTTATATTACTATTTAGTAGGTTTGTATCATAAACCCTTGCTATTTCAGGTAATTATTATATCTTTGCTGCTATTGGTAGATGTCTGCATCATCTACCTGGTTTATAAAAAGCTTATTTATAGTCATTTAGATACTATTAAAAAGAATATAGAAGAACTTGAAGGACTTCATATCGCAGAGGCGCCTGACGATAACTTCAGAGCATAATCACTTCATTGAAAAGCGTATTCTTTACTCCTATTGGTTATAAGAAGGGGTTCCTCTGCGTTATTATATTTCCGGTTATTCACCTTTGTTGTGAACAACCGGAAATATTTTTATGTTATCACTAATTAAAAAACAAAACCAAACGTATGATTCAACGAATAATGGCCATTCTGGCCGTAGCACTGATAGTGCCCGACATTTATATTTATAAGATGTTCATTGTGCGACTCACCGACAGCTTGTTATGGCGGTGTTTGTATTTCGTTCCTTCCATTCTGTTACTAACCGGACTGGCTCTGTTGTTTTTCTTCGGAAGCAGTAGTTTCCTGGAAGACCGCGGACACTGGATGGGCTGGTTTGCAGTGGTGTTTTTCCTGTTTGTACTGCCTAAGCTCCTTTTCATGATCATCTCACTGTTAGGATTGCCCTTCCATGTACTGCTACATTGGCCCAAAACTCCGTTTACCCTTTTAGGCATAGCAGTTGCCACCCTGTTGGCAGGTATTATTGTGTACGGATCGGCCATCGGCAAAACACGCTTTGAAGTTAAGGAAGTCGACTTCCACGCAGGCAACTTACCCGCTGCATTCAACGGCTATCGCATCGTTCAGTTATCTGACATACATATCGGAAGCTGGAGGGGCAATGAAGAAGCCATGCAGGAAGCAGTAAACCGGGTGAATGCGCTGGAACCGGATCTCATCGTGTTCACGGGCGATTTGGTTAACCACAAAGCCTCCGAATTAGATGGCTTTCAGGATATACTCTCACAGTTGAAAGCCAAAGACGGAGTCTATTCTATCTTGGGCAACCACGACTACGGTCCGTACTTCCGCTGGAAAAGTAAGGCCGATCAGGCCAAGAACCTCCGTCAATTACATGAAAGGCAAACGGAAATGGGCTGGAAAATGCTCAATAATTCGCATGTTATTCTACACAAAGGGAACGACAGCATAGCCCTGATAGGTGTGGAAAACGAAGGTGAACCTCCCTTTTCTCAGCACGGTGACCTGGTGAAAGCCATGCAGGGCACCGAAGGAATGTTTCAATTGCTACTTAGCCACAACCCCACTCATTGGCGAAGAGAAGTGCTATCTAGATCGGACATTGAGCTGATGCTGGCCGGACATACGCACGGCATGCAAATGGCCTGGGGAAACCATTCGCCTTCTTCCTTCATTTATCCCGAATGGAAAGGGATGTATAAAGAAGGAGAACGCGGACTCTATGTAAACCTCGGACTGGGTTTCGTTGGATTGCCATTCCGTTTTGGCGCCTGGCCTGAAATTACCCTCCTTACCTTGCAACAAGGAAGTGCTGAATAAATAACAAGAAGCCGGATCCGGGTTAACCAACAACCCGAATCTGGCTTCTTCCGTTAACCGACTTATGCACCTGTATCTGCACAGAAATTCGTTCACTCATTTCCTGCACGTGTGAAATCACACCGATTTTGCGTCCCTGCATCTGCAACATTTCCAAAGCCTCCATGGCCATACGCAAACTTTCTGCGTCCAGCGAACCAAATCCTTCGTCAATAAACAAAGACTCAACCTGCAAATTATTGCTTGATAACGAAGAAAGTCCCAACGCCAACGCCAGCGAAATAAGGAAAGACTCCCCGCCCGAAAGCGAATAAACTGTACGCACTTCATCGCACATATCGCCATCAATAACTTGCAGGGCAAGCGAATCGGGTACCTGTTGCAAACGATAGCGGCGCGACAAGTACGACAAATGTTTGTTGGCATGCAACAAAAGCAAATTCAACGTATACCCCTGGGCAATTACCTTAAACTTATTACCATCCGCACTACCAATCAACTTATTCAGTTTTTCCCACTTCAAGAATGAATTTTGCTTTTCAATCAATTCCTTTTCCAGCTCCTGCAAACGCTTTTGGTTTTGCTCGTGCTGCAACAGTCTCAGTTCAACTGCGGAATGGGCACGATCATTTTCCAGATTAACCTCTTTCTGCCGTTCCAGTATTCCGGGCAATTGCTCCGGCTCTTCAATCAGACTTTTTTTCTCATTCAGCTCCTTCAACGTATCCGACAAGCGGCGAATTTCCCCCTGAATGCCAGACAAGACGAGCTTGCCGTTCTCCAATTCCCCCCGGCACTTCTCCAATGCATCGACCAACTTTGCCTCGTGACTCTTTACCGCTGCCACCGCATCCTCAATCGGTTTGCCTTTGAGCAAAGATGCACGTTGCTGCTGAAAGTCCTTCAAATTCTTATCAGCCTGGCTAAAACGTTCCTTCTCCCTTTCTTCCGTTTGCTTGAGCAGGGCAAGACGTTCACTCACTGCCTGCAACTCCTGCATTTTCAACTTACCATCGCCAATAGCTTCCACAAGCACCTCGCACTCTTTGTGCAAAGAAGCCGTAGCCTCCTCTTGTTGCCGCAACTCCTTATTAATCGTTTCGTATTCCTGCACCTTACGAGTTATCTCCTCCCCGCGCTTGCGACATTTTTCCAAAGCCACTTCCAGCCATTGCAACAAGTCGGCTTCGTCACCGGCCTTTTCCTTCCATGCACTCAATTTCAGGGAACACTGTTTTTCCTGCTCCTGCAAACGAGCCGTTTGTGCAGCAACCGTTATCTCTTGTTCGGTAATTTGCTTCAGTTCACCCAAAAGAGCCGATTTCTTATTGCCAATTTCCTGTACCTTCTTTTCTTCCTGTTGGTACTTTTCCTGAATACTCTGAAACAGCTCATCCAAAGCCTCCGAAGGTTGCTCATAAGGATGTTCGCGACTGCCGCACACCGGACAAGGCTCTCCTTCAAGCAAATTCGCACGCAAGGCTTCCACATTTTGCGTCATGGCATTGCGGGCGTTTTCATACACCTTTTGTAAACCGGAAAAAGACTCCTGCCATACACGATGCTGTGTTTCGAGTTCGGCCACATCCTCACCTGCCTTTTGTTTGCGAGCCTTTAGTTGATTCTGTTGAAGCATTAACTCCCGCAACTCCTTGCTCACCCTTTCCCAATCGGTAAAGGTATGGCGGGCCGACTGCAATTGCTCTTGCTCTTTCAGCAACACCGCTTGCTCACTACCAAGCGCTTTTATATCGAAAACAGCCAGCTGATTCTTTATCTTTTCGGCAGACTCCCGCTGCTTCAGTAACACCTGTCGCCCAGTTTGCAACAGAGTTTCCGCCCGATTCAATGCTTCCTGCATTCGGTTACCGGTGGAGACCGACGATAATTCAGAAAAAGAAATTTGTTCGGCTACTACCCCATCGGTAACACCTGCGGACATCTTTGCCAAACGTTGACGCAAGCCCTGCGCCTGCAACTGACCTTCCAAACCGGCAACCAACTGCTGCTTTCCGACCACCTGCCTTTCCGCTTCCTCCCTTTCCCTGCAAGCCTTCTGCAAAGAAGCCTGCGCTT
This sequence comes from Bacteroides graminisolvens, assembly GCF_963666085.1. Taxonomy (NCBI): domain Bacteria; kingdom Pseudomonadati; phylum Bacteroidota; class Bacteroidia; order Bacteroidales; family Bacteroidaceae; genus Bacteroides; species Bacteroides graminisolvens. The sequence goes on from NZ_OY762556.1 coordinate 3,467,920, forward strand.
CGGTGAAAGTCAGGTTTGCCGACTGAATCTTCACGTCGAGCTCCCTCGCCGCATTCAGTTCCGGTTGCAACTCCTCCACCTTTTGACGGAACACCTCCAGCTCCGTCCGCTGCTTGTCGAACCCTTCCTGCAAAGCAACCAACTTCCGTCCCTGTTCACTCTCTTCCTTTTGTTTCTGAGCCAACAAAGTCTGCTGGCCAACAAACGCCTGCAACGTTTGCAACTGTTCCGTAAGCAAAGCCAACTGTCGCACCCCCTGCTCCCTGACAACGGTGAGTTCCTGCTTTTGTTTCACACAAGCCTCCCATTCTTCGGGCTTCATCAGTTCAACCAATCCCAGCGTTTCCTTCACCCGTTTGTAAGCCTCTTCCTCCAGCTTGCTACGCTGGTAAATCTCTCTGGAAATGCGCGAATAAATATCCGTTCCAGTCAACTTCTCGAGCAGTTCCGCCTTGGCCGATTCCTTAGACTTGAGAAACGTGGCAAAGTCGTTTTGCGCCAATAACACCGTGCGGGTAAACTGCTCGTACGTCAGTCCCACTAATCCGGCCAGCTGTCCCAACACCTCCGTTTTGGTACCCTGCAACTCCGCATCCGTATCCAGATCACACGCCTGAATGGTTTGCGCCTGCAACGAACCCGTAGCCTTCCCCCGCGCCCGACGAACCGACCAGCGCGAGCGATAACGACGACCCGTGGCACCCAGAAAGTCGACCTCCGCATACCCTTCACCCGTTCCCCGGCGAAGAATGTTGCGCACATCCGACTGGTTGATCATCGCCTCCCCCACATCACGGAGGAACTGATTTTCACCCGTGGCAGCAAAGCGCGGCGTTTTGTCGTACAGCGCCAGACAAAGCGCATCGAGCACAGTCGACTTCCCCGCACCTGTAGGTCCCGATATGGCAAAGATTCCGGCCGAAGCCAAAGGTTCCGCAGTAAAATCCACCTCAAAACTTCCCTCTATGGAAGCCAAATTCTTCAAACGTATGGCTAATATCTTCATGTCAATTCCCTCAATCCTTACTCATTATCATTCAAAGCCGTCAGCCGGCACGCCTCCTGAAACAATTCAACCATCTCGTTGGGCATATCCGTTTGATACGTCTTTTCGAAAGTCGCCTTCAATATCTGCAACGGATCCATCGCCTCCAGTCCTTCTTCCACCACCTTCTCTTCGGAAGCCGAAACGGACTCTTTCCGGTAAGAAGAAACAATCCGCGCCAATCGCACCTGCTTGTCTTTCACCAACTCCTCCACCTCATTCCGAAACATCGGCTCAGGCTCAGCCAGTAACACCTTTATTTCCAGATACGGAGCCGACAACTCCTCTTCACGCGGAGGCAGAGAACTCAATAACTCCAGCACCTCCCCGGGAGAAACAGCCTCACCGGACGGCACGCTCAACAAAGACACCAACGGATGGTAAGGCAACTTCTCGATAGATTGCAGCTTGCCATTGGCCAATGTGACCAGCACCGCCCCGTGGTGGTAGTTGCGTTCGGCAAACGACATGGGGAGTGGACTCCCGGCATAGCGCACATGCTCCTTGCCCGACACCCGTTGCGCCTTGTGAATATGCCCCAATGCCGTGTAAGCAATCCGCTCATCGAACACATCGGGCGACACACACTCCAATCCGCCTATAATCGTTCGCTCGCTATAATCCTTCTCTGCAATCTCAGAGCCAACCGCCTGCAAATGCCCCACTGCCACCAATGCCTGATTCTCCGTTTGACGAAGAGCAGCACATTGCACCAGTTCCTGATAGAACATCCGCACCCCGGCGGCATACGTATTCTCAGCACCTTCGGGCACAACATAGTCGCCCTGCCTCAAAAACGGCACCGCCAAACACAAAGCTTCCACCTCACCGCGGGCATTTTTCAGTTCCACAATCAAGTCATCGTACAAAGGTTTACCTTCGCTTTTGGGCACTACGCCCTTAATTTCCGTCCGCATTTCCTGCAACAAAGGCAGCGGAGCCTCCAGTCGCGCTGCCGAATCGTGATTTCCCGCCACAACAACCAGTTGCAAAGCAGGGTTCTCCGTTGTAACCCTGCTCACAAACCGGTAAAACATGCGTTGCGAAGCCGCCGAAGGATTCGACACATCGAATACATCACCCGCAATGATCAACACATCCACGTCGTGTTGGCGGATCGTGTCACACAACCAGTCGAGAAAATGCAGGTGCTCATCCGTGCGGTCATAACCAAAGAAACTTTGTCCCAAATGCCAATCGGCCGTATGCAGTATGCGTATCATAATGATTTATGTGTTTTCAAACTAAACATCACTTGCAAAAATAAGGAATAAAAAGAAAGGGCTGCAAATTGCAGCCCTTTAAAATCAAGAGATAAGTGAAACTTATTCTCCGAAATAACGGTTGTAAAGACCTTCGAAGCCCTTTCCGTGACGAGCCTCATCCTTACACATTTCGTGTACGGTATCGTGAATAGCATCGAGGTTCAACGCCTTTGCACGAGTAGCGATACGTTTTTTGTCTTCGCAAGCACCTTGTTCGGCATCTTTGCGTTTCTGAAGATTTGTTTTGGTGTCCCACACACAGTCACCCAATAACTCAGCAAACTTAGAAGCATGCTCAGCTTCTTCCCACGCATAACGTTTGAATGCTTCAGCAATTTCGGGATAACCTTCACGGTCGGCCTGACGGCTCATAGCCAAATACATACCCACTTCGGTACATTCGCCCATGAAATGATTGTTGAGGTCCTTAATCATTTCTTCGTCGCAACCTTTAGCCACGCCAATTACGTGCTCGTCGGCAAAAGTCATAGGACCGCCTACAGATTCAATCACCTCAACGAATTTGCTTGCAGGCGCTTTACAAAGCGGACATTTCTCAGGAGCCTCATCACCTTCGTGTACGTAACCACATACGGTACATCTAAATTTCTTTTTCATTTCTCAGAATTTTAATTAATTAGTCATTATTATTTAAGCAGTTCTTACAGAACCCTTTATAGTAGTAGTGCATTTCATTTATCTCATGCCCGTCAATCACATTGGGCATCACTTCTTTGACAGGTGCCGGCATGGGCAAGTCGTATATCTTCCCGCAACATTTACACAAGAAATGTGCATGCGGAGTCGTATCACCGTCAAAACAAACATTTCGCTCATCAATGGTTAACATCTGTGCTGCTCCGTGCTCTACAAACAACTTCAAGGTATTGTACACCGTTGTTTTTGATAAAGTAGGAATTGACGGCGCCAGTGCATTGTACACCTCGTCGACCGACGGATGGCTCTTGTACTCCAGCAAATATTGCATGATGGCCATACGCTGAACGGACGGTTTTATATTGTATTGTAGCAAATGAGCGGTTATGTTTATCATGTCACGCAATTGTAATCATTACAAATTTGAATCTTATGCAAAGGTAACAAAGAGATTGAATAAACCAAAGAGTAAACAACTCTTTTTGGTGTGTTACGTAACATGAAAGACGATGTATTTCTGCTTTGAAGAACAAGTATGAATTATATTTTTTATTTTTGCAGTACGGAAACGATACGGGCAGCAATGTCTTATAATAAAGAGAATATGGTAAACTACGGATTTGTGAAGGTAGCGGCTGCAATACCTCAGGTGAAGGTGGCCGACTGTAAATGGAATGTTTCGCGCATGGAGCTTCTCATCAAGGAGGCTGAACAGCAAGGGGTACAGATGATTGTATTTCCCGAACTCAGCATTAGCGGATACACTTGCGGTGATTTGTTTGCCCAGCGACTGATAACGGAAGAGTCGGAAATGGCGCTGATGATGCTCCTGAACAACACCCGTCAGCTCGACATAGTATCTATTGTAGGTATGCCTTTGGGCGTTAACGCCACCCTGATCAATGCGGCCGTAGTGATACAGAAAGGTAAAATACTGGGCGTTGTGCCCAAGACCTACCTGCCCAATTACAAAGAATATTACGAGCAGCGTTGGTTCACCTCGGCGGCCCAACTGGTTGAAACGTCCGTACGCCTTTGCGGAGAGATGGTTCCCCTGGGTACTCACCTGCTTTTCGAAGCCTGCAACACCACCTTTGGCATTGAAATTTGCGAGGACATGTGGGCTACCGTTCCGCCTAGTTCTCATTTGGCTTTGCAGGGTGCGGAGATTATCTTCAACCCGTCGGCCAGTAACGAATGCATCGGCAAACATGCATACCGCTGTTCACTCATCAGCCAGCAGTCGGCCCGCTGCCTGGCAGGCTACGTATACGCTGCCTGCGGATTCGGCGAGTCGAGCACCGATGTTGTCTTTGGCGGCAACGGACTGATTTATGAAAACGGCAGTTTGCTGGCAGCAAGCGAACGCTTTGCGCTGGGCGAACAGCTTACCGTCAGCGAAATTGATGTGCAACGACTGCGCACAGAACGCCGCATGAACACCACTTTTGCCGCCAACCGTGCCAATCTGGGCATCGGAGCGGCTACGCGCATTCAAGCCGGACTGATGAACAGCAAGGAACTACACCTCACCCGTCGCTTTGCACCTCATCCTTTTGTACCGCAGGGCACAGCGCTCAACGAACGGTGCGAAGAGATTTTTGCCATTCAAGTAGGCGGACTGGCTCAACGTTTGCACCATACTTCGATGACTAAAGTAGTGGTGGGCATATCGGGCGGACTGGATTCCACGCTGGCTCTGCTGGTTTGTGTCAAGACATTCGACAAGCTGGGGCTTTCTCGCGAAGGAATCGTAGGGGTTACCATGCCTGGATTCGGCACTACAGACCGTACTTACAACAATGCGCTGGCACTAATGAAGTCACTCGGTGTGAGCATTCGGGAGATAGATATTAAAGCGGCCTGCATACAACACTTTGAAGATATCGGGCACGACATCGAGGTGCACGACGTTACCTACGAGAATTCGCAGGCCAGAGAACGCACACAGATATTGATGGACGTAGCCAATCAGGTAAACGGACTGGTCATCGGCACGGGCGACCTTTCGGAACTGGCTTTGGGATGGGCTACTTACAACGGCGACCACATGTCAATGTATGCCGTGAACACCAGCATTCCCAAAACACTGGTGCGATACCTGGTGCAATGGGTGGCAACTCATGGTGTTGACAATGACTCGCGCAACACACTTCTCGATATTATCGACACGCCTATCAGCCCGGAACTGATTCCGGCCGACGAGAACGGTAACATCAAACAGATAACGGAAGACTTGGTAGGACCTTACGAACTACACGACTTCTTCCTCTACTATTTTATGCGATTCGGCTTCCGCCCCTCGAAAATATTCTATCTGGCCATAGCTGCTTTTGAAGGAATGTATGACCGTGACACCATCAAGAAATGGCTGCACACGTTCTTCCGCCGTTTCTTCTCCCAACAGTTCAAACGTTCGTGCCTGCCCGACGGGCCGAAAGTGGGAAGCATTTCCATCAGTCCCCGAGGCGACTGGCGCATGCCGAGTGATGCCTCATCCGCCGGCTGGCTGGAAGAGATCGAAGCGTTGAAGTAAAACAACTCTTTGTTTGAAGGCAGAGATAAACAAAAAACAAGGTAATGCAATGTTGTAAGCCGAGACTTACAACAAGCATTACCTTGCCAGTGATTGTTTTGAAAACGACTATTTAATAAACCCAATTAAAAAGCTCAAGGTTGTGGAACAACATCATTGGTTGTTGTGGCATATAAGCCCACTAAGCTGCCGGTAAATCCTCCTGCCACATCGGTAGAAAGAATATCGCCCGACACGGTGCCGCCAAGATTTACAAAATCGCCCTGATTCAAAGCGTAAGCAAACTGATACTTATCGCCCACGGCTTTTACTTGCAACTGAACCGGTCCGTCGAGACTGATCTTCTGACTTGCAATGACAGCCGACTTTCCTCTGGCCGTGCGCTCCAGCACCACATAGAAATCTTTGTCCATCTTGGTTATTCCGAATACATAATTAAATGATTCTTTCTGATAACAAACCAATCCGGCCAGTTCCTGATTTGATTGCGGTTTGTAGCTGAGCGTGGTGGTAGCCGAGAAATGTCTGTGTTGTTGGCGGTAAAAAAGAGTAGACGTAGGTTTCAGCTCTTTGATGTTAGCTGCAAACGGTTTGATTTCCATTCCTTTATTGCTGATGCTCACGAACTCTTCGCGCGGGCCTCTCACACCAATCCAGCGATAATCAAGAGCCGGGTTGGTAAAGTTATCGGTAAAAGTAAAGTTACCGTTAGGCAGAAATCCGTCTTTTCCGGTCTTGTTCTCAACTCCCTGAGGCATTTTAAGCTTCGGTTCCATCGGGATCAATCCGTTTTCAAAAACAGGAAACTCACCGCTCCAGTCAACCGGCAATATAAATGTTTCGCGGCCCGTATTCACTCTTTTCTCTTCGTTGGGACGAACAGCGAGGAATACACCGTAATATTTGCCTTCGGGAGTCTGCACCAAATCGGCATGACCCGCCCAGTCGACCATATTCTTCCTATCTTTCGCCAAGTATCTTTGCGAAAGAATGGGGTTATTGGCTGCCGGCACATAAGGACCTTTGGGTGAATCGCTCACGAAAATCACCTCACTGTGCCAACCGCCTGTACCGCCCTCGGCACACATGAGGTAGTACTTTCCGTCCTTTTTATAAATATGCGGTGCTTCAATCCAGATAGGCTTCTTTGAAAGATCCACCCCACCGTTTACAATTACCTTATCGGTTCCCGGAATAATAGCATCTTTCTCTACATCATACTCCCATATTTTGATGACACGGTGACCTTGGTATAAGTCCTTTTCGGGTGCATCATTGTGTACCACGTACGCTTTGCCGTTATCGTCAAAGAAAAGAGACGGGTCAATTCCGTTGAAAGCCAGTTTCACCGGATCGCTCCAACCTTTCATCGGATCTTTTGTCTTCACCACAATGTTACCGAATCCGCCGGCAAACTGTGTGGTAATCATATAAAACGTATCATTGTTCGCGTTGTACTTAATATCGGGCGCATACACACCGGCACTCATGGGCGTGTCGTGCACCTTGAGTTGTGAAGTACGATCGAGCACATGCCCAATTTGTTTCCAGTTCACCAAATCTTTGGAGTGAAAAATGGGCACTCCGGGGAAGAAAGCAAAAGAAGAGCAGACCAGGTAGTAGTCGTCACCTTTGCGGGTGATGCTGGGGTCTGGATAACATCCTTGCAGAATGGGGTTGTAAAACTCACCGGTAGCTAACGGATGGTTCTTGTAAACGTCATCGTCGCCTTGGTATACAAATTGAGAGAAAAGAGGGCCTTTGGCGCTCTTGCCCGACTTCGGCTTGCTTTTACCATACACAGATGGAACGGAACTAAAAGCCGTTAACATAGCCAATGCCAACAATAGTAATTGTCGCGTTAAACCAAAAGGATAAGTACATTTCATATTCATCATAAAACAATGATAAGATTTAAAAATTGATTTAATTATCTAGGAAACAAAATTAGAAGATTCTAACCTACCCTTATTGTTATTTTGTTTCAGATACCTTTTTGTACGTAACAAACACGCTGATTTATGTTACATATTCTTGTGTACAGAAAACATAAGGCCTTTGGAGGGGGACTTATGATCTATTAAGGTGTATCAAATGATAAGTTGGCAGTATGGAAAGTGTAAATGAGCGTATCTTCCACAAAGAGTTTCCGAATGCTTACAAACAGGGTAAAACTTGTCAAGAGCAACTTTATATATTATTAACTAACCAGAAGTCGTGCGCAAGTGATCAGGAAGAATTGGGCAAAACATAACCAACTTTTTGAAAAACATAACGGCCGATTTGAAAAAGATAACGAGCAATTTGAAAAGAGAAACCGTCTTTTGGGTCATGAGAAACCGTCTCACGGCCAAGAGACGGTTTGTCGCGGACCATTTGCTACCGTGCAAATGGGAATAAGCAACCGTCCGGGAGAAAAAATGAACCGTGCAAAACGAAAAAAGGCAGGAGTTGGAGCTCCTGCCTTTACGCCTATAATAAATTGAATGTACTATAGGATTATGTTGACAAAGATAATACATTATATAACCAAAGTCAAGTGTTTGGCCTTTTATTTTATCTTTTAATTCGCCTAAAGCACGCCTTTGGAACTGGGTAGTTCAAAGTTATAAATATCTCGCCTGATGGCCATCTTCAAAGCACGCGCCAGCGCCTTGAAGATTCCCTCAATCTTGTGATGTTCATTCTGTCCCTCGGCTTTGATGTTCAGGTTCATGCGGGCGGCATCGCTCAGCGACTTAAAGAAATGCAGGAACATTTCCGTAGGCATCTCACCAATCTTTTCGCGATGGAACTCGGCATCCCATACCAACCACGGACGACCGCCAAAGTCCAGACATACCTGGCACAAGCAATCATCCATAGGCAAAGCATAGCCGTAACGCTCAATGCCACGCTTGCTGCCCAGCGCCTGATACAAACAATCGCCCAATGCAATGGCCGTATCCTCAATGGTGTGGTGCTCGTCCACCTCCAAATCACCTTTCACATTGATGGTTAGATCCATGCCCGAGTGCTTACCAATCTGTTCCAACATGTGGTCAAAGAAACCCAGTCCGGTAGTGATGTTGCAATTCCCGTGCCCGTCGAGATTCAAGGAGACCGCTATATCCGTTTCCTTGGTTGTGCGGCGCACTTCCGCCTTGCGCTCACCGGCAAAGAGGAACTCCGCCACCCGATCCCAGTTGGTTGTTGCCAAAGCGCAGACCTCCTCAAGTCCTTTTTCCCGAAGAGATTCCGTAGAATCTTGCAGGAAGATGGCCCGACAGCCGAGGTTGCGAGCCAGCTCCACATCCGTAGCCCGGTCGCCAATCACGAAACTTCCGGCCAAATCATAATCGTCATTGTTGAGGTAGGCAGTCAGCATGCCCGTGCGGGGCTTGCGGGTAGGCGCATTGTCGGCCGGCATACTGCGATCAATCAATATATCATCAAACATAATGCCCTCGCCTTCCAACGTTTTGAGCATCAGGTTGTGCGCCGGCCAAAACGTCTCCTCGGGAAAAGAAGCCGTGCCCAGTCCGTCTTGGTTCGTTACCATCACAAATTCAAAGTCGAGCTTGCTGCGAATGAAGCTCAGGTTTCGAAACACCTTGGGGTAAAACTCCAGTTTCTCCAGCGAATCCAGCTGATAATCAACAGGCGGCTCCACTACGAGCGTGCCGTCTCTATCTATAAACAGTACTTTTTTCTTCATATCATGAAACGATTAGTTGCCGTAAGCCTGCAAAGCCTCCAGCAAAGTTTTGTTTTCGGCCGGCGTGCCCACCGTAACACGCAGGCAGTTGCCGCAAAGAGAAATGGAACTGCGGTTGCGCACAATAATGCCCTTTGCCACCAGGTAATTGTAAATGGCACCGGCATCGGTTACGCGTGCCAGGAAGAAGTTGGCATCCGACGGGAAAATCTCCTTCACACAAGTCAGTGTAGAGAAAGCATCCACCAGTCGGCCCCGCTCCGCTATCAGTTCCTTTACCCATCCCTCTATCTCATCGTATCGTTGTAACATGCTCAGCGCCTGCTGTTGTGTTAGCTGATTGACGTTATAGGGATACTTTATTTTATTGAAGATGCTGATAATCTCTGCCGAAGCAAACGCCATGCCCAAACGGATGGCTGCGCAACCCCATGCCTTCGAGAAGGTTTGAAACACCACCAGATTGGGGTATTTATCGAGCTGCTGCAAGAAAGAAGGGGCCGACGAGAAGTCGTTGTACGCCTCATCGATAATAACTAGTCCGCTGAAAACTGCCAATGTCTTCTCTATCTCCGTGCGAAGCAAATCATTCCCCGTAGGGTTGTTGGGCGAGCAGAGGAAGATGAGTTTGGTGTGTTCGTCGGTCGCTGCCAGCAGTGCGTCGGCCGTAAACTGAAACGCATCATCGAGCAACACCTTGCGGTACTCCACGTTATTCACATCCGCACACACTTTATACATGCCGTAAGTAGGATCAATGGCCACTACGTTGTCCACTCCCGGCTCACAAAAAGCGCGAAAGACCAAGTCGATTGCTTCGTCGCTTCCGTTTCCCAGGAAGATGTTCTCGATCTTCACCTGCTTGATTCGGGTCAGTTCTGCCTTCAAATCACGTTGCAGCGGGTCGGGATAGCGGTTGTGCGGCAGGTTGTACGGGTTTTCGTTGGCATCGAGAAAGACCGATGCTGCGGCTCCGTTGTACTCGTCGCGCGCCGAAGAATAGGGCTTTAATGCCCATATATTGGGACGTGTCAGTTCTTTTAATGTCTTCATCGTTTGGCTGATTTATTGTTTCCTTATACTGTTTAATCGCACGGTAACGGCATTTTTGTGTGCATCGAGCTGTTCGTTGGCCGCCATGACTTCGATGGCTGGTCCGATGGCGCACATGCCTTGCGGCAATATCTCCTGAAAAGTAATCTTGCGGATGAAGCTGTCGAGGCTCACTCCGCTATATGCCTTGGCGTATCCGTTGGTAGGCAGGGTGTGATTGGTGCCCGACGCATAGTCGCCTGCGCTTTCGGGCGAGAGCGGACCGAGGAACACAGAACCGGCATTGGTCACTCGTTCTGCCAATTGGTGGTAATCGGTTGTTTGGATGATGAGGTGCTCGGGGGCGTATTCGTTGGTCATCTGCAAGGCTTCTTCCGTATCCTTCACCACAATCAGCTTGCTGTTTTCGAGGGCTTTGGCGGCTATGTCACGACGGGGAAGGGCACTTAACTGGCGTTCCACCTCATACATCACTTCTTTTTGCAGCTTCTCCGAAGTGGTGATGAGCAGGGCCTGACTGTCTGCTCCGTGTTCTGCCTGCGACAGCAAGTCGGCCGCTACAAAGACGGGGTTGGCGGTTTCATCGGCCAGCACTTCTACTTCCGAAGGGCCTGCGGGCATGTCAATGGCTACGTCGCGCAAGCTCACCAATTGCTTGGCAGCGGTAACGTATTGGTTACCGGGGCCGAATATCTTGTACACTTTCGGTATGCTTTCTGTTCCGTATGCCATGGCGGCAATGGCTTGTACTCCTCCGGCTTTGTAGATTTTGCTCACTCCTGCCACGCGTGCGGCAAAGAGAACGGCGGGGTGTATTTTCCCGTCTTTTCCCGGGGGACTGCACAGAACGATTTCTTTGCATCCGGCCAGTTTAGCGGGAACGGCGAGCATGAGTACGGTAGAGAATAGCGGTGCGGTGCCGCCGGGTATGTATAAGCCTACTTTCTCAATGCCCACTGCCTTTTGCCAGCAAGTAACGCCTTCCATGGTTTCCACCTTTTTGCCGGTGAAGCGTTGGGCGGCGTGAAACGTCTCTATATTCTTTTGTGCAAGGTAGATGGCTGCTTTCAGCTCCACTCCCACGGCCTCAACGGCTTCTTGCATCTCTTCTTCGGTTACGGTCAGCGAAGCAAGCTCCACTTTGTCGAACCGGGCTTCGTAGTCGAGCACCGCCTTGTCGCCTTCGGCTCTCACCCTATCGATGATGCTCCGAACGGTATCGAAGAGGTTTTCCGTGTCGAGCGCCGGGCGACGGAGTATCTCGGCCCATTGTTCCCTCGGGGGATAGTTAATCAGTATCATAACAGTTGGTTTGACGGGGGTTTACAAAATCATCTTTTCAATGGGTAATACCAGAATGCCTTCGGCACCAAGGGCTTTGAGCTTGCCAATGATTTCCCAGAAACGTTTCTCATCGAGCACAGTGTGCACCGAACACCAGCCTTCTTGTGCCAGAGGCATCACCGTGGGACTCTTCATTCCCGGCAGTACGTCAATAATTTCATTGAGTTTTTCTTTGGGGGCGTTCATCAGCACGTATTTCTTATCTTCTGCTGTTTTCACTGCATCCATACGGAAAAGCAGTTCGTTGAGCACTTCTTTCTTCTCTTCGCTCAGCTCTTTATTGGCAATAAGCAGTGCTTCCGACTTCATAATAACTTCCACTTCCTTCAACCGGTTGCTCACCAACGTAGAACCCGAGCTTACGATATCGAAAATGGCGTCCGCTAGTCCGATGCCGGGTGCCACTTCAACCGATCCGGTAATAACGTGCACTTCGGCTTTGATGCCGTTGGCCTGCATGTGTTTCTTGAGGATAACGGGATAAGAAGTCGCTATTTTCTTGTTGTCAAACCATTGCAAACCGGGGTAATCAATGTCTTTGGGAATAGCTAGCGAGAGGCGGCACTTGCTGAATCCCAGACGTTTAATGATCACAGCGTCTTCTTCCTTCTCTACGTACTCGTTTTCTCCCACAATGCCGATGTCGGCCACACCGGTTGCCACCGATTGGGGAATATCATCGTCACGAAGGAATAAAACTTCTACGGGGAAGTTGGTCGACTGCACCAGCAGGGTGCGTTTGGAAGAGCTTAACTTGATGTCCGACTCTTCGAGAAGAGCCATTGTTTCTTCGAAAAGACGGCCTTTGGCCTGTACTGCAATTCTTAACATAATTCTATCTTTTTCTAATTTATATTACCTATGGGAATAAAAAAAGGCTCACCTTACCGGCAAGCCTCACTATATCATTTCTAGACAAAATCATACACGCCCACCGAGTTATTCGCCAGGAGAATGATGATGATGTGTAGTTGTATATCTCATATTTCTATTGTTTACAGCGACAAAATTAAAGCATTTCTTTTAAACCACCAAAGATTTATCACAAAAATCATTTATTTAATGAGGAATCGTTAGCAAATAGGGGTAATTCAAGCTCTTTGTCTTCTACATCGCAGCCGTGGAAGTGCTAATAATAGGTATATTCACGTTCTTCATACAACACCGGCACATCATCTACGTACTTAATACGAATTTTCCAATTACCGGCATCGTCTTTGTGAAACTTATAAGTGTAACTCACAACCGGCTGCCCATCGGGCTGTTCGGTACCTCCTATAATTTGTCCTTTGCTGTTGTAACGGTACGTGTAGAGATGCCTTCCTACGCCGGGGAACAAAAAAATGGCCTCGGCCAGAAGCCGGCCTTCAAAGTCCCACTCACGCTTAAAGGGATAAATAGTTGCTTCTTTGTCCGACTGTTGCACCACTTCACTTTCAACGGGCAATCCGTACGAATTATATTTGTATCGAAGTTCCTTGCATTTGGTTCCGTCGTTAAGAAAGGCAGCTTCCACAACACGGTTCCCTTCGAGATCATAGCGATAGACTTCTGTTTTATAGTTCTTACCTTGCTTATCATACACGGAGGCTGCTCTCAGGCGACCACCACTTCCGTAATTGTATTCCTTCCTCTCTAGCAAAGTGCCGGTGGGCGACTTACACATTTGGCTTTTCAGCTTTCCAGCTGCATCATATTCATAAAGTTTCTTTGCCGTGAGCACTCCTTGGTCAGTAAATGTATGTTCTTGTGTTTTATGCCCTTTCTGATCGAATGAATAGAAAAAGAAGAGACCTTTCTTCTGCCCTTTGTCAAGTGCATTGGGACCTTTGGGAATGGCTACGTATGATGATTGACGAACGCTTTTGACCTTTCCCTGCAACAGCATGTCCTTCCAGTCATTTTGCACACCTGCGTACTCAATCGTCCGGCAAAGAATGAAATCAGGTTGTGTGCTATCTTTTTCAAATTCATATTTCACCGTCCAGTTTCCATAGTCATCTGTTTCCACTATGCGTTCATCTTCTTTGCGTTCTTCAAAAAGGGGACGGTGTGAGAAGGCATAGTTATTGTTCACAAGCAAAGTATCACCTTGCCAAAAGCTCTTATCTTGTATCTTGAACTTACCGTTCGGCAAAGAAATTACTTTTTTAATGAGTTTCCCCAGATCATCGTAAACCAATTGTTCGCCTTGAGTAGTTCCTTTTTGATAATCTTTAAGCATTTTCTTCACCACCCGGCCTTTTGCATCTCGCAAAGCGGTTTGAACCGACAGAGTATCTCCTTTGTCATTTAAGACGGCGACAAAGTTCAACAAGCCTTGTTGGTTATATTGATATTTCCAGTATTTCACTATCCCATCGGCAGCTGTGGCATATATTTCATCGGATACGCGTCCTTCTTTGTTATAGCGAAAAAGTATTTTCTTGTGAGCCGAACCATTAGGAGTCAAGGCATTATACACAGAAACACGTCCCAAGCTATCATACTTCGCAAAATAGATAAAGTCTACCACCTTGCCGGTAGTCCATGTGCTGTCTTTATAAACGGGTTCGTAAACTAACGTTCGTGTGGTTTTAAAAGCGGGAAGTACTTGTGCCGAAACAGGCGTAATAAACAGTAACGTAAAGAAGAGTGAGAGACTTAGTGTTAAAAGGCATTTGCGTGTTATCATTGTTATATAGTTTAGAATGAATGCCACAAATATAAACATATTTATTTAACAAAAGCAGAAATGCCCGACCAAAGTTTATCTGGCCGGGCATTTCTCTTTTCTAATCGGTAACCGAATATTTATTTCTTACGGTAGTTATCTAGTCCTGTTCGGAGGAAGTCTACATATTTGCTAATGTCTTCATCGTATGCATACGATTTGTTCAACGGCTTTCCTTCGTTATCAATCAACACATAGAACGGTTGGGCATTGGCACCAAACTTCACGCGTTGCAGGTAACTCCACCGATCACCCAATGTGCGCAGCGTACGTTCGGTTCCGTTTTCCGTCACCTTAATCGGCTCGGGAAGTTTGGTTTTGTTATCCACGTACAACGTAATCAGCACGTAATCGTTCTGAATCAAGTTACTTACCGTTGGGTCTGTCCAAACAGCCAACTCCATTTTACGACAGTTCACGCATCCGTATCCGGTAAAGTCGAGCATCACGGGCTTGCCGTTTCGGTGGGCATACTCCATGCCTGCGTCATAATCGTCGAACTTAGCATGTACTTCGTTTGTGTATAGGTTAAAGTCCTGTGTTTTCAAGGGGGGCGAGAAGGCGCTGACTGCTTTAAGCGGTGCGCCCCACAAACCGGGAACCATATACATGGCAAAGGCAAGCGAAGCCAGAGCCATAAAGAAACGAGGCACGCTTACGCGGGTGTCGTCATCATCGTGCGGGAACTTGATTTTGCCCAGCAAGTAGAATCCCAACAGGGCAAAGAGCACAATCCACAACGCCAGGAAGGTTTCACGATCCAAGATTCCCCAACCGTAGGCCAAGTCGGCAACGGAAAGGAACTTGAGTGCAAAGGCCAGTTCCAGAAATCCCAAAGTAACTTTGATGACATTCATCCATCCGCCCGATTTAGGCATGGACTTCAACCACGAAGGGAAGAGGGCGAAGAGCGTAAACGGCAAAGCCAATGCAATGGCAAAGCCCAACATTCCGATGGCGGGTGCTACAATGCTGCCGGTTGTTGATACCTGCACCAATAGAAAACCAATGATGGGACCGGTGCAAGAAAACGAAACCAGCGACAAGGTAAAGGCCATCAGGAAAATACTCAGCAAACCACTGGTAGCCTCAGCCTTACTGTCAACCGCGCTGCTCCAACGAGAAGGCAAAGTTATTTCGAAGGCTCCGAAGAAAGAGGCGGCAAAGACCACCAACATCAAGCAGAAAAGGATGTTGAACACGGCATTGGTCGACAACGCATTCAAGGCACTGGCACCGAAGATCAGCGTAATAGCTAATCCCAGCGTTACGTAGATAACCACAATAGAAGCACCGTACGTCCACGCATCGCGAATTCCTTTTTTCTTGTCCTTGCTACGTTTGAGGAAAAAACTTACCGTCATAGGAATGATGGGCCACACGCAGGGAGTAAACAGTGCGAGTAGTCCGCCCAGAAAGCCGGTAATGAAAATGTAAATCCACGACATATCTTGTTGCGATGTTGTTTCGCCAAAAGCATGCAATTCATTGATAACAGGCGCCCAGAGGTCGGTTGCCCCTACTGCAACGGCAGCAACGGAGCTGCTGTCATTTACATTCTTTAGGGAGTCAACGTTCAGCGCAGCAGTAGCAGCAGCTGCTTCATCGGCGGCTTGCGTGGTTTTATCGGCCGTTGTAGCCGATGAGGCTTGCGCACCACCTTCTACGCCCTTACCCGAAAACTTGAAAGGAACTTGTGTGGGGGGCAGACAACTTTCGTCGTCGCATGCGCCGTACTCCAGGTATCCTTCTATGTGGTAAGTAGCACCGGTAATCTTTACTTTCTGCACAAACTGAACGGCGTGCGAAAAGTAACGCACTTGCATTTCAAAGAGTTTATCAAAGGTACTTATTTCTTTTCCCTTTGCCTGAAACTTACCCACAGGCTGAACACCTTGTTGCTTATCTACATTAAACGTAGCCGATATGGGACCGCCATCGGGCAGATTGGTTGAATACACATGCCAGCCGTTGTCAATGGTACCCGAAAATATGATTTCGGCTTCGGTTGGCGATATACTTTTAAAGGAGGTTTTGAACTTCACCGGTTCTTTGATCTGCGCTTGCAGGTTCAAAGCGGCCAGGGTGAAGACAAACAACCACAAACAGATTTTCTTCATACTTTTATTCGTCTAATGATATATTGAGAATCTAGAACTCATAATCTACACAAGCGCGGTTCAACTTCACATCGGCCAATAGTTTACCTGCGGCCACATGATCAGGATGAACAGCGTATGTTTTCACGTCTTCCAGCGAATCGAACTCACTGTACAAGGCAATGTCCCATGCTTCGGCCGGATTCACATTGAGCCCCACCTCTATCTTTCGTATCACAGATATCTTAGCAGGAAGGGCTTCAATTGCTTCTTTGAATTGATTCATCACTGCTTGTTTCTCAGTAGCCGGAAGTTCTTCTTTCAGCTTAAATAATACAATGTGTTTAACCATACGTTGTTATTTTATGAATTGTTTTTATCTTTGCATGATTTGATTACACAAAAGTAATCCATATTGTTCATATACACACCATCAACGAATGTTAATAATAGGAATAGCGGGCGGAACCGGTTCGGGAAAAACCACTGTAGTACGCAAAATAATAGATAGTTTGCCCAAAAATGAAGTAGTGCTTTTGCCACAAGATTCATACTACAAAGACAGTAGTCATGTGCCGGTGGAGGAGCGCCAAAACATTAACTTCGACCACCCCGACGCTTTCGAATGGAGCCTGCTCTCCAAACACGTGTCTCTGTTGCGCGAAGGAAAAAGCATTGAACAGCCTACTTATTCGTATCTTACTTGTACGCGCCAACCCGAAACCATACACGTTGAACCGCGCGAAGTAATCATCATAGAGGGAATTCTCGCTTTGTGCGACAAGAAGTTGCGCAGCATGATGGACCTGAAAGTATTTGTTGATGCCGATCCCGACGAACGCCTGATTCGTGTGATTCAACGGGATGTCATTGAGCGCGGGCGAACGGCCGAAGCTGTGATGGAAAGATATACACGGGTGTTGAAGCCCATGCACATGCAATTCATTGAGCCTTGCAAAAGGTATGCTGACCTGATCGTTCCCGAAGGAGGTAACAACAAAGTTGCCATTGACATTTTAACCATGTACATCAAAAAACATTTGTAGCGCATGCGTATAAAAGTAGTTCGTTTTACCTTTCTCTTTTGCCTGGTGCTCCTTGTGCTGGCTTCTTGCCGCAAGGGGAACCGGGGTACGGATGAAGTAACGTACGACCTGCCTCAAATGAAAGATAGCGGTGAACTGGTGGTGCTTACCTTATACAGTTCTACTTCTTATTTTATTTATCGCGGTCAGGAGATGGGGTTTCAGTACGAACTCAGTGAGCAGTTTGCCAAGAGCTTGGGACTGAAGTTACGCATTGAAGTGGCTCGTAATGTTCCCGATCTGGTACGAAAGCTACGCAACGGTGAGGGCGACATGATTGCTTACAACTTGCCCATCACCAAAGAGCTGAAAGATAGTGTAACTTATTGCGGTGAGGAGGTAGTTACTCATCAGGTTATTGTGCAGCGGGCAGGTGGAAAGGGCAAAGTTCTCACTGATGTGACTCAGTTGGTAGGAAAAGAGGTGTACGTGAAACCGGGCAAGTATTTCGACCGGCTGACGAACTTAAACAAAGAATTGGGTGGCGGCATCAAGATCAGAAAGGTGGAGGCCGACAGTATTACTGTGGAGGATCTTATCACGCAGGTTTATCAGGGGAAGATCGATTACACGGTTTGCGACAATGATCTGGCCCGACTAAACACAACGTATTATCCCAATCTGGACATCCGCTTGCCTATAAGCTTTGACCAGCGCGCATCATGGGCAGTTCGAAAAGAATGTCCGTTACTAGCCGAAGCAGCCAACAAATGGCACAAAGAGAATTTGACCTCACCGGCTTACAATGCCAGTATGAAGCGCTACTTTGAAATCAGTAAAAGCATTATTCACTCTCCTATTCTATCGCTTCGGGAAGGGAAAATCTCTCATTTCGATAAGTTATTTAAGAAGTATGCAAAGGAGATTGACTGGGATTGGCGTTTGCTGGCTTCTTTGGCGTATACGGAGTCAAACTTCGACACAACGGCTGTGTCATGGGCGGGTGCTCGGGGATTAATGCAGCTGATGCCCGTCACCGCGCGAGCCATGGGACTTCCTCCGGGGAAAGAATCTAATCCCGAAGAGAGTATCAAAGCGGCGGTGAAGTATATTGATGCAACCAATCGCAACCTGAAAGTTATACCCGACAAAAAAGAACGTATTAAGTTTATTCTGGCTTCCTACAATGCCGGACTCGGACATATTTCGGATGCCATGGCGTTGGCACGCAAATACGGAAAGAAGGAACTGGTGTGGGAACATAACGTTGAAAAGTTTATTTTGCTGAAAAGCAATGAAGAATACTTCACCGATCCTGTTTGCAAAAACGGATACTTCCGTGGCATTGAAACGTACAACTTCGTACGCGACATTCTGAGCCGGTACGAAGTGTACAAACAAAAAATCAAAAAATAAATCTTCTCCCTCAACCGCCCGATGTTACTTGCGGCCGGTTACCCAACTGACTACAACAATTGTAATAATGGATAACGGAAGTGCAAACAAAATGGGGTCAACCATCGGAAAAGGATATGCCTCAATCAAAACATCTCTTCCGAACAAAGTCTTGCAAATGCCCATAGCCGCAGACTCTTTTTGATGTAAAAAGACCAGTGCGAACAAACTGGCCAGCGTACCAACCCAAAGACTGGCAACAACTCCTTTACGTGTAGCATTCTGCCAATAAAGAGCACAAAAATAAGCAGGAAGAAAAGCTGCCGCACATATACCCATAAAGATGGAAGTGCCGCGTGCAATGATATCATTGGGTAACATGTAACAGATAACATAGCTCACCAAGATAGAAACTAACACACCCAGACGAATGACACTAGTCAGGCGTCCGCGCGAACGAGGTTTATACGTTCCGTAAATATCCGACCCGGCAGCAGCACCCATCGTGTGAAACTGTGAACTAAGCGTAGACATACTGGCCGAAAGGATACAAAGCATAAAGAGTGCCGAAAACCAGTCGGGCATCGCTTTGTTTATGAAATAGGGAATAATCTTATCGATGTCTTTTACTACTTCAGTAGCCACAGCGCCTTCTGTTTTAAGGAAGAACAAATTACTCAAGGCCCCTGCATGATAAATGGCGCCTACGGTTATAATTAAAAACAAACAGCCGATAAACACCCCTCTATTAAGCTGTTTACTGCTTTTCACCGTCATGAAACGTACCACTAGCTGCGGTTGCGCCAAACAACCAATTCCTACGCCCAAAATCAAGGAGGTAACCAGCGTATACCATTGAGGAGAACCGAATACAGGCATGGCCGTCCAACCCTGATGTCCCAGCGACTTGTACTTCTCGGGCACCAGAGGAGCCATATCGCTCAGCGCATTGTTCGCTTCGGTAAAGCCCATTCCCAATATTTTATAGAGATAAAAAATAAGAAACAACATGCAAGCAAACATGATGACCGCCTGCAAAGCGTCTGTATACATCACCCCTTTCATTCCACCGGCAATCACATACGCTGCAATTATCAATGTAAAGATAAGAAGCGACACATTAAAATCAATCTGAAATATCTGTTCGATGAAAACGGCACCACCTTTCATGACTACTGCGGCATAGAGTGGCATGCCCAAAAAGATGACGGCAGCTACAAAAACCTGTATGCCGCGCGAATGGTAATGACGACCTAATAACTGAGGAAACGTACTGACATTTAACTTGGCACCCATGCGACGCGTTCGCAAACCAAAGAAAAGAAAGGCGATGATTACCCCTACAAACATATTGAGGAAGCATAACCATTGAATGCCCATACCAAAAGCAGCGGCCACACCGCCAAAACCAACAATAGCAGAAGCTGAGATAAAAGTTGCTCCGTAAGAAAGAGCCATTACAATGGGGTTCATCTGTCGTCCGCCAACGAGATAATCACTTGCCGTGGTCGTTTTCTTATACCCCAAAAAACCTAAATAAGCCAATGACAGCAAATACGCTATCACAATCAGTCCAAGCGTAAATGTGTTCATCGGCTTTCATCTTTTTCGTCGTCCTTATTCCAGTATTTCACTCCAAACCAAGCTGAGAACAGCACGCACACTACCGATAACAGGTAGGGCAAAATGATAAGCGGGTCGTTGATTCCAAACATTTGTGTATCAGATTTTACGTTAATTCTGGCACAAATGTAAGGAATATCCTTGAAATACAAAACGAAAGTCAGAACAGATTCAATTTATTGTTTCGTGCATCATCCAATGAAACAATTTCACGTTGTACCGGTCTGCCCTTTTCTCGCAGAGACTGATACTCCGAACGAATCTCTTCCGCAAACGAATCCTTCAATTCCGGGTTCAATAACTTAGAGGCTACGCCGGCATTTTGCGATGCATCTTTCAGATAAACCACCGGGGAACTGTAAACAGGATCTATCTTCAGGGCCGTGTGCAGCTTAGAAGTGGTTGCCCCACCAATCAGCAGCGGTATATTAAATCCGGCTTTCTCCAGTTCGGACGCCACATGCACCATCTCTTCAAGCGAAGGAGTAATCAGGCCACTCAGTCCAATCATATCCACCTTTTCTTCAATAGCCCGTTGAATAATCTTTTCGGCAGGTACCATCACACCCAAGTCGATAATTTCATAACCGTTACAAGCCATGACAACTCCCACAATATTCTTACCAATATCGTGCACATCGCCTTTCACCGTGGCCAGTAACACTTTCCCGGCCGACTTCACATCAGCCGTTTTTTCCGACTCAATGACCGGTTGCAAAATGGCAACAGCTTTCTTCATGGTACGTGCTGTTTTCACGACTTGTGGCAAAAACATTTTGCCTGCACCGAACAGCTCACCAACATAGTTCATTCCCTCCATCAGCGGACCTTCAATGACATCTACCGCTTTTTCGTATTGCGGTAAAGCCTCTGCCAAATCCTCTTCCAGAAAATCGCCTATCCCTTTGACCAACGCGTGCTTCAATCGTTCTTGCACCGTACCGTCACGCCAAGCATCATGCCTGATAGGCTGACTGTCGCCTGACGCTACATCTTTAAGTTTCTCGGCCAATACAATTAAATCTTCAGCTGCATCCTTTCTTCGGTTCAGCACCACGTCTTCAATAATTTGAAGTACGTCGGCCGGAACGTCGGTATATAATACAGAAGTAGTAGGATTTACAATACCCATATCCATGCCCTTCTGAATGGCATGATACAAGAACACCGCATGCATTGCCTCGCGAATGTAATTATTGCCACGCAATGAGAACGATAAATTACTTACTCCGCCACTCACATGAGCCCCCGGAAGATTCTTTCGTATCCATTCGGTAGCCTGAAGAAAATCGACAGCATAATTATTATGTTCCTCAATGCCCGTTGCCACAGTCAGAATGTTCGGGTCAAATATAATATCATGCGGATTGAAGTCTACTTTATCGACCAGCAAACGATAGGCACGCTCGCATACTTCTATTTTACGTTGGAACGTATCTGCCTGTCCGGTTTCGTCGAACGCCATCACCACCACCGCAGCCCCATAGCGTTTCACGGCAGAAGCATGTTCAATAAAAGCCTCTTCACCCTCTTTCAGTGAAATTGAATTAACCACGCATTTACCTTGCAGGCACTTTAAGCCTGCTTCAATAACCTCCCATTTAGAAGAGTCAATCATGATGGGCACACGAGATATCTCAGGTTCCGAAGCAATCAGGTTCAGGAAAGTAGTCATTTCCTCTGCTCCATCGAGCAAACCATCATCCATATTCACATCCAGAATCAATGCCCCATCTTCTACCTGAGCACGAGCAATGGATAGTGCCTCATCGTATTTCTTTTCCTGCACCAAACGCAAGAACTTGCGAGAACCAGCCACGTTACACCGCTCGCCTATATTTACGAAGTTAATCTCCGGCTTCACTTCCAACAATTCCAGTCCAGAGAGCCACATGCAATCAGGCTTACCTACCGGTTTGCGGGGCTCTGCGTTCTTTATCAGTTCCGCATATTTGGCTATATAAGCATCCGTCGTACCACAACATCCGCCAATGATGTTCACCAACTTTTCGTCAATATACTCCTTCACCTGTACAGCCATCTCCTCGGGCGACTGATCGTATGCCCCCAAACTGTTGGGCAGTCCGGCATTCGGATACGCACTGATATAATAAGGAGCCTTGTTTGCCAATTGCAACAAGAAAGGTTTGAGCTGACTGGCACCGAAGGAGCAGTTGAGTCCCACCGACAAAATATTAGCATGTTGCACAGAAGCCAGAAACGCCTCCAATGTTTGTCCCGATAAAGTTCTACCGCCAATATCAGAAACCGTAACCGATAGCATCACAGGAACCTCAACCCCTACGACCTTCATAGCCTTTTCAGCAGCAAAAATAGCAGCCTTAGCATTCAGCGTATCGAAAATAGTTTCTATAAGAATCGCATCAACGCCCCCTTCGAGCAACGCTTCAATCTGTTGCTGATAAGCCAGCACCAGTCCGTCGAAAGACAAAGCTCTGAATGCCGGATTGTTTACATCCGGGCTCATTGAACATGTTTTATTGGTAGGCCCTACCGAGCCGGCAACGAAACGAGGTTTATGGGGAGTCTTAGCCGAATACTCATCGGCTACCTCGCGTGCTATTTTTACAGCAGCCAGGTTTATTTCGCGAACATAATCTTCTACATGATAATCGGCCATGGAAACCGTTGTAGAACTGAATGTATTTGTTTCTATGATGTCGGCACCTGCTTCCAGATACTTGCGATGAATTTCCTGAATTACATCCGGTCGGGTCAGACACAACAAATCGTTGTTTCCTTTCAGTTGTCCGGGGATATTGGCGAAACTTTCGTTCCGGAAATCCTCTTCGCGAAGATTATACTGCTGAATCATAGTTCCCATAGCGCCATCCAATATCAGGATGCGCTCAGATACCAGTTGCTGGATAGTCTTTTTCATTATAACTGTTTGAATTAGTGACCGAACCGTTCGCAAACGGTTCACCTATTGAATACCTTGAAAACAGAATCGTTGCCACTGCCATGGCGGAGAAAAGTTAACGTTTAAACATGCGATCCATGTCTCTTTTATCATCCTTTTCCTTCAGCGATTCGCGCTTATCATACTGTTTCTTACCTCTTGCCAAAGCAACGACAACCTTTGCCAGTCCCTTCTCATTGATAAACATTCGTACAGGAACAATGGTGTAACCGGTTTCTTTCGTGCCTTTTTCGAGCTTTTTCAATTCCTTTTTATTCAGCAATAGTTTTCGGTCTCTACGTGCACTGTGGTTGTTGTAAGAGCCATAAAAATATTCTGCAATATGCATATTCTTCACCCACAGTTCACCGTTTGAGAAGAAACAAAAAGTATCTACCAAGCTAGCTTTACCCAGACGGATTGATTTTATTTCGGTACCGGTAAGCACAATGCCAGCCGTATATGTATCCGTCAGTTCGTAATCAAACGTAGCACGTTTATTTTTTATATTAACGGGAGCCAGTTTCATTTTCTATAATTAATTGAGTATTACTGTTAGTTTGTTGAACACCACCTGTATAATAGCCGGACAAAAAATAAGTAACGCAGATGCAAGTATGGTGAAGCCCACCTTTTTATTCTCTTTCATTTCATAAAGAGCCGATACGCCTTCCCATGCCACATAGACTAAATAAAAACGAAGCAGCCAGCCAATAACGGTAAAGTCGGGCAACATACCCGTAACAATACTAATTAAAAAGGTGACTACAAGCGTATATCCGGCCAATTGTTGTGCCAACAATATATCATTCTTTAAACCAAACAATCTAACTCCCAAATGGTTTATGGCAAACGCTGCTAAAAAGTATCCGCCAAAAAGAGCCACAGCCACTGCGCAACATTGCGTCATGGCTAGTTGGAAACTTTGAGGGCCACTCCATCCGTACTCCAGCATGGAGCCAATGAATTCAGAGAGACCACATAAACCAATCATAGGATAAACGAATTCGGTAAATACCGCTCGCCTATCCGTATTGAAACGAATTTCCTCCCAGGCCTTGGCCGGAGAGGAAATCAATAACATCGCTATTTTAAAAATTCCTTTGTAATTCAATTATTCTTCCTTGTAGGTTAAAGTATATTTCTTTGTTGTTGCATCATCTAATATAATGCCCATACTGCTTTCTTGTGTCTCTACATTTATGGTAAAAGTTGTTTACCTGTATTCATCTGAAAGTCATAAATAATTTGTGAAAGATCAAATGCTTTATAATATAAAGGCATGAAAGCCAAATTAGACATTACATAGTCATATGAAGTAGCATCCTTGCTCGTATCACCTTTTGAATTGTGACGCAAATAAAGATTCAGTTCACTAGAAGTTGCAGTTGTTTCTTCCGGATAATACACCAATGTAAAATAGTGCAATTTAGATGTATAATACGTTGCTCCTAGCACCAACTGCTTATCCATCATGAAAACATTATTGCTTCCACTAACAGTTAAAGATATTATAGGAGCTGTTGATACTGAATCATTGCTGGCACCTCTGGCTGAAGGCATTTCAGTTTTCGAATCTAATGAAACCGCATAAGTCAACTCAACTGTATAGCTATCTGTAGTCTGACCAGTACTAGAGGTATTTGCCACAGCAGAAGAAAAATAGATATAAGCCACTTTAGATGATGTTGAAAACTTATATGTACTTTCAACCGTAGCCAAAGAAGCAGTAGTTGGATAATATTTTATTCCATTTGCACCTTCAAAATGTACAGTTCCCATGTAATTAACAACTTTAACGATACTTCCAGCTGCTGTAGATGACTCACCTTCATCAATACAAGAAGTTAAAGAAACTCCCATTAAGAAAGTCAAAACCAATGCGAAAAACTTCATCTGTTTCATAATATTATATCAATGTGTGTTTTATATAGGTGTGCAAATATACAAAACAAAGAGAGATGCACACCGTTTACCCCTCTTTTTTTACTCTATTTAATAAATAAACGCACCCAACACACATATACTGCATGGCTAATCCTTTTTTATTTCAGCAAATAAATCCAAGTGCTCGTCTACATAAGAAGCGATAAGCGTGGTAAGCTCTTCTTCCATCTCGAAGAATTCCTCTTCCAAGTCATCGAAAACCTCATAGTTTTCGTACATAGCCATGAATTCCTCTTCCGTGCGTTCTTTTTCAAGATCCTCACGGCTGGCATCATATATTTTTTTTGCTTTATAAATCAGCTTAGAAAAATCATGTGCCCCCCACAATCTCATTGCTTTGGCAAAAGGATTATCAAAGATATAGCTACCATAACCGTTTTGAATTAACTGGCAAAAACCTCCCACCATAATTTCATCCCGAAACAATTGATAAGCTAATAGCGAATGCTGTTCTCCCGTTAGCAACGGCATGGTCTCGGCAGTCAGATTACCGCCCGTTGCTTCCAGGTATTTATCAGTAAACACCTTAATAAACTCATCCATTCCTTCACCGGCTGCATTGCGCAATGCCTCATCAGATACTTCTATCATACTATATGTATTAATCGTTGCCACAAAAGTAATCTTTTTGATTGAAAGCCCAATACTTCCACATAGAATAATAATTCATACACATCATAACAGACACTGATTTCTAGTTTTGCAGCCTATATAAACATTGATATCATGAAACAAATTTTCTTACTTGCCTGCGCATTCCTGTTATCGAGCGCTTGTGCAAAGAACGACAACAACAAAACAGAGAGTGTCACACCCCCTGACGAAGACAACACCGAAACAGCCGTAGCTCCTGCCTTTCCGGGAGCCGAAGGTTTTGCCCGAATGACAACCGTCGGCGGACGTGGCGGTGAGGTGTATCATGTAACCAACCTTAACGACAGCGGCAGTGGCTCGCTGCGCTACGGATTGAGTATGAGCGGTGCGCGCACCATCGTTTTCGACGTATCGGGCATTATCGAACTGCAATCGACCCTGGAAGTTAAAAACGGAGACGTAACTATTGCCGGGCAGACGGCTCCCGGCGACGGAATCTGCCTCAAAAATTACTCATTGGTAGTTAAAGCCGATAACGTAATCATCCGGTTCATCCGTTGCCGCATGGGCGATGAAAAGAAAAGCGAAGACGATGCCATGTGGGGACGTGAGCATAGCAACATCATTATAGACCATTGCACCATGAGCTGGAGTACCGACGAATGTTCCTCTTTTTACGGAAATAAAAACTTCACCATGCAGTGGTGCATCTTGAGTGAAAGCCTCACCAATTCCGTTCACGGCAAAGGCAAACACGGCTACGGAGGTATTTGGGGAGGCGAAGGTGCCAGCTTTCATCACAATTTACTGGCACACCACAGCAGTCGCACTCCCCGTCTATGCGGCAGTCGTTTTTCGGGTCGCCCTGCCGACGAGTTAGTCGACCTGCGCAACAACGTGTTTTACAACTGGGGACCAACCAACGGAGGTTACGCCGGTGAAGGAGGCAGCTACAACTTCGTGGGCAACTACTACAAACCCGGCCCGTCGACAGCAACCAAAGAATCACTCACCTACCGCATCTTTTCGCCCAATGCCGATGACGGAACTCAAAAAAATGCAGCCGGAATATGGGGTAGCTTTTACGTTCAAGCAAATTATATAGACAATACATGCAACGCTCTCACCGATAAAATAAGACAATACATTGCCCAAACCAATGAAGACAATTGGGTAGGTATACACCCAAACACCAACAACGGCGCACTTCCAGGCGGAAGCAAAGACGGCATCAAGGCCAATCAGGAATACAAAGTTGCCGCCGTAGGAACACATACCGCTGCTACAGCCTACGAGCGTGTATTGAACTACGCTGGAGCCAGTATGCAACGCGATGCCGTTGATACCCGCATTATCAACGAAGTAAAACAAGGCACTTACACATACACCGGCTCAAATGGAGGAACCAATGGTTTAATTGATTCGCAAGCAGACTGCGGGGGCTATCCTGAATACCAACAAGGCAGCAAACCTGCTGACACCAACAAAGATGGCATTGCCGACAGCTGGGCAGCTCAAAACATGCCCTCCGGAAAAACACACAAAGACATTGACAAAAAAAGCGGATACAGCTACCTGGAACTTTACATCAACAGCTTGGTTGCCCACATTATGAAACAAGGTTGCGAAGGAAGCTCCGCTTCACCTTGCGCCGATGACTTTTAACGGAATGTAATCTCCACTTTGCAATAAGCAGATTTACAGTCTTTTATTTGCTCTATTTCTTAAAAAAGTAATAAAAGTCAGATTGTATAAACCAAATAAAAGGACTAACTTTGCGGTCAATTGAAAAATTGTGGTTACAAAACTATATTATTTTACTTAAAAAAAGAGCTAATTATGACTTATTCACACGAAGTGGAACACATGTGTGTTGTGAAGAAAGGTCCTAACCATGGACCGGCTCCCATACCCGAAGAAGGCAGATGGGTAAAATCGAAAGAGATTGTAGACATTTCCGGTTTAACACACGGTGTAGGTTGGTGTGCCCCTCAACAAGGAGCGTGCAAACTAACTCTGAATGTTAAGGAAGGTATTATTCAGGAAGCATTGGTTGAAACCATTGGTTGTTCAGGAATGACTCACTCAGCTGCTATGGCTGCAGAAATCCTTCCCGGAAAAACCATTTTGGAAGCGTTGAATACCGACTTGGTATGTGATGCAATCAACACAGCTATGCGTGAACTTTTCCTTCAAATTGTTTACGGACGTACTCAATCGGCTTTCTCTGAAGGCGGTTTGATTATCGGTGCAGGTCTTGAAGACTTGGGTAAAGGTCTTCGTAGCCAGGTTGGTACCTTGTACGGAACATTGGCAAAAGGTCCTCGTTACCTTGAAATGGCCGAAGGTTATATCAAAACTATCTTCCTTGATAAGAATGATGAAATCTGCGGATACGAATTCGTTCACATGGGTAAATTCATGGACGAAATCAAGAAAGGTACTGATGCCAACGAAGCTTTGAAGAAAGTAACCGGCACTTACGGACGCGTAACAGCGGAACAGGGAGCAGTTAAACACATTGATCCACGTCACGAATAATATAAGGAGGAAAGAAACTATGATTAGAGAAGTAAAATTTGAAAGTCAGGACCGTCGTATCAAAGGCATCATTGCTGCTTTGAACGCAAACGGCATCAAAGACATCGAAGAAGCTAACGCTATTTGCGAAGCTCACGGACTTGATCCTTATAAAACGTGTGAAGAAACTCAGCCTATCTGCTTCGAGAATGCAAAATGGGCTTATGTTGTAGGTGCTGCCATCGCTATTAAAAAAGGCTGCAAAGTAGCTGCTGACGCTGCCGAAGCAATCGGTATCGGTCTTCAGGCATTTTGTATTCCCGGTTCAGTAGCTGATGATCGTAACGTAGGTATCGGCCATGGAAACCTGGCTGCCCGTCTGCTTCGCGAAGAAACAAAATGTTTCGCTTTCCTTGCAGGACACGAGTCATTTGCAGCTGCCGAAGGTGCAATCAAAATTGCAGCTAAGGCCGACAAAGTTCGTAAAGAACCTCTTCGTTGCATCCTGAACGGTCTTGGAAAAGACGCCGCACAAATCATTTCACGTATCAATGGCTTTACTTACGTACAAACAGAATTTGACTATTACACATCAGAACTGAAAGTAGTTCGTGAAATCGCTTATTCTGACGGAGACCGTGCCAAAGTAAAATGCTATGGTGCCGATGATGTTCGCGAAGGTGTTGCTATTATGCACAAAGAAGGTGTTGACGTATCTATCACAGGTAACTCAACCAACCCAACTCGTTTCCAGCACCCAGTAGCCGGAACATACAAAAAAGAATGTAACGAAATGGGTAAGAAATACTTCTCTGTAGCATCTGGTGGTGGTACAGGTCGTACCTTGCACCCTGATAACATGGCTGCCGGTCCTGCTTCTTATGGTATGACAGACACCATGGGCCGTATGCACTCAGACGCTCAGTTCGCTGGTTCTTCATCAGTTCCTGCTCACGTAGAAATGATGGGATTCCTAGGTATCGGTAACAACCCAATGGTAGGTTGTACTGTAGCTGTAGCTGTTGACATAGCTCAGGCATTAGGTAAGTAAATAATTACTCAACTATAATAAGTCCCTGTAACTGATAAGGTTATGGGGATTTTTTTATCAATCAAAAGTATTCAATATAAATTAATTGGTTATATTTGCATAGAAAGGAGATAGTAACATGAAGCTAATTGAGAATAATATCCAGAAGATTATAGACCTATGCAAGAGGCATAAGGTTCATAAGCTATTTGTCTTTGGTTCTGTCCTAACCGATCGTTTCAACGATGATAGTGATGTCGACTTGGTTGTAGATTTCAATAAGACAGAAGTTGAAGATTATTTCGATAACTATTTTGATTTCAAATATTCGTTGCAAGACTTACTAGGTAGAGAAATAGACTTGCTGGAGGAACAAACTATCAAAAACCCATATCTCAAGAAAAATGTAGATTCAACTAAAATGCTTATCTATGGATGATTTAACAAAGAAACACTTACAAGATATACTGACTGCCATTGAGGAAGTAGAAAGTTTCTTTGGCGATGCACCCAAAGTTTACGACGACTTCTACAGCAACCTTTGCCTTAGACGTGCAATAGAAAGAAATATTGAAATCATAGGCGAAGCAATGAACAGGATACTAAAGGTTGATAAAGATATAGCCATTACCAATTCACGTAAAATAGTAGATGCCAGAAATTACATTATACATGGCTACGACAGCCTATCTGTAGATGTACTTTGGAGTATGGTTATAAATCATCTACCCAAACTTAAGAAAGAAGTAATATCACTATTAAATTCATAAAATGCCATAGATAAGGAGTAAACTATGACATTAAAAGATTTACATAAAAGCATATCAGAACTGGAAAGTACCCCTCTGATGCCAATGTTGTTTGTTGGACACGGATCGCCGATGAATGCAGTTGAAGACAATGAATTTTCACGCATGTGGACCAGTTTGGGCGCTCAATTACCTACGCCACATGCCATTGTGTGTATCTCGGCTCATTGGGAAACAAAAGGTACGCACGTAACAATAGGCAATCCGCTAGAAACCATTCACGACTTCTATGGATTCCCCAATGAACTTTATCGCCAGAAATATCCGTCGCCGGGATCACCCTCGTTAGCTCAGGAAGTCATAGTTAATATCCAAAGCACACACGTAAAGGGCGACGATCAATGGGGGTTGGATCACGGCACGTGGACAATCCTTAAATACACCTATCCTTTGGCAAATATACCTGTTATTCAGATAAGTATAGATCACGACAAAGATGCGCAATGGCATTACAACCTGGGCAAAGAGCTTGCTTTCCTTCGCAGCAAAGGCGTTCTGGTAATAGGTAGTGGAAATATGATACACAACCTGCGCATCATGCGCATAACGGGCAACGACTTTAATGCCGAGTATGGTTATGATTGGGCATTCGAACTGAACGATATTCTCAAAAACAAGCTAATAGATGGAGATGACCTGGCACTGATAAACTACCGCTCATTGCATAAAGATGCTGAGTTAGCAATTCCCACACCCGAACATTACATTCCGATGCTCTATGTATTGGGACTGAGAAACAAAGATGAAAAAGTCAGATTCTTTAACGATAAAGTAATTGCAGCATCGTTAAACATGACTTCTTTTATAGTAGGAGAATAGAGACAAAGGAACAAAACAGATTGCCATGAGCCAAGCCGATAAGATAAAAGGAGCCCTATTCGGACAAGCCATTGGTGATGCATTAGGAGCAGGCACCGAGTTCATGACTCGTGCTGAAGTACAACAACACTACCCTACTGGCCTGCGCAATTATTCACAGATACGCGAGGACGCCTACCGTTCATTCAGACCAAAAGGTTACTGGACAGACGATACGGAAATGATGCTTTGCATTGCTCGTTCTCTTATTAAAGAGAAAGAAATAAATTACACATCCATCGCAAGTAAATTCAAAGCATGGTATAATACCAATCCGCCCGACATCGGTAATCAAACGCGTTGCGTGCTCGGCCATCCTCAATACGAACAAGAACCCTTTCGCGTGTCTCGTGCTGTTTGGCAACTCACAGGTGAAAAAAGTGCAGGTAACGGAGGCATAATGCGTACCTCTATAGTAGGCTTACTGCCATGTAACGTTATCAAAGAAGCTGAATCAATATGCAAACTCACCCATTTTGATCCCCGCTGCGTGGGCTCCTGCGTTATATACTCCATCCTTATTCATTCGTTGGTATACCACAATACCGTTCCACCAATGAGCGAACTCAAAGAAATAAGTATCCAATACGACGAACGAATAGAAAAATTCCTGAACTTAGCAGAATCCGAGACCTTGACCGCTCTCACCCTTGACGATAAAGCGATGGGCTACACCCTTAAAACACTGGCAGCAGCCCTTTGGTGTTTGCATCACTGCAACAGTTTTGAAGAAGGATTATTTGCCATGATTGATGCCGGAGGAGATGCCGACACCAATGCAGCCGTAGCTTGTAGTCTGCTGGGCGCCAAGTATGGGTATCATTCTATCCCCCGTACATACATTGATGGATTGATAAAAAAAGAAGAATTAAATAAAGTTGCTGAGTATTTTGAAACAATTCATCTTCATTTATAGTATGGAGTTACTTTAAGGTAAAACCAGCATCAATAAGCTATTTAAATTTCTTATACACATGCCAAAGCAGCATACCGAAAAACAAGATAGCCACTTTATCGTGGATTTCAATAAAAGCTTTCCTTAAGTGCATATCTCCACCAGCCAAATCTATAAGCCAGGAACAATATCCCGTCAGAAATGTAATAAAAAACATTATAGTTAGCCAAACCAATCCTCTTGTCTTTGTTTTTGTTCTTTTCAACAACATATTTACAAACCACTTTCTATGTTTATAGATATGGGTTCCCATATAAAAAGACAACAGCAAAACAGCTAACTTATGAACCAAAGTCCATCCCGCATAAGTAAGACCCAAAACAAGATTTAATTTGTTGATTTCCCCACCATGTCCCACATGATAGCAAAACTGAATAAGAAATCCCGAAAACACAACTACCAACGCAGCTAATAGCAATCCTAAATTAGCTCGTAATCTTATCCAAAAGCCTCTTCTCTGAATTTTCTTGCCGCCATTATTTGCTAAATCCACTTTAAATATGGCATGGCTATCACAAACATTCATGCATTTTAAGCAGCCGATGCAACTACTTTCACTTACAATTACCGCATGTTTATGCCAAGGCAAATTTATTTTCCCAAGCGTTCCCATCGCACATGATTCTACACACTTCCAACAAGCAATGCACTTGCTCGTATCAAGACCAATGATTCTTACTTCAGTTCGTTTCCGGCTATTTAAATCTTCAATCATCATACTTTTTTATGCAAAAGTACTCTGAGGTAAATCGCTAAACGATAACAAATGATAATAAATCAGTTCACTTTCTATTTCTTATTCTGCTAAGAGAAACCGGGGTTATGCCCAAATAAGAAGCAATATAATGCTGAGGAATCCGTTTAATTATATCAGGTTGCTTCTGTAGTAACTCCTGATATCGCTCTTGAGGTGTATCTTTTATTCGGGATAGAAACAAACGCGCATAATTACTGAATCTTTGAAAAACAAAGTTCCTAAATTCATGATCAAAGTGCGAATCATCATTTATAAGTTGTTCAAAATCAGCCTTATCCACCACCCACACTGTACACGGTTCAATACTTTCTATGGAAAACAGACTCGGATTACCACTAACAAAGCTCTCCAAGAAGCAACAGGTTGCCCTTCAAAAAAGAACTGGAAAGTTATATCTTTACCATCCTTGTTTACCCACTGTCTTAAGCAACCTTGTTTCACGAAATATACAAATCTGGCTACTTCACCTTCATATAAAAGTATGGTACGCGAGGGTATACTCTTTTCTACGGCAATAGATTTCAACTTTGCCCAAAGCTTGCTTTCAGAATCACTATGCATAGGATGAGTAATAAGACCTATTGTATCCATAAACTAAAATCAGTTACTTGTGGAATTATTCTTTTTTCTCTTTTTAAACATTAAAAATAACAACATCAAATAGTAGCCAGAAAGAAGAATATAAAAAGGAAGAAGGAACCAAGAAAAGCCTTGCATATAAGTATACCCTATCACCAATAGTGTAGTAAGTATCGTTCCTACATCCGGTAATATTTGTTTTGGCAAAAATCTTTTTATTTTCATAGACTAAAACTTTTTATTTAATACAACTTCCAAATGATCGTGCTCGTGCGTATGTAATTGAACAGGTCCTCCCCCATTGGGTTCTAAATAAGCAATAGAACCGTTAATAATCTCACCGCAATTACCAAAAAGGTTCTTGGCAAGAAAATTTATATGTTCCGGAGGAGTAACAAAATTAGTTATCTTCATAGATTTATATTATTTAATAACAAAAGTAAAAAATTAGTTTCAAACAAAAAAGCATAAGTCATTCATTATTAAACACATAATATTATTTACCTTTGCAAAAAAGGACATGAATAAAATAGAAACAGTAATCTTAGACTTTGACGGGACAATAGCTGATACAAAAAACAGTATTATACAAACCATACAAGCTACATTAAAAATATTGAGGCTCCCCAAGGCCAATGACAATGAAATAGAAAACCTTATCGGGCTACCGCTAGAAGAAACATTTATCAAGGCAGCCCAAATAAAGGAAAGAGCCATATTAGAAGAAGCCATCCGAATATATCGCGAGAACTATAATATCATAAGCTTAGATACCATTCAATTATTCCCGCAGGTTGCATCTACATTGCAAAACATTTTTCAAAGAGGAATAACCATTACTGTTGCGTCCAGCAAAGGAAGAGATGCATTGCTATTACTATTGAATAAGTTAAATATAAGCCAATACATCTCTTACACTTTGGGAGAACAAGATGTGGTGAACAAGAAACCTGCACCCGACATGGTTCTTATGATACTGGAGCAAACTCAGTCTAGCCCTCAAAAAACGTTAGTCATAGGAGATACCGTTTATGATATAGCGATGGGGCAAGGCGCCAATTGCCTAACATGTGGAGTTACCTACGGTTATAACACAAAGGAACAGTTAATGAAGCAAGGCGCCAATCATATTGTTGATTGTTTTGGTGATGTGCTAGATATCTGTTTTTAAGATACGAGCTACAGAACAGAACACTTACAATCTCATTCTCTCCTCATTTCCTGCACCCACTCCTTGATAAGAACGGTTCTTGCCATTCAACTTATAGCGGATAGTGAGGCTGACGCCACGGCTATTGGCTTGGGTCTCACGATACTGCTGGGTTTTGTTGAAATAGAAAGTTGAAGCCTCGCGTTGTGTACGGAACAGATCAGTACCTTCTAGCAAAACACTCCATGCGCCATCGTGCCACTCCTTGTTTAAACTCATATTCAGGCAAGCGGAACTATGTACATACTGATTCTGCATGTAGCCGTTGGTACTCCACTGACCATCCACGCGCAGTAGCCATCCATGGTTGAGACGGAATGAATTGCTCAACTGAAGCATAGCAAATGCACCATTCATATTCTTCTTTTCGTTAAAGCAAACAGTAGAATACCACTGATAGGTACCAGCCACACCCAATTCAGGCTGCCAAATACCGATCACCGGGGCATAAGAGCCTGTATATGTCAACGCATTCCTGCTACGGATATTGTTGAATTTATTGATGCTGATTTTCTCATTACCCTCCAATTGCTCCACGTCAAAGGCTGTATCATCCTTATAATGGTTGTAACCAACCTGCACGTTGAGGTCGCGATAAGATGCTCCCAGCTCTACAGCATGGATATAGGTAGGCTGTAAACTAGGATTACCACTCAAATAGGTGAGACGGTTGCCATAGTTCACGGCACTCTTTAACATCTCATACATCGGACGAACCGTCTGAATACGATAGTTAAAGGCATAGCGCAACCCGTGCGACAGCGTGCTGAATGACAGCGAGGGGAAGAGATGGTTGTAAACACGACTCTCCTCTTGGTTCTTCACACCCTGATTCAGAAAGTCGTAAGCAACATTTTCATAGCGTAGCCCCAGAGAAAGTTGTGTATTCTCG
Organism: Bacteroides graminisolvens; assembly: GCF_963666085.1. Taxonomy (NCBI): domain Bacteria; kingdom Pseudomonadati; phylum Bacteroidota; class Bacteroidia; order Bacteroidales; family Bacteroidaceae; genus Bacteroides; species Bacteroides graminisolvens. The sequence goes on from NZ_OY762556.1 coordinate 3,503,446, forward strand.
CTGAATGAAATATCATAGCTGCTGAAGAATGCTCGATTTTGGTCCTGTATATCATCATCAGTAGACCCCAGTACCCCAGCATATCCAGTGAAATCGGTGTGGCGATTGGTGAGTGTCCACTCACTACCCATAGAGAATGTGCCTCTCCACAATGGATACGCGGCGGTGAATTTGGCTGCATACAAATGGTTGGTGGTATGTTCCTCGGTGATGGCTGCATAATCAGCGAAATTCCGACTTTTTTCCATCAGTTCATCATGTTGATGACTGCCACTGAGCATCATATCGGCATCGAAGTCAAGTTTCCATTCGCGAATCTTTCCTTTGTAATAAATATTAGCATGATGAGTAGGCTTCACGCGAGGCAAAAGCATTTCCGTTGTGTTCCAGAAATCATAGCTATTTCCGTCAGCCATCACATCAGTGAGATTGTGATTAATCTGCCTGCCCTGCAACATCCCCGTTACCTCATACATCACTCCTAGAGTATGCGCTTTACTCGCCTGATAGTTCATTCCTATCTGTCCATACAGCGATTGGCCATTGGTATGATCAACAGAGGTGGAACGTTGCTGCCAAAGACTGTCAACATGGGTATCAATATTCGTAGTTGCAGTCTCACGCTGCTGCTTCATATCATAACGAACAGTGCCAAGCAGTTCCAGTTTTCCTTGTTTATAGCTACCACTAATCTGCTCTCCCAAATCCGTACGATAGGAAAATGCAGTTTGCGAAGTGAGATCCACTGCCCACCCATCTTCTCTGTTCTTGGTTTTAATGTTGATGACTGCATGGTCATTGGCATTGTAGGCTGAACCTGGTGATGTCAACACATCCACCTTTACCAATTCATCTGCTTTGACACGGTCCAATTCCGATAAATCACGCACCTGGCGACCATTGATGTAGATGACAGGAACACCTTTGCCTATCACTTCCAAAGTGCCATTCATCTTCTTCTTGATTCCAGAAAGATGTTCCACCACCTGGCGGGCACTGCCCAGTTTCTCTAAAACACTGCCAACCACACGAGTGGACGTACCACCGATTATCACCTTGCCCTTCGGAATATGAGCATTTATCACTATCTCGTCCATATTCACAGAATAGTTGATGCTGTCCTCTGACAAATACGTTGTCTCAGTCTGCGCCTTTGCGAACAGACTCACGGCTACCAAAGCCGCTAAAATAATTGACTTCTTCATATCTTTGCTATTATTATATTTGATGTTCTTATTTTTCTTTTGCAAAGATGGTGGACATTTATAAATAAAAATAGCTATATTTGCCAACAGAATAGTCATATCAGGCCAAATTTCATAAGCATACACAACAGACTACCCATACACATTATTAACATTAGCCACATGGATAGAAAAAGAAGAGAACATGACCCTCTGAGTTTTTTTGCCGAGATGCTCGGTACGAACGTTGAAAATGGTGAGATTCGCATCCCCATTGAGAAAGGTGAGGGATACATAAGAGGCGCCAAACCGAACCGCCATATGGGACTGTTGTTCTTCAACTTCCGCCTCAAAGAAAAGATCGAATACCAACACTTGCTACAAGAAGAGGCCAACGACGAGAAATTCGACCAATTCCGCTACTTGCTGTTCCAGTTCAGAGAGTGTATGGCCGACGATACCGTACCACTCAGTCAGCGCTTTGTGCAAATATCTACGATGTGTGTCAATATGGAGGAAAAAGTACTGGAAAGCAATGGCTGTGCCGACCTATATATAACCATAGACTCAGACTATCTCCTCAAAAAGATTCCATGTTATGACGACTCGCCCATCCTGAAGAGCATACTGTTCAACGATCGTCCCTTATTCTTTGAACACAGCATCAGTAAGGCAATGCAGGATATTATCAACGAGATAGTAGACTGCAAAATGCCTGAGGCTCTAAAAAATTATTTCCTCACAACAGAAGTGGATGAGCTCATCTGTCGCCTTCTAGCTTTCCTTTCGCAACGCCCGAAGCAGACGGTATATCCCATCAGCGCTCAGGATCTGAAGGCTGTCTATGGCGTGAGAGACACAATGATTGAGAAACTCAACACGCCACCCGTCATAGCCCAGCTTGCAAAGGAGGCATGCATGAGTGAGTCGAAACTGAAGCGACTATTCAGACAGGTGTTTGGGGACAGCATCTTCAACTATTATCAGATGCGTCGCATTCAACGCGCTGCACAAATGCTGAAAGAAGGTTACGGTTCAATCTCTGACGTGGGTTATGCTTTGGGGTTCACCAATCTCAGCCACTTCACCCGCATCTTTGAACGAACTATAGGAATGAAGCCAAAAGCATTCAGTAAACAACAGGAGTGCTAAGTGACAACAGCAACGCTTCCCTGATTGTGTCCTTACACTTACTTCACTCTATTATCGATCAACGTCATACCGTTATTTATTTCAGTTGTACCAACTCCATCAATTTATCATAGCTCTTAACCACATCATATTTTACATCCATTCCGGCTATTTCTTTAAAAAAGATAGATGCTGAATCAGAGTTTTATTTCGAAATTAGATATAAAGCTTTATCAATATGGTCTTTATAACCAATGTCTTCAAACAAAACATCGAATATTTTATTTATATATGCCAATTTGCTCCTATAACGTTTTTTATCTTGCTTGAAAATATTATAGAATCCCATTAATAATCTCATTTGACGTTCCCTAACTATAAATGAATATTCGGTTTCTTTTTCTTTCCTAATTTGATAAAAGTTTATCTTCTTGAATACTTCAAAGCATTTATCAGAGTACTCATTACTATATTTTAAAAGGTAATCAAAAATGTAATATCTTTTTAAATCGAAAGATTTTGAAGTAATATATTTTATTACAAAAGGGTATAGATCAATAAATTTTATATTGGATTTTTCATAGTGTATAAAACAACAATCATATTGATGTGAAATACTTTCATTCTTATAATTTACATATTTATTCAAAATAAATATAGCTTTTTCTCCTTTAGGGTCTTTACTACAATAAAAGTTATTTATGGAGTAGCTTATTACTTCGGCAATACATATTGGGTCATTATCAATATAATCGAATAGAATGAATTCTGCATTTGAATAATCATTAATCCATGCGAAGTATAGTATTGCCGAAATATTTTGTCTAAATTGTTCATCTTTAATACATTTTGCTCGAAGGAAATAGTATCTTAATCGAGAAAAATCATAATGGGTATAATATTGGGCAGCGTTAATTGAATGAACGAACACTTGGTCAGACGCATTTGCAGTAATTGATATAAAAAGTGAAAACGCATCCTTAATATTCTGTTTATTCAAATATGCTATTCCATAAAGAACAGATATTAGAATACTGTCATTTGCATCCTGAGCAACTTTCTCCATCGTCCTTAAAACCACATCTCCATATTTTTCCATATTCAAACAATACAATGCATCAATTGTAGAGCCTCGTACCGAAGTCATAGCTGAACTATATAAATCACTGTCATTAAGTCTTTCAGGACTGGGATATGATAGTGCCAAATTAATAGCAAAGTCAATTATAGTTTGATCCTCTATCCCTTTTACAAATAATTTCTGCAAACTTTGTGTAATATAAAAAAGTTTATCATTTGAATAGCGTTTATTATTTATTGCCGCCACAAAAATATCTCTCAATGTTTGATTTGGCAAGTCTGATTCTCCAAAAGCGTATAAGGCTTGAGCAATATAAGAATGATGAATTTCTTCATCAATAATCATTTGATGTACCAACTTTACAAAACGATCAGGTTGCTTTTTTACTTCTTCTTGAAACTTCCGAGCATGTTCTTCTCTTCCACCTTTAAAGTCATATGAAAATTCATCCTTTGTATATTTGAGGAATGATTTCAGCCATTGTGCATCTGTCATTTTCGTGTATGCATCGTGTTTGATTGGCGAAGCAATACCGCCCGCTAGAAAACGTATACCATGCAGATAATCAGAGGATTTTTCCTTATGGAATTTCCTATTAAGTTCCTGATATATCTTTCTAGCTTCTGGTATTGAATTTATATAATCAATGGGGAATGCTTGCATAAATAAATAAGTAGTACGTCCATACGTAGATTTAAAATAAACTCTTCCTTCACTATGACAAGAAGTTAATTTTCCTTGATTTTTAAGAGATAAAATTATATCCAAGACAGCCTTCTTGTTTTTGTGACAGAATGTTGGAACCCAAAGCTGAATAAGTCGAAATAAATCTCCTTGTAATTCTCCATGATCCGTAATTTGATTTATTTGATGCATTCGTTTAATGATAGATATCACCAAATCCTCTTTATTTGAATCGGGGCTATCTAACACACACAAGACAATCTTTAGGATAGAATGGTATTTGGATGTATAATGAGTTCTCACAAAGTTATCATAAAAAGCGGGGTTTTTAATCCTAATTTCTTTTACCCAGTAAATAAGCCTTGCATAAATTCGCTCTTTGTTTGTATGGTAATCACTTTTTTTATTTACTATACTGAATGAGGTAAATAAGCCATCAGGAACTAATAATCGATCATCTTCGCTACGCCATAAGTGTTCATGGCTTTTTATGGCTGAAAAAACAGTGTTAAATAAGAATGTTATTGCTTTTTCAGATGAAACATTACTTATTAAATCCAATAACTTCTTCTTTTGATGCCAATCATCTCTTTGCTTTCCTTTTTCTATCGCGAAAATTTCATCATATATATTTTTCTCAATTTCTTTTATTACAAAATCTACATTTACAGGAACTATATTTTCAAGTATGTGATAATATGAAAATAAATCCAAGGAATCCTTACAATAAAAGAATAGCTCGTATGCCAATGGATTTGTCCAATCTTGATTGGAATACAAAATTCTACCCACAACTTGTTTTTTTTCTTCAAACTTAAGGGATAACAACAAGGCCAAAATATCATCAACATTTGATTGCAAATTTCTTCGTAAAAGGAATGTAGCCATACTGAGTGACTGATTCTTCCTCGTATCAAATGGCAAGTAATCATTGTAAAATGGCCAGCGTAAAACCCACTTAGTAAATCTTATTTTCGCGTTAAATAATTCATCCATTTTTGTAAGTTTTAATTCATATAAATCATTCAATAAGCCTTCTTGAATTAGCCAATTAGTCCAACCTTTAGAAATCAAACTATCAATAAAAACATCATAATATTTTTTCTTTTTAGAAATTAATTTTAATACAAGTTGCTTTTCATCATCTAAAGGATCTTCCACATTAGACAGTAGCGAAATTATCAACGATTTTACATGAAACCTAATCTTACCTGATTGTATTATATATTTCGTTATGCGTATATATTCATTTCTATCTGATCTTGAAAGATAAGAAATAATCATTTTTAGCCCAGACCGGCTTTCCAACGACTGGTTATTTGATTTTATAAATTCAACAACATCTCTCTTTTCTTCAATAAATCTTTTGGCAAAAAGATAGTCATAAAATGACTGATGGAAAAAGCGTATTAAATTATCTTTTTCTTCTATAATGATTCCTTTACTTCTAAGAGAATTAAATTCATTTAGATAATCTTCAACAAGATTAGCTGATGAAACTGTAATCGTTTGTTGCTCATATTGCTTCTTTACTATTTCGTAAATAAGTTTTTTTTGATTATTTTTATCAACATTAGGATGCCGCATAAGCTGCTTCCATAATTCAGTGTATAAGTCCTGAAGAGATTTAATCTCATGGAATTTTGTTTCATTATTGTAAATCCGACAAAACACATCCAGGTTATTAGGATTTCTTAACAAGGAAAATAAAGTATCCGTCAACTGTCTTTTTTCCAATTTTAGCTTAAAAAGAACGTGCTCCACATCTTCGTCACGAAGCTCACTTACTTGAATTTTATTACTTTTTTTGTAAGCATGAAATGAGAAATCATAATTTAAGTCATACTCCCGAATTGAAACAATCACTCTTATATTATGAAAATTTTTAAACGATTCAATAAGTCGAATATAGGTATTTACATAATCTCGGCTGGATGATAAATATTGAGAAAGAGCATCTAATTGATCTATCAACACAACTGCTTTTCCTACATTTTTAGAAACTTCAATGATTGATTTCTCAATTGGGTAAGTTAAGTTAATTTTCAATCTAAGATCGTCTAAATTATTGGCCACTAAGGCATCCGATTTGAGGCCCAAAACAGGAATCTTTTCTTTATCCAGTAACTCATATAAGTCCCTAAGTATCGTAGTTTTTCCACATCCTGCACTACCGGAAAGGAATATAATATTTTCACTTTTCTCCTCAGAGTTAGCCGGTAATGATGATTTTATCCAATTGAATAACTCTGTGGTTTCTTTGCGTTTAATGTTAGAATCAGCAAGATTGCCAAAATAGTTTTTGCATCCATAAAGCGTAAACGAAGCACATCCTAATTCATCCAACAATTCAGGATTATAAATAGAATATGATTTAGTCTGTTCCTCTAACTTTTCACTTATAGCGTCTAATTTAGGTACTACCTCAGAAGTATCAATTACTTTTCTTACATCAAAGTATTTACTATACAAGTTTGTATTGTGTTCGCAAGAAAGTTTTCTATCTAACTCTGTGCCATCAACTGGGATAATCTTAATATTAAAGAGTATATCGTATAGTTTTTGTTCGATTGTATAAGAGTCAATCTCATCAAGCGTTTTATATTCATGAATAACTTTATCTATCCAACTACTTAATTCTGTCTCTTGAGTAATTTTTTCAGGAAAGTTATTTAGCAATAGCATTGCTTGGTTATTAAATCCACTTGACGCCACAAAGTGGTATTCAAATGTATTGATGTCAAATATAAAATCAGTATCCATAACTGAGTATAAACAGAATTTTATAATTTCTTTTGCTGATTCAGGCTTAGTTAAGGGTCTAGCATATAGTTTACATTGTATCACCCCAGCACTATTATCATTTTTATATAGCACACAATCTCGCCCCTGTTCTTTATTCCCACTCAAAAGTTGAACATTATCAAACCGATCATCAAATACTTTTGCTTGAATATCTTGAAAATAGAGGTCTCTGACAAATTCCTCAAACCTCCTATCATCAAGCAGTGAATGATATACTATAGAATGATTCGACAAAATATACATACTTACATTCTGTTTAAAAATTAGATAAATCTATATAAATACCGACATTTATATACAATCCTAATAATGTAAATTTCAAGAAACATATTTAAATAATATTATATTAGTTAAATAAGACTACTAAAAGTACAAAATAAGTACATTATAGGATATCACACAAATATACAATCTATTTCAGAATTAATAAAGAAAAGAATGATACTTCTACTTTTTCTTCCCCAGTAATCTTCTCATTCTACACCAACTTTTCAAAATCCTACGCCAACTTTTTAAAATCGCAGGCCAACAATTATAAATTGTTGGTTTACAATTACATCAAAACAACCAACAGGAAAACCATACATAATAACTATTTTTCAAACACAAAAGAAGTACGCATAAAAAAGCAAGAATCAAACTCAAAAACAAAGAACCATTCCGAAATGCAGTAATATATTTAATCAATAGAACAAAAGAAAATCTCTATATAAACATACCAATACCACCCAAAAAAGTCCATCAAAGCATCGGAGAAAAAAGGATGCTGCATAAACAGTAGCCATTCTCCAAATCTAAATACAGTCAATACAAGTAAAATAAACGCACAAAAGCAAACTAAAAAGAGGCATTTCAATCTCAAATTGACTGAAAGGCATTGAAGCCGAAAAAGGGGTTTATCTATGCACAACAAGGTATTTTCGACGACTTATGAAGTCGTTTTTGGCCGTTTTTCATCAAAAAGCATTCAACATTGCTCAAACATCGTCGATTTTTTAGTTAAATTGGAGTTAATGAATCTATAGTCTTAGTTAAAAGTGATAGATAGTGAGGGTAAAATTGTCGTTTTAGTGGTAGATATTTTTTACTATCACTCTTCTGTATAGCCTATTAGAAAGGGGATTCAAGTCGGTTAGTGAGGGTAAGTGATGGTAAACCACACTTTTTTTCTCTGGGAGAAGAGTCGTATAAAGGAGTAAGGGCAACATGTATGGTTTTCAAAACATGTGAATATAACGTAATAACAGACAAGGAAGGCTGACTTATTTTTCTGCGTGAACATTACTCCCCTTCATGCTGTTTAAGTACCTGAATACAAAATCAGCAAGATAGAATGAGAGTGTACGTAAGCAGAAAAGTACTGGTGGCAATGGCCGGACTGGTTTGGATAGCCGCCGGAGCCAACATACTGAAAATAGGCATTTATACATGGATGAACGATGCGCTGCAATGGCAACTGAAGTTAGCCGGAGCGTTGGTTATTTTCTGCCTGTTTTTTTTCCTTATATTTAAAAGGCTGCACGGTAAGCACACCCGGCGAATTGCTGAGATGAGCGACAAAAATCATCCGCTGGCTTTTTTTGATGCCAAAGGGTGGCTCGTTATGTTGTTCATGATTGGTATGGGCATCAGCATACGCACTTTTCATTTATTGCCTACCTGGTTCATTGCTTTCTTCTACACGGGACTGTCTACCGCACTCGTGGCAACGGGGTTTCTGTTTCTGCTCCATTGGTGGAAATACTATAACTAATAAAGTATAAAAGAATTCAAATTTGTGCGGCAAGCTGTTTTTATTTAGAAAAGTTCTACATAACTTTGCGTTCACTATGCTTAACAGGGCAAAAAGGAAATACAGATTACGGATAGGAATTGCTTGGGTGTTACTACTAACGCTCATGCCTTTCCATGTGGTGAAGGCTTTTCACTTTCACGAGCCGTGTACATCTGCTGCCTGTCACCACGATTGTGAGTCCGACAGTAACAGCAGTCGGCCCGACTCCTGCCCTATCTGTCATTTCACACTGTCGCCTTTCGTTCAAGTATCTTCTCTCCAACTATGTTTCATAGCCGAACTTCTTCCTTATAAGGTTCCGGTTTTTGAGAACAAGGGAACATTCAGTTTCTCTTATTCTCGTGGCATGCGTGCACCTCCCGTCGTGAGCTGACATACTTTTATCTCACTCATCTTATTTTTTTCGTTTAACGAATAACTATTTGTTAGTATGCGTATCGGATATGTATCGGGTATGTGTGCATGGGGTATAGCTATATCCTTGTCGGCACACGCCCAGACAACCGATTCACTGAAGAGTGTCAACTTGTCGGAAGTGGTGGTATCTGAAACATATCACCACATACGAAACAAGAATGCTACGTTGCAGCTCGAGGTGGTCGGTGAAGATTTTCTTCGAAATAACTTTTCGGGAAATCTGGTGCAGACGTTGGGTAACATTCCCGGCGTACATTCCATGGATATTGGTTCGGGTTTTGCCAAACCGATGATTCGGGGATTGGGTTTTAACCGGATTACGGTGACCGAAAACGGGGTCAAACAGGAGGGGCAGCAATGGGGTGCGGATCACGGACTGGAGATTGATGCGTTCAATGCCGGCCAGGTAAGTGTGCGCAAAGGTCCTTCGTCTTTATTATATGGTAGTGATGCCATGGGCGGAGCGATTGAAATCAATGCTTTGCCTGCTCCTACTCAGAACATGTTTCTGGGTGAGGTGGCTCTCATCGGCAAATCGGTGAACGGCACGCTGGGCGGTTCGCTCATGCTGGGGCTGAAACACAATGCGTGGTTTACCAAACTAAGGTACACCGAAATGCATTTTGCCGATTACCGTATTCCCACGGATACGGTGGTGTATCTGACCCGTAAAATTCCGGTGTATAACCGAAGGATGAAGAACACAGCCGGTTTCGAAAGAGACGTAAGCTGGTTCACCACGTACCGCAAAAACGGGTACGATGCTTCCTTTTCAATGAGTAATGCTTACCAGAAAACGGGGTTCTTTCCGGGGGCGCATGGTATTCCTGATCTGTCGAAACTGACTGATGACGGCAACAGTCGCAACATTGAGTTGCCTTACAGTTTTGTGAATCACCTGAAGGTGGCGCTGCATCAAGGGTATGCGTGGGGACCGCTGGCTCTGTCGTGGGACTTGGGGTACCAGAACAATCACCGCGAAGAGTGGAGTTCGTTTCACACGCATTACTCCACGCAACAGATGCCTCTGAATGATCCCGACAAAGAGTTGGCGTTCAGATTGAACACGTATAGTTCAAACGCTAAGTTGCGTTTTCTGGGGAATGGAAAATGGGAGCATACGCTGGGCTGGGATGTGCAATATCAAGATAATAACATAGCCGGTTACTCTTTTTTATTGCCGGAGTACACGCGTGTCACCACTGGTGGGTTGTGGTTGAGTAACTACAAAGTCAACAGTCAGCTAACGCTGAGCGGGGGTGTACGGTATGATTATGGTAAGATAAAGGTGGCCGGGTATACCGATGCGTATCTGGAGGAGTATCTCGTTGATCAGGGATATGATGCAAGTGTGATAGAGGTATATAAGAACAGAAGCTATGCGGTGAACAGGGACTTTGGCGATTATTCGGCTTCGGTGGGTTTTGTATGGAATCCTTCGCGGGTGCACATGCTGAAAGCCAACGTGGGGCGGAGTTTCCGCTTGCCGGGTGCCAACGAACTGGCGTCGAACGGGGTACATCACGGCACCTTCAGGCACGAGCAGGGTGTGGCTACGCTGAAGTCTGAACAAGGATGGCAGGCGGATGCTGCTTATACGTATGAAAAGGGAAGGTTGTCATTCACGGCGTCTCCTTTCTTCAGCTGGTTTGACAATTACATTTTTCTGAGGCCTACGGGTGAATGGTCTGTACTGCCCGATGCCGGACAAATTTACCGGTACACGGGTGCGGAGGCTATTTTCACGGGTGCGGAACTGAGTATGTCTTACCGCGTGTTGCCCAAGCTGACTTATCAGTTTGCCGGCGATTATGTGTACACGTATAACTGCGACGAACATTTGCCGCTGAGTTTTTCACCGCCTGCTTCCATGCGTAACACGCTTACGTGGGAGGCTGCTTCGTGGAGTGTGTATGCGCAGATGGAGAGTATTGCTGCACAGAACAGGGTGGATCGCAACGAGGACAAGACTTCGGGCAGCAACTTGTTTCACCTGGGCGGGAAGTTCGACTTCAAATGGCACAACACGCCCATAGAGGTAACGCTTACTGCCAGAAATGTACTGGACAGGAAGTATTTCAATCACCTGAGTTTCTACCGCAAAGTGGAGATTCCCGAACCGGGCAGGAACTTACAGGTTTTAATCAAAATTCCATTTAAACAAGTATTCAAATGAAAACAAAATTAATTCTTTCAGCAATTTGTATTGTATCACTAAGTAGTTTGTTCGTGGCGTGCTCTGACGATGATAATGATACCACCAAACCGGTGATCGTTATCAACGAACCCGAAGATGGGGGCGCTATTAAAACAGGTAGTTTGTTGCATCTCGACATGGATTTGTCTGATGATGTAATGGTGGCTTCTTACAAGGTTGATATTCATAATAACTTCGACGGACACACGCATACTTCGGCTGCGACCAGGGCGGACGGCGATTCCATTACGTTCACTTACAATCAGTCGTTCGATGTGAATCAGAAGAATCACCACGTTCACGATCACATCGAGATACCTATCTTGGCTCGTCAGGGTAAGTATCATGTGGTGGTGTATTGCACGGATACATCCGGCAATGAGTCATACGTAGCCAAAAGCGTTGTATTCGATGCCAATGCGGAAGAGGATGTGGATTAATCGTTTCCTTGCTCACCGGCGTTAGGCAGGTAGCAATCAGCAAGCAGGCGGTGGAGGTGTATGTCTCTCACCGCCTGCTTTATTTTTATAGGTTGTTGCGTTAAAAAAGAAAGCAACGAATGTGTTCTATCATAAATAATGTAACTTTGCATAAACATTAAATTCAAATGAAATGAAAGCGGATAAAAATGCAATATCTGACTTCCTGTTCTTTCAGGAGGATGAAATAACCAGCAGCATTGTGTATGCTAAACTGGCCCATATCGTAAAAGATAGCGAGAATAAAAAGACGTTGTTACAGATTGCTGCCGAGGAAAAGGCGCACTACGAAATACTGAAAAGGCATACGGGCAAAGAGGTGGCTCCCAATCGTTGGCGTATATTCAAGTATTATTGGCTGGCACGTATCTTGGGACTGACTTTCGCCATCAAATTAATGGAGAAGGAAGAGAGGGATGCGCAAGAAGTTTATGCCCGTTACCCAGAATATCCTGAGTTAGAGAAGTTGGGACGCGACGAGGAGGTGCATGAACAAAAGCTGATTGGCCTTATCAATGAGGAGAAATTGGAGTACATGGGTTCCGTGGTATTGGGGTTGAATGATGCGCTGGTGGAGTTCACCGGGGCTTTGGCAGGTTTCACGCTGGCATTGAGTAACGCACCCCTCATAGCGCTGACCGGTAGCATTACGGGTATTGCAGCGGCCTTGTCAATGGCTTCGTCAGAGTATTTGTCGACCAAATCGGAGGAGGGTGACTCCAAACATCCGGTCAAGGCGGCTGTGTATACGGGCATTGCTTACATCATAACAGTGGTGGCGCTGGTAGCTCCGTTCATTTTCATCGAGAATGTACTGATAGCATTGGGGTTGATGCTTGTCATGGCGCTTACCATTATAGCTTTGTTTAATTATTATTACGCAGTGGCACGAGGCGAGAGTTTCAAAAAGCGTTTTCTGGAAATGGCTATACTCAGCTTCACGGTGGCGGGTATCAGTTTCCTCATTGGCTACGCTCTGAAAACGCTTACGGGTATAGATGCTGCATAAACCACTGATACGTAGGGTATGAAAAGAAAACCTTCTCCTCTCCTGTCGCTGGTTCCCATCGTGGTACTGGTTAGTTTATTGTTTGCCATTATCCGGGTATTTGGCAGTGATGCACTCAACGGCGGCAGTCAGGTGGCGCTGCTTACCACTACGGCGGTATGCGTACTGATCGGTATGGCTGTATGTAAAACTCGCTGGCATGACTTTGAACTGGCCATCACAAATAATATTTCGGGCGTTGCCACGGCTCTGATTGTGTTACTTATTATCGGGGCACTAAGCGGAGCGTGGATGGTGAGCGGAGTGGTTCCCACACTTATTTATTATGGGGTGCAGATTATTCATCCCAACTTCTTCCTGGCCTCAACGTGCATCATTTGTTCGCTGGTTTCGGTCATGACGGGTAGCTCGTGGACCACCATAGCTACCATCGGCATTGCGCTGATGGGCATTGGTAAGGCGCAGGGGTTCGACGAGGGATGGATTGCGGGTGCCATCATTTCGGGGGCGTACTTTGGTGATAAGATTTCTCCGCTTTCCGATACCACCATACTGGCTTCTTCGGTTACGGATACGCCTCTGTTTACACACATCCGCTACATGCTGATTACCACCATACCGTCTATGCTCATTACGCTGGTTATTTTTACGGTAGCCGGATTATCACACGAGGCTAGTCACACGGAACATATCGCTGCGTTCTCGGCTTCTATTCATGATAAGTTTTACATTACGCCGTGGTTGCTCTTGGTTCCGGTTATAACCGGAATATTGATTGCACGAAAGGTGCCTTCGCTGGTCACTCTTTTCTTGTCGACTGCACTGGCGGCGGTATTTGCCGTCATCTTTCAGCCTCATCTGTTGCAGGAGATTGCCGGTTCGGCAAGCAGCAACGTCGAAGCGCTGTTCAAAGGTGCACTGATGACGATTTACGGTGAAACGGGGTTGCACACGAATCACGAAGCGCTCACCGAACTGGTTGCCACAAGAGGTATGGCGGGCATGCTCAACACGGTGTGGCTCATTGTGTGTGCCATGTGTTTTGGTGGAGCGATGACGGCAAGCGGCATGCTGGGAAGTATCACATCGGTATTTGTACGTTTCATGAAGCGCCGCACAGGCATGGTGGCCTCGACTGTTTGCTCGGGTATTTTCCTCAATATAACCACGGCCGATCAGTATATCTCTATCATTCTGACCGGAAATATGTTTGGCAATATTTATAAGAAGAAGGGTTACGAAAGCAGGTTGCTGAGCCGCACCACCGAAGATGCCGTGACGGTTACCTCTGTACTTATTCCGTGGAACACGTGCGGCATGACGCAAGCTACGATTCTCAACGTAGCCACGCTGGCGTACCTGCCTTATTGTTTCTTTAATATCATCAGTCCGCTAATGAGTATCTTTATTGCGGCAACGGGATATAAAATAGTGAAAAAAGAAGCATAAATTCATCAAAAAGTGTATTTTTGCAAAGTAACCAACGTTTGAATAATGAGGAAATACATCATTGCAGATAATCAGGATATCACCCGGGCGGGAATTCTATTTTTATTAGGCCTGCAGAAGGAGATTCAGGTGATTGTGGAAGCCGACAGCAAGGCGGAACTGATCAGAGAGTTGCGTCTGCATCCCGATGCGGTGGTGGTGCTGGATTATACTTTGTTTGACTTTAACACGGCCGACGAGCTGGTGGTGCTGCACGAGCGGTTTAAGGATGCCGACTGGTTGTTGTTTTCCGACGAGCTGAGCTTGAATTTTATTCGTCAGATGGTATTGCCGGCTAAAGCGTTCAGCGTGGTGATGAAAGATAGCTCGAAGGAGGAAATTACTACTGCCATGCAGTTTGCTTCACGTAAAGAGCGTTTCATTTGTAACCACATAAGCAATATGCTGCTCACCGGAAATTCGGCTGCTGCCACGGCGATGCAAGATGATCATTTGCTCACTGCCAGTGAAAAGGTGATTCTGAAAGAGATTGCGTTGGGAAAGACAACCAAGGAGATTGCTGCGGAAAAAAACCTGAGTTTTCATACCATAAACAGTCACCGGAAGAATATTTTCAGGAAGCTGGGGGTTAACAATGCGCACGAGGCAACAAGGTATGCCATGCGTGCAGGTATTGTCGATGTAGCCGAATACTACATTTAAGCAGTACCCGGCTTTATCTCTTCATTATAATAGGGGGAATAATTAACCGATAATCTCTCCGCTCCCAAAACAAATGCGGGAGTCTTTATCGTAAATCACGCCAAATTGTCCCGGTGCAATGCCTTGCAACTTCTCTGACGAAACCAAATGGTAGGTATCGCCCGTACGGGTTAGCTTGCCGTGAAGGAATTCAGGAGTGTGACGTATCTTGAAGGTTACATCGTACTCGCCTGCTCCTTCCGTCCACGGGTTTTCAGTGATAAAACTAAAATCGTGCATGCCGAACTCATAACCGTATTGTGTATCCACATCGTATCCGTGTGACACGTAAATGATGTTTTCCTGAATATCTTTACGGATCACGAACCACGGACCGCCACTCAATCCCAATCCTTTACGCTGCCCGATGGTGTGGAACCAGTAGCCGCGGTGGGTACCGATCTTCTTTCCGGTTTCCAGTTCGATAATAGGTCCTTCTTTTTCGCCAAGGAAACGACGCACGAAGTCGTTGTAATTGATTTTGCCCAAGAAACAGATGCCCTGACTGTCTTTTCGCTTAGCACTGGGCAGACCGGCTTTAAGTGCCAGGTCGCGCACCTCATTCTTCATCAAGCCACCCAGCGGAAACATCAGTTTGGATACTTGCAGGTAGTTGATTTGTGCCAGGAAGTCGGTCTGATCTTTCACCGGATCTTTGGCAGTGCCCAGCCATATCTTTCCGTCCTGTTCCACAATGTTGGCGTAATGTCCCGTAGCGGTCTTATCAAAGTCCTTTCCCGCCCGTTCTTCAAAACAGCCAAACTTGATGAGTTTGTTGCACATCACATCCGGATTGGGAGTAAGCCCTTTCCGTATTTTGTCGATGGCGTAAGACGCCACTCCGTCCCAGTATTCTTTATGTAAATCTATGATCTCTAACGGCAGGCCGTATTTACGAGCTGTAGCAGTGGCCAGCTCAATATCTTCCTCGGCAGAGCAATCCATGTATTCTGCCCCGTCCATACCTATTTTTATATAAAACAAAGTGGGCTTGTAGCCCTGTTCGCACAAAAGGTGTACGACAACAGAGCTGTCGACACCTCCCGATAATAAAGTTGCTATATTCATATCCTATTAAAAGTTCAACGCCTGCTCTAGGTCATCGATAATGTCATCGATATGTTCCGTACCGATTGACAAGCGTACCGTTCCCGGTTTGATGCCCTGTTCAGCCAATTCTTTCTCGCTCAGCTGCGAATGGGTGGTGCTTGCCGGATGAATGACAAGTGATTTCACATCGGCCACATTGGCCAGCAGCGAGAATATTTGTAAACGATCAATGAACGCTTGTGCCTCAGCAGCACCACCTTTCACCTCGAAAGTAAAAATGGAGCCGGCTCCCTGCGGAAAGTATTGTTTGTACAACCCATGATCCGGATGATCGGGCAACGCAGGATGGTTCACTGCCGCCACTTTGGGATGTTTCTTTAAATACTCAACCACTTTGAGTGCGTTTGACACGTGTCGTTCAACGCGCAAAGATAGTGTTTCTACTCCTTGTAGCAAAATAAAAGCGTTAAACGGACTGATAGCTGCACCGGTATCGCGCAATAAAACGGCTCGTATTCTGATAATGTAGGCAGCCGGACCGGCAGCATCGACAAATCTTACGCCGTGGTAACTGGCTTCGGGTTCGGTGAATTGGGGAAACTTGCCGGAAGCTACCCAGTCGAACTTACCGGAGTCGACAATGATGCCTCCCAGAGATGTTCCGTGACCACCGATAAACTTAGTGGCAGAGTGCACTACTATGTCGGCACCGTATTCAATGGGACGGATCAGGTATGGGGTGCCGAATGTATTGTCAACAATCAACGGAATGCCATGTTTGTGAGCAATATCGGCCACAGCGGCAATGTCGATAATGTTTGAATTGGGGTTACCCAACGATTCAATGAACACAGCTTTGGTGTTGGGTTGAATGGCTTTTTCAAAATTCGACAGGTCCGACGGGTCGACAAATGTAGTGGTTACACCGTACTGAGGCAGCGTGTGAGCCAGCAGGTTATAGGTTCCACCGTAAATGGTATTGGCAGAAACGATGTGATCGCCGGCACGGGCTACGTTCTGCAAAGAATAGGTGATGGCAGCCGCTCCCGATGCCAATGCCAGTCCGGCAATACCGCCTTCGAGTGCAGCGATGCGGGCTTCAAACACTCCTTGTGTGGAGTTAGTTAAACGGCCGTAAATATTACCGGCATCCTGCAAACTGAAGCGTGCGGCAGCGTGCGCCGAATTGCGAAAAACGTACGACGTAGTTTGATAGATGGGTACCGCACGTGCATCAGTTGCCGGATCCGGATTTTCTTGTCCAACATGAAGTTGTAATGTCTCAAAATGTAATTTCTTTGTTCCCATAACCTAATCTGTATTATATTGTTTCTATAAATAAGAATTCAAATCTCATGTCACAAAGATAGGTCGCACGAACACACTACCCAATCACTCATTGAAGGCATTTTCATACCATAAATGTGGTAGTTCGTCTATAAATATTGTATTTATTCAAATTTTATCTTCGGAAAAAGAAAGAATAAAGTATATTTGCACCGTTCAAGAACTATAAAACACCTGTTATGAATTTCCGAAAATTACTATATACATCGGTCATGCTATTCTTATCTGTCGTTTGCCTTTCATCTTGCGGGGAAGACCGCAGCATTGCTTATCGGGAGCAAACAGGGCTAGACAGATGGATAGATAGTCTGATGCGTGTTAACTACTATTGGTACACCGAGATGCCTTCCACCAAAAAGCTCAACTACTTTACAGCACCGGCAGCTTTCCTCAAAACGTTGATATATAATAGTGAAACGGTTTCTTACGTCACGGATTTAACGGCAACCGATTATTCATACGGTTTTAAATACAAGCTATACAGCGTGAGTGACACCACTTATGCAGCTCAAGTACTATATGTTCTGCCTAATTCACCCGCCTCGGAAGCCGGACTGTCACGAGGAAAATGGATAACCACGGTAGAGGGTGACTCCATTACCAGCAAGAATAAAACAATCTTAGATGAAGATGATGCATTGGAAATAGGACTCGCCACATACAGTGACGGCAAACTGGTAGCTGCGGGAAAGTCGAGCTTGCCTGCAACCAGGGTAGTTGCCAACGAACCGGTCTTGTATCACACCACGCTAACGCAGGCGGGAAAGAAAGTGGGGTATCTGGTTTACAACAACTTTGCAAACGGAACCGATGACGCATACAACAAGGAATTGATTGCATTATCGAATGAGTTTTCGGGGGTCAGCGAGTTTATTTTGGATCTTCGCTATGCTCAGGGAGAAGGTGATTTGGAGAACGTGCAGCTATTGGGCAGCATACTGGCACCGTCCACAGTATTGGGTAAAACATGTTGCACGCTGAAATACAACAATAAACAAAATCCACAAACGGTAACGAAAACATTTTTGAGCAGCATATCGGGAGGAACAAACCTGAATCTGGAAAAGCTGTACGTATTGGTAAGCGGAGAGACTTCGGCGGCTGCCGAGTTGCTGATTAACTCACTTAAACCTTATATGACGGTAGTGCTTGTGGGTGCGAAGACTGCCGGAAAGCCTTACGGCACCACCCAATACGTGAACGAGGCATACCAATGGAGTGTTAATCCGGTTACGCACATGTACTACAACGCCAATGATAAGGCGGATTACACAAGTGGTTTCGCTGTTGATTACGCTGCTGCAGAAAGCCTATCGACACTGGCTACTTTTCAAGAATTCGGCAACACCGGCGAGTTACTTCTAAGTACCGCCCTGAAGCTGATTGAATAATAAATAACTCATACTGTAATTTTATGAATATCAAACAGACATTTGCCATCGTATTCTTTGCCGTGGCTTTACCTTTTTTCTTTTATTCGTGCAGCAAAGACGATGATGAGATAGTAACCACACCTACCGAAGAGGAAGAAGAAGAGGATCCTGTAGTTATTACGGAAAGTGTGTATACTTGGATTGAAAGCGAAATGCGGGAAAACTATTACTGGTATTCTGAAATACCCGCAGCTTCTTCGTTAAACTACAAACTGGGAGTATTGGATTTCTTTGATTCGTTGCTTTCCTCTAAAGACGGTAAACACAACGATAGTTCTGATTACTTCTATTCTTATATAGAAAGTACTTCTGACGTATCGGCTTCAACCAAAAGCATCAGTCAGACCGACTACAGTTACGGGTTTGAATTTCAGATCTACAACATGGTTGACCAAAATGATAACCCACTAGGTTATTCATACGCGCACATTTTGTACGTAGTTCCTAATTCACCGGCATCAGAAGCAGGAATTAAACGGGGTATGTGGATTACTAAAATAGACGGAAAGAATATCACAGAAAGTAATTACACGACCTTGCTTGGAAGCACGGCCACTAAATTTACCATGGCTACCTTTGAAACCGATAAACGTTTTGTTGCAGCCGGTGATATCAACATTAGTTCAGCTCGTGCCATTGAAGATGATCCCGTACATTATCATACAATTATAACGGACGAGAAGAGTGGAAAGAAAATAGGTTATCTAGTCTACAATCACTTCACCGATAGTCAAAATGATAAAGATAAGAAGTATAACAAGGAACTCTTGTCACTTTCCAAAGAGTTTGCTGGTGTAGATGAGTTTGTGCTCGACCTACGATACAACGGAGGCGGATTGATAACTTGCGCCCAACTGTTGTCTACCATTTTAGCTCCATCCAGCGCTTTGGGTAATACATTCTGTAATCTGACATTTAACGATAAACAAAGCCCACGTACATACAATTATAGTTATGATAGGAGTATCATTAGCACAGGAGCAAATCTAAATTTAAATAAACTATATGTTTTGGTGTCCAATCGTACAGCCTCAGCATCTGAGCTCGTAATCAATGCACTAAGACCTTATATGAATAAAGGCGCAAACATTATTCTGATTGGTGAACAGACCGAAGGTAAAAACGTTGGTTCGGAAACCTTTGAAAATACTACTTACAAATGGGAGATGCATCCTATTGTATGCCAGATATACAATGCCGAAGGAGAATCTGATTTCTACGTAAACGGATTTACTCCTAAATACCAAGTAGCGGAGATTGATCACTTGGATAAGATATTTGATTTCGGTAACACAGACGAGATTATGCTAAGCACGGCCATTAGCATTATTAATGGAACTTATAGTGCTACAAAAGCCTTAACACGTTCTGCTACAACGCAACTGCGGAAAGGGAAATCATCACTTGAGAGAAAAGCAACAAACGGTGTGGTGGTTGATGGCATTCGTCAAACAGCCAAGCAATAAACAAACGTCGTTCTGAAACGTACTTAGTAAACAAATAACGGGCGCACGGAGATCAAACTTTCCGTACGCCCATTATTTATTTGTTGTGCTTACTTCTTCAAAAAGAATTTCTGAAAGAAAAGAATCTGGTAATCAATAGAGTTATGCCAGTACTGTCCGTTATGAACTCCCGGACGAAGGATGAAATCATGATCAATGCGACGAGCCAACAAGTGTTCGTGCAGGTTTTGATTAACAGTGAGAAAGAAGTCACCTTCTCCGCAATCAATAATCAGCGACAAATCACCGGGTTGTATCTTATCAAGTTGGTTAATCACCGTATGCTGATCCCATAAACCTTTATTGGCAGCAAATTCGCCCAGTTGTTTGTTCATCTCCCAATTCATAGGGAACGGACGGATGTCTACACCCCCACTGGTGCTACCTGCCGCACCAAACACGTCTTTGTGACGAAAAGCAAGCCACAAGGCACCGTGACCGCCCATACTCAGTCCCGTAATGGCTCGTCCCGAACGATTGGCAATTGTTTTATAACTGGCATCGATGTAGCTAACCAGTTCCGTTGAAACAAACGTTTCATAACGATACTCCGGATTCTTGGGACTATCCCAATACCAACTATTCTTGCCATCGGGGCAAACAAAGATAACGCCTTTCTCATCGGCTATCTTAGGTAGTTCGGGCTTCAGATCAATCCACGAACGAGCGTTGCCACTATATCCGTGTAACAAATAAATAACCGGACAGTTTACTGCCTTCTTACCCGACGCGATGTCCGGGGTAACGACAACAGCTTCTACTTCTTTGTTCATCGACTGGCTCTTCACCAGAACTGTATCTACTTTGGCGGCTTGTACATATAGACCTACCAATAGAAGCAATACAGCTAAAAAATGTCTTTTTACAATCATGTTTTTCTTTTTAAATTCAATGAAAACGAATATTGCAATCTGTTAACTGCAATTGTGTGACAAAAATAACGGTTTCATCTGAAAACAAAAACTATTCCTTACATTTGTTTGTTGATTAGTGACATTAAACAAATATAAGAGATGAAACGACTGTTTTTATTAGGTATCCTTCTGATTATTGGCTTTCTGGGTGTAGCCGCTCAGCCCATACATTATATAAAAGGAGTGGTTATTGATAAAATGACACGCAAGCCGTTAGAGTTTATCAACATACTGGTACAAGGCACGGGTAGTGGCAGCGTGACAGATGAAACGGGTAGTTTCACTTCACCGCAGCTCAAACCGGGTATCTACCGTTTACAAGCATCGGCTATAGGTTACCGCACGGTCATTACTCCCGAATATATTCTTTCCACAAAAGACTTACACATCACCATTGAAATGGAGGAAAGCGCCACGGAACTAACCGGTGTTACTGTTACGGCTTCGCCATTCAGAAGGGTAACGGAAACTCCGGTAAGCCTGCGTATTATTGGCTTGCAGGAAATAGAAAAGAGTCCCGGAGCTAACCGTGACATTTCTCGCATCGTACAGTCGTATCCCGGTGTAGCCTTCTCGCCTGCCGGCTACCGAAACGACCTGATTGTACGTGGAGGTGCTCCGTCTGAAAACCGTTTCTACCTCGATGGAGTGGAGATTCCTAATATCAATCATTTCAGCACGCAAGGAGCGTCGGGCGGACCGGTTGGCATCATCAATGCTGACCTGATACGTGAGGTCAATTTCTATACAGGCGCCTTCCCTGCCGAAAGGGGTAATGCCATGAGTTCGGTGCTCGACTTCAAGCTGCGTGACGGTGATTTGGAGAAGAATTCGCTGAAAGCAACACTCGGTGCATCGGAAGCATCGCTCACGTCCAACGGACATTTAAGTGAGAAAACTACTTATCTCGTATCTTTGCGGCAGTCGTATTTGCAGTTTCTGTTCAAAGCGTTAGGATTACCATTTCTACCCACCTATACGGATGCGCAATTCAAGTTGAAAACCCGCTTTAATGAAGCAAACGAGTTAACCTTGTTAGGACTGGCGGGTATTGATAACATGCGACTCAACAAAGATGCTGAAGAGGAAGATGCCGAGTATATTCTGGGTTATCTGCCCAAGATTCAACAAGAAACCTTTACGGTAGGTGGTGTGTATAAACATTATGCCGGACACCATGTACAGAGTTTGGTGTTAAGCCACAGCTACCTCAACAACCGGAATGCCAAATACCTGAATAACGACGAAAGCAATGAAGAGATGCTCTCTCTCAAACTTCGGTCGAAAGAGCAGGAAACGAAATTGAGACTGGAAAACAGTTCGGTTTGGGGAAACACCAAGTTAAGTTACGGTGCGAATATGGAATATGCACAGTATGGTAACCGTACGTATCAAAAGCGTTTCACCGGAAGCGAGCAAGTGGTTAACTACCGCACTTGGATAGATATGATTAAATGGGGAGCTTTTGTAAAAGCTACTTACGAATCGGATGACGATCGATTCAGTGCATCTGTGGGATTAAGAACAGACGCTAACAATTACTCTTCGGAAATGCGTGATCTGAGCGAACAGCTATCACCTCGTCTGTCTGTTTCCTATCAACTCAGCAAAGGACTTTTCCTAAGCGGAAGCATTGGGTTATACTATCAGTTACCCGCCTACACCATGTTAGGATTCAAAGACAACAACGGAGAGTTAGTAAACAAAACCAACCTTCGCTTTATGTCGGTCAGCCAAAAGAACGTAGGTCTTTCCTGGCAAATCAATAACCAAGTAGAACTATCTGCCGAAGGTTTCTACAAAGACTATGATCGTATTCCTTACTCCATTGTTGACAGCATTCCCATGGCGTGCAAAGGCAATGATTACGGTGTAGTAGGTAATGAGGCGGTATCATCAACAGCTCAGGGGCGTTCGTATGGAGTAGAATTCATGTTGAAATGGATCGTTGCCCAAAAACTGAACCTTTCTTCTTCACTCACCCTGTTTAAAAGCGAATACAGAAACACCAAAAACGATCCGTACATCGCTTCGGCATGGGATAACCGATTTATATTGAATATGAGTGGTACTTACAATCTGCCTCGCAACTGGAGCATCGGGGCGAAGATCAGTGCCATAGGAGGTGCTCCTTACACTCCTTATGATGTGCAAAAGTCATCGCTCGTTACTGCTTGGGATGCACAGGCTAAACCGTATTATGATTATTCGAAGTTCAACACGGAACGAGCCGATCATTATGCTGCGCTCGACGTGCGCGTTGATAAAACGTATTACATAGGACGTTACATGCTTGGATTTTATCTGGATGTACAGAACATTACCGGAAGTAAATTTAAGGAACCGGACGCTATTGTGAGCACCGGAGTTGTAGAGAATCCATCGGCACCACGTGCGGAACAACGGTATATTATGAAATACATCAAACAAGAAAGCGGTACTGTTTTGCCAACTATTGGGGTTACATTTGAGTTTTAATAAAAAAAGAAGCCAACTGTTGCACGGCATTACTAAAAGAAGTAACTTTCGCTTCTGAAAATCTTCACAAACATTTATGGAAATTATTATTATCATTCTGTTGCTGGTTATGAACGGCATTTTCGCCATGTATGAAATAGCATTGGTTTCATCCGGCAAAGCTCGCCTCGAAACAATGGCAGGCAGAGGAAACAGAACGGCAAAAAAAGTACTGAAACAGTTGGAAGAACCTGAGAAGTTTCTTTCAGCCATACAAATCGGAATTACACTGATCGGTATCATATCGGGTGCTTTCGGTGGAGTGGCATTGGCCGATGATTTGACTCCTCTTTTTAAAGACATACCCGCTACGGCGCCTTATGCCGAAAATCTGGCTATGATTACCGTTGTAGCTATCATCACGTACCTTTCATTGGTCATTGGCGAACTGGTTCCTAAATCGATTGCACTGACAAACCCTGAAAAATATGCATGTGCCTTGTGCCCTGCCATGAGCTTACTATCGAAGTTAGCCTACCCGTTTGTATACCTGTTAAGTTTGTCAACCCGTGTGGTTAACAGAATGTTAGGCATTGAAGGAGGTCAGGAAAGGCCCATGACTCACGAAGAGCTACGCATGATTTTGCATCAGAGCTCGGAGCAAGGAATTATTGACAGGGAAGAAACTGAAATGTTACGGGATGTTTTCCGCTTCTCAAACAAACGCGCCAACGAATTAATGACGCACAGACGAGATTTAGTGATTCTGCAGCCGGACTATACCTTGGAACAAACATTAGCAGTAATTGATGAACGGCATTTCAGTAATTATCTATTAGTTGACCATGCCAAAGACGAGACCATCGGCGTTGTTTCGGTAAAGGACATTATTCTGAAAACGGGTTCCGATCAGCCTTTCAACCTAGCCGACATAGCCCGGGAACCTCTTTATATTCCCGAAAGTTTGTATGCAAAGAAAATATTGGAACTATTTAAAAAGAATAAAACCAAATTCGGGGTTGTGGTCAATGAATACGGAGGAACCGAAGGGGTGGTTACGTTGCATGACCTGACCGAAAGTATCTTTGGTGATATACTCGAAGAGGGTGAGACTGAAGAGCTCGAGATCATTGAACGGGCCGATGGTTCCTTACTCGTTGAGGGTTCCATGAATATCAGTGATTTTATGGACGAAATGAATATACTTGAATACGATGACCTTGAAGTAGAGGATTTCACAACGTTAGGCGGAATGACTATGTTCTTCATCGGACGCATTCCGAAAGAGGGTGATACATTTACCTATCGTCACTTACAATTCGAGGTGGTTGACATGGATAACGGGCGAGTTGATAAACTACTCGTTACCCCTAATAAATAATCTTTAAAAGAACAAATCATGAGATATAATCCCGCCGATAACAGAGAATTGGCTGAACTGACAAAAGCAGTACGAAGCATCGCCAAAGAAGGAGGTGATTTTTTAAGAACTGAGAGAAAGAACTTCAAAAGAGAAAAGGTAGAAGAAAAAAACAGCCACGACTACGTTTCGTATGTTGATAAGGAATCGGAACGCCGATTGGTTGAGCAATTGTCGGCACTGATTCCCGAAGCAGGCTTCATCGCCGAAGAAGGTTCGGGTGAACTGACTACGCAAGAGTATTGCTGGGTTATTGATCCGCTGGACGGCACCACTAATTTTATTCATGACAATGCTCCGTTTTGCATCAGCATTGCGTTGCGAAACAGGGAGGAAGTGTTACTCGGTGTAGTCTATGAAGTGTGTCGCAATGAATGCTTTTGGTCGCACAAAGGCATTCCCGCCTATCTTGACGAAGAGGAAATTCATGTATCCGCAATTAATAAACTGAATGATGCTTTCATCGAATTGGGGTTACCTTATAACTTCAATGCTTATAAAAAAATGGCAGACTACCTCATTCACACATTATACGGAAATGTGGGTGGACTACGTATTCAAGGATCAGCCGCTGCTGAGATTTGCTATGTTGCTGCCGGACGATTTGAAGCGCGACTTGAGGCTTTTTTAGGTCCGTGGGATGTAGCTGCCGGCTCTATCATTTTAAAAAATGCCGGGGGTATGATTACTGACTTCTCGGGTACAGACAGCTTTTATTCGGGACGTGAAGTGTTAGCCAGTAACGGTGCCTTGCACGAAGAATTATTGCACATTATCCATTCATTCAATCCTTAAAAGATAGTACGTATGATAAACTATTACTTTTATGAAACGATAATTGGTTACTTAACCATTTCGGCCGATGAACAAGGCATTACAGATGTATCATTTGGTAAAAGAAATCCTGTTCATGCTGTTTGCAAAGAGACACCTGTCATTAAACAGGCTGTAAGCGAATTACAAGAATATTTTGAAGGAAGAAGGCAAGAGTTTACCGTTCCGTTGCATCCTCAAGGAACTGATTTTCAATTAAGAGTTTGGCAAGTACTCCGTGCCATTCCTTATGGTAAAACATGGAGTTACAAACAAGTAGCAACGGCTGCCGGCAACCCCAAAGCATCTCGTGCCGTAGGCATGGCCAATAACCGTAATCCCATTGCCATTATCATTCCATGTCATCGCGTAATTGGTGCTAACGGACGTTTAGTAGGTTATGCAGGAGGACTAGACGTTAAGGAAAAATTGCTTGAGATAGAACAATAGATGATTCTATGCGTTAAGATAGAGTATACAGATATGATTATGACCATTACAAAAAAGAAATATATACTGTTTATTCTGTTGCCTTTGATAGTCACATTACTACTTGGTTGTAATGTGAAACAGGAGATAAGGAAGCATCTGGCACTACCTGTTAACAAGGAAATCAAAGTCAAAATTCAAAATCATTCGTGCACTCCTATTCTTAAAGTCGACAAGAAGAGTGAAAAGCAGACCAGAGTAGCCCAGCTACATGGAACGGCTATACACTCATTCTTGAGTTCAATAGCATACTTTAGCAAAAGTCAGCTTTCATTTAGATATGTTTCTAATTATTCAATACCCAGTCCTCCTCTATTCATTTTACTCAGAAAATTGATTATTTAGCATTTGTAGTATTTATGTGTACAGAATAGTAAATAGATTATTCTGCGAGATTTTATGACCGTAAATATCAAACTATAATACAATATAACAATGAACTATAAAAATGTAGAAAAGTCAAATAACATAGCGGGTATGCTAACTCTTTCCATCAGATTAGTTGTAGGTTGGACTTATTTTTCCGCTTTCTGGAGAAGACTTATTTTAGAAAACAAACTCGATCCGGATCAAGCCGGATACATCGGCGAGAAATTCAATCATTTCTTACCCAACGCATTAGGAATTAAGCCTATTATTGAATATCTGGTTTCAAATCCCGAAGCACTTTGGATTTCAATGGCAGTATTTACAGTTGTTGAAGCCATAGTAGGATTATTATTTATGTTAGGTTTCATGACTCGCCTGATGAGTTTAGGTGTTTTAGGACTGGCAACGGGTATCTTGCTCGGATCGGGATGGCTTGGTACAACCTGTTTGGATGAATGGCAAATAGGCGTATTGGGAATGGCAGCAGGATTTACTGTTTTCCTAGCTGGAAGTGACAAATATTCAATTGATAATTACCTGATAAAAAAGGAACTTCCTATCACTCAAAAGAGATGGTTTAACTGGGTTGCATCAGGAAAGTTATTCAATAAAAAATCAATGCTAGACAAAGTAATTCTAATAGGTTCGCTTAGCATATTCGCTATGACACTTTTCACCAATCAATATTTTCACAACGGAGTATGGGGCAAGTTACATAATAAATCAGTGACCCCGAAAATAGAAATCAGCAACGGCAACCTTCATAAAAAACAATTATCATTCACTGTGTTCCGTGTGGAGGGAGCCGATGTATATGGTTCTTTCCTAATTGGCATCACACTCAAAGATAAGAGTGGGAATATAGTATTCAACCTGAAAAACGACGATTTAGCAGAATTCCCTCCTTCTAAAATAGAGAATGAATATGTAGCCAAAGTAAAGCCGGGAAAACACAGCTTGATAATACCATTGGGTAGCAAAGCTAAATTAACGATTGAAAACGGCGCACTTGATTCAATACAATCGGGTGAATATCAGCTAATATTGACAGACATAAGTGGTATAGAATGGCAACAGAGACTTTATTATCCTGACTAATAAAAGTAGTAACCAAAAATCCCTGCAAGAGGTTAAACTTGCAGGGATACTCATAATCACAGTAAAAACATATCTATATATGAAAGACACATTAGTCTAGGTTGTTGCTATTGGAATCCTTCCTCCATCATACCACCATCACCGTTGTTCTGCTGTTCCTGTCGGTCGGGACGTTTGCTGCTACCTTTCATGTTACCGAAATTATAAGTCAGCGTAAATCCGACGGTACGACCGGAACGGGCAAATACAGATTCCTGACTGAATCCGGAACCCGAAGTAATTGTTTCTCTTTTGCGTGAATTCAGTAAATCACGGGTATTGATAGTCAGGCTCAGCTTCCGATCGAGGAATGATTTTCTAAGGCCTAAATCAATTGCATGGTTGGCTTTACGATATCCTTGTGCTACTAACTCACGCGAGTTATAATCGCCGGTAGCTTGCAAAGAGACGCCCCAAGGCAACATGACATTGGCTATAATCCTGGCACTCCACGAGAAATCTTCATCGGCCTCACCAACTACGGGAGTAGTTGCCCCTGCGGGTAAGTAACTAAAGCCATCGAGTTTGTTATAATAAAAGTTCAACGTGCTGGTCAAGTCAATCATACGAAACAAGTTATTCTTTAAAATAAGTTCCGTTCCGGCCGACTGAGTCTTGACTATATTCTCAAACGTACTCTTCATAATATCACCGTCGCGATAACTGATTCGTTGAATTACGTTGTCCGTGTTACGGTAATACAACGATGCCGAAAGCGTATGATTTTCCCAGTTCTTAATGTAATTCAATTCCAATGAATTGGAGTATTGCGGAAGCAACAAAGGATTACCGTAAGAAATGTTCGTTGAGTCAGTGAGGTTTACAAACGGGTTTAACTGTCCACCCCAAGGACGAGATACACGTCGGGTGTAATTCAGTTGCAGTTCGTTATTCGAAGGCAACTGATAAGACAGAAACGCACTTGGATAGAACGAGAAATAATCATCTTTATAAGCCGGATGATCTGTCTCGGACTGATTGTAACCTAATGAATTGGTATTGGTACGCGTGTGTTCTCCACGCAAACCTAACTGAATGCCGAATCGATTAATGCGTTTCGAGTAGGTTGCATACAAAGCATTCACATTCTGATCATAGGTAAAGTTATTATAAAGTCCCTCGTTGAAAGCGGCATTGCCCTCCGATATTCCCGAATAAGTTGACACCTTGCTTTTTGATGTGAGGAAGTCACCCTTATAACCGGCTTCAATCTTGTTCTGCTCACCAAATTCTGTCACATAGTCGGCCTGAAACTCCCATTTTCTGGGTTTCATTACATTCTCCTGAAATTGGTAAGAAGAAGTTGAAGTACCGCCCGCATAGTTTGATACTTGTAAGAACGAACTTTCAGGGGTTATGTTAACTAAGTTGTATGAAGCCGACAAGTCGAGATTACTCTTCTCGCTGAAATCTCTTTTGTACCCAATTTCAAAGTTACCGATATTCATCTTTCTCTTCTCGGCGGAAGTACGCAGACTACTGGTAAAAGAGCCCGGAATGTTGCTGGTGTAATTCAGCCAATCAGTTTCATCTCCCCTACCCAACAAGCCAAATCCACTGAAGCTAAAATGGTCTTTATCAGTGGCATGGTAAGTAGTTCCCATTCTGGCAATGACCGGTTTACGCGTATCCTCATCGTTACGCAACTGGTTCAGATAAGAAACCGGATTCCCATTATCATCCAGATTCTGACGATTGGTATAACCCTCTCCTTCCGACTTACGTACGCGCGTGCCCACGTTAACGAAAGACTCAAACTTTCCACTGCTGAAGTTTACGTTACCCGCAGCATTGTAGCCACCACGAGTATCAACACCCGCCTGCAAACTTCCGTAATAACCGGCTGTGCGGTTTTTCTTCAACACAATGTTAATGATACCGGCTGTGCCTTCGGGATTATATTTGGCCGACGGATTGGTAATTACTTCCACACGTTCAATTGATTCGGCCGGTAGCTGCTCCAATATTTGAGCACGGTTATCGGCAGATAGCCCCGACTCTTTACCGTTAATCCAAACGGTAACACTTGAGTTACCACGAAGAGACACCTCTCCCTCGGGATCAACCTGAACCGAAGGTATGTTACCAAGCACATCACTGGCCGAACCTCCGGCAGTGGCTAAACTTTGATCCACGTTAAACACTTTGCGGTCAATCTCAAATTTCATCTGAGACCGTTGTCCCACCACTTGCACTTCATTCAGAAGCTGCGTATCTTCTTTAAGTAAGATGCTACGCAGATTTATCGTTTTTTGTCCCGTACCAATTGTCAGTTCTTTCTCAAATGTAGCATATCCAACTACGGATACGGCAACCACATAATTGCCATTTGATACACCATCTAGTCTGAAAGTACCCAACTGATCGGATACGGTTCCTTTGATAAACTCTTTACTTCCCGTTTTACGCAAACTAATGTTTGCAAACTCCATTCCTTGTTTCGTGGAGGCGTCAATGACTTTTCCTGTAATTTGCGCCCCCTTTTCTGTCTCAGCATAAACGGTTAAAACTGATAATACCAACAAAAAAAGAACTGTTAATCGTCTCATATTTCACTTATTAGTCTAGGGTTTACGTAGCCTGCATCCACCTATTGAAAACTATACGGTTACATTTCGGCAACATAACCAGCAGGCCCCTTAATTAAATACTTTGAGTGTTTGACAAACAAACAACCCAATGAGTTTAATCACCCATTACTCTTTAACTAAAAGTTAAGATTTCAATAGATATTATAACAGACTAGCGCAGACAGATCATTTATTTATGTCTACCTTTGAATTACTAACTGATGAATTAAATGAATCTGAAAAACTTTCTAATAACAATGTGTATGGCAACAATAATTCCTGTTACGACCGACGCCCAGGCACAAAACACGGTCTTCAAAGAATTGATTTCTTATGCGATAAAAGCTCCCTCAGGCCATAATACGCAACCCTGGTTATTCAGAATACAACCCAACGAGATTGAGATATTGCCCGATTTCGGTCAGTCACTGCCGATTGTTGACCCGATGAACCGGGAATTGTACATCAGCTTGGGATGCGCGGCCGAAAACTTATGCATTGCTGCACAAGAGAAAGGATACCTTCCGCAACTATCTGTGGAAAAGAAAGACGAAAAGACGTATAGCATTCATATTGCCCTGCAAAGTGCATCGCCACAAAGCCACCCGCTGTTCGCATCGATCAGCAAGAGACAAACAAACCGAAGCGTTTACACTTGTCGGAAGATAAGTCGCGATACGGTTTCCATCATCAAAAACATGCCGGTAGAAAGTGGAGTTCGTTTTTACATGTATATAAAAGGAGAAGACGATTACAAGCGGCTAACCAATTACATCTGCTTGGGAAACGATGTTCAGATGAGCGACGGTGCTTTTAAAAAAGAATTATTGGATTGGATCCGGTTTAACAGCAAGCATGCCGAAAAGACAAATAACGGACTGACCAACGCTGCCATGGGTGTTCCCGGTGTTCCGTCGTTAATTGCACGCCCCATAGTAAACAGTTTCCTTAAGCCCAAGACCCAAAACAAATCGGACTTAAAGAAGATTGAGTCATCCTCTCACCTCGTACTTTTCACCGTTAAAGAGAATACGGTTGAAGAGTGGATATCGCTGGGACGGACATTGGAACGCTTTTTACTGGAAACTACCCGATTGGGAATATGCAATGCTTACATGAACCAGCCGTGCGAAGTGCCTGAACTAATGGAAACAATAAGGGAGAAGCTTCTCCAAACCAATGAACATCCTATGTTAATTGTTCGTTTGGGTTACGCCTCTCCCATGCCTTACTCCCCCAGAAAAGAGGTAGAAGATGTACTTATTCCTTAAGAGGAAGCCAACCCGTTCGTGTTAACAAGCTGTTCCACATGGGGGTAGGGATATGTAAACCCGATTGGTTGTGCACATCCAGTGCCGTTTCTATCGAATCAAGTTGACCATTTTTCAACTTCTCCAGCCAATGAGGTTCAATAAGTAATTCGCGACCCAACGCGACTAATTGTACACCGGTGCCGAGAACCGTATTGGCCTGCTGTGGCGTGCTCACTCCTCCAACACCAATCACAGGTAGTTTGTGTCCCACCTTATCATAAATAAGTTGTGCTCTGGGTGTGGCATCTGCGGCATCTCTCAACGAAGCACCAAAGAAGTTCATGGTTGAAACGTGCAGGTAATCCAGCTCTTTCTCAGAGAGAACTTCCGCCAAAGCCAACGTATCATTCATGGTAATTCCCGGGTTTTCAAGCTCTTCGGGAGAGATACGATAACCAATGATGAAGGGTCTGTCGGACGCCTTTTTCACGGCTGCCTTTACGGCATCGACCACTGCCAAGGGGAAAGTCATTCTCTTTTCAAGACTTCCTCCCCATTTGTCGGTCCGTCTGTTTGAATGTGGAGAGAAGAATTGTTGTATTAAATACGTATTGGCACCATGAATTTCAACACCATCGAAACCGGCTTCCACGGCTCTTCGGGCGGCTTCTCCATAAGCGGCTATGGTTTCTTCTATTTCCAATTCGGTCATTTCACGAGGTGTTACGGCTCCTTCACGCACAGGTGCAACAGCGCTGGCACTCAATGGCTCGCCACCGGGAACCAGTTCGGGAGGACACATTCTTCCGCCGTGGTGAATCTGCAACACGGCCTTTCCTCCGTTTTCTTTCAATGCAGCAGCCAATCGCTTCAAGCTAGGCAACATATCGTCTGAATAAGCACTGAATTGTCCGGGAAAAGCTTTTCCCTGCGGAGTTACGTAAGCGCATGCGGAGATAAGTAAACCGGCTCCCCGGTTACGCTCTTTGTAGTAAGACAGTTCATCATCGGATACGGTTCCGTCTTCGTTGCCCGAGAAAGTGGTCATCGGTGCCATCACTATTCTGTTATCGACCTGAATTCCTGATACAGGAAACTGAAAAGGAGATAACAACTTGCTAAAATCTTCATTCATAACTGTGATTCCTTTCTTATACTATACTATTTATAGAATGTGAGAACAGAACGATTGAAGGGTCTTGTTTGTTCGTTAAAAGCCAAACAGGAATACTAAAAGAAGTTATACCTAATTGCATCTTTCCAAATTAATTGTACTTTTGATAAATGACTAAATATACGTAATATGATGAAGAAAGTTTATTTTATTGTTTTAACGGCTTTATTAATGGTGTCTTGCCAAACACCTCCATCGGGAGAAACGAATATGGAAGCAACAAACCAAACGGTAGAAAGTATTATGAGTCGCCGGAGTATACGTTCATACAAAGCTGAACAGATTACGGCCGAACAACTTGACACGTTAACAGAATGTGCCATCAACGCACCAAGTGCTTTAAATAAGCAATCGTGGGAAGTGCGGGTAATACAAAAGCCCGATTTAATAAAAGCAATCAACGATGGTTTTATCAACTTCGCTAAAGGAAAAGAGATGAAGGGTAGTGCCTCGAAGGCTCAGCAAGAAGGATTTAGTGTGTTTCACGGAGCACCTACTATTATTGTAGTGGCCAATGATACAACCAACCATTATAGTGAGGTTGACTGCGGTTTATTGGGACAAAATATTCTGCTCGCTGCCGAATCAATGGGCATAGGCACTTGTGTGGTAGGAAGTGTTATTGCATACATGCGCACACCGGAAGCCAAAGAAGTGATTGCTCAGCTTAATCTGCCCGAGAATTTTGCTCCTCTTTATACTATATCCGTAGGTTATCCTAACGAATGGCCGGACGCCAAGCCACGTGACAAAGCTAAAGTGCAGGTTATTAAATAAAAAATTGCTTGTCTTACCCTAGAAAAAGTTGACTCTGAAATTCCTTAAAAGATGAGTGATATATCTAAGAGTCGTCGTGTTTTTGATACCGCATTTAAAATGTCGGTAGTTGCAGAGTTTCTTCAGGGTACACATAGCAAACGTTCTTTGTGTAATAAATATTCCATTCCCAGTACAAGTACATTACGGAGTTGGATTCGTATCTTTGCTCCGGATAATGAACTACATGATACGCCCATGCCAAAGAAACCTCAGAGTGAGAACGAAGAAATCTTAGCCTTGCGTCGTCTTCTTCAAGAAAAAGAATTGTGCTTGAAGCGTGAAAAGATGCGTGCTGATTTCTTAGATGAAATGATTAATGTAGCCGAAGAAAAGTTTCAGCTTCCTATTCGAAAAAAAGCTGGCACCAAACGGTAAAACAGCTTCACGCAAAGAATCCCTCTTATCATGTGGGAGCTCTTTGCGGACTGTTTGGTGCTTCTAAGCAAGCTTATTACCAACACGTAGATGATAACATCAAATCTCTTGCCCTCTGCCGTTTCATTATTGAGTTCGCTCAAGATATTCGGGGAAAAGCCGCTGCCATAGGTGGTGAGAAACTCTGGGTGATGTACAACCAATACTTCGGTAAAGATTACAGCATCGGCCGTGATGTTTTTTTGAAAGTACTCAAGCAACACAACCTGATGCTCAAAGCGCCCAAGAGAAGTTGCCGTACCACCGATTCGACTCACGGTTTACCGACTTACCCTAACCTAATCAAGGATCTGACTATCAACAGGTCCAATCAAGTCTGGGTGAGCGACATAACCTATATTCGTTTACGGGAAGATGAATTTTGTTTTCTCTCCCTTATAACAGATGCCTACGACCATGAGATTGTAGGTGCTTACGTAGGCCCTACGCTGGCTGCTATTCACACCATAGAGGCTCTTAAGCAATCTTATAAAAACAGAAGTATACAACAGGGAGATTCATTGATTCATCACTCAGATCGAGGGGTGCAGTACGCAAGCTTTGGGTATATAAATGAATTGAGGCAAAAAGGAATAAGGATTAGTATGACCCAGAATGGAGATCCTAAAGAGAATGCCATAGCAGAAAGGGTAAATGGCATTCTCAAAAAGGAATTCCTTAATCAATATTCCTTTCAAACGATAGAGCAAGTCAGGCAAGCGGTACAGGAAGCTGTCACATTCTACAATACTAAACGACCTCATAGAAGTTTGGATATGCTGACTCCTGAACAAGCTTATGGTAAGACGGGGCTCATCAAGAAGCGGTGGAGAAGTTATAAGGATAAATACAGAGATCCTTGCCCGCAATAAGAAGAAAAAACTATCTTTGCTTTCAAAAGAGTGAACCGGGTTCTGTTTAGCACTTGAATGAAACAAACCCGGATGGATGCAAACAGCTCCTCACGTTTAAATATTTTAAGCCTAGAAGAGAGCTGTCAATCCAAGTTAGGGACTAGAAAGAAGCTAGTCAACCTGAGTTAGAGATTTAAATTATAACCTGTCAACTTCAGATAGGGATAAGAGACGTTTAGTCAACCTATATTAGGTTATTACAGCTGGTGAACAAATCTTTTATACACCCGGGTGTACGAGTACTGTACACCCGGGTGTATAAGTGTTCTACATGGGGGTGTACAAGGCCTGTACATCCGGGTGTACAGAAGGTTTTGCAACCAGCAATTTCTTTATTAGAACGTATGGAATAA
Source organism: Bacteroides graminisolvens (assembly GCF_963666085.1). Taxonomy (NCBI): domain Bacteria; kingdom Pseudomonadati; phylum Bacteroidota; class Bacteroidia; order Bacteroidales; family Bacteroidaceae; genus Bacteroides; species Bacteroides graminisolvens. Next base: position 3,538,849 of record NZ_OY762556.1, read on the forward strand.
GGCAAAGTGCCGTATTAGTTTAACTGCGGTAGACTAGCATTTATTTCATCCATCAGTTGGTTCATCGTTACTCGTGTTGTATCAATGCCTTTATTAAGGTTGCCATACGGAGCATATACATCCATCTTCGTAATAGAAAACAAGCCGACAGTAGTTACACCTGCAGCAACTGCCAAATGCATCATGCCACTATCGGCACCAATAAACAGGCGGACGTTAGCAAGTACAGAGGCTATCTCCCGTAAGTCTTTACTATAATACGCAGGAATGGAAAATCCTATTTGTGAAACATTCTCGGCAGGAAGTATTTCGATGATATTATAGTTATCAAAACGTTGCTTTAATTCTTGAAGAAACTGTTGCCACCATTCTTGCTGATAACATTTGGCACCGGTGGCAAAGGTAAAGAGTGCAATGGTTTCTTTCTTATCATCAGCAATATACTTTCTTAAAACTTCTTTTCCGGCTAACAGTTCGGCATCACTTAGCCGTATTTTCAGCAAAGGCAACTCTTTGGTCATTTCATCATAGCCCAGAGCGGAAAAATAGGTGCGTAAATTATAGATGGGTTTAACTGCAATGTGTTTTTTATAAGGAAGGTTGATGAGTACATTAACATCAGCTTCGTCACCAAAGATTTTATAAGTTGAGCGTGCTACTTTAGTCGCTATTCTGCCCGATGAGGAAGTACTTACTACGTTTATGACCAAATCATATTTCTTCGAGCGAACTTTATACCATCCGGCAACATAACAGAAAAAATCATTGAAGTGCTTCCTTGGGAGAGTCATAATATCGTCTACCGCTTCGTCGTTATGAAACAACACCCGGCAAAGAGGCCCTTTTACAAAAAGATCAATTTTACTATCAGGAAACATGCGATGAACTTCTTGTATCAAAGGAGAAATCAGCAACTGATTCCCCAAACGGTGATTGGGCCTGACGATTAACACCTTTTTTATACATTTTCTGTCAACGCTATCCATACAAGAAATACCCGATTTTATACTACCGGTCAATAAACACAGCGTTTTTCTGCGAACACAGTTCACCAATTCAATAGGCCTCATTACTCTTTCATATTATTACAACTACTCTCTCTAATACACTCATTCAAACACTTTTGATCCCTCTAAAGTTTTTCTTAATAAGAAAATAAAAAGATCACGAAACTCCTTTCATAAAGGTCTTATCATACTTATTATACTTTCTGGAAATCGATGCAAAGTTAGTGAAGTTTTCAACCTCAGCTCTTATTTAAACCTGGAAATATATTACAAAGGGATTAATATCTACCAACGGGCGTATTTTATCTATTAGAAAAGAGTGCATATTGATCAGATAAAGAACAGAGACACTCCCAGCACACTGATAATGGCGCCTATTATCTCTCTAAGGGTTATTTGTTGCTTGAAGAAATAATGTGATGGCCAAAGTATGAAGATGGGGGTAAGCGCCATCAAGGTAGATGCTATACCAGCTTCAGTATATTGAACTGCCATCAATGAAAAAGAAACGCCTATGAAAGGGCCGAAAACGGTTGCGCCCAAAGCAGCGCCCATTCCTTTATAATCTCTGCGAGCAGTATTTAAGGTGTGAAATTGTTTTTTATAGCCCATGATCAAGATGAAACCAATTGCTCCTACGGCTGCACGAATAAAAGTAGAGGCAAAGGGAACTAAATCAGAAACAGATTCCATGTGTTCAGGAATAGACGCTTCATAATAATTCATTCCTATTTTGCTGAGTACTAAACCAACTCCTTGGCCTACTCCGGCTCCAATGCCAAAGAGCACGCCTTTCAATGGCAGTTTTAATCCTATTTTATGGGAGCTGCCCCGGCCTAAAACCGAAAGTCCAATTCCAAATAATGTGATCAGCATGCCTGCCAAGGTTTGGAGTGACAAATGTTCTCCCAATATAATCCATCCGAAAAAAGCTGCAGCTATGGGAGCAACAGTCATAAACAACTGTCCGAACCGTGAACCGATTAGCACATACGAGTTGAAGAGGCAATAGTCTCCCAACACATATCCTACAAAACCCGATAAGGCTAACCAGATTAATGTGGCAGAGTCTGTGTAGAGTGGCAAAAAGGAACCGGTAAACCACCACAAAGTTCCTCCAACCATGATGATGGAAAGTGTTAGTCGAATGACGTTAAGTTGTAAGGTGCCCAATCTTTTGCTGGCTGTTTCAGCAAATAAAGCCGTGATTGTCCACGACACAGCCACGCCCAAAGAAAGTATTTCGCCAAAGTATTGCATCTTTCTATCAATTTGGCTGCAAAGTTATAATAAAAAAGCAATAACAACTTCAGTAGTCACCACGCTTTCTAATGAAATTCTAATGTAATTATAAGAAGTTTCTAATTACAATGAAGAAACTATCAATTTATCTTTGTCATGTCCAAAAGACATAGAGTTTATCATTTATATAGTAAATCATTTAAAAGAAAAGAGAGGGGTCTTTCATTGAAGAAGACTCCTCTCTTTCTGTTTCAACTGCTTAACAGTTAATTCATCCGAAACGAAACGGTATGCAGTTTGGTGCTGTCAGAGGTTCCTCCGTACAACAACTTATACTCACCGGGAATGCATCTCATCGTATTTGAGTTGGTGTCAAACCAAACTAATTCATCGGGATTGAGCTGGATTTTGACATCTTGTTTCTGACCGGCTTTGAGGAATACTCGTTGGAAGGCACGAAGCGTTTTCGAAGGTCCTTCCACATCAGCTGGTCTGTTAAGATACACCTGAATGACTTCTTCGCCATCGTACTTACCAGTATTGGTCACCGGAATCGTTAATTCTACAGAATTTCCGGTCTTGACAACTGCCTTGGCTAATTTAGCCTGACCGTAAATAAAGGTCGTATAGCTCAAACCGTGACCGAAAGGAAATAAAGCTTCGCCTTTAAAATAACGATAGGTACGTCCTTTCATATTATAATCTTCAAAATCGGGTAACTGATCTATATTCTTATAGAAGGTAATGGGTAATCGTCCGGCCGGATTATAATCACCGAACAAGACGTCGGCCACGGCAACACCGGCTGCTTGTCCCGGATACCACGCCTGCAAAATAGCTCGACAACTTTCCGTCTCGGGCACAAGTCCCATAGCAGAGCCTGAGCAATTTACAAATACAACCTGTTTACCGGCGGCATGCAATTGCTTCAGCAATTCTCTTTGCACTGCAGGTAGTTCTATGTTGGTGCGGTCTCCTCCTTTAAATCCATCAGTATTTACAGCCATCTCTTCCCCTTCCAGTTTGGGAGAAATACCTCCGGCAAAAATAACCACATCAGCGTCTTTCACCCTTGCTATTTCTTTGCTAAAGTTAATCGTTTCTTCTTTTCCCAAATCAAAGTTCAACGAACCTTCATAACGCACGCTATAGTCTAAACGAATAGTATATGATTTTCCCGCTTCTGCATGAAGCATATAAACCTTAGTCGGTAATCCAATAGATCTTCCTTTGTTTTGTTCTTCTCCATCAATATATAAAGTATAGCCGCCGTTAAGATTCATGTAGAAAGCCACATCGCCAGATTCCTTAGGAGTAAAGACTGATTCATAGCGGGCCGAAAAGTTTGTCAATGATACGCCACGGGCAAAAACAGTTCCTCCGGCAGCTGAGAAATTGAACGGAGTGGTTAACCAGTCTGTAGTAGCAGGTTCGCCATTAAAGGTTGTATTATTCCAATACGTAGCCTGAAAACCTTGTTTGCCATTCAAGGCACATTGATCAAAGAAGCTATTCAAAACTACATTTTGCGTAAATGTGCAGCCTTGGGTATAGATCACATTTTCGGCTCCTATCTTATTCTTTATTCCTTCTAGTATGGTGGTTGTATGGTATGGAAAACCATTGTAATTAGCCCACATCGTTACAGAATCGGTAGCATTGGGTCCCATGACAGCTACTTTCATTGTTTTTTTCAGAGGGAGTATGTTGTCTTTGTTTTGCAACAAAGTCATGCTTTCACGCGCCATCTTGATAGCCAGCTGTTGGTGTTTCGGACTATTGATAACATCATCCTTCAATTGCATCCAGGGAACAAGTGAGGGGTCATCCATTTCTCCAAGTTCGAAACGGGCTTTCAGCAAACGAATAACAGATTCATCAATGCGTTTTTCATCAATCAAACCACGCTTTACTGCGTCTGTCAGATTGCTATAAACCGGACCGCACTCCACATCTGTTCCTGCTGATACGGCTTTTGATGCGGCATGAGCTTCATCGGGTTCCGTTCCATGTCCCTTGGGAACAGGTGTGAACATATCATTAATAGCCCAACAATCACTCACAACCAAATGTTTATATTGCCATTCATCACGCAAAATCTGCATTAGCAGTCTATTTGATCCGCAGCACGGGTCACCTTCAAAGCGATTATATGCACACATAACCTCCTTAACATTAGCCTTCTGAACCAAATCTTTAAAGGCGGGAAGGTATGTTTCCCACAAATCACGGGGGGAAATATTCTCTGCATTATAAGTATGTCTGTTCCACTCGGGACCGCTATGAACGGCAAAGTGTTTTGCACAAGCGTGCAGTTTATCATACCCGCCTTTGGCTTCACCCTGCAATCCACGTACAACGGCCTGTCCCATCATGCTGGTCAGATAGGGGTCTTCTCCATAAGTTTCCTGTCCCCTGCCCCAGCGCGGATCACGGAAAATATTTATGTTGGGAGTCCAAACAGTCAACCCTTGATACCTTCCGTGCTGGCCGGATGAACTAAACTGACGATATTTAACTCTGGCTTCATCACTAACTGCATCAAATACATTGAATAGTAAATCCTTATTAAAAGAAGCAGCCATACCGATTGTTTGCGGAAAAACCGTTGCGTTTCCTGCACGAGCAATTCCGTGAAGGGCTTCACTCCACCAATCGTAGGCTTTGATACCTAACCGTGGTATGGCTTTGGAAGAGTTTTGCATGAGAGAAACTTTTTCCTCCAAGGTTAATCGAGGCAATAAATCGTTAGCTCTTTCCGTTGGTGATAATTTAGGATTCTTGTATGCTTCTTGAGCAGAAATAGTAAAAGAGAAGCAAAAAAGACAAGCAACACCTAAATTTGATTTAATAAGATGTGTCAATTTCATCGTATTTACATTTAGTTATTAAAATCTCTGTCGATGCAAAAATACACTATTCAACTTATAAAACAACCCTCTTCATTAACTATAAGATAATATGTAACATAAACAATAATTTATGTTACACAAAGCAAATCAGCGTAACGGTATGTAACACAAATGAGCCCTAAAAGCAAACAATTAAGCCTTAGATTTAATACCTTTGTTCCGTATACCAATTCATTAAAAACATAATACCATGATAAACAATACAAAGAAGCGGATATTACTCATTACATTAGCATTAATAATGCTAATCTGTGCCAAAGCAGAAGTTAAACTTCCGGCCGTTCTGTCAAACGGTATGGTTCTGCAACGAGAACAACCCATTCAGATTTGGGGCACTGCCGATGCAAATGAGGCAGTTAACATAACATTCAATAAGCACAAAGTGGCCGTCAAAGCGGATCAAAATGGAAAGTGGACTGCTACTCTCCCAGCTTGTAAAGCGGGTGGCCCTTATGAATTAATCGTTAATCACCTGATAATAAAAGATGTTCTTGTTGGCGATGTGTGGCTCTTTTCCGGACAATCAAATATGGAATTACCCATAAATCGTGTTACTGATCTGTATCGTGAAGAAACAGAGATGTATGAGAACAGCAACATCAGATACGTCAAAACACCCTACGGAAACGATGTAAAAGGTCCGCAAGAAGATATTTCAAAAATGGAATGGAAAGCCTTAACCAAAGAAACTGCACCTGGCTTTTCTGCTTTAGCCTATTTTTTTGCTAAAGAAATGTATAACAAAACCAAAGTACCGGTTGGCATTATCAATTCAAGTTGGGGCGGTAGCACCATAGAAGCTTGGATGAGTGAAGAAGCTTTGAAAGACTTCCCTCGGAATCTGCTAGAAAGAGACATTTTCTCTTCGGATGAATATAGAAAGTTGATCAATCAAAGCAGTAATATGATGAATGCATTTTGGGATAGATCATTATATAAGGGAGACAAGGGATTACATGATTCATTTTGCTGGTATAAGACTGAATTTGATGATTCAAACTGGGCATCAGTAGATATGTTCAGTTCGGGATGGAGTATCAACAAAGGATATCCCATAAATGGTTCACACTGGTTTCGTCAAGCAGTTGAACTCTCGCCTACTCAGATAAAAGATGGGGTATTGCGCGTTGGATGTATCGTTGATGCTGATTCTGTTTTTGTAAATGGAACTTTTGTTGGGACTACAGCATATCAATATCCTCCTCGTATTTATAAAGTGCCTGCTTCCATCTTAAAATCAGGAAAAAATATAATTACCGTGCGCCTGATTAGTTATGGAGGACGCCCCAGTTTTGTTAAAGACAAACCTTATTGTTTTATTTTGGGAGAAGATAGTATTAAATTGTCCAGCCAATGGAAGTATAAGTTAGGTTGTGAAATGCCAGCCAGAGTAAATGGCGTTTCATTTCAAAATGTTCCAACCGGTATGTATAATTCAATGATTTCTCCCTTATCAAAACTTCAGTTTAAAGGGGTATTGTGGTATCAGGGTGAAAGTAATACAGGACGCTCTCACGAATATGAAGCCTTATTATCTTCCATGATCACTGATTGGAGAAGTAAGTTAAACAATTCTACGCTACCATTCTTCATTATGCAATTGCCAAACTTCATGCAAACACACACATATCCATCTGAAAGCGGTTGGGCTCAGTTGCGTGAAGCACAAAGGTTAGTAACAACTAAACTTCCCAACACAGCTCTTGTAGTAGGTTTAGGTTTGGGAGAATGGAATGACATTCATCCACTAAACAAAAAAGAACTGGCCAAAAGGGTTGCTTTACAAGCCAACAGACTTGCCTATAATCAGGAAAGAAACGTTAGTTCAGGTCCTGTCTGCATATCAGCCAAGCTCGAAGACGGAAGAATAGCACTTACTTTTCAAAAAGGTACCGACGACTTCCTTCCAGTTGATTCGTTAGAAGGTTTTGCTATTGCCGATAAAGAAGGGCGTTATCAATGGGCCAAAGCTCAAATCTCAGGTAATAAAATCCTAATATGGAATGAAAACATTGCCAACCCTACAATGATTCGTTATGCATGGGATGATAATCCAAAAGGAAATCTTAGAAACAAATCAGGTTTACCTGCCTCTCCTTTTCAAATAAAGGTAGAATAAATACAGAATCATGATTTATCCGAAAGAGTTGTAGACTGGTAATCGAGTCTCAACTCTTTTTGCATTATACCTATTTTATTTGTAACTTCGTTGAAAAATAGAATAAGTATGTTTCGTAAATTAGTTGCAATTGAGCCTATTAGCTTAATTCCTTCTGCTGAAAAAGCATTAAAGAACTTCGCCAAAGAGGTTATTCTTTTTGGAGATATTCCTCAAAACGATAATGAAATAGTAAGTCGTATTAGCGATGCCGATGCCGTATTATTGAGTTATACTTCTCAAATCAACAAATGGGTGCTAGACAGATGCGATCAAGTAAAATACATCGGAATGTGCTGTTCTCTATACTCACCAGAAAGTGCCAATGTTGACATTATCTATGCCAATAAAAAAGGTATTACAGTAACCGGAATTCGTGATTATGGCGACGAAGGAGTAGTAGAATACGTTATTAGTGAATTAGTTCGCTGCCTGCATGGTTTCGGACAAGAAGCATGGGACGAAATCCCCCGAGAAATTACCGGATTAAAGGCTGGAATCATTGGATTAGGAAAATCAGGTGGAATGATTGCTGATGCTATGAAGTTTTTTGGTGCAGACATTTCATATTTTGCAAGAAGTGAGAAAGTCAATGCACGTCAGAAAGGTTATCAATTCTTGCCATTAGATAGACTACTTCGTGAAAATGAAGTGATATTTTGTTGCTTGAATAAAAATACCATCTTACTCCACGAAGCCGAATTTCAATCTTTAGGTGAGAATAAAATATTATTCAATACGGGACTATCACCTGCATGGGATAAGGCACCCTTTCTCGACTGGTTAAATGGAAAAAACCTTTGTTATTGTGATACTATAGGAGCTTTGGGCGGAACACATTTACTTGATCATCCACACGTCCGATGTATGCAGGTTTCAACAGGTCGAACACAACAAGCCTTTGATCGTTTAAGTGAGAAAGTATTAGCTAATTTATCAGAATACAATAGGCGATGCAATATTCAGCAGGGTGTTAACGACTGACCACCCTGCTATTTCAGCCGTTGCGCTATACACATCAATAACAGCATGAACTTGATCATTCTTAATTTCCACTCTTTGAGTATCTCCGATAAACCCAGGAGTTGATACCATTGTCATTTCCATGTTCTCAGGTCCGACCGATGCCAATGATGCTGCAACAGAAACATTCACCTTCGTAGGAAACAATTCGATTGCCTCTTTGGCATTCCCACTGAAAACCGTTTTTTGTTCATTAAGTAAGCTATCATCATAAACAGTCGTACCCATCAATGCACGTGGATTTTTCTCATTAAAAAATTTCGCAGAGGCATTCCCCATTAAGAAGGCTGTACGCAACACATCAAAGCCTCCAGTTGCTCCCGATGCAATATAAACCTTGGTTCCATTAAGTTTAGCAGTATTCATAACTTCATTATAAAAAACCGAGTCCGCCAAAGCACCAATAGATAAGGTTATAATTGAAGTTCCATTTTGAAGAGTTGGCAATGCAAGTTCTCTCATGGCATTAGGAGAAGCTAATTCAACCAGAAAATCTGGTTTCAGAGAGAGTAATTCATTCAAGTCTCTACAAACTCGACAAGACTTGCCTTTCTCATTCATCCTACTTGACAGAGACTCTGCTTTAGCAAACGTACGAGAGTAAACACCAACCAAGTCATACTCATCTAATATTCCACTAACAATTGCATCTGCCACAATCGTTGATAAGCGTCCACAACCCACAATCACAATTTTCTTCATACTACTTTTATTAATAAAAAACCTAAACGCAAGAAGTCCCACAGCTTTTATAGCTGCAGGACTTCTCTAAAAAACGGCGACTACCTACTCTCCCACTGTTACGCAGTACCATCGGCGTGACAAGGCTTAACTTCTCTGTTCGGAATGGGAAGAGGTGGAACCCTTGTGCTATAGTCACCTTAATAAGGTAGACATAATGTACACAAAAAATAAATCAATCAATCAGCTAAACGTATATAAAAACCATACTGACAAGAAGAAAGTGAACGGGCAATTAGTATTGCTCGGCTGTGATATTTCTATCTATACACCTGCAACCTATCAACGTCATCGTCTTTGACGACCCTAAGAAATCTAATCTTGTGGCTGGCTTCGTACTTAGATGCTTTCAGCACTTATCCAATCCCGACTTAGATACCCGGCGATGCACCTGGCGGCACAACCGGTAAACCAGAGGTCAGTCCAACACGGTCCTCTCGTACTAGTGTCAGAGCCACGCAAATTTCATACGCCCACGATAGATAGAGACCGAACTGTCTCACGACGTTCTGAACCCAGCTCGCGTGCCACTTTAATGGGCGAACAGCCCAACCCTTGGGACCTTCTCCAGCCCCAGGATGTGACGAGCCGACATCGAGGTGCCAAACCCCTCCGTCGATATGAGCTCTTGGGAGGGATCAGCCTGTTATCCCCGGAGTACCTTTTATCCTTTGAGCGATGTCCTTTCCATACAGAAACACCGGATCACTATGCTCTAGTTTCCTACCTGATCGACTTGTCGGTCTCCCAGTCAAGCACCCTTATGCCATTACACTCTACGGACGGTTACCAATCGTCCTGAGGGTACCTTTAGAAGCCTCCGTTACACTTTTGGAGGCGACCACCCCAGTCAAACTACCCACCAAACAGTGTCCCCATTACAAACGGGTTAGAATTCAAACAATCAAAGGGTCGTATTTCAACAGCGACTCCACGAATACTAGCGTACCCGCTTCATAGTCTCCGACCTATCCTACACATCAATGGCCCAAATTCAATGTTAAGCTATAGTAAAGGTTCACGGGGTCTTTTCGTCCCATCGCGGGTAATCGGCATCTTCACCGATACTACAATTTCACTGAGCTCACGGTTGAGACAGTGTCCAGATCATTACACCATTCGTGCAGGTCGGAACTTACCCGACAAGGAATTTCGCTACCTTAGGACCGTTATAGTTACGGCCGCCGTTTACTGGGGCTTCAATTCAATGCGTCTCTTGCGATAACATCTCCTCTTAACCTTCCAGCACCGGGCAGGTGTCAGGCTGTATACGGAATCTTTCGATTTTGCACAGCCCTGTGTTTTTGTTAAACAGTTGCCTGGACCTATTCTCTGCGCCCTCTCTTGCGAGGAGGGACCCTTTATCCCGAAGTTACAGGGTCAATTTGCCTAGTTCCTTAACCGTGATTCACTCAAGCGCCTTAGTATATTCAACCCGACTACGTGTGTCCGTTTACGGTACGGGTACCTATAAGATTAAGTTTAGCGGATTTTCTTGGAAGTCTGCTTACATGCACTATTGGATTGTCCGAAGACGCTCCATACTATCAGGTTCGAATCGGAATGTGGATTTGCCTGCATTCCTCAACTTCTACACCCTTTAACGAACTATTCCGTCAGTTCGCGGCACTATCACTACTCCGTCCCCACATCACTCTTAAAGGTAGTAATGGAATATTAACCATTTCAGCCATCGGCATTGCCTTTCGGCGGAGCCTTAGGACCCGACTAACCCTGATCCGATTAGCGTTGATCAGGAAACCTTAGTCTTTCGGCGAGGGGGTTTCTCACCCCCTTTATCGTTACTTATACCTACATTTGCGTTTCCACACGCTCCAGAGAAGCTCACGCTTCGCCTTCAACGCAGAGTGGAATGCTCCCCTACCAACCATTATATGGTTCCATAGCTTCGGTAAACCGCTTATGCCCGATTATTATCCACGCCAAATTCCTCGACTAGTGAGCTGTTACGCACTCTTTAAATGAATGGCTGCTTCCAAGCCAACATCCTAGCTGTCTTAGCAATCTGACTTCGTTAGTTCAACTCAGCGGTTATTTGGGGACCTTAGCTGATGGTCTGGATTCTTCTCCTCTCGGACGCGGACCTTAGCACCCGCGCCCTCACTCCTGTTCTCAAACTAATGCGCATTCGGAGTTTATCAAGACTTGATAGGCGGTGAAGCCCTCGCATCTTATCAGTCGCTCTACCTCACATTAGTAATAAACAAGGCTGCACCTAAATGCATTTCGGGGAGTACGAGCTATCTCCAAGTTTGATTAGCCTTTCACCCCTACCCTCAACTCATCCGGAAGCTTTTCAACGCTTATCGGTTCGGTCCTCCAGTTAGTGTTACCTAACCTTCAACCTGGCCAAGGGTAGATCACTTGGTTTCGCGTCTACTCCTTCCGACTAAATCGCCCTGTTAAGACTCGCTTTCGCTTCGGCTGCAGGTCTCAAGACCCTTAACCTTGCCGGAAAAAGTAACTCGTAGGTTCATTATGCAAAAGGCACGCCGTCACAGCACAAGGCTGCTCCGACCGCTTGTAGGCACATGGTTTCAGGAACTATTTCACTCTTCTATTCGAAGTGCTTTTCACCTTTCCTTCACAGTACTGGTTCACTATCGGTCTCTCAGGAGTATTTAGCCTTACCGGATGGTCCCGGCAGATTCACACAGAATTTCACGTGTTCCGCGCTACTCAGGATACCACTAGGGTCAAACAGTATTCGAATAAGGGGCTATCACCCGCTATGGCATAACTTTCCAGTTACTTCTTCTCTACTGTTGAGATCCCACATCGTGGTCCTACAACCCCATATATGCCGTAACATATATGGTTTGGGCTATTCCGCGTTCGCTCGCCACTACTAGCGGAATCATTATTATTTTCTTTTCCTGCAGGTACTAAGATGTTTCAGTTCCCTGCGTTAGCCTACTGCATAGCAGTATAATATCTCTTCAAGATACTGGGTTGTCCCATTCGGAAATCTTCGGATCAAAGGTCATTTGCACCTACCCGAAGCTTATCGCAGCTTATCACGTCCTTCATCGCCTCTGAGAGCCAAGGCATCCACCATGTGCCCTTGCTTACTTTCTTCTTATCAAACACTTCTTAATCCAATATAAATATCGAATCAAAACGTATGGTTGATATATACTTTTAGCTCTTACTAAAAAATTTACTTTTTGCTTTTGTACATTATGTCAAAGATCGTTGTCGGTTCTAAAGAACCTGAAGTGGAGAATAACGGATTCGAACCGTTGACCCTCTGCGTGCAAGGCAGATGCTCTAGCCAGCTGAGCTAATCCCCCGAATCAAGAGATTCGTAGTCCCAGGCAGAGTTGAACTGCCGACCTCTACATTATCAGTGTAGCGCTCTAACCAACTGAGCTATAGGACTGTGTTCAAACCCTTGCCTTTCGGCTCGGCTTCTTTTTTTTCTCTTGTGTTATCTAACAACTATATATTAAATAAACAAGTACCAGTAGTACAACAGATAAATCTAACCTTAATCAGACTTAAAGTAATAATCATAAAACCTTTTACGAAATCACTCCAGAAAGGAGGTGTTCCAGCCGCACCTTCCGGTACGGCTACCTTGTTACGACTTAGCCCCAGTCACCAGTTTTACCCTAGGACGCTCCTTGCGGTTACGTACTTCAGGTACCCCCGGCTCCCATGGCTTGACGGGCGGTGTGTACAAGGCCCGGGAACGTATTCACCGCGCCGTGGCTGATGCGCGATTACTAGCGAATCCAGCTTCACGAAGTCGGGTTGCAGACTTCGATCCGAACTGAGAGAGGTTTTTGGGATTGGCATCCGGTCGCCCGGTAGCTGCCCTCTGTACCCCCCATTGTAACACGTGTGTAGCCCCGGACGTAAGGGCCGTGCTGATTTGACGTCATCCCCACCTTCCTCACATCTTACGACGGCAGTCTCACTAGAGTCCTCAGCATGACCTGTTAGTAACTAATGATAAGGGTTGCGCTCGTTATGGCACTTAAGCCGACACCTCACGGCACGAGCTGACGACAACCATGCAGCACCTTCACAGAGACCTTGCGGCGATAATCTTTCAACTATATTCCTCTGCAATTCAAGCCCGGGTAAGGTTCCTCGCGTATCATCGAATTAAACCACATGTTCCTCCGCTTGTGCGGGCCCCCGTCAATTCCTTTGAGTTTCACCGTTGCCGGCGTACTCCCCAGGTGGAATACTTAATGCTTTCGCTTGGCCGCTTACTGTATATCGCAAACAGCGAGTATTCATCGTTTACTGTGTGGACTACCAGGGTATCTAATCCTGTTTGATACCCACACTTTCGAGCCTCAGTGTCAGTTGTACCCCAGTGAGCTGCCTTCGCAATTGGAGTTCTTCGTGATATCTAAGCATTTCACCGCTACACCACGAATTCCGCCCACCTCTTGTACACTCAAGACATACAGTATCAACTGCAATTTCACGGTTGAGCCGTAAACTTTCACAGCTGACTTATATGTCAACCTACGCTCCCTTTAAACCCAATAAATCCGGATAACGCTTGGATCCTCCGTATTACCGCGGCTGCTGGCACGGAGTTAGCCGATCCTTATTCATAAGGTACATACAAAAAGGGACACGTCCCTCACTTTATTCCCTTATAAAAGAAGTTTACAACCCATAGGGCAGTCATCCTTCACGCTACTTGGCTGGTTCAGACTCTCGTCCATTGACCAATATTCCTCACTGCTGCCTCCCGTAGGAGTTTGGACCGTGTCTCAGTTCCAATGTGGGGGACCTTCCTCTCAGAACCCCTATCCATCGTAGACTTGGTGGGCCGTTACCCCGCCAACTATCTAATGGAACGCATCCCCATCGCTTACCGAAATTCTTTAATAAAGAGAACATGCGAACTCTTTATACCATCGGGTATTAATCTTTCTTTCGAAAGGCTATCCCCGAGTAAGCGGCAGGTTGGATACGTGTTACTCACCCGTGCGCCGGTCGCCATCTGAAGTATTGCTACTCCAATGCTGCCCCTCGACTTGCATGTGTTAAGCCTGTAGCTAGCGTTCATCCTGAGCCAGGATCAAACTCTTCATTGTAAAAGTATTGTGTACCTATGAAAAATACCCGAAAGTATCAATCATAAGCAGTTTTTAGCTCTGTTCAGGATTTCGTAAATTTATTTAAGTTCACACCCTGCTAAAAGCAGGATATTGACGGTTCTAAATTTTACCCAAAATTACTTCTCTTAAATGATCTGTTTCCGAAGAAACCAAACAAGAAGAAAAGCATTTTGCTATTGTACTACTTGTATTGTTTATGTAATTCTATCAAAGAACGCTTCTTTTATTTTTGCTTTGTTTTCTAAAGCGGGTGCAAAGGTAAGGAGTTTAAAAGTAACAACCAAATGTTTTCGGAAGTTTTTTTTAAAAGTTTTTTTTCGTTAAGCTACCTTCTAAAACTCTTTTAGCAAGAGCGAAGGCCTAAACAAAAAAAGATCCTTTTTTGCGAACCGGACTGCAAAGATAAAGACTTTTTAGCTTCACTTCCAAACTTTCAGAGAAGTTTTTTTTTAAAAGTAAAACCGCATGAGTCAAACCCTACAGGCGCTTTATCAACATTTCAAGAAAACACTTTGTCTCTCTTGCAAAGCGGGTGCAAAAGTAGAAGCTTTTGCCATACAAAACAAGAAGATCATACTCTTTTTTTAGAAAAGAAAGGAGCGAAAAGGCTTAAAGCGCTAGACATCAGGAGGTAACGCTATGAAAATAAATACAAAGAAAGGGGGAACCGGAGAAATACAAAGAAATGGTATACCTTATATTATATAGAGATAAATAAAGGCAAAAGGAAAAGAAAGGTAATACTACAAAAAGATGACGGAAATTACAAAGATGGCAAGATACGCAAAAAGACATCTAAAAATATTTTATAGCTTTGCAATCAATCACTACGCAATGGATTATAAAGAACTTAGCAAGCAAGAATACACAGCCCGAATCAACCGTGTTATGGACTATATCGGGCAAAACATCGACAAATCAATCGATTTATCGGTAATGGCCGACATCGCATCTTTTTCACCCTACCATTTCCATCGCATTTTCGCATGTATCGTAGGTGAAACCCCTAACAACTTTTTATCACGAATCAAACTCGAAAAAGCCGCTCAGCTATTACAAGACAATGAAAAGATGGTTATCACAGACATCGCATTTCAATGTGGATTCAATAATGTATCTTCTTTCAGCAGATCATTTAAAGCATATTTTGGTGTAAACGCCAAAGAGTTTCGCCTGCAAGGAAAAGCAATATTCATTAAGAACGGCATCAGATATAGCAAGAATTGCAAAGCGCTTAGCAAGATAGGTAAAAACAAACAGCAAGTAAATGAGCAATTTTGCAACGTCGAACTAAATGAATTAATTATGATGGACAAGAAAATTGAGATTAAACAAATGCCCGAACTTCAATTGATTTATTGCCGCCACATGGGAGCATTCAATCAAATCGGGCATGCCTATGAGAAGTTATTTAAATGGGCTATTCCACGGGGGCTTGTTACGCCTGAGACTAAAACAGTTACTGTTTATCGCGATGATCCGGCAATAACCAGTATTGAAAAGGTGCGTCAAGATGCTAGTCTTATTGTTACTACAGATGTAAAAGTAGAAGGAGAAATCGGGAAAGCAACTGTTAAGGCAGGAAAGTATGCAGTTGGACATTTCGAAATCAAAGAAACTGAATTCGAACAAGCATGGAATACCATGTGCTTATGGCTCACAGAAAGCGGTTATGAACCTGATGATGCTTGCACGTACGAGTTGTATCACAACGATTACAACAAGCACCCCGAACACAAGTTTATTGTAGATATCTGCATTCCAGTAAAACTCCTCTAAAGAAGGCCCCTTGGGAACAATCAACATTCTGCAGGGCATAGATGAAAAACCTCAAAAGTTAACATTTATGCCCTAAATGCAGAGTTACAAACTACTAATTGCAACGAGGTCCAACTCACCCTTAGGTTCCAAAAAATACAAAATAAACGTTAACAGACTTGCGTATTGTTTATAATTTTCGTAAACTTGCATTTGTAAAGAGTCATGGTTTTCATAATTACAATGTATTTAAAACAGATTCTTCATTCTATAAAAATCAGTATGCAAGCTGCTTAAGCTTGGATTTCTTTTACTGCACACTACTTCTTCTTAGTTTATTATTTTTAAGAAGTAATCTTATATTGTTGTTTGCTTAATGCATATAATTCCTTCATGAAAGGATCTTTCCAACAATAAAGCAATCGGTTAATTTATATTAGCCAAAGAATGTTATCGGCACTTGTAGCACATGTACCGAAACATCTCGGACCGAAAGAATATACTTTCAGGTTAAAGAAACCTGTCGTTCTTTCATCGCAAGTTTCTACATAAAAGAAACAATCAATCTATTTTATTAATAAACGAGTTGCCACGGCATCTCCGTAAAAAAAACCTCATGAAACAAAAAGGAAAATTGGTATGGTTATTATTTATTCACATCTCAATTACAAACATCACTCTACAAGTATTTGCACAAGAAAAGCCTACTGTAAAATTAGGTGGTGCGCTACGCTTTCAATATAATTATTCCAATTGGAAAGAAGACAATAAAAATAAAGGGGGCGATTTCGCTTACGACGTATTTCGCCTCAACGCTAATGTGGTGTACAAAAAACTACAGTTAAATGCAGAGTATCGTTTTTACCCGACTTCGTCTGGTGGCGGAATGCTTAAAAGCGGATGGGTCGGCTATCACTTTAACGAAAGCCATCAATTGCAGGTAGGACTAACGGAAGTACCGTTCGGCATATTACCTTACACTTCAAACAACTTCTTCTTTAATATTAACTATTATCTAGGATTAGAAGATGATTCCGATATGGGACTCAAATATGTTTACCAAAAAGGGAAATGGAACATCAGCTTGGCCTTTTTTAAGAACTCAGACCTACTTGATTATAGCGAAAACAAAGAAATATCGGATAGCAGATACGCTTATGATATTGCCGGAAGAAATAAAGAAGCAAATCAGTTCAATGCAAGAATAACATACAATTGGGGAACAATCTGGAAACAACAGTTGGGAGTTTCTGGTATGACGGGCGGGCTTTACAACCTCGACACCAAGAGAATGGGAGAACATAAGGCTTTCGCCTCTCATTACACCATTGACTACAAGCACTGGAATTTCAAGGCACAATACACATACTATAAAATAAGTCCCCAGAACAAAGATGGCGATAATAATACAATAGTAAGTGTAACAGCGTATGGTGCACCTTATAATATAGCATCTGAAGCCGACACATATTCAGCTTCACTATCATACACTCTACCCATACATAAAGGTATACTAGATGAGATACAGTTTTATAATGACTTTAGTATGATAGATAAACGAGAAGCCGATTTTAATGACAGTTTTCAAAATATAACTGGTTGTATGTTGTCTATGGGGCCTATTTACACCTATATTGACTACGCACTTGGGCGCAACCATGCTTGGCTGGGCAATGAATGGAGTGATGCTTTTGCCCAAGGAGTAACTTCAAAGAAATGGCACACTAGATTTAATGTCAACATCGGCTATTATTTTTAATGAAACCAATTATAAAAGAAAAAAATATGAGTAAAATAGAAATTAAAAGCCTTCATCTCATCTTCGGAAAAGATAAAAATAAAGCGCTAAAAAAGCTACAAGAGGGCAAGAATAAAGCTGAGATTTTAAAAGTAACGGGTTGTACTGTTGCCGTCAACAATGCGAATCTCTCCATACATGAAGGTGAAATATTTGTCATCATGGGTTTATCGGGCAGCGGCAAATCCACCTTACTTCGATGCCTAAATCGTTTAATACGGCCTACTTCAGGAGAAATTATCATCAATGGTACGGACATATCGAAAGTTAGTTCCAAAGAGCTATTGGAAATCAGACGTAAAGAACTCTCCATGGTGTTCCAGCATTTTGGATTGCTCCCACACCGTACAGTATTACAAAATATTGCATTTGGACTCGAATTGCAGGGCATTCAGAAAAACGAGCGTGAGAAAACTGCAATGGACTGTATGCAGCAAGTGGGACTAATAGGATATGAAAATCAACTAGTAAGTCAACTTTCAGGAGGTATGCAGCAACGTGTGGGACTAGCCCGTGCCTTAGCCAATAATCCGGAAGTATTGCTGATGGACGAAGCCTTCTCTGCTCTCGATCCATTGATACGAGTACAGATGCAAGATGAACTGCTTCAGTTGCAAACCAAAATGAAGAAAACCATTATATTCATCACTCACGACTTGAGTGAAGCGATCAAATTAGGTGATAGAATTGCTATCATGAAAGACGGAGAAATAGTTCAAGTAGGAACTTCAGAAGAAATATTAACCGAACCTGCCAATGAGTACGTAGAACGATTCGTAGAGAATGTAGATCGTTCCAAAATCATCACAGCTTCATCTATTATGATCGACAAACCCGTGGTAGCACGTTTTAAGAAAGAAGGTCCAGAAGTCTTAATTCGTAAAATGCGCCAAAGAAACCTCATTTCTTTGCCAGTGGTAGATGACAAAGAAGTATTGATAGGCGAAGTTCTGCTGAATGATCTGCTTGAATTAAGAAAAGAAGGAGTCCGTTCTATTGATACCGTTATACAAACTGAAGTTCATTCCGTATTAAGTGACACTGTAGTTGAAGACATCTTGCCGTTAATGACAAAAACCAATTCTCCCATCTGGGTAGTCAATGAACAACGAGAGTTTCAAGGTGTCATTCCCTTGTCATCGCTCATCATTGAAGTAACGGGTAAAGATAAAAAAGAAATAAACGAAATCATTCAAAATGCAATAGAATTATGATACATATAGGACAATACATAGAAGCAGCCATTGAATGGCTCACAGATCATTTTGCACCTTTCTTCGATGTACTGAATATTGGCATCGGAGGATTTATTAGCGGTTTTCAGGAGATACTGTTTGCCATACCTTTTTACATAACGATCTCTTTATTCGTTTTGCTAGCCTGGTTCAAGTCAGGCAAAGGAACTTCAATATTTACCCTATTAGGACTACTACTAATTTATGGAATGGGCTTCTGGAAGGAAACAATGGAAACATTAGCCTTAGTTCTCTCCTCTTCGTTCATAGCCTTATTATTGGGAATACCTTTGGGAATATGGACAGCTAACAATAACCGCTGCCACAAAATAATGCGTCCCATACTCGACTTCATGCAAACAATGCCAGCTTTCGTATATCTTATTCCAGCCGTACTCTTCTTTGGATTAGGTACAGTACCGGGAGCATTTGCCACAATAATATTCGCTATGCCGCCAGTGGTACGACTTACCGGGCTCGGAATTCTTCAAGTTCCCAAAAGCGTAACAGAAGCCGCCCGTTCATTTGGAGCCACACGAAGGCAACAACTATTTAAAGTTCAGCTTCCACTAGCTTTGCCTACCATCCTTACGGGAATAAATCAAACTATCATGATGTCTTTATCAATGGTCGTTATTGCAGCTATGATTTCGGCCGGTGGTTTGGGTGAAGTTGTATTAAAGGGAATTACCCAAATGAAAATAGGATTGGGATTTGAAGGTGGAATCGGGGTTGTTATATTAGCCATCATACTCGACCGAATAACACAAGGGATTGCACAAAAAAAGAAATAAGAACCACATAAAAAAAATAATTATGAAGAAATTTAAAAGTTTAGCATTAGTACTAGTCAGCCTTATAAGCTTGGCATCGTGTAGCAGTTCCAACAATGAAAAAAAAATTAGTCTTACCTATGTTAATTGGGCTGAAGGCATTGCCATGACTCATCTTGCAAAAGCCATTTTTGAAGAACAAGGTTATAAGGTAGAAATGCTTAATGCAGATGTTGCGCCTATTTTTGCATCACTTTCACGCAAGAAAGCGGATGTTTTCCTAGACACATGGCTACCAGTTACGCACAAAGATTACATGAATCAATACCAAGATAAGTTAGAAGTAATTGGTTCCACCTATGAGAATGCACGCATTGGACTAGTTGTGCCCGATTATGTATCAATAAGTTCTATAGAAGAACTGAATAAATACAAAAATAAATTTTCAGGAAAGATTGTAGGAATTGACGCTGGAGCGGGAATCATGAAAGCCACCGAAGAGGCTATTCAAAACTATAATTTAGCTTTTGAATTGATGACCTCAAGCGGTCCGGCTATGACTGCCTCACTAAACAAAGCTATACAGAAAAAGGAATGGATTGTTGTTACGGGATGGACGCCTCATTGGATGTTCAATCGTTTCAAACTCAAGTTTCTCGAAGATACTAAAAAAAACTATGGAGAAACTGAAACCCTACAAGTTATTGCCTGGAAAGGATTCAGCAAAAAAGATCCGTTTGCCAGTGAATTACTAAGTAACATGAAATTTACTGATGAACAAATCAGTTCATTAATGACGGCCATGAATGAAACTGAAACCAATGAAGATGATGCCGCTCTCAAATGGATGAATGAAAATCGGCAACT
The DNA here is from genome assembly GCF_963666085.1 of Bacteroides graminisolvens. Taxonomy (NCBI): domain Bacteria; kingdom Pseudomonadati; phylum Bacteroidota; class Bacteroidia; order Bacteroidales; family Bacteroidaceae; genus Bacteroides; species Bacteroides graminisolvens. The sequence continues at coordinate 3,559,474 of NZ_OY762556.1, forward strand.
CATAAACAGCTGGATTCCTCAAACTGACGCTATCCGGTAAAGTTAACTGACTTTCATTAAAAAAATGCCCTTCGAGAAAATGCAAAACACGTATTTCTGAAGGGCATTTCTTTATAATATAACAACGATTAATCGTTGTTTGACTTCAGAAGTTTCATATCCTTCTTTAACTTCTTTGAAAACGATTTTTCAGATTTTCTTTTTTCATGTACAGAAGCATTATAATGCCAAGCCTCTTTACGCAACTTCAGATAGTTTTCATAAACTCCCCGGTCTATTTCGCCTTCTTCAACCGCTTTGATCACCGCACATCCCTTTTCATTAATGTGCTGGCAATCGGCATATTTACATTCTCGAGCAAAATCATTGAGACCCAACAAGCCCGAAAGAGAATCTGAATTATCATTCGTCACCCCGAACAGTTTTACGCCCGGAGTATCTATCAACACTCCGCCAGAATCCATCAGAACCATTTCACGGCGCGTGGAAGTATGTCTACCCTTCCCTGTTGCTTCGCTGATTTCTGCCGTTGCCAGAATAGATTGTTGGCACAACGCGTTAATCAAAGTGCTTTTTCCTACACCAGACATTCCGACAAAGACAACCGTTTCAGCCAGAGAGATGAACTCACGCAACCGAGCAATGGTTTCAGGCATTTCAATACTGGTGTAAAACACGGGAATCTTAGTTAAGACATGCCTTAGCCTACTTTCAAAATCATCAGCATTGTAACCTAAATCTGTTTTCGTTAAAATTAAAGCCGGCAAAATGCCTTCCTCTGAAAGTTGCAGCATAAAACGCTCTATTCTTCTTACGTTAAAGTGTTCATCCAGACTTTGTACAATAAACGCCTTATCTATATGAGAAGCGATAGCCTGTTTCTGAGAAGCCTGACCGCTTTTCAACCGACAAAGAGCTTTACATCGAGGAAGCATATCAAAGATAATCCCCTTCTGAGAATCGATGGATTGAAAAAGAACCCAATCACCCGTGCAAGGATAATCCACCGGATCGCGACTATAAAGCATGTTACCCGTGAGCTCACAAAGAAAATTTCCACTTTCAGAAACAACCTCGTAACATGTTTTATGAGTCACCGATACCCTTCCATGCATCAGATTACTAAAATCTGATATTTGTTTTTGCCGGAACAAAATTTCGTTCCAGCCATACAATGATAACTTATCCATGGTTTGAAAGCAGATTAAAGTTTCTTTCCGATGTAAAACACATAACCATAATAAGCCTTGTACTTATCAAAAAGTTGCACTTCGTGACGTTGAGAAGCTATAAGACTCTCAACTGTGCTATTGCCTTCGTATTTCTTCAGAAAATTCTCTTGAGCAATGGCCTGCGGTGCATAGAAATGCTCCGTCCAACAGTTTTCCGGAAGAACAAACGTTGCCACAGGCAAATAACCAGTCTGCTGCATTTGAGCCACTTTACGCGGAATAGTATCTATTTCCGGATAAGCATCTAACCAGAAGTCATTGATTTCAGACGGTCGTTCCTCAGTAAACCAAGAAACTTCAGTTACGGCAATAAAGCCCCCTGTCTTCAGGAAACGCTTCCATTCAGCCAATCCCCGTTGAAAGCCAATATGATAAATGGCACCCTCAGACCAGATTAAATCCAACTCTTCATCCTTGAAAGAGAGCTGATCCATCGATTCAACAACACCCTGAACCCGGTCCTGCAGAGCTAACAAGCATGCATTTTGATTAAATAATTCTATAAATAGAGGAAACAAATCGATACCCGTTAATCGGCCTACCGTATGTTGCGCCAAAACCATTGTTTGTCCTCCGGAACCACAACCGATATCGGCAATACAAGATTTATCGGAAAGATTATCTATGAAACTTAATGCCTTGACAGTTACCTCAGGACTACCAGGTCCTTGTCGTTCGAGGCTAGAAAAATATTCGCAGATTAGGTTGAAATCAAATTCGTGAATTGATTTACTATCATTATTCATGATGTTTAATTTTAAATTAATGTTATGATATAAGTACACAAAAATAACTCAGACAAAACATGCCGGAGTAACCTAAGGGATAACCTTGGCAAAAGCCAAGGCTATTTACTTCACCAAATCCATATTAAATTTAAACATCCACTTTTTTTTAGTTGCTGCAAATATAACTGATTAGTTTTGAAAAAGAATATTTAATTGTATTTTTTATTCACTAATTCATTGAGCTGCACACTTCAGTTCATAATCTTTGCCAGCTTCCGTCATCAGATCATATTCATACGTACGGTATAAAACCGGCTGTTGCGGCGTGATTTCTTTCGAAATCAAAGGTTTTGTAATATCGGCAGGTACCAAGAACGAGTTCGGACAACTGCCTGTTGCAACCTGCAACCCATTACCTTTTAAAGGAACATAAGACCGAATACGAAGCACACCACCCAATCGTGAATGCACCATCGCTTTCTGTAATTGAGCACCTTTCCAATCCATGTCGACCACAAAACCACCACGCGCCACAAGTCCTTTTACATTTCCCTCACTCCACTCTTCGGGCAAGGCAGGCAAAAGATGAACAGCTCCATCGTGACTTTGCAATAACATTTCGGCTACACCAGCCGTATAACCAAAGTTCCCGTCAATTTGAAAAGGTGGATGAGCATCAAATAAATTGGGATACGTACGACCGTTAGGATGTTGCCTTGCAACAGCATCACTCGGAAGCAATGTCAGCATATTCTTAATGATGCGATACGCATGATTGCCGTCGAGCATGCGAGCCCAGAAGTTAATTTTCCAGCCGATGCTCCATCCGGTAGCCATATCTCCCCTTTGCAATAGAGTATTTCTCGCCGCCTGAAATAATTCAGGACTTACGTTAGGAGTGATTTGGTTGCTAGGATACAAACCATACAGATGAGAAATGTGACGATGATCGTCTTTGGGATCATCTGCATCAACTAACCATTCCTGTAACTGATTGTATTGCCCAATCTGCATAGGAGGCAGTTTGGCAATCACCTTCAGCAGAGAATCTTCGTAAGCTTTGCTACCGCCAAGAATTCGCGATACCAATAGCGTTGTATTTAAAGCATCAAAAGCTATTTGATTATCCATTGTACAACCGGCAGTTATGGTTGTTCCGGCCCCACGATAGCCGTGCTCAGGCGACATAGAAGGCGCCATCACCAGCCAACCGTATGAAGGATGCTCCACTAAATGGCTCAAAAAGAAATCAGCGCTACCTTTAAATACCGGATAATATTGCTTCAAAAAACCTTTATCGCCTGTAAACAGATAATGCTGCCACAAATGTTGCGTAAGCCATGCACCACCGTTAGGCCACATGCCAAAGAAAGCCCCGTCGACCGGGCCGCAAGCCCGCCACAAGTCCGTATTATGATGTGTAACCCAACCTTTTGCACCATAAAGAACCTGGGCGGTTTCACTACCTGCGACGGCCAATTCGGCAATCATTTTAAAAAGAGGATCATGCGTTTCGCTTAGGTTTGTTACCTCCGCCGGCCAATAATTCATTTCCGCGTTGATGTTCACCGTATATTTACTATCCCACGGTGCATACGGACTATTGTTCCAAATTCCTTGTAAGTTAGCAGGCTGTCCACCCGGTTGAGAAGAAGAAATCAACAAATACCTTCCGTACTGAAACAGAAGAGCCGCCAGATTCAAATCATTCCCCTTGTGGAAATTCAACACACGCGTATCCGTTTCCGCCAGCGACTGTTCCGTTGCAGGCAAAGAAAAAGAAACCCTGTCAAATTGCTTTTTATAAAGCGAAACATGCGCAGCCAATGATGTTTCGTAAGGCTTACGAACAGCAGCTTTCAAATAATTCTCAGCTCGTTTGGAAGCATCGGCGCTCACATCACGGTAATTCACAAAATTAGTAGCGGCCGATATATATATCGTAGCAGTCGTAGCATCCGTAATGACCAACTGCTTATCGGCCGTGTTCTGCACACCGTCTGTTTTAACCTCAACCCGGCATTCGGCATGCATTGCGGCAGGAATCCCCTCATGTTCTGCTCCCTCACATCGAACCAACAGCTTGCGCCCCTTCACCGTTACGGCCGATTTCAAAGGAGAATCGTAAGAAAGAGAAAAACTCAACGCCTTTGATTTATCTGCTTCCAGACGAACCATGATCACATTATCCGAGAATGAAGAAAACACCGTACGAGTATAATTAACCCCATTCACTTCATAGCGAACAGTAGCTGTGGCATTCTCCAGATTTAAGTCCCGGTAATAGTTACGAGCCTGCTCATGTCCGGGTTGATGAATAAAGAGACTGCCCAAAGTCAGGTAGCGCATTCCGTGTTGTGGAGTGAAGAAATTCTCATCAATCACCTTTTGCGCCTCAACAAATTTATTTTGGAAAACGAGTTCGCGCACTTTAGGAAGCGCCTCACGTCCTTTCGGATTATTGTTATTGTAAGGTCCGCCCGACCAAAACGTCTCCTCGTTCAACTGAAGTTCCTCACGCGAGGTACCCCCGAAAGCCATCACCCCTAAACGAGAATTCCCTAAAGGAAGAGCTTCAGTCCAATGTTGTGCCGGTTTGCTGTACCATAATTTTAAATTCTGTGCCTGAGCGGCAAAAGCCAAAAACAACAAAAAGACGATTACATGTATTTTTCTCATGATTTTAATGATAACAAGATTATAAAGTGGTACAAATATAGGGATTTATCATCCACATCATAAAAGAGTTCTGTTACATATACCTTAGCCTGTGTTACACAGAACCAATAAATAAACTAGGAGAGCCGCAATAAGTCAGCACCAATTGATGCATAGCCCGCGTTACAGCCACATAAAGCATGCAACGATCCAGCTCCGAACAATAATTATCGCGATTCACCTGCGGTACTATTACCTCATCAAACTCCAACCCTTTTGACATGTGTGCCGAGGTAACCATTACTCCCCGCACAAAAGCCGAACTCTGACTGGAAATAAAATGCACCTCCAAACCGCAGTTCTTCAAGTGCTGTGACAGTTCGAAAGCCATTGCTTCCGTCTTACAAATAATTCCCAGCGATTGATATTCACTTTCCTGAAAAGAAGCAATTAAATCAATAAGGCCTGCCCTCTCACTTGCTGCACTTTTAAAGTCTGTAACCCGGGGAGGAGTTCCGTGACGTTCAACGGGAACCAAATCTTTATTGCTGCGTATCCGCTGAGAGAAGCTCATAATTTCATAAGTAGAGCGGTAACTCCTGCCAAGTTTCACCACATCGCCGGCAGCCAGAGTCCTTTGAATCATATCTGCCGTAGAAGAACCGTAGGGGTTAACTGACTGACCGGCATCGCCCAACACCGTCTTTCTGCACGGATAAAGTTTTTGAATGATTCGATACTGAACGGGAGAATAATCTTGCATCTCATCAATCAACAGATGCTTCACCACGGCTGATGGCCTGCACCCTTCCAATGCCAGATGAAGATACGCCAACGGGGCCAGATCAGCATATTCAAGTACTCGGTTTCTTCCCATTTTAAACATTTCGGGAGCACCCATCCAATCATAAAAAGCCTTGTAAACGTCCAGGTCATTATTTCCGGTAAACATTTTTTTCACCTTCTTCCTGAGTTCCGTTCGCTGAGAAGCCGTAACGGTAACACCGTATTGCAAGCGTGACATTTCCAGTATATAATCAGTCATCGCCTCAAACCGCAGCCTCATCGGATAGCGGTTAAAACGACGAAACTGTTCCGCAATAAATTCAGCCGGAACGGTTAAATGATTCGTCAGCCGCACATCTTCGGCTTGAAAGAAACTCTTTTCCATAAAAAGAATAAACCGATCGAGCTGATTCGTGAAATCGGCTGCTGCCTTATACCTGATACGCTCCGCGAATGCCGAATCTTTATGCACGAGCAACTCATCAACTTGTTGAAAGAAAGTCTGGTACTTATATTTATGATTTAAAACATCCAGCATGATTTGCTCCATTGTGGTTTGTGGCACTGTTTCCTCTCCCAATTCGGGAAGTACAGTTGAAATGTAATCGGCAAAAACTTTGTTGGGCGAAACAATCAGTATGTTAGCCGATGCCAGATTCTCTTTCATAGCATAGAGCAGGTAAGCCATGCGATGCAGAGCAATGGACGTTTTGCCCGAACCCGGCACACCCTGAATGATTAATGTGTGAGCCTCCTCGTTACGAATAATTCCATTTTGTTCGCGCTGAATGGTTGCAACGATGTTCTTCATTTTATCATCGGCGTTGCTGCTGAGCTCTTTTTGAAGCACCTCATCGCGAATGGTCAGCGAACTTTCAATCATAAACTCCATCTGTCCCCTGCGAATGCGATACTGTCTTTTCAAAGAAACACGCCCCCTCACCTCTCCTTGCGGAGAAACATAAGACGCACTGCCCAACTCATCATCATAAAACATGCCCGACACCGGTGCCCGCCAGTCGTAAATCAGATTCTTTTGGGTTCGCGAATCATAGAACGAATGTACACCTATATATATAGGTAGCTTTTGGGCCGAAAGATTTTCTTCGCAGAAATCAATGCGGCCAAAATAAGGCACATCCAGTATCTTGCTTAAACGCTTCCGTTTGTCGATAACACTTTCGCCCACTGCCAAATGATTCAGTATACTCTCGCGCATCGAACGAATTTCATGCGGATCAATGTCTTTGTTCGACCACAAATACTCTTTGTATTCCTGCAAGGTATCTACATGCTCCTTCACCGAAACATTCGTTTCGTTCATCAGGCTCTTCAATAAACCTGTAATCTGTTTCAGGTATTCTTTTTCTTGTTCTTCCGTTTTGTTGAATATCATCTTTGTTAGGACTAATTATGTGAAAATAAAACCAACGAAGTGGCAAAATTAAGTCATCTCATTGAGGTAAGAAATGGCTATTTATAGCTATATATTCAGATGATTTTGTAACTTTAGCCCATCAAAAAAATAGGAACAATGGATCTTCTTTCAATTGCCGACCAAAACCAACAGCTTGCATTTAATCTGCTACAGGAAGCTCAACTAATAGAAGCATGGCAGAAAATAGGTGCGACCATTCACATAGTAGGTTCTTTGAAATCGGGGTTAATGATGAAAAACCTGGATATTGATCTTCATATCTATACCGAAAAGCTTCAAGTAGCAGAGAGTTTCTCGGTGATGCAAGAGTTAGCGGAGCGGCTTTGCCTGACAGATATTCAGTACAAAAACCTCATTGATACGGAAGAGGAGTGCATAGAATGGCACGCTTCGTACAAAGACAAAGAGATGAATGTGTGGAAGTTCGACATGATTCACATTCGCAAAGGCTCTAAATACGACGGGGTGGTTGAAAGAGTGACGGATGCCGTTGCAAGCAAACTAACGCCAGAGCTTCGTCGCATCATTCTTCAAATTAAGTTTGATGTACCCCGGGGAACAATCATTCCGGGAATAGAAATCTATCAGGCCGTGTTCACCGGGAAAGTTAAAAGCTACGCCGAACTGGAGCAATGGCGAAACAACCATCCGTTAACCAACAGTCTGGACTGGATGCCCTGATAACTGCTAAATAATGCCCAGCCGACGGGCCGTGTTGACGGCCTCCATCACGTGATCTGCATTTAGTTTCTCCAAAATGTTTTTGCGGTGGTTATTTACCGTATGAATGCTAATGTTGAGTTTGCAAGCAATCTCTTTGCTCAGAAGACCTTCGCGAATGAACAGAAGCACTTCCCGTTCCCGGTTGGTTAACCGTTGGTAGACACCGGTCGAGTCAATAGCCAGCACCTCCCCCGTTCGTCGGTTTACCACCGTCCGTTTCACCCTATCGGTAAGCAACTGATCGGGCGCTATGTCCATTATGCCCATCACAATCCACGCCTTGCCGTTCTTGTCTTGCTCAAGAACTTGTTGCCGACTCACCACATTTACATACTGCCCTCTGGCATTGAGCATGCGCATCTGAAAAATCTGCCGGTAGTCATTTCGGTATTCCGGCGAAAGCGAATAAATAAATTGCCCGTGCTCCACCTGATAGTCAAGCAATTGCGCCCGGTCGTCAGGGTGAATTCTTTCCTCCAGCAAGTCACCTTCGTGCCGGATGTTGCTGATGCATTGCGGATCGTATCCAAAGAGCTGCGAAAAGTTATCGGACGCAAAGTCATATCTTCCTTTAAAAACATCAACCGTAAAAATGCAACTTTTACTCATTTGTGCAAATGATTGAATCACCTCTCTCCTGGCGTTCCAAAAGTCATAATCCACATCGAGACTGCTAATGCGCTGCCTCGACCATAATTCTTGGGGAGTTGGGTTCTTTACACTCATTGTCGGTACCATATTCTTTTTATATTTCTGACTTTTATTCTTGGCAACAGTGTCAAATCACTATTAAACATTTATTGCAAAACTACATCATTTGATTGAAAAAAAACTATCTTTGGACGTCAAAAACAAAGAATCATCTTTATGGAAACACAAATGTTATTAAGTGATCCCGATATATTTCCTTCCGAGGAAGTATTGCGAAACGCTTTAGGCGAAACAAATTACAATTTATTTCAGGGATTCGTTCAAAACATCACCTCTCCAACTGAGGGCTTAGCCATGGAATGGCGATACTATAACGACGGAAAAGCATGGCTTTGCAAGGTGGTTAACAAGAAGAAGACCGTTTTTTGGCTTTCCATTTGGGAACACTATTTCAAAACCAGCTTTTATTTCACCGAAAAACACTTGGAAAGTATCGATGCGCTAAGTATTGCCGACTCTCTCAAACAGCAACTGGCACAAGCCAAAAGCATAGGGAAATTAATTCCTCTGATTATTGATGTGCATAACGATGAAGCAATGACCAATTTACTGACCTTGGTTCATTTCAAGAAGAGCTTAAAATAAATCGATAATTCTTTCTTATTTTTGTCTACCGGCACGAACCAGTTCCACGGCTTCTTTACCCGTTAGGTGTTCTATGTCGAGTTTGATCACGCACATGTGATGAAATCCTTTTTCTATCTCCTTCAAACGCCCTTCTTCCTGCGCCGGAGAATATTTTTCGGCCAGTAGTTCAATGGCTGTTCGTTTTTCAACATCGTCATTCACCATGCTTATTTTTCCAAAGGCAATGGCGCTTCTGAAATAAGTAGTGTACTCTTCGGGCACAATCTGGTCTTGCTCAATGACACAAAAAGAGGCTTTGCTGTTTTGAGCAATGGCATCGACCTTGTGACCGGCCAACGCACTGTGAAAGTATAGGGTATTTTCGTGATACACATAGCTAATGGGCACTGCATACGGGTAATCGTTATCACCCAAGAGTGCCAGCACTCCGGATGTCATGCGGTTTAGTACGGCTATTGTGTCGGCAGTCGACAACAACTGTTTCTTACGGCGCATCTCTCTGAACATATATTCTATATTTTAAAATGAAACAATCTTTAGATTAACCATCTGATTTAAATTCCCGGCAAAGATACAATCTCTTCTTTTACCCTGCACTTCCTATTTAAAAATAAAGCATTCCCTACTCTCTCTTTTAGCACAAACTAAGTTGATTGCTCCTTATAATTAGTTCGTCACAGGTATGGAAACCATTCGTCACAGCATGCGGTGCCGTATGTCCCCGCTAGCGGTGCCATTCGTCACGGGTAGCGGGGACGAACTGTCAATAAAGGAGAAATCACTTAGTTTGCATGAGAAAATGAATAAGCACAGCGTCAACGAAGAGATAAAGTGTCTGATGGGATAAAAAAAAGGCAGGATGTTACATGTACAAACATATCCGTATCATTCAAAAGGGGTTTATGAATCACAAAGAACCTATATTTGTTCCAGTGAACCATAAACATAATATTTTATGAAACGAATCAACTTATTTCTAGTCAATGCCATACTCATATTGATGAGTTGCAGTGCACAAAACAGTCTTCCTGTATTTAAAAACACAGGCAATCCTTTAATTAAAAACAAATTTACGGCAGATCCTGCCCCGATGGTACACAACGGGCGACTCTATTTATACGTAGGGCACGATGAGTATAGGGATGGACAAGATACGGCCTCGGGCGGACAGGAGTTTAACATTACCGAATGGCTTTGTTATTCAACAGACGATATGCAAAACTGGACGGACCACGGATCGGTTTTGAAGCCGACAGATTTTAAGTGGGCAGTGGGCGAAGCTTGGGCGTCGCAGGTAGTGGAGAGAAACGGTAAGTTCTATTATTATACAACCGTTCAGGCAGGTGCTCCTTATAACAGTAAAACGGTTGGAGTTGCGGTGAGCGATAGCCCTACCGGTCCTTTTGTTGATGCCATTGGCAAGCCTTTGGTGACCGATGATATGACTTCAAACGGTGCACGCGGCTGGTGGAATGACATCGATCCTACCGTACTGATTGATGATGACGGGCAAGCGTGGTTATGCTGGGGCAACGGAACTTGTTTTCTTGCCAAATTAAAAAGCAACATGATTGAGCTGGATGGTGATATTGAGGTGATTAATGTGCCCAGATATGTTGAGGGACCGTGGTTGCACAAACGTGGCGACATGTATTACCTCACTTACGCTTCAATGGGAAAAGGCAAGGAAACCATTGCTTATGCTACGGCTTCTTCCATGAAAGGCCCGTGGACTCCACAAGGTGAGCTGACCGGAATGGCTGAAAACAGCTTTACAATTCACCCGGGAATCATTGAATTTAATAAGAAATGGTATTTGTTTTATCACAATGCTACGTTGACCATTAACGGACGTGCCGGAGCAATAGGAAGGCGCAGTGTGTGTGTGGATGAATTGCAGTATGCACCCGATGGTAAGATGATTTATGTAAATCAAACCAAAGAGGGTGTAGCCAAGAAGTAACGATCACTATTTGTTATATATAGATTAAGAGGTGGGCAAATGCTCACCTCTTAATGCATAAACTCATTGGGGGAAAATAATGCGGTAGTTTCCACTCAAATGCATGAAAGCAAACAAACGTAACAAACCATCGTAGTAGGCATCAAAATACCCGTCTTCGTAAGGTTCATGTTTAGCATTCCATAACTTATCAACAAACTCATAACTCTTTGTGTGCGTAGTAACCAGCGAAGCTGCTGCGGCAGTGGCAACCAGTCCCAGAGAATGTCTTAACTGTTTATACCCTCCTGCGTCTAGTATTTCTGCAACAGTTGTCCCATCTACATTGTATTGATCTACAAATGTATCAATACCTTGACTGTACAAGAAGTTTTGAATTTTATTGCCGTAACCCTGCTGCCATTCTTTATCTGCACAAGCCCACGAATAATCCAAGGCGATGTTCATCGGAACACGCCACGAGTCAAAGCGGAAAGCATCGCCTATAATTCCGCGTTTCATGTTAAGAAGGCTGCCATCGTAGTTATTGTAATCGGGATTGAGTCCCGTTACCGGATGAATACTTTTATGCAAATATTCTCGGCTACGCGCAGCACATTCTCTCCAGAAGTCGGCTCTTCCGTCGTTTGCCCAGCGGGCCCACACTTCATAAAAGGCAGGAACGTGATAAGAAGGGTCGGTAAATCGTCCTCCAAAGGTATCGGGAACAAAGGTTATTAACTTGTGCTCCATATTAATAAGAGGCATAACCCGATTGGTTCCGTCTTTCTTCATGGAACAGTTGAGGATGTGTTGTGCCTCTCCTAGGTAATTAATGTCCGAGTCATTGCCCCAACTGTTGGAAGCGAAAATCAACGAAGTGACGTAATATAACTCGCCATCGGAAGCCGGTCCCTGAGCATTACGCGTACCGTCGGTCTTGCAACTCCAGGCGAAATAGCCTTCGAGCGGACCTTCTTGGTGTTGCATATATTTTTTGCACCAACGCCACAAACGATCAAAAATATCTTTTCGGTTAAACTGTACGGCAATCATCAATCCGTAAGACATACCTTCGGTGCGCACATCGTGGTTTTTTATATCACTGACGTAGGCCATTGAATCATTTGTCTCAAAATAAACTTTATTGGGCCCGTAAAAGAGGTCATTGAATATCGACTTTAATTTGGCATCAATATCGGCTTGTGTGTATCCGGCCTCAGCAAATAAATTTCGGTATTTACGGGTTTCGAAGGCTCCCTGCTCCCAAGGTTTTATGGAAGCCCTGCTTTGTACGGCAAACTCACCGGCGTTTTGACCAAAGCGCATCCAGTCTATTTCAACTTGTCCTTCTCCTTTCAAACTGACTGATAAGTCGTGCACGTTTCGTAAAGCAAGTTTTAGATCATACTCCTTTTCAATCCATCCGTCGGACTTCGGAACAACCAGACTGGCAAGCAATTTGGCAGCTTTATCTGCCGTTCTTATTTCAACCATCCCCCCGGTAGAGGAGTTTACTCTCATTTGCATTTTTCGATAGCCACCGTCGCCAAAATCGACTCTGTTATATCGCAACCAAGCTCCGGACTTAGTAAAGACGGCTTTCCATCCTTCAAATTTATTGTTTTCATCAACGAAAGCAATCGCTGCACCCTGGTTGCTGATTTGACTATACCTGTCTAATTGAATTTTACTGCTTGCAGTCGTGAGTCCCACTCCGCGTAAAGTAGGCACTATCTTCTTGATCGTTCCGTCTGCGTTGAAAGAAAGAGAATCAACGCGTACGGATCTATTCTTATCAAAAGCAGGAGAATAATCGTTGTGATGGTAAAACAAATACCATTGTTTGTTGTATTCTACTAAAGAATGATGATTGGTCCAGCAGCCCGTGGCCGACTGATCCATGATCAGCCCTTTGAATTCAAACGGTCCCATCGGACTGTCGCCCATGGCATAGGCCAACGTCTCGGTTTTATCTTGCACCCACGGGAAAGTGAAATAATACTTTCCGTTTCTTTCAAAGGCAAAAGGGCCTTCCATAAAACCTTCGGGCAAATTTTTAATCTGTACAGGTTCCGAAGCCAGTTCTGTCATGTTGCTCTTCAAGCGCGCAACATACATTCCTCTTCCTGACCAATAAATATAAGCCTCACCATTTTTATCAATCAGCACGCATGGGTCTATGCCATTTATGCCTTTAATCGGTTCAGCCAATGGAGTAAAAGGACCGGTAGGTTTATCGGCAACGGCTACGCCAACTTTGAACCCTCGCTGATTTTCTCCTTTAGGAGACGCTGGAAAATAGAAATAATATTTACCGTTGGCAAAGACACAGTCAGGAGCCCACATGGAATATGACTCCGCATTCACCCAAGGAACATTTTCCTGACTAAGAATAACTCCGTGATCTTCCCAATCAACAAGATTGTTGGAAGAAAACACGTGATAATCTGCCATGCAAAACCATTCCTTTAACCGTTCAACGGGACTGGGAATGTCGTGCGACGGGTAAACATATACTTTTCCATCAAAAACTCTTGCCGTAGGGTCGGCCGAGAATTGATGCCGGATAATGGGATTCTGAGCTCCCGACAAATGAACCATCAGGCATAATAAAAAGGTTAACCAAATTTTTCTAGTATTCATATAGAAGGTTTTTTATTTAAATAAAAGCGGAGCAAACTGATAAAGGCTTTCACGCCACACAGGCCATGTATGTCCTCCATTGGTTTCATAATACGTATATTTGATGCCTATCTTGTCAAAACGTTCTCTCATGATCCGACAGTTTTCGTAAGCAATGTCTTCTTTCCCTCCCATGGATATCCAGAATTCTTTAAAACTAGCATTATACTCGTCCTTTTTTTCCTGAAGAAGTGAATAATATGTTTCCGTATCCATCTTCATTAAGCCGGGCATAGGAGCCTTCGCCCACCATCCGGAGCTAAAGACACCAACGTAAGCAAACAGTTCAGGATGAGGAATAGCGGTATTTAATGTGTGAATACCTCCCATTGAAAGTCCGGCTAAAGCACGATGAGAGCGATCTTTCTTCACGCGATAGTTTTCTTCTACAAAAGGAATACAATCATTTAAAAGTTCCGCCGTGAAGTCTTGAGAATTACCATCGCACATTACAATGACCATAGGAACTGCTTTCTGTTGAGCAATAAGGTTGTCGAGAATGATATCGGTACGGCCTTGCAACACCCATCCTCTTTCATCTTCACCGCCACCGTGTTGAAGATACAGCACCGGATATTCCTTTTCGCTCTTTTCGTAGCAGGGAGGAGTATAAACAAACATGCGTCTCCAGGCATTGGCCGTTTTAGAAAAATATCTCTTCATACGAACTTCGCCGTGAGGTACATCGGCCAGTTCATATTGAAGCACATCTTTGGCATAAGGTATTTCAATGCCACTGGTGTGCATACTGCAACCATAGAAAGACTCACTGGAAGGATCGGCCACACGTACGCCATCAACAATGAGAAAGTAATAATGAAAGCCCGGGCCTAACGGTTCAGTGGTACCCAACCACTCACCTTTTTCGTTACGAACCAAATCGTATTTTTTGCCCAAATCAATTTGCACCAATTTAGCGTCAGGGGCTACGACTTTAAACTGGGCACGATGATCCGGTGTAATCCGAGGGTATTGTGCACCTCTGACACAATACACTGAACGTACACTCCCTGAAGTATCACTGTCAGAAACAGGTTGAGCCATAGCAATCATGACCACCGAGAGAAACGTTACTAAAAGAATTAATCTTTTTTCCATACTTAATTTTGAGTTTGGTATAATTTATAAAATAGACTGCATAACTATTTGCCGCTATTGTTTAATAGATGATCTGCTGCATTCACCAAATAAATATAACTGGCCGCCAAATCGATAACGTATTCGTTTTCGCTCCATAAGAAAGGATAATCATCTCTGTTTTCAGGAAAGTCGGGCTTTACAATACGTATTCCGGGCACAACTCCACCGGGAATAAAGGAATAATCGGCCCGGTTATTGCCGTACGCCACTTTCTTGGGCTGCGCTCCAACACCCGACACAAACGAAAGATTATGAAAAGGATGACATCCGAAAAGATAATCAAGGCTTCGGTAAATCAAATCTGGTTTAACGATATCAGGATATAGCAGATGAAGTTGGTAAGTGATAATGGCTTCTTGAACAATTCCGTGATTTCCCGCCCAAGAGAAACGACTGATTTGAACTCCAAACGGGTTTTCTTTATTTTGTTCTGTCACTTGTTTGACATACGTTTGCACCATAGGTTCCACCTGTTTCTTTATCTGATTATCCAGAAAAGGTAATATTCTTGCAACAACAGAAACGTTTCTATCAAATTGCGTCAAAAGAATCGAGAACAGTTTTTGCATTCTGTTTTTATAGACAGTATCACCTACTGTACGCCAAAGCTCAAAAGCGGCTCTGCATTCCACGCTATTCATGAAATCAGCACTATTAAAACTCCGCCCACCAAATTCAATCTTTTCGGGAGTGGGACGTGAATGTTCGTCTTTCCAAATAAACTGAGCGACTCTGGAGGCTTCCATGCTTAATTGTGGATTATACTCTTTCAAACAACGGGCTGCAGCTGCCAAAGAAATAGCTGTACCGTAATTCAGATACGGATTTCTATTAGTAAATGCCCAACGATCATCAAAGGTACCGCTGGTTGATCCGTCGGTTTGCAAACTATCTAAATTAGCATTATATACCTTATTATCCGTTTTATTCACTGCATCACCCAAATGTCTGTACTGATACAAATGTGATTCGGTAATGCCGGGTATCGCATATCCTACAGCATTAACCTGTCCTATTAGTTGCAAGACTCCGTGTTCCAATTGCTGCAACAAATCAGGTTTACCATCGGGAACATGTATTTCTGTGTAACGGGTTTGTTGATTGATGCTTGTTTGATCACGAGAAACTCTAAAGTCTGAACAAAGATCTGCAAAAGTCTGAACAACAGATTGCTGAGAAGGTGTTTGGATGTCAAAGTCGCCCGCATCAAACCACCCTCCTACATTTAAACCTTCAATGTGTTCCAGCGGCTTATATTTATTGTCGGTAGTAGGTCCTTGGTGCCATCCATCCCAATGATTACGGTTAAGGGGTGCTTGCAAGGCATCGTCGAGATGTGGCGCTCCATGCCAGATTCGATAGGCTTCTCGAACACACATGTGATCCATTTGGACAGGAAAGAATACGTCTAACGTGGGGAACCATGCTTTTTGAAATACATTTTTTCCAATGGGAAAAGGAGCGGTACGCAGTTTATCATATTCCAAAACATAGATACCTGGTTCATTTATTGCAGTAAAATCAAATTGTTTATACTTATAACGGGTATAGATTCCCCAATCTGCAGGCATTGCTGATAATACCTTCGTCAGCCTTCCGTCGCTGCCTACTTTCAACAATGTTATTTCATGCAGTACTTCATCATTTTTATCCAGTTCAATTACAGCCATCTTCTTTTGAGCCGGATGATATCCCACCTGAGAATAAGCAACAAGGGGTTTGCGTATCCACTGGGTATCCGTTTCAGCCTGAATAAACCATTCGGCAATTTTTCCCGTCTTCTTTCCCGGAAGTAATGTTCGAACCACAAAATTTCCATTTTGTTGTTTGTTGCGTCCATCAAATAACATGAGGGTATTACCATCTGTTGTACGTATAGACACGTGTTTTTCAGGATCATCGGGCGCTATTTCTATTTTGCGACCGGTTGCTATCGGTTCCGGCTCCACAATTCCTTGAATAGTGGTCATGAAATCTGCCGGAGAAGTTGGAAACAAACCGTGTATGTCATCAAGTATGTATGAGTGTCCCCAAAACACTGGAGGCACAAATTCGAGATTAAGTCCGGCAATGCCACACAATTTATCAGGTAATGCTTTCTCCGTATATACGCTAAGATATAGGCCTCCATCCTTAGCTTCTGCAACCAATTTATAATCAAATGCATATTCCGGGTAGCTTAATGAAACCTCAATTCTCTTATTTTTTTGATCAACCTTACGATCAATGAATCGAGGCAGCTTATCCCATTGTCCGGGAGTGGGGTTCAATCGCACATCACCATTCGTTGCGGTACGAATTCCATGATGTATGATCTCAACAGCACTGATTTTCGAATCATCGAAAGTAGCATCATATATGTTACTGAAAACAAAATAGTTTAATCCACGCGTCTCAAAATAGTCAGAATCATTCACTATCAAGTGATTTTCCTTCATGTAGACTGTCTCTTTCTGAAATCCACTTAATACTATGTAACCAATAAATCCGATAGTAAAAAGACTTATTTGACATCTGTTGATCTTCATATTAGATTAAGTATTATATAACACAATTAGTTTACTGACCTATTGCTATGGCAATTTAAGTAAATGAATGGGCAGGAAATAAATGTGTTCTTCTTCCATTCTTTACAGCAACAATATTAGTGTACTGTTTCGACTTATCAGCCACATCATGTTACATAACCTTTTGAAGATGTTACAACATACGGTTTCTCTGTTACATTAGCGGAGACAATCCTTTTTTTATTTGAAAATATGCTTAATTTTGCAGTAACAAACAGTATTATCAATATGAGAAACACATTAAGTATCTTCTTTATTCTATTCTTTTCAATCACTACTTTTGGTCAGTCGTGCCAATTGTTCACCACGAATAGTAAATTGTCAAGCAGCTTGATCAACAAAATATATCAAGATAGAAATGGTATGATATGGATTGCCACCGAAGATGGACTGAATAAATACGATGGAGTCAAATTTACCGTTTACAAACACAAGAAGAATGACGAGCATTCACTCTGTCACAATTATGTTCGCACGCTGTTTGAAGACAGCAAAGGAAACCTGATTATCGGTACTTATACTGGTATTCAAATGTACGATCCGGCAACTGATCGTTTTACTCCGCAAGCCAGATGGGAAAACGGGGATCTGTTTGACAGCAACATTATTGCTATTTTAGAACGACAAAATGGAGAAATATGGGTATCAGGAAATATTTTATGTAAACTGATTATAAAGAAAGAAAAACTGGTTGTAAAAATGCTCAATTTGCCCATAGCCGCCACCTCAACTGATTATATGATTGAAGATAAAAAACGGAATATATGGATCACTAAAGGAGAAAATGGTATATACAAAATATCGGATAAGAAGAAAGTGACCCATTATTTAAAAAATGAGAAGGGAATAACTATCGTTGATTTCTGCGAAGATCTGAATGGCAATATATATGTAGGTACAATGGGTAAAGGGCTTTTTGTATATGATCAATCAAGTGATTCATTTAAACCCATTCCGTACAAAGGAAAACAGAACTTACCTATAAAATCATTATACCCGGACAACCAAAATGAGTTATACATAGGAACAGATGGGAAAGGAATGAAAGTGTATAACATTAAACAGCAGAAGATAACGGATGCACCATTTGACAATAGTTATTTTGATTCCAACAAATCAAAAGTACACTCTATTCTAAAAGACAATACCGGTAATTTCTGGCTCGCTATCTATCAAAAAGGGGTAATGATGATTCCCGCACAACCTAATAGTTTCAAGTACATTGGAAATAAGGCCATAGATAAAAATATCATCGGTTCAAATAGTGTCACGTCTCTTTGCCGTGACCATGAAGGTACCTTGTGGGTAGGGACAGACAATGATGGCATATATGGTATTACACAAGAACTAAAACAAAAAAAACATTTCTATCCGGCAGATACAGATAGTGAAGAGAATGTACCGTCTACTGTATTCGGACTCTATGAAGATTCCGAACGAAATATGTGGATAGGTTCTTTTACTAAAGGAATGTGCAGACTTGATCGTGAAACAGGCCGTTGCATTTATTTAAAAGAGCTACTGGATCAAGAAGGGAATAGAGTTCAACGTGTATATGATTTTGTTGAAGACAAAAATAAAAGGCTTTGGATAGCTACTATGGGAGCTGGTCTGTACTATTATGAGCTCAAAACGAATAAACTAAAGTATCCCGAAAAGGCCAACAAGAACAACAAATGGATTAATTGTTTGCTTTATTCTAAAGACAATAAACTCTACACAGGCACTTACGATGGTGTATATTGCATCAACTTAAACTCAGATGAGTTTATAACTAAAAAGGTGCTTACTCGTCGCATCGTATTTTCCATTTATGAAGATAAAAAAGGCATTATTTGGATAGGAACATCCGATGGATTATCTAGTTGGAATCCAAAGAATCAACAATTAGTAACATCTACCACAGAGAATGGGTTACCCAGCGATGCTGTTTATGCTATTGTTGGCGATGAACAAGATAATTTATGGATAAGTACAAATGCCGGCATTTCACAGTATAACCGAAGCAGCCATAAATTTATCAATTATTTTGTAGGTGATGGATTGCAGGGGAATGAATTTAGTAAGAACGCCTCATTCAAAGACGCTAATGGAATAATCTGGTTTGGAGGAACAGATGGCATTACCTATTTCAACCCTCAAGAGATTACTAACCCCGCCAAAAAGTGGAATATACGCATCACTGACTTCTATTTACATAATCAACCGGTAAGACAAGGTGTTTTATCCGGAGGAAGAGAAATTATTAATGAACCGGTATTTGAAGCCACAAGATTTGACCTTTCGCACAATGATAATTCATTCACTATAGAATTCTCTACACTAGAAATGAATAATCCCGAGCGTATAACTTATTTATATGCAATGAATGATAACAATTGGGTTAGTTTACCAATTGGTAATAATAGAGTCTCATTCAGTAATCTGTCGCCAGGAACCTATCACTTCAAGGTGAAAGTACAAGATTACATGGTCGATTCAGACGTAAAAGAAATCACAATATATATTCATCCGGCTTGGTGGGCTTCTTGGTGGGCCAAACTCATTTATGCATTGTTGACGGGCGGAACAATCTGGTTTATTATATTGCAAGCCAAACATCGATACCGAACCAAACAAGAAATGCTACAACACATCCATGCAGAGCAAATCAACGAAGCCAAATTGCAATTTTTCATGAATATTTCACATGAAATTCGCACGCCAATGTCCCTTATTATTAGTCCTCTTCAGAAACTAATCTCTACTGACGGCGATCCTTCAAGACAGAAAACATATCATACGATTTATAGAAATGCGGAACGCATTCTTCGACTCATCAATCAGTTAATGGATATCCGTAAAATTGATAAAGGACAAATGTCTCTTATGTTTCGAGAAATAGATATGGTGGCATTCATTCAGGAGCTATGCAATACTTTTGCTGGGCAAACAGTCAACAAACATATCTCATTGACCTTTCATCATGAAAATTTCAATACATTTGGTTTATGGATTGATCCTACAAACTTTGATAAAGTGATCTTAAACATTCTTTCAAATGCCTTTAAATTTACTCCGGAAGGTGGACGTGTTGATATATACCTCAAATCTGGCCATAGCGAAGATACAGAAACTACTTTAAGCAATTATGCCGAAATTATAATTGCCGACACAGGTATCGGAATTGCACCAGAAGAAATTGAGCACATATTTGAACGGTTCTATCAAATACGCAATCATTTAAATAACTCAAACATAGGCACAGGTATTGGCCTGCACCTTACTCGCTCATTAGTTGAATTACATCACGGACATATTCACGCCGAAAACAATCCGGAAGGTATTGGTAGCCGCTTTGTCATTCGCCTGCCTATGGGTTACAGTCATTTAAAACAGGAAGAGCTAGATAATTCTACTGATAATGAGCTCGCATATACACCTGCAGAAACAATACCAGCTATAGAAGAGAGTGGAGATGAAGAAGAACTCAAAGTTCGCAAAAAAACAAAATATCGCGTATTGATAGTAGAAGATGATGAAGAAATTCGCAGATACATTAAGCAAGAACTTTTTGCCGATTATCACATATTGGAAAGCTGTAATGGAAAAGAAGCTTTGGATACGCTTTTCAAACGCAAACCGGATGTAGTCATCAGTGATATAATGATGCCCGAAATGGACGGTTTGACACTATGCAAGAAAATAAAACAGAATGTAAATTTAAACCATATTCCCATTATCTTGCTGACTGCAAAAACAAGAGAAGAAGATAATATTGAAGGCTTGGAAGTTGGTGCAGATGCTTATCTGACTAAACCTTTCCATATTGAAATTCTCAGAAAAACAGTACAAAACCTGATCAATAGCCGAGAAAGATTGCGCAATACTTTCAGTGGTAATCAAGATCACGAAGATAAGATGGAGGAGATTAAGTTACAGTCTCCCGACGAAAAATTGATGGAGCGTGTTATGAATGCGATTAATAAGAACTTAAGTAATCCTAATCTAACAGTAGAATTAATTGCAAGTGAGATTGGCATAAGTAGAGTACATTTGCATCGTAAACTCAAAGAGCTTACCAATCAGACTACTAGAGATTTCATTCGCAATACCCGCTTAAAGCAAGCTGCCATTTTACTTACTCAAAAGCGTTATACAATGGCAGAAATATCTGACTTAACAGGTTTTGCGAATCCTACTATTTTCTCAACTGCTTTTAAAGAGCTTTACGGTGTTCCTCCAACAAAATATATGGAAGAACACCTGAAATAGAAAAACCTGCACGATCTTCACAGACAGTGCAGGCCAAGTATAAAAAGCACAAATAATATATTATGTTTTAACCTTTAAGTTAAAAACTTTCTTTATTGTGAGCCCAATGAAATTCAATAATCCAAATTTCATTGGGTTCATATCTTATTTGAAAAGCTCTTGTGCCATATGATATAGGCTTCTACGCCAAGTCAAGAATTCATGAGCTGTACCAGGAGACACATAAGATGTCGCCTTTAATCCTGTGGCTTTGAGATCGTTCACCGCCTTAGTCACACCATCCGGATTCTCTTTACTCCCACAACTGATAAAGATAGATTTCACCTGATTCTGGTCTTTGATGTCGCTTGGTGCATATGTACCTCCGCTCAACAGTCCGTAATAGTTAAATATCTCCGGTCGTCGCAAGGTTATCAATTTCGTTTCAAAGCCTCCCATAGAAAGCCCTGCCATGGCACGGTGTTTCTTGTCGGCCAGCGTACGGAAATTACTATCAATATAAGGAATCAGCTCGTCCACCAATACTGTTTCAAATTCTTTGGCTGTAAATTCATTTAGACGTCCAAATTTAATATCATTCGTCATGCCATACGTCATTACGATGATGAACGGAGTAATCTTGCCTTCGGCAATCAGATTATCCATTATTAAATTTGCGTTTCCCTGATTGGACCATGCCGTTTCATCTTCTCCCCATCCGTGCTGAAGGTAGAGAACAGGATATTTCTTCTTGTCTTTACCGTAAGTAGGCGGTGTATAGACAAACGCACGACGATGAGCGTTTGTACTCTTGGAATAGAAATAAACTTGCTGAACATTTCCATGAGGTACCTGCTTCATTGCATAGAAATCACTATCATGAGCCGGAATCTCGATACCGCTCTCCCAACGACAAGAGCCGTAATAATTCAGAGTACCCGGATCGTTAAATACGCCACCGTCAATAGTAAGGTGATAATAATGAAATCCTTCATCCATTGGACCATCTGTAGTTCCTACCCACACACCTTCCTTGTCTTTACGAAGCACTGTGCCGCCACGACCGCCTAATCCGAGACTGACGATAACTGATTTGGCATCAGGAGCAACTACACGGAAACGTGCATATCCTTGCGAATTAACCATCGGGTACTGTTGTCCGGGCTGGTTAAGCGTGGAAGGACGGAAATCCTCTTTTACTTCAGCAACGTCAAGTGCCGGATCAAAATCCTTGATTATATTATAAACGGGTTTTGGCTTGTAATTCTCGTCATAAGGGAGGGGATAGTTGCGTGCACCAAGCCATGAATCGCGATCTGAAAGATTCCAAAAAGTGACATTATCCACCACATCTTTATGCTTACGAAGAACACGGAACAGACGCGCATATTGATCTTCCTGAAGTGTTTTCACTACCGGACTGATATTACCAGCTTCCCGACTGAAGTTAAGTTGACCTCCCATCTCCTCGTTGGCACGAATATCCAACTCGGTAATATGGATATGCTTCACTATCGTGGAATATTTCGTCAATGCGGCATCCACATCTTCCATACTCGGACCATAGATATTATAATGTCCCTGCATACCAATACCATCGATAGGCACGCCCTCTTCTTTCATGGCTTTAACCATGTTGTAAATACGGTCCCGCTTACCTGGGTCGGCCGCATTATAATCGTTGTAAAAGAGTAACACATCAGGATCAACTTCACGAGCATAGATAAAGGCTTTCTTAATAAACTCGTCACCCGCTATCTGATAAAGAGGCGAATTGCGATATGGACCGGATTGCTGCCTCATACCAGGCCAGCCGCCTTGTCGATCACCGTCAGAAATAGCCTCGTTCACCACATCCCACGCATATACAACATCTTTGTAACGTTCCATGATAGCTGTAATATGATGCTTCATGTTGGCGAACAATTTTTCTTTCGACACAGGATTTCCTTTTTCGTCCTGATACATCCATTGACCTATTTGAGAATGCCATATCAGGCAGTGCCCACGGAGTTTTATTCCGTTACTGCGGCAGAAGTCTGCGATTTTATCAGCATTTTCCCAGTTAAACTGTCCATAAGCAGGTTCAGTTGGTTGGGGCTTCATATCGTTTTCCGCCGTAATACTGTTAAAGTCATTTTTAATGATCGCTATTTGTTCGGGTGTCGTAATGTTGCGCATATTAACAGCCACACCGATAGAGAAGTAATCTTTATAAGCATCCTTCAATCCCGTTCCGCTATTTTGTGCAGTTCCGGTAGCTGTGCTCATGGCAAATGTCAATGCACAAAGGGAAAACTTGAATAAATGTTTCATCTTGTAATTATTTTAAAGGTTATATTCTACACCTGCTTATATACGAAAAGAAGACTATTATTTTAGTAAATATGTCTTTACTAAACGTCACTAAATCGTTCTAACCGTCAGACTATGTTATCAATTAAAAAACGAACCAGACGATTCGCATTAGAACATTTACTTGAAGTAAAATGTATATTCCTCTAATGAATGCATCGACATTTCCTGAATTCAATACACTAAACTTTTATCTCAATGATGACTTCTGTGCTCCGATAGTGACACAACGGAAATGGCGTAATTACACGCTAGAAAGAATATATGCTTACTCTTACAAATTAAACTAAATAGTCTATTCGAACGAATTTATCTTCGTTGCGTATACAATAGTATTCTTGTTCACAGATCTCAAAAGCGTGTTAAAAAAAGCTGGTATTCATTTTTATTTGATTGTAGTAACTCAAAGACATGAAACACCTGCTCTTTCTTTTTATATACAATTACGCATTTGACAAATGAACAATATTATATCTGTCCAAAGTGCTACCAATAACGTGTAAAATGATAAACATAGGTACTATCTCCACTAATTTGCCCTTCATAAAGTTTATATCCTTTCAAATCGCCGTGATAATAAACTAAAGGAGAACCGTTATAATCCATCACATAAGAGCCTGTTTTTTGACCTTTAACAATAGAAATAATTGCATTTTGACTCATTTCACCATTATCATTATACACAATAAAAGGTACCTGAATTCTGATATTATCTTCAACGGGATAATTAGTAGTAGCAACGAATTTATACTGATTTTTACAAGGGCTATTTACTCCAATAGTAACATTATTATTAGTTCCACTCTGAGTGATACGGATAGATAATGTTTTATTGGATCCCGGTTGTACTAGTTGAACAAAGCCAGTTCTTTCATTAGACGTATTTACTTCCACTGTAATAAATATAACATATATCTTATAGTATACATGCCGGCATTCAATACTTATCCAAGATGGAGTACTTAGAATCTGAGGCTCAATGTCTGTAAAAGTAGCGCCAACTTGTTGATAAGACAATATTGTATAGTAGTCTTGATGCGATACACCTTTATTATTAACCACGATGTCAGCTAATGGCGTATTTGAAGACGTTCCAAAATAATAGCTATCCAAAGACGAAGTCCTTGTCACTATTTCTTTATCATTATCTATGTTTTCTAGTATGTCATTATTACAACTAGACCAAAGAATTATACTAAATATAAAAAAAACATATTTCATTCCTGTTCGTTTTTAATTAAGACTATAAAAGTAGCGGTTCCACTCAGTGAATCCCGCCACTTTATTCTATATAATAATATTACCTACCTGCTAATCCGTCTGCAAATCCAGCATAGGTATGTTTACGGTTGTAGTTTGCATCCCAGAGACCTACCGGTTCACCACCGCGCCAACCAGATCCAGTAGGACTATCGGTGATACACCACTGAGTAATACCATATTGCTGAGCAGCAGGAATAATCTCGAAGTACTTTTTCACAATGAACTTGTAGTATTCAGACATCGCCTTATGTTGTGCTTCGGTCATGTCCGCAGTCTTCACACTATTGCCTTCCTCATCAACATAACCCATATCAAGTTCGGTAATCTTCACGAGTTTTCCACTCTCTGCCAAGATTTCAAACATCTTCACCACATGATCCTCTTTGCCTTTCTGTGTCTCGGAATTGGCATGACAGCTCACGTGCATCTGCGTTCCGATACCATCAATTTTCGTCACACCGTCAGCTTCCCATTTCTCAATCCAGTGTACCAAACTCTTGACCTTTTTGTTGTCATCCCAATCTGATTCCAAATTGTAATCATTGACAAAGAGTCTCAAAGGATTAGTGCCACCATTCTCGGCATAATATTTGCGAGCAGCAGCCACAGCAATACGCACGTAGTCTTCGCTACCTAAATAGTCTTGCCAGTAGAAATTGTTCTTAGCATCATCTGCACTAACATTAGTCGCTGACTGCAAAGGATAAAAACCTTCGCCGTCATCACCTCCACCAGCAATCGCTTCATTCACGACATCCCATGCGGTGACATAACCACCAGTAGCTTTCATCATTCCGTTTATCCAGTTGTTCATTGCCCATGTAAGCGTATCTTTTTTCTCTGCAGGAGTAAGAGGAATGGAATTTAACTTCACGACCTTATATATCTTAACTGATTTAATATCAAGTATAGCATCAGTAGTCTGTGGTTTAAAGATAACATCATAATTACCACCCGCAACATTAGGGAGATTCAATTTAACTATATGATTACCCTCTTTGATGGGCACAGTGACTGTTATTTGCTGATCAGTTCCTCCCCATCCATTCTGCATAGTCAGTTGTACACCAGAAGCATCTTTAGAAGACTTAATGTCTAGATAAAGAACATAATTTCCTTCTTCAAGTGTATTTTCGCTACTAGGAAGAATAAAAAATTGAGACCAACTACCTGTAGGTACAAAGTGTATATAGCCATCTACAACAGGAGGTTCACACCCCATTGCGTAAAACGGGAACGGACCATCTTGATAGGTTCTGACCTTTTTTTCTTGTTCAACCTCTGCTGCAGCATCACCAGGCGACGGTTCAATCCCATAAGTATAACTATGCCAACCAGGTTTGCTCCAGTTTGATGGAAGATCACCCTCTTCGAAAGTTCCATTACTAAACATGTTATGACTATCACCTTTCTCAACAAGCACTATATCGTCAAAGTAAAGATCACCGCCAAATTTTCCAAAGCTAAACAACAAGCGTGAACAATCGCTACTAGATGTAAACTCAAAACTTATCACACTCCACGTAGTTCCTACAGAGATCTGAGGTAATCCGTAATTCGTATTACCGGCATTGGGAGTTTCTATCCACAGTGGAAATGTAGTGGCTGCTGAGGCTTTTGTACGCATAGAAAATGAATAAGTCTTCCCTGCTAGAAGAGGAGAAGCCAAATCGTATAAAATTTGCCAATCCCAAGGATTTGCCTTAGCCTCTGAGGTTTTAATATGTAAACAGTTTCCTACACCCTGAGATGGAGGCAACTCCTTATCTTTAATCAGCGAATTTAAATACTTATTATTCTGCTGCGCATGCCATGCTAAGGTGTGTCCATAAATGGTAAGTCCTCCTGCTTTAGCAGCAGCTACAAATTTCTCTACGGTTCCAAAATTCATCGTGCCGTCATCTGCCACGCACGAAGCATATTTCATAGCGTTTCCAGCTGTCATTTCCTGGAAGTTAGAATTAGCTAGACGTGTTACCAAACCACCTGCAATATAGTCATCAGCAGTCAGTGCAATTCCCAACTTAAAGTTGGGATTAGCACTGCTGTTTACATAAGTTTTCAATGCGTCATACTCGTTGAGATATTCCATACCTGCAATAGAGGCAGGCTTCTCAAAAGCAAACAGCAACTTGCTGTCGTCCACACAAGAAGTGACAGCAACAGCAGCAGCTGTTAAAAGCATTGTTCCTAATATTTTTTTTGTATGTTTCATATAAATACTTTTTTTAATAAGAAACCTGATCATTATTTCTTCAAAGGAGTGAACCATTCAGCTTTCACACCACGATAATGTACGACTAAGGTATCTTTAGTAGCACAATGAATACCGTCATAATCCATGGTGTAATCCAGATAAAGTGCATCACGGTCTTCGTTACCCCAGCTTTTTTTCTCACCTTTAACAACGAACTTACCACTACCGCTAGCTACTACACCTTGAGAATTGGAAGTAATGGTACAGTTACCACTCTCGTCAAAAGTCAGCAGTAACTTGCTGTCAATAATCTCTCCGGCTGTGTTACGCGTTGGACGAGCCCACTGTACTTTATTCAGCCCTACTGTACTGAACCCGGCAATAGTTTCGTCTTTCTCTACATAAGCAGCATGGCGAACCTCCGTACCGGTTTTATTACCACTATATGTATCAATACCCCGTCGCAGGTAGTGTGAATCATACTTGCTAATGTACTTCACAGCATAAAGAACGTAGTCTTTAGGTTTAACATCCCAATCGTCCTCGTTTATACGATTGGGGGCATGAACTAAAGGTTTCCCTACCAAAATAGAGTCTGCGTTCTTAACATTGGTCATTACTACAGGGATGACATAATTCAAACTCGTCGATTTGGGGTCATTAAAGAATGCATCGGTTAGGTTAACAGTAACACCACCTAGTACTTGACCCTTCTTGATGATAATTTTATCGGAACTCAATGTATAGTGAGAAGCCGGCAAAGGTTCTACGTCACCTTTTGTACTTTCAAAAGTGTAACCATCGCACAACGAATTATCTACGCGAATGCCAATTTCCACATCGCTCTTGTTCTCGTATACACCGCCTATTGTTGCCATAATCTGGCACTTGTGTTCGTTGTCCAATGAGTTGTCCACAGTCTTATCTTCGCCCAATGTGATCGTGCGTATAGGGCTTTGATAGGCAAAGTAAACCGCAGAATATTTATAATCAGGGAACTCCCAGTCGCCGTTTTCACACGCAGTGAATAGGGCTCCCATCATAGCGGCTATTATCAGGAATGATTTTTTCATTGCTATTTTCATTTATTCAGTTTATATAAATTCGTTAACACGTTACCATCCTTTATTCTGGATGAGAGCATCAAACTTCAACATTTCGCTATAAGGTACAGGACCGTAGTACATATAATCCTTGTAGTCGCGTTTTTCTACATCTACCACTTCATGGTTAGTTCCCGTAATCTTCATGCCCTTTACAGTTTCGTTCAACTTGCTGATATCCACCTTCCAGCGACGCAAATCCCAGAAACGGAAACCTTCGAAGCAAAGTTCCAAGCGACGTTCATTGCGAATAAGTTCACGCATCTTGTCTTTATCGCCTTTCACTAATTCCAGATAAGGATCACCACCATTTTCGCCGATACCGGCACGTTTGCGAATAGCTTTAATCACGTCGTAAGCCGAATAGCTATTACTTCCTTTGCCTTGTGGTCCCCAAGCCTCATTGGCTGCTTCAGCATAACCAAGAAAAATCTCGGTGTAACGAATCCAAGGTTTAATATGGTAACCATTGGTTGTGTTGCTAGGATTAGCATTCACGTTCATATCCAAGAACTTGCGCAAATAGTAACCTGTGCGTGTAGAAGCACCGTCAAACTTGTTCATTGCATCGTTATTGCTACCATCGAAAGCAGTCGTAATAACACTCTTATCCGTACCGGCCTTGCTACCATTATATATTATATATAGCGCTAAGCGAGGGTCACGATTAGCATACGGGGTTTGCGGATTGTATCCACTCTGCGGGTCGCTAATCGGGTAACCGGTCAGTGATGGAAATGCGTCAACCAAGTTCTGCGAAGGATTAACACGCCCCTTGCCAAAGAGTGAAGGAGGATATTGATCTTTTTCAAGGTCAGCACTTTCATTCTTGTTGCTGCGCCACAGGAATTCGGGACGATTGTAGCCTGCTACCAGATTCTTAATACCGTTAGCATCCTCGTACCATTTGTTACCTGTGGGATCAATATTCGCTATAGGGTCGCTACCAAGATTGGCCAGTACTTCAGCCATGCTATTAGCTGCCTGTTCCCAAGTAACTCCAGAGCCTTCGCTATAGGCAGGACTTGCTGCCAGCAGAGCTGCTTGGGCACGAATAGCACGAGCCACACGAGCACTCATTCGATTTTTAGCATGGTTACCAAACACACGATTGTACTGACTAGGGTCAGCTCCCATCTGAGTGTATTTTGCGGGCACATTGCTTGCACCATTTACATCACCATACTCTTCGGGAAGCATTTCAATGGCTTTTTCTACGTCCTGATTCAGTTGGTCAAGACATTCACGAAACGTATTACGAGGTTTATTAAAGTCCGAATCTATGTTTTCCGACTCTGTCAAGATGGGAATACCCAATAATTGTCCATCAGCACTCCATCCGGCACAACTCATTAACAGATGATACATATAGAGGGCACGCATACCATAAGCATCACCTTGGAAACGTTTTTTGAAAAGGTCGGAAGCAACCTGATCTCTAGCCCATTCTACATTTTCGGAGATTTCCAGAAACTGATTAAGATATTGCCATGATGCACGCAAGTATTGCCAATTGTCCATGGGATTATTATCAGCACGCCAAGAACCTGTTGCCATCTTCAGATAAGAATTTCCTATATCATTGGATACGGCATCATCGGTAGCTACATCAGTAAACTTCCAAGAGTTAGCATTTTCACCCAGCGGATTACTGATATAGGCATGACCCAGCAAACCAACAGCCCACGAAGGCATGTTTTCCAAATCTGCAGCATCTTTATGGTTCTCTATTGTCGGCTCAAACAAATCGTCGCAAGCAGAGAATGTCACCAATAAGGCTGCTGATAAGATGATATTTTTTAGTTTCATAACTTCTTATTTTTCAATCTTGATTATTAAATTTGTCATTTTTTAGAAAGTTCCCTTAAAACCAAGTTGGTAGAAGCGTGTTTGAGGTGCACTGCCCACATTCAGTTCCAAAGCTTTTCGTTCTTTCGCAATGGTAAGCAGATTGTTTGCATTGGCAAAAAAGCTCAAACCTTTGATGAAAGTTCCTTCCAACACTTTTTCAGGCATCTGGTACGTTAGTTGTACTTGAGTGAGGTTAAAGCGGTCATTCTTGTACATCCAGAAATCAGAAGTACGGAAATTATTGGCACCATCAGTCGTAGTCAACCGTGGATAGGTAGCAGTAGCTGCTGTCTCAGGTGTCCAACGATTGCGCACCACTTCAGAATATTTGCCATCTCCCTTGACCCAATAATATGAATTGTCTTTCATACCGTAGCCACCCATGTAGAGGTTACCCATCGCATAGAGAGTAAAATTACGCCACTTAGCGGTAAGGTTGACGCCACTCATAAAAGGAGAATCCCAACGACCTAAAAACACGCGGTCATTATCGTCAATCTTATTATCATTATTTTGATCCTTATAACGAATATCGCCTGGCTTCACATCTCCAAATGTCTGATCAGGAGCAGCGTCGATTTCAGATTGATTCTGGAAAAAACCTTCGCTCTGCAACCCCCAATGTCCATTCAAGGCACGACCTACAGCTGATAAGTAATCGAACTCAACATTCTCATCGCGTTTTTTAGCTGTACTCTTATAGTACATACCGCTTACTCCAAGAGTTAGTTCAACTTCACCCACCTTTTTATTAGCATACACACTGAAATCAAATCCCGTACGCTGATCTACATTAAAGTTTACGTAAGGAATTATAGATGATGACGGATAACCGGTCTGCGTAAAGTAATTAGGATACAACGAATTGGTACGAACCAATCCACCATCCATCTTGCTAGTGAAAAAGTTAACATCAAAACTTATCAACTTATCCAACATAGAACCACGCAAACCTGCAGTCAACTCTTTACGTTTCACATAGGTCATATCAGGATTGTTACCACGTTGAAACTCAGTGGCAGCCAAACCTCCGTTATCACCCCAACTATACCAACCACCCGATTGTATAACTGCCTTATAAAGATAATATCCATCTTCGTTATCGGAAGCAGTGATATCAAGATCCTGATTAATGATACCTGCCGAAGCAGTAAGCATCAAGTCGTCAAAGATGGAGTTCTCCATAAATGACTCTTTAGCTAAATTCCAACCCAAAGTAACAGTGGGAGAATAAGCGATGCGCTTGCCTTCTGGCAACTTGGTCGAATAAGGCATTGCAACACTAAAGTCCGCATAGTATCTATGTTGATAGTTATAGGATGCCTGAAAGCCTAAATTGGCATTGGTAGTACGGTGATAATGCTCACTTCGCTGTGTCTGCCATGCATTAGCTAAAATCATGGCAAAAACATTATGGTCGGCATTAATAGTACGCTGGTAATCAAACTGGCCGGATACGTTGTAAGTGTATCGATAGGCTGAATTTTCAATATTTTCATTACCACTCTTTTCATCCTTACCATACTGTGTAATACTTGCAATGATATCCTTCCCATTGTAGTTGGCCCACACAGGTGAAAAAGTAGCATATTTGCTGGTATACCCCTGATTGTAGGTAGAAGCATAGTCTATACCATATTTAGCACGAAAATAAAGCCCTTTAAGCAAAGGAGAAAGATTAATATCAAAACGTGTATTAAACTGAAACTGACGACTTACATACTTACTATCGCCAGCCGCATAAGCATCGGCTACCGGATTGGTAGGGTTCTGCTGCGTACCGCCAAAAAAGTATTTACCATCTTTGATATAACTACTATTAAGCACAGCATTCAATGAATTCTGATCAGTATCTTCAATGTAGCTCAAAGGGATAAACGGCGACACCAAATGCGGACGCAACGTAGCAGCTTGACCCCACCAGTCAACACTTGCCGCGTAAGAGTCATAGAAAGTTACATTAGCATCAGCCTGTGCGGTAATAAGTTTATGCAACTGCATATCTACATTTCCACGTACAAAAAAACGGCTGTTGTAATTATCCTCCGTATTGCCCACCTTAAGAAGTGATGACTCACGATAGTAACCTGTAGAAGTATAATACTTTACTTTTTCGTTACCGCCTGATATTTCGGCTACCGCTTCAGAACGGTTGTACGCTTTCTTCAGGTAATCAGAAGAATACATGTCAAAATCAGGATAGCGATAAGGATTCAAGCCGGATGCATGATTATAAATGGCTTCCTGCGAGTAATTAGCAGCCAAACCATCGTTTACACGAGCTTCGTTGTAGAGACTCATATACTCTGCTGAACCCAGATATTTGGGATAAGACTTGGGAGTATAAAAACCTGTATTAGCATTAACATTGATTCTGAGATCGCCTACTTTACCACGTTTGGTAGTTATACTGATAACCCCTTTAGCAGCACGCGGACCATAAAGCACTACGGCCGAGGCGCCTTTTAAGAGAGTTATCTGATCTATTTCATGGGGAAGTACATTGTTTGCATCACGCACCATACCGTCTACCATAACGAGGTATTCGCTATTTCCCCAAATATTGCCATTGAAACCACCCACCACATTGTCAACAAGGCTCAAACTATAGTTTGTATATGCTTTTTCTGATATGGACTTCATGTCAATGACTGATACGCCTCCCAGCAAATCGCTTCGGTCTAAGGAACGGAATGCCACTTGCACCTTTTGAAGCGAATCGGCTTTGGTAGCTTCAAGCAAGTCGACCAGCGTCTCTTGGGCGGCAATATGTGTGTTAGCGAAAGCAAACGCCGCACAAAATACAAGTCCTTTATATATATGTTTCATTTTTTATAGTTTTTACGTTAATAAAACCATTACCAACCAGGGTTTTGATTAAACTCCGGATACATCGTTACATCGTCTGTCTTGAATGGCAACCAATAGTGTTTGCTTGAAAGATTACGCTGAGTCACTATCTCTTCACGGAAGTTAACAACCTTGCGTTCTTTGGGATCAGCATCGGGATCAAAGTTGTTATCTTTTTGAGTCTTTTCATCCCAATCTGCTATAGGATCACGATCAAACTTCTGCATGGTCTTAATATTATAAGGATACACGGTCAATAATTTCCATCGACGCAAGTCGTTGAAACGATGTCCTTCGTAGGCCAGCTCAACAGCACGCTCACGACGAACCTCACCCATAAACTTTTCCAAATCACCAGTGTAACTGTCGGCCACACCACTTACACCTGCCCTTTCACGAATTACGTTGACTGCTTCTATGGCATTCTTTGTGAAAGTAGTAGATTTACCGGTAGGTGAACCATAACCTTGAGCAGCAGCTTCAGCATAAAGCAAATAAACTTCTGCCAAACGCAACCAAGATAAATGGAGGTGTGTAGCCTTACCATACCCATAATCCGAATCATCCTTATTAGCACCTAACGGGATGAACTTGTAATTGAAGTAACCGGTACGGCTTGTTTTATTAGGTTCCTTGGAAGCGTTTCCACCATCGTAAAGATTGGCATACTGGTATCTTTTACGTTCAGCCGATGGAGCCTTAATCATCTTCACACCATCGTAAATAAAGTTATTATAGAAACGTGGATCGCGATCTTTCCAAGGCTGCGTCTTACTAAATCCTGAATTGAAATCATTAAGTGGCAAACCGTTTGCCATACCGAAATAGTTTACATAGTTAGCAGCAGGACATAAGATAATACCATCGCCATCGCAAATGTATGAAAGTTGATAAGAGTTCATCTGACGCCAGTAAGAATCCGCACCGTAAGTAGGGCTACGCATGATGGCTTCCGTACCACCCGGCATCAGCCAGTTCTGCTCTTTGGTGTAGAACAAAGTGCTGTATTTATCAAAGCTAACCAAAGCGTATTGAGTTTGACCGCCCTCAACCATAGTAAGTACCTTACCCAAAGCATCGGCTGCACGTTTGCAATAATCAGCATTATATGAACGATTATCGTTTTCACCACCATTCTGCATTAAAGGGCTACCGGCATAGAGCAAGCACTTACCTAAATATGAGAGTGCCCAAATTTTGTTAGGACGAAGAGCATTGTTTCCTTTTGTACGATTACCCGCTGTAGTATTGTCCCAGTCAATGGGTAGTAATTCAGCAGCACGTTGGAAGTCGGCTGCCATTTTTTCAGCGTTCTCTTGATAGCTTTCACGCGGCAAGTTAAATTCTGCATCAGGTGCAAGAACACTTTCTATATAAGGTAAACCACCCCAATAGGTTGTAAGCTGGAAGTAGAACCAAGCACGGAAAAAGTAAAGCTGACCTTCTATAAAATTGCGTTCTTCCTGTGTAGCATCCTTCAATAAACCTTTCTGTAAAGCCTCAAGACCGATATTGGCCTGGCGGATAGCATACCAACCACCTCCCCATAGAGCCTTATCAAAACGCGCTCCCGATGACCCAGCAGGTTTTTGGTCTACATACCACTCGCGATCCAAGAAACAATCACCTTTTTTAATATAGCTACGATAGTTACCACCATCAATGGCGTAGCCCATCAAACCCTCACCATTACCAGTCGTTATGACCTCATCGTCTCCCCAGTTAAAAGAGCTTACCCAGTTGTGTTTGGCTATATCCGGAATAACGTTATACATTACTTCTACAAATCCTTGGAAGTTGTTGAAGTTCTTAAACGCATCTTCTTCGGAAAGTACAGAGTCCGAATCTCTTTCCAAGTAATCGGTACACGAAGTAAACGTGAAGCCCGAAAAGAAGAATACGGTAAGTATATAAATAATCTTATTTTTCATCTTGCTTTCAAATTAAAGAGTGATTTTAAAACCTAAATTGAAACGACGTTGAGTAGGATATGCACTCGCTCCACCAGTATTCGACTCACGGTCATCGGGCATGTCGGTCCATAAGAAGAGGTTATTTCCGTTAACGAACAATTTCAAACTACTCAACCCCGATGCCTTCAGCCACTTCTCCTCGGAGAAGGTGTATGAGAGCTCGGCATACTTCAAACGAGTGTAGGAGCCATCAAAGAGAAAACGGGTACCGTTAGTGTACTTACTTGTCTGATTCAGCCAACGAGGCAGAGGAACATCTGCATTTAAGTTGCTTGGCGACCAATAACTACCTTCATAGAAAGCGGTATTACGTGTACCTCCCAAACTGCTAAGTCCCACATAACGACTTACGTTACTCACACCATAGAATTGAACAAAGCAACTCCAACCTTTGTAGTCGAAACCAACCTGAAGATTCATGGTGTTTTGAGGAGTGCCAGTATAGCCATAAGGAATATTGTCATTCATAGAAATGATTCCATCGGCATCGTAGTCAAGAATGACGTAATTACCTGGTTTACGACCTGTATCATATTCATCATGAGCCGTACTACCATACAGTTCATCCCAGCTATTGTAGTAACCGTGATCCACATACGAGTAAGTCTGATCAATAGCTTTGTCAGCTTTCTTTTGATAATCGGGCTTCAATTTAGGATCGTCTGCTTCCTTGATTTTGCTGGTTGCATGAGTCAGAGAGGCATTACCCCAAAGACGCCAGTCTTTATTTAGTTGTTTGTTCCAGCGTATGTCAAACTCAAATCCTTGGCTATCAACCTTACCCATGTTCATCACTGGAGCAGAAGTACCAAAGTATGAAGGAACTGCACGTTTATCACCGGTGATTAAAATATCAGAACGTTTCTCCTTAAAGTAGTCGAACGAACCAGAAATCACCCCGCCAAAGAAGGCAAAATCAGCAGCTATATCAAGTTTGGTAGCGGCCTCCCATTGCAAATCGTTGTAGCCTAACTGGGTCTGCTGCCACCAACTGTAAGGACTCTTAGCAGGATCAGCTCCCGTTAGCGACTGACGATAGCTACCGCCATTACTCCAATTTTCCATATAAAGCCAACGTCCGTTTACATTATCATCTCCAATCTGTCCATACGAAGCACGCAACTTCAACATATCCAGCCACTTTAGATCAAGTTTTTTTACAAGAGGTTCTTCTGAAACCATCCATCCTATAGCACCCGAGCTAAAGAATGCAAAGCGATTTTCCTTGGAAAAAATATCCGAACCATTGTATGCACCATTGTATTCTACCATATAGCGGCTTGCATAGTCATAAGTTCCACGGAACACCCAGTTTTCACGATAATGAGGCTGTTCGCTACCCGTGGCATATTGTTCACGACTGAAGTTACCCATACCACCTATCGTATGATCACCAAATTTATTGGAGTAATTCAATTGTGCAGAGTAGTTCATACGACGGTAGGTAGCCCAGTTTTGAACACTACCTGCACCAGTTTTCCACGCATTATTATTCTTAAAATCGAACTTATACAATGCATCTGGTTTAATATCTGTATATTCCAGACCTGTCTCTGGGTCAATCCACTTATGAGCCTCGTCTTCCCAATCCGTCCTATCATCTACACCACGGTCTGTTTCACGAAAAGCGTTGTCAAATGCCAACTTAGCTTGTACATTCAAACCTTTTAATAAAAAGCCGAGATCTTGCTCTAAGGTGAAGTCGGTGTTTAAACGATCATCAGTTGTATAGCCAATACCGTTCACACTAAGGTCTTCATAACTATTTGTAGCAGCTTGCGTGGGGTTGGGATAGTAGTAGCCAAAGGTTCCATCACTATACACTGGCACAAAAGAGTCGGGCGAAATGCCATAAAAAGCACTCCAAACTAAATTTTCGTATTGGCCCTGTGTAGCCTTTTTCACAGCGTGGGACCCTGAAAGGTTGACATGCAGTTTAGTAGTCTTTGTCAAGTTGAAGTCAAGATTACTACGTACATTGATACGGTCGTAGCTGAATCCCGGATCATAACCTTTCGTATTAGTCACTTTCTTATATATATCACCCTCATGAGCAAAATCAGCAGAAGCAAAATATTTCACAAACTTCGTACCACCACTAATGTTTACGTTGGCATTGTACGATGTAGCCACATCTTTCAGCAGATAGTCCACCCAATCCATGTTTGGATAACGTTCTGCCTCAGCTTGATTAGCCGGATAACGATATTTATTTAATCTATCTTGTGATAAGTAGTAACTCCATGAAGTAGGATGATAAGCCAACTCACTCTCTATAGACTGATTACGAAGTGCAAGTGCATCATAAGAATCCATCATGTCAGGTAATTTAGAGTAGGTCTTCAATGTTGTACTAGCATTGATATTGATAACAGCCTTACCCTCTTCACCTCGCTTAGTGGTAATCAAGATTACACCATTAGCACCACGTACACCAAATACGGCTGTTGCAGAGGCATCCTTTAAGACGGATATAGAAGCCACCGAGTTAATATCAACATTACTCATAGGGCGTTCTACACCATCAACAAGAACTAACGGATCACTGCTATTCCAAGACGTGACGCCACGAATTGTGATTTTCGGATCTTCATCACCCGGTTTACCAGTGGTAGTCATAGTTACTACTCCCGGTAAATTACCGGTCAAGGCCTGACCTAAACTTGTTACACCACCTGTACGTTCCAATGCCTTCGCATTAGTCTGCGCAATGGCACCCACCACTGACGCCTTCTTCTGCTGGCCAAAACCTACTACTACTACTTCTTGCAACTGTACATTATCAGCTTGCAGAACAATTTTAATGGATTTAGCAGTCCCAACTTTAACTTCTTTAGTTGTCATACCAATGAATGAAACTACTAAAATTGAATTTGAGCTGGGCACTTTTAATTGGAAATTACCATCTAGATCCGCTATGGTACCTACTGATTTATTTCCTTTCACCGCAATATTTGCTCCAATAATTGGTTCGTTGTTTTCATCAACGACTACTCCTTTTGCTATGACTTCAGTTTGCGCTGTTATGGCCAAACTGTACAACAGCATGCACAAAACAAGTAAGGGAATTTTTCGAATTTGTTTTACTACATTTTTCATTTACTATTAGTTTAAGTTTACTATTAGTGAAGATTCAATAACTGTTTTAAAAGATTAACTAGAGATAATTTAACTACCATCATTCATTTCCTCCATAAGCGTACATTTTTTTTTAGATTAAAAAATACATGATTTTAATTATTTACAAGTAGCATATAAGCCAATAGTAGTGCCGGTAAATCCTCCTGCTGTGGCAGTTGACAGATACGTGGCATCAATATTCTTACATAATAATTTCCAATCGATTTGGTCCGATGAGTAATAAAAGTCAAAATGGGTACCTCTTGAAATCACTTTCAAGTCTATTGCAGTTATTTCATCATCTATTTTATGGCTATACAATGTTTTATTCTCGGATTCACCAATCCATTTGAGAGAGATATGCTTAGTACCGCCCACTTTCTCAATACAGAGAAAATATTGATGTGACTCATCTTTAAATAATAGTAGACCTGCTTTTTCTTTATCATCAAAAGGATTGAAGAGCATACGCGTATCACATTCAAATTTATGGTGTTGTATCCGTCGACACACATATGCAGGCACATCTTTTTCAGTAGTACTTATATTTGCACATTTCAAAGTTAAATAACCCGGCGTTTGAGCCAAATTATACAAATCAATTGCAGGAGCACGCAGCGTCATCCAATCCATACTTAGAGCAGTAGAATCAAATGTATCATTGCGTTCAAAATTACCGAAAGTAACTTCTTTCTCGCGCTTCACTCCTTTTCGGTTTACTATTAGAGGTACTAATTCGTCATCCTGAGTCATATAGGGGAAACCATCATCACTCCATTTCACAGGCATCAGAAAAGTTTCACGACCCAAATTTTCAAACTTATTATTAATGGGGCGACATGCCAAGAACACTGCCCACCAGTCACCTTCTTTCGTTTGAATTATATCTGCGTGACCGGCACATGTCACCGGATTAGGACGAGAAGGATCTAAATGTCGCTGTGTTAGTATCGGATTATTTTTCCACGGAGTAAATGTGCCCATCGGAGAATCGCCACTAAAAATGACTTCTGAATGCCAATTGCTCGTTCCTCCTTCGGCAGACATCAGAAAATATTTCCCGTTTATTTTATAAAGATGTGGTCCCTCAATCCAGATTGGTTTATCAGCTGGGCGAGCGCCTTTATTTATCAATACTTTACGAGGTCCAACTGTTTTATCAGTACGCACATCAAATTCTTGCACCCGTATGGTCCGATGCCCACTATATTCCGGTTTATTATCGGGTGCATCATCGTTATTAACAATATAAGCCTTTCCGTTATCATCAAAAAAGAAAGAAGGGTCAATACCAGTCACCTCAGGTAACATAATAGGATCTGACCAATCTCCAAAAGGATCTTGAGTTTTCACAAAAAAGTTTCCGGCACCCACATTCGTTGTTATCATGTAATAAGTCTTATTATGAGGATTATACTCTATTGCCGGAGCAAAAATGCCACCACTCACATGCTGACCTTTCATATTCATCAATTGTGATGGCCTGTTTAAGATGTTACTCACTTGTTTCCAGTTCACTAAATCTTTACTATGAAAAAGAGGAACTCCCGGAAAGTAGGAAAACGTAGAAGTTGCCAGAAAATAATCTCCTTCACCATTAGTACAAATACTGGGATCAGAATACCAACCCGGTAAAATTGGATTATAGAAAGAGTCTTCACTTGGCAAAGGATTAGAAACATAAAAATCATCTTCTCCTTTGTAATTGAAATGATCGAAGAGTGCTACCGACTTGCCTATTACCGGCAAACCTTTGTCCTTATGCAAAGAACTGCATGATACCGTGTAAAAACCAAATACACATGCTGACAACAGCACAGCCGACCTTAATTTCAGAGATTGTTTATTCTTCATAGTACTTCGAATATGGCTTATTAGTGACCTTAATTTTTGTGCAGTCCGCAAGGACCACACATTCGAAGCACAAAAGTATAATACCTTTTTTAAGAGATTCAAAAAGGATGATACACGAATTTAAAGAGGTGTTACAGAATGATTTTTTATGTTACATTATCATTAGTACATGTTACGTAACTATAGTTAAAACTCTGTTAATCAATTATTTAGTCCATTCCTGTTTTATTTATTGAAATCTAGCTTATTCTTTATGCTGCTTTCTCTTATCTGTAAATGCGTAGGAATCATAACTTGCCGAATGGCTTTATCGCCTTTTATCTGATCAATCAACAAAAGACAAGCAGTTTCACCCATTTCATAAGTCTGATGCGAAACGGCAGAAAGCTTGGGTTCGATGTAGTTGGCATGTTGCTCATCTGTATAGCCAATCAATGCTACATCATTGGGGATACGAAGACCGTGGCTTTTAATTACTTCAATTGCCGCAAAAGCCAATGTATCATTCATGGCCAGAATCGCATCGGGAGGATTTGGCAATGCTAAAAGAGTTTCAGCAGCAATCTTCCCTTCTTCATAATCGATCTTCCGACAAACGACCAGTTCTTTTTCAATCGGCATCTTGTTATTCCGCAATGCCTCCAAATAACCATGCTTTCTTCTTTTAACAATGTCGAGATGATTGGCTCCTCCTATAAACGCCACACGCTTGCAACCGTTATCAAGTAAATGCTGAGTTGCCATTTGTGCAGAATGTTCTCCATCGGCAACTACTGAAGAGAATTGATCCGTCAAACAAACACGATCGAACATAATAAGAGGCATATTAATATCTTTCAGCTCGGCAAAGTGGCTATAATCCGTTGTTTCCTGAGATAAACATGCAATAATACCCTCTACTCTCATATTCACCAAGTTCTCTACATTTCTTTTTTCATGTTCGTATGACTCATGCGACGTGGTGATAATTACAAAATAACCATTCTTAACTGCCATATTTTCGATCCCGTTCAATATAGAAGCAAAAAAATGCGTAACAATATCAGGAACCACAACCCCAATAATACGTGGTGCATTTTTCCGAAGACTTAGTGCAAAAGGATTTGGGCGATAATTCATCTCCCGTGCCATCCATTTAGCTTTTTCACAAAGGGCTCTACTGATATCAGGACTGTCCTTCAAAGCTCTCGACACAGTAGGAACAGATACACCCAATGCCTGAGCTATATCTTTGAGTGACGTATGTTTCTGACTTTTCATATTCGGCATCATTTCTATATTCTATGCAAAGAAAACATTTCCATTTATATTTCGGAAAGCATATTACGTTATTTTTTTTACGTAAACCATTACGTTACTTTTTAACCTGCTTACATGAGCCTCAAACGGTTTACTTCATACATTTGCCTTAATTAGAAACCCATAAATACTTTAAATATGCAATACCGTGAGATCGGCAAAACCGGGATGAAAGTTTCATCTCTTAGTTTCGGAGCTTCTTCACTAGGGGGAGTATTCCACGACATTAAAGAAAAAGAGGCAATACAAAGCGTATTTACCGCCATTGAAACGGGTATGAACTTCATTGATGTTTCTCCTTACTACGGACATTACAAGGCCGAAACAGTTTTAGGAAAAGCGCTGAAAGAAATACCTCGTAACAGTTATTACGTTTCTACTAAAGTAGGACGTTATGGTAAGGATGGTGTTAACACTTGGGATTACTCGGCAAAACGTGCTAAAGAAAGCGTGTATGAGAGCATGGATCGTTTGAATATTGACTACATTGATTTAATCAATGTGCACGATATTGAATTTGCTGATCTAAACCAAATAGTAAACGAAACATTACCGGCACTCGTTGAGCTACGCGAACAAGGCATTGTAAAACACGTGGGAATAACAGATCTACAGCTTGAAAACCTGAAATGGGTAATTGATCATGTTCCAAGTGGAACAGTGGAGTCTGTACTCAATTTCTGCCACTATTGCTTGTGCGATGATAAGCTAGCAGACTTTCTTGACTATTTTGAATCAAAGGAAATCGGGATAATCAATGCTTCTCCTCTCTCTATGGGTATGCTATCCGAACGAGGCGTGCCCACTTGGCATCCGGCTCCTGTATCCTTAATTGAAGCATGCAAAAGAGCCATGGAACATTGTAAGGCGAAAAACTACCCCATAGAAAAGCTTGCGATGCAGTTCTCTGTTAACAATCCGCGAGTTACCACCACACTGTTCAGTACAGCCAATCCGGAAAACGTAAAAAAGAATGTTGCCTGGATTGAGGAAGAGATGGACAATGAACTGGTAAATGAGGTACGCGAAATCATTGGTGATCAGCAACGAGTTAGCTGGGCTAATTCATAATAGACTGTTGTATGGAATACACAATCATTGATGCACATGCACACTTGTGGCTCCGGCAAGACACAGTAGTTGACGGACTATCGGTGCGTACTCTTGAAAACGGACGTTCCTTTTTCTTGAACGAAGTACGCCAAATGTTACCTCCGTTTATGATTGACGGAAAAAATACGGCCGAAGTATTCTTGTCGAATATGGATTACGCACAA
Organism: Bacteroides graminisolvens; assembly: GCF_963666085.1. Lineage (NCBI taxonomy): Bacteria > Pseudomonadati > Bacteroidota > Bacteroidia > Bacteroidales > Bacteroidaceae > Bacteroides > Bacteroides graminisolvens. The sequence continues at coordinate 3,602,047 of NZ_OY762556.1, forward strand.
GTTTCTGCGGCTGTTATCACGCAAGAATATATTGACGGAATACAGAACGACTACCTCAGCGAAGTAGCAAGCCGTTATCCGGACCGCTTTCTTGTATGCGGCATGTGCGAATTTCGTAAACCCGGTTTTTTAAACCAGGCTAAAGAACTTATATCCAAAGGTTTTAAAGCCATTAAAATCCCGGCTCAACGTCTTATTCTGAAAGATGGAAGAGTGATGCTAAACTGCGAAGAAATGATGCAACTTTTTCATTTGATGGAAGAGCACAACATTATACTCTCTATCGACTTAGCTGATGGTGCAGAGCAAGTGCCCGAGATGGAGGAGATAATTCAAGAGTGCCCTCATCTGAAGATTGCTATCGGCCATTTCGGTATGGTAACGCGTCCCGATTGGAAAGAGCAAATACTCTTGGCTCGCCATCCTAACGTTATGGTTGAATCAGGAGGTATTACCTGGTTGTTCAATGATGAATTCTATCCCTTTAAAGGAGCGGTGAAAGCCATTCGTGAAGCAGCCGACTTAGTAGGAATGGAAAAACTGATGTGGGGCTCTGATTATCCACGTACCATCACGGCTATAACCTATAAGATGTCTTATGACTTCCTTGTGAAATCATCAGAACTGACGGAGAACGAGAAACATCTCTTTTTAGGCGAAAATGCCAAAAAGTTCTATGGATTCGGCGTTCTGCCCACATTACCCTATATCAAAAATATGTCTGAATAAAACAAATCTGCACCATGAAAAAGAATACATACACTTTACCGTTATCACTTATTTTCTGCCTTTTCTTCCTGTGGGCCATCAGCAGCAACCTGCTCCCAACCATGATCAGGCAACTCATGAAAACGTGCGAACTAAATACCTTTGAAGCATCGTTTACAGAAACGGCTTACTGGTTAGCTTATTTTATTTTCCCCATCCCTATAGCTATGTTCATGAAACGCTATAGTTACAAAGCGGGAATTATCTTTGGCCTCATATTGGCTGCTGTTGGAGGATTACTTTTCTTCCCCGCAGCCATAGTAAAAGAATATTGGGCTTACCTCTGTATCTTTTTCGTCATAGCAACCGGGATGTGCTTCCTAGAAACAGCAGCCAATCCTTACGTTACGGTACTGGGATCAGCAGAAACCGCTCCCAGAAGACTAAACCTAGCACAGTCATTCAATGGACTTGGAGCCTTCATTTCGGCCATGTTCCTGAGCAAATTAGTTTTAAGCGGTAGCCACTACACCCGAGATTCCATTCCGGCGGATTATCCAGGCGGGTGGGAAGCATATCTGCAAGTTGAGACAGATGCCATGAAGATGCCTTATCTGCTTTTGGCTATTTTGCTCATCGTTATTGCAATCATATTCATCTTTTCAAAACTTCCCAAGATAGGCGACGAAGAGTCAAATAGTTCATCGGAAAAGAAAGAAAAACTCATTGATTTCGGAGTGTTGAAGCGTTCACACTTACGTTGGGGGGTCATCGCACAGTTTTTCTATAACGGCGGACAAACAGCCATTAACAGTTTATTTTTGGTGTATTGTTGCACCTATGCCGGATTGTCTGAAGATACTGCAACCACATTCTTCGGATTGTACATGCTGGCTTTCCTTTCCGGTCGTTGGATTGGTACCGGATTAATGGTGAAGTTCCGTCCGCAAGACATGTTGTTGATTTACTCCTTAATGAATATCATTTTATGTGGCGTTGTTATGTTTTGGGGTGGCATGGTAGGACTCTATGCCATGCTTGCTATCTCTTTTTTCATGTCCATCATGTACCCTACACAATTCTCTCTTGCACTGAAAGGATTAGGAGAACATACGAAAAGCGGCTCTGCTTTTTTGGTCATGGCAATTGTTGGTAACGCATGCCTTCCACAGCTCACAGCTTATTTCATGCACGCCTACGAAGATATCTATTACATGGCCTATTTTGTGCCAATGATTTGTTTCGCCTTCTGTGCTTTCTATGGTTGGAAAGGATACAAGGTTATTGATTAATAAATTTATTATAAACAATAAAATGAAAGCAGTTCAAATTGTTAACCCCTCAGAAATTAAGGTGGTTGAGTTGGAAAAGCCGACTGTTGGTGCCGGTGAGGTGTTGGTAAGAATTAAATATGTAGGTTTTTGTGGTTCTGACCTGAACACATTTTTAGGTCGAAATCCCATGGTAAAGCTACCGGTTATTCCCGGACACGAAGTTGGTGCTGTAATTGAAGAAATAGGTTCGGAAGTACCCAGCGGATTTGAGAAAGGAATGAATGTAACATTGAATCCTTACACCAACTGTGGTAAATGTGCTTCTTGCAGAAACGGACGTGTTAACGCCTGCGAGCATAACGAAACGTTGGGTGTTCAGCGCAACGGTGTGATGTGCGAATATGCCGTATTGCCATGGACAAAGATTATCCCGGCAGGAAACATCTCTTCACGTGATTGCGCATTAATTGAACCAATGAGCGTAGGCTTTCATGCAGTGGCCCGCGGTCAGGTAACCGACAATGAATATGTTATGGTAATAGGTTGTGGAATGATTGGTATCGGCGCCATTGTACGTGCTGCACTTAGAGGAGCCACAGTCATTGCAGTAGATCTAGATGATGAAAAGCTCGATTTGGCTAAACGCATGGGTGCATCCTATGCTGTTAATTCAAAAACAGAAAATGTACACCAACGTATGCAAGAAATTACTGAAGGCTTTGGGGCCGATGTAGTCATCGAAGCAGTGGGAAGTCCGGCAACATACGTAATGGCTGTTGACGAGGTAGGCTTTACCGGTAGAGTGGTATGCATTGGTTATGCCAAGAACGAAGTGGCTTTCCAAACCAAGTATTTCGTACAGAAAGAGCTAGATATTCGTGGATCAAGAAATGCTTTACCGGCAGACTTCAGAGCAGTTATCAATTACATGAACACCGGCAATTGCCCTGTAGATGAGCTAATTACAAAAATTGTAAAACCCGAAGACACGCTTCAGGCAATGGAAGAATGGGTCGCTAATCCGGGCAAAGTTTTCAGAATTCTTGTGGAATTATAAATAGAAAAAAAATGAAGCCATTCATCCTCGTATGTAAGGGATGAATGGCTTATATAACAACTTTAATTTAAGACTTCTTATGTTGTAACAGTAACGGTTTCAAACGTGCTGTCCAAAGATCATATCCGGTCTGGTTCATGTGCAGATTATCTTTTTTAAAGATATCTTTTCGAAGTACTCCCTTTTCATCATACATGCATGAAGCTACATCCACATAGAACACATTGTTTAGAGTACTGATATATTCTTCCAACAACGTATTGATCATTTTCTGTTTAGGACCTATTTTCTCGCGTGCATACGAAGGTTTTATAGAAAGTACATAAAGAGGTACCAACGGATAATCCCGTTTTATCTTACTTATAAAAACACGGAAGAAATCAAAAGTCTGACCTATTGTGATATCTTCGGGACTGTTACAAATATCATTCTCCACATACAAAACAATAGAGTGTGGATTATAGCCACGTGCAATCACACTATAATTGTAAAGCATATCTCGTAAAGCAGCGCCGCCGTAAGATCGCCGTATAATTTTCATGGGAGCCATATCTTGGTAAATATTATCCCATAAATTAATGGAAGAGCTTCCCAAAAATAAAACGTCACACGATTTGTCTTTTAAATTTTTGTTCTCATCCACGTATTTATCTATTTCTGTTTGATAGCGGGTAACCCAGCCAGCCGCATCGGCATGCTTCACCGCAATATATTCACAAAACCGAACCGAGTCTTGCTGTAACTGTGCTTGCGCAAACACGGGCAAAGACAGAATAGTAAGAAACAGAACTCCAAAATATTGTCTCATTTTCCTATTGACTTATTTAACTACATTAAAATCTAATTTATTTAGTCCGTTCTTCACATCGGGGTGACTCATAAAAAGATCCCAAAGAAATCCCGAACGGTAATTCTCAATCATAACAGCTATCGGACCCTGATCAATAGCCAAATAAGACTTGGGAAACCACCCAGCTGTTTCACTGAATGCATCATAAAATCCATATTTACCAAAAAGTTTGCTACGCATATCATACAAATGACGCATCACTTCCATCGATTCTTTAGGCGTGTATACTATGGATGAAAGAGCAGCCGTTGGTGCAATAACTCCTAAATCGCTATTCTCGTTAGGAGCATGACCGGAGTAACCATTCACGCTATAACTAGCAGTTAACCCCCAGCAATTAGCACCGTAACCTTTATACCCTTTCGGATTTCGAATACAATAAGCCCTATTTATCAGCGTATAGTTTTTCATTTCCTCGAAATAATCAGCATACCTATCTTTTAGTCCATTCGGATTAAGTCCCAAAAATGAATAATGCGCCCAAAATAATGGTCCGGCGGCTGTACCTTGATAGCGAAGATTCAACGACAATCCTTCGGTTTTGTGGGGAGAAACAATGGCACCATTCTCTGCCCATCCCTGATGATATACCTCTTCCGAAACGCCATGAGTAGGAGAAGCTGCTGCAAGTACGTACATGATAAGACATTCATTAAAACCTCGAACCGGGAAATTCATCTCCCATCCGCAGTTCGGACTCCAATGCCAAAACAATACAGGTTGGTTATTGCAATACCAATCCCACTCCACCTCTTTCCAAAGCTTATCAATACGGGCAGCTATTTCTCGTTCTTTAGCGGAACCATCCACATAGAATTGATGAACAGCCAGCAATCCTTGCATCAAGAAAGCTGTTTCCACCAAGTCGCCACCATCATCCTTGAGACTGAATGGCTTTACTTTACCTGTTTCTCCATTCAACCAATGCGGATAAACGCCATGAAAACGGTCGGCCTTTTCCAGAAAAGAAACAATCTTTTCAAAGCGAGCAAGACCCTGTTCATCCGTAATATATCCTCGTTTTATACCCGATAAAACAGCCATTAAGCCAAACCCCGTTCCTCCGGTAGTCACAATATGCTTATCATTCTCGGGGTAGATGCCATTCTCGTTGTAGCGTTCACGTGCCATGCCACTCATCTCTTCAGCTCCATCCCAAAAATAATTGAACGTATAATACTGAATCGTGTCCAACAAATCAGTATCACACAGTCTTTTTCCTGTTACTTCCGTTTTATTTGCACAATTTCCAAACAGAAAATAGCTACAAAATAAAAGCAAAAACATCCATCGTATCTGTTTCATTATTTCTTTATTGTTATATTCACAAGAACCGGATTGTGATCTGATAAGTACCCGTATTCAGGAGTATCATTCACTACACGGTATTTATTAACCTCAATCGGGGTACTCACGTAAATGTGGTCAATCAAAGGTCTTTCAGCCATATTCAAGCGGCCGAAATCATGAAAACTCCACGACGGACCATACACCACCGCAGCAGCTCCTCGGGTATTCTTCATTCCACTATGATCCATGATTCGTATGGACTCTGATTCAGCAGTATCATTGAAATCACCCATGACAATAACCGGCAATCCGTCACCCAGTTCTTTTGCTTTTACTAATACTAATTTCAATCCCTCTTTACGGGCCAATTTACCTTCGTTATCCAAATGTGTATTGACACAAATAAACTTCTGTCCGGTTGCTTTGTCTTTCAAAACCGCCCAAGTGGCCATACGTTCGTAAGCAGCATCCCATCCTTTCACCCCAAATTTCAACGGAGTTTCACTTAAACTAAAGTTACCTTCTTTTAGCAGCTCGAAATGATCCGTTTTAAAAAACAAAGAACAATACTCACCAGCCATCTTACCGTCTGCTCTTCCCACTCCAACAGCTGTATACCGGGACAATCGTTCTGTCAAATCAACCAGTTGGCTATGCAAAACTTCCTGCATACCTATAATATCCGGTTCATAATAACGAATCATTCCGGCCACATTATCTTTGCGATGTTGCCAACTGTTTAAGCTGTCTGAAAGAACATCCAGACGAATATTGAAAGTCATCACATCAGCAACCAGACTCTTTTTTTGCATACCACACGAAGTGGTAAGCAAAAAAAGAAGGATCCAAGTCAGACTAAATTTATATTTTCTCATCGTAATTACATTTTCAGCGTAAAACTGGTTCCTTTTACATCCCGACTATTCCCTCCTATCATCACGTTAAAGTCGCCCGATTCGCACACATAGTTAAGATCGTAATCATAAAACTTCAATAATTCAGGAGTAATGGTGAATGAAACCTTGGTTGACTCACCCGCTTTCAGGAAAATCTTCCGGAATCCTTTCAGCTCTTTAACCGGACGCGTAACACTGCCTACTAAATCACGAATATAGAGTTGTATAACTTCCGCTCCATCTCGCATACCGGTATTGGTAACGGTTACTGTTGCCGTAAGTTCCCCATTCATAGTAAGAATCTTACTGCTCAATTCTACATCACTGTATTTAAAATCAGTATAGCTCAGCCCGTAGCCGAAAGGATACAAAGGGTCATTACTTACATCCAGGTAATTGCTGCGGAATTTTTCAAACCAGCCACCTTCGGGTAATGGACGACCCGTATTCTTGTGATTGTAATACAACGGAATCTGACCCACGTTCTGCGGAAAAGTCATTGTCAACTTTCCGCTGGGATTCACATCACCAAACAAAACATCACCGATGGCATAAGCTGATTCGCTGCCGCCAAACCATACATTCAATATAGCAGGTACATTTTTCTGCTCCCAAGTTAGCACGAGTGGCCTACCGGTAAATAATACCACCACAACAGGCTTACCGGTTTTAAGCAGTTCCATTAACAACGTGCGTTGTACGTCGGGTAATTCCAAGTCGGTACGCGAACTACTTTCACCACTCATTTCAGAAGATTCACCCAAAGCAGCCACAATCACGTCGGCAGTAGCAGAGACCTTCAAAGCCTCGGCCAACAGTTCCTTCTCCGTACGTCCGTCACGGTGTAAACTCCGTCCAAACATGGTAGCACGAGTTTCATAATCAGCATCACTAACCAAGTTACTACCTTTGGCATATACAACATTCATCTTATTACCCACAACTTCACGAAGCCCCTTAACCAAAGAAGGAGTACGATCCAATACGGCTGCTACGCTCCATGTTCCCACCATATTTTCACCGGCCTCAGCTAGCGGTCCCACAACCGCCACAGTACCCTGTTTCTTCAAAGGCAGCAAATCATGATCATTCTTCAATAAAACGAAACTCTCCGAAGCAATTTTACGAGCATCAGACCGATGACTATCAGTATATATTTCTTTCTGCGGACGTTTCAAGTCACAATACTTATAAGGATTAGCAAACAGTCCCAATTTATACTTCGCCTCCAAAATGCGTCGACAAGCTTGGTTCAGCACATCCATGCTTACCACTCCCTCTTCAACCGACTTCTTCAGCGTGTCTTCAAAACCCGCACTTACCATATCCATATCCACACCGGCATTAACAGCTCTGGCAGATACCGTTTTCAGATCACCAATGCCATGATGCACCATTTCGGCTATTCCGGTAAAATCTGTTACCACAAAACCATTAAAGCCCCACTGATCACGAAGTAAATCAGTCAGTAGCCATTTATTGGCAGTGGCCGGTACACCATCTATTTCATTGAAAGAAGCCATAACACTACCCGCTCCCGCATCTATTGCCGCTTTATAAGGCGGCATATACTCATTCATCATACGAATGCGACTCATATCCACCGTGTTATAATCCCGTCCGGCTTCACTGGCACCATACAAAGCAAAATGCTTCACGCAAGCCATGATCTCATTGGCAGCTTTCAGATCCTTACCCTGATACCCCCGCACCATCGCTTTGGCAATTTCAGCCCCTAAGAACGGATCTTCTCCACAGCCCTCAGAAGCTCTTCCCCAACGAGGATCGCGGCAAATATCGAGCATCGGACCAAACGTCCAACAAATACCATCTGCACTAGCCTCAACAGCAGAGATGCGTGCCGACTTCTCAATAGCCTCCATATCCCATGTACACGACAAGCCCAATGGAATAGGAAAAACCGTTTCGTATCCGTGAATCACATCCATTCCAAAAATCAAAGGAATCTTCAGCCTACTCTCTTCCACTGCTAGTTTCTGAACCTCTTTAATTTTGGCAACTCCCTTCAGATTAAACAATCCTCCTACTTTTCCCTGACGAATCTTCTCGGCCACATTGCTGCTTTTAGCCTGTCCCGTAGTAATTTCTCCGCTTACAGGTAAATTAAGCTGCCCAATTTTCTCCTCAATAGTCATTTTCTTCATCAAAGCATCGATAAAACGATTCATCTCCGCAGAAGATTGCTGCGCAAAAGCAGAAACAGAAACCAGCAAAACAAGAGAAACTATATATTTTCTATAATACCAACTATTCATAAGTGACTAATTTTACCAATTGAAACAAAAGAGTCTAAGAAGGTTATGCCTAAACACCCCCTTCTTAGACATATATATTTATATAATACCTATTATTTATAATCCGAATTCTGAACCAATACCCCGTTCGACTTATCAATCTCATCTTGAGGTAGCGGTAAATAACGGTGCTTATCCTGATACTTAACCTTACCAGCCGCATGCAGAACATCTTTAGCTACACCCCAACGAACCAAATCGTAGAAACGGTCAAACTCCAATCCCAGTTCCACTCGGCGTTCGTGACGAATGGCATCTCTCAACAAAGCCTGATCCAATGTAGTAACCTTAGGCAAAATAGTATTATCATTGCCACGAGCACGGGCACGGACCATTTCCAAATCATCAGAAGCCTCCTTCGTGTTGCCTAATTCATTGGCAGCCTCAGCAGCCATCAATACCACATCCGCATACCTGATCAAACGAATATTCACCCAAAAACCACTGTTGGTAAACTCCTTACGCTTAGCAGGATCTGTATAAGCCTTTTTATTATAATAACCTCCCATTGCAGAAGAGACCGGAGACTCCCCATAAGGTTTGTTCGTATTAGCAGCTGTAACAGGTTCATCGGCACTTTTGCGGAAATAAAGCAAAGTAGCATCCTTACGCGGATCACCCGATTCGTAAGCCGTACCTAGTTCTTTGGTAGCCATGTGCCAGCCCCAGCCTAAGTTCCACTGACCCGAGCCACGCACACCTTGTACCTGGCAAAACTGACTTCCAATGGAAGTACTAGCCGGCAGAGCAGCTGTCGACGCACATTGCAATTCAAAGACAGACTCACTGCAATTCTCACCTGCATCCGTAAATATCTGATCGTAAGGAGTATCTAAGTTATACAATCCGGAACTCATTACCTCTTTGGCAGCAGCAGACATGTTACTCCAACTATTTCTCATCATGTATGTACGTGCATGTAGTGCACGGGCAGCTCCCCAAGTTAACCGACCGATATATTCGGAAGTCCATTGTCTGGGAAGCAGCTTTTCAGCTTCATCCAAATCCAGGTCAATTTGCTCATAAATCTTCTCCACAGTCGTTTTAGGGACATTAGCTTCGGCTGCATCGCGAATTTTGGCTGTCACCAAAGGAACCTCGCCAAACGCCCTGACCAGATTAAAGTAACAATAAGCACGGAAAAAGAGAGCCTCACCCTTATTCCTTTTAACACCTTCATCATCAGAGCTTAAATTATTGACCGCATCGATAACAGAGTTTGCCTGATAGATGATCGTATAGTTTTGAGACCAATAGGCTTTTACCGTTCCATTATTCGTGGTATACTCAAAATCATCCCAAAACGCAGCCTGGTCTGCCCCATCGCCAGCCGAACTTCCTTTTTCAGAATCTTCGGAACGAACGTTGTGTACCATGAAAGCAGGAATACCGGCGGTAATGTTATAGCTACGCATCATCGTGTACATACTGAAAACCTGTCCGTCTATTGACGAGCCACCTTCAGGCGTATCATCCTCAGTAAACTGTCCAAGAGGGCTACGATCCAGAAAATCACTACAACCTGTTAGGCCAAAGACGGAAGTAGCCAACATCAGTGATAATATATATTTATTCAGTTTCATAATATGCAATTTTAAGGGTAATTAGAAAGTTAAGTTAAGGCCAAACGTATACACAGCCGGCATAGGATACGAACCATCATCAACACCGAAAGCCGTAGCAGAGCCTCCCAGTTCAGGAGTATAGCCGGTATTATTCTTCCAAGTCTTGAGATTCTGAATATTGGTGTAAACCTTTAAGGCTTTTATGCGTAACTTATCCAAGAATCCTTTGTCAAAGTTATAAGCCAACTGAATGTTACGTATGCGGAAGAAACTACCGTCCTCAATGTAATAATCAGAGTTCTGGTTATTAATGGTGTGCTTAATATTCAGCAAGGGTTGTGTATTCGATGTTCCTTCACCGTGCCAGCGACCCACTCGTTGAGCCATGTAGTTGAACTGTGACCAATTATAATTATCCCAAGTACGGAATATTTCATTTCCCTGCTGTCCCATCATGTCGATGCTTAGTTCCAGATTCTTGTAAGACACACCTAAATTAATGCCGTAAGTAAAATCCGGTGTTGGATTACCAATAATAGTACGGTCGGCCGGAGTTATCATTTCATCTCCGTCTACATCTACAAATTTCAAGTCACCGGGAGTCACTGTTGCCAGCTTGTTGACGGGAGAATTAGCAATCTCAGCAGCCGATTGATACACACCTTCCACTTTGTATCCGTAGAAATATCCGATTGGATAGCCTGCCTGCGTGTAACTCATGCTCTTGGCACCGTCAATTATGGAATAACCATTCTGCACCAGACTTAATACCTTGTTTTTAATGGTAGTCAAGTTACCGCCAATGCTATATCCCCAGTCGCCTTTGCGGTCACTCCACGAAGCAGCCAGTTCTATACCCTTATTTTCAATCTCACCCAAATTGCCTACTCCCGGTACTGTGCCCGATAATCCCGGAACAGTAGCCAGCAAATCCTTCGTATTCTTGTGATAATAAACACCTTCCACATGCAAACGATTCTTCAACATATTAGCATCAAAACCGGCTTCCCACGCTTCCACCTTTTCCCAACGCAAGTTAGGATTGGGTAAATATTCCAATTGATAGCCCGGTATAATGTTGTCTCCAAATACGGCAGAGGATGAGTTGAGCAACAACGGTTGAGCCGGATAAGCAGACTTCATGGCCTGATTACCTAGTGTACCCCAAGAACCTTTCAGTTTCAACATATCGAAGAGATGTTGATCGGACATAAACTTCTCTTCCGACATTAACCAACCACCACCAATGGAGTAGAAGTTCTGCCACTGATTACCAGTGTAAGAGAAAGCAGAAGAACCATCGCGACGGAAAGAAGCATTCACCAAATACTTCCCTTTATAGTTATACAGCAAACGAGCCAGAGCAGATACGGTGGTACGTTCCCACTGTGAACTGCCATTGGTTGAAGCACCTGCGTCACCAATGCTTACATACCATTTATCAGGATCATCAGCAATCACCAATCCCACACCTTGATCACGGCCGGCAGTAAGTGAGCTGTACGAATTGTAATAGGTAGTAAAGCCGGCAGTTACGGTTATGCTATGATCATTAAACGAATCAACATACGTGAGCAAGTAATCGCTCTGCACCTTTGTCTCATCACTCTTGGTTTGTTCAACAGCCGTTTTCTTCGTTCCCAAAATATTGATGTTACCCGCTGCTTCAGGATCATACACCTTCACGATAGGCGTATATTTGCGAGAATTGTTTGAAGCATAATCCATTGAGAAAGTAGTGCGGAAAGTAAACTTCTTCAAGAAATTCCATTCCCCGTACACATTACCGGCAGCCCTGTAATTGGTAGCTCTGGTTGTGTTGGCACGTTCTTCAACATCCACCATCGGGTTGCTGATCTGTGCTTTCTGAAATTCAGGAAGAGCAGCAAACAGCTGATACTCATCATTAAAAATGGGAGCAACCGGAGTGGCACGAATAGCACTAAGCACCTCTTTAGCATCTGTAGGTAATATACGCGCTCCATTAAATTGGAAACCGAATCTCAAATCTTTGTTTACGCTATATTCATTGCTGGCATTCAGCGTAATCTTGCTATACTTTTCATGCTTAATGTTACCTTGTTCACTGGAATAACCCACTCCCAAATAAAATCTATTCTTATCAGAAGCACCGGTAATGCTGATGTTGTTATTGGTTACAAAGCCGGTTTGAAAGATCGCATCTTGCCAATCGGTATCCGCATTCCAGTCAGAGAAATCAAACGGAGCAGTTCCCTGGTTGGTAAGTTGTTCATTATATAACTCCTTGAACTCTGCCGCATTGGCCATGTCAATCTTGTCGACCACCCTTTTCCAGCCGAAAGAAGTATTGATATTAACCAGCGTTTGTCCGGCTTTGGCCTTCTTGGTAGTTACAATAATCACCCCATTGGCACCACGTACACCAAAGATAGCCAATGAAGAAGGGTCTTTCAGAATCTCCATTGATTCAATATCGGCCGGATTGAGGAAATTAATATTATCGTTAAACAGTCCGTCAACAATATACAGCGGAGCAAAACCGTTGATAGAGTTGGTACCACGAACACGAATTTCAGGATCGGCACCGGCACGTCCGGTATTCACCACTTGCACACCGGCCACCTTACCTTGTAAAGACGATAAAGGATTTGAAGCCGGTTTGTTAGCAATTTCCTCCCCTTTAATATTAGTGATTGATCCGGTCAGGTCGCGCTTCTTTGCCGAGCCATAACCAATAACAACCGTTTCGGTCAACATGGTAACATCTTCGGCCATCGACACGTTGATCACTTTACGGCCGTCGACCTTTACTACCAGCGTTTTCATTCCGATATAAGAGAATCGTAAAGTAGCATTTGGAGCAGCTAGAATGGAATAATTGCCATCGATATCTGTTATAGAACCGCCGGAAGAATTAACCACCTGAACTGCAACTCCAATCAGAGGCTCGTTCTGTTCGTTAGTTACCTTACCCGTGAGAGTCGTATTCTGAGCAAAAACAGAAGAGAAGCAGATGCCCATAACGCCTATCAGGAAAGATATAGCTCTTAATCGGCACAAACTCTTCGTAGATTTTTCTTTAAAAGATTGTTTTTTCATTGCATTAAATTTTAACAATAAACACTTTCGATTCTCCTTGCCGTTTCAGCACACTCCCTGTTCATTCAAAACCAATTTAAACGGGCCCTGTTATAATCAGGTATCAAGTTAACAAAGAGCAACCAGATATTGGCGGCAATTGAAATCGGAAGCAAACATATCAATGGAAAATCGGAGGAACAAAAAAAGTTCCTCATAATAGATACATGGAGGCGCTTTTTAACAAACAAAGCACCTCACATTTACCTCTCAAAATAAAATTATATTCTGATTTACAAGCACTTACAAGACTAAATCAGTCAATCTCCATAAAGCAGTCGTTGAGGTTTTGAGTAGGTTTCAAATCGAGTTTTTTTCTTAACCGATAGCGGTTATTCTCTACTGCCCGTACCGATATGTTCATTAAAGAAGCAATGTCTTTTGATTCCAAACCAAGTTTCAAGCAAGCGCATAACCTCAGGTCATTGTTGGTCAGTTGCGGATACAGCATTTTCAGCTTCTTGAAAAAATTCTTATGTTTCTCTTCAAAGCGGATAAGGAACATATTCCAGTCGTCTTCCGTATCCATGTTATTGGCTAAAAGTGCATTTATTTTCTGAATAAAAGGCAGCAATGATTTCTGAGCACTCTTTGCATAGAAATCGTCGGCAATATTCTTCAAACTCAGAATCAGTTCGTTCTTTTTGATGATAAAAGAAGTCTGTGTAAACAGCTCGGCATCTTTCTCCTCTATTTTATTGAGTAAGTTTTCGTTCATCCTCCTCAAGTAACGAGCCTCACGCGCACGAACTTTCTGCAAGTGCAGGTTGCGATACCGCCTTAAGATAAGCATCCACACCAAGTAAAGCACAGAACCGGTAATTAGTACATAAAGCAGATAAGCCCAATACGTTTGATACCAGGGAGACAAGATTTCAAACCGATACACAGTCTCTTCGGATTCATTGCCCAATCCGTCAATCGTTCTTAGTTTAAACGTGTAACTGCCTTTGGGCAAACGAGCGTAAAAAACACTCCCCGAAGTAGACGGTTCGCTCCATTCATTACCCATCCCCTCAAGAAGGTACTGCACAGAAAGGTTGGAAGTAAACGAATGACTTTCGGTGAAATTAAACGTCACGTTGTTATAATTATAAGGAATTTCAGCATCCTCACCGGGAGCCAGATAACGTTCCTTTCCGCCGGATATGCTGATCTTGACTGATTCGATAAGAGGAGCATTTAATTTCACTCCGGCACTTTTTTCATGCAAATTATGAAGAATAAATCCCGCATCAAGACACACCAGTGATACAGAATCGTTCAACACAGAAATGTTCTCATCCGCATTCACAAGCGACAAGTTATCGTTATCTACATTATACGCCTCCAAAATCCGGGCAATGTAACCATCGTACATCAATCGATAAATGGAAGAACTCGTGATAGCCCAGCTCTGATCGTCGTTGATGTGAACCAATCGCTTCAAGTCACTGACCTGTGCAAAGCATTTATTCAATTTATTCTCGGGTACAATCTGATCTCTGTTCTCATCATACACCCAGAAAGTATTATCACCCAGAAATACAATTCTGCCGCCGACCTTGAACAGTGATAATTTCTCAGGAAGAGACTTATCCTTCTCCGTTCCATAATAAAAAAGATAGTGATAAGATTTGTAGTCATCCGTTAGCCGACACTTATAGATACCCTGTCCCACTGTTTCCATCCAGATATTATTTAAGTGATCGACCTCCGCATTAATAACCGATTTAGAGATTCCACTTACCTCCCACACCTTGCGCGTGTCCATATCGACAATGGCCGGTTTGTTATACGTAACCACAAACAGCAAATTACGATCCTTCACCGGCAACTTTGTAATACGGAACACCCCCGTATGCAAGGGGTAAGGAGCCGATGCATTCATATCCTTCCCAATTTCGAGAATACTCATGTTGTGCCCGCAAAACAGTCGGCCATCAACCGCAGAGAAGCTCCACACCTGTCCTTGCGTGCCTTTCATAAATTTCAGCGAAGAAAAATAGTCGGAACTAAAAAGAGATTTTTGAGGAATGTAATACACCCCCTGATTGGTTCCTATCAGCAGATAGTTATTCCAATAAGTAGCACAATACACAGCCCCGATATCTTGCGAGAAAGAGTTATAATAACTAAGCCCTTTGGTGTAGCGAATGTACGCCAGTCCCCGGTCCATACCTACCCACACATTATCCAGATTGTCTTTGCACAAAGCCAGAATCGTATTGTTTTGCAACGAATTCTTTGACGAGTAGTGAGCTAAAACATTTCCGTTGGCATCAGTCTCATACACTCCGTCGAGCAAAGTTCCCCAGTAGTAAGTCCCCCGCTTAGGCACACCGACCGCACTATTGAGTTCCTTGTCACGAAGCACTTCACTGAACGCCTTGTTCCAAAGCGTAAAACGCCCTCCGGCATACCGATAAATCTCTCCGGAAGAAGTGCCAACCAAACACTGACCGTTACCGTGTGCTAAAATAACCCGGGCCAGCTTCCCTTTGAAAATGTCACTGCCTTCTATTCGTTGCAACTTATCGTTCGTGAGCCGGTACAGCGAACCGTAAATCTCCTGTACCCAATACTCATCACCCACCTGATGAAGAAACAGCAAACCGTTTTTCAATCCTAGTTGGCGAACAGACGTTCCGTTAAAGATATAGATGTGTCCGAACGATTGGTAATAAACCTTCTTGTTTTTGTTATCGACGCACACCCGCCAGATTGTTTCGTTATGCAACATCCCTTTGGGCAAGAGTTTTTTGAAGCTAATATATTTCAGATTGCCGGAAACATCACGATTCCAACGGCCAATGTCTTCAAAACCGCCGGTATAAATAACCTCGTGTGACTCAATACCGATTCCTTTAATATAAGAACCGTTTATACTCGGATGCAATTTCCAGACCATGCCGTCGAATTCAAGCAAGCCTTTATCGTTACCAAAATACATTATCCCCCTCTCATCCTGGCATGCACTCCAGTTCTTATTGGCGGCCTTGTATTTATCCCTATAGATATTAATAATAAACGGTTTTTCGGCAGCATGAATCTCTATAAAACAAAGTATAAAAAGAAAATAAAAGATTTTTTTCAAGTTCATAATATACAATATTAAGGTTCTGCAAAGATAGTTGAATAAACGAAGTCGAGACTTTGATCATTTAGTTTTTTAATACTAGATTTGTGGGAAAATAGTTTTTATAGTAACACCATTGTATATGAAAGAATTTTGGGAAGAAAGTTTCATTGACAAACAAGAGATGTGGGGTTTTGAACCAGCCCCGTCAGCTATCATTACAAAAGACTTCTTTATCGAAAAATCAATAAAGGAAGTTCTCATTCCGGGTATCGGTTATGGACGTAATGCACAAATATTCAAAGAAAATGGAATGAACATTACGGGAATAGAGATATCAAAAACGGCTATTGATTTAGCAAAAAAACATTATGGAGATGGAATGACAATCTATCATGGTTCTGTTACCAACATGCCTTTTGACCAGAAATTATACGATGGGATATTTTGTTATGCTTTGATTCACTTATTGAATGTCGACGAAAGAGCTAAGTTAATAAAAGATTGCTATAACCAGCTAAAAGAAAATGGTTATATGGTATTTATCGCTATAAGCAAAAGTGCACAAACATACGGAAAAGGCACGTATGTATGTAAAGATACATTTGAATTATTCGGTGGTGTGAAGATGTTCTTTTACGATGAAGAGTCCATACTTGCCGAATTTGGAAATGCCGGATTGATTAAAATGAGTCTCATCGACGAAAATTATCCCTTCTATTATATATTATGCAAGAAAGGTCAATGAAGCTATAAAGCAAACCCTCTTAAAAATAACTAAGATGAAAGATATTCCTGTTCATAAAATACAGAGTCAGTCTTCACTCGACCTTGAATTCAACTATGCTGAAATGAGAGGTGACTGTAGTGAGATCATAATGAAATCAAATAAAAATGTAATTCACCGTGATGAATATTTCATGTTTATGTTTTGTGAGACTGCATCGGCTGTGTTTACCATTGATTTTGAAACAATTCATTGGCAAGGAGAAACAGTCTTCTATGTTCGTCCCGGCCAGATACACTTTGCATCTTC
This sequence comes from Bacteroides graminisolvens, assembly GCF_963666085.1. Taxonomy (NCBI): domain Bacteria; kingdom Pseudomonadati; phylum Bacteroidota; class Bacteroidia; order Bacteroidales; family Bacteroidaceae; genus Bacteroides; species Bacteroides graminisolvens. The sequence goes on from NZ_OY762556.1 coordinate 3,619,216, forward strand.
TCTCCAAGAAATAAGAGGTTGGTCACTAGCTATTGATCCCGTGTTAGTGCAAAAAGAATACAAAGAAATATTCGAAGAACAACTTAACACACAAAAACCCATCACATTAAATCCACTTATTAGCAACAGAATGCGCGATACTGCCCGTTTATTATATAGCATCATTCAAAGTAAACCTACAACCTTTGGGAACAATATGGTTTTAAATTTAGCAAACCTATTCATCGGTATCATAGCAGAACAATATGCACAACATTCAAACGGCTCATCCCCCTCTCAAAACCGATCAATATTAATAGCTCATCAATTCAAAAAACAATTGATGGATAACTTTAAAACAACCAAGAAGCCATCAGAATATGCCAAACTGCTTAATTACTCTCTTTCACACCTAAATGAATCAGTAAAAAGTGCAACCGGATTTTCCGTTAGCCGTTGTATACAACAACAAGTAATTTTGGAAGCCAAACGTTTGTTGTATTACACAAACCTTGATATTAAGGAGATTGCATACAAACTAGGTTATGAAGACCATGCGTATTTTTCACGCCTCTTTTCAAAGAACGTAGGAATGTCTCCAAACACTTTCAGGCAAAAATTCCACGAATAGTCCAACTTCTTCATTCATCTATCTCTTTCATCCCAAGTTTAGCAGACGTAATTTTGCATCTGTAACAGCAAGACGTTATAAGAAAGTAATATACTAAAATAATAACTTGTAAAGATGACAACATTACTAATTACGGCAAGCTTGGTCTTGCTCATTCTTCTTCATTATTTAAGATTCAAACGTGCAAAAAAGAAAGTGATTCATGTTATTGATGAGAACTGTGCAGGATGCCAGCTTTGTGTAAAAAAATGCCGTCACAAAGCGTTAGAAATAGAGTTCTTTGAATCAAGACGGCGTGCAGTAATAAAATACCCTGAAAAATGCACTGCATGCAAAGACTGTATTTCAGTATGTAAATTCAATGCTTTGGAACTAGTATGCCGGAAATAAAAAATCAATTGCTTCACTGATCAAAATATAAAATACAGATCAAACAAAGCATACTAAAAAGAGTACGATTTACCTTGGCTCTATTTCACAACTCTTCTCCCGGAGAAAAAAAAGTGTGGTTTACCCTCACTTACCATCACTAACTTGACCAAAACGTCCTATTTATAGGCCTTAGAGAAGAGTGATAGTAAAATATGTCTACCACTAAATTGCCTATTTTACCCTCACTATCTATCACTTTTAACTAAGTATATAGATTCATTAACTCCAATTTAACTAAAAAAGCCACGATGTTTCGGCTATATGGAGTGCTTTTTGATGAAAAATGGCAAAAAGTCACTTCATAAGTCATCAAAAACAGGCTATTGTGCATTGATAAATCCCTTTTTCGGCTTTGCTCTTCGGTCAAATTCACACTGAATTGACTTCTTTCAACGCAGGTTGTATATTTGTTTTATTTGGAAACTTTGACTTATACTAAAAATGGTTGTTACTATTAGAAGCTTGTTACTAAAAGTAGAACTAATTTTACAAATTCACTCCTTGATGCCATGAATTAGACAAATCTTGTCAAGAGCAGATTTATATATTATTAACCAATAAACAGGGAAGCAACAAGGAACGGCAAGACTTTGGTAAAACATAACCAACTTTTTGAAAAACATAACCGACTTTTTCAAAAAGATAACGAGCAATTTTAAATCGTAAACCGTCTTTTGGGTGCATATTTCGGTGATACCCACCCAGCGATTTCGGTCATATCCACCCAGTGTTTTTACTGATACATGGCTTTCTTTTGCAAATTTATTATTTCTTTCTCAAACTCTCTCCTTTAATATCAAAACGATGTGACGAATGTACAATTCTATCCAGTATCGCATCAGCAATAACCTCATTGCCTATCACATCATACCATTTACTAACCGGCAGCTGACTTGCAATAATTGTAGCCTTTCTCCCATGTCTGTCCTCTATGATTTCCATAAAATCGTTTTGTTGTTGCCCCTCTAATGCTTTCATTCCAAAGTCATCGATAATGAGTAAATCCACTCTGGATATCTTGGCAACCAACTTGATGATTGTTCCATCTACCCTTGCCAACTTGAGTTTACCGAGCAATTTCTGCATATTGAAGTAACACACTTTATAACCTTGATGACAAGCTTTGTTTCCTAGTGCGGTAGCCAGATAACTCTTGCCTACTCCTGCAGCACCAGTTATCAGGATCGCCTCTCCTTTATCTATATAACTTCCGGTACCCAACACTGCCAACATGTTTGAATCTACCCCACGATGACTACCGGCTTGAAGTTGTTCCAAGGTTGCACTGTAACGGAAGTCTGCCTCTTTTACAAGGCGGTTATTCCGATTCGTTGTACGGGTATCTCTCTCTGCCTGCAAAAGTAGCATGATTCCGTCAACAAGAGTAAGCTTATCTAAACGTTTGGTTTCGCCAAGTGAAGCCCATAGGCGAGCCATGCCTGATAGCTTGAGCGAGTGAAGTTCTTTAATAATTTCTTCCATGATACATTATTTTATAAATTATTGATAATAAGCCGCTCCCCGGATATTCTCATGATTATCCGGTTCGGGATTCTTTTTAATTGCATTTTCCTCTTCGATAAAAGCCTGTATGTTGCGCAGTACACGTTCCACAAACTTGTAGGTGTATTGTTTATGTTCCATGGCTATCCGGCAGGCTTTTTCCATTTCCGCTGCGGGGGTTATTCTTTGAAGACGCAGTAAGCCGTCACAGCGATTGTAAAAGAACTCCGGTGGCACATTTTGGGAAGCGAACATTAAGGTGAAGAACTCTCTTAATACAGCAGACTTTTCTCCTGCTCTCTCTGTATAGTAGGCTACAGAGCGTTTGTTGTATGCATTAGAATGTGAAGCAGTATGTTCTTCCAACATGCTGTAACCAAAGCCTTCCACGCGTGGGTGAGTAGCAATACGCTTACCTTTGAGATACACCTTGACCAGCGTACGAGTATAGATTACTTTGACTTTCTGCCCGATGTATTGATAAGGAACCGAGTAATAATGCTTGTCTCGTCCTAGGTATATACAACAATTAGCGCTAACGGTCAGCTCAGTATCATATTGCACTTCAAAGCGGGATTCAGGCAGTGGCTTAAGAGTTCTCTTTTCATCACTGATAAAGTGCTCCTCACGACTATAGGGACGTTGTTGCATCCGTTTGCGGTTATGTAACCGTGTCTGCTCGAACACAGCTTTATTAAGGTCTTCCAAAGAGAAAAACATACGATTACGCAAAGGAGCGTACACCCGTTGATATAACAGTTTAACTTGATTCTCAACTAAGCATTTGTCTTTAGGCTTGCCTGGTCTTGCAGGCAAAACCACAAAACCATAATGGTTACCCAAATGCTCCATCAAACGATTTATCTCAGGCTCGTAGCGGTCACTTTTGGTAACAGCTGACTTTAGGTTGTCCGGAACGACAATCTTAGTTACTCCGCCAAAGAAGCAGAACATCTGGGTAATGGCATAAATAAAATCTTCACTCTTTTGTGAAGGCACGCAAAGGGCAAATGCATAATCCGTATAAGGCAAGCAGCCCACAAAGGTCTGCACTTTAATGATTTCCCCCGTATCCATATCTGTATATTGCATTGGATCACCGGCAAAATCAATGTAGCACTTCTCCCCAGCCATATAAGTATTCACTAAGACAGTGGAAGGTGTTTGGATAGCAGCGTGTTGGTTCAGGTGGAAACAGAATTGGGTGTACCCGTAACCGCAGGGATACTCAGTGATATACTCCTCCCAAAGCCGTAAACGGGTTACGTGTTTACGGGTAAGCTCTTTCTCCAAATAAGGTAATCGCTTAGAAAAATCTTCAAACCGCTTGTCCACATAAGCAGGAGAACCACCGTTAAATAGATGCTCCAACTCAGGATTATCTTTTTGCAATACCTCTTGAAGATCAATGGACAAGCCTTTAAACTGACGGATGTATTTATTTACCGTTTCTTTGTAGAGTCCAAGTTGTGAAGCGATAGATCGGTTGGAAACTCCACTATGGTGTAATTGAAGTACTTGTTTTAGTTTACTCATTTCTGTTATTTTACCCGCCATATAATTGTGCATTAATTTATTATCAATTAAAACTAGAGCACAAAAGTAAAACAGATGTGAATATGACTGGGTGGCAATGCTCCGAAATGCAAACGAAGGTGCATAGTGGGTGGTAATGCTCCGAAACATGAAGATAAACAGACTAATACATCGTAATTTTGGGTGGCAATGCTCCGAAAAAGAGGACATTTTTGAACAGAACCATCTAAGTGGGGGGTAATGCTCCGAAATGCCCTTGGAGCATACCCACAAATGGAAACATTTGCTCCAAAATAAAGGCGTATGATTACTGTTTTTTATCATTTTTATCCCAGTTTATTCATAAACAAGGTAAATATGACTCAAAAATGGCTTTCAAAAAACAACTAGTTACGAGTTGTAAGCAAGCTATTTGGGGAGAAATACTGGGTGGCAATGCTCCGAATTATGCACTTTTGGGTCCTGAGCAACCGTCTTACGGCCATAACACGGTTGCTCAGAAGCCTTTTGCTACCGTGCGGTTTGGCGCGAGACACCGTGTGAATGCAATCATAAACCGTCAAGACATAAAAAAAGGCAAGAGTATGAACTCTTGCCTTTGCGCCTATAATAATTTGAATATACTATAAGATTATAGGTACAAAGATAATACATTATACTGTCAATTCCAAATCATTATGGCTATTTTATTAGGTGTTATTACAAGGTGTTTTTGAAACCATTCTCGGTGAAAAATATAAGTTCCTAGCAAGTTAATGACCATTCGGCAGTTCTATTGTATAAAGAACATGCTCTTTTAAAGGATGGTTATCGGGTATGGCAGGATGCGGGAATTCCATGACCTTCGTCATTCCTATTTTCTGCATAACCCTTTCTGAACTTTTATTCGAAAGAGAAGTAAATGACCAAAGCTTTTTAACCGACAAATGCTCTGTTGCATATAACAAACAAGCTTTAGCAGCTTCCGTTGCATAACCCTTATTCCAATCTTCATGACGAATACGCCACCCAATCTCCACGCCCGGAGCAAAATCAAGGTCAAGGGGAACCTGATGAAACCCTGTATATCCTATAAATGAAGCACCCTCTTTCTTCTCAACAGCATACAAACCATATCCGTATTGAGTAAATTCATCTCGTATCCTATTATAGAAATGGAAAGACTCGCTTTTTGTCAACGGCTTGGGAAAGTACTTCATAACATGCGGATCACAGTTCATTTTTGCAAAAGGAACCAAATCTTCTTCTTTCCAATCACGTAGCAACAAACGTGGTGTTTCAATATATATCATTTTACTTCTTCTTTAAAAAATCACCGTCAACAATAAGCACTTTTACCCCATTTTGGGTATGCGAACGATGAGAACTTAAGTCATCGGAAACAACATAAGTCATGCCTTTCTTTAGCGTAAACTGCTCTCCCGTCTCTAGTTCACTGACTAGTTCTCCCTCTAAACAATGCAGAATATGCCCTTTTTGGCACCAATGATTAGCCAGGTATCCAGCCGAATACTCTACAATCCGAACTCTCAAACCCTGAAACTGAAGAGTTTGCCATGTTGCCACTCCGGTTTCTCCGGCATGCTCTACTTTAGGAATTAAATCCCAATCAATCGTCTGAAAAGGAATATTTTCAGTTTTCTCCATATCTGCACCATTTAAATCGTTACAAATTAGCTTGACAAAGGTAAAGTAAAAATATGAAGTAACCAACCAGATGAAACAATTCCATTTTATCTTTATTGCATCAACATGTATCTTTGTACTATGAAACCAGAACTAAAAACAAATCAGTAACGAATGAACATAGATTTAGTCATACGAAACTTCAAGAGAAACAACATTAAAGCAACCTTATTTGAGAATAAAGACCGGTTAATTGACTACTTAAAAGAACAGATTCCGCACAACAGCATAGTAGGAGTTGGAGATTCGGTCACATTAGAGACGCTTGGGATATATGATTCAGGTAACTATATACGACAAACCATAAGCTCCGTGGTAACAAAGTTCGCTTATTTTAGTAGTGCATTAATAATATTTATGAGCTTTATACGGCTTGCGAAGGTTTATACGAAGAACTATGAAAAATAATTTTTCATTAGTTCCGCAATTAGAGCATTGATAATCTTCAATTCTTACTTCCGCTTTGCAGTCTTAATAATTATTGGTATTGAATTACGCTGTTGCAGTATAGCAAAGTATTTATCCTAAGTTCTTGCTTCTTTGGCTAAAATGATCATAATGCTTTCCTTTGTCATTATCCTGAATAATACTCATATCAGGGTTTATCAAGATAGCAGTTATAATACTATTTAAAGAAGCAATATTACGCTGCTTTTGTAACTCGTCAGTTGTCATAAGTTTATTTCATTAAATGATTCAACATCTGATGTGATTTACAATTGCAAAATTGGTCGTTCTACGGTTGCAAATATATGGGAAATAGACGAGAAACGGAAGGGAATGTCTGAAAAGGTGTTCCTTTCTTTATTGATATAGAATTTCTTTTCTTACGCGGTTTTGCGGAGTTCTTATATTTATCATTCATATTACGTTTATTTTTCAGGATACACCCATACACATTCAGGAGCATCGAATAAAGAATGCGCAATCCAGTGTTTAGCTTGAATATTTATTTCTTCATTCGACATTAGGGGACGTGGTTTATAATTCATCAAGATTGATTTTGCTCTTATGTCGTCAATGACCGTGATATTAGTTGGACGATTTAATTTTCTTCTGAATATCTCAATAAATTCTTGCATCGTATTTTCATCTTTATTGGGAGACTTATACAAAATCATATAGTTATCAACAGTAGGACGATGTTCTACATTCACTATCTCGTATGAATAATCGAATAATAATTTTGTAACCTTTAGTTTATACGAGTTCTCTATGCGTTCAACTTGGTAAAAATCAATATTTCTTCCAGGCATTCCTGTTATTATAGCACGTCTATCCTCTAAACTTATATTTAAGCCAAAATAAATAGCAGATATAGCTTTTTCTGATACAGGTTTTAAACCGCCTTTTGAAAAGACTAACCGCACTTCATTTTCATATTTCCATGCTAAAGATTTTGTCCCAAATACTTTCTTCCGTACTTGCAAGAGACTATCTGTTTCTGAAACTTCTGGTCTTTCGTCTTCATAAGAAACATTAATCTTATCGCTAAGATCAAAATCACGAGACAAATTCTCTGTAAGTATATCTAAATCATATTCAATACAAAATCCCTTATGAGAGTTTGAATAATGCGCCCAAAGCAATTCATTGTTAGGAAATGTTTCATGTTCTTCAGGCTTCGACAAAGAATATATTCCAACATCATACACTGCTTGAATTAATGGAGTTACCCAGTGTTCATGTGCATTTGATGTTGGCAACTCAACTGAACCTTCAAATGGATCATTCAAAACACGTAAGTTAGCCGCATAAAAAACATCTCCTAACAATTGTTCCGTATCTCGTGTCTTTCCATCTACGATTAAATTTGCTCTATATTTATATGCTTTGGTCATTTATACTATCTTCCTAATTTATATGCAATAATAAGGTGCAAAGATATGTTTATCATTTATTATTCTACAAAGTTTATAGAATAAATTTACGTGATATGAAACGCATGACTTTCGGAGAAGCAGAATCAATCAAACCTAACAAGGCCGTTCAGGCGGTATTGTTCGATGGAGAATTAGTCGGTTCGCTTTATTCATCATACAAAAATTTCCTTTCTCCTATCGAAGAAACATTTTGGTCAATTAATTTAACTAAGGAACTAGCAGACAAAATACCACCCAAAAATGACGAATCAAAAGATGTTGGATTTTATCAAGGCAATCTTCGGTTATCCGATACTCAAAAAGATGCAGATTTATATGTAATAAGGTTTATATTGGAGTGAAAGACGTAGAAAACTCATATATCTCTAATCAGGAAAATGGAGACATCCTTATTTGTAAAATCAAGAATGGTTATCTGGTTAGCATATTCCTGTTGATATTAAGAATAAAGAAGGAGAAGCAAAAGAAGCCTCTGATTTATCATTAGCTATTGACGTTGCTTTGTTATTTAAAGGCGATTTAGATAATGAAGAAGAGCCTCAACAGATTATGTATAAACAAGAATAAAAAAAGAAAGTCATAAATAAACAAATTCTACTCTTTGCTATATATAAATCTAGTAAAATTTTAGTTATCAATAACAACTATCTCCACTATACTTCTATATACTGTAGCAGACATGGCGTGTCACTTAAATTCCTTTTATAAAACCTTGCTAATAAAAATGATAATTGCGATAAATATGTATCTTTGCATTCATAAAAAAAAAGAAAGTAATATGGAAATTATTTATCAGATTTTTACGGGATTATTTGTGACAGTTGCAGGCGGTATTATAGTGGGAATTGCTCTTGACAAAATCAGAATAAATAAAAGGACTATTACAATATCTATGACATCAAAGAATTATGTATCGCCATATAACTCCGGTAATTTCGTCTTTGATTATTCTAATAATAACGGGGCTTATGTCATTGGTCAGAAAGAAAGAGTTTTCACAACTAAATGGAGTAAAGCATCTAATACATTCATACATGCATATTCTGACAGTGTGGACATTGATAGTATAGCATTAATAAAAAATGTCACAGACTTGAACAGTATCAAATTAATTGATGCTGATTTTTCTTCCAGAAGTAGAACACCTCAAATAGGTGATGCCGTTGTTTGGAAAAACATCAATGGATATTATGCTGTAACTAAAATTATAAGCATTAAAGATGATAGCAGAGGTGATATAAAAGATGAATTAGAGTGTCAATATATAATATTAAAATAACAAAGGAAAAGATTGAAAAAAAGATTCGTACGGAATGCGGATTACGAGAAGCGGAAGTTGATAATAATGATAGAGTACTTTGTCCGAAATGCAATAAAGTCGTACAACTCGCTTCTTCAGACAAAGAGCGCATAAAAATTAGATAACTTCAAAAGAACCAATAACACATTCTTCAATATTGGGTAGTCTTAATTATTGTTCCTTAGGGAAGTGATTGTGTTAATTTCCCAATCATTCTCAATAATATCATTACTCAGTGCGGGAAAATATTTGCGACAAAATGCCCTATAATAATCAAAGGTAAATTGCGTATGTTCCTTTTCTCTAGAATCTGGATTGACATTGTCTCGCATTTCAGTTGAAATTATTGTTCTATTCATATTCAATAAATGTTTTTATTAGTAACTTTGTCCAAAATTAACCTTTATAAATCACACTATCTCTATTATAGCAATGATTATAATATCCAGTATTGCTAATATGGATATTATAATCAAAGAGCCAAATGCAGTGAATTATCCTGTATATTTCTTTGTGTGTTATCTATTAATATATTCCGTTTCAATACTAATAGGCATTGTTATTGATATTTTCAACAGCGGACAAATAATCTTATTAGAAGATAACGATGATGAGAGGAAATAATACTATTTAGGAATACCAAAGTATTTATCCCACTCTTCGGCTTCTTTGACTAAATGATTATAATCGTCTGCACATTCGTCTAATGAATGGATATTACCTGAAAGCTCTTCATTATAGAGTTTAGCAAGTATAGAGTTAATTGAATTTAGAGCATCGTAATCTAATAGTTCTTCAGGTTCATGAATTTTCATGACTTCTCTTTTTAAGTTGTTAATACAAACAATTGGATTTACGATTACATATTCTGGTGGGAACTGCATCGCAAAGACACAAAAGAATCATGAAAGACGAAAGGAGTTACTTGGGAAAGTGGTTCCTTTCTCTATCTTCCCAAAGTTCTTCGTATAAACCTTCGCAAGCCGTATAAAACTCATAAACATCATTAATACACTACTAAAACGAGCAAACTTTGTTACAACGGGATTCAGAATATTATCGCATATAGTTATCATTATTTATTAAGAGAAGAGACATACCTTTTCCTTGATAAATACAATAAAGAGCTTACCAAAGAAGAGAAAAGGAACATATATATCCGGAACTTTGATGCAGACTTCTTCATTTCTGGAGCCAATGCCATCAGCGCCGACGGATGCATCTTTAACCTCGACGGGAATGGCAGCAGAGTAGCGCCCATGCTTTACGGACCACGAAAAGTTTATATCATATCGGGTACCAATAAAATTGTAGCCGATGAAAAATCGGCCGTTGAACGCATAAAGACCATTGCAGCTCCGCTAGATAATGTACGTTGCAACAAAAGCAACCCCTGCGTAAAAATTGGTCATTGTGTAGATTGTAAATCCAAGCAAAAAATATGCAATTACTTTACTAAGATACAAGGACAATTTAATGATGAACGCATTGAGTTGCTTTTGATAGAAGGTGACTACGGGTATTGATTTACCCGCAACACTTATTCTCTTCAAATATACTGCCGTACCGATGATACTCAAACGAGATGCTTTGTTCTTTCAGGTAATGAAGCAACTCAATACGTCCTTCGGCAAGGGGAGTGCTGTCAATAATACAAAGTCCCAGTTCCGCAGCTTTTTGATAAACCGCATCCGATAAGCTTTCTGAGCATGCGCGGACGCGTTCGTATGTTGACATCGTATTGATAAAATCTTCTTCACTTTCCAGTCTCAAGCTCATTCCGTGGAACGATGCCACTTTCGCTTTGATGGCTTCCAGCTGACGGTGCTTGTCAGAGAGACTGACAGTCAGCTTCGTTTTTGTTTGATTGGCTGCCAGCATAACCAGTAATGCATCATTCAACTCATCACCATCGGCAATGCGTAAAGCCATTGAGTTTAAGGGTAAATAGCGGAAGGTATTTTCTTCTCCGTAAATGTGGCTCACATCTTCTTCTTTGGAGAAGACGTTGTTCCATGCCTGCCTGTAATTGGCCTCAACATCTTTTATGTCATAAGCAGTGACATTTTTAAAACGAAGGAAACTTGCTACATAATTGGGACCTCCCGCCTTGATGCCTCCACCAAAAGCCGAACGCTTCATTCCCCCAAACGGCTGGCGACGTACGATAGCTCCCGTTATTCCTCGATTGATGTAAAGGTTACCTGCCTCAATTTTGTTTTTCCAGAGTTCGCGCTCGGCTTTATTGAGGCTCTGCAAGCCGGCCGTCAAACCATACTCGGAAGAGTTGGCATACTCAATTCCCTGTTCAAGGCTGTCAATGCAAACCACGGAAAGTAACGGTGCAAACAGTTCGTTGCGGAAGGTATAACTGCCCGGCTTAACACCCCACTTCACGCAGGGTTTAAGTATATAGCCTTCTTTATCTATAAATTCAGGCGCCACAAGCCATGATTCACCGGGTTCAAGATGATCAATGGCGTATTGCAGCTTCTCATTTTTATGATCAATCATGGGCCCTACATAGTTCATCGGATCCCACACACCACCCGTGCGCAAACTCAAAACGGCATCACGCAATTTCGCTTGGAAGATTTCGTCTTCGTAGGTACTGCGTTCAACAAGTAAGAGCGAACAGGCAGAGCATTTTTGTCCGGCATTACTAAAAGCCGATGAAACAACATTCAGAATAGCACGATCCTGATCACCGTTAACCGTAAGTATCATCGCATTCTTTCCTCCTGTTTCGGCAGAAAGTGGTGTACGTGGCGCATTCTCGAGCAAACGGAAAGCGGTATCGGTACCTCCCGTCAAAATGATATGTTTGACAGATTGGTGAGCAGAAAGCCAGTTCAGCGACTGCCTCTCGGCGGGGCAAACCACTTGCAGCGCATCTTTAGGCACTCCGGCATCCCAGAAACATTGGGCAAATTCCCAAGCAACCGGTAGTGCAACAGTTGCAGGCTTTAACAGCACAGTATTTCCGCCTGCCAGTGCAGCAACCGTGCCACCAACGGGAATAGCCAGCGGAAAATTCCAGGGGGGAATGACCAGAACAATTCCCTTCGGCTGATAAGAAACGGTTTTAAGTTCATCAAAAGCGACCATAGAAGTAGGGTAAAACCTACAAAAGTCTATTGCTTCCGAGACTTCCACATCGCCTTCGGTAAAGGTTTTACTCGTTACAGCTGCCATGCAGCCTATCAAATCGCCACGCTTGGCAGCAATATTTTCGGCCACTTGAAACAATATTTTCTTGCGCTGGTCAAGCGACGTTTTCCGCCAACCGGATGCATCGCTTTCAGCTGTAGCAAGTATTTCCTCTATTTGTTCTTGCGTAGAAAGATTGGCTTCGCAAACAACAACTTGGTTCTCGCGGCTACGGTCCGTATACGTTCTTTTGTTCATCGTAAGCACTTCCTTGTCACCTATCTGAACGGGAACCACAAAATTAGTAGCGTTTACTTTCGTTTTCCATTTGTTGAGAACGGCCAATGCCCATTCGCGGTTCCACGGAAGATCAAGATCCGTATCGGGTTCATTAGCAAAAGGCCCTTTCAGCCGCTCCTCAAGAGGAATAACCGATTGTTGCGAGTTCATTCGGTTTTGCGTTCTATAAGGTTTTGTATTCACGGTGTCTTTTAGGAGATAAGCTTCCTCAAACTGTTCTTTGAGAAAAAGCCACTTGTCACTGTCCAGCTTGAGGTTAAAGGTATAGGTCAGAAAGTTTTCTTTACCTGTGTTTTCATCGAGACGACGCACCAAATAAGACACGGCATTTAAGAAATGCTCCGCTTTCACTACGGGAGTATAAAGAATAATGTTCTTTTGGAGTTGGCGCATCACCCGCGGCAGGTGGTTGGCCATTCCCTCGAGCATCTCGAAAGTGACTCCTTCGGTAACTGCATTCTGTTCACATAACAAGTGCGCATAAGCAATCGTGAAGAAATTATGAGACGCAACTCCTATATGCAACACCTTTGTGTTTTCCGGTTTTAAGGCTAAGTCAAGAATGTGCATATAGTTGGCATCTACCTCTATTTTAGTGTGCAAAATGGGATTTTCCCAGCCACGCATAGACGAAATAATAGATTCCATTTGCAGGTTACAGCCTTTTACCAAACGCATTTTAATGGGAGCACCTCCTTCGGCTGCACGCTTTTTCGAGAACGTTAGCAAACGATTGAAGTTACTCTCGGCATCCGGCAGATAGGCCTGCACAACAATGCCTGCCGAATAGTTTTTAAATTCCGGAAGCGAAAGAGTCTCAATAAACACATCATAGGTCAGTTCCATGTCTTTATACTCTTCCATATCCAGATTGACAAATTTATACGTCTGTTTGCCTTCGTGGTTCGTATAAGTCTGTTGCATCGCCTTTCTATAAATGGCAGAAACCATTTCGATCAGCTCGCGTTTATTTTGCTCATAAGACAGCGATTTGATTTGCGCATAAATGCCGCTCAATTTAATTGAAATGTAGTTAACATCGGGCATTTCCAACGCTTCAAGGTAGTGTTCGTAACGGTGACGGGCTTCTGCGTCGCCCAATACCACTTCACCGAGTAGGTTTACATTTTGTCCGATGTTGTTCTGCCATCGTCCGGCAAGATGCTGGGTCAGTCGGGGACGTTCTTCGGAAATGATTATTTTATCGGTTTCACTGCGTAGTTTCGATTTAAAAATAGGCATGGCAATAGACGGGAAAAGATAGCCTCCCGCCATATAAAGTCTGATTAGAAACTGGTCGCCGGGACTAAAGAAATCAGGAATACCGTATTCTTGAATGATTTGTCGCACGCGCTTGTTCAGCTTGGAATTATTTCGAATTTGCGACGATTCGTCGAGCATCTTCGACAGGAAGGTTTTATACTCGGGTGTTTGTACTAATGAAGCAAATTTCTTTTGCTCTTTTACTTCTTCGGGGGTAAGTTCGGACTTTGCTTTATTCAGAAAGTCCTTCGCCCACTCTACAACGGATGACGAGGTTACTTGTGACATAGTTAATGCAATTAGAAAAGTTTCGTAATTATAGTGCAAAATCTCGATTTAGTACACACAATCATCGTTTTTTTTCATCAACAAAAGTATTTTTAATCGTATATTTGCCCGTATAAACCCAACAGATACTATATAAACATACTTAAAAACGAAATCTAATCATGAGAACCTTTTGTATTGCAGGACTTCTTCTAGCTTTTTCCCTCGGTTTATTTGCTCAGAAAGCGACTGTCGTATCGCCCAACCGGAAAATTTCCATCGAACTCTTTAATGCACAGAATGCTGAAAATGGCGAATGGTATTTGAAGGTAAACTATTCCAATCAGGAACAAAAATGTGAAGTGATACCACAGATCAAGTTAGGGTTGGCCCGAGCCGACCAAGATTTCTCCAACGGATTGAAATTCTTAAAAGCATCCAAGCCATTGGTTATACATGAAAAGTACACTGCTATACACGGCAAGAAATCTGAATGTTCCAATCAGGCCAACGAAGTAGTTGTTTCTTTTGAGAATCAGAAAAAGTCCAAACTGAATATTATCATCAGGGCTTACAATGATGGTGTGGCCTTTCGCTATCAGTTTCCCGAAAAGGGCGGCTCATTCGTGGTGAATGATGAACTGACGGCTTATTGCATTACCGATAGCACCAAAAGATGGCTGGAAAAGTTTAACCCGGCCAACGAGGGGCTTTATAGCAGCACCAAAGACGGGAATGTTCAGCAAGACTGGGGCTATCCTGCCCTTTTCAATACACCGGATAAGGGTTGCTGGTACTTGATTCACGAGGCAGATCTCGATCGAAATTATTGCGGAACAAAATTATCAAATACAGCCGATAAGAGCAGTTATAAACTCACCTTCCCCGATCAATGGAACGGCAGGGGACTGGGAGAATCCAAACCCACCATCACCTTGCCTTGGAAATCGCCCTGGCGGGTGGTTATCATCGGAAGTCTGGCCGACATTGTTGAATCGACTTTGGTTGACGACGTTTCCACTCCTTCCGTTATCAGCAAAACCGACTGGATTAAACCGGGTGTTGCATCGTGGAATTATTGGTCGGACAATCACGGCACGCGAAGTTACCAAACCGTTTGTGCCTTTGCCGATTTGGCTGCCGAAATGGGATGGCCCTACACGTTGCTCGACTGGGAATGGGATAGCATGGGCGATGGCGGAAAACTGGAAGATGCACTTACTTACATTCGGAACAAAGGAATAAAGCCATTGATGTGGTACAACTCCGGTGGCGAACATACGTGGGTGGCATCCACACCTAAAGACAGAATGCTCACGCATGAAAACCGTGTGGAAGAGTTTACGAAACTGAAGAAGTTGGGTGTTGTCGGGGTTAAGATTGACTTCTTCGAAAGTGAGAAGCAGGACATGATTAGATATTATCTGGATATTCTGGATGACGCCGCCAAGTTTGAAATAATGGTTTACTTCCACGGCTGCCTGGTGCCGCGCGGCTGGGCACGCACCTACCCCAACCTGATGACGTACGAAGGTGTTCGGGGAGCGGAGTGGTACAACAACGGACCGGAATTTACCTACACCGCTACGGAGCATAACACCATATTGCCTTTTACCCGAAACGTGGTCGGAGCAATGGATTATACACCGGTCACTTTCACCAATTCTCAATTTCCGCACATTACTTCCTTTGGTCACGAACTGGCACTGAGCGTGCTGTTTGAATCGGGAATTCAGCATTTTGCCGACAGACCGGAAGGGTATTACGCTTTGCCCGATGCCGTAAAAGCATTCCTAAGAAACGTGCCCAATACATGGGACAACACTCGGTTACTTGACGGTTATCCCGGCAAAGATATTGTAATGGCCCGCCAGAAAGGTGATCAATGGTATATTGGCGGAATAAGTGCCGATAACATGCGCGAACAGAGAAAGAAGTTATCGTTCCATTTCCTGCCCGAAGGTGTAAAGTATCAACTTACATTAATAGCCGACGGTAAGCACGATAAAGAGTTCCACACTCAATACATGGTGGTCGATAAAGCCTCATCCGTAGACGTAAAAATGCTAAGAAGAGGTGGCTTTGCTGGTTATCTGAAACCGATCAAATGACATGAACTAATACGATTTATATTATGAAAAACGCATCATTCAAAAGACTTATGCAAGGGGTATGTATCGTATCCCTGTCGTTCTTTCCTGTTAACTCCATGAGTCAGCAGTTACCGTACAAGAATCCCAATTTGAGTTCGCAAGAGCGCGCAAAAGATCTCATCTCGAGATTGACACTGGCCGAAAAGGCGGCATTAATGTGTGACCAATCGGATGCCATTCCACGTTTGGGAATTAAAAAGTTTAACTGGTGGAGCGAGGCACTGCACGGATATGCCAACAACGACAGTGTTACCGTATTTCCTGAGCCCATAGGCATGGCTGCTTCTTTTAACGATGCGTTACTCTTCAAAATATACGATGCGGCATCCGACGAAGGGCGTGCCAAATACAACCAGTGGCTCAAACGCGGAAACGAGAATAAACGTTTCCTGAGTTTGTCGGTGTGGACGCCTAACGTCAACATTTTCCGCGATCCTCGTTGGGGGCGCGGTCAGGAAACATACGGCGAAGATCCTTACCTCACATCTCGTATGGGTGTGCAGGTTGTAAAAGGGTTGCAAGGACCCAGCGATGCCAAATACCGTAAGTTGCTGGCCTGTGCCAAACATTATGCCGTGCACTCCGGACCGGAATGGAGTCGCCACGAGTTGAACCTGAATAACGTTAGTCCCCGCGAATTAAACGAAACGTACCTGCCTGCTTTTAAAGCATTGGTTCAAGAGGCCGATGTGCGCCAGGTGATGTGCGCTTATCAGCGTTTAGACGATGAACCTTGTTGCGGCAATACCCGTCTTTTGCAACGGATTTTGCGCGATGAGTGGGGCTTTAAATACCTTGTGGTGTCTGATTGCGGGGCAGTAACCGACTTTTTCACCACTCACAAAGTGTCTTCGGATGCAGTTCATGCGGCTTCCAAAGCCGTTTTAGCCGGAACAGATGTGGAGTGCGTTTGGGAAAATTATCCGTTTAAAGATCTCCCCGCTGCCGTAGAAAAAGGATTACTTAAAGAAGAAGATATAAACAAAAGTTTGATGCGCGTTTTAATTGGACGCTTCGACTTGGGTGATTTTGATGATGATGCGATTGTTCCATGGGCACAAATACCGGCATCGGTACTGAATAACGAAAAGCATCGCCAATTGGCTTTGGAGATGGCACGTCAAACCATGACTCTGCTGCAAAATAAGAAGGATGTGTTGCCGCTGTCGAAATCAACCAAGCAGATAGCCGTGATTGGCCCCAATGCAAACGATAAACCCATGCTGTGGGGAAATTATAACGGAACGCCCATACACACTATTTCAATTCTTGATGGAATAAAAACAAAGATAACCGACAAGAAAATATACTATGACAAAGGATGCGATTTGGTTGAAGATAAGGTGACTCAAAGTTATTTCAACCAACTATCTTTTAATAATATGAACGGATTCAAGGCTACGTACTGGAATACACCCAACAGAAGCGGCAACGTTGTTACAACGGTACAGATAGCTAATCCGATAAAAATGACTACGGCCGGCCAGCACGAATTTGCGTCGGGTGTAAAGCTTCAGGGTTTCTCGGCCTTATTCGAAGCTGAGTTCACGCCTAAAGTATCAGAAGATTTGGTATTCAAGGGCGGAGCAACGGGGTATTTCGAGCTGACGGTCAATGGCAAAACGCTTCAAACTTACAGCAACTGGCGTACCCTGCCATCACGCATTCCGTTCAAGGTAGAAGCCGGACAGAAATACAAGATTGAAATTAAGTATGCTCAACAAAACGACTGGCAAGCCAACATCGAATTTGATTTCGGGAAAGAAGTAGATGTTGATTACACCAAGCTGATTGAGAAGCTGAAAGGTATTGAAACCGTTGTGTTTGTAGGAGGACTTTCGGGAAGCCTCGAAGGTGAAGAGATGCCTGTCAATTACCCCGGCTTTAAAGGTGGCGACCGCACCAACATTGACCTGCCGTCTGTGCAACGCAACTGTTTGAAAGCATTAAAAGAAGCAGGTAAAAAAGTTATTTTCGTCAACTGTTCCGGTTCCGCTATTGCGCTCACACCCGAAACGGAATCTTGTGATGCCATCCTTCAAGCTTGGTATCCGGGCGAATCGGGCGGTCAGGCGGTTGCCGATGTTCTTTTCGGTGATTACAATCCCGGAGGGAAACTTCCCATCACCTTCTATAGAAGTTCCGACCAATTGAAGGACTTCGAAGATTATTCCATGAAAGGACGCACGTACCGCTATATGACCGATGCCCTGTTTCCTTTCGGCTTCGGGTTGAGTTACACCCGTTTCCAGATTGGTAAAGCCACGATGGATAAGTCTCAAATCAAGCCCGACGAAAACATCAAACTAACCATTCCGGTAAGTAACGTAGGAAAAAGAGCGGGAACGGAAATACTGCAAGTGTATGTTCGCAAGGTGAATGATGTAGAAGGTCCTATTAAAACCCTGCGCGGATTTCAACGAGTGGAGTTGGTTGCCGGTCAATCAACCAACGCCACCATAAACCTCGCACCTTCAGCATTCGAGTTTTTCGACTGGGCTCAACGGAAAATGACTGTTACTCCGGGTGAATATGAACTGTTATATGGCAATAGTTCGGATGCGAAAGATTTGAAAAGCATGAAGATAAACATTCTTTAAGTAGTGGCATATCTATTGACTATTTTCTCTATATAACTGACATCTAAGAATAAATTGACTGTTACAAAATTACCGTTGTAAAATACAGCCCAATTATTGAATACACAAGGCAATTCTTTTGCCTTGTGTAACGTATCTACCTGAATAAGAGAAACAGGAACATGATTTGTTTCGCAATACTTCTTTGTGGCCTCTATATTTTGGCACACATAGGGACATTGCATATCATAGTAGACGGTCAACCCTTTGCCCTCAGTGCCCTGATTCTTCACACTAGGTGAGAATTGGGGCTTTGTTCCATCAAAAGAAAGTGCCAGCAATTCGTATCCGGTATCGGTGGTATCAACCACCTCGAAACCAAACTTCTTCGCAAATGACTGGTCGGAAAGCCAAGCTTTTTGCTTTTGCGCTCCCAACATGCAAACACCCGATTTACCTTTTGCTTTGGCATCAGCCAAACAGTACTCCATGAGCGATTTAGCATACCCCTTACCTTTGTAATCACCCAACACCCACAAGCAATACACATAATAATAATTGTCGCCGATGATAGGTACCCAAGCCGTTTCAAGCGGCGCATATTCTATAAAAACCGTAGCTTTGGCATTCAGCTTCCTAAACACATGGCCTTCAGTCAGCCGGTCGGCCAGCCATTGTCGCTTAGCTTCAATGCCCGGATGAATCTTTTTGCTACGAATAATGCAACACAAATGCTCACCAGAAAGATTTTCTGGTGTTAAGTTTATAAAATCAGTATCCATGTCTGCTATCACTTTGATAAATTTATCGTGTTATTACATCTATTTCTGCGTATCCGGCAACATTATCACTCGAGATATTTTTCAAAGCCTTAAATTTAATATATCTGGCTTCGATTGGTTGGAATTCTTTCACTTGCCATACCGGATTGTTTTTTATATTAGCAAATTCACCTTGCGACACCAACTTCCAATCCATATTATTATCCGACACATAAAATTCGTAATTCGAAATAATACCGGAGCTCCATCTGTTTTGGTCAGGAAGATACTTGAACCCGCAAAGATTATAGTTGCCACCTAAATCAATGATCAAATCTACAGGCATTTCACTATCGCGCTGATGCCACGCAGTAGCAATATTTCCATCAAACAAAAATTTGATATTTTCATCGTTCATACCAACAACATTCCAACCGGCCCGTGTCACATCAAATTTCTCTTGTGTTACCGGACTGCTTTTCCCTGAAGCAGGATCATAAGCAATTGCTTTTACTTCAATCTTACCGTCTGTTTTTAGAGGAACAGTATATTTCATTGATCTTGACGTTGGTTCGCTGCCATCTAGCGTAAAATAAAAACATGGACCTATATCATCAGATGAAATACTCACATCTCCGTTTTGATTTCTTGAGATAAGAGGCGCATCCAGAATTAAAGGTGCATTGTACACACCCATATTAGAAATAATCGGGCAGCTTTTCGAATCAGTAATATTTAAACGGATTTTAGACGCTTTGATACTTGAAAAACGCAGAATACGCTTGTAACCAATAGTGGTTGCCTTTGCTATTTCCTCCCAATTCCCATCAACAAAAGCTTCAAGTGTAAATGCCTTGACCCGTTGTCCCAAACGTATATATTCCTGTACCATCAAACGGTTGAAAGTAGTTGGTTTGCCAAAATCTACGATCAGTGAGGCTTTCTTGATACTATCGTCAGTTGCCCAGTAAGTATCTTTCTTCCCGTCAATGGTTTTGTATGCCGAAAACTCTTTGGCATTGCTGCGGACATTTGTTGCTTCCACTTTGGCTTTTTCAGCGAGGTTTACTGCAAAAGATTCTTTCACAGTTTTGGCAAAATCAAGTGCGGCCTTTTCATCTTTTTCATTGATTAAACCGTTGGGCATAATGGGAAAGTTTAGTAACAAGGTTGAATTACGCCCTATGGAGTTATAATAAATATTCATTAAATGCGGAAGCGTTTTGACTTTGGTATCTTCACTCGGATGATAGAACCATTCGGGCCTGATAGATGTGTTTACCTCCGCAGGCACCCACGCATCTCCGTTTTCTACTCCATAGTGTAGCATATTCCATGGCACATCGCCAGTAGCATTCAATAAGCTCCAGTTCGTTTCACCCACATATCCATCCTCAGTTCCTACCCAGCGCAAATCCGCACGATCACCACCGTCGTTCCATATAACAATATTTGGTTGCAATTTCCGGACAAGCGCATAGGTGTTTTTCCAGTCGTAATAAGTGGTACGGTCTATTTCCCTAATTTCATTTGCACCACCGTAATATCCATCGCCACCATTTGCACCATCAAACCATACTTCGAAGATATCGCCGTATTTGGTGAGAAGCTCTGTTAATTGATTGCGAAAATAGGTAATATATTCAGGTTTTCCGTAATCAGGATGGTTTCTGTCCCACGGTGATAAGTAAATACCAAGCTTTAACCCATATTCTTTACATGCATCTGCCATTTCGCGAACCATATCTCCTTTGCCGTTTTTCCACGGTGCATTTTTCACTGAATATTCAGTATATTCAGATGGCCAAAGGCAAAAGCCACAATGATGCTTAGCGGTAATGATAATTCCCTTCATACCCGCCTCTTTACAAATACGTGCCCACTGACGGCAATCAGCCTTTTCCGGATTAAATAGTTTGACATCTTCGTTCCCATAGCCCCATGATTGATCGGTGTAGGTGTTAAGTGAAAAGTGCACAAAAGCATAATATTCCATTTCCTGCCATCGCAACTGGTTTTCAGAAGGGACAGGATACAAAGCTGCGGGAGTTTTGGTTTGAGCAAAACAAAAACAAACAGAAAAAATGGAAAGAAGAATTCCATGCAAAAGATTTTTAGTCATAATATGTTAGCTATTTAATAGGTATGTATCTGAAATATTCTGATCTTCTTAGTGCGCTACTTCAATAAATTCGGGTTCATAAGGTGCAATAGTAAAATTGCCGGCATAATTCTTATCAAAGAGAATACTTTTTGATTTACCATTCATTTTAATTTCCTTAGACTCTCCGCTCACGTTTAAATACAGGTAGTGGTACGTATCAATCTGACGGGCCATAATACCCTCGGGTACTTCAGGTCCTTTTTTGATACCAAGTTCCTTAATTAAGTCATCGACTATGGGGCCAAGCACTTCACCTTTAGCTGGTAAACCTACATATATTGCCTTGCCTTTGCCGTATTTATTCATCGTCATGATTGGGTAATCTTTGTCAAGGCTGGTGATTGAGCCAATGATAGCGGCACCCTTGCCCTCAATCACGTCAAACCTAGCTGATTCGGTTTGTACAGTTTTCCCTCTATAAGTAAATTCCAGCTTTTTTCCTTGATATGCTTTACGCGATACCTCATTCATCGCTTCCGTTTCTTCATAACTGGCAACGCGAATGCCAAACACATCATGTAAACGTCCTGGTCGCGTTGAAGCAAAAACCTTTCCTGTTTCGTCGACTATCGCAGAGTTGGAAGTCATAATTACCGTACCGCCATTCGCAACATATTCTCGTATTTTGTTGGCAGTAATTTCATCCATTACAGCCACTCCAGGCACAAACAGAAGTTTGTAGTCTAAAGGACTTTTATTGATGGAAACAACTTTAGCATCCATATTGCGCCAATAAAAAAGATCCCAGCACGCCTGAAGTTGATTTTCGTGCTGTTCTGGGAAAGCAACACTCGCTATCTGGCTGGGGAATGAAAATGCCATGCCTACTTCAGCTTGCAATTTATAGGGGAAAAACTTTTCGATCTTTTTAAACTCTGTGGCTATTTTTTTATACTCATCGTATTTTCGGTTAGGCATACCATCCCAATCAAGCATACCCTCAAGATACTGTTCTTCACCGGCGTGCATGCTCTGCCATGTCCAGCCACAAACCATTTGATTGCCATAAAACAAAGTAGCGTAAGCCTGCTTGCGTATCGCATTGGGAACAGCCGTCATGGTTGTAAACTCACTGCACCAGAAAGGATTATTGCTTTCAAACTGAATACGTGCTATTCCAAACGCAGCATTCATTACGCCCCAATTGGTAATAAGCGAAGTGCCCGGATAAAAGCCTTCACCCTGGCGTGTCATTTTTCCGGAGTAAGCAATTTCAGAATAATCAAAATACTTCAATGGACTGAAGTACCAGGCATTCGTATTGGTTAAGGCATTTGGAGCATTCTCTTTTACTTTATCGAGGACTTTAAAGAGTATCTGATTAACTTCGTCGGATACAAAACGCCGGAAATCAAGTATCTTCTCAGGAGCACCATTCTTTGAACCTTCTGCAGGCAAACCAACTTCATCAAAACAGTTCAAGCGTCGTGACCAACGCTGGGTAGCCCAAGCTTGATTTAAATTATCGAGCGTTACATATTTATTTTTCAACCATACAATGAACCGCTGCCGAACCGTTTCCGAGTAAGAAATAGGGCCATCGCCCGACTCATTGTCAATGCCAAAAGCAAGCAAAGCCGGATGTTTGGCATAATGTTTCGAAATAGAATCGGCATACCGAACGGCATATTTCTGATAATTAGGATCGCCCACATCATCCATATACCTGTGGTTGGGATATTTAACATTGCCATTGGCATCGACCACATCGATGGATGGATATTTTTTGTGTAACCATATCGGAGCAGGATGAATGGCAATATCCATGATCACCTTAATGCCGGCTTGTCCCATTAGATCCATCACCTGATCAAACCAAGCAAAATCAAACTTACCATCCGAAGTTTCGTAGCTATCCCATGCCAAATGCCCCATGCGCACACATGTAAAGCCTGCGGACTTCATTAATTGAATATCTTGTTTGATTTTATCGATATTTTTATCATCGTGAGGATGATAATTAGCTCCCACATACAACATTTGCGCATAGCCAACTGATGGCAAAAGAATAGCAATTAAGATTAGTAGCCGCAAAAGATTGTTTTTTTTCATGTTATTTTCGTTTTATGGATACAATGTAAAATTACAAATAAAAGCCAATAAGCTCCAACCATTTAATTATATAATTTCGGAGACATCAATTCATTTTCAAATTAAGGAACTCTGTTTTGAATTAAAAATGATTCACTAAACAGAGAAGATTCGAAAATTCGTATATTTGCAAGAGCTAGAAATATGAACTTGCGTTGCAAGATAGACCTTATAAGAATTACTAAAAATGAAACAAATAACTAATCCGATCATTGCCGACATTCGTCAAACCTTGACAGATAGCACCGATTTAGCGGTACTCGCTTCATCTGCCCGTTATCACAAAGAGGGCGAAGCACCGAAAGTATACGGTGTACGCACAGGTGAAGTAAGCAAAATTGCCAAAGAAGGTTTGAAGCAGATAAAGCACCAACCTAAACAAGAAATACTTGAACTTTGCGAAGAACTTTGGCAAGCCGGATATTTGGAAGAATCTATCGTAGCCTGTATTTGGGCAGAATCCCTACACAAGCAATACGAACCTGCCGATTTTAAAGTTTTGGATCGTTGGGTACACAATTACCTGAATAACTGGGCCGATACAGACACTCTTTGTAATCATACGATCGGTAATTTCGTGATGATGTATCCCGAATATATCGCCGAACTGAAAAAGTGGGCCAAGTCTGATAAACGATTCGTTAGACGTGCTGCTGCTGTAACGCTTATTATACCTGCTCGCAAAGGTATGTTCCTAAAAGATATCTTCGAAATAGCAGATATTCTTTTGCTCGACACAGACGACCTTGTACAGAAAGGCTACGGATGGATGCTCAAAGCTGCCAGCGAAGCTCACCAACAAGCCGTATTCGACTACGTTATGTCGAAGCGAGAGGTAATGCCACGCACAGCGTTTCGTTATGCAATTGAAAAAATGCCTGCTGATCTAAGAGCGGAAGCGATGAAGAAATAAACAAGAGAACAACTGCTTGTCAGCAAAGCCAATGCGTATTAAGAACACATATTCTGTATATCTTATGAAACTAATATTATTATTGTTTCTCACATTACTAACTCAAAGCACTTTTGCGATTCTTCCGGACACTGTATATATACGTAAACCGGAAGAGCTAGGGTTGATGTACAAAGAACTAGATGTAAAAACGAATGATAATTATCACATTGCAACGTGGTTTTTCCCAGCCCAGAATAGTCTATCCGAATCAGAACTAGAAATGCTTAACGGAGCAAAAAGGAAGTATGAGACACCAGACAATATAGAACGAGCAACTATCATAATTTGTAATGGAGATGCAGGGAATATGTCCTATTTTCAGCTACATTTAGCAGAAGCATTCTGTAATATGGGATTCAATGTTGTAACATTTGACTGGAGAGGTTTTGGGACAAGTTCCTATTTCCCGATGGATAAAAATTACTTGTGTTATACTGAGATGCTCGAAGATTACAATGCTGTTATAAACACCGTAGCACAACAACCAGAAGTACGAAAAGATGCTATTGTTATTATGGGGTGGTCAACAGGAGCATACCTATCAATGATAACCGCGTATAACAACAATAATGTTAGTGCTTTTATAGGTCGGTCACTGCCCACTACTTTCGATGATTTTATTCCTTTAGTTATGAAGGTACGTAACAAAACTAAGAGCGAGCTAATTGTACCTACAAATTTCCCGACAGATAAAATGCCTATTTGTATAGCACCAAAGTTCAGAAAACCCATTTTCTTAATAAATGGAGAAAATGATATTCGTACACCTGTATGGATGAGCCGTAAAGTATTGGATTTACTGCCATCCGATATCCCCAGAGAATTAATGGTAGTCAAAAATGCAGCTCATGGAGGAAAAGAAGATCCGATTATGATTGACTTTGAGAATTTTATCGATAAAGTAAGTCTATTCTTGAAGAAAAACATAGTGAATAAATAAGCTGCTAAAGCCCTAGCCAACGACAAAAGGAATCAATACTTTATTCTGAAATAATTCAAAATAGCTTTATAGCGATCCTGAGCATAAAGATTTGCTAATATTTATGCTTAAATGGCAATCCCTCAGTATTTCAGTATGATCCGTATGATCCCTTAAGAGAGGCAGGGTTAATCAACAAATACCCCAGACACAAAAAAGCCTGCAAGTCATTGACCTACAGGCTTTTTGTGTCTGGTATTATCCAGATCATCAGCGGAGAGACAGGGATTCGAACCCCGGGAACCTCGCAGTTCAACGGTTTTCAAGACCGCCGCAATCGACCACTCTGCCACCTCTCCAATACTGTTTTATTAGTGCTTTCCGTTGAAAGCGTTGCAAAGGTACGAATCATTTTTAAATATGCAAACTTTCTGCTGCATTTTTCACTAATAAATCGTATTTTTGCCGTGCAGAAAGCAAACTAAAAAGGGCGGATTAGCGTTGATTACTCATGACAATCCGCTGAAAATGAGTTAAATAGTAAACAGATTGATTCAAAATGATATATCCCCAGAATTTTGAGCAAAAAATTGATTTTGACCACATCCGGCAGTTACTAAAGGATAAATGTCTGAGTCCGCTCGGTAAAGAACGAGTGGCAGAGATGGCTTTTTCCGATCAATACGAAGTGGTCACCGAAAAGCTAAATCAACTAACGGAATTTATCCGTATCATTCAGGAGGAAGACGATTTTCCCGATCAGTATTTCTTTGATGTGCGTCACTCATTGAAACGGGTGCGTGTGGAAGGGTTGTACCTCGACGAGCAGGAGCTGTTCGATCTAAGGCGTTCGCTGGAAACCATCCGGAACATCGTGCGCTTCCTTTGCGGAAAGGAGGAAGAGGAATCGGATTCACCCTACCCTACTCTGCGGAAGTTGGCCGGTGATATTGCCGTTTTCCCGCAATTAATTACCCGGATTGACGGAATTCTTGATAAATACGGTAAGGTTAAAGACAATGCGTCAACAGATCTGGCACGCATCAGGCGTGAACTGGCTTCAACCATGAGTGGCATCTCGCGCTCGCTCAACAGCATTCTTCGTAGTGCACAAACCGACGGTTATGTAGATAAGGATGTAATGCCTACCATGCGTGACGGACGATTGGTTATCCCTGTAGCTCCGGCACTGAAAAGAAAAATCAAAGGGATTGTACACGATGAGTCAGCCAGCGGTAAAACGGTATTTATAGAACCGGCAGAGGTGGTGGAAGCCAACAATCGGGTGCGCGAACTGGAATCGGAAGAGCGAAGGGAAATCATACGTATCTTAATGGAGTTCTCGGGTACGGTGCGACCTTTCATTGATGATATTTTGCAGTCGTACGAATTCCTGGCGGAAATTGATTTTATCCGTGCAAAGAGTTATTTCGCCATTCAGACGAAAGGCATCAAGCCGGCATTGGAGAATGAGCAGGTGATAGACTGGACCATGGCTGTGCACCCGCTGTTGCAGTTATCTCTGGCTAAACAGGGCAAAAAGGTGGTCCCGCTTGACATGGAACTGTCACAACAAAAAAGGATATTAATTATATCGGGACCCAATGCGGGCGGTAAATCAGTGTGCCTCAAAACTGTGGGATTGTTGCAATATATGCTTCAATGCGGCATGTTGGTGCCAATGCACGAACGCAGTCACGCTGGCATATTCGGAAGCATCTTTATTGACATAGGTGATGAGCAATCCATCGAGGATGATCTCAGTACGTATTCTTCTCACCTCACCAACATGAAAATGATGTTGAGGAACTGCAACGAACGCAGTCTGATCTTGATTGACGAATTCGGCGGGGGCACGGAGCCGCAAATTGGCGGTGCCATAGCCGAGGCAGTACTGAAACGATTTAACTTGAAGCTGACTTTCGGTGTCATCACCACGCACTATCAGAACTTGAAACATTTTGCCGAAGACCACGAGGGAGTGGTTAACGGGGCTATGTTATACGATCGCCACTTGATGCAGCCGCTCTTTCAGCTTCAAATGGGTAATCCGGGTAGTTCGTTTGCCGTTGAAATTGCCCGTAAAATTGGTCTGCCGGAAGAGGTTATTGCCGATGCTTCGGATATTGTAGGCAGCGAATACATCAATGCCGATAAGTATTTGCAGGACATAGTGCGCGACAAGCGCTATTGGGAGAGCAAGCGTCAGAACATTCGTCAGCGGGAAAAGCAGATGGAGGACACCATCGCTCTCTATCAAAAGGAAATGGAGGAGTTGCAGAAGTCGCGCAAGGAGATTATCAGAAAGGCGAAAGAAGATGCCGAACGCTTGTTGCAGGAGTCAAACGCAAAGATTGAAAACACCATACGTACCATCAAGGAGGCACAGGCCGAAAAGGAGAAAACCCGAATGGCAAGGCAGGAGTTGGCTGATTTTAAGGAGTCGGTCGACAAGCTTTCGGCACAGGATCAGGAGGATCGGATTGCCCGACAAATGGAGAAGTTACGTCGCAAACAAGATCGTAAAAGTGCTCCTAAACCTGAAAAACAAGGTGATAAGGGTGCAGCGACACCTGTTAAGCCCAAAGTAATTGTCATTGAAGCTGGCAGTTTTGTAAAGCTGAAAGGGCAAACTACCGTGGGCGAGGTACTTGAGGTAAACGGAAAGAATGCGGTAGTGGCTTTCGGTAGTTTGAAGACAACGGTGAAAACAGATCGTCTGGAACTATCCAACGCGCAACCTCAGAAGCAGGAAATTGCCAAAAGTACATTCGTCAGTACGCAAACGCACGACAGTATGTACGAAAAGAAGCTCAACTTCAAGCAGGACATTGATGTTCGCGGCATGAGGGGTGAGGAGGCTTTGCAGGCGGTGACGTATTTTGTTGACGATGCCATATTGGTTGGCATGGATCGTGTACGTATTTTACACGGAACGGGAACGGGCATCTTACGCTCGCTCATCAGACAGTATTTGCAAACAGTACCGGGAGTGAAACATTTTGCCGATGAGCACGTGCAGTTTGGCGGTGCGGGCATTACGGTGGTTGACCTGGTTTAATAGTAATAATCATGAAGAATAACCTGTTAAGTGAAAAGCTGATTTACACGGGGAAGAGTCTGACTCCTACCCACTTGCACCTATGCAGCTACAGTTCGACGGATAAAGTGGAGGTTACGGGCGACTCGTTTGCTGCCGTAGCGGGGAGTTTATCTGACAGTCGCACCAATTGGTTGCAGGTTCACGGACTGAAAGACACGGAAACCATCCGGGAAGTCTGTAATCATTTTGGCATCGGATTTCTGGTGCTTCAGGATATTCTGAACATTAAGCATCCTACTAAAATTGAAGAACATGATCATTATACGGTCATGATCATGAAAATATTCTCATCGGGCAAAACCGAAAATGAGTTCAGGCAGCAACAGGTTTGCCTCATTCACGGACAGGGTTTCGTGATTAGTTTCATGGAAGGAGAAAGCGGCTTTTTTGATGATGTGGTGGCTGCCATACAAAACAATGTATTGAAGATTCGTGAACGGGCCAGCGATTATCTGTTGAGTGTGTTGCTGAACAGTGTCATGGGCAATTACATTGCCATTGTTACCGGCATCGACGATGCATTGGAGGAATTGGAAGAAAAATTGCTGGTCATCAACAACGGACATGACATCGGCGCCCGTATTCAAACATTACGCAGACAGTACATGTTAATGAAAAAGGCTGTGTTACCGCTCAAAGAGCAATATATAAAATTACTTCGCTCGGAAAATGAGATGATGCACAAAGTGAACCGCCCGTTCTTCAATGACGTAAACGATCATTTGCAGTTTGTACTGCAAACCATTGATATTTGTCGGGAAACGCTCTCTTCTTTGGTTGATTTGTATATTTCAAACAATGATTTGCGCATGAACGACATCATGAAACGGCTGACGGTTGTTTCAACTATTTTTATCCCACTTACTTTTCTGGCAGGGGTATGGGGCATGAATTTCAAGTTTATGCCCGAGCTCGACTGGAGGTATGGATATGTTGCCGCATGGGCAATTATGCTCGTAACCGGCCTATTGGTTTACTGGTTCCTGAAAAGGAAAAAATGGCACTAATAATTATTACATCATGAAATCAATCAAAGAATTATATCGCATTGGCACAGGTCCTTCGAGTAGTCACACCATGGGGCCGCGCAAAGCAGCCGAGATTTTCCTAGCTAGGCACCGGAATGCGGCTTCGTTCAAAGTTACGCTTTACGGAAGTTTGGCTGCCACGGGAAAAGGGCACATGACAGATGTGGCGATTAACGACACATTAACGCCGGTAGCACCGGTAGAAATAGTGTGGCAACCCAAAGTTTTTCTGCCTTTTCACCCCAATGCCATGACCTTTGCTGCTTTTGATGCACGACAAAAGTTACTTGAAAACTGGACGGTGTACAGCATCGGCGGGGGCGCGCTGGCCGAAAATAACGAGGAACCCACCATTGAAAGCAAAGAGGTATACGACATGAGAAGCATGACCGAGATTCTCAACTGGTGCGAACGAACAGGAAAAAGTTACTGGGAGTATGTAAAGGAGTGCGAAGACGAGGATATTTGGGATTACCTGGATGTGGTTTGGAATACCATGAAAGAAGCGATCCGCCGGGGACTGGAGGAAGAAGGGGTGTTGCCCGGTCCTTTGAATTTGCGCAGAAAAGCTTCTACTTATTACATTAAAGCTACCGGATACAAAGATTCGTTGAAAACCAGGGGACTTGTTTTTGCTTATGCTTTGGCCGTAAGTGAGGAGAATGCTTCGGGTGGCAAGATTGTGACTGCCCCTACTTGTGGTTCGTGTGGTGTGGTACCTGCGGTACTTTATCACCTGCACAAAAGTCGCGACTTCAGTGACATTCGTATTATTCGTGCGCTGGCTACTGCGGGATTGTTTGGTAACATTGTGAAGCACAACGCTTCCATATCAGGTGCCGAAGTGGGTTGTCAGGGTGAAGTAGGCGTAGCTTGCGCCATGGCATCGGCCGCAGCCAACCAGCTCTTTGGCGGCAGTCCGGCACAAACGGAATATGCTGCTGAAATGGGACTGGAACATCATTTGGGAATGACGTGTGATCCTGTATGCGGGTTGGTACAGATTCCCTGCATCGAACGAAATGCCTATGCGGCTGCACGGGCACTCGACGCCAATATTTATTCGTCCTTTACCGACGGCATTCACCGGGTTTCGTTTGATAAAGTGGTACAGGTCATGAAACAAACCGGCCACGATTTACCTTCTTTGTATAAAGAGACCAGTGAGGGCGGACTAGCCAAAGATTACGAGCAAATGTAAATTCAAAAGCATGATAGTGAAGACAGTGTTTTATATACTGTCTTCACTGTAAACGTCTTCCATTAATTCTTCTTTTTTAAGAGACATCCCTCCATCTGCTGTTATGGTAATGGACACCGGCACATACAAATCCGTTTGAGGATAAGAAATGCTGGCCGCAAACACCATACCTTGGGGCGTGCTCTTATCAAACACCATGCCTTCCAGGATTGATTTAGACATAAATTCTTCATCGAGCAGGGAAGCAAAGCTTTTCTTGGTAAATGTTTTGCTGAACACCCTTTCGTTTCCGCGGGTAATTCTCAATACAATCTGGTTGTCGAGATATTCATCTCCCATCTCAGTATTCACATGAGGAAGTGAATCACTCGGTGTACGCGAAAGGAAAATGTGATAATCTTTACCTTTAAACTGAATATCAGTCTCCGACTTAGATACTTGCATTCTCTTGGTTCCGTGTGCATCTGCGCTATCTTGTTGCACCAGCAACGTGTCTTTGTTGTCCTTGCCACCCTTTCCAGAACAGGCCACAAAGGCTGAAACGGCCAACAATACAGACAAAAGATAAAAAAGTCTTTTCATTTTTATGTATGATGGTAAATAACTCAAGCAAAGGAACAAAAAGAGAAACAAATACACAAGAAAAACAGAATCAAAAAAAAGCAGCTAACACCATTACATCGCTGTAAGAGCATTAGCTGCAAAAAAATACAAGTTGTCAATAAAACACGTTGGTTAACCTTAAAACTAACCTAATGAAATTTCTTATTTATTTCCACGCTGTCCGCCACGGGGACCTCTGTCGCCCATTTTGTTCTGTCGTTCAGCTTGTTTTTTACTGTAAGCAGCATATTGCTCCTCGGTCAGGATTTTCTTTAACTTAGCATCGTAAGCATCGCGGTTGTTCTGCATTTCTTTGCGCAGTTCTTCCCTCTCTGCTTTTTTATCTTCCGCACGATTAGCCATTTTCTCAGTTAAGGCCATGTTGGCTTCCAATAAGTCTTTCTTCTGAGCTTCGTTTAAAGAATACTCTTTAGCCATGCGTTCGGTCATTTTCTCAGCACGTTCTTTCGGGTCCATCTTTTTCCCGTTACGCATGCCTTGAGCCATAGCCATGCCGCCTGTAAGCAGCAACGCAACAATTAGAAATCCTATCTTTTTCATCTCTTTTCGCTTTTTAATTTATAAAATTGGTTCTCTTTTATTTTGTTGCAACATCTATATGACTAACGAAAAGAGCAAGTGTTTAATTGAAATTTCTTTTTTAACAGTTTTTATTTTTTGCTTTTCTGTTCATACTCTGCTTTCTTGCTACGGTAGAAGTCCTGCAGCACATAAAATGCCTTTTTACGGACACCTCTTTCGGATATCACACCTTTTCGGTTAAAGAAGTCCTGAATGCCATTAAGCTGGCGACGGGTGGAACGGAAATCCATCAATATCCAGGGAGATGTACCGGCAAATCCGTCTACACGGTTATACATATCCAACGTGTTCTTGTATAACTCCTCTTGGTATTCTTCTGTCCACCGTTCCGTTTTATCACCGTGTAAACCTTGCAACGCACCTCCGCCAAACTCACTGATAAAGAAAGGTTTGTCGTAAGGTATATCCCACTGCCTGGTTTTGCAGTCTTCCGGTGTGCCTCCATACCAGCCCAGGTAATTATTAAAACTGATGATGTCAACGTATTCACTCATGTAGTCTTTCACCTGACTGATGTTGTTCTTGGTTCCGGTCACTTCCATTGCCATACTGAGCAAACGAGTATTGTCTTTGTTCCTAACTTGCTTAGCCAAACGAGCCAAAAAATTATCGCGCGCATCACTGTGAGGAGTTTCATTGGCAACCGACCATATAATAACGGAGCACCTGTTCTTATCGCGTTCCATCATATCATTCAATTGTGCCGATGCATTATGATACGTATCGGGATTGTCCCAGTGAATGGTCCAGTAAACAGGTATCTCCGACCACACCATCAACCCCATTTCTTCCGCTGCACGAACCATGTGCTCGTTGTGCGGATAGTGAGCCAAACGCACAAAGTTACAACCCAACTCTTTAGCCCAGTTCAATAAAAGAAGCGATTCTTCTTTGCTGTACACGCGCCCTTGTCTGTAAGGTGCCTCTTCGTGAATGGAAATACCCCGAAGGAAAGTTTGCTTTCCGTTCAGCAGAAGACTCTTTCCCTTCGTTTCAATCTGACGGAAACCAATTTTATCTTCCAACACTTCTGATCCGTTGCGCACTTCCACGGCATAAAGTTTAGGATTCTCAGGGCTCCATAATTGGGGTTTCGCCTTGCAGGCAAAAGCGGCTTTCCCCTGTTCATCGGTGGTCAGTGTCTGTGTTATTTTTAATTCAGGAATGCGTATTTGTATTTTAACACCGGGCACAGGTTTGCTTAGCTTAACATAACCCGTTATTTCGTTGTACTTTCCTTTGGGAAGTTGCACCAGATAATCGTCTACAGACACCTCGGGAGTTTCCACTAACAGCACATCACGGGTAATGCCACCGTAGTTCCACCAATCTGAATTGACAGTAGGTACGCCTTCGGGCTTGCGCTCATTGTTTACACGCAGCACAACAAAGTTATCTCCTTCACGAAGTTTATCAGTTACGTCAAAATAGAAAGGAGTGAATCCGCCTTCATGTACACCAACCTTCTCACCGTTTAAATAAACATTAGCTAAGTAATTAACCGCACCGAAATACAAATACACTCTAGTATCCGCTTTCTTATTGTACGTGAAGTCTTTTTTATACCACACACTGCCTTCATAAAAAAAAAGCTTATCGTTTTGTGTATTCCAGTCGCCCGGAACCATCAATTGTTGTGCCGTATCAAAGTTATACTCTACCAAGTCCGACTTATCACGCATCTTCTGATTCTTGAAAAAGCCATTGGGGTTTTCTTTCAACCGATAATCGTAAAAGCCATTATCAAAAGGATCTACAATGGCTCTCCATGAGCCATTCAAGGAAAAGGTATGACGGGCATATACGTTTTGCAGAACAGGAGATTCCGGTGCATACCGAACCATTTCGCAAGCTGCCAGTAAGAATGCGCCAACCCCAAAATTAGCTGTTGAGTTAGCATCAATCACCTGACCGGGTATCGCCCTGTCGCCGATAGGCTGAACATAGCCAATTCTTCCGTTTTCCTGCAAGGCTGTATTGACAAGGTATTCCCATCCTTTGAGCGCAACGGGACCATACGTCTCCATGTCGAGTAAACCGTTGTTGATTCCCCAGAGAAAGCCATAGGTAAAGAAAGCCGTACCACTCGTTTCCGGTCCGGGAGCAAAAGTAGGATCGAGCATGCTACGAGTCCAATAGCCACCGGGTTGTTGCGAAGCAGCAATAGCCTTGGCCATGTCCTGAAAGCGTTTCACATAAGCCGAGCGATGAACGGCCGATTGCGGCAAGTCTTTTAATACTTTAGCAAAGCCGGCAAAAACCCAACCTACACCACGTGCCCAAAAATCTTTCTTCCCATTCACCGTTTGATGTTTCGGATATACGTAACGAGCGTCACGGTAATACAGAGCAGCCTCCGAATCATACATTATACTGTCTGAATACGTAAGATATTCATGCAACTTTTTCAGATACAAATCATTGCCGGTTATCTTATAAAGTTTGGTCATTACCGGCATCACCATATACAAACCGTCCGACCACCACCAGTAGTCATTCCGGTCGGTACTCATCTGATACTCCATGACTTCGCGTGCACGTGCTATCTTCTTAGGATCAGGAGAAAGCATGTACAGATCGGCGTAGTTTTGAAAGCAAATCTGATAATCGCCGAAAAGAACGTACTCATCCGTTTCACCATAACTATATTTCCATTCGTTTTTATTATTTGATTTAGCTCCTTTCCATTCATTATATTTGGCCCATTCTTCCGTGTAGCGAAGATAATTTTCGTTGCCCGTTAAGAAATAAACCTCCATATTGCCGGTATGGTAAGCTGCATTATCCCAAAAAGACCTGCCGTGTTTGGGATTGTTTTGTTGCCAGTAAGCGTTCACTTTATCAATAACCCGAAGCGTTTCGGATTTCGTAAAGGAAGCCTGGGAATAAGCCACTGACAATATAGCCCATAGCAGAAGAGCTGTCAAATAAGACCTTTTCATGTTATTCAATTTTATAGTTCCATTACATTTTTATTTTCTCGAGTACGTAAACGGAAGTTGGTTCCTGTTCCACCGTTTTTTCTCCGTCTCCTTGTGCCGTTTTCTGAACAAACAGATGAAGCTGGCGACGGCTTTTCCACAATTCCGTATCGTGCGAAGGTTCCCAAGCCTCAACGGAGAAATCGGTCAGATCAGAAAACATCCATTTTCCGCTTTCCACATTATCCGTAACGGCCATTGAGACTTTACTGCCCCGTTCTTCATCTCTGTAAATATAAGCCACCTTGCACTTCCCTCCTTTTTCGTTGATAACCAGTCGGGGACGCGCAATGGGAATCATCTTGGTTCCCCCTCCGCTTAAACTAAAAGGAGTGACACGTTGTGATACCTGTTGTTGACGCCACTGCTTACCATCAAACCACACCAGGCGGTACTGAGGAACATTGCTGTTGGCACTGCGCCAATAAGTGGCAATGAAAGGGTGTCCTTCCTTATTGGCCGACATGCTGGTTTGGTTGATCAATTCACTGTTTTGAGGGATGCGACAAGCATATTCGGCATTGGTTGCGTTGATTGGCAAAGCATACGTTTCTCCGTTCGATTTTTCCCAAGTCTTTCCTCCGTCTCGTGAGCGTGCATAACACAAATCATGGTTTGTTTCCACCAACCAAGTTTCACGCCACACCCACGACAAATGGATGGTTCCCGCTTCGTCAACGTAGAGTTGCCAGTAAGCATTGCGCTGGTTTTCTCCGTCAATCAGTACATCCTGCACCCGCTCCCACTTTCGGGAGACTAGGTTATAACGATTCATCACCAGATTACCTCTTCCCGAAGAGCCCGAGCGATAAACAAAAATCAAATCACCGCCGGCCAACTTATAAAACTCCGGATAAGTAACATTTTGCTCGTCGACACCGGTCATCACTTCTTTATCACCTAACTGAAGAGAGCCCGGAGCTACGCTGCGGCAGTAATTCAACGGATGTCCGTGGTGGTCGAACGCCGCATGCAGATAGCCATCACCGTCAACCATCAAACTGATTACGTTGTGAGCATCGGCACAATTACCTTTGTATTGCGAGCGCCGGAGTTGCCATTTATCACTGTTTAATTTGCGTTTTCCAACCACCAGATACCCATCGCCATCGTAATAAGAAATGTATTGCGTATTGCGGTAGGTAACCAGCGAATTGTTGCGGAAAACAGTTGTGTTCACCGATGTACGGCTATATCCTTTGCCCGCGTCGACCAACCTCTGAGCAAACAAAGAGGAGGTCAACACGCACAACAGAAAAGTTCCTGATAGTATTCTTTTGCTTAAAAACGTACCCATTACCCTTACACTATTACTTTGCAACCGGACTAATTACATAACCGTACGTATATTCTTTTGCTTTCAACAAATACGGCTCGTGCGGATACATACCCCAGCTATTATCACCTCCCACACCACGCTGTGCCAAGTCAACGTGCAAAACAACAGCCTTGCGGGGATTTATATCATTGATGTGGCGCTGACTCTTAGTCAGTCCGGCATCAAAATCTTCCGGATAGTTGCGAAGTGCACTCACGCTGAGTGGTTGCAAACCGTCAATGCGTAAGCCAAAGCCTTCTTTGTTAGTTAGCGTAAGCCAGCGTACATCTGTTTTGTTTCCATTCTCTTGGGGACGGATGTAAGCCACGTATTGTTCGTCGACCGTACTGGTGTATTTACCTATAAAGCTAGCCGTATTTCTGTCCGAATAGTTTTCCCACGGACCTCTGCCATACCAGCTAAACTGATCAAACTCTTGCGCTAAAGTCATCTGCATACCAAAACGAGGTATCTCAGGTAAGGCAATATTCCCAGCTTTCCAGCTACCGTTAACCTCCACACGACCATCGGCATAAACCGTATATTTTACCGTATAATCCGAAGCCACATCACGCAAGTAATAAATAGAAGTCAGCGTTACAGCCCCATCCTTTCGCTCCACATTCATGCCTTTGAACTCCTTGTTTTGTCCGGCAGTACGCCAAACATTGCAAAGAATACCCATGCGGTTACCGAAATCATTATCGGTAGGCGCGCGCCAGAATTGTGGTTGCGGTGCATGTCCCAGCAACATTTTATCTTGGTAACGGTAACCGTTCAACTCACCGTTTCTCTTATTAAATGAAATGCGTACATCACCACAGGTAAAGAATAACACATTATTTTCTTCCTTCATATCAATTGCACCAGTCGTACTCTTTTGACCGGCAAAATAAGAGTTTCCGTTCAGAACAAACTGCTCGCGAGCGACCTCATGTCCTTCCGGAATCATTTCAGAAGGGTATTTGGCGTAAGCATACACGTTAAGCAAATATTCAGCTTCCGATTCTTGTTGAAGAGCAGGCAAAGGCAATTTCACCTCTTTGGATGAACCGGCAGGCAAGCTAACTTGTAAAGTACCGCTAGCTGCAACATCGCCATTTTTCAACAGCTCCCACTTAAAGTTATAATTCTTCAGGTCCGTGTATAAGAAGCGATTTTGAATAATCAAGCGTCCGTTTTCCACATCTTTAGCTTTAAACAGAATGTCTTGGTACACCTTTTTCACTTCAAATAAACTCGGATGCGGAGTGCGATCGGGGAACACCAATCCGTTCGTACAGAAGTTTTCTTCATTCGGGTAGTGAGCCGAACCGAAGTCACCACCATAAGCCCAATAGAATCTGCCGTTTTCATCTTTTGTTGCAAGGCCCTGGTCTACCCAGTCCCATATAAATCCTCCCTGCATGTGTTTGCTTGTGGCGATAACATCAAAATATTCCTGAAAGTTTCCGGTACTATTACCCATGGCATGTGCATATTCGCACATGATAAAAGGACGTTTTACATCCGTGCGCGCAGCATATTCCTTCATGTAACGCATGCTTGGATACATGGGGCACACAACATCTGTATTTTCTTGTTCGCCCGCTTGTTCAAATTGCACCGGACGAGAAGCATCGCGCTGTTTCACCCATTGATACATTTCATGGAACACGGGACCGTTTCCACATTCATTGCCTAAACTCCATAAAATAACACACGGATGGTTTTTATCTCTTTCAACCAATCGTTCCACACGATCCTTGTGAGCAGGTGCCCATTGGGGAAGATAAGCCGGATGCACGCTCTTGTCAAACCAACCCTGAAGTTCAGCTCCCATTCCGTGGGTTTCAATGTTGGCTTCATCACAAATCAACAAACCATACTGATCGCACAACTTGTACCACAGCGGACTTTGGGGATAATGGCTCATGCGCACGGCATTCACATTGAAACGTTTCATCATGCGTATGTCTTCCAGCATGGTTTCTTTATCCACATAATGGCCTGTATATTGATTATGTTCGTGCAAATTCACTCCACGAACCAACAGCGGCTTACCGTTGAGCATCAGTTGAGCATCTTTTATTTCTACTTTTCTGAAACCTGTTTTGCAGGAAGTTGTTTCAATAATCCGCCCGCTCTTATCTTTCAGCGTAAGCAGAACCGTATAAAGCACCGGAGTTTCATTACTCCATAGCGCAGGCGAAGAAACATTGCGTGAGAATGCAACCTTTGTTACCTCTCCAGCACCTACTTGTACGGGTTTGGAAAGCTGAACTACCGATTTTCCTTTTTGATCCAACAAAGAAAGATGCACCACACCACTCTCCATTTGTTGTTTGTAATTCTTCAGGTCAACCGTCACATTCAGCATACCGTTCTTGTAAGACCGATCCAAATCAGCCAGTGCAAAATAGTCTTTTATGCGCACTTGGTCGGTACTATATAAATAAACACTTCTGTCAATGCCCGATAAGCGCCAGAAATCCTGATCTTCCAGATAAGAACCGTCACTCCATCGATAAACTTCTACTGCAACCTGATTCTTTCCGGGCTTTACATAAGCAGTTATGTCAAACTCAGCCGGACTCTTTGTTACCTGACTGTAACCCACTTTCTGTCCGTTCACCCAAATATACATCGCCGATGTTCCTGCTTCAAAATGAAGATAAATCCTACGGCCATTCCAAGAAGCCGGCAAATCGAAAGAACGTTTATAACTTCCCACGGGGTTGTCGTTGTGGGGAATAAAAGGCGGATTCTTGGGATGCGGATACGTCACATTCGTATAAATAGGAATGCCATACCCCTGCAATTCCCAGTTACCGGGAACTTTAATATCATCCCAGTCGCTTGTATTATAGTTCTCCATGTAAAAATCGACAGGGCGTTCGGCAGGTATCTTTACCCAGCGAAACTTCCACGTACCGTTCAACGATAAATAATACGGAGATTGCTCATAAACATCATTCACAGCCAGCTGCTCGTTGTTGTATGGCAACGACGTAGCACGCGGAGCTTCTTTATTCACGGCAAATACCGATGGATTTTCCCAGTCGGGTGTCTGGGCGGAAAGATTTGTGCCAAGCATCAGAGCGGCCAATCCACCTACAAATTGTTTAGAAAGATAATTCATATTTCAGTGTTTTATTTATTCGTAATAAGCATGATCTTTAGGAAAATCGTCACCTTCCCAAGCTTTTTTTGAGGTCCACGGTTGCGGTGCATCCGTCCAGAAAGGATGATTGGCCGGTAAGCCCAACGGCAAGAAAGCCAAGGAAGCCAGATACATGCTTCCGTTATTGGAATACCAATCGGCTATGTTAGGCTGATATGAACTGAAGCCAATACGCAAAAATCCTTTCTCATTAAAATTAGCCGGCGAAGAGAACATTCGTTTGATGACAGCAGTCATGGCCGCACGCACCTGCCCGTTGGGCAGAGATTGGGGCAATTCTTCACGCAAAGCGAGCAAAGCCAGAGGCTGCAACACACCTGTGCGATAGGTAATGGAACGGCCAAAAACAGGGAAAGTTCCTTCGGGAGAGATGAAGCGTTCCAATATCATGCCAAAACGTTGCATGCGTTTCACTGCTGTTTCGTAGCGTTTGCGGGGAGCAATCCAGTTCTGCTTTTTATCGGTTACCACTTCCAGGCATTCCACATACATGGGATGGAGCACGTAACTGTTATAATAATCAAAGGCAAAGCTCGGACCGTCTGAATACCATCCGTCGCCTACATACCATTCTTCCACCTTGCGCAAAGCCGAATTGATGCGGTAATTATCAGAACCGGCACCGGCTTTCATCAAAAACGTTTCAATGGTAGCGGAGAATAGTAACCAGTTTGTATACGGAGGGTCCACACGACGTAACTGTTTAAACTCGGAGATATAGCGTTCTTTGGTCAGACTGTCTAAAGGCATCCACAAGCTATCATAAGCACGCAGAAAACTGTTGGCAATGTAAGCCGCATCCACCAAAGGCTGTCCCTCTTTTCTCCACAACAAGTAATCAGCACTGGCAGGGTCAACCGACTGAGCGTATGCCTTCAATGCCCATTGGCGAAGTTGCTTGCGTTGAAGCCCTTCGGGAGTATTGTCATCCGGTAAAGCCAACCAAGGAGCCAAGCCCGCCATTAGTCGGCCAAAACATTCCATATAAGTTACTGCCTTGTCTCTGCCATCCCACGTGGGACTTACTTCCACCTGCATATTTTGTTGCAGCTTACCTTCACTCATGTTACTTAACACAGGAGCAGCCATGCGATACATCAGGTTACACCAATAAGTGCGGTCGTCGGGTTCTTTTTCTACTTTTTTCTTTGCCTGTGCAAACTGAACAGGTAAGAAACAGGCCAATAGCAGCCATACAAAAATGTTCTGTCTCATTTTCATGGTATCTTAAACGTTGGTATTAATTCACTTTATCCATTCGGCCGGACTCCACTCATCTATCCATTTCAGGAACGGTACGCCTTTATCATCAAACTGAACAGGCAGCCAGATGTAACGTGCATCAATGGGATTCTTCGGCCTCCAGATATCAGCCATAAAGATATACTTATTTGGCTCACCCTGAAGGGTTAATATGTAAGTACTTTGTCCACCGTATGTTATTTTTGCATTTTCCCCCGTACACGGATTAGGATGTTTTGTCCACGGTCCCCAGATAGACGGAGCCGAGAACATACGCGCCTTATTGGGTGCCCAACCGGTACAACCCGAAGTAATCATCCAATACATTCCGTCTTTTTTAAAGATGGCAGGCGCCTCGTTGTGTCCGGCAGGAGCCACTCGCATATATTTTCCCGTATAACCCAGATAGTCATCATTCAGCTCGGCAATGTGTAACGTCAGATTCTCTTCCGAAGAATAAATATGATACGCCTTACCATCCTCATCAACGAACAAAGTCATGTCTCTCGACATCTGTCCGCCGGCCAAATCTCTTTGAATGAAAAGTCCGTTATTCACTGCTTCATACCACTTGGGAGTCCACCATTCCTTATAATCCTCCAATTTCAACTGCTTATTTTTCAGTTCCTGAGGCATATCAAACGGATAAACACCCGGATTGGCCCGAAAAGAACCGATAAACTGATAAGGCCCTGTTGCTTGATCACTAACCGCTACAGCGGCACAAGCAGCAGCATAGCCTTTGTCCTTTAGCTCCAAATGGAACCACATGACAAATTTCTTTGTTTTATTGTTATAAATAACTTTAGGACGTTCTATAATACATCCTTTTACGATGTCACTGGCAGGATCATCCGAAACCGGCAAGGCAACTCCTTCGTTGGTCCAGTTACACAAATCAGTTGACGAATAACAAGTCACTCCAACCAGCGCCGAACTGGTTGTGGCACTCTTATGTTCTCCAAACCAATAATATTTATTACCAAAATGAAGTACGCCACCACCGTGAGCATTAATGTGATTGCCTTCGTTATCGGGCCATAACTCACCCGAGCGAATCATCTTTTCTTTCTGATACACCCTGACATAATCTATTTCATATCTCATGGGGAAAGCTTTATCATCGGGTTCACCGCCGTTCACCCCGCCAAGGGCCAGATTCAATAAGATATAATGAGGTTGTTTAAACGGATTCTGATGATTGCCCAGCGAACCGTTTGTGGTTTGGCTCAACGGTATTTCGTTAAGCAATTCGTTATCTAAATAAAGTCTGATTGCTTCTTCGTCCCAATCCATACGCCAGATGTGAAATTTAGAAGCCCATTCCTTGTCCTTTTGCAAGAAGTAGTCAAAAGGAATCTTTTTACTGTTCCACATGGCATGATACCGGGCATCCGTGCCCCAGGCAGCATTAGCCAAGATGTGTGGTATTCCCTGAATACGGTAATATTCCATGATATCAATTTCACCACACGAAGGCCATTCCATGTTATTACCTAATGTCCATATAGCAGGCCACGCACCTCCCCCAACGGGTATCTTGGCACGAACCTCTATCCGTCCGTATAAAAACTCTTTTTTACCGGCCGTTTTTAGGGAAGACGATGTATAAAAAGCATACTTACGTGCCTGTTTCCAGCTCTTACCCTCTTTGTTGTATTCTGTGTTCCTTACTTTCTCTTTTCTACCTTCAATAATCAATAGGCCCTTTTCGCAAAAAGCATTGTCAGGCTGATACCATTGCAGTTCCTCGTTACGCACAAACCCATCTTCAAAACTCCATACGGTACTGTCGGGCTTACCGGGTTTGTTAAACTCGTCACTCCAGACAAGTTTGTATGTGCTTTGCCCAAGCATGTTTACCGGAGCAAGTAGAAACAGCAGAAATAACACTTTTACCATTATTTTCTTTCTCATCCTGTTATGTTGTTTGTTGATTTAGTAGAAACCTATATACAGCATAGAATTAACCTGTGCATCAAAGAAAAAAGGGTGGGGCAAGCTTTCACCCAGGAGAGACCTGCCCCACCCGTTAAACAAATTTATAGAAGACCTATTGAAAAGATCAAACTAATAGGTTATTAATTACTACCGCCTTCATCAGCCACAGCTTCTTCCCAGTTAGTCCACATTGGAATCTGGTCGCTGTAACCGTCATAACCGAAGTTTTGGCGGAGATCGGCCTTATTGTTAGCAGTAATGGCAGAGTTAGGCACGGGCCAGAAGATGTTATGTTTGTTCACCTTGTACTCAAAAGCCTGACTTCCCTGTTGTCCCTTACCATACGGGCGATTGAAGACGTTGTAAGTGGTGCAACGTTTATACCAATAGCTACCGCCAGTGAGATCAGTACCATCCTGCTTATCCCACGTGTTGATATCGTAAGTGTTACCCCATTCGTCGGGTTTACCACTCTTAGCAAGGCACCAGGAAACGCGGGCCATTTCAGCCTGACGGAATTCTTCCATATAAAGCTCACGGGCACGTTCGTCCATAATATCACCTATGGTGACAGTGGTGTACATCTTCTTGGCATTAGCACGCTGACGAACGGCATTCACGTCTTGAGCTGCCCCGCTGGCATTGCCTTGATAGAAACGAGCCTCAGCACGCAGCAGATAAGTGTCTGC
The DNA here is from genome assembly GCF_963666085.1 of Bacteroides graminisolvens. Classification (NCBI taxonomy): domain Bacteria; kingdom Pseudomonadati; phylum Bacteroidota; class Bacteroidia; order Bacteroidales; family Bacteroidaceae; genus Bacteroides; species Bacteroides graminisolvens. The sequence continues at coordinate 3,662,640 of NZ_OY762556.1, forward strand.
CAAGCGGAACAAATACATGTCACCGTTACAACCTTTACCTTGAGCACCTTGGAACTGGTTGGCTCCCTGGTTAGCCTCGGCTACCGCATCGAGAATATAAAGTTGATAAAGAGGCGTAGGATACCAACTACGGATAGTATCTGAACAAAGAATATCACCTTTCCTAACAAGAGGACCTCCTAAACCGTTGTTACCATAGTCTTCAGTAGCGTAAAGTTGATAGTTCTTGCCATACCAACCGGATTTGGGGTTGTTGTATTTGAAATCTTCCATTTCCATCCAGTTACCCACCTCGCGGTTGTGGCGAAGATCCTGCCAGTCTGTTTCACCATCATAATTCCAGATGGTTTTGTTATAGTGATAGGAAGTACGGTTCAAAGCAATGCCTCGACCAGCCACACGAACCCAGTCGAGTTCAGCGTTGTAATTGCTATTATTACGAGCATAGTTGGAAGCCGGAGAAGCCAGACCATGAGGATCGCGAATCACACTGTTGCTCCAATGGGCGAAGTTTGCACGCATAATGTTATAGGTGGTAAAGTTCTGGTCGTTGGAGTTAATAATAGGCATAATAAGCTCTTTGTTTGCCGAGTGACAAATGTTAGGCGTACGGTGAAGGTCCCACACAACATTGCGGGTAACTTTCCATGTCTTCTCGTTGCCCGAAGGCTGCCACGTACCGAAAGATTCCAGCATCAGGTGCAAGCCGTGATTGGTGATAAGTTCGGTAGCAGTCTGCTCTGCCTTAGCGTACTCTCCCGTCACAAGATAGCATTTCACTAAAAGGTGCATACAAGCCTCTTGATTTACCATACCTATATACGACATGTTTTGTTGCGAAGGAACATGCTGAACGGCAAACTCAAGATCGTGCACCAACATCTTGAAGATGGCCTCTTTGCTGGTAGACTTGTAGTCTTGCTTGGGTGAAGTCATCAACTTAGTGATTAAAGGGATGTCACCGAACTGCAAAGTCAGGTTATAGTAAGCATAGGCTCTGTGGAAATAAGCGCGACCTTTATATGCGTCACGAATGTCATCAGCAAGGCCTTGTACTTTGTCAACGTACGAGAGTACAGAGTTAGCGTACTTTACAGCATTGAAACCTTGATCCCAGAAACGCTGCATGAAGTTACCGTCGCCACCGCCCGACATACCCGAAGTGGGAGTCAGCTTAGCATCGAAGTTATCTTGGAAACCACCACCCATATCGGTTTTGGCATACATGCCCACGTCTGTCAGGTAATAATTGGTGGCAAGTCCCACGTTGTTCCAGTTACCGTCGAGGATATAAGTTTTCAACTGCTTGTCACACATGGTGAGGGCCGACTGCAAACCTGATTCCGTAGAGTAAGTGGCAGTGGGCTCGTAAAAAGAAAGCGGGTCTTGCTCAAGGAACGAGTCGGTACAAGCAGTCATTGTAGCTGCTAGAGCTACAAGCTTGCTGCTTCTGTATAATAAAGTATTGATATACTGTTTCATATTGGTTTACGATTTTAGAGTGTAACATTGATACCAAACTGAAATTGGCGATTTGAGTAGCCACCTGTTTCAGGGTCACCATAATCCCAGCTATCGAACGTGCAAACGTTATTAATGCCAGCTGTAAGGCGTATTTTCTCTATCTGATACTTGCGGGTAAACTTCACGGGCAACGTGTAACCAAGGGTGATATTATCCAAGCGCACAAAGTTGCGGTTGTAAACTTTCTGAACACCAGTGGCGCCGCTGGGGCCTACTGCATTCAGGCGAGCATAATCGTTAGTAGGATTCTCGGGTGTCCAGTACTCTTTCTTGTAAGTGTTAGACGTTTGAGTGAACATAGAACCGGAATTGTCACCGTTCAAATAGTAACCGGCCTGACTCTTGTGACCCATATAAGAATACATGGAGAAAGAGAATGTAAAGTCCTTGAGGAACGTGAAATCATTGCGCAAGTTCCAATAGATAGGAGGAGCAGTGGTACCCTGATACACTTTATCTTTGTCGTTGTACACGGGAGTGCCGTCTTCCTTATCGTCGTCCGTATAGTGGTTCACCACTTTCGGGTCACCGGGCTTCTGGTTCACCTTAGCCGCTTCGGTTGCTTCGTTGAGCTGCCAAATGCCGTCTACTTCAAAATCCCAGATTTCACCAACAGGCTTGCCGATATACCATTTGTTGCTGGTATCATTGATTTCCTTTCCGTTTTCGTCATACTCATAATAAAGGTGATTGATGCGGTTTTTATTATAAGAGAATCCGAAAGAGGTATTCCAAGTAAAGTTCTTGATTTCCATGTTGCGGGAGTTGAGCGTCAGTTCAAAACCCGAGTTAGTTACCTCACCCAAGTTGGTGGTGATGCTGCTAAAACCGGTGAAGTTAGGCAAGCGTTGGTTCATAATCATGTCATGCGTCTTCTTGTAGTACCATTCCACGCTACCGGTGAAGCGGCTGTCCAATACGGAGAAGTCGATACCTACATTATAAGCCGTAGTTTTTTCCCACTCTAAGTTGGGGTTACCCAAGCGACTGATTTCCAATGCCTGAATAACAGCTGCACTACCGTCGCTGTTGTAATAGCCCATCACTCCACCATTGGAAAGATTAGACAGTGCCAGATAAGTGTCTTTCAGCGAGCGGTTACCGTTTGTACCGTAAGATACGCGCAACTTTCCATAATCCAGCCAAGGTTGTTTGATGAAACTTTCTTCTGAGAACACCCAGCTACCACCCAGAGACCAGAATGTAGCCCACGGATTATTAGAACCGAAAGCAGAATAACCATCACGGCGTACAGTACCGGTAAACATATAACGATCATTGTAGCCATAGAACAAACGACCCAGATAGGCGGCAGCCTGTGAATGGGTATCGTTGGTGTAGAAGGAACTTTGCTCCTTGTCGGCCCCAGAAACGTAGTGGAATCCAAGCGCGTCGGAAGGAGTAATGTTGCGGGCATGTATTTCGTCATACCAGTAGCGCTTCTCTTCAGCTTCCTGCACCAAGGTGACAGTAAAGTGGTGCTTGTCAAAAGTTTGATCCCAAGTCAGGGTGTTATTTAGGTTCCAATCAAAGTTCTTCGATGTGTTACGGTTTACGCCGCGTTCGGCAGGCGTGCTGTTGGGTAACTCGGAAGACATAAAATAGCGATCATAGAACCACTGGTAGCGTGGAGCGATGTTGAACTGATAGGTAATACCTAGCGGCAGTGTCAACTTCGCATTGAAGATGGTGTTAAGTACAGTGTAGCCCTTTTCCAATTCGTTATACTGATCTTCGAAATGATAGTTATAACCACCATTCGTAGGATTGCCACTGGTAGGATATTGCAGCTCGTTGCCCTCATCGTCCCAACGAAGTGAGTAAGGCGATTGACGAAGTTGGTTACTGTCCCAATAGTTGCTTCCCAGAGGCACAGCGCTTGATTCGTCGCTACGATCTTGGAAGTTTACGTTGGCACCTATCTCCAGCCAATTGGTAACTTTGGCATTAATCTTCATGTTGGAGCGGAAAGCTTGATAATCATCGCCCTGAATGGCTCCTTCATTATTCAGATAACCGAAACTCAGGTAGTAATTCACCTTATCGGTGGCTCCGGAAATGCTGGCGTTATAGTCCTGATTAAGACCCGTACGGAATACTGCTTTGTTCCAGTCATAAGTCTTGCCGGCCAGGTAATTCTGCATCACCAAAGCAGCATCGGCATCGAGACCCATACGACGAGCGTAGAGTGATTCGAGGCTCTCACCATTTTGCAAAGTCTTGGCTCCTGTAGTAGACCACTGATCAGAAGTTGTACCATACTTTGAGAGGTTGTTATAATGGTCATAGTAACCTGCAGGAACACCGCTGCTTTTTGAATAATAGCCCCAATTTCCGTCCTCATCATAGCCGTAAGTAGTGGCCTTGAACCAGTCTTCACGGTAAGTCATGTACTCCGAAGGACTGAACACGTCGCGATAAGCGGCCTTGGTGTTAGCACCTACATTCATACCAATATTAATAACAGGCTTGCCTTCCTTACCTTTCTTAGTGGTAATAATAAGCACACCACTTGCTGCTTTGGCTCCGTAAACGGCTGCCGAAGAAGCATCTTTCAATACGTCAATCTGCGCAATGTCATCGGGGTTAATTTCACTCAGTTCGCCACCGAAAGCCATGCCATCGAGTATAATAAGAGGCGCGTTGTGTGAACCTTCAGTATAAAGCGAGTTCTGTCCACGAAGCTGAATAGAGGGTTCACTCTTAGCTGAAGACGAGTAACCAATCTGCAAACCGGGTGTACCACGTAGCAAATCTTGCACAGTACCGGGGTTCTGATCAGCAATTTTAGTTGGGTTAATCTGCACGACCGACCCCGTAAGGTCTTTCTTACGCATGCTACCATAACCTACTACCACTACTTCTTCAAGTGTTTTAGTATCTTCCTCGAGCTTAACGCTCACCTGAGTTTTGCCACGCAAGGGCAACTCCACAGTTTTGTAACCTATGTAAGTGATTACGAGTGTACCGGTAGCAGGCACACCTTGAAGGGTAAAAGCACCATCGAGGTCGGTAATGGTACCGCGAGAGGTGTTACCCTTTTGCACCACACTAGCGCCTATAATGGGTTCACCCGATCCATCGGTCACTACACCTCTTACATTAATTGTTGAATTTTGTGCGTTCAGGAATTGAACATTCAACAGAAAGACCAGACAGATTGCTAAAGCGATACCCACTTTCTCAATCATAAGCCTTTCTGAAAGTCTCTGTTTTTTCATTGCACTCTAATTTAAAGATTAAACATTCGGATTCAAAAAAATCACTGAGACAAATTTACGTACGTTAACTTTAATAAAGGTTTATACAGAGTCTTAAAAGGTAGAATTATGGTTCATAACCCTTTTTAAACCATAATTCCACCTGTTTGAAAGGTGCTATGAGTGTTACGCTTGGCTTATAAAGATGAATTGCCGGTGAACAAACCTCGTGTACATGGGGGTGTAGAATACTTGTACACCCGGATCTACAGACAGTGTACATGGGGGTGTACAAAGTGTATACATCCGGGTGGAGATGAGGTTTGTTCACCAGCAAATGATTGGTGATACTTGGTGATACTTGGTGAGGCTTTATTTCAGGCAAGTATCACACATAGTAACCTGTAAGACAGTCTATTACGCGGTTGGTGATACTTGGTGATACTTTTTTTCACGCATTTTATGTAGCAAAAGGCGGAATGAGTTCAAGTACGACAAATGAATAAGCCGGAAGTATTATTTTATTTCCATCCGGTATCCATCGGTCGGAAACAGGAACAACTTTCTTATCGGATGGGTTTCCTCTTAAAACCGTCCGCTTTATGACGCTTCCCTGAATTTTCAGGTTTGACAGCTCAACGGTTGTTTCAACCGGAAGCAAATTCACCAACTTAACGATAAGATTGCCGTTTTCTTTGTTGCGTACAACAGATTGAACGATCCGTTTTTGTATCTCGGCACTCGGGTTATCAACCGTTAAATCACTGGCTATGTATTCCTCACCGGAATAATTTCCAAACAGTTTTTGTACTTCGTAATTAATCGTAGGATTTACGTCGGTGTTATTGAAGTAAATCAAATCCGGATTCCACTGCGTAAAACCTTCTTTTGCCAATAAAGGAGCATACGAGGTCATGGAAACAATGTCTGCATTTCGCTCTACGTTGCACAAATGAAGGGCTTCGGACAGTGCATTGTAAAGGGTATTGCCCCAAGTGGCATATTCGCCCAGGTAGACTTTAGGCTTGTTACGATCATACTTATCATAATAACGCTGGTTATTAATCATCCAGGTTGGGGCTACGTAATAGTGTTCATCAACCATAGGTACCTCAAGTTTGGAAGCGAAATCCCACCCAAACTCATAATCGGAACCTTCGTAGAAAGGTCCTACCGTACCAATGACCGTTATCTCGGGATACTGGGTTTTTACTGCTTTGTAAATCATGTCAAACCGTTCTTTGAAGGCTGTAGAGATTAAGTCTTCATTGCCTATTCCGAGGTATTTCAGGTGAAAAGGTTTGGGATGTCCCGCCTCAGCACGCTTACGTCCCCAAACGGTCGACTTGTCGCCAGTAGCCCATTCTATCAAATCCAGCACATCTTGAATATACTCATCCATGTGCTCCATCGGAATGCCTCCTTGTTGTCCCGCCAAACCGGTAGCATGATTGTGAGCGGAGTTCTGACAAGGTACGCCGGCAGCCAAAACAGGTAACGGTTCCGCCCCGATGTCTTCACAATATTGAAAATACTCAAAATATCCCAATCCTTTGGTTTGATGGTACCCCCAAAGGTTAAAATCGGGCTTGCGTTCTTCTAGTTTGCCGATGGTATGCTTCCAATTATAGATATTGTCCATACCGTTTCCGTGAGCTACACATCCTCCGGGAAAACGCACAAAACGCGGTTTAATATCGGCTATCATCTGTGCCAGATCTTTGCGCAGTCCGTTCTTGCGGTTCCTAAATGTTTTTTGTGGGAACAATGAAACCATATCTACTGCAAGCTGCTCACCGGAAGCAACCTTCACTGCTTTAATCTCCAATCGGGCATCGGGAGCGATAGCTGTTGCCGTAAGCACTTTCTCTATTTTCTTCCAGCCATTGGCAGCCGAACGGGAAGTCGCAGATAGCACCAACTCGTTCGACAAGGACTTACCCGCTGCATCAATTAGCCTAACAGAAAACAAGGATGCAGAAGAAGCCTTCACAAACACAGAGAAATCATATTTCTCGCCCGCTTGAATGGCAATGCCGTTAAAACCTTCATTAATCAGAGTTTGTCCGCTGCCCAGCAAGGCGTAATGTTTGTTGTTATCGTGCAGAGGGTTAACGGTTTCAATACGCACCGAGCCCTTGCTTGTCCATGCGGTGAGACTGTTCCATTCTTTCTTGTCTTTGCTCGTGTACTCAAAATCACGGTTTTGTATCAGTTCGGCGTACAACCCACCGTCGGCTGCATAATTAATATCTTCAAAGAATACACCTATGAGCTTGTCGCTAATAGGTTTTCTGTCTTCTTGGTTGATGTTAAGCGTAGCACCGACAGGTTTCAAATCAGCATAACGGGCAGCAAAGCTTTCTGCCGTTTCAGCATTTTTTTCATTCTTGTATGCGGTTACCATGCTGTGATCTACTAATCGCTGCACTACCTGATAAGGAACTTTACACACAGCATTTGATTTCTTATCAAGCCCTTGTGAGAGCAGGTATTTTTCTACCTCACCAGAGTTGCTTACATAATAATCTTGCGGCGTCCAAAGAATCAAATCCTCGGACGAAGCCACTCCTACTACTCCATCGCGTTCATTCACTTCGAAAAGACAATGCCATGTACCGTTCTGTGCACGCAGCAGTTGCGGGTTAATCATTCGTTTCTCTGCTCCCCATCGACCGTAATCGCTTTTCAGGAATGAAAACTCATCGGCTACAGGCTGCCAATGTTTCCCATCAATACTATAAGCAAGGTGCAACCCGTCTTTGTAGTTGTTTTTAGCCGTGGTATATCCTTTCACATAAACGGAGTCGGGCTGGTTTGCGCAAACCCAACCGGCAGATAATAAAAGCATGATGCTCAGCATGTGTTTTTTCATGGTAATTGTTATAAAGTGGTATTATCGGGTACGAAACGCTCAATATACTCTGAGGGGAGCATGCCGAACTCTTTTTTAAAGCAGGCACTAAAGTATTTAGGATCATTAAACCCTACCGCATAAGCCAATTCGGATATACGTATGGAATGTTTCTCCTCCATGATCTGACAAGCAGCTTTCAAACGAATGTTACGAATAAAGGCTGATGTATTAAGTCCGGTAAGCGATTTGAGTTTTTTATATAACGTTGATTTGCTTGTTCCCATCTCGTCTATAAACTGCGGCTGGTCAAAATCGGGATCGCTCAAATGTTTATTCACACATTCAATAGCACGCTGCATAAACTCTTCATCCAGACTGGTGTAATGCAAATCTTTCACTTCAAAAACAAGCTGATTCTTGAAATCACGTGCCATACGTTCTTTATACTTCAGCAAATTCTTAATACGTGCATGCAACACAGGCAGGTTAAAGGGCTTGCTGATGAAAGCGTCTGCACCCGATTCATAAGCTTCAGCTCTGTCTTCTTCAGTGTTCTTGGCTGTCAACAGTATAATGGGTATGTGGCTGTAGTCTAACCGTTCTTTTATATAACGGCACACTTCAATTCCATCCATCTCGGGCATCATAATATCAGAAACGACCAAATCAATGTCTTCGTTTTCCAGTATTTCTAATCCTTCTTTTCCATTAGCTCCGGTAAACACATTGTAATCGCGCCCCAGCAACCTAACCATTAGCTGAAGCAGTTCATTGTTATCTTCCAGCAATAAGATCGAATTAGGCTTGTTCCCACTTACCCGTACAACATGGCTCGTGTTATCATCCATACCCGAAATTGTTTTCTGTGCCGGAAGGGTCTCTTCGTCTACCTCTTCATCCTTGAAGTAAGACTTGTCGATAGGCAACCTGACAAAGAAAGTAGTTCCTTTATCAATTTCGCTCTCCACAGAAATGCTTCCGCCGTGCAGCTCAACCAAGTCTTTTGTCAACGCCAAACCAATGCCGGTTCCAATGGTATTAAATTTACGGTAATCTCCTTCATAAAATCGCTTGAAAAGATTCTTCTTCCCTTCCTCGGAAATACCCTTACCGTTGTCTCGTACTCGTAAAAGGATAAAGTCTTTATCACTGTCATACGACAGGTTGACTTGTACAAACCCACCTGCATTATTGTATTTAGCTGCATTCGATAACAAGTTATATAATATCTTATCGAGTTTATCCGGATCAAAATATCCCATGATGGACTCCGGATCACAAATAACAGAGAAATGCAGCTTACGCTTCTTAACTAAAGGCAAGAAACATTCAGCCTCATTCTTCACAAAGGCAGCTACGTCACCCGGCGATACTTTTAATTTCAGGTTGCCGGTCTCCGCTTTACGGAACTCCAATATTTGTTGCAGCAAACGAATCAATCGCCTGATGTTATTGTTCATTACCCCATACAAATCAGTATGTTGAGGTGCCTGCATCTTCAACTCGTCAACCGTAGCCGATATAATCGTAAGCGGAGTTAGTAACTCGTGGGTTATGTTCGTAAAGAATTGCAATTTGGCATGGTTTAATTCTTCAGACTTGGAACGTTCTATTTCTTTGAGATGAACCAAATTCTTAAGTGCTATACGGTTTTTGGCAACCTTATAGAAGTAATAGGCAATGCCCACCAGCAAAATAAAATAGATGGTATAAGCCCACCATGTTTTCCAGGGAGGAGGTAAAATGACCACCTTAATAGACAATGGTTTATCGGTCCAGATTCCTCCTTCATTCGAAGCTTTGAGCTCAAATTCATACGTTCCGGCATCCAGGTTATTGTAATAGGCAAAGCGTCGGGAGGCATCGGTGTATTGCCATTGTTTATCGAAACCCTTCAAGCGATAGGCATACATGCATTGCATAGGCGCCACATAATTCAACGCAGCAAACTCAATGCTGAAGTTATTTTGGTTATAATCAAGTACAATTTCTTGTGTATAACCGGGCGCATACTTAGATATTTCGCTTTTTGTTTCTTTATCTAGCGCCCCCCACGACTGGTTGTAGATCTTTATATCAGTAATAGCAATAGGCAGTTGAATGCCATTGTCTTTCACCGATTCGGGATAGAAATAGTTGTAACCATTGTGACCACCGAAGAATAGTTCACCCGATTTTGATTTAAAAGAAGCACCTCTCAAAAAGATGTTTCCCTGTAAGCCGAACTCACGGGTGTAAAGTCGATAAGTTCCCTTGTCCACACCGTTTTGAATGGAGAGTTTGATTAATCCGACATTGGTTCCCATCCACAAATTACCCAATTTATCTTCCTGAATAGAGAAAACTCCGTCACCGGGAATATTCAGCAACGAACTAACGGCTACAAACTTATCCTGAGCGGCATCATATAGGTTTAGTCCGCCTCCATCCGTTCCCAGCCAAAGCCTCTTTTTACTATCCTGATAAATACATTGTACATCAGAACAGTTCAGTTTACCATTGCGAGGTGAATATTCGGTAAAGCGCACATCTTCGGGAGCAGACCCCGAGGAAGTAATCCGCAAAACGCCATAACTTCCGCTGCCCGCCCAAATGTATCCTTTACTATCTTGCTCCACACAATAGAAAAAGCCGGGGTAAACATTCTGCGTGAGGTTGTACCCTTTACGGGCCGCCGTGTACAAGGCAAGTCCTGACCGGGTGGCAATCCAGTAATTGCGGTTTGAATCTTCTTTTATGCCGTATACACACGAACTGGGTAGCCAGCCATGAGTATACTGGGCAATGTGACTCACGCGGTGTCCCGGTCTTTGGTTTCCATCAAAAATATAAATCCCTGAATTAAAGGTGCCGAGCCATATTTTGTGATCGTAACGCGACTGCATAAATGTATTGATAGTTGGTAAATCGGGATAGTCAGCAAAATCGGGGTAGTCTCTATAGTGTTTCCACTCACCGGTCTTCGGATTCTTCACGATGAAACCATAGCTACCGATACCCATCCAGAGCATACCGGTATGATCAACTAAAATACTTCTTACCGCGTTTGACGTCAGTGTTTCTTTCACATCGGGCAAAGCATCCAGCTGAAACATTGATTTATTGGTTGAAACATACCCCACGCCTCCTCCAAGCATACCCAACCACATAATTCCCTGGTTGTCTCGGATAATGGCATTCACTTCATTAAAGGAAAATAAGGAAGAATTGCGCCCGGGCTGGTAATTGATAAACTGTGTACCGGATGGTTTGTAATCAAGGATTGAGAGACCACTGCGGGTACCTACCCAGAGTGTTTTCGTATTCAGATCTTCTTCCATGGCATACACCACATTATCTCCCAGACTATTAGCATCACCCGAACGGTGATTAAACGAATGCCACACAACCTCACTCGGTTGGTAAGGATTTTCCATCAGATATAATCCGGATCCATACGTTCCAACCCAGATGCGGTGTTTACTGTCTTCGAAAACGAAGTGTGCGGAAGGAAGCGAGTAAAGATGATATTTGTTGCGTGCTACATCATATCGAATCAGTCCGTAGCTAGTGGCTATCCATAACTGATCCTGTGAGTCTTCATATAAATGTTGCACATTGTACAAGCGTGAATTAAGATCTTTATCGGTTTCCGACACACATATAACACAAGAATCCAAATGGGCATCGTAGCGAAACAGCTCCCGGTCTGTCCCGATGAAAGTAACTCCCGAACGGGTGGTCTTGATGGTATTAACCACACTATTGTGAAAACGATTATCGAGTATCTGGCGAATAGCCCCTGTTCGCTTATTGAGTATATTCACCCCGTTATTGGTTCCTATCCACAGGTTATGATCATTATCTTCAGACACACAGCGAATGTTGTTGTTGCTAAACAAATTGGGAGAGTATAAATTCGATTTGTATATTTTTACCTGATACGCATCATACAAGCAGAGTCCGCTTGTTGTGGCAATCCAGATGTATCCGTCTTTATCTTGGTAGAGGCGTCGGACTTCATTGGTAGGCAAACCGTTAATGGTAGAGAGTTGTTTGAACTTCAAACGAGTGATCAAATCACGATTTTCGGCATGAACAGAAACGATGGCGGTGATCAAAAAGAACAACCAGGTAATATATTGGGCAAAACAGCGTTTTTGCATATCTCAGATTTTAGTAAACCAATGACGCAAATATACGTTATTTTGCCCAATAGCAAGGTAGAATTATAGTCCTATTTAGTAGGTTCAGCGTTCTTAACCAGCCTCACCTCATAAATACGCACCGTACCTTTTGAGGTTGCCGTACCAATCTTAACACGGAATTGTCTCTCTCCTTGCAATGCTTGCGGCAACGCAAACTCACTGATGGAGAGTTCATTGGAAACGACAGACGTCAAGGTACCCACTTTCACATCATTGACCCATACAGTTGCATCCCTGTTTGGAAGACCTTTATAGACAATACGTATTTGGGCAACAGTATCGGTCTGTGTTTTCATCAGATAACTAAACCAACCGTTATCTCTCGCTTCCCTCCAATGAATATCCTCATCGGAACCTGTGTTTGAGTTGAGCATCTCCATAAAATGATCAGACTCCGGTTGTTGCTCCCCACAAATAACTCTGTCGAGCGTAACGGCATCTAACTCCATTTGTTTTTGTTCTTGCTCGGCCAACTTCTTCTGTTGTTCTGCCAAATCCGATTGAGAAACCAAGTTCCAATAAACCATGTACCTGCATTCGTGCAACTGGTAAAACGGGACTAGCTCCATGGGACTTTCACTCTCGGGGTACACACCTTCCAGATAAAAAGTCAACGGCTTCACGGAATCTTTTCTAATCCGCCCGGTTATCTCATCAGGCGTGCCCACAATGACAGGTATCTTGGCCAAGGGTAACTGAGGACCGGAAGCAATGTGCCCGCCTCTGCTGTCATCTGCAAACATCCCGTTCATTTTGTCTTCTCCCATCTGGGCAGCCAGCACAACCGGACCGTATAAGATGGAATAATAAGACGATTTATCCGGTAATGCTTCTACGCGGACGGACATATCAAATTCAAATCGTACCACGTCGTTCTTTTTCCACATACGCTGAACTGCCAGATAACCGTGATCATTAGGTTGAGCAGTATAAACCTGATCGTTTACAAGCACGCGACAGTTACCTGCCCACTCTGGTTTTCGGATATAAAGAGTAAACTCACTCTTCCTACGGGGAATAACGGTTAGCTCCATGTAGCTCTGTTCCGGAATAGCCGAATGCTGTTCTATGACTAAGCCTTGCTCTTTCCAATCCAGCTTTGAAGGTATAAACAGATTTACGTATATATCCTTTTCATGATGTGCATAAATCATTTCTCCATAGCGAGCATGATTTTCAAGGCCCGACCCTACACAACACCAGAAACTGGTTTGTGGCTGAGAGTAAATGCGATAATGCCCGGAACGCATGGGAGTAAAATAAACAAAGCCACCAGTCTTGCTGTTTTGTGTGGACAAGATGTGATTATAAAGCGCTTTTTCGTAATAATCCATGTAATTACTGCCTCCATCAACCTGATACAACAACTTGGTCAGTCTCAACATGTTATATGTATTGCAGGTTTCGGGACCTTGCACGTCATGCATCATCGACGAAAAATCATTGGCCGGATGAAAGTGCTCACGCACGCTGTTACCACCTATGCTGACGGAACGGTTGGTGGTAACGGTTTGCCAGAAGAAACGGGCGGCACCATGCCAGGCATCATTACCCTCTACCTCGGCAATTCTTTCAAAACCAATCACCTTGGGAATCTGAGTATTCGCATGCATGCCAGTTAGCTTGTCTTCCTGCTGCAACAAGGGGGTTAACAAGGTTTGATGAGAAAACCGCCTGGCCAGCTTCACATATTTTTCTTTTCCGGTAAAGGCAGCCACATCCGCAAAAATCTCATTCAAACCACCGTGCTCACTTCGCAACATATCTTGCATTTGCTCATCGGTTAAAGGAGCCACCAACTGATCCATCCAATCCGTCAGCTTTATAAGCATAGTATAAGCCTCTTCACTACCTGCATACGTATAAGCATCACGCAGTCCGGCAAAAATCTTGTGAATATTATACAGCGGCACCCATTTGTCATTCAATCCAAAAGATGAAGCTCGAATGTTTCCCTTTGCTATTTCCTCCCACATGGCCTTACCGCCAGGTACGCCACATAAATATCCATTCCCTGCGGCATCTTGGCATGCTTTCAGCTCCGACAGCATATAATCAAGACGTTCTTTGATCTGCGCATTTCCTGTTGCTGCATACATTTGTGACAATGCTGCCAGATAATGACCACCAATGTGTCCGTCGAGTCCGGTGTTTTCCCAATTGGTGTAATTGGGTGCCTTGGGTGGTAAACCAGCCTCTTTCCTGTAAGGAGCGAGCAGCCTGTCGGCATTCAATTCCAATAGATATTGAATATCCAAATCTTCAGCATGCCTGAAAGGGCTATCGAGCAAGCGTACATCCGAAAGCGGGAATGGTTGTATTCGGTAGGTAGACTTCTGCATCTGGCTACTGGCCATGGCAGATGTTAATAGAGTAAAGAGAAACAAACAAACTTTTTTCATGCGTAATAAATTTATAATTTCACATTCAACTTATTGCCATTGTACGAAACAGTACGTTCCTTTACCTGGTGCGCATCAATAAGTACTATCTTAAATTTTCTTTTATTTATCATTCCTTTAAAAGCTCCCTTACGGCTTTCTATGCTGAAAATATTTTCCGCATCATTCCAGTTCATTGTTATTTCAGAATGATTGCCTTTCTCGTAATTATAATTATCATTCTCATCTTCGTATAAAGTAAAAGAACCGTTTTGGCCTTTATAGATACGGATTTCAAGAAAATCCCACTTCTTCTCGGTTGCATATTTTACTTGTGGTCCCCATGGTACAATTGAGCCGGCTTTGACATAAAGCGGCATAATCTCAATGGGGGTGTCACGGTTTATTTGAGAACCACCCTCGTAAGTTTGGTTTGTCCAAAAGTCAAACCATTTAGTTCCCTTTGGCAAATAAACGGTTCTACTTTTAGCGTTTTTTTCAACGACAGGCGCTACTAAAAAAGCCTGTCCAAACATGTATTCATCGGCTATATCGTAAACAGCTTTATCGTGCGTAAAATCTACTGCCAAAGCTTTCATAAACATGCCGCGACTATTTGTGACATTCCAAGCTGTACTGTAAATATACGGAAGTAAACGGTACCGCAAATTTATAAATTTCTCTTGTACATCAAACGCCCAATGTCCTCTTTCACCGAATTGGTAAATTTCCCTTGGGATATCCGTTCCATGAGAACGCATCATCGGCATGAACGTTCCAAATTGCAACCAGCGTACGTAAAGTTCCTGAAACTCGGGATTTTTTGAACCGCCTCCTTTATTCCATCTACCCGCAAAAAAGCCACCAATATCAGTATTCCAATAAGGTATACCGCAGAGAGAGAAATTTTGTCCGGCTGGTATCTGATTCTTAAAGGCTTCCCATGAAGACACAACATCACCACTCCACGTATTGGCAGCATATCTTTGTTGTCCGAAAAAAGCTGAGCGAGTAAGTATGCAGACTCTTTTATCGGCAGACGTCTGTCGCTGATTCGCATAAACACCTCCTACCGTCATTAAGGGAAATGCATTCCGTACACTGCGGAAACTTCCTAAATGAGTAGGTTGATCAAAATCCTGATCCTTCATGTTTATGTGGTCGGGTTCGGTAGAATCAAGCCACCAACCATCAATCCCTTTAGAGAAAACACCTTTACTCAAGTACTTCCAATAGATGCTTCTAGCTTCCGGATTATAGGGGTCATAAGGCTTGGTTCCTGAGTTGGGAGGCCAAGTATCAAAGTTAATTAACATGTTCTTTGATTTGAACTCAGCATATTGATCTGTTTGTGGGCCAAAACCAGGCCACGCTACAATCATTAATTTGGCATTCATCCGATGAATCTCATCAACCATTCTCTGGGGATCCGGATAGTTTACCGGCTCAAATTTCATGGCATTCCAACAGCTGTCTTTACCCCAATACTGCCAATCTTGAATAACACAATCAATGGGAATTCCTAATTCACGATACTTAGATATTACGTCTACCGGCTCCTGCTGATTTTTATAGCGTTCACGCGATTGGAAAAAACCGTATGCCCATAAAGGAAGCATGGGAGAGTCACCCGATAAATCGCGCATGTTAGCCACCACTCCTTCCATTGTTCCACCATACATAAAATAATAGTCAGAATTATCACCTATTTCGGAATCAAAAGACATTTCCTGAGGATTATCAGCATAAGTTGTAGGTGAATAATTGTCCCAAAAAACGCCATAACCTTTGGTCGAAACAATCAAAGGTATACATACGTTCATGTTAGACTGTCTAAGATAAATCTTTTGGTTACGTTGATTCATCTTACCTTCCTGGTGTTGTCCCAAACCATATATTGCCTCATCTTTATCCAACATATACGCCTGACGAACCGAAAAAGTCGCTTTCTTAACATCATAGACCGGAGTGAACTGAGCGCCAAAATCTTTCTCAGTAAACAAGGGTGTATTGGCTGAATCAAAGAATGAAACTTTCCCTGTTATAAGATGAACACAAACTTTTATTTTGTCAGAAGCCAATACAACCACGTTGTCATCTTGAGTGATATTAAGATTGACCGACTCTGGCTTTTTAGTAACTGACAGACTTTCTTTAAAGGGATTAGTATTGTCGGGCGTGCGATAAACCCGCACAATTTGAGGAGTGAAAAACTGGATTTCTAAATTCAAAGATTGCATAGATGTTTTGATTCCTGAATCGGTACGCACAAAACTTTGCGCACGAAGAGGAGTCAAGACACACAACAGCCATAATAACAGATATATTTTTCTCATGATTAACAATTTAAATAGATAATGAATTAAGTACTATTCTATATACGCATTTCTCGTTTCCCCTTTGGATAGAAGACACAACCGTTGCACTCACCGAATAGCCACACACTATTGAAAACATCCTTTCAGCAAATCCTTCAGAACAATAACACAAAACCGGAAGTTTCTTTTCTTTTTCATTCTGCAATAACGGACACACACAATAAGGCTTATCCTCGTCAACAATCAGCACTTTTTTATTCTCATCTTCATAAGATACTTTCCATCCCCATTTTTCTTCAATAAATTGAATAAAATGATCTAGCTTTCCTTCAAATGGAGCCAACATAGCATCCATTCCCAGATTTTCATGATGTGCTACCGATGCTGACTTAACTATTTGACGTAATTGTGCTTCTATTAAATGGCTTTGATCTAAATTTTCTAATAACTCAGTAATCCATTTTAGAAACAAAACTTCATTCTTGTTGGTAGTTGCACTCTGAGAGAAGTCTCCCGTATGAAAAAGTTCACTTCCCAACACAGAACCAAATCCACAAAGGCAGGCTCCACTTAAACATGCTTTTTTGAGAAAGTGTCTTCTTGTTGTCATAGCTATGATGTTTCTTATTTTAGTGCTCGATGGAACCAACCATCAGATATTAACTCTGACAGTTGGTTCTTTTTATATAGTAACTAATACCCTGTGTTTTGTTTCAGATTTGAATTTGTAAGTATCGCTGTATTCGGAATAGGATATAAATTTCGGGTTTCCACACTTACCTCATGAGAGAACCATGATTTCTTTGTAAATACGCCAAAACGAATCATATCCTGTCTGCGCCGACCTTCTTGCGTAAATTCCCATCCCAACTCATCCAGCATCCTTCCGTACACAATGTCAGAACCTCCTTCATGGGTTGTTTGGTAAGTGTCACGCCGTCCATAATCGTACACGCTACCCAGCTTTAATTCATCATCAGTTACTACAGCTTTATCCGGATTATTTTTAAAGGCTCTTTCACGTACTTTCGTCACTAACGCACCTGCGCCAGACTGATTGCTTCTTACTAAAGCTTCTGCTTTCATTAGCAACACATCAGCATATCTAAACAAAGGCCAGTCATTACTCAAGCGATTGGTGATGCCCAATGCATACTCAAATTTCCCCCATCTGTATCCATCTACAACATCCGATTGATCAATGCTAGGCACATCCTTCACATACCCAAAAGGTTTGCCGTTATCACTTCGGGTTAAAACCTCACCCGATGATTTATACTGCTGCCCATAGATGAAGTTTTCTTTTAAACGCGCATCATCAGGATCATAGCTCTCAATAAACTGAGGTATGGCACAAACACCTCCCCAAGGTGTATTTGTGAAATTATAGGTAGCCTGACTTTCCGATGCCAACGTATACAAGTGAAAATCAAAGGCATTCCAATCTTTTACATAAATTTCATCTATAGGAAGAGCAAATATTATTTCTTTAGAGTTTTCGTTCTTGGTAACAAAAACATCTTTTTGATTTGCTTCCAGTGCATATTCTCCTGTTCTTTCTGCAAATTCAATCACTTTATTACAAGCGTTTATACAGTTTTGCCACTGAGCTGAGCCCGACCACACAACAGCATTCAAATACATCTTGGCAAGTAATGTATAAGCGCCCCATTTAGTTAAGCGTCCATAATAATATCCTCTGGGCGTTTCTGACAAGAGTTCAATATTGTCAGAAATTTCTTTTACGATAAAGTCGAAAACCTCTTTTCTGGATGATTGCACAGGAAGAGATGTATCTTTAAAATCTGTTACCACAGGAACATTACCATAAAAGTCGACCAAAATATAGTAATACGAAGCTCTCAATACTTTTAATTCGGCAACAAGTTTATCTTTGGTTTCACCGGAAACATTAATGATTCCGTCTTCTATTTGAGAAAGCAACCTATTGCAAGTGTTTATACCGGTATAGGTTCTGGACCACGGTTGCAACACAGAATCATCATCTGTTGTCCATGCATGTTGATGCCATCTTTTATAAATACCACCATCTACCCAGCCATTACCACGAGCAGGAATAACATCCTGATCCGCACACAACTCTTGTCCCCTGACTACTCCGTTCCATAGCAACATTGTTTCCCGCCAGGGCACATAGGCAGCATTAACCAGATAACTTACATCAGCTTCTGTCTTAGGATTATATTGCGAAGAAACAACATTACCATAACTATCATCTTTCAATTCTGTACAAGCTTGTACCGTGCTAAACAAAATCAGCAGAATCAGCCCTCTATATATAATTGTTTTCATTGCTTTGATTTTTTAAATTAAAACTTAAATCCAACACCAAAGGTAAACGACCTGATACTAGGGTATTGATCTCGACTATCATATCCCGGATTCAGACCAGAAGCACTTACTTCCGGGTCAACACCGTCATATCCCGTTATAGTCAAAGCATTTAATATGGAGCCGTACAACCGTATGGATTTTATATATTTTCCTACATTTTTCAATGTATATCCAAGAGTTACGTTATCTATTTTCCAATAATCGCCCTTTTCTACGTAATAACTATTAAATTCGGGATCCACCTCTTTGCTAAGCATCGTTTTTCCAAATATCTTGTTATTTACTGATTTGAGACGATTCTCCAATCGGCTATTCTTTGAGTTTTCATAGTACATACGTGCTTCATTAATAATATCGAAATTGAATGCACCACGCATAGAAATACTTAAATCAAAGTTTTTATACTGTACATAGTTATTCCAACCGGCATACATCTGTGGCAAACCATTGCCTATGATTTTCTTTTCTTCCGGAGCACGGGAAAACTCATCATACGGAACCAATTTACCGTCTTTGTCTTCATAAATCCACTTGCCGTTATTATCCACATCGACAACCTTAAATCCCCAGAAGTTACCAATTTTTTCGCCTACCTGCACGCGGTGAGAGGAAGTCTTTACCGGTTCGGCCAACCATCCGGTATCAAAATAGTCGTAATCAGTTTTAAAGACACTACCGTCCAAACTCTTTAATTTATTAGAGTTTGTAGAAAAAGTGAAAGTAGTATTCCATTCAAAATCTTTAGCTATAACCGGAACAATATTTAAAAAGACTTCGATACCTCTATTCTGCATCTTACCTCCATTGGCAGTCGTAGTAGGATAAAAGTTAGGAGGAGTTGGAACCGTATAGTTGTAAATCAAACCTTCCACATCGCGGTTATACAAATCAATTGTACCAGAGAGTCGCCCTTTGAGCATGGTAAAATCAAGACCAATATTCGTTTCTCTTTTTTCTTCCCATTTCAAATCCGGATTGGCATTAGAAGCAGGAACAATAGTCTGCACCCACTTCCCATCTACGTAAGCATACTTATCATATTTCAACATGGCAATGCCGAGAAACGGATTGGCCGGTTGCGAACCGGTAACTCCATAACCTACGCGCAATTTCAAATCGTCAAACAAACGTTGTTCTTTCATAAAGGCCTCTTGCGTGATTCTCCATCCCAAAGATACCGATGGGAAAATTCCCCATTCATTATCAGTACCCCATAATTGGCTGGCTCCCTCATATCTCAAACTGGCCATTAATAAATATTTGTCTAAATAAGAATAAGTTGCACGGCCAAAGAAACCAACCAAATTAGTTGTTGATTTAGAAGAACTGGCATCGGCCTTTCCTAATTTCAGAGCAGAACCGATACCTATGTTATGCCAACCACCAAAGTAATCATCTTGGAAACCATAATTGGCGAAATACATATCTTCGTAATCTGTTTCATTGTAACTATATCCTCCAAGAACAGAAAACTTATGATCATTAATAGATTTACTATATAGTGCCGTTAATTCGAAAAGTTTCTCCATGCGTGTGTTGGCTCCAACAGATGACCATCCGAAATAACCATCTCTCAAAGCTGAGATGTGTTCCAAACTTTCAGAATATCCGTGGTTTCTATTCGAACGGACATAAGACATCATGGCAGTCAGTTTCAGATCTTTGAGCGGATTATATATTATATTGCCTAGATATCTCATCTCAGTATTCTTAACATTTCCTGTAGATTCTTCTAATCGGGCAACAGGATTCTCATATTCAAACTTATTCAGGTTTTCATACCATGTTCCATCTTCATTCTTCACAGGATCAGTTGGATTTCTCAAAATAGCTTGTCGATATGTATATCCATTAAAACTACCGGCACTGCTGGTTGATGAAAATTGGTTCTTTTTCCCTATCATTCCAAACTTCAGCTGTAGCTTACCATCAAACATCTTATGCAAAATTTCAATACGCCCCTGAAAGCTTTCAATGCCTGACTTCAGCATAATACCTTGACCGGATTTGTAATTCAAATTGGCAATGTAACTAGTAGATGAATTTCCGCCCTGCAGGGATAGATTGTGCACATGCGTAAGTGGTGTACGCGTTATCTCTTCCAGCCAATCTGTATTTGCACCATGATCTTCAGTAGGATACATAGCTCTAAACTCATCGGCAGTAAGCATATCTAGCTTCTTGACTATTTGCGAAGTACTGACGTAGGCGTTATATTCAACAGAATTGATCTGAGCACCTTTGGCCTGTTTAGTGGTAATCAGAATCACCCCATTAGTACCCCGGGTACCATAAATAGCTGCTGCCGAACCATCTTTCAACACATCAACACTTTCAACATCTTCGGGTGCAACGGTGCTTAGTGAACCAGGTACTCCGTCTATCAAAACAAGAGGATCGGTATTAGCACCTCCAATAGTATTTGTACCACGTAATTTTATCTGGGTACCCGAAGTCGGGTCACCACTTGGGTTTGTTATAGCCAAACCGGCTACCTTACCCTGAATTAGTTGTCCAACGTCTTTAACGGCTCCCTTACTAAAGTCCTCCGATTTAATACTGGCAACAGAACTTGTGATATCTCCTTTGCGTTGAATGCCATAACCAATAACAACCACCTCATCAAGCGTTTTAGTATCTTCACGCAGTACAATGTTTAAAGGTTTACCTTGCACCGATTTTACTTGCTGAGCTACATATCCAATATAAGATACTTTTACAACAGCGTTATCCGACACCGTTAATACGAAATTTCCTGAGATATCTGTTATGGTACCATTTGTCGTATTCTCTTCCACGACACTTGCGCCAATAATAACCTCGCCATTTGCATCTTTGACTGTTCCAGTTACTTTAATTTTATCGGGAAGAGCCTGGTGTTCTTCGACTTTCTTCTCGGAAAGTATGATGTGAGTGCCTTCCATTTGATAAGTTATACCCGATTTGGCAAGCAAACCGCTCAACAGTTGAGAAACAGGTTGACTCTTCACCTTTACGGTAGCTTTTTTATCCACATCAACTTCATTGGTGTAAAGAAAAAGATAGTCAGTTTGACTTTCAATCTCATTCAGGATGTCTTCGAGAGGAACCTGAACCTTATGAATTGTGACTCTTGCATTTTGAGAATGTGCATCTACTGCAAATGCAGAGAAAGTACAAAGAAAAAGCAAAAAAAGTGTAATTTTCATGACTTTAAATAAATGGATAAGAGATGGATTTTTTATGGTATAAAAATCCTTGAAATGAATGTTTTTCATATCTTTGCATTTAAGTGTGATTAATATTATCCCTTACGGGAATGATTTTAGTCTGGTGTCGGTGGTATTGCAGTACTGCCGACATTTTTTTTTACGATCTGTATTTTACATAGGCCAAAACATTAAAGGTTAACAAATAAATTAATTCTATTGAATATATATAATATTATTATCTACATCTCTTTTATATTTAAATTTGACATCCTTCTGCAATACCCGTAACGCATACTCAACCCCATCAGAAAGTCTAAACTTCCCTGTAATAACCGGATTAGAGAGTTTGCTGTTTTCAATAACAATTTTCAAGTCATAATATTTTTGAAAACTTTTGAGTATATTGATAAATGTTTCTTGCTTAAAGCAGATTAAACCCTCTTTCCACCGAAACACATCATAGTCTTCTATTTCTTTCACTATCAAATGGTTATTTTCCATCACAGCCTTGTAAGACGGATTTAAAATCAACGTTCTATTTTCTCCTTCACGCGTAATTTTTATTTTCCCCTCGAGCAAAGCACCTTCAAAGCTACCCTCTTTAGAATATGCATCTACATTGAATTTTGTACCAAGCACCTCAATGTCATATAAATGCGTCTTAACCACAAAAGGCTTTTCTTTGTTGTGTGCAACCTCAAAATAAGCCTCACCATCTAAGTTGAGTTCTCTTTTTCCTGTACTAAAAGACTCCGGATAGGTCATACGTGAACCGGAATTCAACCAAACTACTGTTCCATCCGATAAAATTAGGTTAACACGCTGACCGTATGGAACTTGCACCGTTTGCATCGCTACTTTTTCATTCGCAGTATGTGTTGATTTGAAATACAAAAATCCCAAAACAAAAGCGATTGTTATAACCGATGCCATTTTTAACGTTTCAATAAAAAATCGTTTTTTGAAGAAACTTATTTTTAGAGTCGGCCTGTCTGGTGTCTGCCCATTCAAAATCATCAGATCAAACAGCTTTCTTTCATGAAAGAATTCTCTTCGATTTTCATCAGACTCATCCATCCACTCCCTTATTTTAACCTCTTCTTCCGGCATCGTCTGCCCATTGAAGAAACGATATAATACTTCTTTATCTATACCTATCATACCCATATATCATAATAGCAATTCATTAATAAATATCCCTAGTAAGAAATGTGATTTTATTTTTCAGCCAAGAAAAAACCAATATAGAAAATAGAGCAGATAATCTTTCAATGCCTGTCTCAACAACCTATTAACTTTGGTAATATGAAATTCCACTCCTTTGGTAGAGATGTTAAGTTCAGCGGCAATTTCCTTGTGAGATTTATTTTCGTAACGACTCAGCGTAAAGACCTTACGTGTATTTTTGGGTAGTTTGGAGAGAACTGCACCCACAATGTTTTGTACCTCATGATTGAATAGCTCATCGGGTTCACATGCTTCTAACGTTGATATGCGTGAGTTTAATTCCCATTGAGCCTGTTCAGTCATCTCAGCAAAAGCATCTTGTTGTACTTGAACATGCTTTAAGTAATTGAGGCATTTGTTTTTCACAATAGTCAATACGTACGCAGGGATATTTGCATCAGGAGGCAGTTTCGCTCTGTTTTCCCAGTAATACATCATAGAGTCGATCACAATATCTTCCGCTATTGTGACTTCGCGAATGTAGCTTACCGCAAAACGAATGTACCTTTGCTGGTAATCAGCAAAAAACTGATTAAAAAGAGCTAAATCATCCTTTGTCACAGTCATTGAATTTCGTATTAGATTTGGTTAGAAACAATTCATTTCAGCTTAATAATCAGAGTGCTTTCCAAAAACTTCGAAAATCTCGATACTTTCCATAGCATACCAATTCGTCGTTTTCCTGAATACGGGTATCTTCCGCTAATTCATTCACCACATGGCATTCGGTTAATGAAATACCGAGGAAATTAGTCACCTTCCCTGCTCGCTTCAGGGAAATGGGTCTCAGACCGAATTCTTGAGTCAGGTTCAACTCGCTAACCAAGAAGCCAACCATTTTTGGTGGTACCCGAAACATCATTACACAATACTCACTATCAATCCTGAAAGTCTCCACATGCGTGCTGAAATCGAGCCTTTCCACTAAACTATGAGCCGCATCAACTTCAGGAGTAAGGATCTGTTCCAATCCGAAAGCTTCCAAAACAGCCTTGTGCACGTCATCGATGGCACGCGCATAGATGTGTTGCACTTTTCGCTGTTTCAACAAAGCAACGACACGCACCGACGCACCAAAATTCTCACCGATAGCAACAATAACAACATCAACGTTATTCAAAGGAAGAACAGAAAGTGACATTTCATCGGTGACATCCATCACAAAAGCTGTCGCAATCTTGTCTTTGATGGCATCAACACGACTCTCGCTTATATCAGCGCCAATGACTTCATGCCCCAACGAAGCTAACTCTTCAGACAATACTCGTCCGTAGTCTCCTAAACCCAAAACTATGTATTTCATACTTACTAATTAATGATGTTCATTTTCTGTTTTACCGCTCCGGTAATCATCCTTAAGGCTGTTGATAAAACAAATATATCCTTTTTTATCCTGATGAACAAGATAAAAAAGGATATAATATTAGAGCCCAAATACCTAAGACGATTAAAAGCTTAGCTAAATTCCATCATTGAGTATTCTTTTTTCGCTACTTATCTATTAGGTGTCATCCATTTCTTAGTCTGACTGCACGTCACATTCAGTGTCTGATTACCGCTCTGCATACGGAAATCACCTTTTTCCAACACCCATTTACCATCTGCACCGACAAAAGCCAAATCGCTACCCTTAATAGATAGTGTAACAGTTTTTGTTTCACCGGGTTGTAGCTCCACTTTATCAAAAGCTCTCAACCTGCGATTCTCGGGAGTCAGCGATGCCACCAGGTCCCGACTAAATAGCATCACAGCTTCTTTTCCTGCACGGGCGCCACGGTTGGTCACATCTACAGAGAAGTGTAATTCGTCATCCGCCGTGAATGAATTTGCATTAACTCGGAAATTATGATATTCAAAAGAGGTATAACTCAGGCCAAATCCAAACGGCCATTGTACCGAGACAACCGCATCATAATCATAAACACCTTCCATCTTATCCATTTCTTCACTCACCCTGTAATCATAGGTAGTTAGTTCCGCTTGATTGCGAGGGTATGTATAAGGCATCTTAGCACTGGGATTTACATCACCGGCAATTATGTTAGCCAATGCATCGCCACCGTAATTTCCGGGCAACAAAACATTGATGATGCCTTTAGCCAAAGGCTCAATATCACTGATGATACGAGGTCTTCCCTCATTTAGTATGAGAATAATAGGCTTACCTGTGGTAGCCAGCGCTTTTACCAACTCACGCTGATTAGCAGAAATAGCAAGGTCCGAAAGATTACCGGGTGTTTCACAATACGAATTCTCGCCAATGCAAGCAATGATAACATCCACATTACGGGCAGCCTCAACAGCTTTCTCTATTTCAGGCTCATTTTCTTCTGTGTAACTGCCTTCGGGTTTATAAGTAACGCCTTGTTCTAAAGAAACATTTCCTGAACCGAATTTATGGCATAATGCTTCATAAATAGTATTGTATTTACCAGCAAACCTATCGGCCAGATGTCCCTGCCACGTGTAACTCCACCCGCCATTCAAACAACGCATGGAATTAGCGTTAGGACCTGTCACCAGCATTTTTTTACCAGATGCAAGCGGCAATATGTTATCTTTATTCTTCAACAAAATCTGTGATTCTTCTGCCGTGCGAAGGGCTACCTCAGCATGTT
Organism: Bacteroides graminisolvens; assembly: GCF_963666085.1. NCBI lineage: Bacteria > Pseudomonadati > Bacteroidota > Bacteroidia > Bacteroidales > Bacteroidaceae > Bacteroides > Bacteroides graminisolvens. Next base: position 3,688,498 of record NZ_OY762556.1, read on the forward strand.
CGCGACTTCCAAAAAGCGGATAATCAGCAGATTGAGTATTAGGTCGGTCGAAAAGTCCTAAGCGAAATTTCAAGCGGAGAACCCTACGAACAGCATCATCAATACGACTCATGGGCACTTTACCTTCCTGTACAAGTTCTTTTAGTAAGGTGCAGAAATTAAGATCATACGGTTCCATTGCCATGTCTATTCCTGCATTAATAGCTATTTGAATAGCCTCTTTTTTATCGGCAGCAATGTGCTCACGCGTATAAAGGTTATTGATATCGGCCCAGTCGGTTACCAACATACCGTCCCATTTTAAATCTTCTTTCAGCCATTGAGTAAGCAAATCATAATTGGCATGTACCGGTACTCCGTTTATTGAGCCGCTATTCACCATAATAGTCAAGGCTCCTGCCTCAACGCACTCTTTAAAAGGTGCGAAGCATTTTTCACGTAGTTCAGAGATGGGAATATAAGCCGGTGTACGATCCTTACCTGTGCGCGCCATGCTATAACCCATGTAGTGTTTCACCGACGTAGCAATACGGTCGGCCGGAATGTTATTAGGATCATCTCCCTGAAAACCACGCACCGCAAAACTACCCATTATTGAGTTTACCAGGCAGTCTTCACCATAATTCTCCCACACACGAGGCCAACGCGGGTCTCGTGCCATGTCTACCGTCGGAGAATAAGTCCACGGACAATTACTGGCACGTGTTTCATACGCGGTAATACGTGCAGCTTCGTAAGCTAATTGAGGGTTAAACGAAGCGCCTACATTGATGTTTTGAGGGAAAAAAGTACCATCAAGCGTATAAGTAGTACCGTGATTCTGATCTAGTCCATAAATGCACGGAATACCTATTTCTTTCATTGACACAGACTGTATCTCGCCAATAATCTCTTGCCACTTCTCTCTGCTTTGTGCAACAGGTCCCGGAGCATTCAGTACAGATCCTACTTTGAACTTCCCGATGGCTTCATGAAGTTTATCCTTATTCAGTTGGAATTCGCCATTGACAACACTTCCCAATACATCGATGGAAAGCTCTGTCATTTGACCAATTTTCTCATCCAACGTCATCTTTGAAAGAACTTTTTCAATCTTTTGTTCTGTTCGGACATCTTTTTTACGGACAGAAGCGGCTGCCTGCATAGAGCAGGTAGCCGTTGTAACTAATATTAAAATATTTATTATTCTTTTTACTGTCATAATTGAAGTTATTTATATTTCAGGTGATTATTACTGTAAAGTCACCATATCAACGTAATATCCATGTCCCACACAAAGGAATCCGGCCTGTTCTTTAATTTGATTCAGAATGTCTTGCGTTAATTGTATTTCCTTTACACCATCTGTAGAGAACTCTATCACCGAAGTACCAACCAAATCATTCCACCAACCACTTGTTGTGCGCAACTGATGATATTCGGCTTCAGGTGCCACAGAATAATGTATGCTCATAACAGCACCTGCTTTTATCTGATCAAACGCATTTGCCCCGATCAAATTAAAAGTCTTATTCGGACTTTCATCCGGAAGATCCCATGATACATAGTGGTGTCCTTGCCAAAGAACGACTTTGGAAGAAACAGTAACCACCTGTTCAACGCCTGTTCCTTGGGTACTATAGAACTGTACATCTTCTCCACCCTTTGTCTTGCCTACCAGCTTATAATCTCCGTCTGACAAAGCAGGACATATCAGTGCTATCTCCGTTGCTGATTGTTTCGTAAACTCTGTAATGACCTTACCGTCAAATGTAAATGAAGCAATCTGATCCAGATTGATACCGGTCATGGTCCACTCTCTGTTAGCATTTGTTCTACTAGCTCCCGAAGTGATCAGTGCAAGCTTAGTTGCCTTCACTACATTGCCACCATATTCATTACCATCAGCATCAACCAAAACCACGCGATAATCGGCTTCAGCCAAATCAGCAGGCACAACATATTCAATATAACTTTGATCTTCAGCGGCAACAAAAGCATCAACAGGTATGGTTTTACCATCAATCACGAGGCTTTTTACTTTGTCTAGGTTGGTACCATAAAGACGTGCTTTAGCCCCCGGAGCAATCATGCGTTCGAACCCGACTTCCGTTGCCCACGGATCATCAGTCAGCGGATTAACCTGTACAATACCTTCGCGATAAGTTGATTTACCGGCTTCTGTTGAAACAACAACCTTCAGGTTATATGTTCCGGCTTTGAGATTCATATCAAGTGCTGTACCGGTATGAACTACAGTACCGTCAAGCTGCCACGCAACCGTGCAATAGTCGGCCGGTGTAACTGTCAGCTTCATTGTAAAATTAGCATCCCGACTGATATTGGCAACGGTGGGTAAATTTCCGTTTACACGATCCGGAAACACCGGATCGAGTATTCGTGGTTCATCATTTGGCGTAGCCGTTGAGAAGGGCGCTTCGTCACTACAAGCTGTGAATACAAAATTCATAGCAAGCATGGCAAGCAGCATAAAATATATCTTTTTCATATTTGCTCTTATTTATTGTTATCGTTATTCCGTAATATCTTTATCCCACCATACATGTGTGTACCAGCTATCGGTTCCACCCATACGGCTCAATGCTTCATTATAGCTCTCCTTGTTGTATGACGATTCGAGTACGGGATAGCAAAGACGCACAGGGATTTCGGCACCTCCGGTCAGGAATTGTCCAAATCCGTAAGCTTCGGGCGATTTCAATTTAGGATAACCAGAACGACGCACGTTGGCCCAGCACTCAGCAGGATTGGTAAAGTGAAGAATCCAGGCTTGTGTATTGATAGCCTCTTTCTTTTGTTCATTGGTATAACCGATTCCGTTCTTTTGCATAAACTCATTAAAATCGTCGTCAGATACTGCGGGGCAACCATAATTCTTGGTCAGAAAGTCCATTGAAGCACGCACGCCTTGTTTGTAGAGATCATTTACAGATGCGCTACCCACATTCCATCCTTTCAACTTAGCCTCAGCCAACAAGAATTTCACCTCTGCAGAAGTCATTACCACACCCGGATTACTTCCTTTAAGGAAATTATTGGCCAGCTTAGGCTCCGTTTCACGGGCTACACTCGGATTTACGGCCGCATTATTCTTGGCGAGTTCTTTTAAAACATCGCTGTCATATCCCGTAGGCCATGGTTCCCAAGAGTAAGCACCCGGATCGCGTGGCTGAAACTTGATGTTTTTGGTTATCATCTCATCCGTGAGGTCAACACGGTTAGCAGGACTTGTTGCACTCATAAGTCCGTCATAATAGAAGCGTGCCATTCTGAAAGTACGCGGGTCGCCGGTATTGTTGAGCTGGTTAAACAAGGTAGAGCATAAATAACTGGGGTTGTTAGCGGGATCATTACCGAAAAGCAATTGCGACAACGCATTGCCACGATAATCAGAATACGCCTCTTGCCCGAAACTGAACGATATATCCATGTATTTTATAAGCGCGTCATCGTCGGCATTTTCAAAGATACCGCCATCAGCCTGAATGGCTTTTTCAAATTCCTCTTGAGCCTTTTGAGGAGCAGCATTCGAAATTCGCATGGCAAAACGCAGGCGAAGAGAGTTGGCTAACTTCTTCCACTTGGCAACATCACCGTTGAATATCACATCCCCCGTAATTGGATCCTTGCTAGCATCCAGATTGGCAACAGCAGCAGTCAACTCCAAGAAGAAATCATTATATATATCTTCTTGTTTATCATATTTAGGATTGTATTTGCCTTCGATAAAACCTTTTCCGGCCTCGCTGTAAGGCACATCACCATAAATATCCGTAATAATTGACATCAGATAGACTCTGTACACGCGTAAAACCGAGTTGATATTTACCTTTTTAGCATCATCGGCAGTACGATGCTGTGCATCTGTAATGTTTTTAATGGCCATGGGATAAAAAGAGGTCCAAATGCGACTCATCTCACTATTATCCACTGTGTGCCTACCACCATAGTTCGTAGTATTCCAACATCCCATCAGATGTTGATTGAATGCATAAAGATAGTTACGGTAAATTTCTACCATACCGAGATCACCGTAAGTCTGCAACTGTGCCGTAGTAAGCTGTGCATTCGGATCAATGGTGGCTGCTTTTGACGGATCGGTATTCATCTTTTCCATGTATTCATCACTACACGCAGAGAAGAACACAGCACATGCCACCCATATCATTATAATATATGATTGATAATGTTTCATTGTATATTTTCTTTATATGTGAATTAAATTTGAGGTCTCCTTAAAATTTCACGTTAACGTTGAAACCGTAACTTTTACGCGATGGCAACGAACCATATTCCATACCCATACCGGTTGTGTTATTGTAATTAGAATCCGGATCTATGTTCGGAATGTTCTTCCAGACAATGAATGGATTACGCGCAACAAATGAGAGGGTCAAACCTTTCACCACGTCTTTCAGCCATAGTTTGGGCACGTTATAGCTCAATGTGAGCTCACGACATTTCACATACGAATTGTCATAAATAAACATAGAAGGAGCATTACGAGATACACTCATCCAATAATCTTCGGGATTGATGCGAATATCGTTGGCACGATAAGTACCATCACCATTATCGATAACGCCGGGAGCAACGAAGCCCGCAGTTGGTTTCCATGCGGCAGAACCTTTGGCAATACCGGCAGCCTGGCGTTGTTCTTCGGACATATACCATTCTTCACGGCCGGCAAGTGTTTCTTTGCTCTTACCCGATTCATAGGCAGCACGAGCCGACATGGAGTAGAGATCGGCACCTACTTTCACATCAAAAATAGCCGAAAGAGAAAGATTTTTGTAAGTCAAGGTAGTAGAAGCACCTCCTGTCCAGTCCCACGAAGCATTACCTAGCACATGGTTGCTTTTATCATATTCGGGCAAACCGGTTTGAGCACTAATAAGCACGTCGCCGTTAGGGCTTCGTTTAAAATCGGGTCCTACAATTGAGCCGAAGTTCTCACCCACTTTCGCAGCAACCTGCACATCAAGCCAAGGAGCTTTTTCTAATTCAAACATATCCATACCATCAACAAGTTTCTTTACCTTGTTACTGTTTTTCGAGAAGTTCAGATTCAAATCCCAAGAGAAATCTTTAACCTGAATGGGGCGCGTATTAAGCGCAATTTCTATACCCTTATTTTGAATCTCACCTGCATTAATCAAACGGTAAGTGTAACCGGATGTCCATGAACTGGCCATACCCATAATTTGATTCTTACTGCTTTGTGTATAGTAAGTAACGTCAAGCCCGATGCGGCTTTTCAGGAATTTCATTTCCAGACCCATTTCAAACGAGTTGGTTTTGGTTGGCTTCAGGTCTTTGTTGGGAATTGTATTGTTGTAAATGGACCCAATGGTATAACCCGGATACGCGAACTTCGATTTGGTGTAAACGAGCCCTAACTGATAAGGATCCGTATCACTACCTACTTGCGCCCATGACATACGTAGTTTTCCGTAAGGCATTAAATCGCCTAATTTCGTTAATTCAGAGAACACAAAGCTACCCGAAAAAGAAGGATACACATACACGTTATTGTCAACAGACAAAGTAGATGACTGGTCGCCACGCAAAGTTGCATCCAGGTAAAGCATGTGTTTCCATCCTACGTTGACCGCTCCATAAACAGAATTAATTTGCTTGCGATAGCTATTCTGTTCTATACTGATTTCATTGAAACTCATCAGAGCCACTACATCACGAATTTGCATATCTTTGGCAGTAGTCAAAATTGTCAGGTTGTTCACCTTATACACACTTCCACCCAAGGTACCATTGAAATCAAAATCGCCCCAGCTGTTGTTGTAAAGACCAAGCACTTCAAAATTGTACATCCGGTTTCGGAAGTTACTATTTTGTAAGCGTCCGGCTTCATAGCCCGGTGTTGTAGGCGCTTTATAATCTTCAAAGATGAACCAATTGAGTTCAGTACCAACAGTTCCCTGCACCTTCAGGTGTTTGTTGATATTCCAAACTGCTTTACCGTTAAAACGGAATTGGTCTTTTTTAGAGTCATTTGAATTCTTGTAGATGTCCCAGTAAGGATTCACGTTATACGGATCCATACCATTCCAGTTGGCATATTCACCCCTTTCATCCTGATAAGTTTTCAACCACTCTTGGTCATACGTAGTGGCCAGTGTCATCAGGTTCTTACCAATGTTCGACTTGCTATCACCCAATGCCGGACGATTCTTCACATTCTCGCGCGTGTAGTTAACACTGAAGTCAAAGTCAACATTAGCCAAAGAAGTATTGGCACGCAGGTTAAAAATATCACGACTCATGTGAGTCTTTGGTACAATATCTTTGTTGCGCATGTCAGTATAAGTAAATCGCACACCTGTGTTGCCATTGGTTGCACCGATTATAGCGGTGTTACTTGCGGTAAGTCCTGTACGAAAGAACTCCGAGGCATTATCGGGTATGATAAGATAAGGACGTTCAACTCCATCAAAATACTTCAGCATGTTGCTTCCGTCGGCCTTAGGGCCCCAGCTCTTATTAGTGTTTGACACCGCATCAATGCTATAAGTACCGTTACTACCCATACCATAAACATCTTGTACGTCGTTCCACTTGGCCAGCTGTGTGTCAAAAGTCAGCGTACCGTTATACTCTACAGTCAGTTTCTCTTTGCCATTGGCTTTCTTGGTGGTAATCAAGATAACACCGTGACTGGCACGGCTACCGTAAAGAGCAGCTGCTGCAGGTCCTTTAAGAACCGACATATTCTCAATGTCATCGGGGTTAATGCTCGAAATGCCATCACCTAAGTCGAATCCTCCCGATGTGCCGGCGCTTCCGTAGTTGGTGTTATCAAGCGGCACACCATCAATCACATACAGAGGTTGGTTATTACCTGTCATCTCAGTGCTACCACGCAGAATAACACGAGTTGATCCGGCGGGTCCGCCCGCAGTCTGGCTCACAACCAGTCCCGGTACGCGACCTGCCATGGAGTTAATCACGTTGGTTTCTTTTGCTTTCGTGAAAGCATCACCTTTCACTTCATCGATTCCATAACCCAACGCCTTACGCTCTCTCTTGATACCCAATGCGGTAACCACCACCTCGCTAAGCATCTTACTATCTTCTTCGAGTACAATGTTCAAAGAACTTTGAGAAGCCTTCACTTCTTTGGGTTTGTATCCTACATAACTGATAACAAGTGTAGCGCCGGACCGAACGTTCAGACTAAACTTACCGTCCAGATCCGTTATGGTTCCGTTGCTGGTTCCTTTCTCCATAACAGATGCCCCGATAATCGGGCCAAGGGCATCTTTCACAGTTCCCGTTACTTTGTTGGCTTGTTGTACAACTGCTAAATCATTAAGTTTGGTTGTTGCTTTCATTTGCGGAACAACTCCCAACAGACAGAGAGACAGTGTACCACAGAACAACGTGTACTTACAAATTCTTACTTTCATAGAATGTATAATAAAGATTAATAAAAGATTTTCACCCAGTCAATATACATGTTCACCTTCTCTCCATCTTTCAATGCTGTAATATCATTGATGTTGGTGATTCCGGTGAAAGAACCGCCCACAGCGAGATTAAACAACATATAGAAATTGTCATGGAAATAATCATAGCGTCCGCTATCTTTGCTGATATCGAAAGAATGCAGTGTCATGTTATCTATGGCTATAGTGAGGGTATTTTCGTTCCAGTCTAATGAATAGGTATGATACTTGCCATCTTGCAAACTGCTTGCGACATTTGCTAAATGGTATTCTTGCCTATGCCCGGTGCCGGCATCGATTCCATAATGAATTGCAGTGTTCACCTGAATTTCGGTAGTTCCCGAAGCAATACCTCCGTGTTCACCCATCTCCATGATGTCAATTTCGCCACATTGCGGCCAAGGTTTATTATTGTCTCCCATCATCCAAAATGCCGGCCATAAGCCGTTGGCTGTTTTGGGAATTTTGATGCTGGCTTCAATCCTTCCGTATTTAAAGCTCTTTTTCCCTTTGGAATTTACCCGTCCGGAAATGATTTTGTTGCCTTTACGTTCGGCTGTTAGAATTAACACTGATTTACCATCGTCTTTACCGACTGACACATGCGCCTCATCGTATGCTTGCAGTTCCTGGTTTGTCCACCCGGCTTCATGCACTTCTTTCGTCCATACGTTAGCATTAAAGGAGTCGAATTCTTCTTTGAAAACAGTCTTTTCTTGTTGTTCGTTGGGGTTTAAATCAATATCGTTCGATGAGCAGGATTGCTGTATGGAACACACTGACAATAACAATAAGGCTGTTACCTTTTTCATAATAATAGTATTTTAGTTAAACTTATCCTTTAAGAACCACTTTGTCTTAAAGCCGGGTACAAAGTTGGTAAGAGTGGATAAAATCAATGGATTGATAGCTGACATTAAAGGTTTGATTGCAGACAATTTTGCATTCAAACCTCTCAAAAGCAGCTTTTAACTAAGGCTGTGACAGAAATAGGAACCTCAAAGTATTACTGAGAAGAATCATTTTGTTGGTACTTGCTTGGTTGGGTACCAAACTGCTTTTTAAATAAAGAACTAAAATATTTTGTGTTTACAAATCCTGTTTCAACTGCAACTTCAGTTACGTTTTTACCTTCTTTCAATAACTCAGCAGCCTTTTGCAGTCGGATGATGCGGATGAATTCTTGCGGTGCTTTACCTGTCAGTGATTTAAGCCGGCTATAAAAGAGCGTTCTGCTCATAGCCATTTCCTGGCATAACATGTTTATATTAAAGTCCGTTACATCTATGTTGTTTATAACCAGTTGAGTGGCGCGTATCACAAACTGACGATCGCTTTCAGACATGGAATTCACCTGCATGGGCTCTTCCTTGTCACTACGAGTCTCTGTTATTGCAGTTTCCTCCATGCTCTCTTGACTAGTGAACTGATTTCTGTGTGCTTCAACCTGCGTTATAGCCTGTCGCATAAAGAAATCTCTTTGCCTCTTTCTATTTTCAATCAGGCCCTGTACCTTCATTTTCAGAATCTCCGTACTAAAAGGTTTGGGTATGTAATCGTCGGCTCCTTTCTTTAGTCCCTCAATCACTGCATCATGGTTGACTTTTGCCGTTAGCAGAATAAATGGGATGCCTGACGTATCGGGATTGTCTTTGACCAATTTACAGAGTTCATCTCCCTGTATTCCCGGCATCATAACATCAGACAAAATTAAATCGGGGTACTCGTTGGCCAGGAAAGAAAGAGCCTCGTTGCCATCGGGTACTTCCACCACCCTATAATCCGGTTCAAAGGTCTTGCGAAGATAATAACGAAGAGCTTCGTGATCTTCCACAATCAGCAAAGTGTCTTTAGCCGTCTGCTTACTGGACCTTTGCTTTTCTTCACTTTTATATTCTACAACGTCGATAGCCTCGGCAGGTAACAATTCTCTGGAAGCCAGCGTTTGTTGGCTGGTAGCCGGCACAGGCATCAAATCCGTTCTTTTTAGCACCACCGTAAACACACTGCCTTTGCCCTCCTCTGATTGAAAAGATATCTTTCCACGTAACATTTTCACGATGCGATGTACCTGCAAAAGGCCGAATCCCGTACCTATTTCATGCGTATCAAGTGCGTTGTCTGCCCTATAAACATCTGTAAACAGGTGTTTCCATGCTTTCTTGGGAATGCCGATACCGTTATCTTTCACCTCTATCACGACTTTACGTTTCGTGCAGTTTAAGCTCAGTTGAACCGCACCTTCAGGTTTGGTGTATTTACAGGCATTGGAAATCAAGTTATCCAATAACATTTCCACCAGGTACCTATCTGCCATGACACATACCTCCTCATCGGGAAAAGAGACGCTCAAATGCAACTGCTTCTTGTCGCAGAAAGATTGAAAGCTGGCAACTTCTTCGGCCAAGATATCATTCAGATTCAACGGAGTTAGCGTGAGTTGTTGTTTGCGGGTATCGACCTTCTCGAATTCCAGCAATTGGGTAATAAGCGAATTAAGCTTACGGGTATTACTACGTGCCAGATTTAATAGATAAAGAGCCTTATCCGAAAGTCCTTTTTCTTTGTATAAGTCTTCCAAAGGCGCCATGACGAGTGTCACCGGGGTTCTGATATCGTGTGCCGTATTGATGAAGAATCGAATCTTATCTTCATCATATTTCTTCTGAAGTTGATTGCTCTTGTATCGCAATATGAAATAAAAGACGGTGCCCAGCACACAAATATAAAACACCCATGCCCAAATGGAATTCCACCAAGGCTGAGAGACTTCCAACACCAGCGTGCGTTCGGATATAATCTTTCCATCGCTGCGACGCAGGCTACGCACCTTGAGAACGTAGGTACCCGGAGATACATTGGTGTATTGAGCCATGCCGTTAACCGACAAATCACTCCAATATTTATCATATCCGTCTAAAATATACTGATAGGCAATGTCACGCTGGAAGCGGTAATTAATAGACTCGAATGTGATAACAAATGAATTGTGGCCATAGTCCAGTTGAACCCTACCTTGTGCCAACATGTTGTGAATCACAGGCCGCAAACTACTTTCCTCGTCTTCACTAAGGTAATCAACCGTGAGTCCCGTAAATCGTAGCGGAGCCTGATAGTCGGTTCCGGTTATTGCATTGGGGGTAATAAACACAACGCCATTAGTGCTTCCATAGGCAAATTTTCCATTGGCTAGCCGGGCAAACGACGACTTATTGTATTCTTTATCTATGTCGCCCACGTAATTAAGGTTGGCAACATGAGAGCGATCAATCAGCGCAAGCCCTTTTCCGGTGCTCACCCATAAACGTCCCTTTGGGTCGCGTTGCAAACTATACACATCGTTTGACGGCAAGCCTTCACTCGTGGTGAACGTTTTCAGCTGGCGCGTTTGCATATCATATAGGTTCAGTCCACCGCCTTCGGTGCCTAGCCAAACTGTGTTGTCATCATTGAAAAGCATAGCAACAATATAGGCGCTCGTATTTTGTTTGTGGTACTCTTGAGCAGTGGCATAGCGCCGTATCTTTCCTGTGCGCTTGTTCACCAAACAAAAACCATTTACGGTAGCCACTGCTATGTGGTCATGGTCAACCACTTCAATGGATTGAATCCATTTTATATCATAAAGTTGTTTGCCTTTTCCTCCTTTTTTCATCATGAGCAGACTGCCATCTAACCCTCCAATCCATAAATCTCCATCTCTATCTTGCTTGATGGAGAAGATATGGTTGGTAGTGAGCCCTCCCTGTTGTTTGCTGAGATGCTGGATGACACGCCCTTGAGCATCTAACAAATAGACTCCGTCTCCATAAGTGCCAACCCATACTGAACCCTTCTCGGCTTTGCACAACGTAACCGCTACGGCACCTTTCAAACAATGATTCCATTGGCGGGAAGATCTATTCCAAATGCTGATACCGAGATCAGTAGCAAACCACCATTCTCCATTGGCATTTTCTTCTATGTCATTCACATTGTTGTTTGCCAGGGATTGCGGATTCCCTCTTTCGTGTGTCAAAGTCGTAATAGGATATTTCAATAAGATAGCGATAGATACCCCTCCTGTGTAACTTCCAATCCAGATATTCCCCTGTTGATCTCTCGTTACTGCATAGATGCCATTGCCCCGTAAAAAGGTATCCGTACTATCTTCTGTATTCATAAGCAGATGCGCTCTTTTCAGTTCCCGATCAACAACATATACACCGCCGCCGTCTATTCCTATGAGCAGGGTGTGTGAGTCATAGTTGGTGATGGCACGCACCGGATTAAGAAAACTAGGAGACTGCTCCTTCAAAGGAAGTAAACTGTGTGTATTCAAATTCATGACTAGCAAACCGCTATTGAAAGTGCCTATCCAAAGTTCTTTTTTGGTCGTATCACAGAACAGTGTTTGCACATCATGTCCGCCCAGCAACTGACGCGGTTTGTCTAAGTTAGAATATGAAAGTTGTAAAACCCCTGTAGAAGTACCTATAAAAAGTGTTTTCTCAACTACCACAATGTCGTTAACGTACTTTTGCTGCACAATAGGAACAACGTTATTATCCGCATCATTCTTATAAAGTCCTTTGTTGAGCCCGAACCAAAAAGTTCCTTCGTGATCAAGATAGAGCTTATTGAGAATGATTTCGCCCGTAATAAACTCACCTAAATAGAGATATTGTTCAAAACAATCGTTCTCGATGGAATAATGATAAACTCTTCCGGTGTGGTCATACGCCCAAAGGCCGTACTTTTCATGGTAGAGGAGGCCTAGTTTACGCCCCGCCAAATCACCATAGTAAAAGTTGCCAGGCAATGTATAGCTTTTTATAATGTGCCCATTGTAACGATCTATTCCTGTTTTGGTAGCAATCCACATAGCACCGTGGCTGTCTTCTACAATAGAAAAGACCCGTTGACTACTAAGGCCTTCGGCATAACCAATATGCCTAATATTGAACATGTTATTGGTTAGGGCGGCCCTGACAGTAGTGCCTGCTATCCATAATGTTAAAGCTATAAAACATTTCAATATTATTCTCATCATTCGAATCTCACAAGTACATAATCGGCTTACATCTAAGGCTAAAATTGCTATGCATTGCAAAAATAGTCAAATCATATTATAAATAAAATGTTTTTCCATAAAGTTGCGCCATTATCCATTCGCTAGTTAATAATGATATTATCACTGGGGTATTTATACTTCGTATTTTTCTTCTGTTTCACAATACCTAGCATCATGGTGATAAGTCCCACACGTCCCACAAACATCAGTACGACTATAACCAATTTGCTGCTTTCTTGCAAAAGCGGAGTTAAATTCAGACTGGAGCCTACGGTACTCAATGCAGAAACAGCCTCGAAGGTAAGTGATAATAATGGTAAAGTAGGTTCCAGCCACGACAAAAGGAAAATGGACACAAAAAGTATAATCAACGACATAACTACCGTTGCATTGGATCTTCTGATGGAGTCATGCGCCAGCTCTCTACCGTGCACTTCCACGCGTTGACTGCCTCTGATTACAGCTGCCAGATTCAATATCACAACTGCAAAAGCATTGACTTTAATACCACCGGCGGTTGATTGGGCTCCTCCTCCAATCCACATCAGCAAGATGTATATTAAAATAGACTGAATGCCGAACAAGGAGAAATCAACACTGGAAAATCCGGCTGTACGCGGACAGGCAGCATTGAAAAAGGCATGGGTACATTTCTCGGCAATGCTCATTCCGACAAATGCATGGTTCCACTCAAATGCCAATAGAATAAGGGTTCCCGCCGCCAATAACAGAAAGGTCATAGTTACTACAATACGCGTATTCAAATTATAGAGTTGAACCGACTTGGCAGAAACTTTATTTTTCCGCAGCAGGAACTGAGTCATACGTTTCAGGCGATAGAAAATAATCTCTTTCAAATTCACCAAAATAGGAAAACCAATACCACCCAATATCACTAAAATAGAAATCAAAACATAGAACAGGTTGTGGTTATTCATCATTAACGGATTGCCTAAATTGCCCGGAAGCGTGGAGAATCCGGCGTTACAAAAGGCCGAAATAGAATGAAAGACTGCAAAGGCGAGTTCTTCTTCCAAGTTCATATCCATGGTTCCATGTATGCTCAACCAAATGGTTATCATTCCCATGGTTTCAATAACAAGGGTAAATCCCAGCGTATAAAGCAATGTGGAGAGTAAAGAACCTAACGACTTTGAATTAACCATATCTCTTACCACCAATTGGTTATACAAAGAGGTATTTCCCATAAAAAACAAAGCAAAGAAACTAGTTAGTGTCATAACACCCAAACCACCAATTTGTATTAACAGTAGTATAACGACAAAACCTTCGGTGGTGAATGTGGTCGTTAAATCGACGGACGTTAATCCGGTTACACAGACAGCGCTGGTTGAAATAAACAGCGAATCAACCCATGATATGCCGCTGATGGTACAACGTGGAAGCATAAGCAGCCCGGTGCCAACGAGGATGATAATAAAAAAACTAACGGCCAAAATCAAAGAAGGGTTGGTACGCTTGCCCAACAAACGAACTAATCCGTTGGATAACTGCAACAAAGACAAAACAGACAATACAACTACGTGATAAAGCTTGCTGTGCAGTATTTCCCAAAACATTAATATGCTACCATTATCCTCCGGACGATGAAAAATGACCGGAACAAGGGTCAGGTAAAGCAGTATGCTTAGCACCCACGCCAGCTTACGGTATTTTTTTCGGGTATCGGCATACTCCAATAGCCAGTGTAGACTCATATCTGCAAGAAATACAATCCATACTGCCTTATACAAAGTATTTAGTTTGTCGGCGGTTTCAGGGGTTAGTTCAAATCCGTACTGATAAATCAATGCACACAAAAAAGCAATGGACGCAACGTAGGTTATCACTGCGGTTGCCGCCAAAAAAGAACGGATATAGGGTTGCAGTAGTTTATTCTGGTATAAGAAGTATTTATGATAAAGTTTCATTCGTACAACAGTTTTTAGGCTACACAAACATAATGAAAATACGGTTGAAAAACTATTCTCTGCTGCATTTTAGTCGTTATCAGAAAAAAAACTGCTATTTTTGGCTTCGTATTCATTTAAATTATAATATCATGAGCAATAAAACAAAGAGATTCATACTTCCTGAAGAGGAAATTCCACACTATTGGTACAACATACAAGCCGACATGGTAAACAAGCCCATGCCTCCGCTTCATCCGGGCACCAAACAACCTTTAAGTGCAGAAGATCTTTATCCGATCTTTGCAGAAGAACTTAGCCGTCAGGAGCTCAACCAGACTGATCAATGGATTGAAATTCCCGAAGCAGTCAGGGAGATGTATAAGTACTATCGAAGCACTCCACTAGTGAGAGCTTACGGTTTGGAAAAGGAACTGAATACTCCCGCTCATATTTATTTCAAGAATGAAAGTGTAAGTCCCATTGGTTCTCATAAGCTCAACTCTGCCTTGGCGCAGGCTTACTATTGCAAGAAGGAAGGGGTTACCAATATTACCACCGAAACCGGCGCAGGCCAATGGGGAGCAGCGCTGGCATACGCTGCCAAAGTCTTCGGGTTGGAAGCTGCTGTTTATCAGGTAAAGATCAGTTACGAGCAAAAACCTTATCGCAGAAGCATTATGCAAACGTTCGGTGCTCAGGTTACTGCATCTCCGTCTATGTCGACCCGAGCCGGCAAAAACATTCTGACGGCTCATCCTAACTATCAGGGTTCCTTGGGTACAGCCATTTCGGAAGCCATTGAGTTGGCTCAAACAACTCCGAACTGCAAATATACATTGGGGTCTGTACTGAGTCACGTCACTTTGCATCAAACCATTATCGGTTTGGAAGCAGAAAAGCAGATGAAGATGGCGGGTGAATACCCCGACATGATCATTGGCTGTTTCGGAGGAGGTTCCAACTTCGGAGGTATTGCGTTTCCGTTTATGAGGCATACAATTTTAGAAGGAAAGAAAACTCGCTACATAGCCGCTGAGCCGGCATCTTGCCCTAAACTTACCCGTGGTAAATTCCAATATGACTTTGGCGATGAAGCGGGTTATACTCCCCTACTTCCTATGTTTACGTTGGGTCATAACTTTGCACCGGCCAACATTCATGCGGGTGGTTTGCGTTACCACGGAGCAGGTGTTATCGTTTCGCAGTTGCTGAAAGACGGACTTATGGAGGCGGTTGACATCAAACAACTGGAATCATTCGAAGCAGGTTGTCTGTTTGCCCGTGCCGAAGGCATCATTCCTGCACCCGAATCTTGTCATGCCATTGCTGCTGCCATCAACGAAGCCAATAAATGCAAAGAAACCGGCGAAGAGAAAGTGATCCTGTTTAACTTATCGGGTCACGGACTGATTGATATGGCTTCTTACGATCAGTATTTGTCGGGCAACCTGACTAACTTCTCTCTCTCTGATGAGGACATTGAGAAGAATTTGAATGAAATTGGTGATTTAGTGTAAATGCAAAAGCCTCTGTACCAATTGGCACAGAGGCTACAAACAAAACAAACAAACATAACCGTGATTCACATCATGGGTTTTATCATTACCATTCTTTGACGCACCGCACGTTCATACCGAACGCGCGGCTTGCGTTATTTAAAGGATGTACGTACGTATCAGCGAAGCTCAAAAGTCCTCCGGCTACAGAATTGCAGGTATAGGGAGAAGAAGTCCAACAATGGCCACTTGTATTGACATCAAGCAAAGTGCCTAAATTCCAGGAAAGAGAGCCGCAAGCTCCCCAATAAAAATAAGAGCCATAAGCATCACCCGTACTATAAAACAACCATCCTTTATCAAAATTGCTTTGGTATACATTATATTCTGTTAGAGAAATCGTATTGAGTCCTGATAATGTAAAGCGTGTAAAACTATCCTGAAGAGGGACACGCCAGCCTGGCGGACAAGGATCATAAATAGACTTACTACCACTTTCAGTATTAGGAACCTTTGCCGTATAATTCGGATTACCCCACAGATTATCGCGCTGATCAGCGTAAGCAGTAACATTAAGCCAGTCATAAGTTATTCCTCCATCATTCTGAGGCGCATAAATAAAATGCGTGGGATGCTGAATTGAATATGCAATTGTGGCACTTGCACCACTACCCGTTGTCTCTCTTTGAATGGCATTTCCACCAGTACGACCATCAAGCCATTCACTGCCCGTGGCATTAAATGTTTCAATACGAGAACCTCCATTTATCCATCCAGCAGCACCTACAAACGGATCTTTACGACCCCACTGATAAAACAATCCCAAATCACCGGCATTATCAGTTGTGTTATCAGTGGCTATTGCTCCCAAATTATATTTCATTATTCGATACACACGTGAATTAGAATGATTATAATCGGGGTAGTCAAGACTATCTATTTGACGAGTATCATGGACAACATAGTCCGTTTCCGGGTTATAATTGGTTTTCCATATATGCCAACTCCACAAAGTATTACCTTCAGTATCTTTTATTCCGATTAAGGCATTGCCATTTTTCAAATTATCAGCAGTCTTAAATAATACATACCCATCCAAAACCTGCAGGCTTCCATCTTCAATTACGTCTCCTTTATTTCCGGTTTCCCAAATAACATATGCCGAAGCAGGAGCAAGAGTTGAAGGCTTTATTTCAGGAGCGGTTTGAATAATATCTGAATTACTATTTTTAATTATAGCGGCAGGCGTCACTTTACCGTTTCCCATTATTGTAGCATTAAATTTATACAGATGATTATTCGTGTTGACAACATAACAATTTGCCGTCGACAGAGTCTTCGTATTATTAATACTTAGATTTTGCGGCACTATGATTCTGCTATCTAAATCATTCATTCCTTTAATAACTACAGATAACTTATAAATCTTATTTCTTAAAACATCAAAGTTGGTAGTTAGATTAGTGCCAAGATATATCCTATATCGTATATATTCTTTTGCTCCTGAAGCAAGTTGATAAATCCCGTCTATTTCGACATAAGTACTATTTACAGGTGCACTTTTTTCCCCTTTATCAACAGGCAGTAGGATTGTTTCAACAGAGCCACGGATGTTTTCTGGGATATACCAAATCAAATTAGTATTCTCCGGGTATGAGCTAATACTACTGCAATCAATATGACTATCATTGTTGACAGGGGTTTGATTAGGAGTTCCCATCAATACTTTATTTGATACAGAACACAAGCGAACTGATTTTATAATAAAGCTCTCAGAAACATCTGAGAACTCTGTTTTACAAGTAAAGTTCACTTTTGCTACCATGCGTTCCATCGTAAGATTGTAAACATTAGGTTTTGTGGTTCCCACATAAACTCCAATCATTGGAAGTAATGACTCTGAAAAAAGAGATTCTGTATTAAAATTAAAACTGGAATTCTGAAAAGAGCTTAATGTCGTAACACCAGTAGAATAAATATTGGTAATATCTCCAACATTAGCAACGATACAAACCGTCTGCGAGCTAGAGGATTCGATTAATGTGGTGATTATATTAGAAGTACTACTCAATGCATAATACTCCTTTTTCACGAGTAAAGCATTGGCTGTTGTTCCATTAAACTGAAAAACAGAAATATTTTTAATTGTAGCTTCATCAAGTACTCCGGTAAATCTTGTCGTTGAATTATTATACGTACCACCAAGTGTCACGTTGCAACTTTCATTCTTATTTTTAGTCGATACTGCGTCAACCCCCTCCATCTCAATTGGATTTAAATTGAAATGTAATTGCACAACAGGAGCATTCTCCATATTATCATTATCACAACTGCATCCAGGAACCAAAATAAAAACTAGGTTGACAAATAGAAACAGAAATAATTTATTAGAAATATACATTATTGTAATACTATTAATTTCATTCTTTTACACATCTAATACCACATGCTATATCTCGGTTCGAACCGCCAGTGCCTCCATAACCATTCATAAAATTAAAAACAGTACCTAGATTCGCCTGATTACTATAATATGGATAAGCTGACCAATAACTTCCACCACTTCCAAATATTTTTGTTCCGCTCATATATCCATTAATCGGATAATAACCAATAAAGGAACCATTCTTTGTGAACCTATATCCATAATTTTCATAAACACCACCATACCCTTCGTCAGCGTAAAGAAATTGTCCCTGAGCTACGACAAGCTTTTCCCATGGGTAACATTGCCCTCCATCATACGAATCAACCGGTACACGCCAACCTTGTGGACAAGGGTCAAAGGCTGTTTTCTTACCCAATTCGCTATTCCATAAATAATAGTTGCCGGAAACTGACCAGTCTTTAGTGATTGATGAATTGATAACAAGTTCCGGATGACGAATTGCCTGAGTGATTCCGGTTGTCGTTGTTTTTTGTATCTGATTAATTTCTCCATATAAACGAGTTAATGTACCGGTCCAATCGGATCTATTAGGGAACGGATCTTTCCTACCCCATTGGTAAAGCAAACCCACCGTACCAATATCTCCTGGTGTAGCAGATGTAGCTCCAAGATTCCTATCCATGAATATATAATCTCTGCGTCCGTTACTAATAGTAGCGTGTTCTGTATCTGTGGAGTTTGGGTTATAATCTGTAACCCAAATGTGCCATGACCATAAAACACTATCCGAAGCATCCTTAATTACAACAACAGCGTTTCCATGAACAGAAGTATTATTGGCATTAACTGTGAAATGACTTAAGTATCCAACGCCACTCATCGTGTTTTCATCTATAGATATTAAATCTGGTGCTGTTTGCCATAAGACAGATGCTTTCCATTGTGTAGCAGAAAAAACCTGCAGGTATTTGCCATTAGCAGCTAATGTCGCTCCTTCTATAGGGAATACACTTTCATTGGCCTGTGAGACCGGTATTTCCACAGATGAGCCAGGGGCAACAATGTAGCAATTCGATGTTAGCATGGTATTGGCCCCTAAATCATCTGTTGACAAGTCGACCTCATACCAAGAGCTTATTGATAATTCCACTACAATCTCGTCTCCATAAAGTTTGAGCGTATAAAGATATTCTTTCCCTTTTTCAAAAGTAGTTGACGGCAATGGCACCGGTCCTAAATTTCTCGCCGCAGTATGACCGTTAAAATTCACATTCATACTTAGTTCCATTGCACCATCACTCTTTGGCAGCACAATAGCTGATGCTGATGCTTGCCAAGGATTGCTGCCCATTTTGAAATCAGTATTTAAAAGCGAAAGTTCCGTTTCGTTAGTAGATGCCATTGGCAAATCCTGAGCAGGTATTGCCATTAAAGGTCCACTACTCATACTTGTCAACGTCAATGAATTCACCGAAACATTAGTGATTGAGCTTGCGCCACGATCTATATTAAACGTTATTTTGCTACATTTCCTATCTAAAGTCGTAAGCATCACATTTTGCATACCAGTTTCCGAATTAACATTAACTGCTCCTGTTAGAGACGTAGCATAGTCAACCCCATGAGAGACATGCAAAGATGCCCCTTCAGTCCTTGTAACACTAATGGCAGGCGAAATTGCATAAAAATCATAGCAACCGGAAAGTAAAACCATATCCGTACCGTTGTCGGAAGTTTGATTTCCATTTTCATCTGTCAAACAAGCCTTTAAAGAACCATCATTCCCTATTACATATGTGTTTTCATCAACGTATGTATCTGATGATATATCATTTAAAGATCCACTACGTTTATAAACAAGAATACGTACTGTAGAATTGACTGACAATTGGGCACGAGTAGTACTAGCCGAAGATGCAGAGATATCTGCTTGTATTGCCTCAAATGAAAAACGAATGGTTTTATTACCATATTCATTTTCATTTTCGGCGTTACAAGAAAACAAACACAAACCTATTATTGGTAGTATATACAACTGATACAAAGTCAATCTTTTCACCTCAGGAATCTTATTTATTGAACATTTATTTCACCATTATCAATAGGAGTACTCCACTCACCAATTGAAACTGTAGGAGAAATGTCTGAACCGTTAAATTTTAGTGTTATCTGGTATGCATTGCTCTTCAAATAATTGAAAGAAGGAATTGTCACTTCTGTCTCTCCTAGAACTCCTCCTTTCTCAGTCTTGATTTTAAGTGTTATAATTTTTATTGCAGGAGGTATCATTATGTGACCACAATCTAGGGCAGATGCAGACCCTATTGGTAGACCAACAGGATTAGTATATCCTTTAAGAGATATATTTTGCACTGTAGTTCCTTCAGCAAAAGTATAAGTAGTACTAGTTGCATCAATAGGAAATGTGACTATATATTCAGTTGGACTACCCACTACCTCAATACTTTTAATCGTTCCCCAAAGCTCACTTACAACAGCAGAAGGCGAGTATGCTTTGATCTTTAACTGTGTAAGGAGGTGTTTTAAGGTAAATGAAGAGAAATTCGCACTCCTACTTCCTGACATATCCTCACTGAGCATCACATCCGTGTCACCATCACTAATATCAAAAGTAGCTTTTGCAGTCGTCTCATCTAAAGCTATTTGAGGATACCAACACACCATACGTGAACTATTACTTGCCGTCCTAGCAAGGTAATATTGTGGAGTTGAAAAAGATGCTTGTTGATCATTAAGAGTCGCATTTGTAGAATTGATACCTTTGTAACCATTTATAGGATAGTTACCATCCGCATCCATGTCTATGCGAGCAAAAGACAATAACAGCTCTCCTGAATAATCCTTATCAATAATCCCCCCTGCTCTTGTAGAGCTATTCACAGATTCAATACCAGCAGTTAATTTAATTTCCATCTGTTCCATATTGTTCGCTATTTGCGGTTCATTGTCTGAGGAACATGCTACAAGCAACAATGCAGACAATGCAATAAAAGATTTTTTTTTCATATCATTTTGTTTTTAGTAATAAGATCACTTTTTATAAATAGAGCAATTACATATCCGTATTTTGAGTAATATCTTCCCAATCGCTGACGGTCACAATTATTTTTGAATGCGCTGAAGAAAAATCAATATTTAAGTTTAATATCTTTCCTGTTAGTGCACGCAATGTATTTCCATCTTCGTCCATGGACGTTGAAAAGACTTTATTTTGTCCTCTATATAAGTCTATTGTAAGGTTGCCATCTTGTTCAGTCGGAAAGATCCGAAAAGGAGGTACATAAAGATCTCCGGAAGCATTCAAAACAGTCTCGGGTTCATAACCGGATTGTTTCCCTGTTGTACAACCTAAAAAGTTTAGCGAATCACCCGCACCGTGAACTATGATGTGCCATGTTTCTGCAGACGCACCGAAGTATTTCTCCAATGCATTGGTCCTTATGCTTATTCCGGCTACCAATCGTTGTAACACGATAACACTGGAGCTTCCGTTTACTGATGTTCGTGTATCAGCATTCAAATCTAATCTATTGTAGAATAAATCCGAAGAAGGTAGATTGTTGCCGTTACTACGCTTAAGCAATGCGATTCTTGCATCTTCCAAGGATGTACCCACAAGTAACTCCGGCACTTCTAAACTATCTGTTTCTAAATTACCCCATGCAACTAAAGTCAAATCTTTATCTGAAGCTTCTCCGATAAGATAATCAGTAGATGTTCCTTTGGGAACCATTCTAAGAAATCCGTTTTGGTCAAACAAATACAAGTTCACAGAAACAACCGCTCCTGTAGATGTTATATCATGGTTCTCTGCATCAACAATCTTAACGGAAACTGCATATTGAGCACATCCGTCTGTATCTTCACGAATACAACCGTAAAACATTAACAGCAGCCCCATGCCTAGCATAAAAAAGCAAATATGTTTGTAGAAGAAGCTCATTCTTATCGTTTCTTTTATCCTTTAAACGAATTAATAGATCACGACATCTTGTAAAAAAGAGAGTTCCCAGTCAGCAACTGTTACAGAGAGCTGTACGCTCACTGGTTCCATATTTTCTTCGGGGCTCTCAACACCTACGCCTTTTATTGTAGCGGTTATTGCATAATCACGATTGCGTAGAACTGTAGATGTTCCTCCTCCTGATCCCGTTATGTCAGTTCCCGTTTGCGCCTTATTCACTATAATAGGATAGTACACTCTCCGTTCACCATAATTTACACCAAGGCCATCAGCATCAAAAAAACCAGATATAACTAATTTGGTTGGTCTGCCGTTTGTGGTATTAGAAAATGTATAAAACCAATAAGGAGTAGTCACTATACTTTGAGCTGTAGATAACTCATCTAGCAAATATTCAGTTTCTTTCTCCCAAACCCCGTTGCTAACAACTCCTCCACTCAGCCATGTAGGTGTATCAGGCATCGTTTGATCATTTGTAGCCGTTTTTGAACTTCCGCAAGCATTATATAAAAATATCCGATCCGTTTTGAATGTTGCATTGGCATACTGACCTTTACTATCGAAAGCTGTTTTTATGCTATTCACAGATACTTTAGCGACCAAACGAGAAAGATTAACTGTGGCTTGCGCTATTAATCCTACTTTCAGTGTAACCCCATCTGTTTCTCCTGACATAGGAAGATTATTGGATAGTTGTTTCCCTTCAGAAGTGGTACAATCTAAAGAAATAGTCCTATTTAAAAACTCGGTTTTATTAGTTACTCCAATAAATGTTCCCGACGGAGCATTAGCAACGACTATGATATCACAGGTTCCCGGATTACAATTAATTTTAGAAACAGCAGTACCCGACAATGTAGGTTCAGCAATCACATTAGTTGTTCCGTCAGCATTAAAGATCCCCACAGCCAAAGTATTAATTTTATCTTCTTCGGATGGAAGTGAAGGAGCAGTCGCTTTTGTATGTGTACCGGTACCGGCTATATTAAGTTGTAAGGATGCGTTAACCTCATTGGACGGATCATTATGGCCTTTGCTACAAGCCTGCAAGCACAAAAGGATGATACAAACAATAATATAAATAGTTGTTTTCATATTCTTATATTATTTATTTTCGTTCAAATATTCAAGCGCCTCTCTTGCTTGCGAAACACCGGTCGCCGCAGCCATTTGAAGATATACCTCTGCCTTATCACGGTTTCCTTCCAGCAGATATAAAATGCCCATGTTATTGTAAGCTGCAGGAAGCGTTGAGTGCTTTTCCAAATAAGCACGAGCTTTAGTAACATCTCGTTTACTCAATGCCACAGCAGCCGCATTGATCGCAGCCTCGGGCGAATCAGGGAATAAACGGGCAGCCAAATCAAATGCATCATTGTACTCGTTACTACCTTTGGGATAACTTTGTGCAACAGCGAAGAATTCGGAGAGTTTCAAACTGCGAGATCCCATTTCAAACAAACGTCGTCCTTCGGCAGTGTCCATATTACGTTCCGTGTAGCTAATGGTGTATTCTATGCGACGAACTTGAGGAAAAATACGATCCCGCAAGTAACGATATGACGTTCCATCAGCCAACTGCATTAGCATCCGTTCTCTCCCTTTGGTCAAATCAACCGTATTGATTATATCTGAGACTGCGTGTCCTAATGGCATATCCGACTTTGATACCAGTGCACGAATCGAATCCCAATCTTCTGCAACCCAGTTCACACGAATAGGAAGATTACCTATAAGGTAATTCTCACGCAAATAATCTTTGAGTGCTAGTGCCCGTAAAGAAGCGGTCTTCTCATTTTTCCGATAATTTCCTTGAGGAGCACCATAGCCCGTAATACTTAATTCCGTAACAGTAACTCCGTTGCGGGATTGCAAAGAGCGGATTGCCTCGCGAAGGCGAAAATATATTTCATAGTCTAGTTTTTCATCGGAAAGGGTGGCTAAATTACCGTTCCCGTAAAAGGGAATAGTGCCTCGGTTCACACTGAAAGTATCTTCTTTTTGGATTAAGCACACAATATTGGCTAATGACAGGTATCTATCGTCAACATCACTCCCCATTGAAAATAAGCGTGTTTTAGGAGCAGGAATCATATCGGATATCTTATCTTCCACAGTTAAAGCAGGCCTGCCGTTACAACCGCATTCTTGTGTACGAAGAACTAATACCGCATCCTTCATCCAATCGCTATAAGGTACCTGAACTTTATAAGAGAAATGACGTGCCGAATGTGGATCGTCTTTAACTACCACAGAAGGAATCTTATTACGCGGAGTATCCTTCCCTTTGGATAGCACTCGGTTGCGGTTATAAACCTTTTGTTTTAAAGGACCGTTAATCAAAATGGAAGGAAGTTCCAGACTTTGTCCCGAACTCTGCAAAACCGGAGTCAGTGTTAGTGACTCATCCGAGGGCAGCTTTAGATCCTCATAGCTGATACCCATACTCAGGTGTAATTTACCCGAAGAGACAGAAAGAACTTTGTTTGTAATCTGCAGCTGTCCTTTGTAAGCCGACTGACTGTGTACCATCCCACAAACAAGCAGGAGAAGTAGCAACGCAATTGCATCCTTTTTCATTGTCGTTAGATATATCGTTTTCTTATTTATTTTGTTTATCATCTTTTTATATGGTTATATTACTACTTTAGTAGGTAAACCAACGAAATTGCCACTTTTGTGGGGCCCAAATAATATTTGTAGCCAGAGCCTGTCTGCTCCCCACAATGAGCACAGCGGTAACGCGTGTAGCTGGCACGAACCCAGCCAGCACCGATTTCCGTTTCTATTCCCCAGCGGGGAGAAATAATCCACTGGTAACCGTAAGACAGACCTGCACCCATAACCCTACCTTCATAACGCCACGAGCGGGTACCTCGATAAAGCCCCAGCGGCAAAACCATATTTCCTATATTATACTCACCTGCTAAGATATGCATACCCCAAAAGTGACCACTGAAAGGTTGACACTGCCAAAATCGTAATTCCGGCTGAACAAGCCAATGCTTGGAACGATGCATACCATTTGAAAACGGATTATAATGAGCTGCAATATCTAGACTAAGGCGTCGGCCAAGCTTCAACTCCGTTCCTAAATTAGGGGAAGCCACAGCATCAGCAGCCAAGTTACTCTTCAGAGCAAACACCTGAGCATTAAGAGGCAGGCATGAGAATAAAGAAAAAGCCATTAATATAAATATCCGTGTTTTATTTATAACCTTCATTTTGTCTGTTTATCTGTGAGTTTGTCTATTAGTGGATTATTTATCTTCCCCTCCAAGCCATTCATCAGGCAAGACTATTTCTGCTAAATTAATTTCCGAGAGAAAATGACAGGTCATAAAATTAGCCACTCCAAGTCGATGGCCTGCCATACCGTAACGGTCATAAATTTCTATTTCATCATCAAAACACAACTTTATATTTCCGCCTGTCACTTGAATAATATCACAAATGCTAATTTGCTGCAAGGGACGACTAAGTTCATAAAGATATCTAATAGAGCCATTCTTTTCTTTTTCAGATTTACGGAGTAAACCTGCCATGCATAACTGATCCAACAACACAGGTTCAAACTCACCAACAAATTCATTTCGGGAGAAATCAATCTTCTCGGAAACATTTTGAACGTAACTGATATGTTTTAATAAAGAAATCACTTTTGTTATTTCGTTGGTTAACATTGAAACATATTTAAAAAAATACTCGATTATAAACTAGTTCAAACATCTCCGTTACTTCACAGGTAACGGAAAAATGTAATAAAAGAGTATATTAAATATTTATTTATATGATAAATATTTAATATATTCAAATACATAGAAGGAACTACACCAAATGGGGGTAAGGGGGGATTATATCGCTATTTAAAAGAATTCAATTGATTTTAAAATCAAAAAAAACATTATTTTAAACGCTAAGATATTTCAAAATAAACACACACAAAGAAAGATAAGCTAAAATCCTAAAAAGTTATTTTTTGCAAAAAAAGCAGAAAATAGAGGAGCGATACAAACAGTAAATGTTTATATAATTTAAAAACAGGTATCATGTATATTATAAGACACCAGTAAAACAAACAATAAATAGTATGAAAACAGATACAAATCGAGGTCAGCTAATAATATTTATTCTTTTATTTAAAATTATAGTGATTTTATTTGGCTTATAATGAAAATATTTCAATATTTGCACCCGTAAACCATTTTTCCGTTACCTGTGAAGTAACGGTACCTTCCACAAAGGGTAAAAGCACTAATTACCAGCAATTTACATTTTAATTTTGTCGATTATATTTCGTAATTCCTGCTTCATCATAGAACGCTATCTCAGCATAAAGCAATACGTTTCTTCACTAATCATAAGCCTTAAAATTCATGTTACTAAATTTCCTTGGATAACTAAGCGATTTCATCTCAGACTCTTTTTTAGCAAAGATTAAAGCAATTATTTTACGATTAGCTCGCTTAAGCGTACGATTATCGAAAGAAGCCAAATAAGTATAAGTAACTTTCTCCGAAGCATGGCCCAAAGATTCACTAATGACTGCCACAGGGATTCCTTCATGATAAGCTGCCGTAGCCCACGAATGACGAGCAACATAAGACGTCAGGTTCGTTTTTAACTTCAGTAATTCTGAAAGTTTATGCAAATGCAGATTATAGCGCCTTAATGCATTTTGATATTCTCTATATCCAGAATACCCTTCGCTACAAATCACAGGCAGCATATATGGAGAACCGCTTGTTTTATGAGAATACTTACGCAAAATCTCTTGAGCACAAGGTTCTACAGCCACAGTAAGCAATCGTCCAGTCTTGCTTCGTCGATAACGAAGAATCCCTCTATTTATATCACACTTACGCAGTCTGATGAGATCCACAAAAGGGATGCCTCTCAAATAAAACGAAAGTAGAAATAAGTCACGCGCCATCTCAAGAGTAGGATGACTGCTCAAATCAGCCTCACGGAGTCGACGAATGACAACCGGTGACACAGCTCGTTTCTCCGAAGAGTCTGTACCTGTAAATACGTCATTAAACAGTCCTGAACGAATCCCTTTCACTCCACGCCGTTGGGCTTGATTACATATAGAGCGCAACATGCGCATGTAGAGAGAGATAGTGTTTCGCTTACAACCTTCCTTAAAAAGATGCTGTTCATAACGCTTTAGTAAACTTGGATTTAAATCAGATAAAAGCAAGTTTTTGTTTCCTGTAAATTCCGTCAGACGACGTAACGAGCTCATATAGGCTCGGGCTGTACCATGTCGACCACTCAATGAGAGGTCTTGCACCAATAAAGGCACAAATGAGTTTAAGGATTCCATTGATTTTGTTAGTTTGTTTGCTTTGAATGTTAATTTGTCCATTGTAATTATATTTAATACAGAATACTGCTTACACAATATTAATTATAAAAATCAATAAAGTAAAATCAGCACAAATGGATTATTAACACATTTTTTTGAACATAATTATAAAAAACAAATAGTATTTGTCATATTTAATCTAAAAAAAACATAGCGAATTAATAACGCATAATAAAAAAGTCTTGATATGAAGATTTCATAAAATAAAACGTTCTGTAACTCACGAATGATTTACGATCAGCGTATTACAACAATAACATTATTAAAGTGGAGAAGCTTGATTAGTACTACTCACCTCACTCAAGTTGTTCATAATGAGTTGTCTCAACTCATCTTCAGGTAATATAACATTGAAGTGCTCCCAAAAGTCAGCATCGTATTCGTGTTTCGTCTCCGAAAAAACATTGCGTGTTGATAACCGCTCTTCCCGTGGAAAGCTGTTCACATTCTCTGTATCCGTTCTGCAATTTACCATCTCAAACCAAATATGCAACGGTGAGCTGAAGAAATTTCTATTGCGTTTTACTTTGAATTCCAAATCCCCTCTGATATGATTTAAATAATAGATATGATCGCTGGAGGGTTTATAAGAAATTTTATAGGTGGCCGAACGAAGGGTTAACTTATAATCACGGCTTCGCTTTTCCAGAAACATATTGGTTGCTTTCTCGGCATACAAGGGATTGATTTCAAAACGAATCTCCACCAACGCATAATTGTCGGTATCAATATAAAGTTGCCCTTTATAAAGAGGCTCTTTAATCTCTTTTTTCTGCTCGAAAGAGATGACATACACTCTTCTACCATCTATCTCGGTTATATCTGTATAGGTGTAGGTGAAGTTTGACTCTATTCCGCGAGTCTCAAGGAAATCGGGCATACTTCGCATGACATCCAGAACGAGACAGGTATTGATACCCGATTTCATCTTGGTAAAAATGGTATCTGTGGCTTCTTTTTTAAAAACTCTACGCATTTTAATCAGCTTAACCTGATCAGTCATGACTGTAGTCCGGTAAGACTGTTTATAGATTTTCAGGACAGACTCCGTAATATCCAACTTCTTATTTTTGTGTTCAATCGCTTCACGGTAAAAGGTGGTCAGGTAAACCGGACGGGATGAATAGTTCAGCTTGCGGTTTTCAATCATGCGGTTAAGTACCTGCACGGGATTTACAGCCCGCACAATGACTTCCTGAAGCGGTATAATCTTTGGTTCTAGGTAAAAATCAATGTGTTTACCATTCAAAGCGGAAATCTGATATTCGGAACTTTCATAACCTACATGTGATAACTTGACAGATAAATGACTCAGTGAATCGGGCACTATCAATTGAAATTGACCGTTTTGGTTTGTCACCGTTCCGATAGAAGTACCACTCACCCCCACCGAAGCATAGGATATGACTTCTTTGGATACCCGATCATACGCCATGCCTTTGATAACATAGGGTGTCTTTTCAGGGGAAGTGAGTGGTGTTACAGGCGCCTTTTCGGGCACGGGAAGGCTTAATAATATATGATTACCTAAAATACCTATTTTGATTTGTTCGTTTCCCGTTATAAGATGTATGGCGTTTCTGACTGTATATTCTCCTTTGCGGATTTTAACCTCTTCATCATTATTGATTACCTGACTATCGTAAATAAAATAATAACCTGTTTGATCTGACACTTGCCTAAGTAACTGATAACGGCTGCCTTTCGTCGTCGTTATCTTCACCAGACGACTAAGTACATCATCTGTACCTCCGGCTTGAATGGCTACTGAAACAAAGAGTAGCACAAACAGCGCGGAGAACAAACGAACAATATGTCGTCTTTCTTTGCTCACAGTAATTACCTAGGTTGGTTGATATTAATAATATTCTGTTGTACAGTCAGTTCCAAATTTAGAGCCAAGCAGATAAGCTGAGCCATGGTTTGCGGTGAATCATTGTGGAATGTCACTGTTAACAACCGGTCACCCAATTCGGGGGATATTTTTAGCTGTATAGAATCTGTATTCTCATTGATTATACGTACCACATTCGACAAACGCTGATCTTTAAAATGAATGAATTTCAAGTAACGGTTGAACTGGTCAAAATCTCTTGTTTGCAATGCGCGTAGCTGATCATCTCTTAATAAAGCAGTTTGTCCGGCCGTAACAAAAACGCTTTCCCCGCTTTTTTTAGACGTAACCTTCACCTTGCCGGTGCGCACAGACAGAGAAAATGACTCATTATCTTTGCTTCGCACATTGAAAGTAGTACCTACAACTTCAATCCGTGCCTGTTGAGTTTCTATAACAAACGGCCTTTGCTTATTACTGCTCACTTCAAAGAAAGCATCTCCTTTGAGATAGATCTCCCTGCTGTCTTCAGCAAAATGCCGGGGGTATTCCACAGAGGCCTGCTCACTTAAATAAGCAATGGATCCGTCTTCGAAAGTGGTAACCAACGTAGGTTTTCCTTTCTCGTTAGCCAACAAAAGCTTATCTTCTCCCGCATAGAAATTCGTTTTAATAAACCATGCCGCCACTGTGCCTGCTAAAAGCAAAGCGATACAAGCCGCCCACCGCAACGGAACAGACTGCATAAAATGCTGCTTTACAGGAGCATCTGCTTGTGGCAACAGACCGTCTTGTTCCAAACGTGCATAGAGTTCATTCCATGCTTTGTCTGTTTTCTGCTGTTTTTCTTCTCTGCTTTTCATAAAACATAGGTATATTTTTCAATTTCACGTCGTAATTCCTGATAGGTCTTTGTCATTTCTGCCTCGATGGTTTTCACTGACAAAGATAGCGTGTCGGCTATTTCTTTATATTTCAACCCTTCCAAGCGATGCATCCTGAATATGGCCTGCCTTCTTTGGGGTAACTTCTTTAACGTGCGGTTTATCACTTCCTCCAGTTCTTTGTATTCCAACATTTCTTCGGGGGTTGAGTCCGGCACCTGTTCTTCTGCATTCAGCTGGTGTTCCTTATATCGTTCGCGCACATTGACGTGTTCGCAGTACTGAAGTGATTGGTTCCTGATGGCACCATACAGATAAGATTTAACCGAATGAAGAATCTGCAATTTATCACGATCTTTCCAAAGAACATAAAACAGTTCCTGAACAATTTCTTCTGCAATATCTTTGCGACCGGTTATGCTGAATGCATACAGACAAAGAGGGGAATAATAGAGTCGAAAGACAGATTCGAATGTCTTGATATCCCCCTCTTTAATTTTTCGTAGAATAAGTAAATCTTCCAGCATAACCATTATGAGTTAACCAATTGAATATCAAATATATATAAAACTTTTCAATGTATGTTCGAAAAGGATTAAATTATCTGCTACCATTTCTTTTTCAATTTGTTGACCGCACTTTCTAATGATTCGGTAGGTTCTATAATGTTATAGTCTTCCCAGAAATTCTCATCGTAGAAGTTAGAGACTTTATCGGAAAGTGAATTTCTTTCGTGGAACGCCAATTTGTAAGGAATAACAGCAACACCCTTCTCTTTTATATTGGTAACAACCATCTCTGACAAAACCGAATAGTTGGTAGAGAATAAACGGCGCTTCCAATCACACTTGAAATTAAATTCCGACCGGATGTAATTCAGGTAACTTCGTCCGTTATGTTGTTTATACGTTACCAAGTAGGTTATCTCCTCGGGTTTAAAGCGCAGATTAAACGGTTTCTTCTTTAACACAGCCTGTGTTACTTTATTTCGGTCTTCCATGCTAAAGCTGAATTCAGCTTGTGAAAAGGCCAGACTTTCCTGATCAATATAGAGCTTGCCGTTAAATAAAGGGTACGGCATAGTTACCTGTGGTTCAAAGCCTACTACAAAGTGAGGGCGTTCATTGATCATGACCGATTTGTCCATCCAAAAACGGTAATAATGAAGCGTTTCTATATCCAGCATCATGTCACGGTTCTTCACAAAATCGAGAAAGATAGACAGGTTCGGACCGCCGGCCAGCTTCACAACCAGCGTATCACCCGCTTTGGGACTTAATAGTCGTCTGCCTTTATGAATCTGTATCCGATCCAGATTAATATTTTCTGTATAGGGGGTTTTATAGATGTTGATGACTGCTTCTGATATATTAATATAACTCCTTCTTTTCTTAATTGTTTCACGATAAAATCCGGTCAACATATTGGGGTTGGCACTATTATTCACCTTTATTTTTCTAATGGCTTCGGTTACCAGTTTAATGGGATTGGCCCCGCGAATAACCACTTCCTGAAGATTTACCGCATTGGGCATCAAGAATACAGTTACATCGTGCATGTCATGTCTCTTTATTGATAAACGTTGATTGAAATAGCCTACATGAGAAATCTCCAATGCTTCTGCATGGATACTGTCCGTTACTTTAATTGAAAAGCCGCCGTCTGCATTAGTGATGGTACCTATACTCGTACCGGGAACAGATACATTCACATAGCCCAGCTTTTTCTTTGTTTGTCTATCCTTCACCACACCGCTGATCTCAGTGTATCCCGATCCGTCTTTTGCAGAGGCTGTAACAGCTGTTCCGCCCAGAAGTAAAAGGGTAAGGATGATTGCTACTGTAATAAAATGCAAGGTTTTCATAATTGTATGATTTTAGACATTAAACATAACTTGAATAACCGGTTCACTAATATGATGGGTTAGCAAAGAGAAACCCTATGCTTTATTCCACTTTTTTTTATCTTCACTGAAAATTTAGAAAACAAAAGCCTCATAGCGGGCGTTGAATAGAAAAAAATAATCAGATGAAGTACATAGGAGCACATGTCAGTGCATCAGGAGGCGTTGAATACGCACCGGTTAATGCACACGAAATAGGGGCCAATGCCTTTGCCCTTTTCACAAAGAACCAACGTCAGTGGGTTAGCAAGCCGCTTACCGCAGAAAGTATTGATTTGTTTCAGCAAAACTGTGAGAAATACGGTTTTCTTCCGGAATACATCTTACCGCATGACAGTTACCTTATCAACCTGGGCCATCCAGAAGAGGAAGGCTTAACCAAAAGCCGGGCAGCTTTCTTAGATGAAATGCAACGTTGCGAACAACTTGGACTGAAACTGTTGAACTTCCACCCCGGCAGCCATCTCAATAAGATAGATACCGAAGCCTGCCTCAGTCGCATTGCGGAGAGTATCAACATAGTCCTCGATAAAACAAAAGGCGTGACTGCTGTTATTGAGAATACAGCCGGTCAGGGCAGTAACCTGGGCAATGAATTTTGGCACCTAAGGTACATTATCGACAAAGTAGAAGATAAAAGCCGGGTTGGTGTTTGCCTGGATACTTGTCACACCTTTACTGCCGGATACAATTTCTTGCAAGATTACGATCAGGTGTTCAATGCTTTTGAGCAAGAAGTCGGTTTTTCTTTCTTACGGGGAATCCATCTGAATGATTCTAAGAAAGAAGTAGGAAGCCGAGTGGACCGCCACGACAGCATTGGGCAAGGATACATAGGCAATGCCTTTTTTGAGAGGTTGATGAAAGATACTCGTTTCGACAACCTACCTATTATACTGGAAACACCCGACGAAACTCTTTGGACAAAAGAAATCGCCTGGTTGAGAGCAATCAGTCAAGGGTAAGTATCCCCTCGCCTTTTTCAGAACTCATCATCATTAAGCCTTCCCGACCACAAGTACTTGCGGGTTTCCCTGACTGCCACTCCCGACAATAACAACAGTGCTATCAGGTTGGGAATGGCCATTAATGCATTCATGCTATCGGCAATGTTCCACACCACGGTGAGATTCATGACCGATCCCACGAATGCCGCTGCAATGTAGGCTATGCGATAATAAATGATCCACTTCTTCCCTCCCAAATACTCCATAGCCTTTTCACCGTAGTAAGACCATCCCAATATAGTAGAAAAGGCAAAAGTCAGGATCCCGACCGATAAAATGGCAGGTCCTACATAAGGAATCTTTCCGAATGCCATTTTCGTTAGTGCTCCGCCTTGCGTATGGTCAATTTCTGGATAAGCAATGATGCTGCTCACCAAAACCAGTCCGGTGAGCGCACAGATGATAACCGTATCCCAAAACGTACCGGTAGAAGAAACCAAAGCCTGACGTACCGGATTGCGCGTGCGTGCCGCTGCAGCCACAATGGGTGCCGAGCCCAGACCCGATTCATTTGAAAACAGTCCGCGAGCAATACCGAAACGGGCAGCCATCATCACCGTGGTACCCATAAAACCTCCTCCGGCTGCTTGGGGAGTGAAAGCCGAATTGAAAATAAGAACGACGGTATCTTTGAGATAGGCAGCATTCAGCCACAAAATGATGATACATCCCACAATGTAAAAGGCAGCCATGAAAGGCACCAGAGTAGAACAAACTTTTGAGATTCCTTTTAATCCGAAAAGGATTACCAGCGCCAGAAGCAAACAAAGAATGCCACCGGTAACATACGTTGAAATGCCCCAGCTTTCATTCAGCAGCATGGAAATAGAATTTGCCTGAACGGTATTACCAATGCCAAACGCCGCAATTGCCGTGAACACGCAAAACAGCACAGCTAGCCATTTCATTTTCAGTCCGCGCTCCAAGGCATACATCGGTCCCCCAAGCATCTCACCGTTTTCTGTCTGCACCCTATATTTGATGGCAAGCAACCCTTCCGCATACTTTGTTGCAATACCAAACACGCCGGTCAGCCAGCACCAGAGCACCGCCCCGGGACCACCAAACGCAACCGCGGTAGCCACACCCACAATGTTGCCTGTACCAATGGTAGCAGCCAGCGAAGTGGCCAATGCACCAAACTGGCTAACATCACCACTCGCATTATCGTCTTTCGTGACCGATAAACGAATTGCCGTGAAAATCTTGGCTTGAGGAAAGCGCAGTCTGATGGTAAGAAACAAATGTGTTCCCAGAAGTAATATAATCATCGGCCACCCCCATAAAGCCGAACTAATCTGCGCGGTTAACTCTTCGAACCGTTCCATACGTGCTATGTATTACAATTGTACAGCAAAAATAGTTTTTTAATATCAAATAGACAAGTATAAATCATATTAGTTGCATTTAGCAGATAGCCATTAATTCTATTACTCTTCTTAAAAACCTTTCGTAACCACTATAATAAGTAAGGTATTTTCCATACGCAAGAGAAGGCTAAACGATTGCATAAGCAAGCAAATAGTTGGTTCACCCCAATTTTCGAAAGGAAGAAACAAAAACAAAATTACTACCTGATTATCAGAACATTAAAAACAAAAGAGAGGCAGACAAAAAAGAAATTTAGGGTCACTTTAGGGTCACACTTCTCGGGGCGACCCTTCCCGTACAAGGTAGCCCTTTACAAAAGGGCTATTTGTATAGTAACAAGAAAATATTAGCACAATAAATCCGCCTACCTTAATAAGCTGTTTTTTTCCACTTCCCCCTACCATTCTGCTAAAAGCAGTGAAACATGTATATAGTCTTTGCAAGCGAGCCATCATGTACATGCACGCTTTATCGAAATAGAGCCTGCTGCTCAGTAATTCGTTTTTCTAAAGGCAGCAAACAGAAAATACAAGCATTGATCCCTCATAGCAAAATGGTAAATAGAATAGACTTGGCGCAAGTTTCATGAAAATGTTAAGTGTTGGTTGTGAGAGGAATTTCATTGGCACTTTTACCAGCATCAGCAAACACCTTACTCAGAAAGATATTATATGCTAAAAAGCCTATGAATAGGGCTATTCACTCTAAAAAAGGCAGAAATGAGCCACGAAAAGATACGCTAAGGGAGAGTGAACCTAAAGTGACCCTAAAAGTGGTCCTACCTTCCTTTAAATCAAGTGAGTATTTTGTTTATTTAAAGAGAATTACATAGTAATAATTAATAACATTAAAGTCGTTTTATCTTTTTAGTTAAGTTCTGCCAGAAACCTCTTTATGTTTTCAAAAAAGCTCTTTATGTTTTTGAAAAACATAAAGAGCTTTTTAAGTGAAGGTGATAGCAATGAAATACAGAACATTTCTATAACTTTGGCTCCCAATTGACTTTTAAAATGGATACTAATTAAAAAGTATTTCAGTTACCAACAAAACCACCTACGAAAGTGTTAAATACAAAACAAATCCGTGGCAAGATTATATATATATAAATATAAGCAGTAAATTTGCCACGGAAATAAGAACCACGAAATAATAAACAGCCATGAATAAGCTCGTAGGAAATAACCTCAAGAAAATAAGATCTATTTCAGCTTTCACTCAAGAAGAAGTAGCTTTAGCTCTCGGAATCAACCGTTCTGCTTATAGCAATTACGAGAGTGGAGAACGTGAAATGCCATTGGATTTATTGGAGAAAGCAGCAGATTTATTCGGTTGCGAGCTATATGTATTCTTTGAAGAAAATGTTTCTGAAGACATGATTTTGGCAACAGCTTTCAGAATAGAAGATCTTAATAGTAATGATTTACAAGAGATTATTCATTTTAAAGATATTGTTAAATCTTACATCAAAATGGACCAATTAGTAGCATCTCTATGAGAACAAATCAAATAAGATTGATCGAACAGATGGTTGTAAAATTCCGCCAAGATGTTGGATTAGGAAATACAGATGCCATCAACCTAAAGAGCTTACTTCTTAAACTGAAAGTTGTTAGTATATTCCGTCCATTGTCGGATGATTTCTGTGGAATGAGTTTAAAAGACTCTTCCTCGCATCGTTTCATGCTTATCAATTCCAATCATTCCAAAGGAAGACAACATTTTACTATTGCCCATGAGTTGTTCCACCTTTTTATAGAAGAGAATCCAAAACCACATAAATGTACCTTAAGTAACGGATCAAAAAATCCAATTGAGCAACAAGCCAATATGTTTGCTTCCATTCTACTGATGCCAGAAGATGGGATCCTACAATTATTATCAAAAGATGAAGTTGAAAAAGGCGAAGTGACTTTGGCTTCTGTATTGAGAATAGAACACTACTATTCTGTGTCACGCCAAGCCCTTCTAAACAGATTAAGTGATTTGTCATTCATCAACAAGGCATCAAAAGAAGAATTACTAAAGATATCGGCTACTCAGTCTGCACGTGAATATGGATATGACACCTCCCTTTATCAGCCAGGAAATGAAAATCTAATTGTCGGTGATTTTGGTGAAAGAGCTCGTATTCTCTTTGATGCAGGTAAAATATCGGAAGGCCATTATATTGAGCTTTTGAACAAATTGGATTACAATGGCAAATAATAAAACAAAAATTGTACTTGATTCAGATGTTGTCATTCATTTCATGAAAGGTGATTGTTTTACTATCCTGTTCGATATTTTTCCAGAATATCAATATTTGATACTTGATGTTGTTTATGCAGAGCTAACTAGAAACCCACAGACTAAAACTTTCATTGATAACATATCTAAGTTCATGACTTCCAAGATTCAAATAATTAAATTCAAACCTAACGGTTCCATGATGAAAGAATACGCTTTGTTATTGAAGACTTTAGGCAAGGGAGAAAGTGCTTGCATGATTTATTGCTATAAGAATCACGATGTACTAGGAAGTAGCAATCTCAAAGACATCAAAGAGTATTGTGAATCACATGATATCACCTATTTAACAACGCTTGATTTTCTATATTACGCCTATATAAGGAAGAAGATGACAAAACAGGAATGTGATTCATTTATTCAACAGGTTATAGCTAAAGGCAGTGTATTACCGATTGTTGATATATCAAAGTATTCTTGTTCAGTTATAATCTGATTAACGTATCACATCGTCTAACAAAGAAGTACCGGTACGAATATAACTCAAATTGCGAAACGAACGATAGTCAAACACAAGATATAAAAGAAAGGAGCGTAACTCATTGAATTACGCTCCTCTTATATTTTTTGATAGGTATTTATCTATTTCTAGTTATTCACCTTACTTCACTTCCTCAAAAACAACTTAATATGTCTATCAGCGACTTGCGTACAAGTGTTGCAAATATAACGCAAACCCAAAAATCAAAAGAAAACGGTGATTTTAACAAATTCTTCAGTTTTATCCGTATCTTTCCTCTAAAGAAAAAAATGATTTCTTTATTATGCCGGTGTAAAAACTCATGCTTTTTATGTACTTTTGTATGTAATATTCTGTTATGCATCTGAATAATAAACAAATCAATTGCATTAGTAAAAGTAAACAGAGAAAATTGACTAACAATATAAAAAAGAGTAACATGAAAAGAATAACAACAGTCATTGCCATACTTTTATGTTCAGCAATAGGGGTTGCCCAAACGAAAAAAAGCAACCAACAAGCCCCAAAAGATTCTGTTTTAAATAGAATAGATAGCCTTTTTCAAATAACGAATGCTTGGCTAGAACAAATAGAACTTGACTGTTCTCTGAAACAACGTTATAAATTATATCAGACAGATAACATATACACCCTACTTCAATTAGATACTAAAACAGGAATGATAGAACAAGTTCAATGGTCTTTAGATTCAGAAAACGAAGGTAGCGTAACTATAAATAATGATGACTTGAATTATGGATTTGGTCATGGTTCTGGAAGTTTTGAACTATATCCCACAAAAAATATGTACCAGTTTATTCTACTGGACAAAACAAGTGGAAGAAAATGGCACGTTCAATGGGGAATGAAAACAAAGGAACGTTGGATTAGAAGAATTTATTAGTATTTTCACAAAAGTGATATATATGAGAGTAGGAATATCTATCAAGAACAGTAGATTCCTCTAAATAATAAGGGAAAATATGCATATACATAACAATATATTGATAGCGGAATGTTCGAGTTACGATTTCAAGGAAATGTTGGAACGCAAGAAAGTGAAATCATGGCTTAAATCCGTGTCGGCTTTTGCCAATACAGACGGTGGTAGTCTATTTTATGGAGTGAACGATGACGGAGTTATTGTGGGGCTAGAGGAGCCTCAAGCTGATGCTGATTTCATCAGTGAAATGATAAAGGCAAGGCTTGATCCAGTGCCGGAAATACAGCTCATCCCTATAGAGCACGAAGGTCATTCTTTGCTTGAAGTCAAAGTAAAAGCCGGAACGTTGACACCTTATTATTATTATCAAGACGGAACACGTACAGCTTATACACGAGTCGGTAATGAAAGTGTGGAGTGTAATTCGCAACAACTTCTTTCACTGGTATTGAAAGGCACACACATGACTTGGGACTCGCTGCCTACACAAGTGGATGCCAACAAACATTCTTTCATAATCCTTGCCAACACGTTCCGTGAGCAAACCCGCCAGGAATGGAATGACAAATACTTGGAATCGTTCGGGCTGGTAACATCGAATGGAAAACTGACCAATGCCGGATTGCTGTTTGTTGATAACTGCACTGTATTTCAATCTCTAATATTCTGTACCCGTTGGACTGGACTCTACAAAGACGATGCCATCAGTTCCATAGAACATCGGGCAAATCTTGTATTGCTTTTGAAATATGGCATGGATTTCATCAAGAACTACACCATGAGCGGATGGGTTAAGATGCCGAACTATCGCTTAAACCTCCCCGACTATTCCGACCGTGCTATCTTTGAAGGATTAGTAAACCATCTTATTCACAGAGATTATACCGTAATGGGTGGTGAAGTACATATTGATATCTATGACGACCGAGTAGAATTGGTATCACCCGGTGCGATGCTTGATGGTACGCAAATTCAAGACCGTGACATATACAAAGTGCCGTCCATGCGCCGTAATCCCGTCATTGCGGATATGTTTACACAATTGGACTATATGGAAAAACGTGGCTCGGGTTTACGGAAAATGCGGGAACTTACGGAGAAGTTGCCTAATTTCCTGCAAGGCAAAGAACCGCAATATCAAACGGAAGCGACTTCATTCTACACCACTTTTTATAATTTGAACTGGAACGAGAATGGTAGAATACCTGTTGAAGAAGTGGCTGAAAGAGTAAATGATACTCTCGAAAAGCGTTCAATAAATGAAGAAAAGTTCGGTGTAAACAACAATGGTTCGGAGAAAAAGTTCGGAGACTCCCCTAAAAGTTCGGAGAGAAGGTTCGGAGAGGTTGTGGATAAACCTAAGAATATAGGAAAAACAGCACAACAAATTATTGATTTTGTCATTTCCGATCCCTCAATATCAGCCGAAGCTATGGCTTATAAAATTGGAATAAGTTCTCGAGCTGTAGAAAAGCAAATCGCTAAGTTACGTTCTATGGGTATTTTGTCTCGTGAAGGCGCAGACTTTGGTGGTTATTGGCGCATTGTAATTAATCCTCAAACAGAGCAATAAACCTATGGGAACATCTTTCATTCCACTTTATGCAATAATTGCCGTTTTGATTATCGCCTTTTTGTTTGCCTCCTTGCCACAGGTAAACCATAAAACGCGATACAGAGCGCTTTATTCAATAGCCATCATCATGTTATTAGCCGTCATTCCCATCAGTGAATACATGGCTAGAGATACTCAAAATTCAAACAACAATTATCTGCTTGTCCTAATATTCTATATTGCAGTAGGGTATTTCTGTATGTACATTGCCGCATTGCTGAAATTCAACGTCCTTAAACAGAAGAATCAAGCATTGGAAAATGCCTTGACCGAAAAGCAACAAAAGTTTATGTACTTTGTCTGCTTTGATTTTTTCAACATGGAGAAAAATCGTAGTGATATTATAAGTTTCTTATATCAAGCTTTCAGTCTCTACTTTCCAGCCGAAAAAAACACATTGACAAAGAAGATGCAAGTATTGGAAAAGGTCAGTGAAAGAAAATAGTTTGAAATAGAACTTTAATTAATAAAATATGGATAAAACAGTAAACATCAACTCTAATTTCTTTACAAACAGAGATAATAACACCCTTATAAAGGAATTTGAGGGTGTATTACATCATAATCCTCATATTAGCAATCTTGACGCTGTTGTTGGATTCTTACGAGCATCAGGTTATTTCTCATTGCGTCCATTCCTTGATGGTATTAATAAAGCTAGAGTGCTGATAGGCATTGATGTAGATAAGTATATTGCACAAGCTGCAAGACAAGGAAAACTTTTTTTTGGTGCAGAAGAAGAAGTTAAAGAAGATTGTCTTCGTAAAATACGTCAAGATATTGAACAGTCACACTACAGTAAAGAGGTTGAGGATGGTATGTTCCAAATGGTACAAGACCTTATTGAGAGTAAACTAGAAATACGTGCTCATCCTTCAAAAAAAATTCATGCTAAAATTTATGTGCTCTATCCTAATGAATTTAACCAATACACTCACGGTATGGCTATTACCGGGTCAAGCAATTTATCTGGCAATGGACTCGGCATTACAGAAAATCGGCAATACGAGTTCAATGTAAAATTGGATAGATATGATGATGTTAAATTTGCAAAAGATGAATTTGAGCTGCTGTGGAAAGAGGCTGAGGGATGTGAAATTACAGCCGACGATATTAAAGTTTCTATTGATAGAACTTATCTAAAAGGAGATGTTTCTCCTTATGACCTTTACATCAAAATGCTCATGGAATACTTCTCCGATCGAGTAATGGCTACCGATGATAATAATCCTTTTGATATGCCTGATGGCTACACAAAATATGATTACCAGATGGATGCTGTCGAAGAGGGATTTCAGAAACTTATTCGCTATGACGGTTTTTTCCTCGCCGATGTTGTTGGTCTTGGAAAAACAGTCGTCGCCACCATGATAGCCAAAAAGTTTTTAATTGAAAATGGTCGTGACAAGACAAAAATCCTTGTGATATATCCTCCTGCTGTAGAACAAAACTGGAAAGCCACATTCAAAGATTTCGGTATTGATAAATATGCAAACTTCGTTTCTAATGGAAGTTTATCAAAAGTGCTTGATGAAGACAACTATAATTATTGGAACGCTGACGAGTTTGACCTTATATTGGTGGATGAAGCACATAAGTTCCGTTCGCATACAACAGCAGCTTTTGAACAATTACAGGAAATTTGCAAAATGCCACGCATCGAGAATGGCAATATACCCGGTTATAAAAAAAAGGTCATGCTTATATCTGCAACGCCAATGAACAACACTCCTGCCGATATATACACTGAGATACAACTCTTTCAAGATCCGCGTCGTTGTACAATTGATGGTGTTTCAAATCTAACAGCCTTTTTCGCTCCGTTAATTAAAGAATTCAAACAATTAAGGAGAGAATCAGATTTCGATGTTAGTCGTTTCAAAAAATTAGCAGAAAATGTTCGTGATCGAGTTATAAAGCCTTTAACAGTACGCCGAACAAGAACAGACATCGAAAACATAATTCGTTACAATAAAGACATGAACGGATTTCCCAAAGTTGAGCAACCTAATGAGAGCCGCTATGAATTAAATGAACATCTTGCTGACTTATTTGAACATACTATACTTACGCTCGAAAAAAATCTGACATACGCACGTTATCAGGCAATAGCTTATTTAAACCCTAAAGTTGCACAGGGACTATACGATAATGCAGAGTTGATAAGCCGGAGTTTGGCTGGTATTCGTAAAAACGGATTAGTAAAACGTTTGGAGAGTAGTTTCTATGCCTTCCAGGTTTCTTTGGATAATTTCCGACAAGCGAATCAAAATATGATTAAGATGTTCGATCGTAACAAAGTATTCATTGCTCCAGACCTCGACATTAATATGTTGTTGGAATCAGGT
The DNA here is from genome assembly GCF_963666085.1 of Bacteroides graminisolvens. Classification (NCBI taxonomy): domain Bacteria; kingdom Pseudomonadati; phylum Bacteroidota; class Bacteroidia; order Bacteroidales; family Bacteroidaceae; genus Bacteroides; species Bacteroides graminisolvens. Next base: position 3,730,822 of record NZ_OY762556.1, read on the forward strand.
TTGAGTGATGAAGAAATAGAGGAGAAACTTAATGCTAAAGCGGAAGATAATCCGAAAAATGCTGTATTTGTTGCTGACGATTTCAAACCTGAATTTACAACGATGCTCTATAACGATCAAAGCATACTTGAGAAGTTATGTGCAGAATGGAAGAATATAACAGACGAAGACGATTCTAAATTTACTAAGTTTAATGAGTTACTTAAACATGAGTTATTTATGAGAGAACGTAATCCAGAGCAAAAGCTTGTCGTATTTTCTGAATCTATTGACACTGTGAAATATTTATATCGTCGCATCAACCGTAAAGATGTATTAGTCATCTCTGCTGATAATCGTAGTAAGCAATTCAAAATCATTCGTGAGAACTTTGATGCAAACTACAAAACAAAACTCAACGATTACAACATCATCCTTACTACAGATGTGTTAGCAGAAGGTGTAAATTTGCATCGTGCCAACGTAATTGTAAATTACGATACACCATGGAATAGCACACGACTAATGCAACGCATTGGTCGTGTAAACCGTATCGGTTCCACATCCAAGCATATATATAACTATGTATTCTATCCGTCGCGTGAAGGGAACCGTGAAATTAATCTAAATCAAATAGCGTTAAGTAAAATTCAAACTTTCCACTCAACATTTGGAGAAGATAACCAAATCTATTCACAAGAAGAGATCCTTGATCGTGACCTCAGTAAACTTTTTGACGAAGGTATGAAACAGCAGAAAGAAGAACGCAATCAGGAACTTCCATATTACGAAGAACTCCGTACTCTCTATCAAACAAATAGGAAAGAATACAACCGTATAGCAAAACTATCGTTACGTAGTCGCACAGGTCGTGAAACTAAAAATTTAGATAGACCGACACTTTCAGATAATACTCTTGTTTTCTTGAAGACAAACTTCCGCAAAGTATTCTTCTTAGTATCTGAAACGGCAGAAGAATTGTCCGTGCTTGATGCACTTAAATATTTCAAGGCGGTAAAAGATGAGCAACCTATAGAACGTATAGAACAACACCATAAGCATATAAATATGGCATTACAGAAATTTCGCTCAATGCAAGATGATGAAATGCGCTCACAAGAAACGAATCACGATGAACAAACATTGATGGGAGCCCAAGTCAACATCGCTGTCAACTTACTGAATAACTTTATTCGAGAAATTGATGATAATGACTTATACATGAAAGTCATTCAACTCAAAACTTTAGCAGAACGCGGTGTTATAACTTATATAGCCAAACGTTTACAACGTATACAAAAGGATTTACGCAGAACAGGAGGAAAAGCTAGAATGACCCATAACGAAGCTCTTGATGAAATCATTGAAATGGCAAAAAAATATGCTCCCTATTATACTGCGCAAGAATCCTTACTAAACACACAGGAAACCAAAGCAAAAATTATCCTATCAGAGTCATTTAAATAAATAAAAAGCAATATGAACTACAAAGAAATCATTGAATCTAGATACAACCGAGGAGCATGGCAACAATTGCTTCACGACATATTCCTCAACAAAGTGAGTTTTTGGAACCGGCCTTCGACAGTGCAAGTGAACAGCCGACTAGCCAAAGAAGCTCTCAATATAGGTAAGATTTCGCTTTCCGATGATGAAGCCATTGCCATCTACGAGGTAGAACTGACCGAGAAAGTTGATATCGAGTATAACCGTCAAGGTATCCGTGATATGCTTACTTCTGATTGGCGCAACATGGGGTATGCTGGTGCGTTCATGTTCTACTATCGTAAAAATGAAAGTGTACTTCGTTTCTCATATATAAGTGAAACGTGGGGTTTCAACAAGCAGGGAAATTATGAGAAAATATCGACCAACACCAAACGCTATACCTACCTCCTAGGTGAAGGGCGTGGATGCCGTACTGCAATAGATCAATTTGGTATTCTAAAAAAAAGTAAGCAGACGCTCAGTGACATTACAGCTGCATTCTCTGTCGAAGCACTCACTAAACAGTTCTACAAAGACTTGTTCGGATGGTATCAATGGGCTGTAGAGCCTTCTTCTCATGTGTCTTTCCCAAACGACACAACAATAGAAGATGATGACCGTGAAGATTTGGAAACAAAAATTATCCGCATGATTACCCGTATTATGTTCGTATGGTTCATCAAGCAGAAAGATTTAATTCCCAATAAAATCTTCAACATAGATTATTTACAAACTATTCTGAAAGAATTCGATCCCTATAGTGATACGGTTGGAAACTTCTATAATGCCATTCTTCAAAACTTATTCTTTGCCACGCTCAACCGTGCAATAGAAGATGAACAGGGCAATAAACGTAAATTTGCCACTAACGTGAAGAAAGATATTAAAACCCTCTATCGCTATGCTGAAATGTTTTGTATCAGTGAAGATGAAGTCATAAATCTATTTTCAGAAGTACCATTCCTCAATGGCGGTCTTTTTGAATGTCTTGACAAGACAAAGATGATTGACGGTGTGGAACAGGCTTTCAATTATGACGGTTTCAGCCGAAACGACAAACGGTTTGCAGATGGGCGTTATCGTAATCGTGCGATTGTTCCGAACAACCTTTTTTTTGAACCTGAAAAAGGACTAATTTCAATTCTTAGTCGCTATAATTTCACGATTGAAGAAAATTCACCCGAAGAGTTGCAGGTAGCCCTTGACCCTGAATTATTGGGAAAAGTATTCGAAAATCTCTTGGGCGCATATAATCCTGAAACGAAAGAAACAGCTCGTAATCAAAGTGGATCGTTCTATACACCTCGTGAGATAGTCAACTATATGGTAGACCAAAGCCTTATTGCATACTTAGGCAATACACCATTAGTCCATTCACTGTTTGAACAGGACTTCTCTTTCGACAAAGATAGAATAGAGGACTATAACTCTATTGCCGACAAGTTGAAGGCAATAAAGATTCTTGATCCAGCCTGTGGTTCGGGGGCCTTTCCTATGGGGTTACTCAACCGTATGATTGATATTCTTGTTCGTATATCTCCAAACGAAAAATTATACGATTTAAAACTAGTAATCCTAGAGAACTGCATCTATGGTAGTGATATTCAAAGTATAGCTGCACAGATAACCAAACTACGTTTCTTTATCTCACTCATTTGTAATTGTGAGAAAGATGAATCCAAACCAAACTTTGGCATTCCAACATTGCCTAATCTTGAAACAAAGTTTGTGGCTGCCAACTCTCTAGTAGAAAAGAAGAAAAAAGCTGCACAATACAATCTCTTTGAGAATCGTGAAATTGAATTAATAAAAGAAGAACTAACAAAAGTACGTCATGATCATTTCTCTGCAAAGACAGCAAATCGCAAAAGCATTCTACGTGAACAAGACAAGGTTCTTCGCGAAAAATTAGCAAAGTTGCTTGCTGACAATGAAGATTTTGCACCAGAAGATGCAAAACAATTGGCTGCATGGAATCCCTACGACCAAAACACAGTAGCAGAGTTCTTTGACCCAGAATGGATGTTCAATGTGAAGGATGGCTTTGACATAGTGATAGGTAATCCTCCTTACATCCAGTTACAGAATAATGGTGGTGAATTAGCAAAACTTTACGAACCATGTGGATACAAAACATTTGCCAAAACAGGAGATATTTATTGCCTCTTCTATGAACGTGGTTGGCAGTTGCTCAAATCGAATGGACACCTTTGCTATATAACATCCAATAAGTGGATGCGTGCAGGTTATGGCGAAAAAACTCGCAATTTCTTTGCTAATAAGACTAATCCGCAATTGCTCATAGACTTCGCAGGTGTTAAAATATTCGAAAGTGCTACCGTAGACACAAATATATTACTCTTTGCTAAAGAAGCAAACAAGCATAAGACCCTGTGCGCTGTTACCAACAAACAAAATAAAGATAGCGTTAATAATTTGAGCGTTTTCGTCCAGCAATGTGGGTCGTTATGCGAGTTTAGTAGTTCTGACTCGTGGGTGATATTATCGCCAATAGAACGAAGTATTAAGAGAAAAATAGAAGCTGTCGGAACTCCTCTCAAAGACTGGGATATAAATATCTATCGAGGTGTGCTTACTGGTTATAATGAAGCATTCATCATTTCCACAGAGAAGCGTAACGAGATTCTTGCCAACTGTAAGTCGGAAGAAGAACGTATCAGAACCGCTGAACTTATACGACCGATTTTAAGGGGCAGAGATATTAAAAGATATAGTTATGAGTGGGCAGATTTGTGGATTATCAATACTCATAATGGCATCAAAAGAAAATTTCCACGTATAGATGTGAATGAATATCCTGCTATAAAAGCTCATTTAGACCAATATTGGGATAAAATCTCAAAGCGTGCAGACAAGGGGGATACACCATATAATCTTCGCAACTGCGCTTATATGGAGGATTTTAGTAAGCCAAAAATTGTCTACCCTAATATGACAAAATATATGCCGTTCGTTTATGATGATTGTGCATATTATACCAATCAAAAATGCTTCATTATTACAGGGCAAGCAATAGCATATCTTACAGCCTTCCTCAACTCCTCGCTTTTTAAGTTTTGCTTCCGCGATTCATTTCCAGAATTGCAGGGCGGAACTCGAGAAATGAGTAAAATATTCTTTGATAAAATTCCTGTACTTCAAATATCAAGTGAGACAGAATTCGTCTTTCAACATCTAATAATTGAGATTCAGAGAGAATATACCAAATCAAAAGCCATAGCGATTGATGCTATGATTTTCGATTTGTATAAGCTCACAGATATTGAACAGCAAGTCATAGGCTTTGTTGAGATTGAGTGACATAATCAGTAACGTATCCTATCTCTTCAGGAGATAAATCGTATAATTTAAAGACTAAGCGATTTATCTCCTTTTCTGTTACATTGGAGTCTTCTGATAACAGTTCATACAATAATTTTTTGAAGATGATTTCCAGTTGTATGTCGATTGGAATCAAAATTGGTTCAATAGCCTGAACGCTAACAAGTAAATCTCCTGTCCCTGTTTTTGGAGAATCCTTGAACATATAATGCCCCATCAACGAGTTCAATATACAGCACAAATATGCAATGTGTTCTCCTGTTGCAAAACAAGTGCTATCAAGTCCGAAGCTCCCATTTACATCATATGCAAAACGAAGTATAGAGCCTATACGTTTCCATATGATTTTTGGCTTACTAAAATCCTCCCAATAACTGATACTATCTTGTGTCTCAAACCATTTATTATTAGTTTTCTTACGAGCTTTAATCTTCTCTCCATTGATAGTATATGTCTTTCCTGTTTGTTCCAATCGCTCCTTTCCAAATGAAAGTAGATATTGTTTCACTGTTGGATATTGTTCAATATCGTAATGACGAGAAGGAAATGTAGCAATAAGATACTTATCTGCCCACTCATAACCATACCTCTTAATATCCCTGCCTCGCAGAATCGGTCGTATAATTTCAGCCGTTCTGGTACGCTCCTCCTTTGTTTGGCAATTAGCGAGTATTTCATCTCTTTTCTCTGTGGTAATAATGAATGCTTCATTATAGCCTGTCTTTATTCCATAGTTGATTTGGATATCCCAATCCTTCAAAGGTGTTCCGACTGCCTCTATCTTGCGTTTGATGCTCTGCTCAATGGGTAAGAGAATCACCCACGAGTCAGAACTACTAAACTCGCATAACGACCCACATTGCTGGACGAAAACGCTCGGTTTCATTCCGTCAAAAACTGTTTTATGAAACGGTCAAGCGTATTTCTATCCACTTTACATAATTTGGAAATTTTACGCTTAGAAACTTTTGCCTTTAAAAGTTCATGGATAAGATTCTCTTTCCCATGAAGTTTATATTTTTCCACAGAGCTTTTTCTTCCCTTTGGTCGTCCCAACGTCACACCTTCCGCTTTCTTTCTTGCCAAAGCCTCCTTCGTGCGCTGGCTAATAAGATTACGTTCTATCTCAGCTGATAGTCCAAAAGCAAAAGCAAGTACCTTACTTTGGATATCATCACCAAGGCGATAATTATCTTTTATAGTCCATACACGGCATTCTTTAGTCATACAAGTATTTAATATTTCCATAATCATGAACAAATTTCTCCCCAAACGTGACAACTCTGCACAAATAATGAGATCATCTTTCTGAATTTGTTTCAAAAGTTTGCCCAATTCACGTTTATTATACGATTTCATACCGCTAATAGTTTCCTCAATCCAGCCATCAATTACAAGTTTATTGCGTTCACAAAAATTATTTATTTCGAAACGCTGATTCTCTACCGTCTGCTTGTCGCTACTTACCCTAATGTATCCGTAAATCATAATATTCAGATCTTTTATATTAAGAGATAAAAAGTCCATAATAAGAGGCATATAACAACCATGAGCCCCATAAAAGCAAAAAGCGTGCAGCTCAATGAGTTGCACGCTTTTCCTTATTGTCCGTTATCTGTTTCCTTATCGAAATTACTTCACTTCTTCAAAATCAGCATCTTGAACATTATCACCATTCTTGCTGTCATCTGCATTAGCTTGTCCGGCATTCATGTCCGGTCCGGGCTGTGCTCCGCTTTGTGCATACATCTCAGCACTTGCAGCTTGGAAAGCAGTATTAACCTCAGCCATAGCTGTGTCAATTGCTGCTAAATCCTGAGCTTTATGAGCATCTTTCAATTTGGTAAGTGCAGCTTCAATAGGAGCTTTCTTATCAGCAGAAAGTTTATCACCTAGTTCTTCCAATTGCTTTTCAGTTTGGAAAATCATGCTGTCTGCCTGGTTCAGCTTATCAATCTTTTCACGTTCTTTCTTGTCAGCTTCTGCATTGGCTTCCGCTTCGGCTTTCATACGATCAATTTCCTCCTTGCTTAAGCCGCTGGATGCTTCGATACGAATAGCCTGCTCTTTACCTGTTGCTTTATCTTTTGCAGAAACCTTCAAGATACCGTTTGCGTCAATATCGAAAGTAACTTCAACTTGAGGAATACCACGACGCGCAGGAGCAATACCTGTCAGGTTGAACTGACCGATTGATTTGTTCTGTGAAGCCATGGGGCGTTCACCTTGCAACACGTGAATGGTTACCTCAGTCTGGTTATCGGCAGCTGTCGAGAATGTTTCGCTCTTCTTGCAAGGAATAGTGGTATTGGCATCAATCAGTTTGGTCATTACACCACCTAATGTTTCAATACCCATTGAAAGAGGAGTTACATCCAACAATACCACACCTTTAATTTCGTCAGTCAAAACAGCACCCTGTACGGCAGCACCTACAGCAACTACCTCATCGGGGTTCACACCTTTGGAAGGAGTCTTACCGAAGAAATCTTCAACTAACTTCTGAATAGAAGGAATACGTGAAGATCCACCTACCAAGATCACTTCATCAATGTCTGAATTGCTAAGTCCGGCATCGTTCATCGCCTTCTTACAAGGTTCCAAACAAGCCTGAATCAAATCGTGAGCCAATGATTCAAACTTAGCACGAGTCAGCGTTTTAACCAAGTGTTTAGGTACACCGCCAACCGGCATGATGTATGGCAGGTTGATTTCTGTTGAAGTTGATGACGAAAGTTCTATCTTTGCTTTTTCAGCAGCTTCCTTCAAACGTTGCAGGGCCATTGGATCCTGAGTAAGATCTGCTCCTTCATCGTTTTTAAATTCTTGTACCAACCAGTTAATGATAACCTGGTCGAAGTCATCACCACCCAAGTGAGTATCACCGTTGGTTGAAAGTACCTCAAACACACCGCCACCGAACTCAAGGATTGAGATATCGAAAGTACCACCTCCTAAGTCGAATACGGCAATCTTCATATCCTTATGAGCTTTGTCAAGACCGTAAGCCAAAGCAGCAGCTGTTGGTTCGTTCACAATACGTTTTACCTCAAGTCCGGCAATTTGTCCGGCTTCTTTGGTAGCCTGACGTTGTGAGTCGCTGAAATAAGCAGGTACAGTAATTACGGCTTCAGTTACCTCTTGTCCCAGGTAATCTTCTGCTGTCTTTTTCATTTTCTGAAGAATCATGGCAGAGATTTCTTGCGGAGTATAAAGACGTCCGTCGATGTCAACGCGCGGAGTATTATTATCACCCTTCACTACTTTGTAAGGCACACGTGCAGTTTCCTTCTGAACCTGATCCCAGTTCTCTCCCATGAAACGTTTGATGGAGAAGACTGTTCTCTGAGGATTCGTGATTGCCTGACGTTTAGCAGGATCACCTACTTTACGTTCGCCGCCATCAATAAATGCCACAATAGAAGGAGTTGTACGTTTGCCTTCGCTATTTGAAATAACAACCGGTTCGTTTCCTTCGAATACAGAGACGCAGGAGTTTGTTGTTCCTAAGTCTATACCAATAATTTTTCCCATGATTATCTATTTTTTAATTGTTATTATTCGTTTTGAATGCTACCAAAGTCAAACCTCGGCAGACGTCAATGAAAGGACAAACCTTGTGCCAAAACGTAAAGCCCAGAATCCGGCATCGGTATCTGACAGTAGAAAATGTCGTTTTTAGTCCTTATAAGAAGAGAAAACTGACAGAAAGGCAGAATTTTGAGAGCCGAACGTGAAGAGTTGGTTCATTTAGATGCTTCATTAAAGACTGTGGTATTTATAAAATGAATATCTTTGTGTACTGAATCATTTTAAATAAAAAAACGAATGAAAAAATTGCTTTGTTTACTATACCTGCCTCTGTGTTTATTGCTTCTGTCTTGTGGCAATTCCAAGCAGAATCGTAACTCCGAAGTAGCTGAAGGCAAACCAGTAGATTTGTTATACGCCAAACGCTTCAGCATCGTTCACAACACTGATTACACAACGGTAACCGTATATAATCCGTGGCAGAACAACGAGGTATACGATACGTATTACTTGGTTAAAGACGAGAATGTTCGGGTTCCCGAAAATGGTCATAAAATAAAAATCCCTTTGCAATCGCTGATGATCAACTCGGCAACACATTTAGGGTTTATGGAGTTATTGGAAGAGCTTGATAAAGTAAAAGGGGTGTTTAGTTCTGCCTATATCTATAACCCTACTATCTTAAAAGGGGTAGCAGAAGGAAAGATAAAAGATTTGGGAGATGCGTTCAATCTGGACATAGAGAATCTCATCTTATTGCATCCGCAAGCTATTATGACATCGGCTTATAACGCCGATGATGAGAACAGCAAACGTATGAAGCAGACTGGTATTGCTATTATTTATAATATTGAGTGGCAGGAGAAATCGTTGTTGGGCAGGGCAGAATGGATCAAGTTCATGGGAGCTTTCTTCGACAAAGAACAGTTGGCCGACAGTATTTTTCATTCTGTTGAAACCAGATACAACGAAATCAAGGCAGCTGCTGCAAAGGTTCAAAACAAACCCGGCATTTTATCGGGACAAGATTACAGGGGCAGCTGGTCTATGCCTACCGGACTAAGCTACAACGCTCAACTGTTTCGTGATGCGGGAGGAAGTTACTTTTACGCCAATGACACAACGGCAAGCGGTAGCCGGAGCAGTACCATTGAAGAAGCTCTGGTACACTTCGGACAAGCGGATGTTTGGGTGGGTGCCGATGCCTCGTCTTTAGAGGAATTAGGAAGTATAGACAAGAAATACCAACTATTCAAAGCATTCAAAAACAAACAGGTATACAATATTAATAAGCGCAAAAATAAAAACGGGGGGAATGATTATTGGGAAAGTGGTGTAGCCCGGCCCGACTTGTTATTGAGTGACATGATTCGCATCTTGCACCCCGAATTGCTTCCCGACTACGAAACGGTTTACATGGAGAAACTAAGATAACCGACTGGCTAATGAGGTACAGATTTACACTATTATTCGTCGCATTCGGAATGGCATTGTTGGCAGATATCATTCTGGGCAGTGTTAACATTCCGCTCAGTGAAATATGGGGAACATTGACCGGGCATGAAGGGAATGAGATTTACCGTGAAATTATTCTCAACCACCGCATTCCCAAAGCGTTAACAGCCATATGTACCGGTGCAGCCTTATCGGTGGCGGGCGTGATGATGCAAACGCTGTTTCACAACCCGCTGGCCGGACCGGATGTGCTCGGGGTGACCTCGGGTGCCAGTTTGGGAGTTGCCTTACTTACCTTAAGTACTGCTGCACTTCCTTTTGCTTTTGTTTCGGGTTGGGGACAGGTACTGGCTGCCGTAATAGGAGCCACTGCTGTTTTGCTGCTTATCATCGTGGCCTCTGTCAAGATTCCCCAAACCGTGTCATTACTCATCATCGGTATGATGTTCGGCAACTTTGCCGGAGCCATTGTCAGCATCATGCAAAGCATCAGCAACCCCGACATGCTAAAGCTTTTTATCACATGGACCTTCGGCAGCTTATCATCCGTTGGTTGGGAGCAGATGTGGGTGATGGTGTTCGCTATCATGGGCGGACTTTTTATGGCTTTCTTGTTACAGAAGCAATTAAATATCTTCCTATTGGGAAAGAATTACGCTGCCGGACTGGGAATTTCCGTCATGCGACTTCGTTTTCTGGTCATCCTTGCCACGGCATTACTTGCCGGCACATCAACCGCATTCACGGGTCCCATCGCATTTATAGGTATTACAATGCCACACATTGCCAGGGGATTGATGGAAACATCCAATCATCGCATTATTTTTCCGGCTGTGATATTGTGTGGTGCCACCGTTATGTTGTTGTGTGATATTATTTCTCAACTTCCGGGTACGCAGGGAACTCTTCCAATTAATGCCGTCACCGCTTTGTTTGGCGCCCCGGTTATTGTGTGGATTATCATTAAAAATAAAGGATAAACAGATGGAAAAACGTGTATTCGTTACCGGAGCTGCATCCGGAATAGGCAAAGCAATTGTAGAGGCATTTTGCATGGACGGAGCAAAAGTCGCTTTCTGTGACGTTGATGTGGTCAAAGGAAATCTACTCAGCAAACAAACCAATGCCCGCTTTTTTGAGGCGGATGTGAAGAATGAAGAGGCTCTGGAATATACCATGCGCGTTTTATTCGATGAGTGGGGCGACATTGACGTAATCGTTAACAATGCCGGTATCAGTGAGTTCTCTCCGATTACAGAAACTACCGTAGCGGAGTTTGATAAGATTTTGGCAACCAACCTGCGCCCTGCATTTATTACTTCTCGTTTGCTGGCCGTTCACAGAAGCCTACATACAGAGACTAATCCTTATGGGCGTATCATCAACATTGCCTCAACCCGGTATTTGATGAGTGAGCCTCACAGTGAAGGTTATGCCGCATCCAAAGGCGGAATTTATTCACTAACACATGCTCTGGCTCTGTCGCTGAGTAAATATGGTATCACCGTCAATTCTATTGCTCCGGGGTGGATAGAAAACAATAACTACGAAACATTAACCGACGCTGATCATGAGCAACATCCGTCACAACGGGTAGGCAAACCGGAAGACATAGCCCGTACCTGCCTTTTTCTTTGCCAACACGAGAATAATTTTATTAACGCAGAGAATATTGTGATAGATGGAGGCATGACAAAGAAGATGATCTATATATAATTGCGTTCCGATTTATTTTTTTATCTTTGCTCTGTTTATTTCAAACGACGACCTAACAAACCTGTTCGTTCGTTGTTATAGATTGATACTAAATATATAAAGCTAAATAATTAAAATGGGTAGAGTACTTATTATTGGTGCCGGGGGTGTAGGAACCGTAGTGGCACATAAAGTGGCACAAAACGCCGACACTTTCACTGATATTATGATTGCCAGCCGCACACGTTCAAAGTGCGATGCTATTGTTAAAGCCATCGGTAATCCGGCTATCAAAACAGCACAGGTAGATGCTGACAACGTAGAAGAACTGGTTGCACTGTTCAATGACTTCAAACCTGAACTGGTTATTAATGTGGCACTTCCTTATCAGGACCTTACCATTATGGAGGCTTGTTTGCAAGCCGGTGTCAATTACCTGGACACAGCCAACTATGAGCCGAAGGATGAAGCTCATTTTGAGTACAGCTGGCAATGGGCTTACCACGAAAGATTTAAGGAAGCCGGACTAACTGCTATCCTGGGCTGCGGTTTCGACCCGGGTGTGAGCGGTATCTACACGGCTTATGCAGCTAAACATCATTTTGATGAAATACATTACCTTGATATCGTTGACTGTAACGCGGGCGATCACCACAAGGCTTTTGCCACTAACTTCAATCCGGAAATCAACATCCGCGAAATTACGCAAAAGGGTCGTTACTACGAAAACGGTCAGTGGGTAGAAACGGGTTCTCTGGAAATTCACCAACCCATTACTTACCCTAACGTGGGTCCTAAAGAATCATACTTGCTTTACCACGAAGAGTTGGAATCTTTGGTGAAGAACTTCCCCACTATTAAGCGTGCACGTTTCTGGATGACTTTCGGACAAGAGTATTTAACTCACCTGCGTGTCATTCAGAACATCGGTATGGCTCGTATCGACGAAATTGATTATAACGGACAGAAGATTGTTCCTATTCAGTTCCTCAAGGCTGTATTGCCTAACCCACAAGATTTGGGTGAGAACTACACTGGCGAAACTTCTATCGGTTGCCGCATTCGTGGAATCAAAGACGGAAAAGAGCGTACTTATTATGTGTACAACAACTGTAGCCATGAGGCTGCTTACAAGGAAACGGGCATGCAGGGCGTAAGCTATACAACCGGTGTTCCTGCTATGATTGGTGCCATGATGTTCTTCAAAGGATTGTGGAACCGCCCCGGAGTGAATAATGTGGAAGAATTCAATCCGGATCCGTTCATGGAACAACTCAACAAACAAGGTTTACCTTGGCACGAGGTATTCGATGCTGATCTTGAACTCTAAATAAAAAAGTTATGAAAGTAGGAGATAAAGCCCCGGAAGTTCTGGGCACAAACGAAAAAGGAGAAGAAATACGCCTTGCCGATTACAAAGGAAAAAAGCTGGTGCTTTACTTCTACCCGAAAGACAATACTTCGGGCTGCACCACTCAGGCGTGCAATTTAAGAGATAACTATGCCGAATTGCGCAAAGCAGGTTACGAAGTAATCGGGGTAAGCGTGGATGACGAAAAGTCTCATCAAAAATTTATTGATAAGAATGAGTTACCCTTTACGCTAATTGCCGATACGGATAAAAAACTAGTGGAACAGTTTGGCGTTTGGGCTGAGAAGAAGATGTATGGAAGAGCCTATATGGGAACACTCAGAACCAGTTTCATTATCAACGAGGAAGGGGTCATTGAGCGAATCATCGATTCGAAAGAGGTGAATACCAAGGCTCATGCCGAGCAGATAATGAACATAAAGTAGCATACAAGAAACTACTAACCAAGAATAATATGGCCAAGAAAGACGAATTAAATTTTGAATCAGATACGAACAAAATGGCATCAAGCGAAAAATTAAAAGCCTTACAGGCAGCCATGGACAAGATAGAAAAGAACTTCGGTAAAGGTTCTATCATGAAAATGGGCGATAACATTGTGGAACAAGTTGAAGTAATCCCAACAGGATCAATAGCTCTTAATGCCGCACTAGGCGTGGGAGGCTACCCCAGAGGAAGAATCATTGAAATCTATGGTCCGGAATCATCGGGAAAAACAACGCTCGCCATTCATGCCATTGCCGAAGCTCAAAAGGCCGGTGGTATAGCAGCGTTCATCGATGCGGAACATGCATTCGACCGCTTTTATGCTGCCAAACTGGGTGTTGACATCGACAATTTGTGGATTTCTCAACCCGACAACGGCGAACAGGCTTTGGAAATTGCCGAGCAATTAATCCGTTCATCGGCCATCGATATTATCGTAATCGACTCTGTTGCAGCGCTGACTCCGAAAGCTGAAATTGAAGGAGATATGGGTGATAACAAAGTGGGATTGCAAGCCCGACTGATGTCTCAGGCTTTGCGTAAGCTAACGGCTGCCGTCAGCAAAACACGCACTACCTGTGTCTTCATCAACCAGTTGCGCGAAAAGATTGGAGTGATGTTCGGTAACCCCGAAACAACAACGGGTGGTAACGCACTGAAGTTCTACGCTTCTGTTCGTCTGGATATCCGCAGATCTACACAACTCAAAGACGGTGAAGATGTAATTGGTAACCAAACTCGTGTAAAGGTGGTGAAGAACAAAGTGGCACCTCCTTTCCGCAAAGCGGAGTTCGACATTATGTTTGGCGAAGGAATCTCTCGTTCGGGCGAGATTATTGATTTGGGAGCTGAGCTAGGTGTTATCAAAAAGAGCGGTTCGTGGTATAGCTACAACGAAACCAAGCTGGGACAAGGTCGTGACGCTGCTAAGCAATGCGTTTCCGATAATCCTGAATTGGCTGAGGAGTTAGAAAAACTCATCTTTGAAAAGATGCAGGAAGGTAAATAACCAACCGTTGCTGATTATATAGAAGTTCTGCTCAGAAACCGAAAACAACCGGACTTTCTGAGCAGAACTTTTTTTTTGCTTGTACTGTAACAAAAGCAAGAACGCCTACGTCTAAAGATTAAAACATAGATGCAATAACCATGGATGCTGAAACCTTTAAAAGATCTTTTCTCCCCTTTCACCGCAAGCTGTTCTGCATTGCTTGCCAATTACTGGAGTGTGAGGCTGATGCCGAAGACCTGGTGCAAGAGGCTTACATGAAACTGTGGGATAAAAGAGACGGATTGTCGGCTGTGAACAACCCGGAGGCGTTCAGTGTAACGTTGGTTAAAAATATGTGTTTCGACATTCTTCGTTCGGGAAAGCATTTGTTGAGCAGACAAACGGTAGATATAAGCGCCATAACAGATACACCCATAAACGACAGAATGGAGGAACGGGAGGAGGCTCAGCAAATCAAAAGCCTCATTGCCTCTTTGCCCGAGCAGCAACAAAAGGTGATTGTACTCAAGGATGTAAAGGGGTGTTCTTACGAAGAAATAGAAGAGATTACGGGACTCAATGCCATTAACATCAGAGTGTTACTCTCCCGAGCCCGCAAACGAATACGTGAACAATATAATCAGTTAAATAGCTATGAGAGTCGATGAAATAGAAAAGTTACTGGTGAAATATTACGATAGTAATACCACTGACGCAGAGGAGGAACAGCTAAAGGAATACTTCTGTGGAGAAGAAGTGCCGCCCCATTTGCTGAATGAACAGAAAATGTTTCGGGCATTGTACGGTAAAACACAGGTTAACGTGCCCGATTACTTCGAAACGAAGTTATCAGACCTGATAGACAGTAGGGCACAAAGCGAAAAGAAGTATCCGCTACGCATATCCCGCAAGCTTGTGCTTCGCATAAGCAGTATAGCTGCCTGTTTGCTGATTTGCCTGATGGCCGGCTACAGCATACACGATTACCGGATGAACCAAGCCCCGGAAGATACCTTCAACAACCCCAAAGAGGCTTATCTTGCCATGGAAGAAGCTCTCACAGAAGTATCTGCAAACATGAATAAAGGGTTAAATCAGGTAAACGAAACCAAGAAGGAAATATACCGAACCAATAAGAAAATTCAAGAAGAAATACAATAAAAGCCATGATTATGAAAAAGTTAGTTTTAATGTTGTTCGCTATGACCGCAGCTTTGACAGTTGCAGCGCAAGCTCCCAATGCTCTTTTCAACAAGTATGATGAAATGGACAACGTGAAGTCCGTGTACATTTCAAAAGCCATGCTAAGCATGAATCCTCATGTAATTAACGGCAATCTGGTTATCAGTAAAGTTGCCGGCAAGCTCGACGCCATTTACATTATCTCTACCTACGATGCGCAAGTCAAAAAGGGTTTGAAGGCCGATCTGGATAACATGATTCGCAAAGGAAACTACGAATTGTTGATGAAGCAAAAAGGCAATTCATCGTCGTCTGCCTTTTACATTCGCAAGAAAGGCGACAAGGTAAGTGATCTCATCATGATTGTGAGCGGAGCCAAAGAAGCTTACACTCATTTGATTGGTGAAATGGACTTCGAGGACATTCAGCAGATTGCATTGATAAACGGCTACAGCGATCTTATGGTGCCGGATACTCACTTTCAATTCAACTGGTCTGAGAAAGATTTCCAGAAAATGATGGAGAATCTTCCGTACGGAATTAAAGATTTAGATAAGCTGAAAGATGATATTCAAAACAAGTTCAAGGACTGGAAAGGTTTTGAGGAGATGAAAAAGCCACAGCCTGCTACATAAATGTACCATGTAGGAAGCCTGTTGACCCGGATATACAACATAGGTATACCCGGGTCAACACACAAATGACAAGCGTTCTTTAAAACCAATAGATATAGGCCAGTGTGCCCAGACTAATTATCATCCACAAGAGTACTCCTTGAACAAGCGGTTTTACGCCTACCGACTTCAACACATCACGCGACAGCGAAGCACCAATAAAGAAAAGAGTAATCGTTAATCCCTTACGGGCTATGTGATTGATGATTTGTCCCACCTGAGGTGCTCCGGCAAGCAGGTAAGTATTCACCACCATAGCCAGAATGAAGAAGAATATAAACCAAGGAATGCTTACTTTTTGTCCTTTGCTTTTGAAGAGGAACGAAGTGACAAAAGCCAAGGGTATAATCCACAAAGCGCGAGTGAGCTTAATGGTTGTGGCTACTTTCAAGGCTTCTTCTCCGTAAGCAGCGCCGGCACCTACCACCGAACTGGTATCATGAATGGCGATGGCGGCCCACGTGCCGAACTCGTGCTGACTCATGCCCAGCCAATGTCCGATGACAGGAAAGACAAACAGAGCGATGGCATTCAGAACGAAAATAGTACCTAGTGCCACAGACATTTCACTGTCTTTCGCTCGCAAAACAGGTCCCACAGCCGCAATGGCACTACCTCCGCAAATGGCTGTTCCCGAGCTGATGAGGTAAGATGTATCTCTATCTACTTTCAGTACTTTACGACCGATAAACCAACCAATCAGCATGGTACCCACCACAGAAAGAATCGTAAATTCCATCCCTTCTTTGCCCGAAGCCAAAGCGGCATGCAGATTCATACCGAAACCCAGTCCCACCACCGAATATTGAAGTAAGTATTTAGATGTTTTCTTGTTGAACTTAGGATGCGCCTGTCCGCAAAGCAACGCGAAAGCCAAACCCAGAAACAAGGCTACAGGCGGTGTTAACCAATGCGTATAAGGAGATGCACCGGGTATAAAATCAATCATTAACACCAAGGTTTGAATAACCAGAAGTGATACGTAAACGAATTTGTTATTTGCCTTGAGGCATTCAGTCATTGCTGCCATATCTTATATTCTTTATATGTTTATGGGTGCAAAGGTAGAATGCTTTTGCGAATTACGCCAATCGTTTCTTTTTATGATCTATAACTTTTTATTATGAAGCAAGGCATATTGCATGAAGACTTGCGCCAAACCTCCCTCCTGCCCTTGCATTTGTGCAAAACTGAAAGTTCGTTGCATAGGCATTCCTTTTATATCGATGACGCGGTACATGCCCGCCATTAGCTCGCGGCTTACCGAACGCACGGATACAATGCCCATGCAGTCAGAATTACTCAGGAATAATTTGATACTTTCCGTGCTTCCCAAGTAGAGCAACACGTTTAAGGCAGAAAGTCGCAGGTCATGCTGTTGCAAGGCTTTCTCGAATACATCGAGTGTACCCGATCCTCGTTCGCGAAGCACCAAAGGTATATTCGGTAAATCTTGTGGCAGTATTTCATCGGACATGCGCAGTTTGCTACCGGGATTCGCAATGGCCACCAGTTCATCATCCAAGAAATCAGTGTATTTCAATTGAGGCAGGCGAACGATGCCCTCAACGAGTCCCAAATCAATTCGGTGCTCCTGAAGTGCCGTTTCCACATCGCGTGAATTGCCGTTAAAGAGCGAGAGTTTTACTTGGGGGAACTTCTCGATGAAGCTCCCCAGTAATGGTGGTAATACATATTGGGCAATCGTTGTACTGGCACCCAATCGTAGCTCGCCTGTATAAGCGTTATGAAGCAAATTCATTTCATACGCCAACCGTTTGTAGTCATCCAATATGCGCTCGCTATGCTGTAGCAATAGTTTTCCGGCTTCGGTCAGTGTAATTTTATTGCCTAGCCTGTCGAACAAGCGCACCTGGTAGGTAGATTCCAATTCCTGTATGTGCTTGGTAATGGCAGGCTGACTAATAAAAAGTTCTTGCGAAGCCTTGGTAAAGCTCAAGTTCTTGGCTACATGCTGAAAGACTTTTAAACGGAAATCAGACATTGGCGAACTGTATTTTAATAACGTTCTGTTTTATCCATTGCCCCCATAATAGGCAATAAGGCACTATCCCATCGGTAGGGCAGCTCAACAGCAGACGATTTAGAAAGCATTCTTACAATATCCTTCTTCTCTGAATTAATATCAAAGATATAGTCTACCAGTTTTTGATGTATCGATTCCGGATACACATCGTTATCCCCGACAACAATTAATTGTGTGATATCTTTGGACTCCAGGAGTATATCCAGCAAATCGAGGAACAGACCTTCGGGAGAGATTAAATCTTCAGTAGGAACACTAGAGAATAAAAACTCATAGCCTGCATCACAACAGGCAACTCCATTGAGTTCAGTACTAAGTGACGAAGGCGTCAAATCGGGCAGCAGCTCCGAGTCTTTGTCATACGTAAAAATCACTTGTACCTGATTATTGGGTACATAAGGGAATTTAGCATCGAACAAAATGCACCTTACATACATTACTACATCTCCTTTCTCTTTGGCATTGAAATCTATTTTTTCAGAAAACTCTTTTAAACTAGCTGTTAAACGGTTTACATAAGCAGCATCAATCGCAATAACAGTGGGCGCAAAATTTAATTTTTTCATGTATTATTTTATTTGAGGGTATAAAGATAATGAAAAAGTTCTTTCAAGTGCAAAAGCGTCTCATTTCTTTATCCGGATAGTTGTCTTCAGTCCGGTTTCAGGGAACAATAATTAAAACAAAACGTCAGAAAACAGACAAGTAAATAGTTCTTTAACTGACTTTTTGTCTCCATAAGACAATGCTTAACTGAAAAATAGTCAGTAAAACGCCGTTGGCAAATCTTTTGCACCCTACCAGTTGTTATTTTATTACTAAACAAGAAGAAGGGAGAACTAACTATATGAACTTTAACAATTTTACCATCAAATCGCAAGAGGCAGTACAAGAGGCTGTGAATCTTGCTCAAAGCAGGGGCCAGCAGGCCATTGATCCTGTTCATGTATTGCACACCGTGATGAAGGTGGGCGAAAACGTAACTAACTTTATCTTCCAGAAGCTGGGGATAAACGGTCAGCAGATTGCTTTGGTGGCCGACAAGCAGATGGAATCTCTGCCCAAGGTATCGGGTGGCGAACCGTATTTGAGCCGTGAAACCAATGAAGTTTTTCAAAAGGCAACTCAGTACTCTAAGGAAATGGGCGACGAATTTGTATCGCTGGAACATCTATTGCTGGCTTTGCTCGTTGTCAAAAGCACGGTTTCTACCATCTTGAAAGATGCCGGGATGACCGAGAAGGAACTTCGGGCTGCCATCAATGAACTTCGCAAAGGAGAAAAAGTCACTTCACAATCCAGCGAAGAGACGTACCAGAGCCTGGAGAAATATGCCATCAACTTAAACGAGGCAGCACGTAACGGGAAACTCGACCCTGTTATCGGGCGCGACGAGGAAATTCGCCGTGTGTTGCAAATATTAAGTCGACGCACCAAGAACAACCCTATATTAATAGGTGAACCGGGTACGGGTAAAACAGCCATCGTTGAGGGATTGGCGCATCGTATTCTACGGGGTGATGTGCCCGAGAACCTGAAAAACAAACAGGTTTACTCATTGGATATGGGAGCGCTCGTTGCCGGTGCCAAATACAAAGGAGAGTTCGAAGAGCGGCTGAAATCGGTTATCAACGAGGTTATCAAGTCCGACGGGAACATCATTCTTTTCATCGACGAGATCCACACATTGGTTGGAGCCGGAAAAGGTGAAGGAGCCATGGATGCGGCCAACATACTCAAACCGGCTTTGGCGCGAGGTGAATTGCGCTCCATTGGTGCAACCACGCTGGATGAATACCAGAAATATTTCGAAAAGGATAAGGCATTGGAACGTCGTTTTCAGATTGTTCAGGTTAACGAGCCCGATACACTAAGCACCGTATCTATTCTGCGTGGACTGAAGGAGCGTTACGAAAATCACCACAAGGTTCGTATCAAAGATGATGCAATTATTGCTGCCGTTGAACTAAGCAATCGTTACATCACCGATCGTTTTTTGCCCGACAAGGCCATCGACCTGATGGATGAAGCGGCTGCCAAGTTACGAATGGAGGTCGACTCGGTGCCTGAAGAGCTGGATGAAATTTCGCGTAAGATTAAGCAGCTCGAAATTGAGCGTGAAGCCATCAAACGCGAAAGAGACGAAGCGAAACTGCAACAACTCAACAAGGAGATTGCCGAGCTAAAAGAGCAGGAAAACTCGTTCAAAGCCAAATGGCAAAGTGAGAAAGAGCTGGTGAACCAAATTCAGCAAAACAAAATTAAAATTGAGAATCTCAAATTCGAAGCCGACAAGGCCGAACGGGAAGGTGATTACGGCAAGGTGGCTGAAATCAGATACGGTAAACTTCAGGCGCTGAACAAGGAGATTGAAGACACGCAGCGCAAACTGCACGAGATGCAGGGTGACAGTGCCATGATTAAAGAAGAGGTTGACGCGGAAGACATTGCCGATGTGGTTTCCCGGTGGACCGGTATTCCGGTGAGTAAAATGCTTCAGAGCGAAAAGGATAAACTCCTGAATCTGGAAGAAGAGTTACACCAACGGGTAATCGGACAGGATGAGGCCATTGAAGCAGTGTCCGATGCTGTGCGACGCAGCCGGGCCGGACTCCAAGACCCGAAACGTCCCATTGGTTCTTTCATTTTCCTGGGAACTACGGGTGTGGGAAAAACGGAGCTGGCCAAAGCGCTTGCTGAGTTTTTGTTTGACGATGAAACCATGATGACGCGTATCGACATGAGTGAGTACCAAGAGAAGCACAGTGTTTCGCGTTTGGTTGGAGCTCCTCCGGGATACGTGGGGTATGATGAAGGCGGACAGCTTACCGAAGCCATCCGAAGAAAACCCTACTCGGTTGTTTTGTTCGATGAGATTGAAAAGGCACACCCTGACGTATTCAACATCTTGTTGCAAGTACTGGATGACGGCCGCCTCACAGACAACAAAGGCCGCGTGGTAAACTTTAAAAATACCATCATCATCATGACCTCTAACATGGGTAGCAGTTACATTCAGAGTCAGATGGAGAAGTTAAACAGTGGTAACAAAGAGGCTATTGTTGAAGAGACTAAACGGGAAGTCATGAACATGCTCAAGAAGTCCATCCGGCCCGAGTTTCTAAACCGTATTGACGAAACCATCATGTTCTTGCCGCTGACCGAGAAAGAGATCAGGCAGATTGTGCTCCTGCAAATAGGAAGCGTACAAAAAATGCTTGCCGGCAATGGTGTAAATTTGGAATTGACCAATGAGGCAATAGAGTTTATAGCCAAGGCCGGATACGATCCGGAGTTTGGTGCCCGTCCGGTTAAAAGAGCCATTCAGCGTTATTTGTTGAATGATCTGTCTAAGAAGATGTTGGCACAGGATGTTGACAGAAACAAACCCATCATTATCGATTCATTCGGTGAGAGTTTGGTATTCAGAAACTAAAAAGGCGATTGAATGATGTCCTTTCAAGAAACAAGGCTGTTTGCACACGACAAAGCGTGACAAACAGCCTCTCTTCATTGAAAAGCTCAGGTTATAAATATACTCCGTAAAGAATTTGTTTCACTACAATGTTACAAGCCAAATGAGTGATAACCAATACATAATTCCCTTTTTCGGGCAACTGAAAACAGATGTCACCCCTCTGATATTCCCATTCAGCCATTTTCACCCCATGATGCGTGTACAAAAACACCATGGAACCCGGCATGATATTGCAAACACGCAATATGCCATCATGCTGGTTAACATCTACAGCAACTCTTCTGTTATCAAATAATTCCATGTTTATAGGGTGCCCGTAGTTTCCTTTGCCAGGCCATTAAATTAAGAAAAGCGTGGAAACTATTGTTATTATTGTACCCGAGGCTCTGGACCTGCCCACTATTCAAATAATACACAATAGCCCACGCTCTTATACTATATATTTTGATATACAGCTGAGCAGGAGCGTTTATTTATTATCTCTGAATAGTGAAATTGTCCAGATTTCAAGTACCAGATAATACGCAAAAACGCTTTGAAATTTACTTCTTATATTTTTCGTATCAGGAGCTATGATTGGCTCTCTAAACGATAAAACAAAGATATTGAAAAGGATAAAATAAACAAAAAAATGAAGAGAAATATTTATGCTGATAGGAGAAATATTAAAATTCAGTCAAACTGCCTTATAAAAGCATATTAAAAGGAGATACAAACACAAAAAAGCATGGAAATATATCAACTATTTCCATGCTTTTTTATAGATAAATCAACTAGTTTATTCAGCAGTTGCTTCTTCAGTCGCTGCTCCATTAAATTCAGTAATACCATTCGTTACAAGTATGTTATACCAAGAAATCAATTTTTTGATATCTCTAGAATACACACGATCACGATCAAAATCGGGTAATACTTCTGCCAAATAAGCGTTAAGAGCTTTATCATCTGCTTTCTTAACATCAATAGATGCTACGTTGCCATTCTCTTTCTCTTTGATGGCAGTCAACACATCCTTTAAAGGCGCCTCGCCATCTTCAACGAATATAGCAATATCACCTAATGATATCATTTTCTCGTGGTTATAAGCAGGAATACGCTTTTTGTCTGCCGACAACGATTCTACTATCAGCATGTTTTTACCTCTTGAAATGAGTTTATATAATCCCGGTTTACCTGAGATCGACATAATGGTTTTCAGCATAGTAAATTTTACTTTTATTTTTAAACTGTTTGGAAAGCAAAAGTAATATTCAGTAATGAGATGAGCAACCTTAACATCATAAAAAAGGAGGATTTAAACATATATTAGGAAACGTCTATCAGGCCAAAGTCTTTATTAATGCGCCAAGTTGAGGAATCAACGCCTGCTTGTCGTCATTATAAATGATGTGATGAGCAAATGCCATTTTATCTTCGTCGGGCATTTGGTTACGCATTCTTTGTTGGATCTGCTCTGCCGCACAAGCATCTCTGCTCACGGCTCTCCGCAGCCTTATTTCTTGCGGAGCATAAACAAGAACTACTTGGTCAACATCCTCCGTAAAACCGGCTTCAATCAGAATAGCAGCTTCAATACCCACAATGGGATAAGAAGAATGTGACTGCGCCCAACGACGAAAATCATCTTTTATGCGAGGGTGAATGATTCCATTAACCATAGTCAGGTTATCTTTATTCCCAAAAATGTATGAAGCCAGCAGGGGTCTGTTCAGTTTGCCATCTTGGTATACCTCAACACCCAAAAGGGATATTAATGCGGCACGTATATCCGGATCAGTTTCCGTAAGCCGTTTCGACTCCACATCTGCAATGTAAACGGGAACTCCCATGAGTTGGAGTAGTTTCGAAACAACACTTTTTCCACTCCCTATACCACCTGTTATGCCAATTTTAATACTCATATACGGTAGCTTGCTCTATTAAAAAGTCAACAGCAGGTGGATAAATGCGCACATGACTTGCACCCCGAGGCACACTCTTTATCTTCACCGCATATTTATCCTTCCCACCCAAATGAAGCAACTCCTCATAAGACACATTGAGCACAAAATCATCGGCATTGATACTCTTAAAACGACTAACCCCTACCTGAAAAGTAAGCTGTACTTTCGAAGGGAAAGTTCTCAGCACCTTGTCGGCCGGAAAATTAATGCCCCTAACAGGAACCTCAACGGTCTTCTCTGTGTACAAGTCTATGGGTAATACCATGTTCAACTGATCGGGAACAAACTTGGCCCCCTTTACCTTTGAAAGAGAAAGGTGGTGAATGAGGGTATCGGTCATACCCGTGAGATTAAGCCGTTGCGTATAAGCAGCCGTCAAGGTATCTAAAATAAAGGGAGGCGCATAAACCAATACCGAATCGGGAGAAAAGAGTGTATCAGAAATATAATATTGCCGGGCTGGTGTTAATTTACCAATGAGCCTAACCGGAACCTTTTTTGATTTCCCTGTGGAGAAGTAATATTCCAGCGTATCGGGATTCACAGCAAGCAAGCGCGTTGAAGCACCTAGCTGTCCGGTGACCTGTTTCTCTATTTCCGCCCAGTTCACCTTGACGCGACTACTGGTTGTTTTACTCAACGGAAAGTTCAAAGTGACCTGTAGAAAACTTTTTCCCAGCATGTAATTCAGCAGTACCGTACCTTTATCCTTTACTTTGATTTTAATCTCAGCAGGCGGTTCTGTTGTCAACATCACATTGTCGGGCACACCTCTCAGGCGCACGGGAATAGAGAATTCTGCTTCGTAATCGTTGTTTAGTGTTTGTAAAAGCCAGAATGCACTGGCTATGAAGTAAAAGAATAAAAAAATTAAGAACTCTCTGCTCTTATCACTAAGCAGAAAGCCCTTAATCCTTCTTATAGATTTCAAATAAAGACACTTTATGTTCCGTAATCCGAACATGGTCATTATTTATTAAAATCCTTATTTCTTCTCAGTATCTGCCGCTGCCGCGAAAACAGAATTCTTATCTATTCTGACTTTCACATTATCGGCAATTTCAAGAATCACATAATCGTCACCTACTTCTTTTATTTTGCCATAAATACCACCGGCAGTAACCACTCTTTGGTTCACTTCGAGTGATTTACGGAAGTTGGCAATCTCTTTTTGTTTCTTGTTCTGAGGACGAATCATGAAGAAATACATGATAGCAAACATAGCAATAAGCATAATCCACATCATGCTTCCTCCTCCTGCTGCAGCAGCTCCTTGCAGAAATACAGTCAATAAAGTCATAAAAATCGTTTTTTAGTTTTTAATCTACTAGTTACAAAGGTATCATTATTTTGTTAGTTTACCTTCCTTTTTCAATTGATTAACTATTCCATCGAGTGTACCATTAATAAAGCTTCCGCTCTTGCCTGTACTGTAGAGCTTAGCTATTTCAACATACTCATTCAATGAAACACTAATAGGAATATTAGGGAAACTCAAAATCTCTGCCAAAGCACATTGCATGATAACCACATCCATAAAAGCCACACGATCAAGATCCCAGTTACGGGTATTATCACTGATTAAGTGGCGGTAGTAATCACCGTTCAATATCGTTCTGCGGAACAAGCGACGCGCGAACTCCTGGTCCTCATCGTCTTTAAATTCCGGCAGCAAAGGTTGCGAAGCACCTTTGCTTTCTTCAAATCTTTTGATTGTTTTCAATACGAATGTATCAACAATTTCCTTGTCGTCATTCCAATACAAACTTTGATCTTCCAATACCTGATCAAGCGAATCATTATTAAAAACAAAAGATTTATATAACTTTCTCCATAACTCACGATCGGCTTCATAAGAAGAATCGGAAGAAGCCATATACTCCTTATATAAATCAGAAGCAGTGATCTTGTCATAAAGCTCTTTCACGAATTCCTGATCGTTATCCCAGGTTTTCTTTTGGTTAGAGATGAACTCAAGTAACTGTTTATTAACCTCAAGCTGAGCAACAAACTTGTTTTCAATGAACTTCATGTTGGGTGATAAATCTTCCGAAGTCGGTGCTAATTTAGCTTTTCCCGCATCAACACGCTTTTGTGCGTAGTTCGTCAAAGCAACCATCAACATCAGCAGGTAATTATACAAGTCATAAGCCTTTGAAAGGCTAAAAAATAATTCTTTCTCCGCTGAGTCTAAATTTTTGCTGCCGTTCTGATAGTACGCATACACTAGCTGTATGATTTTAAGACGAATAAGAACTCTGTTAATCATAAATTTTAATCAATACTGTTATTAACGAATTGCAAAAGTAGCTATTTTCGGTGAGTAAACCCAAATAAATCACATTTTTTTGCATAGTATTTGATTCTATGTCCTTTTTCTTTTGACAGTTTAAAAAAAAGTATCAATTTTGGGCCGACTTTAGAAATTACCCCAAACGTTATGGAAGATTTTAAAAAGAAAAATGCGATGGATTTAAATGATAAGGAGATTGTCTTTTCAAAATCCATTAAGGCTGGTAAACGCATTTACTACCTTGATGTAAAGAAGAATCGAAAAGATGAAATGTTTCTTGCAATCACAGAGAGCAAGAAAATAGTAATGAGCGAAGGAGATGATTCTCAGGTTAGTTTCGAAAAACATAAAATCTTTTTATATAAAGAAGATTTCGAGAAATTCATGACCGGACTAACACAAGCAATTGCTTTCATCAACAAGAAACAACCGTTGGCTCTTGATGATAGTGACAAAAAGGAAAAGCTTGAGGTTGATTTGGAAGAAAATCTGGGCAAAACAGAGATTGGAACGGAAATAAAGTTTGATATAGATTTCGAATAATCATCGGATTGCTTTGATAAATCAAACGAAAAGCGTACTTTTGCACCGCTTTTTGCAACATCGTGTGATATACCACATCGTGTGATGGTGAGTTAAGCAAACAAATAAACTTAATTTAGAGTAACACAAAAAAATTAAAAAAATGAAATCAATTGAAGTAAAAGGTACTGCAAGAACCATTGCAGAACACTCTTCAGAGCAGAGCAGAGCTCTAAAAGCACTTCGTAAAAACAACTGTGTACCTTGTGTACTTTACGGAGCAGGTGACAATGTTCACTTTACAGTAACAAATGACGAGGTTCGTAATCTTATTTACACTCCTCACATTTATATAGTTGATTTGGTTATCGACGGTAAGAAAGTAAAAGCAATTTTGAAAGATATCCAATTCCATCCGGTAAAAGATACCATCCTTCATATTGACTTCTTCCAGATTGACGAATTAAAGCCTATCATTATGGAAGTTCCTGTTCAATTGGAAGGTCTTGCTGAAGGTGTTAAAGCCGGTGGTAAATTAACTCTGCAAATGCGTAAGTTGAAAGTGAGAGCTTTATACAATGTAATCCCTGAGAAGTTGACTGTAAATGTTGCTCACCTCGGTTTGGGTAAAACTGTAAAAGTTGGCGAACTTTCTTATGAAGGACTTACTCTTCTGAACGCAAAAGAAGCTGTTGTATGTGCTGTTCAATTGACACGTGCTGCAAGAGGTTTGGCTGCTGCAGGTAAGTAATCAGATATTTTCCCTTCGGGGATAAAGAAGCGCAGATTAACGCAGAGGATACAGCATCAAGTTGTGTCAATCTGCGATAATTTGCGTTTTTCATTTAAATAATAAGCAATGAAATATTTAATTGTAGGACTCGGAAACATTGGTCCCGAATACCATGAAACACGCCACAACATAGGCTTTATGGTAGTAGACGCATTCGCAAAAGAAGCCGGAAAATCATTTGTTGACGGGCGATACGGATTTACAACTTCCGTCTCCGTTAAAGGCAGGCAGCTTTTGCTACTGAAGCCCTCCACCTATATGAACCTGAGCGGTAATGCAGTTCGTTACTGGATGCAGAAGGAAAATATTCCTTTGGAGAATGTGCTCATTATTGTTGATGATCTGGCCTTGCCTTTTGGCACCCTTCGTTTAAAAAGCAAAGGAAGCGATGCCGGGCACAACGGTTTGAAACACATTGCAGCCACTTTGGGCACTGCGAATTATGCGCGTCTGCGTTTCGGTATCGGCAATGAGTTTCCCAGAGGGGGGCAAATTGATTTCGTTCTGGGGCACTTTGAAGAGGAAGATTGGAAGACCATGGACGAACGCCTGAAAACTGCCGGCGAAATCATCAAAAGCTTTTGTTTGGCAGGTATTGATATTACCATGAATCAATTTAATAAAAAATAAATAATATGCCCGAAGCCAGAATTGATAAGTGGATGTGGGCTGTACGTATCTTCAAAACACGTACCATCGCCGCAGAAGCTTGTAAAAAAGGAAGAGTAACCATTAACGGTTCGCAGGTTAAAGCAGCCAGAATGATAAAACCCAATGATGTGATCCAGGTTAAAAAGCCACCCATCATTTATTCATTCAAGGTGTTGCAGGCCATTGAAAAACGGGTGGGCGCCAAGCTTGTTCCCGAAGTGATGGAAAACGTTACCACTCCCGATCAATACGAATTGCTGGAGATGAGTAAAGCGAGCGGATTTGTAGACAGAGCACGAGGGACCGGTCGCCCAACTAAAAAAGACCGCCGTAACCTGGAAGACTTTACCGACCCCGAATTCATGGACGATTTTGATTTCGACTTTGATTTTGAGGAGTAACACCACCGTAAACAAATCGTTGCACACAGTTGTGAGCATTGACATACCGACATAAAATATCCCCTTGATTCAATTGGCTTTATTAATGGACCAAACAGAATCAAGGGGATATTCTTTTATACGAACTGCGTATTACAAATGAGCCTTCACAGCATCAATCAGCTGCTGATATTCTTCTTCAGAAAGGTATACTTTGCCAGGATTCATTTGAAAAGTGCTTCCATAATCGGGTCCGTCAACATATTTGGGAGCCAAATGGAAATGCAGGTGAGATAGCTTATCGGAATAAGCTCCGTAGTTTATCTTTTCCGGATGAAAAGCTTTATCCATAGCGCGGGTCACACGTGCAACATCGGCCATAAATGCGTTCCGATCTTCATCGCTCAATTCAAAAAGATCGTTCACATGATCTTTATACGCAACCAAACAACGGCCACGGTAAGTTTGTTCCTTAAACAAAAAAACGCGAGATACACTGAGCTGAGCTATCTCAATCATCAAACTATGCAATGTATCGTTATTCTGGCAATACAAGCATTCTTTGGGGTCACTCTTCATGATACTTACTTTTATTTATTTACGCAAAAGTACGTATTTCCGGCCTATTTGTTGTCTACTTTTTCATTCTTTTGGTTAACTAATTGGTGCACATTATCATTTTCACCAACTACCCACACCACATCACCTTCTTCAAAAGGCGCATTCACATCGGGCGACATCAACGAGTTTCCGTCTCTCTCAACCCCTACTACCAAACACCTATATTGTTCACGAATGCCCAGATCGCGAAGTTTGTGGTGCCTGAAAATAGAGTCGGCATCAACAACAAACTGTTTTAAAACCATGGTACTCTTTTCTATCGCCCCATTGTCTAAAGAAGAGACACTCTCCATTTCACGAGAGAACAGGTTTAGTTGTTCATCCGTACCAATCACCTGAATTTTGTCCATGGGAAAGATACGTTCCTCGGCTCCCGGAATGTTTATTCGCTTCATCCCTCTGAGAATGGAGACCACATGCACATCATATTTTCTGCCTAGATTCAATTCTTTCAGCGTACGCCCTGCCCACGCCGATTCACCCGGTACCTCATAATCAGTGAGGTGAATGTCTTGCGACAGCAACCTTCCGGCATAGGCAGGCTTCTTCTCGCCCATGTATTCGGCCTGAAGATCCCGGTAACGAAGGTTCTGAATGAAACGGCGCTCCAAAAAGATAGAATGTCGCTTCAACCGGCGCGAGTACACCATGGCCAGCACAGCCAATACAGCTATGCCCAACGCAATTCCGATGGAGGCTTCGAATAGATTGGCTATGATAAACGTGACAAACGAAATGGCCAGTACCACACGAAACACAATGGTAGAGACCAACGGACCGCGGTTCACGTGACTGTCATTCCACAGCGTTGTAAATTCTATGGAGTGATTCTTTTTGACCACGATAGCTCTTAAGAAAGGCGAAATACATAGAATCATAAAAGCAGCTCCTAGCAGTGAACTCCAGAAAGCAGGCAAGCTATGGTAGAAAAAAGGCATGACGTACCGGAACGAAAGTGCAATCACAGCGATACTCAATACGGAATAAACCACAATGATACGCAGCAAAGCAGCAAGAAGCTTCCTCCATAGATTTTCGTGGTTCATCGTTGTTTCCGTTCCTCGTGAATAACGAGTCAGAAAGCGCCGCCACGATCCGGGCAAGTTCCGCTCCAGTCGGTCGGAAACAGGACCCGCAATCCTGATCATATAAGGAGTCATAAAGGTTGTTATCACCGAAACGGCTACCACAATGGGATAAAGGAAGTTACTAGTCACCCCTAATGAAACGCCCAGCGAAGCGATGATAAAAGCAAATTCACCAATCTGCGTCAAGCTGAAGCCGCACTGCATGGCGGTTTTCAATGGCTGTCCGGCCAACACAACGCCAAATGTTCCGAAGATGGCCTGTCCACCTATTACCACCAAGGTAATCACACAAATAGGAACAGCGTATTCCACAATCATAGCGGGGTTAACCATCATGCCCACCGATACGAAAAACACAGCGCCAAACAAGTCCTTCACCGGTTTCACCAGGTGAGAGATAGACTCAGCCTCCACCGTTTCGGCCAAAATAGATCCCATGATAAAGGCACCGAATGCAGCCGAAAAACCGGTATGCGCCGCTAGCATCACCATACCGAAACATAAGCCCAACGAAACAATCAGCAAGGTTTCCTGATTCATTAGTTTGCGCAACCGTTTCAGAAACTGAGGGATGAGATAGATGCCCACAATAAACCAAAGAATCAGGAAGAAGAGCAACTTACCAATACTGCCGAACATTTCGACCCCTTCGAAATTGTTTTTCAGCGCCATAGTTGAAAGCATTACCATCAACACAATGGCCAAGATATCTTCCAGAATCAAGATGCTCAGCACCAGACCGGCAAACTTCTTCTTTCCCAGTCCCATATCTTCAAAAGCCTTGTAGATAATGGTGGTTGACGACATGGCAATCATTCCTCCCAGGAAAAGACAGTCCATTCGTTTCCAACCAAATGCCATGCCCACGCCAATGCCCAGCAATATCATGCAAAAAATCACCGTACAGGCAGCAATAACCGCTGTACCTCCCACCTTGACTATTTTTTTGAAACTAAACTCCAGTCCCAAAGCAAATAATAAAAAGATAACACCGATGTCGGCCCACGTCTGAATATTGGCCGTGTCCATCACCGAAGGAGTAAAAGAAATGTGCGGGCTAGACAAGAATCCAGCCATTACATACCCCAACACCAACGGTTGCTTTAATTTTTTAAATAACAAAGTCATGATGCCGGCCGATATTAAAATCAGTGCCAGGTCGGCTATCAAGGTAGGTAAATGTGACATTTGCGTATAATCTTATTTTCGGAAAGGGAATTTCACCACCTTCGCTTTTAATTTTCTGCCGCGCACATCCACATAAAGTTCAGTGCCCGGCAAGGCCAGTTCGGTTTGCACGTAGCCCATTCCTATGCCCAGCTTGCTGAGAGGCGACATGGTGCCCGAGGTGACAGCCCCTATTTTATCACCCGCAGCAGCATAAAGTTCGTATCCCTGGCGAGGAATGCCCCGGTCAATCATTTCAAAACCAATTAACTTACGGCTAACCCCCTCCTGCTTTTGTCTCTCGAGCATGGCACGATTGATGAAGTTCTTACCCTCTACAAACTTGGTAATCCAACCCAGTCCCGCTTCAATGGGAGAAGTCGTATCATCAATGTCATTACCGTACAAACAGAAGCCCATCTCCAAACGAAGCGTATCGCGGGCACCCAGTCCCACGGGTTTGATTCCAAATTCCTGCCCTGCTTCAAAAACAGCATTCCATATAGCATCTGCATGCTCGGGATAGAAATAGAGTTCAAAACCACCAGCACCCGTATAGCCGGTGTTCGATACAATAACCTCCTTCACACCTGCCATTTCACCCACAACAAATGTGTAGTAAGGAATAGCAGAGAGATCCATCCGGGTGAGCTTCTGCAAAGTAGCCAATGCCTGCGGACCCTGCACAGCCAACTGCGCCATGTGATGGGATGCATTTTCGAGTACAGCCCCTTCCGTATTATGATCCACACACCATTTCCAGTCCTTCTCAATGTTTGCTGCATTGACCACCAGCAGATACTTTTGAGGCTCATACTGATAAACCAACAAATCGTCAACAATCCCCCCTTCTTCGTTTGGGAAGCAAGTATATTGAATCTTTCCGGGTGTTAAAGCCGCCACATTATTGGATGTCACTTTCTGCAAAAACTCCAATGCCTTGGGACCTTTTACCCAAAATTCACCCATGTGCGACACATCGAACACGCCCACAGTTTGGCAAACCGTTAGGTGTTCATCAATAATACCCGAATATTCAATGGGCATGTTGTAACCGGCAAACTCGTGCATTTTAGCACCAAGAGCCACATGTTTTTCTGTAAATGGAGTGTGTTTCATAGCTATAGGTTTATTTATCGGAAGCCACCATTTCGGCAATCTTAACGATTACCTTCATAGCCTTTTCCATGTTCTGAATAGGTACAAATTCGTAACGACCGTGGAAGTTGATCCCACCGGCAAAAATATTGGGACAAGGTAACCCTTTGAATGAAAGCTGAGCACCATCGGTACCTCCGCGAATGGGTTTCACATTAGGCTTCACACCTACTGCTTCCATGGCAGCAAAAGCCACATCAATGATGTGCATAACAGGTTCAATCTTCTCGCGCATGTTATAATACTGGTCACGCATTTCGAGCGTAGCCGTTCCCTCGCCAAATTCCGCATTGATTTTGTTTACCAAATGCAGTATCTCCTTCTTTCGGTTTTCAAACTTATCGCGGTCATGGTCACGGATAATATAGTTCAGCGTAGTTTGCTCCACATCACCCTGCATGCCGTTCAAGTGATAAAATCCTTCGTATTTTTCGGTATGTTCAGGCGTTTCGTGACGTGGCAACATGTTAATAAACTGACTGGCTATGCGCATGGAATTAATCATTTTATGCTTTGCATAACCGGGATGCACGTTGCGTCCTTTGAAAATAACCTTGGCACCGGCAGCGTTGAAGTTTTCAAATTCCAGTTCGCCCAGTTCGCCGCCATCCATGGTGTAACCCCATTCGCAGCCAAACTTCTCCACATCGAATTTATGAGCCCCTTCACCAATCTCTTCATCGGGGTTAAAGCCAATACGAATCTTTCCGTGCTTAATTTCAGGATGCTCCATCAGGTAAACCATTGCCGATACAATTTCGGCTATGCCAGCCTTATCATCTGCTCCGAGCAATGTTTTGCCGTTTGTTACAATCAGGTCTTCACCTTTGTGGTTAAGCAATTCGGGAAACTGTGCAGGCGACAACACAATATTTTCTTCGGCGCAAAGCACAATATCACTACCGTCATAGTTTTGCACAATGCGGGGAGACACGTTCTTACCCGACATATCGGGGCTAGTGTCCATGTGTGATATAAAGCCGATAGTAGGAACTTCTTTATCCGTATTGGCAGGTAAAGTGGCAAACAAATAGCCATTTTCATCCAGTTCCACCTCTTGCAGTCCCAGCGATTCAAGCTCCTCTTTGAGGTATTTAGCAAAAACCATTTGTCCCGGAGTACTGGGAGTCAGCCGTGTAAGTTCATCAGATTGCGTATCAAAACTCACATATTTCAAGAAACGTTCTGTCAGATTCATCATATTATATACTTTAATTATATTTATAGAAGTAGTTTATTGTCCGTAAAGGTAAAAAAAGAGCGGTGAACTCCCAAAGAAATTCACCGCTCTTATTGTATAAAAATGATTCTTTTATCAGAAACGCATTCTTTACTTCCACTTTTTCACAGCTTTTTTATCGGCAGCAGTTGCTTCAACCAAGCTCAGAGCAAATCCGCCGCTGGCAGCTTCTTTTACTGAAATCCGTGTTTTACTGGTTACCAAGCCCTTCTTAATCTGGTAAGAAGCCGGGTTGTCAATGTAATGAGCATCTTTACCGTCGGCATAGAGCGTAGCTACATATTGTTTGCCCGGTTCCAGGAAGTTGAGGTTCACCACCGCTGTGCGGGGATTCTCATCGGTAATGCCGCCAACAAACCAGCTGGAACTACCTTTTGCTTTGCGGGCAATAGTCAGATAATCTCCCGGTTCTGCCTCCAGGTACTTACTTTCATCCCAGTCAATGGCTACGTCTTTAATAAACTGGAACGCATCGAGGTGACGCTCGTAGCTTTCGGGCAGGTCGGCTGCCATTTGCAACGGACTGTACATGGTTACATACAGCGCCAATTGCTTAGCCAAAGTAGTGTGTACAAAACTATGTTCGCCTTCACCCAGGAAAGAAAGTTTCGTATCGAAAATACCGGGTGTATAATCCATCGGGCCACCAACGAGACGGGTAAACGGCAACAAGGTAGTATGGAAAGGCTTGCTACCTCCAAATGCCTCGTATTCGGTACCGCGAGCCGATTCGTTTCCAATCAGGTTGGGGTATGTGCGGCAAATACCTGTAGGACGAACCGCCTCGTGTGCATTGACCTTCATGCCCGGATGTAAAAAGACAGTGGCTCCGGTTCTTAATGCCCTGAACCTTAAGGCGTTTAGCTCACGCACCATAACTATAGACCTGCCGACTCTTGCGACTGCGGGCGACCCTGCTCCGACTGTTGAAGCCTATATCGGGACATCAGGCTCAATCGCAGTAACCGGGTCTGATGTAACAGGGTCTTCAGAAGGACCGATAGATGTATCCATGAGCGGTTATCAGTTCAAGGGCCTCACGACCGGAACCGGCTATGATATCATCGTTGTCGCCAAAAACAAGGGCGGGTTCTCGGTAAAAACACTTTCTAACATCGTGCCAGCGGTACCCTCGATCGACCCAGCCTCGTATCAGCAGATCGGCAATGATGAAATGGGCTTGTTCCGCTGGTATCTCTCGGTATGCGACGATCCTCTGGACGACTTCAGCAAGATCAAGTCTTATGAAGATTCCCAGTTTTATCTTTCATCGTACCGCTATCCGATCGCTTTCATGACCTATTTCTTTGCAACAGAGCAGTATTACAAGCTCCGGCCTACAGTGAACTCATTAAGCCCCGTATGGACCGCCTGATCCAGAAGATGCTGCTAAAGCAGGTGTGGCAGTACTGGGCCGTGCGCAGTAAAGGTGTGGATTTCCTTGAGCCGAAGATGGACACACCCTATCCTGAAAAGCATGACCCGGTTGGAGATGAGAATATCATGTACTCCGGACACCTGGGGCACATGATCGGCCTTTATGAGATGCTTTACCGTGACCCGAAATGGGATGCCCCGGGTTCCATTGTCTTCAAGTGGAGCGATACCGAGGAGTATGTCTATAATAACTATTCCCTTCAGAAAGTGATGTACGACCAGATGATGAACAACTCGTACCACAGCATCGAATGCGAGCCTAACGCGGTCTTTGCCGAATGCAATCAGCATCCGATCCTTTCTTTCATGCTGTATGACCAGGTTCATGGAACCAGTCTGGCCGAGGCACGCAACCTGTTTCTTGACTTTTTCCTCAAGAACTCGTTCATAAACCCTGTTACGCATGAGACTGGTCTCCTTTGGCTGGTCAAGCAGAAGACCATGATAACCCAGGAATTTGCAAGTTTCGGAAACAGCCTTTCACTGTTTACAGTTCCTCTGGCCTGGCTGGGGCAGATAATTGTTAATTCCTCGGTTTCCAACGGCTGGAACGGTGCAATGATGCATGCCTGGGAGCCGGCACTGATCGAGCGCCATTACCCGTACCAGAAGTCCAAGCATGTAATAGATGAAGGCAGCAGTGCACATCTGAAAACTGAATGGATCACCGACCAGATCGCCACGCCGTTTTTCGCTTTGTTGGCGGCAGAAGTAGGGGATTCGGCCACAAGGGACAAGTTAGTGGCTTGGTGCAACAGTTTCTACAAGGCCGAATGAATAACGGCATGCTTGTCTATCCGGTTGGAGCTGATACCTACATCAATCAGCAGACAGACAAGACTTTCACCCCGTGGCCGCAGAACCTTACAGGCGTACTTGTCGCATACGCGGTTGCCAATCCGCCTAACGGCATACAGACACTTCATAACAAACCGTTCACGCAGAAAAACTTCGATGCACCCAAGGTGACCGGCGTAGACTTCCGAATGCCCTGCTCAAACGGGCGATCTATGACTTTGAAAAGGAAGCCCTCGTTTTGACAATACAGGGAGGCACAGAGAACCCGAGCGGCAACACGTCATTTAACGTAACACAGCTTGACCCGACCAGGTCATGGAGGCTCTTTGTGGACGGAGTTGCTCAAGATGAATATACCGGGGTGAGCTCGGTTACAATTACTGTGCCACTGGATGCACGGCATGACCTTGTCCTGATAGCGGAGTAACTGGATTTATGAAAAAGTCTCAAATCTGGGCATTGGTATTGGTATTGCTTGGGGTTATCGTGGTTTTGATCCCCTGGTACCTGTTCCCTGTCTGCGGTGCAGGACGTTATGCGCCCCAGCAGGAACGATTGCACGCATGCACGGCTGCGACGGAACACTGAAGGCCGCTACGGTTCTGGGCGTGCTGGTGATGTGTACCGGCATTTTACCGCTGCTGGTAAAACAGTACTGGGCCGTGCTGGTGGCAGCTGTTTCAACAGCCATTATCGGAGTCCTGCTGATCCTTTTTTCCTACTTCCATTACCGGCGTATGCAGGATACCTACCATGCCCTGCGTTTTCGGCACCAAGCCTGCCCTCATTATTGCAGGCATAGTGTTGCTTATGGCAAGCGGCATCGGCGGTCTGTTGATTAAGAAAAATCCATAATGACAACTGCAGGGCTTGCCTGGGGCAACCTTATCCAACGTCCATGGCGAACCGCCATACTGGTGATATGCATCGCCTGCCTGGTGGGGATGCAGCTTGCCGCCACTATTATCGATCACGCCAGCCGACAGGGACTCAAGCTCGGATTGCAGAGGCTCGGGGCTGATCTGGTGGCAGTCCCGCGCAATTGGACAGCAATCTCGTACAGGCATATATGACCGGAAAGGCCGCGGTCTTTTATATGCCTGCCTCCCTTGAGCAGCGCATCCAGGACCTCGAATTCGTAAAACAGACCTCTCCCCAACTGTATATCGAGTCACTTTCCAATGCGGCTTGCTGTTCATCCTGGAACGTATTCCTGATCGGTTTCGATCCACAGACCGACTTCACTGTCCGGCCATGGCTGAATAAGCATCGCGACATCCAACTGGGACCAGCCGATATCCTGGTCGGGGCGGCGATCCAATCCTTCCCAGGCATGGCTTACAAATTTTACGGCCAGACCTTCACAGTAGCCGGTAACCTTGACTCAAGCGGAATGGGCCTGGATTACTCGGTCTTCATACCCATGGCCGGGGTCAAACGAATGATAGCCGAGTCCGGGACAAAGGCTAAGAAACGTCTGGATATAGCGCCGGATCAGATATCGGCAGTGCTTATAAAGCTTAAAGCGAAGGATTTGGCGGCCTTCCAGGATGGAAAGCCGCTTACGAGATCGAACGCCTGATACCGGAGATCACAATCATTCGTCCATCTGATATCACAATCAAGGTCCAGAACAACCTGTCCGGTACTCTAAAAACTCTAACCATGGCAAGCTTCGCCATATGGCCCATGACTGTTCTGCTCGTCGGTCTGGTGTTCATGATGGCCGTCCGGGAACGACAGCGCGAGATCGGCCTCATGCGGGCCATGGGCAGCACACGCCTGTTCATATTCAAAATGATCCAAATAGAGGCACTTATGATATCGATCCTGGGTGCTGTTCTGGGGCTTATAGTATCGTCAGGAATTGTAATCAGTTTCGAGCGCATGATCGCGCTGAAACTTGAAATTCCATTTACAGTACCGGGCAACTTGGAGCTTCTCGGTATCGCCGCCCTCTCCTTTGGATTGGCGGTGGCTACGGGTATTCTGGCAGCCATGATTCCAGCCCTGCGTGTCAGTGCCATGGAGCCGTACGAGGCGATCAGGAGGGCCGGATGATCATACTGACTGAGGTCTCAAAACACTATGGTACTGGTGCAAATGAAATCAAAGCCGTTGACGGCATTTCCCTTCATGTGGCACAGGGGGAATTCCTTATCCTGATCGGGCACTCAGGAAGCGGCAAGACCACACTCCTGAATCTCATAGCCGGAATGACAAGGCCTGACAAGGGGTGCATTGAAATCGCCGGAAGGGATATCCTGAGCATGAGCGATGCCGAACTGGCACATTTCAGGGCTGCCGTCATCGGATTTGTCTTTCAATTCCAGAGCATGATTTCAACACTCACCGCCCTCAATAATGTCAGGCTCCCGGCTCTTTTCCGCCGCCATCGATCCGAAAGGTCTGAGGCATTGGCCTCGCTTGATCGAGTTGGTCTGGCCGGCCGTGAGAATGCCTATGCGCATGAGCTTTCATTAGGACAGCAGCGTCGCGTGGGTATTGCACGAGCCCTGATCAGCTCCCCCTCACTGCTTTTGTGTGATGAACCAACAGGCGACCTGGATCCCGAGACAGAACAGATCATCATGGAGTTGATTGTACAGGCGAACCGGAACGGCACAACAGTCGTTATGGCCACACACAACCACGACTTGTGCACTTTTGCCGATCGTGTACTGCGCATGGACCACGGCCGCATTGACCCAATTAAGGGGTAGTCGAACCATCCGTGATTTTGTTAGATTTTGAAATTAAAATGTCCGCCCTGAAAACCTAAGGTGTATAAAAAGTTCCCGACAACAAAAACTTGATATAAGCAGTTGCCTTGATCGGATTTTGTCCTGTAGCAGGTTATCCATTTGAAAAATCAAGTTGCAGTTAATATAGGCAGAAAAGTCGCGATCAATTTTTTCTGCGGTTGCTGGGCCGGGGCCTATAATTCTGCCTGTTTTTTCCACATCCCTCTTAATTCCATCTATAATTTCTGCAGGTGCAGCCGTGCCTGAGCCTTTGCCCGGATAGATCTCATAAAGCCTGCGGTATTTTATGGGAGTGAAATCCGGCATGATAATATTGGCCCCTGCCATGAGAGATTTAACACGGTTTTGGGGATCAAGTGTTGTGAGCGCAGTGGTTGCAGGAATATTCGTGTTCCGCGTAACGATGCGCGTCAAGGCTATCATCTTGAGAACCATTTCAGCCTCACCTTTAGGGGAACCTTTAAAGGTGTCTCATCGTGAGGTATAAAAGGTCCAATTCCTATCATGTCGATATCGAGTTCCCTGAACATCATTATGTCTTCTGCCAGAGATTCTATCGTCTGCCCCGGAAGACCCACCATTACGCCGGAGCCTGTTTCAAAGCCAATGGATTTTAAATGCTTCTGACATTTCAAACGGCAGGACAGCTCGCATCCTGGCCTGATATCTTTATAAAGCTGCGCGTCCGATGTCTCATGCTTTAGCAGGTATCTGTCGGCACCTGCAGCCTTGAACAGCTCATAATCTTCAAAAGGCCATTCGCCGATGGAAAGCGTAATGACAAGACCGGTTTCGTCTTTTATCCTCCTTATGAGGTTAACAATCTTTTGCGATGAGTAAAACGTATCTTCACCTGACTGCAGGACTATGGTCCCTATTCCTGAACCAAGGATA
Source organism: Bacteroides graminisolvens (assembly GCF_963666085.1). NCBI lineage: Bacteria > Pseudomonadati > Bacteroidota > Bacteroidia > Bacteroidales > Bacteroidaceae > Bacteroides > Bacteroides graminisolvens. Next base: position 3,770,292 of record NZ_OY762556.1, read on the forward strand.
TCCTTGGCCCCAGAAAGGATTTCATCATCCGTCATCCGGTATCTTTTAATATTTGCATTGGAACATCTTAGTCCGCAATAAAGGCAATCCTGCAAGCAGTAGTTTGAAAACTCGATAATCCCTCTCAGATAAACTTCATCACCTGTGCATTCTTTCTTACCCTCGTCGCTTCTGCAAACAGGACAGAAGGATCATCGGCTGAAAGCGCTCTTAAGATATCCGATTTATTGTATGTTTTTTTTTCTTTTAGATCACCACTCACAACTCTTAGCCCTTCTTTAAATGTACAGATCTCTTTCTCCATTCTCCATGCGCTTCAGCCTGCTGTTGATGGATCGTTTGAGGCCGGCGCCTTCTGTATCCGCCAGCAGTTTTTCCACCAGTTTCAGGCCTGCCTTCTTTGTCTTATCACTTGCATAGTCAAGCAGGTATTCTTCGAAAGTGAATATCGCGTTTGTCCGGCAGAACTTCTTTATCAGACCGGGTTTCGCCAGATCCATAAGTCGGCGCCTGTCCTTCCGAGCCTGTAGCATGCAGTGCAGAAACTGGGGATAAGCCCTTGCTGGACTATTTCGTAAATCACTTCATCGAGAGAGCGCGTATCACCAAGGTTGAACTGAGCCGCCATGAAGTCATTGCCTCCGTGGTCATGATATCCACCGGGGATTTGTGCGTGATCCCGCACTTATCTGTGAGACTCCCAGACCGAATATTTCGTTCCTGAGCGCCGCGGATTCACGGGTAGTAAGAATCATCCCGGTATATGGCACCGCCAGCCTCAATACAGCAACAAGCTTTTTGAATTCGTCATCGCTTACAGGATGCGGCGGTTTTATTGCGGCAGGCGCATTTAATGCAGGTTCGAGGCGCGGAATCGATATTGTATGCGGTCCTACCCCGCATGTTTTTTCCAGGTGCTGCGCGTGATACAAAAGCCCCAGGACTTCAAACCTGTAATCATAAAGACCGAACAGGGCGCCGATTCCCACATCGTCAATACCGGCCTCCTGAGCCCGGTGCATGGCCGTCACCCTGTATTCATAGTTTCTTTTAGGGCCTGACGGGTGCATCTCCCTGTAGGTCGCATGATGATAGGTCTCTGGAAAAGCAGGTATGTGCCTATTTGGCGGCCTTCAGCCTCTTGAATTCTTCAACTTCAAGAGGCGCCACTTCGACATTTATACGCCTTATCTCTCCGTTGAAATTTGTTGTTGCATAAACTGTTTCTATTGCTTCGATAAAATAATCCAGGCTTGAACGAGTTGGATGTTCCCCGCACAGCATCAGAATGCGTTTGTGCCCTTCGGCTTCTATCGCCTGCGCCTCAGCCGCTATCTCTTCCATAGTGAGCGCCACCCTTTTAAGCTCTTTGTTGGCGCGTCTGAATCCGCAGTAAAGGCAATTGTTAGAACAGTGGTTGGCAATATAAAGAGGCGCGAAAAGCACAAGACGGTTGCCGTATATCGACTCTTTCACAAAGCGGGCAGTTATAAGTATTTCATTGATAAGTTCTTTATCCTCTGTCTGCAGAAGCACTGACGTTTCTTCAGGAGTGAGGCCTTTCAATTCCTTCGCTTTATCAAGAACGTCCTCAACCCTCTTCTTTTCAGGTCTGACTGAAATATCCAGAACATGTTGAATCTTATCATCATCAATAAAGTCTTTCATGAGGCACTTCCTTTTTAATTATTCATCTTTTTTTCAAATGCCATGAGCGCTGCAGGGAATGGTTCAAGAGAGCGTCTGATAACACCTGCAGGAATGAGATGGCCACGCCGTAATTTGTAATTGCCACACCTGCCTGATGCGCCTTCTGAATCCTGCTCATCATTTCACGCCTGGTCAGCATGCAGCCGCCGCAGTGAATGATCAGTTTATATTCGGAGAGGTTTTCAGGATAATCTCTGCCTGCATAGGCCTCTGCCTTCACATCAAAACCGAGGTACTGCCTCAGCCATCTTGGTATCTTTACCCTTCCGATATCATCTTCGAGCGCATGATGCGTGCAAGCCTCTGCGATAAGCACCCTGTCTCCTGGCTTCAGATTATCAATTTCAGCAGCGCCTTGTGCAGCGATTGACAGGTCACCTTTCTGTCTGGCAAACAGGATTGAAAATGTCGTTAGCCTTATATCTCTGGGCACATCCGCAGAAACCTTCAATATCGCCTGTGAGTCGGTAACAACCACATCGGGCTTTTTGTTCAAGGTTGAAAGCATCGCTGAGAGTTCGCGCTCCTTCACGACGAACGCGGCAGCATCGTTATCCAGCGTATCCCTTATAGTCTGGACCTGAGGCAGGATGAGCTGCCCTTGGGCGCCTGCAGGTCTATAGGTACTACCAGTACTGCAATGCCGCCCGGATTCACCAGATCGCCTATCAGCCTGGGCGGCTCAATGAAGTCATCCGGCGCAACCTCTATCAGCTGCTGTTTTACAGCGTTTACATAGGCATTTCTTTCATTAGAGTTGATACTGGAAACCTCTAGGATCCTCGATCTCTTTTCCCTTAATTTTTCCAGAAACGCGTGTGCCGGTTTTAGAAGGTCGGTTTTGTTTATAATGACAATGACAGGAATTTTATTTTCATCAGCCTTTAACAGAACTTCATCTTCGAATTCCGTCCATACATCCGGTTCGGTTACAAGCAGAATGACATCGGCCCTGTCATATATCTTACTGGTTTTATTAAGCCTCAATTGAGCGAGTTCCGAAATGTCATCGACTCCTGCCGTGTCAAGAAAAAGCACTGGCCCGAGCGGCAGAAGTTCGCATGCCTTTTCAACAATATCGGTTGTTGTGCCTGCAACCGGTGATGTTATCGCATAGTCCTGACCGATTAGCATATTCATGAAACTCGATTTTCCGACATTCGTCCTGCCGAATATTGCGATATTGAGCCTGTTAGCTTTTGGAGTATCCTGCATTTTTCTGCCCTATTATTTCTTATATGGTCCCCTTACCCTTAAATCCAAGTGCTGTAAGCGCATACGGATCAAGTGCTTTGGAAACGAGATCTTCACCGAGCAAGCCTTTCAGGTAGGTCCTGAAATCCATACCGTTTTCTTTTTTGTAACCGTTCATTATTTCCGTTGCTTTCTCATATCCTATATACGGCACCAGGGCCGTTATGATCATGGGGCTGGAATTTACAATCCCGGCGCATTTTCCGGAATCCGCCGATATGCCCAATACATGCTCGGCCAACATAATATCCGCATTTGAGAGAATGTCCATGCTCTCTATCAGTGCATCAACCAGCATGGGCATGAATTCGATTATCTGGAACGTCGAACGGCTTGCAGTTTCCGTCACGATGAGATCGTTGGCAATGACGCGGATTCCAGCCTGGATAACCGCCTCCATTATCACCGGATTGACCTTTCCGGGCATGGCCGATGACCCGGCCTGCAAGGAAGGCAGCTTTATCTCGCCAAGCATGTTCATCATCCTAAGATCGCCCGCGATCTTTATCAGGTTCGATGCATGGGCCTTCATGATGCCCGAGACTTCAACGAATGCATCGGCATTCGAGGTCTCTCCGGCAAGGTTATCGCCGCGGCTCAGTCCAAGGCCCGTGACATCCCTCAGTTTTTCTATGACAAGAAATATATAGTCCTTCGGGGCGGAAATACCGGTGCCTATAGCA